>NZ_FOGI01000008.1 GCF_900111175.1 Actinokineospora terrae
GGCCGAGAAGATCACCACAACCGACCTCGACGCCGCCCGCACCGCACTGCACCGCGTCCAGGAACGCTGGGAAGAGATCGGCAAGGTCCCCCGCGAACGCATCCGCGAACTCGAGGGCAGACTCCGCGCCGTCGAGGACAAGGTCCGCACCGCCGCCGACGCCCAATGGCGCCGCACCGACCCCGAGGCCGAGGCCAGGGCCGCCCAATTCCGCGAACGCGTCCAACAGTTCGAAACCCAAGCCGCCAAAGCCAGGGCCGCAGGCGACAAACGCCGAGCCGACCAAGCCGAGGCCCAAGCAGCCCAATGGCGCGAATGGCTCGCCGCCGCCGAACTTCTGGACGACCGCACAACATCGGGTGGGCCGAGCAACGCAACCTGCTGAACCACCCGGCGCGAGAGGCCCCGACGCCAGCCTTGTCGAGGGCGCCCCATTACCAGCCATCCAGATAGTTGTATGCCCATCCTCAGACCCCGTTGGTGAGGCCGTGCACCGGCCGGTCGGGGGCCACTTCTACAGTGGGGGTTCACCGAAGTGGGGATGGGTATGGCGGAGGACGGCGTGGGGATCGACCCGGGGCGGTTGCGGGAGTGCCTCGCGGTGTTGGCCGAGGTCGACGGGTTGCCGCCGGAGCATCCGGACGCGGTGGCGGTGCGGCGGGCTACAGCGCGGATCTTCAAGGAGGTCCGCAAGCAGCGGCGGGCGGAGCGGCGGGCGGCGGTCACGGCGGCCGATGACGCGGTCACCGCGGCGACGGCGACCGGCGCGCCCAACCGGATCGACGACGAGACCCAGGGCATCCCCCTCGTCTCGTCCGCTCCCGGCGCGACCGCGGGCACCCTGCTGCGGGCGCGGGCCTGCTACACCTGCAAGCGCCGCTACCACGAGGTCGACGCCTTCTACCACCAGCTCTGCCCCGAGTGCGCGGCGCTGAACCGGTCCAAGCGCGACGCCAGGGCCGACCTCACGGGGCGTACCGCGCTGCTCACCGGTGGCCGCGCCAAGATCGGCATGTACATCGCCCTGCGGCTGCTGCGCGACGGCGCGCACACCACGATCACCACCCGGTTCCCCCGCGACGCCGTGCGCCGGTTCGCCGCGATGCCGGACTCGGGTGACTGGCTGCACCGGCTGCGCGTGGTCGGCATCGACCTGCGCGACCCGGCCCAGGTGGTCGAACTGGCCGACACCGTCGCCGCGCGCGGGCCGCTGGACATCCTGATCAACAACGCCGCGCAGACGGTCCGCCGCTCCCCCGGCGCGTACGCCCCGCTGGCCGCCGCCGAGAACGACCGGTTGCCGCCGGGACCGCTGCCCGAGGTGATCACCCTGGGCGCGGCAAGCGCGGCGCACCCGGCGGCGTTGATCGGCGGCGGCGAGAACACCCCGCACGAGCTGCACCCGCTGACCGCGCTGGCCCTCACCGCCGGGTCGGCGAGCCCGGACCGGATCGCCGCGAACACCGCCATCGACGCCGGTGGGCTGGTGCCGGACCTGCACGACGTGAACAGCTGGACGCAGCGGGTGCACGAGGTCGACCCGCTGGAGCTGCTCGAGGTGCAGCTGTGCAACCAGACCGCGCCGTTCATCCTGGTGAGCAGGTTGCGGCCCGCGATGGCGGCGGCGCGGGCGCGGCGCAAGTACGTGGTCAACGTCTCGGCGATGGAGGGCCAGTTCAGCCGCGCCTACAAGGGCCCGGGGCACCCGCACACGAACATGGCCAAGGCCGCGCTGAACATGCTGACCCGCACCAGCGCCCAGGAGATGCTGACCGACGGCATCCTGATGACCGCGGTCGACACCGGCTGGATCACCGACGAGCGCCCGCACCCGACCAAGCTGCGGTTGGCCGACGAGGGGTTCCACGCCCCGCTCGACCTGGTCGACGGCGCCGCGCGGGTGTACGACCCGATCGTGCGCGGCGAGGCGGGCGAGGACATCTTCGGTTGCTTCCTGAAGGACTACGCGCCCTCGGCCTGGTAATTCCCCTGCCGCCGCAACCTCTTTCGCACCAACACGTCTTTGTGGACAAGAAGACGGGGCGAGAGGGTGGGGACGATGAACAAGCGGGCACTGGGTGGTTTAGTCATCGGAGCGGTGTTGGCGGCGGGCGCGGTGGGGTGCACCTCGGTGCAGGCGGCCGACTCGCTGCCGACGGTGGGGACGACCTCCGCCAAGCCGACGCCGACCGCGGCCACCTCGGAATCGGACACCCCCGACGACTCGGGTGAGACGTCCGCGGCGACCGGCACGCGCAAGCCGACCACGTCCGCGAAGCCGACCACGACGCACAAGACCACCACGACGACGTCGGCGAAACCGGTCACCACCGGCGCGAAGATCGTCAGCTTCACGGTGGTCAGCAAGCCGGCGTGCCCGGTGCTGGCCAAGCCGGGCGCCCCGTTCTCGTCCCCCGGTTCGCCGGTGGTGATCGCGTGGAAGGTGTCCGGCGCGGACGGCGCGGCGATCTCCGTCGACAGCCCCGGGATGTACGGCTCGTACGGCAGCGACTACGCCGCCTCCGGCCAGTTGGAGCTGTCGTTCCCGTGCGACACCACGCCGGGCAAGACCACGCACACGTACACCGTGTGGCCCAAGGGCGCGAAGACGGTGTCGCAGTCGCTGACCGTCAGCGCGACCAACAACACATGAGCACCATCCACAGTGGACCGAAACCGGTACGGGTGAACCGCGCCGGAACGGGTACCTCTCGGGTAAGAGCAACCGAGAGGCCCGTGGTCACCGTGCGCAAGTACTTCCTCGAAGCGTTCCTCGCCGCCGCGGGCGCCGCGGCCTGCGGGATGGTCTCCTACCACTCGGGCGGCTCCACGGTCTGGACCGTGATAGCCATGCTCCTGGGCGGCGTGGCGATAGCCGCCCTGGCCGCCAGCCTCGTCTCCCGACGCGACCCCGGCCCCGCGGAGCCCACCGACCCCCAGCCCCGCCACCGCCGCACCCGCGGCCCGCGCAAACTCGGCCCCCGCCGCCTGTTCGGCAGCAGCCCGAGCACCACGGTGGCCCCGCGCCCCCGCCACCTCGGCTGACGCAACAGCGCCGGAACACACGCCGACCGAACCCGCTCAAGCCGCCTGCCACAGGCCGCTGACCAGCGAGAACACCACCGCTAGCGGGGCAGCTTCACCACGGTCACGAAGAACTCGTCGATCTTCGGCACAACCATCACCACTAGGCCGTGCCCGCCGTGTCCGACTCGGCCGGCACGGGTCGGCGACCCAACCAGCCAGTCAACCCCGGTTCGCACCCGGCGTAACAACCACTCGGCCTGCCGCGACGCGGCAGGGTGTGAACGAGATCATCAACGCGTCCCCAGCCGCCCGCCGCCGAGGGCGAATCGCCCTGCTGATCGTGTTCGGGCTCGTGGTCGGCGTGTCGTTGATGGTCATCGCGATCACGACCAGCGGCAACCACGATGCCCGGTCGCCGGGCGGCACGCCGCGCACGCGGACACCCGTCGTCCCGTTGTCGGACCGCCCGCTCGCGCAGAGCAGGTTCATCGCCGACCTCAGCACGTACTACCCCGCCTTGACCAGCACCACCGCGCGGTGGGACAGCGCACTGGTCGACGCGGAGAACACCTGTCTCGACATCGCCGCGGGTAAGGACGCGGACACGGTGATGCGCAACACCGCCCTCCGGTTCCAGCGCGGGGATGTCGATCTCGGCTGGGCCGATGGTCGGCGGATCGTCCGGATGGTGGAGGAGCACGAGGTCTGCGCGAGTTTCGCGGTCGGGACCTGACGTGTCGACTTCCGGGTCCGGATCGACCGGCCGCAAGTCGGGCGACCGAAGGCCGGGCATGGTCGAGTTTCGACGGCGACGGGGTTGGACAGCGTGCGTTGCGCACGCCGTCCGTCGGGCGGGAAGCGCTAGCGGGGCAGCTTCACCACGGTCACGAAGAACTCGTCGATCTTGCGGATGATCTCGATGAAGCGGTCGAAGTCCACCGGCTTGGTGACATAGGCGTTCGCGTGCAGTTGGTAGCTGCGGAGGATGTCCTCTTCCGCTTCCGAGGTGGTCAGCACGACGACCGGGATCATGCGGAACTCGGCGTCGGCCTTGATCTCGGCGAGGACCTGGCGGCCGTCGAAGCGGGGGAGGTTGAGGTCGAGCAGGATGAGGTCGGGGCGGGGGGCGTCGGCGTACTGGCCCTCGCGGCGCAGGAAGGCGACCGCCTGCTCGCCGTCGCGCACGACGTGCAGCTGGTTGCGGATCTTGTAGTGCTCGAACGCCTCCCGCGTCATCAGCACGTCGCCGTCGTCGTCCTCGACCAGCAGGACGTCGATGACCTTGAGGTCGGTGGGGTCGGTCATGGTTGCGCCTTCTCCGTGGGGGTTTCGGCGAGGGTACCCGCCGGGGTGGTCGCGTCGGCGGCGACGGGGAGGGTGAAGCGGAAGCGGGTGCCGCCGTCGTCGGCGGGGTCGAGCCAGATGCGGCCGCCGTGGTACTCGATGATCTTGCGGCACATCGCCAGGCCGATGCCGGTGCCCGGGTAGGCGTCCTTGCCGTGCAGGCGCTGGAAGATGACGAACACCCGCTCGGCGAACTCCGGTTCGATGCCGATGCCGTTGTCGACCACGGTGAACAGCCAGTGCTCGCCGTCGCGCTCCGCGGTGATCCGCACGACGGGGGGCTGCGTGCCGCGGAACTTCACCGCGTTGCCGATCAGGTTCTGGAACACCGCGGTCAGCAGCGGCGCCTCGCCGAGCACGGTGGGCAGCTCGCCGACCTCGACGACCGCGCCCGCCTCCCCGATGGCCTCGGCCAGGTTGGTCTCGGCCTGCGCGACCAGGTCGGCCCCGGCCACCGGCACCCGGTCGCGGGCGTGCCGACCGACCCGGCTGAACGCGAGCAGGTCGTTGATCAGCACCTGCATCCGCTTGGCGCCGTCCACGGCGAACCCGATGTACTGGTCGGCGCGGTCGTCGAGCTGGCCCTTGTAGCGGCGTTCGAGCAGCTGGCAGAAGCTGGCGACCTTGCGCAGCGGCTCCTGCAGGTCGTGCGAGGCGACGTAGGCGAACTGCTCCAGCTCGGCGTTGGACCGCTTGAGGTCCTCGGTGCGGGCGTCGAGCGCGGCGTTGACCTCGCGCTGCACCGACACCTCGGCCAGGATCCGCCTGCGCATCGAGTCGACGTCCCCGGCCAGTTCGGTGACCTCCCGGGGCCCGGTGACCCGCAGCTCGTGCTGGAAGTCCCCGTCGGCGACCCGGCGCACGCCCCCGGTCAGCTGCGCCAGCGGCCCGGCCACCGCGGCCCGCAGCACCACGGCGACCAGCAGGAACACCACCAGCAGCACGATCGCGATGGTGGCGCACACGATGACCAGGGTGCTCGCCGCGCTCGCCAGGGTCGCCCTGCCCTCCTCGCGGGCCAGGTCGAGTTCGCGCTGCAGCCCGCCGACCGCGGCGCGGACCTGGTCGAAGCGCCGCTTGCCCTCCTCGGTCTGGGCGTCGCCGCCGACCCCGGTGGCGCGGACGCGGTCGATGGTGGGTTCGGCGTAGTCGGTGCGCCAGCGCTCGACGTCGGTCTCGATCGAGGTGATCCGGTCGAGCAGGTCGGTGCGCACGACGATGGAGCGGCGCAGGTTCGCGATGGCGGCGCGCTGCCGCTCGACGCCGGAGTCGTACGGTTCGAGGAACTCGTCCTTGGCGGTCAGCACGTAGCCGCGCAGCCCGGTCTCCTGGTCGACCAGCGCGGTGTCCAGGCGCAGGGCGTGCTGCACGGCGGGGTCGACGCGGTCGACGATGGTGGTGCGCGCCTCGGTGAGCCCGGCGATGGCCAGCGACCCGGCGACCACGGCGCCGATGAACACCAGGACCAGCACGCCGATGGCGAGGGTCAGCCAGCGCCGCAGCGGCCAGCGCGAGCTCACCCGGCGGGACGCGGGGGCACCGCGCTCAGACATCGGGGTCACCGACCCGGCTCAGCAGCATCGCGGCGACGTCGTCGACCAGCTCGCCCTCGTTGAGGGCGCAGGCCTGGCGGATGAGGTCGGCGAGCACGGTGACCCGCCAGCGCGGGTCGGCCCCGGCGAGGGTGCCGACCATCTCGGCGAGGCGGGCGAAGCCGAGCCGCTCCGAGGTGGTGCCCATCCGGCCCTCGATCAGGCCGTCGGTGTAGAGCAGCACCGACCACCGCTCGCCCAGCTCGACGGTCGTCGACGGCCAGGTGGCCTTGGTCCGGACGCCGAGCGGGACACCGACCGGGGCCTCCAGCAGGCTGACCCGGCCCTCGGCGACCAGCACCGGCGGCGGGTGACCGGCCAGCCGCAGCCGGGCGGTGCGCCGGTCGGGGTCGACCGAGAGCATGCAGACGGTGGCGAACAGGCCCTCGAGGTGGCGCTCGTGCACCAGGACCCGCTGCATGGTGCTGAGCACCTCGTCGACCGGGCGCTCGGCCAGCACCAGCGCGCGCCAGGCGACGCGCAGGTGGACGCCGAGCGCGGCCTCGTCCGGGCCGTGGCCGCAGACGTCGCCGATCACCGCGTGCACGGTGCCGTCCTCGGTCTCGACCAGGTCGTAGAAGTCGCCGCCGAGCAGCATCCGCTGGCTGCCGGGCTGGTAGGTGAAGTCGCGGTCGAGCCGGGGGTCCGAGAGCACCGGGGTGGGCAGCAGGCCGCGTTCGAGGCGGGCCTTCTCCTCGGCGTAGAGCCGTTCCTCGCGCAGCTGCCGCTGGATCTCCTCGCTGCGCACGCGTTGCACCGCGTAGCGGATGACCCGGCTCAGCAGGTCGCCGTCGACCTGCCCCTTGACCAGGTAGTCCTGGGCGCCCGCGGCGACCGCGGCGACGCCCTGCTGCTCGTCGGCGAGGCCGGTGAGCACGACGACGGCGACACCGCCGCCCGCCTCCTCCAGCTTGCGCAGCCCCTGCAACCCGCTCGCGTCGGGCAGGCCGAGGTCGAGCAGCACGCAGTCGACGCCAGCCAGCAGCGGCTGCGCCTCGGCCAGGCTCTGCGCCCTGGTCAGCACCACGGGGGCGTCGACATCGGCGAGCAGTTCCTCGACCAGCAGCGCGTCACCCGCGTCGTCCTCGACGAGCAGGACGCGCACCACGTCCCGCGCCGCCACCACAGCATCCATACAAACACCGGCTCCAGGCACTCTGGGCGTCTACCCAGTCGCCAGATCGTAGCCGTGGATCCGTGCGGTGACCGTGGGGCGCGCGCCGAACGTGAGACCGGCGACTCGCCGGTGGCCTAGACGACCGCGCTGTAGCCGTTGATCGCGGGCTGGCCGCCGAGGTGGGCGAACAGGACGGTGTCGGTGCGCGGGATCTCCCCGGTGCCGACCAGGTCGATCAGCGCCGCCATCGACTTGCCCTCGTAGACCGGGTCGGTGATCAGGGCCTCGGTGCGCGCGGCCAGCCGCATCGCCGACAGGGTCTCCTCGTCGGGGATGCCGTAGGTGCCCGCGTGGTAGCGCTCGTCGAGGATGACCTCGTCGGTGATCTCGGTGTCGAGCAGGGCCGCGGTGCGGTGGGCGATGCGCTGCACGGCGGCGAGGGTCTCGACCGGTTTGGCGGTGATGTCGACGCCGATCACCCTGCGCCGCTCGCCGAGGGCGGCGAACCCGGCGACCATGCCCGCCTGGGTGCTGCCGGTGCCGGAGGCGACGACGACGGTGTCGAACCGGACGCCCGCGGCGCGTTCCTGCTCGAGCAGTTCCGCGGCCCAGCGGGCGAAGCCGAGGCCGCCGAGCGGGTGGTCGGACGCGCCAGCCGGGATCGGGTACGGCTTGCCGCCGGAGAGGTCGACCTCGGTGAGGACCTGCTGGTAGCTCTCCTTGATCCCGATGCCGAAACCCGCCTCGACGAACCGGGAAGTGGCCCCGAGCAGGCGGCTGAGCTGGACGTTGCCGACCTTGTCGTACACCGAGTCCGGCCAGTCCACCCAGGACTCCTGGACCAGGACGCACTTGAGGCCGAGGTACGCGGCGACGGCCGCGACGGACCTGGTGTGGTTGGACTGCACGCCGCCGATGGACACGAGGGTGTCGCACCCGGTCGCGACGGCCTCGGCCGCCAGGTACTCCAGCTTGCGGACCTTGTTGCCGCCGAAGGCGAGGCCGGAGTTGCAGTCCTCCCGCTTGGCCCAGATCCGCGCCCCGCCCAGGTGCGCGGTGAGCCGGTCGAGCGGGTGCAGCGGCGAGGGGCCGAAGGTGAGCGGGATGCGGGGGTGGTCTGCCAGCGCCATGGCCTCGACCATACCCCGTACCGGGGTTAGGGATGGGGTTATCCCGTCGGGGCCGGTCAGTCGGTGTGGCCCGCGCGGCGGTGGATGTCGGTGAGGAGCTTGGCCAGCCCCGGCGGGAGCTGGTTGACCGCGTCGGTGGCGCCGGGCAGCCGGGTCGGGAGCGAGGGCAGCCGGGTGGGGGTACCGGGCGCGCCGGGGTCGACGACCCGGTCGCGCTCGGCGGCCGGGTGGCGCCACTGGCCCGCGTGCCCCTCCGGGCACGGCAGCTCCATCAGCGCGAACTCGGTCCCGCCGCGACCGTCCGGTCGGGGCTGGTGCCAGCGGATGACGCCGTCCGGTCCGCACTGGTGCGGGCAGGGCGCGCCAGTGCGGTCGGGCGACTCGGGGGGGTCAGGCGGCACGGGGCACCTGCCCTATCCCCCCGCAGCGCGGGCAGAAGTCCTTGCGGTTGGGGGCCAGCCCGGAGCCGAGGCACTCCGGGCACTCGCCGGTCCGGACCGGGAGGCTGGGTTGACCGTGCATCGTCATGGTGTTCCGCGCGTGAGTCCGCATGGTCACCAGGATTCCGTAGCGCGTCCGGTGACGCCAGTTCCCTCGCGCGACCGCGGGGGCGGGCTCACGGGCGGGCCTCGTGTCCCTCGGCGCCGCGGGTGCGGCGGGACTCCTTGAGCTCGGACTCGAACACGTGCCGCCTGCCCTGGAGCAGCTCGTCGCGGACCGAGCGCTCCTCGGCGCGGACCCGCTCGTAGTAGCCGTCGTCGTACTCCTCGACGATCTGGAACGTCCACCGGCCGGGCAGGACGTTGCGCCCGACGAGCTCGGTGCGCAGCCGCCGCGCGATCTCGGCGTGCCCCGCCGCCTCGAGCAGGTCGGCCGCCTCGCCGAGTTCGAAGTCGGCGCCGCCGGTGAGCTGGTGGAAGGAGTACAGGTGGCCGCGGGCGCGCTCGATGGTCTCCAGCGCCTCGGTGAGCTTGCCGACCGCCTCGACGGTCGCGTCGTCCACCCCGGCGGGGCGGCGGTGGGCGGTGTCGGGGGCGTCGGCCGGGGAGGTCTTCGGTGTCACGTGTCGTCAGTACCCGGTGGTGAGTGGGGATATTCGGGGGATCGCGGGACGACCCGGTCGGGTCACGGGGTCCGGCGCGGGAGCACGGGCGCGGCGCGGGTCACGGTGCCCTGCGGTCGAGCAGACCGCGGGCGCGGACCAGGGCGGCGCGGGCCTCGATGTCGCGGGCGGCCACCAGGTGGCCCCTGGCCAGGCCGACCGCCTCGGCCGCGGTGAGCACGAGGCAGGTGTCGCCGGTGGCGGCGGTCCTGGCGAGCGCGCCGAGCAGGTCGTCGGCGATGGCGCGGGCCGCCGCCGCGGACGGCGGGGTGATCAGTGCGGCGAGGGCGGTGTCGACCGCGCGGCGGAGGTCGAGACCGGGGGACGGGGTTCCGGGGAAGGGCAGTGCGTCCAGTTGCCGTGTCATGAGTTCTCCCAGGGGTCCGGCGCTTCGTTGAGCCAGTCAGCTGAGATTGCCCGCTCAGGTGGCGGGGGCTGAACTCGGAGCGGCAGGGTCCACTCGTCCGGGTTAAAGACGTTAGATCGAACGGCGCTCGAACGCGGTCGCGGGGCGCGGCACCGGGAGCGCGGGCACGTCCAGCAGGGCGGCCGCGGCGTGGTCGAGCGCGGCGCGCGCGGCCGGGGTGTCGGCGACGGCGATCGCGGCGATGGCGCGGCGCACGTCGGCCACCGGACGGGTGAGCAGGCAGGTCTCCCCCGCCGCCGCCGTCCACGCCAACCCGGCCATCAGCTCGGCGACCGCGCTCGGCCCGGCGGGGTCGGCCAGCACGCGCTGGACGGCGGCGCGCAGGTGCAGGCCGGGGTGGACCGCTTTCGGCGCCTGGCGGACGGTCCGGCCGCGACCGGGCACCTGTCCCCCCGCGACTCTCGTCGGGGCGGTCGCGAGCGGACGGCCTTGCGCGGCAGGGGTTTGCGGGTGCGGCTCGGTGACGGGTGTGGCCATGGGGGTACCTCGATCTCTCACGGGAGCGCGGCGCGCCGGACGCGGGTGGGCGGCGGCGGGTACCCCGATCGCGGCGGTGCGAAACCTCGTCCCGGTGTGAGGTGCGACGTCACCAGCGGCCAGTCTGCCAGACCAGCGCAAACCCAGCAGGTCGAACAGGTGTTCGAGTATGCTGCCGGGCATGTCCGTCCCGTTCCAGGCCTCGCTGCTGGATTCCGGCTCCGGCCTGGGAAATCTCGCCCTGGCGCACCGCACCGAGCTGTCCGGTGGCGCGTGGGTGGACTTCCTGCCCGGGTGGTTACACGGAGCAGACGCCGTGTTCACCGCATTGGTGGAAGGCGTGCCGTGGCAAGCGGAGCGGCGCGCGATGTACGACGCAGTCGTTGACGTACCGCGACTGCTGGCCTTCTACCGGGAGGGTGACGCGCTGCCGAATCCGGTGCTGTCGGAGGCAAAGGAAGCGCTATCGCGGTTTTACCCGATCGAGTTCACCACGGCGGGTCTGTGCCTGTACCGCGACGGCCGCGACAGCGTCGCCTGGCACGGCGACCGGATCGGCCGCGGGTCCACTGAGGACACCTGCGTGGCGATCGTCTCGCTCGGCGCGACCCGACCCCTGCTGCTGCGCCCGCGCACCGGCGGACCGTCCCGCCGCTTCCCGCTCGCCCACGGCGACCTGCTGGTGATGGGCGGCTCGTGCCAGCGCACCTGGGACCACAGCGTCCCCAAGACCAGCCGCCCCACCGGACCCCGCGTCAGCGTCCAGTTCCGCCCGCGCGGCGTCCGGTAGGCACCGGGGTTCCCGGTGGACGGCGGCAGCCGGTGGGCGCAGGAGTCCGGCAGCGAACCCGGGTCCGCCTGCGCGGCGTCCGGCCGGGAACGGTGTCCGGTGCGGACATCCGACCGTGCAGGCGCACGGCAGGCCGCACCGGAACCGGCGGTCGACCCGTTCACCGCGCGCGACGCCCTCGACACCGCCCGTCCCCGCCGGTATCTTGATTCCTGATACTGGACCCGTACTACTGGCCCACGGCAGAGCACTGGGAGCGCGCGGACATGGACGCTGGGGATGTCGGGCGGTTGCTGTTCGGGCGGCCGAGCAGGTTGCGGGTGGCGCTGTGGATCCACCAGCACGCCGGGCCGCGGTTCTTCCAGTCGGAGCCGCCGAAGACGGTGATCGCGCAGAGCGCGTGCGGGGTCGAGCTGACCAGGCTGGTCGACCTCGGGATGCTCACCGAGCACCGGGAACCGGCCAACCGGCGGGTGTACTACGAGCGCACCCGCAGTCCACTGTGGTCGATCATCACCGCCGCGTCGAAGGTGGTGGACCCGGTCGACAAGTGACGCCGGGCCCACCACGGCCGCCTCACTCGGTCGGCGGGGCGCCCTCCGGCGCGGTGCCGTCCTCGCGGCGCGGCGGGACACCCTGCCGGCCCTCCGGCGCCCCGCCCTGGCCCATCCCGGGCCCGCCCGCGCCGCGCTCGCTGATGGTGGTCGCGGTCGCGGTGTCCCCGGAGGTGGTGGCGACGATGGTGACGGTGTCGCCCTGCTCGACGGACTGCTGGACCGTCTTGGCGTCGATCGTGTAGGTCTTGGTGTAGCCGTCGGTGCTCTTGGCGGTGACCGAGGTGTCGCTGATCGCGGTGACCTCGCCGGTCTGCAGCAGCCGGGTGCCGTACTTGCCGTCGCCCTCGGACACGGTGAACTCGCCGTGCAGCGCGCCCGCCACACCGCCCGCGCCACCCATGCCGCCGCGGCCGCCGCCCATCCCGCCGCCGGGGCCGCCCATGCCGCCGGAGCGCCCGCCCGCGTTGTCCGCGGTGGCGTCGCCGGCCGCGTAGACGGCGAACCCGCCCGCACCGGCGATGCCCACGGCGACCACACCGGCGACGGCGGACTTCTTCCACGACCAGCGCGGCTGGGTGCGCTCCGGAACCGGCGCGCCCCAGGCCGCGGGCTGCTGCTCCGGTTGGGGGGTCTGCTCCGTCATGGTTCCTCCTGGTTCGTCCGCGGCCTCGTGGCCCCGGTACCGACAACCATCGGGATCAAGGCTGTGCGCACGCTGTGCGCGGGGTGGGCATCCCCTATGTGCCCGGGGCGCGACAAGAGGGAAACGGACACAGGTGGTACACAGGATCGGCACAGGTAGCGCCCAACGGCACCGGCCAAGATCGGGGGCATGACCGTGAACACCTCGTCCCGCCCGGAGCTGCGCAGGCCAGACGGCCAGCCGGTCCGGGTACTCGTCGTCGACGACGAGCCGACGCTGGCCGAGCTGGTGACCCTGGCGCTGCGCTACGAGGGCTGGGACGTGCGCAGCGCCCTCGACGGCTCCTCAGCGGTGCGCGTGGCGCGCGAGTTCAAGCCCGACGCCGTGGTGCTCGACGTGATGCTGCCCGACTTCGACGGCATCGAGGTGCTGCGCAGGCTGCGCGCCGAGGTGGACGGCATGCCGGTGCTGTTCCTGACCGCGAAGGACTCGGTGGAGGACCGGATCGCGGGCCTGACCGCGGGCGGCGACGACTACGTCACCAAGCCGTTCAGCGTGGAGGAGGTCGTGCTGCGGCTGCGCGCGCTGCTGCGCCGCACCGGGGTGACCGAGTCCGGCGGCGGGTCCGCGCTGGTGGTCGGCGACCTGACGCTGGACGAGGACACCAGGGAGGTGTTCCGGGCCGGTGCGCCGGTGACGCTGACCGCGACCGAGTTCGAGCTGCTGCGCTACCTGATGCGCAACCCGCGCCGGGTGCTGAGCAAGACCCAGATCCTGGACCGGGTGTGGAACTACGACTTCGGCGGCCAGGCCAACATCGTCGAGCTCTACATCTCGTACCTGCGCAAGAAGATCGACGCGGGCCGCGACCCGATGATCCACACGATGCGGGGCGCCGGGTATGTCCTCAAGCCGGCCTGAGGAGCCGGGCAGGGCGATGTCCCTGCGGGCGCGGCTGATCGCCGAGCAGCTGGTGCTGCTCGGCCTGGTGCTGCTGGTCGCGGGCGTGGTCACGGTGGTCGGCCTGCGCGCGTTCCTGGTCGACCAGCTCGACGCGCGGCTGACCGACGCCAGCAAGGGCGCCGCCGAGTTCCTCGGCCGCGGCGGCCCACCGCCCTCCGGCGACCGCAACCGGCAACCGGGCAGCGGGCCGATCCAGGACCTGGGCGCCATCAACGCCGCGATCGTGGACGGCGTGGTGTTCTCGGCGCAGCGGCAGACCAGTTCCGGCAAGGAGAACCTGACCACCACCGCGTACGACTCGGTGCTGACCGCGCTGCCCGCGGACGGCGTCGCCCGCGACCGCGATCTCGGCGACCTGGGCCGCTACCGGCTCATCGCGGTGCCCACCCAGGCGGGCAACGGGGTGGTGGCGCTGATCGGGCTGCCGATCGAGGCGCTGGAGGACACCCTGTGGACCACGGGCCTGGTGCTCGGTGGGGTGTCGCTGCTCGGCCTGACCATCGCGGGCGTGGTTGGGGTGCTGATCGTGCGGCGCACATTGCGCCCACTGGACCGGATGGCGGCCACCGCGCGCAGGGTCGCGGAGCTGCCGCTCGACCGGGGCGAGGTGGCGCTGTCGGTGCGGGTGCCGAAGGCGGACACCGACCCCGGTACCGAGGTCGGGCAGGTGGGGTCGGCGCTGAACCGGATGCTCGGCCACATCGGCGCGGCGCTGACCGCGCGGCACGCCAGCGAGACCAGGGTGCGCCAGTTCGTCGCGGACGCCAGCCACGAGCTGCGCACCCCGCTGGCGGCGATCCGCGGCTACGCCGAGCTGGCGCGCCGCCGCGGCGACGAGGTGCCGCCGGACGTGGCGCACGCGATCTCCCGGGTGGAGTCGGAGGCGCGCCGGATGACGACGCTGGTGGAGGACCTGCTCCTGTTGGCCCGCCTGGACTCCGGGCGCCCGTTGCTCTATGAGACGGTCGACCTGTCCCGGCTGGTGCTCGACACCGTCGGCGACGCCAAGGTCGCCGGGCCCGAGCACGCGTGGCGGCTGGAACTGCCCGCGGAGCCGGTGCTGGCGGTCGGCGACCAGGCGCGGCTGCACCAGGTGCTGGCCAACCTGCTGGCCAACGGGCGCACGCACACCCCGGCAGGCACGACGATCACGGTGGCGCTGCGGGTGGACGGGTCGGACGCGGTGCTGTCGGTGGCCGACGACGGCCCCGGCATCCCGGCGGAACTGCTGCCCGAGGTGTTCGAGCGGTTCGCCCGCGGCGACGAGTCGCGCTCGCGCGCGCAGGGCAGCACGGGGCTGGGGCTGGCCATCGTCTCGGCGGTGGTCGCGGCGCACCACGGGTCGGTCGACGTGGTCAGCGGGCCTGGTCGGACCGTGTTCACCGTCAAGGTCCCGGCGGCGAGCGAGGCGGTCGCGGTCACCCACTGATGATCACCACGATCGGGTGTCTTTCGGGCGATCACGCGGCGGGCGCGGCAACAATTCCGGCGACGTGTTCGCGGCGGAAGGAGTTGCGGTGAAAGGTGTTCGCCGAATAGTCGGGTCGCTTGTGGCCACCGGGTTCGCGATGAGCGGGACCTTGGTACCGCAAGCGGCCGCGGCGACCGGGATCTTCCTCTACTACGAGTTCGACGGCGGGTTGGGGATCGTCAACCCGGACGACGACTGGTGCTACCAGCTCGGGTTCACCGTGCGGCACCTGGACAACGACACGAACCGCAGTGCGTTGGTGTTCCACAACGACGACTGCCTCGGGCTGCCCACCAGCACCATGCGGCCGTTCAGCAGGCAGGACTCCCCCGGCCTGGTGTCGGTGCTGTTCCGGCGCGGCACCAGCCCCCGGTGCGTCACGGTGAAGGACGCCGAGAGCCCGGGAGCAGGCAGCACGCCCACCGCGCCCGACGAGGGCGACCGGCACTGCAACGGTTGAGCGGGCGCACAGTTCCCGCACAGGGAACGCACATCCCCGCCCCAGCGCGCTGCCCGACCGTGAGGGCATGACACTCGTCGCTGACCGGCCGGTGGCCGTCCCCACCCCGGACACCGCGCGCACCCCGTTGCCGCGCAGGCTCTCCGTGGCCGTCCTGCTCCTCGGCACCGCCGCGCTCTACCTGTGGGACCTCGGCGCGTCCGGGTGGGCCAACGCCTACTACTCGGCCGCGGCCCAGGCGGGCGGGCAGAGCTGGTCGGCCTGGTTCTTCGCCGCCACCGACAGCGCGGGCGGCATCACCGTCGACAAGACGCCGTTCGCGGTGTGGGTGATGGGCCTGTCGGTGCGGGTCTTCGGGCTCGGCCCGTGGAGCGTGCTGGTGCCCCAGGCGTTGGCCGGTGTCGGGTCCGTCTGGCTGCTGTACGCGGCGGTGCGTCGCTGGTCCGGGCACCACGCCGGTCTCGTCGCCGGTGCCGCCCTGGCGCTGACGCCGGTGGCCGCGCTGATGTTCCGGTTCAACAACCCCGACGCCGTGCTGGTCCTGCTGCTCACCGCGGCCGCGTACGCCACGGTCCGCGCGGTCGAGCGGGCGAGCGTGCGGTGGTTGGTGCTCGCGGGCGCGTTGGTCGGTTTCGGCTTCCTCACCAAGATGGTGCAGGCGTTCCTCGTGCTGCCCGCGTTCGGTTTGGTGTACCTCCTCGCGGCACCGACATCGCTCGGCAAACGCATCGCGCATTTGTGCGCGGCGGTCGGCGCGGTCGTCTGCGCGGGCGGGTGGTGGGTCGCGGTGGTCGAGCTGATCCCGTCCGGCAGCAGGCCCTACATCGGCGGCTCGCAGACCGACAGCGTGCTCGAACTCGCCTTGGGCTACAACGGTTTGGGCAGGCTCACCGGCGACGAGGTGGGCAGCGTCGGCGGTGGCGCCGGCTGGGGCACGGCCAGTTGGTCGCGGTTGTTCGGCAGCGAGATGGGCAGCGAGATCGCGTGGCTGCTGCCCGCGGCGCTGCTGGCGCTCGTCGCGCTGGTGTGGCTGACCCGCCGCGCGGACCGGACCGACCGGACGCGGGCCGCGGCGCTGCTGTGGGGCCTGTGGCTGGTGGTGACCGGGGCCGTGTTCAGCCTGATGGACGGCATCATCCACCCGTACTACGCGGTCGCGCTGGCCCCGGCCGTGGCGGCGCTGTTCGGGATCGGCGCGGTCACGGTGTGGCGCGACCGGGGCGATCCGGCGGCGATCGGGTTCCTGTCGGCCGGGATCGCGGTGACGGCGCTGGAGGCGTGGCTGCTGCTCTCCCGCGAGGACACCTGGCTGCCGTGGCTCGCGCCGCTGGTGCTGGGCGGTGGGCTGACCGCGGCGATGGCGGTGGTGTTCGTCCCGGTGCTGCCGAGGGTGGCCGGGCGCGCGGTGGCGGTGGTCGCGCTGGTGCTCTGCTGTGTCGCGCCGGGGATGTACTCGGTGGCGACAGCGGCGCAGGCGCACTCCGGGGCGTTGCCGTCCGTGGGTCCATCGGCGTCGAGCGGTCCCGGTGGCGGTGGCGGCCGCGGCGGGATGGGCGGCGGCGGCATGGGCGGGCTGTTGGGCGCGCCGACGCCGAGCGCGGAGCTGTCGGCGGCCATCGCCTCCGGTGCCGACCAGTACACCTGGGCCGCGGCCGTGATCGGGTCCAACAACGCCGCCGGGTACCAGCTCGGGTCCGGTGTGCCGGTGCTGGCGCTGGGCGGGTTCAACGGCACCGACCCGGCACCCACGCTGGCCAAGTTCCAGCGGATGGCCGCGAACGGCGAGGTGCACTGGTACATCGCGAGCTCGTTCATGCAGGGCTCGACCGGCAGCGACGACGCGCACGAGATCGCCGAATGGGTAGCACAAAACTACGAAGCCACCACGGTCGGCGGCGTCACCCTCTACGACGTGAGCCGCTGAGATGACCACCACGTCCGGCGTTCCCACAGCGGGCGCACAGCCACCGCACACCGACCACCCAGCGCGGCGCCCGATCGTCAACGGCATGACCCCCACTGAGACGGCGGCCGCGGACCCCGAGGTCGCGGCCGCTCTCCCCCAGCAGGCGGCCCGCGGCCCGGTGCGCACGTCGGGACCGGCACCGGTGCTCGACGTCGTGGTGCCCGTGCACAACGAGGAGCGCGACCTGGAGCCGTGCGTGCGCAGGCTGCACGCGCACCTGCACGCGCACTTCCCCTACCGGTTCCGGATCACCGTCGCCGACAACGCCAGCACCGACGGCACCTGGGCGGTGGCCGAGTCGCTCGCCGGGTCGCTGCCCGGGGTGCGGGCGGTGCGCTTGGAGCAGAAGGGCCGCGGCCGGGCGCTGCACACCACCTGGCTCGGCTCCGACGCCGAGGTCCTCGCCTACATGGACGTCGACCTGTCCACCGACCTCAACGCGCTCTCGCCGCTGGTGGCGCCGCTCATCTCCGGGCACTCGGACGTGGCGATCGGCAGCAGGCTGGCGCGCGGCGCGCGGGTGGTGCGCGGGCCGAAGCGGGAACTGATCTCGCGCGCCTACAACCTGCTGCTGCGCGGCACCCTCGCGGTGCGGTTCTCCGACGCCCAGTGCGGGTTCAAGGCGATCCGCGCGGACGTGGCCAGGGCGCTGCTGCCGCACGTGGCCGACACCGGCTGGTTCTTCGACACCGAGCTGCTGGTGCTGGCGCAGCGGGCCGGGTCGCGCATCCACGAGGTGCCGGTGGACTGGGTCGACGACCCGGACAGCCGGGTCGACATCGTGCGCACCGCGGTCGCCGACCTGCGCGGCATCGCCCGGCTCGGCCGCGGCCTGGCCACCGGGCGGCTGCCGATCGCCGACCTGCGCGCGCAACTGGGCCGCGGCGCGATCACCCAGGACCCGCCGGGTGTCCCCCGTGGACTGCTGCGGCAGCTGGTGCGGTTCGCCGCGGTCGGCGTCGTCAGCACCCTGGCGTACCTGGTGCTGTACGTGCTGCTGCGCGGCCAGGTCGGGCCGCAGCCGGCGAACCTGGTGGCGCTGCTGGTGACCGCGGTCGGCAACACCGCGGCCAACCGGCGGCTGACCTTCGGGGTGCGCGGGTCCGCCGACGCGGCCAGGCACCAGTTCCAGGGGTTGCTCGTGTTCGTCCTCGGGTTGGGGCTCACCAGCGGCGCGCTCGCGCTGCTGCACGGGCTCACCGCGCCGAGCGGTCTCACCGAGGTGTCCGTGCTGGTCGCGGCCAACCTGCTGGCCACCGTCCTGCGGTTCCTGCTGCTGCGCAGCTGGGTCTTCCGCCGTCCCACCGAGCCCGTCCTGGAGAGCGCGCTGTGAGCACCGTGACCGCCGAGTCCGCCGTCCCCGTGACCGACACCCCCACCGATCCCAGGCCCAGCACGGCATCGGCCCCCCGACACCCCCGCTGGGAACTGCCCGCCGCGATCGCGCTGCTGGTCGCCACCGCCGTGCTGTACCTGTGGGACCTCAGCGCGTCGGGGATGGGCAACAGCTTCTACGCCGCCGCCGCGCAGGCGGGCACCCAGGACTGGAAGGCGCTGTTCTTCGGGTCCCTAGACGCGGGCAACCTGATCACCGTCGACAAGCCGCCCGCCGCGCTGTGGCTGATGGCGCTGTCGGGCCGGGTGCTGGGCTTCTCGTCGTTCAGTATGCTGCTGCCGCAGGCGCTGGCCGGGATCGGCTCGGTGTGGCTGCTCTACCGCGCCGTGCGCCGCTGGTCGGGGCCGGGCGCCGGGCTGCCGGCGGGGGCGGCGCTGGCCGCGACCCCGGTGGCGGCACTGATGTTCAAGTTCAACAACCCCGACGCGCTGCTGGTGCTGCTGCTGGCCGTCGGCGCGTACTGCACGGTGCGCGCGGCGGAGAAGGCGAGCGCGACCTGGCTGGTGCTGGCCGGTACCGCGATCGGCTTCGGGTTCCTGACCAAGATGCTGCAGGCGTTCCTCGTGCTGCCCGCGTTCGTGTTGGTGTACCTGGTGGTCGCGCCGACCAGCCCGCTGCGCCGCGCGCTGCACGTGCTGGCAGCCGGGGTCGCGGTGGTCGTGGCCGCCGGGTGGTACGTGGTGGTGGCCGACCTGTGGCCCGCCGCGTCCCGGCCGTACATCGGCGGGTCGACCGACAACACCGTGCTCGACCTCGCCCTCGGCTACAACGGCCTCAGCCGGATCTTCGGCGGTGACGGCAACGGCGGCGGTGGGGGCGGTGGCGGCGGCAACACCGGGTTCGGCGGGGAGACCGGGCTGTCGCGGATGTTCGGCGCCGCGTTCGGCCCCGAGGTGTCCTGGCTGCTGCCCGCCGCGCTCGTCGGCCTGGTCGCCGGGCTGTGGTTCACCCGCCGCGCGCCGCGCACCGACCGCACCAGGGCCGGGCTGCTGCTGTGGGGCGGCTGGACCGTGGTGACCGCGCTGGTGTTCAGCTACATGCAGGGCACCGTCCACCCGTACTACGCGATCGCGCTGGCGCCCGGGATCGCCGGTGTCGTCGCGATCTCCGGCCGCGAGCTGTGGCGCGGCCGTGGTCACCTGCCCGCGCGGATCGCGTTGGCGTCGATGGTCGCGCTGACCGCGGGTTGGGCGTTCGTGATGTTGGGCTGGGACGGCACCTGGTTGCCGTGGCTGCGGTGGGTCGTCGCGGTGGCGGGTGTGCTGGCGGCCGCGGCGATCGCGACCGGCGTGCACCTGCTGCGCGGGGCGGCGGTGCCGGTGGCGGTGCTGGCGCTGGTGGCGTGTCTCGGTGCGACATCGGCTTACACGGTGGCCACCGCGGCGACCGCGCACAGTGGCTCGATCCCGCTGTCCGGCCCGGTGTCGCAAAGCGGCGGCATGGGTGGCGGCATGGGCGACACCGGGTCGGTGAGCGCGGAACTGGTGGCGGCGTTGCGGGCGACCACGGGTCGTTGGGCGGCGGCGAGCACCGGGTCGCAGGGCGCTGCCTCGTTGCAGTTGGCCAGTGGCAGGCCGGTGATGGCGATCGGCGGGTTCAACGGCGGTGACCCGGCGCCGACGCTGGCGCAGTTCCAGGCGTACGTCGAGTCCGGACAGGTCCGCTACTACGTCGAGGGCGGCCGCGGCGGCGGCTTCGGCGGCGGGAGTCAGATCGCGACCTGGGTTCAGGAGAACTTCGCGCAGGTCACGATTGGCGGCCAGACGGTGTACGACCTGGCGGTCGGCGCGGGCTGAGCCCGGCTGGGGTCTTTGGACCTGGGACAGCGGCGGCGGTGCCGCGTAGGCTGCCGTCCACTCGGTTCCGACGCCGCTGGGAGGCTCGCCGTGCTCGACGACGCGACGCCCTCCCCGGCCGCCCGGCCCCACCGGCTCACCCGCCCGCACCGGGGTGGTGGTCGCGATCGTTGAGCAGCCGCCACCGCGCGCCGAGCACCGGGCCGACCGGCGGCCGGGGCGGGCCACCCCGGACGGGGTGGTTCCCCGGCAGGGCCGGTTGACCGGGCACGCGGACCTGCGCACCCGGCCGGACTTCGAGCAGCTGCTGGTGGCGCTGTGCACCCAGGCCACCGGCGACGTCCACTTGGACCTGGCGGAGTTGGACTTCATCGACGTGTCCGGTGTGATCACCCTGTTGCGGGCGGCCGGGACGCTGCCGGGTCAGAGCAGGCTGGTGCTGCGCAACCCACCGGAGTCCATGCGGCGCATCCTGGACCTGTTGGGTCCGGCCGTCGGCGCCGCGGGTGTCACCGTCGACTAGCCACCGGACGAGCCGGAATGGTCACCGGGACAGCAGTTCCCGGACCTCGGCGTCGTCGACCTGGGTGAAGTCCTCGTACCACCGCCCCACGGAGTCGAGGTCGTCCGGCGCGAGCGGGCAGACGACGTCGTCGGCGATCTCGGTGAGCCGGTCGACCACGGTGGCCGGGGCGACCGGTACGGCGAGCACGATCCGTTCGGCGCCGAGTCCGCGCACCACCCGGACGGCGGCCTCGACGGTGGACCCGGTGGCCACGCCGTCGTCGACCACCACGACGGTGCGGCCGCGCAGCGAGTGCGGTTCCACGCCGCCGCGCAGTCGCCGGGACTGATCGGCGAGGTTCGCCTTCACCCTGGCGACGGTGTCGGCGACGTCCGACCAGGACAGTTCCAGCAGGGCGAGCACCGCCTCCGCCCTGACCTCGACCCAGTCCGACCCGTGCCTGCCCTCCCCCACCGCGCCGACCGCGAGTTCCGCGGCACCGGGAGCGCCGACCTTGCCCACGAGCACGACGTCGAGTTCGGCGGTGAGGAGGGCGGCCACCACGGCGGCGACCGGTACGCCGCCGCGGGGAAGGCCGAGGACGACCGGGTCCTCGCCGCGCAGGTACTCCAACCTCGCGCCGAGCACCCGACCGGCGTGAACGCGGTCGGTGTAGTGCATCCCCCCAGTGTGGGCCCCGGGTTCCGCCGCCGCCGGGCGAGAAAAAATCCGCCGGATTGAGTGAGAATCGCGTTCGCCGGGTACCTCAGTGTCGAGACCCCACCGAGATTCGAGGGAGCGGACAATGACCGTCACCGGCATCTTCACCGCGCTGATCATCGGTTTGATCATCGGCGCACTGGGCCGCCTGGTGGTTCCCGGCAAGCAGTCGATCCCGATCTGGCTGACCATCGTGGTCGGTATCGTCGCGGCTTTCCTGGGTACCGCGTTGGCCAACGCGGTCGGCGTCGGCACGACCGCTGGCGTGGACTGGATCGAGATCATCTTCCAGGTCGGCCTCGCCGCGCTCGGTGTGGCGCTGGTCGCCGGTTTCTACGGGCGTAGCCACGTCCACCGGTGAACCCGCGGGCTGACCGGGCAGAGACCAGCCACGCAGGGGATGTAGCAGGGTTGCGGTAAACAGGGTTGCGGTAAACAGAGTTGCAGTGGGAAGTACAGGGTTGCGGGAAGCCCCGACCAGTTCGCTGGTCGGGGCTTCCGCTCGTTGTCGGTGCTTGTTCAGTGCTCTCCCCGGATCAGCCGACCGGGTCCAGCTCGCGGGTCTGCTCGGCCTCGACCGGCGCGGGAACCCGGCGGGGGCGCAGGATCCGCGGCGTCCACCAGTTCCGCTCGCCGAGCACGCCCATCAGCGCGGGCAGCACGACGGCGCGGATGAGGGTGGCGTCGAGCAGGATCGCGGTGGCCAGGCCGACGCCCATCTGCTTCATGTCGATCGTGCTGAGCGTGGCGAAGATGGAGAACACGCCGACCATCACCGCCGCGGCGCTGGTGACCACGCCCGCCGAGGACGTGATGCCCTTGGAGATCGCCGCCCTGGTGTCCACACCGGAGTCCCGCGCCTCGCGGATGCGGCTGACGACGAACACGTGGTAGTCCATCGAGAGTCCGAACAGGACGACGAAGAGCATCAGCGGCAGCCAGGCGACGATGCCGCCGGTGGAGGTGAAGCCGAGCAGGCCCTCGGCCCAGGTGTTCTGGAACACCAGCACCAGCACGCCGTAGGCGGCCGCGGCGGAGAGCATGTTCAGCGCGATCGACGACAGCGCGATCAGCGGGGCGCGGAACGTCCAGGTCATGATGATGAACGTCAGCAGCAGCACGATCGCGATGACCCACGGCAGCGACTCGTTCATCGAGTCGACGAAGTCGTTCTCCCCCGCGGTCTGGCCGCTCACCGCGAACTCGGCGCCCGCGACGGTGCCCACGGTCTGCGGCAGGGCGACCGTGCGCAGCCAGGTGAGGGAGTTGTCCGCCTCCGGGCTGGCCGCCGAGGACGAGATGGCCGCGTTGAGCAGGAACACCCGGCCGTCCGGCGAGCGGGTGACCTCGATCTCGCGCTCGTGGGCGAACCCGGCGTCGGCCTTGATCCGCTCGGTGAGCGCGGTCACCGCGGCCTCGGTCTGGGCGACCTTGTCGGCCGGGGCCCGCACGCCGACCGCGTGGGTGGCGCCGGTGCTGGGGAACGCGGCGGTCATCCGGTCGTAGGACTGCATGACCGGGATGCTGCGCGGCAGGTCGGCGTCGGACGGGGAGTTGAGCTTCATGCCCAGCGCCGGGATGGCCAGCGCGACCAGGGCCAGGCCCGCCACGGTGAGCGTGGTGGCCGGGCGGCGCAGCGACGGGCGCAGGATCGCCTTCCACACCCTGGGCTCGCCGCCCTTGGCCGAGAGCCGCCACACGAACGGCACCCTGGGCTTGTCGATCCAGCGGCCGAGCTTGGCCAGCATCGCGGGCAGCACGGTGATGGAGCCGATCACGGCGGCCAGCACGACCAGGATGGAGCCGATGGCCATCGAGGTGAAGATGACGTCGTTGGCGACGAACATGCCCGCCATGGCGACCACGACGGCGAACCCGGAGACCACGATCGCGTGCCCCGAGGTGGCCGCGGCCATCTCCACCGCGTCGAGGTGGGTGCGGCCCTTGGCGCGTTCCTCGCGTTCGCGGCGGACGTAGAACAGCGAGTAGTCGACGCCGACGGCCATGCCGATCAGCAGGATCATGCTGGAGGTGTTCTCGGAGGCGGGCACCAGCTGCGAGGCCAGCGCCGACAGGCCCATCGCGGCGCCGACGGCGGAGAGCGCCAGCAGCACCGGGATGCCCGCGGCGATGACCGCGCCGAAGGCGATCAGCATGATCACCAGGGTGACCGGGATGCTGATCAGCTCGGCCTTGGCGAAGTCGTCGCCGAGCGCGGTGGACAGCGCCTTGTTCAGCGACTCGCCGCCGACCTGCTCGACCAGCAGGTCGGGGTGCGCGGCCTGGACCGCGGCGGTGGCGTCGAGCAGCGGTTGCAGCCGCTCGTCCGCGGTCTTGCGGTCACCGGCGATCTCGACGCCGACCAGCAGCGCGTTGCCGTTGGGCGAGGGCAGCGCCTCGCTGACCTCACCGACCTCCTTGAGGCCGGACATCCTGGCGCGCACGTCCTCGGCGACCTTGCCCGCTGCCGCCTTGTCGAGCGCGCCGGAGCGGGCGGTGATCAGGACGTTCTCGCTGGCCGGGCGGTTGAAGCCCGCGTCGTCGACCATCTTCTGGTAGACCGCGAGCTCGCCCTTGGCGGCGTCGTCGAAGTCGGTGGTCTTGGTGCCGACGATGTTGCCGACGCCGATGCACACCGCGACGAACACCAGCCACGCGGTGATCGCGCGCCACGGGTGCTCCGCGCTCCACCGCGCGATCCGCACCGTCGCCATCGGTCTTGCCTGCGTCGCCGAATTGCCTGACATGTCTGGGTTCCCCCCACTGACGGAAACGACTCTTCGCTGTTGGGCAGAAGAGTGTCAGCGCCGCGGCACGGGCGAATCAGGATTCGTCCCCGATCTTGGCCAGGGGACGACCCCCTAGGGGTGACCGGGGTCACCGCCGGATGCGTTGCGGGAGTTAGGGAGTGACCAGCCAGCGGTCCACTAGGAACGATTCCACCGAGTCCGGCCTGCGGTCACCGAGCGCGGCGACCTCGGCCCTGGTGAACCAGCGGGCCTCCGCCAACTCGTCCAGGTCCACCGCGATGTCCGGGGACAGCGCCACGGCGCGGAAACCGAGCATCAGTCCGGATGGGAACGGCCACGCCTGCGAGGCCAGGTACCGCACCGCGCCGACCGCGACCCCGGACTCCTCGGCGACCTCCCGGCGCACGGCGTCCTCCATGCTCTCGCCGATCTCCACGAACCCCGCCAGCGTGGAGAAGCCGGTGGCGCCGCGGTGGCGGCCGAGCAGGCAGCGGTCGCCGTGCTCGACCAGGACGATGATCGCCGGTTCGATGCGCGGGAACAGCAGCTTGCCGCAGCCGGTGCACTTGCGGACGTGCCCGCCGTGCGAGTCGATGGCGGCGCTACCGCAGGCGCCGCAGAAGCGCTGGTTGCGCCGCCAGTGCAGGATCCCCCTGGCGTAGGCGAGGCGGGTGGCGTCTTCTGGACCGAGGTCCGTGAACAGCACGCGGATGTCGATGGCACCGTGCGCGCCGGTCTCGGCAAGCGCGACGCTTTCGTCCACTTCGGACAGGTCACAGGCGAACAGGGCGGTGTCGCCGTCGATGCCGAGGAACACCGCGTCGTCGGTGACGGTGGTGAGCAGCGGTCGGCCGTCGCGGACCAGGCACCGGTCGCGCCAGAACGCCAGGGCGTGCCCGGTCGGTCGCCGCGCGTCGATCCAGGCCGCGTCAGCACGTCGCGCACCGGCACGATCCAAGGCCATACCGCTGTACGGAAGGACAGAGTTCTCCACGTTGAGCCTCCATCGGTGGGTCTGACCCCACCCTGTCACGGCCGTTCGGTCGGGGCCAGCGAGATGGTGGACACTCGAACGGACCCGGGAGTAACTTCCGGTGCGGTGACGATTCGCAGGCGGCGACGACCAGTGGAGGGCCAGTGACCCAGCGGATCGCGATCGTGACGGGGGCGGCGCGGGGCATCGGTGCCGCGATCGCGACGCGGCTCGGGCGCGACGGGTTCGCGGTCGCGGTGCTCGACCTCGACGCCGCGGCCTGCGCGGGCACGGTCGAGTCGATCACCGGGGCGGGCGGGACGGCGCTGGCGGTCGGGGCGGACGTGAGCGTGACCGAGCGGGTCGAGGCCGCGGTGGCGGAGGTCGCCGAGAAGCTCGGGCCGCCGACGGTGCTGGTGAACAACGCCGGGATCCTGCGCGACAACCTCGTGTTCAAGATGAGCGACGACGACTGGGACTCGGTCATCGGGGTGCACCTGCGGGGCGCGTTCCTGATGAGCCGCGCGGTGCAGCGCCACCAGACCGAGCAGCGGTACGGGCGGATCGTGAACCTGTCCAGCACCTCGGCGCTGGGCAACCGCGGTCAGGCGAACTACGCGACCGCGAAGGCGGGCATGCAGGGGCTGACCAAGACGTTGGCGATCGAGTTGGGCAGGTTCGGGGTCACCGCGAACGCGATCGCGCCGGGGTTCATCGAGACCGACATGACGGCGGCGACCGCGGCGCGGATCGGGATGCCGTTCGAGGACTTCAAGGCGGGCGTGGCGGCCTCGGTGCCGGTCGGCCGGATCGGGCAACCGGAGGACGTCGCGGCCACGGCGGCGTTCCTGGTGAGCGAGGAGGCCGGGTTCGTCTCCGGCCAGGTGATCTACGTCGCCGGTGGACCCGCGGACTGATGGCGTTCGGGCATGGAGGAGCAACGGTGAGCGGGATGCGGGACAGGGT
This sequence comes from Actinokineospora terrae, assembly GCF_900111175.1. Taxonomy (GTDB): domain Bacteria; phylum Actinomycetota; class Actinomycetes; order Mycobacteriales; family Pseudonocardiaceae; genus Actinokineospora; species Actinokineospora terrae. The sequence goes on from NZ_FOGI01000008.1 coordinate 26,173, forward strand.
CGCGGCGCTGCTGTCGGCGCACGACCCGGCGACGACCGGGCGGCTGGAGTTCCTGCGCGCCCGGTTCGACGCGGGCCTGGCGTGGGTGCACTTCCCGGTCGGCCTCGGCGGGCTCGGCGCGCCCAGGGACGCACAGCAGGAAGTCGACCTGGCGCTGGCCGAGGCAGGGGCGCCGGACAACAGCCCGCGGCGGATCGGCATCGGGCTGGGCATGGCCGCGCCGACGATCCTGGCGCACGGCACCGAGGAGCAGCGGCTGCGCTTCCTGCGTCCACTGTGGACCGGGGAAGAGGTGTGGTGCCAGCTGTTCAGCGAGCCGGGCGCGGGCTCGGATCTGGCGGCGCTGGGGACGCGGGCGCGGCGCGACGGCGACGACTGGGTGGTGACCGGGCAGAAGGTGTGGACCTCCAGCGCGCACAACGCCCAGTGGGCCATCCTGCTCGCCCGCACCGACCCGGACGTGCCCAAGCACGCGGGGATCACCTACTTCGTGTGCGACATGACCGCGCCGGGCGTCGAGGTCCGGCCGCTGCGGCAGATCACCGGCGAGGCCGAGTTCAACGAGGTGTTCCTGACCGGGGTGCGCGTCCCGGACGCGCACCGGATCGGCGAGGTCGGCGCGGGCTGGCGGATCGCCCAGACGACGCTGATGAACGAGCGGGTCGCGATCGGCGGCCGCCCGGTCCCGCGCGAGGGCGGCATGGTCGGGGTGGTCGCGGACACCTGGCGGGCGCACCCGGAGCGCAGGACGCCCGAGCTGCACGACCGGCTGCTGAGCCTGTGGGTGGAGTCGGAAGCACTGCGCCTGGCCGGGATCCGCCTGCGCCAACAACTCGCCGCGGGCTCCCCCGGCCCGGAGGGCTCGGCCATGAAACTCGGCTTCGCCCGCCTGTCCCAGGCCCTCTCCGCCCTGGAGGTCGAGTTCCTCGCCGAAGACGGCCTCCGCTACGACGACTGGACCCAACGCCGCCCCACCGCGGTCGACTTCACCGCCCGCGACGCCGGCTACCGCTACCTGCGCGCCAAGGGCAACTCCATCGAGGGCGGCACCTCGGAAGTCCTCCGCAACATCATCGCCGAACGAGTCCTCGGCCTCCCCACCGAACCGAGGTCCGACAAGGACATCCCCTGGAAGGACCTCCCCCGGTGAACCTGCTCTACACCGAAGTCGAGGACGAGCTCCGGGCGAGTGTGGCCGACCTGCTCGGCGACCGCGCCAGCCCGGCCTCCGTGCTCGCGCAGATCGACAACGGGGCCGACACCGCCCTCTGGCGAGACCTGGCGCGCATCGGTGCCACCTCACTGCACGTCCCCGAACACCTCGGCGGCCAAGGCGCGAGCTACCGCGAGACAGCAGTAGTCGCTGAGGAGCTGGGGCGATCGGTGGCGCCGGTCCCGTTCCTCGGCAGCGCCATCCTGGCCACCGCCATCCTGACCCACCTCGCCGACGACCCGGCAGCCCGCGAGCTGCTGACCAGGCTCGCCCAGGGTGAGACCACGGCCGCCCTGGTGGTGCCGTTGTCGTCCTGGGGGCCGACAGCAGGCGGGTACAAGGCGCGCAGCGTCGCCGATGCCGCGGCGGCCGAGGTGCTCCTGGTCCCCGTCGAGGGGACGGTCCACCTGGTCGAGGCCCGTCACGCGGTGGTCACGCCGGTGACCTCGCTCGACCAGACCCGGCCGATCGCCGACGTCGACATCAGCGGTGCCCCGACGACGCCGCTCACCGGTCCCGGCGACGAGGCCGTCCACGCCGCCCTGGTCGCGGGGGCGGGCATCCTGGCGTCCGAGCAGGTCGGCGTCGCCCGGTGGTGCCTGGACGCGACCGTCGCCCACATCAAGGCGCGGTACCAGTTCGGCAGGCCGGTCGGGTCGTTCCAGGCGCTCAAGCACCGCGTCGCCGACCTGTGGCAGTCGATCGTGCTCGCCACCGCCGCCGCCCGGCACGCCGCGGACGCCCTGGCCACCGGGGTCGACGTGGACATCGCGGTGTCGGTCGCGCAGTCGCTGTGCTCGGCGGTCGCGGTGCGCGCGGCCGAGGAGTGCGTCCAGCTGCACGGCGGGATCGGCATGACCTGGGAGCACCCCGCGCACCTGTACCTCAAGCGCGCCAAGGCCGACGAGATCGCGCTCGGCACCCCCGGCAGGCACCGCGCGACCCTCGCCCCGCTGGTGGACCTGCCCCTACAGTCGACCCCATGAGCGCATTCGGCGAGCTGTTCGGCAGCCAGAAGCTCCGCAAGGAGAGCCAGGACGACGCGGGCAACGGCCAGGACCCGGCCCTCGACCGGGTCGAGGAACTGACCACCGGCCCGATCGACCTGGACGCGGGCGTGCTCTACGTGCGCCGCCCCACTCCCCCGCGCACCGACGACACCGGCGCCTGACCGGGCAGGTCAGGCGCCGAGGGGGTCAGCCGAGGCGGATCGTGGCGTGCATCTCCCACACCAGGATCTCCGCGCCCTCCGGCCCGGCCGTGACCCGCTGACCGCCCGAGGCGGTGATGCGCGCGGCGTCACCGGTGGCCAGCGCCCCGGACCGCTCCAGCACCACCGACCCGACCGGCACGAACAGGTGCACGAACGGCGCGTCCGGCAGCGTCACCGTGCCACCGGGGGCGATCCTGGCGGCGTAGAGCGCGGCGTGCTTCTGGCCGATCCGGATGGCCGAGGCGCCCTCGTGCTCGGGCATCCCCGACGCGACCGGCACCAGACCGCCCGCGAGCAGCTCGTTGTCGATCTCCAGCTGCTCGTACCCGGGTGCCTTGCCCGCCTCGTCCGGCACCACCCACATCTGCACGAAGTGCACCGGGTCGGCGTGCTTCGGACCACCGGAGACCCGCCACGAGTCGTTCTTCTCCGAGTGCAGGATCCCGGTGCCCGCGCTCATCCGCTGGGCCAGGCCCGGGTAGATGATGCCGCTGTGCCCCTCGGAGTCCTGGTGCACCAGGGCGCCGCGCAGCACCCAGGTGACGATCTCCATGTCCCGGTGCGGGTGCGTGTCGAACCCGGAGCCGGGGGTCACCACGTCGTCGTTGTTGACCAGCAGCAACCCGAAGTGGGTGTTGCGGTGGTCCTGGTGGTGGCCGAAGGAGAACGAGTGCTTCGAGTCCAGCCAGCCGATGTTCGTCTTGAACCGGTCCCCGGCCCGCCGGACATCCACAGTGGTGTCGATGTTCATGCTGTTGTCCTTCATACGACCAACTCCCCGTACATCTCGCCGAGCGGGTCGGCGATGAGTTCGACGCGGGCGCCATCGGGGTCGCGGAAGTACACCGAGGTGCCGCTCTCCTCCACGTAGGCCACACCGGCGGCGTCGAGCCGCGCCCTGGCCGCGTGCCACTGGTCCGGCGCCATGGAGATCGCCAGGTGGTGCAGCCCGCCCAGGACCTCGGCGTAGTCGCCGAGGTCGAGGCCGGGCAGGTCGAAGAACGCGACCGCGTTGCCGTTGCCCACGTCGAAGAAGAAGTGGGTCGAGCCCGGGTAGTCGCGGTTCTCGAACATCTCGGTCAACGGGAACCCGAGCACGTCCTGGTAGAACTCGACCGTCCGGCGCACGTCCCCGCTGATCAGCGCGGTGTGGTGGATGCCGCGGGCGCTGCTGGCCGGGCGCTGTCCGCGCTCGCGCAGCACCTCGGCCCGCAGCCGGTCGCGTTCCGCGGTCAGCTCGGCGACGCGGCTGTCCGGCAGTGCCATGGTTTCTCCGCCTTCCGGGTTCGGGTGTCTCAGGCGCCGCGCTTGAGCCGGGCGGCGACCTTGACCGCGCGGCTCGCCTGGAACGAGATCGCGGCCAACTCGGTCTCCCCCGGCGGGGTGGCGCCGTTGTGGGAGATGTGGCTGGCACCGTAGGGGTTGCCCGCCTGGAACTGGATCGGGTCGGCGTAGCCGGGGGCCACGATGATCGCGCCCCAGTGGTAGAAGGTGTTGTTGATCGCCGTGATGGTCGTCTCCTGGCCGCCGTGCGCGGTACCGGTGGACGTGAACGACGATGCCACCTTGTCCACCAGCTTGCCCTGCGACCACAACGGACCTGCCTGGTCGATGAACTGCTTGACCTGCGCGGCGGGCAGGCCGAAGCGGGTCGGGCTGCCGATCAGGACGACGTCGGCCCAGTCCAGGTCGTCCATCGTCGCCTCGGGCACCGACTGGGTCTCGGCGGCGTGCGCGGCCCAGCCCTCGTTGGACGCGATCGCCTCGGCCGGGGCGAGCTCCCTGGCCTTGACCAGGCGGACCTCGGCGCCCTCCTTCTCCGCCGCCTCGGCGGCGGCCCTGGCCAGCGCGTACACGCTGCCCGTCGCCGAGTAGTACACGACCGCCACCTTGACCTGCTCGGTCACCGTTCCTCCAACTAGTTAATGAATTAACTACTGCGACTGTAGCCCCGGGTAGTTGTGATGTCAACGAGAGGGGTGCTGCGTAGGCTGGACCGGTGACGCCCTGGTTGGACGCCGCCCAGCAGCGGTCCTGGCGCGCGCTCGTGGAGGGCGCGGGCCTGCTGCTGGCCCGCGTCGACAAGCACCTGCGCGACAGCCACGGCCTGACGCTGGCCGAGTACGAGATCCTGGTGCACCTGTCCGAGGGGCACCTGCACATGTCCGAGCTCGCCGCGCAGGTCAGCCACTCGCGGGCGCGGGTGACCCAGACCGTGGACCGGCTGGTCCGCGCGGGTCTGGTGACGCGCTCGCCGTGCCCGCAGGACCGCCGGGGGGTGCACGCGGCGCTGACGGACCCGGGTCGGGCCCGGCTGGAGGCGGCCGCGCGCGACCACGTGCTGGAGGTGCGGCGGCTGGTGGTGGACGTGCTCGACACCGACGAACTCGCCGCCGTGGGCTCGGCCCTGGCCAAGGTCCGCGCCGCTGCCCAGGATTAGACCGTGTGCACCTCTACACCGGCGTCCTCGAAGGCGGCGACGGCCTCGGCGGGGGCGGCGGAGTCGGTGATGAGCAGGCGCATGGCCGAGACCGGGCAGATCTGGGCGAAGGCGTGGCGGCCGAGCTTGGAGCTGTCGGCGATGACGATGACCCGGCGGGCCCGCTCGGCCATCAGCCGGTTGATGCTGGCCTCGCCCTCGTGGTGGGCGTAGGCGCCGTGCACCGGGTCGACCGCGTCGACGCCGAGGAACACCACGTCCAGGGTGATCTCGTCGAGGATCCTGGTGGCCAGCGGGCCGCTGAGCTCGAAGGACTGCGGGCGGGCGACGCCGCCGGTGACGACGATCTTGACGTGCGGGCGGACGGCCAGCTCGTTGGCGATGTTGAGCGCGTTGGTGACCACGGTCAGCGCCGGTTCGTCGGTCTGGTTGAAGTCGGGGCGGATGGCCAGCGCGCGGGCGATCTCGGTGGTCGTGGTGCCGCCGTTGAGGCCGACCACGGTGCCGCGGGCGACCATCGCGGCGGCGGCCTTGCCGATGCGCTCCTTCTCGGAGGCGTGCCGGGCGGTCTTGTAGCGCAGCGGCAGGTCGTAGGCGACGTTGTTGGCGACGGCGCCGCCGCGGGTGCGGGTGAGCAGCTGCTGCTCGGCGAGGTGGTCGAGGTCGCGGCGGATGGTGGCCGCGCTCACCCCGAGTTCGTCGGCGAGGTCGTCGACGTCGACCTTGCCGCGCTGCCCGAGCATGTCCAGCAGCGTGCTGAGCCGCTCGTACCGGTCCACCCGTGCACCACCCTCCCCGCTCTCCCGCGCACACCCGCGGCGTTGCAAGGTATCGCCAAGTGAACGCACATTCAACGACCGAAACGCTTGGCATCGGCTGACTGATCACGCAGTATTCGGTGCGCGCGCGAGCAGGTTCGAGCGCTCGAGCGCCGAGATGGACGCCCAAGGGGAAGGAAGCGCATGGCAGCGGACCAGCACGTGGTCGCGGTGGACGTCGGAGGTACCTCGATCAAGGCCGCGCTGGTCGACCGGGACCTGCGCGCCGTCGAGACCCTGCGCGAGCCGACCAGGCGGACCGGCGAGGTGGCCGACGTGGGCCAGATCGCCGAGCTGGTCAACCGGCTCGGCGCGGGCCACGACGTGGTGGGCGCGGGAGTGGCGGTGCCGGGGGTGGTCGACGACGAGCTGGGCCTGGTCCGCACGGCGGTCAACCTGGGCTGGCACGACGTGCCGCTGCGCGCGGAGCTGGAGGCGGCGACGTCGGTGCCGCTGCTGGTGCGCCACGACGTCCGCACGGGCGGGCTGGCCGAGTTCACCGTCGGCGCGGGCAAGGGCGCGCCGGACGCCATGTTCATGCCCGTCGGCACCGGCATCGCGGCCGCGGTCCAGGTGGACGGCTCCGTGCTCGGCGCCTCGGGCTACGCCGGTGAGATCGGCCACCTCATCGTCGACCCGGGCGGCGCCACCTGCGGCTGCGGCGCCCGCGGCTGCCTGGAGACCCTCGCCGCCGCCCCCGCCTTCGCCCGCCGCTACGCCGAGCGCACCGGCCGCACCATCACCGACGCCGCCGGGGTAGCCGGCCTGCTCTCCACCGACCCCGACGCCCGCGCCGTCTGGCGCGACGCCGTCGACGCCCTGGCCACCGCCCTCCAGGCCGCGGTAACCCTGTTCGGCCCCTCCATCATCGTCATCGGCGGCGGCGTCGCGGAAGCGGGCGAGGCCCTCATCGCGCCGCTGCGCGAGGAACTCCTCAACCGCCTCCAGTTCCAACGCAAACCAGAGGTAGTCCGCGCCGCCCTAGGCCAAGACGCAGGCCGCGTAGGCGCCGCCCTCCTAGGCTGGCAAGCCGCCAAGTCCTAACCCCCACCTCCTCGACCGCGCCGCCCTCGTCCAGCGGCGCGGTCACCCGGCGACCACCGACGCCCGATCATCGATACGGGCGTCCTCCGCCTCGAAGCACCGCCGGAACGGGTTGTCCCGAGTGCGTCCAGCCCCAACCCGCCCCCAAATATTGGGTCCAACCACGCGCCCCTTGCAGTCGTTGGCCCCAGCGTGCCCCTCCCAGGCATTGGCCCCAGCGTGCCCGCCACAGTCGTTGGCCCTTACCCGGCCCTCTACGACGTTGGCCCCAACGCGCCCTCTACAACGTTGGCCAAACAACGCTCCTCACAGCCTACCGAAAAGCACCGGACAAAACGGGCGCAGCGAGCAGCAGCCTGTGGACAACTCCCACCCGACCACCAACCCCACCAAGATCACACCAACGGCAGCAGGTTCGGCTTCCACACCCCATCCGCCGCCAAAGCCGCCGCGCGCCGCTCCACCGACACCTCCCCATACGTAGTAGTCCGTTGCCGCGAAGGACGACCCGCGAGCGCTGCCAGAGCTTCCAAGTCGGCGATCGTCTTGTAGCTGCCGTTGGCGCTGCCTGCCATCCGGCTGATGGTCTCCTCCATGAGCGTGCCGCCGAGGTCGTTGACGCCGCCGCGCAGGACGTCGACGACGCCGGGATCGCCGAGTTTGACCCAGCTGGTCTGGATGTTGGGGATGCGGCCGTGCAGCAGGATCCTGGCCAGGGCGTGGACGGCGCGGTTCTCCAGGTGGGTGGGGCCGGGGCGGGCGATGCCCGCGAGGTAGAGCGGGGCGTTGGTGTGGACGAACGGCAGCAGGACGAACTCGCTGAACCCGCCCGTGTCGTCCTGCAGCGCGCCGATCAGCTTGAGGTGCGCCACCCAGTGCGCTGGGGTGTCGACGTGGCCGTACATCATGGTCGACGTGGTCGGGATGCCGAGTCGGTGCGCGGTCGTCACGACCTCGATCCACTCGGCGGTCGGCAGTTTGCCCTTGGTGAGCACCCAGCGCACGTCGTCGTCGAGGATCTCGGCCGCCGTGCCGGGCAACGAGTCCACACCGGACTCGCGGGCGGCCGTCAACCAGTCCGCAATGGACAGGTTGGACCTGGTGGCACCGTTGACGACCTCCATCGGCGAGAACGCGTGCACGTGCAGCCCGGGCGCGCGCTTGCGGACCTCGGCCGCGATGTCGAAGTACGCCGTCCCGGGCAGGTCCGGGTGGATGCCGCCCTGCATGCACACCTCGGTCGCGCCGACCGCCCACGCCTGCTCGGCCCGGGTGCCGACCTGCTCCAGCGACAGCGTGTACGCGTCGGCGTCCGTGCGGCGCTGGGCGAACGCGCAGAACCGGCAGCCGGTGTAGCACACGTTGGTGAAGTTGATGTTCCGAGTGACCACATAGGTCACGACGTCGCCCACGGCCTCGCGCCGCAACGCGTCCGCGAAGGACGCCAGCGCCTCGATCTCGGCCCCCGGCCCGGCCGACAGCAGCACCAGGGCGTCCGAATCGGACAGACCGGACGGGTTCTTCTCCGCGTGCCGCAACGCGGTCGCGAACTCGGGTCGAACCGCTCCCCCGCCGCCCACGACCCGGTCGGCGTGGACGACCAGTTCCCGCAGGGAGTCCCAGTCGCCGTACACGGAGTCGAAGTCGTCGCGGCGGTCCGCGGTGCGGCCGGTGGTGTCGATCGTGCTGTGCAGGTCCGTCCGCCCGGAGTCGACCAGCGCGACTTCCGGTTCCTGCCAGGGCCTCCCGACCACGGGTGCGTCCTCGACGGCGAGCCCGGTGTCCGGATCGGCCAGCGCGGCGACGTGCGCGGCCAGCCGGGGGTCGAGCCAGGGCTCGCCGCGCTTGAGGTACTCGGGGTAGATGGTCAGCCGCTCGGCGAGCCGGAACCCGGCCGCGGCGGTGCGCTCGGCGAGGGTGTCGATCTGCGGCCAGGGGCGCTCGGGGTTGACGTGGTCGGGGGTCAGCGGTGAGACGCCGCCCCAGTCGTCGATCCCGGCGCGCAGCAACAGCTCGAACTCGTCGCCGATGAGGTTGGGCGGTGCCTGGATCCGGGCCTTGGGGCCGAGCACGACCCGCGCGACGGCGACGGTGGCGGCCAGTTCCTCGGCCTCGGCGTCGGGCATGCCGCGCATCGCGGTGTCCGGTTTGGCCCGGAAGTTCTGGATGATCGTCTCCTGGATCCCGCCGTACTGCCGGGAGATCCGGCGGATCGCGAACAGCGACTCGACCCGGTCGGCCAGGGTCTCGCCGATGCCGATCAGCACGCCGGTGGTGAACGGCACCGCCGAGCGGCCCGCCTCCTCCAGCACCCGCAGCCGCACCGCGGGTTCCTTGTCCGGCGACCCGTAGTGCGGCCCGCCCTTCTCCGACCACAGCCTCTCCGCCGTGGTCTCCAGCATCATCCCCATCGATGGCGCGACGGGCTTGAGCCGCTGGAAGTCGGTCCACCCGAGCACGCCGGGGTTGAGGTGCGGCAGCAGGCCGGTCTCCTCCAGCACCCGGATCGCCATCGCCCGCACGTACGACAGGGTGTCGGGGTAGCCCGCGGCCTCCAGCCACTCCGCGGCCGCCGCCCACCGGTCCTCCGGGCGGTCACCGAGGGTGAACAGGGCTTCCTTGCAGCCCATCGCCGCGCCCTGCCTGGCGATCTCCAGCACCTCGTCGGGGCTGAGGAACGGCGCGGGGAGCCGACCGGGGACAGTCGCGAAGGTGCAGTAGTGACACCGGTCACGGCACAGCCGGGTCAGCGGGATGAACACCTTGCGCGAGTAGGTGATCACCCCGGTCCTGCCGACCTCGGCCAGCCCGGCGTCGCGCACCCGCGAGGCGGTGGCGAACAGGTCGGCCAGGTGCTCACCCCGCGCGTGCAGCAGGATCTCGGCCTCGGTCTGGTCCACCGCGACGCCGTCGCGGGCCCGGCGCAGGGCACGTCGGAGCGCGGAGTCGGTGGGCACGGGCAGGGTCACGGCACCTCCAGGGAGTGGCTTCGTCCAACCTATCCACCGGTATGGACGAAAACCCGGCCCTGGTGATTCCGGACTCAGCCGGGCAGCACCCCGACGACGGCCTTCTTGGCCTTGCGCGGCGCGCTCACGACGGCGGATCCGACGTGGTCGCTGGTGTCGGAGATCCAGTCGCCGAGGTCGTGGGTGGCCCGCTTGGCACGCCACGCGACCGACGGTTTGCCGTGCGTGTCGGCGGAAGCGAGCAGCAGCCCGCCGAGCAGGCCGACGTTCTTCAGGAAGTGGATCAGCTGCTGCTTGCGCTCGGCCGGGTCCTTCTCCTCCCAGAACGGGTGCGCGGCGACAGTGGTCGGGACCACACTGGCCGAGAGCAGCAGCGCGGCCAGGCGCGGCACCTTGCCCAGCGCCAGCGCGACCCCGGCGGCGACCTTGACGGCGCCGTCGATGCGCACGAGCGCCACCGGGTCGGTGGGCACCTGCTCGGGGAGCTTGTCGCCGACCTTGGCGAGCAGTGGTTTCGCGGCCTCGGCGTGCGCCTCGGGGGACCGCAGCGCGTTGATTCCCCCGCTGATGAAGATGGCGGCGAGCATCGGACGGGCCAGCCTGCGCAGGATCATGATCTAGTCCCTCTCTGTCTCGTGCCTGGTTCAGTCGACCCGGTGCTTGGTCTGCTCGACCAGGTCACGCACGTGCGAGATGTCCCCGCACCCCGCCGACACGCGCGCGGCCCTGGCCTCGACGAACTTCTCGCCGAGTTCGACCCGCCGCTGCTCGGGCACGGTGTCACGGGCGGCGTTGAGGATGGTCCGCTCCTCCTCGTCGACGTGGTGGTTGATGGCCTTGACCAGGTCCTCGAGCTTCTCGTCCCACTCCTGCGCCTCGGGATCCCCCACCTCCATCAACGCCAACAGCGCCTGGTGCCCCTCGGCGTGCTCCTCGGCCCCGTGCTCGACTTCGTGCGCATCGATGTCCTGGAACCGCCGCAGCGCCGGGTAGACCTCCCCCTCCTCGGCCTCCGCGTGCGCCACCAGCAACTCGGCGAGGTCCCTGAGCGCCCCCACCCGGTCCTCGGAGTTGTCCCGCAACCGCCGGAACAAGTCCTCGAACCGCCGGTGATCAGCCAGGATCAACTCGATGACGTCTCCGGACACTGCCCGCCTCCCAACCTGGTCTTCCCCCACCCGGTCAGTACCCCTACCAGCAGCCAATCAACCCTCCCAGCCACGCTAGGCCCGTCCCCCCACCCCGTCCCCCCACACCACCCCATCAGGCGACGGTCCTCAACGCGCCCCTCCCAGACGTCCGCCCACGCACACCCCTCACAGGCGACGGTCCTTGACTCGCCCCCTGTACGACTGGCCTCTACGCGCCCGCCACGGCCATCCGCCCTCATGTCCCCTTCACAGGCAATAGCCCTGAACACGCCCCTCTACGACGTTGGCCCTCACCCAGCCCTCACAAACGTTGGCCAGCCACGCGCCCCTCCCAGGCGGTGGCCGAACAACGCTCCTCGGAGTCGCTGGTGCCAAGCCGGCTCGATGGGGCGGACTTGTTTTGTGTGGGGGGACAGCAGCCGTAGCGTCGTCCACGCGGCAGGGCCTGCTTTTCGGCCCCCGCTTTGTGGTTCTGCCACGGGTGTTGCAGGGGCCCCACGCAAAACAAGTCCGCCGCATCGAGCAAAGCTCGAAACTCGCGCCCAGGCCAATGCCGCAGGCGAGGTCTACCCGTCGACGGCGCAGCCGAGACCGAGAGCCAGACACCCCTCAGCTCAAGATCAAACCCGCCACAGCAGCCCCCGATACACAGCTTACCGGCGCACACCGACAAAACGCCCAGAGCGAGCAGCACCCCTGTGGACAACCCCACTCCACAAGATCAAACCGCCCCAAGCACCCCCCAACACACAGCCTACCGGCGACCACCGACAAAACAGGCAGAGCGAGCCACCACCCTGTGGACAACCCGCCCGCCAAGTCCGCCCCAGCTACTCCGACCCAGCCTCGATATCCCCCTCCACCTGCAAATACAACTCCCGCAACTCCCGCAACGTCTCCGGATCCGGCTCTGCCCACATCTTCCGCTCAGCCGCCTCCAGCAACCGCTCCGCGATCCCGTGCAGCGCCCAAGGATTCGACTCACTCAAGAACTTCCGGTTTTCCGGATCCAACGCATACGTTTGCGCCAACTTGTCGTACATCCAGTCAGCCACAACGCCGGTCGTCGCGTCATACCCGAACAAGTAATCCACGGTGGCCGCCAACTCGAACGCACCCTTGTACCCGTGCCGCCGCATGGCCTCGATCCAGCGCGGATTGACCACACGCGACCGGAAGACCCTGTTCGTCTCCTCGGCCAAGGTCCGCGTTCGCACGGACTCCGGCCGAGTGCTGTCCCCGATGTAAGCCGCCGGAGCGCGTCCGGTGAGGGCGCGCACCGTGGCGATCATGCCGCCGTGGTACTGGAAGTAGTCGTCGGAGTCGGCGATGTCGTGTTCTCGGGTGTCGACGTTCTTGGCGGCTACGTTGATTCGGCGGTAGGCGGCTTCCATGGCGGGGCGGGCGGCGACGCCGTCGAGGTCGCGGCCGTAGGCGAAGCCGCCCCAGACGGCGTAGACCTCGGCGAGGTCGGAGTCGTCGCGCCAGTTGTGGCTGTCGATCAGCGGGAGCAGGCCCGCGCCGTACGCGCCCGGCTTGGAGCCGAAGATGCGGGTGGTCGCGGTCCGGGCGTCGGCGTCGGAATCGGCCAGCACGTGGGCGCGGACGTAGTTGTCCTCATCGGACTCGTCGAGGTCGGCGACCAGGCGCACGGCGTCGTCGAGCATGTAGACCACGTGCGGGAAGGCGTCGCGGAAGAAGCCGGAGATGCGGACCGTCACGTCCACGCGCGGCCGACCCAGCTCGGCCGGCGGGATGGCCTCCAGCGAGCTGACCCGGCGCGAGGCCTCGTCCCACACCGGCCGAACACCCAGCAGTGCCAACACCTCGGCGATGTCGTCGCCGGAGGTGCGCATCGCGGACGTCCCCCACACCGACAGCCCCACCGAGCGCGGCCACTCCCCCGTGTCCTTGCGGTACCGGGCGAGCAGCGACTCGGCCATCGCCGAACCCGTCTCCCACGCCAACCGCGACGGGATCGCCTTCGGGTCGACCGAGTAGAAGTTGCGCCCCGTCGGCAGCACGTTCACCAAGCCGCGCAACGGGGATCCGCTCGGCCCCGCGGGCACGTACCCGCCATCCAGGGCGTGCAGGATGTTGTCGAGCTCGTCGGTCGTGCGGGCCAGGCGCGGCACGATCTCCTCGGCCGCGAAGCCCAGAACCGCCTCCACAGCGGGATTCGACTTCCCGAGAACGTCCACACAGGCCTGTCGTGCGTCACCCCAGCCCGCGTCTTCCATGGCCTGCACCAGTGACAGCGCGACCGCGTCGATCTCGTCTACGCGTGTACGGCTCTCCGACCCGTCCTCCGCCAGCCCGAGCGCCTCGCGCAGACCCGGCAGCGCGGCGGCCTGCCCGCCCCACATCTGGCGGGCGCGCAGCATCGAGTTGACCAAGTTCACCCGCGCGGCCCCGACCGGGGCGTCACCGAGGGTGTGCAGGCCGTCGCGGATCTGCACGTCCTTGATCTCGCACAGCCAGCCGTCGACGTGCAGCAGGAAGTCGTCGAACTCGACGTCGTGCGGGCGGTCGTCGAGGCCGAGGTCGTGGTCGAGCTTCGCGGCCTGGATCAGCGTCCAGATCTGCGCGCGGATGGCGGGCAGCTTCGCCGGGTCCATCGCGGCGATGTTGGAGTGCTCGTCGAGCAGCTGCTCCAGCCGGGCGATGTCGCCGTAGCTCTCGGCGCGGGCCATCGGCGGGACCAGGTGGTCGACGAGGGTGGCGTGCGCGCGCCGCTTGGCCTGCGTGCCCTCGCCCGGGTCGTTGACCAGGAACGGGTACACCAGCGGCAGATCACCCAGCGCGGCGTCCGGCCCGCACGACGCGGACAGGCCGAGGTTCTTGCCCGGCAACCACTCCAGGTTGCCGTGCTTTCCCAAGTGGACCATCGCGTGCGCGCCGAAGGTGCTCGCGACCCAGCGGTACGCGGCGAGGTAGTGGTGGCTCGGCGGCAGGTCCGGGTCGTGGTAGATCGCGACCGGGTTCTCGCCGAAGCCCCGCGGCGGCTGGACCATCAGCACCAGGTTCCCGGCGCGCAGCGCGGCCAGCACGATCTCGCCCTCGGGGTCGGCGGAGCGGTCGACGAACAGCTCGCCCGGCGCGGGACCCCAGTGCTGCTCCATCGAGGCGCGCAGGTCCTCGGGCAGGGTGTCGAAGTAGGCGCGGTACTCGGCGGCGGAGATGCGCACCGGGTTGCCGGTCAGCTGCTTCTCGGTCAACCAGTTCGGGTCCTGGCCGCCCGCCTCGATCAGCGCGTGGATGAGCGCGTCACCGTCGCCGTTGGCCACACCCGGCAGCGCGTCCTCGGGGCCCAGGTCGTAGCCCGCGGCGCGTAGTGCGTCCAGTAGGCGGATAGCGCTAACCGGCGAGTCGAGGCCGACAGCGTTACCGATGCGAGAGTGCTTCGTCGGGTACGCCGACAGCATCAGCGCGATCTTGCGCTCGGCGGGCGGGGTGTGACGCAGTACGGCGTGCTTGACCGCGATGCCAGCGACCCGGGCAGCCCTCTCAGGGTTCGGTACGTATACCGAGAGCCCGTCGCGGTCCTGCTCCTTGAACGAGAACGGCACAGTGATCAGACGGCCGTCGAACTCCGGTACCGCTACCTGGGTCGCGGTGTCCAACGGCGACAGGCCGTCGTCACTCTCCTCCCAGGTCGCCCGGTCGGAGGTCAGCGCTAGACCCTGCAGGATCGGGATGTCCAGGTCAGCGAGCGCGCCCACGTCCCACGCGCCGTCGTCCCCGCCAGCGCTAGCGGCAGCGGGCAGCGTCCCTCCGGCGGCGAGCACGGTGACGATAAGAGCGTCGAGCGTGCCTAGAACCGACAGCAGCTCCTGCGGCGCGGTACGCAACGACGCGCAGTACACCGGTACCGCTACCGCTCCGGCGTCCTCGACAGCGTCAGCGAGGGCGGCGATGAACGCGGTGTTCCCGGCCAGGTGGTGCGCGCGGTAGTAGAGGACGCCGACGCGAGGCCCCTCGGTCCGGCGGGCCTCGCGCTCCAGGTGACCCCACGGCGCCAGGTCGACCGGCGCGGCGAACCCGGTGCCGGTGAGCAGGATCGTGTCGGACAGGAAGTGAACAAGCTCACGGAGGTTGTCCGGGCCGCCGAACGCGAGGTAGCGGTGGGCCTCGGCGACGACCCCGCCGGGCACCGTGGACAGCTCCATCAGCTCCGCGTCCGGCGCCTGCTCACCACCCAGGACGACCACCGGCCGCGGCCCGGCGAGCAGCGAGTCCAGGCCTTCCTCCCACGCCCGGCGCCCGCCCAGCAGCCGGACGACGACGATGTCGGCGCCCTCCAGCAGCCCGGGCAGGTCGTCGAGGTGCAGCCGGGCCGGGTTGGCCAGCCGGTACTCGGCGCCGCTGGCGCGCGCGGAGAGCAGATCGGTGTCCGAGGTCGACAAGAGCAGGATCATGAGGCCCTTCCTGGGGTCCTCGCCCCGGGTCGTGGGTGGCGACGGCCGGAGTGTCCTGGCTCCCGGATCAGTGCTCGCCCTGGCCTTCCGGCTGGTGCCGTGGCGTGTTCAGGGTCCGCTCCCCGGTGACAGTGGCGGGACCGCGCCGGAGTCTCACCGGCTTCCTCCACATGCCATCGCTGCTTGGACCTCACCCTATATTCGGCAGGTGCCTTCCTCCCAGCGCCGAACGGGCGCCGACGCCTGCCCCGGCGCGCTCGACGTGCACCGGGCGGCCGACGGCGGCCTGGCGCGGGTCCGGGTCCCGGGTGGGCGACTGCGCGCCGACCAGCTGCACCGGCTGGCCGATCTGGCCGCCGACCTGGGTGACGGCGCCCTGGAGCTGACGTCGCGGGCGAACCTGCAGCTGCGCGGGCTGGCCGAGGGCGCCGAGCAGGAACTGGGCGCGGAACTGGCGGCCATCGGGCTGCTGCCGTCGCGGACCCACGAGAAAGTGCGCAACATCATGGCGTCCCCGCTGGGCCCCGGTGACCTGGTGGCCGAGCTGGACGCGGCGGTGTGCGCGGAGAGTGACCTGGCCGCCCTGCCGGGACGCTTCCTGTTCGCCCTGGACAGCGGCGCCGGTGACGTGGCGTGGTCACGCGCGGACCTCGCGGCCCTACCGGTCGGCGACCGCGTGCCCCTGCTGATCGGCGGCACCGACCACGGCATCCGCTTGACACGCGACCAGGTCGTCCCAGCGATGATCGCCTGCGCGAAGGCATTCCTGCTGGTCCGGGACGAGCAGTGGCGGATCGCCGAACTACCGGACACAGGGGTCATCCCGGCCGCGCTCGTTGACACCGCGGCCGGCTTCGCGGCGAGCCCTGATCGGGTGATCCCGGGCACACCACCCACCGCAGGACCGGTCGGGGCGGTCGTGTTCGCTGATGGTGGGCGTGGTGTTGGTGCTGCCGTGCCGTTGGGGCGGTTGAGCGCGGATCAGGCGTGGGCGCTTGGTGATGTGGTCATCACTCCGTGGCGTGGGGTTGTGGTGCGCGGTGAGCTGCCTGAGATCGGGTTGATCACCGACCCGGCGGCGGCTGGGATCGGGGTGACGGCGTGTGCGGGGCGGCCGCATTGTCACAAGGCGCTGGCGGATGTTCGGGCGGCGGCGCTGGCTGTGACGGTCCCGGGGCGGGCGGTGCACTGGGCGGGGTGTGCGCGTCGGTGTGGGCGGCCCGCGGGGGACGTGCTCGATGTGGTGGCGACAACGGACGGCTATCTCGTCGACGGCCGGGTGATCCCCGGCGAGCGGGTGACTGAGGCGGTCGCCCGAGGAAGGCAGGGCTAACGGTGACGGACTACATCAGGGACGGCGCGGAGATCTACCGCCGCTCGTTCGCGACCATCCGCAGTGAGGCCAACCTGGCCGGGCTGCCCGAGGATGTGGCGCGCGTCGTGGTCCGCATGATCCACGCCTGCGGCATGGTCGACCTGGTCGACGACGTCGCCTACTCCCCCGACGTCGTCGCCTCCGCTCGTGCCGCGCTGCTGGCGGGCGCGCCGGTGCTGTGTGACGCGCACATGGTCGCCTCCGGGATCACCCGCAAGCGCCTGCCCGCCGACAACGAGATCGTCTGCACGTTGACCGAGCCCGGGGTGCCCGAACGGGCCGCGGAGTTGGGCAACACGCGCAGCGCGGCGGCGCTGGAGCTGTGGCGGGACCGGTTGGCGGGGTCGGTGGTGGCCATCGGCAACGCGCCGACCGCACTGTTCCACCTGCTCGACATGATCGGCGCGGGCGCGGGCCGTCCGGCCGCGATCCTAGGGCTGCCTGTTGGGTTCATCGGCGCCGCGGAGTCGAAGGACGCTCTTGCCGCGCACGGCGGCGGTATCCCGTACCTGGTGGTTCGTGGTCGGCGCGGCGGTAGCGCCATGGCCGTTGCCGCTGTCAACGCGATCGCGAGTGAGGCAGAGTGACTGGCACCCTCTATGGCGTCGGGCTCGGTCCCGGCGACCCCGATCTTGTCACCGTCAAGGCCGCTCGTCTGATTGGCGCTGCCGATGTGATCGCGTACCACAGCGCTCGCCACGGTAGGTCTATCGCGCGTGGGGTGGCTGAGCCGTACTTGCGTGAGGGGCAGATCGAGGAGCAGTTGGTCTACCCGCTGACGACAGAGACAACGGACCACCCCGGTGGTTACGCGGGTGCGATGGCCGAGTTCTACGAGCACGCGGCCGCGAGGTTGGCCGCGCACCTGGACGCCGGTCGGGACGTGGTTGTCCTAGCCGAGGGCGATCCGCTGTTCTACGGCTCTTACATGCACATGCACAAGCGGCTGAGTGACCGGTATCCGACCGAGGTGGTTCCGGGCATCACGTCCGTTAGTGCTGCCGCGGCGGTCTTGGGTCGTCCGCTGGTGGAGGGCGAAGAGGTTCTGACGGTCCTACCGGGCACCTTGCCTGGGGAGGCGTTGGCGGAGCACTTGGCGCGGACCGATTCGGCGGCGGTGCTGAAGCTGGGGCGCACGTTCGGCAAGGTGCGGGACGCGTTCGAGCAGGCCGGGAAGCTGGATCGGGCGCTGTACGTGGAACGGGCGACGTGGTCCACGGGCCGCAGCCTCCCACTGTCCGAAGTGGACCCGTTGAGCGTGCCGTACTTCTCGTTGGCGCTGCTGCCAAGCCCGGTCAACGACGGTGTGAGCTCGGCGCGGCCCGCGGTCGAGGCGGCTCCGGTGCCGGGCGAGGTTGTCGTGGTGGGCACTGGTCCCGCCGGTCGGCCGTGGTTGACGCCGGAGGTGCAGGAAGCCTTGTCGCTGGCCGATGATCTCGTCGGCTATAAGACCTATCTGGACCGTGTCCCGGTCAACCCGCGCCAGCAGCGGCATGCCTCGGACAACCAGGTGGAGGCCGAGCGCGCGGCGTTCGCGTTGGACCTGGCCAAGCGCGGCCGCCGGGTCGTGGTCGTGTCGTCGGGCGACCCGGGCGTCTTCGCCATGGCCGCCGCCGTGCTGGAGGTCGCCACCGACCCCCAGTGGCAGGACGTCCCGGTGCGCGTCCTGCCCGGCCTGACCGCCGCCCAGGCCGTCGCCAGCCGCGTGGGCGCGCCCCTGGGCCACGACTTCTGCGTGATCTCCCTGTCCGACCGGCTCAAACCGTGGCAGGTCATCACCACCCGCCTCACCGCCGTGGCCCAGGCCGACCTCGTCATCGCCATCTACAACCCGGCGTCCAAGACCCGCACCTGGCAACTCACCGAGGCCCGCGACCTGCTCCTCACCCACCGCTCCCCAGACACCCCCGTGGTCATCGGCCGCGACGTCGGCGGCCCGGAGGAGTCGATCCGGGTCGTCCGCCTCGCCGATCTGGATCCGACCACAGTGGACATGCGCTGCCTGCTCCTGATCGGCTCCTCCCAAACCCGCCACCTCCGGAAATCCGATGGCACCCACGTCGTCTTCACCCCGCGCCACTACCCCGCCGTCACCGGGTGAGTTCGACCAGCGCGGCGAGTTCGTCGTCGTCGAGTTCGGTGAAGTGGTTGGTGCCGGTGAGGATCGAGTCGGCCAGGTGGCGTTTGGTGCGGAGCAGGTCGGCGATGCGGTCCTCGACGGTGCCCTCGGCGATGAGGCGGTGGACCTGGACGGGTCGGGATTGGCCGATCCGGTAGGCGCGGTCGGTGGCCTGGTCCTCGACTGCGGGGTTCCACCAGCGGTCGTAGTGCAGGACGTGGTCGGCGCGGGTGAGGTTGAGACCGGTTCCGGCGGCTTTCAGGGACAGCAGGAACACGCCGAACTTGCCCGCGGTGAACTCCTCGACGAGCCGTTCTCGTTGCGGCACCGGGGTTCCACCGTGCAGGAGCCCACAGGACACCTGCCGTTCCAGGAGGTGCCGTTCCAGCAGGCGGGCCATCGTCACGTACTGGGTGAACACCAGCACCGCGGAGTCCTCGGCGAGGATCGTGTCCACCAACTCGTCCAGCAAGGCGAGCTTCCCCGACCGCCCCGTCAGCCGCCCTTCACGGTCCCGCAAGTACTGCGCCGGGTGGTTGCAGATCTGCTTCAACGACGTCAACAGCCGCAACACGTGCCCGCGCCGCGCCATCCCCTCCGCGCCCCGGATCTCCACCATCGCCTCCCGAACGGCGGCGGTGTAAAGACCTGCCTGCTCGCGGGTCAACGGCACGGGGTGGTCGGTCTCGGTCTTCGGCGGCAGTTCCGGCACGATCCCCGGGTCGGACTTGCGGCGCCGCAACAGGAACGGCCGGATGAGGCGGGCGAACGTCTCGGCCACCCTAGGATCGACCCCCACCGGATCGGCCCACTTGGTCCGGAACGACGCGCGGGTCCCGAGCAGCCCCGGTGTCGTCCAGTCGAGCAGCGCCCACAGGTCCGTCAAGCTGTTCTCCACCGGGGTGCCCGTCAACGCGACCCGAGCCGCTCCGGGGATCGTGCGCAAAGCCTTGGCGGTAGCGGAGTCCGGGTTCTTCGCGTGCTGCGCCTCATCCGCGACGACCAGCCCCCACGGCTGCCCCGCCAACCGCGCCGCGTCCCGGCGGAGCACGGCGTAGGTGGTCAGCACGATCCCCTGGTCGGCGAGGACCCGGTTCGCCCCGTGGTACCGCGTGACCGGCACGCTCGGCGCGAACCGAGCCACCTCACGCGCCCAGTTCCCCAGCAGTGAGGCCGGGCAGACCACCAGCGTCGGTTCCACAGTGGACCGGTGCAGGTGCAGCGCGATCACCGTGATCGTCTTGCCCAGTCCCATGTCGTCGGCCAGGCAGGCACCCAGCCCGAGCCGGGTCATCCGCGCCAGCCACCGCAGCCCCAGCAGTTGGTAGTCGCGCAGCACACCGGTCAGCCCATCCGGTGGCTCGACCACGTCGTCGTCAGGTTCCTCGATCTTGGCGCGCAACGCCTCCAGCCACCCGGTCGCGACCACCGGCACCGCGCGGCCATCGACCTCGGCGGTGCCGGTGATCGACGCCGCCAGCGCCTCCGCGACGGTGAACGGCCTGATGGCACGCGGGGTGACAGCGGAGTCCAGCAGCACCCACCGGTCGCGCAGTCGCACCGCCTGGGCGTGGGTCGCCGCGAGTCGCTCCACTTCGGACCTGCTCAGCGCGGTCCCGTCGAGGACGAGCTCCCAGTCAGCGGTGACCACTCCGTGCGCGGACTCGATGCGCCCGACGACCACGCGCCGGGTCAGGGTGGCGACCATGTGCCGCGGCCAGTGCACGTCCACCCCGAGCCGGGTCGCACTGACCAACAGGTCCCCCACCTCGGCCTCGGTCAGCGCGAGCCGATCCGGCACGTCCTGCGCGAGCAGCCTCCCCAACGGCGGCCACCGGCGGACAACCCGGTGCAGCGCATCGGAAAGCGCCGACTTCGCCGCCTCATCGCCACGTTCGGCGACCTCGCCCGCGTCCACCACGACTCCCCCGGAGTGGACCTGGGGAACGCAGGTGCCGTCCGGGTCGAGCCGCAGCGAGAGCCGCACCCCGCCAGGCAGGCGCAGCACGTCCTCCGGTGGCGGACCGGCGATCGCCTCGACGAACATCCGCACCACGGCGAGCGGTTCCGCATCCGTGACATGCGCCCCGTCCGGCATCCGCCCGGCCAGCTCAGCGAGGCGGTCCCGGTCTTCCTGGCTCAACGAACCGCGCGCGACCTGCCGCAACGCGACCACCACGACCGCGCCCCAGAACGCCGCCGTGCGATCACACCGCGGATCCCGCCTGGCCCTGGCCAGAACCGGCACCGCCTCGGCGATCGGCACCCGCACCACGGCGACCCGGCGACCGGCCAGCACCAGCTCACCCAGTTCGTCCCCGTCCGGCAGCGCGTCACCGTGGAAGGCGACCACCTCGGCCGACTCGACGGTGGCCGCGCAGCGGTGGAGGCCCTGGATCACCGCAGCCAGGCCATGACCTGCTCGACCGCCGACACCACCGGGACCGCGGGCGGCGCCGGTCTCCGCACGACCACCACCGGAATCCCCACCTCGTCAGCGGCGTCCAGTTTGGCCACGGTCAGCGGCCCACCGCTGTCCTTGGTGACCAGCACATCGATCCGGTGCTCGCGGAGCACCGCGAGTTCGCCCTCCACTGTGTACGGACCGCGATCGAGCACCACCTCCGACCGCGCGGGTACCGGCGGCTCGGGCGGATCCACGCACCGCACCAGGAACCACGCCGACGACCCGGCGAACGCCGCGAGCCCCTGCCGACCCGTGGTCAGGAAGACCCGCTCCCCCAGCCCCTCCGCCACGACACGTGCCTCGTCCAAAGACCCGACCCAGTGCCACCCCGGACGCGACGGCCACCCCGGCCGACGCAACATGAGCAACGGCACCCCGGTCAGCTCAGCAGCCCGGGCAGCTGAGGCACTGATGCGCTCGGCGAACGGGTGCGTGGCGTCCACGACGGCGTCGACCTGGTGCGCGACAAGCCACTCGGCCAGTTTGTCCGGCCCACCGAACCCGCCGACCCGCACCTCCCCCACCGGCAACCGCGGGTCACGAACCCGGCCGGCCAAAGAGGACACAACCGTGTGGTCCTGGCTCTCGTCCAACGCGACCGCCAGCGCCCGGGCCTCGCCCGTGCCGCCCAGGACCAGGACCTTCACGAGCGGTCCCGCTCCGCCGAGTACAGGTGGCTCTCGCAGAACCCGCCCGGGGCGAGCACACGGCCGACGATGATCACCGCGGTGCGCTTGATGCCCGCGTCGTGCACCTTGCCCGCGATGTCGGCCAGCGTCCCCCGAAGCACCACCTCGTCCGCCCGAGAGGCATAGGCCACCACCGCGACCGGGCATTCCGCGCCGTAGTTGGGAATCAGCTCGGCGACGACCTCGTCGATCCGCTGGACAGCCAGGTGCAGCACCATCGTGGCGCCCGACTGCCCCAACGTCCCCAGGTCCTCGCCGGCGGGCATCGGTGTCGCCCGCGCCGAGGTCCGAGTCAGCACAACGGTTTGCCCCAACGCGGGCACCGTCAGCTCCTGCCGCAACGACGCGGCCGCCGCCGCGAACGCGGGCACCCCGGGCGTCACGTCATACGGGACACCGGCCGCATCGAGGCGGCGCATCTGCTCGGCCATCGCGCTGAACACCGACGGATCACCGGAATGCAGCCGTGCGACGTCGTGACCAGCGGCATGCGCGGCGACCAGTTCCGCGATGATCTCGTCCAGGGTCAGCTCGGCCGTGTCGACCTTGCGCGCCCCAGGCGGGCACACGGCCAGCAGCTCGGCGGGCACCAGCGCACCGGCGTACAGGCAGACCGGCGAGGCGGCGATGATGTCCCGCCCGCGCACGGTGATCAGGTCGGCGGCCCCGGGGCCTGCGCCGATGAAGTGCACGGTCATGCGAGCTCCTTGATCGCCACAAGCTGCGTCACCGGCATCGCCTGCCGCCACCCGGTGAACCCGCCCACCGGCGCCGCGCGACCCACCGACAGCCGGGTCAGCGTGCCCCCGACCTCCGCGTGCCACCGGGCGACCAGCACCTCGGACTCCAGCGTCACCGCGTTCACCACCATCCGCCCGCCCGGCCGCAGCGCTGCCCAGCACGCGGGCAGCACACCCTCGGCCGTCACCCCGCCGCCGACGAACACCGCGTCCGGCGCCTCAAGCCCGGCCAACGCCTCCGGCGCCGCGCCGCGGACCAGCACCAGACCGGGCACGCCGAGCGCCGAGGCGTTGCGGACCACCCGGTCAGCCCGGTCGTCCCTGGGCTCCACCGCGATCACCCGGCACGCGGGGTGGGTCCGTGCCCACTCGATGCCCACGCTGCCCGACCCGGCGCCCACGTCCCACAGCAACTGCCCCGGCTCCGGCGCCAGCGACGACACCGTCACCGCCCGGACCTCGCGCTTGGTGATCTGCCCGTCGTGCTCGTACACGTCATCGGGCAGCCCCGGCACCCGCGGCAACCGGCGCGCGCCTGGCTCGGCCGCGCACTCGATCGCGACCACGTTCAACGGCGACACCCCGTCGACGTCCGCGCCGATCCGTTCACCCGGTCCGCCCAGTTCCTCCAGCACAGTGACCGCGCTCGCGCCGAACCCGCGATCCCGCAGCAGCGCCACCACGGCGGCCGGGGTCGACCCGTCCGAGCTGAGCACGAGCACGCGCCGTCCCGGGTGCAGCACGGCGTGCAACCGCGCCAGCGGCCGAGCGACCGCGCTGACCACCGCCACCTCTTGCACCGCCCAACCGAGCCTGGCGCACGCCAACGACAGCGACGACGGGTGCGGCACGACGCGGACGTCGGTGAACCGGCTCAGCGTGGTACCGATGCCGTGGAACATCGGGTCGCCGCTGGCCAGCACGCACAGCACGCGGTCGCGGTAGCGGTCAAGCAGCCCGGGGATGGCGGGCACCATCGGCGACGGCCAGCCGACCCGTTCGGCGGTGACCTCGTCGGGCAGCAGGTCGAGCTGGCGGGACGACCCGAGCACGACCTCGGCGCGGTCCAGTTCGGCGCGCGCGGCCGGGGACAGCCCGGCCACGCCGTCCGCCCCGATCCCGATCACGGTCACCGGTTCGATCCCACTCACCCCTGCCTGTCGGACACCGGCCAAGACCCTAACCGACCCGAGATCCCCACCACGTGCCTTGGCCACCGGCCACGCGGTCTGCGACGATGCGATGGAGCCAACTGAAGAGAAGAACCAGCAGGGTGAGCGAGGAAGCCGGTGCGAATCCGGTGCGGTCCCGCCACTGTGACCGGGGAGTGCCGTCCCCTCGCGTGCCACCGGGGCAGCCCGGGAAGGCCGGGGCGGTGCCGCGATCCGGGAGCCAGGACACTCGGCCCCGCTGCCCCATCGATCCGGGCGCGGACCCGGAGTGAGGAACGACGTGTCCCGTCCAGCCCTGCCCGGCTACCCGTTCGCCGCGGTCGTCGGCCACGCCGACCTGCGGTTGTCCCTGCTGCTCAACGCGGTGCACCCCGGGATCGGCGGGGTGCTGGTGCGCGGCGAGAAGGGCACCGCGAAGTCGACCGTGGTGCGCGCGCTGGCCGCACTGCTGCCCGACGCCGAGGTGGTCGCGGGCTGCCGGTTCTCCTGCGCCCCCGCCGCACCCGACCCGGCCTGCCCGGACGGCCCGCACACCGCCCCCGAGTCCGACACCCGGCCCGCGCGGCTGGTGGAGCTCCCGGTCGGCGCGACCGAGGACCGGGTGATCGGCTCGCTCGACCTTGAGCGCGCGCTCACCGAGGGTGTCCGGGCGTACCAGCCGGGGTTGCTGGCGGCGGCACACCGGGGCGTGCTCTACGTCGACGAGGTCAACCTGCTGCACGACCACCTGGTCGACCTGCTGCTCGACGCGGCGGCGATGGGGCGGGCGCACGTGGAGCGCGAGGGCGTGTCGGTGTCGCACGCGTCAGCGTTCCTGCTGGTCGGGACGATGAACCCGGAGGAGGGCGAGCTGCGGCCGCAGCTGCTGGACCGGTTCGGGCTGACCGTCGAGGTGCGGGCGGCGCGGGACGTGGACACGCGCACCGAGGTCATCCGGCGCAGGCTGGCCTACGAGGCGGACCCGGCTGGCTTCGCGGCGACGTGGTCCACTTCGGACGCCGAGCTGGCGACCCGGATCGTGGCCGCCCGCAAGGCGTTGCCGGAGGTCGTGCTGCCCGACTCCGAGCTGCGCCGGGTCGCCGCCGTGTGCGCCGCGTTCGATGTGGACGGTATGCGGGCGGACCTGGTGGTGGCCCGCGCCTCCGTGGCGCACGCCGCGTGGCGGGGTGCCCTCGAGGTCGAGGAGATCGACGTCGAGGTGGCCGCCCGGCTCGCGTTGCCGCACCGCCGTCGCCGTGACCCGTTCGACGAGCCTGGCCTGGACCAGGAGCAGCTGTCGCAGGCGTTGCGCGACGCGGCCGAGGAAGCCGACCGCGACCCCGATGACACGCCGGATGGTGGCCCCGGCGGCGGTTCGCCGGAGCCCGAGTCCGGGCCTGAGCCGGATCAGGGCAGTGGCGAGTCACCGGGCAAACAGGACACCGAGGCGCCGCAGGGTGGTGACCGCTCGCAGGCGGCCGCCCGTCCGGACGAGGCGTTCCGGGCGCGGGTGCTGCAGATCGACGGCGTCGGCGAGGGCGCGCCGGGCAGGCGTTCCCGGTCACGCGCCGGTGGGGGCCGGGCGTTGCGCGCGGCCCAGAACCAGGGCACCGGCATCCACCTGGTCGGCACGCTCACCGCTGCCGCGCCGTTCCAGCAGACCCGGGGTCGTAGTGGCCCGGGATTGGTTGTGCGGTCCGGTGATGTGCGCCGGGCGGTACGGGAGGGGCGTGAGTCCAACCTCGTGCTGTTCGCTGTGGACGCTTCGGGGTCGATGGCCGCGCGCAAGCGGATGTCCGCGGTGACCGGCGCGGTGATCTCGCTGCTGCGCGACGCCTACCAGCGGCGGGACAAGGTCGGGCTGATCACCTTCCGTGGTGGCGACGCCGAGTTGGCCCTGCCGCCCACTTCCTCGGTCGAGGCGGCGGTCGCTCGACTGCGCGACCTGCGGACCGGCGGGCGCACTCCCTTGGCGGATGGCCTTCTGCGCGCCCGCAAGACCCTTGAGGTCGAACGGATGCGTGACCCGCGCAGGCGAGCCCTGCTGGTGGTCGTCACCGATGGCCGCGCGACCGTGGCGGTGACCCGCAACGGCCGTTCGTCCCACGATGCCGTCACCGACGCCTTGCGGGCCGCTTCCGCGATCGCCGCTGACGGTGTGGCCAGTGTGGTGGTCGACTGCGAGACCGGCCCTGTGCGCCTTGGTCTTGCCACGAAGCTGACCACCGCGCTTGGCGCCACTGGTCTTCGCTTGGAAGAACTGTCCGCTGACGCCGTCGCGGGTGTCGTTCGCGCCGCCCGCGCGGCCTGAGGGGGAACCGCCATGCCACAGGGAAAACCGGCCGTCGTCCCCCGGGACGGGCTCACCACCCGGCAGCGCCGCAACCGCCCGCTCGTCGTCGTCCACACGGGAGAGATGAAGGGCAAGTCGACGGCGGCGTTCGGGCTCGCGTTGCGGGGCTGGAACCAGGGCTGGTCGATCGGGGTGTTCCAGTTCGTGAAGTCGGCCAAGTGGCGGGTCGGTGAGGAGTCCGCGTTCCTGGCGCTGGGGAAGGTGCACGAGCAGACCGGTGAGGGTGGTCCAGTGCAGTGGCACAAGATGGGCGCCGGGTGGTCGTGGTCGCGCAAGGCTGGATCCGAGGAGGACCACGCCGAGGCCGCGCGCGAGGGGTGGGCGGAGATCAGCCGGAGGCTGGCCGCCGAGCAGCACGACCTGTACGTGCTCGACGAGTTCACCTACCCGCTCAAGTGGGGCTGGATCGACACCGACGAGGTCGTGGCGACCCTGGCCCAGCGGCCGGGGCACCAGCACGTCGTCATCACCGGTCGGGACGCGCCGCGGTCCCTTGTGGACGCGGCCGATCTGGTCACGCACATGACGAAGGTCAAGCACCCGATGGACGCGGGCCACAAGGGCCAGAAGGGCATCGAGTGGTAGCCCGCGTCGTCATCGCCGCTCCCGGGTCCGGGAGCGGCAAGACCACGGTGGCGACCGGGCTGATGGCGGCGCTGCGCGGGCGTGGGCACACCGTGGCGCCGTTCAAGGTCGGCCCCGACTACATCGATCCCGGCTACCACACGCTCGCCGCGGGTCGACCCGGCCGCAACCTCGACCCGGTGCTGGTCGGCACCCACCGGATCGGCCCCCTGTTCCGGCACGGCTCGGCGGGCGCGGACATCGCGGTCGTCGAGGGCGTCATGGGGCTGTTCGACGGCCGGGTGGGGCACCACGTCGAGGAAGGCGGGCTCGGGTCGACCGCGCACGTCGCCGGGTTGCTCGCGGCCCCGGTGCTGCTGGTGGTCGACGCGCGCGGGCAGAGCACGAGCCTGGCCGCGCTGCTGCACGGGTTCCGGTCGTTCCGGCCCGGTGTGCGCATCGCCGGGGTGGTGCTCAACCAGGTCGGGTCGGACCGGCACGAGCAGGTGCTGCGCGAGGCGTGCGGCGAGGTCGGGCTGCCGGTGGTCGGGTCGGTCCGGCGCGCGGCCGAGGTCGACGTGCCGTCCCGGCACCTGGGGCTGGTGCCCGCCGCGGAGCACGGGTCGCCCGCGGTGCGCGCGGTGGCGGCGATGGCCGCGCTCATCGAGTCCTCTGTGGACATCGAGGCGGTGGTGCGGCTCGCGCGGACGGCCAGTCCGCTCGACGGTCCTGCGTGGTCGCCGTCCGACGAGGTCGCGGCCGTGTCGACCCGGCCGGTGGTGGCCGTGGCGGGCGGGCCCGCGTTCACCTTCGGCTACGCCGAGCACACCGAGCTGCTCCGCGCCGCCGGGGCCGATGTCGTCGTGGTCGACCCGCTGCGCGACGAACGCCTCCCCGAGCGCGCCGCCGCCCTGGTGCTCCCCGGCGGTTTCCCCGAGGCGCACGCGGAGGCGTTGTCCGCCAACGAACTCCTGCGCCACGACGTCGCCGCGTTCGCCCGCTCCGGCAAACCGGTCCACGCGGAGTGCGGCGGCCTGCTGTACCTGGCCAAGCACCTCGACGGCCACGCCATGTGCGGTGTGCTCGACGCCGAAGCCACCATGACGCCGCGCCTGCTGCTCGGCTACCGCGACGCCGTCGCCACCGCGCCCTCGGTCCTGCACCAGGAGGGCGCCCGGGTCACCGGCCACGAGTTCCACCGCACTCGCCTCACCCCCGCCCACGCCACCCGTCCCGCCTGGACCTGGCGCGACCACGAGGGCACCCCGCACGGCGAGGGCTTCACCACCCCCACCCTGCACGCCTCGTACCTGCACACCCACCCCGCGGGCACCCCGGACTCGATCACCAGGTTCGTCCGGGCGGCGACCTAGGCGGCGACGGCGTCCACGGGCTCGGGTGTCTTCTTGGGCTTGCGGGGTGCCCAGGAGGCGGCCATGGCGCCGCCGAGGATGCCGAGGAGGGAGCCGAGGAAGAAGCCGCCGAGGTTGGTCAGCGGGAAGGCGGCGACCGAGACCAGCACCGCGATCAGCCCGGCGATGACCCTGGTCGGCGGGCTGAACCACAGGCTCAGCGCCAGCACCGCCATGATCGAGCCGAGCAGCAGCCCGGACACGCCCGCGATGCCGCTGGCCACCAGAACCTTGATCGGCGCGAGCGGCAGCACGAAGATCGGGACGGCGCCCAGCAGGACGAACAGGCCGCCCCAGAACGGGCGGGTGCGCCGCCAACCGGTGAACGAGCGCCAGAGCCTGCCGACCACGATGGCCTCCTGGAGAAGTGGTGGCCCGGCGGCGGGGCGCGCCGCCGGGCCGAGGGGGATCAGCAGCCCGCGGCGCCGGGGACGATGCTGAGGGACAGGTTGTCGAGCTTGAAGCTGCCCGCGATCTGCGCCGAGAGGGCGTCGGCGCGCAGGTTGCCGATGGTCGCGGTGTCGGCCTGGAGGCCGAAGTCGCCCGCGCCCTTGCGGACCTCCGCCGGGCCCTTGCTCAGCGCGTTGCCGGCCACGCCGAGGTCGAGGCCGGTGAACACGCCGTTGCCGCTGAGGTTCTTGGCGTCGAGCAGCAGGTTGGACGCCTGCAGCTCCTTGGTCGCCGGGTCGGTGTCGCCCGCGGTGATCTTGAAGGTCACCTGGCCGACGATCGGCACGGTCGGGATCGCGCCCGCGCACAGGCCGCTGAGCTGCGCCGAGCTGAACCCGGCGTAGGCCACACCCTGGTTGCCCGCGTTGTAGACGGTGCCCGCGAACCCGTCGCCCGCCACGCTCTGCGACGTCAGCGTGATCGGCACCCCCGACACCGCGAACGAGGCGGCGAGCAGCCCCTGGGCCATCGCGGCGGTGATCGCGGCGATGGCACCGAGAGCGGGGACGCCGACCAGGGCCGTGCGGCCCCACCGGGTCCGGCCCCGCTTGGCGGTCGTGTCTTCCTCTGTCATAGGACGCGAGCCTCCCTAGGTCGTCCGGCCGAGCGCCGTGTGCGCCGACCGCCCCCGGCGCAGGCCGACCGCGGCCGGGCATCCGCCACCCGCGTTCGTCGTGAGCGAACGCCCAGGTGGGGGCTGCCGCGCGCCGTGCCGCGGCCGGGGATCGGGTACGCCGTGTTGCGTGGGTGGGCAGATGGTGCCCGGGTGTGCGCCAGCCCACAAGCACCCGTCCGAGCCGCTCCGGGGCCGCTCCGGGCGCGTTGTGTAACGGCGGGTAACAGGTAACGTGACGCACGTTAGCGACCACCCGCAATCTGACTCCGAATCGACACCGAGCGTGGTCGACACCGCACGGAGATGAGTCGCTTTCGCCTTCTACGGGCACCCAGAGTTACCTTTGACCACAGGTAACAGTTACGCAACATCGCAGTATCCGGGTGTTCACCTGGGCCGCCCGGCGGGGTTTCGTTACCGCCGACCGGCCGAACCAGCGGCCGGGCCGGACGACAGGAGAGCCGCGTGCCCGAGGACGCCAAAGTCCGGCCGCGCTGGGCGAGGGCGGTGGCGGTCACGCTCTGCGTCGTGGTCGTGCTGGCCGCCGCGGTAGCCGGGCTGGGGTACGCCCTGTCGATGCGGGTCGACGGCCGCAGCATGGCGCCGACACTGGCCGATGGCGAGCAGGTCTTGACCAACCCGTTCAGCGGCGACTACTCCCCCGGACGGCTCGACGTCGTGGTGCTGTCTCCGCCGGGCCGCGACGCGCCGGTGGTCAAGCGGGTCATCGGGGTGCCGGGTGATCACGTGCGGATGACCGGCGGGCGGGTTCTCGTGCGGCCGGGCGGCACCGGCCCGTGGCTGGAGGTCGTGACCGGCGCGGATGACCCGTGGGGCCGTCCGCCGCGGGAGTGCTGCGAGACGAGCGGACGCGGCGGGGTCGACGCGGAGGTGACCGTCCCAACCGGACAGTACTGGGTCATCGGGGACAACCCGGCGGTGTCCGAGGACTCCCGCGAGTACGGGTGGGCGCCTGCCGACCGGATCAAGGCCCGGCTCTGGCTGCACCTCTGGCCACCGGCCCCAGTGGACACCAAGCCGGAGTTGCGACCGGTGTGAAAACGACTCCGGCCCCACCCTCCACAGTGGAGAGCGGGGCCGGAGTCGGGTCTGTTCTACGCCACGCGGGTTCGGGTGAGCCCGCGCTGCAGCAGTGCGGCGAAGGTGATGCCGATGCCCGCCCACAGCACCGCGGAGGTGCCGAGGGAGGCGATCCGGAACTCCCACAGCAACCAGCCGGGGAACCCGTCCGGCACCTCCTGGAAGGACGGCAGCAGCTTGGCGATCACGGTCACCACGACCGCGTAGCCGACGCCACCGACCACAGTGGACCACCAGCCGCCCAGCCTCGGCGCCAGCGCCCGCGCGGTGGCCACCGCGGCCACCAGCAGCGCCAGCGAGATGGCGATCATCCCGAAGTACAGCCCGGTGCGGTCGCCGATGGTGTCCGGGTTGCCGACGGCGGGCGGGTTGGCCGGGTAGGTCAGGAACGGCACCAGCACGACCGCCAGGTAGCCGAGACCGGCCACCGCGAGCGAGGTGGCCCGCGGGCTCAGCGAGCCGACCCGGCCGTAGGCGAACGCGAAGGCCAGGCTGAACAGCCCACCGAGGCCGAGGCCGTAGGCGACGGCGCCGATGCCGAGGCCACCGGTGGACTGGAAGGCGCGCGAGACGACCTCTTCCTCCGCCGGTTCCGCGCCGTGGCCGTGCTCGCCCTGGGTCGCGTGGTCGTCACCGTGCGAGTGGCCCGCCCCGGCTTCCTCGATGGCGATGGCGGCGTCCACCGAGGGCTCGCCGAACGCGGAGGCGAACCCGAACGCCAGCAGCCCGCCGATCAGACCCGCGAGCAGGCCCCAGACCAGCAGGGAGCGGACGGTCAGGGTGGCGGACGCCGGTGGTGCGTCGGTCTCGGTCAGTGGCACGGGAAGCCCAGCAGGTGCCGCGCGTCGTGGACCAGCTCGTGGACCGCGGTCCCCTCGAAGACCGCGAGGGCGCCCTGCTCGGCGCCGACGAAGTAGAGGGCGATCAGCGAGATGATCCCGGCGAACACGGCGTACGGCAGGATCTGCCGCACCGGGATGGCGGGGACGGGCAGAGCGGTGGGGATGGCAGCGGCTACCGCCATGGCGAACCTCCTCGGGGCTTCACGCGGCCCAGTGGGTGGAACGGTCGACGGCGAAGGGTCTGACTGCGGGTCCGGCCTGGGGGCTGGTCCCGGTCACAGTGGCGCGGCCGTGCCGGAGTCGCACCGGCTTCCTTCTACCATCATGGTCGATTCGGCAACGTAGGTCAGCGCAAGAGGCGGTGTCAACGCGGTCGTCGGCCGTCTCGGGGTTCTGGTGGGTGGGATATGTCATCGCTGCGGGTCGTGCTGGTCAGCCACGGTGCGACGGAGGCGACGCGGCGGGCGGGGTTCCCGCTCGACGAACCGTTGCTGCGCACCGCCGTCGAGGACCCCGGGCCCGGGTTCGGGCGGGTCGACGCGGCCCTGTGCGGGCCGTCGCTGCGGTGCGCGCAAACCGCCGCGGTGCTCGGCATCGATGCCGAACCGGACGAGCGGCTGCGCGACCTCGACCACGGCGACTGGAGCGGCCGCACCCTCGACGAGGTCGCCGTGGCCGACCCGGCGGGCATGGCGCGCTGGCTCACCGATCCCGAGTCGGCCCCGCACGGCGGCGAGTCGGTCGCCGACCTCGCCCGGCGGGTCGGCGGCTGGCTCGACGACCGGTCGCTGGAGCTCGCCCGCACCGTCGCGGTGACCCACCCGGCGGTCATCCGGGCCGCGATCGGGCACGCGCTCGGGGCCGGTCCCGCCGCGTTCTGGCGGGTCGACATCGCGCCGTTGTCGCGCACCACGCTGCGTGGCGGACCCGGTCGCTGGACACTGCGCTGGATTGTCCCCGGCACCGGCTGAGTCGCCTTTCCCGCAATGCGCCCGGCCATTGTGGGAAAAGGCATCGGCGTGAATCGCCTGCGCCATTTGGGCCGAACAGGCCATCAGTCCCGCGTATCGGCGGTGACCCAGCGACACCACCGGCTGCGCCGTCCGTGGCCCCGCTCCGTCCCCCACGGGCGCGCTGACCGCACCTCGGGTCGCGACCGCGCTACCGAAGGTGATCGCGGCCATAAGGTCACCAACCGTGTCGAGCACCCGAGAGGCGGCAACATCACTGGTCAATTCGGGGGCATCGACGCGACGCCCTTGCGCGGTGCGGCTATCTCGTGGACGCTCAACGCACCGATCACACCCGAGGATTTCCCCGGCGCGCCGCCGCGCGGGCGCCACCGGGCTCGTGATCAGGCGCACACGACCGGGACGGGCGCGCGGAGAGAGCGGTGACGCCGTGGTGCAGGCTGGCACGGGCCCCTCAGACGGCCCGAACACGACCACGCCCGAACTGCGGCCGTCCAACGACGCCACTACCGGCTCGCCGCACAACGGCGCCGCGTCCGGCAATCCGGCATCCAACACCGCAACGCCGACCTCCGCGACACCCGCCGACGCATCACGTGGTGCCGGCGCGCCTCGCGGTCCGGTGTCCGGCAACGGTGCCACCAGGTCCATCCCGCCTGCGCCGGGTGCGAAGGCGGCCGCCGTGGTGACCGCGGCGCACCGGGACAACCTGTTCCGGGGGCTGGTCGACCGGGCCGCGGCGGCGGAGGTGTCGCAGGAGCGGATGCGGCACCTGCTGGACGCGGTGCTGTCGGTGGCCAGCGACCTGTCGCTGCCAGACGTGCTGCGGCGGATCGTGACCGCGGGCTGCGAGTTGGCTGGGGCCAGGTACGGCGCGCTCGGGGTGTTGGGGCAGGACGGCCACCTGGTGGAGTTCACCCACACCGGGATGACCGGGCGGACCGAGGCGGAGATCGGGACGCTGCCGGTCGGCAAGGGGGTGCTCGGGCTGGTGATCAAGCACCCGGAGCCGCTGCGCGTGGCCGACCTGGCGCAGCACCCGGAGGCGGCCGGGTTCCCGGCCAACCACCCGCCGATGACCTCGTTCCTCGGGGTGCCGATCCGGGTGCGCGGCGAGGTGTTCGGCAACCTATACCTCACCGAGAAGGTCGACGGCCTGGCGTTCACCCAGGAGGACGAGGACGTGGTCGTCGCGCTGGCCGCCGCGGCCGGGATGGCGGTGGAGAACGCCCGCCACTTCGACCGCAGCCACCGCCGCGAGCGCTGGCTGCAGGCCACCACCGAGGTGACCGCGGTGCTGCGGACCAGCCTGTGCGAGTCGGCCGGGATGGACCTGCTGGCCGAGCGGGCCAGGGAGACCGCGGGCGCGGTGCTGGCCTTCGTCGCGGTGCCCGCCGGGCCGGAGCACCTGCGGATGAGCGCGGTGGACGGGGTGCTCGCCGACGAGCTGACCGGCGAGTGCGTGTCCACATTGGACAGCATCACCGGCGACGTCTACGTCACCGGGCGGTCCAGGGTGCTCACCGAGGTCGCCAAGGCGACGCTGACCCGCTCCCCCTCGACCTTCCAGCAGCTCCCGGACGGGATCAGCGAACTCGGCCCCGCGGTGTTCGTGCCGCTGAGCGCCGGGGCCAGGCCGTGCGGGGTGCTGATGATCGCGCGCGAGCACGGCGGCGCCCGGTTCGACGAGGACGACCTGCGGATGGTCACCGACTACGCCACGCACGCCGCGCTGGCCATCGACTTCGCCGACGCCCAGCAGGACCGGCAGCGGCTGGCGCTCTACGAGGAGCGCGACCGCATCGCCCGCGACCTGCACGACCTGGTGATCCAGCGGCTGTTCGCGATCGGCCTCGGGTTGCAGGGCCTCAAGCGGGCGCCGGGCACGCCGGACGCGCCGGAGCGGCTGACCGGGTTCGTCGCCGAGATCGACCAGACCATCCGGGAGATCCGGCGCAGCATCTTCTCGCTGCAGCAGCCCACCGGCGGTCCCTACAGCCTGCGCGGCGAGGTGCTGCGGGCGATCTCCGAGGCGACCGTGACGCTGGGCTTCGAGCCGACCGTGCGGCTGGAGGGGCCGCTGGACTCGGTGGTGCCCGCGGACGTCGCGCTGGACTTGATGGCAACGTTGCGCGAGGCGCTGTCCAATGTCGTCCGGCACGCGGGCGCGGGCAGCGTTGCGCTCACGGTGTCCGTCGACCGGCACGCCAGGCGGCTGCGGCTGCTGGTGCAGGACGACGGGAGCGGGTTGCCCGAGAACATCGCCCACCGCGGCGGGTTGTCCAACATGGTGCAACGCGCGCGCCGGTGGGACGGGGATTGCGTGATCGACTCGCCCGGGGTGGGCGGGACCAGGGTCGACTGGGACGTGCCGCTGGCCAGGCACGCCGAGAGCCAGGAGGGGCGTGGATGAGCATTTCCGTGTTCGTGCTCGACGACCACGAGGTGGTCCGGCGGGGGCTGCGGCAACTGCTCGAGGTCGAGCCGGACATCGAGGTGGTCGGCGAGGCGGCGACCGCGGCGCAGGCGCTGGCCAGGATCCCGGCCGTGCGGCCGAGGGTGGCCATCCTCGACGTGCGGCTGCCCGACGGCGAGGGCGTGTCGGTCTGCCGCGAGGTCCGCTCGGTGGTGGACCCGCCGCCCGCGTGCCTGATGCTCACCTCGTTCTCCGACGACGAGGCCCTCTTCGGCGCGATCATGGCGGGCGCGGCGGGCTACATGCTCAAACAGGTCAGCGGCGACGACCTGGTCTCCGCCGTCCGCACCCTCGCCTACGGCGGCTCCCTGCTCGACGCAGGCGTCACCGCAACGGTGCTCGACCGCCTGCGCGCAGGCCGAGTCGAGGACCCCCGCTACGCAACGTTGAGCCCGCAGGAGCGCAAGATCCTCGACCTGATCGCCGAGGGCATGACCAACCGCCAGATCGCCGGAGCCCTCTACCTGGCCGAGAAGACGGTGAAGAACTACGTCTCCACCCTCCTGCACAAACTCGGCTTCGACCGCCGCACCGAAGCCGCCGTCTACGCCACCCGCCTCCAACGAGGAATCACCTCGGACCGCCAGCCCTAGCTCCCAAAACCCCCTCTTCGATCCGCTCCCGGCCTCGGCGTGTCGGCTGCGGGCTCGGTTCTGCCGTGACCTGGCGTTCCTTGCTTTTCGGGGTCGCCGTATTCACCCGGTTCAGGGACAGAAGTTATCCACATGTGGATCTTGTTCGAGGTGGCTTCAAGATCCACTGTCGGGGGGTGCCGGTAGGCTGGGACCTGGGACGCCCCCCGGAGAGGGTGGGGGCTGGGGCCGGACTGGCGTGCGCGCGCGAGGCGGCGATCTCGGGGCCGTGCCCTCGGACGCTGCGGGGCCACGCTGCATGCGGGCCCACGCACTAGGACCCCGTGGGGGACACGTTCTCGGAGTCTGTGCGGGCCGCGCTCCGAGACCTGCGGGACCACGCTCTCGGACCTCGTGGGGGGGGCACGCTCTCCGAGTCCGTGCGGACCGCGCTCCGAGACCTGGGGGACCAGGCACTCGAACCCTGGGGCGGCGCTCGCAGACCCTGTGGGGGCAGGCTCTCAGGCCTGCGGGGCACGCTCGCAGACCCCTGTGGGCCCTCGCTCTCACGCCCCGTGGGGGCCGCTTCCCAGACCCTGTGGGGCATACGTTCTCGGACCCGTGGGGGCGCGCTCGCGAACCCCTGCGAGGACCGCGCTCTCACGCCCCGTGCGCCGCACCCTGTCCGCCGGGGCCGTCGACCAGCGTCAGGCTTGGTGTGCCGCACGAGCGCCCGAGCCACGGCCCAGTGGGCCAACTGGGTCCGGGCCACCGGGGCGTGAGTGGTCGGGTTTGGACCGGTGCCGGTTCGGGGCGGGTGGGGGCTGGGGTCCACTGTGGTCGATCGGGAGCCACCGGGTGCGCCCGTCCGGGGCGGCGTGTCTTGGGGGGTGGGGCGCGGAGCGGGGGTAACGTCGATGGGGTTGATCGCTATACCGCAGGCAGGAGACGGGGACGCGGCCGGGGGTGTCCACCGAACACCGGAAGGGGCCGCCCCGTGCCGAACACGCTCGTGCCGCTGCCCGCGCCGACGCCGGGGGGACGCGTTCCCGAGGTGTGCCTGGTGGCCGGGGACGCGGCGGCCGCGGTGCGGTTGGCGCCGGTCGCGGCGGCGATGCGGGCGCGCAAGCTGGTGCGGCCGGTGGTGCTGGCGTGCGGCGACGGGGCGCGGGCGGCGACGGAGGTGCTGTCCGGGTTCGGGGTGGCGACCGACGTGCTGGTCGAGTTGGTCCGGGACGGGCAGTGCACGCCCCGGGTCGCGGCGCAGCTGCTGACCGGGCTCGACCACGCGTTCGCGGACCGCCCGCCCGCCGCGGTGGTGGTGCAGGGGGACTCGGCGACCGCGTTCAGCGCCGCGATGGCCGCGTTCTGGAGACAGGTACCGGTGGTGCACTTGGACGCCGGGGTGCGGTCGTTCGACCTAACAGCGCCGTTCCCGCAAGAGGGTCACCGCCGGTTGATCGCCCAAGTGGCGTCGTTGCACCTGACCGCGACGCCTGACGCTGCCGGCAACCTCGCGCAGGAGTGCCACGGCGGCCCCAAGGTCGTCACGGTCGGGAGCACCGCGGTGGACGCGGGGTTCGACGCGCTGGACCGGTACGTGCGGCACCTCGACGCGCGCGTGCAGGCGGTGGAGAACGCCGTGGTGGCCGGGGAGGTGCGGCTGGCGCTGGTGGTGCTCGACGCCGCGCGGTGGCCGGAGGAGTCGGCGGCGCCGGTGCTGCACGGGATCGCGGACCTGGTGCTGGCGTGCCCGGATCTGGAGGTCGTGCTGCCGATCGCGCGCGGTCACCTGCGCCACCTCGCCTACGACATGCTCGGCCGCCTGGTCCGGGTGACGATCACCGACCCGCTCCCCCAGCCGGAACTGGTCTGCCTGCTCTCGGTCGCCGCCGCCGTCGTCACCGACACCTCGACCCCGGCCGAGCAGTCCCCCAGCTTCGGCGTCCCGGTCCTGCTCCTCGGCGGCGAACCCGGCACCTGGACCGAGCCCGCCGCCCCCGGCCACCCGTGGACCGCGGGCGGCGACCGCGCCGTCATCGCCCGCATCACCGAGAAGCTCGTCCTCACCCACGTGGAGCGCCTCGCCGCCTCCCCCACCGACAACCCCTTCGGCGACGGCTTCGCCGCCATCCGCGCCGAACAGGCCATCCAGTGGCTCCTGGGCCTGCGCGACCGCCCCACCGACTTCACCCCGCGCTAGCCCTTGCCCCCGACGCGCTTGCCGC
Organism: Actinokineospora terrae; assembly: GCF_900111175.1. Lineage (GTDB taxonomy): Bacteria > Actinomycetota > Actinomycetes > Mycobacteriales > Pseudonocardiaceae > Actinokineospora > Actinokineospora terrae. Next base: position 63,565 of record NZ_FOGI01000008.1, read on the forward strand.
TCTAGCTTCCTGTTCCCGCGAACGGCCGGGCGGGACGCGACGCAGGGGTCCGTCGAGGAAGGGGCTGACGGTGGGGCGTGGATGGTTGGTGGCGTTCGGGTTCGCCACGGCCGCGGTGTTCGTGGGGTGGTACGGGCCGTTGCAGGTCCTGTTGGCCAGGCAGGCGGAGGGGGTTGACGGGGCGGGGAAAGAGGCGGTGCTGGCGTTGGTGGCCGCGGCAGGGGCGCTGGGGTCGATGGTGGCCAATCCGGTGTGGGGGGCGTTGTCGGATCGGTCGGGCCGGAGGTTGCCGTGGGTGCTCGGTGGCGCGGTGGCTGGCGCGGGCGGGCTGGTGCTGCTGGGAACGGCGACGAGCACGGCGGGGATGGTCGCGGGGTGGGTGGGGGTGCAGGTGGCGTTGAACGCGCCGTTCGCGGCGTTGAGCGCGGTGATCCCGGACCAGGTGCCGGAGAACCGGAGGGGGACGGTCGGCGGGTGGTTCGGGCTGGCGCAGACGGTCGGGATCATGGCGGGGACCGGGCTGGCGCTGGTCGGCGGGACAGTCCTCAGTGGATACCTGGCGTGCGCGGCAGCGGTTGCCCTCGGGGTGGTCCCGTTCACGATCCTGGCCAAGGAGAAAGTGCCCAGTAGACAGTCCACAAAGGTCAAGAAGACGCCGGACTTCCGGTGGGCGTGGGTGACGCGGTTCCTCATCAACCTCGGCAACGCGATCGCCCTGCTCTACCTCCTCTACTACCTCAAGGACGAGGTCCGCGTCGCCGATCCCGACGCGGGCGTCTTCCTGCTGACCGCGATCTACGCCGTCGCCCTGCTCAGCACCGTCGTCGCGGGCGGGGCGCTGTCGGACCGGCTCGGCAGGCGGCGGGTGTTCGTCTGCGCGGCCGGGCTGGTCATGGCCGTGGCCGCGGTGCTGCTGGCCGTGTGGTCGACCTGGACCGGGGCGATCACCGCCGCGGTCGTGCTCGGGGTCGGGTTCGGCGCCTACACCTCGGTCGACTTCGCGTTGGTCACCGAGGTGTTGCCGACCGCGGCCGACCGGGGGAAGGATCTCGGGGTGATCAACGTCGCGAACACGCTGCCGCAGGTGCTCGCGCCGGTGGTCGCCGCACCGCTCGTTGCGTTAGGTGGGTACCCGGTGCTCTACATGGTGGCCGCCGTGGTCGGCGTCGCGGGCTCGGTGCTGGTGTTCCGGATCAAGACTGTCCGCTGAGGAGGACGCATGCCGTTCCCGGGGTTGCCCGCCGACTTCCTGTGGGGAGTCGCCTCGGCGGCTTACCAGGTGGAGGGTGCTGTCGACGAGGACGGGCGGGCGAAGTCGGTCTGGGACACGTTCTGCGCCGAGCCGGGGAAGATCCGCGACGGCGACACGGGTGCGATCGCCACTGACCACTACCACCGCTACCGCGAGGACATCGCACTGTTGCGCGACCTCGGCGTCGGCGCCTACCGGTTCTCGGTGTCCTGGTCCAGGGTGCTGCCGGAGGGCAGGCCGAACCCGCTCGGCCTGGACTTCTACGACCGCCTGGTCGACGAGCTCGCCGAAGCGGGGATCGCCCCCGCCGTCACCCTCTTCCACTGGGACACCCCGCAGACCGTCGAGGACGCGGGCGGCTGGCTCAACCGCGACACCACCGAGCGGTTCGCCGAGTACGCCGCCGTGGTCGCCGAGCGCCTCAAGGACCGCGTCAAGCTGTGGATGCCGCTCAACGAGCCGGTGGTCGTCACCCTGTTCGGGTACGCGCTCGGGCACCACGCCCCCGGCAGATCCCTCGGCTTCGGCGCCCTCCCCGTCGTGCACCACCTGCTGCTCGGGCACGGCCGCGCGGTCCAGGCACTGCGGGCGGCGGGTGCCACGGGCATCGGCATCGCCAACAACCACGGGCCGGTCTGGCCCGCATCGACCGCGGAGCAGGACACGACCGCCGCCCAGACCTACGACACGCTGGTGAACCACCTGTTCGCCGACCCGATCCTGCGCGGCGCCTACCCCGCGCCCGAACTCGCCGCCGCCATGCCGGGGCCGGTCGTGGAAGACCTCGAGGTCATCTCGGAACCGCTCGACTTCTACGGCATCAACTACTACCAGCCCACTCTCGTCGGTGAGTCCACATCGGACACGGTCGAGGTCGAGGGCGCGATGCTCCCGCCGGGGCTGCCGTTCGCGCCCCGCCCGATCACCGGCTACCCCGTCACCGACTTCGGCTGGCCCGTGGTCCCCGACGGCCTGCGCGAGACCATCGCGACCTTCATCACCCGCTACGGCGACGCGCTCCCCCCGATCTACATCACCGAGAGCGGCTGCTCCTACCACGACCCGGACCCGGTCGACGGCCGCGTACCCGACCCCCGGCGCATCGCCTACCACGAGGAGCACCTGCGGTCCCTGGCCCAGGCACGGGCGGCGGGCGCGGACGTGCGCGGGTACTTCGCGTGGTCGGCCACCGACAACTTCGAGTGGGCAGCCGGCTACCGCGAACGCTTCGGCCTCGTCCACGTCGACTACGCGACCCAGCGCCGCACGCCGAAGGACTCCTACCACTGGTACAAGCAGGTGGTCAGCTGACCCGAGCGCGGGCAGGTCAAACCCAGCCGGGCTGGGACTCCATCCCCTAGCCGACCTGGGCGGGTACCAGGGCGGGCATGCGCACCACCTGGGCGGCGTAGGTCAGTCCGGCGCCGAAGCCGACCAGCAGGGCGAGCCCGCCCGGGGCGACCTGGCCCTCGGCGGCCAGGCGTTCCATGGCCATGGGGATGGAGGCGGCCGAGGTGTTGCCGGATTCGACGACGTCCCTGGCGATGACGGCGTTGGGGGCGTCGAGCTTGCGGGCGATGGCCTCGATGATGCGCAGGTTGGCCTGGTGCGGCACGATCGCGGCGAGGTCGGCCGGGGTGATGCCCGCGCGTTCGCAGGCGAGCCGGGCGATCGGGTGGATCTCGGTGGTGGCCCAGCGGAACACCGCCTGGCCCTGCATCCGCATCCGGCCGCCGCGGGGGATCTCGATCAGCTCGGCGTTGGCCTCGGCGCCGTCGCTGCCCCACACGATCGGGCCGATGCCCGGTTCGTCGGCGGCGGCGACCACGGCGGCCCCGGCCCCGTCGGCGAAGATGATCGAGGTGCCCAGGTCGGTCGGGTCGACCCAGGTGGACATGGTCTCGGTGCCGACCACCAGCACCCGGCTGGCGGACCCGGCGCGCACGGCGTCGGCGGCCACGGCCAGCGCGTAGCAGAAACCGGAGCAGGCGGCGTTGAGGTCGAACGCGGCCGCGGCGGACGACCCGAGCGCCTTGGCGACGGCGGCGGCGCGCACCGGGACGGGGCTCTCCGCGCTGCACGTCGCGACGATCACGAGGTCGACCTCGCCTGCGTGCATGCCCGCCTGGGTCAGCGCTCTCGTCCCCGCGGTGACGGCCATGGTCTCCAGGCCCTCGCCCCTGACCACGCGCCGGGACACGATGCCGGTCCGCTCCCGGATCCACTCGCCGGTGCGACCGAACCGGGCGGCGATCTCCGCGCTGCCCACGGCGGTGCTCGGCCGGTACGACCCGAGCCCGACCAGCCGGGCACCGACCGCTCCCGGGCGCTGGCGCAAACCGATGACTGTCACCGGCACACTGTGGTCAACTACCACCGGGTAGCGCTTGGCCTGTGATGGATTTCTCACCAAAGGTGTTATGTGCCAGCGACTTCCGACGCCACCGAACCCCCCGGTAGCACTCACCAGTAGCCAACACCACCACCCGTGTCGCGTGTGGACACCGCCCACCGCCATCCGGGTGACCCCTACCCGGCCCCCGGCCACCCGCCAGCCACCACCACACCGCTGCCGGACCACACCCCCACCCCAACAGCCCACAGCGACCACCGGCCACTGACGACAGGCGGTAGCCGCAGCCCACGTGGAGCACTCACCGCGAGCCACCACCGCGACACGCCGCCCGAGGCCACCACAGGCCATCCGCCGGATCTCAGGGGTGGAAAGCCCAAGGGCTGGTCGGCACCACGCACCCGTCGCGGGTCAGGGCTTTGGCGAATCGCGGGTCGGTGCCCAGGGCGGCGAGGTCGGTGCAGACCGGGACGGAGAGTGGGGTGGCGCAGGCGCCGCGGCGGGCGTTGAGGCGGGCGGCGGCGGCGAGCAGGGAGGACTCGACGCGGCGGCCGGTGCGGTGTTGGGCTCGGCGGACGAGGGCGGTGGTGATCGCGCGGGCGAGGACGACCCCGGCGAACACGGCCACCACGGTCATCAGCGTCGGCGGGACGCCCGCGTGCGCCTGCACCACCGGGTCGCTGCCCGGCGGGGGCCACGGGCCGAGCGCGGAGCCCCAGTCGGTGGCGTGGGCGTGCACGAGGCCCGGTCGCACGCCTGCCAGCGCGTCGGCGTCGAGCGCCCAGGCCTCGGCGTGGCCGGGCGGCCAGTCGTGGGTGAACACGTCGGCGTCGGTCACCAGGTGGCCGATGGCGGCGCGGCCCGCCGGGGTGGTGACGTCGGCGACCACGACCCGCTTGCCCCGGTTGAGCGCGTGCTCGCGCGCCGGGACACCGCCGACCAGGGGGACGCCGCCGGGTGGGTGCTCGGCGGGCGGCTCGACCCGCACGACCGTCGCGCCGAGGAAGCCGAGCAGGTGACCGGCCATGGCGCCGTGGTCGCGGCGGCAGCACTCGACCACGCGCAGCCCGGACAGCGGCAGCGGTCCCGGCACCCTCCTCAGGTCCGCGGCCGGGCCGCCGAGCGGGTGCGCGGCGTACGGGGCGAGGTCGTCGATCGGGCGGTGCGCGACCCGGACCAGGCCCATCCCGGTGGCGCGCGCGCAGTGCTCGGCGCGGTCGATGGAGGTCCTGGCGGCGAGCAGGGTGAGTTCGGCGGGCAGCGGGCAGGTGGCCGTGTGCTCGCGGCGGTGGAACACGGGCCACCCACCGGCGACCGCGTCACCGCCGGCGCCCATGGCGTCCCAGAACCGCCGCCACACCGCCGCGTCGACGGCCGCCACCTCGTAGCCGATGCCCTCGACCGACACCAGCGGCGCGCCACCGGGCCCGGGGATCTCCTCCGGGGTGTCCGCGGTCGCCGAGGCGAGATACTGCGACACCGCCAGCAGCGCGGCCTGCGCCGCCGAGGTGCTCACCTCCCGCACCGCGATCCCCCGCACCCTGGCCAACTCGAGCGCGGCGGCACCGGTCTCCCCCAGTTCGGTGGCCAGCAGGCAGGTGTAGTTCAGGTCCAGCCGCCGCGGCTCACCGAAGCGCCGACCGTTGACGTGCATCAACCCGCACGCGGCCTGCACGTCGATCTCCCCGGCCAGCGGCAGGTCGACCGGACCGGCCCAGGACGTGCCGTCGCACAAGGCGGAGGTCACCCTCGCCCTCACCTCACTCCCGCGCTGGGAATCCCGGGGAGATGGCCCCGAGATCGGCAACCACCTTCCCCAGAGACGCACCGGACCCGCGAGATGAGACCCGGTTCTCCACCTGAACGTGTGACATCCGAGTTGCATAGTCACCGCACGTGGTCGACCTCGGTGCTGACAGGATGCGGCCCATGGACCTGGCTCTCGTCGGCCGGGCGGTGCTGATGTTCGCGGTCACCAACGTCGACGACATCGTGCTGCTGGCGCTGTTCTTCAGCCAACGCGGACGCCGGTCGGCGGTGGTCGCGGGTCAGTACCTCGGCTTCGCGGCGATCCTGGCGGCCTCGGTGGCGGCCGGACTCGGTGCCGGATTGCTGCCGGACCACCTGATCCCGCTGCTCGGACTGCTCCCGCTCGGCCTGGGACTGCGGGCGGCGTGGTCGGCCTGGAAGGACAACGACGACGAGCCTTCCGTGCGGACGTCGCCGGGGGTGCTCGCCATCGCCGGGGTGACACTGGCCAACGGCGGGGACAACGTGGGGGTCTACGCGCCCGTGTTCGCCGCGAGCGGCCCGTCGGACACGGTGGCCTACGCCGCCGTGTTCCTGGTCTTGGTGGCCGCGTGGTGCGCCGCGGGACTGTTCGTCGCCAGTAGGCCGGTCGTGGCACGCACCCTGACCCGATGGGGCCACGTGCTGCTGCCCGTGGTCCTCATCGGAATCGGCGTGCTCATCCTCCTCGGCATCTAGCCCTCAGTACTGGTAAAAGCCTCGGCCGCTCTTCTTGCCCAGTAGGCCTGCGTCGACCATGCGGAGCAGGAGGGGTGGGGCGGAGTAGAGCTGTTCCTTGAACTCCGCGTACAGGGAATCGGCGATGGCCTTGGTGGTGTCGAGGCCGATGAGGTCGGTCAGCCGGAGGGGGCCCATGGGGTGGGCGCAGCCCAGGACCATGCCGTTGTCGATGTCCTCGGCGGAGGCGAAGCCGGATTCCATCATCCGGATCGCGGAGAGCAGGTACGGGATGAGCAGGGCGTTGACCACGAACCCGGCCCGGTCCTGCGACAGCACGACCTGCTTGCCCAGCGCGTCCTCGACGAACGCCTTGGCCCGGTCGCGGGTGTCGGCGGCGGTCAGCAGGGACGGCACCAGCTCGACCAGCTTGAGCACCGGGACCGGGTTGAAGAAGTGCACCCCGATGACCGCGTGCGGCCTTGCCGTCGCCATGCCCAGCTTCATGATCGGGATGGACGAGGTGTTGGACGCCAGGATGGCGTCGGGGTCCTCGACGACCTTGTCGAGGGTGGTGAAGACGTCGGTCTTGACCTGCTCGTTCTCGGCGACGGCCTCGACGGTCACCTGGCGGTCGGCGAACTCGCCGAGGTCGGTGGTGAACCGCAGCCTGCCCAGGGCGGCGTCGCGCTCGTCCTCGGCCAGCTTGCCGTTGCGCACCCCGCGCGCCAGCGACGCCTCGACCCGCTTGCGGCCCGACTCCAGCGCGCCCGCGCTGACCTCGGCCACCACCACGTCCAGGCCCGCCCGCGCGCACACCTCGGCGATGCCCGAGCCCATCAGACCCGCCCCGACGACCCCGACCCGGCTGATCCCGCTCACCGCGACCTCATCTCCACTCGACGCTCCAGCACCCAGCACTGCCAAACCCGGCCAGCATCACACATTGCGCCGGTACTGCCCACCGACCTCGAAGAAGGCCTCGGTGATCTGACCCAGCGTGCACACCCTGGCCGCGGCCATCAGCACGTCGAAGACGTTCTCGTCGGACGCGGCGACCTCGCGCAGCCGCACCAGCGCGGCAGTGGCCTCGTCGCGGTGGCGCTGCTGGAAGTCGCGGGTGCGCTCGACCTGGGCGCGCTTCTCGTCCTCGGTGGCGCGGGCCAGTTCGATCTCCACGACCTCGTCCTCCTCGCCCTTGGCAGGCAGGAAGGTGTTGACGCCGACCAGCGGGAGGGTGCCGTCGTGCTTGCGGTGCTCGTAGAGCATCGACTCGTCCTGGATGCGGCCGCGCTGGTAGCCGGTCTCCATGGCGCCCAGGACGCCGCCGCGGTCGGAGATGCGGTCGAACTCGGTGAGCACGGCCTCCTCGACCAGGTCGGTGAGCTCGTCGATGACGAAGGAACCCTGCAGCGGGTTCTCGTTCATCGACAGGCCCCACTCCTTGTTGATGATGAGCTGGATCGCCATCGCGCGGCGCACCGACGACTCGGTGGGCGTGGTGATCGCCTCGTCGAAGGCGTTGGTGTGCAACGAGTTCGCGTTGTCGTAGAGCGCGCACAGAGCCTGGAGCGTGGTGCGGATGTCGTTGAAGTTCATCTCCTGGGCGTGCAGCGAGCGCCCGGAGGTCTGCACGTGGTACTTCAGCTTCTGCGACCGCTCGGCGGCGCCGTAGCGCTCCCGCATGGCCACCGCCCAGATCCGGCGGGCGACCCGGCCGATCACCGAGTACTCGGCGTCCATGCCGTTGGAGAAGAAGAACGACAGGTTCGGCGCGAAGTCGTTGATGTCCATGCCGCGCGCGAGGTACGACTCGACGTAGGTGAACCCGTTGGCCAGGGTGAAGGCGAGCTGGCTGATGGGGTTCGCCCCGGCCTCGGCGATGTGGTAGCCGGAGATGGACACCGAGTAGAAGTTGCGGACCTTGTTGCGGATGAACCACTCCTGGATGTCGGCCATCATCCGCAGGCTGAACTCGGTGGAGAAGATGCAGGTGTTCTGGCCCTGGTCCTCCTTGAGGATGTCGGCCTGCACCGTGCCGCGCACGTTGGCCAGCGCCCACGCGGTCAGCTCGACCCGCTCGTCGTCGGTGGGCTGCCTCCCGTTGTCCGCCACGAACTTGTCGACCCGCTGGTCGATCGCGGTGTTGAGGAAGTACGCCAGGATCGTCGGCGCCGGGCCGTTGATCGTCATCGACACCGAGGTGGTCGGCGCGGTCAGGTCGAACCCGTCGTAGAGGACCTTCATGTCCTCCAGCGAGGCGATGGACACCCCGGAGGTGCCGATCTTGCCGTAGACGTCCGGCGGGGTGTCGGGGTCGCGGCCGTAGAGGGTCACCGAGTCGAACGCGGTGGACAGCCGGGTGGCCGGGTTGCCCGCCGACAGCAGCTTGAACCGGCGGTTGGTGCGGAACGCGTCGCCCTCACCGGCGAACATGCGGGCCGGGTCCTCGCCCTCGCGCTTGAACGGGAACACGCCTGCGGCGAACGGGAACCGGCCGGGCAGGTTCTCCCGGCGCAGGAACCGGACCAGCGAGGCGTCGTCGTCGAAGCGGGGCAGCGCGACGCGGGGAACCTTGTTGCCGGACAGGGTCTCGCGCCACAGCTGGGTGCGCAGCTCCTTGTCGCGGACCTTGACCACGAGCTCCTCGGCCCGATACTGCTCCACAGTGGACGGCCAGTCGGCGAGCAGGTCCTCGGTCTCGCGCTCGACCTTGCGGGCGGCCTCGGCGGCCAGCTTCTCCACGTCCTCTGTGGACGCGCCTGCCTCGACGAGGGCCCTGTGGGTGAACGAGAGCGCGGAGTGGGCGCGCACCGCGTCGACCTGCTGGTCGGTCTTGCGGTGGTACCCGCGCACGGACTCGGCGATGTCGGACAGGTAGCGGGCGCGCTGCGGCGGCACGACCGTCGCGGCTGAAGTGGACACCTTGCCCTCGACGAGCGGGAGCGCGCCCTCGGCGAACGCGACCCCCTTGTCCGCCAACAGCTTGCGCAGCTCCTGGTAGAGCGCGGTGACGCCGTCGTCGTTGAAGGTGGCGGCGCTGGTGCCGTAGACCGGCATGTCCTCCCAGGACTTGCCGAACGCCTCCCGGTTGCGCACCAGCTGCCGGGCCACGTCGCGGCGGGCGTCCTCGGCGCCGCGGCGCTCGAACTTGTTGATGGCGACCACGTCGGCGAAGTCGAGCATGTCGATCTTCTCCAGCTGCGAGGCGGCGCCGAACTCCGGCGTCATCACGTACAGCGAGACGTCGACGTAGGGCACGATCGCGGCGTCGCCCTGGCCGATGCCGGGGGTCTCGACGATGACCAGGTCGTTGCCAGCGGCCTTGGCGGCGGCGATCGCGCCTGCCAGGCCCTCGGGGACCTCGGAGCCCGCGCCGCGGGTGGCCAGCGAGCGGAAGAAGACCCGGTCGCCCTCCAGCGAGTTCATCCGGATCCGGTCGCCGAGCAGGGCGCCACCGCCGCGGCGGCGGGTCGGGTCGACGGCGATGACCGCGACGCGCAGCTTGTCCTGCTGGTCGAGTCGCAGGCGGCGGACGATCTCGTCGGTCAGCGACGACTTGCCGGAGCCGCCGGTGCCGGTGATGCCCAGCACGGGGACGGTCCGGTCGGTGGGGTCCAGGGCGGTGCGGACGTCGTCGGGCAGGGTGCCCGCCTCGATCCGGGAGATCGTCCTGGCCAGCGCGGCGTGGTCCCCGGCGAGCAGCGCGTCGCGGGTCACGTCACCCGGTGGGGTGAAGTCGCAGGCCTCGACCATCGAGTTGATCATCTTGGCCAGGCCCAGCCGCTGGCCGTCCTCGGGGGAGAAGATCCGGGCGACGCCGCGCGAGTGCAGCAGCTTGATCTCCTCGGGCACGATGACGCCGCCACCGCCGCCGAACACCTTGACGTGGCCAGCGCCGTTCTCGGCCAGCAGCTCCACCAGGTAGCTGAAGTACTCGACGTGCCCGCCCTGGTAGGCGCTGATGGCCACGCCCTGGGTGTCCTCCTGGATGGCGGCGGTGACCACCTCGCGGACCGAGCGGTTGTGCCCGAGGTGGATCACCTCGGCGCCCTGCGACTGCAGGATCCGGCGCATGATGTTGATCGCCGCGTCGTGGCCGTCGAACAGGCTGGCCGCGGTGACGAACCGGACCGGGTTGGCCGGTCGGTACAGCTCGGCGGACATGGGTCCTCCAGGAGGGGTGCGACGTACCCATTTAGTTTGACGTCCTACTTTCGGACGGGCAAGTACCGTGTGGCTGAACTAACGGCCGTAGGATGGCCCGGTGATACCCGAACCGGTCACCAGGATGCTGGCCGACGACCTGGCGTCCACCGCGCTGGGCATCCGGCTGCTCGACGCCGGACCCGGTCGCGCCGCGGCGGCTATGCGGATCACCGAGACCATGGTCAACGGGCACGGCATCGGCCACGGCGGGTACGTGTTCCTGCTGGCCGACACCGCGTTCGCCTGCGCCTGCAACAGCCACGGCCCGGTCACCGTCGCCGCCGGGGCCGACATCACCTTCGTCGCCGCCGTCCACCTGGGTGACGACCTGGTCGCCACCGCCACCGAGCGGACCGTCTACGGCCGCAGCGGCATCTACGACGTCACGGTGACCAGGGGCGACGAGGTCGTCGCCGAGTTCCGCGGCAGGAGCAGGACCCTGCGATGACCGCCGACCGGACGACCGTCGAGCACTGGCTGGCCGAGGCCATCGACCTGGCCACCACCAACGTCACCCGCGGCGGCGGCCCCTTCGGCGCCCTGGTCGTGCGCGGCACCGAGGTCATCGCCCGCGGCGTCAACCGCGTCACCGCCGACCTCGACCCCACGGCCCACGCCGAAGTGGTGGCCATCCGCACCGCCTGCCACACCCTCGGCGACTTCCGCCTGTACGGCTGCACCCTGATCTCCTCCTGCGAACCGTGCCCCCTGTGCCTGTCGGCGTCGCTGTGGTCCCGCCTGGACCGAGTCGTGTACGCCGCCGACCGAGACGACGCCGCCAAGGCAGGCTTCGCCGACAGCGAGTTCTACGACGTCCTCGCCCGCCCGCGCGACACGTGGCCGCTGAAGGTCGACCAACTCCGCCCCGGCACCGAGTCGACCCCCTTCACAACCTGGACCACCCGCCTCGACCGCACCGACTACTGAGCTGCCGACCGCTGACCACGCTCACCCGCCGACAACGATGGCCTCACACGTCGACGAAGACGGTGCCACCCGCTCTAAGGAGCGGCCGAGTTCGCGGGACCTTTGAAGACTGTGAGGGCTATGCAGGCCTGGCGGTAGAACTGCAATCCAAGCACGGCGGTGATGGTTGCGGCGAAGGTGGTGAAAGGGCGTCGACAGTCGGTGTGGAGGACGCGCCAGGTCTTGAGGTTGGCGATGGCGTGTTCGACACGGACGCGGATCGCGTTGTGTTCATGATTGAAGTTGCGCCCCCACTTCACCAACTCCCGGCGCGCGGGCTTGCGGATCGGCGTGAGGATCCCCGTGCCGACATAGGCCTTATCGCTCATCCAATGGGGCACATCTCCGTCGAAGACGCCCGACTCGGTAAGGCAACGAGTGTCATGCCAATGGCCGGGTAAGGGATCCGACACCCACGCCAACCGGCCATCAAGCGTGCAGGCCACTAGGACGTTTGAGCCCGGTCGTGCGGTGTTTGTCCGAGTACAGGTTCTTCTCCCGCGACACCCATGACCAGCACGGCAACAACGTGCCATCCACGACATAAGTCGACCGGGGATCCAACTCGTCGACCGTGGGCACGCACTCCGCCAACAGCCTGGCCAACACCGGTGTCACTGCGGTGATCGCCCGACCGATCGTCGACTGCGACACCCCGAACGACTCCGCCAACAGAACTGTCAGGAGCGCTTCGCCTTTTCGGCCGCGGCCTCTGCCCTTTCAACCTTTCTCTCTTGAGCTTTGACAGCCTCATTCGTCTTCTTGACGTTCCGCCCGAGTGATGCGAACTTGTCTTCAGCTTCCTTCAAGAGCTTCTTCGCGGTGGCGAGGTCGTCCTTCCTTACCGTCACCTCCCTTTCGGCGGCTACGTGCTCCTTAACGCACGCATCGCGATCAGCTGTCAGTTTGTCCAATTTCTTGCGTTCGGCCGCCACATTCATGGTTCCTCCTCGGATGATCAGCGCCCAGTGTAGGCACAGCGATCAACAGGGCCGGATCGCGGAAAAGCGCCAAGATGTGCGGCTGGCTCACCTCATCAAAGAGCGCCAAGTGCACACGGGACGCCGCTACCTTGTCAGTCCGCGCCAGCAGGTCCACATCGCCCAGGAGGGCGAACCACACTCGCTTATCTGGGTCGGTCGACGGCAGCGCGGTGGTCGGGGCCGGAACGCTGTGGTGGGGCGGTGTTGCTGCGGGCGGGGATGGTGAAGCAGACAGTCGTGCCGTCAGTCGGGCCGGGTTCGATCCAGATGCGGCCGCCGTGGCGTTCGATGATGCGCTTGCAGGTGCTGAGCCCGATACCGGTTCCCTGGTAGCCCAAGCCGGAGTCCTCGCGGTGGAAGAGGGCGAAGACCTTCTCCCGGGCTTGTTCCGGGATACCGATGCCGTTGTCGGTGGTGCGGATCGTGACCCAGCCGTCGGTGGACTCGGCGGTGATGTGGACCCGGGGGGCGACGTCGGGGGCCACGTACTTGACGGCGTTGCCGAGGAGGTTGGCCATGACCTGGCGCAGGAAGGTGGGTTGGGCGGGGATGGCCGGGAGGTGGTCGTGGGTGATGGTGATGTGGGCGCCGCGGGAGGTGCGCAGTTCGGTGGTGAGGTCGTCGACGAGGGTGTCGAGGTCGACCGCGTGCAGGCTCAGCGGTTCGTGGCAGGCCTTGGCGTGGGCCAGCAGGTCGTCGATCATCGAGGTCATCCGCCCGGCGGAGCGGGTGATCGCGGCGACGGCCTTGACCTCGCTCGGTGACCGCTCCCCCAGTTCGGCGAACACCTCGGCGTAGGCGGTGATCGCGGTCAGCGGGCTCTTCAGGTCGTGGGCGACCATCGCGGTGAACCGGTCGAGCTCGTCGTTGGCCGCCGCCAGCTCGCTGTTGGCCAGCGCCAGCCGCTCCCGGGCCGCCTCACGCTCGGTCACGTCCCGCAGGAAGGCGTGGAAGCGCTTCTCCCCCTGCCAGGTGAACGGCGCCAGGCTCAGCTCCACCAGCAGTGCCGTCCCGTCCCGGCGCCGCGCGGGCACCCGCACCAGTCGGGTGTTGCCCAGCGCGGCACGGGCCAGCAGGCTCTCGCCGTCCGCGCGCTGCGGGAACACCAGCTCCTCCAGCCTGCGCCCGCCAGCCTCGATCGACGACCAGCCGAACATCGCCTCGGCCGCCGGGTTCCACCGGGTCACCACGCCGTCCGGATCGGTGACCACGAACGCGTCCTGCGCCGTGTCGAGCACCGTCGTCAGCAGCCGTTCCCGGTCCGCCAGCTCGCGCCGCTGCGCCCGCTCCACCGTGACGTCGCTCATCGCCACGACCGCGCCCAGCGGACTCCCGTCGGCCCGGCGCAGCGCCCGGCCCGTGCACACGACCCGCACCGGCGGTCGACCGGCGGGCGCGATCACCATCTCCTGGCCGGTGACCTCGCCCTCGTGCAGCGCCCGGTACAGCGGGATCTGCGGCACCGGCAGCGGGGTGACGCCGTCGCGGTCGTACAGGCTGTAGCGGCCCGCCCAGTCGGCGGCGTCGACCCCCGCGTCCGGGTCGATGCCGTGCCACTCGCGGGCGGCGCGGTTGAACATCGACAGGCGGCCGTACTCGTCGCACACCACGATGGCCACGTCGATCGACTCGTGCACGGCGTCGGTGAGCTGCCCGCGCGCCTCCAGCTGCCGCGCGTAGTCCTCGGCCAGCGCCAGAGCCTGCTCCGCCTCCCCCGCCAGCGCGGCGGTGACCCTGGCCTGCCTGCGCCGCTCGAACAGCGACAGCACGACGGTGGCGAGGTCCTCCAGGGCGGTGATCTGCTCGTCGGTGAACGCGCGCGCCTCGCTGTCGAACGCGCACAGCGTGCCCAGCACGTGCCCGGCCGGGGTCATCAGCGGGACCGAGGCGTAGCCGCGCACCCTGGCCAGCTCCCCGGTGACCCACGGGTTGGCGGCGAAGCGCTCGTCGGTGCTGGCGTCGGCGACGTGCACGGGGACGCCGGTGCTGACGACCACCTCGCACATGGCGGTCGAGCGGGGCGAGTCGGAGCCCTCGAACCCGACCGTGGTGAGCTGGCACTGCCGGTTCTCGTCGAACAGGTTCAGCGTCGCGGTGGGCACCGAGGCCAGCATCGCGGCGACCCGGACCACCGCGGCCAACTCGTCGTCGGCGGGCGCGTCGAGCACTCCGTACTCGTGCAGCGCGGCGAGCCGCGCGGCCTCGTCCACCACGTGCGCCTCCCGAGCCGACCAGCCGAGACCCCCACACGTATCCCATCGACCACACCGGTCAGACCTGAAGGACCACAGGCCGACAACCGCCGTTCGGGTGACAACCGGTCACGGTGGGTCAGATCAGCGCCAGGAAGACCACGCCACCGACCACCGGACCCACCAGCGCGCCCACCACGACCTGCGCCACGGTGTGGTCGCCGAGCACCACGCGCGACCAACAGACCAGGGCCACCGGGAGCAACAGCAGCAACGACCACGGTCCGTGCAGCAGCGCCACCATGGCCACCGCTCCCCCGGCGACCGCCGCGTGCAGCGAGACCTTCCAGCGCCGGGTGATCGCCACGCACACAGTGAGCGTCGCGAACATCGACAGCGACAACGCCAACACCTCCGGCGGGGCGTCGGCCACCACCAGGATCGCGATACCCACCGCCGTGGAACCGAGGCCGACCGCGAGGGGGACGAACCGGTGCTCCCGATCGCGGACGTGGTGGGTGTCCCACCGCCCCGCCCTGGCCCCGCGGACGATGAAGACCATCGGCAACACACTGGAGAACAGGGCGACCTCCAGGCCCCACAGCAGGGTGCGCGCCACATCGCCCCCGGTGGCGGACCACGCGACGACCAGCGGGAGCACCAGCACCACGACCGCGGGCGAGCACACCTCACTGACCACCCTGGCCACCCGATTCCCCCGAACCACAACCTCACTCACCCCCACAGTGTCAATCACCACCCCACCCACCCGCCAACGCCAACCACCACCCCACCCACCCGCCAACGCCAACCACCACCCCACCCCGCGCGGCGCCGACCGCAGTGCCCTGCTCGGGCGAGCATCGGGCACGTGGTCACCGGGTGATGGCACTCGCCACCACGGACCAGGCGCGGGCTGTCCCCAATGCCGCCACTTGTCCACAGGTCCGGCGCGAGGGGTATTGACAAGTCGGCCCAGGCGATACGTTCAGAGATGGGGCCCCGGGCCCCGGGAGGGTGGGCCCCCGGAGCGGAGTTGATCTTGGCCGGGGTGCCGCGGTCGGGGTGCCGCGGTCGGGGTGCGGCGGTCAGGGTGCGGCGGTCAGGGTGCGGCGGTCAGGGTGCGGCGGTCAGGGTGCGGCGGCCGGAGTGCCGCGGCTAGTGAGGCGTTCTCGCTCGTCATGACGCCCGCACAGTGCCGACCAGGGC
This sequence comes from Actinokineospora terrae, assembly GCF_900111175.1. GTDB lineage: Bacteria > Actinomycetota > Actinomycetes > Mycobacteriales > Pseudonocardiaceae > Actinokineospora > Actinokineospora terrae. The sequence continues at coordinate 79,195 of NZ_FOGI01000008.1, forward strand.
CCGACCCGTTCATCCGGTGCTGGCCACACCCGCACGGTGTCACCTGTCGCCCCACCCGCCAGCGTCGACCATCACCTCCCCGCGCACTCGACCCATCCCCGGCGGTACCTGGACCGAATGACCCGTGGTCGGTATCAGCTCGAAGTCGGAAGATGGGAGTCGCGCGTGGCCACATCCCCAGTCGCCTCGGTGCTTGTGGAGGTCGTGGAACGGGTGCTCGGTGGTCCGCTGCCGCTGCGGGTGCGCGCCTGGGACGGTAGTGAGGCGGGGCCGGAGGGCGGGCCGGTGGCGGTGGTGCGGGATCGGCGGGCGTTGCGGCGGTTGCTGTGGGACCCGAACGAGCTCGGGCTGGCCCGCGCGTACGTCTCCGGTGAGCTGGACGTCGATGGTGATCTCGGCGAGGCGCTGTCCCTGTTCTGGGCGATGGCGCGTGGCGGCGGGATCCGGAAGGTCACGGTCAAGGACAAGCTGTCGCTGGTCGGCACCGGTGTGCGGCTCGGTCTGGTCGGTCCGCGCCCGCGCCCGCCCGCCGAGGAGGCCCGGCTCTCGGGCCGCAAGCACACCCGGCACCGCGACCGGGCGGCGATCGCGCACCACTACGACATGTCCAACGCCTTCTACGAGCGCGTGCTGGACCCCAACATGGCGTACTCCTGCGCGTACTGGACCTCGGACGCGCCCGACTACGGGGTCGAGGACGCGCAGCGGGACAAGCTGGAGCTGGTCTGCGTGAAGCTGGGCCTGCGGCCGGGCATGCGGATGCTCGACGTGGGGTGCGGGTGGGGGTCGTTGGCGATCCACGCGGCCAAGCACCACCGGGTGCACGTCACCGGGATCACGCTCTCGGAGCAGCAGCGGGACTTCGTGCTGGAGCGGATCGCGGCCGAGGGGCTCGGCGACCGGGTCGACGTGCGGTTGCAGGACTACCGGGAGCTCGCCGACGAGCCGTTCGACGCGATCGGGACGCTGGAGATGGGCGAGCACGTCGGCGCCGAGAACTACCCCCGGTACGCGCAGACGCTGTTCCGGATGCTCAAGCCCGAGGGCCGGTTGCTGTTGCAGCAGATGTCGCGCGGGGCCGTCGCGCAGGGCGGTGGGTCGTTCATCGAGACCTACATCGCGCCGGACATGAACATGCGGCCGGTGGGGCAGACCGTGGACATGCTGGAGGACACGGGTCTGGAGGTCCGCGACGTCGAGGCGCTGCGGGAGCACTACGTGTGGACGTGCCGGGCGTGGGGCGAGACGATCGAGTCGCGGTGGGACGAACTGGTCGCGTTGGCCGGGGAGACGACCACGCGGGTGTGGCGGCTGTACATGGCGGGCAGTGCGCTGGCGTTCGAGGAGAACCGGATCGGGGTGCACCAGGTGCTGGCCGTTCGTCCGACCGCGGCGGGGGTGGCCGGGCTGCCCCGGACCCGCGCCGAGCTGCTCGCCTCGGAGTCGGTGTGATCCTGCTCGTCGCGCTCGGTGTGGTGGCCGCCGTCGTCGGGGCCACGTTCGTCGTCAGCGTCCGGCGTGGGCGCTGGGACCTGATCGATACGGTGTGGGGACTGGGTTTCGCGGCCGTCGCGGTGGTCGCGTGCGTTGTGTCCACAGGGGACTTGGCGCTGCGGTTGACGGTGACGGCGATGGTCGTGCTGTGGGGCGTGCGGCTGGCCGTGCACATCCACCGGCGCAACCGGGGCCGGCCCGAGGACCGGCGGTACGTCGAGATCCTCGGCGGCGCCCAGGGCGACCCGCGGCTGCACATGCTGCGCCGGGTGTTCCTCCCGCAGGCGGCGATCATGTGGTTCGTGTCGCTGCCGGTGCTGGCCGCCGAGCACGGCAGGGTCACCGCGGTGACATACGCGGGCGTCGCGGTGTGGCTGGTCGGCCTGGTGTTCGAGACCGTGGGAGACTGGCAACTGGCCCGCTTCAAGGCCGACCCGTCGACCAAGGGGACCGTGCTCGACACCGGGCTCTGGCGCTACACCCGCCACCCCAACTACTTCGGTGACGCGTGCGTGTGGTGGGGCGTGTACCTCACCGCGTGCCACTCGTGGCTCGGCGCGGCGACCCTGGCGTCGCCGGTGCTCATGACGTACCTGCTGGCCAAGGGCACCGGCAAACCCCTGACCGAGCGCCACCTGTCGTCCAGCCGCCCCGGCTACGCCGACTACGTGGCGCGCACGAGCGGGTTCTTCCCGCTCCCCCCGAAGAGAGGAACCCGCGCATGAGGACGGGCGACACCGCACCGGACTTCACCCTCCCCGACGACACCGGCACGCCGCGCACGCTGAGCGAGTGGCTGGAGACGGGCCCGGTCGTCCTCTTCTTCTACCCGGCCGCGATGACCGGCGGCTGCACCGCGGAGTCCTGCCACTTCCGCGACCTGGCCAAGGAGTTCGCCGAGGTGGGCGCGCACCGGGTCGGCATCAGCCCGGACGACGTCGCCAAGCAGGCCCGCTTCTCGGAGATCAACTCCTTCGACTACCCCCTGCTCGCCGACACCGACGGCACCGTCGCCACCCAGTTCGGTGTCCGCCGCCGCTTCGGGCCGCTGCTGACCAAGCGCATGACGTTCGTCATCGACTCCGACCGCACGGTGCTGGCCGCCATCAAGAGCGAACTCCGCATGGCCGTCCACGCCGACAAGGCCCTGGAAGTCCTCCGCGAACGCCTCTCCAAGACCGCCTAACCGAGCAGCACTTCCCGATCCCGCAACGCCTTGCGGAGCAGGGTCAGCGCACTACCGGACAACCTCGGCTCCAACCGAGCCACACTGTCCACAGTGAACGGGTGCAGCACGGCGGTCCCCTCGTCATTGACGAACCCGCCGTGCCCCACCAACGCGTCGAACTCCTCACCATCGAACACCGCGACGGTCAGCTGACTGGCACCCAACTCCAGTGGCTCCATGATGAGCCCGTAGTGCCAGAGCGTGAGATCACCGCTCTTGCGCAACGCCGTGAGTTCGCGGTACGGCGACGCTGAGACGTAATCCACCGGGCCTGCGGTGATGCCGTCGTGCTCGGGGTTGCCGAGGAACTCCTCGGAGAACTCCCGCATGATGTTGCGCCACAACGAGAAGTCAGCCTGCGGGTCGGACACCGGCTGGAACTCGCCCGCGGGCATGACGTGAGCGAGGCCGCCACCATCGGCTACCTTGGCGCCATCGCGCTCGTGGAGCACGAACCCGTGGTCCCCGTCGCGGTCCCGGCGCAGGGTGAGCGTGGAGATGCCTGGGGACATCAGCCAGGTATCGGGATCGAACGGATCACCGACGGCGGTACGGATCGGTAGGTCGTCCCAGGTCGGTAGCGCCCGTCCGCCGCGCAGCCACTTCTCCTTGAACTCGTGCGCCACCGCCTGTTTGACGTCGAACACAGCGAAGAAGGTGGTGAGCCCGAAGTCGAGGACGAGCCCGGCGGAGGTATCGATGCCGGTCAGGCGGTAGCTGGGGCGATTCTCCATGAGCCGAGGCCGCACGATGTCCCGCACGGCACGGCTGTAGCCGTCGTAGGGCGTTCCGCGATCGGTCAGCGGGAGGACCTGGTCGACGGGACGGGTTGGCGGCAGTGGTGTCTCGCGCCAGGTAAGTCGCACGTCGTCGAGCGCGACGGGGTGGTCGAGGAGCCAACCGGGGCCTTCGAGCACGTGTCCGCCGGGGGCGCGAACCGACTCGGAGTAGAGCCAGGCGGCCAGTTCGCTGAGTTCCCGCCCGCGCACTCCCGGCGCCCGCCGAACAGTGAGCCACTCCTGCTGACTACGCCGAATGTCATCCGGCCGAGCACTCGACCGCACCTCGTCACCGCCACCGACGCCGACCCGCTGCGCGGTGCTGCAAACCGCCCTGCGCGGTATCGATCGGTTCGTCCGAGGTGTCAGGCATGGTGCTCCGGTCGACGTGATGAAGGAGAACGTAGTACCAGAAATGGCAACAGGTCGCGCCTGGGAAAGGCGCGACCTGTTGCGGTCAGGGCGATTCAGCGATCAGAACGATCAGCAGCGGACGTGGGCGCGGAGGATCTTGGTGGTCTTGATGGGGGTGCCGTCCACCGGGTCGGGGTTGTCGGGAGTGGGCTGGATGCCGCCCGCGGCTACCTTGTCGAGGGTGGCCAAGCCGCGGGTGTCGACGGAGCCGAAGACGGTGTAGTTGGCGAGGAGGCGGGAGTCGCCGTAGACGAGGAAGAACTGGCTGCCGTTGGTGGCGGGGCCCGCGTTGGCCATGGCGAGCAGGCCTCGGGCGTAGACCTTGCGGGTGCCGGTGGTGTCACCCGGCCAGGTGGGCAGGTCGGTGGGGAGCTCGTCCTTGTACTTGTAGCCGGGGCCGCCCTCGCCGGTGCCGGTGGGGTCGCCGCACTGCAGGACCTTGAGGGTCGGGTAGGCGGTGAGGCGGTGGCAGGTGGTGAAGTCGTAGTACCGGTGCTCGGCCAGGTGCAGGAAGCTCTGCACCGTGCACGGCGCCTTCGCCCGGTCCAGGGTCAGGCCGATGGAGCCCTGGCTGGTGGGCAGGTCGACCTTGACCGTCCCCCGGCTCGGGGTGTGCCGCGGGTCGCGGGGCAGGCCCACCGGGCGGGCGGCGGGGTCGTCCGGGGTCTCGGTGTACTGGCACGGACCCTTGGTCACCTTCGGCGGCTGGTCCACAGCGGCCGAAGCGGCACCGGGGACGACCACGGCGGCGGACAACGCCATCGCCGCGATGACAACACCGCGGATGAGCACGGACGTCACGAGTTCCTCCTAGTCGGCGCCCGGGTATCGGGCGCCGACGGCGAGGGTAGGCCGTCGCGCCGTCACCAGAACAGGTGCGCGCGACGGCACCCCGGCACGGCCGAATGGCCCAAACACCCCGCGCCCCTGCGGTTTCCCGCACCCTCCGCGACCCGACCACGCACCCCTGCGGCCGGGTCCACGGATCGCTACTTGGGCGGCGCGACGATCACGTCGGCGGGGACCTCGGCGTCGGTGCGCAGCGCCCCGAAGAGCTTCTTGGACTTGGCCTCGTCCCAGACGATCGCCGACCCGACGCCCTTGACGCTCTTGGAGCCGCTGAACGGGACGGTCGTGGTCAGCAGCCCGTCGCCCGCGCCCATCGCGAGCGCGAGGCCGGGGAGGTTGTGCAGGTGGTCGCCCTCGTCGAGGGTGATGGCGTCGGGCGCGCTGGCGAGCAGCGGGATCACGCGGAACGGGTTGATGAGCGTGCCGAAGCTGGTGGCCTTGTCGGTGAGCGCGCCGATGAACGCGCGCTGCCGGATCACACGGTCCAAGTCGGCACGCGGGCCCTTACGAGTGCGGACATAACCGAGCGCGTTGGCACCATCGAGTTCCTGGCAACCCGCGGGGAGGTTGATGCCCGCGAGCGGGTCCTCCATAGGAGCGTCCAGGCACATCTCCACGCCACCGACCGCGTCAACGACGTTGGCGAACCCACCGAAGCCGATCTCGATGTAGTGGTCCAGCCGCAGCCCGGTCTCCAGCTCGACGGTCTTCGCCAGCAGCGGCGCGCCACCGAAGGCGAACGCGGCGTTGAGCTTGTTCTGCCCCTTGCCGGGGATGTCGACCAGCGAGTCGCGCAGCAGCGACACCAGCGTCGGCTTGGTCCCGTTGTCCGGCAGGTGCATCAGCATGATCGTGTCGGTGCGCTTGCCCTTCGCGTCACCGGTGGCCAGCCGCGCCTCGTCCTCGGCGGAGAGCTCCTCGCGGCTGTCGGACCCGACGATCAGCCAGTTGGTGCCCGAGCCCGCCGCGGGCCTGCCCTCGTAGTCGGTCAGCGCGGCCACGCGGTTGATCGAGGTCTCCAGGTACACCCACACCCCGGCGAACAACGCCACCACCACGGCCAACGCGATCAGCGCGATCCGGCCCTTGCGCCTGCGCCGACGCGGCGGCACCCCACCGGCGAACCCGGGCGAGCCGGGACGGGCAGGCGGTCCGGGCGGACCGGAGGGCGTGCGCGGCTGCTCCGGCTGGTACGCGCGGGGCTGCTGCCGGGGCGGCGGCTGGGACCGGTTCTGGTTCGGCTGCGGCTGGTAGGACGTCGGCTGGTACTTCGGCACCGGCTCCGGTCGATAGGGCGGCGGCCGGTTGTCGGACCCGGGCTGCTCCATCTTCCTGGTCGGGTTGTAGCGCGGCCTCGGCTGCTGCCCAGGACCCATCCCAGAACTCATCGGAGCCCACCCACCTGGCGCGTCACAGACCGACCCCTCACCCGTGGGATTCTCCCACCTCACCCGTCAGGACGCGGGACGACCGGGATGGGTTGCCCACCGGCGGCGCACCGCGCGCACACCGTAGCCGGCGGGCCCCCACCAAGATCACCAGGGTCAGCACCCGAGCCGAGGGTCAGCGCCCGCCGCGCTCGGCCACCCACGGGGCACCTACGGCGTCAGCGCCCGATCGACATCTGCCGGACCCCGATGTACCCGGAGGCGAACCCCGCCTCGCAGTAGGCCAGGTAGAACTCCCACAGCCGCCGGAAGGTGTCGTCGAAGCCGAGCGCGGCGATGCCCGCCCAGTTGGCCAGGAACCGCTCCCGCCACTGCCGCAGCGTCTCGGCGTAGTCGAGCCCGAAGTCCCGGTACTGCCCGACCCGCAGGCCGGTGCCCACCAGCGACCGGTCGATCGCCTCCGGTGACGGCAGGATGCCGCCGGGGAACACGTACTTGTGGATCCAGGTGTAGCCGCCGCGGGTGGCGCGCAGCCGGTCGTCCGGGATGGTGATCGACTGGAGGCCGAACCGCCCGCCCGGCCGCAGCAGCCGGTCCACGGTCTGGAAGTAGGTGGGCCAGTACCGCTCCCCCACCGCCTCGATCATCTCCACGCTGACCACGGCGTCGTAGCTGCCGTGCGCCTCGCGGTAGTCGCGCAGCAGCACCTGCACCCGGTCGGACAGCCCGGCCTCGGCGACCCGCCGCTCGGCGAGGGCCTTCTGCTCGGCGGAGATGGTCAGCGAGGTCACCCTGGCGCCGCGCTGGGCGGCGCGGATGGCTAGCGACCCCCAGCCGGTGCCGATCTCCAGCACGTGGCTGCCCGCGCGCACGCCCGCGTAGTCCAGGACGCTGTCGAGCTTGCGGTGCTGACCGGCGACCAGGTCGGTGGAGCCCGGCTCGAACAGCGCCGACGAGTAGGTCATGGTCTCGTCGAGGAACTGCTCGAACAGCTCGTTGGACAGGTCGTAGTGCCGGTGGATGTTGTTGCGGGACCCGGTGAGCGTGTTCTCCTCCGCCTCCGGCTGGCGGCGGTCCACCAGCCTGCGGAACACCTGCAGCGGCGTCGGGATCAGCCGCGCCATCCGCGCCGAGAAGGCGGTGAGCAGTTCGGGCAGCATCGTCGACGTCCAGTCGCCGACCATGTACGACTCGCCGAAGCCGATCTTGGAGTCGACGCCGAGGCGGTGGAAGAACGCCGACGGCCGGTGCACCCGCATGACCGGCGAGTCCTGGCCGCCCGCGCCGAGCCTGCGGCCGCCGGGGAACACCACGCGCACCGGCAGGGTGCGCACGGCGTGCTGGAACAGCGCCCTGGCGATGCGCGCCCTGGTGGGGTCGCACGGCGGGGTGAACAGGTCGCCCCAGTCGTGGGCGTCGTTGGCGGGGCGGGTGGTCAGCTCGGTCACTGGACTCCTTCTTGCCGGGCGTGCTGGGGGCGGCGGACCACCGGGACCCGGCGCAGCCACAGCGCGATGCCGTGCGCGCGGATCAGGGCGGTGACCCGCAGCGTCATCAGCGGTCGGCGCAGCACCATGCGCGCGACCTGGTTGGTGGTGGCGGGGCGGTGGTCCCCGGTGAGGGTCGCGGTGAACGGGACGGTTCCGTTCTGCCGCAGGGTGACCGTGAGGGAGAGCCGCTGCCCCGGCCGGGGTAACCGCATCTGGTAGTGGCCACCCATCTCGAGGAAGGGTGAGACGTAGAACTCCTTGTCGGTGTCCGCGCGCCCGGCCTCGTCGGTGCGCAGCAGGTAGCAGTGCCGTTCGCCGTAGGTGTTGTGGACCTCGGCGACGACGCACTCCAGCGCGCCCTCGGCGTCGTGCACCCAGTAGACGGTGAGCGGGTTGAACACGTGGCCGAGCACGCGGGCGTTGGCCAGCATCAGGACCCGACCGGTGACCGTGATGCCCTGCCCGGCCAGCCAGGCGGTCAGGTTGTCCTTGATGGACCGCTCGGGGTCGCCGAGGTGATCGCGCGCCTCGAACCGGGCGAACGGCCGGAGCAGGCGGGGCAGCCTGGGCAGGTCGTCGAGGTCGACGTACCAGAGGTACACCGGGTGCTCGAAGGCGTTGTCGATCCGCTCCATCCGGACGTGCCGGACGGTCGCGTCGTAGAGCGCGGGGGTCATCCGTCCCAGCCAGACCCGAGGGACGCCGCCGCGCGGACGCCGGACAGGCAGCCGTCCTCGTGGAAGCCCCACCCGTGGTAGGCACCGGCGTAGGCGACAACGCCGTCGTTGAGGTCGGGCAGCCTGCGTTGGGCCGCCACGGACTCGGGGGTGTAGATCGGGTGGTGGTAGGTCATCCGCCGCAAGACGGACTTCTCTGCCACCAGGTCGGTGGCGTTGAGCGTGACCACGTAGTCCTCGGGTTCGGCGAGGCCCATCAGCCGGTTCATGTGGTAGCTGACCTGCACCGGGCCGTCGTGGGAGTCGCACGCGGGCTTGAGGTAGTTCCAGGACGCCCTGGCCCTCTCCGTGCGCGGTAGGACTGACGGGTCGGTGTGCAGGATCGTCTCGTTGGTGGAGTACTCGATCGCGCCGAGCACCTCGCGCTCGTCGGCGGTCGGCTCGGCCAGCAGCCGGAGCGCCTGGTCCGGGTGGGTGGCGACCACGGCGCGGTCGAACCGGTGCGCGTGGTCGGCGCCGTCGCGGACCTCGACGTGGTCGCCGTGCCGGACCAGCGCGCGGACCGGGGTGGACACCAGCACCGAGGTCACCTGCTTGGCGATCAGGTCCACATAGGTGCGGGAGCCGCCGACCACGGTCCGCCACAGCGGGGACCCGGTGACCGACAGCAGGCCGTGGTTGTCGAGGAACCGGAACAGGTACCGCGCCGGGTACCGCATGCTCAGCTCGGGGCCCGACGACCACACGGCGGACACGACGGGGATGAGGAAGTGGTCCACGAAGTACTGCGAGTACCCGCCGACCACCACGAACCCGCGCAGGGTGAGATCGCCCGGGTCGTCGGCGCGCAGAACGCGCTTGGCGTGCAGGTGGAACCGCTTCACCTCGGCCAACATGGCCAGGTAGCGCGGGTGCAGCAGGTTGCGTGGTTGGGCGAACACGCCCGGTAGCCCGCGCGCTCCCGCGTACTCCAGGCCGCAGCCGTCGCAGCGCACGCTCATCGACATCTCGGTGTCCCTGGTCGCCACGCCGAGCTCGCCGAACAGGCGCAGCAGGTTCGGGTACGTGCGCTCGTTGTGCACGATGAACCCGGTGTCGACCTGGGTGAGGCCACCGTCGGGCGTGGGCACGTCGTGGGTGTGCGCGTGCCCGCCGACGCGGTCGTCCGCCTCGAACAGGGTCACGTCGTAGCGGCGTTGGAGCAGGTAGGCGGCGGTGAGGCCCGCGACCCCACTCCCGATGACCGCCACCCGCCGTCTGTCGCCACCGGCCACTGCTCCTCCTCCCGGTCGCCGCTAGAGCGGCACCCGCAGCCCTCCGGGTGAGGGCTGTCGCATGGCGTTCGTAATCCGGGGGTCCCCCGGTTGGGTGGCGAAGGCCCCGAGGACAAAACCGGTGACCAACTCGGTCCACTGGTCGGCGCGGCGCAGCATCGCGTGCCGCTCCCCGCGCACGTCGAACCGGGCGACCCGCTCGGTGATCGCCTTGGCGCGGCGGGCGTAGTCGTAGGACAGCCGCGGGTCGGTCATCCGGTCGAGCACCCCGTGGGCGATGAGCACCTCGCGGTTGGCCAACTGCTCGACCGGCTCCCCCTGGGGCGTCCACGGCGCGAGCGCACACACCCCGACCACGGACGGGTCGTCGGCAACGCGCAACGCGACCCGGCCGCCCATCGAGTGGCCGACCAGCAGCACCGGCACGTCACCGTGCACGCGGCGCACCTCGTCGAGCGCCCACCTGGCGTCCTGCACGGGGTGCAGATCGGGCGCGTTCCAGCCGCGGTAGCGATTGCGCAGCAGCCAGGCCGCGATGCCGTGCTCAGCACCGACCCTGGCAATGGCCTTGGCGAAGGGCACCATCCGCAGATAGGCGAGCTGATGCCGGGCTACCCGGCCGTGACCGTGCTCACGACCGCCGTGCAGCACGAGCACGACCGCGCGGACATCGCTCGGGTCCGCCCCGTACACGGTGATCTTCGGCGCTGGGCCGGTCGCTGGGGTCCTCGGGTGGCTCGCGGGGGTCACAGCAACATCTTCGCGCAAACCCGCGATTCGGCTTGGTGGAACAAACCCACCGACGACGAGGTCAACAGATCGTGGCCACCGAATCGCACTCGGTGGATCGCGGCCGGGGCGTCGGTTGTGGCCGGAGGGCAGGGTGCCGGTCACTGTCGGTGGATCGCGGCCGGGACGTCGTCGCAGCAGGGTGCCGGTCGCGGTCGGAGTGCCGGTCGCCATCGTGGTCGAGGGGTCGGTGGATGCGGGTCGGGGGTGTCGGTCGCGGTCGGTAACCTGCCGCGGTGAGCGAGCACCGGCAGATCACCACCGAGGCGGGGACCTTCGACGCGCTGGGGGCTGGTCCGGCCGGTGGGCGACCGGTGTTGTTGTTGCACGGGTTTCCGCAGGCGGCGACCGCGTGGGAGCACCAGGTGGATGTGCTGGGGCACGCCGGGCTGCGCGCGATCGCGTTCGACCAGCGCGGTTACTCACCCTCCGTGCGCCCAGACGACGTCGCCGACTACCAGGTGGACGCGCTGGTCGGGGACGTGCTCGCGGTGGCCGACGCGGTGGACATGGCCGAGTTCGACCTGGTCGGCCACGACATGGGCGCGGTGGTGGCCTGGCACCTGGCGGCGGCGCACCCCGAGCGGGTCCGCACGCTCACCGCGGTGTCGGCGCCGCACCCGGCCGCGCTGGCGGCGGCGGTGCGCGAGGACGAGGACCAGCGGATGCGCTCGCAGCACGTGCCGGTCCTCAAGGAGCGCTCCGCCGAGCGCCGGTTGCTGGCGGACAACGGGGCGGCGTTGCGGCAGCTGTTCGAGTGGCGGATCCCGCGGTCGGAGGTCGACGAGTACGTTTCGCGGCTTTCCGAGCCGGGTGCGCTGACCGCGGCGCTGAACTGGTTCCGGGCCGAACGGTGGAACGTGCTCCCCGACCCGGTGTCGGTCCCGACGATGTACGTGTGGGGTGGCGAGGACGTCGCGGTGGGGTCCACAGCGGCGCTGAGCTGCGGCGCGTGGGTGAATGGTCTATACCGATTCGAACTGGTGGACGAGGCGTCGCACTGGGTGCCGCAGGAAGCTCCCGACCTGGTGGCGGGCCTGCTACTCGATCATCTGCGGTAGCTGCCTCTAGGCTGCCGCCATGGCGGTTTCCGGCGGTGCGCGCGTGGCGGGGCTGTTGCTCGCCGCGGGCGGCGGCAGGCGCTTCGGCATGCCCAAGGCGCTGGCCCCCTACCGCGGTGGACTGCTGGTGGAGCACGCGATCCTGGCGTTGGCCGACTGCGCGCCCGTGGTCGTCGTGCTCGGCGCGGGCGCGGAGCGGGTGCCGCCGCTACCCGCGACCGTCGTGCACAACGAGGTCTGGACCACCGGGATGGGGTCGTCGCTGCGGCTGGGTCTGGCCGCGCTCGCCGACTCCGGGGCCGACGCGGTCGTCGTGCTCCCCGTGGACACTCCCGGCGTGACGGCCGCCGCGGTCGCCAGGCTCGCCGCCCACGCCGCGCCGGACGCGCTGGCCCGAGCCACCTACGCCGGGGTCCCCGGTCATCCAGTCCTCATCGGACGCGCGCACTGGGCGGGGGTCGCCGAGCTGGCCGTCGGCGACACCGGCGCGCGGCCCTACCTGGCCGGGCACCCGTTCGTCGACGTCGCGTGCGAGGACGTCGCCGACGGTGCCGACGCGGACCGTCCCGAAGATCTCGACTGACCACGATACGAGGAGGCACCATGCCAGAAGACGTCTACGGCGACCAGGTTCTGACGCACCTGGCCAAGGTCGGCGCGCACAACGCGGACGCCCTCGACGACGTGTCCGACCTCGTGCTCGCCTGCGTCCGCGCGGACGGGCTCGTGCTGACCGCGGGCGCGGGGCACTCGCTGGCCGCGGTCGCCGAGACGTTCTTCCGCGCGGGCGGCCTCGCCTGCGTGCGGCCGCTGTTCACCGAGGAGCTGCAGGTCTTCGGCGGGGCGCGGCGGGCGACGGCGGCGGAGCGGCGGCCGGGGCTGGCCAGGTCGGTGTTCGGGCTGGTGACCCGCACCGGGCACGAGGTGCTGTTCATCTTCTCCAACTCCGGGATCAACCACTACCCGGTGGAGCTCGCGGTGACCGCGCTGGAGGCCGGGTGCCCGGTGGTGGCGGTGACCTCGCCGGTGGCCTCCGCCGACACCCCGCCGCGGGCGGGCACGAAGCTCTCGCTCAACGCCACGATCATCCTGGACACGCTGACCGGCCCCGGCGACGTGAGCTACCCCGAGCAGTCGCCGGTGACCGCGTCGCTGTCCACGCTGAGCAACGCCTACCTGTGGAACCAGGTGCTGGCCAGGGTGTTCGACAAGGCCGCCGCCGCGGGTGTCGACCTGCCGCTGTGGCGCAGCTCGAACGTGGAGGGCGGCGACGCGGCCAACGCGAGCCTGCTGGAGCGCTACGGCGACCGCGTCCCGCAGCTGGGCTGATCCCTCCCGCCACCCACCCCCTCGTCCCCACCCGGCATCGTCCCCGACTTGGCACGCTCGCTGCGGTCAGGGCGCCGGAAGGGGTGCGAACATGGGTTAGTCCCGGGGGTCCCACTTGGTGTACCGCAGGCCGAGCGCGGCGGCCACCGCGGTCCAGACCACCAGGGACGCCAGTGGGCGCAGGACGTCGCCGCCGCCGACCAGGGCGGCGATCGCCCCGCCCGGCAGCACGGTGGCCCACGGGGTGGCGGTGGTGAGTGCCCAGATCGCGCCGCCGAGCCCGGCGAAGAAGAACGGCGCGGTGGTGATCTGCGCGGCCTCGGCGGAGGCGGTGAACGCGGCGGTGAGCAGTCCGACCGCCGCGTTCACCGCCACTCCCCCGACGATCGCGACGACCAGCCCCAGCGGGTTGTCCGGCACCGGCGCCCCCGCGATGAACACCACGCCGGTCAGCAGCACGCACTGGGCGACGCCGATGACGGCGAACGGCGAGAGCACGCCCGCGAGGATCGCCAGATCCGGCAGCTCCCCGGCCCGCAACCGCTTGAGCGAGAGGTCCTGGCGGCGCGCGGCGATCGCGGCGGTCGTGCTGATGTAGACGCTGAGCCCCTGCGCGCCGACGAGCAGCATGGTGATGGCCAGGTCCCAGTCCTGCGCACCGGGTCCGAACAGGAACATCGCGGCGAACACGACCGGCAGCACCAGCACCATCGCCGCCGTGGTCTTGTTGCGCAGCAGTTGCAGCACCTCGGCGCGGGCGAGCGCGATGACCGGGTTCATGCCGCGACCCCCTTGTCCTGGACGTTGTGGAAGACCTCGGTCAGCGACGCGTGCGTGGCGCGCAGCCGGGCCAGTTGCAGGTCGCGGTGGGCGGCCCAGGCCAGCAGCACGGCCAGGTCGTCCTGCAGGGCGCGGGTGCGGATCTCGACCCGGCCCGCGGCGAAGGCGTCGCGGTCGAGGGTGCCGGTGACGGCGGGCAGGTCGGCGGCGGTGATCCCGGGCGGGACGACGAACCCGATCCGGGACGCCTCCCGCTCCAGCACGTCGACCAGCGTGCCGCTGACCGCGACCCGGCCCTCGTGCATGATCGCCAGCCGGTGCGCGAGGTGCTCGGCCTCCTCGAGGTAGTGGGTGGTCAGCAGCACGGTCGTGCCGCGGGCGACCATGTCGCGCACCAGCGCCCAGGTCCGCCTGCGCGACTCGGGGTCCAGGCCGGTGGTCGGCTCGTCGAGGAACAGCAGCTCCGGCTCGCCGAGGGTCGCGACGGCGAGGTCGAGCCGCCTGCGCTCACCGCCGGAGAGGGCGTTCACCCGCACGTCGGCGCGGTGGTCGAGCCCGACCGCGGCCAGCGCCCCGTCCACATCGGAGGGACGGGAGGTCAGCGACCGCCACAACCGCAGCGTCTCGACGACGGTCAGCGTGCCGCCCGCGCCGCTGTCCTGCAGCAGCACCCCGGTGCGCGGGCGGATCCGCGCCCGGTCGGCGTCGGGGCGCAGGCCGAACACCCGCACCGTTCCCCCGCTGGGCGCCCGCAGCCCCTCCAGCACCTCCAGGGTGGTGGTCTTGCCCGCGCCGTTCGTGCCGAGCAGCGCGAACAACTCCCCCTCGGCCACGTCGAGGTCCACCCCGCGCACGGCCTCGAACGGGCCGTAGCGGCAGTGCAGCCCCCGCACCTCGATCACCGGTTTCCTCATGTCCCGGAGTCTGCTCGAACCGGGTTGCGGGCGGGTAGCGCCACCGATCAGGCGTACCCGGGAGTTTCGACACGTCCCCGGCGTGACAAATGTCAGGACTACCACCGGGCCCCGGCGGGCGGGGCGGGGTGTCCCCTACATTCACCGTGTGGACCGACTGTCGCGCAACCTCATGGACCGGGTGCGGCGCTACATCCTGGTCTCGCTGATGGTGGCGGTGGTCTTCGTCGCGCTGGTGCTGGTGCTGGACCTGGTCGGGCTGCGCTACAGCGCGCCGACCACCGCGCTGCTCGCCCCCGCCGCGGCGCTCGGCCTCGTGCAGTACGTGCGGATCAGCGGGTTCAGCATGCCCGGGCTGCGCACGGCGACGGCGCGGCGCGGGGAGGTCGCGGTGACGATCGCGATCACGCTGGTCGGCTGGTGGGTCGCCGTGGCGCAGGAGCCGATGGGGTTCGGCTGGACGCTGCCGTGCGCGCTGGTGCTCGCCGCGTGGCTGCCGATGGTCGAGACCTGGTGGCGCTGGCCGCTGTCGGTGGCCGCCGGTCTGGTGGTCGCGGTGTCCGGCCTGGTCGCCGGGGCGGTGGCCGGTCAGCCCACGCGCGAGGGCGCCGCGGTGTGGGTGGTGGTCGTGACCCTGACGGTGCCGTTCTTCACCTTCTGCAACTACCTGCAGGTCTGGCTGTGGTCCATGGTCCGCCAACTCGACCAGGCCCGGCGGGTGGCTGGCGAGCTCGCGGTGGCCGAGGAACGCCTGCGCTTCGCCGCCGAACTGCACGACATCCAGGGCCACCACCTCCAGGTCATCGCCCTCAAGGGCGAACTGGCGGCCCGCCTGGTCGGCCAGGACGACGCGGCGGCCCGGGCACAGGCGACCGAGGTCAGCGAACTGGCCCGGACGGCGCTGCGGGAGACGCGCGCGGTGGTGCACGGGTACCGGCGGTCGAGCCTGTCCACGGAGATCGGGAACGCGGTGGACATCTTGCGAGCCGCGGGGATCAACGCGACTGTCCGGGGTAGCGCTACCGACGTGCCGCCGCCGCTACAGCCGCTGTTCGGGATCCTGGTGCGGGAGGGGACTACGAACATCTTGCGCCACAGTGCGGCTGGAGAGTGCTCACTGACGATCGATGTGGACGGTGGCCGAGTACGGGTAGTGCTGTCAAACGACGGCGTCGAGCCCCGCGTGTCGATACCGGGCAGCGGTTTGCAGAGCCTGCGAGAACGCTTCGCCATCGTGGGCGGGACGGTGCGGACCGAACAGGAACCAGGCACCTTCCACCTGATCAGCGAGGCGGCGGTGGCGTGATCCGGGTGGTGCTGGCCGATGACGAGGACCTGATTCGGGGGGCGTTGGCGGCGTTGTTGGAGTTGGAGCCGGATATCTCCGTTGTCGCGCAGGCCAGTGATGGGGCGGCGGCGGTGGTGGCGGTGGGGGTGCACCAGCCGGATATCGCGGTGTTGGATCTGGAGATGCCGAAGGTGGACGGGATCGCCGCGGCGGCTGAGATCGGGGCTGGGACGGCTGTGGTGATCGTGACGCGGCATGCTCGGCCGGGGGTGTTGCGGAGGGCGTTGGCCGCCGGGGTGCGGGGGTTCGTGCCCAAGACGACCCCCGCGGCGCGGCTTGCCGCGATCTTGCGGGATGTCCACGCGGGTGCCAGGTACGTCGACTCCGAGATCGCCGCGAGCGCGCTGACCGAGGACGCCTGCCCGTTGACCGCGCGCGAGCTGGAAGTCCTGCGCCACACCAGGGCAGGCGGCTCCGTGCTCGACATCGCCACCGCCGTCCACCTGGCCCACGGCACCGTCCGCAACTACCTGTCCTCCGCCATGACCAAGCTCGACGTCACCTCCCGCCACGACGCCGCCCGCCTCGCCTGGGAAGAGGGCTGGATCTAGCGGGCCTCGCCCACGGGTCAGTCGCATCACTGACGCCGACTCCCAGGCCGGGGAGGAGCGGCGAACCTCTCCGCTCAGCTCGCTGTGGGGGTCGGGTCGTCGGTGAACTGGGTGCGGTAGAGGGTGGCGTAGCGGCCGTTGGCGGCGAGCAGGTCGTGGTGGGTGCCGCGTTCGGTGATCGAGCCGTTCTCGACGACCAGGATCAGGTCGGCGGCGCGGACCGTCGACAACCGGTGGGCGATGACCAGGGCGGTGCGGTCGCGCAGGGCGTCGGCCAGGGCTTCCTGGACCGCCGCCTCCGATTCCGAGTCCAGGTGCGCGGTGGCCTCGTCCAGCACCACCACCGCGGGCCGCGCCAGCAGGAGCCGGGCGATGGTCAGCCGTTGCCGTTCGCCGCCGGAGAGGCGGTAGCCGCGTTCGCCGACGACGGTGTCGAGGCCGTCGGGGAGCGCGTCGACCACTGTGGACAGCCGGGCGGCGGCCACCGCGGCGCGGACCTCGGCCTCGGTCGCCGCGGGGTTGGCGTAGCGCAGGTTGGCCATGATCGTGTCGTGGAACAGGTGCCCGTCCTGGGTGACCACCCCGACCGCGGCGCGCAGGTCCGCGAACGACAGGTCGCGTACGTCCACACCGGACAACCGGATCGTTCCCGAGTCGACGTCGTAGAGCCGCGGCACCAGCCCCGCGATGGTCGACTTGCCCGCGCCGGAAGGCCCCACCAGGGCGACCAACTGCCCGGGCGAAGCGCGGAACGACACCCCGTGCAGCACCTCCTGCCCGCCGCGCTGGTCCAGTACCGCGACGTCCTCCAGCGACGCCAGTGACACCTTCTCCGCCGCCGGGTATCCGAACCGCACGTCGTCGAACTCCACCGACACCCCACCGGCGGGCAGCGGCACGGGACGCTCCTTCTCCGCCACCATCGGCGTCAGGTCCAGCACCTCGAAGACCCGCTCGAACGACACCAGCGCCGTCATCACGTCCACCCGCACGTTGGCCAGCGCGGTGAGCGGCGAGTACAGCCGGGTCAGCAGCAGCGCCAGCGCGACCACCGTGCCCGGCGCGATGCTGCCGGTCAGCGCCAGGTACCCGCCGAGCCCGTAGACCAACGCCTGCGCCAACGCCGACACCAGCTGCAACCCGGTGAGGAACCAGCGGCCCGCCATCGCCGTGCGCACCCCGATGTCACGCACCCGCGCAGCCCGCGCCCCGAACTCCGCCGCCTCGTCCGCTGGTCGCCCGAACAGTTTGACCAGGGTCGCGCCCGGCGCCGAGAACCGTTCCGTCATCTGCGTGGTCATCGCCGCGGACAGCCCGGCGGACTCGCGTTGCAGGTCCGCCATCCGCCGCCCCACGCGCCTGGTGGGCAGCACGAACACCGGCAGCATCACCAGCGCGAGCACGGTCACCTGCCAGGACAGCGTGAGCATCACCCCGAGGGACAGCACCAGCTGGATGCTGTTGCCGACCAGACCGGACAGCACCGAAGTGAAGGTGCGCTGCGCCCCGATCACGTCGTTGTTGAGCCTGCTGACCAGCGCGCCCGTCCTGGTCCTGGTGAAGAACGCCACCGGCATCCGCTGCACGTGCTCGAACACCGCGCGGCGCAGGTCGTGGATCAGCCCCTCCCCCACCATCGCCGACTGCTTGCGCTCGGCCAGCCCCAACCCGGCGCCGACCACCGCGAGCCCCGCGATCGCCACCGCCAGCCACACCACCGTCGACACCGCGTGCCGACCCACGATCGCGTCGACCACCCGGCCGGCCAACAGCGGCGTGGTCACCCCGAGCGCCGAGGACACCACGGTCAGCACCAGGAACAGCGCCAGCCGCGGCCGGTGCCGGGCGCTGAAATCCCACACCCGCCGCACCGTCCCCGGTCGGATCCCCTTCGGCGCGTCGGCTGCCCGCACCGCTCCCGCCATCAGCCTGCGCGGACTGTCCACGCGTCCCCTCTCCTCGGCCCTCCGGTGTCGACCGGACGCCGTTGTGCAACGCCGTGCCACCCCGCGACGTTCCCCAACCCCAGCAGGCCCACCCCTCGGCCCCGACACCGGTGCCGGATCGGTGCTCGGTAATCTGGGAACAACGGCGCGAGGAGGACAGCGGAGGCTATGCAGGGTGCTCCCGCGCGTCGAGCGCTCTGGCTGGACCTCGCCCTCTACGGCGGCGCCCTCGTCTTCGCCGTGATCACCGCGTTCGCCTCGGAGTTCTACGGCTACCGCGTGTGGGGCGACTTCGCGATCGCCGGGTACCTGGCCGCGTTGCTCGTCACCGCGTGGATCGCCATCACCGGTCGGGGGTCCCGGTGGCTACCTGTGTGGGTGACCGCTGTCGTGGCGACCGTGGCACCGTTGCTGTACCTGGCGTTCCGGCGGTCGCCGACGTTCACCTGGGGTCCGTGGCCGTGGTCGTTCCCGGCGCAGCC
Source organism: Actinokineospora terrae (assembly GCF_900111175.1). Lineage (GTDB taxonomy): Bacteria > Actinomycetota > Actinomycetes > Mycobacteriales > Pseudonocardiaceae > Actinokineospora > Actinokineospora terrae. The sequence continues at coordinate 97,988 of NZ_FOGI01000008.1, forward strand.
GGAGGTCTGGGTCATCGAGCGGTCCGCGCGGGACCTGTTCGCGCACGGCACCCCGTACACCGACCTGGCGACCCTCGGCCGGGCACCGCACCCGGACGACTACACCCCGTACGGCCCGTCGATGACGGTGTTCGGGTTCCCGCGCGCGCTGTTCGGCGACCACCCGCTGACCGACGCCAGGGTGGCGTTCCTGCTGGTGACCGCGGGCGCGCTCCTGCTCGCCTGGTACGCGCTGGGCAAACCGGTGCTGCCGGTGCGCGCCGGGCATCTGGTCGTGGCCAGCCCGCTGACCGCGCTGACCCTCGCCGCCGCCGGGGATGACGTCGCCGTGGTGGCGCTGATCGTGGCCGCGGCCGCGCTCGCCTACCGCGCCGACCCGGCTGGCGCCTGGGGCGCGGGTGCTCTCGGCGCGGTGCTGGTGACCATGAAGTTGACCGCGTTGCCCGCGGTCGCGGTGCTCGCCATCGGGGTCGCCGCCACCCGGGGGTGGCGGGCCGCGGGCGCGTTCACCGCCGCGCTCGTCGCGGTCGGGTCGGCCGTGGTGCTCCCGGTGCTGCTGGCCGACCCGACGTCGTTCGTCGAGCACGTGCTGAAGTTCCCGGTCGGCCTCGGCCAGGCGTCCTCGCCCGCGTCCAGCCCGCTGCCGGGGCACCTGGTCGCCGGGCTCGGGCCGGTCGGGCACGCCGTGGCACTCGTCCTGTTGGGACTGGCCGCCGCCGCCACGGCGACCTGGGTGCTCGTCCGTCCACCGAGGACGGCGGGGGACGCGCTGGCGTGCACCGCGGTCGGCATCGGCCTGGCGATCGTGCTCGCGCCCGCGACCCGCTGGGGCTACCTGGTGTACCCCGTGGTGCTGGCGGGCGCCGCCATCGCGGCAGGCAGGGCCCAGGGCCGCGGTGGACCGGCCCGGGTGGGAACCGGGGTGCCCGCACCGGCCGATCGCTCCGGTGTGGACAGCCCGCCGGGTGGACCGCGCACGGCCTGAGCCGACGCCGCCGCACCCAGGCGGGGTTTACTTCTTCTTCGTCCGCGTCGCTCCGCCTCGCCCGCGCAGCGTCACGCCGGACTCCGAGAGCACTCTGTGCACGAATCCATAGGAACGGCCGGTGCTTTCCGCGAGCGCCCTGATGCTGGCGCCCTTCTCGTACTTCTTCTTCAAGTCGGTGGCGAGCTTGTCGCGCAGGGCGCCGGTGATCCGTGCGCCTTTCTTGAGGTCAGCCACGTTGTCCGCCTTCCGTCACGTGTGGCCGGGGCCACGGGTGGCCCCTACCGCCGCAATGATCGAACACCGCCGCGCGAAATGCCAGACGAGACGCGCAAATGGTTGCCGCCGCCGCTGATCACCGGCGGCGGCACCTCTGGGACTCAGCGTGATCTGTGAATACAAGATCCCAGCAAAACGGCCAATTTCAGGCCAGCTGAACGAGTTCGAGGTACTCGGCCGACCAGTGGTCCTCGCTGCCGTCTGGGAGCAGGATCACCCGCTCGGGTTCCAGTGCCTCGACCGCGCCGGGGTCGTGGGTGACCAGCACGACCGCCCCGGAGTAGCGGCGCAGCGCGTCGAGCACCTGCTCGCGGCTGGCCGGGTCGAGGTTGTTGGTGGGCTCGTCGAGCAGCAGGACGTTGGCGGCGCTGGAGACCAGCCCGGCCAGCGCGAGCCTGGTCTTCTCGCCGCCGGAGAGCGTCCCGGCGGGCTGGTCGAGCTGCTCGCCGGTGAACAGGAACGTGCCCAGCAGCGACCGCAGTTGCTGCTCGCCGGTGTCGGGCGCGGCGTGCCGGATGTTGGCCCACACGCTGGCGGAGTGGTCGAGGGTCTCGTGCTCCTGGGCGTAGTAGCCCAACCGCAGGCCGTGACCGGCGATGACCTCGCCCGAGTCGGGGGTCTCCATGGCGCCGAGCAACCGCAGCAGGGTGGTCTTGCCCGCGCCGTTGAGGCCGAGGATGACGACCCGGGAGCCCTTGTCGATGGCCAGGTCGACGCCGGAGAAGATCTCCAGCGAGCCGTAGGACTTGCTCAGCCCCTCGGCCAGCAGCGGGGTCTTGCCGCACGGCGCGGGCTCGGGGAAGCGGATCTTGGCGACCTTGTCCGACTGGCGGACGTCGTCGAGGCCGGAGACCAGCTTCTCGGCGCGCTTGATCATGTTCTGCGCGGCGACCGCCTTGGTGGCCTTGGCGCGCATCTTGTTGGCCTGCTCCATGAGCACGCCCGCCTTCTTCTCGGCGTTGGCCCGCTCGCGCCTGCGGCGCTTCTCGTCGGCGGCGCGCGCGTCGAGGTAGCGCTTCCAGCCCATGTTGTAGATGTCCACCTCGCCGCGCATGGCGTCGAGGAACCACACCTTGTTGACCACGTCGCCGAGCAGTTCCACGTCGTGGCTGATGACCACCAGGCCGCCGCTGTGGCCCTTGAGGAACCCGCGCAGCCAGGTGATCGAGTCGGCGTCGAGGTGGTTGGTCGGCTCGTCGAGCAGCAGGATCGTGCCGGAACCGCCGCCAGCGCCCGCCTCGGACGCGGCGAACAGGATCCTGGCCAGCTCGACCCGGCGGCGCTGACCACCCGAGAGCGTGCGCAGCGGCTGGGCGAGCACCCGGTCGGCCAGGCCCAGGTTGGAGCAGATCCGCGCGGCCTCGCTCTCGGCGGCGTACCCGCCGAGGGCGGAGAAGCGCTCCTCCAGCCGCCCGTACTTGCGGACCGCGTTGTCGCGGACGGAGTCGTCGGCGTGCTCGGCCATGGCCGTCTGCGCCTTCTCCATCTCGCGCAGCAGCTCGTCGAGGCCGCGCGCGGAGAGCACCCGGTCCTTGGCGGTGACCGACAGGTCGCCCTCGCGGGGGTCCTGCGGCAGGTAGCCGAGTTCGCCGGTGCGGCGCAGGTCGCCGCCGTAGGGCTCGCCCTCGCCCGCGAGCACGCGCAGGGTGGTGGTCTTGCCCGCGCCGTTGCGGCCGACCAGGCCGATGCGGTCCCCGGCCTGCACCCGCAGGGAGGCGTCGGAGAGCAGGATGCGCGAGCCCGCGCGCAGTTCGAGGTCAGTTGCGGTGATCAAGGGGGAGCTCCGTGGGTGCGGTGGTCGTGGGCAGGGGTGATCCGCTCGCGTGCCGTGACCCGCGAGCCCACTGGCCCATCAGTCGGTGAGCACAGCCCTGCCCGCTCGATCCCCTTCGGTGATAACCACGGGACCCAGTCTAGCCGCGCCGCGCCACGGGTTTCCCGCCGGCTAGAGTCCGACCATGGGAACAGCCGAGTACGCGGGCAGGGCGGCGCTGGTCACCGGGGCGAGCCGGGGCATCGGCCTGGCCATCGCCACCGAGCTGGCCCGCCGGGGCGCCGCGGTCGCCATCAGCTCCCGCAAGCAGGCCGACCTGGACGCCGCCGCCGCGTCGATCACGGCCGCGGTGCCGGACGCGCGGGTGCTGGCGGTGGCGGGCAACACCGGGCGCGACGAGGACCGCGCGGCGGTGGTGGCGCGCGTGGTCGCCGAGCTGGGCGGGCTGGACGTGCTGGTGAACAACACCGGCATCAACCCGGTGTACGGGCCGCTGGTGGACGTGGACCTCGACGGGGTGCGCAAGATCTTCGACACGAACGTGGTCGCGGCGCTGGGGTTCGTGCAGCTGGCCTACCGCGCGTGGATGGCGGAGCACGGCGGCGCTGTGATCAACATCGCCTCGGTGGCGGGCCTGCGGTCGTCGGGGGTGATCGCGGCGTACGGGGCGAGCAAGGCGGCGCTGGTGCGGCTCACCGAGGAACTGGCGTGGCAGCTCGGCCCCGGGATCCGGGTGAACGCGGTCGCGCCTGCGGTGGTGAAGACCCGCTTCGCGACGGCGCTGTACGAGAACCGGGAGGAAGAGGCGGCGGCCGCCTACCCGATGAAGCGCCTGGGCACGCCGGAGGACGTCGCCGAGCTGGTCGCGTTCCTGTGCTCCCCGGCGGCGTCGTGGATCACCGGGGAGACGGTGCGGGTGGACGGCGGCCTGCTGGCCACCGGAACCCTGGGCTAGCTGCTCGGGGTGGGGGCGGGCGTCGGGTTCGGCGTCGGGAGGACGCTGGACGGCGACGGCGCGGGCGGGGTGTTGGGCCGCCTGCCGCGCTCGGGCGGGAAGCCGGGCTGCCCGGGCCGGTCCACGCCGGGCCCACCGTGGCGACCGGGCCCGACCTGCCACGAGTGGCCTGGTCCGCCGTGCCTGCCCGGGCGGTCCCCGGAGTTCCCGATCGCGTACCCGACGATGCCACCGACGAGCAGCAGCACCGCACCGGCCAACCCCGCGACGAGCAGACTCACCGTCCGCCGCGAATCGACGACCACCTCGGCCGGTGGCCCCTCGACCCGCGCGGGTTCCGGCTCGGGCACCGCGGCAGGCGGTGCTTGGTCGCGAACGGGCTCGGCAGCGGGCTCACCAGGGGACGGGGTCGTGCTCATGCCGCACACTGTCCTCCCCGAACCTGTGTGCCCGCTGTGAACGCCCCAGTCCCGCCACCGGCCCGCGAATCACGTCGGATCGCGAACGACGATCTCCACTGCGAAGACGCGGGCGGCGGCGTCGTCCAGGACTGTGCGGCGGGGTTCCGGGACGTCGAGGACGCGGGGGGTGGCGAGGGCGAAGACCGGGGCGAGGGCGCGGTCGGCGCGGAGGGTGTCGAGGGCCTGGCGGTCGCCGCCGAGGGTGATGGTGGTGAGGTCGGGGAGGCGGGGGAGCAGGACCTCGGCGATGTCGTGCGCGGCGGCCTCGAGCGCGTGCCTGGCCTGGCCCTCGCGGCGCCTGGCGAAGCGCTGCTGGGACCAGCCGCCCGCGGCGCTGCGCCCCTGGACGAGGTGGCGGTCGGTCCGCGAGACCAGCACGCGCCCCGGTTCGACCACCCCGACGCTGTGCCCGCCGAGGCGCACCAGGACCAGTCCCACCCGCCGCGGGACGGCGAGGTGGTCGAGGAGGTCGCCGATCGCCAACCCCGCCCGCTCCCCCACCGCGGCCAGCGGCGGGAACGGCACCTCGGCACTCGCGGTGGCCCCGTCAGCCGCCGTGCACACCACGGCCGCGGCCCCGAGGGACGTGTGGGTGACGCCGTGGTGGCGGTCGCCGAACCGGGCGAACCACCCGGCCACCCGCTCCACCGGCACCTCGACCGCCCGTCCACCCCCGGCCACCACCCGCGTCCTGCTCATACCGCCCCACGCTACGGCGCAGGTCCACCACTGCGCCGAGAGGCGGCCGCCCTGGCAGGGCGACCGCCTCCAGCGATCAGTCAAGCGCGATCAGTCAGGCGCCCGGGGTGGCGTATCCGTTGATGTGCAAGGACACCGCGCGGATCGAGCCCGTGTCGCCACCGGCCAGGTCCACCACCTTGTACGTCCACGCCCCGTCCGCGACCAGCGACGCGAAGCCGCTCAGCGGGGACGTGGGCCGCCAGGTGCCCGTGAACGGGGCGTTGGCGGAGGTCACCGAGGAGAACGCCGCGGTGGCCGAGTCGGCGAAGACGACCTGGCAGAGGTTGTTGCCGCCGCCGCCGCTGCGGGAGTGCAGGGTGGCCACGGCGCCGTTCGGGGCGGTGAGGGTGCCGACGAGGTCGCCGACGAAGGTGTGGTCCAGGCCCACGGTGGTCGCCCCGGTGGCGGTGCTGCACGTGGCACCGTCGACCGAGAAGCTCACCTTGGACGCGCGGCCCACGCCGGTGACCGGGATGGTCACGCTCGCACCGAGCGGGTTGTTGTCCGGCACGGCGACCGGCGCCCCGCCGTAGGCGAAGTCCCGGGTGACCGGCGAGGGCCGTCCCACCGAGAAGCTGAACGTCGCCCGGGTCGGGGACGAGGACGCCGCGAAGGTCACCCGGGCGTCGAGGACGACCGGCGTGCCGACCGGGTGGCTCAACGGGACGGTGACGGTGTAGGCCTTGCTGACCGTCTGTCCCTTCGGGACAGTGCCGTAGTTCTGCGAGCGCGGCGCGATGGTGACGCCCGCGGTCGGCGAGGTCAGCACCACGCTCGTGGACACGGCGTCGGCGTCGCCCGTGTTGCGGACCGGGAGGGTCACCGACACGGTGTCGCCCGGGTCGACCAGGTCGCCGCCATCGGTCGGGGCGGTGGTCGGGTTCTGCGCCAGGGCACGGGGTTGCGGGCTGGCGCCGGTGTAGGCGAGCACGCGGTCGGCCAGGACGATCCCGGCACCGGTGCGGCCGTCGAAGCCGGCCGGGCCGAGGTCGATGGCGGTGTTGACCAGCGCCTCGCGCACCTCCGCCGGAGCGATGCCCGGGTTGCCGGAGAGCACGAGCCCGGCGATCGCGGCCGCGTGCGGGGCGGCGGCCGAGGTGCCGAAGAACGGGTCGAAACCGTCCACACTGGTCAGGACACCGTCCGCGGCGGTGATGTCGGGCTTGGCGCGCACCTCGCCGCCGGTCCCGCTGACGTTGCCCGGGGTGATCGGGGTTCCGTCGGCCTTGTAGAACACGCGGCGCGGGCCGTCGGAGGAGAACCGTTCCAGCGCCGAGGAAGCGCTGAACGAGCCGGGGAACGGGCCGCGCGGGTTGGCCGGGTCGCCCGGTTCCAGGTCGAACGGCAGCGGACCGGCCGCGGGCGCGGCGGCGACGCTGAACGCCTGCTTGGCCGCCGAGTGGCCCACGGTGACACCGGGGGTGTTGAACGCCTTGAGGCCGTCCGCGGAGTCGGCGAACCGGCCGCGCAGCGCCGAGAGCGACAGGTACCTGTTCTCGCCGTAGAACTTCACGACCGCGAGCCGCAACCCGTTGCCGCCGAAGGTGGGCGTCTGCAGGATCTCGTACGGGTCCTGCTCGCCGTCCTGCACGTCCTGGCTGAAGGTCACGACGTTGCCGGTGCGGTCGAACAGGTACAGGTCGTAGTCGTTGGCGGAGGCGCCCAGCGGGTCGGACCAGTGCAGCGTCACGGGGACCTGCGCGGAGGACGCGTTGGAGATCGGCTGGAACACCTGGGTGGTCGCCGAGGGGTCCCAGTCGTGGGCGGTGCCCGCGAACTTGCCGACGATGCGACCGGAGTCGCGGAAGTCGCCCTCCCAGTGCCCGGCGGTGCCGTCCGCGGTGTTGCCCTCGTTGCCCGCGGAGGAGAAGTAGAGCGCGCCGTCCGCGGTGACGTCGTTGACCGCGCGCGCGATCAGGCCGTCCTGGAACGGCGACTCGACGAAGTACAGGACGTCGTCGACGATGATGTCGCAGCGCAGTTGTTGGCGCAGGGCGCGGATGTTGTCGGCGAAGCTTGCCTCGCTGTTGAACGCCGAGGCGAAGCCGAGCGCGGCGCCGGGGGCGAGGTCGTGCAGGATCTCCAGCATCGCGGTGCCCTCGTCGCCCTCGCCCTCCTGGGTGGGCAGCACGTCGACGGCGGGCAGCTCACCCGCGGCCTGCGACACAGCGAGCGAGTCGACGCCGTCCGACAGTGCGCAGATCTTCACGCCGACACCGGTGACGCCGAACTCGGCGCGGGCGGTGTCGGCCTTGTGCGCGCGATCGCCCTCACTGGTCACCAGCGCCGCCGTGCCGCGCTGCTCGAGGGCGGCCTGGACCTGCGCGGCGAGCCGGGCTTCCTTCTGCTCCTTGGTCTCGGTCTTGGCCGGGGCGGTCCCACGCGGCCTCGCCGACGCCGTGATCGCGCCACTGGCCGTCTCGACCTTGCGGACGTCGGCGCGGCCGGAGATGCCGGTCAGCGCGGCGAAGGGGACCTCGGCCCGGATCTCCCCCAGGCCGGTCGACACGGCGCGGATCCCGGCGCCGGACTTGGTCAGCGCCGCCACCAGGTCGTCGGTGACCTTCTCGACGCTGATGTCGACGAGCACGGTGTCGGACACCGACAGCGTGACCCCGCTCTGCAGCCGGGGCGCGGCCGAGACGAGCGAGCGGTCCTTGCGCAGCCGGTTCTCCACCGCGAGCTTGCTGTCCAGTTTGGACTCCGCCTTGGACTGCGTCTGCTTGACCTTCTGCAGTGCCGAGATCTGGCGGGCCGCGTTCTCCTGGGCCGCGGTGAGTTGGTTCGCGGGCAGGGCCTGCCCGGAAGCCGGGGTGGTCATCCCGACCACGAGGGCGAGGGCGGAAACCCCCGCCGTCAGACCGGTTGTGGCGCGTGTGGATAACTTCGAGCGATCGGACGAACGCACGGGTCCTCCCCCGCTAGTGCGTGCCCCGACCCACGCCCACCGACGCCGGGAGTACTCCCGGCCAGGTGAACGTATGGTTCACACCAACGAGGTGACATCTACCGTTCGAGTGATACTCACTGTCCAGGTGTCACGCTCGGTATTTTTCCCACCGTGGCAAAACTGCCGGTGGCTCAGAGCACGAAGGCGTCCGACCAGAACTGTCCGGTCCGGCCGGACAGCGCCTCCAGCAGCGTCGCGGCCTGCCCGTCGGCGAGCGAGGCGGCGAAGTCGATCACGGCCCGGCCGCGGGCGAGGGCGGCCACGGTGCCCTGCCCCTCCGGCCACTCCCCCGTCGCGCCGACCAGCGCGCGCGGGTGCTCGCGGGCCAGCCAGTCGTACTCCACGCGGGCCAGCTCGACCAGGTCGTGCAGCCTGCGCGGCAGCCGGTCGGCCTCGTAGCGGTCCCCGAGCCACTGCTCGAGCGCCTCGACCAGCCTGGTCAGCAACCTGGCCTGGCCGCGCTGGTGCAGCGCCAGGTCCGGGCGCAGCAGCACGAACCGGCGGTGCACGAACTTGAGCACCTGCACCTCGTGCCACTGCCGGGCGCCGAGCAGCACGTGCCCGGAGCGGGTCGGCGGGTCGGCCACCACGTGCACGCCCGCCACGAGCCGCGCGGTCCACCCGGAGGAGAACCGGCCGAACGCCTGCTCGGCGTCGACCGAGCCGTCGAAGGGCATGGACAGCAGGTCGTCGACCAGTTCCGCGCGCACCCGCGACACCGCCGCGGCGAACGCGTCGTCGTCGACCACCCAGGAGTCGCGCGCGTGCAGCCGCCTGCGCAAGCGCTCCAACGACTGGCCGGGGCGCCGCCCGGAGTCCAGCTCGGCGGCGTCGAGCCGGGCGAACTCGGCCCGGTCGGCCTCCCACTGGCCCAGCTCGGCCGACACCGGCGCGTGCTGCAGCACCCCGATGCGGTGGAAGTCCTCCAGGTCGTGGATGGCGTAGGCGATGTCGTCGGCGTTGTCCATCACCGACGCCTCGACGGTCTGCTGCCACGGCGGCACGAGCCCGTCGAACACCGCGCGCGCCTGGATCAGGTCCTCGAGCTCGGTGACGTAGGCGGAGAACTTGCTCGACCCGGTACCGGGCGCCTCCGGCGGCTCGGCGGCCCCGCGCGGCGGGTCGGCCAGGTCGCGGGGGTGCGGGTCGGGGTGCGAGAGCCGGGTCCACGGGTACTTGAGCGTCGCGGCCCGAACGGCGGCGGTGAGGTCGAGCCCCGCCGCGGACGGCCCCCTGGTGTCGGTGGTGGTGATGATCCGGAAGCTCTGCGCGTTGCCCTCGAACCCGTCGGGCAACCCGAACCGGTGCCGGGCGAGCCGGTCGAGCACCTGCTCCCCGAGGTGCCCGAACGGCGGGTGCCCCAGGTCGTGCGCCAACGCCGCCGCCTCCACCACGTCCGGGTCACAGCCACCGAGCCGCTCCAGCAGCGGGGCGTGATCGGGGTCAGCGGTCAACCGCTCCGCGATGGCCCGACCGATCTGGGCGACCTTGAGGCTGTGGGTCAACCGGTTGTGCAACAACCCCGACCCACTGGCGCTGACCACCTGCGTGACCCCACCGAGCCGCGCGAAGAACGGCGAGGAAACGATCCGGTCGCGATCGGCCCGGAACGGGTTCGCGGTGAGGTCCGTGCCCCCCTTGCCGTCCCTGCGGTCAACCCGGCGCTCGTGGAGATCCGACATGCCGCGAGCCTAGGTGCAGCCCGGTGGGGGCGGCGCGCGGGATTCGCGATCCGGGTGTGCGGACGGGGAGCCGCTCGTGCTGGACGCAGTCGGGCTTCCCCGCCGAGGGGCCGCGTCGGCGTGGCGCACGGGATTGGCACCCGCACGGTTCCCAGGTGCGCGGACGGTAGTCGCCAGTACAAGACGTACTGGGGTTCGGCCGGCGCGGATCGCTCGGCGCCTGTGGTTGTCGGGTGGGCTTGGGGGCTTGCGCTGTTGTGGAGGGGTGGGGCGTGGTAGCGAGAGGGGGTGAGCAGGGTGGATGTGGTGGTGGTCGGCGGTGGTCCGGCGGGGTGGGCGGTCGCGGACGCGTGTGGGCGGGTGGGGTTGCGGACCGTGGTGGTCGCGCCGGGTGGGCGGCGGGTGTGGGCGGCGACGTTCGGGGTGTGGGCTGACCAGGTGCCGCTGGACCGGTACCGGGGTGTGTCGAGCACGCGGGTGCTGGCGGCCGGGCACGAGATCGCGCGGGAGTACCTGGTGCTGGACAACGCGGCGGTGTGCGCGGAGCTGTGGCGCGGCCCCGCCACCGCGGTGGACGACGAGGTGGTCGGCGCGGAGTTCGGGCGGCGGGGCGCGACGGTGGTCCTCGGGTCCGGGCGGCGGCTGGCGTGCGCGGTGGTCGTCGACGCGAGTGGCGCCCGGCGGGTGGTCTCGGGCGGGCCCGCCGCGGGAGTCCGCGTGGAGCAAACGGCCTACGGGGTCGTGGTTCCTTCGGCCGCCGCTGAGGAGATTGTCCGATCGGGTGACGCGGTCCTGATGGACTGGGGCAGGCCGCCGACCTTCCTCTACGCCGTCGGGGTGGCGACCGACCGGGTACTGCTGGAGGAGACCTCTCTGGCAGCCCGCCCCGGCATGAGCTGGGACGTCTTGCGGCGCCGATTGTCCGAACGGCTGGGGTATGAACCGGAAGCGCTTGCGGTGGAGCGGGTCCGGTTCCCGGTAGATCTACCGCCGACGCCGCTGTGGTACAGGGGTTCGGTGCCCTTCGGCGCGGCAGCGGGGATGGTGCACCCGGCCACCGGTTACAGCGTCGGTGACGCGCTCGCGTTGGCCCCAGCGGTGGCGGACGCGATTACATCCGCGATGACGCGGGGGCCAGCAGCGGCCGCAGCGGCGGGACGGGCCGCGGTGTGGTCACCCCAAGCTCGCGCCGTGCACGCCATGCGGTCGCACGGTCTAAGAGCGTTGCTGGGCCTCCCACCAGCCCTATTGCCGGAGTTCTTCGGCGCCTTCTTCGCCCTGTCCCCCCGGTTGCAGCGCGCCTACCTCAGCGGACGCGAGGACGTGGCGGGGACCGCTGCCGCGATGGCCGCGGTGTTCAGGTCGACCCCGTGGGGAATTCGCCGGAAGCTGCTGCTATCGCGCGATTACCCACCAGGATGACGGGGGCTCGGCGCGGTGTGGTGCTTCCGGGCACAGCTGGATGAACAGATGGTGACTAACCATCACCTCCGCGCGGGTACCGGGCACGATGGCAGGGTGACCGTCGCACCGGACGTCAGCTTCGCGTTCCAGCCGTTGCTCAGCACCCGTACCGGTGAGGCCATAGCCGTGGAGGCCCTGGCCCGACCGCGCACCGGCGACATCTACGACCTGCTCCGCGCCGCCGGGAAGGCGGGCAGGCTGGTGCAGACCGACATCTCGCTGGCCAGCCGCGCCGTGCTCGCCTCGTCGCGCCAGGACCCACCGCTGCCACTGCACGTCAACGTCGTGGCCGCGACCGCGACGGCGCCGGAGGAACTGCTGCGGTTCCTGCGCCCCGCACTCAACCAGACCGGCCGCAAGCCCCGCGACATCGTGCTGGAGATCACCCCGCCGTTCAGCCGGGTGCACCGCGCCGAGCTGATCCGCGGCCTGGAGGTGCTGCGCGAGGCCGGGTGCGGGATCGCCTTCGACGCCATCGGCGACGGCGACCTGCCGCTGTCGCTGCTCACCGACGTCGGCCCCGACCTGATCAAGCTGGACGCGCACCTGATCGCGGGCCTTCCGGACGACCCGGCGTGCCTGGCCGTCGTCGAGTGCCTGGCGCAGTACTGCACCCGCACCGGCACCCGGCTGGCCGCGGTCGGCGTCGAGTCCGAGGAGCAGCTGCTGTGCCTCAACCGGCTCGGCGTGCGGCTCGCGCAGGGCAACCTGCTCGCGGGCGCCAGCCAGGAGGGCGGGATCGCGCTGCCGCTGCCCCGGCCGGTCGCCGAGATCATCGAGCTCAACGCCACCACTGGCGCCGCACCGGTCCCGCTGGTGTCGGACTACCTGCGGCCCGCGACCACGATGGCGCAGGACGCCAGCGCCGAGGAGGTCCGCGACACCTTCGCCGCCAACCCGACCATCAGCGGCGTGGTGCTCGTCGACCCGGAGGGCAGGCCGGTGAGCACGTTGCCGCGCAGCCGGTTCCTGCTGGCCGTCACCGGTCCGTACGGGCACGCGCTCAACGCCAAGAAGCCCGCGGTGCGCCACGGCGACATCCCCCGCACCATCCGCGCGGACGCCGGGAGCCTGCAACTGCTCGACCTGGTGGGCGACACGGACTGGGACCGGCACGGCGACGAGGTCGTGGTGGTCGACGCGGAACGGGTGTGCGTCGGGGTGGCGCGCATCTCCGAGGTCGTGCGCGGGGTGGCGGAGGCCAAGATCGAGCAGGCCGCCGCGCTGAACCCGCTGACCCGCCTGCCGGGCAGCGACACCGTCGACCGCGACATCGACCGGCGCATCCACGCCGCCGAGATGTTCGTGGTGGCCTGGCTGGACGTGGACTCGTTCAAGCAGGTCAACGACACGGTCGGCTTCGCGGCTGGCGACGACCTGATCCGCCACATCGGCCGCTGCCTCGCCGACGCCGAGCGCGACCTGCCCGGCACCCGCGTCGCGCACGTCGGCGGCGACGACTTCCTGGTGGTGACCGACCTCGACGAGATCAGCGCCCTCGCCGCCCGCCTGGTCGACCGCCAGTGGGTCACCGAGGGCATGGCGGTCAGCGTCTCCCTGGCCTCCCTGGTGTGCGGCGTCGGCTCGGTCCGCTCCTACCGCGAGGCCTCCCGCCTGCTGGCACCCCTCAAGAAGCGGGCCAAGTCCGTCCCCGGCTCCAGCTGGATCCTCGGCCGCCCCGGCAGCGACCACGTCGAGGTCCTGCGCGGCTCCCGCCCGGCCCACGCCCGCGTGAGCTAGATACGCTGAGGTATGGGGAACTTCGTACTGGTCGCCGGTGCGCGACTCGGGGCGTGGGCGTGGGATGACGTGGTGCCGCACCTGCGCGCGGCCGGTCACGGCGTCCACGCGGTGACGCTGTCCGGACTCGCGGAGAAGCAGGATGTGCCTGCGGGACAACAGATCCACGTCCAGGACATTGTGGACGTCGCGATAGGACTGCGGGACGTGGTCCTGGTTGGACACAGCTACGCGGGCATCCCGGTCTGCCAGGCCGCCCAGCGGATAGGCGACCGACTCAACCGCGTACTCCTCATCGACGCGTCCGTCGCGGTCGACGGGGAGTCATTCGCCGCATCCTGGCAGGACGGCGGCGCGGAACTCCAGGCCCTGATCGTCGCGAATGGAGGCTGGTGGCCCGTCGCACCCGCGAGCCACTTCGCCGGCCACGACCTCACCGACGACCAGATCACCCGCATCCTGACCAACTCCACCCCACACCCCGGCTCCTCCCTCACCGAACCCGCCGAACTCCCCCACCCACTCGACACCACCCCCACGACCTACATCGCCTCCCTCCTCCCCCACGGCACCCCCACCGACCCGCCCCCACCCCACTGGCGACTGGTGGAGCTGAACACCGGCCACTGGCCCATGTTCTCCCAACCCCGCGAACTGGCCCGAATCCTGCTCACCGAAGCCGAGAAGTAGCCTCCACTTCCCCCGGTTCCGGTTCCCTTTCCCTGCCTCGCTCCATCTCCACTGATCACTCACTTGTCCACAACGCCCTCATCCATCCACAGCCCCCACCGCGCCCCTATTGACAAGCCGCCCACTTCGATAGGTTCAGAGATGGGCTCCCGGCCCCCGGGAGGGAGGGCCTCGGGAGCGGAGTTGATCTTGGCCGCGACGGGATCCGGCTTGCCGGGGTTTCGGGTGCCGGGGTGCTGAGGTGCCGGGGGAAGCGAGCCTGCTGAGGTGCGGATCCGTTGTGGGCACGGGTATGCGCGATTGGCTGTGGGCGGGGGTGTGGTGTGACTTGGTTCTGGGTGGTTGCCGCCTGCGCCGTCGTGGGGGTTGTGGTGGGGATGGTGGTTCAAGGCGCGGTGCGGCGGCGGGTGGGGCGGGAGGTGGATCCGTTCGTCCGTGAGATGAGGGAGTTGTGGGAGGAGGGGCAGCGCGACCAGGTGTGGCGTCAGCCTTCCGTGTGATGGCTACGTTGGGCGGGAGGCGGGTATAAGGGGGTGGTTGGGAGCCATCATCGGGTGGTGCGAACAGCAACATGTGGTGGTGGGGGTGCGGCAGGGTGGTGTCCCCTTTCGGCCGTTGACGTAGTTCGGTCTCGTCGGATTTGAGCGGGTTGGGTACGTTCGGGGGATGGCGGCTGTTCCTCCGGTGCTGGGCCGGGCCTCGGTGATCGCCCGCTGTCGGGGTGGGTTGGCCGACGGGGGTGGGGTGCTGCTGCACGGGCCCGCCGGGATCGGCAAGTCGCTGCTGGTCGAGGTGTTGGTGGCGGGCGCGGGGGCGGAGCTGGTGCTGCGGACCAGTCCGGCCGCGGCGGACCGGGAGTTGCCGCACGTCGCGCTGTACGACCTGTTCGCGAAGGTGCTGGCGGCGGTCGAGCTGCCCGCGCACCTGCGGGCCGCCCTCGACACCGCCCTGCTGCGGGCCGCGCCGCGGCACCCGGTCGACCCGCTCGCGTTGCGGCTGGCGGTGGTCGACCTGCTGCGGGGCCTCGCCGAGCGCCAGGCGGTGCTGCTGGTCATCGACGACGCGCAGTGGCTGGACCCGGCCAGCGCCGAGGTGCTGGCGTTCGCGGCGCGCAGGCTCACCGACCACCAGGTGCGGGTGCTGGTCGCCGAGCGGACCGAGGGCGCGCCGACCACGGCGGACCTGGCGCCCGCGCCGGTGGTCGAGGTGGAGCTGACCGGGATCGACGCCGGGTCGGTCGCCGAGTTGTTGCGCACCCGGTTGGTGCGGCCGCTGTCGTCGGCCACGGTCAGCCGGGTGGTCGCGGCCAGCGGCGGGAACCCGTTCTACGCGCTGGAACTGGGCCGCGCGCTGGCCAGGCACGGCGGCTCGGTCGGCGCGGACGAGCCGTTGCCGGTGCCGGGCAGGCTGCGCGAGCTGGTGGGCGACCGGCTCGCCCCGCTGCCGGACGGCGCGTGGGACGTGCTCAGGTTGGTCACCGTCGCGGTCCGGCCGGGGCTCGACCTGCTGCCGCTGGGCGACCCGGGGCTCGACGCCGCCATGGCCGCCGGGGTCCTGGTCGCCGACGAGGACGGGGCGCTGCGGTTCAGCCACGCGCTGGTGGCCGAGGTGGTGGCCGCCGAGGCGACCGCGGCGCAGTGGACCGCCGCGCACGCCAGGATGGCCGCGCTGGTGACCGACCCGATCGAACGCGCCCGCCACCGCGCGCTGGCCACCCCGCGGCCGGACGGCCCGATCGCCGCCGAACTGGTCGAGGCGGCCCGGCTCGCGACCGCCCGAGGTGCCCCGGCGACCGCGGCCGACCTGCTGCGACTCGCCGCGCACCGCACGCCTGCCCCGGCGCAGCGCGCCGAACGCCTGCTGGGGGCCGCCCGAGCCGCCGCGGAGGCGGGGTTGACCGCTGCCGCCGCCGAGCTGTGCCGCGCCGTCGCCCGGATCGCGACCGGTCCGACCAGGGCGTGGGCGCGGCTGCTGCTGTTCGACCTGGCCGGTCGGGACATGGTGGCGTTCTCGGGTCTGCTCGACGAGGTCGCCGCCGACGGGGGTGACGACCCGGCGCTGCGGTGCGCGTTGGTGTTGCGCCGCGCGGAACTCGCCGCCCACATAGGACGGACGGCCGAGGCGCTCGCGCACCTCGACCACGCCGACGCGCTGGCCGCCCGCGCCGACGACCCGACGCTGGTGATCCGGTCGCTGATCATGCGCATCCCGTTCGCCGCCGCGTCCGGCCCGGACACCGAGACCGACCTGTTCCGCCGGTTGGCCCGGCACACCGCGGGTCTGCCGCTGTCGGAGCCCGTGGTCTTCGCGCGCGTCTACCTGGCGGTGATCACCCTGCGCCGCGGCGAGACGGTCCAGGCGGTCGAGATGCTGGAGCGGCTGCGCCACGAGACCGAGGCGGCTGGCCGCATCCGCGACCTCATCGCCGTGCTGTACTCGCTGACCTCGGCCTACGAACGCGCCGGCCGCTGCGCCGACGCCCGCCGCGCCGCGCTGTGGGGCGCCCGCTTGCGCGTCGACGTCGACCAGCACCCCGGGATCGGGCTCACCCTGCGCGCGCTCGCCGAGCTGAACACCGGCAGCCTCGACGAGGCGAGCACCCTGCTGGCCCAGGCGGCCGAGGCCGACGAACAGGCCAGGGACGGCGAGTGGGCGGCGTACGCCAGCGGGTTGCGCGCCCGGGTCGCGGTGCTGCGCGGGGAACACCGCGCCGCTGCCCGACTGTTCGGCAGCTGCCTGGCGACCTTGCGCGAGGTCGGTTACACGGACCCAGCTATGTTCCTTGTGGACGCTGATCTTGTGGAATCCCTTGCGTGGGCAGGGCAGTCAGACCAGGCGGAGGCAGCGCTACGTGACGCCAAGTCCAGAGTGGACGCCCAAGGCAGGCCTGTCGTCACCCTGGGCCTGACCCGCGCCGCCGCCGTCATCGCCGCCACCGCGGGCGACCCCCGAGGCGCCGCCGACACCCTCCGCGCCGCCCTGCCGCCGACCCACCCGTACCCGATGGAACTGGCCCGCGCCTGGTACACCCTCGGCACCCTGGAACGCCGCGCCCGCCGCAAAGCCGCCGCCCGAGAAGCCCTCTCCGAATCGCTCCGCCGCTACGCCACCGCAGGCTGCACCCCCTGGGTCGACCGGGTGGAGTCCGATCTGTCCAAACTGGACACCCAGGACACCCCCATGACCGACCTCGAGAACCAGATCGTCACCCACCTGCGCCAGGGCCACAGCAACCGCCAGATAGCCACCGCCCTCCACCTCTCAGTCAAGGCGGTCGAGGCCAACCTCACCCGCATCTACCGCAAACTCGGCATCCGCAACCGCGCCGAACTCTCCACATAGCCGAGCGGCTGCTCCCCACCCACCACAACATCGACCCCACCCAGCCTTCACCAACGTTGGCCCCAACACGCCCCTCAGAGGCGTTGGCCCACACGCGCCCCTCCAGACGTTGGCCGACAACCGCCCTGAGCCGCCGGAGGCTTCTCGGACAGTGGCCCAACGGAAGCCTCCGGCGGCTCAGGGACGTCGCGGGAGAGGGCCCCTCCCCGGTGGGGGGACACACACCGGGGAGGGGGGTCGAGGGCTAGCTCAAAGTCACATCATCCAACAAGAAGTTGGTAGCCAGATAAGCATCCTCCACACCCGAGAAGCGAACAGTCACAGTCTGGCCGCGATAAGCGGACAGATCCACTGCTCGCTGCACATAAGTAGTGCCAGCATTGGCGTTCGAGTAAGTGACGGCAGTAGTGCCATTCACCTGGACCCGCAGAACGTCATACGCCGTGGTACCTGTTTCCTGAGTGGTGACCTTCAGCCAGAAGCGCAGCGCGGGCGCACCGGTGCTGGGGACCTTGACCTGTTGGCTGATGGCCTCGCTGGCGGCGCGGCCGTTGCCCAGGAGCCAGGCGTAGTAGGAGCCGGTGCGGGGGGTTTGCTGGGTGCTGTTGGTGACCACCGCGGTCTCGCTCCAGCCGGTCTGGCCGGATTCGAAGCCGCCGTTGGTGATGGCGTTGCCCGTGGGGGGAACCGTCGTGGTGGTGGTCGGGCCGGTGGGGCTGGTCGTGGTGGTCGTGGTGGGGCGGGTGGTGGTCGTCCCGGGGGCGGGGAGGGCGGTGCCGACGCTGACGGCGGCCCAGGCGACGCTGACCAGGTAGCGCTCCTGGCTGTTGGTGCCGTACAGGTCCGCGGCGGCCTGCAGGGTCGCGGTGCGGGCCCCGGCGTAGTTGGTCGTCGAGGTCATGTACGTGCTCAGCGCCCGGTAGAACACCGCGGCGGCCTTGTCCCGGCCGATGCCCGCGAAGGTGGTGCTGTTGCAGGTGCCGCCGCTGTGCGCGAGGCCGCCGATGGTCTTGTTGCCGGTGCCCTCGGAGGCCAGGTAGAACCACCGGTTGCCGATGCCGGACGAGTAGTGCACGTCGACCTGGCCCGCGGTGGACCGCCAGCAGCCCAACGAGTTCCCGTCCGCGGCCGGGTTGTCCATGCGCCGGAAGTAGCCGCTGGGCATGCGCAGCTTCTCGCCGATGTAGTAGTCGGCCGGGTCGTTCGGGTTGGCGGCCGAGAACTCGACCATGGTGCCGAAGATGTCGCTCGCGGACTCGTTGAGACCGCCCGACTCCCCGGAGTAGTTGAGGTTCGCCGTTGCCGCCGTGACGCCGTGGGTCATCTCGTGGCCGACGACGTCGATCTGGGTCAGCGGGGTGTTCTGGTTGGTGGAGCTGCCGTCGCCGAAGACCATGCAGAAGCAGCTGTCGTCGTAGAAGGCGTTGAGCAGGCCAGATCCGATGTGGACGTACATCGTGTGGCCCTGGCCGTTGTTGCGGATGCCGTTGCGGCCGTAGGTGTTCTTGTAGAAGTCCCAGGTCTTGGCCAGGCCGTAGTACGCGTCGACGGCGATGGTCTGCCGGTTGCTCAGCTGGCCGGTGCCCCACACGTTGTCGGCGTCGGTGAACGTGGTCGCCCGCGCGGCCGGGTTGGTCTCGGAGCCGCCGTTGCCGTCGAGGACGCGGGTGTTGCCCCGGGTCGTGTCGGTGAGCGTGTAGCCGCCGGAGGCGCTGCTGGTGCTGATGTCCACGGTGCCCACGTGGTAGCCGTTGCCGGTGGCCTTGTGTCGCTTCTCGTAGCGGTCTAGTAGCACGCCGCTAGCGGCGTCGGTCACGACGACCTCGGCGCCGCCACCCTCCACAGTGGTCCGGTAGGCCAGGATCGGCTTGCGGTTGACGGCGTAGACGACCAGCTCCGGCTTGGCCGCGCCGTCCTTGTTCTCCGCGGTCAGCGCGGGTGCCAGCGCGGCGGCCTTCGTGGACGCGATGGTGGGCGTGACCGACGGCACCGTGATCGTCTCGCTGCTCGCGCGGTCGACGGCGGTGATCCGGCCGTCGGCCGCGCGGTGCACCACCAGGTCGCCCCCGACGACCGGCAGCTTGTCGTAGGTGCGGTCGTAGCGGACGTGGCGGGCGCCGTTGTTGTCGACGACCACGTCCTTGACGACCAGCTTCTCCTTGGCGCCCAACCCGAGATCCTTGGCGGCCGAGGTGGCCTCGGCACCGGCGCGGTCGAGTTCGGTGGCGCGCTGCTGCGGGCTCAGCGCCCTGGCGCCGGGGCCGGACTGGTCCTGCGCGGCACCGGCCTGGGAAGCGGTCACCGCGATGACCGTCGCCCCCACGGCGGTCGCCGCGGCCACAGCCGCGGCGACCAGCGCCTTGCGACCCTTGCGTGACATGTCGTCTCCTCCACCGGCCCGTGCGGACGGGGAACCCACTGTCCACGGTGGAGCGGACGGGGTGGGCTGGCGGACCGGTGCGCGGAAAACTAGGTGTCAGTCCCGCGTGGATGAATACATCGATTGCCAGGCAAGGGGTCGGCAAGGGGTGCTCAAGGGGATGTCTCGATCACTCCACGGTGACGCTTTTGGCCAGGTTGCGCGGTTTGTCGATATCGCGGCCCAGCACCGACGCGGTGTGGTAGGCCAGCAGCTGCAGCGGGATGGTGAGCAGGATCGGGTCGAGTTCCGGCTCGCCGCGCGGCACCCGGATGACCTCGTCGGCCAGCCCGTCGGGCAGGTCGGCGTTGGTGATCGCGATGACCGGCCCGCCGCGCGCCTTGACCTGCTCGATGGTGCCGATGTTCTTGGCCACCAGGTCGTCGGCGGGGACGATGACCACGCTGGGCATGTCCGCGTCCACCAGCGCCAGCGGGCCGTGCTTGAGCTCGGCGGCCTGGTAGGCCTCGGCGTGGATGTAGGAGATCTCCTTGAGCTTCTGCGCGCCCTCGCGGGCCACCGGCCAGCCGCTGACCCGCCCGAGGAAGAACATGTGCCGCGCGTGGGCGTAGCGCTTGGCGATGCGGGCGATCTCGGCGTCGTCGGCGAGCACCCGCTCGACCTGACCGGGCAGCGCGCGCAGGCCGGTCACGATCCGTGCCCCCGCGGCCGCGCTCAGGTCGCGGACCCGGCCCAGCAGCAGGGCGAGCATGGCGAAGGAGACGGTCATGTTCGTCAGCGCCTTGGTGGAGGCGACCGACACCTCCGGTCCGGCGTGCAGGAACACGCCGCTGCCGCACTCGCGGGCGATGGCGCTGCCCACGACGTTGACCGCGCCGATCACCCGGCCGCCCTTGCGCCGCAGCTCCTGCACCGCGGCCAGGGTGTCGATGGTCTCGCCGGACTGGCTCACCGCGACGTAGAGCGCGTCCGGGTCGACCACCGGGTTGCGGTAGCGGAACTCGGAGGCGGGTTCGGCGTCGGCGGGGATCCTGGCCAGCTCCTCGACCAGCGCGGCGCCCATCTGGCCCGCGTAGTAGGCCGAGCCGCAGCCGAGGAACTTGACCCGCTTGACCGCGCGCAGCGCCATCGGGTCCAGGCCGAGGCCGCCCAGGTGCGCGGTGGCGAACCGCTCGTCGAGCCTGCCGCGCAGCGCCCTGGCGATGGCCTCGGGCTGCTCGGCCATCTCCTTGCGCATGAAGTCGGTGTGCCCGCCCAGCTCGTAGTCGTCGGCGGCGTGCTCGACGGTGGTGGGCGTCTTGCTGGTCCGCCGCGCCTCCACAGTGGACGTGCGGAACCCCTCGGCGGTCACCGTGGCCAGCTCGCCGTCGTCGAGGAAGACGACCTGCTGGGTGTGGTGCACCAGCGCGGCCACGTCGGAGGCGATGAACATCTCGCCGTCGCCGATGCCCAGCACGATGGGGCTGCCGTTGCGGGCGACCACCAGCTCCCCCGGCCGGGAGCGGTCGAGCACGACCAGCCCGTAGGTGCCCTCGACACCGCGCAGCGCGGCGCGGACGGCGTCCTCCAGGGTCGCGGCGTCCTCGCGGGCGACCAGGTGTGCCAGCACCTCGGTGTCGGTCTCGGAGACGAACACCACGCCATCCGCGGTGAGCTGAGCGCGCAGCTGCTCGGCGTTCTCGATGATCCCGTTGTGCACCACGGCGACCCGGCCGGCGGCGTCCAGGTGCGGGTGCGCGTTGCGATCGGACGGCTCACCGTGCGTCGCCCAGCGGGTGTGTGCGATACCCACGGTGGCGGGGTTGTCGGTGAGCTTGTCCCGCAGGTCTTGCACCCGGCCTGCGGTCTTGGTGACAACGATGTCGCCGTCCTGCACCACCGCGACCCCGGCGGAGTCGTAGCCCCGGTACTCCAGCCGGTGCAACCCCTCCACCAGCACGGGCGTCGCCGGACGCACCCCCAGGTAGCCGACGATTCCACACATAGCTTCGCTCCCTAGCCGTAGATGATCCGCCGCAGCTGCCGTTCGCTCAGCGCGGGCGCCGCGACCGGGCGCGCGGCCAGCTCCCCGGCCACCCGCGCCCAGATCTCGGCGTTGCGCAGCCGCGCGCGCCGCAGCTCGGTGTGCCTGCGCCGCACGTACTGCTCGACCGGTTCGCCGAAGTAGGCCATGACGTCGGCGACGACCCTGGCCGCGATCCCCGGCGGGAGACCGGTGGTCCCCGTGACGTACCGCACGAGGTCGGCGGGTGGTTCGGTCACGCACGACCCTGGCACTGTTTCGACCGCCGAGGCAACTCCTGTGCCCGATATCGGGTCAGCCCAGGGACTCGCGCAGCCGGCGGAACTCCGCGGCGAGGTCGGGCAGCTGGTAGTGCGCGTTGAGGCCGCTCGGGTTGGGCAGCACCCACACCCGCACCGACTCGAACAGCTCCGCCTGCGCCCCGATGACCGCCTTGGGCGCGGCGAACGCCACCCGGTAGGCGGTGATGCCGACGACCGCCACCACCCGGGGCTCGTACTCGGCGACGAGGCCGCGCAGCCGGTGGCCGCCCCGGGTCAGCTCGTCGTCGGACAGCTCGTCGGCGCGCGCGGTGGCCCTGGCGACCAGGTTGGTGACGCCGAGGCCGTAGTCGGTCAGCAGGCCCTGTTCGCCGGGGTCGAGCAGCCGCGGGGTGAACCCGGACAGGTGCAGGGCGGGCCAGAACCGGTTGCCCGGCCGGGCGAAGTGGCGGCCGGTGGCGCCGGAGTACAGGCTGGGGTTGATCCCGCAGAACAGCACCGCGAGACCGGCACCGATCACATCGGGCACGGTCCGGTCCCTGGCCGCCGCGAGCTCGGCGCGAGTAGGTCGAGGCACGCACCCATGGGAGCAGAAGTCGATCACCCCCGCCACCGACGAACGTCGATGTGCCCCGCCGACACCCGACCGGACCCGTTGCCCACCAGCCGGTTCCCGCGGTGGCCGGAACACCGGGACTCACCACGGGTTGTGACAACACCACAAGAACCCGGCCCAGTCCTGTGGACAACCCACCACGCGGCTGCGTTGTCCTCTGTGGACGTTAACCGGCCGTTACTGCCCGGCGAGGCCGAGCACCGCTGCGTCACAACGGCGAATGCCGTCAACGCGCAACGGCCCGCCCCCGGGAGGGGGCGGGCCGTTCGGGAGAGCGGGGTCAGACGGTGAAGCCGAGGGCTCGGAGTTGTTCGCGGCCGTCGTCGGTGATCTTCTCGGGGCCCCAGGGGGGCATCCAGACCCAGTTGATGCGGAAGTCGTCGACCAGGCCGCCGCCGGTGAGGGCGGTGCGGGTCTGGTCCTCGATGACATCGGTCAGCGGGCAGGCGGCCGAGGTCAGGGTCATGTCGATGGTGGCGGTGTTGTCCGGCTCGACGCGGATGTCGTAGACCAGGCCCAGGTCGACCACGTTGATGCCGAGCTCCGGGTCCACGACGTCGCGCATGGCCTCTTCGAGGTCGTCGAGCGAGGCCACGTCGGCGCGGGGGGCCTGGGTGGGCATCCCGGCGGCGCCGCGCTCCACCTCCGAGCCAGCGGCCGCCACGTCCGACCCGGCAGCCACCTCCGCCGCGGCGGGGGTCACCGCCGACCCGGCAGCCGTCTGCGCGACAGCGGCGGTGCCGTGCCCGACCTCTGGTTCCGTCATGCCGGACCTCCTTCACCGCGGGCGCGGGTGACCGCGTCCTTGAACGCCATCCAGCCGAGCAGGGCGCACTTCACCCTGGCGGGGTACTTCGCGACACCGGCGAACGCGATGCCGTCCTCCAGCACGTCCTCGTCCGGCTCGACCTTGCCGCGGCCGTGCATCAGCTCGTGGAACGCGTCGAACTTGACCATGGCCTCGGCCAGCGGTCGACCCACCACCAGGTCCGTCAGCACCGACGTCGAGGCCTGGCTGATGGAGCAGCCCTGCCCGTCGTAGGACACGTCGGCGACGACCCCGCCGTCCAACCGCACCCGCAGCGTCACCTCGTCCCCGCAGGTCGGGTTGACCTGGAAGGACTCGGTGTCGAACGGGTCGCGCAGGCCGCGGCCGTGCGGGTTCTTGTAGTGGTCCAGGATGATCTCCTGGTACATCTGCTGCAGCTGCATCAGGCCACCCCGAAGAAGCGGCGCGTCTCCCGCACCCCGGCCAGGAACGTGTCCACGTCCCGCAGGTCGTTGTACAGGTAGAAGCTGGCACGAACCGACGCCGGGACGCCCAGCCGCCGGTGCAGCGGCCACGCGCAGTGGTGCCCGACGCGCACGGCGACGCCCTGGTCGTCGAGTACCTGCCCGACGTCGTGCGGGTGGATGCCGTCGACGACGAAGGACACCGCTCCCCCGCGCGCGTGCCCGTCGACCGGGCCGATGACCCGGATGCCCGGGATCTCGGCGAGGCCGTCGAGCGCGGCGACGGTGAGCAGGTGCTCGTGCGCGGCGATGCGGTCCATGCCGACGGCGCTCAGGTAGTCCACGGCCGCGCCGAGCGCCACCGCCTGCGAGGTCATCGGCGTGCCCGCCTCGAACCGCTGCGGCGGCGGGGCGAAGGTGGACCGCGCCATCTCCACCATCTCGATCATCGACCCGCCGGTGAGGAACGGCGGCATGGCCGCGAGCAGCTCCTGGCGGCCGTAGAGCACGCCCAGCCCGTACGGGCCGAGCATCTTGTGCGCGGAGAACACCGCGAAGTCCACGCCGAGGGCGTGGAAGTCGACCACCGAGTGCGGCACCGACTGGCACGCGTCGAGCACGACCAGCGCGCCCACCTCGCGCGCCCGCGCCACCAGCGGCTCGACCGGGTTGACGGTGCCCAGCACGTTGGACTGGTGGGTGAACGCCAGCACCTTCGTGCGCGGGTTCACCACCTCGTCCAGGGTGGACAGGTCGAGCCTTCCGTCGTCGGTCACACCCAGCCAGCGCAGGGTCGCCCCGGTGCGCTGGGCCAGCTGCTGCCACGGCACCAGGTTCGCGTGGTGCTCCATCTCGGTGGTGACGATCTCGTCGCCGGGGCCGAGGGCGAAGCGGGCCGCCTCCGGTCCGGCGGTGGACGCGTTGCCCATGGCGTACGCGACCAGGTTGATGCCCTCGGTGGCGTTCTTGGTGAACACCACCTCGCCCGGCGTCGCGCCGATGAACGCCGCGATGCGGGCGCGCGCCGACTCGTAGGCGTCGGTGGCCTCCTCGGCGAGCTGGTGCGCGCCGCGGTGCACGGCGGCGTTGTGCTCGGTGAGGAAGGCGCGCTCGGCCTCGATCACCTGCGACGGGTGCTGCGCGGTGGCCCCGGAGTCCAGGTACACCAGCGGTTTGCCGTCGCGGACGGTGCGGCCGAGGATGGGGAAGTCGGCGCGCAGGGCGTCGACGTCCAGTGGTGCGGTCACTGCGGTCACCTGACCGGTACCCCCTTCTTGCTCAGACCCGTACCCGGTGCAACGCGCTCAGACGCCCGCGGCTTCCTGGCTGCCGGTGTACTTCACGTAACCCTCGGCCTCCAGCACGTTCGCCAGCTCCGACCCGCCGGACTCGACGATGCGGCCGCCCGCGAAGACGTGCACGAAGTCGGGGGTGATGTGGCGCAGGATCCGGGTGTAGTGCGTGATCAGCAGGACGCCGGTCTCGCCGGAGGCCTTGAACCGGTTCACCCCGTCGGACACCACGCGCAGCGCGTCCACGTCGAGGCCGGAGTCGGTCTCGTCCAGGATGGCGATCTTCGGGCTGAGCAGGGCGAGCTGCAGGATCTCGTGCCGCTTCTTCTCGCCGCCGGAGAAGCCCTCGTTGACGCTGCGCTCGGCGAAGGCCGGGTCGATCTCCAGCTCGGACATCGCCGCCTTCACCTCCTTGACCCAGGTGCGCAGCTTCGGCGCCTCGCCGCGCACGGCGGTGGCCGCGGTGCGCAGGAAGTTCGACATCGACACGCCGGGGACCTCGACCGGGTACTGCATGGCGAGGAACAGGCCCGCGCGGGCCCGCTCGTCCACGCTCATCGCGAGCACGTCGTCACCGTCGAGGGTCACCGACCCGGAGGTCACCTCGTACTTGGGGTGCCCGGCCACGGCGTAGGACAGGGTGGACTTGCCGGACCCGTTGGGGCCCATGATCGCGTGCGTCTCGCCTGCCCGGACGGTCAGGTCGACGCCCTTGAGGATCTCCTTGGCGCCGTCGTCGGTCGCGACCGAGACGTGCAGGTCCTTGATCTCCAGGGTGGCCATGGTGGTTCTTCTTCTCCTGTGCGCAAAGAGTTCAGTCAGTTCGGGGGGTGGTTCACGGCGCGGGTGACGTCGACGAGCACGTCGTCACCGGTGATGGTCACCGCGTACACGTCGACCGGTTCGGTGGCCGGTGGCGCGGAGGGGGCGCCGGTGCGCAGGTCGAAGCACGACCCGTGCAGCCAGCACTCCAGGCCCTTGCGGGTCAGCTCGCCCTCCGACAGCGCCACCGAGGCGTGCGAGCACTCGTCGCGCAGCGCGTGGACCTCGTCGCCGCGGCGCACCAGCACCACGGCGACGTCGTCGACCTCGACGGCGAACGGCTTGTCGTCGTCCAGATCGGACAGCGCACAAGCCCGGCTCATACGCCCACGGCTTCCAGTTCGGCCTCGATGGCCGCCTCGAGGCGCTCGCGCACCTCGGGGACCTGGATCTTCATCAGCAGCTCGTGGAAGAAGCCGCGCACCACCAGACGGCGGGCCTGGTCCTCGGGGATCCCGCGGGCCTGCAAGTAGAACAGCTGCTCGTCGTCGAAGCGGCCGGTCGCGCTGGCGTGACCGGCACCGGCGATCTCACCGGTCTCGATCTCCAGGTTCGGCACCGAGTCGGCGCGGGCGCCATCGGTCAGCAGCAGGTTACGGTTCAGCTCGTAGGTCTGCGTTCCCTCGGCCGCCGCGCGGATCAGCACATCGCCGATCCACACCGTGTGCGCGTCGTTTCCTTGCAGCGCGCCCTTGTAGACCACATTGGACGTGCAGTTGGCCTGCGAGTGGTCGACGAAGGTGCGGTGCTCGAAGTGCTGCCCCGCGTCAGCGAAGTAGAGCCCGTTCAGCTCGACCTCGGCGCCCTTGTCGGCGAACGCCGCGGTCGGGGACACCCGGACCAGGTCGCCGCCGAGGGTGACCACCGTGTGCCGCAACAGCGCGTCGCGGCCGATGCTGGCGTGCTGCGCTGAGACGTGCACCGCGTCGTCCGCCCAGTCCTGGATGGACACCACGGTCAGCTTCGCGCCGTCGGCCAGCACGAACTCCACGTTGTCGGCGTACACGCCGGACCCGCGGTGGTCGAGCACGACGACGGCCTCGGCGAACCGCTCCGCCCGCACCTGCAGGTGCCCGTAGGCGACCTGCCCCGCGCCCGGCCCGGTCACGGTGACCAGGACCGGCGCGGACGCCTTGGTCTCCTTGGCCACGGTGAGGACCGTGGCCGCGGTGAACGAGCTGAACGCCTGCGCCGCGACCCGGTCGGCGGGCACGCCCGCCGCGCCGAGCCGGGAGTCCCCGCGCTCGACGGTCTCCACCGTGACCTCGGCGGGCGCGTCGACCTCGACGGTCGCCGAGCCGGTCGCCTCGACCCCGGTGTGCAGACCGGCGAGCCGCTTCATCGGGGTGAAGCGCCAGATCTCCTCGCGCCCCGAGGGCACCTCGAACGCGTTCACGTCGAACGAGGTGAACCACTCCGCACGGGACGACTCGGGAACGACCGCCCCGTGCGAGTGGGACTGCTTCTCAACTGCGGCGGTCATCTAGCCGACCGCTCCTTCCATCTGGAGTTCGATAAGCCGGTTGAGTTCGAGCGCGTACTCCATGGGCAGCTCGCGCGCGATGGGCTCGACGAACCCGCGCACGATCATGGCCATCGCCTCGTCCTCGGTCAGGCCGCGCGACATCAGGTAGAACAGCTGGTCGTCGCTGACCTTGGACACCGTCGCCTCGTGCCCCATCGCCACGTCGTCCTCGCGGACGTCGACGTAGGGGTAGGTGTCGGACCGGCTGATCTGGTCGACCAGCAGCGCGTCGCACTTCACCGTGGACTTCGAGTGGTGCGCGCGCTTGTTGACCTGCACGAGACCGCGGTAGGAGGTGCGGCCACCGCCGCGCGCCACCGACTTGGAGATGATCGTCGAGGACGTGTGCGGTGCCATGTGGACCATCTTGGCGCCCGCGTCCTGGTGCTGGCCCTCACCGGCGAAGGCGATGGAGAGCACCTCGCCCTTGGCGTGCTCGCCCATCAGGAACACCGCCGGGTACTTCATGGTCACCTTGGAGCCGATGTTGCCGTCGACCCACTCCATGGTCGCGCCCGCCTCGGCCTTGGCCCGCTTGGTGACCAGGTTGTAGACGTTGTTCGACCAGTTCTGGATGGTGGTGTAGCGGCAGCGCGCGCCCTTCTTCACCACGATCTCCACGACCGCCGAGTGCAGCGAGTCCGAGGAGTAGATCGGCGCGGTGCAGCCCTCGACGTAGTGCACGTAGGCGTCTTCGTCGACGATGATCAGGGTGCGCTCGAACTGGCCCATGTTCTCGGTGTTGATCCGGAAGTAGGCCTGCAGCGGGATCTCGACGTGCACGCCCTTGGGAACGTAGATGAACGAGCCGCCCGACCACACGGCGCCGTTGAGCGCGGAGAACTTGTTGTCCCCGTGCGGGATCACCGAGCCGTAGTACTCCTCGAACAGCTCCGGGTGCTCCTTGAGCGCGGTGTCGGTGTCGAGGAAGATGACACCCTGCTTCTCGAGTTCCTCGTTGATCTTGTGGTAGACCACTTCGGACTCGTACTGCGCGGCGACACCGGAGACCAGGCGGGCCTTCTCGGCCTCGGGGATGCCCAGCTTGTCGTAGGTGTTCTTGATGTCCTCCGGCAGGTCCTCCCAGGACTGGGCCTGCTTCTCGGTGGAGCGCACGAAGTACTTGATGTTGTCGAAGTCGATGCCGGACAGGTCGGCGCCCCAGCTGGGCATGGGCTTGCGGTCGAACAGGCGCAGCGCCTTGAGCCGGGACTCGAGCATCCACTCCGGCTCGCTCTTCTTGGCCGAGATGTCCCGGACCACGGCCTCCGACAAGCCGCGCTGGGCGATCGCGCCCGCGCTGTCGGAGTCGGCCCAGCCGTACTCGTACCGCCCGAGCGTCGCCAGGGTCTCGTCCTGGGTGAGCGGCTGGGGTGTGGTGGTGCGCTGCTGCGCAGCGGCAGTCATGGGACTTCCCTCCATCCGGGATCTGTCGAGCTGTGGTGCTGTACTGCTGTCGTGCCCGCCGCCGGGAGCGCTACGGGACCGTCTGGTGCGGGACGTGCGTGGTGCACGCCGCGTCGCCCCTGGCGATGGTGGCCAACCGCTGCACGTGGGTGCCGAGCAGGTCGGCGAACGCCGCCGTCTCGACCTCGCACAGCTGGGGGAACTCGGCCGCGACGTGCGCGACCGGGCAGTGGTGCTGGCACAACTGCTCCCCCGCCCCGACGCTGCGCGTCGAGGCGGCGTAGCCCTCCCTGGTCAGCGCCGCGGCCAGGGCCTCGGCGCGGCCAGCCGGGTCTTGCGGCGCGGTCACGTCGTCGCGGTGCCGGTCGACCAGTGTGGCCACCCGGCGCGCGGCGAACGCGCGGACCGCCTGCTCCCCCCCGGTCTCGGCGAGGAAGCGCAGCGCGGAGATCGCGAGGTCGTCGTAGGCGTGCCCGAACCGCGACCGACCGGCCTCGGTGAGCAGGAACAGCCTCGCCGGTCGCCCGCGGCCCCTGGTCCCCAGGCGGGGCGCGTCACGGGTGTACGCCTCCCCGTCGGCGACCAGTGCGTCCAGATGCCTGCGGACGGCGGTCGGGCTCAGCCCCAGCGCCTCGGCGATCGCGACCGCCGTGACCGGCCCCTGCTCCAGCAGCAGCCTGGCCACGCCCTCGCGGGTGCGACCCTCGGCTTGCTGCCCGGCCGCGGCGGGGGCGTCGGCCTCCGCAGCGGTCCGCGGAGCGGGAGCGGTCTTTTTCACAACACAAGTGTGTCTTATTTCCCGGCGGCTGGCAAAGGTGGGGGTCAGCGGTGGTGTCGTGGCTCACAAGACCCGTCCGGGTGACGCCCGGCTGTCCGGTCGTCACCGCGGTGTTACCACGGCCAGGACCTGCCGCTCGACCAGCAGCATGATGCCGCACAGCTCGCGCGGGGTGGCCCCGAAGTGGACCCGGTCGGCGCGCATCGCGGCCGCGAAGGCCCCCACCGGGGCGGGGGTGCGGCGCGCGGCGTGCAGGCGGTCACGGGCGGTGGCGAGGTCACCCCGGTCGGCCGCGACCCGCGCCGCCGAGCCCGCCGCGTGCCGCCTGGCCGCCGCGGGCAGGTCGTGCGCGGCCAGCCAGCCGTCGATCTCGGCGATGACGTCGAGGTCCGGGTCGGCGTCGGCGTGGTCGGCCATCGCGGACCACGCCAGCGCGGTGCCGAACCGGGCGCCCGCGGCGTCGAACGCGGTCACCGCGTCCTTGGCGGCGGCCAGCGCGCCCACCGCGTCACCCCGCTCGCCCCGGATCTTGGCCTGCCAGAGCGCGAGGTCACCGCGCGGCCAGCCGGGCGCGGTCGACCTGGTCGTCGGTGATCCCGTCCCGCGCCACCCGCCGGTCCACGGCGTCGAGCAGGGCGTCGGCGACGGCGAGCGCCTCGTCGGTGCGCACCAGCCACGGCGGCTGCGCCCGTTCGTCGGCGAGCGAGCGCAACGCCAGGGCGCCGACCGCGTCGGGCAGCGAGAGGTCGGGCGCGGCGACGAGGACCTTCTCGGTGACCCACGTGTCGATCACCGCGGCCCTCTTGGACTCGGTCAGGGTGGACAGCAGGGCCGCGTCGGCCAACTGCCGGAAGACCATGCCGCGCCTGATCGACAGCCAGCCGATGACCAGTGCGGGCAGTCCACCGATCACGGCGGGCACCAGCAGGTCGCGGTCCGGGTGGAACAGCGCGATGGCCGCGGTGAACACCAATCCGGTGGCGACGGCGAGCCTGGCCAGGTGCCCGAGGGCGAGGACGACCACGAGCAGCGGTCCGCGGACCATGTTGTTGCCGATGACCACCGCCAGCACGACGAACACCGAGAAGACGACGGCGACGAGCCGGTACCACTCCCAGCCCATCGGCTGCGGGGCGCGCCCCCACCAGGCGACGGCCTCGGCGCCGATCGGGCTCGCGGCGAGCACGGTGGCGACGAGGGCGTTGTTCAGCTCGGCCGCGCGCAGGATCCGGCGGCGCGGGCGCAGCAACGCCACCCGGATCCGGTCCACGGCGACCAGGTACAGCGCGATCACCGCGGCACCGAGCAGGCGCACCGCGGTGTCGGTGAGATCGCCGCCGGGCAGGGGGACGCCGAGGACGAACGCGAACGGGACCAGGGGCGCGATCCTGGCCGCCAGCGACCACCGCAGGTCCGACCTGGCGCTGTCGCGCTCCGCCGCCTCGAACGGCAGCTGCTTGCCGTTGGCGGCGCGCAGGAAGTGGTGCAGGGCGAAACCGACGAGCAGCGGCACGACGGTCATCGCCATCAGCTCGGGGTCGGGGAGCCGGATCAGGGTCAGCGCGGCGATACCGGCCAGGAATCCGAACCCGAACAGGCCCAGGGCGAACGCGACGACGGCGACCCACCACGCGGGGTCGTCGAACGCACCGGCGGTGACCGCGAACGCGACGGCGAGCGCCAGGTCGACCCACGGCAGCGGGAGCACCCAGTCGGCGCGTTCGAGCCGCTTGACCGCGGCGAGCACCCCCGCGAGAGCCGCGAGGACGATCGACAGCAGAGTCGGATCCGGCATGAGACCGCCCCTCACCACCACCACACCGCGGCGCCCGGGGACGCCGGTACCGGCCGGGACGGCTCGGATGATCACGACGGTAGCGCGGTGCCCGGCGCGCCAGGTGCGGTTCGCCGGAATCGGCCTGCCGCTACCCTTCCGGACGTGGTAGCCGGTGACACTGTGGGGGACGCGACGCGCACGCGCGCGGAGGGCGAGCCGGGGCGGGCGGACTCCGGTCCGCTCGACGAGCGCGAACGCAGGCAGCTCGACGTGGTGCGCCGCTTCGGCACGGTCGGGTCGCTGCTGCTGACCATCGGCTCGCTCGGCGCGGGCGCGGCCCCGGTGTTCAACCCGGTGTTCCGGCTCCCGGTGCTCGGCCTGTTCAGCCGGATGACCACGGTGTCGCTGGCGTTCGCGTTCACCGGCGTGTTCATGATCGTGCTGGCCTGGCTGGCGCTGGGCAGGCTGTCGCGGCCGGGCCGGGCGCGCGCGGTGTCGGTGCCGCAGATGGCCCGCACGCTGGTCATGTGGATCGCGCCGCTGGTGTTCACCGTGCCCAGCTTCAGCCGCGACGTCTACAGCTACCTGGCGCAGAGCGAGATCGTGGCGATGGGCCAGGACCCGTACACCGTCGGCCCGGCGCAGGCGCTGGGCATCAACCACCCGCTCACCCAGGGCGTGCCGACGATGTGGCGGGAGACGCCGTCGCCGTACGGGCCGCTGTTCCTCACCCTGGGCAAGGCGGTCAACTGGCTCACCGGCGACCACGTGGTGCTCGGCGTCGCCGCGCACCGGGCGCTGGCGCTGCTCGGCCTGGCGATGGTCATCTGGGCGCTGCCCCGGCTGGCCCGCCGGTTCGGGGTGAGCCCGGTCAGCGCGCTGTGGCTGGGCGCGGCGAACCCGCTGGTGCTGTTCCACCTGGTGGTCGGCGTGCACAACGAGGCGCTGGCGATCGGGCTGATGCTGGTCGGGTTCGAGCTGGCGCTGCGCCGGATGCCGCGGGTCACCCCGGACGGGCCGTTCCCGCCGTGGCAGCGCGGGGAACTGCTCTGGTACGGGGTCGGCGCCGCGGTGATCACCCTGGGCGCGGCGGTGAAGATCCCGGCCGCGCTGGCGCTCGGTTTCCTCGGCGTGATGATCGCCCGCCGGATGGGCGGCTCGTGGAAGAACCTGTTCGCGGTGGCGGGCGGGCTCGGCGTGGTGTTCGCCGTGGTGCTGACCGCGACCTCGCTGGGCAGCGGCCTGGGCTACGGCTGGGTCGCGACGCTCAACACCGCGGCCACCATCAAGAGCTGGATGGCGCCGATGACCGCGCTGGGCTTCGGCGCGGGCTGGCTGGGCATCGTGCTCGGCCTCGGCAACCACATCGACGCCGCGATCACCGCCAGCCGCACGGTCGGCGCGGTGATCGGTCCGCTGATCGCGGCGAAGCTGCTGCTCGACAGCTTCCGCTGGAAGCTGCGCCCGCTGACCGGCCTCGGCGTCGGGCTCGGCGCGGTGCTGGTGTTCGGCGCGACGGTGCAGCCCTGGTACCTGCTGTGGGCGGCGGTGCCGCTGGCCGCGGGCGCGGGCAACACCCGGTTCCGCACCGCGGCGATGGTGGTCAGCGCGGGTCTGGCGGTCGCGCTCGGCCCGACCGGGGCGACCTTCGACGGGCGGGTGTTCGTGCTGCCCTACGCCTACATCGGCGCGATCGCGGTGACCCTGCTGGCGGTGACCGCGGTCCGCAAGCACATCCCGCGTGCCGAGTGGGCGCCCGCCGGGGCCGTGACGGCGCCCACGTCCTAGGCTTGACCACTGTGAACACGCCCGCCGTCGAGGTGTCCGACCTGGTCAAGTCGTACGGGTCGACCACGGCGGTCGACGGCGTCGGCTTCCGGATGGCGCCCGGCTCGGTGCTGGCGCTGCTGGGCCCCAACGGCGCGGGCAAGACGACCACCGTGGAGATCTGCGAGGGCTTCCTGCGGTCGGACTCCGGCGCGGTGCGGGTGCTCGGGCTCGACCCGGCCGCCGACGGTTCCAAGCTGCGGCCGCGCATCGGCGTGATGCCGCAGGGCGGCGGCGCCTACCCCGGGGTGCGCGCGGGCGAGATGCTGCGGCTGGTGGCGGCGTGCGCGGCGAACCCGCTCGACCCGGCGTGGCTGATCGACGTCCTGGGGCTCTCCGGTTGCGCGCGCACCCCCTACAAGCGGCTCTCCGGCGGGCAGCAGCAGCGGCTGTCGCTGGCCTGTGCCCTGGTCGGCCGCCCCGAACTGCTGTTCCTCGACGAGCCGACCGCGGGCATGGACCCGCAGGCGCGGCGACTGGTGTGGGAGCTGGTGTCGGCACTGCGCGCGGACGGCGCGTCCGTGCTGCTGACCACGCACCTGATGGAGGAGGCCGAGGCGCTCGCCGACCACGTCGTGATCATCGACGGTGGCCGGGTGGTCGCCGAGGGCAGCCCCGCGCAGCTCACCGAGGAGCACCCGGACGCCCAGGCGCTGCGGTTCCGGGCCCGCTCCGGCATGGACACCGGGCTGCTCGTCGCCGCGCTGCCCGAGGGCTGCCTGGTGTCGGAACCCTCCCCCGGCGGGTACCTGGTGACCGGCACCGTCGACCCGCAGGTCGTCTCGACGGTGACCGCGTGGTGCGCGCAGCAGGGGGTGCTCGCCGAGGAGCTGCGGGTGGGCAGGCGCAGCCTGGAGGACGTGTTCCTGGACCTGACCGGGCGGGAACTGCGCTCGTGACTGCCACACGCCCGCCCGTGCCCACCCAGATCACACGCCCGCCCGTGCCCACCCAGATGATGTCGACCGGACGAGAGCCGCGCCTGTGACCGACCTGCCGCCGACCGGGCGGTTCACCCCCGGCACCTTCTCCCCCGCCCCCGGCGCGGGCGCCCCGCTGCGGATGCTGCGCACGCACGCCCGCACCGAGGCGGTGCTGACCATGCGCAACGGCGAGCAGGTGCTGCTGACCCTGCTCATCCCGCTCGCGCTGCTGGTGGGCCTGGCCAACGTCACGGTGATCGACCTGCCGGAGCCGCGGGTGGACTCCCTGGTACCGCGGGTGTTCGCGCTCGCGGTGATGTCGACGGCGTTCACCGGGCAGGCCATCGCCCTCGGCTTCGACCGGCGCTACGGGGTGGTCAAACGCCTGGCGGCAACGGCGTTGCCGCGCTGGCTGCTGGTGGCGGGCCGGGTCCTGGGCTGCTTGGCGGTGGTGGCGCTGCAACTGGTGGTGCTCGGGATCGCGGCGGCCTTGCTGGGCTGGTCGCCGTCCGCGGTTGGTCTGGTGTGGACAGTGGTGCTGGGGGTGCTGGGCACGCTGTCCTTCGGCGCCATCGGGGTGCTGCTGGGCGGGGCGTTGAAGGCGGAGGTGGTGCTGGCCCTGGCCAACGTCATCTGGCTGGTGCTCCTGCTGGCGGGCGGCGTGGTCCTGACCGCCGACACCCTCCCCACGGGCATGGCCGACGTGGTTCGCCTACTCCCCTCCGCCGCCCTCACTGAAGGCTTTACCGACGCCCTCGTCCACGGCACCGCCCCCGCCCTGTCCACAGTGGCCCCACTGTTGGCCTGGGGCGGCATCGCGGGCCTAGTCGCCACCAAGACCACCAAGCTGACCTAGGCGCGACCGCCAGATCGCGCTAGCCCGCCAAGCCGGGAACGATGCCGGGCGGGGACGTGGGGGCGGGTGGCGGGAGGGAATGGATACGGAGGCTGCCGCCGGGCGGGTCGTGGGGGAGTAACCGGACCGACGGCAGCCGGGAAGGCGGGTGGGGGAATCCGCGCTTCCGCGACGGAGTGTAGTTCCCCGTGATCACCGCGTGGGGTCCTTTCGCGAGCATGACCACACTTTCGCCGATCGGCGGGTGGTGAGAGCCAGGGCACGCTAGGCAGGCCCTGACCACGACTCCCAGTGACGCGGGCCTACCATCGGCGGGTGCCGCTGGAGACGTTGAAGGCCCGTATCGATGCCCTGCCCACCCCGAGCACGCGCGTCCAGCGCGCGGTGGCGATCGCGGTGGTGGTGACCCAGGCGTTGATCGCGGTGACCGGGTCGGTGGTCCGGGTGACGGGGTCGGGTCTGGGGTGCTCGACGTGGCCGCAGTGCCAGCCCGGCAGCCTGGTGCCGGTGTCGCACCCGGAGTTCGCGGCGCTCAACCAGTGGATCGAGTTCGGCAACCGGCTGCTGACCGGTGTGGTGGGGATCGTCGCGTTCGCCGCGTTCGCGTTGGCGTACCTGGCCCGGCCGCGGCGCAGGCACTACGTGCGGTTGGCGTTGGCGATGCCGGTGGGTGTCGTGGTGCAGGCGGTCCTGGGCGGGCTCACGGTCCGCTTCGACCTGCTGTGGTGGACCGTGGCGGTGCACCTGATGGTCTCCGCGGTGATGGTCTGGCTGTCGGTACTGCTCGTCGACGCGGTCGACCCGGCGGAGCGTGACCCGGTGCGGGTGCCGTCAGCGCTGCCGGGGCTGCTGACCGGTTCGGTGGTCGTCCTGGTGGGCCTCTTGATCGCAGGCACGATGGTCACCGGCGCGGGCCCCCACGCGGGCGACCCGGAAACCCCCCGCTTGGCCCTCCCGGTGGAGACCCTCGCCCACGTCCACGCCGCGTTCCTGTTCGTATACCTGGGAATGCTCCTGGCCGCGGGCCTGCTGCTGCGCACCGGCACCTCCAGCCGAACCCTGTGGCGCCGCTACTGGATCGTGGTAGCCGTGGTCCTCGCCCAGGGCGCCCTCGGCTTCGTCCAGTTCTGGACCGGAGTCCCCGAACTCCTCGTCTCCCTCCACGTCCTCGGCGCCACCGCGGTAGTCGCCGCCACCTCAGCCCTCTGGTGCGGCACCCGAGCCCGCACCACCACCCCCGCCGAGCTCGTCGCCGCGTAACCGCCAGCCGGGTCACCCGGTCATCGGGTGAATCTGGTGTCCTGACGGGTGGTTCGAACCGGACCTGATGGGCCGGTCAGCCGCGGGTGCGGGAGGCCATCTTGGCGCGGTGGGCCGGGCCAATGCGGGTGGCCGCCACGGTGTCGCGGTCCCAATCGGACCGCTCCAGGCCGGTTACCCGGTCCACCAGGGCGGCGCCCGTCTCGAGGTCGGGTACCAGCACGTCACCCATGGCGCCGT
Source organism: Actinokineospora terrae (assembly GCF_900111175.1). Lineage (GTDB taxonomy): Bacteria > Actinomycetota > Actinomycetes > Mycobacteriales > Pseudonocardiaceae > Actinokineospora > Actinokineospora terrae. The sequence continues at coordinate 134,270 of NZ_FOGI01000008.1, forward strand.
CCTTGCCGATGAGCACCACCCGGGCGCCGGTTCGGCCGATACCCTCGACGACACCCCGGGACGGCGTACCGTGCGCCGCGACGAAGGCGGTGGCGGAGTGCAGTGCCGCGTCCGGGACCCGCGTTCCCGTGTTCTCCTCAGCTGAGTTCGCCATGACCCAGAGCCTAGGTCGTCGGCGGCCACCACACCCGGTCACCGTGAGCGGACGCACTCGGTGACCGGGTGGTAGGGGTACCCCAGAACGCGCGGCCCCGGTCGACCACAAACGGGGACGGCGGGATCACCCACACACAAGGAGAATGACTGTGCCCAAGGCGATCGTTGTTTCGGAGAACGGCGGGCCGGAGGTCCTCATCGCGGCGGAGGTGGACATCTCCGGACCGGGCGCGGGCAGCCTGCTGGTCCGGGTCGCCGCCGCCGGGGTGAACTACATCGACACCTACCAGCGCACCGGCGCCTACCCCGTGCCGCTGCCGTTCACCCCCGGCCTGGAGGGCTCGGGCACCGTCGAGGCGGTCGGCGACGGCGTCACCGACTTCGCCGTCGGGGACCGGGTGGCGTGGACGCACTCGATCGGCAGCTACGCCGAGCAGGTCGTGATACCGGCGACGTGGGCGGTTCCCGTCCCGGACGAGGTGGACGACGAGACGGCCGCGGCGGTGCTCCTGCAGGGCCTGACCGCGCACTACCTGTCGGCGTCGACCTACCCGGTGCAGGAAGGCGACACGGTCCTGGTCCACGCCGCCGCCGGAGGGGTCGGGCTCCTGCTCGTGCAACTGGCGAAGGCGCGCGGCGCCAGGGTGATCGGCACGGTGTCCACACCGGACAAGGAGCGGCTGGCCAGGGACGCGGGGGCCGACGAGGTCATCCGCTACGACGAGCAGGACTTCGTCGCCCGCACCAAGGAGCTGACCGGCGGCGAGGGCGTCGCGGCCGTGTACGACGGGGTCGGCGCCACCACCTTCGACGGCAGCCTCCAGGTGCTGCGCCGCCGCGGCGTGCTGGCGCTGTTCGGGGCGGCCAGCGGCCCGGTGCCGCCGGTGGACCCGCAGCGGCTCAACGCGGCGGGCTCGGTGTTCCTCGCCAGGCCGACGCTGTCCGACCACCTCGCCACCCCCGAGGAGACCCGCTGGCGGGTGGGCGAGCTGTTCGGCGCCATCACCGGCGGCGACCTGCGGGTCAGCGTGACAGGGCGCTACCCGCTGGTCGACGCGCGCAGGTCCCACGAGGAGCTCGAGGGCAGGCTGACCACCGGGAAGCTGCTGCTGATCCCGTGACGCCGGAAAGGTAAGGAAGTCACCGAGCGGAGGCATTGTGCGGTGAGGGTCGGGGAGAGCACCGCCCGCGTCAGTGGACCGAGCGAAATGGTTCACCCGCGGGCGGTCTCGGAATTCCCGCGCGCCATTCCGCCAGTCGCAGCAAGGGCGCGCTCGATGGCCGAAAAACGCATGGTGATCTGCATTACACAGGCCCCGGAAATCGGCCGTGAATGGACCCGGCGCCGCAGCGATCATCCGAGTCGGCGTACCCGCGAAAAGAGCAACGCCTTAGCCGGTGCGGAAGCGCGGGACGCGACCGGCCTTCACCTCCGGCCGGTCCACCGGGGTCCCGGGTGGCCAGGGACCCGCACTACCCCCGAGGGTCCGGACGGGCCGAGGTGGTCCGGTCCACCCCGAGCACGGTGACCAGCTCGACCAGCTGCCGCCGGAACGCCTCGTAGTCGCGCACCGCGCCGAGAACCTCGGGCTCCTCCCGCTCTGCGCGCAACGCCTCGGCGTGCACCTCGCGGCCCTCGTCGGTCAGCGACACGACCATCCTGCGGCGGTCGACCGGGTCGACACCGCGCTCGACGAACCCCGCGCGGTGCAGCCGCTCCACCGTCCGGCTCATGGTCTGGTCGGTCACCTTGGCGCCGTGCGCGAGCGCCCGCTGGGTGCGCGGCCCCTCGCGCAGCAGGTGCAGCGCGATCAGCCCGGCGTGGGTGAGCCCCCTGGTGGCCAGGAACTCCTGCCAGGAGTGCTCGACCAGCCGGGCGGCGACCGAGAGCAGCCGTCCGGTCGGCCACGAGGCCACCGGGTCCCCTGCGCCCACCCGCACCTCCGGAGTTGCGTTGTTCAGCGTGCTGAATAATCATGTGCCACGGCCCCACCCCACCTAGCAGCCACAGGGACGCGATGACAGACAACCGTACCCGCGCCCGCGCCGCGCGCTGGATCCTGCCCGCTCTGCTGATCGTCGCCTGGCTCGTGGTCGGCGGCGTCGGCGGACCGCTGCAGGGCCAGTTGAGCACGGTGCAGACCAACGACAACGCCGCGTTCCTGCCCGAGTCTGCCGAGTCGACCAGGGTCGGCGAGCTGCAGAAGGGCTTCGCCGAGGTCAACGCCCTGCCCGCGGTGCTGGTGTTCGAGCGCCCCGGCGGCCTCACCGGCGCCGACCAGCAGGCGATCACCGCCGCGCTGGCCGAGGTGGCCGAGGTGCCCGGTGTCGGCCCGGTGACCCCGCTCAAGCTGTCCACACAGGACGACGAGGCGGCCCAGGCGGTCGCGCTGCTGCCCACCGGCGGCGCGAAGCCCCGCGTGGTCGTCGCCGACATCCGGGAGCGGCTCGACGGCCTGCCGGACGGGCTGGCCGCGCACGTGACCGGTCCCGGCGGCCTGATCGCCGACTTCACCGCCGCGTTCGGCGGCATCGACGGCCTGCTGCTCGGCGTGACCGCGGCGGTGGTCGCGTTGATCCTGGTGGTCGTCTACCGCAGTCCCGTGCTACCGCTCGTGGTGCTGCTGACCGCGGGGCTCGCGCTCTGCCTGGCCGTCGCGGTGGTCTACGCGCTGGCCAAGGCCGGTGTGCTGCTGCTCAACGGGCAGAGCCAGGGCATCCTGTTCATCCTCGTGTTCGGCGCCGCGACCGACTACGCGCTGCTGCTGATCGCGCGGCTGCGCGAGGAGCTGCGCAGGCACGAGAGCAAGGGCGCGGCGATGCGGGCCGCGCTGCGGGCGGCCGCCGGACCGATCGCGGCGTCGGCGGGCACGGTCATCGCCGGGCTGCTCTGCCTGCTGATCTCCGACCTGCGGTCCAACTCCAGCCTCGGCCCGGTCGCCGCGATCGGCATCGCCGCCTCGCTGGCCGCCGCGCTGACGTTCCTGCCCGCGGTGCTGGTGCTGCTCGGCCGGGCCGCGTTCTGGCCCGCCCGCCCCCGGTACGAGTCGGTCGACCCGGTCGAGCACGAGAAGCCGCGCCGAGGGGTGTGGCCGAGGGTGGCCGGGCTGGTCGGGCGGCGGCCGCGCGCGGTGTGGCTGCTGAGCACGCTCGTGCTCGCGATCGGGGTCGGCTTCCTGCCGCAGCTGCGGGCGGACGGGGTGGCGCAGAGCGAGCTGTTCCTCACCGAGGTCGACTCGGTCACCGGCCAGCAGGTGCTGACCCGGCACTTCCCCGGCGGCACCGGCTCCCCCGCGATCCTGGTGACCGCGGCGTCCTCGGCGGAACAGGTCGTGCGGCTGGCCAAGGAGACCGAGGGCGTCGCCGACGCGGCCGTGCGCGGGGCGAAGATCGTCGACGGGAAGGTCGAGATCAACGCGGTCCTCAAGGACGCGGCGGACAGTCCGAACGCGCTCGACACGGTGCAACGGCTGCGGGAGCGGACGAGGGACGTCGGCGGCACCCTGGTCGGCGGCGCGACCGCGGGCCAGCTCGACGTGCGCACCAGCTCGCTGCACGACCGGAAGATCATCATCCCGGTGGTGCTCGCGGTGATCTTCCTGATCCTGGCGCTGCTGCTGCGCGCGCTGCTGGCGCCGCTGCTGCTGATCGCGACCGTCGTGCTCTCGTTCGCCGCGACGCTCGGGGTGAGCGCGCTGGTGTTCAACCACGTGCTCGGCTTCCCCGGCGCCGACCCGAGCGTGCCGCTGTTCGCCTTCGTCTTCCTGGTGGCGCTGGGCATCGACTACAACATCTTCCTGATGACCAGGGTCCGCGAGGAAGCGCTCGCGCACGGCACCCGCGACGGGGTGCTGCGCGGGCTGACCGTCACCGGCGGTGTGATCACCTCGGCCGGTGTCGTGCTGGCGGCCACCTTCGCCGCGCTCGCGGTGCTGCCGATCCTGTTCCTGGCCCAGATCGCGTTCCTGGTCGCCTTCGGCGTGCTGCTCGACACCCTGCTGGTGCGCTCGCTGCTGGTGCCCGCGCTGACCGTCGACATCGGACGCAGGGTGTGGTGGCCGGGCAAGGTCGGCTGAAAGCCGAAGGGCGCGCCCGGTGCGGGCGCGCCCTTCGGCGATCGGACGGGTGAGCGGTCGGACGGGTGATCAGGTGACCTTGACGGCGTCGATGACGAACACCAGCGTCTCGTTGGGCGCGATGCCGTTGCCGCCCTGGCCGTAGCCCTTCTCCGGCGGCACCACGAGCAGCCTGCGGCCGCCCTGCTTCATCCCGATCAGGCCCTCGTTCCAGCCGTCGATGACCTGGGCCTGGCCGACGTTCTCCAGCGGGTAGGGCTCGCCGCGGTCCCAGGACGAGTCCTTCTCCTGCCGGTTGGACCAGGTGACCAGCAGGTAGTGGGTGTCCATGGTGACCCCGGCCTTGACCACCGGCCCGGTGCCCTCGACGAGGTCCTTGCTCTGCAGCCCCTTGGGCGCGGCGCACGCGGGCGGGATGGTGATCTTGGGCTTGGCGCCGGGGGCACCCTCGACCAGGATGTCGTCGACGGAGCACTCCTGGCCACCGGACTGGGCGGCGGTGGACGGTGCGACCGTGGTCGGTGCCGCGCTGCTCGCGGTGGGCTTCGCCTTGGCGCTCACCGTGGGGTCCCCGGGCGGCTGGGAGGACGCCTGCTCGGAGTTGGCGCAGGCGGTGAGGCTGATCCCCACGGCCACCGCGATCATGAACTTGCCGACGTTGCGCATGGCTGGTGAGCTTAGGTCCCCGGATCGCGGCGGGCGCGGGGTGCCCCGGCGGTGCGGACCGCGACCCGGTGGTGATCCACCGCCCTCACCCGATGTTCGCAACCAATTCCCTGGCCAGGCGGCGTAAAGTGACTCACAGCCCCCGTTCGTACACCCATCGCTGCCGTGCGGGTGCGCCAAGGAGGTGACCTACCTTGTCCGCGGACGGCACGGTCCGCCGCACCCACCCGATCCAGGAGATGTTCTGGACCCGCACCGGCCTGCTGCTGGTCGTGCTGCTCGTCGTGTCCGGGTTGTCGATGTGGGTGTCCAACGAGCTCGCCCCCGGGCTCGGCCGCAACCTGCTGACCGCGCTGGGCACCGGGACCCTGGTGTCGGCGGTGGTGGGCTTCGGCCAGACGCTGATCACCGCGAGCGCCGCGCAGCGCGCCATGCTCACCCCGGTGATCGAGGAGAGCCGCAAGGCCCTGCGTGAGCTGTCCGCGGAGTACCGCTCGCTCAACCAGGAGTTCTTCCCCACCCACGTGTTCGAGGCGAGCACCGAGCCGGACCGCGCGTTCAACGCGCTGATCATGTCCGACCTGCGGCAGACCAGGCAGCTGTGGTTCCGCGGCTTCTCCGGCCGCTACGCCGCCGCGCGGATGCTGCTCTCGCCCGCCCAGTGGGAGGTGCGGGCGGTGCTGGCCGACCCGCGCGAGCGCGGCGCGATCAGCGGCAGGGCCCGGCACCAGGCCAGGCACCAGGGCGCCAGCGCGGACTTCGAGAAGATCCAGCTGGCCCTGCACGAGGAGATCCGGATCGGCCTGGTCGGGCTGTACCTGGCGCGGGCGCGCTGCGCGGGCATCGACGTCACCGTCATCGCCGACCCGCCGCTGGACCGGGTGGAGCTGTTCGACGACTGCGTGTGGATCACCCTCTACAGCGCCGTCGCGGGCGCGCCGTCGCTGTACCCGCGCACGCTGCGCTTCTCCGAGGGCTCGTTCATCTACGACATGCAGCGCGCGGAGTTCGCCAGGGTGCACGCCGCCCGCGAGGCGCACCGCTTCGTGCTCACCCCCGACACCAGCCGCGCGGAGTTCTGCGCGCACTTCGCGACGATCACCGGCTCCTCCCTGTCCGAGGCCGAGTTCCTCGACCTGGAGGCGAAGTTCCACCAGTTCCGCCACGAGTTCTCCACCAAAGCCGAGCTTGAGAGCTGATGCCCGTGTCCTCCCCGGTGCCCGCGCTGTCCCAGCTGGCACAGCGCATGCGCGAGATCGAACCCACCCGAGCCGACCCACCCCAGCGCTGGTCCGAGGTCTACCGGGGCGTGTCGTCCTGGGTGGACGGTGCGGTGCTGCGCGCGGTGCTGCGCCGCCACCTCGCCGAGCTCGACCCCCGGCACGCCGAGGCGCTGGCGGCGCGCTCCCGGGAGACCACGACGCACTTCGCCTGGTGCCTGCGCGACCACGCCGACGAACCGTTCACCTTCTGGCTGCACGAGTACAAGCCGCGGCACGAGTGGCGGCCGGGGTACGCGGACTCGGTGCACAACCACCGCTACCACTTCTGCACCGTGATCCTGCGGGGCGGCTACCGGCACGAGCGCTACACGACCACCACCGACGCCGACACCGGGCTGATCACCGGGGTCCGGTTGACCGCGCGCACCGAGTGCGTGGCCGGGGACTCCGGTTTCCTGGTGGCGCAGGACTTCCACCGCATCCCGCGCGCGCAGGACGGCACCATGACGTTCCTGGTCAAGTCGCGCCCGGTGCGGCGGTGGAGCCTGTCCTGGGACCCGACCACCGGGACCGGTCACCGGCACGTGCCGGTGGAGGCCCGGCTGGGGGAGCTCACCGGCCTGCTGTGACGGAGCCGACCGTCCCCACCGGCGACGGCCTATAGCATCGCCCCACCCGTTTGTCCAACGGAAGGGGAAGGTCGGCATGTCCGCATCCAGCACCGCCTCGGTGTCCGACACCATCGCGCGACCCACGATCACCGCCGTCGAGCGCCAGGTCCGCGCCCTGTGCGAGCGCCACGCGGCCCGGTTGCCGTTCCACGGCTGGCACCACGTGAGCTTCGTGCGCGACAAGGCGGCCGAGTTCGCCGCGGGCAACGGCTCGGACGTCGCGGTGGTGGAGACCGCCGCCCTGGTGCACGACGTCAACTACCTCGTCCGCCGCAACTCCACCGCGGCGGCGGGCAGCGGTCTGCGCCTGTCGATCCTCGCCGCCGCGGGCGTGGGACCCGAGGTCGCGCACTGGATCGACGCCATCGTCGACGAGGCCGAGATGCGCACCCGCCACCGCGACATCACCCTCGAGTCCCAGGCCCTCAGCGACGCCGACACCCTGTTCAAGGCGCTCCCGGTCACCCCGGTCGTCCTGGCCCACCGCTACCTGGCCGAGAACGGCGTCAGCCTGCGCGAACTGGCCGACAAGATCGTCGGCGAACAACGCGACCCCCACGACGAGGGCTTCTACTTCTACTCCCCCGCCGCGGCGGCCGCGTACTCCCGCTGGGCCACCGCCAACCTCACCCTCTGGCAGTGCATCCAGGAATCCCTGGACGACCCCACCGTCGAGCGCCTCCTCACCGCCGTGGCCTGAGCTCCCTCAGCAGGAGAACCCACCCGTGACGGCGACCGCCCGCCCCAGCGCCAACCAGGTCTACGGCCCGACGATCCCACTGGGCTTGATCCCCGACCGCCGCTGGAAGTCCCGCACCAGCCCCTGAAGCCCCGGCCCGTACCAGTCCTCCGCCCCGGTGGCCCCCTGGTACGGGGAGATCGCCTCCAGGTACGCCCGCAGTTCGATCACCGCACCCCGATCCCGAGCCCCCGGAAGGAGCCGCGCACCACGCCGCGCCCCGATGTCACTGGCGGTATAGGTGTCGGCAAGCAACGCCCGCCAGGTCTTGGGGCCGACGATCCCACTGTCCTCGATCCCGTGCGCCCGCTGGAAATCGCGGACGGCCGCGAGGGTATTGCCCTGGTAGCTACCGGTACCGACCAGCGGGTACCCGCGCTTGCGCAGATTGAGACTGCAACGCCAGCACGGTCCCCCCACGCTGCCCCGGCTTGACCTGCAACACGTCCCTCACAGGCGATGGTCCCCACCCGGCCCTCACAATCGTTGGTCCCAACACGCCCCTCTCAGGTGTTGGCCGAACAACGCTCCTCGGAGTCGCTGGTGCCAAGCCGGCTCGATGGGGCGGACTTGTTTTGTGTGGGGTGGCGGCATCCGTAAGCTCTCCGCGCGGGGGAGGGCCGTCTCTTCAGGCCCCGCCTTTGTGCTCTTCCCAGGAGGGTGCAGGTGCCCCGCACAAAACGAGTCCACCCCATCGAGCACAGCTCGAAACTCGCGCCCGGGCCAATGCCGCAGGCGAGGCGGTTCCGTCGATGGCGTAGGCGAGACCGAGAGCCGCCTACCCCCAGCTCAAGATCAAACCGCTCAAAGCAGCCCCCGATATACAGCTTACCGGGCAACACCGACAAACCGGGCAGAGCAAGCCACCACCCTGTGGACAACCCCCACCCACAAGATCAACCGCCCCAAGCGGCCCCAAGATCAACCCACCCCAAGCGACCAAGCCTCAGAACGGCCACCCGGCAACCGGCAACGACAACGCCGAGTCCACCGCCAACGCCACGAACACCGCCGTCAAATAAGTATTCGACAGGTGGAACAACTTCATCGGATTAGTCGGCTTATCCCGCCGCACCGCGCTGTTCAACCGATGTGCGAACACCAAGAACCAAGCCCCCGCCGCCACCGTGAACACCGTGTAGACCCACCCCGTGGCAGGCACCAGCAACAGCGTCCACGCCACCATCACCCACGAGTAGACAACGATCTGCTTCGCGACGTGCTGCGGGGTCGCGACCACCGGCAGCATAGGCACTCCTGCCTTGGCGTAGTCGTCGCGGAACTTCATCGCCAGGGCCCAGAAGTGCGGGGGGGTCCAGAAGAAGATGACGCCGAACATGACCAGGGCCTGCCAGCCGACGTCGCCGGTGACCGCGGACCAGCCGATGACCACCGGCATGCAGCCCGCCGCGCCGCCCCACACGATGTTCTGCGACGTCCGTCGCTTGAGGAGCATCGTGTAGACGAGGACGTAGAACACGATCGCGCCGACGGCCATCGCGGCGGCGAGCAGGTTGGTGGTGGCGTAGAGCCAGCCGAACGACAGGACGCCCAGCACCAGGCCGAACACCAGCGCGTTGCGGGTCGGCACCGCGTGCCTGGCCAGCGGGCGGGCGGACGTGCGCTTCATCACCGCGTCGATGTCGGCGTCGACCACGCAGTTGAGCGCGTTGGCGCTGCCCGCGGCCATCGTGCCGCCGATGAGGGTGTTGAGCACCAGCCACGGCGACGGGATCCCGCGCGCGGCGAGCAGCATCGCCGGGACGGTGGTGACCAGCAGCAGCTCGATGATGCGCGGCTTGGTCAGCGCCACGTAGGCGCGCAGCACCGTGCGGAAGTCGGACCGACCCGGGGTTGCCTTCGTGTCGACGGGCACGGGGGTCACCGACGACATCTCGCTCCTCGTTGGTCCTTCAGCGATCCGCCGCGACCTGGTGTAACCCCGGTCACCGCGATCGATTCCACACCGCGGGGAGGGCCGCGGCACCGAGGGAAATGTTAACCGCGCGGTATCCGGGTACCCGTATCGGGTGGCCGGGTGTCGCCAGGGGACGGTCGGAGATCACACCCCGAGCAGTTGGCGACTAGGCTGGTCACCGGACCAGGGATGACACGCGGATCCGCCGAGTCGCCGGTTGCCGGGATCGATCCAGCCCGGATGCGGGAGACTGTGCGCGACGATTCCGCCAGACGTGGAAGTAGGAGCCGAAGTCCGTGTCCGTCAGTAGTGAACTGCCCGCCGACCTGACCGAACTCACCCGAGCGACGCTGCCGCAGGACTGGACCGACCTCGACCGCAGGGCGGTCGACACGGCGCGGGTGCTGGCCGCGGACGCGGTCCAGAAGGTCGGCAACGGCCACCCCGGCACGGCGATGAGCCTGGCCCCGGTCGCGTACGCGCTCTACCAGCGCGTGATGCGGCACGACCCGACCGACCCGCACTGGATCGGCCGCGACCGGTTCGTGCTCTCCGCCGGTCACTCCAGCCTCACCCAGTACATCCAGCTGTTCCTCTCCGGCTACGGCCTCGAGCTCGACGACCTCAAGGCGCTGCGCACCTGGGGCTCCAAGACCCCGGGTCACCCGGAGGTGAACCACACCAAGGGTGTCGAGATCACCACCGGTCCGCTCGGCCAGGGCCTGGCCTCCGCGGTCGGCATGGCGATGGCCGCGCGCCGCGAGCGCGGGCTGTTCGACCCCGACGCCGCGCCGGGCGAGAGCGTGTTCGACCACCACGTCTACGTGATCGCCTCCGACGGTGACATCGAGGAGGGTGTGACCAGCGAGGCGTCGTCGCTCGCGGGCCGCCAGGAGCTCGGCAACCTCACGGTCGTCTACGACGACAACAAGATCTCCATCGAGGACGACACCGCCGTCGCCCTGTCGGAGGACACCGCCAAGCGGTACGAGTCCTACGGCTGGCACGTGCAGGTAGTGCTGGGCGGCGAGAACGTCACCGGGATCCTGGAGGCGCTGGAAGCCGCGAAGGCGGAGACCGGGCGCCCCTCGTTCATCCTGCTGCGCACCGTGATCGGCTTCCCCGCGCCGACGCTGCAGAACACCGGCAAGGCGCACGGCGCCGCGCTGGGCACCGACGAGGTCGCGGCGGTCAAGAAGATCCTGGGCTTCGACCCGGAGCAGACCTTCGAGGTCGCGCCCGAGGTGCTCGCGCACGCCCGCGAGGTCGCCAAGCGCGGCGAGGCGGCGCACGCCGAGTGGCAGAAGTCGTTCGACGCGTGGAAGGCGGCTAACCCGCAGCGGCACGCGCTGCTCGTGCGGGCGCAGGCCTACGAGCTGCCCGAGGGCTTCGACGAGGCCCTGCCCAGCTGGGAGCCGGACGCGAAGGGCCTGGCCACCCGCAAGGCCTCCGGCGAGGTGCTCAACGCCATCGGCGGGCTGCTGCCGGAGCTGTGGGGCGGCTCGGCCGACCTGGCCGAGAGCAACAACACCACCATCAAGGGCGCCGACTCGTTCGGCCCGCCCTCGGCCAGTACCGCGCACTGGAACACCACCCCGTACGGCCGCACGCTGCACTTCGGCGTCCGCGAGCACGCCATGGGCTCGATCCTCAACGGCATCGTGCTGCACGGCCCGACCCGCCCGTACGGCGGCACGTTCCTGGTGTTCAGCGACTACATGCGGCCCGCGGTGCGGCTCGCCGCGCTGAGCAAGCTCCCGGTCACCTACGTGTGGACGCACGACTCGATCGGGCTCGGCGAGGACGGTCCGACCCACCAGCCGGTGGAGCACCTGGCCGCGCTGCGCGCCATCCCCGGCCTGATCGTGTTGCGCCCGGGTGACGCGAACGAGACCGCCGCCGCGTGGCGCGCGATCCTCGCGCAGCACGACGCCCCGGTCGGCCTCGCGCTCACCAGGCAGAACCTGCCGGTGCTCGAGGGCACCAGGGAGAAGGCCCGCGAGGGCGTCGCCAAGGGCGCGTACGTCCTGCGCGACACCGAGGGCACACCGGACATCGTGCTGGTCGGCACCGGGTCCGAGCTGCAGATCGCCGTCGAGGCCGCGGATGTGCTGGCCGGGGATGGCGTGGCCGCGCGGGTCGTGTCGGTTCCCTCGATCGAGCTGTTCGACGCCCAGGACCAGGCCTACCGCGAGTCGGTCCTGCCGCCCGCGGTCAAGGCGCGCGTGGTGGTCGAGGCCGGGATCGCCCAGCCGTGGCACCGGTTCACCGGCGACGCGGGCGAGATCGTGTCCCTGGAGCACTTCGGCGCGTCCGCGGACTACCAGACCCTCTACCGCGAGTTCGGCATCACCACCGAGGCCGTCGTCGCGGCGGCCAAGCGCTCCATCGACAAGACTGGAGGCGACAAGTGACCGACACCCTCAAGCAGCTCTCCGACGCCGGGGTCTCCGTCTGGCTGGACGACCTGTCCCGCGAGCGGCTGACCTCCGGCAACCTCGCCGAGCTGATCCGGGACAGGCACGTGGTGGGCGTCACCACCAACCCGACGATCTTCGCCGGTGCGCTGTCGGACGGCGAGGCCTACGACGCGCAGGTCCGCGAGCTGGCCGCGCGCGGCGCGTCGCTGGCGGACGTGGTCCGCGAGCTGACCACCACCGACGTGCGCAACGCCTGCGACCTGTTCCGCGACGTGCACCAGCGCAGCGGCGGCGTCGACGGCCGGGTCTCCATCGAGGTGGACCCGGGCCTGGCGCGCGACACCGACGCCACCGCGGCCGAGGCGCTCGACCTGTGGAAGACCGTGGACCGGCCCAACCTGCTGGTGAAGATCCCGGCGACCGAGGAGGGCCTGCCCGCGATCACCAGGACCCTCGCCGAGGGGGTCAGCGTGAACGTGACGCTGATCTTCTCCGTCGAGCGGTACCGGGCCGTGATGGACGCCTACCTGGCCGGTCTGGAGCAGGCCAAGGCCAACGGGCACGACCTGCGCTCGATCCACTCCGTCGCGTCCTTCTTCGTGTCCCGTGTGGACTCCGAGGTGGACGGGCGGCTGGAGGGGATCGGCACCGACGAGGCGAAGGCGCTGCGCGGGCAGGCCGCCGTGGCCAACGCCCGCCTGGCGTACGCCGCGTTCCTGGAGGTCTTCCAGGGCCCGCGCTGGGACGCCCTCGCCGCGGACGGCGCGAACCGGCAGCGTCCACTGTGGGCGTCGACCGGGGTGAAGAACCCGGACTACTCCCCCACGCTGTACGTCGACCAGCTGGTGGTGGCCGACACGGTCAACACCATGCCGGAGAAGACGCTGCACGCGGTGGCCGAACACGGCAAGATCACGGGTGACACCGTCACGGGCACCGCCGACGCTGCCCAGGCGGTCTACGACCGGCTCAGCGCGGTCGGGATCGATGTCGCCGACGTCTACCGCGTCCTCGAGACCGAGGGCGTGGAGAAGTTCGACAAGTCGTGGGCCGAGTTGCTCGAGACGGTCCAGGGCCAGCTAGACACAGCCAAGAGCTAGGGACCCAGGAGAGGCTGACGCCGCAGATGGCAGCGCACCCCGGAGAAGTCGCAATTTCCATCGTTGACGAGCGGCTCGCCGAGGAGGCGGCCCCGCTCGTGCGTCAACTGGTCGAGGACCGGGTGGCGTCCCGGCTCACCGCGCAGGACCCCACGCTGTGGGGACCCGACGCCGAGTCGGAGGCGCGCGTCCGCCTCTCCTGGACCTCCTTGGCGACCAGCTCGCGCCCGTTGCTCGCCGAGATCGACGCCCTGCGCGCGGAGTTGGCCGCCGAGGGCGTCGACCGGGTGGTGCTGGCGGGCATGGGCGGCTCGTCGCTCGCCCCCGAGGTCATCACCGCCACCGCCGGGGTCCCGCTGGTCGTGCTGGACACGACCGACCCCGGCCAGGTCGCCGACGCGCTCGCGGGCGAGCTTGCCCGTACCGTGCTGGTGGTGTCGTCCAAGTCAGGGTCCACTGTGGAGACCGACAGCCACCGGCGGGTCTTCGCGGCGGCCTTCGCCGAGGAGGGCCTCGACCCGGCGCGGCACATCGTCGTGGTCACCGACCCGGGCTCCCCGCTGGAGAAGACCTCGGTCGAGGCCGGGTACCGCAGGGTGTTCCAGGCCGACCCGGACGTGGGTGGCCGCTACTCGGCGCTGACCGCGTTCGGCCTGGTGCCCGCCGGGCTGGCGGGCGCGGACGTCGCCGGTCTGCTCGACGAGGCCGAGGCCGCGGTGGCCGTCCTGTCCGCCGACAGCGACGACAACCCGGCGCTGGTGCTGGCCTCGGCGCTGGGCGCGGCGCACGCGCGCGGCGCGGAGAAGGTCGTGCTCGCCGACACCGGTTCCGGCATCAAGGGCTTCGGCGACTGGGCCGAGCAGCTGGTGGCCGAGTCCACCGGCAAGGGCGGCACCGGTCTGCTGCCGGTCGTCGTGGAAACCCCGCAGTCGCCCGGGTTCTCGAACGCGGGCGACGACGCGACCGCGGTGTCGATCGGCTCGCCAGCCGACGGCGCCGTGCTCGGCACCACCGGCACCCTCGGCGGGCTGATCCTGCTGTGGGAGTACGCCACGGCGGTGGTCGGCAGGCTGCTGGCCATCAACCCGTTCGACCAGCCGGACGTGGAAGCGGCGAAGAAGGCGGCGCGCGCGCTGCTGGACTCGTCGGACTCCGCCGCCCCGGCGCCCGCGTTCGTCTCGGGCCCGGTCGAGGTTCACCCGTCCGAGGGTTTGTTGCCTGCGGGGACGGACTCGCTGGCAGGCGCGGTGCACGCGCTGCTGGCCACCGCCCCGGCCGCCGGGTACGTGTCGGTGCAGGTCTACCTCGACCGCCTCGACGACGCCTCCGCGGTGCTGCTGCGCACGCAGCTGGCCCGCTCGTCCGGGCTCCAGACCACCTTCGGGTGGGGGCCTCGGTTCCTGCACTCCACCGGGCAGTACCACAAGGGCGGGCACCAGAACGGCGTGTTCCTGCAGATCACCGGCGCGGTGGAGCAGGACATCGCGGTGCCGGAGCGCCCGTACACCCTGGGCAGCCTCCAGCTGGCGCAGGCGCTTGGCGACGGGCAGGTGCTCGCCGACCACGGCAGGCCGGTGCTGCGGCTGCACTTCACCGACCGCGCGGCCGGGCTGGCGCGGCTGGTCGAGGCGCTGGCGGAGGTCGGTCGGTGACCCGCGCCTGGGTGAACCCGCTGCGCGACGAGCGGGACAAGCGGCTGCCGCGCATCGCGGGACCGTGCGGGCTGGTGATCTTCGGCGTGACCGGGGACCTGTCCCGCAAGAAGCTGATGCCCGCGATCTACGACCTGGCCAACCGCGGGCTGCTGCCGCCCGGCTTCTCGCTGGTCGGGTTCGCCCGCCGGGAGTGGGAGGACCAGGACTTCGGGCAGGTGGTGTACGAGGCGGTCAAGCAGCACGCCCGCACCCCGTTCCGGGAGCAGGTGTGGGACCGCCTCGCCGAGGGGTTCCGGTTCGTGCAGGGCACCTTCGACGACGACGCCGCGTTCGACAAGCTGGCCGAGACCGTCGCCGAGCTCGACGAGCTGCGCGGCACCAGCGGCAACCACGCGTTCTACCTGTCGATCCCGCCCGGCGCGTTCCCGGTGGTGACCCAGCAGCTGGCCCGCTCCGGGCTGGCCAAGCCGCAGCGCGCCGACCAGTGGCGGCGGGTGGTGATCGAGAAGCCGTTCGGCCACGACCTGGCCAGCGCCCGGCAGCTCAACAAGATCGTCAACGACGTGTTCCCCGAGGACTCGGTGTTCCGCATCGACCACTACCTCGGCAAGGAGACGGTGCAGAACCTGCTGGCGCTGCGCTTCGCCAACCAGCTGTTCGAGCCGATCTGGAACGCCAACTACGTCGACCACGTGCAGATCACCATGGCCGAGGACATCGGCCTGGGCGGTCGCGCCGGGTACTACGACGGCATCGGCGCCGCGCGGGACGTGATCCAGAACCACCTGCTGCAACTGCTGGCGCTGACCGCGATGGAGGAGCCGGTCTCCTTCCGCCCCAAGGCCTTGCGCACCGAGAAGTCCAAGGTGCTCGAGGCCACGAAGGCGGTCGGGCCGTTCGGCGAGACCACCGCGCGCGGGCAGTACCTCGGCGGCTGGCAGGGCGGGCAGAAGGTGCCCGGTCTGCTGGAGGAGGAGGGGTTCGACAAGAACTCCACCACCGAGACCTACGCGGCGATCACCCTGGAGGTGAACACCCGCCGCTGGGCCGGGGTGCCGTTCTACCTGCGCACCGGCAAGCGGTTGGGCAGGCGGGTCACCGAGATCGCGGTCGTGTTCAAGCGCGCCCCGCACCTGCCCTTCGACGACACCGCCACCGAGGAGCTGGGGCAGAACGCCCTGGTGGTGCGGGTGCAGCCGGACGAGGGCGTGACCATGCGGTTCGGCTCGAAGGTGCCGGGCAACGCCATGGAGGTCCGGGACGTGTCGATGGACTTCAGCTACGGGCACTCGTTCACCGAGTCCTCCCCGGAGGCCTACGAGCGGCTGCTGCTCGACGTGCTGCTCGGCGAGCCGTCGCTGTTCCCGGTCAACCAGGAGGTCGAGCTGTCCTGGGAGATCCTGGAGCCGGTGCTCAAGTACTGGAAGACCACCGGCAAGCCGGAGGGCTACCCGTCGGGTACCTGGGGTCCTGAGTCCGCCGACAAGATGCTTTCCCGCACCGGCCGTCATTGGAGGCGCCCGTGAGCGACGCCCGAGTCCCGCACCCCGGCTGCCGACCGGGTGCGGGTGTCCCGCGATCGCACAGGAGGCGACCGTGATCATCGACCTGCCCTCGACCACCACCTCGCAGGTCAACTCGAAGCTGGTGCACCTGCGCGAGCAGGGCGGCGCGACCACCCTGGGCCGGGTACTGACCCTGGTGATCGTCACCGACGACGGCGCCAAGACCGAGGACGCGATCGACGCGGCCAACGACGCCAGCCGGGAGCACCCGTGCCGGGTGATCGTGGTCGCCAGGGGCGCGCGCAAGGCGGCGGCCCGGCTGGACGCGCAGATCCGGGTCGGCGGGGACGCGGGCGCCAGCGAGGTGCTGGTGCTGCGGCTCTACGGCGCGCTCGCCGACGCCGGTGCCAGCTGCGTGATCCCGCTGCTGCTGCCGGACGCGCCGGTCGTGGCGTGGTGGCCGTTCGAGGCGCCCGCCCGGCCTGCCGACGACCCGATCGGGCGGCTGGCGCAGCGCCGGATCACCGACTCGGCCGCGGAGCGCAACCCGATCAAGGCGCTGGAGGTCCGGCAGAAGCACTACGCCGAGGGCGACACCGACCTGGCGTGGACCAGGTTGACGCTGTGGCGCGCGGTGCTGGCCGCCTCGCTGGACCTGCCGCCGTACGAGAAGGTCACCGACGCGACGGTGACCGGTGAGGCCGACTCGCCGTCGACCGACCTGCTGGCCGGGTGGCTGGCGGCGCGGTTGAACGTGCCGGTGCGCCGGGTGAAGGCGGCCAACGGACAGGGCATCGTGTCGGTGGCGCTGCAGCGCAAGTCCGGTCCGGTGGAGCTGCTGCGGCCCGATGGCAAGGTCGGCACGCTGACCCAGCCGGGCCAGCCCGCCCGCCGGGTGGCGTTGCAGCGGCGCGAGGTGCGCGACTGCCTGTCGGAGGAGCTGCGCAGGCTCGACCCGGACGAGCCCTACGAGGAGACCCTCAAGGGGCTGGCGAAGGTCGTGCGCGGCCGCACGCCGGTGAAGACGCCGACGAAGGCACCGCCCGTCGCCGACGACGCCCCCGTGGTGACCGCCGCGGACGCCCAGGCCACGCTGTCGGCCAAGGAGTCCAGCAGCGCCGGGTCGAAGAACGGGGATGGCAAGCCGAGCGCGGCGAAGAAGCCGCGCGCGGCGGGTTCCACCAGGACGCCCGCCAGGGCGGGCAAGGGGAAGTCATGAACCGCGTGATCGTCTACACCGACCCACCGCTGCTGGCCAGCGCCACGGCGGCCCGGCTGGTCACGGCCATCACCGACCTGCAGGCCACCCAGCCCTCGGTCGCGATCGCGCTGACCGGCGGCCGCACCGGCACGGCGGTGTTGGAGCACCTGCGGGTGAACACGGCGGCGACCGCGATCGACTGGTCCGCCGTGGACATCTTCTGGGGTGACGAGCGGTTCCTGCCCGGCAAGCACCCTGACCGCAACGAGACCCAGGCCAGGGCCGCGCTGCTGGACCACATCAAGATCCCCAAGGGCCGCATCCACGCGGTGGCCCCGTCCGACGGCCCGTACGGCGACGACGCCGACCTGGCCGCGGCTGCCTACGCCAAGGAGCTGGACGGCGTCACGCTCGACATCCTGCTGGCCGGGGTGGGCGAGGAGGGGCACACGCTCTCGGTGTTCCCGGACTCCCCCGCCGTCCACGAGACCGAGGCCACGGTCGTCGCGGTCCGCGACTGCCCGAAGCCGCCACCGGTCCGCATCTCCCTCACCCTCCCGGCCGCCCGCCAGGCGTCGCAGGTGTGGCTGATGACCACGGGCACCAGCAAGGCCGAGGCGGTCACCACCGCGCTGTCCGGTGCGTCCGAAGTGGACCTCCCGGCGGCGGGCGCGCAGGGCCGCGAGCTGACCCTCTGGCTGCTGGACAAGGCAGCCGCGGGGCGCTGACAGTCCATACACGACAGTGGCCGCACCTCAACTTCGAGGTGCGGCCACTGTCGTTCGTGGTTTAGCGCAACCCGTTGCGCTTGGCCACCGAGATCAAGAGATCCGGGTCGTCGGAGATGAGGCCGTCGACGCCGAGGTCGATGACGTGCTGGATGGTGGGCTCGTCGTTGACGGTGTAGGGGACCACCTTGAGGCCCTTGCGGTGCAGGCCCGCGATGTCGGGGCCGTGGAAGTAGGACGGGTCCTGGCGCAGGTACCAGTCGGGGCTGGTGACGGTGCGCTGCGCGGGGTCGTGGACCTGCCAGTTGGCCGAGACGGTCGAGGCACCGGACTGGCGGACCAGCCTGGCCAGGTCGCGCGACTTCCACCAGTCGAGGCCGCCGGTCCACGGGGACTTGACCGCGGGGTTGCCGTAGACGGCCTGCAGGGAGCACTCGTCGGCGATGGTGGCGCACTCGGCGGGGCCGTACTGCCACACCAGGGCCACGGTCTCCAGGCGGGGCTGGATCCGCTTGGACAGCTGGATGGTGCGCCAGTCGAACGACTGGAGGGTGCTGCGGTCGATCACGTTGGCGCGGCTGATCTCGCCGACCACCTTGCGGGTGAACACCTCGTACGGCGCGGTGTCGTCGGCGGTGGGGCTGATCTTGGTCTCGATGTTGAACCGGATGTCGGAGCGGACCCTGGCCGCGGCGAACACCTCGGCCAGCGTCGGGATCCGCTCACCGGGAACGGCGACCTGGCGCGGGAACTCGGCCAGCGTCTTCGAGCCGCAGTCGAGGGTCTTGACCTGCGCGAGGGTCAGGTCGCGCACGCGCTTGCCCACGTACGGGAACTCCGGGTCGCCGGGGCGGACCGGGGCGGTGTCGACGCAGTGCGAGCCGTTGATGGTGCGGTCGTGGATGACGACGACGGCGCCGTCCTCGGTGATGCCGGTGTCCAGCTCCACAGTGGACACCGCGGGGTTCGCCAGTGCGTAGCGGAACGCGGCGAGGGTGTTCTCCGGGCGGACGGCCCGCGCGCCGCGGTGGCCCTGGACGTCGAACGGGGAGGCGTGGGCCTTGGGCAGGCGGTAGCCGCGCCGGGCGAGCAGGCCGCGCAGCAGGTCCGGGTAGTCGGTGATGAGGCCGTCCACGCCGTCGTCGATCAGCTTGGCCATGGTGGGGACGTCGTCGACGGTCCACGGGATGACCTTGATCCCGTTGCGGTGGGCGTGGCGCACGAGGTCGGCGGTGACGTACGGGCGGTAGCCGGGGTCGTTGACGGTGCCGCCCTGGGGGAAGCCGTGCACCGGGGAGAACGCGGTGGCGCCGAAGGTCTTGATGGCCTTGACCGGGTCGCCGCCGAAGTCGTCGATGTCCAGGCCACCGAGCCACGGGGACTTGCCGGGCTGACCGGTCTGCAGGAAGTCGTAGTTGGTCAGCGCGACGACGGGCAGCCGGGGCGCGACCTGGCGCATGCGGATCAGCGAGCCCCAGTCGAAGCTCTGGATGCTCACCCGGCGCGACACCCCGGCGGCCTGGACCTCCCGCGCGGTGATCTGGACGAACTTCTCCCGCGGCGCGGTCTCCTGCGGGGCGCCCGCCTCGACCTTGGTCTCGATGTTGAACCGCACGTCGTCGGCGCCGTAGCGCTCGACCAGCGCGAAGACCTCGCTCAGCAGCGGGATCCGCGACCCGGGGGTCAGCTCCTGGCGCGGGAACCCGGCGAGCGGGGTCGAGCCGCAGTCCAGGGTCTTGACCTGGGCGAGGGTGAGGGTGTTGACGTACTTGCCGACGTAGGGGAACTCCGGGTCGCCCGCGGTCACGGGGGCGGTGTCGCGGCACTTGCGGCCGTCGACGCGGCGGTCGTGGGTGACCACGGCCTGGTCGTCCTCGGTGATCTGCACGTCGAGCTCCAGGGTGCTGACACCCAGGCGCAGCGCGTTGCCGAAGGAGCTCAGGCTGCTCTCCACCCGCAACCCGAGCCCACCGCGGTGCGCCTGCAGGTCGAACTCACGCTGCCGCGGGTGCGCCGCGGCCGCACCGGGCACCGCGGCGGCGACGGCCAGCGCGGCCACCGCCACCACACCGGCGCGCACGAACAGAGAAGGGGTCGTCATGGCCGGATCCTGACAACCCAAAGGAGACACCCCATGACCCCCGGATGACCCCCAGCCGAACGCCCGACCGCCACCACCCGCGATCACCCCACCGCCCTGCGGTCCCCTCAGCCCAGCGACCGGCCGCCGCTCAACGGGACCCGCCCCGGAAACCGGGCACCCAGTACGTCCACCATCGTCTTCGCCTTCACCGCTGTCTCCTCGAACTCCGCCGCCGGGTCAGACAGGGCGATGATCGCGCCGCCGACGCCGAACGACACCTGGGCGTCGCGCAGCACCATGGTCCTGATCACCACGCTCAGGTCGGCCGCGCCGGTGAGGGAGAAGTAGCCGATGGCGCCGGAGTAGATGCCGCGGGGGCCGTGTTCGAGGCGGTCGATGATCTGCATCGTTCGCTCTTTCGGGGCGCCGGTCATGGAGCCGCCGGGGAAGGCGGCGCGGACGCAGCGGACCGCGGAGACGCCCTCGGCGAGGCGGGCGCGGACGGTGCTGACCAGCTGGTGGACCGTGGGGTAGGTCTCGACCTCGAACAGGCCGGGGACCTCGACGGAGCCGATCTCCGCGTAGACGCCGAGGTCGTTGCGGACCAGGTCGACGATCATCAGGTTCTCGGCGTGGTCCTTCTCCCCCGTGGCCAGGTCGTGGCGCAGCCGCTCGTCCTCGGCGGGGGTCGCGCCGCGCGGGCGGGTGCCCTTGATGGGGCGGGACTCCACGGTGCCGTCGGCGGTGATGGTGAGGAAGCGCTCGGGTGAGGTGCTCAGCACCGACAGGCAGCCCAGGCGCAGCAGCGCGCCGTAGCGGGCCGGGTTGGCGCGGCGCAGGACCCGGTAGGTGTCCCACGCGTCGATGTCGGCGGACCCGGTCAGCTCGTTGGTCAGGCACACCTCGTACGTCTCGCCGTCGCCGATCGCGCGCTGGCACTCGGCGATCATCGCGAGGTACTCGGGCCGGTCGTGCCGCGCGGTCAACTCGACCTCTACGGCCGGAGACACCGGTAGCGCCAACGCGGGCACCTGCTCCAAACGCGCGGCGGTAGCGCTAAGCCAGTCCTCGTCACCGGCAAGCGCGAGGAGATAGACCTCACCTGTCTCGTGGTCGAACGCCAGCGCCCGGTCGGCGAAGACCAGCTGGGCGTCCGGGTCGGCCGCGCGGTGCGCCCGGTCGCCGCCGCACTCGGCCTTCAGCTCGTAGCCCAGGTACCCGACCCAGCCCAGGGCGAAGTCGAACGGCAGCGGCGGCGCGGTCACCGGGTACGCGGCGAGGTCGGCGTCGAGCCAGTCCAGGAACCCGCTCTCGACCACCTCCACTCCCCCGGCGCTGGTGATCGTCACCGTGCCCGCGGCCACGTCGGCGGTGGCGACCCTGGCCAACGGGCCACTCGCGTCGCCGAGGAAGGAGAACCGCCCGTCCGCGGCGCTGTCCAGCCAGAACGCGTGCGCCGAGTCCCCGTACAGCTCGGCGAAGGCCTCCTCGGCGGTGACCGCGACCGTGGTCCGCACGACCACCACCCCGGCCACCGGCTCCGGCGCCACCACCGCGGGCGCGGGCACCGGGGCCGACCGGACCGCCACCGACTCCCTCGGGTGCCGGGTCCACCACCGCCTGGTCATCGCCTCGAAGTTGGCCAGCAGGTCGACGCCGTGCTCGGTCGCGACCGACTCGGGGTGGAACTGGACGCCCCAGGCCGGGCGCTCGCGGTGCCGGACCCCCATCAGCACACCGTCGTCACTCCACGCCGTTGCCTCTAGAGCGTCCGGGAGGTCTACCGCGGCAAGAGAGTGGTATCGCACGACTCGCATCGGAGAGGGCAAACCGTGGAACAGATCCCGCCCGTCGTGGTGTACCTCTGACAGCCGCCCGTGTCGCACCTGCGGGGCGTGCTCGACGCGCGCGCCCGCGAGGAGGCAGAGCCCTTGGTGACCGAGGCACACCCCCAGCAGCGGCTGCCGCGCGGCCGCGAGCACGGCCCGGCTGAGACCGAAGTCACCGGGCACGCCAGGATGACCGGGACCGGGGGAGATGACCACGTTGTCGAAGTCGACCAGACCGCCGAGGTCCCAGTCCTCGTCGTTGCGCACCACCGTGGGCCTGGCACCGTCGAGGCGGGCGAGTGCCTGGTAGAGGTTGTAGGTGAAGGAGTCGTGGTTGTCGACGATGAGCGTGCGCACCTGGCGTGCCGCCTCCCCTCTGCTCCGATCGGGCACCGTGCGTTTGCTCCCGCACAGTTGTTGGGCGGGCGCCGTCCCGGAGCCGGTGTTGTCTGTCTTGATGGGTGACGACACACCACACACCGACCCACCCCCGCGACGCCGCGACCCGGCTCCGCTGGCGAAGCACCGTGCGGCAGGTCGTCGCAGGAAGGGCGTTCCATGCCACAGCGCCGGAGCGGCCCGGCCCAGGACCGGGAGAATGGTAGCGCCCGCGGCGGCGTCCCCTCCCAGCGCGCGGGCGGGCACGACCGGTCCCGGGTGGCGGCGAACCCCACCCCGGGTGACGTCGTCGCCGCGGATCCCGGTCCGGGCGCGGGAGGAGGCGCGGACGTGCGGACGCCCATGCTGACCCCCGACAGCGTCGGCCCGGAGGCCCGCCCCGAGAGCACCGAACCACCCCAGCGCCGGTCCCGGCTCACCGCGGGCACCCTGCCCCGGTTGCGCTTACCGCTCGCGCTGGCCCGCTTGCGCGAACGCAAGGCGGTCCGCGACCTGGGTTCGGACGCGCTGGCCCTGATCGTCGCCGCGCTCGACGTGTACGCGGGGATGAACGGGGACGCCGCGTGGTACTCGCACTGGCTGTCCTGGCTGACGCTGCCCGCGATGCTGCTGCGCAGGCACGTGCCGCTGGTGGCGCTGCTGATCACCATCCCCGGCTTCTTCGCGGGCTGGGCCCAGCTCTCGGCGATGATCGCGCTGGGCACGCTGGCCAGGCGGCAGCTGATCAGCTGGCAGACCGCGGTGGGCGCGGCGCTGGTCGGGGTCAGCAGGTTCATGCTGTGGCCGTGGTCGGCGTTCCTGGACCTGACCTGGCGCGAGCACCTGCGGGACGTGGTCTACGGGGTGCTGGTGGCAGGCATGCCGGTGGCCATCGGGCTGCTGTTCGCGGTGCGCCAGGAGCTGTCCACCCGGCTCAAGGAACTGGCCCGAAGCCGCGAGCGGGAGAAGCGGCTGCACGCGGCGACGGTGCGCTCGGCCGAGCGGGCGAAGCTGGCCAGGGAGATGCACGACGTGGTCTCCCACCAGGTGACGCTGATCGCGATGCAGGCGGGCGCCATGCAGGTCGACGTGCGCGACCCGGTCACCAGGGAGGCCGCGGAGACCATCCGGTCGCTGAGCACCAAGACCCTGGAGGAGCTGCGCGAGCTGGTCGGGGTGCTGCGGTCCGGGGTGGACGACGACGAGGCCCAGCCCGGCCTGGAGGACATCGCCGACCTGACCCAGGGCGCCGACGTCCGGCTGTCCATGGACGCCTGCCCGGCGGAGACACCCGGCCCGGTGTCGCGGGCGGCCTACCGGACGGTCCAGGAGGCGCTGACCAACGTGCGCAAGCACGCGGCGGGCTCGTGGACCTCGGTCCGGGTGGTCGCCGACGCGGACGCCCTGGTCGTGGAGATCCGCAACGACCCGCCGCGGCGGCGGCACGTCGGCACCCTGCCCTCCGGCGGCCACGGCCTGCTCGGGCTGCGCGAACGGGCCGGGTTGCTCGGCGGCACCTTCCACGCGGGGCCGACCGACAACGGCGGTTTCGAGGTCAGGGCCAGGTACCCGCTGGCGGACTGACCGGCCCGATAGCGCAATCGGGGCATGTCGGTGCGTTCGCCTCAAGTACCACCACCACCCGCCGAAGGGCCTGGCGATCTGAGCCAAGACCCGCGGCAATGGCCGCGCGAGTGGAACGGTGGCACATGCTGAAGCGAATCTCGGACCTGCGGGTCGGTGTACGGGTCGGCGCGGCGATGGCCGTGCTGCTGGTGCTGCTCGCGGCACTGGCGACGGTCGCGGTGTCGGGCATGGAGCGCGAACGCGAGTCCGCGAACGAGATCGCCAGGGCCAGGCAACTGACCCAGCTGGCGATGCAGGTCAAGTTCCGGTCCGGTGACTTCAACGGCTGGCAGACCGCCTACGCCTTCGACGTGATGCGGGCGGTGCCCAACGCCACCGGTGACACGACCGGCGCGCGGGCCACCTTCCTGGCCTCCGCCGAGTCGTTCCGCAAGGAGCTCGCGGCGCTGCAGGCCTTCGGCCTCGACGCCGACCAGAGCGCCGACGTCACCACCATCTCCGGGCTCTTCGGCGACTTCATGAAGCTCGACGAGCAGATCGTCGGCGACTACCGCTCCGGCGCGTGGGCCGACTACCTCAAGGCCAACGAGCTGGTCGCTGTCGACGAGATCGAGATCTTCAACAAGATCGCCGAGCGGATCGACGTGCTGGTCCAGGACGTGGAGAAGGAGTCGGCGGCGGCCATCGCGATGGCCGGTACCCGCGCCGACGAGGGCGTGCTGACCACCATCCTGCTGGCCATCGCGGCCTTCCTCACCGGCGCCGGGCTGACCGTGCTGCTGGTGCGCTCGATCACCAAGCCGCTGAGCAGGCTGCGCGCCGGGCTGGCCGGGATCGCCGGTGGCGACCTGACCCAGCGCATCGAGCAGGGCCGCGCCGACGAGCTCGGCGAGGTCGCCACCGGCTTCAACCTGCTCGCCGAGCGCACCCAGGAGCTCATCGGCCGGGTCGCCGCCCGCGCCGAGGAGGTCGCCGGGGCGTCGAGCGAGCTGACCACGGTCAGCGGCAAGCTGGCCGAGACCGCGGGCGAGACCAGCCAGGAGGCCAACTCGATCAACGAGACCGCCACCGACGTGTCCAACATGGTCACCGCGATGGCCAGCGCCTCGGAGCAGATGCGCGCCGCGATCGACGAGATCACCCAGAACGCCAGCCGCGCCGCCGACGTCGCCACCGACGGCGTCCGCGACACCGAGACCGCCAACCTGGCCGTCGCCGCCCTGGGTGAGGCCACCGCCGAGATCGGCGCCGTGGTGAAGCTGATCAGCTCCATCGCCGAGCAGACCAACCTGCTCGCCCTCAACGCCACCATCGAGGCGGCCCGCGCGGGCGAGTCCGGCAAGGGCTTCGCCGTGGTCGCCGGTGAGGTCAAGGAACTGGCCCAGCAGACCGCGACGGCCACCGAGGACATCATCCGCCGGATCAAGGCCATCGAGCAGGGCAGCGCGGAGGCCACCTCGGCCATCCACCAGATCGGCCAGGTCGTCAGCTCCATCTGCGACACCCAGACCGTCATCGCCGCCGCCGTCGAGGAGCAGACCGCCACCACCGCCGAGATGAGCCGCAACGTCCACGAAACCGCCAACGCCGTCGTCCAGATCGGCAACGGCATCGGCGGACTCGCCACCGCCACCGAGGACACCAGCTCCGCCGCCAGCGCCGCCAAGCGCACCGCGGAGACCCTGAGCGAGGCCTCGGCCGACCTCCGCACCCTGATCAGCGCGTTCCGCTACTGATCTCGCTCCAACCGCTGCCCCGCGTTCCTCGTGAACGCGGGGCAGCTGTCTGTCGGTGGTGGGTTGTCCACAGTCTGTGGTTCGCTCTGTGGTTCGCTGGGAGCGGCTTGTCGGTGGCTCTCGGTAAGCTGTATATCGGGGGGCGCTTGGGGCGGTTTGATCTTGAGGGGCGGCTCTCGGTCTCGCCTGCGGCGTCGACGGTCGACGGCTCGCCTTCGGCATTGCGGTGGGGCGCGAGAAGGCGAAGAGCTCGATGGGGCGAACTTGTTTTGTGCGGGGCCCTACGACACCCGGGCAGAACCGCAAAGCAGGGGCCGAAAAGCAGGCCCTGCCGCGAACGACGCTACGGGTGCCGTCCCCCCCACACAAAACAAGTCCGCCCCATCGAGCCGGCTTGGCACCAGCGGATCCGAGGAGCGCGGTGGGGCCAACGTCGTAGAGGGGCTGGTTGTGGGCCAACACCTGGGAGGGGCCTCTGTGGGCAGCCCGCCCAGGACAGCAAACAGCCCCGCGTCCGCCAGGACACGGGGCCATCGCACTACCCACCACACCGTCTCGCCCCGGAGGGCGCCTAGCTCAGCCCTCGCGCCTCGCGCGCAGCTTCGCCAGGGCCTCGGCAAGAATCGCCTCGCCGTCGGCGTCGGAGCGGCGCTCCTTGACGTAGGCGAGGTGGGTCTTGTACGGCTCGTTGCGGGGCGCCTTCGGTGGCGCTTGTTCGTCCAGGCCCGCTGGGAGGCCGCAGCGCGGGCAGTCCCAGGATTCCGGCTTCTCGGCCTCCAGCGCGAAGGACGGCCGCGACTCGTGGCCGTTGGCGCACCAGTAGGACACCCGCTGCCGAGGCGCGGACTCCCCGCGCTCGGACTCACCCATGGGACCAGCACCGACCCGGGTACCCCGGATCGCGTTACCACCGGCCATTGACGTTCACACCCCCACCACGTGGTCGGACGCGGGGCTGTGCCGCGTCCGTCGCTCTCTTCATGGACCGCCGAACCGCCTGCGCGGGTTTCAGCTGATCTTGACCAGCAGGCCGAGGCCGATGACGCAGATGATCCACACCGCGCCGACGAACAGGGTGACCCGGTCCAGGTTCTTCTCCACGACGCTGGACCCGGACAGGCTCGACTGCATGCCGCCGCCGAACAGCGAGGACAGACCGCCACCGCGGCCGCGGTGCAGCAGCACCAGCAGGATCAGCAGAAGGCTGGAGGCGATCAGAGCGATCTGCAGCGTCAGAATCATCGGGTCCTCGCGGTCGTGTGGTTGAGGCCTCAGATTACCCGGTGACCCGCCCGTGTTCGACCACCGCCCCGACGTGGCGTGCCCAGGCCGTTACCAGTTTCCCCACGACCACCGCCGACGCGGCGTCCGCACGTGCACCTGCACGGACGCAAGAATGCGCCAGGGCGCCGGGAGAAATCATTCCCGACGCCCTGACCTGCGTGAACAGCGCTACGGCAGCGGCGCGACCATTAGGGCAGCGGCCCGCCTGCTGCCATCGCGCACAGTTTCGTGAACTCGTCGGCCTGCAGGCTCGCGCCGCCGACCAACGCGCCATCGATGTCGTCCTGGGCCACCAACTCGCCGATGTTGCCCGATTTCACCGACCCGCCGTAGAGCACGCGGACGGTCGCGGCGACCTCGTCGCCGTACTTCTCGGCCAGGGCGGCCCGCAGCGCGCCGCAGACCTCCTGGGCGTCGGCCGCGGTGGCGACCTTGCCGGTGCCGATCGCCCAGACCGGCTCGTAGGCCACGACGACCTTGGTGACCTGCTCGGCCTTGAGCCCCTTGAGACCGGCGACGAGTTGTGCGACGCAGTGCGCCACGTGCTCGCCGGACTCGCGGACCTCCAGCCGCTCGCCCAGGCACAGGATCGGCGCGACGCCGTGCTTGAGGGCGGCCTTGACCTTGGAGTTCACCAGCTCGTCGGTCTCGGCGTGGTACTCGCGCCGCTCCGAGTGCCCCACGGTGACGTAGGAGCAGCCGAGCTTGGCCAGCATCAGGCCGGACACCTCACCGGTGTAGGCACCGGAGTCGTAGCGCGAGATGTCCTGGGCGCCGTAGCGCAGCAGCAGCTTGTCGCCGTCGACCATGGTCTGGATCGACCGGATGTCGGTGAACGGCGGCAGCACCGCCACCTCGACCTTGGCGTAGTACTTCTCCGGCAGCGAGAAGGCGATCTTCTGCACCAGGGAGATGGCCTCGAGGTGGTTGAGGTTCATCTTCCAGTTGCCCGCGACGAGCACCTGCCTGGCCATCAGCCACCCACCCCGGTCTCGATGACCCGGACGCCGGGCAGGTCCTTGCCCTCGAGGAACTCCAGGGAGGCACCGCCGCCGGTGGAGATGTGCGAGAACCCGTCCTCGGGCAGCCCCAGCAGCCGGACCGCGGCGGCCGAGTCGCCGCCGCCGACCACCGAGAAGGCGTCCGAGGCGACGATGGCCTCGGCGACCCCCCTGGTGCCCTCGGCGAACGGGGCGAGCTCGAACACGCCCATCGGGCCGTTCCAGAACACCGTGCCCGCGCCCGCGATGACCTCGCGGTAGCGCTCGACGGTGATCGGTCCGACGTCGAGGCCCTTCCAGCCCTCGCGGATGTTGGCCGCGAGCACGGTGTGGGTGTTGGCGTCGGCGGCGAACGCGTCGGCGATGACCACGTCGGCCGGGAGCAGGATCTTCTCCGGGTGCTCGGCGAGCAGCCGCTTGCAGGTGTCGATCATCTCGGCCTCCAGCAGCGAGTCACCCACCCCGAGCCCCTCGGCGGCCAGGAAGGTGAAGCACATGCCGCCGCCGACCAGGATCGCGTCCACCTTGGGCAGCAGCGACTCGATGACGGCGAGCTTGTCGGAGACCTTCGAGCCGCCGAGCACCACCACGTACGGGCGGGCCGCGTCGCCGGTGAGCTTGCGCAGCACCTCGACCTCGGCGAGCACCAGGCCACCGGCGTAGGCCGGGAGCTTGGTGGCGACCTCGTAGACCGAGGCCTGCTTGCGGTGCACCACGCCGAACCCGTCGGAGACGAACGCGTCGGCCAGCGCGGCGAGCTCGTCGGCCAGCGCGTCCCGCTCCGCGGCGTCCTTGCTGGTCTCGCGCGGGTCGAACCGCACGTTCTCCAGCAGGGCCACGTCACCGTCGGCGAGGCCCCCGGTGGTGGCCGCCGCCGACTCGCCCGCCACATCGGCGGCCAGGGACACCGGGCGGCCGAGCAGCTCACCGAGCCGCTTGGCGACCGGGGCGAGCGAGTACCTGGCCTCGGGCGCGCCCTTGGGGCGGCCCAGGTGCGCGGCGACGACCACCCGGGCACCGGCCTCGGCGAGGCGGGTGATGGTGGGCAGCGACGCGCGGATCCGGCCGTCGTCGGTGATCACGTCACCGTCGAGCGGGACGTTGAGGTCGGCGCGCACGAGCACGCGCCGACCGGTCACGCCCTCGGCGAGCAGGTCGTCGAGAGTCTTCAAGCCGGACCCCTCTACAGCTTCGAGGCGACGAGCGCGGTCAGGTCGGCGAGGCGGTTGGAGTAGCCCCACTCGTTGTCGTACCAGCCGACGACCTTGACCAGGTTCCCGCTGACCTTGGTCAGCGGCGCGTCGTAGATGCACGACGCCGGGTCGGTGACGATGTCGGCGGAGACGATCGGGTCGGTGTTGTAGCGCAGGATGCCCTTGAGCGGGCCGTCGGCGGCGGCCTGGTAGGCGGCCTGGACCTCGTCGAGGGTCACGTCGCGGCCCAGGGTGACGGTCAGGTCGGTCGCCGAGCCGGTCGGCACCGGGACGCGCAGCGCGTAGCCGTCGAGCTTGCCGTTGAGGTCGGGCAGCACCAGGCCGATCGCCTTCGCGGCGCCGGTCGAGGTGGGCACGATGTTGAGCGCGGCGGCGCGGGCCCTGCGCAGGTCGCTGTGCGGGGCGTCCTGCAGGTTCTGGTCCTGGGTGTAGGCGTGGATCGTGGTCATCAGGCCGCGCTCGATGGTGAACGCGTCGTGCAGGACCTTCGCCAGCGGCGCCAGGCAGTTGGTGGTGCAGGAGGCGTTGGAGATCACCGTCTGCGAACCGTCGTACTGGCCCTCGTTCGCGCCGAGCACCACGGTCAGGTCCTCGCCCTTGGCTGGCGCGGAGATGATGACCTTCTTGGCGCCACCCTCGTCGACGTGCTTGCGGGCGTCGGCGGCCTTGGTGAAGAACCCGGTGGACTCGACGACGACGTCGACGCCCAGGTCCTTCCAGGGCAGCTTGCCCGGGTCGCGCTCGGCGAGCGCCTTGATGGTGGTGTCGCCGACCTTGATGCCCTCGGCCGTCACCGACACGTCCTGCGGCAGCCTGCCCAGGATGCTGTCGTACTTGAGCAGGTGGGCCATGGTCGCGACGTCACCGAGGTCGTTGAAGGCCACGATCTCGATGTCGTGGTCGCTCGCCTGCACGGCTCGCCAGAAGTTGCGACCGATCCGACCGAAACCGTTGACACCTACGCGAACCGTCACCTGGGTCTCCTCGTTTCTGCGACTGGTTGGCCGGGCCGAACGGGCCCGGCGGAAGCATCCGCCCTCCCACGAACCCTAGCGTTCACCAGTCCGCGCGCAGGTCACGAGGTCAGCGGTCTCTCTTTATCGAATCAGACCGCGCGGCCAGGGACAACTGTTCGACGAGCGCGTAGTCGGACGCGCGAGCACCTCTGGGCTGTGACCGAATCGCCCTTATCGGAACCGGTGCAGTCCCCGCACAACAGTGGAGTGGAGTCCGCCAGCCCCCACGCCGGGCGGACTCCACTCCACTTCTCCCCCCGCGGGTGCCCCTCCCCCAAGCGGCACCCGCGCTCCCGGAAGTCAGGAGGCGGGGGATCCAGCACCAGATACCCGGCGAGACCCACGTCACACGGCCAGGTGACGGACTACGCGTCGGCCTCGAGCATGTCCGGGGTGACGGCGGATTCGGTGTCGGGCAGGCCCAGGTCCTTGGCGCGCTTGTCGGCCATGGCCAGCAGGCGGCGGATGCGGCCCGCGACGGCGTCCTTGGTCATCGGCGGGTCGGAGAGCTGGCCGAGTTCCTCCAGGGAGGCCTGCTTGTTCTGCAGCCGCAACTCCCCCGCCGCGGTGAGGTGCTCCGGGGCGTCGGGGCCGAGGATCTCCATCGCCCGCTGGACCCTGGCCGCGGCGGCGACGGCGGCCCTGGCCGAGCGGCGCAGGTTGGCGTCGTCGAAGTTGGCCAGCCGGTTGGCGGTGGCCCTGACCTCGCGCCGCATCCGGCGCTCCTCCCAGGCGAGCACGCTGGAGTGCGCGCCGAGCCTGGTCAGCAGCGCGCCGATCGCGTCGCCGTCGCGCACGACCACCCGGTCGGCGCCGCGGACCTCGCGGGACTTGGCGGCGATGCCCATCCGGCGGGCGGCGCCGACGATGGCCAGCGCGGCCTCGGGGCCGGGGCAGGTGATCTCCAGCGCGGACGAGCGGCCGGGCTCGGTGAGCGAGCCGTGCGCGAGGAACGCGCCGCGCCAGGCGGCCTCGGCGTCGCACACCCCGCCGGAGACGACCGGAGCGGGCAGTCCGCGCACCGGTCGGCCGCGCGGGTCGAGCAGCCCGGTCTGGCGGGCGAGCCCGTCGCCGTCCTTGACCACCCGCACCACGTACCGCGTGCCCTTGCGCAGGCCGCCCGAGGTGATCACGTGCACGTCGGCGTGGTGGCCGTAGAGCTCGTGGATCTCCTTGCGCAGCCGCCGGGCGGTCGCCCCGGTGTCCAGCTCGGCCTCGACCACGACCCGGCCCGCGACGATGTGCAGGCCGCCCGCGAAGCGCAGCAGCGAGGACACCTCGGCGCGGCGGCAACAGGTCTTGGCAACGGCCAGCCTGCTCAGCTCGTCCTTGACAGCGGCGGTCATCGCCACAGGGTCCTCCTTTCCCAGCCCCGGTTCGGGCGCCGGTACATCCCACCACGAGCGCCGGGTGGGTTCAGCGCGCCCTCACCGAGGTGATCGCCCGGCGCAGGCTGGTCGCCAGCGCCGCCGGGTCGTGCCGGTCCGGCCGCGCGGGGGCGGCCACCGACGCCAGCCACATGTCCGCGCCCAGCACCGAGGCCGCACGTCGGAGCCGGTCCGGGGTGGGCACGGAGTCGGCGTCGGCGATGACGGCGTCGACCCGGAGCCGGGGCGCGTGCTCGCAGAGTACGTCGAGGTGGCGCTCCGGCGAGAACCCGGCGGTTTCCCCCGGTTGGGGGACGAGGTTGAGCACCACGACCCGCGCCGCGGCGGTCCGCACGAGCGCCTCGTGCAGTTCCGGCACGAGCAGGTGCGGCAGCACGCTGGTGAACCACGAGCCCGGCCCGAGCAGCACGACATCGGCCCCGAGCACCGCCTCGACCGCCTCCGGGCACGCCGTGGGCGCCTCGTCCTTGCGGTTGGCGTTGTGCAGCCGGATCCGCCGGACCCGCCCCGGCGTGGTGGCCACCGCGACCTGCCCCCTGATCCGCCGCACCGTGTCCGGGTTCTCCTCCAGCCCGGTCACCTCGGCCTCGATGTCGAGCGGCCCGGTCGACATCGGCAGGACGCGCCCGGTGACCCCCATCAGCGCGGCCGCCTCCGCGAGGGCCCGCACCGGGTCCTGCGTGACCTCCAGCAGCCCGGCGAGGAGCAGGTTCCCCACCGCGTGCCCGGCCAGCGCCCCGGTCCCCCCGAACCGGTGCTCGAACACCTCGGGCCACGGCCCCCCGGCCCCCGCCAGCGCGGTCAACGCCTTGCGCAGGTCCCCCGGCGGCAACAACCCCAACTCCCGCCGCAACCGCCCCGACGACCCCCCGTCATCAGCGACGGTGACCACAGCGGTCACATCATCCGTGATCAACCGCAACGCACTGAGCGTCACGTGCAACCCCCGCCCACCCCCCAACGCCACCGCCCGCAACGGCCGCTCCGCCGGCGCACCGCTCGGCACAGCAGCACCGTTCGACGGCGCGGTCCTGCTCGGTCGTGGGTCCGGCGCGGTGGTGCCGGGTGGGGTTATGGCTGGGGGTGTCGGGTCGGGGTTGGTCACTCGCGCCCCAGGTCGCGGTGGACGACCTTGACCGCCATGCCGTCCTCGTCGGCCAGGCGCCTGGCGAGTTCCTCGGAGATGGCGACGCTGCGGTGCTTGCCGCCGGTGCAGCCGATGGCCAGGGTCAGGTAGCGCTTGCCCTCGCGGCGGTAACCGGCGCCGATGAGGCGGAGGAGTTCGTGGTAGCGGTCGAGGAACTCGTCGGCGCCCTCCTGGCTCAGGACGTAGTTGCGCACGTCGGAGTCGCGGCCGGTCTGGTCCTTGAGCTCGGGGATCCAGAACGGGTTGGGCAGGAAGCGCACGTCCATCACCAGGTCGGCGTCCATCGGCAGGCCGTACTTGTAGCCGAAGGACAGCACGGTGACCCGGGTGGTGGCCGCGGCGTCGGAGCCGAACGCGTCCTCGATCTTGGCGCGCAGCTGGTGCACCGACAGCGTCGAGGTGTCGAGCACCAGGTCGGCCTCCTCGCGCAGCGGGCGCAGCAGTTCCCGCTCGGCGCCGATGCCGTCGATGAGCCTGCCCTCGCCCTGCATGGGGTGGCCGCGGCGGACGTGCTCGAAGCGGCGCACCAGCACGTCGGTGGTGGCCTCCAGGAACAGCACGCGCGGCCGGTAGCCCTTGGCGTCGAGGTCCTTGATGATCGAGGAGAGGTCCTCGGTGAACGCGCGGCTGCGCACGTCCATCACGACCGCGACCTTGGTGATCACCCCGCGCGCCTGCGCGCCGAGCTCGACCATGGTGGAGATCAGCTCGGGTGGCAGGTTGTCCACGACGAACCAGCCGAGGTCCTCGAGGCACTTGGCCGCGGTGCTGCGGCCCGCTCCGGACAGTCCGGTGACGACGGCGACCTCGATGCCGGGGCCACCCGTATCGGTGCTCACTGCTGTTGTTCCCCTGCTCTCGGGTGCGCGGCGGGCTCGCCCGCCAGCGCGCTGTGCACTGCCTTCGCGGTGGCCACCCCGATGCCGGGTACCCCGCTGATCTCGTCGATGCTGGCCGCTCGCAGTCGTTTCAGCGAGCCGAAGTGCTTGATCAGCACCGCCTTGCGGCCCTGGCCGAGTCCGGGGATCTCGTCGAGGGCGGAGGCGGTGAGCTTCGTGGACCGCTTCTGCCGGTGGTAGGCGATGGCGAAGCGGTGCGCCTCGTCGCGCACGCGCTGCAGCAGGTAGAGCGCCTCGCTGGTGCGCGGCAGGATCGCCGGGTCGGGGTCGCCGGGCAGCCAGACCTCTTCGAGCCGCTTGGCCAGCCCGATCACCGCGACGTCGGTGACGCCGAGATCGGCGAGCACGTCGGCGGCGGCGTTGGCCTGCGGTCCGGCGCCGTCGACGACGAGCAGGTTGGGCGGGTAGGCGAAGCGCTTGGGCTTGCCGGTCTCGGGGTCGATGCCGGGGGTCGGGTCCTGCCCGCCGGTCTCACCGCGGTACTTCGCGAACCGGCGCCGCACCACCTCGGCGATCGAGGCGACGTCGCCCTCGGTGGCGGCCTCGCGCAGCGCGAACCGGCGGTACTCGGACTTGCGCGCCAGGCCGTCCTCGAACACCACCAGCGAGGCCACCACATCGCTGCCCTGGATGTGGGAGATGTCGACGCACTCGATGCGCAGCGGCGCGGTGTCGAGACCGAGGTTGTCCTGCAACTCCTGCAGTGCGGCCGAGCGGGCGGTCAGGTCACCGGCGCGGCGCAGCTTGTGCTGGGTGAAGGCCTCTTTCGCGTTGCGCTCGACGGTCTCCATCAGCGCCCGCTTGTCGCCGCGCTGCGGCACCCGCAACGCCGTCCTTGACCCGCGCAGGCCGCTGAGCCAGTCGGCGACCGCGTCGGCGTCGCCGGGCAGTTCGGGGACCAGGATCTCCTTGGGCACCGGGCTGCCCTCCTCGGCCAGCTCGACCTGGTCGCCGTAGAACTGGCTGAGGAACCGGTCGACCAGCGCGGCCACCGGCGACTCGTCGGCGTCGTCGAGCCGGTCGATCACCCAGCCGCGCTGGCCGCGGACCCGGCCGCCGCGCACGTGGAACACCTGGACGGCGGCCTCCAGTTCGTCGAAGGCGAAGGCCACCACGTCGGCGTCGGTCCCGTCGCCGAGCACGACGGCCTGCTTCTCCAGGGCCCGCTTGAGCGCGCCGATGTCGTCGCGCAGCCGGGCGGCCCGCTCGAACTCCAGCTCGGCGGAGGCGGCGCCCATCTCCTTCTCCAGCCGCCGGACCATGGCGTCGGTCTTGCCGGAGAGGAAGTCGCAGAAGTCCTCGACGATGCCCCGGTGCTCGGCCTCGTCGACCCGGCCGACGCAGGGCGCCGAGCACTTGTCGATGTAGCCGAGCAGGCAGGGCCGCCCGAT
This sequence comes from Actinokineospora terrae, assembly GCF_900111175.1. Taxonomy (GTDB): domain Bacteria; phylum Actinomycetota; class Actinomycetes; order Mycobacteriales; family Pseudonocardiaceae; genus Actinokineospora; species Actinokineospora terrae. Next base: position 169,281 of record NZ_FOGI01000008.1, read on the forward strand.
CTGGCCGTGCCGCTTGAACACGCCCTTGGAGCAGGTGCGGGCCGGGAAGACGCGCAGCAGCAGGTCCAGGGTCTCGCGGATGGCCCAGGCGTGGGCGTAGGGGCCGAAGTAGCGGACGCCCTTCTTGCGCGGACCGCGGTAGACGTGCAGGCGGGGGTAGTCCTCGTTGAGGGTGACGGCGAGGACGGGGTAGGACTTGTCGTCGCGGTAGCGGACGTTGAACCGCGGGTCGAACTCCTTGATCCAGTTGTACTCCAGCTGCAGCGCCTCGACCTCGGTGGACACCACGGTCCACTCGACGGCCCCCGCGGTCGTCACCATCTGCCGCGTCCTGGGGTGCAGCGAGGAGACGTCGGCGAAGTAGGAGTTCAACCGGCTGCGCAGGCTCTTCGCCTTGCCGACGTAGATGACCCGGCCGCCGGGATCCCGGAACTTGTAGACCCCCGGGGCTTCCGGAATGGTCCCGGCCGAGGGGCGGTAGGTGGACGGATCAGGCACACCACCAACCCTACGACCGCCCACCGACACTCACCCACCGCACCCGCCGGGCGATCACCCGGCAGATCGCGGACGGCCCCCGGTCCTGGTGGGCCGGGGGCCGTCCTGGCGCGGCGATCAGGCCACGGCGTGCAGGTTGCCGTCCGCGCCGGTCAGGCAGCGGGCGGCGGGGGCGGTGGTGGCGAGGTACTCGGTGAGGCAGCGACCCAGCTGGGCGTGGCCGCGGGCGTTGGGGTGGAAGGACTGCTGGGCCATGTGGATGCCGACGGAGTCGAGGCCGCCGAAGACCCAGGCGTAGGGGTCGACCAGGACCCGGTTCTGCCACTCGGTGGCCGAGTTCTCGCCGCCGCTGCACGCTTCGTGGCCCTCGGTGGCGCGGGAGATGTCCAGGTAGGACAGTCCGTTGCGGGCGGCGATACCTCGGTACGTGTCAGCGAACTGCGGCACGGCCTCGGTGCGACCGTAGGCGGCGTCGGCGAGGCGTAGTGGGCAGCCCTGGGGGCCGTGGTTGATCGCGTCCATCTTCTCGGTCACCGGGGAAGCGTAAGAGGTGATGACGAACTTGTAGCTGCCGTCAGCGTAACCGGCTTGGCGCATGGCGGTTTTCACGTCGGCGACAGCGCGCTCGACCCTCGGTGCCATCGCGGCGAGGCGGGCGGGCCACTGCACGCGCAGGTCCTTGGCGCAGCCCGTGCCGAAGGGGTTGAACCACTTCTTGATGCAGCCGACGAGGGTGTCGGCGAAGGCCGGTTCGTCGTTCGCGCCGACCTGGAGCACGACGGCGACGACCCGGTTGGCCTTGGCGACGTCGATCAGGCGGCGGGCCTGCGAGCCCTCGGTGTAGTGCGTGGTGTCGGCGAGGGACACGTTGGCCGCGTCGGCGCCGGAGCAGGCGAGGTTGACGGTGCGCTGGGCGACCTGGGTCTTGTGGATCAGCGCGTTGGCCGAGCGGTGGCACCAGTTGCCGTTCTCGCCGCGGGTGCCCGGTTCGTAGTCGCCCGCGCCCTCCCCGGAGATCGCGCTGTCGCCGAGGGAGACGACGGCGGTGGGCCGCTCGTCGGCGGCGGCCTGCGGCGCGGCCAACAGGCCAGCGGCCAGCACCCCCGCGACGAGGCCCAGGACACGGATGGACGGCATGGGGGCCTCCCCGGATCAGGTGATGGTCAGCTCTGACCCAACCACGCCGGATCCGGTGAATCCATAACCCGAACGGACCTGGGTCCGGGGGCCGTCCGGCTTACCCCTACCGTCCACTGTGGAGCGACGGTAGGGGTGAGCCGGGGGGTCAGGCCAGCACCACGCTGTCGCCGTCGACCTTCACCGCGACGGTCTTGAGGCCGGTCTGGGCCTGGCCGCTGATGCGCGCGCCGGTGGTCGCGTTGAAGGTGCTGAAGTGCCGGGGGCAGGTGATCACGCCGTCCTTCGGCGGGTCGACGGTCGCGCCCTGGTGCGGGCAGGACGGGTCGAAACCGGCGACCGTGCTGCCGGAGCGGACGAGCAGGACCTTCCCGCCGGAGGGGCTGTCGACCAGCACGCCACCGCCGTCGGGGATGGCCGCCACGGTGCTCAGCGCGCCGGTCGACCCTCCGCCGGTGGTCGCGCCGCCGCCGGTGGGGGTGCTACCGCCGGTCGTACCCGGGGCGGGAGTGGTGGTCCCGCCCGGGGTATCGCTGGTGCCGCACGCGGCGAGCACACCGGGCGCCACCAGGGCCACCATCAGGCCGCACAGGACCTGCCTGCGGTTGCGCTCGACGGGCTGGGCCGGGCTGCGGGGATCGGTGGTGGTGGGGTCGACGACAGTCACGCTGGGCCTCCTCGGGAAATCAGTCCAGGGATACACCGAGGCCAACGCCTCCGCGCGGCGGCGGGTTCACCGATCTGGGGTTTTCACAGTGCGTGCACAGGAACCACCCACCCGTGCGAGCGACCCGGTCAGAGGCCGAGGTGCACCCGCAGAGCGTCGTCGAGGGATGGCAGCAGCCGGTCCGGAACACGCCCGAGACGGCGGCCGATCCTGGCGGTGGCGACCGAGCGAACCTGCTCGGCCTGCGCTTTCGAGTCGGTGACCAGGCCGCAGTCACCGGCGGGCAGCAGCACCTGGAACGGGAACACCCGCGCGGTGTTGGACGTGATCGGAACGACCGTGACCACCCCACGCCCAGCGCGCTGCGCGGCCTGGTTGGCCGCGTCGTTGCTGACGATCACCGCAGGCCGAACCTTGTTCGCCTCCGACCCCCGACCGGGATCCAGGTCGACCAGGCGGATATCACCGCGCCGCATCGACAACCACGAAGTCATCGGCGGCGGTCGACTCCCACAACGCGGCATCATCCGAGGCATCCCACTCGGCGAAGGCCACCGCGTACTCCTCGCGCATCGAGGACTCCCGCAGCAACCCCAGCGCCAGCTGGATAACCGCCGACCGACTCCCCCCCTCCCCCCGCGACAGGTACTCATCGATGAACTGGACATCGACCTCCGGCAGACTCACACTCAGCTTCACACCCCCAATACTACCCCCATTGCCACCAGCCCGCCCACAATCCCACCCCCACCCGACGAACCACGCCACACAGCTACCGCTCACAACCCGCCCCTCAGCGGCCCGCACAGCCGGCCCGGCAAATGGATGACCTCGCAGCCACTCACCACTAGTGCGCGACGCTCTGCAGGCGCCCTGGCCGACATCAACTTCCGCTTGGGATTGGCGATGGCGCACAACCCGCCGCGAGTAGTCGGCATATGACTGCCTGCCAGTAGCCCGCACCAGCCGGGCAGAGATCACGGGAGCGGCATCATTCCTGAACACGCATCGTTTGCGCACAGGTGTAGCTGCGGCACTAGCTCTGCCTGCCAGCGCCCGGCCTTCGACGACCGCTGACCGGCGACCCGCAGAATCGGCGCTGGCGCGGCACACAACCCACCCACCAGCGCTCCGACTGCCTGCCGACACCATGCCCAGCACTAGCCGGTCGCACAGCCACGTCAATGACAGGCAAGCCTCGATCCGCACACCTGCCCCTGGGCAGCACGGACGCAGCCCAACAGGCGCCAGCAGCACCTAAGTGCTCCGGCCTCGGTAAACCCAGCAGCGCTCGTCTAGCTCGTAGTTCCAGCGCTGTCCGCTGAGCCCACTGCCGCGCGGTGCAGGCTGCGCAGCTCACGGATCGCCGCCACCGCGCGCGCGCCGTCGATGGACTGGACTGCCATGACGGGGACGTACTCGTCGTCGGGGAGTTCGAGGCGGGCCCAGGCGGCGCCGTCCGGGAAGGTGATGGAGACGATGGCGGTCCAGGGGTAGCGGGTGCGGCCCAGGAGGTTGCGCACGGTGATGCCGTCCGCGTCCGCGGTCACCTTAGGCCAGGTCAGCCACAGCACGCCCGCGGCGAGCAGGACGCCGATGCCGACCATCGCGACCTGGTCGGACACCTGGAAGTACACCCCCGTGCCGCTGTCGCGCAGCAGGGCGGCCACGACGGCGAACACGGCGATGAAGACCACCGCGATGGGCACGGTCACGAACCAGACCTTGCGCGGGCGGGCGGTCACTCGAAGCCCCGCTCGGTCCACGGCTGGCGCAGGCCCCGGACCACGAGGGCCGTCTGCAGGGCCGCCGCGCACGCCTCGTAGCCCTTGTCCTCGGCCGAGCCGGGCAGCCCGGCGCGGTCCAGGGCCTGCTCCTCGGTGTCGACCGTGAGCACCCCGTTGCCGACCGGCGTGGACTCGTCCAGCGACACCCTGGTCAGGCCGTAGGTCACCGCGTCGCACACGTACTCGAAGTGCGGGGTGCCGCCGCGCACGACCGCGCCGAGGGCGACCACCGCGTCGTGGTGGCGGGCCAGTTCCTGGCACACCACCGGCAGCTCCACCGCGCCCGGTACTCGGACGACGGTCGGCTCCTCGATGCCCGCCTCCTCGGCGGCGGCCAGCGCGCGGACCAGCAGTTGCTCGGTGATCTCGCCGTGCCAGCGGGTGACCGCGATGCCGAGCCGGATGCCGGTGCAGTCGGGGACGCCGTGCTCCGGCCTGCCCTCGCCGCTCACGCGTCGTCCCCGGCGCCGACACCGGTACCGGCCGCGGCAGCACCGGCCGCGCCGATCTCGTACTGCTCCAGGTTGCCCAGCTCGTGGCCCATGCGGTCGCGCTTGGTGCGCAGGTAGCGCAGGTTCTCCGGGTTCGGCCACACCGACAGCGGCACCCGGTCGACCACGGCGAGGCCGTAGCCCTCCAGGCCGACCCGCTTGGCCGGGTTGTTGGTGAGCAGCCGCATCGACTTGACCCCGAGGTCGACCAGGATCTGCGCGCCGGTGCCGTAGTCGCGGGCGTCGGCGGGGACGCCGAGCGCGAGGTTCGCGTCCACCGTGTCCGCGCCGTCGTCCTGGAGCTGGTAGGCCTGCAGCTTGTGCATCAGGCCGATGCCGCGCCCCTCGTGGCCGCGCATGTAGAGCACCACGCCGCGGCCCTCGGCGGCGACGGCCTCCAGCGCGGCGTCGAGCTGCGGGCCGCAGTCGCAGCGCAGCGAGCCGAACACGTCGCCGGTGAGGCACTCCGAGTGGACCCGGACCAGCACGCTCTCGCCGTCGCCGATGTCGCCGTAGACGAGGGCGACGTGCTCGATGCCGTCGAGGCGGCTGTCGTAGCCGACCGCGCGGAAGGCGCCGTGCGCGGTCGGGATGCGGGCCTCGGCGACCCGGTCGACCTGCTTCTCGGTGCGGCGGCGGTAGGCGATCAGGTCGGCGATGGTGATGATCGCCAGGTCGTGCTCGGCGGCGAAGACCTGCAGCTCGTCGTAGCGGGCCATCTCGCCCTCGTCCTTCTGCGACACGATCTCGCAGAGCACGCCCGCCGGTCGCAGCCCGGCCATCCTGGCCAGGTCGATGGCGGCCTCGGTGTGGCCGGGGCGGCGCAGCACCCCGCCCTCCTTGGCGCGCAGCGGCACCACGTGGCCGGGCCGGTTGAAGTCCTTCGGCGTGGTGGCCTCGTCGGCCAGCAGCCGGATCGTGTGCGCGCGGTCGGCGGCGGAGATGCCGGTGGACACGCCGACCGCGGCGTCGACCGTCACGGTGTAGGCGGTGCCGCGGACGTCCTGGTTGGTGTGGAACATCGGCGGCAGGTCGAGCCGGGCGCAGTCGGCCTCGGTGAGCGGCACGCAGATGTAGCCGGAGGTGTAGCGGACCATGAAGGCCAGCAGCTCCGGGGTGCACTTCTCGGCCGCGAAGATGAGGTCGCCCTCGTTCTCCCTGTCCTCGTCGTCGACCACCACGACGGCCTTGCCGTCGGCGATGTCGGCGATGGCGCGTTCGATGGCGGCGAAGTCGCTCACCTGCGGTCCCCCTCCTCGGCGGCCAGGTGTGGCCCGGCCAGCTTCTCCACGTACTTGGCGATGACGTCCACCTCGAGGTTCACCCGGTCCCCCGGCTCGCGCAGCCCGAGGGTGGTGGCGCGCAACGTCTCCGGGATCAGGCTCACGGTGAACCAGTCCGGCCCCACCTCGACCACGGTCAGCGAGACGCCGTCGACGGTGATCGAGCCCTTCTCCACCACGTAGCGGGCCAGGTTCGCGGGCAGGCCGAAGCGCACCACGTCCCAGTGCTCGGAGGGTGAGCGCGACACCAGCTCGCCGGTGCCGTCGACGTGGCCCTGCACGATGTGGCCGCCGAAGCGCTGCCCGACCGCGGCGGCGCGCTCCAGGTTGACCGCGTCCCCGGCGGCGATCCCGGCGAGACTGCTGCGCACCAGCGTCTCACGCATGACGTCCGCGGTGAACGACCCGCCGCCGTGCTCGACGACGGTCAGGCACACGCCGTTGACGGAGATCGAGTCCCCCTGCTTGGCGTCGCTGGTGACCAGCGGCCCGGCGATGGTGACCCGCGCGGCGTCGGCCAGCTGCTCGACCGCGACGACCGCGCCGCGTTCCTCGACGATCCCGGTGAACACCGGTGTTCCTCCTCAGTCCCGGACCGGGACGGCGGAGACCCGCACGTCCGGTCCGCTCATGGTGACCTCTTCGACGGCCAGCCGGTGCGCCTCGGTGATGGTCGACACGCCCGATGCGCCCAACGCCACAGGCCCGGCGCCGAGCAGGGCGGGGGCCAGGTAGAGCAGCACCCGGTCGACCAGACCGGCCTCGGTGAAGGCCCCGGCCAGCGTGGGACCGCCCTCGAGGAGCACGTCGACCACGCCGCGGGCGTGCAGCGCGGCCAGCACCTCGGCCGGGTCGTGGGTGCGCGCCAGCAGCGTCTCGGCGGAGTCGTCGAGCACCCTGGCGGTGTCGGGCAGGTCTGCGTGTCCCACGACAACCCGCAACGGCTGCCGGGCCCCGGGTGTTCCACCAGCGGTGCGGGCGGTCAGCGCGGGGTCGTCCGTCTTGATCGTTCCGGTGCCCACGACGATGGCGTCGACGCGCCCGCGCAGCTCGTGGACCTCGGCCCTGGAGACAGCGGAACTGATCCACCGGCTGGTCCCATCGGCGGCGGCGACCCTGCCGTCGAGGGTGGCGGCGTACTTCCAGGTCACGTGCGGGCGACCGTGCCGGACGGCGTGCAGCCAGGCCCGCAACGGCCCCTTGGCGACCTCGTCGGCGAGCAGTCCGCCCTGGGTGCTGATGCCCGCGCCCTCCAGCGTCCTGGCCCCTCCGGACGCGACGGGGTTCGGGTCGGCGACGGCGTAGACGACTCTCGCGATACCGGCGGCGATGAGGGCGTCGGTGCAGGGGGGCGTGCGGCCGTAGTGCGCGCACGGCTCCAGGGTGACGACCGCGGTACCACCCCTGGCGCGCGCGCCTGCCTCGCTTAGCGCCACCACCTCCGCGTGCGGCCCACCCGGCGGCCTCGTGGCGCCTTCCCCAACCCGCTCCCCCGCCGCGTCGAGCACGACACACCCCACCGGCGGGTTCGGACTGGTCACCCCCCGCGCGCCCTCAGCGAGCCCCACCGCGAACCGCATCGCCGCGGCCAGCCTGTCCTCCACGCAGGACAGTCTCCCAGCCCGGCACGACATCCCCACACCGGGCCGCACCCGCCCTCCACTCCACTGTGGACCCGCCGCACCGGGTTGTCCCCAACGGTCGGACTCATCCACAGGGCGGCGCGGAACCCCTTGACAGACCGCCGATTCCGGTACGAAGCGGGGCGGGGATCAGGCGGGGAGGAAGCGGTGGTTGGCGGTGCGGGCCTGGTCGCGGAGGGCGGTGATGGCCTTGGTGGGGTCGGCGGCGCCGTAGACGGCGGAGCCTGCTACGAAGCAGTCGACGCCTGCCTCGGCGGCGCGTTCGATGGTGGTGGCGTTGATGCCGCCGTCGATCTCGACCAGGAGGTTGAGGTGGCCGGTGTCGACGAGGCGGCGGATGGTGCGGACCTTGTCCAGGACGTGCTCGATGAAGCTCTGGCCGCCGAAACCGGGCTCGACCGACATGACCAGCAGCGTGTCGTACTCGCGCAGCACCTCGAGGTACGGCTCGACCGGCGTGTCCGGCTTGATCGACAGACCCGCCTTGGCCCCGGCGGCGCGCAGGTCGCGGGCGATGGCGATCGGGTCGGCGGCGGCCTCGACGTGCACCGTGACGTTGTAGGCGCCCGCCTCCGCGTAGCCGACCGCCCAGCGGTCCGGGTCGGAGATCATCAGGTGGCAGTCGACCGGGATGTCGGTGGCCTTGAGCAGCGACTGGACCACCGGCAGGCCGAGGGTCAGGTTCGGCACGAAGTGGTTGTCCATCACGTCGACGTGGACCCAGTCGGAGCCCTCGATGGCGGCCAGCTCGTCGGCGAGCCTGGCGAAGTCGGCGGACAGGATGCTGGGGGCGATCATCGGCGTGGTCGGCACGGGGAACCAGTCTAAATCAGACCAGCGCGGCGGCCGCGTCCGCGCTCCCCCACGAGTGGCTGACCCCCATGCCGCCGTGCCCGTAGTTGTGGATCACCACCGCGTCGCCCAGCCGCTCGCGCTCCAGCCGGGGTGCCGCCCGCCACGGCCGCAGCCCGACCCGGTGCCCCACGACCGGCGCGTCGGCCAGCCGGGCGTCGATGGCGGCGCAGCGGGCGACGATGCCCGCGGCGACCAGCGGGTCGGGCGTGCGGTCCCACACGTCCGGTCGGGACACCCCGCCGAGCACCACGACGTCGCCGTGCGGGAAGAAGCCGGCCCACTCGCGCCCGCGCACGGCCTCGATGTAGAACTCGTCCACCCCCGGGTTGACCACCACGACGTGCTGCCCCCACCACGGCCGCAACCCCTCGTCGCCGGTCAACTCGCGCGCGCCGACACCGGTGCAGTTGACCACCACGGGCGCCTCGGCCGCCGGTTCGGCCAGCGACGCGATCCGGCGGATCTCGATCTCGACGTCCAGCCGGGCGGTCAGGTAGTCCAGGTACCGCGGCATGTCGACGATGGGAACCGTGGTGCGCAGTCCCACCAGCATCCCGGGCGCCAACTCGTCGGGTTCGAGCATCCGCACGTCCGGCAGCCGGTCGACCCACGGCGGCGGCTCGCTCTGGATGTCGGAGGACTGCGTGCCCCGGCAGAGCCGGACGCCGGTGGCCGGGTCGACGGCGAGCCTGGTCAGCTCGGGGCCGGTGGCGTACGCCCAGGCGCGGCCCGGGTCGGCGAAGTCCGGTCCCCAGAGCGCGGCGGCGACGGCGGAGGTCGTCTCGGCGGGCGGCTCGGCGGCCCACACCCGCACCCTGGCGCCGGACTCGGCCAACCGGATCGCGGTGCTGAGCCCGATGACCCCGGCGCCGACGACGATGACATCGGTACCCATGGCCGCACGCTACCCCGCTCACGGCCGGTCTTGGGTAGGTTGACCTCCTGTGAAGAAGCGCTCTCTGCGGGTGGCGTCCTACGCCGTGTGCGTCGAGGCGGGGAAGATCCTGCTGGCCAGGTGGGTGGGTCGCACGGAGAAGAAGTGGACGCTGCCCGGCGGGGGCATCGACCACGGCGAGGACCCGCTCGACGCCGTGGTCCGGGAGGTCGCCGAGGAGACCGGGTACGCGGTGCGGGTGGACGCGCTGCTGGGCATCGACTCGGTGCACCGGGAGTTCCGCGAGCGCACCGGGGTGCGGCGGGCGCTGACCAAGGCGGGCAAGGCGACCGACTGGCACGGGCTGCGGGTGGTCTACGCGGCCAGCGTGCTGGGCGGGGAGCTGCGCTACGAGGAGAACGGCTCGACCGACATGGCGGCCTGGTTCGACCTGGCCGAGGTGTCCACACTGGACCGGACCGACCTGGTGGACGTCGGCGTCGACCTCGCCACCCGGAAGCCGCCGACCGGTCGTGCGGACACCGCGGGCTGATTCCCCGCGCGGTGGCTCCGGTTTCCGCACGCCTGCGGAAAAGAGCCATCAGCGAATTCCCGACGTGACGCGTTCCCCTTTTCCGGTAGCCTGGCCGGGAGGGGAAGTCGTTGGCACGCCGGTTCTCTGGGGAGGGAACTCGGTACGGCGGCCACGTCCGCCCCTTTTCCCCGGGCGCCGACGCGTGGCTCCCGGCCGGACTTGTGGGGGTTCACCAATGGCACACCGTCATGCCCGCGACAGTTTCTTCATCGTCGGCGAGGGCATTCTGGGTGAGGGATCGACGACGGAGACCGCCGCGGCCGCGGGGAGCGACGATGTCGCCGCCCGTCCGGCGTCGGCGGAAGAGGAGTTGCGCCGGTTCCGGTTCTCCCGGCTCGGCCCGAGGGGCAAGCGGACCGACGAGCCGACGCGCGCCGCGCTGGCCGCCGCGATCACCGACGTCTCGGCCGGGCAGCCGGACGGCACGATCCCGGCCGGGTTCACCTACCTCGGCCAGTTCGTCGACCACGACCTGACGCTCGACCGGACCGCGACCCAGCTCGGGTCCGAGGTCACGGTGGACGACCTGGTGCAGGGCCGCTCGCCCGCGCTGGACCTGGACTCCGTCTACGGGCGGGGACCGCGCGACCGCCTCGACCGGCGGTTCTACGCCGAGGACGGGGTCCGGCTCAAGGTCGGCACGTCCTCGGCGACCGGGTTCCCGGACGACCGGGTGCGGGTCGACCTGGAGGGCTTCGACCTGCCCAGGGCGGGCGGCACCGCGGGCACGGCTGCCGACCGGCGCGCGCCGCTGATCCCCGATCTGCGCAACGACGAGAACCTGGTGGTCGCGCAGACCCACCTGGCGTTCATCCGGTTCCACAACCGGGTCGTGGAGCACCTGGCGCTGACCGGGATCCACGAGCGCCGGCTGTTCGAGGCGGCGCGCGAGCAGGTCGTGAAGCACTACCAGTGGATGCTGCGCACCGACTTCCTGCCCAGGATCGTCGACCCGGCGGTGGTGTCCGACGTGTTCACCAACGGCCGCCGGTTCTTCGAGGCGCGCGGGCACGGCAGGCGGCCGACGATGCCGGTCGAGTTCGCCGTCGCGGCGTACCGGATGGGCCACAGCATGGTGCGCGACGCCTACGAGTGGAACCGGGTGTTCACCACCGGCGGCCCCGGTCCGCTCGGGACGCTGCTGCTGCTGTTCACCTTCAGCGGGGTCAGCGGCAACTTCACCGGCGGCGGGCTGCCCGAGTTGGACGACCCGGACTTCGGCACCGTGGACCGGTTGCCGACCAACTGGATCGCGGATTTCCGACGGCTCTACGACTTCACCGAGGCCGGTCGCCCGGACCTCGCGCCGCCCGCGGGGGCGGGCAACGTGGCGAAGCGGATCGACACGGTGCTGGTGGACCCGCTCGCGCAGTTGCCCGCGGGCACGTTCGGTGGTCGGGGCAGCACTTTCCCGGACATCCACCGCAACCTCGCGTTCCGCAACCTGACCCGTGCCGACATGGTGCGCCTCGCGTCCGGCCAGCAGATGGCCGCCCTGTTCGGCGTCACACCGCTGACCAGGGACCAGATCCTGACCGGCAACGGTGGCGCCTCCCTCGCGGGTCTGAGCGCCGAGCAACGCGCCTCGGTCGCCGCGAACACGCCGCTGTGGTTCTACGTCCTGCGCGAGGCCGAGCTCAACGACGGCCGCCTCGGCCAGGTCGGCGGCCGGATCGTCGCCGAGGTCTTCCACCGCGCCATCGAGGGCAGCAGGCACTCGACGGTCCGCGAGCCGTGGTGGCGCCCGACCCTGGGCCCGGACGCGTCCACGTTCCGGATGACCGACCTGCTGCTGTTCGCCTTCGAGGGCAAGGCCGACCTGCTCAACCCGCTCGGCGAGTGAGCGCGGGTGGGGTGCCCCGTGGTCGGGGCACCCCACCCGGCGGTAGCGTTCCCTTGTGGACATGGCAGCCCTCGCCCGCTCCCGCCTCGCCGCGGCCGCGGACCCCACCCGCGCACCGGACATGCAGCGCTACATGAAGTCCGACATGCCCTTCCACGGCGTCCCCAAACCCACCAGGGACACCCTCGTCCGCCAACTCCCCGCCCTCACCTCCCGCGCCGAATGGCTCGACACCGTCCGCCGCCTGTGGCACGAGGCCGAACACCGCGAGGAGCGCTACGTCGCCCTGGACCTCCTCCGCCGCTACGCCCGCTGGCAGGAACCCGACCTACTCCCCCTGTACGAGGACTTCATCATCACAGGCGCGTGGTGGGACTATGTGGACGAACTGGCCAGCCACCACGTCGGCCCGCTCCTGATGGCCCACCGACCCGTCGTGACCCCGGTGATCCGCGAGTGGGCGACTGATGCGGACCGCTGGAAGCGCCGGGCGTCGGTGATCTGCCAACTCGGGGCGAAGGGGGAGACGGATCTCTCGCTGCTGACGTATGCGGTGGAGGCCAATGTGGATGATGCCGATTTCTTCCTGCGCAAGGGGATCGGGTGGGCGTTGCGGCAGTATGCGCGGGTGGACGCCGAGTGGGTGCGGACCTTTGTGGAGGACCACCCCGGCCTGTCGGGCCTGTCCCGACGAGAGGCTCTGAAACACATCTCTTGATTCAATTCTCTTGAACCGAGCCAACAACGTTGGCCCCAACACGCCCCTCTCAGACGTTGGCCCTACAACGCTCCTCGGAGTCGCTGGTGCCGAGCTGGCTCGATGGGGCGCGCGGAGGCCAACGATCGTGAGGGGCACGTGGGGACCAACGCCTGGGAGGGACACCTGCGGATCGACACTTGAGAGGGGCGGGTGGTCAGTCCAGTTGGGTCGTCAAGGACTTGACCAGGGGGTCGGAGTCCACTGGCTTTCCCTGTTCCTCCAAAGTCCGCGCCAACGTCCCCAACACCACCCCCAACGTCTGCGGATTAGGCGTATCCCCCAGCAAAGCAGCGGCGCGCCGAGCCTCAGCCTCAGCCGTGCCATGATTGCCGATGTCCAGGTGCAGATGCGCAGCCCGACCAGCAAGGAAAGCCTGCCAGTCAGGATTCCCCAACCGCACCGCCAGTTCCTCCGCAGCGGCATTGGCAGTGAGAGCCTGGTCATAGTGCTCATGGTGCGCAAGCAAAGCAGCACGGAACCCAACAGTCTCCGCAAGCTGATCAAGCCCGTCCTCGGTCGAAGCAGCCAACGACTCCGCCTCGTCCAAATAGGACAGTCCCATCGTCAGATCCCCCATCCCCCGCGCATGAGCCAAGCGCACCAAGGACTCGCTGGCGGCGATCGGGTTGTCGACGACGCGCCAGTGGGCGGCGGAGTGTTCGAAGGCGGTGGCGGCTTCGGGGAGGGCGCCGAGGTGCATGCGGACGTCGCCCAACTGGTGGAGTAGGTGGCCCAGGAGGGCGTCGTCGGTGGGGCCCGCGTTGATGACGGCGGTGAGGTGGGTTTCGGCGGAGGTGTGTTCGCCGAGGTCGCGGCAGGCCATGGCGAGGCGGTAGTGGATCTTGCCGAGGAGGTCGGTCGCGGTGGGTGGGGTGAGGCGGAGGGCTTCTTCGAGGGTCTCGGCCGCTTCGAGGGCGCGGCCGGTGGCCAGGTATCCGGCGGACAGGTGCAGGCACGCCTGCGCGGTGCCCACCGGCGGCAGGTACGCGCGGGCGGCCGACACTGTCTCCAGCAGGATCGGCAGGTTGTCGGCCGCGAGGCCCGCGTGGTCGATGAGGATGGCGTACTGCATCAGCGAGTCCGCCAGCCACGGGCCCGGGCTGGTCCGGCACCGGGCCACCAGCTTCTCGAACCAGCCGGCGGACTCCTCGAACCGGCCCATGTCCGCCAGCAGCCGCGCCCGGTGCTCCACCAGCCGCAGCGTGGTCAGCTCGGGCCAGGCGTGGGCCTCGTCGAGCAGCCCGGCCACGACCGCCAGCGCGCCCTCCTCGTCACCGCGCGCGGCCAGCAGCTCGGCCCGGACGTCGCGCACCGCGCCGAGCAGTTCCGGCGCGGTGGCGGTCGCCACCTCCTCCGCCGTGTCCAGAGAGGCGGCACCCGCCGCCAAATCCAGGTCCACCACGGCGAGGTGCCCGTAGACCACCGCGAGCGGGTCCGCCAGGGTCGTGCCCTCCGCGATGGCCAGCAGCGCGTGGTCACGAGCGCGCGCGGTCTGCCCGGCCGCCTGCCAGAACCCGGCGAGCACCTGGTGCAGCCGGGCGGCGAGGACCAGTTCCCCGACCTCCACCAGCCGCCCCTGGCACGCCATCAACCGCTCCGCCGAGGCCACCGGGTCGTCCACGCGCTGGAACCGCAGCCGGTGCGCGGTCACCCGCGCGGCGAGCCGGTCCGGCAGCCCGGCCACCGACCGCACCCCGGCCAGCTGCCGGACCCCGGTGAGCACCTGCCCCGCCTCGATCGCCGCGCACGCCGCCTCGGCCGCCGCGACCCGGTCCACCTCGGCACCGGGCAGCACCCCGGCGACGAGCACTCCGGAATCACCGGCCACCCCAGCATCACCGAGCGCCCCAACATCACCGACCACTCCGGCATCAGCGACCACACCGGACTCGACGACAGCCCCGGTGTCGAGCTCGCCGCTGAACGACCCGGCCTGCTCGCCGAATGACGCCCCCGGCACCGCGACCAGCACCGGCCCCACGTCCGCCAGCTCCAGCGTGGCGCGGACCCGCCTGCTCACCGCGTCCGTCCCGTTGCGCCGGTCGAACGCCGCCGCTGTCGCCAACGCCTCTTCGGCGCAGAACACCCGCAGCGCCTCGCCGTCGAGCTCGACCTCGCCCACGGCGAACACCCGCCGCGCCCGGTCGGGCACCCGGCTCAGCACCAGCGCGGCCGCGGCGGCGAACTCCTGCAACACCTTCGGGCTGGGCGGATCGGTGAGGACGTCGAGGTTGTCGACGAGGATCTCCAGGCCCCGCGCGGCGTTGTCGGTGATCGCGCAGAACCGCAGGTGCGCGTGCAGCGCGGAGCGGCCCTGCGGCGTGCCCCGCACCACCCGGTACGACACCAGGTGCGCCCGGGCCGCGTCGTCGAGCCTGCCGGTGGCCAGGTAGGCCTCGATGAGCGAGGCGAGCACCCCGTGCGGCTGCTCCGCGCAGTCGGACGGCTCGTCGAGCACCGGCCTGGCCACCGCGATCGCCTCGGTGAACCGCTCCCGGGACACGAAGTAGCCGACCTGGCTGTCCACGACGCACGCCGGGCAGTCGCTCATGTCGTCGGGCTCGGCGCCGCGCCACGCGGTGAAGTGGGCGTCGGCGGCGCCGGTGTCACCCACGTGGTGGGCCAGCGCGCGGCGCTTGTCGTGCACCGGGTGCAGCGAGTAGCCGTGCAGCCGGTAGCGCTGTTCGAGCTGGTCGACCAGGGCGGTGATCTGCGCCAGGGTGAACCGGGGGTCGCCGAGCAGGCCGGTGGCCAGCCACTTGTGCATCCAGGTGAACTGGTGCACCGCCCACTCGTCGAACGCCTCCGGGTGCCGCGCCTCGGTGGCGCGCAGCCACGCGAACGGCGTGAGCATCAGGTCGTAGCGGCGGATCTCGCGGTAGGCGTTGACCAGCACCAGCCGCGCGGCGACGCCGAGGTCGGGCAGCCCGGCGGCGTCGGCGGACCGCGCGACCCGTTCCAGCGCCTCGCACTTGGCCGCCCCGGCTGGCAGGTCGTCGGACTCGTGCAGCTGCCTGGCCAGGCGCTCACGCGGGTCGGGCTCGGGCACGTCGATCCTCCGGGTCAGTGTCCGATGGCGCGGTCGAGCAGGTCGAGGAACGACCCGGTGAGCGCGGCGGTGTCCTTGGGGCGCAGCGGGCGGTGCGACTGGAGCAGGGCGTTGACGTAGAGCGCGCGCACCGCGGACTCCAGCAGCGCGGTGTCGGCGACCTCGGCGAGCCGGGCCACCAGCGGGTTGCGGGTGTTGAGCACCAGCCGCTGCGCGGCGCCGGACCCGGCGTCGACCAGGTGCCCGAGCAGGTCCTGCCACAGCGGGTCGGCGCCCGCGCGGGCGTCCTCGGCGTCCTGCCTGCGCTCCCCGTCGGCGTCGGCGATGAGCAGGGCGGGCAGCGACACCGGGTCGAACTCGCGCAGCGTCGGCTCGCAGTCGTGGTCGTGCAGGACCGCGGTGGCCACCCGGACCGTGTCGGCCAGCGCGGCCTCGGTGCCCGCGTCGGGGCGGCCGAGCGCGGCCAGCAGTTCCCCGGGGTCGACCCGGCGCGCGGTGTCGGGGCCGTCGCGCTCGGCGATGCGACGCAACAGGTCGGTGTCGTAGGCGTACCCGGCGTTGACCAGCCCGATGTCCTGGGCGGCGGCGACCGGGGCGAGCTGGCGGAACTCGTCGACGTCCGGGGTGTAGAGCACGGTCGGGTGGCTGCGGCGGAACTGGCGCAGCGGCATGGCGCCCCGGGTGGTCTCGTACGGCAGCCACCGCTCGGCCAGGCCGAGGAGTTCGTCGTCGACCAGGGCGAGGGACTTGATGCCCATGTGGTGCGCGGCCAGCAGCGCGCCCGCCCGCTCCGGCTCGGTGGCCGCGAGCCGCACCAGCCAGTCGCGCACCCGGCCGCCGAGGGCGTCGCGCACGGCCAGCAGCGTCTCGTCCTCGTAGAGCGCCTCGCGGCTCGCGGTCGGGCGGAGCGCGGAGGTGTCCACGACGCACCGCACGAAGTAGGCCCAGTCCGGCAGCAGGCCCTCCACCGAGGTGCCGACCAGCATCCGCTTCAGGTAGACCCGGTGGGCCTGCCGGGCTCCGGGGTGCGCGCCTTCCGGTAGGACGAACGCGACCCCGGTGAGTCCGGCGGCGCCGACCTCTAGCGGCAACGCGTCGAACGGCTCGAACCCGAAGACGGCCTTGCAGTACCCGGCCATCCGGTCGCGGTGCTCGGCGCTGGTCTCCCCCTCGACCCGGGTCCACGGGAATCCACCCGATGTGACCACCGCCGTGTCGGTGGCGCCCACGACGCGCACCTCGTAAGGAAGCAGGGACCCGAACTCGGCGGCCAGCGGCGCGACCGTGGCGTACTCGGCCCAGTGGTCGCAGTCCCGCCTGGGCAGCAGGGTCAGCGTGGTGCCGACCTCGTCGCGCGCGGAGTCGTCGACCTGCACGGTGTAGGTGCCGTCGTTGCGCCCGGTCCAGCGCACCGCGGGCCCGCCCTTGGCCGAGCGGCTGACCAGCCGCACCTCGTCGGCGACGAGGAAGCACGAGAGCAGCCCGACGCCGAACTGGCCGAGGAAGTCGCGCCTGGCGAAGCCGAGTTGGTCGCGTTTGGACGTCCCGCCGAGGGTGGACAGCAGCGCGTGCACCTCGTCCTCGGCCAACCCGATGCCGGTGTCGCGCACCCGCAGCGTCCCGTCACCGGTGTGCTCGGGGCACTCCAGGGTGATCCGGCGCGGCGCCCCCGGCTCGACCAGCCCCCGCGCGGTGACCGCGTCCACCGCGTTCTGCAGCACCTCGCGCACGTAGACCCGCGGGCTGCTGTAGAGGTGGTGACTGAGCAGGTCGATGACACCGCGAAGGTTGACACCGAATGTCTGGGCCAAGGTGGACCTCTGCGGGGTAGGGACGCGGGCGGACGGGCAGGGCGGGCAGGGGCTGGGCAACCGACCGGCCCAGGTCACAGTACAGGCGTCCTATGACATCGGCCCGGCCTTCACCCGGCCGCGCGAACCCGTACCGCTACCCGGGGCAACCCCACCGGGCGGCGCTGCGCCAACTCGGTGTCGGACCCCGAGGGCGATCACCTAGGATCGAGGCAGCTCACCCGCCCCGCCGGGTGCGCAGCCGTCCGCACGAGGACCCCCGGGGAGCTGTCCAGAAACCATGTCCGGAGCCAACGACCCGTACGACCCCAAGGAGGTCGCGGCGCTCTCGCCCGACGTCCTCCAGGCCGCCGTGGAGAAGGCCCGCGAGGAGTTCGGCTCCGCGGCCGACCTCGACGCGCTCGCCTCGGTGAAGCCAGCCCACCTCGGGGACCGCTCGCCGCTGCTGCAGGCCCGCCGGGAGATCGGCGCGCTGCCCCCGCAGGCGCGCTCGGAGGCGGGCAAGCGGGTCAACGAGGCCCAGGCGCTGGTGAAGGCCGCCTACGAGGACCGCCTCGCCCGCCTGAAGGTGGAACGCGACGAGCGGGTGCTGCGCGAGGAGGGCGTCGACGTCACCCTCCCGTGGGACCGGCGGCCGCGCGGCGCCCGGCACCCGATCACCACGCTCTCGGAGCGCATCGGCGACGTGTTCGTCGGCATGGGCTACGAGATCGCCGAGGGCCCCGAGCTCGAGGGCGAGTGGTTCAACTTCGACGCGCTGAACTTCAAGAAGGACCACCCGGCGCGCACCATGCAGGACACGTTCTACGCCGGTGCGCGGGACTCCGGGCTGGTGCTGCGCACGCACACCTCGCCGGTGCAGATCCGCTCGCTGGTCGACCGCGACCTGCCGGTCTACGTGGTGTGCCCCGGTCGGACCTTCCGCACCGACGAGCTCGACACCACCCACACCCCGGTCTTCCACCAGGTCGAGGGCCTCGCCGTGGACAAGGGCCTGACCATGGCCCACCTCAAGGGCACGCTGGACGCCTTCGCCAGGGCCATCTTCGGCGACGAGGCGCACGTGCGGCTGCGGCCGTCGTTCTTCCCGTTCACCGAGCCCTCCGCCGAGCTCGACGTGTGGTTCACCGCCAAGAAGGGCGGCCCCGGCTGGGTCGAGTGGGGCGGCTGCGGGATGGTGAACCCGAACGTCCTGCGCGCCTGCGGCGTCGACCCGGACGTCTACTCCGGCTTCGCCTTCGGCATGGGCATCGAGCGCACCCTGCAGTTCCGCGACGGCATCCCGGACATGCGCGACATGGTCGAGGGCGACGTCCGGTTCACCCTTCCCTTCGGCACGGAGGCGTAGTGCGGATCCCCGTCAGCTGGCTGATCCAGCAGCTCGAACTCACCGAGGACCACCGCGACATCGGCGCGACCGAGATCGCCGAGGCGTTCATCCGGGTCGGCATCGAGGTCGAGGACGTCCTGCCGCTGGGCCCGGTCACCGGTCCGGTGGTGGTCGGCCGGGTCGCGCAGATCGAGGAGCTCACCGAGTTCAAGAAGCCGATCCGGTACTGCACCGTGGAGATCGGCGAACCCGAGGAGGACGGCGAGCAGCCGCTGACCACCCAGGTCGTCTGCGGTGCCACCAACTTCGTCGAGGGCGACGTGGTCGTCGTGGCGCTGCCCGGCGCGGTGCTTCCCGGCGACTTCGCGATCAGCGAGCGCAAGACCTACGGCAAGGTCAGCCGCGGCATGATCTGCGCGGCCGACGAGCTGGGCCTGGGCGACGACCACTCCGGCATCCTGGTGCTGCCCGTGGACGACGACGTGGCGCCGGGTGACGACGCCATCGAGCTGCTCGGGCTCACCGACACCGTCATCGAGCTGGCGCCGACCGCCGACCGCGGCTACTGCCTGTCGATGCGCGGCCTGGCCAGGGAGCTGGCCTGCGCGCTCGACCTGGGCTTCGCGGACCCGGCGGCCATCGACGTCCCCGCGGCGGAGAACCGGGCCATCGCGGTGGACCTGGCCGCCGAGGGCGCGTGCTCGCGGTTCGCGGTGCGCCGGGTGACCGGTGTGGACCCGACCGCGCCGACGCCGTGGCACATCCGCCGCACGCTGATGCTGGCCGGGATCCGGTCGATCTCGCTCGCGGTCGACATCACCAACTTCGTGATGCTCGAGCTGGGCCAGCCGATGCACGCGTTCGACACCTCGCGGCTGCGCGGCGGGCTGACCGTGCGGCACGCGGTGGCGGGCGAGAAGCTGGTGACCCTCGACGGCGTCGAGCGGACCCTGGACCCGGACGACATCGTCATCAGCGACGAGTCCGGCCCGGTGTCGCTGGCCGGGGTGATGGGCGGCGCGAGCACCGAGGTGCGCGACGACAGCACCGACATCCTGCTGGAGGCGGCCGTCTGGGACCCGCCGTCGATCGCGCGGGCGGTGCGCAGGCACAAGCTGCCCAGCGAGGCGTCGCGGCGCTACGAGCGGGTCGTCGACCCGGCGCTGCCGCCGGTCGCGCTGGAGCGGGCCGCGCGGCTGCTGCGCCAGTACGGCGAGGGCAGCATCCAGCCCGGCCGCACCGACGAGGGCACCCCGCACGCCGCCGAGCCGGTGGTCATGGCGATGGACCTGCCGGACCGGGTCGCCGGCACCCGCTACGCCCGCGGCGTGACCGCGGCCAGGCTGCAGCAGATCGGCTGCCGGGTCGAGGTAGGCGCCGCCGAGGACGGCACGCCGGTGGTCACCGCGTACCCGCCGAGCTGGCGCGCGGACCTGACCCAGCCCGCCGACCTGGTCGAGGAGGTCCTGCGGTTGCAGGGATACGAGACCATCCCGTCGGTGCTGCCGACCGCGCCCGCCGGCCACGGCCTGACCCTGGCCCAGCGCCGCCGCAGGCACATCTCGCGGACGCTGGCCGAGCAGGGCTACGTCGAGGTGCTGCCGTTCCCGTTCGTCTCGCCGAGGGTGTGGGACGCGTTCGGGCTCGACGCCGACGACGTGCGCCGCCGCACCGTCGCGGTGCGCAACCCGCTGGAGGCCGACCGCGACCAGCTGGCCACGACGCTGCTGCCCGGTCTGCTCGACACGCTGGCGCGCAACGTCTCCCGGGGCGCGAAGGACGTGGCGCTGTTCCACATCGGACAGGTCGTGCTGCCGCGCGCGGACGCCGCGCCGATGCCGGACGTGCCGGTGGCGGGGCGACCCAGTGACGAGGAGTTCGCCCAGCTGGCCGCGGCGCTGCCCGCGCAGCCGACCCACGTCGCCGTCGTGCTGGCGGGCAACCACCAGCGGGTCGGCTGGTGGGGTGCCGGTGAGGCCGCGTCGTGGGCCGACGCCGTGCAGGCCGCGCGCGTGGTCGCCGAGGCCGCGGGGGTGGAGCTGGCGGTGAGCGCCGACGCGCTCGCGCCGTGGCACCCCGGCCGGTGCGCGCGGTTGAGCGTCGGCGGGTTCCCGGTGGGGCACGCGGGCGAGCTGCACCCGAAGGTCGTCGAGGCGCTCGGGCTGCCGAAGCGGACCTGCGCGATGGAACTCGACCTGGACCTGCTGCCGGTGCGCGAGCGCAAGGTGGTGCCGGTCGTGTCGCCGTACCCGCCGGTGCTGCTCGACGTCGCGCTGGTGGTCGACGACGAGGTCCCGGTGGCGGAGCTGACCGACACCCTGCGCGGTGGCGGCGGCGAACTGCTGGAGGAGCTGAGCCTGTTCGACGTGTTCAGCGGCAGCCAGGTGGGCGAGGGCAAGCGGTCGCTGGCCTACTCGCTGCGCCTGCGCGCGACCGACCGCACGCTGACGGTGGAGGAGGCGACGGCGGCGCGGGACGCGGCGGTCGCGGCGGCCACCGAGCGGCACGGCGCGACACTGCGCGGCTGATCGGACGCACTGTGCGACGGGGGTGGGCCTTGGGGTCCACCCCCGTCGTCGTTTCCCGCCGATCTCCGCTTCGAGTCGAACCACTGGCCCACGCGCATTCCGATCTCCACCCGGTGCGGTACGCAGGGTTGTCGCCGTGCCCGTGTCGGTTTCGCGATTTCCTTGCGTGCGTGGTGCGCGCGGGCCCGGTCGGCCGGACCGGGGCATTCGGACCACGACGACCCGGCTGGTCCGATGTGGATGGTCCGGTTTTCCCCGCGGCGCCCGGTATCGTCGATCGACCATGGTTTCGCGTTAGCAAAAATCGGTGTTCGGCTATTCCCAACCGGACGCCACTGGGGCAGCATCGGGCGGTCCGCGAACCACAACCCGGGTGCGGACGAAGCATGAGAAAAGGGGCAATGTGAAGAAAATCGTGGCGGTGCTCGCCGCGGCAGGCTTCGTGGTGGGCGGGGCGGTGCTCGCGCCGGTGGTCTCCGCGGCCCCACAGGCCAAGCCCGCACCCACCCAGGTCGGCTACGACCCCGCGCCGATCGCGTGGGGCACCTGTGCCAGCCCGGGCCTCGCCAGGCGCGGCGCGCAGTGCGGCTTCCTCGAGGTGCCGCTGAACTACAGCAAGCCGCAGGGCACGAAGATCAAGATCGCGGTCTCCCGGATCGCGGCCAAGGCGCCAGCGGACCAGTACCAGGGCGTCATGATCACCAACCCCGGTGGTCCCGGCGGTTCCGGCCTGACCCTGTCGGTGCTCGGTGAGTACGTGCCCAACGGCGCGGGCGAGTTCTACGACTGGATCGGCTTCGACCCGCGCGGCGTCGGCTCCAGCCAGCCCGCGCTGGCCTGCGACGGCACGTACTTCGCCTACAACCGGCCCTACTACGTGCCGGTGACGCAGAAGCTCGAGCAGACCTGGCTGACCAGGTCCAAGAACTACGCGAAGGCCTGCGACACCGCGGGCGGCGAGCTGCTCGACAACGTCAAGACCACCGACACGGTCAACGACATCGACGTGCTGCGCAAGGCGCTCAAGCAGGAGAAGATCAACTACTACGGCTTCTCCTACGGCACCTACCTGGGCCAGGTCTACGCGACCCTGTACCCGGAGCGGGTGCGCCGGATGGTGCTCGACGGCAACGTCGACGCGCGCAAGGTCTGGTACCAGGCGAACCTGGACCAGGACGTCGCGTTCGACCGCAACATCAAGGTCTACTTCGACTGGATCGCCAAGAACGACGCGGTGTACCACCTGGGCAAGAAGGGCCGCGACGTCGAGGCGCTGTTCTACCGCGAGCAGCTGAAGTTCATCACCAAGCCCGCGGGCGGCATCATCGGCCCGGACGAGTGGACCGACATCTTCCTGCAGGCCGGGTACTACGTGTTCGGCTGGGAGGACGTGGCGAACGCGTTCTCCGCGTGGGTCAACGGCGGCGACTACGCCGGTCTGAAGGCGCTCTACGACGCGTCCAACAGCCAGGGTCCCGGCACTGACAACGGTTTCGCGATGTACCTGGCCACGCAGTGCACCGACGTGCAGTGGCCCACCTCGTGGACCAGGTGGCAGATCGACAACTGGATCACCCACCTGCGCGCGCCGTTCGAGACGTGGGGCAACGCGTGGTTCAACGCCCCCTGCCTGAACTGGGGCGGCAAGGTCGGCACGCCGGTCAAGGTCGACGGCTCGAAGGCCCCGCCGATCCTGCTGCTCAACGAGACCCTCGACGCGGCGACCCCGTACGAGGGCAGCCTGGAACTGCGCTCGCGGTTCCCGAAGTCCGTCCTCGTCGAGGGCGTCGGCGGCACCACGCACTCCGGTTCCCTCAACGGGATCGCGTGCGTGGACGACAAGATCGCCGACTACCTCGCCACGGGCAAGCTCCCCGCCCGGGTGGCGGGCCGCCGCTCCGACGCCCAGTGCGAACCGCTCCCGCAGCCGGTTCCCGCTGGTGCGGCGCAGCGCAAGGCGTCCATCGCGGCGAACGACATCACCCGCGCCGACCTCCAGAAGCTCATCATCGGCGCACGCGGCTAGTTGCCAGACCTCAAAGGGCGGACGCGATCTCGCGTCCGCCCTTTGGGCTTTCTAGAACGGGATCTCGAAGTGCACGGTCTGGAAGGTCGCTGGGTCGCCGTTGCCGCCGTCGTGGACTTCCTTGGCGACTGAACGCCAGAAGGGCGCGGCGCTGGGGACGCGGGCGTCGGTGTGGAGGTAGAGGACGTCGTAGCCGCCTTCCGCCGCCACGAACCTGGTCGCCTCCGCCACCAACTTGCGTGCCAGGCCGTGTCGCCGGTGTTCGCCACGCACGTAGACGCGGAACAGTTGCGCGGTGCGGCCTCGCGGGTAGCGGTCGACCAGCCACTGTGGATGCGGCGGGCTCTGCGGGAGCACGGCCCGGACTCCCGTGGTGGCCACCACCTCGTCGTCCAGGGTGGCGACGAACAGCGCGTGCCTGGGGTCGCGCAGGTACACGGTTTCCGGGTCGACGACGTCGTCGTGCCAGCGGGGGTGGTAGCCGTAGCCCAGGTCCCGGTAGAGGGTGTCGAGCATGACCGAGCGCGCGCCGGGGACGTCGGCGGGGGTGGCGGCTCGGATGGTGTAGGTCATGGGTTCCCGATCTTCGAGTTGCGGACCAGTCCGTTGTGGAGGGTCACGACGCGGTCGGCGAGGTGGTCGGCGACGGCGTGGTCGTGGGTGATCAGGACCAGGGTGAGGCCGTGGGCGGCGCGGAGCGCGGCGAGCAGGCGCAGGACGCTCGTGCGGGTGACGGCGTCGAGGCCGGTGGTGATCTCGTCGCAGACCAGGACCCGCGGCCGGGCGAGGAGCGCGCGGGCGAGGGCGGCGCGGTGGAGTTCGCCGCCGGAGAGGGTGGCGGGTCTTCGGCGGGCGGTCTCCTCGGTGAGCCGGACCTCGGCCAACGCGGCCAGGGCGGCGCTTCTGCTGTCCGCTGTGGACATGCCGCGAAGTCGTGCGGCGGTGCGGGCGACCTGGTCGAGCACGGGTCGGCGGTGGTCGAACGAGGCTCTGGCGTCCTGGAAGACGTACTGGACGGCGGCGAGGTCTTCTCGTGACCGGGACCTGAGCGTGCGGGCAAGCGGCCGACCGTCGAGCGCAACGGTGCCTTCGCTTGGCGGGTGCAGACCAACGATGCACCGGGCCAGCGTGGTCTTGCCACTACCCGATGGCCCCATGACAGCGACGCACTCCCCCGCCGACACGTGCAGATCAATGTCCTGGAGAACAACGTTGCGCCCGTGCTTGGCGGTGAGCCCTTCGATGCGCAGCCGCTCCGCGCTGATCGCATCGTTCGCGGCCGCCCGCAACGGCTCGACCAGCAGCGCACGGGTATAGGGATGCCGAGGCGCGGTCAGCAACTCCGCGGCAGGCCCTGACTCGATGACTTTCCCCGCCCGCAACACGACAACGTGGTCCGCCAGCGCCCGCACAACCTCCATGTCGTGGCTGAGCACCACCAGCGCCGTCCCGCGCGCAACGATGCTCGCGAACTCGGCCACCACCTCATCCCGCGTCTCCCGGTCGAGCCCGGTCGTCGGCTCGTCCGCCACGACGACAGCGGGATCGCACAGCAAGGCCTGTGCCAGCACCAGCCGCTGCTGCTGCCCGCCGGAGAGCTGGTGCGGGTACCGATCGAGCAGTGCCCGCGGGAACCGAGCCGCCTCCACCGCCCGCCCGACCTCGGCGGCGGTCGCCAACTCCCGCAACACCGCCCCCACCCGTCGAACCGGGTTCAACACCGCCCCCGGGTGCTGCGGCACGAACCCCACCCGCCCCCGCACCCGCACGTCCCCGGATACCCCCGCCCCCACCGGGAACTCCCCCAACAACGCCAACCCCACAGTCGTCTTCCCACTCCCCGACGCCCCCACGATCGCCAGCACTTCCCCCTTCCCCACCCCGAACGAAACCCCGTCCACCAACGCCCGGCCCACCTCGACCCGGAGCCCCACCACCTCAACCACCACCGCGCTCACCACCCCACCCACTTCCGGAGACCCACCCCGCAAACCCCCAGCCCCCACCCAGTCCCGGGGGGCGTCCCCGTCGCCAGTCTATCGGCCCACGGTTGCGCACAACCCGGTTCGCGTCGATCTGTGGACAACTCGGCCGTTGTGGACAACTCCGACCTGCACCCACGCCATGTGCCCAGGCGAAGTTCACCCGGTAGCGCAACCCATGGGGAGCGCGAGACCACCCGACGCAGTTCACCGCCACCCGCCACCCCGGCGGGCATAGACCTCGCCGCCGCCCCGATGCCACACGCTGAACACAGGCCAAGTGGGGCGCCGCCCGCCGCGTAGTCGCATCGTTCGGAGCCGTTGTGGTGACCTGGAAGTCACCGCCGTACCGCGCAAATGGATCGCCGCCCGTCGTTCCGCGCCATCGTGGTGGCACGGGAGTCACCGCCGTACCGCGCGGTCGAAGACGAGGTTCACGCCCACCGACCACGCGATGATCAGGAGCGCCGGGACGACGACGGCGGAGGGGATGAGGAAGAGGCCCGCTTGGTTGCGGTCCACCATCACCGCCCAGTCGGCCGCGTCCGGGGCCACGCCGACGCCGAGGAAGCCTGCCGAGGCGACGAGGTAGAGGGATGTGGTGATCCGGACCCCGAGGTCGGCGACCAGCGTCGGCGCGACGGCGGGGACCACGTAGCCGAACGCCAGTCGCCGCCGGGTCTCGCCCTGGAGTCGCATCGCTTCGAGCGCGGGTCGGCTGGCGACCTCCAACGCCGCCGCCCGCACCACCCGCACGAGGTCGGGCACCGTCACCACGGCCACCACCACGACCACCGTCCCGTACCCGCGCGGCGCGATCCCCGCCACCAGGATCAACACCAACAACGACGGCACCGCCAGCACGACGTCCAGCGGCCGCATCACCACCTCGTCCAACCACCGCCGCCGCGCCATGGCCGCCACCAACGCCAACGGCACCCCCACCGCGTACGACACCCCAGTCGCCACCAGCGCAATCCCCACAACCGACCGCCCACCCCCCAACACCAACTCCAGGACGTCCCGCCCCACGAAGTCCGTCCCCAGCACCCCCCTGTCCACAAACGCCCGCCCCCGCTCCACCTCCCCCACAAACCAAGGCCCCACCACAGCAATCACCAACGGCACCGCCAACAACACACCCCCAACCCCCAGCCCCCAACGCCCCTTCACCCCGCACCACCCACAAACCCACCACGCGCACCAGCACGGCAATCCCACCCCACCCAGCAGTTCGTCCAGCGCTCCCGCCGACCCGGCTCGGTCATCGTCATGCGGCGGTTCCGGCGCGAGGTGCCAGGCGGAAGGCGAGTAGGTCGGCGGCGAGGTTCACCAAGACCGTCGTCACGCCGAACAGGACCGCCAAGCCTTGGACGACCGGCATGTCGCGCCCAGCGACCGCGTCCACCAGTGCGGTCCCCAGCCCGGGGATCACGAACACCGCCTCGACCACGATCACCCCGCCCAGCAACCAATCCGTCGTGCGCGCCAACTGCTGCACCGCGGGCGCCAGGGCGTTCGGCAACGCGTGCCGGTAGTCGACGCGGGATCGGCTCAGGCCGAGGCGGCGGGCGTGGCGGACGTAGTCCGAGGCGAGGGCGTCGATCATGGCGGCGCGGACGAGGCGGGTTATCGCGCAGAGTGGGCGGGCCAGTAGGACGATCACGGGCAGGACCAGCACGAGCGGGTCGGCCAGCGGGTCCGCGCCCAGGGCGGTCGGTGGCAGCCAACCCAGGGTGACCCCGAACAGGGCGACCAGCACGATCGCCAGGGCGAACTCGGGTACCGCGTGCAACCCGATCGTGGCGGCCGTGACCACCCGGTCGACCCCGCGACCCGCGCGGCGGGCCACGAACACCCCGAGCAGCACCGACGACGGCACCAGGAGCAGCAACGTCACCCCTGCCAGGAGCAACGTTGTCGGCAACCCACCCGCGATGAAATCCACAACCGGCCGCCCAGACACCAAGGACGTTCCGAGATCACCCGTGACCAAGCCGCCGAGCCAGCCGACAAAGCGCTCCACAGCGGACTGGTCCAACCCCATCGAGGCGCGGATCGCCGCCACCCGCGCGGGGTCCGGGTTGTCACCAGCCAGTGCGACAGCAGCGTCCCCCGGCAGCGCCTCGACCAGCAAGAACACCGCCACCAGAACCACGAGCACCTGCACGAGCCCCAACGCCACCCGGCGGGACGCGTACCGCCCCAGGGTCACCGCAGCCACACGCGGTCGAATCGGGCCCAGCCGAGGGTGTTCGCGGGCGCCGTCCCCACGCCGTCAACACTCGGAGACGTACCCACGACCCAGTCAGCGAAGCCCCACACCAGATACCCACCCTCGGCGTGCAGAGTCCGCTGCATCTCCTGGTACACCGAGTCTCGCACGCCAGCATCCACAGTAGACACTGCCTTGTCGTAGAGCGCGTCGAACTCGGGCCGCGCCCACTTGGTCACGTTGGTGGTGGACTTCGACAGCAGCCGCTGGGACAGGTGCGACTCGATCGGCATCGCGCCGGAGCGGAAGCTCGACAGGGAGCCGTTCTTCAGCGTGTCCGACCAGAACGTGTCCTTGTCGCCGACCGTGACGTCGAGCGTGATCCCCGCCTGCCTCGCCTGGTCGGCCAGCACGGTCGCCGCCTCGACGAAGCCGGTCGCCGCCTCCGAGGTGTTCAGCGCGACCTTGAGGCCATCGGCACCGGCCCGCTTGATCAGGAACCGGGCCTTGTCCAGGTCGCGGGCCCGCTGCGGAATGTCGTCCGCGTAGTGCCTGTACCCCTTGCCGTACAGGTCGTTGGCCACCTGACCCGACCCCGACAGCACCGACTCGACCAGCTGCGGGCGGTCCGCCAGCAGGAACATCGCCTCGCGCAGGTCGCGGTTGTCGAACGGCGGCCGGTCGACCTTCATCGCGAACGCCTGGATGCCGCTGTTGGGCGAGCGCAGGATCCGCACCCGACCACCAGCCTCGTGCGCTCGGGCGGTGACCGGCGACAGGTCGTGCGCGTACTCGACCTGACCGGCCAGCAAGGCGTTGACCCGCGCCGATTCCTCGTTGGCCAGCACGAACTCCAGCTCGTCCAGCTTGGCGGCGCCGTCCCAGTAGTCCGCGTACCGCTTGACCACAGTGGACCGACCAGGGGTGAACGAGGAGAACGAGAACGGCCCGGACCCGACCGGCCTGGCGAAGTCCTCAGTAGACTCGGGGATGATGTAGGCGGAGAACGTCGCCAGGGCATTCGGGAACTCGACGTAGGGCCGGGTCAGCACGAACTCGACTGTCCGGTCGTCCACCTCGCGACTGGCCGTCAGGTCGATCACCGCCAGGCTGGCCTTGGCCCGGAACGCGCGCTTCGGGTCCAGGATGCGCGCGTAGCTCGACAGCACGTCGGCGGCCCGCACCGGCCGTCCGTCGTGGAACGTGGCCTGGCGCAACGAGACCCGCCAGACTGTGGCGTCCGCATTCGACTCCCACTTCTCGGCGAGCCGGGGCACCGGGGTCAGGTCGTCGCCGAAGTCGGCGAGCTTGTCGTAGAGCGCCTTGGACCGCGCCGCCTCGACGAACAGGCTCGCCATGTGCGGGTCGAGCACCTCTTTCGCGCCGCCACCGGCGAACGCGGCCCGCACTCGGCCACCCGAACGCGGAGCGGACTGCCCAGGGCTGGACGCGCACCCGGCTAACGCGAGACCACCGGCGAGGGCCAGGAAGCCGCGTCGGCGCAGGGTCGGGAACGGGTCGGACATGGCGGGCCTCCAGGAAGGGGCTAGCGGGGACGGGAGCGGGCGACCAGGTGCAACCGGTCGCCGGATAACGCGGTGGACAGCACGGCGTCGGGGGCCCACCGCACGTCGGTGCGCGGGCCGGGTTCGTCGAACAGGGCGAGCACGTCGAACCCCGCCGCCGCCAGGTGCGCGCGCAACTCCAGCGGGAACAGCAGCCGCCACGCGGTCTCCTCGACCACCGGGTCGGCCAGTTCGGCCCAGGTCCACACCCGGTGCCTGCGCAACAATTGGTTGGCGTGGTCGATCCACAGCCGGGTGCGCGCGGTGTAGGCGATCCCGTCCCACGCGACCGTGCGGACGGTGACCTCGTTGAGCAGCTCGGTGTTGCCCAGGAAGAACGCACCGTTGCGCATCTCGGCGATCAGCAGGCCACCCGGTGCGAGGTGGGCGTGGCAGTTGTCGAGGAACGCGCGCAGGTCCGCATCGGTGTGGCAGTAGAGCATGGTGCTGTCCAGGCACGTGACGACGTCAACGGTGCGACCGATGTCGAACGCGCGCATGTCGCCGTGCTTGAAGTCGACACCGTTGTGCCGGGCGGCGGCGAACGCCAGCATCGAGTGGGACAGGTCGACCGCGGTGACCTCGTAGCCCAGGCGCGCCAGGTACCCGGCGTCGCGGCCGGTCCCGCAGCCGACGTCGAGCACCCGCGTGCCGCCGCCGAAGCGGCCGATGACGTCGTGCGCGAACCGGGCAGCGCGGTGGTCGGGATCCGGGAACCGGCGTTCGTAGAGTTCGGGGTTGTCGGTCAGGAAGTTGCCCATGTCGCCGTCCTCTCCGGAATCCGCACGCACACCGCGCACGCCAGCCCGACCGCCGCGCACACCAGGCACGCCGCCCAGCCGCCGAGGTCGCTCACCCAGCCCACGACCACCGTCGTCACCGCGGCCAACGCGCCGGAGACGAGGTAGAAGACGCCGAAGTAGGTGCCGGTGACCCGCTCCTCGCCGAACACGGGGACCAGCTCGTAGACGAACGGTTGCGCCACCATGCACCCGACGGCCAGCCCGAGAACAGCGACGACCACAGCGGCGATCGAGAGCGCGGGCCACAGGTAAGACGCAGCCGGGGCGAGGAAACCCGAACCCATCAAGCCAAGTCCGACCGCGACAGTCCGCCGACGCGGCATGTCCTTGAGTGCCTTGGTGATCCACACCTGTCCGATCAAAGTGACCACAGTGGACAGCACGAACACCCCGGCGACACTGCCTGCCCAGCCGGTCGCGCGGGTGGCCTCGAACGGCAGCACCAGGTACAGCTGGTTCTGCAACGTGAACAGGCCCGCGGCGGCCGCGCTGAAGACCAGGAACGGTCGATTCGCCAAGCACGCCTTGATGTCGGCGAACACCGAGGTCGGCGCGGCGGGCACCGCCCGCGCGGGCAGCACGAGCGCCTGGACGACGGTCAGCACCGCGAAGATGCCCGCCGCGACGGTCGCCGACAGCCGGAAGTCGACCAGCAGCAGCACGCTCCCGAGCACCGGCCCGACGAGGGCGCCGGTCTGCCCGTAGACCGCGAACAGGGCGAACACCTCGGCCCGCCGCGGCAACGGTGTCTCGACCGAGATGTACGCGCGCACCGCGGGGTTGAACAACGCACCGGCGACGCCGCTGAGCACCGCCGCCGCGAGCAGCACCGCGGGCGCGTCGCCGAGGGCGAACAGCCCGAACCCGAGGGCGCGGACGGCGCAGCCCGCGATGATCACGCCGCGCACGCCGAGCCGGTCGGCCGCGGTGCCGCCGAGCAGGAAGAGCCCTTGCTGGCTCAGGTTGCGCACGCCGAGCACCACTCCGGCCAGCGCGGCGGAGAGGCCGAGGTCCTCGGTCATGTGCGTCGCCAGGTACGGGATCAGCAGGTAGAACCCGGTGTTGACGCCGAACTGGTTGACCAGCAGCACGCGCACCGGGAGGGGGAACGACCTCACCGCCGCACCAGGCCCCAGCCGGGGCCGCCGCGCAGCCGCACCGTGCCGTCGACCCCGCCGAGCCCGGTCCACGGGTCGTCGGCGAGCAGCAGGTGACCGTCGAGGTCGACCCAGCGGGCGTGCCCGCTCAGGTGCACGGCGGGCGCGATGCCCAGCGAACTGGACACCAGGCAGCCGAGCAGCACGTCCAGGCCCGCCGACCGCGCCGCCTCGATCGCGGCGAGTGCCTGGGTGGGACCGCCGAACTTGGCCAGCTTGATGTTGACCCCGTCGACCACCCCGGCGAGGTCGGCCACGTCGTCGACCGTCTCGACGTCCTCGTCGGCGACGACCGGGATCGGCGAGCGCGCGGTCACCCAGGCCAGTCGTGCCCGTTGGCCCGGCGCGATCGGCTGCTCGACCACCTCCACTCGGGACGGTGCCATCCGCTCCAGCGTCCGCACGGCCTCGTCCGGGGTCCAGCCACCGTTGGGGTCGAGCATGATCCGTGCCTGAGGGGCCGCCGCCCGCACTTGCGCGACCCTGGCGACATCGTCCGGCGAACCGGCTTTGACCTTCAGGACGGTGAAACCTCGGCCCACCAGCGCTTCGGCGGCTTCTCCGGCGGGTACGCCGAGACCGATCGTGCGCGCGGTCGACACATCCGTCCACTGTGGATGTCCGAAGAGCTCATGCGCGGGCACGCCGGTGCGCACGGCGGCCAACTCCCACAAGGCGGCGTCCACCCCGGCCCTCACACCGGGGTGGAGACCGGCGAGCAAGTCCTCGCCGATGTCAGGCAAGGCGTCGGCGACCACGGCGAGCTGCTTGGCGATCTCCGCCGCGTCCAGTCCGTAGTAGACACTGGTGATGATCTCCCCTCGGCCGACGTCGCCGTGGTCGGTGAGCGTGACCTCGACGGCCTCGCGCTCGTTCATCACCGACCGGGAGATGCGCAGCGGCTCGGCCAGGCGCAGGGTCGAGCGGGTCCAGTCGAGCCTCATGCCGGGACCCCCAGCGGGTCGGTGACGGTGGTGCACCGGGACCAGCGGCTCAGCGGCGCCGCGGCCGGGTCCGCGACCTCGACGGGGTGGTCGGACGGGCGGCCGAGCAGGCCCCTGGCCTGGCAGAACCCGTCGTCGAAGATCGTCTCCAGGTACCGGTGCACGCCGTCGGGGAACACGGTGACCACGACCGCGCCCGGCTCGACCCTGGCCACCCAGGCGGCGACGGTGGCGACCGCGCCCGTGCTCCAGCCGCCGCTGACGAACCCGTCGCGGGCCAGTGCGCGGCAGGCCGCGACGACCTCCACCGGGCCGAGCCAGTGCACCTCGTCGAACTCGCGGTACGCAACGTTGCGCGGGTGGATGCTGCTGCCGAGCCCGCGCATCACCCTGGGCAGCGCGGGCTGGCCGAAGATCGTCGAGCCGACCGCGTCGACCCCGATCAGCCGCAGATCGGGCCGGTGCCTGCGCAACTCCCCCGCGACGCCCGCGCTGTGGCCGCCGGTGCCGACGCTGCACACCAGGACGTCGATGTGGTCGAGCTGGTCGAGCAGTTCGCGCGCGAGTGCGGCGTACCCGGTCGGGTTGGCCGGGTTGTTGTACTGGTCGGGCCAGTGGGCGCCGGGGATCTCGGCCAGCACCGCGTGCAGCCGGTCGAGCCTGGCGCGTTGCCAGCCGCCGGTCGGGTGCGGCCGCGTGACGACCTCGAGGCGGGCGCCGTGCGCGGTGAGCAGGGCGCGCATCACCGGTTCGAGCTCGTCGTCGACCACCAGGACGACCGGGTGGCCCAGGGCCTGACCGGCGAAGGCCAGGCCGAGGCCGAGGGTGCCGCTGGTGGACTCCACGACCGGGGCGCCGGGGGCGAGCCTGCCGTCGGTGCGGGCGGCCATGAGCATCGACACCGCCGCGCGCGCCTTCATCCCGCCCGCGCCGAGGCACTCCAGCTTCGCCCAGAACCCGGTGTGCTGGTGCGGCAGCGGGGTGGTGACCCTGGCCAGCGGGGTGCCGCCGACCAGGTCGAGCAGTTCGGGTCTCACCGGGCCTCCCGGTAGCGGTGCAGCACGGTGGGGCCGCCGTCGAGCCAGAAGAAGGGGTAGGGCTCCGCGCACACGGCCGTGACGCCGGTGCCGATCAGACAGGGCAACACTGCGCTGCCGGTCTGCGCGAACATCACCAACGGGACGTCCGCCGCAACGGCCGCAGCGCGCAACGTCTCGAACGAGCCGTTGCCGAGGGTCATCCCGGTCGCCAGGATCGCATCGCACCCGGTGAGGTCCGCATCGTTGCTAATCGGCTCGCCCCATTCGGTCCGACCGCCCCGCAGATCGCACGGCCGGTAGTGGATGCCGCGGTCGCGCAGGTGGTGCAACAGTGAGTTCACGACGCCGACGACGAGCACCCGCTGCCCCGGCACCGCACCGAGCAGGTCGACGACGTGCCCGGCGCGCACCAGTGACTTCTCCAGCGACGTGCCCTGGTCGATCCGAACGTTGTCGTCCGCGTGCTCCTCGTGCGGCCGGGCAGCCATCAGGTACGCGTCCAACGCCGCCACTCGCACGGCGAGCACCGGGTGGTCGAACAGTGCGTCGACGGGCGCACCGATGCAGTCGTAGACCAGGTCGTCGTCAACGGTGCCGGGTTCGACCGCGCACGACCCGACCGCGCGGCCGACCCGCAGGCTGAGGACCTCGTTGCGGTAACCGGTCCCCCTGGTGTCGTGCCGGACCGCCTGCCGGGTGGTGAACCCGACGCTGACCTCGTTGTCGGTGGGCAGGCCGAACGCGCCGCCCCGGACCTGGTCGACCAGGTCCGCCACGACCGCGCTCATCCGGCGTACCGGACCGTGAGGCCCGCGACCAGCTCCTCGACCCGCGCCCGCGCGCCGGGTCCGGCCCGGTCGACGACCATGACGTGGCCGAGGTAGGCGTTGTTGCTGGTCGGGTCGCCCGCCGTGTGCCCGGCCGGTTTCACCGCCCACTCCACGACGTCGGCGGCGGCGAGGGCGTCCACCCCGTTGATCTCCGCGACCACGCCCCGGCGGGTGGGCAGGAGGAACCCGACGGCGGCACTGCGCGCGCCGGTGGGGGTGGCGGCGATCTCCGGTGTCTCGCCCAGGGCCAACCGGACGTGCAGCATCGGCAGGTCGACGCCGGTCGTCCTGCGGACCAGTTCGGTGATCCGGTTCCCCGCGGGTCTGGGGTTGACCTCGACGATCTTCGGGCCGGTCGCGGTCAGCTTGACCTCGGTGTGCCCGACCACGCGGTCGAGGCCCAGCGCCTCGATCGCGGCGACCGCGACCTCGGTGACCGCGGTGTACTCGGCCTCGCTGAGCGCGGCCGGGAACATGTGTCCACTTTCGACGAACCACGGAGCGCCCACAACGGACTTGTCGGTCACCCCGACGACCGTCGTGCGACCGTCCACAGTGACCGTCTCGACGCTCACCTCGGGTCCGACGAGCAGCTCTTCCAGGAGTACGGCCGGGTTTCGCACCTGCTGCCGCGCGTTGACCGGGAACCCCGCCAGCGCCCTGACCGCGTCCCCGAGCTCGGTCTCGTTGTGCACCACCCGCACGAACATGCCCGCGCAGAGGTCGACCGGCTTCACCACCAAGGGAAAACCGATCCCCCGCGCCGCCGTGACCGCTTCGTCCCAGCCGTGCACGACCGCGAAATCAGGCCCGGGCACGCCTTTCAGCGCCACCCGCGCAAGGTCTTTGCGGCAAGCCCGCTCGACCGCTTCCGGCGACGGCCCGGCCCACCCCAGCCGCTGCGCGAGCACCGCCACGGCGGGCAGGTAGTAGTCGCACGAACTGACCACACCGTCGAACCGGAGCGCTCGGTGCAGCTTGCCCACGTGGGCGACCAGGGACTCGACGTCGTTGGTCTCGGCGGCGAGCACGTTGTCCGCCGCCAGCAACGGATGCGGCCCGGGACCCGGGTTCGACCGCAGGTAGTGCTGCACGTCCCTGGTCACGAAGCTGAACCGATGCCCCGCCTCCCGCACCGCCCTGGGCAACAACGCGCTCATCGCCCCGACCCAGCTCTCCACCATCACCAGGTGCCCCACCAACACTCCTCACCCCAGGCCGACCCACACCGACCGCCAACGATAACCATTGTCGACAAGTGCCGTATAGATCAGATCCACGCATATGTCGCTTGTGGACTGACGGGAAGGTGGACCGGTCGGACGCGGGCGCCGTGCTGGACGATGGTCGTCCCGCGGAACGTGCGCGGCGGGTGGGTTCGCCCACGCGGCTGCGGCGTCGAAGCGCTAAGGAGTCGAAGCGCTAAGGGATCGGTGCGCTAAGGGGTCGAAGCGCTAAGGGATCGGTGCGCTAAGGGGTCGAAGCGCTAAGGGATCGGTGCGCTAAGGGGTCGAAGCGCTAAGGGATCGGTGCGCTAAGGGGTCGAAGCGGCGGTCACAAGATCAAACCGCGCGGAGCAGCCCCCGATATACAGCTTACCGAGGGGCACCGACAGAACGGGGCCACGAGCGGTGCGGGCTGTGGACAACTCGGTGGGCCGAGCTGAGCAGCCCCCAATACACAGCCTACCGGGAGAGGGCGACAGGACTCGGGTACCGAAGCGACGGCCTGTGGACAACTGCGGTGGTCACGGCGTCGGGCGTTCGGAGAGGCGGGGGTGGGGCGCCGTCAGCGGCGGCGCTGGGCGCGGGCGCTGGCGTACAGGCAGACGGCGGCGGCGGTGGCCAGGTTGAGGCTTTCGGCGCGGCCGTGGAGGGGGACCTTGATGGTGTCGTCCACAAGGGACAGCACGTCCGGGTCGAGGCCGTGCGCCTCGCTGCCGAAGATCCAGGCCGTGGGGACCGACAGGCCGCCCGCGTCGGCGACGTCGTCCAGGTCAAGGGAGGCGTGCCCGTCGGCGGCCACCAGGCGCAGGCCCGCGGATCGGCAGGCGCCCAGCACCTCGGGGACGTTGCGCGAGCGCCCGACGGGGAGGTGGAACACGCTGCCGGTCGACGCGCGGACGCACTTGCCGTTGTGCGGGTCCACCGTGTCCCCGGCGAACAGCACGGCCCCGGCACCGGCCGCGTCGGCCACGCGGGTCACGGTTCCGGCGTTGCCCGGGTCCGACACCCCGACCAGTACCGCCACCAACGGCGGCGACGCGGCGAGCGCCGACTCCACCGGTTGGTCCACAAGGGAGCAGACGGCCACCAAGCCCTGGGGCGTCACGGTTTCCGACAGCCCGGCCGCGGCCTTCTCGGTGATCTCCGAGACCGGCACCCGGGACTCGGCGGCCAGGGTCAGCAGGTCCTCGTTGCGGGAGGCGGCGAACTCGGTCACGAACAGCTCGTGGACCTCACCGAACGCCAGGGCCTCGCGGACGGCCTGGGCACCCTCGGCGAGGAAGCGGCCCGCCTTGTCGCGGGCCTGGCGGCGGGTCAGGGCCCGAGCGGCAACGACCCGGGGGGTGCGTTCGGTGAACGGCACTGCCCCGGGTCGTTGGACGCGCGTGCTCAGGAAGCGGCCTTGCCCTGGGTGCCCGCGTTGACGCGCGCGATCTCGACCAGGGCGGTGAACGCGGTGGGGTCGCTCACGGCGAGCTCGGCGAGGATCTTGCGGTCGACGTCGACACCGGCGACGCGCAGGCCCTCGATGAACCGGTTGTAGCTCATGCCGTTCTGCCTGGCGGCGGCGTTGATCCGCTGGATCCACAGCTTGCGGAAGTCGCCCTTGCGGGCGCGACGGTCCCGGTAGGCGTAGTTGAGCGAGTGGAGCACCTGCTCCTTGGCCTTGCGGTACAGCCGCGAGCGCTGGCCGCGGTAGCCGCTGGCGAGCTCGAGGGTGGTCCGGCGCTTCTTTTGGGCGTTGACCGCCCGCTTGACGCGTGCCACGGGGTCCGTCCTGTCGATCTAGTGGGCGCCGCGAGGCGCCCGGTGGTCAAGGGGGTGGGGTCGACCTAGCGGGCCAGAAGGCGGTTCAGGCGGCGCACGTCGGGCTTGGCGACCTCTTCGGTGCCGGAAAGCCTGCGGGTGAGCGCGCTGGACTTCTTCTCCAGCTTGTGGCGCAGGCCCGCTTGCTGGCGGCGAAGTTTGCCCTTGCCGGTGATCCGCACGCGCTTGGCGGTACCGGAGTGGGTCTTCATCTTCGGCATGTTCGATCCTCGTCGTCGTGCCGCCCGCGGGCGGTGAGGCCCGCGGGCGGCCTTCGGGGGTTGTGCGCCGACCGGTCGTCCCGGTCGGGGTCAGTCCTGGGCGACGTTGTCGGCGGGTGCCTCGATCGGCAGCTCGACGGCCGCCTCGGTACCCGCTTCGTCGTCGGAGTTCGCCGAGGTCGACTTCGGCTTCGGCTTCAGGTTCTTGTGCGGCGCGAGCACCATGATCATGTTGCGGCCGTCCTGCTTGGCCGACGACTCGACGAAGCCCAGGTCCTGCACGTCCTCGGCGAGCCGCTTGAGCAGTCGGAAGCCCAGCTCGGGGCGGGACTGCTCGCGGCCGCGGAACATGATGGTGACCTTGACCTTGTTCCCGTGCTCGAGGAAGCGCACGACATTGCGCTTCTTGGTCTCGTAGTCGTGGGAGTCGATCTTCGGCCGGAGCTTCTGCTCCTTGATGACGGTGAGCACCTGGTTGCGCCGGGACTCGCGGGCCTTCTGCGCGCTCTCGTACTTGAACTTTCCGAAGTCCATGAGCTTGCAGACCGGCGGGCGCGCCGTGGGGGCGACCTCGACGAGATCAAGATCCGCTTCCTGCGCCAGGCGGAGCGCGTCCTCGATGCGGACGATCCCGACCTGTTCGCCGTTGGGTCCGACGAGTCGGACCTCCGGCACGCGGATGCGGTCGTTGATGCGTGTCTCCGTGCTGATGGGGCCTCCTTGGTCCGGTAATGCTGTCCGGCGGGGCCACCCGAGAAGACGGGACCACCCTGCCGGTTGCGTTCCCCGCCCGCCCGGGTGGGCGGACGTGGCACGTCCAACTCGCGACGTGCACGGCACGTGAGGTCCCCAAAAACAGCTCGGACCCCGTGGTGCCAGGTGGCACGCCGGGGCCCGCTTCCAACCGATTGCCCGACGACACGCGTCAGGACACACCACAAGACCACCAGGTCAGAACCCGGCGGTCCGCGGCAACCGGACCCAGCTACCTCGCGGTGGCCTGGGTGGGAGCGGGGGCTCCACTTTGCCGCCCCCGCGCTGACGGGGGCTGGTCGCACGTGCAAGGGTAGCAGACCGTGAACGACGCTTCCGCCGCACCCGGCCCCGCCACCTCGGACGACACCCTCGACAACGCGCGCGAGCTCGCCGACATTCCGAGCGTGGAGGTGATCAGCCGGGCCGCGGTCATGCTGATGTCCGCCGCCGCCGAGCGGCTCGGCCTGGCCGACGAGGACCCCGCCACCAGCCCCCGCCGCGACCTGGACGAGGCGCGCAGGCTGATCACCGCCCTGGCCGGGCTGGTGACCGCCTCGGTGGAGTACCTCGGCCCGCACGCCGCGCCGATCCGCGACGGGCTGCAGTCGCTGCAGAAGGCCTTCCGCGAGTACTCCGCGTTCCCGGACGAGCCGGGCCAGGGCCCCGGAGAGAAGTTCACCGGACCGGTCTACTGATCGCGAACTCTACGACCACAAGCGTGACCGCGGCCACACCCGGGAGGAAGGTGGACCCCCTGGACCCCCAGGGAGGCAGCAGTGCCCGGTTCCGCCCCGATCCCACCCCCGCGCCAGACCGCCGACCCCGCTGAGCCGCCGACGCGGCGCGACCGCACACACCTGCTGTACCTGGCGGTGATCGCGGCCGTCGCGCTCGGCGTGCTGGTCGGCCTGGTGTTCCCGGCCACCGCGAAGGCCCTGGCACCGCTGGGCGCGGCGTTCGTGGCGCTGGTCAAGATGATGATCAGCCCGATCATCTTCTGCACGATCGTGCTCGGCGTCGGCTCGGTGGCCAAGGCGAGCCGGGTCGGTCGGGTCGGCGGCCTGGCACTCGGCTACTTCCTGGTGATGTCGACGGTGGCGCTGGGCATCGGGTTGCTGGTCGGCAACGTGCTGCACCCCGGCGACGGGCTGCGGCTGACCGAGGCGCTGCGCGAGAGCGGCGCGGCGCAGGTCAAGGGCGGCGAGTCGACGACGGAGTTCCTGCTCGGGCTGATCCCGACCTCGCTGCTGTCGTCGCTGACCGAGGGGCAGGTGCTGCAGACGCTGCTGGTGGCGCTGCTGGTCGGGTTCGCGCTGCAGCTGATGGGGCCGTCCGGCGAGCCGGTGCTGCGCGGGGTCGGGCACGTGCAGCGGTTGGTGTTCCGGATCCTGGCCATGATCATGTGGGCGGCGCCGATCGGCGCGTTCGGCGCGATCGCCGCGGTCGTTGGGGCTACCGGTGCCGGAGCGCTCAAGAGCCTCGCGGTGATCATGCTGGGGTTCTATGCCACGTGCGTGCTGTTCGTGTTGGTAGTGCTGGGTTTGCTGCTGTGGGCGGTGACGCGGCTCAACGTCTTCTCCTTGCTGCGCTACCTAGGCCGCGAGTTCCTGCTGATCCTGTCGACGTCGTCGTCGGAGGTAGCGCTACCTCGGCTGATCGCGAAGATGGAGCACTTGGGCGTCAGCAAGCCGGTTGTGGGGATCGCGGTGCCGACCGGCTACTCGTTCAACCTCGACGGGACCGCGATCTACCTGACCATGGCGACGTTGTTCGTGGCCAACGCGACCGGGTCGCCGCTCTCGCTCGGCGAACAGTTCTCGTTGCTGGCCTTCATGATCATCGCCGCGAAGGGCGCCGCCGGGGTGAGCGGGGCCGGGCTGGCGACGCTGGCAGGCGGGTTGCAGTCGCACCGGCCGGACCTGGTGGACGGGGTCGGGCTGATCGTGGGCATCGACCGGTTCATGTCGGAGGCGCGGGCGCTGACCAACTTCGCGGGCAACGCGGTGGCGACCGTCGTGATCGGGGCGTGGACCCGGGAACTCGACCACGACCGGGCCGTCGCGGTGCTCTCCGGCCGCCAACCGTTTGACGAGGCGACCCAACCGGACGCACCGGGCGGTGACGCTACGCGGGAGTCACCACCGAGCGCCGCGCCCGACTCGTCCGCACGGGCGAACGCACGGGAAAGCGCGCGTGAGGCGTAGCCTGGCCGCGCTGTCGTTCGTTGTACCGCGTGAGCCGCCCGCGACCGATGCCCCCGGTGCGGGCGGTTCGGCGTAGCGGTCCCCCGACGTTGTTCGTGCGCTGTACGGTGACGATCATGACCTCTCGGTGGGCCTTCGTCGCCACCCTCGCCACCACCGGCGCGCTGCTGCTGCGCCACCCCGCGCCACCGGGGGCCGTGGGCGGCTGGGGCTGGCTGGTCCTGGTCGCCGCGATCGCCGCGCTGGTCGCGCTGTGGCGGTTCCCCGGCCGGGCGTGGCCCTGGGTGCTGGTGGTCGGCGGCGCGCTGAGCACCGCCGACGCCGTGCTGTGGGTGGACAACTGGCCGTTGCCCGCGGGGGTCGACGTGGCCGTCCGGCTGCGGGTGGTGTCGGTGGTGACGTCCTCGGCCGCGGTGCTGCTCGTCTTGGGCGCTCTGGGCGGCGCGGGTCGACTGCTCGCGGTGGGGCATCGGGCTCACGGGTCCGCGTTGGCCGGGATCGCGGTGGGCGCGTACGCGGTGAGTGGGCCGTTGGCCCGATCGCGGTTCGAGCCCTCCATCTGGGACCTGGTGCCGTTCGTGGCGGCGGGGCTCGCTGTCGCGGGGGCGGCGGCCGCAGTGCTGATCAGCCGTCGCGACGCTCGGGCACCCGCTGGGCCGCCTTGGGTTCTCGCGGCCGGGGTGCTGGCGGTGGCGGTGAGCGCGCTGCCTGCGTTGGACGAGCGGCTGCGGCTCGTGTCTGTGGTGGGGCTGATCGTCGTCGGGGCGCTGACCGCGGTGCGCGCGACTTTGGAGACGACCGCGCTGGTCGTGGTCGCGGTGGTGGGGATCGCGTTGGTGCGCGCCGGGATTCGCCTCGATGGGCACCCGTTCGGTGCGCGGCCGAGTCTGCTCGCTTGGGTGGCGCTGGTGGGGGGCGTGTTGGTTTTCGCTGCTCTTGGGCTGAGTGCGGCGCGCGCGTTGCTGTTCACCGTTGCGGCGACTGCGGCGGCGTTGGTGCTACCCGTGTTCGTTGGCGACGGGGCTGGGTATGCGTTGGCGCTGCTCGCTGTTGGCGTGGGGCTGGTTGTGCTGTCTGGCGCTGTTGCGGCCGAGCGGTGCGGTGACGCGCCGTTGGTGGTGGTCGTAGTGCTGGGGTTGGTGGGAGCGCAGGCCGGGCCTTTGGGGGATCTAGTGCTGGGCAACGATCTGTTGGACAACAACCACCCGACGTGGTGGGTGACTCTGGCGCTGGTCACGTCCGCGGCACTCGTGGCTACCGGTGCGGCGTTGGAACGCTATGCGCCGAAGTCACCCACCCTGGCGTCGGTCTAGCGGATGGATCCCGGGACCCGCTCCCAGCAGACGAACTTGAAGTTGGTGCTCTCGCGCTCCCCCGGGCTGTTCTCGCCGTCGTGGACAACGAGCAGGCCGTGGGGGTAGTCCCGGCCGAGCGGGGTAGTGATGACGGCGGCACCGTCGCTGTGCTGCACGCCGTCCACTGTGGAGGAGTCAGCGATGGTGAAACCGCCGGTGTGCTTCGGGAGGCCGCGGGTGATGTCGTAGGTGACGAAGGTGCTGTCGCCCTGGCTGGAGGCTAGGAGCTGCTTCTGGCCGCTCTTGCCGTAAGCGATGGTGAGGCCCTCGGCGTCAGCGGTGAGGTAACGGCCTGCGGCAGGGGAAGGCGGGCCGGTGAAGGTGCACTCCTCGGTGGCCGGGTCGTAGGTCGCGGGCCTGCCGAACTCGCGGACCTTGTCGACCAGGGTGGGGCGGCCGAAGTGGCCCGCGCGCACGGGGATCCGCCAGATGCCGACGTCCTCCTGGGCGGCGTAGAGGGTGCCGTCGGTCGGGTCGAAGACCATGCCCTCGACCTGCGGGCCCTCTCCCGGCTCCAGGCACGGCGACCAGGTGCCGGCCGGGACGGTGAACGCGGCGGGCAGGTCAACCGTGTCGACGCGGCGGTAGGTGACACGGCCGCGGCCGTCGTCGGCGAGGCGGAACACACCGAGCCGGGTGTCGTGGCGCCTGCTCACGACGACCCAGGGCGTGCCACCGTCCGGGTCCGGCACGACGGTGAGGCCGTAGGCGGTGCGCTGCTCGTCGACCTCGGCCTCGGTGGCACTG
Organism: Actinokineospora terrae; assembly: GCF_900111175.1. Lineage (GTDB taxonomy): Bacteria > Actinomycetota > Actinomycetes > Mycobacteriales > Pseudonocardiaceae > Actinokineospora > Actinokineospora terrae. Next base: position 211,309 of record NZ_FOGI01000008.1, read on the forward strand.
AACGCCCGCGGCGGGGCGTCGGTGGTGACATCGGTCAGGACACCGGCGCGGTCGATCGCGTAGACCCGGATGCGGTCCCTGCCCCGATCGGACACGACGGCGAGGTCGAGCACGCGCCGCCCGACCCGGGCACCCTGCACGACGTCGACGTTGTTGAACCGCCCCGCCTCGGCGTCCGGGGTCGGCGCGGGCGGGGTCGCGATGTGCTGGACCTGGGTCCCCCGCAGGTCGAACACGGCGAGCCCGCCGTTCTTGAGCGTGCCCACCACCCGACTCCGCTCCGGCCGCGCGTGATCGACCCACACCGCCGGATCATCAGCGTCAGCCCCCTCGTCGTCGTAGTAGGGCTGCGTCTCCACCGACGCCCTGACCTGCGGAAGACCAGCAGCGGCGGGCAACGCGAGCAACGGGATCAAGACCAGGGAGCCGACAACGGCCGCGGTGCGCATGCGCGAAGATCCTGCCCGCCCGCCCTGTCCACCCGGTGAACACCGAACCACCAACCCACGTGCGCCAGCCGGCGGATCAACCCCCCTCGATGGCCCAGACCGGGCCCACGATCACCAGATGGGGTGGACCAGTCTGCGGATCGGGACGCCGCGGTGGCGGAGGCGGGCGACGGGGGCTCGGTGCACGCCGTGGCCGTAGCTGATGGGTTGGAGGTCCGGGCTTACCGCGCGGACCACGCGGAAGGGGCTGGTGGCGACGTCCGCGCTGGTCACGTCGACGACGGCTACTCGGATGCCCGCGGTGCCGAGGTGGCCGGCGAGGTCGGCGACCGAGGTGTCGAAGGCGGGTTCGGGGAGGTCGGCCAGGCGGGAGGTGCCGCCGCAGCGGAGGCGGTCGAAGGCTTCCATGCGGGCGGGCGGGAAGTAGAACGCGGCGTGGTCGAGCATCTCCCGGACCTCACCCGCGTGCCGGGGGGCGCGGTGGCCGTCGCGCAGGAGGGCGGCCAGGTGCGGGGCGGTCTGCGCGAGTTCCAGTACGGCGGCGCGGATGGCGGCGCGGGGGGACCGGTCGGAGCCGAGGCCCAGGGAGATCGCGGGCCAGCGCCTGCCGTCGCCGATCGCGAGGGCGATGGCGGTGGTGCCGTAGGCGGAGGTCGGCAGCACGTACACCTCGACCGCCGGGCCCGCCTCGCGCAGCGCCTCGACGACGTCGGCGACCTCGATGTCGAGGGTGTCGTCCAGTTCGACGAACCGGCCCTTCGCGCCGGAGAGCCACGCGCACATCATCGCGTCGCGCTCGACCAGTTCGAGGGTGGCGCACACGGCGGCGCTATCGGCGTCGGTACCCGCGGCGAGTCCGTTGGAGGTGCCTTGGGCGATCAGGTGCTCGGGCAGCAGCCCCATCGCGAGGTAGCTGAACACGGCGGGCACCCAGACAGCCTTATCGGTGCCGAGCCAACTACCGCGCACCCACGGGTGGTCGATGCGGCGGTCGTAGGCAACGTAAGGGAAGCCGCGCGCCGCGTACTGCTCTGGCTCATAGAGGGGGAACTCGCGTGGATCAAGCACTTCCCCGTCGAGGTCGGCCGCACGCGCCCACACCACCCTGTCCGGGTCAGGCAGCGACGCCGAGTACCGCTCGATGGCCTCCCCCACCGCCGACACGATCGCGGCGTGCCTGGTCATGCCCTTACCCCACCCGATCGGCATCGACCGGACCTCGCCGCCAACCACTAGATGCGGCGGAGCAGCGGTACCGACGTAGGGGCCACCGGTCAGCGGTTCGCTCACCGAGACCCACGGGATGACACCGGTAAGAGGGTCGACCCAACCCGCTAGCGCCTGCAACAACGCCTCGGGATCGTCCTCGTCCTCGGGGATGCCGACTGTCGCGATGCCGTCAGCGCCGCCGCACAGGTCGCAGTCCGGGAGCGGGATCACCTTGTGCCACAGCGTTTCACCCGACCCCACCTCGACGACGTACCCGACCAGGGCCTTGTCGCCCTCCACCGCGGCCCGCAGCATCTGGTCCACGACGGCGATCGCCTCGGCGGGGATGTCCCGCTCGCGCACGACCGTCGTGGCGTCGGGATCACGCTCGTCGACCGTCGCCGCAGCCGCCCCGAGCCGCCTGCCCCGCGCGCACGCCGCACATCCCGGCTCCCCCGGCACCGCCAACGGCCCGACCTCCACCACACCGTTCGTCGCGGTCACGGTCAACACCCGCAGCTTCGCGACCCGCGCCCGCCGCTCGAACGCGGGATCCTCACCGCGCACCACGGCCAGCCGTGCCCCCTGCACCAACGGCTCACCGGACACGGTGACCTTCGACCCGAACTCCTGGCGCAGGCAGTCCCGCAGGTGCCGGTCCCACTCCCGCACGCTCACGGCACGCGCCTCGACGACCTTGGGGACGACCATCATCTTGGTCGTCTCGTCGCCAGGTAGCGCGGCATCCGCGGGCTGACCAGAGGTCGGCCGCCCGGCAGCGGCAGCCGCGGCAGCGTCAACGGCGGCGACGACCTCCGCGGCGAGTGCGCGCGTTGTGGTCACCTGCGTCAGTTCGTCCACACTGAGGATGCCCGCCCGAGAGGTCACCTGGGTCGGTTCGTCCACTGTGGCGCCGGACGCGACGCGGCCCGGGGTCGCCCGCGTGGGGTCGTCGGTGCGGTTGTCCGTGTCACCCGGCACGCACTGGCCCCCGGTGATCGGTGCCCGTCCGCCCGGTCGGCACGACGGCCAGCCGCATGCGCTGCTCGCCGGTGGCCTGGCCGAGACCAGCAGCCTGACCAAGGCCAGCGGCCTGGCCGAGACGCTGACCAAGGCCACTTGCCTGGCCTGCACCAGTCGCGTGGCCGAGACCGGCGCGCTGGCCGGGGCGGGCGTGGTGGCGGCCGCGGGAGAGCACGCGGAAGTCGGCGGGGGCGGTGATGCCCTTGAGCCCGTCCCACGCGCGCACGCCCGCGCCGCCGTCGACGAGGGCGAGCGAGGCTGCGGTGACCCGGCGCGGCTGCACGACTCTGGCCTCGAGTTCCGTTGTCTCGAACACTGCTGTCCTCCTCGCACGACCCGCGACAGCAGTCGCGGCTACGAGGTAGGAGTCAGCATCCGCGACCGGGATACACCATGTCCAGATGTCGTTTCCGCTGGTTACCGCACGTCTCCGAGCGAACTCCGGCGGTAGTCGCCGCCGGTGACCCAGGCCACCGGCGGCACCCGATCCGATCACATCACGTGCGCGAGGAACTCCCCCGTGTAGCTGCCCTCGGCCTTCACCACGTCCTCGGGTGTGCCCTCCGCCACCACCGTGCCGCCGCCGGAGCCGCCCTCGGGTCCCATGTCGACGATCCAGTCCGAGCCCTTGATGACGTCCAGGTTGTGCTCGATGACGATCACCGAGTTGCCCTTGTCGACCAGGCCGTTGATCACGCCGAGCAGCTTGCGGATGTCCTCGAAGTGCAGGCCGGTGGTGGGCTCGTCGAGGATGTAGACGGTGCGGCCGGTGGAGCGCTTCTGCAGCTCGCTGGCCAGCTTCACCCGCTGCGCCTCGCCGCCGGACAGTGTCGGCGCGGGCTGGCCGAGCCGGACGTAGCCGAGGCCGACGTCGACCAGGGTGGCCAGGTGCCGGTGGATCGCCTTGATCGGCTCGAAGAAGGCGGCCGCCTCCTCGATCGGCATGTCCAGGATCTCGGCGATCGTCTTGCCCTTGTAGTGCACCTCCAGGGTCTCCCGGTTGTACCGGGCGCCCTTGCACACCTCGCACGGCACGTACACGTCCGGCAGGAAGTTCATCTCGATCTTGATGGTGCCGTCGCCCGCGCACGCCTCGCAGCGGCCGCCCTTGACGTTGAAGGAGAACCGGCCCGGCTGGTAGCCGCGGACCTTGGCCTCCGTCGTCGAGGCGAACAGCTTGCGCATGTGGTCGAACACGCCGGTGTAGGTGGCCGCGTTGGACCGCGGGGTGCGGCCGATCGGCGACTGGTCCACCTGGACGAGCTTGTCCACGTGCTCCAGGCCCTTGATCCTGGTGTGCCTGCCGGGCACCTGGCGGGCGCCGTTGAGCTTGTTCGCCAGGACCGTGGCGAGGATGTCGTTCACCAGGGTGCTCTTACCCGAACCGGAGACACCGGTGACCGACACGAGCGCGCCTAGAGGGAACGACACGTCGATACCGCGCAGGTTGTGCTCACGCGCGCCGACCACGGTCAACTGTCGCTTCTTGTCGATCGCGCGGCGGATCGCGGGCATCGGGATCTCGCTGCGACCGGACAGGTAGGCGCCGGTCAGCGACTCCTTGTTCTTCAGCAGCTCCTTGAACGTGCCGCTGTGCACGACCTTGCCGCCGTGCTCGCCCGCACCCGGTCCGATGTCGACGATCCAGTCCGAGGCGCGGATGGTGTCCTCGTCGTGCTCGACGACGATCAGCGTGTTGCCCAGGTCGCGCAGCCGGGTCAGCGTCTCGATCAGCCGGTGGTTGTCGCGCTGGTGCAGGCCGATCGAGGGCTCGTCGAGGACGTAGAGCACGCCGACCAGGCCGGACCCGATCTGGGTCGCCAGCCGGATGCGCTGCGCCTCGCCGCCGGAGAGGGTGCCGGAGGCGCGGTCGAGGGAGAGGTAGTCGAGGCCGACGTCGAGCAGGAACCGGAGCCGGGCCTGGATCTCCTTGAGCACGGCGCCCGCGATCATCGACTCGCGCCTGCCGAGCTTGAGCCCGTCGAGGAACGCCGAGCACTCCCCGATGGACATGTTGGACACCTCGGCGATGGACTTGTCGCCCTCGGTGCCGTGCGCGAGGGTCACCGCGAGGATCTCCGGCTTGAGCCGGGTGCCCCGGCACGTCGGGCAGGGCACCTCCCGCATGTAGCCCTCGTACTTCTCGCGCATGTACTCGGAGTCGGTCTGCTCCTGGCGCCGCTCCAGGAACGGGATCACGCCCTCGTACGCGGCGTAGTACGAGCGCTCCCGGCCGTAGCGGTTCTTGTAGCGGACGTGCACCTGGTCGCTTACCCCGTGCAGCACCGCTTTCTGCGCCTTCGCGGTGAGCCTGCGCCACGGGGTGTCCATCCGGAACCCGATGGTCTCGGCCAGCGAGGTGAGCAGCCGCACGAAGTACTCCGCGGTCTGCCCGCCCGCCCAGGGCGCGATGGCGCCATCGGCCAGCGACAGCTCGTCGTCGGGGACGACCAGCTCCGGGTCGACCTCCTTCTTCACGCCGATGCCGGTGCACTCCGGGCACGCGCCGTAGGGCGAGTTGAACGAGAACGACCGCGGCTCCAGGTCCTCGACGCCGAGCGGGTGGCCGTTAGGGCAGGCCAGGTGCTCGGAGAAGCCGCGGATGCGGTGCGGGTCGTTGTCGGGCAGGTCCACGAACTCCAGCTCGACCAGGCCGTCGGCCAGCCGCAGCGCGGTCTCGACCGAGTCGGTCAGCCGCTGCTTGGAGCTCGCCTTCACCGCCAGCCGGTCGATGATCACCGAGATGTGGTGCTTCTCCTGCTTCTTGAGCTTCGGCGGGTCGGTCAGCTGGTGCACCGCCCCGTCGACCAACGCGCGCGAGTAGCCCTGGGTCTGCAGGTTCGCGAAGAGGTCGACGTACTCGCCCTTGCGGCCGCGCACGACCGGGGCCAGGACCTGGAACCGGACCCCGGACTCCATCGCCAGCACCTGGTCGACGATCTGCTGCGGGGTCTGCTTGCTGATCGGCTCACCGCAGGTCGGGCAGTGCGGCTTGCCCGCGCGCGCGTAGAGCAGGCGCAGGTAGTCGTAGACCTCGGTGATGGTGCCGACCGTGGAACGCGGGTTGCGGCTGGTCGACTTCTGGTCGATCGACACCGCGGGCGAGAGGCCCTCGATGAAGTCGACGTCGGGCTTGTCCATCTGGCCGAGGAACTGCCTGGCGTAGGCCGAGAGCGACTCGACGTAGCGGCGCTGGCCCTCGGCGAAGATCGTGTCGAACGCGAGGCTGGACTTGCCCGAGCCGGACAGCCCGGTGAACACGACGAGGCTGTCGCGGGGCAGGTCGATGTCCACGCCGCGCAGGTTGTGCTCCCGGGCGCCGCGAACGACGAGGCGGTCGGCCACTGAGGTCCCTTCGGTAGTGCTGAGCGGCGGCGCCGGGCGAACGGCACTGGCTCACTGCTCACGGGTCAACTGCTGGTGGGTGTGTCACTGGTGGGTCAACTGCTCGTGCCATCGCACCGCTGGCGCGCGGCCCCCGCCGCCTCGCACGGTGTACCCGCGGTCGTCGCGGCCGACGCCACCCGGTGGCGTGGAAGCACCGGGCACGGACCGTGCTCGACCTGCGGAACAACCCTAGGACGATGGTTACGGGGATGGCGTTGGGGATGCTAGACCGGGGCACCGACAATTCTCGCGGACCGACCTGCGCCGTGCACCCGCGACGGAGGTACCCAGCGGTAGCGGACCGGCTTACGCTGGAGGTCGGAGCGCGTTGCTCCGATCACACCAGCAGCACCAGTCGGGGGTGGGTATGACCGTGTCCAACACGTCCACGAGCACGACCGAGACCGCTGGAGCGGGCACCGAGCAGCCCGGACTGCCTGGTCAGCGCCGATCCGACGGGGTCGGCCGGGCGCAGGCCGCGCACCAGGGCGTCCGCGAGGCGTGGGCGGTGCTGCACCGGGTGGTGGCCGAGCTGCCCGACCCGGCGTTCCGCGAGCCGAGCCTGCTGCCCGGCTGGAGCAGGGCACACGTGGTCAGCCACCTCGCGCGCAACGCCGACGCCCTGGTCAACCTGCTGACCTGGGCGCGGACCGGGGTGGAGCACCCGGCGTACACCAGCCGCGCGGACCGGGACGCCGACATCGAGGACGGGTCGACCAGGGTCGCGCAGGTGATCCGCGAGGACCTCTACGCCGCGTGTGACCGATTCCACACCGCCATCGCTCGTCTGGGTGAGAGCGACTGGGCCGCGGTCGTCGCGCACCCGTCCGGCCGGACGCTGCCCGCGGCCGAGGTCCCGGAGCTCGCGCTGTTCGAGGCGTGGAACCACCTGGTCGACCTGGACGCGGGCACCGGGTACGCCGACATCCCCGCAGGCCACCTCGACCGGCTGCTGGACCTGGCGGTCCGGCCGCACCGGGCGCGCACCGAGGGCCTGCCGCTGCGGCTGGTCGCCGACCTGCCGGACGGGCGTCAGCGCACCTGGGAGCTGGCCATCGCCACCCACTCGAGCTCGCGGGAGCTCGCCGGGCCCGCGCCGGTGGTCCTGGGGTGGCTGGCGGGCAGGTCCGACGGCAGCGCGCTGACCGGGACGCCGCCCGAGCTGGGCGCCTGGGGCTGAAGCCGGGCGCGCAGCCACGCCCACGCCGTCGGCCCCTTGGTGGTGAGCCACCGGTGCGCGGGCTGCTCGACCAGCTTGGTGATCGCCCAGCCGAGCAGCAGCGCCATCGCCACGCAGGCCAGCAGGCGGCCCCACGGTCCGATGCCCTTGTCGAGCAGGTACCTGGCCAGCACGAAACCGAGCTCTTGGTGCACGAGGTACACGCCGAAGGAGATGCCCGCGAGCCAGCGGATCGGCCTGCCGAGCCCGGTGAGGATCGCCCAGTCCGGCCCGCCCGCGGCGGCGACGATGCCCACCAGGACCACACCGAAGGCGATCGTGGACGGGGTGTCGACGAAGTAGGAGTGCGCGTCCTGGGCGACGAGCACCGCGACCAGGTAGGCCGCGAGGTGCGCGCCGGACATCCGGTGCCTGGTCCACAGCCAGATCGCCACGCCGACGCCGAACAGCGCGACCCGGTGCAGCGCCAGCCCGTCGAACAGCGACTTGACCCACTGCGCCGCGTCGTCGTGGCGCCACACGAAGCGGATCACCAGCGGCGCGACGACCAGGGTCCACAGCGTGATCGGGATGACCTTGCCGCGCAGCAAGCCCCTCGGCCACAGCAGCGCGGCGATCAGGAACGACATGAGCTGCACGGGCAGCGTCCAGTAAGAGGCGTCCACCCAATGGAAGTCCGGCGCCCAGGCCTGGATAAGAAGTAGATTCGCGACCAGGTCGGTGTGAGTCGGTAGGTACCAACCGAACGAGGTGGCGACAGCCCGGGACGCGGCGTAGGTGATGACTACCGCGACGAGGTAGGCCGGGAGCAGACGCGAGACGCGGTTCCACAACCAGCGCTTGGTGGCCCCGCGGCGTACGGTCACGCAGACGAAGAACGCGGAGATCACCAACAGGGTACTCGCGCCGAACTGCAACGGGAGCACGAAGGGGTACGGCCCGAGTTCCGCGTGGTTGATCGGCGACTGGTGGGTGATGTGCTGGACGACGACCGTGTACACGGCCACGACGCGTAGCACGTCCCAGCTGATCTTGCGCGGGGACCGCTTCTGGTTCGCTGTCTCAGGTGTCAGCACGAGCTCACAGGTTTCCGGCGACAGGGGGTAGGTTTCAGGTCACGCTCTGATAACAGGATAAGGGGCCGTACTCGGGACTGCCGGAGGAGGTACCGTCGGCGCCCGTGGACCTCGTCGACGACTACACCGGGCACGTCGAGCCCGGCGGTGCAGCCAGCAGGCGCACCCTCCCCGCGCTGACCATCACGAAGCTCTCGGTCGGCCCGATGGACAACAACGCCTACCTCCTCACCTGCCGCGCCACGCGCGAGGCGCTCCTGGTGGACGCGGCCAACGACCCGCAGCGGCTGTCGGACCTGATCGGCTACGGCCAGGACCGCCCGACGCTGCGGACCATCGTCACCACCCACCAGCACGCCGATCACTGGCAGGGCCTCGGCGCCACCGCGGGCGCTTTCGGAGCCAACACCATCGCTCACCCCCTCGACGCCGACCCCCTGCCTGTACCACCGGACGTCCTCGTCGAACACGGAGACACGATTCCCGTGGGCGAGGTCACCCTCGAGGTCATCCACCTCCGCGGCCACACCCCCGGCTCCATCGCCCTCCTCTACCGCGACCCCACCGGCACCCCCCACCTCTTCACCGGCGACTCCCTCTTCCCCGGCGGCGTCGGCAAGACGTCCTCCCCGGAGAACTTCACCTCTTTGCTGAACGACGTCGAATCCCGAATCTTCGCCAACCTCCCAGACCCCACCTGGTTCTACCCAGGCCACGGCGACGACTCCACCCTGGGCGACCAACGCCCGCACTTGGCCGACTGGCGCGCACGAGGCTGGTGAACGTCCCCCGATGGGGCCGCCTGGAGCCTCCCGGGCGGCCCCATCGGCGTTCGCGCGCCATTTCTCGGTCAGCCGAGCGGATCTGGACGTGCGACGAGTTCACAGTCCAAGCAGCCGGGACTGCCACCGCACTTCGGCGGCGACCGCTAGACCTCGACGACGGTGAGCATGTCTTCCAGCCCGATGAAGTCCTTGGCGTTGCGGGTGTAGAGCGGCAAGTCCCGCGCAGAGGCGATGGCAGCGATCATCAAGTCCAGCCGGCGCGGCCTCGGGCTTCGGTTGGCTTCCAAGGTCAGCGCTACGAGGGTGCCGAAACGGGCGGCCGCGGACGCGTCGAACGGGAGTGGGTCGAACTCGACGATCGCCGCGGCCAGCATCTCGGTTCGAGCGGCTCGCGTCGCGACATCCTTGGCCATCGCGACGCCTTGGTGGAGTTCGGCCAAGGTGACGGCGGTCAACTCGGGAACCGCGGGCAGCGCGGAGGGGTCGATGAGGTCGAGATCGATGTAGGCGCAAGTGTCCAACACGCCCGACTCGTGTCGGTCAGCCACGGCCGCGCTCCCAGGGATCGTCGTCGCCCATGCGGTCCTCGGTGTCGAAGTGGTCATCCGCCTCGCGCCGCAGTCGGTCGTGGTCGACGCGTGGCAACTTCTTGTGCCGCTCGACCAGTTCCTCGGCGGTCAGCCGCCGACGTCGGGACAGCGGGCGGACCTCGGCGATCTCCACGCCGTTGCGGGTGACGTGGTAGGTCTCCCCCGCCTCTACCGCGTCCATGACAGCGGCGGAGTTGTTGCGGAACTCCCGCTGACTGATGACCTTCACAACACCAGTGTAGCCCCGTGTAGCACGTCGGGCTACACGGGGTGGATTGGCAAGCGGGAACGGGGTCGGTGGGGGTGGGGGTCGGTACAGTCCGGGCGTGGAGTGTCGGTGTCAGTTGTGTGTGGGGGAACGGGATGAGTCGTTCTCCGAGGTGTTGGAGGCCGTCGAGGAGTTGGGGTGGGGGGTTGTCGGGGTTTCGGGGGCTCAGTTCGACATCGTGCACACGGTGGGGCTTTGGCACAGCGCGGGGGTGGCCGAGGTCGCGATGTTCGGGCTGGACGGGGAGGACATGCTGGAGTGGGTGGGGCGGTGTGTCGAGCTGGGGCTGGAGCGCGGGTGGCCCGAGGGGGAGTTCGGGGGTGTGATCGACGGGGTCGCCACGCGGTTGCGGGGGGTGGACGGGTCGTGGTTCGCGGGGATGTTCGGGGCGGCGCGGCACTTCTACGGGGAGACGGTGCCGGTGTCGCAGTTGGTGTGGCCGGACGGCGAGGGTCGGTGGCCGTGGGACGAGGCCGCCGACGAGGACGTGCGGGTGTCGCAGCCGCGGGCGTGGGCGCCGGTGCGGGAGCAGCCCGCGGGGGCTTGGCGGCTGGTCGGCGAGCTCGGGGCGGACTACCCGTTCCCGGTCAGCCCGGACGCGTGGACGCTCACCACGCAGTCCATTGTGGACAGCAAGCGCACGCCGCTGGTGATCGCCAGGGGTGAGGGCCTCTACGACGTCCTCGACGAGCGCGGCTACGAGGCGGACGACCTCGTCCTCGCCTACCTCGGCGACCTCACCACGCGCTACCCCGCCCTCACCGGCGCCGCCGACCTAAGTGACGACGAGGCGGCTCTAGCGACAGACAGCGGCTGGACCAAGGTAGGCCGAACGCGCGAGCAGACGGCCGCCAGTGTGGCCGCGTGGCAGAGCGCGGGCACGGCATGAACATCGACCGCACCTTCACGGTCCCGCTAGACCACGCGAACCCCAGCGGCCCGACAATCGAGCTCTATGCGCGAGAGGTTACTAGAGGCCGCACAGACCTCCCTTACCTTCTCTATCTCAACGGCGGCCCTGGCTTCCCCTCACCGCGGCCGCTAGGCGGCGAAGGTTGGATCACACGCGCCTTGGCCGAGTACCGCCTCTTGCTGCTAGACCAGCGCGGCACCGGTAGGTCCACTCCAGTCACCCGGCATTCCCTTGCGTGGCAGGGGACTCCTAGGCAGCAGGTCGACTACCTCAAGCACTTCCGAGCCGACTCCATCGTCAAGGACGCCGAAACCATCCGGCAAGCGCTTGCGGTCGACCAGTGGAGTGTCCTCGGCCAGAGCTTCGGCGGGTACTGCGCCGTCACGTACCTGTCGTTCGCGCCAGAGGCACTCGCGGAAGTCCTCATCACCGGCGGCCTCCCCCCGCTGGAGTCCACAGCGGACGAGATCTACCACACGCTCTACAAGACAGTCGTAGGCAAGAACATCGCGCACTACAAGCGTTACCCCGAAGACGTCGAACGAGCCAGTACGGTCGCACGCTTCCTCAAGGACAACACCGTCCTACTCCCCACCGGGCGCACCCTCACGGTAGAAGCCTTCCAGGGCTTGGGAAACCTCTTGGGCGCGTCGACCGGAAGCAGTCGTTTGCACTACCTGCTGGAAGCGCCCTTCGACGGCGACCACCTCGCGGACGCGTTCCTCACCGATGTCGAACGCGAGCTCTCCTGGGCCAGCACAGCACCGTTGTACTTCCTGCTACACGAGGCCTCTTACGCCCGCGGACACGGCGCGACGCAGTGGTCCGCGCAGCGGGTACGACAAGAGTTCCCCGAGTTCGGCAACGACGACCCGCTGCTGTTCACCGGCGAGATGGTGTACCCGGCCCTGTTCGACAGCGATCCCGCGCTACAGCCGTTCCGCGACACCGCGCACCTCATCGCCGCCGAAGACGCCTGGCCACAGCTCTACGACATCGACCGGCTCAAGGCGAACACCGTCCCCGTCGCGGCCGCGGTCTACAACGACGACATGTACGTGGCACGCGAGCTGTCGCTGGACACCGCGCGCACGATCGCGGGCACCCGGTCCTGGCTCACCGCCGAGTACGAGCACGACGGGCTGCGGGTCAGCGACGGCGCGGTGCTGGACCGGCTGATCACCATGCTCAGGCGCGAAGAAGGCCCCGGACACGCTGGATGAACTCGTCCGGCAGCTCCTCGGGCGGGGTGAGCAGCGCCTTGCCCTCGACCGCGATGGCGTTGCCGACGAGCACCACGTCCGCGTGGCAGGGCAGGCCCGCCTCCTCCAGCGGGCCCACCAGCGGCCGGAACCGGCCCGAGGTCTGCCTGCCCAGCTCGCCGATGTCGCGCCCGTCCACCCGCAGCGCCACCACCATGCTGGTCGACCGCGGCCCGGCCCGCTCGACCAGGTGCAGGCTCGCGACCACCAGCGCCTTGCCCGGCAGGTAGGCGGAGTCCATCAGCGGCACCAGCACGTCGAGGTGCTCGCGTTCCCCGGTCAGCCGGAACGGCCGACCGGGCGGCAGGTGCGGCGCGAGCGGGTCGACGGTGTTGAGCGGCAGCGTGAACTCCGGCTCGGCGAGGTCGAGCGCCACCGAACAGGCGAACTCGGGGTGCTCCCGAGTCCACCACAATCGAACACGGCACCGACCAGAACCGCCGACACGCTCCAACGGGACTCGGTAGGCATAAGCGGCCGCCGTCGACAGGATCCCCACCGCGTAACCCTCGACCAAGACCTGCACGTGGTCGTCCCGAAGTCGCAGCTCCGCCTCGGAGACCCGCTCCCCCGTCGGCGCCGGACCGCAGAGAGTGCGAACCACCGCGGTCTCCTCTAACACCGGCACGTTGAAGAAACCGCGCCCGCGCAACGGAGGCGCTAGGTCCGCCGCACGGGGCAACGGAACCTGCGGCCCCCGTCGCGCGACGAGGATGCCTTGCAGACGGGCGAAATCGTCCTGGTGCGCTCGGGTGAACGCCAACTGGTAGCTGCGGCCGTCGCGCAGCCGCAGGTCGAGCCTGCCGTTGCGCAGCGGCCCCGCCTCGTGCACGGTGACCGCCGCGATGTCGCGCAGGTCGACGGTGAGCGGCCCGCCGCCCAGGGCCAGCCTGCCCACGGCGTTGGTCGGGGTGACCGACAGGTGGCCCCCGTCGAGCGTCACGGAGATGCCGATGCCGTCCACGCGCGCCTCCTCGGCCTGGGCTCCTTCCGATGTTACGCACCGGGTCCAGGCCACCGGCGACCTCACCTGACCGGTCCACCGTCAGGGGCTGGCGGGCCCATGCGGCTCAGCGGGCCCGGTCGAGTCAGGGGGCCGTCGAGCCAGGGGCTGTCGAGTCAGGGGGCCACTGTGGTCACGTACTCGCGCAGGTGCCGGGCGGTCAGCGTGCCTGCGCTGTCGACGAGCTGGGCGGGGGTGCCGGTGAACACGACCCGGCCGCCGTCGTGCCCGGCGCCCGGCCCGAGGTCGATGATCCAGTCGGCGTGCGCCATCACGGCCTGGTGGTGCTCGATGACCACGACCGTGTTGCCGTCGTCGACCAGCCGGTCGAGCAGCCCGAGCAGCTGGTCGACGTCGGCGAGGTGCAGGCCGGTGGTCGGCTCGTCGAGCACGTAGGTGGATCCCTTCTCCGCCATGCGGATCGCGAGCTTGAGGCGCTGCCGCTCGCCGCCGGAGAGGGTGGTCAGCGGTTGGCCGAGGCTGAGGTAGCCGAGGCCGACGTCGACGAGCCGGTCCAGGATCTTGCGGCCCGCCGGGACCTTGAGGAAGTCGTGCGCCTCGGCGATGGACATGGCCAGCACGTCGCTGATCGAGCGGCCGTCGAGCTTGTGCGCCAACACCTGCGGGGTGAAGCGCCTGCCCTCGCAGTCCTCGCACACCGAGGCGACCCCGGCCATCATCGCCAGGTCGGTGTAGACCAGCCCGATGCCCTTGCAGGTCGGGCAGGCGCCCTCGGAGTTGGCGCTGAACAGGGCGGGTTTGACGCCGTTGGCCTTGGCGAACGCGGTGCGGATCGGGTCGAGCAGGCCGGTGTAGGTGGCCGGGTTGCTGCGCCGGGAGCCGCGGATGGCGGACTGGTCGACCACGATCACCCCGGGCCGCTTGGACAGCGAGCCGTGGATGAGCGAGCTCTTACCGGACCCGGCGACGCCAGTGACAACGGTGAGCACGCCGAGCGGGACGTCCACGTCGACGTTGTCCAGGTTGTGCGTACTGGCGCCGCGGATCGGGATCTGGCCGGTCGCGGTACGCGGGGTCGGGCGCAAGCGCGCGCGGTGGCCGAGGTGGCGGCCGGTGAGGGTGTCGGAGGTGGCGAGGCCCGCGAAGTCGCCGCTGTAGCAGAGGGTGCCGCCGTTGGTGCCCGCGCCGGGGCCGAGGTCGACGACGTGGTCGGCGATCCGGATGACCTCGGGCTTGTGCTCGACGACGAGCACCGTGTTGCCCTTGTCGCGCAACCGGAGCAGCAGGTCGTTCATCCTGGCGATGTCGTGCGGGTGCAGGCCCACGGTGGGCTCGTCGAACACGTAGGTGACGTCGGTGAGGCTGGACCCGAGGTGCCGCACCATCTTCACGCGTTGCGACTCGCCGCCGGAGAGGGTTCCCGATTCACGATCCAGGCTCAGGTAGCCCAACCCGATCTCGACAAGGGAGTCGAGCGTGCCGCGCAGCACGGCGAGCAGCGGGCCGACCGACGGGTCTTCGACCTTGCCGACGAACGCGGCGAGGTCGCTGATCTGCATCGCGGCGCAGTCGGCGATGGTGCGGCCGTCGATGGTGACCGAGAGCGCGGCGGGGTTGAGCCGGGCGCCGCGGCAGGCCCCGCAGGTGGCGAAGGTGGCCGCGCGGTCGACGAAGGCGCGGATGTGCGACTGCATGGAGTCGCGTTCCTTGCTCAGGTAGAGCCGCTGCACCTTGACGACCAGGCCCTCGTAGGTGAGGTTCATCGTGCCGGTCTTGATCTTCGTGGCGGGCTTGTGCAGGAAGTCGGCCAGTTCGGTCGCGGTGTAGTCGCGGATCTTCTTGTCCGCGTCGAGCAGGCCGGACTGGACGAAGGCCTGCCAGTACCAGGAGTCGACGGCGAAGTTGGGCACGGTGATCGCGCCCTCGTTGAGCGACAGGTCGCGGTCGACCAGCTCGTCCACGTCGATGGCGGACACCCGACCGAGGCCCTCGCACTCCGGGCACATGCCCTCCGGCCCGTTGAAGCTGAACGCGCCCGCGCCGCCGATGTGCGGGGTGCCCAGGCGGGAGAACAGGATCCGCACCATGGTGAACGCGTCGGTGGCGGTGCCGACAGTGGATCGGGCGTTGGCGCCCATCCGCTCCTGGTCGACGATGATCGCGGCGCTGAGGTTGTGCAGCGCGTCCACGTCGGGCCTGCCCTGGCTGGGCATGAACGACTGGACGAACGCGGTGTAGGTCTCGTTGATCATGCGCTGGGACTCGGCGGCGATGGTGCCGAACACCAGCGACGACTTGCCGGAGCCGGACACGCCGGTGAACACGGTGAGCCTGCGCTTGGGCAGGTCGAGGGAGATGTCGGCGAGGTTGTTCTCCCGCGCCCCCCTGACCTGGATGACGTCGTGGCTGTCCGCGGGGTGAACGTGCTGCATGCGGTGATTCCTTACGCGGTAAACTAAGGTCGGCCCGGTCACTTTACGCTATAAGGAGATGGTGCGTGGTGGTGTTCGCCGCACAGGGCGACCCGCGTCGGACGATGGCCCTGCTCTGGCGCGAACAGGGGGCCGCCCCGGTGCGCCCGGGACCTCGACCGACGTTGACCGTGGAGGCGGTCATCGAGGCCGCGGTGGCGGTCGCCGACGAGGAGGGCATGGCCGGGTTGTCCATGCGCGCGGTCGGCGAACGCCTCGGCCGCACCGCGATGGCGCTCTACACCTACGTCGCGGACAAGGCCGAGCTGCTCGACCTCATGTACGACCACGTGCACGCCGAGCTGACCGCCGATGTCGTCGACGACTGGCGGGCCGGGATCACGGCCTGGGCCGAGGAGCGGTGGGAGTTCTACCTGCGCCACCCGTGGGTCTTGCACGTGTCGATGGCGCGGCCGGTCCTTGGGCCTAACGAGCTGGACTCGACCGAACGGCTGCTGCGCGTGCTCAAGCCTGCCGGTCTGAGCGCTCCGGTAGCGCGGGGGATCGTGAGCAGCCTGACCTATCTCGTGCAGGGCGCGGCGACGATGGTCAACGACTCCCGGCGGGCCGCTCGTGAGACAGGGCAAACCGACGACGTGTGGTGGTACGCGCGATCGGCGGAGCTGGGCGATGTAGCGCCAGGGTTCGACGGCCGGTACCCACTGCTCACGTGGCTGGAGACGGACAAGGAGCCCAACGAGACAGTGCCGTACATGGAGCACGAGGCCCGCGTGAGCTTCGAGGCCGGCCTCGGCGTGCTGTTGGACGGGATCGCCGTCAGAGCAGGCTGACCAACGCCCCCACCACGCCCGAGCCGATCAACGCGGCGACAACACCTCGGCGCAGCAGGAGCAGCCACGCGCCTGCGGCCGCGAGCAGCACGAACTGCCACCAGTGCGACAGGACTAGAGCCAACGGGATGACCGAGCCCGCGATAGCACCGATCGCGGCGGCTGCCGCTCCCGTAAGGAAAGCCTGGGCGCGCTTGTTGTCGCGAAGGCGTTCCAGGCGTGGGCCACCCAGTAGGACGAACGCGAACGATGGGGCGAACGCGGCAGCAGCGGCCAAGAGCGCTCCGGTGACGCCAGAGGCCGCGTAGCCGACAACGGCGATGGTCTGCACGACCGGCCCCGGGGTGATCTGGCCGAGCGCCACAGCGTTGAGGAACTCGGAGTCGGTCATCCAGCCGTAGGTGTGGACAGCGTCCTCGCGCATCAGCGGGATGATCACGAACCCACCGCCGTAAGACAGCGCGCCGACCTTGGCCGCCACCCACACCAGTCCCCCACCGGCGGGCATCGCCGCGAGCACCGGCCACGCCACCTGGCGATTGGACGGCACCCGCACCGTCATCTCGACTATCCCGGCGGCGACCAGCACCAACACCAGCCACGGCCCCGTTAGCGCTGCCGCCACCCCGCCCAGTACGAGATACACGACCCACCGGACCCTGACCGCGGTCGCCGCGCCGACCCGCTTCCAACTCCCGGGCACGAGTCCGTACGCGGCGTGCGCGGCGACGGCGGGCACCGCGGCCCCGGCACCCGCGGCGGCGCCGAGCACCCACGAGGGCGCGTGGTCGGAGAGCAGCAGCACGGCCAGGGCGATGATCAGGACCAGACCCGGGACGATGAAGCACACGCCGCCGACGATCGCCCCCGCCGCGCCCCGCAGCCGCCACGCGCAGAGGATGGCGAGTTGGGTGGAGGCCGGTCCGGGCAACAGGTTCGTGACCGCGACACCGTCCTCGAACTCGGCGTCGCTGAGCCACCGGCGCCGCACGACGCACAGGTCGCGCAGCAGCGCGATGTGCGCGGGCGGGCCACCGAAACCGATGCACCCGATCCGGCCCCACTCGCGGGCGATCGTGCCGAGTCCGACGCTGTCCATGCCGGACATCCTCCAAGCCCAGGGCGTCCAGCCGGTTAATACTCTCGGCATGCGATTCGAGACGAGCGTCGAGTTGGGCGGCAAGAACGCCACCGGGTTGCGGGTGCCCGAGGAGGTCGTGGCCGCGTTGAGCACCAAGAAGCGGCTGCCGGTAAAGGTCACCGTCGGCGGTCACAGCTATCGGACGACGGTAGGACCGTACGGCGATGGGTACTTCGTGCCTCTCAGCGCCGAGAACCGGAAGGCCGCAGGCGTGGCCGCGGGGGACGCGGTGACGGTGGACATCGAGGTCGACAACGAGCCGCGCGTGGTCGAGGTGCCGGAAGACCTGGCGGCGGCGTTGGCGGCGGCGGGCGGCCGGGCGGCGTTCGACAAGCTGTCGTACTCCCACCAGCGCGCCCACGTGCTGTCGGTGACCGACGCCAAGACGGACGCGACCCGGCGGCGGCGGATCGAGAAGGTCGTGACCGCGCTCACCGCTCCGTAAACTTCCCTATCGCTGCGCTCTATACGGTACTTTGGGGAATATGGAGTGGCTGTCGGTCGAGCAGGTCGCCGAAGAGCTCGGGCTGCACGTGCGGACCGTGCGCAACTACGTGCGCGACGGGAAGCTGAAGGCCGTCCGCATCGGGAAGCAGTACCGGATCGCGCGGATAGACCTGGACGCGGTGACTGGCGCGCCTCCCGTGCGCAGACACCGGCACGTCGAGGTAGCGACAACGGTGCGAGTTGACGCGATCAGTCGCGGTGACATGGACCGGGTCGCGACCCTGCTCACCGCCGCGGCGGGATCGGGGACAGCGGGCGACCGGGTGCGGGTGCAGCTCTCCTACGACGAGCAGCGCGCGAGCATGACCGTGATGCTGCTCGGCGGTCTTATCACCACCGCCGAGCTGCTGCGGCTGGTCGACGCGGTCACCAACCAGGGAGGGGCAAGCGAATGACGGTCACCCGGATCGGCGTCGAGACGGTGCTGCACTGCGCGGCGGACGGCCCGGTCCTCACCGGCGAGCAGGACGCCCTCGACATCATCGGGGAGGCCTGGGGCGCGCAGGCGAGCGCGGTGGTGCTCCCCGCCGAGCGGCTCGACCCGAGCTTCTTCGCGCTGAGCAGCGGTTTCCTCGGCGCGTTCGTGGCCAAGTTCGTGAACTACCGGATGCCGCTGGCCGTGGTCGGCGACATCTCCGCGCACCTGGAGCGCAGCGAGCCGCTGCGCGCGTTGCGCCGGGAGACCAACCAGGGCAGGCAGTTCTGGCTGCTCGACACCGCCGACGAGGTCGCCGCGCGGTTCTGACGCCGAAAGGGCCGCCCGGGCATGCCGGGCGGCCCCAGGTGGCGCCTAGCCCCAGATCGAGGCCACCCACTCCGGGTGGTCGATGAACGGGTTGCGGTTGTGCTGGTAGCTGTCGTAGATCACCTGGTTGCGGCGCTTCTCGAAGGCGTCCGGCGGGTCCTGGGCGTGCCAGCGCAGCAGGGTGGACAGCTTGCCGTGGTGCGGCTGGGTGCCGTTGTTGACGCTGTCGTTGACGTCGAGGTCGACGTACCCGTCGCCGCCCTCGTAGCGGACGTCCATGTAGAGGATCATGCGGGCGACGTCGCCCTTGACCGCGTCCCTGGGCTCCCAGGAGTCGGCGTCGGTGTAGTTGCCGGGCGCCTCGGCCGCGGGCGAGCCGCCGGTGTCGAAGTCCTTGTTGCCGCGGTTGGAGTTGACCGACACGTCCTCGGGCCGCAGGTGGTGCAGGTCGGTGCCGGGGCCGGTGGCGGTGCCGAAGTCACCGTGGGACTTGGCCCACACGTGCTCGCGGTTCCAGTCGTTGGCGCCACCGCCGTTGGTCGACTTGCTCTGCGAGCGTCCGCTGTAGAGCAGGATGACGTTGTTCGGGTTGGCCGGGTCCTGGTCGGTGGCCTTGAGCGCGGTCCACACCTGGTCGTAGTCGAGCTTGTCGCCGACCCGGATGATCTGGTTGAGCGCGGCCTTGAGCTGGGGACCGGTCTTGCCGATGGCCGCCTGGTAGTAGGCGTCGGACGGCGCGGTGGTCGTCGGTGGCACCGTGGTGGTCGGCGGGACCGTGGTCGTGGTCGGGACCGTGGTCGTCGGGACCGCGTCGACGCGCGAGAAGCCGGTGGTCGAGGTGAGGCCCGCGTGGCTGAAGTACGCGCTGAGCGAGCCGGTGACGTCGAGTTGGGCACCCAGCAGCGACGGGTTCGTCTTGAGCCCGTAGGCCGACCGGAACGAGGTCGTGATCTGCACGTAGACCATGCGCGTGTGGTTGGTCTCGGCGGCGGAATCGGCGAGGGCCAGCGCGTAGTCGGACGGGTAGTTCGACCGGACCACGGTGGTGGTCGCGGTGGGCTGGCCGACGACGTAACCGCGGACGGTGGCCGACGACCCGTTCTGGGCGCCGATGGCGGCCGCGACGGTGATCGGCGCCGCGGCGGCGGTAGCGCTATGCGGCGCGGTAGCCGTGCCTCCCGCCGCGGCGGCGGACCCGACCTGCGGTACCACCACGGCGGTGGCGACCGAGGCCAGGAGGGCTAACAGGGACCAGCGACTGGCTCGCATGGGCGATGTCCTCTCCCCGACGGTGACCAAAGTCGACAGAGCGTGACTCTGGTTTCACTTTCGAGTGAAGACTGCCATGTTTCAACCAACTAGAGCATGAACGTGGTGGAGCCTCGCGATGGCGACGTGATGGCGGTGCGCGTGCCGGGCGCCGGTCGAGCAGGGGCAGGCAGGCCCGGGAAAAGAAGAGGCGGCCCTGCCGTCGGGGGGTGACAGGGCCGCGATGGTGTAGTCGCCGCAGGCCCTGTGGGTGTTACCGACTCGTGTGGACGCGACGACACCGAGCGCGTTCCGCAGTGGACTGTGTCACCCGAACAGCGGAAGGCGCAGCGCGAACCGGGCACCGGTGCCCGGCCCGTCGCTGTGCGCGGTCACCGTGCCACCGTGCGCCGAGACCACGCCACGCACGATGGCCAGGCCCAACCCGAGTCCGCCGGTCCTGGTATCGGCCACCCGGGTGAAGTCCTGGAACAGCACCTCGGTGAGCGCCGGGTCGAAGCCGATCCCGCTGTCCACCACGGCCACCTCGGCCGTGCCCGCGGCCACCACCAGCCCCACCCGCACCGGGGTCCCCGCCGAGCTGTACCGGACCGCGTTCGACAGCAGGTTGCCCACGGCCTGCCCGAGCCGCACCGGGTCGCCGAGCACCACGACGGGCTCGTCCGGCACGGACACGACCACCTCCCGGCCGTGCAGCCCAGGCGGCCCCACCGCGTCGGCGACCACCTCGCGCAGGTCCAGCGGCCGCGGGTCGACCCGCAGGTTCCCGGTGATCACCCGGCCCGCGTCGAGCAGGTCGTCGGTCATCCGGGTCAACGCGGTCACCTGGCGGTCGAGCACCCCCAGCGCCATGTGCTCGGCGGCGTCGAGGGACAGCACCTCGGCCGCGGCGCGCAGCGCGCTCAACGGCGTGCGCAGCTCGTGCGCGACCGCGGCGAAGAACCGGTCCTTGGCCTGGTGCTCGCGCCGCAGCGCCGCCCCGGCCTCGGCGAGCCGGTCGTTGGCCGCCTTGAGCTCGCGGGAGCGGACGAACAGGTCGACCTCCAGCCGCTCCAGCCGCTCGTCGCTCGGGCGGGCGGCGACCAGCTCGGTGACGTCCTCGGCCCGGTGCAGTATGTAGCGGATGGCGCCGTCCGGGCCGGTCACCGGCGTGTTGACCGGGCTCCAGTGCCGCTCCTCGAACGCGCCGTCCGGGCCGACCGGGATGTCGTAGCGCTGGATGGGCATCGTGTCGGGCTGCCCGGTGGCGAGCACCGTTTCCAGCGAACGCCGCAGGTTGCGCACGCCGTCCGCGGTGAGCAGGTCGGGATTGTCCGGGAACGCGGTGAAGATGTGCGTGCCGACCAGTTCCGCGCGTTTCTTCGCGGTCGCGGCCAGGTACGCGGGATTCACCTCGACGATGACCAGGTCGGGGCCGATCACGAGATAGGGCGACGGCGTGCTCTCGAACAGCAGCCGGAAGTCCATCACGAGTCCAGCCGGTAGCCGAAACCGCGCACGGTCGTGATCCTGGGCTCGGTAACCCCGGCGGCCAGCAGTTTGCGGCGCACCCGGTAGACGTGTTCGTCCACTGTGGTCGGTGCCTGCCAGCGCGACGACGAGCCCCACACGTGGTCGAGCAGCTGCTCTCGGGAGAAGGTGTGGCCTGGGGCGCTCGCGAGGAACTCCACCAGCCCGTACTCGCGCGGTGTAAGAGCGATGGGGGTGCCCGCACGGCGGACCTCCCTGGCGCCGGTGTCGATCACCAGGCCGCCGACCCTGATCGCGGTCGCCGCGGGCGGCGGGGCGGTGCTGCGGCGCAGCACGGCGCGGATCCTGGCGGCCAGTTCCCGTTGCGAGTAGGGCTTCACGACGTAGTCGTCGGCGCCGAGCTCGAGCCCGACAACCCGGTCGGCCTCCTCGCCGCGGCCGGTCACCACGATCACCGGCAGCGGGTTGTCACGGCCGCGCACGGCGCGCAGCAGGTCGAGCCCGTTTCCGTCGGGCAAGCCGAGGTCGAGGACGACCAGGTCGACGTGCTCGGTCTCCAGCAGCCGCAGCCCGGCGCGCACATCCGCCGCGTGCAGCACCAGGAACCCCTCGCGGACCAGGAAATCCCTGGCCATCGCGGCGAGATCGGGCTCGTCCTCGACGAGCACGACCGCGGGCCGGTCGGATCGGGTCTCGGATTCCACTCCCCGCCCCGTTGACGAAACGTTGAACTTCCGCAGACAGCGTGGCCAAGGCAGGACGGTATCACTGGGAGAACACACCACGCAGTCCTCGGGTGACAACCGATCGGGTCATAACCTGAGATCCTTTCCAGAAATGCGAGCGAGGCGCGAAACCATGGCTACGCGAGCACGGCTTGCCGATGTGCTGATCGACCTTTCCGACACGCTGGGGTCGGATTTCGACCTGCTGTCCTACCTGCGACGACTCACCGACCACTGCGCCGATCTCGGGGCGGCCGACACCGCGGCGGTGCTGCTCGCGGACAGCGACGGCACCCTGCGCTCGACGGACCCCCACACGGGCGACGAGCGGCTGACCGACCTGTTCGACGAGCACCACGCGCACGGCCCCGGCGGGATCGCCTTCGGCACCGCGACGGCCACCGGCGGTCCCGTGACCCGCTGGGCCGGGATCGCCGAGGCGGCCACCGCGGCCGGGTTCCGGCAGGCGCACGCTGTCCCGATGCGACTGCGCGGCACGCCCTTGGGCGCGGTGTGCCTGTACCGGGTGGCCGACCGGCCGTTCGACGCCGAAGAGATCGCCGCGGTGCAGGCCGCGGCCGACATGGCTGCGGTCGGGATCAACGCCGAGCGCGCGGTGCGCCAGCGGCAGACCCTGGCCGACCAGCTGCAGGCCGCGCTGGAGAGCCGGATCCTGATCGAGCAGGCCAAGGGTGTGCTCGCCGAGCGGCACCACCAGCACGTGTCCGAGTCGTTCCGGGAGCTGCGGTCGCTGTCGCGCTCGCACAACCTCAAGATCGCCCAGGTCGCCGAGGAGGTCGTGCGCAGCGCCGCGCTGAGCAGGCTCTCGGCCCGCGGTTGAGCCGAACGGGGTCGTCGCGCAGCGCGCGGGCGGTCAGGAGAGGATGACCGGGACCGAGCAAGTCGAAGACGAGGAGCACGCATGGCTCTGCACAAGCCCGAGGTCGACCCGATCGAGGGTGCCGTCCCCACCGACCTGGAGGTGCAGGACATCACCGTCGGTGACGGTCCCGAGGCCCCCCCCGGCCAGCTGGTGTCGGTGCACTACGTCGGTGTCGCCCACTCCACCGGCGAGGAGTTCGACGCGTCCTGGAACCGCGGCGACACCTTCGCCTTCCCGCTCGGCGGGGGCCGGGTCATCGCGGGCTGGGACCGAGGCGTGGCGGGCATGCGCGTGGGCGGCAGGCGCAGGCTGGTCATCCCGCCGCACCTGGGCTACGGCGACCGCGGCGCGGGCGCGGTGATCAAGCCGGGCGAGACGTTGATCTTCGTGGTGGACCTGCTCGGCGTCGGCTGAGCACCAGCACCTCCCCGTCCGGCACCGGTCTGAACGGTGCCGGGCGGGGGATCCACCGCTAGCGCAAGTACTCCAGCAGCACCGCGACCGCCGCCGGGTCCTCTACATGCGCGTTGTGCCCCACGCCAGGTAGGACTACCGGGTTCGGCACGAGGGTCCGCAGGTGCTCAACCGGCGACATCACGTCCTGCTCCCCCGCCGCCAGCGTGACCCTCGCCCGCGCGGCCGCGAGCAGACCGGGCAGGTCCGGCCGTCCGACCGCGAACGCCCGCTGGTCGACCGCCGCGCGCCACCCGCCGCCCGCCTCCACCGCGGGGCCTGCGGGGAGACCGGCCAGTTTCCCGGCCCACGACTCGGCTTCCGCGCGGGTCTCGAACACCTTCGGCGGCTTGCCGCCCAGCGCCCGGCCCTTGGCCAGCTCGTCCGGCGACCAGCTGAGCTTCACCCCGAGCGCGACCACCGACTCGACCCTGATCCCGAACCAGCCCGACGCCAGCGCCAGGGCCACCACCCCGCCGAGGGAGTGGCCGAGCACCGCGACGGGCCGGTCGGGGTCGAGGTCGGCGGCGACGCGGGCGGCCAGCGCGCCGAAGCTGTAGCGCTCCAGCGGGGCGGCCGCGCCGTGGCCCGCGAGATCGGGTGCGACGACCGGACCGTCCCACTGGGCGGCCGCGTCCAGGCCGTCCCACAGCGCGCCGCTGCCCGCCAGACCGTGCAGCAGGACCAGGGTCGGGTGTTCAGTCACGGCCCCGATCTTGCCCTACGGGGTCAGCAACCGCCGCAGTTGTAGTAGGTGACGTCCCAGTGGTCGCTCTCCAGGTAGTAGATGTTGCCGCTGCCCGAGCGCCACTGGTTGCCGCCGATGGAGGTGAAGGTGCCCTTGATGTAGTTGGTGAGGCAGCTGCTCAGGGCGAAGTCGAGCTTGTAGCCGTTGTAGTGGCTGTAGGTGCCGCTGGCGTGGCCGACCTCGGTGCCGCCGGTGACGTTGAGGGCGCAGCCGGTGGCGCCCTTGAGGGTCTGGGCGCCCTGGATGGTGGCGAGGTTGACCTGCTCGAACGAGGTGCAGTTCGGCCTGGTCCGGTCGCTGCAGCCGCCGCTGGAGGACCAGGTGATGTTCGACGACCGAAGCCGGGAGGCGGCGTCGCTGTGCGAGAGCTTGGTGACCAGCGCCGAGGCGGTCGCGGCGGCGGGGGTCGAGATCGGGTCGTGCTCCGGAGCGGTCTGGGCGCTCGCGGTGGTGGCCAAGAGCAGGGCGGTGGCGGTAGCGGCCAGGACGGCGGCCGCACGGGCGAGAACGCGCATGGGGGACCTTTCGCCGGGGACTGGGAATGATCAACTCCAGCGGGTAGCGTAATGGTCACCGACGGGAAAACCCAGCAAGTGTACGGAAACTTTCCCACTCAGCCGCCTTGCGGCACCCGTCGCGCCATCCGCAGGTCGCGCACCGCGAGCGCGAACGCGACGGCGACGAGGGTGACGGCGGCGAACAGCGCCACCGCGATCGCCGCCGGGTAGCGGCCGGTCCCGCCGAGCACGGCGTAGAACACCGCCGCCAGGGTCGCCGTGCCCACCGCGGTGCCGATCCGCTGACCGGTCTGCAGCACCCCGCCCGCGACGCCGGCCAGCCGGTTGGGCACCGACGTGAGCGTCAGCGTCGTGTTCGGGGAGATCACCGCCCCGCCGCCGACGCCCGCGAGCACCATCGGGACCGCGATCCACGCGCCTGCCGCGTTCCCGGGCACCACCAGGAGCACGACCGCGACCGCCGCCAGCCCGACCCCGACCGCGGTGAGCCCCAGCACCGTGATCAGCCGCCCCCACCGGTCGACCAGCCTGCCCGCGACGGCGGCCGCCACCGCGGACCCGATCGCGAACGGCGTGACGGCCAGCCCGGACTCCAGCGGCGTGTACCCGAGCCCCGCCTGGAAGAACACGGCGAACACCAGCCAGATCCCGGAGAACCCGCAGAAGTAGGCGAGCCCAATCCCGGCGCCCGCGACGTAGCCGGGGGTCTCGGTGAACAACCTCAGGTCGAGCAGCGGCGCCCGCCCGCGGCGCACGAGGTGCCGCTCCCAGCGGAGGAACAGCCATCCCAGCGCGATGGCGAGCGGGAACAGCCACCACAGGCTGGTCAGTCCGCCGCTGTCCGCTCTGACCAGGGGCAAGAGGACGGCCAAGACGGTCGCGCCGAGGAGTAGGGCGCCGACCAGGTCGATGTCGGCTCGTCCGGTGGGACGGTCTTTGGGGAGTAAGCGCATCGCGAGGACCAAGGCGACGAGGCCGATGGGCAGGTTGACGTAGAACACCCACGGCCAACCTTGCGGATCGCCGAACCAGGCAAGGATCAAACCGCCCGCGATGGGGCCAACAGCGGTCGAGATACCGATCGTCGCGCCGAGCACCCCGAACGCCTTGCCGCGCTCGGCGCCTTGGAAGAGGTCTTGGATCAGGCCGGAGTTCTGCGGGGTGAGCAGTCCGCCCGCGAGGCCCTGCGCGAGCCTGGCCAGCACCAACCAGGTGAGGTTCGGCGCGGCACCCGCCAACGCGCTCGTCAACACGAACACCGACAACGCGACGAGGAACATCCGCCGCCTCCCCAACGCGTCACCCAACCTGCCGCCCGCGACCAGCGACAGCCCGAAGGTCAGCGCGTAGCCGGAGACGACCCACTGGATCCCACCCGCCCCCGCCCCGAGATCGGCCTGCATGGACGGCAACGCGACATTGACGATGCTCACGTCGAGCAAACTCATGAACCCAGCGGCCTGCGTAACCGCAAGCGCCCGCCACCGCCGGGGATCGGGGTCAGTCACCCCATCGTCCTACCCCTCTCCCGCACCTCCTGCACAACGCCGCTGGTCCCGGTTCTGGGGCGGCGAGCTTGGCGGGGGGCTGGGGTAGCCGCGGCAGGTGGGTGGTTGCGCTGCCGTGCCGCGGGGGCTCAGGGCAGGTGGACGGGAACGCCGCGTTCGGCGGAGGTGAAGGTTGCGGTGATGACGTCGGCGACGTCGGCGGTTTGGGGTGGGGGGACGGGGTTGGGGCCGTTGTCGTGGAGGCAGGTGGCCAGGGCTGTGTAGAAGCCCAGGTAGTCGCCGTCGAGGGTGGGGACTCGGGTGTCGCCGGAGGCGGTGGTGAGCGTGCCCCACTGCGACTCCGGGTACGCGCCGAAGCCGGGCTCGGTGGGGGCGTGGCCTGCGCGGGAGGCCGCTTCCTGGGGGTCGAGGCCCCAGCAGTGGTAGCCGATGTCCGGGCCCGCGACGGCGAAGCGGGGGCCGACCGGGGCGGAGGCCTTGCTGACGCGCAGGTAGGAGCGGACGCCCGAGGGGTGGGTGAGCAGGATCGTCGCGTCCTCCGGGGCGGGGGCGCCCGGGCGGGTCGCGTGGACCTCGGTGTAGACGGTCTGGGGGCGGCCGAACAGGACGATGGCCTGGTCGACGAGGTGGCTGCCCAGATCGTAGCGGATGTCGGCGAGGTCGGCCGGGTCGGCGCTGCCCTTCCAGCCGGGTTTCACGGGGGCCGCCGCGCGTTCGAAGCGGGACTCGAAGCGGGTCACACCGGCCAGCTCGCCGGACTCCACCAGCTGCCGGACGGTGCGGAAGTCGCCGTCCCAGCGCCGGTTCTGGAACGTGGTGAACACCCGGCCGACGCGGCGCGCGGTGGCGGCCAGGTCCCGGACCTGCTGACCGGTCGCGGCGGCGGGTTTGTCGACGACGACCGAGAGCCCGGCGGTCAACGCGGTCGTGGCCTGGTCGTAGTGGTACCGGTTCGGCGAAGCGACCACCGCGAGGTCGTAGTCGCCAGCTCGCCGCCACAGGTCGTCCGTCGACTCGATCACATCGGCGTCCGGGTAGCGCTGTCTCACGGCGGCAGCCCTGCCCTCGTCCCCCGTGACTACCGCGGCCAACCGCAGACCCGGCGTCGCGGCGATGAACGGGGCGTGGAACGCGCTGCCCGCCAGCCCGTACCCGATCAGGGCCACCCTCGCCTCGGTCGACATCCGCACTCCTCCCGCCGGTTACTGGTGGGTACCGCGCCGCGGCGGCATCCCAAACCCGCCACTGCCTGCCGACACACCCCGCATGGCCGCTTCCTTACGACGCCACGGGTGCACAGCTTGGTACACGCAGAGCATCGCCCACAGCTCTTGCGCCACGCCGTGCGGATCCTGCGACCGCAGCGCGACCGGCCCCGCCTCCAGCGATTCGAACAGCGCCTCGAACCGCCACCTGGTGCGGTGCAGCGCCGCGAGCTCGGCGGCGGGCGCCTGGTCGGGGTCGAGCAGCGTGGTGACCAATACGGCGTCCGGTGCCTGGAGCACGCGCACCGCCAGCGAGTCGGTGACCGGGTCGCCGTCGGCGAGCATCCTGGACAGGAACGAGCCGTCCGGCAGCACGTGCAGCCGGGGCAGGGTGATCGGCGCGCGCGCCCGCCACAGCAGGTCAGCGCCCCGGTTGGCCGCCGCGCGCCACAGGTCCTGCTCGCCTGCGCTGCGGTGCGCGACCACCAGCGTGCCCGGGCTGATCGTGTCGAGCACCCGCGCACCGAGCTCTTCGCGCGGCGAGCCGACGGCGACGTCGAGCAGCGACCCGGTGTCGTGGCCCGCCAGCACCGACACCCGGACCTTGGAGTGGTCGAACGCGGCGAGGTTGGCCGCGGTGTCGGGGATGTCGACGACGCCCGCGTCGAGGGTGCAGACCCGCATGCCGCGCCAGCGCGCCGCCTCGGCCCGGTCGGCGGCGGCGCGGCCGAGGAACAGCCTGCGCATCACGTCGGGGCCCAGCCGCTTGCGGGCCTTGGTGATCGACCCGGTGCTCGGCGCCGACCGGGTGCCGGTGGCCACGCCTGCCCAGCGCATACCCGCGGTCAGCCTGGCCAGGACCGCGTCGTACCCGGCGCCGCCGAAGAGCCATAAGGCGAGGGTGAAGTAGACCATTGTCCGCGCGGGCAGGGCGCGGGAGCGCTGTTCGCGCGCGCCCGCCGCGTCGATCGCGGCGTCGACCTCCTCGGGCGGGAACGCCTTGAGCAGCATGCCGATCGCGACCCGGTCGGACAAACGGTCCCGCGACGCCTTAGCCGCACGTGTAATTCCGCCCACAGAAAGGACCCCTCACCCAAGCCTACTTAAGGAAGTAACGACCAGTCGATCTTGTCGACGAGTGCGGCGACATGAATAGCATCGGGGAGCACCCGAGCGCCAGAGGCCCCGGACCGCGAGACAATTCCGGAAGACCTACCCTCGGAATCGCCCGGTTCGTCGACCTCGGGTCGGGCCGCGTTTTCCCTACACCCATTCGGCGGGTAAACCAGGCCGCCGAGAAGGAGTGATCCGACATGTCCGCAAAGTCCTTCGCTGTCGCGGCTGTGTGCGCCGCGGTGGCCGCGCTGGCTCCCGCGACGACCGCCGACGCGACCATAGCCCCGGTCGGCGCAGGCTTCGTACTGACCGTCCAGCGCGCGGGTGAACTGCCCAGACTCGCGGTGCTGCAGTGCTCGCCCGACGGCGGCACCCACCTCGAGGCGCGGACCGCGTGCGCGCAACTCTCGCAGGTCAACGGCAGGTTCGAGAAGCTCAACGTGCGGCCGGACTCGATGTGCACGCTGGAGTACGACCCGGTGACGGTGACCGCGTACGGCTGGTGGGGTCGCAAGCCGGTGCATTACCGCCAGGTGTTCGGCAACGGCTGCGCGCTGCGCGTGGCGACCGGCAGCGTGTTCGCCATCTGAGACCGCCTCCGCCGGACCGCGCGCACCCGGCCCGGCAATGCGGGACCAGACCGATGAGTAGTTCACGACGGCTTCCACTAACCGTCATCATTCACCTCATCGGGTGGCACGGGATCGAATGAGTGGTGCCGGAATTGCCTACTGTCCGCTCCGGTATTCCCGGAGGTGACCACCGCCACCACAGCTCGACCGAATGGCCTTACCGCCCGTGGGTTCGGCGGCGCGGCCCGCACACGGAACGCATTGCGGCCACGCCGCCGGACCGACGCCGCCCGATTCTGCCTTATGGCTTTACCCTGTGACCCGATCGAGTGAGACTTGCCGGGGTCACCCGAGCGGACGGGTAGGTTCTGCCGGGTGACCGGTCCGACCTGGGCACCGCCAGCCCACCCGCCGGGGTCCTCGGCTCTCCCCGCCCACCCGCAGGCACCGCCGACCCACCCGCCGGGGTCCTCCGTTCCACCCGCGGACCAGCCCGTGTCGGCCTTGTCCGGCGACGCCCCGGTAGCGGCTGTCGCGTCGGTCTTGTCCGCTGTCCCGACTTCCGTGCCGCGCGCCCCCGGGGCGGTGGCACCGAGACGACCCCCGGTGGCGCCTGTGTTCGGCCAGTCCGCATCCCCGTCCGCGCAGGGTCTCGGCCAGCCCGCGATGTCCGCCACGAGCCAGCCGTCGGCGCCGCTCGCGCACCGCGGACCCGCGGTGTCCGGCACGAGCGAGCAGACCGTCGTGCCTGTGCTGCCGGTGCACGGTCAGTCCGCGATCAGGCCGCCTGCGTGTCCTGTGTTACCCGCCCAACTGCCGGTCCCCGTGCTGCCGACCCAGTCGTCGCTGCCCCCGACCTGGGCGCCGCCCGCCGAGGTGGCCGCGGGGGTCGGGGACGGTGTCGCCGACGCGGACGAGGCGGTGGAGTTCCTGGAGCTGTTCCACGCCGAGAACCCCGAGGCGGGCCCGGCGGCGAACCGGATCGCGTGGGTGCGGGCCGAGATCGAGCTGACCGGCACGTACCGGCACACGAGCGCGGAGTTGGCGCACGGGGCGAGGGTCGCCTGGCGCAACAGCGCGCGCTGCATCGGGCGGCTGTACTGGCGGAGCATGCGGGTCCGTGACATGCGGGCCGTTCACCACCCGGTCGAGGTCGCCCAGCAGTGTGAGCAACACCTGCGGCTGGCGACGAACGGTGGTCGGATCCGGCCGTTGATCACCGTCTTCGCGCAGGACGCGCCCGGGCGGCCCGGCCCCCGGATCTGGAACGAACAGCTCATCCGCTACGCGGGGTACCCGGCGGCGGACGGTGGTCGCCCGGTCGGTGATCCGCGCTACGCCGGGTTCACCGCCGCGGTCACCGCGCTGGGGTGGCGCCCGCCCGCGCGGCCGGGCCCGTTCGACGTGCTGCCGCTGGTGGTGTCCGGTCCGGACGGCAGGCCGCGGCTGTTCACGCTGCCGCCGGACGCGGTCGCGGAGGTCGAGCTGACGCACCCGGAGCTCCCGTGGTTCGCCGAGCTGGGCCTGCGCTGGCACGCGGTGCCGACCATCAGCTCCATGCGCCTGCGGGTCGGCGGCGTCGACTACCCCGCTGCCCCGTTCAACGGCTGGTACCTGGGCACCGAGATCGGCGCCCGCAACCTCGCCGACCAGGACCGCTACGACCTGCTGCCGGTGGTGGCCGCGCGGCTCGGGCTCGACACCTCCCGCGAGACCACGCTGTGGCGCGACCGGGCGCTGGTGGAGCTGAACATCGCCGTCCTGCACTCCTTCGCCGAGGCGGGCATGACGATCAGCGACCACCACACCGAGTCGGCCCGGTTCCTCAAGCACATCGACCGCGAGACCAAGGCGGGCCGCCCCTGCCCGGCCGACTGGAGCTGGATAGTCCCCCCGATGTCCGCCGCCCAGACCCCCGTCTTCCACC
Organism: Actinokineospora terrae; assembly: GCF_900111175.1. Classification (GTDB taxonomy): domain Bacteria; phylum Actinomycetota; class Actinomycetes; order Mycobacteriales; family Pseudonocardiaceae; genus Actinokineospora; species Actinokineospora terrae. The sequence goes on from NZ_FOGI01000008.1 coordinate 242,464, forward strand.
GCTACTACGACACGGACCGCCTCCGCCCCGAGTTCCACGCCGACCCGTCCGCGACCAGCGCCGCGCTGGAGGGCACGCCGCCGGTACTGCCGACGGGACCCTCACAGGGCCCGCCGCTGTGGTCCTACCTCCGCGCCACCCGCTCCCCCGCGAGCTGACCCACACATCAGGCACGCGACCACCCGCATCCCCGCGACCTGACAGGCGTCTCGCTACCCCCTGACACGCACCTGCCCTGCCCTGCCCTGCCCTGCCCTGACACGCAAACACGCCGTCCACCGACGCTTCTGTCCACAACACCTCGAACCATCCACAGCCCTTCCCCGCCCCCTATTGACAACCCGCTCGGCTCGATAGGTTCAGAGATGGGCCCCCGGCCCCCGGGAGGGAGGCCCCGGCCGCGGAGTGGATCTTGGTCGGACAGGCGTGCCGGGGTGGGTTGGGGTGGCCGCGGGTGCCGGGGTTCGCGGAGGGCGAACAGGCCGGCTTCCGCGACTTGGGTGATCCACGACCTGACCGGCTGCGCTCTTCCGGCCACCGAGTCGCTATCGCGGGTTTGAGCGGCCAGAACAGACGCACCGCGCAGTCAAGGAGTGAACCCCGCACCGACCCGCAAGGTCCGCCGCATCGGCCGCGGACTCGCCGGCGCGCGCCCGGTGCGGCCGGAGCAGGCGCGTCACTCGGCCGCAGGAGCGAGCCGTGCAGGGCTCGCGGGTGTCGAAAGGCGCTGGGGGTCAGGTGAACGGGATCCAGGCGGCGGGAGCCAGGGTGTCGAGGGGGGTGGCTTGGATTCCGGCGGACGAGAGGGTCCACAGGGTGTTGGCGGCTACCAGGGATCGGCGGATTCGGGTGTCGGTGACCGAGGGGGTGGGGTGGCGCAGGGTCGCGAGTTCGGTGATCTGGTCACCGGTCACCCGCAGGGCCAGGACCGCGCCGGAGCCTCGGGTTGTGTCGATCGGGATCACCACGAGGTTCTTGTCCGGCCACGACAGGAAGGCGTGCGCGTCGAACTCGGCTTCGGAGGTGGTGCCGGGGAGGTGGTACTGGGTGAGGCGGCGGACGGGGGTGGTTGTGGTGTCGAAGAGGGAGATCTGGGTGCCGGTGGTTCGACCCTGGTCGGTGGCTTCCTGGCCGATGCCCAAGAGTCGGCCCGCGCTCAGGGGGTGCAGGTAGGCCGAGTAGCCGGTGATCTTGAGTTCGCCGGTGACGCGCGGGGTGGCGGGGTTGCTCAGGTCGACGGTGTAGAGCGGGTCGGTGCGGCGGAAGGTGACGACGTACGCGGTCGGGCCCAGGTAGCGGACCGACTGGATGCGCTCCCCCACGCCGAGTCCGCCGACCCGGCCGATGCGGGCCAGGCCGGGGCCGCGGCGGTTCAGCACGTGGACGGCGCTGTCCTGGGTCGTCGTGGTGGCGACGCGCAGGTTTCCCTCGTACTCCGACAGCGCGTACTGGTTGACCAGCGACCCCTCGACCGACCCCGAGGCCGCGTAAACCGGCTTGCCGGGCGCCGAGATGTCGAACTGGTGGATGTCCGTGTGGTCGGCCGCGGGTCGGCCGTCCGCGGGCAGGATCCCGGCGCGCTGCCACTGGTCGTCGGCGATGTAGAGGCTGCCCGCGGTGCCGTAGAGGGTGTCCCCGTCGGCGGCGATCGAGACCGGGTCGCCGTCGCCCAGCGGCGCGCGCAGGTCGATCGTGTAGACGGTGAGCATCGCCGTCCCCGTGTAGCCGGACGGCCTGCTGACCGACCCGCACCCGACCGCCGACTCGACGCGCGAGCCGTCGCGGTCCAGGGTCGCGCGCGGCAGCCACCGCTCCAGCGGCGCGTCCTCGATCAGCGCGCGGTTCCGCTCCAGGGTCGACGGATAGGGGAACTCCAGGCGCGGCCGCGACCGGGCCACGACCCTGGCGACCGACCCGACCTGCCTGCCGTCGAGGTAGTCCCCGTCGACCGTCAGCGTGCCCGTCACCCGGGCGCCGCCCGCGAGGTCGACCATGACCAGCGAGGTCGTCATCGACCCCCCGGAGCGCGCGTCGCGGTCCACGGCGTCGAACCGCGGCACTGCCACCAGCGCCTGGTCGCCTTCGAGCAGGAGCGCCGTGGCCAGTCCCCCGCCGGGCATGGCGAGGCTGGCGGTCAGCTCGCGGGTGGCGGTGTCGACGACCCGCAGGGTGCCGTCGGCGACGGTGACGATCCGGCGTCCGTCCGTCTTGACCAGGTCCGGTTCGTCGGCGGCCGCCTCGTGGTTGTTGGTGCCGGAGTGGTCGCTGGTGGCGGAGTGGTCGTCGGTGCTGGAGCGGTCCTTGGCGGTGGGGCCGCCGCGGGTGGGCGCCTTCGGGGCGACCGGTGGGGCGTTGCCCTCGGCGGGCATCGCGATGACGTCGTAGACCCGCGGGTCGAGGCCGAACTCGGTCACCCGCTCCGCCGCGGCCTTCTTCAGGTCGGCCTCGACGTCGGAGCAGGAGTCGTAGGAGACGAGCCGGACGGACGGCACGTAGGGCGCCGGACCGGCGATGTCGACCGGCTCCCGCGCGAAGACGATGCCGCCCGCCACGCACGCACTCGCCACGACCACGGCCCCCAGGGTGAGCCTCTTCGCTCTCATACCCGGATGGACGTACCAACCCCGGCCAACCGTTGCACTACAGTGGGACAACCGTCGGTGTTTGACCGTGTGCGGTGCGTGTCGATCTAGGTGAGTTTTCCCACAAAGGCGCACGAACCCGCACAACCGGGATACCCTAGGCGCATGACGGTCGCGTTGGAGCACGTGCTCGCGAAAGCGGGCCTGAGGGTCAACCCGGTCGAGTTCCTCGAGCTGGTGGAGGAGGCGGCCCGGCGGTTGTCCCCGGCCAACCCGGACCCGGCCGACTACTTCTCCCCCGACCAGCGCGACGCGCTCACCGACGTCGGACTCGACCTGACACCGCGGCGCGGTGACGAGGTCGACTCCCGGGCCCGCGCGGTCGCCGCGCAGGCGGTGCTGCGCGACTCCGCGCTCACCGTCGCCGACGCCGCCGACGCGGTCGGGGTCGACACCAGCCGCATCAGGCACCGGCTGGCCGCGGGCAGGCTCGCTGGCTGGAAGGACCGCGGCGGGTGGCGGTTGCCCGCCTGGCAGTTCGCCCCCTCCGGCGTGCTGCCCGGCCTGGAAGCCGTGCTGGCCGCCGTGCCCGACGACCAGCCGCCGCTGGTGGTGGCCGCGTTCATGACCAGCCCCCAGCCGGACCTGCGGGTCGACGACCAGCCCGCCACCCCCCGGCAGTGGCTGCTCGCGGGCGGCTCCCCCGCCAGGGTGGCCGCGCTGGCGGCGGTGCTGGGCACCCCGGCCTGAGCTGACGAGGCCGACGAACCGAGATGTCCCGGCTCCCCCAGCCGCCCGCCCCAGCCGATCTGCGAACGCTGCTGCGCGTCGACGAGGACATCGTGGCGCTGCACAGCGGCACGCACCTGGTCCGGGTCTTCGCCGCCGCGGGCGCGCACCGCCAGCGGTGGAACTCCTTCCGCTACACCGGTCCGCTCCCGCACGCCCGCTTCGACCCGCAGCCGCTCGGCCAGGACGGCGGACCGGCGACGGCGCCGGGGCACGGCGTGCTCTACTTCGGACTGAGCGTGCGCACCAGCATCGCCGAGGTGTACCAGCAGACCTCGGTGGTGGACCGGACCACCCGCAAGCCGCACATGGTGGTGTTCCGGCCGCGGCGCACGCTGCGGCTGCTCGACCTGTGCGGCCTGTGGCCGACCAGGGCCGGTGCCTCGCAGGAGTTGAGCACCGGCAGCAAGGCCGTCACCCAGGCCTGGGCGCGGGCGATCCGCCAGGCGCACCCCGATCTCGACGGTGTCTGGTACCGGTCCTCGATGGACAGCGGTGAGCCCGCGGTGTGCCTGTGGGACCCGCCGGGCAGTGGCGCGTTACCGCGAACCCCGGACGTCCTGCTGCCGCTGGACTACCCGGGGCTCGATCTTCCGCTTGCGCGGGTGTGCGAGGAATTGAACTACACCCTGCTCTGACCGAACTCAGCTCTAGAACTCGTGTCGAGTGGTATTCGGTGAATCGCGCGGGAGACACACGGTTCGTAGCCGGTGGGCGAACGCCCTCGCCCACCGGCTACGAACGGCCCGAGACCCTACGCCGTCCCGGGCCGCACCTGGTTCACAGGTGCCGTGACCACCACCGCAATACCTCGCGGAAACGTTGCTCGCGGTGGCGGGGCTTGCCGGAGCGGGTCAGCTCGTGACCCTCGCCGGGGAAGAGGATGAGCTCGGTCTCCACCCCGGCGCGGTGCAGCGCGACGTACATCCGCTGCGCCTGTTCGACCGGGCAGCGCCAGTCGTGTTCGGAGTGGACGACCGCGAACGGGATGGTGATCCGGTGCGCGTGCGTCAGCGGGCTCTTGGCCACCAGGTCGGCCGGGTCGGTGCCGCAGTAGGCCTCGGCGAACCACCAGCCGATGTCGGAGGTGCCCAGGAACGAGTCCCAGGCGTTCACCGCGCGCTCGCTCCACGCGGCGCGGAACCGGTGCCCGTGGTGGGCGGCGAGCCAGCCGGTCATCCAGCCGCCGTAGGAACCGCCCATCACACCGACGTTGTCGGCGTCGACGTCCGGGCGCTCCAGGGCGGCGTCGAGGACCGAGAGCACGTCGTCGACGTCGACGGTGCCCATGGCGCCGATGATGGACCGGCCGTGGGATTCACCGTACCCGGCCGAACCCCGCGGGTTGGGCAGCACGACGGCGTACCCGGCCGCGGCGTAGGCCTGGGCCTCGTCGTTGAAACCCCAGCCGTAGTACATGAACGGGCCGCCGTGCACCGACAGCAGCACCGGGTGCGGCCCGTCGCCCTCCGGCAGCAGGATCCAGCCGTGCGTGGCGTACCCGTCCGGCGCGACGCCCTTGACCTCGACCGGTTGGCGCAGGCCGCGGGCGCGCAGCCGGGCGGAGAAGTCGGTGAGCCGAGTGGTGGTCTCGTCCTCGACCAGCACCACCTCGCCCGGGGCGTCCCATGTGGACAGGGTGCAGACGATCCGGTCGCCGCTGGCGGCGAAGCCCTTGACCGCGGCCTGATCGCCCGCGATCAGCGGGAGCTCGGCCAGGGTGGCCCCGTCAGCGGTGAACGGGACCTTGCGCAGTTCGACCGCGCCGCGGTTGCGCACGGCCACCAGGACACCGGACGCGGTCTCCACCGGTCGCCCGGCGGTGATCTCGGCGTCGACGGTCTCGGCGTCGGTGAGCCTGCGCGGTTCGGCCGGGGTGCCGTCGAGCACGAGCGGGACCGTCCACAAGCCGAGGTTGCGCGCGACGCAACGGGTGTCGGGGAACTCGTCGCCCAGGAACGCCACCGTGCCGTCGGACAGCGGCGCCGGGTGCTCGACCGTGCCCGCGCTGCGCACGACGAGGACGGGGTCACCACCGTCGGCGGGTACCGCGTAGAGGTCGGTGTTCAGCGTTTCCTCGACGCCCCAGTCGCGTTGGGCGCGGACCAGGACGTGCTCGCCGGACAGGGTCCACACCGGGTGGCACGGGGTGGCCAGGCCCTCGGTGATCTGGCGCGGTCCCGAATTCGCTGTATCCGCCGACCCGGCACCGTCCACACCGGTCACACCGGGGGCGTCGACGACGAACAACTGGGGTGGACGGTCGTGCTGGAACCCGATGTCGTCGAACCGGTACTCCAGACGGGTGATCACCCGGGGCGCCTCGGCTCCGGCGTCCGGAGCAGCGGTGTCGCCATCTGCCACACCGTAGCGACCGGGCTCGGGAACCCGTGCCACGAAAGCGATCCGCCGCGAGTCCGGCGACCAGACCGGGGCGCCCGCGCCCAGGGGCAGGTCGGTGAGGGTGCGCGCCTCCCCGCCGTCGACCGGGATCACGTGCAGTTGGGGCGGTTCGCCCGCTTTCGCCGTGCGCAGGAACGCCACCCGGGTGCCGTCCGGGGAGATCTCCGGCGCCGAGTCGCGGTGGCCCCTGGTGAACTCCCGCACCTCGCCGCCCGCCAGTCCCACGCGGTACAGACCACCCGCGTAGGAGTTCGTCGGCAGATCAGGGGTGGCGAGGCCGACCAGCAGCAGGTCCCCGCGGAGGGCGGGCGCGCCGGGCGCCGCCACCAGTTCGATGTCCTCTGGGCGCACGCGACGACCGTACCCGAGTTCACGTTAAACCCAGGACCCCTCGATTATTCCCACTCGTCCACAGAAAAGCGGACGTGCATGGTTCGCACGCCCGCTTTTCGCCGTTCGCGCGGGCACTCCCGCGCGGGATTGGTTCAGCGCCGGTGGTCGACCGGTTCACCCGTTTCGGTGGTGGATTCCCCGGTGGGGGATTCCCCGACCGGGGAATCGGCGGCGGCACCGGCGATCACCCGCGCTTCGTCCCGCTTGGACTTGAGCAGGCTGGCGATGGTGGTGATGGCCAGCACGCCGACGATGACCGCGAGCGACACCACGATGTTGGGCACCGGCACCGGCAGCGGCTCGCCGCCGTTGAGGAAGGGCAGCGAGTTGGTGTGCAGCGCCTCGAGCACCAGCTTCACACCGATGAAGGCCAGGATCACCGCGAGGCCGATGGACAGGTAGACCAGCTTCTTGAGCAGCCCGCCGAGCAGGAAGTAGAGCTGGCGCAGGCCCATGAGCGCGAAGGCGTTGGCGGTGAAGACCAGGAATGGTTCCTTGGTCAGGCCGAAGATGGCCGGGATGGAGTCCACAGCGAACAGCAGGTCCGCGGTGCCGATGGCGATCATCACGATGAACATCGGGGTGACGAAGCGCTTGCCGTCGATGCGCACGAACGAGTTCGCGCCGTGGTAGGTGTCGGTCACCGGGAAGATCTTGCGGGCGACCTTGGTGAGGGCGTTCTCCTCGTATTCCTCGTCCTCGCCGAGGCCCTGGCGGGAGAGGTTCCACGCGGTGTAGATGAGGAACGCGCCGAACAGGTAGAACACCCAGCTGAACTTCGCGATGGCCACCGCGCCGACGGCGATGAACGCCCCGCGCATGACCAGCGCCAGCACGATGCCGATCAGCAGCACCTTGTGCTGGTGGATCCTGGGCACCGAGAACGCGGACATGATGATCAGGAAGATGAACAGGTTGTCCACCGACAGCGAGTACTCGGTGATGTACCCGGCGAAGAACTCACCGGCGTAGGTGCCGCCGGAGAACGCCCAGATCCCGCCGCCGAAGGCGATCGCGCAGCCGATGTAGAAGGCGACCCACCGCCCGGCCTCGCCGACGGTGACCTCGTGCGGCTTGCGGTCGACGATGAACAGGTCGATCGCGAGCAGCACGAGCAGCCCGCCGATCGTGGCGAACCAGGCCCAGGTGGGGACGACCATGTAAACAAACCTCCGGTGTACGGGCGCGCGCCGACAACCGGAGGTCTCTTCCGCCGGAAAATGGTCCGGCCACCGGTCCCGGGACGCTGCGGTCCGTGCTGACGACACCGGTGCGAAGGAATACTCCCCTCCGACACATTCGGTGTCCGATTCTTCCCTGTCCGGGCGCGGCGCACCAGTCGGGGTACGCCCCCGGCCTGGTCGGATTGGTCACAACCACCCCGACCCGGGCGCCGACGCCCCGGGGCAGCCTGCCCTGACCTGGCCGAACGCGATACCCCTACGGCGCGTTGTCACCCGGTGGTGATCGCCGGGGCGCCCTGGGAGCACTCTCAGGAAGAGTCCAATAAGTTCGGTCCGTGCCCTCCATCCCGCGGCCCCGGCCCCGCCAGATCGCCACCGCCCTCGTCGTCGTCGCCGTGGCGGCGGGTGGCCTGGTCTGGCTGAACGCCGGCGACGAGCCGCCGCCGGTGACCACGCGTGACGCCTTCCTGACGCTGCAGAGCGGTCCGGATCGGACCGAGCCGGTGCGGGTCGACACGACCCTGTACCTGCCGGAGACCACCCCGGCGCCCGCCGTCCTCGTCGCCCACGGTTTCGGCGGCAGCAAGGAGAGCGTCGACTCCGACGCCAGGGAGCTGGCCCAGCGCGGGTTCGTGGCGCTGGCCTGGTCGGCGCGCGGGTTCGGCCGCAGCGAGGGGCAGATCGCGCTCAACGACCCCGACTACGAGGTCAACGACGCGCGGGCGCTGGTCGACTGGCTGGCGACGCTGCCCGAGGTGACCAAGGACGGACCGGACGACCCGAAGGTGGGCGTGACCGGCGGGTCCTACGGCGGCGCGCTGTCGTTGTTGCTCGCCGGGTCGGACAAGCGGGTCGACGCGCTCGCGCCGGTGATCACCTACAACGACCTCGGCCAGGCGCTGCTGCCGAACTCGGCGGGCACCTCGCAGGTGGCGCGGACGGCGGCCGCGAACCCGTACAGCGCGGACGGGGTGTTCAAGCGGTCCTGGGCGGGGATCTTCTTCGCCGCGGGCATGGGGGCGGCCGGGCTGGCGGACCCGACCGGCGACGCGACGGAGCCGGGGACCGAGGACGACGCGTCGAACTCGGCGACCGCGGGGGTGGCCGTGCCGGAGCCGTCCGGCGGGTCGGGTGGGCGGCAGCCGCAGTCCGGGTCGGCCGACCCGTGCGGCCGGTTCACCGCCGCGGTGTGCAAGGCGTACGCGCAGGTGGCCACGACCGGGCGGGCGGACCAGGCGACGGTGGACCTGCTGCGCCGGGTGTCGCCGGTGTCGGTGACCGGGAAGGTCACCCAGCCGACGATGATCGTGCAGGGCGAGCAGGACACGCTGTTCGGGCTCGACCAGGCCGACGCCACGGCGCGCCAGGTCAGCGCGGCGGGCGCCCCGGTCAAGGTCGTCTGGTATACCGGCGGCCACGACGGCGGCAAGCCCGGTCCGGAGCTGCGCGGGGAGATCGCGGACTGGTTCGACTTCCACCTGCGCGGCCAGGGCACGGATCCGGGTACGGGCTTCGAGTACGCGGTGCAGGGTGCGTTGCGGGCGCAGGGAGCGCCGTCTGTGCGCACTGTCAGCACTGGCTCTTACCCCGGCCTTGGCGACTCGGCTGTGGCCGAACGGCGTGAGTTGGCGCTGTCCGGTCAGGAGCAGACGGTGGTGAACCCGCCGGGCGGGAACCCGGCGTCGATCAGCAGCATGCCCGGGTTGGGCTCGGTGCTGGGCAGTTCGTCGCGGTTGGCCGGTCGGATCGCGATCGACCTGCCGGGTCAGGCGGCGCGGTTCCGCAGTGAGCCGATGACGGGCCAGTTGCTGATCGCGGGGGCGAGCACGGTCGGTCTGCGGGTCGCGAGCGCGACCGGTGGCGCCCCGGATGGCGCTGTGTTGTTCGCGAAGCTCTACGACGTCGGCCCGGACGGGGTGCGAACGCTGCCGGGGTCGGCGATCTCGGCACTACGCACTCCCCCGCTGCCCGCGGACGGTTCCGCGGTGGAGTTCTCGGTGTCGCTACCTGCGATCGTGCGACCGGTCGAGGCGGACCACCGCGTGGAGCTCGTTGTCTCTACCACCGACCAGGCTTACGCGACGCCCGTCGAGGCGGCCGCGTACCGGATCGCGTTGGCGCCAGGCGCGGAGTTGGCGGTACCGGTGGTGACGGGGTCGCGGTCGAGTTCCGCGCCCCCCGCGGGTCCGCTGATCGGGATCGGCGTGGTGCTGGGCGTGGTCGTGCTGGCCGTGGTGTGGGGTCTGCTGCGGCGGCGGCGCGAGGACGACGTGGACGCCTCGCTCGCGGACGTGCCGCTGGTGATCGACGGGCTGTCGAAGTCGTACCCCGGTGGGCTCAAGGCGGTGAACACGCTGTCGTTCCGGGTGGAGAGCGGGCAGGTCCTGGGCCTGCTCGGCCCCAACGGCGCGGGCAAGACGACCACGCTGCGGATGCTGATGGGCCTGATCCAGCCGACCGAGGGGTCGATCAGGGTGTTCGGGCACCGGATCCACCCGGGCGCGCCGGTGCTGTCGCGGATCGGGTCGTTCGTGGAGGGCGCGGGGTTCCTGCCGCACCTGTCCGGGCGGGCGAACCTGGAGCTGTACTGGGCGGCGACCGGGCGGCCTCGGGAGCACGCGCACTTCGCCGAGGCGCTGGAGATCGCCGGACTGGGCACCGCGGTGGAGCGCAAGGTCCGCACCTACAGCCAGGGCATGCGGCAGCGGCTGGCGATCGCGCAGGCGATGCTCGGCTTCCCGGACCTGATGGTGCTCGACGAGCCGACCAACGGGCTCGACCCGCCGCAGATCCACCAGATGCGCGAGGTGCTGCGCCGCTACGCCGCGACCGGGCGCACCGTGGTGGTGTCGAGCCACCTGCTGGCCGAGGTCGAGCAGGCCTGCGACCACGTGGTCGTGATGCACAAGGGCAGGCTGGTCGCCTCGGGCGCGGTGGACGACATCGTGGCCGGTGGCGGCGAGGCGACGTTCCGGGTGGACGACCCGGCGGCGGCCGAGGCGGCGCTGCGCGCGGTCGGCGGCGTGCGGGACGTGGTGGTCGAGGGCTCGCTGGTGCACGCGGACCTCGACGGGCTGCCGAGGTCGACGGCGTTGGCGGCACTGGTGACCGCGGGTGTCGCGGTGGAGCAGGCGGGGCCGCGGCGCCGCCTGGAGGACGCGTTCCTGCAGTTGGTCGGAGAGGAGTCGTCCGCGTGAGCGACAACGGGAACCAGGCACCGAGCGTGAGGTCGGGCGGCGCTAAGGCAACCGGATCGGCGGTGGCCGAGAACGTGAGCACGGTGCACACCGACCCGGCGGCGATCGACGAGATGGTCAGCGCGGCCTCGCACGAGCACGTGGGCTCCGGGTCGGACGGCGCGGTCGAAGGCTTCCGGCAGGGGCGGACGCTGCCGCTGCGGGTGGAGCTGGCCAGGCAGTTGCGGCGGCGCAGGACCCAGTTGCTGCTGGGGTTCCTGGTGCTGCTGCCGTTCATCCTGTGGGCGGCCTTCGAGTTCGGCACCAGCGGCAACGCGCGCCGCTCCGGCGGGTTCGTCGACCTGGCCACCGCGAGCGCGCCGAACTTCGTGGTGTTCGTGCTGTTCGCGGCCGGGAGCTTCCTGCTGCCGATGATCGTGGCGCTGTTCTTCGGCGACACGATCGCCTCGGAGGCGTCGTGGTCGAGCCTGAAGTACCTGCTGGCGATGCCGATCCCGCGCGGTCGGCTGCTGCGGCAGAAGGCGGTCACCTCGGGGCTGCTGTCGCTGCTGGCGCTGGTGCTGCTGCCCGCGGTCGCCCTGCTGGTCGGGGTGATCTTCTACGGCGCGGGCGAGGCGGTGAGCCCCACCGGCGACGCGATCGCGTTCTCCGACTCGCTGCTGGCGATGGTGTTCGCGGTGGCCTACATCGCGGTGAACCTGCTGTGGGTGGCCGGGTTGGCGCTGCTGCTGTCGGTGGCCACCGACGCCCCGCTCGGCGCGGTCGGCGGCGCGGTGCTGGTGTCGATCCTGTCGCAGATCCTGGACCAGATCACGGCGCTGGAGGGCATCCGCGACTACCTGCCGACGCACTTCGCGTTCGCCTGGTCCGACCTGATCTCCACCGACATCGACTGGTCGAACATGGCCAAGGGCGCGTTCTCCGCGGTCACCTTCGCCGCGGTGTTCGGGCTGCTGGCGGCGCGCAGGTTCCGGACGAAGGACATCACGAGCTGAACGCGCGACGGGTGGGGGACGTGAGCAGGGGTATGGCGGAACGGGTTGTTGTGGTGCGCGCGGGCGAGGAACCCCCCGCGGCGTGGTCGGCGAGCGTCTTCCTGGCTGGCCCGACCCCGCGCTCCCCGGACGTGGCGTCCTGGCGCCCGGCGGCGGTCGCGGAGATCGAGTCGCGGTGGACCGGCCCCGGCACGCTCGTGGTGTTCGTGCCGGAACCGGCGGACGGGCTGTGGCCGGACTACACCCACCAGCGCACCTGGGAGCTCCACTGGGGCGACCGCTGCGACGTGGTCCTGTTCTGGATCCCCCGCGGCCCCGGCATGCCCGCGCTGACCACCAACGACGAGTTCGGCCGTTGGAAGGACAGCGGGCGCGCGGTGCTGGGTACGCCGCCTGACGCGGAGAGTGTGCGGTACCAGCGCTGTTACGCCACGGACAATGGGATTCCTTTAGCGGACACCTTGACCGACACCATCGACCTTGCGCTGACTGAACTAGCGGGGGGTGTCGAGCGTGAGGGCGGTAAGAGGTTCGTACCGCTCCGGGTCTGGCGTACTGACGCGTTCCGCCGGTGGATCACCACGGTCGAGCGGTCGGGCAACGAGGTGGTCGACGCGACGCAGGTGTGGGTGTTCCCGATCGCAGGCCCGGTGGTGTTCTGGGCGCTGCGAGTATCGATGTGGGTGGCCCTGGAAGACCGCCTGAAGTCCGGCGAGGTCATCTTGTCCCGCCCGGACCTGGCATCGGTCGTGGCGTACCTGCCCGGGGCCACGGCGCAGGACACCGAGGTGGTGCTGGTGCGGGAGTTCCGGCCCGCCGCGCGGACCTCGGACGGGTTTGTGTTGGAACTACCTGGCGGCTCGCACCAGGCAGTGATCGAACCAGTGACCCTGGCAGCCCTGGAGTTCGGCGAGGAGACCGGCCTGGCCGTGGCGGCCGACCGGCTGGTGGCGCACACGTCCCGGCAGCTGGCGGGGACGATGAGCACGCACCGGCAGGCGGTGTTCTCGGTCCGCTTGACGGAGGCGGAGATGGCGGAGCTGCGAGGGGCGGCACCGGTCGTGGACGGGACCGAGGTGACTTACCCGGTGGTGTGGCGGGTGGGCGACCTGTTCGCGGACGGCCACGCGGACTGGACGACGTTGGGGGCGGTGGCGGAGGTCCTGCTGGGCGGGTGAGGCACTAGGCGGCTGCCGGGCAGGTGACGGGGCGGGCGTCTTGTGGGGTCTTCGCGGGGTCAGGCGGCGGGTTCGCGGACTACCTGGGCTCGGACGGCGCGGAGGACGTGGTGGTCGACGGTGGCGCAGTCGGCGGCTAGCCAGGTGCCGATGTCGTCGACGAAGGTGGGTGGGGTCATGGCGGAGACGCCGTTGCCGGGGGTCTCGTCGGTGGTGACCTCGCCGGAGCGGCTGGGGTAGACCAGGACGACGCCGCGGACCTCGACGCCGGGGAGGTGGTCGGCGAACGCGGCGACGGCGTCGAACAGGTGCGTGGAGCCGCCGCGGAAGGGGTGGCCGTTGCGCCACAGGGAGCCGTCGTCGTCGATCTCGTAGTGCCCGGGCAGCCACAGCTTCGACTCGACCAGCACCAGCCGGTGCCCGCACAGCACGGCGTGCTCCACGTCGGCGAACACCGAACCCGGGCGCGACAACCCGTGGAACACCCGCGCCCCCGGCAGCCGTGCCAGGTAGTTGACCAGCAGGTCCGAGGTCAACCGCTCGCCGACCGGCTCGTCGTCGGCGACCCCGAACACCGTGCGCTCGCCGAACTCCGCCTGCGCCGCCCGCTGCGCCCGCGCCGCCGCCAGGTACAGCCGCGCCAACCGCACCGCGACGGCGATCGCCGCGGCCACCAACGCCAGCCAGCACACCAGCAGGAACGGCGGCAACCACTCCGGTAGCACCAACGGGACCGCGAGAACCACCGCGGCCAGCCCCATGCCGAGGGCGGGCGCGTGCCCGGGCGTGCGGACGTACCCGATGCGCGGCTGGTGCTTCGTCAGGTGCCACCACGGCAACGACGACGGCGGCACGTCACACCCGGCGGGCACGAACGCGGGCTCGTCCCGGTACATCCGCCGCCGGGCCCGGGGCGCCGGTGCCGCCGCGGGAACGGGCGCCGCCACGACCCCCCGGTCGTACTCCGCCCGCCTCCGCGCGTCCGCCAACGTCTCGTACGCCGACTTCAACAGCCGGAACGTCCCCGCCGTCCCACCCGCGTCCGGGTGCATGACCTTCGCCAACGCCCGGAACGCGGACTTGATCTCACCAGCCGACGCGTCCCTCCGGACCCCGAGCAGCTCGTAGTAGTCGACGTCGTCCAGCGCACACCCCTCCTCGGTCAGCCGACCAACGGTATCGAACCCCGATGATCAACTTCGGAAGAGCACCGCCCCCGCGCCCCCACCCCACCACTGAGCCGAGCCGCACAGCCCCCGCCCCACCCACTCCGAACGCCTGGCCAACCCCCGCCGCATCGCCCGGCCGACCTTCCCCAACCCCCTCAGCCCCGGCGCGACACCACCACCCCCCCCCACCCCGTCGCGGCACCGGCGCTCGGCACCGCCGTCCGGCACCGATGCTCGGCACCCCCCGGCGGACGGCAGACCCCCGCCCACCCGGGGGCCACCCGCATCCAGCGTATCGCTTCGCGGCGTTTGTCAAGAGGGTGAACCGGGGGGCTGTGGACAGATCAGGCCTATGTGGACAACTGCGGACGGCGGCGCACATCGTCGAATCGTGTCGGTCAGCCTTCTGCCTGCGTTGTCCCGGGCACGCCCCCGAGCCGAGTCGCAACGCGCCTGGGCCGCTCAACTGCTGGCCGTAAACGCAGCCCCATGATCAAACCGCGCAAAGCAGCCCCCGATATCCAGCCTATCGAGAACCGCCATTCCCTCGGAAGCACCGATTTCCCGGCTGTGCACAACTGCCCACCATGGGGACAAGTCGCGCGACCAGGTCAGCTCGCCCGCAGGGCGCCTAGGCCAACAACTCGGCCAGGCGCGCGGCGAAAGTGGTGGGTTGGGTGACGAGGCCGACGTGGTCGCCGGGGAACTCCACGAAGGGCACCGACAAGGCGTCGGCGAGGGCGAGGGCGCAGTGGTGCGGGAAGGCGTGCGCGGACGTGGTTCCGCCTGCGAGGATCAGCCGGGAAGCGTTGGGGCGCAATGCATCCACGTCGAGGTGGTACCGGTGGGCCGTGGGGGCGTCGCGGGTGTGGAAGAAGCGCTGGTTGGCGAACTCGCGTTCGGTCGGTCGGGGGATCTCGACGCCCGGCTCGGTGGTGGAGTGGTCGATGGCCAGGGCCAGCGCCACGTCCCTCCACTGTGGACCAGGTTGCTCCAGCATCGCCTGCACGGCACGCGCCTGCCGCTGCCCCTCCCCCGTCAGCACCTGCGACAGCGGCGGCTCGTGCGCGACGACGAGCCGCACCGGATCCGGGTGCCGGACGAGCAGGTCCAGGGCGATGATCGCGCCGAGACTGCTCCCGAACACCGCCGCTGGCGCGCCGACCGCGGCGATCACCCGGGCGGCGTCGTCCGCGTGGGTCGAGATCGAGGGGTGCTCGTCGGGGTCGGCCAGCGCGCTGCGGGAGAGTCCCCTGCGGTCGTAGGAGATCACGGCGAAGCGGTCGGCCAGCCGCGTCGCGAGACCGGACACAGTGTCGGCGTCGCCACCGCCGCCCGGGATCAGCAGCAGGGTGGGGCCCGCGCCGGAGACCTGGTAGTGCAGAGTGGCACCGGGAACCTCGATGGCGGGCATGGGCTCGACACTATCCGCTCGGACCTGGGGAGGGTCGATGTTGGTCGAGTTGGCGGTCGGCGACGCGTACGGGGCCGGGTTCGAGTACGCCGAGCCGGGGTTCGTCGCCGCGCACAACGACGTCGTGGCGTACCGGCAGCACCCCGGGCACACCGACCTCGCGCCCGGCCAGTACACCGACGACACCCAGATGACCCTCGCCGTCGCCGAGCTGATGGTCGACGGCGCGCTGTGGACCTCGGAGGTGCTCGCCGAGAAGTTCGTCGAGGTCTTCCACCGCGATCCCCGGGTCGGGTACGCGTCCCGGTTCCACGCCCTGCTGTCCGAAGTGCACACCGGCGCCGAGCTGCTGGACCGTCTCCGCCCGGAGAGCGACAAGAGCGGTGCCGCCATGCGCGCCACCCCGATCGGCCTGCTCCCGACCGTCGCCGATGTCCTCTACCACGCCGAGATCCAGGCGCGCGTCACCCACGACACCCCGTCGGGCATCGCCTCCGCCCAGGCCGCCGCGCTGGCCGCGTACTACTGCCGCAACGACGTCGGTCCACTCACCGGTGTCGGCGCGTGGATCAGCTCGATCCTCGACGACGACTGGGCGACCCCCTGGGAAGGCCCGGTCGGCTCGAAGGGGTCGATGAGCGTCCGCGCCGCGTTGACCGCGATGGGCGCGGGCGGCCTCACCGACATCCTCCGTGCGTGCGTCGCGTTCACCGGTGATGTCGACACCGTCGCCACGGTCGCCCTGGGCGCCGCGTCACTCGTGCTGCCCAGCGACCTCCCGGTGTCCCTTGTGGACGGCCTGGAGAACGGCACCTACGGCCGCGACTACCTCACCACAATGGACACTCGGCTGGTTACTCCCCGACTAGCGGGTTGACTGGCACACCAGCCACTCCCCCGATTCCTCGACCATCGGGTAGGTGCGCCGGTCGGTGGCCGTGGTCGCCGCGTCGGTGGCGAGGATGGTGAAGCTGGGCGGGTCGGCGTCGGCGTCCACCGACTCCAGGGTGAACCGGGTGCCGGGGCGCAGGAAGATGTCGGCGGCCCTCGGTCGGTCCCGTTCGCAGGTCAACTGGGCGAGGACGGTCGTGTCGGCGATGTTCACCGCGTCGACGAACTCCCGCGCGGCCGCGGTCGGGTCGGACGAACTCGGGTCGAACAGCAGCACGCCCGCGACGACCGCGGCGGCGATGACGACGACCCCGCCGCCGATGACGAACAGCCGGGTGCGGTCCTGGGTGCGGACGACGGCCTTGGACTTGGGCGCCGGGCGGGCCGCGGTGGTGGGCCGGGGCCGGGTGGGGGTGGGATCACCGGACCACGTGGCCTCCGGCGGCGGGACGCGGCGCTCGTTGAACTCGCGGTTCTCGTGCCGCACCAGGGTGGTCCAGGCCTGTCCGTCCCAGTAGCGCTTCTCCACCCTGCGCTCCGGGTCGGGCTGCCAGCCGGGGGCGAGGACCTTCTCCACCTCGGCGGCCAGCGGCGCGGGCAGGTCGGTGCGGGCGCGCATCCGCACCAGCAGCCCCCACACCGCGGCGCGCTCGTGCTCGTCGCGCAGCCGTAATCGGAGTTGGCGCAGCAGTTCGCGCAGCTCGGCCGGTTCCAGGCCCGGCTCGTCGAGCCGCTGCCGGATCGGGTCGAGGTAGGGCACGGCCGGGTCCGCGGGCAGCGGGTCGGGCAGCGGCGGCGCGGCGGGCAGCGCCAGCAGGACGCCGCGCAGCTTGGGCACCCGCTCGCTGATCTCCATGCCCGCCGGGGCGAACACGGGCGCGGTCTCGGCGTCGGCGGGCAGCGCGGTGGCCACCGCGGTCACCACCAGGACCGGTCGGCGCAGCGCGCGGGCGTAGCGCAGCGCGGCGAGGCACCCCGGCGAGCGCACGGCCGCCGGGGAGGCGACCAGGACGAACACGTCGCAGCGCTGGACCCGCTGCAGCACGCCCTCCCACCAGCGCGCACCGGTCGGCTCACCCCGGTCGAGGGAGACCTGGCGGCCCAGCTGGGCCAGGTCGGCGCGCAGGCCCGCTGCGACGTCACGATCGGACGGCGCGTGGCTGACGAACACCTGCATGACTCACTCCGCGGTCAGCGACCCGACAGCGCCCGGCTGATGTCGCACACCTTCCACGCGCCGTTCTCGTCGACGAGTGGAATCCGCAACCGCACCGAGGTTGCGCCTACGGTGCGTGTCGCGAGGACGGTGAAACGGGGGTCGGACCCGCTTACGTCGACACTTTCGAGGGTAACGTTAGCCGCGTCAAGGAACGCCGTGTAGAGATGGGCGTTCTTCTCGCGATCCGAGTCGCAGACGTACTGCTCCATCGCGTTCTTGTCCCGGGTGTTGACGGCGTCGACGAAGTTGCGCGCCATCCTGGTCGCGGACACCTCGTCCGGTCCACCGCCGAGCAGCACGACCCCCGCCGTGACGCCCCCGGCGACCAGCACGGCGGTGCCGACGCCGAGCGCGATGAGCTTCTGCCGCGTCCCGCGCGGACGGCGCAGCTTGTGCTTGATCCGCTTGGGTTGGCGCCGCGACGGCTCGGGCGGCTGCTCGACCACCGGCACCGGCCCGGTGCTCGAGGGCAGGTGCTGGTGCAGCCGGGGCGGGGTGTTGCGGTCGTTGAACTCCTTGCCGTTCTGCCAGACCAGCGTGGTCCAGCTCTGCCCGTCCCAGTACCTGGCCTCGAAGTTCTCCCTGGGGTCGGGCTGCCAGCCGGGGGCCAGGATCTCCTCGACGGTGTCGGCGACGCCGCGGTTGAGCTCGGGCCGGTCGCGCAGCCGCACCAGCAGGTCCCAGACGTCGGCGCGCTCGTCGGCCAGCACCATCCGCTCGCGCAGCTGGCCGAGCAGCTCGATCTGCTCGCGGTCGTCGAGCTTCGGCGCGTCGATGCGCGCGAGGTAGGCGTTGAGGTAGGAGGTGGGGATCTCGGGCTCCTGGGGCAGTCGGGCCGGGAGCGCGCGGGCGGCTGGCAGGGCGCTGAGCGCCTTGCGCAGCCGGATCACGCTCTCCTCGGTGCGGTTGACGTAGTCGACCGGCACCTGCAGACCGTCGGGGATGTCCCCGCGGTCGACGGGTCGGACCAGCACCGGGAGGATCGGCCTGCGCAGTTCCTTGGCGTAGTCCAACTCGGCGAGGCACGCCTTGGATCGCAGCGAGTCGGGCGAGAGCGCGAAGGCGAAGACCACGCAGCCGCGCACGTGGCCGAGCACGTCGTCCCACCAGTCCGGGCCGCCGTGGCTCTCGCGGTCGTACCACACGCGGTTGCCGAACCGCTCGAAGTCGGCGCGCAGCGTGGTGATCGACGCCTGGTCCCGGCGGGCATAGCTGATGAATACGTGCATCCTCACTTCTCACGTTCACAGGCAGTAGTTCAGGGGTGCACGCACGTTATGTGGGAGTTCGAGGTAATGACAGGGACCAATGGCCCTGGCGCGCCCCTCCCGGTCGCCAAGCGTGGCCGGAAGATCGCAGGCCGGAGGCGTTGCGGGGGTTTCGTCGGGGAGTCACCCGATGATCTTGCAGGCGGTCCGGGAATGACCGGGGAGCTCACTTCGATGTGATGGCCACCGGTGACCGAGCGTGTTCGAGTTGGCTGATCGGCACGGTGCGGGCAGGCTGGTTCCGTGGCCGACGAGCACCCCGACGCAGACCCCGGCGCGGCGTTGCGCGCCCAGTTCCGCGGCCCGCTGCCGCCCTCGGTGACCGCGCTGCCTGCCGCCGCCGCGCTCGACCTCGCCGAGGCGATGCGCGCGGCCCGCAGGCGCCAGGCCAGGCACCTGACCGACGCCACCGAGGACTCGCTGCGCCAGCTCCCCCGGCTGCTGCGTCCCCTGGTCCGCCGGGCGATCGGCCTGTGAGCGGCACCCGCGCCGAGATCGCCAAGCTCGCCCGGCTGCTCGGCGAGCCCGCGGCCCGGTTCGACTACCTGTCGGCGCTGTCGCCGGAGGACGTGCGCGCGGTGCGGGACCAGGCCGCGGAAGTCCTCTTCGGAGCGAACCAGGCCCTGTTCGAGCGGATCGGGTCGGCCAGCAAGCTGGTGCCCGCCGCGCTGACCGCGAGCATCGCGCAACGCTCGTTCGGCCCCCTGCTCAGCGCCAGGGTCGCGGGCGCCCTGGAACCCGACCGCGCCGTCGACCTCGCCACCCGGCTCCCGGTGTCCTTCCTGGCCGACGTCGCCGCCGAACTGGACCCGCGCCGCATCGCCCCCGTCCTCGGCCTGCTGCCCACCACCAAGGTCGTCGAGGTCGGCCGCGAGCTCATCCGCCGCGCCGACCACATCACCACCGGCCGCTTCGTCGGCGACCTCCCCCGCCCCGCCCTCCAGGCCATGGTCACCACCCTCGACGACCACGCCCTCCTGCATACCGCCATCTACACCGACAACACCGACCGCCTACCGGCCCTGTTCGCCCTCATCCCCGACTCCCGCCTACCCGGCGTCGCCGCGATCATCGCCACGGCCACCGGGGAGTTCGCGGAAGACCTGATCCCCGTTCTCCTCCACCTGGACGCCCCCAGCCTGACCCGCCTCGCCGACGCGGTCCGGGCCTTGCCTCCCGCCGAACGTGCCCAGCTGAGCGCTATGGTCGAGAGGATGGACGTCCTGGAAGAACTGGGCCCCTTGGCCGCCGCCCTCACCGAGCGCTGATCCCGAACACCTGATGGGCGATGACAAGCCGCTCGGCACGAGCAACGAGGCGGGGAACACGGTCACGGGGTCCGTGGTGTTCGGGTCGGTGGTGCAGGCCACCGGCTCCATCGGCTCGGTGACGATCAACCAGTACCACCGGGCCGTGACCCGACCGGTGCCGCGGCAGCTGCCCGCCCGACCGTCCGGGTTCGTCGGTCGAGACCGGCACCTCGCCGAACTCGACGCGGTCCTGGACGGGGCGGCGGGTGCGGCGATGGTCGTGTCGACCTTGGGCGGAACGGGCGGGATCGGCAAGACCTGGCTCGCGCTCGCCTGGGCGCACCGGCACCTGGACAGGTTCCCCGACGGGCAGCTATTCACGGACCTGCACGGGTTCAGCCCCGAGGGCAGGCCCAAGACCCCGGAGACCGCGGTCCGCGGGTTCCTCGACGCGCTCGGCGTCGACCCGGGCCGGGTGCCACCGGACCCGGACTCCCAGGCCGCGCTGTACCGCAGCCTGGTCGCGGGCAAGCGGATGCTGGTCCTGTTGGACAACGCCGCCACAGCCGACCAGGTCGTCGCCCTGCTGCCCGGCAGCCCGACCTGCACCGTGCTCATCACCGGCCGCCGGGTGCTCACCTCCTTGATCGACCGGCACGGCGCCCGCCACTTAGCGGTGGGGACACTGGCCCGCGCCGAGGCGCGTGCCCTGCTCGGGGCGCGGTTCGGTGCCGACCGGCTCGACAGCGAGTCCGCTGCCGTCGACGAGCTCATCGACCTGTGCGCGGGCTTTCCGCTGGCCCTGTCGATCATCGCCCGCACCGTCACCAGCCGTGGCGGCATCCCGGCTGCCGTGGTCGCCGCCGAGCTGCGCGAGTCCGGATTGGACGTGCTCGACAACGACACCGATCCCGCCTCCAGCCTGCCCGCCGTCCTGTCCTGGTCCCTGCGGTACCTCTCAGCCGAGCAGCGGACGGTGTTCGCGCTCGTGGGCATCGCTCCCGGCACGGACACGACCCCGCACGCGGTGGCCTCGCTCGCCCGGCTCTCACCCGCTCACGCACGCAAGGCGTTGTCGGCGCTGGAGGAGGCGTCCCTGGTCGACCGGCAGGCGAACGGCCGGTACGGGATGCACGACCTCGTCCGCCACTTCGCCGTCGCCACCGCCGACACCGACCTGCCCGACCAGGTGCGGGAGGCGGCGCTCGCCCGGGTGCTCGACTTCCACCTGCACACCGCGTACGCCGCCGACGACCTCCTGGACGCCCACGGCAACCCCTTGCGACCCGGTCCACCCGCGCCCGGGGTGCACCCGATCCCGTTGCGGGACGCGGACTCGGGGATGGCCTGGTTGGCGGCAGAGCACGCGACCCTCCTCGCCTCCGCGCGGACGGCGGCCGCACTCGGCCGCCACCTCGTCGTCTGGCACCTGGCCTGGGTGCTGGAGACCTTCAACGTCCGACGTGGACACTCGCGCGACGCCCTCGCCCTGTGGCTGGCCGCTCTCGACGCCGCCGAGAACCTGGCCGATCCGGCCCTGCTCCTGCGCGCCCACCGACTCCTCGGCCGCTGCTACTCCAGGCTCGGCAGGCACGCGGAGGCCATCGAGCACCTGGACGTGGCCCTCGACCTGGCGACCCGGCACGGGGACCTCGCCGAGCAAGCGCACACGCACGAGACCGCGGCGCTCGCCCGCGGACGACTGGGGGACGACGGGCAGGCGTTGGATCACGCCCGCCAGGCCCTCGCCCTCTGCCGCGCGCTCGGCCGATCCGAGTGGGAGGCCGACGCCCTCAACACCGCGGGGTGGTACGCCGCGTGCCTCGGCGACTTCGACAGCGCCCGTGACCAGTGCGCGGCCGCCCTCGACCGGTACCGGCACCACCAGGACACCGCGGGCGAGGCGGCCGCGCTCGACAGCCTGGGATTCATCGCCCACCGCACCGGTGATCACCGAGGGGCCGTCGAGCACTACGACCGCGCCCTCGTCCTGTTGCGCGACATCGGGCACACCTACGAGGTCGCCGACGCGCTGGTCAGCGTGGGCGAGGCCCACCTCGCTCTCGGGCAGACCGAACAAACCAGGACAGCGTGGGACGAGGCTTTCGATCTCTACCAGCGCCAAGAGCGCGCCACCGATGCCGCGAGCGTGCAAGAACTGTTGGACAACCTCGGCGAGCGGCCCGAGCTCGACACATGACCGAGCGCGCCGCCCTCTGCTCGCAGGCAGCTCGCCACTCCCCTGCCAGCCCCTTCACCTCCGCCGATTCCGCAGGTAGTCGCTCACCACAGCACTACCAAGACCATCCAAGTCCGGCGCCACCACCCGCCCCCCACCCCGACGAGCCACCAGATCCACGAACGCGGCCAGACTCGGATCCTCCCCCAGCATGAACACCGTCACCGAAGCCCCCAACCTCGCCAGGGAATCCACCTCGGCCAGCGTCTTCCGCAGAGTGTCCTGTGTGGTCGGATAGTGGAACACCGCCTCCCCGTCCGGCTCCAGGTGCGCGGTCGGCTCCCCGTCCGTCACGATCAAGACCACCGGATGCGCGTCCGGGTTGCGGCGCAGGTGCCGACCGGCGAGCAGCAGGGCGTGGTGCAGGTTGGTGCCCTGCTCCCAAGTTCCCTCCAGGGCAGTCAGCTCGGCTATGTCCACTGTGGTCGCGTGGCGGCCGAAGGTGATGAGCTGGAGGTCGTCGGTGCGAAAGCGGGTCGACACCAGGTGGTGCAGGGCGAGAGCGGTGCGCTTCATGGGGACCCAGCGGCCGTCCTGGACCATGGACCACGAGGTGTCGACGCACAGGGCCACGGCGGCCCTGGCTCGTTGTTCGGTTTCGGAGACCTCGACGTCGGTGACGTCCAGCCGGACCCGGGGGTCGCCGGTGGCGAGGGTGCGGAGGACGGCGTTGCGGACGGTGCGGGAGACGTCCCACGGCTCGGTGGCGCCGAAGGTCCAGGCCCGGGTGGCGCCGGTCAGCTCGCCCGCGGCGCCCGCGGTGGCGGTGTCGCGCTCGCCCCGCCTGGCCCGGGACAGGCCGACGACCTCGGCGAGGGCGGTCTCGCCGAGGCGGCGCATCGCCTTGGGGGACAACGTGAGCGAGCCGTCCGGCGCGCGGTCGACCAGGCCCTGCCTGCGCAGCTCGCGCTCCAGTTCGGACAGTCTGCGCGCGTCGACACCGGCCTCGTCGCCGAGTTGGCGGTCGAGCGCCTCCAGGTCGATGTCCTCCAGCCGGGCGCCGGGGTAGGACTGGCCGAGTTGCTCGGCGAGGGCGTCCAGCTCGGCGAGGTCGGTCATGGCCTGCGCGCCCTCGCCGAGCCCGAGCGGGTCCTGGCCGCGGAAGCGGGCCGAGGAAGTCCAGTCCTCGCCGGGGCGCAGGGCGCGCAGGTTCGCGTCCAGGGAGGCGACCTGGTCGGCGAAGCGCGGGTCGCCGAACGCGCCCGCCATCAGCTCGCCCAGCTCCTGGCGCTGCTGGGCGCTCATCGAGTTCATCATCCGCTGCGCGGCGGCGGCGCGGGCGGCGAGTGCGTCGACCAGCTCGTCGACGGTGCGCGGGTTCTCCGGGAAGAACTCGCCGTGCTCGCGCATGAACCGGTCGAACTGCTCGTCGGTGTCGTCGCCGCGCAGGTGGGCGAGCAGCAGCGCGTTGAGGTCGGCCATCATCGCGCGGATGCGCTCGGTGTCCTGCGGCTGCATCTCGCGCAGCGCCTGCTTCATGCCCTGGAAGCGGGACTCGACCAGCTCCCGGCCGAGCTTGTCGCGGATCTGCTCGAACGCCTCGCGGGCCTTCGGCGAGCGCCAGTCGTAGTCGGCCAGCTCGCGCACGGCCGCCGCGGTGCCGGACGGCAGCGCGTCGAGCTGGGCCTCGCGGAAGCGGGCGTCGTCGGCCGGGTCGGGGAACAGCTCGGCCCGCTCCGCCGCCAGCGCCCGCTCCAGCAGCTGCCTGACCTCGGTGAGCGTGCCGTCGAGGCGGTGCCGGCGCTGGATGCGCGAACGCCGCTCCCACAGCCTGCGGGTGAGGTCGTCGAGGCCTGCCGCGTCGCCGACGCCGCGGCGCAGCAGCTCCTGCAGCGCCGCGCGCGGGGAGGCGCCCTCCATGACGTCGCGGCCGAGCGCCTCCAGGGCGGCCCGCAGGTCGACCGGGGGTGCCAGGGGGTCCGGACCGTCGTGCCAGGGCCCGTAGCGGTAGCTCACGGTCCGTACACCGCCTCCCCGTCGGCCGAGTCCTTGGCCAGCTTCCTGGTCAGGTACAGGTACTCCAGCGCCAGCTCGACCGCGGCGGCGATGCGGCCGGGCGGATCACCGGCGCGCACGTCGAGCCGGGCGGCGACCTCGTGCAGCAGCGGCAGCTCCGGCAGCGCGGCCAGCACCTCGGAGCCCGGCACGCGCTCACCGGTGGCGACCAGGTGCCCGTCGACGACGGCGTCGACCAGCGGCCCCAGGTCAAGACCGGCGAAGCGGTCGCGGGCGGTCTCGGCGACGGCGCGGCGCAGCAGGTGCTCGAGGTGCTCGACCTCGCGGCCCTCCTCGCCGGACTCGAACTCCAGCTTGCCGCGCAGCACCGCGGGCACCGCCTCCAGGTCGATCGGGCGGGCCACCGCGGGCTCCTCGCCGATCAGCGCGGAGCGGCGCAGCGCGGCGGCGGCCGCGGTCTCGGCGGCGGCCACGGCGAACCGGGCGGACACCCCGGAGCGCTGGTCGATCGCGCTGGACTCGCGCAGGTTGCGGACGAACCGGGCCAGCACCTCCAGCAGCGGGTCGCCCACCTCGGCGACCAGCTCTGCCTCCTGGCGCACCACGTCGACCTCGGCCTGGACGCCGCGCGGGTAGTGGGTGCGCACCTCGGCGCCGAAGCGGTCCTTGAGCGGGGTGATGATGCGGCCGCGGTTGGTGTAGTCCTCCGGGTTCGCGGTCGCGATCAGCAGCACGTCCAGCGGCAGCCGCAGCGTGTAGCCGCGGACCTGGATGTCGCGCTCCTCCATCACGTTGAGCAGCGCCACCTGGATCCGCTCGGCGAGGTCGGGCAGCTCGTTGATGGTGATCACGCCGCGGTGGGCGCGCGGCACGAGTCCGAAGTGGATGGTCTCCGGGTCGCCGAGCGCGCGGCCCTCCGCGACCTTGACCGGGTCGACGTCGCCGATGAGGTCGCCGACCGCGGTGTCCGGCGTGGCCAGCTTCTCGGTGTAGCGCTCGCCGCGGTGCCGCCACGCGACCGGCAGGTCGTCGCCGAGTTCGGCGGCCAGCCGCAGCGAGCGCGGGGTGATGGGCGCCAGCGGGTGCTCGCCGAGCTCGGAGCCCTCGATGACCGGCGTCCACTCGTCGAGCAGGCCGGTGATCGTGCGGGCGAGCCTGGTCTTGCCCTGGCCGCGTTCGCCGAGCAGCACCACGTCGTGCCCGGCGAGCAGGGCGCGCTCCAACTGCGGCAACACGGTCTGGCCGAACCCGACGATGCCCGGCCACGGGTCCCGCCCGGCGCGCAAGGCGTCGAGCAGGTTGGCGCGGACCTCGTCCTTGACTCCCCTGGGGGTGTGGCCCGCCGCGCGCAGGGCGCCCACCGTGCGGGGCAGGTGCGGCGGGGGTGTGGGTACCGGCGTGTTCACGACTGTCACGCTTCGACGCTACGCAGGTTCCGCGACGAGGTCGACGTGGAGTGGCTCCAACTGTGGACAACCACGGGCGTTGGGGATAACCGGCCAACGCGGTTCTAGGCGTCGGCGGGCTCGTGTTCGGCGTGCCGGATCTCGTCGCGGACCGCCCGGTAGTGCACCCACTCGTAGGCGATGAGGGCGATCAGCAGGGCGGCGAGCACGGCCAGCGCGACCAACGCGGGCAGGAACGCGACAAGCGGCGTGACCGCGATGAGAAGGACGCCGACCGCGAGTCGCTGGGGCTTGAGGTTGCGGCCGCAGCGCCAGGAAACGCCGGACTGGGCGAACAGGTAGAGCGCGGCGCCGCCGAACAACGCCCACAGCGGCGGTCCGTAGAGGTGGTCGGCGACGGTGTGGCCGTTGGCGCCCGCCACGTAGTTGAGCACCTTCTTGAGGCCGAGGGCCAGCATCACGATGCCCACGACGAGGGGCAGGTGCAGGAAGCTGAACGCCGAGCGCGCCATGCTCGCCCGCTCCACGCCGGTCGCCTCGGCCAGCGCGCGTTCGGCGATGAGCACGTGCGTGTCGAAGTAGGCCCACCACAGGCAGGCCGCCACGGTCAGCCCGAGCGTGGCCGCGGCGATGACCGGCCAGGAGATGGGCAGCGCGGTGACCCCGACGCCGATGGCCACGATCGACTCGCCGAGCGCGATGATGACGATCAGGCCGTGCCGCTCCGCGAAGTGCTTGGCGGAGTTGAGCCGCCACCCCGAGGCGCCGATGGCGAAGGTGCCGCCGTAGTCGGCGGCGACCGCGGCCACCCACAGCCCGATCTGGGCCGCGCCGCTGGTCTGCGCGGCGAGCAGGAGCAGCAGGGTGCCGCCGAGCATGGTCGGGGTGAACCGCAGCAGCTGCTTGCGCAGGCCGGGGTCGTCGGCGGCGCTGATCCAGAACAGCAGCAGGTGCACCGCGCGGACCAGCAGGTAGCAGAAGGCGAACACGACCGGCCCGGACAGCCCGCCAGCCAGGTCGTCGAACGCCTCCGGGATGGCCAGTGCGATGAGGAACATCGCGGCCATGGCGCCCAGCATCGCGGTGCGCGCGGTCCCCTCGTCGGCCTTGACCAGGTTCGACAGCCACGAGTAGCCGACCCAGCACCACCACACGACGGCGAGCACGAGGGTGCCGCGCAGCAGGCCGGGCCAGGTGGGGTCCTCGGCCATCAGCGCGGTCACCTGGGTCAGCGCGAAGACGAACACCAGGTCGAAGAACAGCTCCAGGGTGGTGGCCGTCGCCGACTCGCCCACCCGCTCCAACCTCGACCGGTACGGCTTGCTCATGGCGCAGATGGTGGCACGCCCGCCGGACCGAGGACACGGGTGAGCAGGTCGCGGAACCGGTCTATGTCCTCGGTGGTGTCGAACGCACGGCCTGGCACGGGGTGGAAACCTGACGGCCCGGTGCGCAGCAAGAAGCTCCGGTCGGTCTCCACCCAGCCGGTGAGGTCGGTGAGGACCAGGTCGCTGTAGGCGCTGCCGTCCGCGGTCATCATCCGCACCGAGTAGTCGTCGACGTCCGCGGTCACGGTCCGACCGGCGACAGGGTTACCCCGGAAGGCGTGCCTGATCGCGGCGAACGGGATGGCGGCGATGACCACGGCGCACACCAACCCGAACACGCCGGGCAGGGCCTGGCCCAGCACGAGCAGCACGACGGAGAACGCCCCCAGCGCCAGCGCGAACCACGGCACCCACCGGGTGAACGGCACCACGGCGCGCACGCCGTCGGCCCAGTCGGCGGGCACCGGGGTCCAGCGCAGTCGCATGACGGGCAGCTTAGGGAGCTGATCTGCCCGGTCGGGAGCGGGTCGCGTACCCTCGGTCCCCGTGTCAACTCCCAGTGCCACCTTCGCGGTGTGGGTTTCGGCGTGGCTGAACGGCTCGGCCGCCTCGGACGACGTCCTCGACGCGCTCACCCACTGGGCGCCCCTGCATGACGTGGTCGCGGTCGGCCAGCCCACCGCGGACTCCCTCGACGTCCCCCTGCGCGGTCAGGCAGGCGGCCAGGTGGCCGGTCTGCTCGCCGCGGTCCGCCGCGCCGAGTGCACCGGCGGGCGGCTCGTGCTGCCGGTCCCCGGTGACGTGCGCGGCCTCGGCGGCCGCAGCGAGTTCGCCGGGACCGCCCTGCACGCCGGTGAGGCCGTCGTGCTGCTCGGCGCTCCCATCGGCCTGGTCCCCGAGCCCATCGCCGACGGTGTGCTGCGCTGGACCGCCTTCGACATCGGCGACGCCCCCGCCGCCGAGCACATGCCCCTCGGCGAGGCCGAGCACGAGCTGACCGGCGCGATGCGGGTCGCCGCGGGCGTGCTGACCGAGCTGGGTGTCGCCAAGCACCGCTCCGGGGTCCGCGAGGAGATCACCGCCCGGGTCGCGCACCGCTCGGCGGCGCCGTGGCCCGAGGGCACCCCGCCGCGGGCGCTGCGGGTGCTGCAGCGCGCCAACGAGGTCTCGGCGATCCTCGACCTGGCGGCGGAGGACGCCCCGGGCGGCGCGCTGTCGTCGTCCTCGGCGCGCAGGCGCGCGGACGCCCTGCGGCCGCTGTTCGACGCGGTGCGGGTGGCCAGGCTGGCCGCCGTGGACGAGGCCGTCAGGGTCTTCTCCGACCACGCTGACAAGCACTGAATCGAAACCATTGCCGGTCTGCCCGGCCGCCCGCCGCGGCCGGGACCGCGCCGCTCCCAGGTGACCGGCGGATTACCGGTTCCGCGGTCGAGTCGGCCGCTGACCTGCGGTAGCGCCGCTCGGGGGCGACTTCGTGGCGTGGGTCTCACAGGTGGGTCCGAGCGCCGTCGGCGCCACTAGACCAATCCCGATCTGCCCGGTGTGACCCGCGACCACGCTCAGGGGTCACCGTACGTGGGCTTGCGAACAGCATCTTGCACGGAGACGAACACGGCGCGGTGGCCCGTTCACCGGTGTGGCGCTGGGAAACTACCGCCGGGTCACCCCGCGTGTGGGGCACCGTTTGTCGAATTCCCCCGTCCGCCAAGGTGATGCCCGCGGCGACGGCCGGGAACCGCCGCCCCCGTAGATCTTCCCGGCACAGGTCCGGGGAAACCCTTGTCTTCACGACGATTGCCGTCGCTAACGACCGGCCTTGCGGCCCCCAGCTGCGCCGACGCGGCCATCACCGGCGACATAACCCAGTGCTATGGGTCTTTGGGATGAGCGCGGGCGGCCCGCGTCGCCGATAGTGATCGCACTGGACCAACCGCTGTCACCGGAGTCACACCATGACCGCACAACTACTCGACCCCAAGCAGGCCGCCCGGCCGCTGGCGCTGGACACCAACCACCTGGGTGCCCTGCAGATGGTCGCGCGCGGCGAGGTCGGCGCCTACGGTGCTGCGGCGGCCTTGCGCCACCGCACCGACGACCTCGGGGTGCTGATGGTGAGCGCCCTGTTCACCCTGCGCCGCGACGGCTTCGTCGGCTTCGGCGACGCGGTGCCCGACCCGCGCGACGGCTGGCTGCAGGCGGGTCTGACCTCCGCCGGTGAGCGCCTGCTCGACATCTGGCTGCGCCGCGGCCGCCGCTCCCCCGACGAGGCCGCCCGCACCCGCGACTGGTTCGTGCTGCTGCGCTGCGCCCAGCGCGGCGACCTGGGCATGACCGAGGCCAACCAGGTCGTCGACCGCGGCAGCCCGGTGGAGAGCAGGCTCGCCGCCAGGATGCGCGAGCTGGTGAGCGCGGGCCACCTGGTCATCGGCGCCGCCCGCCTGCGCGACTGCCGGATGATCACCCTCAGCGAGACCGGCAGGGCACTGCACACGCGGCTCGATCTGTCCCAGAGCAACCACGGGTGAGGCGGCGATGATGAGGAACCCCCGAAGCGAGGTCTGCTGGGGCACGAACACCACCCACGGCGGCCGGGCCCACGTGGTACTGCACGGCAGCAGCACGGGCCTGTGCGGCCAACCCGTCGACACCCGCTACCAGGACCGCCCCACCGCCCGCCCCGTCTGCCCCGACTGCGCCATCTCCTACGTGGCCGCCGTCTTCCCCACCGAGGTGACAGCGCCAGACCTCCGGCACGAGGTCCGGCTGCGCGCCTGAGATAACCGAACCGCGGCGTCGGAGGTCCCCCTGCACCTCCGACGCCGCGGTTCGGCGTAGTACACAGTCGCGGTTCGGCGTAGTCGACTCAGTCGCGGTCGGCGTGGTCGTACTGTCGCGGTTCGGTGTCCAGCACTGCCACGGTTCGATGTACTCGGCACCGCCGCAGTTCGGCGCGCTCAAGGCCCTTGTACGGCAGGCTGTGGTCGCTTGCCGCTTCGGAGTACGTAGGCGGCGGTGGTGAGGAACCAGAGTTGGACGGTGGCGCTGCTGATGCTGATCAGCGGGCCCGCGTCCACGCCGAGGAGTTCTACCAGGGGTAGGGCCAGCGCGGCGGCGGTGAGCACGGTGAAAGCCCTGAGCCACAACGGGATGTTCGCGATCTTGGCGAGGCAGAACAGCCAGCCCGCCGCGAAGAGGGAGACGCCGAGGAGTTCGCCTACTCCGCCTGCGAAGGAGTTCAGGGCGTCGTACTGGACCTCGATCGCCTCGCGGTGGGTGCCGGACTGCCAGGACTGGGCCAGGTCGGGCATGGTGGTGAGCCAGCGGATGATGCCGACGCAGCGGGCCAGGGTGGAGAGGGCGGCGAAGGCAAGGCCTAGTCGGGCGAGTTGGGAGTCTTGGCGGTTGGGCGCAAGGGTTGTCGTTGCCCACAACGCCACCGGTAGGAACAACGCCGAGTAGGCGAGGTACACGACGTACCCGAGTCTTAGGGCGGTCTCGTTCTCGGCCACGCGCGGTAAGACCGTCGCGGCGGGTTCGCCCAGGCTGGCGGGCCAGTCGACGGCGGCGCCGAGGATCACCAGCGGGACGAACAGCAACACCCCCTCCACCAGCAACAACACCGCGGTCGCTCGTCCGCGTCCACCACTTGCATTGCGATCAGTAACTGCACTGCGATCAGTGTTCACACAGGCTACCGTAGCGCACTGCGAACACTGATCGCAACGCGCTACCCTCACGCGCATGGCGACCAGACGGGAACGGCTCAGGGAGCAGACGTCGGCCGAGATCAAGGCGGCGGCGTTGGCGCACCTGCGGGAGGGCGGCGGCGCGGCGCTGTCGTTGCGCGCGGTGGCGGTGTCGATCGGGATGAGCCCGGCGGGCCTGTACCGCTACTACCCGAACCGGGACGCGCTGCTGACCGAGCTGATCACCGACGGGTTCGCGGCGCTGGCGCACGAGGTGGCACGGGCCAGGGACGCGGCGGAGGGTGACGCCTTCGTGGCGGCGGCCCTGGCGTACCGGGAGTGGGCCCTGGCCCACCCGCACGAGTTCGCGCTCCTGTACGGAACGCCGATCCCGGACTACCAGGCCCCCGAGTCCGGCCCGACGTCGCACGCGAGCCGAGACGTGGGCGCCGCGTTCGTGCCGCCGATCGTCGCCGCGTGGCACCGCGGCACCCTCAAGCGCCAAGAGGTCACGCCCGCGCTGAACACTTTCGCCGCCGCGGTAGACCTACCTCCGGACGCGGCAGCGGTCGCGTTCACTGCCTGGACCGCGATCCACGGCCAGGTAGTCCTAGAGACCTTCGGCCACCTCGCGTGGCTCGGTGAAGACCCCGCCCCTCTAGCCGAGTCCCGCTTCCACGCCCTATCCGAGGATCTGGGAATCGCGCCCTAAGGGCGTGCGGGACGCTTCGCGGGTTCGCAGCAAAGAAGGGCGCAAAGAGTTCCGTTGAGGGTGCAGCCCGCGCTCGGGAATGCGGACAGTTTGGCGGGTTCGGCCTCGGCCAGGTGTTCCTGGACGAGCGACACCACCATCTCCGCGAACCGGGGATCGGCGTTGGGCGTGGCCGCGCGGGCGAACGGGATGCCCAGGGCGGCGGCTTTCTCGGCGGCCTCGGTGTCGAGGTCCCAGACGACTTCCAGGTGGTCGCTGACGAACCCGATAGGGCTCACGACGATGCCCGGGGCGGCGTGCAGGGTGTCGATGTGGTCGAGGATGTCGGGCGAGAGCCAGGGGATCCGCGGCGGCCCGGAGCGGGACTGCCAGACGACGTCGAACGAGTCCACCCCCACGGCCTCGGCGACGAGCCGGGCGGCCTCGGCGATCTGGCGCGAGTAGCGGTGGCCGCCCTCGCCGGGGGGACCGGAGGCGCGGTCGGCGGACTCCGGGACCGAGTGGGCGGTGAAGACCAGGCGACTGCCAGGCGGGACCTGGGCCCGGGCTTCCCGCACGGCGTCGGCCACGGCGGCGATGAACAGCGGGTGGTCGAAGAACTGGCGGAGTTTCACCAGGTCCGGGGCGCCCTCGCCGACCGACGCACGCGCCCGGGCGATGTCCTCGTGGTACTGCCTGCACGCCGAGTACCCGCCGTACGCGCTGGTCGGGAACACGAGCGCCCGCCGCACGCCGTCGGCCGCCATCGTGGCGAGGGTGTCCTCGACCATCGGGTGCCAGTTGCGGTTGCCGAAGTACACCGGCAGGTCGAGGCCGCGCCTGGCCAACTCGGCCCGCACGGCGGTGATGGCCTCCTGGTTGAGCCGGTTGATCGGCGACACCCCACCGAAGTGCTGGTAGTGCGCCTCGACCTCGTCCAACCGCTCCGGCGGCACACCCCGACCCCGGGTGACGTTCTCCAGGAACGGCCGGACCTCGGCGGGCCCCTCAGGCCCGCCGAAGGACAGCCACAGCAGCGCGTCGACCATCACATGCCCAGGGCGTGAACGCCCCCGTCGACCCACACCATGGACCCGGTCGTGGCAGGCAGCCAGTCCGAGAGCAGGGCGCAGACCGACTTGGCGACCGGCGTGGCGTCGTTGACGTCCCAGCCGAGCGGGGCGCGGTCGGCCCAGCCCGCCTCGAGGTCGGCGAAGCCGGGGATGGACTTGGCGGCCATGGTGCGCACCGGACCGGCGGCGACCAGGTTGACCCGCACGCCCCTGGGGCCCAGCTCGCGGGCCAGGTAGCGGTTGGTGGACTCGAACGCGGCCTTCGCCACGCCCATCCAGTTGTACGCGGGCCAGGCGACCCTGGCGTCGAAGTCGAGGCCGACGATGGAGGACCCCTCGGCCAGCAGCGGCAGCGCGGCCACCGACAGCGACTTCAGCGAGAACGCCGAGACCTCCAGCGCCACCGACACGTCCTGCCACGGGGCGTCCAGGAACGGCTCGCCGAGGCAGCTCTTGGGGGCGAACCCGATGGCGTGCACCAGGCCGTCGAGGCCGTCGACGTGCTCGCGGACGCGGTCGGCGAGGGTGTCGAGGTGCTCGAGGTTCTGCACGTCCAGCTCGACCACCGGCGCGGGCTGGGGCAGCCGCTTGGCGATCCGCTCGACCAGGCTGAGCCTGCCGAAGCCGGTCAGCACGACCTGCGCGCCCTGCTCCTGGGCTGCCTTGGCGACGTGGAAGGCGATGGAGGCGTCGGTGATGACGCCGGTGATCAGCAGCCGCTTGCCCTCGAGCAGTCCGGTCATGGCTAGGCAGGGTCCTTCCGGGGAGAGATCAGGGGGTGGTCAGTGGCCCATGCCGAGGCCGCCGTCGACCGGCAGCACGGCGCCGGTGATGTACCCGGCGGCGTCGGAGGTGAGGAAGGTGACCGCGGCGGCGACCTCCTCGGGGGTGGCGTAGCGGCCGGAGGGGATGGTCGCGAGGATCTGCTGCTTGCGCTCCTCGGTGAGCGCGTCGGTCATGTCGGTGGCGACGAAACCGGGGGCGACGACGTTCGCGGTGATGTCGCGCGACCCGAGCTCGCGGGCGATCGAGCGCGCCATGCCGACCAGGGCGGCCTTGCTGGCGGCGTAGTTGACCTGCCCGGGCGAGCCCATCAGGCCGACGACGGAGGAGATGTAGACGATGCGGCCGAAGCGCGCCTTGAGCATGCCGCGGGTGGCGCGCTTGGTGACCCGCCAGGCGCCGGTGAGGTTGGCGTCGATGACGCGGGTGAACTGGTCCTCCGACATGCGCATCAGCAGCGTGTCGTCGGTGATGCCCGCGTTGGCGATGAGCACCTCGACCGGCCCGTGCGCGTTCTCCACCTCGGTGAACGCGGCGTCGACGGCGGCGGAGTCGGTGACGTCGCACTGGACGCCGAGCAGCCCGTCCGGCGCGCCGGAGCCGCGGTGGGTGACGGCGACCTTGTCGCCCCGCTCCTGGTAGGCGCGCGCGATGGCCAACCCGATGCCCCGGTTGCCGCCCGTGACCAGTACCGACCGTCCCATTGCCATCCCATCCACCCGGCGACCACGTCCGCACGGAGGCTATCGGGCGGCGCCGACCCGGGGGCGGACCGGGGCGGACCGGCGGGTGAACGCGGCGTGAGCCAGGACACAGGAATGCGCGGGTCGGCTGTCCTGGCTCATTCGGGGGAACGGTCGCGGGCCATTTCCGGGGGCCCGGATCCGTTGTTCATCGAGGGAGTCGGCGCGGGTACCTCGGACGGCCGAAAGCGCGCGGGGAAATCGGCACCGTGCGTATTCGGTCGGCCACACTTTCGTGGCTGGGCAACACGCATAGAATTGGCGTATGCCCCGACGGTTCACCGGGTGGCCGGTACAGGCACTCGACGTGTTGCTCAAGCTGGAGGGCGTTCCCACGACCGAGGTGCGCGAGGACAACCGCGCGGATCGGGAGCGGCTGGTGCGCGCGCCGATGGTGGACCTGCTCTCGGACCTCGCCGACGCCGACCCGCGGTACGCCGATTTCTCGGTGTGGCACTTCGCCAAGGACCCGTTCTGGTGGCAGCACCAGGGCGCGGTGGTGCGGCTGGCGCGCAACGTGGAGATAGGCCTGCGCTTCGACCTCGACGGCCTGCACGTCAAAGGCGCCTGGCACTACCCGGACCCCGGCCAGGTCCGCCGATTCCGCGCCGCCGTCGCCGAAGACTCCACGGGCGCGGAACTCGTCGAGATCCTGGCAGCGTTACCGGATCAGTTCGAGGTGACCGGCGACGTCATGAAACGCGGCCCCCGCGACTACCCACCAGACCACCCCCGCGCAGACCTCTTGCGCTACCGCTCCCTGGTAGCCACGCGCCCCGTATGGCCCGACGACGCCATCCACACGGCGGCCGCCGTCGACCAAGTCCTTGCGGTAGCCCAAGAACTCGACGCCCTGTTGTCCTGGCTCGTACGGCACGTCCCCCTCCCCCAGCCCTGAAAGCCGGTGAGGCGCTAGCCGCGAGTTGCCGGGTCAGGGCAGGCGTTGCGTGAGGGTGAGGGAGAGGGCGGCGGCGAGGAGGGCGGCGAGGGTGCCGAGGATGAGCCAGGGGCGGCTGGCGTCGGCTTCCTTGATCTCGTAGCCGATCTGTTCGCCGAGGGTGTCGTAGACCTTGCGGAGTTGGTCGGCGGTGGCGGCCTTGTAGAAGTCGCCGCCCGAGAGGCTCGCGATCTCCTCCATGGCGCCGTCGTCGACGGCGACGGACTGGACGCGGCCCTCGATCTCGACGGTGCCGTCCGCGGTGCCGAAGGAGATGGTGGTGATGGGGATCTTGCGGTCGGCGGCGGCCTTGGCGGCGGTGAAGGAGCCGCGGGGGTCGTCCTCGTTCTCCGTGGGGATGGTCTGCTTGCCGTCCGACATCAGCACGATGCGCGCGGGCGGTGGTCCCTCGGGGCCGCCGACGACCTGGGAGAAGCCCTCGATCGATTGCAGGGCCGCGAAGATTGCCTCGCCGGTGGCGGTGGACTGGGCGAGCTTGAGGTTGTCGATCGCCTTGGCCACACCGCCGCGGTCGGTGGTGGGGGCGACCAGGACGGTGGCGGTGCCCGCGAAGGTGATCAGCCCGAGGTTCACCCCCGGGGTCAGCCCCTGGGCGAACGACTTGGCCGCCACCTGGGCCGCCTTGAGCCGGGTCGGGGCGACGTCGGTGGACTCCATCGACAGCGACACGTCGATCACCAGCATCACGGTGGCCCGGTTGCGCGGCACCCGCTGCTCGGCGGTCGGCCCGGCCATCGCGGTGGTCAGCAGCAGCAGCGCGAACACCAGCACGATCGCGGGCACGTGCCGCCACCGGCTCGGACCGGCCGAGGACACCCGCTCCAGCAGTTCCAGGTTCGTGAACCGCAGGGTCCGCTTGCGCCGGGACCGTTGCACGAGCACGTAACCGGCGACGAGCGCGGCCACGGCGATCAGCAGTAAGAACCACAGCGGGGCGGAGAAGTTCCGCAGGCTCAGGGTCACGCGGCTCCTCCGGACCAACGGCGCTTGCGGGCGACGACGAACCGCACGGTGTCGGCGATCCAGTCGGAGTCGGTGCGCAGCACCAGGTGTCCGCTGCCCGCGCGCCGGATGCCCGCGGCCACGGCGGCCCGGTGCTCGGCGGCGGCGGCGGCGAACTCCTTGCGCAGCAACGGGGACGCGGTCACCTCGCGCTGGCGCCCGGTCTCCGGGTCGGCCAGCACGACGGTGCCCACGTCGGGCAGGTCGACGTCGCGCGGGTCCACGACCTCGACCGCGACGAGTTCGTGGCGCAGCGACAGCGCGCGCATCGGGCGCTGCCACTCGGTGGCGCCCAGGAAGTCCGAGATCACCACCGCCAGCCCCCGGCGCCGCGGCGGCCTGCGCAGCTGCTCGATCGCCTCGGCCAGGTCACCCCGCACGCCCTCGGACGCGCGCGGCGTCTCGGCGACCTTGCGCACCAGCCCCCTGGCGTGCGCGAGACCACCGCGGGCGGGCACCCGGATCATCCGCTCGCCGGTGGAGATCAGCGCGCCGACGCGGTTGCCGCCGCCCCTGGTCAGGTGCGCGATCGCGGCCACGGCGGCGACGGCGAGATCGCGCTTCTCGCAGCCCGCGGTGCCGAAGTCGAGGCTGGCCGACAGGTCGACCACCAGCCACGTCTCCAGTTCGCGGTCGGCGACGGTCTCCCGGATGTGCGGGACCGTGGTGCGCGCGGTGACCGCCCAGTCCATCCGGCGCACGTCGTCGCCGGGCTGGTAGGGCCGGGCCTCGCCGGGTTCGGAGCCGGGCCCGGGGACCAGGCCGAGGTGGTTGCCCTGCAGCAGGCCGTCGAGCCTGCGCCGGACGTCGATCTCCAGCAGCCGCAGCCCCGCCTCCATCCGGTCGCCGCGCAGCACCGGGGGGACCCAGCTGGGCCGTTCGCCGTCGGTGGAGCTGTGCCTGCTCACGGCCTGCCGTTCACCCCGGCCGGGGTCGGGTGGCCGACGGCCTGCGGGCGCGCCGACACCTGCGGCAGCGGCACGGTCTGCAGGACGCGGGAGATCATGTGGTCGATGGGCACCCCGTCGGCGAGCGCGTCGTAGGACAGCACGAGCCGGTGGCGCAGCACGTCGGGCACCACGTCCACGACGTCCTGGGGCAGCACGTAGTCGCGGCCGCGGACCAGGGCGAGCGCGCGGGACGCGGCGACGATGCCGAGGCTGGCGCGCGGCGAGGCGCCGTAGGCGATCCAGCCCGCGACGTCGGCGAGGCCGTGCTCGGCGGGGGTGCGGGTCGCGAGCACCAGCCGGACGGTGTAGTCGACCAGCGCGTGGTGGACGAAGACGTTGGCGGCCACCGACTGCAGGCGGCTGAGCTCCTCGGGGGTGAGCACCTGGCTCGGCTCCGGCGGGGTCACCCCCATCCGGTAGACGATCTCGCGCTCCTCCTCCACCGTCGGGTACTCGACGATGATCTTGAAGAGGAACCGGTCGCGCTGGGCCTCGGGCAGCGGGTAGACGCCCTCGTTCTCGATCGGGTTCTGGGTGGCCAGCACCAGGAACGGGGTGGGCATCGGGAAGGTCTTGCCGCCGATGGACACGTGCCGCTCGGCCATCACCTCGAGCATCGCCGACTGCACCTTCGCGGGCGCGCGGTTGATCTCGTCGGCGAGCACGAAGTTGGCCACGACCGGGCCGAGTTCGACGTCGAAGCGCTCGCTGCCCTGCCGGTAGATGCGCGTGCCGAGGATGTCGGCAGGCACCAGGTCGGGGGTGAACTGGACGCGGGAGAACGACCCGCCGACGACCCTGGCGAAGGTCTCCACCGCGAGGGTCTTGGCCACGCCGGGCACGCCCTCGAGCAGCAGGTGCCCCTTGGCCAGCAGGCCGACCAGCATCCGCTCGACCAGGCGGTCCTGCCCGACGATCACCCGCTTGACCTCGAACACGGTGCGTTCGAGCAGCTGCGCGTCACGCGCGGGGGTCGTGGGCGCCTCGGCCTGCCCGGGGTCGGTCACCGGCATCCTCCTCGTGGATCTCACGACAGACCTCGCGGCCTACCGCGTACAGCCAACCGGACCACCGGTGTGAGCCCTGTGAACTCACTCTGGGAACGGGGCCCCGGTACTGGGAACGTGATCGGCCAGGTCCCCCGGGTGATCCACGTCGCGTGCGCTGCCGTCGAGATCGGGGAGGCGGACCGGCGCGAGTCCTGTGAGGACCTTACGCAGTGCTGCGTCGGCGAGCTTGGCGGGCATCGCCGCCCGGAGCCCGGCGGTCGGCCAGGCCCCGAGCAGCCACTGGTCGCGCCCTCCGCGGTCGACTAGCACGGCGGGCGGCGTGGCACGGAGGCGGTCGACGGTGGCTTTCGTGAGCGCGGGCAGATCGGCCGCGAGCAGGACGACGACCTCCGCGGTCACGAGGTCGAGCCCAGCAGCCAACCCCGCGACAGGTCCAGCGCCCGACTCCGCCTCACGGGTCCACCGAACCGGATGGACAGTCGCCCGCCGCGGCCCCACGACCACGACCTCATCGGCATGCACGACAGCACCAACCACCCGATCAAGCAACGAACGCCCCCCGACAACAAGCGCGACCTTGTCCACACCACCCATCCGGGTCGCCTTCCCCCCGGCCAAGACCACCGCCGCCCACCGCACACCGCCGAGCCTAGGCGCCGACCCGCTCGTCCCAGTTGATCGTGTGGGCGTGGATGTCGCCGAAGATGCGTTCGGGCGTGAAGAGGGTGCGGGTCAGCAGCGGGGTCAGCGCGCGGCTGACGGCCCTGGCGACCGGGCCTGCGGCCTTGGAGTTGTTGGTGCGGCGGGCGCCGGCGATGATCTTGTCGGTGCGGGGACGGCGCAGGTCCTCGTAGGCGGCGAACGCGCGTGGCAGGTCCGGGAGGTCGCGCAGGCACCTGGCCAGTTGGACGGCGCTCTCGGCGGTGATCGACACGCCCTGGCCGGAGCTGGGCGACGGGGCGTGCGCGGCGTCGCCGACGAGGACCATGCGGGCGCGGTGCCAGTGGCGGACCGAGGGCAGGATCTCCAGGGCGCCGGTGACCTGCAGGTCCCGCGCGCCGGCCAGCACCGACTCGGCCGGGTGGTCGCCCGCGTGGGCCTCGCGCAGGCGGCGCAGCCAGTCCTCGGTGGGCACCTCGCGGGCCTGAGCGGTCGACATCGCCCCCTGGTGCGGGAGGTTGCTGAACCACGCCGTGTCGCCGCCGGGTGTCCCCCAGTAGCCGAAGAAGGCGCGCTTGCCCTGCGCGAAGTGCATGACCTCGGGCCCGCCGATGCCCGGGACCGGCGGACCCCAGCCGCCGATGCCGAGCAGGCCGACCGGCGACGGGCCGGGCGCGGACGGGTCGATCAGGGTCCGGACCGTGGAGCGGATGCCGTCCGCGCCGACCAACAGGTCCGCGGTGGCGGTGGTGCCGTCGGCGAATACGGCCGTGATCGAGTCCGGGCTCTCCCGCACGCTCACGAGCCGCTTGCCGTACACGACCTCCGCGCCCAGCTCGACGGCCCGGTCGTGCAGCACCCGGTAGAGGTCCGACCGCCACATCGTGCGGCTGGCGGGCAGGCCGGGCAGCCCGTCGAAGGCGAAGACCCTCCTGCCCCGGAAGTCCTCCATCACCATCGTGGTGGTCGGCTGCCCCAGCGCGCCGACCTGCTGCCCCGCGCCGACCGCGGCGAACGCGTCGAGCCCGTTGGGGGCGACCATCAGCATCCCGCCGACCCCGTCCGCGGCCTCGGCGTGCGCCTCGAAGACCGTCACCGCCACCCCGGCCCGCCGCAGCGCCGCCGCCGTCACCGGCCCCGCGATACCGCCGCCGATGACCAGCGCTGTCCTCACTGCTCCGGTGCGCTCCATGGTGTCCCCTCTCCCAACGCTTCCTGCCAGGCGCGGAGGTATTCCGGCGCCTTCAGGCCGTCGATGAGGGTGGTGACGAAGCGCCGTTCGGCCTCCAGCAGCGCGAGCCGGTAGTCCTCCTCGACCAGGAAGACCCACGGCAGGCCCTGCTCCTTCGCCCGGGCGGTGTCGGCGGTGATCTCGGCGGCTTCCCGGTCGAGTGCGACCAGCCGGGTGCCGAGCAGCTCGACGGCCTCCCCCGGTTCGAGCACGCCGAGCAGCGACAGCGCGACGCCGAACCGCGGGTACTCGTGCTCGGGTTCGGCGACCAGCTCGCGCATCCAGTCGTAGAGCTCCGCCCGGCCGCTGTCGGTGAGCGCGTAGACGGTGCGCTCCGGCCGCGCCGTGTCCCGCACCGTCTCCTGCTCGGCGATGAACCCGGCTTTGCGCAGCTGCTCGACGACCATGTAGAGCGAGCCCCGGTTGTACTTGATGTTGCGGTCCTTGCCGGTCTCCTTGAGCCTGCGCCCCATCTCGTAGGGGTGCATGGGCTCCAGCAGCAGACCGGAGAGCACCGCGAGCGCCAGCGGGTTGCCCACCGCGCGTCGCTTGGCCACCACATCCTCATCTCTAGCCGACACCAACTATCTCGACTCAACTAGTCAGTGTCAACTAATTAGTTCCGGACCATCCCCCGCATACCCTGGCAGGCCCGCGCCGCGCTGGTTACGTTGTGCCCATGGCGGACGCCCCGGCGGTCGAGATCGAGGTCGGTGACCACACCGTCCGGGTGTCCAATCCGGACCGGGTGTACTTCCCCGAGCGCGGGGCCACCAAGCTCGACCTGGTGAACTACTACCTGTCGGTCGGCGACGGGATCGTGCGCGCGCTGCGGGAGCGGCCGTGCATGACGCACCGCTTCCCCAAGGGGGTCACCGGCGACAAGGTGCACCAGAAGCGGGTCCCGCACGGGGCGCCGCCGTGGCTGGAGACGGTGCGCGTGCACTTCCCCCGGTACAACCGGTACGCCGACGAGCTGTGCGTCACCAAGCTCGCCGACGTCGCGTGGGCGGTGCAGATGTCCACTGTCGAGTTCCACCCGTGGAACTCGCGCCGCGCCGACACCGAGCGCCCGGACGAGTGGCGGATCGACCTGGACCCGATGCCGGACTGCGGGTTCGACCGGGTCCGCCGGGTCGCGCACGTCGCCCACGAGGTGCTCGACGAACTCGGCGCGGTGGGCTGGCCGAAGACCTCCGGCGGCAAGGGGCTGCACGTCTACGTGCGGATCGCGGCGGAGTGGTCGTTCGGCGACGTGCGGCGGGCGGCACTGGCATTCGCGCGCGAGGTCGAGCGGCGCGCTCCGGAGGACGTGACGACCACGTGGTGGCGCAAGGACCGCGACCCGGCGGCGCTGTTCGTCGACTACAACCAGAACGCGCGCGACCACACGATCGCCTCCGCGTACTCGGTGCGCGGCGTGCCGGAGGCGACGGTGTCCACACCGCTGCGCTGGGACGAGATCGACGACGTCGACCCGCGCGACTGCACCATCGCCACCGTGCCCGCCCGCTTCGCCGAACTGGGCGACCTGCACGCGACCATCGACGACGCCGCATACCGCCTGGACACCCTGCTCGACTGGGCCGACCGCGACGACCGCGACGGCGCGGTAGACCCCGGGGAACCCGAATAGCGCGTTGGTCCTCCTTGCGCCCCAACGGTTTCCGCCGGCGCGCGGTTCCCGGCGACGAGCCTCACGGTCATCGAGCCCTAGTGGCCGACCCCTGGTCTCCGCGGGTTTGGCCGCCGTCCCGGTGGCCCTCGGCGCTGAGCAGCCCCCGAATCCAGCCTCGTGGGCGCTGAACAGGGGGAACCAGCGGCGAGATCGGACTGTGGACAGGTCACGGCGTTGGGGACGAGCACCGTGGCCGGTGCGCCGAGGGGTGATCAAGCCACGACGCCGCCCCGGTCGAGGCGGGCGGCGTCGTGAGGGGGTCGGGCGGGAGGTCAGGCCGGGCCGAGGTCGGCGGAGGTCCAGTGTTCGACCTTGAGGCGGAAGACGGTCTGCTGGCCCTCTTCCTTGAGGTAGGCCAGGTAGGCGTCGAGGCGCTCGGGGCGGACGTAGCGGGAGGCCATCTCGCGCAGGTAGTCCTCGTTGCCCGGCTCACCGACGGCGGGGCCCTCGACGGAGACGTAGCGGATGGTCGGCGACAGGCGCTCCACCAGCAGCGAGAACCGGCCCGCGCGCTCGATCAGCCGCGCCTTGCGGGAGGTGGACTTGGTGGTGATCCACAGCTGGCCACCCGGCTCGTACTTGTACCAGATCGGGACCTGCAGCGGCCCGCGCCCGTCCTCGGCGGACACGGCGAGCGACCCGATGTGCGGTTCGAGGAGGAACTGCTCACGTTCTTCAAGAGTCAGTGGCATGACCTCGAGCCTACCGGCAATTCACCGACAACCCCGCACCACCAACGGTTTCCGACCGGACCACCGGTTCAGGGGTACCCCTGAACCGGACGTCCCACCGGGTGGGCTCGGGACCTGGCGGGCGCGCGGGCGGCCCGGGTTCGGTATAAGGAGACGTGATCTTCGACGACGCCCGGAGCCGGACGGCTGCCGGGCCGCTGGCCGACCTTGACGCCTTCGTGCGGATGCCGCAGGTGGCCGGGCTGTGGCTGTCCCACGACGGCGACCGGCTGGTCGTCGGGGTCTCGCTGCCCGACGAGACGGGCACCCGCTACACCCGGTCGCTGTGGGAGGTCGACCCGCGCGGGCGGCGGGCCGCGCGCAGGCTCACCCGGGGTCCGGAGGGTGAGACCGGCGCCGGGTTCACACCATCGGGCGATGTGCTGTTCACCTCGACCCGGTCGGCCCCCGAGGACGGCCCGGCGCTGTGGGTGCTGCCCGCGACCGGCGGCGACCCCGAGCCGCTCGTGCGGCCCGGCGGCGGGATCCGGGGCGTGCAGACCGCGGCGGACGGGACGATCGTGTTCGGCTCCGGCATGCTGCCCTCCGCGGTGGACCTGGCCTCCGACCGGGCGCTGCGGGAGGTGCGGGCCGACGCGTGCGTGTCCGCGGTGCTGCACGAGGAGTTCCCCATCCGGCACTGGGACCACGACCTGGGGCCCGAGCGCACCCGGCTGCTCGTGCGCGGACCGGACGGCGTGCGCGACCTGACCGGCCACGTCGGCCGCGCCCTGGGCGAGGAGTGCGGCTGGGACCTCAGCCCGGACGGCAGGACCGTGGTCACCATGTGGGCGGTCGGCGAACCGGGCGGCTCGCAGCGGCACACCGTGGTCGCCATCGACGTCGCCACCGGCGCCAGGCGGGTCCTCGCCGACGACCACGGCCACGAGTACGAGTCCCCGCGCGTCTCCCCCGACGGCACCCGGGTCGCGGTGGTCGTCCAGCGCCGCAAGTGCCCCGACGACCCGGGCGACCGCTGGCTCGGTCTGGTGCCGCTCGACGGTGGACCGGTCGAGGCGTTGACCGCGGCATGGGACCGGTGGCCGCACACCGCGCGGTGGACCCCGGACGGCGCCGCGATCGTGGTGTCCGCCGACGACCGCGGCCGGTCCCCGCTGTGGCTGGTCGACGTGGCCACCGGCGAGGCCACCAGGCTCACCACCGACGACGCCGCCTACACCGACACCTGCGTCTCCCCCGACGGCCGGTGGGTCTACGCGCTGCGCTCGACGATCGACAGCCCGCCGGTCCCGGTGCGCGTCTCGCTGCCCGGCGGCGACATCACCCCGCTGCCGGACCCGGCGTCGGCGCTCGGGATCGCGACCCACGTGCGCGGCAGGCTCACCGAGGTGACCACGACCGCGTCGGACGGGACGCCGCTGCGGGCGTGGTTGACGCTGCCCGCGACCGCGAGCCCGGAGTCGCCCGCGCCGCTGCTGCTGTGGATCCACGGCGGGCCGGTGCTCTCGCGCAACAACTGGTCCTGGCGGTGGAACCCGTGGATCGCCTCCGCGCGGGGCTACGCGGTCCTGATGCCCGACCCCGCGCTGTCGACCGGCTACGGCGTCGACTTCATCCGCCGCGGCTGGAGCGCCTGGGGCGAGACCCCGTACACGGACCTGATGGAGATCACCGACGCCGCGCTGCGCAGACCCGACCTCGACCCCACCAGGACCGCCGCGATGGGCGGCTCCTTCGGCGGCT
Source organism: Actinokineospora terrae (assembly GCF_900111175.1). Classification (GTDB taxonomy): domain Bacteria; phylum Actinomycetota; class Actinomycetes; order Mycobacteriales; family Pseudonocardiaceae; genus Actinokineospora; species Actinokineospora terrae. Next base: position 286,225 of record NZ_FOGI01000008.1, read on the forward strand.
ACATGGCCAACTGGATCGCGGGCCACACCGACCGCTTCGCCGCGATCGTCACCCACGCCTCGGTGTGGGACCTCGACCACTCGACCGACACCGCCGACATCGCCTACGACTTCCGCCGCGAGATGACCCCCCAGGTCGCCGAGGCCAACTCCCCCCACCACCACGCCGACAAGATCACCACCCCCATGCTGGTCATCCACGGCGCCCGCGACTTCCGCGTCCCGATCAGCGAGGCCCTGCGGCTGTGGTGGGACCTCTCGGCCCGCTGCGCGGACGGCACCGGCCCGCACCGCTTCCTGTACTTCCCGGACGAGAACCACTTCATCCTGGCCCCCAACAACGTCCGCCTCTGGTACGCCACCGTCCTGGCCTTCCTCGCCGAACACGTCCTCGGTGAGGAGTGGCACCGCCCCGCGTTGCTGGGCTGATCCCCGGGGCCGGGCCGCGGCCTGAGTTCGGAACTCGGCGTAGGCCCGGGCCGGATCCTGGTGGCGAGTTGGGTCTGGGGTCAGGCTTGGGCCTTGGCCGTGATGTGGGCGACGACGGTGGTTTTGGCTTCGGCGTAGTCCTGGACGTGGCGCCAGGTGGTGGTGGCCAGGTGGCGCTTGGTGTCGGCGTAGTGGTCGCGGTCGGAGTCGTTGGCGCGCAACCGGTCGCGGAAGCGGAGCATGCGGTCGGCCTCGGGGCAGCCGTCGCCGAAGACGTGCAGGTTGATGTCGGTGTCGGGGCCCTTGAACAGGCGGTGCTCGAACCAGTCGGGCTCGCGCACCCGCAGGACGTACCCGGCGGTCTCCAGCGCGGGCAGGTACCCGGGCTCGTCGGCGGCGTCGGGCACGAGCAGCAGCATGTCGATGATCGGCTTGGCGGTGAGCCCCGGCACGGAGGTGGACCCGACGTGCTCCAGGCGGCGCGCCACCGGTCCCAGCACGGCGCGGACCCGGTGCTCCTCGCGGGCGTAGAGGTCGGGCCAGCGCGGGTCGTACTCGACGAGGGTGATCGGCGCCGCGTGCGGACGCACCTCGCCGACGATCACCTTCTGGAGGTCGTCATCGCTGATGGGGGGCATGGTGCTCCTTCACTTCGGTGGACGAAGGCAGCAGGCCAACCTAACAGGTGACCCCCGAAAGGGCGTCATGGATTCCCCCGCCCGGCGCGGTGTACTGGTCCGACCGGGATCCCCAGCCGCACGAGGAGAGCACCATGCGGCCGCACACCAGAACCCTCGGCGCCGTCGCCGTGCTGCTCGCGACCCTGCCGATGACCGCGGCGGCCCACCAGGCCGCCCTCGTCACCCACTCCCCCCACGGCAGCGCCCGCCCCACCCCGCCACCGGCCCTGACCCCCGCCGAGCCGCTGCACTGCCCGCTACTGGACTGAGTCTCCACCGATCCACCACGGGCGGGGTCGTAGCCGCGGGCCGGTCCCCCCGACCCGCGGCTACCCACAACCCGCTTCGCCCCCGCTCCGGCACCCCAGATTCACCCGGTTCAGGGACAGAAGTTATCCACATCTGGATCTTGTCGGGGCTGGTTTCAAGATCGCCTGTCGGGGGGTGCCGATAGACTGGCACTGGGACGCCCCCCGGAGAGGGTGGGGGCTGGGGCAGGACTGGCGTGCGCGCGCGAAGCGGTTGCGGTGGGGCTAAGGCGCTTGGGCGGCGCAAGAAGGCTTGCGCGGTGCGGGAGCAGGTGGGAGTCCCGTAAGGCCCTCGTGGCCAGCCAACGAGGTGCTCGCGGAGAGGCCAGTGGCTCGGGGCTCGACAACAAGTGCTCGCGGGGCCCAGGGCTAGCCAGGCGCTCGCGCGGCCCCCAGGCCCGCTGGGTGCTCGCGGGACTCGAGGGCCGGAACTCGGACGCTCGTGGGGCTCGGGGGTGAGCCCAGCAGAACGCCGGGGGTCAAGCCCGGAGGGCGGCGGCGAACCACTCGAAGGCGGGGACGCGGGGTTCGGATGGGGTGGAGCCGTTGAGGATTGCCAGGAGTTGCCAGTAGCGCTCGACTCGGCGGTCGCTGAAGGTCTCTATGGTGTCGGCCAGGCGGGTTCGGTCCTCAGTGGACAGGTTGGGTGCGATTCTGGCGAGGATCTCCTGTCCCTGCGGGGAAGTCGGGTCGATGCCTGCCGCTTCGGCGGGGCCTGCGTGGTCGACCACCAGGGCTGGGTCGTGTGGGACGGGTGGGGCGCCCGCGGCGCCGGTGATCGCCATCTGGCGGACGCGGTGGTGGAAGTCCTCGTCGGCGACCAGGCCCGCGAGTTCGACCCAGGCGTCGACCTGGGTGTCGGTGGGGTCGTCGGGCAGGTCGACGCGGCGCATGGCGGTGGCGATGCCCGCCCCGGGCGCGTTCTCGTCGACCCCGGCGAAGGTGCGGTCGACGAACTCGTCGACCACGCGCTGGCGTTCCGCCGCGGACAGCCTGGCCATCTCGTGCATCAGTCTCATCTCCTCTGTTGTGCTTCCCCGTCTGGCGACCGAGCGCAGGACCGCCCGCCGCACCCGCAACGCCCTGATCTCGACGTCGATGGCCCGCGCGTGCGCCGCCGCCACATCGGCGACGGTGACCTGCCGGTGCAGCACGGCGCGCACCGTCTCCAGGTCCAGCCCCAGCTCCCGCAGCGTCCGCACCAGGTCCAGCCGCGCCACCGCCTCGGCGTCGTAGAGCCGGTACCCGCCGTACGACCTGGTCGTGGGCGGCACCACCCCGCTGTCGGACCAGAACCGGATCGTCCGAACCGACAACCCCGTGCGCGCGGCCAACTGCCCGATGGTGAACAACTCGCCCGGATCGCCCATGACAGAAGCGTCCACCTTCCACCCACTGGAGACTCAACCCGATTCTCCCGGCAGCACGCGAGAATCGGCAGACTGGCGGTGGGGAGAACAACGGCAGAGGAGCGACGAAGGATGTCCGGCGCACAGCTGTACGAAGTCATCGGAGTCGCGTACCCAGCCACGCGCCGCACCGAGCCGCGGATTGCCGCGCAGGTCTGGGCAGCGCTAGGGGACGCGCGCACCGTCCTGAACGTCGGAGCGGGAACCGGTTCCTACGAACCTCCCGACCGCCAAGTCACCGCGGTGGAACCCTCAGCGGTCATGCGCGCGCAGCGACCGGCAGGCACCGCCCCGTGTGTGGCCGCGTCCGCCGAGAACCTCCCGTTCGCGGACCAGTCCTTCGACGCGGCGATGGCGATCAGCACCGTGCACCACTGGCGGGACCCGATCGCCGGTGTGCACGAGATGCGGCGGGTCGCGAAGCGAGTGGTGGTGTTCACCCACGACGACAGCGACGCGGGCTGGCTGCAGCGGTTCTGGCTCACCCGCGACTACCTGCCCGAGGTCGCGAACCTGGTCAAGGAAAGGCCATCCGTGCACGCTCTGGCCGACGCGTTCGGGGCCAGGATGGAGCCGGTGCTGATCCCGTGGGACTGCGCGGACGGCTTCTTCGAGGCGCACTGGCGCAGACCGCAGGCGTACCTGGAGGACCACGTGCGCCGCGCGGTGTCGGTGTGGACGACGGTGGGCCCGGAAGCCGAACAGCGGGCCGTGGACAACCTCCGCGATGACCTCACCTCCGGCCGGTGGGCCGAACGCAACCGCGAGCTCATCGACCTTGACGCGGCGGAGCTCGGTCTACGCCTGCTGGTGGCCTAGACGACGCGAGCGGCCTAGAGGACGCAGGTGCCCTAGAGGCGCGAGCGATCTAGAGGGCGCAGATGGCCTAGAGGACGCGGGTGGCGTGGGCGACGATGCCGCCGTAGCGGACCGGGGAGATGCGGACCACGGACCCGGAGTACGGCGCCTCGACCATCTGCCCGTCGCCGATGTAGAGCGCCACGTGGTGGATCCGGCCGTCGGTGGACCAGAAGAGCATGTCGCCGGGGGCCATCTGGGACAGCGGGATCTGGCGGCCCGCGGTGGCCTGGTAGCCGCTGTAGTGCGGGAGCGGGACGCCGACGCCGGCGAACGCGAAGATCATCAGGCCGGAGCAGTCGAACCCGACCTTCGCGAAGTCGCCGTAGGAGTCGGCCACCCCGCCGTCGCGGATGCCGCGGGTCGGGCCCTTGCTGTTGCCACCGCCCCAGGCGTACTCGACGCCGAGTTGGGAGAGTGCGCGTTCGATCACCGTGCGCGCACGGCCCGCCGAGGGAGCAGCCGCCGTGGGACGGCCCGCCGCGGCCTGGCGGGCGTTCTCCTCGTCCTCGCGCTGCTTGGCCGCCAGCCAGCGCTGGTAACGCTCCCGCTGGCTCTCCAACCCCCCGACCTCGGCCTGCGCGGCCTCCAGCTGGCGCTCGAACGAGGTGCGGTCCGCCAACAGCTGTTGAGACCTGGCGAGCTGGTCCTGCTGGGCCCGCTGGGCTTCCGCGGTGGCCTGGTCGGCGACGCGCTTGGCGTCCTCGGCCTCGGTCTGTCGCCGGTTGGCGACGTTCAGTGCCGCCCGCGCGCGCGAGTCGGCGTTCGCCTTCTGCGTGCGGGCGCGTTCCATGGTGTTCAACGCGTCCAGCTCGCTGCCGCTGACGGCGTTGAGCAGGTGCGCGCGGTCCAACAGGTCCTTGGGGCTCTTGGCGCCCAGGTACGCGGTGAGCGATCCGATGGTGTTGCCCTGCTTGTAACTGCCTGCGGCGAAGTCGTCCAACTGCTTGCGCGCGTCGCCGACCGCCTTGTCCGCGCCCGCGGACTCGCGGCGGGCGGCGTCGGCGTCGGAGCGGGCGGCGGCCGCGGCGTCCTCGGCGGCGTGCAGGTCGACCAGGGCCTTGTTGGCGTCCTCCAGCTTCGCCTCGACCTCGGCCTGCAACCGCATGAGCTGCGACTCGGCCTCGGCGAGCTGGTTGGTCAGCCGACCGACCTGGCCCGCCTTCTCCTTGGCCGCGGCGCGGCTGGTGTCGAGTTCGCTGTCGCTGGGGTTGGGTGGCGGCGGGGGGACCGCGGCGGCGACCGCGGTCGAGGTCATCGCCGAGACCAGCGCGACCGAGGTGACCACCAGACCGAGCGGGAGCGTCCGTCGTACGGCCACCGCTGCCTCCTCCCTGCGCAGGGGCGGTTCGCCCCGCCCAGCTGACCTCGACTGTGCCACTTGGGACACTCGCCAACCAGCCGTACCAGCAGAAACATCGTGCTCGGGGACATCACCGCGGCCGGTATTCGACGCAGCGTGTAGCTCGTCCGTCGAAAGAGGACGGTCGCGCCCACTCGAACGAGGGCGATGTAACCCGACCGGGGACGGGAGTGCGAGCATGGTGCCGTGTCCGAACGGAACTCCCGCGTGCTCGCGACCGCGCTGCCCGCCGCCACCACGGCGGTCGGGCTGCTGGCCGTTGCCGTCGGGGTGTTCCTGCCGTGGTTCCGCTCGGGGTCGGTGCTGCGCGACAGCTTCCAGGCCGTCGGCGTCATCAGCACGCTCGGTTTCCTCGACGGGACCGCGCTCGAGGTGCTGCTCTACGCCTGGTACGGGGTCGTCCCGGCGATCACGCTGAGCATCGTGCTGTACGCGCTGGGCATGCGCGCGACGGCCGCAACGATCGGGGCGTTCCTGGCGATAGTCACTGGAACCGTTTCGGGTGGGGCGACCGTCGAAAGCAGTGGCGGTGACAGCCCGCTCGGCATCGCGGCAGCCGGACCGACGACCACGCTCATCGGCTCGGCGCTCGCCGTGCTCGGCGCGGTCTGGATCGTGGTGAACGGGCGCAGAGGCGCCAGCAGGATCGCAGGAGGGGAACCGTGACCTATCCACCCGGAGGCGGCGGCCAGTGGCAGCCGAACGACCCGTACCAACAACAGGGGGGTCCGGGTAGCGGCGGTTTTCCCGCGCAACCCCAGCCAGGCTTCCCGCAGACCGGGCCGCAGCCCGCGCAGGGCGGCTTCCCCCAGGGGGGCTTCCCGCAGGGCGGGTTCCCGCAGACCGGTCCGCAGCAGGCGCAGCCGGGCTACCAGTTCCCGCAGCAGCCCTACGGCGGCGGGCAGTACGGCTACCCGGTGCCGCCGGAGGCGCCGAAGAAGCGCAAGGGCCTGGTCATCGGCGTCGTCGTCGCGATGCTCGCGGTGGCCGCGGGCGCGGGTGTGACGGTGTGGGCGCTCAACCGGGGCAGCACGCAGGCGGGCGCCGAGAGCCCCACCGCGGCGGCGACGAACCTGGTCAACGCCATCGGCAAGGGTGACGTCCTCGGCCTGCTGACCGGGCTCGCCCCGGCCGAGCGGGACCTGATGACGACGCTGAACTCGGAGACCACCAAGGAGCTCAAGCGGCTCGAGGTCTACAAGGCCGACGTCGACCCGAACCAGATCAACGGCTTCGAGCTCAAGACCGAGAACCTGAAGTTCGACGAGTCCGGCGCGGAGAAGGTCAACGACCACCTGACCATCACCAAGCTGGTCGGCGGCAAGGTCACCATCTCCTCCGACGCGAGCAAGCTGCCGCTGACCGAGGAGTTCATCGACCTGGCGTTCCCGCGCGGCATGACCGACGCCCCGCAGACGCAGACCTACGACGTGGCCGACCTGGTCAAGGAGAACAAGGGCGAGCCGATCCGGATCGCCACCGTCAAGGTCGACGACGAGTGGTACCCGAGCCTGTTCTACACCGTCGCCGACTACGCCCTGGCCAGCGAGAAGCTGGAGTGGCCGAAGAAGTCGATCGCCGCGCGCGGTGCCTCCTCGCCCGGTGACGCGGTGCGCGAGCTGGCGCAGGCGTCGGTGAACGCGGACCTGTCGCGGGTCATCGAGCTGCTGCCGCCCGACGAGATGGCCGTGCTGCACGACGTGGGCCCGGTGCTGGTCGAGGCCGCGGGCAAGCAGAAGCCCGCCGACGTGAAGATCCTCAAGCTGGAGACCGAGACCCAGGACGTCGAGGACGCCACCAAGGTCCTGCTCAAGGAGCTCGAGGTCGAGGCGGACGGCCAGACGGTCAAGGTCACCAAGGACGGCGAGTGCTACGCCGCCGAGGTGCAGGGCGAGCGCGAGCAGATCTGCGCCGACGACCTGGCGGCCAAGATCGGCGGCCGGTCGATGTCGGCCGACGCCAAGCAGGCGCTGACCAACCTGGTCAAGGGCATGATCGCCAACACCGGCGTGGTCACCACCGAGGTCGACGGCAAGTGGTACGTGAGCCCGATCCGCTCGGTCACCGACCTGCAGATCACCGCGCTCAAGAGCCTGCAGCCCGAGGACATCAAGGCGCTGCTGAAGATGGCCAAGTAGCCCACCAGCGCGTTCGCCGCGACGGCCCGTTCCCGATCCCACGGGGGCGGGCCGTCGCGCGTCCCCGGCGTGGGTGCTGGATCACAGGCATCTCCGGGCCCCGACCCGGCGCGCCCCCTTGAGCGCTATACAGGACAAGCGTACTGTTTAAAGGGTGAGGCCGTCGCCGCGCTCCTCCCGGGGGTGCGCGAGACTCACCGACGAGTAACCCGGACTGACTTTGCGCCGCCACTGGAGTTGGACGTGACCACACCGAGTAAGGACAGCTTCGGCGCCCGCGCCACGCTGAAGGTCGGGGACGCCTCGTACGAGGTGTTCCGGCTGGACGCGGTGGAGGGTGCCGAGCGCCTGCCGTACAGCCTGAAGATCCTGCTGGAGAACCTGCTGCGCACCGAGGACGGTGCGAACATCACCGCCGAGCACGTGCGCGCCCTGGCCTCCTGGGATCCCGCGGCCGAGCCGTCGACGGAGATCCAGTTCACCCCCGGCCGCGTCGTGATGCAGGACTTCACCGGCGTGCCCTGCGTGGTCGACCTGGCCACCATGCGCGAGGCCGTCACCCAGCTCGGCGGGGACCCGGACAAGGTCAACCCGCTGGCCCCGGCCGAGCTGGTCATCGACCACTCGGTGATCGCCGACATCTTCGGCCGCCCGGACGCCTTCGAGCGCAACGTCGACCTGGAGTACGAGCGCAACAAGGAGCGCTACCAGTTCCTGCGCTGGGGCCAGAGCGCGTTCGACGAGTTCAAGGTCGTCCCGCCGGGCACCGGCATCGTGCACCAGGTCAACATCGAGCACCTCGCGCGCGTGGTGATGGTCCGCAACGGGCAGGCCTACCCGGACACCCTGGTCGGCACCGACTCGCACACCACCATGGTCAACGGCCTCGGCGTGCTCGGCTGGGGCGTCGGCGGCATCGAGGCCGAGGCCGCGATGCTGGGCCAGCCGGTGTCGATGCTGATCCCGCGCGTGGTCGGCTTCAAGCTGCACGGCGAGCTGCCCGCGGGCGCCACCGCGACCGACCTGGTGCTGACCATCACCGAGATGCTGCGCAAGCAGGGCGTGGTCGGCAAGTTCGTCGAGTTCTACGGCTCCGGCGTGACCGCGGTCCCGCTGGCCAACCGGGCCACCATCGGCAACATGAGCCCGGAGTTCGGCTCGACCGCGGCGATCTTCCCGATCGACGCCGAGACCATCGAGTACCTGCGCTTCACCGGGCGCTCCGAGGAGCAGGTGGCGCTGGTCGAGGCCTACGCCAAGGAGCAGGGCCTCTGGCACGACCCGTCGGTCGAGCCGGTCTTCTCCGAGACCCTTGAGCTGGACCTGGCCACCGTGGTGCCCTCCATCGCGGGCCCCAAGCGGCCGCAGGACCGCATCGAGCTCACCGACGCCAAGAGCGCCTTCCGGGCCGCCCTGGGCAGCTACACCACCGACGTGGCGACCTCCGCGGTCGACGAGGCGGGCGAGGAGTCCTTCCCGGCCAGCGACGCCCCGGCGGTCAGCGCGGGCAACGGGTCGGGCGAGCCGTTCGACTACCACTCGGCCGCGCGCGGCGCGAAGGGTCGGGCCAGCAAGCCGACCAAGGTGACCCTCGACGGCGTCGAGTTCGAGCTCGACCACGGCGCGGTGGCGATCGCGGCCATCACCTCGTGCACCAACACCTCGAACCCGTCGGTGATGATCGGCGCGGCGCTGCTGGCGAAGAAGGCCGTCGAGCGCGGCCTCTCGCGCAAGCCGTGGGTGAAGACCACGCTGGCGCCGGGGTCCAAGGTCGTCATGGACTACTACGACCGCGCGGGCCTGACCCCGTACCTGGACAAGCTGGGCTTCAACCTGGTCGGCTACGGCTGCACCACCTGCATCGGCAACTCCGGTCCGCTGCAGGACGAGATCTCCGCGGGCGTGCAGTCCGCCGACCTGGCCGTGGTGTCGGTGCTCTCGGGCAACCGGAACTTCGAGGGCCGGATCAACCCGGACATCAAGATGAACTACCTGGCCTCGCCGCCGCTGGTGGTGGCGTACGCGCTGGCCGGGTCGATGGACATCGACATCACCACCGAGCCGCTGGGCACGGGCTCGGACGGTCAGCCGGTGTACCTCGACGACATCTGGCCGTCGCCGCAGGAGGTGGCCGAGGTGATCGCCTCCGCGCTGTCCGCGGAGAGCTTCGCGAGCAGCTACGCCGACGTGTTCGCGGGCGACGAGCGGTGGCGGTCGCTGCCCACGCCGACCGGCAACGTGTTCGAGTGGGACCCGAAGTCCACCTACGTGCGCAAGCCCCCGTACTTCGAGGGCATGGAGATGACCCCGGCGCCGGTCACCAACATCCGGGGCGCCCGCGTCCTGGCGCTGCTGGGCGACTCGGTCACCACCGACCACATCTCCCCCGCGGGCGCCATCAAGCAGGACACCCCGGCGGGCAAGTACCTCACCGAGCACGGCGTGGAGCGCAAGGACTTCAACTCCTACGGCTCCCGCCGCGGCAACCACGAGGTGATGATCCGCGGCACCTTCGCCAACATCCGGCTGCGCAACCTGCTGCTGGCGGGCGAGAACGACGGCCAGGGCGTGCAGGGCGGCTACACCCGCGACTTCACCAGGGGCGGCGAGCAGGCGTTCATCTACGACGCCGCGCAGAACTACGCCGCCGAGGACACCCCGCTGGTCGTGCTCGCGGGCAAGGAGTACGGCTCGGGCTCCTCGCGCGACTGGGCGGCCAAGGGCACCTCGCTGCTGGGCGTGCGCGTGGTCATCGCCGAGTCGTTCGAGCGCATCCACCGCTCGAACCTGATCGGCATGGGCGTGCTGCCGCTGCAGTTCCCCGAGGGCGAGACCGCCGAGTCCCTGGGCCTCGACGGCACGGAGCTGTTCCTCGTCACCGGCGTCACCGACCTCAACGAGGGCAAGGTCCCCCGCACGGTCCGCGTCTCCGCCGCCCGCGACGGCAGCAGCACCACCGTCGACTTCGACGCCGTCGTCCGCATCGACACCCCGGGTGAGGCTGACTACTACCGCAACGGCGGCATCATGCAGTACGTGCTGCGCAAGATGGTCACCAGCTGACCTGTTCGTGCTCTCCCCGGCGGGGGTCGCCTTCTGGCGGCCCCCGCCGCCTTTTCCCCGGCGGTCTTGTGTGGACGGTCGCAGCACGCGGGCGCGACGACGTGGGTCGGATTCCTGCCACCACCGAAGAAACCCGCGGCCCACTCGTTCGCGGCGAGGATGATAGGACCCTTGCCTTCGCCGAGTTCGACGCGAGGCGAACCAACGGATCGCGTGGTCGCGCCGTCCATCCGGGAGCCTTCTCCGCGACCGCGCACCGCCCCGTGAGTTCCCCAACTCGGGGTGAGAGTGGTCATACGGAGGTTCGCCCGATCCGACCCTAAGTGACATCACGCTGTGTCAGGATGGTGTTGGGGGAACGAGGGATTGGGGGATCCTTTGAGAAACAGGAAATTCCGCCTGGGAACCGCCATCGTCGGCACCGTCGGACACGGTGACCTGGTGGCGGGTAGGGAATGCACTGGGGATGACCGGGAGTGGTTCTGCGCCACACCGGTGGTTAAGGGGGTATCGGCACTCTAGCGCGTGATCACGGGATCCCAGGTGGTTGCCCACCTGGGATCCTGTGCGTGCGGGGAGTGGGGTGCCGGGTGTGCGGGTCTCGGCTTCGCTGGGGACGGGGGGTCGGCTCGCCTTCGGCATTGCGGGGGGATGAACGGCTCGCCTGCGGCATTGCGTTGGGGCGCGAGTTTTGAGCTTTGCTCGATGGGGCGAACTCGTTTTGTGCGGGGCCCCTACGGAACCCGTGGCAGGACCGCAAAGCAGGGGCCGAAAAGCATGGCCCTGTCCGCGAACGACGCTACGGGCACCGTCCCCCCACACAAAACAAGTCCGCCCCATCGAGCAGGGTTGGCACCAGCGACTCCGAGGAGCGCTTGTCGGCCAACGTTGCAGAGGGGCGCGTGGCTGGCCAACGTTGTTTGAGGGCGCGTGGTTGGCCAACGTCTGTGAGGGCCGGGTGGGGGCCAAGCCCGAGAGGGGCGTGTGGGGGCCAACGTTCGTCAGGGCAGGGTGGTTGGCCAACGTCGTTCGTGGGTGCGTGGTTGGCCAACGATCGTGAAGGCCGGGTGGAGACCACCGTCGCCGGGTCTTCACGCGGCTCGGGTCGGCGGGGGCGAGTCGGCGATCGTTCGCGCTGGCCGGAGGCAGGCCAGCCGTGGCACCCGCAAGCTCATCGGCTGGCAGGTCCACTCAGGCGGCGCTCGGAACAGGCACTTGTCCACAACCCCGGCAACCATCCACAGACCCCAGCCGAGCCCTATTGACAGATCAGCCATCGCGATAGGTTCAGAGATGGGCCCCCGGGCCCCGGGAGGGTGGGCCCCCGGAGCGGAGTTGATCTTGGTCGGGGAGCTGGCCCGGGGGGTTGCGGGGGGGGTGAGAGGGCAAACGACCGTGTGAGTGGTGGTCGTGAGGGGTGGGTGCGGGCCAGCGTCGCAGAGTCCCGGGGGTGGGACTCTGCGACGGGAGGGGGAACTCAGTCGGCGCGGGCTAGGGTTAGGGCGAATCTGTTGGCTTCGTCGGTCCACCAGTGTTCTAGGGTGAAGCCTGCGGCGGCCAGTTCGGTGGCTACCTTTTCTTGGCGGAACTTGGCCGAGATCTCGGTGCGGATGTCCTCGCCCTTGGTGAACTCCACCTTCAGGTCCAGGTCGGTGATGGTGGCCTGGAGAGCGCGTTTGGCGCGCAGCCGCATCTCGATCCACTCGTGGTCGGGGTCCCAGCGGGCGATGTGGTCGAAGTCGGCGGGGTCGAAGTCGGCGCCCAGTTCCCTGTTGAGCACGTGCAGGACGTTGCGGTTGAACTCGGCGGTCACGCCTTCCGCGTCGTCGTAGGCGCGGACCAGGGTGTGTTCTTCCTTGACCAGGTCGGTGCCCAGCAGCAGCCACTCCCCCGGCTTGAGCACGGCGCGGACGGCGGTGAGGAAGTCGGCGCGTTCGGTGGGCAGGAAGTTGCCGATGGTGCCGCCGAGGAAGGCGACCAGGCGGGTCGGTTGGCCGGGCAGCAGGCCGAGGTGTTCGGTGAAGTCGCCGACCACGCCGCTGACCTGGACGCCGCCGTACTCGGCCGCCAGGGCCGCGGCGGCGTCGCGCAGGGCGGTCGCCGAGACGTCGAGGGCGACGATGTGGGTGAGGGTGCCCGCGGAGCGCAGCGCGTCGAGCAGCAGCCTGGTCTTCTCCGAGGAGCCGGACCCGAGTTCGACGAGGGTCTGCGCGCCGGTGACCGCCGCGATCTCGTCGGCGCGGGCGGCCAGGATCTCCCGCTCGGCCCTGGTCGGGTAGTACTCGGGCAGCCGGGTGATCCGCTCGAACAGGTCGCTGCCCCTGGCGTCGTAGAACCACTTGGGCGGCAGGGTCTTCGGGGTGGCGGTCAGCCCCTCGCGGGCGTCGGTCGCCAGGGCCCTGGCGGCGTGGTCGTCGGGCAGGTGCACTTCCACGGGATCAAGCCGGGAGTCGGTCATCTGCTTCCTTGTCTGCACTGCCGAGCGCGCGCACGCGGACGGCGGGAGTGGGGGTCAGGGTGGCCGTTACCAAGCAGCGGTCGCCGATCGGCGTCCACAGCGGGTCCTGCGCCCACGGTTCGGACGCCAGCACGACGAAATCGGGGCCGGTCAGCGCGGACAGCGAGTGCCACCAGGTGGTGGCCGCGATGCTCGCGCCATCGGTGATCATGAGGTTGAGCCGGGAGTCGGGGGCGGCCTCGGCGACGGCGGTGACGACACCCGCCAGCGCGTCGGCCATCGCCGCGCCCGCCCGCAGTTCGCGCCGCACCAGCGCCCACAGCACCGCGCTGTCGGTGGGCGCGTCGAGGGTCATCAGCTCGACCGGCGACAGCGTGCCCGCGAGCCCGGCGAGGCTGTCCGGCCAGCCGGTGACCCGGCCGTTGTGGCTGAACAGCCAGGGTCCGTCGGTGAACGGGGCGCACGCGGTGTCCACGACCGGCATGCCGATGGTGGCCGAGCGGGCCGCCGCGAGCACCGCGTGGCTGCGGGTGGCGGCCGCGACCTGGGTGAACGCCTGGTCGGTCCACATCGGAACGGCCCGCCGGTAGCGCACGGGCTCGCCGCCGGTGTCGGTGTACCAGCCGACGCCGAAGCCGTCGACGTTGACGGTGCCCCCGCCGCGCATGTCGGCGGGGGCCCAGGTCTGGCGCAACAACCCGGTCGGCCCGTCGAGCAGACCGGCGATGGGCACGGCGGGACCGAGGTAACCCAGGTGGCGGCACATGCGACTAGCTGGTCGGGGTGGCGTCGCGGGCGCAGCGGAAGCCGGAGAAGATCTGCCGCCGGATCGGGTGGTCCCAGTTGCGGAAGGTGCCGCGCACGGCGGCGGAGTCGGTGCCGAACGACCCGCCGCGCAGCATCTTGTAGTCGCCGCCGAAGAACACCTCGGAGTACTCGCGGTACGGGAACGCCGCGAACCCGGGGTAGGGCTGGAAGTCCGAATCGAGCCACTCCCAGACGTCGCCGATGAGCTGGCGCACCCCCAACGCCGAGGCGCCCTTCGGGTACGAGCCGACCGGGGCCGGTCGCAGGTGGCGCTGACCGAGGTTGGCGTGCTCGACGCCCGGGTCGTCGTCTCCCCACGGGTAGCGGCGGGAGCGGCCGGTTGCCGGGTCGTACCGGGCGGCCTTCTCCCACTCCGGTTCGGTGGGCAGTCGCTTACCGGCCCACTTCGCGTACGCGGCGGCCTCGTGGAAGCACACGTGCACGACAGGCTCGTCTACCGGGACCTGTTCCACCACACCGAAGCGCGTGCGCAGCCACCGGTCGCCGTCGCGTTGCCAGAAACGGGGCGCGGTCAACTTCGCCTTCTGCCGGTAGGCCCACCCGACCTCGCTCCACCACTGCGGGTTGTCGTACCCGCCCGCGTCGATGAAGGCGAGGTAGTCACCGTTGCTGACCGGGACGGTGTCGATGAAGTACGCGTCCACGTGGGTCTGGAACGCGGGCCGTTCGTTGTCCAGCGCCCACGGCTCGGTGGAGGTGCCCATGGTGAACTCCCCCGCCGGGACGAACACCTCGCGCGCCCCGATCGGCGCGACCAGCGCCGGGTCCGGGTCGGGCGCGTGCAGCACCGGGGCACCGACCCGCAGCTGGTGGGTGGCCAGCATCGTCTCGTCGTGCTGCTGCTCGTGCTGCACGATCATGCCGAAGGCGAACCCGCCGTCGACCAGCCGGTTGCCGTGCAGCGGGACCCGGTCGAGCACGTCGAAGACCTTGTCGCGGACCTGGGCGACGTAGGCGCGGGCCTCGACCGGCGATAAGAGCGGCAGCTCGGTCCTACTGGCGCGCGAGTGTTGGAACGCGTCGTAGAGCTCGTCGATGTCGGAGCGGACCGGCTCGCGGCCGCCCACGTCGCGCACCAGCCACAGCTCTTCCTGGTTGCCGATGTGGGCGAGGTCCCACACCAGCGGCGACATCAGCCTGGAGTGCTGCCGGACGAGGTCGTCGTCGTCGACCGCGTCGGTGAGCAGGGTGCTGCGGGCCCGGGAGCGCAGCAGCGCCTCGGCGACCCGCTCCCTGGCGCGCTCCACCTCGGTGGCGGTCGCCGCGGGGAGCCGGTTGGTCTGGTCGGTGCTGGTCACGACTTCCTCCCGTTCGTCGCATCCGGTCTGTCCACTGCCGAACCCGGCGAGCTCGTGTCCAACGACTCCCGCAGCGCCACCAGCCGGTCGGTGGCGGTCGCGGCGTGCGCGGCGGGCAGGTCGAGCGCCGGGACCCCGGGGATGCCCAGGTCGAGCACCCGGCGCGCGGCCAGCCGCAGGTCGGGGTCGGTGACGCCGAGCCTGGCGGCGTCGAGCCACCGGTCGGCGACCGGCGCGCACGCCTCGACCACGGCGTCCACCGTGGCCCGGTCCCGGGTGAGCGCCACCAGCAGCGCCGCGGGGGCGATCCAGTCGTCGCCGTCCTGGGCGTCGAGGTAGCGGATCTCCAGGTAGCCGTGCGGTCGGACCGGCGGGAACAGCGTGGACATGTGGTAGTCGAGGTCGTCGACGGTGGGCCGGTGCTCGAGCGCGCCGTCGACCCAGTCGGCGAAGCTGACCCCCTCCGGGGCGTCCCACTGCCCGTCCGGCCTGCGCACGCACAGCAGCGGCGCGTCGAGGACGTAGTCGGCCCAGGCCCGGGCCGGGTCGTCGGTGATCGGCACCGGTCGGGACCGGCGCGGGTCGACGCCGAGCACGTGCAGCGTCCGCGCCGACGCCCAGCCGGTCGGTTCGCCCGCCAGGTCGGGCGAGTTGGCGAACAGTCCGATCAGGACCGGGCCCAGTGAGCTGATGGCCGCCCACCTGGCCGGGGCGTCGGCAGGCAGGCCGACATCGATGCAGACCTGCAGGCCAGCGCTGGCGCACATCATGGTGATGCCGTGGTCGCCGATCGGGGCGAAGGCGCGTTCCATGGCGGCGTAGCGCGGGGTGTCCAGGACGCGGCGCGGGGAGCGGTGGGCGTCGAGACCGCGGCGTCCGAGCACGAGACCGGCGCGGTCGAGGAGATCGGCGAGGTAGCGGTGGTCGGCCGTGACGGCGTCGACCACGGTGCCGAGGGCGGGGGCCGGGAGCGAGGAGATCTCGACCTGGCCGCCTGGCTCGAGGGTGAGCGGGGACCCGGAGGGCAGCGGGAGCCAGGGGCTGCCGGGGCTGAGCGTGGTGGGGGCGTGCTGGCCGAGCGCGGCGGCTAGGTGGACGGGGTCGAGTCGCCGCCGAGGGTCGTCGCGGTGGTGCACGACCCACTCCAGCTCGACGCCCAGCAGACAGGGCGGACCGTGTTTGAAGCAGACCGAGGCGACGTAGGCCTCGGCCTCCACTCTGGCCCGCAACCGACTGCGCTCAGGCGCGTCGGTCTCGCGCGAAGCGGACAAAGGTGATCACTCCTTTCCTTCCCGCTGTGCCGGGAATCGACGCTACACGCGGGCACCGACAGCCGCACGAACCCGCTGGGCCGATCGGGTAACCGCCGGTGGGCGTGATGTGCGCCGCGTACCCAAAACGTACGTACGGATTGCTTCGACGGGCCCCGGCTGACACGATCGTCGGGTGCCCAGGGTGAGCCAGGACCATCTCGACGCGCGACGGCGCCAGATCCTCGACGGGGCCCGTTCGTGTTTCGCCCGCCACGGGTACGAGGGGGCCACCGTCCGCAGGTTGGAAGAGGCTACCGGACTGTCCCGAGGAGCCATCTTCCACCATTTCCGCGACAAGGAGTCCCTTTTCCTCGCCCTCGCCGAGGACGACGTGCTCAGGATGACCGAGGTCGTGGCCGCCCAGGGCCTGGTGCAGGTGATGCGCGAACTGCTCTCGTCCACCCCCTCGGCCAACGGCGAGGCGCTCAACCCGGCCGACTGGCTCGGCACGAGGCTAGAGGTGTCGCGGCGGCTGCGCACGGACCCGGAGTTCCGGTCCCGCTGGGCGGAACGCTCCGAGCAGCTGACCGTCGCGACCCGGGAACGCCTGCTGCGCCAGCGCGAGGCGGGCAACCTGCGCGACGACATCGACGTCGAGGTGCTGACCGCGTTCCTGGAACTGGTGCTGGAGGGCCTGGTGTCCCACCTGGCCATGGGCCTGCCCGCCGACGACATGGACCCGGTGCTCGACCTGGTCGAGGAAACCGTTCGACGGCACCGGCGCGCCACCTAGACCATCCCAGGGTGACTCTCCCCCACGTGACCACGGACACCGTGGCGACGCCCCGACTCCGCGCGTACGTGGCCGCCGCGTCGTTGGCCAGGGTCGCGGACGAGATGGTCGCGGTCGCGGTGGTCCTCTTGGTGTTGGACCGGACCAGCAGCCCGGCGTTGGCCGGGGCCACGGTGACCGCGCACACCCTGCCCTCCATTGTGTCCGGTCCCGTCCTCGGCGCCTGGCTCGACCGTGTCCCCTACCGGCGGGCGGTGCTGAGCGCGGGCGGCGTTCTGTTGGCGCTGACCTGCGCGGGTTTGGTGCTCACCGTGGGCAGGGTTCCCGTGGTGCCGTTCGTGCTCGCGGCGCTCACCGGGCTGGCGTTGCCGTTGACCAGTGGCGGTTACTCCAGCCTGGTCCCCAAGTTGGTCCCGGCGGAACGGTTGCCCAGGGCTAACGCGCTGGACGCGGCTACCTTCAACATCGGCGCGATCGCCGGTCCGGCGCTGGCCGGGACGGTGGCGGCGGTAGCGAATCCGGCGGCGGCGGTGTGGCTGATCGCGGTGTTGGCGCTGTCTGGCTCTGTGTGCACGTTGTTTCTACCGCCGGTGACGGGTGTATCCGATGACCACCACACCTCACTGCTGCGGACAGTCCGAGCGGGACTGACCCACCTGGTCCATACCCCTGCGCTGCGCGGAGCGACGCTCACGACCGTCATTGGCTACGGGTCGGTTGGTGTGCTCGCGACAGCGCTACCGCTGCGGATGCAGGAGTTGGGCCAAGACCGCGCGGCCGCAGGTTACGTGTGGACCGCGATGGAGATCGGGTGTCTCGTTGCCGTGGTTGTTCTCGGTAGGTTCATCGCCGGTCCACATCCGCAGGTGACGGTAGTCGTCAGCACGGCCGCGTTCGGCGCCCTGATGTTGTGCTGGCCGATCGTGGACAGTGTCACCTGGACGCTCGCCTTCGCCGTCGCCGCAGGCCTGGCGGAAGGGCTGGCGCTGCCCGCGATCATGGCGACCCGGCAGCGGCACACCCCGAGCGCGCTGCTGGCGCAGGTGTCCACCACGGGCGCCAGCCTCAAGATCGGCACCTTCTCGCTCGGCGCCGCGGCGGGCGGGTGGCTGGTGCCCGCGGCCGGTCCGGCGACGGCGATCACCGTCACGGCGGGCCTGCAACTGCTCGCGGCCGCGCTGGGCGTGCTCGCCGGGGTGCGTCGGGCGCGACCGGCGGGAGTTTGCTGAACTGGGACCCATGCAGCCGCACGTCGCACATGACCGGGCCAGGGACGTGTTCGACCGGGCCGTCCACCAGGTCGAGGACTGGTCCGCGCCGACCCCCTGCGCCGACTGGTCGACCAAGGACCTGGTGAACCACCTGGTGTCCGAGCAGCTCTGGGTGCCGCACCTGGTGTCCGGCGAGACCATCGAGCAGGTCGGCGACCGCTACGACGGTGACCTGCTCGGCGAGGACCCGGTCGCGGCGTGGACCGCGGCGTCCGCCGCTTCCCGCCAGGCGTGGGACGGGGTGCCGGACGACCGGGAAGTCCACCTGGGCAGCGGACCCGCGCCCGCGCTGGAGTACCGCCGGCAGATGATCCTCGACCTGGCCGTGCACGGCTGGGACCTGGCGACCGCCACCGGGCACGTCGCGCTGATCGGCGACGACCTCGCCTCGGCGCTGCTCGCGGAGTTCACCGACCAGGTCGACCAGTGGCGCGACGCGGGCATCTTCGGCGCGCCGGTGCCGGTCCCCGACACCGCGGACCCGCCCACCCGGCTGGTCGCGCTGCTCGGTCGGGACCCCGGGTGGCACCCGTCGGGCTGATCGCCGCGTGTCGCACGCGACTCCACCCGCGCGTTCGGGGGTCGGATCGCTCTACACTGGGCCGGTTCGTCAGAACAGACCCGAGGAGTGCGGCTTCCCGTGCGCAAGGCGCAGAAGAAGAGGCCGGGCCGCAGTAGCGGGCCGGGAGAGAGTCCCGGCGGCCATATCGGCCCGGATCCCGAGCGGGGTGCTCGGTGACCGGTTTCCTGCTCAGCGCCCTCGGCCTGCTGGCGGTCTGCGCGCTGACCGCGGGCACGGCGCTGTTCGTCGCGGCCGAGTTCTCCCTGACCACGCTCGAGCGCAGCCAGGTCGACCACCACGCCGAGCACGTCGGTGACCGGCGCGCGCTGGCCATCAAGCGCGCGCACCGGTCGCTGTCGTTCCAGCTGTCGGCCGCGCAGCTGGGCATCACCATCACCACCCTGATCACCGGCTACATCGCCGAACCGGCGCTGGCCGCGCTGGTCGAGCCGCTGCTGGCGCTGACCGGGATGGGCGAGACCGCGGTCGACGCCGTGGGGCTGGTGATCGCGCTGCTGGTTGCCACGTCGCTATCGATGGTGTTCGGCGAGCTGGTGCCCAAGAACCTGGCCATCGCCCGGCCGCTGCCCACCGCGCGGGCGGTCGCGGGCGCCCAGGCGGTGTTCGCCTCCGTGTTCCGCTGGCTGATCAACGCGCTCAACGGGTCGGCCAACTGGATCGTGCGCGGCATGGGCGTCGAGCCTCAGGAGGAGCTGCGCTCGGCCAGGTCCCCGCAGGAGCTGGGTGGTCTGGTCCGCTCCAGCGCGGCGGCTGGCGCGATCGACACCGGCACCGCGACGCTGCTGAGCCGCTCGCTGCGCTTCGGCGACCGCACCGCCGACGAGCTGATGACGCCGCGGGTGCGGGTGCAGGCCCTGCGCTCCGACGCGACCGTGGTCGACCTGATCGACCTGGCCCGCAGCAGCGGGTTCTCCCGGTTCCCGGTGCACGGCGGCGACCTCGACGACGTGCACGGCGTCGTGCACGTCAAGCAGGTGTTCGGCGTGCCGCGCGAGCAGCGCGCGGGCACCAGGGTCGCCACGCTGGCGCGGCCGGTGCCGACCGTGCCGGAGACCCTCGGCGGCGACGTGCTGCTCGACCGGCTGCGCGGCTCGGGGTTGCAGGTGGCGCTGGTGGTCGACGAGTACGGCGGCACGGCCGGGCTGGTCACCCTGGAGGACCTGATCGAGGAGATCGTCGGCGACGTGCGCGACGAGCACGACCGGGGCGAGGTGAACCCGGTGCGCCCGCTCGGCCGCGACAGCTGGCTGGTGTCCGGGCTGCTGCGCGACCACGAGCTGGCGGAGGCGACCGGGTTCCGGATGCCCGACGGCGAGTACGAGACGGTCGCCGGGCTGGTACTGGCGAACCTGGGCCGCATCCCCGAGGTCAACGACGAGATCCGGGTCGACGGCTGGCGGATCACGGTGCTGCGGATGGACCGGCACCGGGTCGCCGAGCTGCGCGTGGCGCGGCTGCCGGGGGTGAGCACGTGAGCGACGTGCTGGCCCTGGGCGCCACCGCGCTGCTGCTGCTGGGCAACGCGTTCTTCGTCGGCGCCGAGTTCGCGATCATCACCGCGCGCCGGGACCGGCTGGAGGCGCTGGCCAGGGAGGGCGACACGCGGGCGGCGCTGGCGGTCGAGGCGGGCAGGCAGCTGCCGTTGCTGATCGCGGGGGCGCAGCTGGGGGTGACGGTGTGCTCGCTGGGGTTGGGCGCGCTCGCCGAACCCGCCATCGCGCACCTGCTGGAGGGCCCGTTCGGCGCGCTCGGGCTGCCGGAGGCGGTCGTGCACGGGGTGGCGTTCGCGTTGGCGCTCGGCGTCGTGGTCACACTGCACACGGTGCTCGGCGAGATGGTCCCCAAGAACCTGGCCATCGCCGGGCCGGAGCGGGCCGCGACCACGCTGGTTCCGGTGCACCTGGCGTTCTGCAAGCTGGTCCGGCCGCTGCTGGGCATGTTCACCCGGATCTCCACCGCGGTGCTGCGCCGGTTCGGGGTCGAGCCGCGCGAGGAGCTGGAGAACTCCTACACCTCCGACGAGCTGGCCACCCTGATCGCCGAGTCCCGCCGCGAGGGCCTGCTCGACGACTCCGAGCACCGGCGGCTGACCAACACGCTGTCCTCGGCCGGGCGCACGGTCGCCGAGGTGCTGGTACCGCTGGAGAAGCTCAAGACGGTGCCGCACCCGCCCACGGTCGGCGCGGTGGCCGACGCGGTCGCCGAGACGGGCTTCTCCCGCTTCCCGGTCCGCATGCCCGATGGCACCCTCAACGGCTACGTCCACGTCAAGGACGTCCTGGACCAGGTCGACTCCGACCCGGCGACCAGGGTGGCCTGGTCCAGGGTGCGCGGCCTGCCGGAACTGCCAGCCGACTCCCGGCTCGACGAGGCGCTCGCCGCGCTGCGGCGCACCCAGAGCCACCTGGCCAAGGCCGTGTCGGCCGACCGCGAGGTGCTGGGCGTGGTGGCGCTGGAGGACCTGGTGGAGGAGTACGTTGGCACGGTGCGCGACGGGACACACATCGGTGACACCACCTGAGACCGTGCTGCCCGAGCCGACCTGGCACGACCTGCGCGACGCCCACGTGGCCCGAGCCCGCCGCTGGACCGACCCGCACCAGGAACGCAGGCAGCGCAAGGAGAAGCACCCGGTCCTGGACTTCCTGTTCACCTACTACTCGCACCGCCCGGCCCACCTCGAACGCTGGCACCCCGGCCCCGGAGTCGTGCTGGAAGGCGCTTCGGCCGAGGAGTACCTGCGCTGGTCCGCCTACCGCTCGACACCGGACGGCGTGACCCTCGGCCCACTCTCCCCCGGCCGCGTGGCCACCGCCTCGTTCATCCTGGACCTGTTGTCCGCCACAGCATCCCGCCCACCACGCCTGGGCTGCTTCGGCCTGCACGAGTGGGCCATGGTGTACCGAACCCCCGACATCCGCCACGCCGCCTGGCCATTGCGCCTGGGACCCTCGGGAACCGACGAGGTGGTGGAATCCTCGACCATCAAGTGCAGCCACTTCGACGCTTTCCGCTTCTTCACCCCACCAGCCCGGCCTTTGAACACACTGGAGCCGAGCCGGGAGGGACAGGTGGCGCTGGAGCAGCCGGGGTGCTTGCACGCGAACATGGACCTGTTCAAGTGGGCTTACAAGCTGGACCCGCATACGCCGTCGTCGCTGGTGATGGACTGCTTCGAGTTGGCGGTCGATGTGCGGACGCTGGATATGCGCGCTAGCCCTTATGACTTGTCCGCGCTGGGGTATGAGCCGGTGCGGATCGAGACGGAGCGGGGGCGGGCGGAGTATGTGCGGGCGCAGTCGGCTTTTGCCGAACGGGCGGGGGTGTTGCGGGCTCGGTTGATTGGATTGTGCGGGGGGTTGTTGAGTGCGGTTGGCGGTGGAGGCGCTTCGGGTGATGGCACTTCGGGGTGATGGCTCGGGGTTGATCTTGTGGGTTGTCCACAGGGGGTTGGCTTGCTCTGACCGGTTTGTCGGTGCTGCTCGGTAGGCTGTGAGGGTTATTCAGGCCTGACGGTAGAACTGTAGGCCGAGTACGGCGGTGATGGTTGTGGCGAAGGTGGTGAAGGGTCTCCGGTAGTCGGTGTGGAGTATGCGCCAGGTTGTGAGGTTGGCGATGGCGTGTTCGACACGGACGCGGATCGCGTTGTGTTCGTAGTTGAAGTTGCGCTCCCATCTCGTCAACTCGCGGCGGGCGGGTTCGCGGATCGGGGTGAGGATCCCCATGCCGACATAGGCCTTGTCGCCCATCCAATGGGATACGTCTTTGTCGAGGACGCCCGACTCGGTCAGGCAACGAGTGTCATGCCAATTGCCGGGTAACGGGTCCGATACCCATGCCAACCGGCCGTCGAGTGTGCAGGCGACCTGGACGTTGAGTCCGGTCGTGCGGTGTTTGCCCGAGTACAGGGTCTTCTCCCGCGACACCCAGGACCAGCACGGCAACAACGTACCGTCCACGATGTAGCTCGACCGGGAGTCCAGTTCGTCGGCGGTGGGCACGCACTCGGAGAGCAACCCGGCCAACACCGGTGTCACCGCGGTGATCGCCCGACTGATCGTCGACTGCGACACCCCGAACGTCTCAGCCAACTCCACCTGGACCCGGTTCCGCCGCAGATACGTCAACGTCACCACCACCGAGGTGAACAACCCCAGACTCGGCGGCCATCGCCGATCCGCATTGACTGTTCCCTGGTGAATGGCCGCGCAGAGATCGGTCACCTGATCCCGGCGAAGGCCGGTGGTATGATACATGTCGGCGGTCCGTTTGTGTGAGAGTTTTGGCGTGGTAACCGAATTCTCTCAAACGGGCCGCCGCCCTATGATCGGGGGTCATATAGGGCTCGACAGGCGATTCTCTGAATAACCCTCTGTATATCGGGGGCTGCTTTGGGCGGTTTGATCTTGAGCTGGGGGTAGGTGGCTCTCGGTCTCGCCTGCGGCGTCGACGGAACCGCCTCGCCTGCGGCATTGGCCCGGGCGCGAGTTTCGAGCTTTGCTCGATGGGGCGAACTTGTTTTGCGCGGGGCCCCGACAGCACCCGTGGCAGGACCGCAAAGCAGGGGCCGAAGAGCATGGCCCTGTCCGCGAACGACGCTACGGGCACTGCTCCCCCACACAAAACAAGTCCGCCCCATCGAGCCGGCTTGGCACCAGCGACTCCGAGGAGCGTGGTTCGGCCAACGTTGTTTGGGCTGTGTGGTCGGCCAACGATCGTGAGGGCCGGGTGGGGGCCAAGCCCGAGAGGGGCGTGTTGGGGCCAACGTTCGTCAGGGCAGGGTGATTGGCCACGGTGGGTGGTCTTGGTGTGGGGTAGCGGTGACTCGGTGGGTGGTCATAGTTGTCGGACTATGCGGGCGGGGTTGCCGGCGGCTAGTACTTGGTTTGGGAGGGTTTGGGTGACGACGCTTCCGGCGGCGATTACGGTGTTGTTGCCGACTTGGACTCCTGGGCAGACGATCGCTCCGGCGCCTAGCCAGGTGTTGTCGCCGATGGTGATGGGGAGTGGTTGTTCCCAGCCTTCTCGGCGGCGTTCGTGGTCGGCTACTGGGTGGGATGCGGTCAGGAGTTGCACTCGGGGGCCGATTCGCACGTCCGCGCCGAGGGTGATGCTGCCGTCGTCCATGAAGAGGGTGTCGGTGTTGACGAAGGTTCTTGGGCCGATGCGGATGAGGCTGCCGTAGCTGCACTGGAAGCGGGGTAGCACTACCGCGCCGGGGCCGAGTTCGGCGCACAGTCCTAAGAGGATCTCGCGGCGTTCATCGTCGTCGTCTGGGCCGGTGGCGTTGAAGCGGTCCAGTTGGCGCCAGCAGTGTTTGCGGTCTTCCACCAGGGCGGGCGAGTCGAGGTACCACTCGTTGTGGAGCATGCGGGTGCGGTGGTCATCCACTGGTCAGCACCGCGCGCATGCCCGCTACCGCCAGCTGGTCGGCGCGTTCGTTCTCGGGGTGGCCGTTGTGGCCCTTGACCCAGTGCCACTCCACGTCGTGGTGGGACACGGCTTCTTCCAGGCGTTGCCAGAGGTCGACGTTCTTGACCGGTTGGCGGGCGGCGGTCTTCCAGCCGTTGGCGCGCCATTGGGTCACCCACTTGGTGATGCCGTTGCGGACGTAGGTGCTGTCGGTGTAGAGCTTCACCGTGGAGCGGCGGGTGAGGGCCTCCAGGGCGGCGATGGGGGCCATCAGCTCCATGCGGTTGTTGGTGGTCTCCTCCGCCGAGCCGCCGGAGAGTTCGCGTTCGTGGGTGCCGTAGCGCAGCAGGGCGCCCCAGCCGCCGGGGCCGGGGTTGGGCGAGCAGGCGCCGTCGGTGTAGATCTCGACGATCACGGGGTCTCGCCGGTGATGTCGGCGACCAGCTGCTTGGCGGAGTCCTCGGTGAAGTTGCCGGAGATCTGCAGCGCGCCGCCGGTGATCGGGGAGGCGATCTTGGGGGCCGAGACCAGCTTGCCGTCGACCATGACCGCCAGCTGTTCGTCGACGTGCTCGGTGGTCCACTTCGCGAACACCGCCGACGTGGCCGGGGGCAGCTCGACGGTGATCACCCACCCGTAGTCGGCGTGCTCCGCGCGGACGGCCTTGAACTCGGTGAACTCGCCGATCGACGGGCCCAGCGTGTAGACCGACTCGTCCGGCCCGATCACCTCGTCCGGCCCGGACACCTCCAGCCCCGGCTTGACCGAGGTCACCGGCCGCAGCTCCACCGGCACGCGCGCCGCGAGGAGCCCACCGCCGGCGGCGGAAGCAGCGGTGGAGGGCGGGGCGGCCGGGGTCGCGTCGGAGCCGCACGCCGCCAGCGGGAGCACGGCGGCGAGGAGCAGGGCGAGGATCGGTTTCCGCATGGACTGGATCCTAGGGCCAGGTCCCGATCCGGCGCCGCCACTTGTCCACAGGGTCAGTCCCGGACGGTGACGGCCTGCCCGAGGGCACCCACCACGCCGCGGGCGTCCGGCAGCACGGTCAGGGTGCCACCGGTGGACGTGGCGAGGTCGCGCAGCGCGGCACGGTCCGGATCGCGACCGATGGCGATGACGTCGATCGGCACCGGCTTGTCCTTCTCCGACACGCGCCGGAGCGCGGCCTTGGCCTGGGACAACGACATCGCACCGTCAGCGCCACCATCGGTGACTACCACCAACTGGTTCCGGCGCCCGGGAACGTAACCCTGAACAGCAGAGCGGTATCCAGCCACGACGGACTCATAGAAGTCCGTGGCCCCGTTAGGCGTAAGACCGTCAATGGCCACATGTAGCGACGCCCGCCGGTTGGTGACAGGCCCTGTCGGTACCGCTACCGCGTAAGGCTTCCCCTTCTCCAGGGAGCGCGAAAACGGCCACAGGCCAAGGGAACCCGACACGGTGTAGTCCGTGTACCCCTTCAACGCGTCCTTGACCCAGTCGAGCCTGCTGCGCCCGTCACCGCCGTCGCCGCCCATGGTGCGCGAGACGTCCACCATGATCGTCACGATGCCGCCGCCCTCCACCGCGTTGGCCCACGTGGTGGCGATCCGCTGGGTGGTGTTGGGGTCCGACCTGGCGAACCCGGGCCCGACCTCGGCCCACGTCATGCCCATCGCCGCGGTCGGCCGGTCCGGGGCGTCCTTGCCGCGCAGGCCCGCGCGGGAGAACTCGCGCTGCTGCGCTGGTTCTTGCAGGAACGCGCGGAACCGGTCGGCCGCCTCGGTGCGCACCGGACCCACGTCGGGACCGGTCAGCGCCACGAACGGGAAGTCCGCCACCGGCGTCGGACCATCGGCGACGACCTCCCACAACGGGCGCTTGGCCGCGGGCCTGCCGTCGTCGCCCAGGTTGCGGCGGTACAGGTCCACCTCAAGCGTCGCCACCGCGCCGTACGGGGCGTCGGCCATGTCCGGACTCTCGCCCAACACGGCCAACGCCGCGCGTGTCGTGTCCGGCACCTCAGAGGGTTGCGCGCGCGCCAGAGCGGATAGCGCTGACGAGACCGGTTGCCGCGCCAGCGCGTTCTGAGTCACCGGGCTCTCTTGCGCTACCCCGACCAGAGCGCTCTGCACGGCAAGCGCGCTCGCCGGGTTGGTCAGCGGCGCGGGCAGCGCGACCGTCAGCCGACCCCAGTCCGCGTGCCCGAACCTGGTCCAGCCGTTGGTGTCCGAGGTCAGCGCGGTCAGTTCGGCCCAGCGGAACCGGGCCGCCCTGGTCAGCACCTCGGCCGCCGGTTCCGGGGTGGCCAGCACGACCGGGCTGCTGGCCACCGGTTCCGGCGCGGCGGCCAGCAGCGCGTCGTCGGTCGCGGCCAGCCGGTCGGTCCACAGCGACGACTCGGGCAGCCACGCGTCCGGGCGGTCGCCCAACTCGCGGGTGTTCCACTCGCCGGTCAGCCCGGCGTAGGCCGCGGCCGACTCGGCGGAGCTGATGTTGACCCGCACGCAGTGCTCGTCGACCACGGTGGGGCCGGAGTTCCACCGGTTGGCGGCCTCCCGCACCGGCCGCTCGGCGGACGGGGAGACCGCCACCCGGAGCACCTCGGCGCCCGCCGGGCAGCCCTGCTCGGTGGCGGCCGCCCGGTCCAGCCGGTCGCTGACCCACCCCCAGCCCGCCCAGCCCAGTACCAGCAGGGAGACCAGGCCGAGGACGATCACCCCCACGCTCACTCTTCTGCCGCTCACTTGCCCCCGATGCCGTGACATTGCGTCCTTTCCGCGCGACGGATGTGCCGGTCCGTGTCCGCGCCAGGCGCCCTGCACTCTATTAGGGGTTCGATATGCGTCAACCCAGGTGAAGCGGGAGGAAATTCACCGTTACCCGTTGAACTGCTCGGGGTTCGGGCCGACCCGCTGCCCGGTGTCGAGCCCGGCGAGCACCGCGAGGTCGTCGCCGTCGAGCTCGAAGTCGAAGACCTCGATGTTCGCCCGGATCCGCTCGGGGGTGACAGACTTGGGGATCACCACGTTGCCCAGCTGCACGTGCCACCGCAGCAGCACCTGCGCGGCGCTCTTGCCGTGCTTGTCGGCCAGCCCGGCGACCGCGGCGTCGGACAGCAGCGCGCCGGAGGCCAGCGGGCTCCACGCCTCGGTGGCGATGCCGTGCTCGGCGTGGAAGGCGCGCAGCTCGGCCTGCGGCAGGTTCGGGTGCAGCTCGACCTGGTTGAGCACCGGCACCACGTCGGTCTCTTGGAAGAGCCTGCGCAGGTGCGGGATGTGGAAGTTGGACACGCCGATGGAGCGGGCGCGGCCGTCGGCGCGGATCTTCTCGAAGGCCCGCCAGGTGTCGACGTAGGCGTCGCGCGAGGGCGTCGGCCAGTGGATCAGGTACAGGTCGACCTGGTCGAGGCCGAGGCGCTCCAGGCTGGCGTCGAAGGCGCGCAGGGTCGAGTCGTAGCCGTGGTCGGTATTCCAGAGCTTGGTGGTCACGTAGACCTCGTCGCGCGGCAGGCCGGAGGCAGCGATCGCCTTGCCGGTGCCGACCTCGTTGCGGTACGCGGCCGCTGTGTCGATGCTGCGGTACCCGGCCTCCAGCGCCGTGCTGACCGCGGCGCCGACGACGTCGTCGGGCACCTGCCACACCCCGAAGCCGAGCTGCGGGATGGTGGTGCCGTCGTTGAGCGTGACGCCAGGGACGTTCGGCATGGGGTTCCTCACCGTTCTCGGGGACAGTCCTCAGTGGCACCCAACACCGTGGGGCAGCACTATCTTCCCCCGGTGAAACGGGAGTGGCCCGCCGACAACCACACGGCGGGCCACTCTCGACAAAGCCTGTCAGCTGCTGTAAGCGTCCAGCGGCGGGCAGGAGCAGACCAGGTTCCGGTCGCCCTTGGCCCCATCGATGCGGCGCACCGGCGGCCAGATCTTGGGCGCACCGAGCCCCGCGGGGAACACGGCCTCTTCGCGCGTGTACGGGTGGTCCCACTCGCCGGTGATCGACGCCGCGGTGTGCGGGGCGTTGGCGAGCGGGTTGTCCGCCAGCGGCCACTCACCGGCGGCGACCCGGTCGACCTCGCGCTTGATGGCGATCATCGCGGCGCAGAACCGGTCGATCTCGGCGAGGTCCTCGCTCTCGGTCGGCTCGACCATGAGCGTGCCCGCGACCGGGAAGGACATGGTCGGGGCGTGCAGGCCGTAGTCGGCGAGCCGCTTGGCGACGTCGTCGACGGTGATGCCGGTGGCCTTGGTCATCGGCCGCAGGTCGAGGATGCACTCGTGGGCGACGAAGCCGCCCGCGCCGGTGTAGAGGACCGGGAAGTGCTCGTCGAGGCGGCGGGCGATGTAGTTGGCCGAGGCCACCGCGGTCAGCGTCGCGCGGCGCAGGCCGTCCGCGCCCATCATCCGCACGTACGCCCACGAGATCGGCAGGATCGACGCGCTGCCCCACGGTGCGGCGCTGATCGGGCCGACCCCGGTCGCGGGACCGGCGGTGGGCTGCAGCGGGTGGTTGGGCAGGAACGGCGCCAGGTGCGAGCGCACGCCGATCGGACCGACGCCGGGGCCGCCGCCGCCGTGCGGGATGCAGAACGTCTTGTGCAGGTTGAGGTGCGAGACGTCCGAGCCGAACTTGCCGTAGCGGGCGAGGCCGATGAGCGCGTTGAGGTTCGCGCCGTCGACGTAGACCTGGCCGCCCGCGTCGTGCACCAGGCCGCAGACCTCGCGCACGGTGTCCTCGTACACGCCGTGCGTGGACGGGTAGGTGATCATGATGGCGGCGAGGTCGGCGCTGTGCTCGGCGACCTTCTTGCGCAGGTCACCCATGTCGATGTTGCCCGAGTCGTCGCAGGCAACGACAACGACGCGCATACCGGCCATGACAGCGCTGGCGGCGTTGGTGCCATGCGCGCTGGACGGGATAAGACAGACGTCGCGCTCACCGTGGCCCTGGGACCGGTGGTAGGCGCGGATCGCCAGCAGACCGGCGAACTCGCCCTGGCTGCCCGCGTTCGGCTGGAGGCTGACCGCGTCGTAGCCGGTCAGCTTTGCCAGCCAGTCCTCGAGGTCCGAGATGATCGTCAGGATGCCCTTGGCGTCCTCGACCGGCGCGAACGGGTGCAGGTCGGCGAAGGCGGGCCAGGTGATCGGCTCCATCTCCGCGGTCGCGTTGAGCTTCATCGTGCACGAGCCGAGCGGGATCATGCTGCGGTCGAGCGCGACGTCCTTGTCCGAGAGCGCGCGCAGGTAGCGCAGCAGCGCGGTCTCGGAGCGGTGCGTGGAGAACACCGGGTGCGTCATGAACTCGCTGGTGCGCACCAGGTCGGCGGGCAGCGCGTCGCCGGTCTCGGCGTCGAGCGCGTCGATGTCGGCGCTGACCCCGAACGCCTTCCACACCAGGTCGACGTGCGCGCGGGTGGTGGTCTCGTCGGTCGCGATCCCCACGGTGTCAGCGTCGGCCAGGCGCAAGTTGACCCCTAGGCCGCGGGCAGCGGAAACGACCTCGGCGGCGCGACCGGGCACCTTGGCGGTGACGGTGTCGAAGAACGCGGCCCCGGCCACCTCGACCCCGCCGCGGCGCAGGCCCTCGGCGAGGACGGCGGCCATGCGGTGGGTGCGGGTCGCGATGGCGCGCAGGCCCTCGGGGCCGTGGTAGACCCCGTACATCGAGGCGACCACGGCGAGCAGCACCTGGGCGGTGCAGATGTTGGAGGTCGCCTTCTCGCGGCGGATGTGCTGCTCGCGGGTCTGCAGCGCCAGCCGGTAGGCGGGCTTGCCGTCGGCGTCGGTGCTGACCCCGACCAGGCGGCCGGGCAGCTGCCGCTCCAGGCCCTTGCCGACGGCCATGTAGCCGGCGTGCGGGCCGCCGAAGCCCATCGGCACGCCGAAGCGCTGGGTGGTGCCCACGACGACGTCGGCGCCGATCTCGCCGGGCGCCTGCAGCAGGGTCAGCGCGAGCAGGTCGGCGGTGAAGGCCACCTTGGCGTCGCGGCCGTGCGCCTCACGGGTCAGCTCGGCGAAGTCGCGGACCGCGCCGGAGGCACCCGGGTAGGAGAACAGCACGCCGAAGAAGTCCTCGACCGGCAGGCCCTCGGCCAGGTCGTGCACGACGACCTCGATGCCCAGCGGCTCGGCGCGGGTCTCGATGACCGCGATGGTCTGCGGGAAGGTGTCGGCGTCGACGACGAACCGGTTGGACTTGGAGCGGCCCGCGCGGCGCAGCAGGGTCATCGCCTCGGCGGCGGCGGTGGACTCGTCGAGCATGGAGGCGTTGGCGGTGGGCAGCCCGGCCAGGTCGGCGACCATGGTCTGGAAGTTGAGCAGCGCCTCGAGGCGGCCCTGGCTGATCTCCGGCTGGTACGGGGTGTAGGCGGTGTACCAGGCGGGGCTCTCCAGCACGTTGCGCCGGATGACCGGCGGGGTGTGCGTGCCGTAGTAGCCCAGGCCGATCATCTGGGTCAGCGTGGCGTTCTGGGCGGCGAGGTCGCGCAGCTCGGCCAGTGCCTCGACCTCGGTGGCCGGGGCGGGCAGGTCGATGGCGAGGTCGCCCTCGCGGATGGACTCGGGCACCGCGTGCTGGGCCAGCTCCTCCAGCGACCCCACACCGACGACGTCGAGGATCCTGGCCAGCTCGGCGGGACGGGGACCGACGTGGCGGTCGGCGAACGGGGTGCCGTGCTCGAGCGCGGCGAGCGGGATCCGGTCGGTCGTCATGGGTCTCCTCGGGGCGGTGCAGCAGGGGTCGGGCCTGGCACGGGCGGTCCGCCCGTGTGGCCCTCCCCCTCTGTCCGTGCCCGAAGGCGCCTGAGAGCTTCACCGCGGGCCCGGGAGCGGGCACGCGACTTGCACCTTCGGCGGGGCTCCCCGGTCGTGCCGGGTCGCCCGCTTTCCAGAGGCGTCTCACCCGCGCGGTCCGTTTGCCTGAGAGGTTCCGGGGAGGAGTTGCTCCTTCGGCGCCGGTTCCGGTCTGGTGGACCGGCCGGACTCTCCCGCACGGGTTCAGCGACGCTCCCCGAGTCTAACCCGTCCGGGGTGCAATTCGATTGCGGCCGGGGTGCGGTTCGCGGTCGACTGCCGCACATGGGCTCCGACCTGGACATCGCGGCCGTGCGGGCCGTCCTCGACCGCCAACTGCGGCGCGACCTGGCACCCTCGGGTATCCGGGCGCGTGCCGAGCGCGATGACCGGCTGACCAGGCACGTCGGGGTCGGCCGGGACAGCTGGTCCGGGGTGGTGTGGTCGTCACTCGACCAGGCGACCGCCGACCAGACCATCGCCGCCACCGTGGCGTGGCTGCGGACGGTCGAGGGGCACGGCGAGTGGAAGCTCTACCACCACGACTCCCCCGCCGACCTCGGCGAGCGGCTGACCCGCGCCGGGCTGGTGGCGGGCTCGGTGGAGGCGGTGATGGTCGCCGAGACCGCGAGCGTGCCGGACTTCGCACCGCCCGCGGGCGTGGAACTGCTGGACGTGACCTCGGACGAGGACATCGATCGCGTGGTCCGGGTGCACGACGAGGCCTTCGGGGAGGACCACAGCAGGCTCGGGGCGCAGATGCGCGCCGAGGTCGCGCAGCGCTCGGCGGACGTGGTGCTGGCGGTGGCGGGCGACGAGGCGGTCAGCGCGGCGCGGACGAGCTATCACGCGGGCGCCGACTTCGCGGGCCTCTGGGGCGGCGGCACGCGCGAACCTTGGCGGGGACGTGGGATCTACCGGGCGCTGGTCAGTCACCGCGCCCGTAGGGCTCAACAGCGCGGGGTGCGTTACCTGCAGGTGGACGCGCTACCGACCAGCAGGCCCATCCTGGAACGGGTCGGCTTCACCTGCGTCGCGCTCACCACCGCGTACACGCTGCCGTAGAGCGCTAGAGCCTCACCCGGCGTTGCGGGCCTTGCGGCGCTGGGTGAGCTCGTCGTCGGCCGGGATCTCGACGCCGTCCGCGCGCTCGGCGGGGAACTCGTGGATGGTGCCGCTGATCTCGCGGATGGCGCCGCTGACCGCGATGCCGAACACGCCCTGGCCGCCCTGGAGCAGGTCGACGACCTCCTCCGGGGAGGTGCACTCGTAGACGGTCGTGCCGTCGCTGAACAGGGTGATCCTGGCCAGGTCGCGGACCCCGCGCCTGCGCAGGTGGTCGACGGCGACCCGGATGTTCTGCAGCGAGACCCCGGTGTCGAGCAGCCGCTTGACCACCTTCAGGACGAGCACGTCCTTGAACGAGTAGAGCCGCTGCGAGCCGGAGCCGTGCGCGCTGCGCACGGTGGGCACGACCAGTCCGGTGCGCGCCCAGTAGTCGAGCTGCCGGTAGGTGATCCCCGCGATCTGGCACGCGGCCGGACCCCGGTAGCCGACGAGCTCGTCGGGCAGCGAGGCGTCCGGGAACAGTTCGCCCTGCTCACCGGAGTCAGCCCCGGCGGGACCTTCCTCGAACACGCCTGCCTCCCCTCGTCCGGCCACCGATGGCCGGCGAACGAGACCGCCCGTTCCGCCCTGGGGAACCGTCGGCCGAGCGGCACACACATGGGGTCGTGCGGTGGGTGGTAGCGGTACCGGCCAGCGGTACCCCTGCCTGCGACCTCAGCGTGTTTCGCTCGTCTGTGACGGTAAAACGGGCGCGCGGGGAGGTCAACGCGACGCGCGGGTCGGGGACCGAGTCGCTGGGGACCTGTCACCACGGTACGTCCACCCGGGTGATGCGGCGACCTACGTATCCGCGCCGCGGAAGTCCTCGGGGGAGACGGAGTCGAGGAACTCGCGGAACTTCTCGACCTCGTCCTCCTGCTCGTCCGGGATGATCAGCCCGGCCTCCTGCAGCACCGAGTCCTCGGCGTGGATCGGCACGCCGACCCGCAGGGCGAGGGCGACCGAGTCGCTCGGGCGGGCGGAGACGCGGACGTCGCCGTCGAAGACCAGTTCGGCGAAGAAGGTGCCCTCGCGCAGGTCGGTGATCCGCACCTGCTCCAGTTCGCGGCCGAGCGCGCCGATCACGTCCTTGAGCAGGTCGTGGGTCAGCGGCCGGGCGGGCCGCACCCCCTGCTGCTCAAGGGCGATCGCGGTGGCCTCCACCGATCCGATCCAGATCGGCAGGTACCGCTCTCCCTCGGTCTCACGCAGCAACAAGATCGGCTGGTTGGCGGGCAACTCCACCCGCACCCCCACGACGCGCATCTCGCTCATCGGGCTCGCCTCCCTCCGCTCGCTGGGGCATCGGCGTCCCAATCCCTCGAGGATCGCTCATCGCCTACTTCGACGCTACCCGCCATCTGGTCCCCACGCCCGCCTATCTCACGTCTATTCCAGGATGATCGGTTCACCACCGGCGGCATCGACCGCCGCGCGCTACTTCTGGGTCACTCTGCGCAGACCGGTCCTCACCAGCAGCGAGTGCAGGGTGATCGCCAACGCCACCAGGTCGTCGGCGGACTCGTCCGCGCGCACCCGCGCCGCGGGGTCGCGTTGCCGGAACACGGGCGCGAGCACTTGCTCCAACAGCGACACCTCGCGGTCGGCCGCGGCGCGGAAGGCGCGCAGGTGCCGGGGTTCGATGCCGTAGTCGGCCAACGCGGACGCGGTGACCGCCACGGCGTGCGCGTCGGCGTCGAACGAGCCGTCGGCCGCCGCGGCGAGCAGTCCGAACTGCTCCAGCTCCGCCAGCGTGCGCTCGGGGATCCCGACGCGGTCGAGCAGTTCGGCCCGGGTCAACGGGACCGCGGGCGCGGGGGGCTCGGGCAGTTCGGGGACGGAGACGAGACCGCGCACCGGGCGGGCCACCTGCTCCGGTGGCCCGCCCGGGCGGTCGAGCTGCTCCTTGATGACCTTCAGCGGGAGGTAGTGGTCGCGCTGGGCGGCGAGCACGAAGCGCAGCCGCGCCACGTCGGCCGCGGTGAACCGCCGGTAGCCCGACGGCGTGCGCTCCGGGCTGACCAGCCCCTCCGCCTCGAGGAAGCGGATCTTGGAGATGGTGACGTCCGGGAACTCGGGCCGAAGCTGCGCGAGCACGGCGCCGATGCTCGACCCGACCCGCGCCTGCCGACCGGCGGCCGTCACGCGCCCCTAGGCCCCCGCGCCGGGGCCGGTGAGGAACACCAGGCGGAACTTGCCGATCTGCACCTCGTCACCGCCCGCGAGGACGGCCTGGTCGACCGGCTCGCGGTTGACGTAGGTGCCGTTGAGGCTGCCGACGTCGATCACCACGAACTCGCCGCCCTCGCGGCGGAACTCCGCGTGCCGCCGCGAGACGGTGACGTCGTCGAGGAAGATGTCGCTGTCGGGGTGCCGTCCCGCGCTGGTGGTGTCGCGGTCGAGCAGGAATCGCGACCCCGCGTTCGGGCCGCGCTTGACCACCAGGAGCGCGGAGCCCGCCGGCAGCGCGTCGACACCCGCGACAGCGGGCTCTGGCGCCGGGGCGGCCTGCTGGGCCTCGGGGTCGGTGAGGAAGTCGGCCCGGAAGACCGAAGTCCGTTCCGGAGACTGCTCCGGCGGGACGCCGGGCCCGTCGTTGGTGCTCACCTGAGCTCCTCCTGCTGGTCAGTTCCGCTGAACAGTTCCCAACGTACCGTGCGCGATCAGGCGCCGGACCGGTGGTACCCCCTGGGGGGTTCGCGCGGGCCGAGCACGGCCGGACGAGCGCCCCAAGATCGTCCCACGGCGGGGTCAGCCCTGGGTGATGGCCTGGTAGGCGTCGGCGTCGAGCAGCGCCTCGAGCGCGTCGGGGTCGTCGACCCTGATCTCGAAGAGCCAGCCCTCGCCGTACGGGTCGTCGTTGAGCAGGTCGGGCTGCTCGACCGCGGCGTCGTTGACCGCGACGACCTCGCCGGTGAGCGGGGCGTAGAGGTCGGAGACGCTCTTGGTCGACTCGACCTCGCCGATCGAGGCGCCCGCCTCGACCCGGTCGCCGAGCTCGGGCAGCTGGACGAACACGACGTCGCCGAGCTGCTGCTGGGCGTACTCGGTGATGCCGACCCGGACGAGGTCGTCGGCCTTGGTCGCCACCCACTCGTGCTCGTCGGTGTAGCGGAGTTCTTCGGGGATCACGCGCCGCCCTCTTTCGGACCGGGATGTGGTGTGGCGCAGAGCTTAAACGGCGGCTGTGGGCGCCAACCGCAGCGCTGCCCGTGTCTGCACCAGGTACAGCAAGCCGGACCAGATGAACAAGACCCCGCCCCAGATGATGAAGGCGTAGGCGACCGGGCGGACCACGGAGGCGAAGGTGGACCCACCTTGCGCGAGCAGCAGCAGCGGGAAG
Organism: Actinokineospora terrae; assembly: GCF_900111175.1. Taxonomy (GTDB): domain Bacteria; phylum Actinomycetota; class Actinomycetes; order Mycobacteriales; family Pseudonocardiaceae; genus Actinokineospora; species Actinokineospora terrae. Next base: position 321,591 of record NZ_FOGI01000008.1, read on the forward strand.
GCGTACATGAGGTTGAACGTGGCCGCCTTGCCCACGTAGGTGACCTCTGGGGGGCCGAAACCGGCGCGGCGCAGCACGAGGATGCACCCGGCGACCAGGACGTCCCTGGCGAGCAGCAGGGCGGCGACCCACCACGGCACGATGTCGCGCACTACGAACGCGACGACGGTGGCGATCGTGTAGAGCCGGTCAGCCGCTGGGTCGAGCAAGGCGCCGAGCTTGCTGGTCTGGTCGAGCCAGCGGGCGATCTTGCCGTCGAGCCAGTCACTGAGACCGCTGAAGAGCAGGACGGCCAGCGCCCAGCCGTCGGCCTTGGGCACCAGCAGCAGGTACAGGAACAGCGGCACCCCGGCGAGCCGGAGCATGCTCAGGATGTTCGGGATCGTCCAGACCCGGTCCGAGATCACCGGCTCACCGGGTACGCCCACATGGCCTGGATCGCCTGAGCCGTCCACCGGACCCGCCCCCTCTTCCCGCACGTCAGCCATGCGGGAAGAGTAGGGCAGGCCACTCGGCGGCTCTTATCCCCCAGTCCCCCAGTTAGTCGTATCCGTGCTGGTCGGTCAGGCCTCGCGGTGCTGCGTCCAGCCCTGCCGCTCAAGCGCGGCCGGGGTGAGCGCGGTGGGCCTACCGAAGGCGTCGAGCCCCACCCAGCGGCCCGCACCTCCGGTGTACTCCAGCACGTAGGCGTGCCCGTGGCTCCACACGACGCTGCACGGCGCGGTGGGCAAAGACGGCTCGGAACCGGATCCGGCCTGGTGGAAGATCGTTTCGGTACTCATCGGCTTACCTCCGCTCCGGACGTCGGCAGCCGGAGAGTGTGTGTTAGCTCTCTTGGCCGCCGAATCGAACTGAATCGATGCGTTCCCAACCCGTGGCGGCGCTAAGCGAGTGGCTTGCGCGCGGGTCGGTATCTGCCGTCAGCTCGCGGTCCGGACGAAGGCCTTGATCAGCGCGGAGCGGAAGGCGAGCAGGTCATCGAGGCCGCGGCGGGTGACGAGCGACGTGCGGGAGGTCTCCGCGGCGAACTCCACAGAGGTCCGTCCGGCACCGGTAACGGGGGAACGCGACCAGGGTGTCCTCTTCCTGCCACTGACCACCCTCCCGCGCACTGCCCTCCCGCGCACGAGGTCCGCCTCGACCTGCCTGGTCCCCTCCGGTGTGAGGAGGAGAGCGATGGCGCGGTCGGTCAGAGCCGCCATTTCGGGACTTCCTTCCACTCGGGTACGTGAAGTGGGTTCCCATCCGGGACGATTCCAACCATGTGCGCTGCGAGCGGTGGGGTGGCCGACAGGCTCGGCGAGGTGGTCGGATCGCGGCACGTCCTGACCGATCCCGAGGTGGTGGCCGGGTTCGCGACGGATTGGACCGGGCGCTTCACCGGTTCAGCAAGGCTGGTCGTGCGACCCGCGGACCGCGATGAGGTCGCGGGCGTGCTGCGGGTGTGTCAGGAGCTAGGTGTCGCAGTCGTACCGCAGGGGGGCAACACCGGGCTGGTCGGCGGCGGAATCCCTTACCAGGGCGAGGTTGTACTGAGCTTGACCCGTTTGACCTACCTGGGCCCGGTAGACCCGGTCACGCGTCAGGTGACTGCTGGAGCGGGGGTGACACTCGCGGCACTGGCAGCGCATGCGGCTGAGGCCGGTATGGACTTCGCGATCGACATCGCGTCTCGTGACAGCGCTACCGTCGGCGGGTTGGTCGCCACCAACGCGGGTGGATTGCGTGTCCTGCGGTGGGGTTCGATGCGCGACCAGGTGGTCGATATCGAAGGCGTGCTGGCGAACGGCGAGGTTGTCGGCAGGGTTGTCGGGCTACCGAAGGACAGCACCGGGTACGACCTCGCGGGGTCACTCGTTGGCAGCGAGGGAACACTCGCGGTGGTGACAGCGGCCAGGTTGCGTCTGATCCCAGCGTTCCGGGAACGCGCTACAGCGACTTTGGCCTTTGATCGCACAGAAGACGCTGTAGCCGCTATCGGGGCGCTTCGCGTTCTCCCCTCTCTTACCTCAGCCGAAGTGTTCTATGACGACGGTTTGCGGCTCGTATGCGCGCATCGCCAGGTCGCGCCACCGTTCGCCGAGTCCTACCCGGTGTACCTGCTCGTGGAGTGCACAGCGGATGTAGACCCAACGGAGTCTCTTGGCGAGGTTGTCGAGACGCTGCAAGGGCTGCGGGATTCGGCTCTTGCCGTAGACGAGTCATCCCGGCGGACGCTGTGGACGCATCGCGAGGCGCACGCCGAGGCGATCAACGCGTTGGGACCACCGCTGAAGTTGGACGTAGGAGTGCCACCCGCGCTGGCGGCCGAATTCGAGCGTGAGGTGCGTTGGATCGTCACCGAGGTAGCACCAACGGCCACACTTGTCCTCTTCGGACATCTAGCGGAGGGCAACTTCCACGTGAACGTGGTCGGCGCGGGTGACTCCGAGCTGGAGCTGACCGACCGGGTCCTACGCGCCGCGGCGGCCAAGGGCGGCACCATCTCGGCCGAGCACGGCGTCGGGGTGGCCAAGGCGCGCTGGCTGGAGCTGACCCGCTCCCCCGTCGAACGTGCGCTCTACCGGGCCGTCAAACACGCCTGGGACCCGGATGGGCTGCTCAACCCCGGCGTGCTTGTTGCTGGTTCGGCAACATAATTCGCCACCCGCGCGGCCCGCACGCATCATCGGCCCATGACTGAGACCCATGCCCACGGCCACGGCACCCACGCGTCCGCGACGACCGACACCCCGCCCGCGGCCGAGTTCTGGGAGACCTTCTACTCGGAGCGCGACCAGATCTGGTCGGGCAAGCCCAACGACCTGCTGGTGCGCGAGGCGACCGACCTGCCGCCCGGCACCGTGCTCGACCTGGGCTGCGCCGAGGGCGGGGACGCGGTGTGGCTGGCCGAGCGGGGCTGGCGGGTGACCGGTGTGGACGTGTCCACGACCGCGCTGGAGCGCGCCAAGAAGCTCGCCGCCGAGCGCGGGGTGAGCGGGGCGATCACCTTCGAGCGCCACGACCTGGGCGAGACGTTCCCCGCGGGCAGGTTCGACCTGGTCAACGCGCAGTACTTCCACTCCCCCGTCGAGCAGGCCGGTGAGCGGCAGCGGGCACTGCGCAAGGCGGCGGACGCGGTCGCACCCGGCGGTGTGCTGCTGGTCGTCGGCCACTTCGGCTGGCCGACCTGGATGGCGGAGCCGCGCCACGACTACGACTTCCCCACCACCGGCCAGGTGCTGGCAGGCCTTGAGCTCGACGACCGGTGGGTGGTCGAGCTCGAGGACATCGTCGAGCGCCCCTCGACCAGCCCGGAGGGGGTCGAGGGCATCCGCACCGACAACGTGCTGCGGGTGCGGCTAGGCGCGTAGTTCCGGGAACTGGTCCTCGGTGAACTCGCCGGACGGGCTCGCGCCGCCGCCGCGGATCTCCCGCTCGCGGCCGCGCAGCTCGACCCGGCGGATCTTCCCCGAGATCGTCTTGGGCAGGTCGGTGAACTCCAGCCGCCGGATCCGCTTGTACGGGGCGAGGTGCTCGCGCGCGAAGGCCAGGATGGACCGGGCGGTGTCGGCGTCCGGTTCGTGGCCCGCGGCGAGCACCACGTAGGCCTTCGGGACCGCGAGGCGGATCGGGTCCGGCGACGGGACGACGGCGGCCTCGGCCACCGCGGGGTGCTCGATGAGGACGCTCTCCAGCTCGAACGGGGAGATCCGGTAGTCCGACGCCTTGAACACGTCGTCCGCGCGGCCGACGTAGGTGATGTAGCCGTCCGCGTCCCGGGATCCGACGTCGCCGGTGTGGTAGCGGCCGTCGCGCATGGCCTCGGCCGTGCGGTCGTCGGCGGCGGCGTACCCGGTCATCAGGCCGACCGGGTGGTCGGCGAGCGCCACGCAGATCTCGCCCTCGTCGCCGGGCTCCCCGGTGGCCGGGTCGACGAGGTCGATGGTGAAACCGGGCAGCGGCCTGCCCATCGACCCCGGCTTGACCGGCTGCCCCGGGGTGTTGGCGACCTGCACGCTGGTCTCGGTCTGGCCGAATCCGTCGCGGATCGTGACGCCCCACGCGCGGGAGACCTGCTCGATCACCTCGGGGTTGAGCGGCTCGCCCGCGCCGACGACCTTGACGGGCGGGGTGGTCAACTGGCCGAGGTCGGACTGGATCAGCATCCGCCACACCGTGGGCGGCGCGCAGAAGCTGGTGACCCCGCAGCGGTCCATCTGGGCCATGAGCGCCGCGGCGTCGAACCGCGTGTAGTTGTAGATGAACACGGTGGCTTCCGCGTTCCACGGCGCGAAGACGTTGCTCCAGGCGTGCTTGGCCCACCCGGGCGAGGAGATGTTGAGGTGCACGTCCCCTGGCTCTAACCCGATCCAGTACATCGTGGACAGATGCCCGATGGGGTAAGAGACGTGGCTGTGCTCAACCAGCTTCGGTTGCGCGGTAGTGCCAGAGGTGAAGTAGAGCAGGAGTGTGTCGTCGGCCTTGGTAGGACTGTCTGGCGTGAAGTCCGTGGGTGCGTCGGCTGAGTCCGCGTAGTGGAGCCAACCGTCGACCGGTTCCCCTACCGCGATGCGGGTGTACTCGCCGGGGACGTCGTCGAACTTCGCCGTGTCGCCGGAGCGGACCACGACGTGCCGGGCCTGGCCGCGGTCGATCCGGTCCCGCAGGTCCGCCGGGCCGAGCAGGGTGGACGCCGGGATGACCACCGCGCCGAGCTTGACCGCGGCCAGCACCGTCTCCCACAGCTCGCCCTGGTTGCCCAGCATGAGCACGAGCCGGTCGCCCCTGGCCACGCCGCGCGCCCGCAGCCAGGACGCGAGCTGGTCGGACCGCCGGGACAGCTCCGCGAAGGTCCACTTCCGCTCGGACCCGTCCTCCTCGACGATCCACAGCGCCTGCCGGTCGGCGGTGGGCCCGTCCGCGGCGATGACGTCGAACCAGTCCAGCGCCCAGTTGAACTCGGCGGGCCTGGGCCAGGCGAACCCGGCGCGGGCGGCGGCGTAGTCCTCGCGGTGGTCGAGCAGGAAATCCCGGGCGGCGCGGAAGGCTGCGGTCACTGCGGCTCCCCTCTGGTGGGTGGACCCCGAGCCTGCCCCAGGCACGCCGGGTTGGCCAGCAGCGCTACTGGCCGGTGAACTCCGGCGGCCTGCGCCCGAGGAACGCCTGGACGGCCTCGCCGAGGTCCTTGCTGGGCAGGAACGCGGCGTTCCAGGCCGCGACGTAGCGCAGGCCGTCCGCGACCCGGTGCTCCCGCTCGTGTCCGAGCACGTCCTTGGTGCCCTGCACGGCCAGCGGCGGGTTCGCGGCGATCTCAGCGGCCGTGGTCCGCGCGGCGGTAAGAGCAGCAGCCTGGTCGGGATAGACATCATTGACGAGCCCGATGCGCAGCGCGCGGTCGGCGTCGATGTCCTTGCCGGTTAGCGCCAACTCCCGCAGATGACCCTCACCGATGACGCCCGCGAGTCGCTGCAGGCTGCCCAGGTCGGCCACGATCGCGACCTTCACTTCACGCAAGCTGAACCGGGCGTCCGCGCTCGCGACCCGGACGTCGGCGGCGGCGATGACGTCCAGCCCGCCCCCGATGCACCAACCGCTGACGGCCGCGATCACGGGTTTGCGGCACGCGGCCACCGACGTCACGGCGTGCTGCAACGCGCGGACCTCGTCGAGGAAGCGGGCGCGCGGGGCGGCCAGCGCGCCCTCGGCAAGCACCTCGCCCCACGTCGGCATCATCGCGGGCAGGTCGAGCCCGTAGGAGAAGTGGGCGCCACTACCGGTCAGCACGACCGCGCGCACCTCGGGGTCGGCGTCGAGCGCGCCGAACACGACCGGCAGCTCGCGCCAGAAATCCGGCCCCATCACGTTGCCCTTACCGGGCCCGAGCAGGGTCACCTCGGCCACGTGGTCGGACACTGCGACCGTCAACGACACCAGGTCCTCCGTCATACCGGCGACCTTACTCAGTGGTAACCGGCGCGGACACTTCCCCCGATCGTGTGGCGTCGTGATCACCGGGGCACGGCGGGGCGCGAGGTAGGTTCCTCGGCAAGCCAGGTAGCGAGGGAGACTGCGGATGGCGAACACGGGCGCGATGTCGACGCCGATCTTCGACGAGCTGTTGCGCGAGATGACCGAGGGCGCGGCGGCCGCGGAGGCGCAACAGGTCAGCACGCCGCCCGCGGACACCCCGGCCCCCAAGCCGAGCCAGGGCGGCAGGCGGCGGGCGCGCACCAGCTGAGGACCGGAAGCGCTCCCAGCCGGGACACGACCGGCGGGACCGCACCATAGTCATTTGACACGGTAGGTCCGCATTCAGAAACTCGCGGTATGGACATGGGGGACACACGCTCGACGCTGCACGGGATGCGCGCGCTCGCGCACCCGCTGCGGATGCGCATCCTTTCCCTGGTCACCGACCGCGCGATGAGCGCGGCCGAGGTGGCAAGGGAACTCGGCGACAGCCAGCCCAACATCAGCTACCACCTGCGCAAACTGGCCGACGCGGACCTGGTGGAGATCGTCGAGGAGGTGCCGATCCGCGGCGGCATCGCCAAGCGGTACCGGCACATCCCGCCCGCGGTCGCCGCGCCGCGCGAGCCGGGCGACTCCGAGCACCTGCTGGCCACGGCGCTGGCCGCGGGCCTGGGGGCGCGCACCGGGCGGCGCAGGAGCGACGCCCCCGCGGGCGCGGAGACCGCCACCGACGCGGAGCTGTGGGTCGACCCGCAGGTCTGGCGGGACATGGTCGCGCACGCGCGGGAACTGGGGCTGCGGCTGCGCGACGCGGCCCAGCCGCCGATGACCCCGGGCACGGTCCGGGTCAGCACCACGATCGCGATGTTCGAGATGGACAGCTGTTGACCGCGTCGGCCGGGATGCTCGCCCCGCTGCGCGTTCCGATGTTCCGCAGGCTGGCCATCGGCCGGGTGACCACCTACGCGGGCAACGCCGTGGCGCCGGTCGCGCTGGCGTTCGCCGTGCTCGACCTGACCGGGTCGGTGGTGGCCCTCGGCCTGGTCGTCGGCGCCAGGTCCATCGCGAACGTGCTGCTGCTGCTCATGGGCGGCGTCCTGGCCGACCGGCTCCCGCGCGGGGTCATCCTGCAGGGCGCGAGCCTGGCCGCGGCCGTGTCGCAGGCGGCGACGGCGCTGTCGGTCCTGCTCGGGTTCGCCTCGATCCCGCTGCTGGTCGTGCTCAGCGTGGTCAACGGCGCCGTCTCCGCGGTCTCCTTCCCCGCGGCGGCGGCGCTGACCCCGCAGACCGTGCCCGCGCCGCTGCTGCGCCAGGCCAACGCCGTGGTGCGGATGGGCATCAACGCCGCCCTGATCACCGGGGCGTCGTTCGGCGGCCTGCTGGCCGCCCTCGCGGGCCCGGGCTGGGCGATGGCGGTGACCGCGGTGGTGTTCCTGGTGGCGTCGTTCTGCTACGCCAGGGTCCGCGCGCCGGAGATCGCCGCCAGCGAGCCGACCCGCCCGATCGCCGACCTGCGCGCCGGGTGGGCCGAGTTCACCGCCCGCACCTGGGTGTGGTCGATCGTGCTGGCGTTCATGGTGGTCAACGCCGCGGTCACCGGCGGCATGCAGGTCCTGGGCCCGTCCATCGCCGACGCGACCTTCGGCAGGCTCGCCTGGGGGTTCGTCCTGGGCGCGCAGACGGTCGGCGCGCTGCTCGGCGCCATCATCGCCAGCCGCTGGCAACCGCGCCGCGCCCTGCTGTTCGGCACCGCCCTGGTCGCGGTGGAGTCCGTCCCGCTGCTGGTGCTGGCGCACGCGCCCGAGGTCCTGCTGATGCTCGCCGCCATGTTCGTCGGCGGCATCGCGATCGAGCAGTTCGGCATAGCCTGGGACGTCTCCCTCCAGGAGAACATCCCCCCGGACCGCCTGGCCCGCGTCTACTCCTACGACGCCGTCGGCTCGTTCATCGCCCTCCCCCTTGGCGAGATCGCCGTGGGCCCGCTGTCCCTGCACTTCGGCACCGCCACCACCCTCACCGCCCTGAGCGCCCTCACCTTCCTGGCCATCCTCGCCGCCTCCCTCACCCCCAGCGTCAGATCCCTGACCCGCACCCAATCCCCCGCCGTCGCCTGACTCCGCCCCTGCTCGGAGTCCACCTCGCCTCCTGCACGCCCGGAGGCGCCCTCCACCCGCGCCGCACCGCACGGTGATCGCCGGGGTTCGATGTCGCGGTCGCCGACGCACTGCCGTCGCACGGTCACCGGTTCCGCGTCTCGCGCCTGGCGTCTTCCGCGTCTCGCGTCTCGCGTCTCGCGTCTCGCGTCTCGCGTCTCGCGTCTCGCGTCTCGCCAGGATGCCATTCCGCAGGCAGGAAGCACGCCCGCCCTAATACCCACCCCTCAGCGATGCGCCCCTCCGGCCCGCCCCAACCCACCAGCCACGCTCCACGCCCGCCCCACACACCCTCGGCGGCGCCCCAGCCTGCCCCAACCCGCGATCACCGCCCCCACCCCACGCACCCGAAACACCTGCCCCAGCAACCCAATCGCGCCCCAGAACGCCCCGTCACCGCGCCCACCGGCGGCCGCCCACCACCCCGGCCTCGCGCGCGCACGCCAGTCCTGCCCCAGCCCCCACCCACTCCGGGGGGCGTCCCGGTGCCAGTCTATCGGCAGCCACCGACAGTCGATCTTGGAACGGGCCGCTGAAGATCCACATGTGGATAACTTCTGTCGCTGGAACGGGTGAATTGCCAGCACACCCGCGGCAAGGATGCGCAGGTCAGGAGCATGGAGGCCCGCCAGCATCGGCGGCTGGGCAGGAAGTCGTCCGAACGGAGATCGACCAGTAGCGCGCAACGCCGCCGAATGTCCACAGTGGATCGAGTCCACAGTGGACCCCACCTAGCAAGGAGCGGCGTCAGGGGCGTTGCAGGCTTCGTTGGCGTCCTCGCGGGTGGCGAGTTTGCGGAGCAGGTCGCGCAGGAGGTCGCGTTCGGGGACGGCGAGCGGGGCGAGGACCTCGTCCTCGACGCGGCGCAGGGCGGCGGCGGTTTCGGCGAAGCTGTCGCGGCCCGCGGTGGTGGCGGAGAGCAGGCGGGCGCGGCGGTCGGCGGGGTCGGGGCGGCGCTCGACGAGGCCCGCGCGTTCGAGGTCGTCGATCAGGTAGGTCATCACGGTCTTGTCGAGGCCGAGGCGGTGGGCGAGGGTCTGCTGGCTGCACGCCTCGCCCTCGATGGCGCTGGTGAGCACCTGGTACCCGCGCGGACCGCCGGGCAGCCCCGCCAGGACCCGCTCGGCCGAGCGCACGTACCGGCGGAAGACCGCGCCCAGCGCCCACCCCAGGTCCGACTCGACGGCTGGTGTGGTCACGGTCGCATCTTACCGACCCGGGATGGACAGCCGCTTACTCCGCATGCAAGATAGTCTGCGTTACAGACGATCTGAACCACGGAGGACTCCGATGAGCCTGTTCCGCCTCGACAGCAGCATCCGCCAGGCCGACTCGGTCAGCCGCGCGGTCGCCGACACCGTCACCGAGAACTGGGTGGCCGCGAACCCGACCGGCACCGTCGTGCGCCGCGACCTGGCCGTCGACGGAGTCCCGAGCACCGCGTGGACCGACGCCGTCGCGGGCGGTCCGACCCCAGCCGACCAGCGGACACCCGCCCAGGCCGCCGCCGTCGCCCTCGCCACCACCATCGCCGACGAGGTCGCGGCCGCCGACGCGCTGGTCATCGCCACGTCGCTGTACAACTTCGGGACCTCGCAGCACCTCAAGACCTGGATCGATCTGCTCATCACCGACCCCCGGTTCGCCCCGGGCCGGCAGCCCCTCACCGGCAAGCCGGTCGCCCTCGTCATCGCCCGCGGCGGCGGCTACGCCCCCGGCACCCCGCGCGAGGGCTGGGACCACGCCACCCCCTGGCTGATCCGCATCTTCCAGGACGTCCTCGGCGCCACCGTCACCCTCGTCGAGGCCGACCTGACCCTCGCCGAGGTGGTCCCCGCGATGGCCGACCTCATCCCCCTCGCCCACCAGTCCGCCACCGCCGCCCACGCCCTGGCCGCCACCACCGGCAAGTCCTTCGCCACGACCGCGGTCTGACCCAGCCGCGATCTCGATCCACAGCGTCAACCACGCACCTCCCCAATGTCCACACGCGACTCGGGGAACGCTCGTCCGCAGGCGCTCCACACCGGAGTGATCGACTCGTTGAGTCACGAGTCGGACACGCTCGTAACACGGTGCCGGGCGGGCTCGACTCTCCGCACAGTGGAAATCGAGGGCGTCCGGGTCGCGGGGCGGCGCCCGGGAGTGGCAGGGGGACGATGGAGATCGCGGAGCGGGCTCAGGCCCTGGCGGTGAAGATCCGCAAGCACAAGGCGGCGATCGAGACCGAGGAAGCGACGAAGAACGCGTTCGTCATGCCGTTCATCAGCGGGGTGCTCGGCTACGACGTGTTCAACCCGGACGAGGTGATCCCCGAGTTCACCGCCGATGTCGGCACCAAGCGGGGCGAGAAGATCGACTACGCGATCGTCCACAACGGCCAGGTGCAGGTGCTGGTCGAGGCGAAGAAGGTCAACGACCCGCTCAAGCTGGAGCACGCCTCGCAGCTGTTCCGGTACTTCTCGGTGACCAACGCCAGGATCGCGGTGCTGACCAACGGCGAGGTGTACCAGTTCTACACCGACCTCGACGCGCCCAACCGGATGGACGCGAAGCCGTTCCTGGTGCTGGACTTCTCCGACATCGACCCGACGCTGCTGCCGGAGTTGGCGAAGCTGAGCAAGGAGGCGTTCGACCTCGACTCGGTGATCAGCGCGGCGGGTGAGCTGAAGTACATCGGGCAGATCAAGCGGGCGCTGGCGGCGGAGTTCCGGGAGCCGTCGGAGGGCTGGGTCCGGTACTTCACGACGAAGGTGTACGACGGGTCGTTCACCCAGAAGGTGCGCGAGCAGTTCACCACGCTGGTGGACAAGGCGGGCCACCAGTTCGTCAACGAGCAGGTCAACGACCGGCTGAAGAACGCCCTGGGCGGACCCGACACGTTCGTCGCGGTCCCGAGCGCCCCGCCCGAGCCTGCCGCGGCGGTGGAGGTGGAGACGCCCGCGGACGTGGTGACCACCGAGGACGAACTGGAGGGGTTCCGGATCGTGCGGGCCATCGTGTGCGCGGCGGTGGGCAGCGACCGGGTGGTGGCCAGGGACACGAAGACGTACTTCGGGGTGCTGCTCGACGACAACAACCGCAGGCCGATCGCCCGGCTGTGGTTCAACCGGTCGCGGAAGTACCTCGGGGTGTTCGACGAGAACAAGGTGGAGACCCGCGTGGCGATCGACCGCGTGGAAGACATCTACCAGCACGCCGACGCCCTGCGAGCCACAGTCGCCCGCTACACCGGCTCGACGACCGGCCTCCCCCAGCCTACGGCGGCGGCACAGCGGGTGGCCGTCGACTAGTGCGGAATCTGGGAACGTTGGCCTGGCAATCGGTGCGGTGAGCTAGCAGTCCGGGTTGCCCCTCCCGTGTCGAGCGGGAGGTGGTGGTCCTGGATGTGCTTGTGGGCCGTTGTCGATGACCCCAGCGACCGTCGCGTGACGCGGCACTGGCGCCGACCCAGTTGTCCACACAGGACTGGCCGGCCCGGGCGGGTCAGCGCTGGCCCGCCCGGGTGCTGGGTCAGCGGATGCCTGCGGCGTCCATGCCGCGGAGTTCGCGTTTGAGGTCGTGGATCTCGTCGCGCAGGCGGGCGGCCAGTTCGAACTGGAGGTCGCGGGCGGCGTTCATCATCTGGTCGGTGAGCTGCTGGACGAGGTCGGCCAGTTCGGCGCGGGGCATGGTCTTGACGTCGCGGTCGGAGACGATGCCCGCGGACTTGCCGGAGCCCGCCTCGCCGGTGGCGCGCTTGCCGCGGGAGGTGTTGCGGCCGGAGCCGCCGATGGGGACGGTGTCCGACTCGGCCGCCTCCTCGTAGACCCGGTCGAGGATGTCGGCGATCTTCTTGCGCAGCGGCTGCGGGTCCAGGCCGCGCTCGGTGTTGTACGCGGTCTGCTTGGCGCGGCGCCGGTCGGTCTCGTCGATGGCGTGCCGCATCGAGTCGGTGATCTTGTCGGCGTACATGTGGACCTGGCCGGAGACGTTGCGGGCGGCGCGGCCGATGGTCTGGATCAGCGAGGTGCCGCTGCGCAGGAAGCCCTCCTTGTCCGCGTCGAGGATCGCGACCAGCGACACCTCGGGCAGGTCGAGGCCCTCGCGCAGCAGGTTGATGCCGATCAGCACGTCGTACTCGCCCGAGCGCAGTTGGCGCAGCAGCTCGATGCGGCGCAGCGTGTCCACCTCGGAGTGCAGGTAGCGGACCCGGATGCCGAGTTCGAGCAGGTAGTCGGTGAGGTCCTCGGCCATCTTCTTGGTCAGCGTGGTGACCAGGACCCGCTCGTCGCGCTCGGCCCGCTCGCGGATCTCGTGCACCAGGTCGTCGATCTGCCCCTCGGTCGGCTTGACCACCACCTCGGGGTCGACCAGCCCGGTCGGCCGGATGACCTGCTCGACGAACTCGCCACCGGCCTGGCCCATCTCGTACGGTCCCGGCGTCGCCGACAGGTACACCGTCTGGCCGATCCGCTGGGTGAACTCCTCCCAGGTCAGCGGCCGGTTGTCCACCGCGCTGGGCAGCCGGAAGCCGTGCTCGACCAGGTTGCGCTTGCGGGACATGTCGCCCTCGTACATGCCGCCGATCTGCGGCACCGTCACGTGCGACTCGTCGATGACCAGCAGGAAGTCGTCCGGGAAGTAGTCGATCAGGGTGGCGGGCGCGGTACCGCCCGCGCGGCCGTCGATGTGCCGCGAGTAGTTCTCGATGCCGGAGCAGAACCCGACCTGGCGCATCATCTCCACGTCGTAGCTGGTGCGCATCCGCAGCCGCTGCGCCTCAAGCAGCTTGCCCTGCCGCTCCAGCTCGGCGAGCCGCTCCTCCAGCTCCTTCTCGATGCCGCCGATCGCGCGTTCCATCCGCTCCGGACCGGCCACGTAGTGCGTCGCCGGGAAGATCCGCAGCTCCGCGCACTCGCGGACCACGTCGCCGGTGAGCGGGTGCAGGTAGTACAGCTTGTCGATCTCGTCGCCGAAGAACTCGACCCGGATCGCCAGCTCCTCGTAGGCCGGGATGATCTCCACGGTGTCGCCGCGGACCCGGAAGGTGCCGCGGGCGAAGGCGATGTCGTTGCGCGCGTACTGCACGTCGACCAGCGCGCGCAGGAACGTGTCCCGGTCGACCTCGCCGCCGACGGTCAGCCCGATCGAGCGGTCCAGGTAGGACTGCGGGGTGCCGAGGCCGTAGATGCACGACACCGAGGCGACCACGATCACGTCCCGCCGCGACAGCAGGCTCATCGTCGCCGAGTGCCGCAGCCGCTCGACATCGTCGTTGATCGACGAGTCCTTCTCGATGTAGGTGTCGGTCTGCGGGATGTAGGCCTCTGGCTGGTAGTAGTCGTAGTAGCTGACGAAGTACTCGACCGCGTTGTCCGGGAAGAACTCCCGCAGCTCGTTGGCCAGCTGGGCGGCCAGCGTCTTGTTCGGCGCCATCACCAGCGTCGGCCGCTGCACCCGCTCCACCAACCACGCCGTGGTCGCCGACTTGCCCGTGCCGGTCGCGCCGAGCAGCACCACGTCCTGCTCGCCCGCCCGGATCCGCCGTTCCAGGTCGGCGATCGCGGCGGGCTGGTCGCCCGCGGGCTGGTAGGGCGCGGCCATCCGGAACTTCCCGTCGGAGCGCGGGATGTCACTGACGGGCCGGTGCTCGGAGTGGGCGAGCACGGGTGCGTTCTGCTGGGATTTCTCGGTCGCGAAAGCCACGGGAACGAGGTTACGCCCGCGCACCGACAATCCGGGATGAGCCGGTCAGAAGGGGGGCCAGACCTCGAAGACGTGCTTGTAGGCCAGCCAGGACGAGAGGTCGTGGCGGAAGCGGCTCAGCTCCTCGAGGGTCTGGTGCACGGTGCACAGCGCCAGGTCGGCGTCGCCGACGCGCAGCACCCGGCCCGCGACCGCGGCGGCGAACTCCTCCGAGCGCACGATCCTGGCCGTGGTCCCGCCCGGCGCGGCCAGGCCGAGCAGCAGGTCGGTGGTGCGCCAGGTGCGGCCGTCGCGCAGCACCCGGACCGCGGTCAGCACGCTGGGGCCGCCCTTGGCGTGGCGGGAGCGGGGCTTGCTCTGGGTGAGCCGCAGGTTCAGGTGCGGCAGCAGCCAGGTCACCTCGGCGTCGGAGAACGGGTCCTCCGGGGTCGGGCACTCCATGCGCAGGCCCCACCGCTCGACCTGGCAGGTGCGGAGGGTCCGGGTCATCCCGGAGGAGTAGCTGCGTACCGCGGTGACCGTGTCGACGATGTCGACCAGTTGCGGGGTGATGGCCGTGCCCACGCGGCCAGAGCGTAGTCGCGGACATGCGTTCTGTGACTACCGGGGTCGATTCGTTATGTCACAGATCGTGTGCGCTCGGCTATCGGTTGGGCGAAATCTGCTCGCTCGCCGTTCCGAACCGTTGACGCAGAGTCGCCCCAGCCACTATCGGGGCTGCCACGGCGCGGGGATGCCGCGCCCGGCCAGCCAGGCGTCCACGTCGTGCCCCGCCGCCGCGATCCCGGCCACCGCCGTGTGCGTCCTGGTCATCGCCCGCTCGGCCGTGGACAGGTCGACCAACCCCGCCCGGAACGCGGCGAGCAACTCGTCGCTGTCCTCGACCCGCACGTCGCGGCCCGTGCGCACCAGCACGTCCAGGTACAGGTCCACCGTCCGCCAGCACTGCCCGTCGCGGGTGATGTCGACGATGTCCAGGTAGAAGTCGTGCCCGAGGTCCACGCCAGGCCTGCCGAGCCACTTCGACACCCGCAGGCCGTCGTCGGGTAGCAGCAACGACTCGAAGTGCGCGATCCGCGGGTGGCCGTCGACCGGGCGCGACATGTAGAGGCCGTGCTCGGTCTCGCGGTAGGTGTCGACCGCCCGCACGAACCCCTTGGGGTCGGTGTTGGTCATCTCGACCTGGTCGAACAGCTCCACCTTGGGCGGGTGGATCTCGTGACTGGTGTCGTCCCGGCGGGTCACCGGGATGGGCAGGTCACCGACTACGGGCTCGACACGCGCGCGCATGCCGACATCGTGCCTAGCCGTCTCGAAGAAGCCCAGACCTTTAGGTGGATTTCTGCCCCCCGTACGGGTGAATGGGCGCTAGGCTCCCGCCCCGGTCGGGTCGTGGGAGTTCGTGGAGGTCAGACAGCGTGTTCGGGATCCTTCGGCCGTGTCGGCACCGGTTGTCGCCGACCTTGCGCACCTCGTGGATGGCGCACCTGTGCGGGCTCTGCCTGGCGCTGCGCGACGACCACGGGCACCTCGCCCGCACGGTCACCAACTACGACGGCCTCGTCGTCTCCGCCCTGGTCGAGGCCCAGTCGCCGACCGTGGGCACCCGCCGGGTCGCCGGGCCGTGCCCGTTGCGCGGGATGCGCAGCGCCCCGGTCGCGGACGGCTCGGGCGCGCGGTTGGCCGCCGCGGTGTCGCTGGTGCTGGCCTCGGCGAAGGTCCGCGACCACGTCGACGACGGTGACGGCGCGTTCGGCAAGGCCCCGGTCGCGGGCGTCGCCAGGAAGGTCGCGACGCGGTGGGCGCGCCAGGGCGCGGCGACGGGTGAGCGGATCGGGTTCTCCACAGCGGTCCTGCTCGACGCCGTCGGCAGGCAGGGCGAATTGGAGTCCGGCCTGGCCACCGGGTCGTCGGTGCTGGTGGCCACCGAGCCGACCGAGACGGCCACCGCGGCCGCGTTCGCGCACACGGCGGTCCTGGCCGGACGACCGGGCAACGCCGCCGCGCTCGGGGAGGCCGGGCGGTTGTTCGGCCGGGTCGCGCACCTGCTCGACGCGGTGGAGGACATCGACGCCGACGCCGAGTCCGGGGCGTGGAACCCGTTGGCCGCGACCGGCACCGACATGGTCGAGGCGCGCAGGCTGTGTGACGACGCCGTGCTCGGGGTCAAGCTGGCTCTACGCGAGGCGGACTTCGCCGACCAAGGACTGGTGCACGCCCTCTTGGTGCACGAGTTGGACGCGGCGGTCAATCGAACCTTCGGTCACCAGCACTCACACCAGACTCCAGGGCACGCACCGCCTCCTAACCCGCCCAAGGACGCGCCGCGTTGGGGTAAGAAGCGGTCGACGCTGCCGGGGTGCGGTGTCGCGATGGTGCTGTGCTGCACGTGCCAGTACTGCTGCGCGGACCCGTACCGCGATCCGTGGACCGGTGAGCCCAAGTCCGGCTGGTGCCACTCGTCGAACTGCGACTGCTCGTGCTGCGACTGCTGCTCGTGCGGCGACGGGTGTTGCTGCGACTGCGACTGCTGAGCCGGGTCAACCGGCCGTCCAGCCGGTCGCCGTCGCCCACGCCTCGGCGCGCTGGATGGCCTGGTTGAACCAGGGTTCCTTCGCGTCGCCGTAGGCCGGGATCGTCGCGTGCTCCCCCGCGACCGCGCGCTTCACCTGCTCGTACTCGCCACGCGCCCCTTCGTCGGCGCGCAACCAGGCCGGGAAAAGCAGGCTGAGGCGCGCGAACGGCGAGTCCTGCGCTCGCACGTGGACGTTCGCCCAGCGGCCGGGGTCGACGCCGACGTGGACGTGCTTCGGGGTCTCCGGCGAGCCGGGCGGGTGGCCGATGTCGCTGTCGAAGCCGTGCGCGCGGGGGAACCCGGCGTTCGAGAGGGCGTCGGCGAGGGAGTCGTCCAGGGTCGGGACGGTGATCTGGAAGTCGAGGATGTCCTTGGCGGCCAGGCCGGGGACCGAGGTGGAGCCGATGTGGTCCACGCGCAGCGCGGCGCCGCCGACGGCGAGGCGGAGGCGGGCGAGCAGCCGCTCGGCCTGGACCGGCCAGGTCAGGTCGTAATCGACGATGCGCGGGGCGCCGCGGCTGAACGGGCGGCGGAGGCGGATGTTGGCCTCGTACGGGGCGAGCCGGTCGGTCCACAGCGCGTCGACCGCGGCCCTGGTCTGCTCGGCGGTCCCGGCGTTGGACAGCCAGATGTCGGCGGCGGCGCGGCGGGCGTCGTCGTCGGCCTGGGCGGCGATCCTGGCGCGGGCGTCGGACTCGACGAGGCCGCGGTGGTCGACCAGCCTGCGCACCCGCTCCTCGACGGGGGTGTCGACCACGATGACCAGGTGGTACAGCGGGCCCATGCCGTTCTCCACCAGCAGCGGCACGTCCTGGACGACGACCGAGTCGGGCGGCGCGGCGGCCACCAGCTCGGCGGTGCGCTCGCGCACGAGGGGGTGCACGATCGCGTTCAGCCGCTGCCGCGCGGCGTCGTCGGTGAACACGATCGCGGCCAGCGCGGGGCGGTCGAGCGCGCCGTCGACGAGCACGCCCGGCCCGAACTCGGCGGCGATCGCGGCCAGCCCCCGGGTGCCGGGTTCGACGACCTCCCTGGCGACCCGGTCGGCGTCCACGACGACCGCCCCGTGCTCGGCCAGCGCGGCCGCCACTGTGGACTTCCCTGACCCGATCCCGCCGGTGAGGCCGACTCGCAGCATGGGGCCGCATTCTTCCACCACCGAGTGGTTCGCGGGTGAACTGTTGACAAGCAGGCCCGGGACACGCCGCGCGGATGTCGGCGTTTTGCCACTTCAGCCGGCTACGGTGCCCTCAGGGCCATCACCCAAGCGGAGGAACCAATGCGCGACACGAGGCGCCGGGGACGGCACCGGCTCGGCACCCCGGGCCTGGTGCACTGCACCGAGTACCTGTCCGTGCCCGCACACCGGACGTGGTGGTCGATGGTCCTGATGCCCGCCAGGCACAGCCTCGCCGGTCTGCGCCGCCGCGCTGCCGCGGCCGCCGTGGAACGCGCGTGGGCCCCGCAGGTCCGTACCGCCTAACGCTCGGTGAGCGCCCGGTCGGCCAACTTCGCGACCTGTTCGGGCGTGGCGAGTGTCTTCGCGACGGTGACCGCCACAGTGAGCGTGCCGTGCGCGACTACGACGGTCCTTGTGTCACCTTCGATCAAGAACCCGGTATCCGCACCGACCTTGATCTCCTCTGCCGCGATCCCCTTGTCCCGCTCGGCGTCGACCGTCTCCTGCACCCGCTGCCGCGCTGAGGTCTGATCGGTGTAAGCGGCCATGCCCACGGTAAGAACCGCCGCTGCCGGTGGTTGGTCCTGCGGGATGCCGTAGTAGCAGTCAATCCGACCGGTCCGACCGATCTTCGGTAGCCCTACCCCGACCACGACCTCGGTCCGCCCGGTGATGACGGTGTCCACTACCTCATCGAGATCCTGCCGAGTCAGCAACCGCCCGCACGACGCCGGTAGCGCTACCCGCTCGACCCTCGGCTTGGCCGCGCTCGTGGAGATCTGCGGGATCTCCGGCGCCTTGGCCGCGGGCGGCGGCGCCGACGTGCAGCCCGCGGCCACCGCCATCACCAGGGCCACCAGCAGGATCCGCATCCGGAGACGGTAAACCGCGATCCCCACCGGCGAAAGAGCACGTTCGGGGCCTGTGCCCGCAAAGCCGAGGGCCCCGCACCTGACGAGCAGGTGCGGGGCCCTCGGGAGTTCAGCTAGCTCACACGCCGCCGGAGAGCTTCTCGCGCAGTGCCGCGAGCTGCTCGTCGCTGGCGAGGGTGCCGCCGCTCTGGGCGGGCTTCTCGCCGCCGCCGGTGGAGGAGTAGTTCTGCTCCCCGCCGCCGCCGGTCGCGCTGGCGATGACGCCCTCGGCCTCGGCGGCCGCGTCGGCCTCCGCTGCCTTGACGATCTGCTTCATGTGCTGCTCGTAGCGGGCGTGCGCGTCGGCGTACTGGCGCTCCCACTCCTCGCGCTGCTTCTCGAAGCCTTCCTGCCACTCCTGGGTGTCCGGGTCGAAGCCCTCGGGGTAGATGTAGTTGCCCTCGGGGTCGTACTCGGCAGCCATGCCGTACTGGGTCGGGTCGAACTCGGTCTCGGTGGTGAAGCCCTCGTTCGCCTGCTTCAGCGAGAGCGAGATGCGGCGCCGCTCGAGGTCGATGTCGATGACCTTGACCATGACGTCGTTGCCGACCTGCACGACCTGCTCCGGGATCTCCACGTGGCGCTCGGCCAGCTCGGAGATGTGGACCAGGCCCTCGATGCCCTCGTCGACGCGGACGAACGCACCGAACGGAACCAGCTTGGTGACCTTGCCCGGCACGATCTGGCCGATCGCGTGGGTGCGGGCGAACTGGCGCCACGGGTCTTCCTGCGTGGCCTTGAGCGAGAGCGACACGCGCTCGCGCTCCATGTCCACGTCGAGCACCTCGACGGTGACCTCCTGGCCGACCTCGACGACCTCGGAGGGGTGGTCGATGTGCTTCCAGGACAGCTCCGAGACGTGCACCAGGCCGTCGACGCCACCGAGGTCCACGAACGCACCGAAGTTGACGATCGAGGACACGACGCCCTTGCGGACCTGGCCCTTCTGCAGCTGGTTGAGGAACTCGCTGCGGACCTCGGACTGGGTCTGCTCCAGCCACGCGCGGCGGGACAGCACCACGTTGTTGCGGTTCTTGTCCAGCTCTATGATCTTCGCCTCGAGCTCGCGGCCCACGTACGGCTGCAGGTCGCGCACGCGGCGCATCTCGACCAGCGACGCGGGGAGGAAGCCGCGCAGACCGATGTCCAGGATGAGACCACCCTTGACGACCTCGATGACCGTGCCCTTGACCGGCTCGTCCGACTCCTTGAGTGCCTCGATCGTGCCCCAGGCCCGCTCGTACTGAGCGCGCTTCTTGGACAGGATCAGGCGGCCCTCCTTGTCCTCCTTCTGGAGAACCAGGGCCTCGACCTCGTCACCGACGCTGACCACGTCGGCGGGGTCGACATCGTGCTTGATCGACAGCTCGCGCGAGGGGATGACACCCTCGGTCTTGTAGCCGATGTCGAGCAGGACCTCGTCCCGGTCGACCTTGACGATCGTGCCCTCAACGATGTCACCGTCGTTGAAGTACTTGATCGTCGCGTCGATCGCGGCGAGGAACTCCTCCTCCGTCCCGATGTCGTTGATGGCGACCTGCTGCTTCGGCGTGGACGCAGCCGGGACAATGGTGGTGTCGGTGGACATTAGGTAGGTGGCTCCGGTACGGATTGGGGGTCGCTGGGTTCAGTTCTTGGGGCGCGCCGCGGCATCGTGCCGCCGACGGACACCCGGACCACAGGAACCAACACCGCCAACGAACGCCACCCCGGACCACATCCCGCCGACGGCTTCCCAGCGGTAGGAAAACCCGGGGCAGCGCGTTACCACCGCGCGGATGTATCCTACGCGGCCCCGCGATCGCCGGGCAAACCCGGGGGTACCCTCCCGCCGGTTCCTGCCGGGTCCGGGCTGACAGGATGACCCGGTGGTGAGCGAGACCAGCGCGGAGCAGGCCTTGGGGACGACCGGTGTGGCGCGGATGGCGGTGGGCTCCGCCGAGTCGGTCGCGGCGAACATCGCCTGGTGGGACGCCGACGCCGACGACTACCACCGCGAGCACGGCGAGTTCCTGGGCGTCAGCGATTTCATGTGGTGCCCGGAGCGGCTGCGCGAGGCCGAGGTGGGGTTGCTCGGGCCGGTCGCGGGCAAGGACGTGCTGGAGGTCGGCTGCGGGTCGGCGCCGTGCGCGCGGTGGCTGGCGGACCAGGGCGCGCGGGCGGTGGCGTTGGACCTGTCGAGCGGGATGCTGCGGTACGCGGCCGCGGCGAACGCGCTGACCGGGACGCGGGTGCCGTTGGTGCGGGCGAACGCCGAGCGGTTGCCGTTCGCGTCCGGGTCGTTCGACCTGGCGTGCTCGGCGTTCGGCGCGGTCCCGTTCGTCGCCGACGTCGGCGCGGTGTTCGCCGAGGTGGCGCGGGTCCTGCGGCCGGGCGGCAGCTGGACGTTCGCGGTCACTCACCCGATGCGGTGGATCTTCCCGGACGACCCAGGCCCGGACGGTCTGCGGGTTACGGGCTCTTACTTCGACCGCACCCCTTATGTAGAGGTCGACGAGGAGGGCACGCCCACCTACGTCGAGCACCACCGCACGCTCGGTGACTACGTGCGGGCCTTGAACGCGGCAGGCTTGGAGCTGTTCGACCTGGTCGAGCCGGAGTGGCCGGAGGGGCACACGCAGGAGTGGGGGCAGTGGAGCCCGTTGCGCGGTGAGCTGTTCCCGGGGACCGCGATCTTCCGCTGCCGCCGGTGACCGCTCCCCTGCTCAAGGCCCAGTCCGCCCGGTTCGCCGCCCTCGACCCGCTGCTGCCCGCGGCCGTGGCCCCGCCGCCTGGCGACCTGATCACGGCGGCGCTGCCCGACGGCGAGCGGGTGGCCGGGATGATCACGAAGACCACGCTGGACCCCGGCACGCCGCAGACGCTGTGGTCGGCGGCGAAGGTGTGGGAACTGCACCCGATGGTGGGGTCGAGCGGCGGCGCCGGGGTGGACGCGCTGCTGCGCCGCTGGCCGTCGATCGTGGCCAACCTGTCCCCCGGCCGCGACTCGGCGTGCCTGTCGACCTGGCCCAGCCGCGACGTCACGGCGACGGCGGCGTTCCTGGCGCACGGCTTCGTCCCGCTCGCGGTGCTGGCGGTCCGCACGGGCGGCCCGGCACCGTCCGGCGGCCCCTCGTCCGCCACGGTCCGGCGCGCGGTCCTCAGCGACCTCGACGCCCTGGTGGCGTCCGCGATGGCCGAGGTCGAGTACTCGACCCTGGTGGGCGGCGCCGTCCTGCGCGCGGGCGCGGCGAACATCAAGCGGGAAACCCTGCGCCGCCACCTGGCCCAGGGCGACCCGGTGTGGATAGCGGAGGTCGACGGAATCCCGGTGGGCCACGTCGAGGGCTGGCACACGGATTCCGCACGCGGCTCCTGGGCCGAAACCCGGGTGCGACACGGGCGCTGGGGGTACGTGAACTGCCTGTCCGTGCTGCCGACCGCCAGAGGCACCGGAGTCGGCCGAGCCCTGATGGACGTCGCGCACGCGGAGCTACTAGGACCCGGAACCGTCGGCTCGTTCCTCTACTACAACCCGCCGAACCCAGTCTCCCCAGTCTTCTGGTCCCGCCAGCACTACCGCCCCCTCTGGACCGTCTGGGAAACCCGCCCCGCCACCGCCATCCGCTAACGCCCCCTAAGCGGAATCCCTCTACCCAGCAACGCCTCTTACCCCGGCGCGCCTTCTTGCCTCACCGTGCGCTCTTGCCCCCATAGCGCCTTCTTGCCCCGCCGCAACCGCTTCGCGCGCACGCCAGTCCGGCCCCAGCCCCCACCCTCTCCGGGGGGCGTCCCAGGTCCCAGCCTACCGGTAGCCGCCGACAGAGGATCTTGAAACGGGGGCGCGAAGATCCAGATGTGGATAACTTTTGTCGCTGGAACGGGTGAAAGTTGGGGGTGTCGGGGCGAGAAAGCCCAGGTCAGGAGCATGGGCACCCCGACGACAAGGGCGTCGCGGGCCAAGTCGGTCGGCGGGAGATCAATCACGGGCGGGCGAGCGGTTGGGTCGTCCATAGTGGACAAAGCAGGGAACCGGGAAAGTGGCACGGCGGGTTTGTCGATCCGGGCTGCCGCCGTTCGACGTGTGGTTGAGGCAGGACGATGACGGAGGATCAACCATGACCGAGTTGAACGTGGACCACGCCCGGCGAGCGGTCGTCGACCACACCCGGCGGCTGGCGGAGTCGGCGACGGCGGCCGGACCCGATGCCGCTGTGCCCACGGCCCCGAAGTGGACCGTCGCCGATCTGGTCGGGCACGTGGGCCAGACCCAGCACTGGGTCGCGGAGATCATCGAGCGGCGCGTCACCGACCCCACACAGCTGCCCACGGAACTGGCCGTACCTCCGGCCGATCCCCGTCAGTGGCCGGGATGGCTGTCGGAGTCCGCTCAGCGGGTCGCGAGCGCGTGCTCCGATGACGCACTCGACGCGCCCGTGTTCAACGCGGCGGGTGACGGGCGGTCGGGGACGCGGTTCTGGCTGTCCAGCATGCTCAACGAGGCCGTCGTCCACGGCTTCGACGCGGCCGCCGCGGCAGATCGACCGGCCGACGTCGACGCCGATATCGCGGCCGCGCTCATCAGCAACCACTTCACGATGCTGACCTCCCCCACATGGGCGATGCAGCGACCCGAGTCCGCCCACGCCCTCCGCGGCACCGGCCAGACCCTGCAATGGCGGGCCACCGACACCACCGGCGCCTGGTTCGTCGAACGCCGCCCTGGCGCGGCCATCTGGCAGCCCGGCACCCACGAAGCCGACGTGACAGTGACAGGCCCAGCCCAATCCCTACTGCTCGCCCTGACCCGCCGACTCCCCCTAGCCGACAACACCACCATCGGCGGCGACGCCACCCTCGCCCACCACTGGCTCGACCACACCGCCCACGCCAGCAACTGACCCCACCCCCGGGTCACAGGTCGCCGATGCAGTCAGAGCACCCCGACCCAGCCCCCACACCCCACAAACCCTCTAATCCCCACAAGCCCTCTAGCCCCCACCGAACCCGCTTCGCGCGCTCGCGCCAGTCCGGCCCCAGCCCCCACCCTCTCCGGGGGGCGTCCCAGGTCCCAGCCTACCGGCACCCCCCGACAGTCGATCTTGAAAGCACCCCACTCGAGATCCAGATGTGGATAACTTCTGTCGCTGAACCGGGTGAAACGAGGCGAGCTAGCCGACCAGGTCGAGGCTGATCGCGAGCTGCAAGGCGCCTAGTGGGGCGATCGCGGCCGCGGCGATTCGCCAGTGCGGGGCCTTGTCGGCGGGGGTTTCCCACTTCATCGCCATGGTCCAGGCGATCGCGATGGCGCCGAAGGCGGCGATGACGCCGCCGATGTTGAGTGACTCGTGGACGACGACCTGGCCGTTGACGCGCTTGGTCTCGGTGATGCCGACGAAGAACACGTACGGCGCGATGGCGCACACCAGGCCGCCGATGAGCAGTTTCAGCTGTCTTGTCACGCGGGTTCTGATGGTCCGGTTCGTCCCCGGGTTCCCCCGATCGAGTCACCGGGATCACCCCGCGCCCGGTTGCGAACCCGCCCCACCCGGCGCACTATTCAAACTGACCAGTCAGTTCAAATACGGGGAGACGCTATGGAGGTCCACGCGGACCAGGTCGTGGTCACCGGCGCGCACGGGCGGCTGCTGGAGCCGACGTCGTTGCGGGTGCGCGCGGGCGAGCTGGTGGTGGTCGCCGGTGAGCCCAACGCCGGGCATACCGCGTTCGGCCTCGCCCTGACCGGTCGCATCACCCCGTCGGCGGGTTCTGTCACCCCCTCGGGTGGTGAACTGCGGGCGCACGCCGTGCTGGTGGATGCCCCGGAGGTGACCGCGCCGGAGCCGAACCTGCGGGTGGCCGACGTGATCGCCGAGGAGCTGGCGCTGGCCGGGGCGCGCAAGCGCAAGACGGCGACCACCGCGCTGCTCGACGAGCACGGCCTGGAGCCGGGGACCCGCTTCGAGGACGTGCCCGGCGCGGCCAGGGTCGCGCTGCTGACCGAGCTGGCCGCGCGCCGCCCCGGTGCCGAGCTGCTGGTGATCGACACCCCCGACCGGCACTCCAGCAACCCGGCCGACTGGCTGCCCACGGCGATGGCGCACGCCCGCGACGGCCGCGCGGTCGTCGTGCTGTGCGGGACGTCCACCGCGCTGCGCCTGCCCATGATCCCGGCCCGGCTCGGCGAGTCGGACCAGCCCGCCCCCCTGGAGTCGACCCTGTGAGCGTCTTCCGCCTCGCCCGCAACGAGCTGCGCCGGATCAGCTCCGGCACCCTGCCCAGGCTCGCCGTCCTGGCGCTCGTGCTGGTGCCGCTGCTCTACGGCTCGCTCTACCTGTACGCCAACGCCGACCCGTACAACCGGCTGGACAAGATCCCGGCCGCGCTCGTGGTGACCGACAAGGGCGTCACGCGCGCGGACGGCTCCCGGCTGGACGCGGGGCGCAAGGTGGCCGACCAGCTGGCCGCGTCCGGGAAGTTCGACTGGCAGGAGGTGGACGCCCCGACCGCCGAGGAGGGCGTGCGCACTGGCAAGTACACCTTCTCGATCACGCTGCCGAACGACTTCTCCGCGTCGCTGGCGTCGTCGTCGGACTTCGCGCCGCGCCAGGGCATGATCACGGTGACCACCAACGACGCCAACAACTACCTGGTCGGCACGATCGCGGACCGGGTGGTCAGCGCGGTGCGCGAGTCGGTCGCGGCGTCGGTGGGCACGGAGGCGGCGGAGAAGTTCCTGGTCGGTTTCGGCACCGTCTACGAGCGGACCCGGCAGGCCGCGGACGGCGCGTCGCAGCTGGCCGATGGCGCGTCGCGGGCCAACACGGGCGCGAACCAGCTCGCGGCGGGTCAGCGCGACCTGGCGGACGGGGCCACCAAGCTCGCCGACGGCACCACCACCGCGGCGGCGGGCACCAAGAAGCTGTCGACCGGGCTGGACACGCTGGAGTCCAGGACGAAGGACCTGCCCGCGCAGACGACGCAGCTGGCGACCGGCGCGCGGAAGGTCGCGAACGGCAACGACCAGGCCGCGCGCACGGCGGAGAACCTGTCGGCCGCCGCGCAGGCCGCGGTGAACCACCTCGACGAGCTGGACAAGGGAATCGAGCAGAGCCTGCGCGACGCGGGGCTGCCGGACGCCGACGTCGAGCGGGTGCTGGCGCGGCTGCGGACCCTGCGCACGCCGGTCGAGCAGGCGAACACGCAGGTGCACTCCGCCAGCGGTCAGCTGCGGGCGCTGGCCACCGGCGCCGACCAGGTCGCGAACGGCGCGGAGACGCTCGCCGCGGCCGCTCCCGCGCTCTCGGGCGGCATCTCCGAGGCGGCCGGTGGCGCGCGCGACCTGGCGACCGGCACGTCCCAGCTGCGCACCGGGGCGTTGCAGCTGCGCGACGGCGAGACCAAGGCGGTCACCGGCGCCGACGAGCTCGCCGCGGGCACCAAGTCCCTGTCGGACGGCTCCGTCCAGCTGCGCGACGGCCTCACCGCCGGTCTCGGCCAGATCCCGCACCCGGACGACGCGACCCGCGACGCCACCGCGCAGACCATCGGCGACCCGGTGTCGGTGCACACGGTCGGCGAGAACAGCGCTGGCAGCTACGGCGCCGGGCTGGCCCCGTTCTTCCTGGGCCTGGCCCTGTGGATCGGCGCGTTCGTGCTGTTCCTGCTCATCCGCCCGCTCTCGGCGCGCGCCCTGGCCGCCGGGCACTCCGCGGCCCGCACCGCCCTGGCGGGCTGGCTCACCCCGGCCGCGCTCGGCGTCGCCCAGGTCGTGATCATGTTCGCCGCGGTCACCACGCTGATCGGCATCCACCCGGCCCGCCCGCTGGCCACCCTCGGGTTCCTGGTGCTGACCTCGCTGACGTTCGTGTCGGTGGTGCACGCGCTCAACGCGTTCCTCGGCCCGGTCGGCAAGTTCGTGGCGCTGGTGGTGCTGATCCTGCAGCTGATCAGCGCGGGCGGCACGTTCCCCTGGCAGACCCTCCCGGACGCGCTGATCCCGCTGCACCGGGTGCTGCCGATGGGCTACGTGGTCGACGGCCTGCGCCACCTGCTCTACGGTGGCGCCTCCGGCGGCATCGGCACCGACGTCGGTGTGCTGCTGGCCTACCTGATCGGAGGACTCACCGTGTCGACCCTGGCCGCCCGCCGCCAGCGCGTGTGGACCCCAGCCCGCCTCAAGCCGGAACTGGTGCTGTGACGACGTCGCGCCCCGGTAGGACCAACGCCACCAAACGCAAGCTGTTCGACGCCACCCTGCGGCTCGCGGGCACCAAGGGCGTGGTCGGCCTGACGGTGGACGACATCGCCGCCGAGGCGGGCGTGGCCAAGGGGACGGTCTACTACAACTTCGGCAGCAAGGACGGCCTCGTCGACGCGCTGCTGCGGTACGGGGTCGATCTGCTGGCCGCCAGGCTCCGGGGCGCGGAGGGGTCGGCGGCGGACACGGTGACGGCGTTGGTCGAGGGGATGCTGGGGTTCTTCGCGGAGTACCCGACGTTCGCGCAGCTGCTGGTGAGCGAGTTGTGGCGGACTCCGGGGCAGTGGCAGCAGACGCTGTCGCTGCTGCGGGAGGAGGTGACGTCGATCATCCGGGGGAAGCTGCAGGCGCTCGCGGACGCGGGGGACCTGCCCGGCGGGGTCCGGGTCTCGACGGCCGCGTCGGCGCTGTTCGGGACGGTGCTGGTGGTGTCGCTGGACTGGCTGGTGTTCAGCCCCGAGCAGAGCCTGGCCGAGGTCCGCGACTCGGTGATCGGCCTGGTACGAGGCCTGCGAACCCCCTGAGCACCCCGCCGCGGCTCCCACCCGGCCTGGGTCCCCTGCGGTCCCGACCAGCCCTTCGCTGATCTGCCCACCCCATCGCACGTCACGCTGCTCGACCCGGTCCGTGCATTTCGCCTACCGCGAACTCAACCCCGAACCCAACCCCGAAGCCGCCCCGCCCGACCGCGAGACCGCCCCGCCTGCCCTGAAATCGTCCCCACCTGGCCCCGAAACCGCCCCGCCCGGCCCCGCGAAGCCGCCGCCGACCAAGATCCACTCCGCGGCCGGGGCCCTCCCTCCCGGGGGCCGGGAGCCCATCTCTGAACCTATCGAGCCGGGCGGTTTGTCAATAGGGGTGCGGAGTGGGCTGTGGATGGTTGGCGGGGATGTGGACAGGTCTGAGCTAGCGCGCAGTGGGCCATGGCCAGCGGCTCCTGGTTGCGCTGGTGGAGTCCGCGTACTTCGTCTAGCGGGCGCTAGAGGGCTAGGAGTGGGCCGCGGTGACCAGGGCTCGGCGGGTGGTGCGGAGGAGGGCTTCGGTGATCTCGGTTTGGGTGGGGCGGCGGGTGCGGCCCGCGTAGCCGATGGGGGTCAGGACCACGTGGTGGGTGGGGTGGTTGGGGAGAGGGCTTGGCCAGCGGTCGCGGGCGGCGTGGGTTTCGACTACCGGGGCGCCGGGGGCCAGGAGGGGTTCTATGGCGCGCAGGGTTGGGGGGAGGGCGTCGTCGGGGAGCCAGGTTATGAGGAGGTCGGCGGGGGCGCCGAGGCTGTGGGCGGCTTTGGTGGCGAGGGTGTGGGGTTTCGACCAGTCGGCTTCTACCCAGATAGCCCTACCTGTGCCTGTGTGGTGGTCGGCAGGTAGTGGGGCGTAGTGGCGGGACGGCAGCACTACGCGCCAGCCGTTGACCACTAGCCGCAAGGCGCAGCCGTTGAGCATGCCGCTGCCGCCGAGTACCAACGCTCTTCTGATCGCCACGTCGCCTCCTGAAGTCTCAGGCGGTGCCGTCCCAGCGCTCGAAGTGGGTGACGCGCTCGACCGGGACGCGGCTCCGCCAGCCGTGTCGTTCCAGGTCCGGGACCTCCTGGAGCCGCTCGACCGGGCCGAGGCAGAGCCAGGCGACCGGGCGTACCGACGCGGGGATGTCCAGCAGGGACCGGAGGTGGTCCTCCTGGTAGAAGCTAACCCACCCGACGCCCAGATTCTCGGCCGTCGCCGCCAGCCAGAGGTTCTGGATCGCCAGGCACACCGAGTACAGCCCGGCGTCGGCGATCGCGTGCCGCCCCAGCACGGACGGTCCACCCCGGTCCGGGTCGTAGGTGACGACCACCGACAGCGTCGACTCCAGGATCCCGTCGATCTTGATCCGGTCGAAGGTCTCGGCCCGCTCGCCGGTCAGGGACGCGGCGAACCTGGCGCGTTCGTCGTGCACGTGCCGGTGGAACCGGGCCCGGGTGTCGGGGTCGCGGACCACGACGAAGTCCCACGGCTGGCTCATCCCCACGCTCGGCGCGGCGTGCGCGGCCCCGAGCACCCGGCGCAGGACGTCGTCGTCGACCGCGGCTCCGGTGAACTCGGCGCGCACATCCCGGCGACGACCGATGACCTCGTAGACGTCCACCCGGGCAGCGTAGTTCGCCCCCGCGCGGCCCCAAGGGGGACAGTCAGCGGCTGTGCCCGCCGTCACCGCCCGGGGCCCGCGCGCGGTGCCGACCGGGCCGGCCCACCCGTCGCGCGGTCACCGCGTCCCGGATGGCGCCGACCGCGAGCAGGCCAGCCAGCACGACCAGGGCAAGGCTGCCGAGCATCGGGATGATCGCGAAGAACGCGTACGGGGACTCGTACGGGACCCCGGCGACGGTGACGTTCTCGTGGTGGAAGCGGTCGTACACGACGGTGATCCGGTCGCCGACCGCGTGGTCCCCGTTCAGGGGCAGCGTGTGCTCGCGTTCGTCGCCCGCGATGAAGAAGCGGACCTTCATCCAGTCCTCGGTCCGCGCGCCCTGGTTGACGTCGGTCACGACGGCGGGCACCTCGACCCCGTTCGCCACCAGCGCGGCGCCCTGGTCCTCGAAGACCGAGATCAGAGCGGCCGCGCCCAGGAACAGCAGGATGCCCGCGAGCAGCGACACGAGCGCGCCGCGGAATCCCCTGATCCACCGCACGGGACCGCCCCCTACCCTGGTGGACCCCATGATCTCAGTCCGGCACCCGCCCCGGAAGCTCTCGTCCCGAGACCACCCGGCCATCGGCGAAGACGAGGACCGCGGCCCCGGTTGTACCGCCGAGCAGGACGCGGCCAGTGCGGGCGGGAGCGCGGTGCGTCTCGACGACGACCACGCCCGCGACGTCCAGGTTGACCCGGAGTGCGCCTGCTTCGGCGGTAGCGGTGCCGGAGCGCCAACCGTGACGGCGGACCGCGAACAACCGGCGGGACCACCTGCCAGTGAGGACGGCACCCGCAGCCGTTAGGCCTACCGCAGCGACGAAAGCACCGAGGTGGGCGGCCGTTAGTTCCAACGGCGGTTCAGTACCCGCCTGCGCTGACGCCACCTGCTCCGGATCCGCCGGGTCGTAGAACAGGGTGATCAGCTCGCCGACACGCGGCAGCGCGTCCGGCACGACAAGAACCAGCGAACGCACCCGCTCCTGACCGTCCACCGCGAACCGGACCTCGACCGACCCGGACGCCAGGCGGCTGCGTTCCACCACGCCGACGACCACACCGGACACGCGCACCCCGTCGGCGAGCAGGTCGGCCCGCCTGCCGTCGATCGCCGAGCCCAGCAGCCCACCGGCGACGAACAGCGCCGCCCCGACCAGCAGCCCCGCCACCGACCGCAGCAGCGCGCGGCGCACGGCCGCCGTCGCCGCCGACCCACCGAGCGGTTGGCTCTGCACGATCCCCTCCCCTGCTCCGGGGAGGATCTTCGACTAGTGCGCTGCCTCGTTCCAGGACTGGCCGAACCCGACCGACACGTCGAGCGGGACGCGCATCGTGAACGCGGCCGCCATCTGCGCGCGGACCAGCGCCTCGGCCTGCTCGCGCTCGCCGTCGGCCACCTCCAGCACCAGTTCGTCGTGGACCTGCAGCAGCATCCTGGTGCGCAGCCCGGCGGCGGCCAGCTCGCGGTGCACGTTGAGCATGGCGACCTTGATGATGTCGGCCGCGCTGCCCTGGATGGGGGCGTTGAGCGCCATCCGCTCGGCCATCTCGCGGCGCTGCCGGTTGTCGCTGGTGAGGTCGGGCAGGTAGCGGCGGCGGCCGAACAGGGTCTCGGTGTAGCCCTCCTTGCGCGCCCGCGCCACCACCTCGTGCAGGTAGTCGCGGACCCCGCCGAAGCCCTGGAAGTAGTCGTCCATCAGGCCGCGGGCCTCCTCGGTGGAGATCCGCAGCTGCTGGGACAGGCCGTAGGCGGACAGGCCGTAGGCCAGGCCGTAGTTCATCGCCTTGATCTTGGCGCGCTGCTCCTGCGACACCGCGGTCGGCTCGACGGTGAACACGCGCGCGGCGGTGGCGGCGTGGAAGTCGAACCCGGAGTTGAACGCCTCGATCAGCGCCGCGTCCTCCGACAGGTGCGCCATGATCCGCATCTCGATCTGGCTGTAGTCGGCGGTGAGCAGCTCCGCGGAGCCCGCGCCGACCACGAACGCCTCGCGGATGGTGCGCCCGGCCTCGGTGCGGATCGGGATGTTCTGCAGGTTGGGCTCGGTGGAGGACAACCGGCCGGTGGCGGCGATGGTCTGGTTGAACGTGGTGTGGATGCGGCCGTCCTCGGACACCGACTTGATCAGGCCCTCGACGGTGACCCGCAGCCTGGTGGCGTCGCGGTGCTCGAGCATGTGCGCCAGGAACGGGTGCTCGGTCTGCTCGTAGAGCGTGGTCAGCGCCTCGGCGTCGGTGGTGTAGCCGGTCTTGGTGCGCTTGGTCTTGGGCATCTGCAGCTCGTCGAACAGCACGACCTGCAGCTGCTTGGGCGAGCCGAGGTTGATCTCCTTGCCGATCACGTCGAACGCGGCCCGCTCGGCGTCGCGCACCCTGGCGGCGAACTCCGACTCCAGGATGGACAGCCGCTCGCCGTCGACGGCGATGCCGACCGCCTCCAGCTCGGCCAGCACCCGCAGCAGCGGCAGCTCCATGTCGGCCAGCAGCGGCGCCTGCCCGGTCTCGGCGAGCGCGGTGTCGAGCGCGTCGGCCAGCTCGGCGATCGCGCGGGCGCGCAGGATCTCCCCCGCGGCCAGCTTGCGGTCGTCGTCGCCCTCGTCGTCGAGCAGGGACAGCTGCTGCTCGCCGTCGCCGTCCTCGACCCGCAGCTCGCGCTGCAGGTACCGCAGGACGAGGTCGTCGAGGTTGAAGGTGCGCTGGCCGGGACGCACCAGGTACGCGGCGAGCGCGGTGTCGGTGGCCAGGCCCGCGAGCTCCCAGCCGCGGTGGCGGACGGCGTGCAGGGAGCGCTTGACGTCGTGGGCGAGCTTGGGCGCGTCCGGGTCGGCCAGCCAGTCGCTGAACGCCTTCTCGTCGTCCTCGGTGAGGGTGGTGACGTCGACGTAGACGCCCTCTCCCCCGGCGGTGGCCAGCGCGACCGACTTGAGCTCCACGGCCTGCCCGGACACGCCGGTCGCGACGTCGCGGAAGGACAGTCCGATCCGGGTGCCCCTGGGGGCGTGCGCGGCCAGCCAGCCGGGCAGCTCCCCCGCCGCGACGGCGCCGCCGCTGACCTCGAAGCCCTCCTCGGCCTCGGGTTCGGCGGTGGACAGGGTGGCGAAGAGCCGGTCGCGCAGCACCCGGAACTCGAGCTCGTCGAAGAGCCGGTGCACCGCGTCGCGGTCCCAGTCGCGCACCTCGAGGTCGTCCGGCCCGACCTCGAGATCGACGTCGCGGACCAGCTCGGTCAGCTGGCGGTTGAGCAGCACCGCGGCCAGGTTCGCGCGCAGCGCCTCACCCGCCTTGCCCTTGACCTCGTCGACCCGGTCGACCAGCTCGCCGAGCGAGCCGAACTGCTGGATCCACTTGGTGATGGTCTTCTCGCCGACGCCCTTGATGTTGGGCAGGTTGTCGCTGGGGTCGCCGCGCAGCGCCGCGAAGTCCGGGTACTGCGCCGGGGTCAGGCCGTACTTCTGCTGCACCAGCTCCGGGGTGTAGCGGGCCAGCTCGGAGACGCCCTTGACCGGGTAGAGCACGGTGACCTCGTCGGTGACCAGCTGCAGCGCGTCGCGGTCGCCGGTGCAGATCGCTACCTGGAACCCGGCGGCGGTGGCCTGCGTGGTCAGCGTGGCGATGAGGTCGTCTGCCTCGTAGTTGTCCTTGGCCAGCTTCGGGATGTTCAGCGTGCCCAGGACGTCCTCGATCAGGCTGACCTGGCCCTTGAACTCGTCCGGGCTGGCACTGCGGTTGGCCTTGTACTCGGCGAAGTGGTCGGTGCGGAAGGTCTTGCGCGAGACGTCGAAGCACACCGCGAGGTGGGTGGGCGCCTCATCGCGCAGCAGGTTGATCAGCATCGAGGTGAAGCCGTAGACGGCGTTGGTGTGCTGGCCGGTGCCGGTCTGGAAGTTCTCCTTGGGCAGCGCGAAGAACGCCCGGTACGCCATCGAGTGGCCGTCGATGAGCAGCAGCCGGGGGGTGGTACGGGTCTCAGTCTTCGCAGGCACGGTCCGAGTCTAGGGTGGGGCACCGACACCCTTCGGAGGACCCATGAGCGGGATCGACCGCGACAAGCTGCCCGGGGCGCGCCCGGAGGTGGCCGACCAGTTCCTGCCGGACAAGCTCGGCATCGACATCACCGACTGGACCCCCACCCGGCTGGTGGGCACCATGCCGGTGGCGGGCAACCTCCAGCCCTACGGCCTGCTGCACGGCGGCGCGAACGCCGTCCTCGCCGAGACCCTCGGCTCGATCGCCGCGGTCCTCAACGCCCCCGAGGGCAAGCTCGCGGTCGGCCTGGAACTGTCCTGCACACACCACCGAGCCGTCCGCTCCGGCCTGGTCACCGCGGTCTGCGTCCCACTGCACGTCGGCCGCACCACCTCGACCTTCGAGATCACCATCACCGACGACCACGACCGCCGCACCTGCACCGCCCGCCTGACCTGCGTGACCATCACCAAGGCCCCCGGCGAGACCCCACCCGCGTAGGCCTGGCGCCCGGCCGTGCTCCTGGGACGCTTTGGCCCTAGATCACCGCTCCTCCTGGCCGGACAGCCTCAATCTCGCCCGATTGCGCCGCTCCAGCCCCAGATCACCACTCCCGCACGGCTGTGCCACTCCCGCCCGACAGCCCCGCGTTCGCCCGACAGCACAGCGCTCCCCTGCCCCAGCCTGCCGCAGGCGATCCCCGCCCCCGGCCTGCCCCGATCCCCCGTCGAACGACCTGCCCCCAGCACGTCCACGGCTGCCCACAACCGCCGTCTCGCGCGCCCGCGAGGACCCTCGCCCAGCCCCCACCCACTCCGGGGGGCGTCCCAGTGCCAGTCTACCGGCGGCCACCGACAGGCGATCTTGGAACGGGCCGTCGAAGATCCACATGTGGACAACTTCTGTCGCTGAGCCGAGTGAATGTCGCGCCAGGAATCGCCACGTCGGGCCCCAGCAGGTAACCCACATCGGCGACCAGAAGACAAAGCCGCCCAAAACCCGGCAACCAGCCCCGTCACCACAACTGTCCACAAAGGAAAGGGCCGCACCCGGGAACACCCGGATGCGGCCCCAACCTCAGGAATCCCTCAGTCCTCACCCAGATAAGCCGCCCGCACGCGCTCGTCGGCCAGGAGCTCATGCCCCGGACCCTCCAGCGTCGTGCGGCCCAGGTCGACCACATACCCGCGGTCGGACAGCGCCAACGCCGCCAGGGCGTTCTGCTCGACCAGCAGGATGGTGGTGCCCGCGGCCTGCAGTTCCTTGATGGTGTCGAAGATCCGCTGGGTCATGATCGGCGAGAGGCCCATGGAGGGCTCGTCGAGCATGAGCAGGCGGGGGCGCGACATCATGGCGCGGCCGATGGCGAGCATCTGCTGCTCGCCGCCGGAGAACAGGCCCGCTTTGAGGGTGCGGCGCTGGCCGAGCACCGGGAACAGGTCGTACACCCGCTGCATGTCCGCCGCGACACCGGAGTCCTTGCGGACGTAGGCGCCGAGTTGCAGGTTCTCCTCGACCGTCATCCGGCCGAAGAGCCTGCGGCCCTCGGGGCAGTGCGCGACGCCGCGTTCCAGGATGGTGTGCGCGGCCAGGTCGGCGATCGGCTTGCCCTCCAGCAGGATGGTGCCGGACTTGGGCCGCAGCAGACCCGAGATGGTGCGCAGCGTCGTGGTCTTGCCCGCGCCGTTGCTGCCGATGAGGCTGACGATCTGGCCCTCGCCGACGGCGAACGACACGTCCCGGACGGCCTCGATGGCGCCGTAGGCGACGCTGAGGTTCTGCACCTCCAGCAGTGCGGTCACCGCTTGCCTCCCTCGTGGCCGTCCTGGTCGCGGACCGGCTGGATGACCTGGGTCGCCTCCGGGCCGCCGTGCGCGACCTCCTCGGCGTACTGGCGGACCTCGGCCTCGACCTCGTCCGGTGGCTTGCCCAGGTACGCCTCGATGACCCTGGGGTCGGCGCGCACCACCTCCGGCGTGCCCTCGACCAGCAGCTGGCCCTGCACGAGCACGGAGACGTGGTCGCACAGCGAGAAGATGAACTTCGTGTCGTGCTCGATGACGACCACCGCGACGCCGGTCTCGCGGATCGCGAAGATCAGCTGCCGGGTCGCCTCGGTCTCCTGCGGGTTCATGCCCGCGGTGGGCTCGTCGAGCAGCAGCACCTTCGGGTCGGTGGCCAGCGCGCGGGCGATCTCGAGCCTGCGCTGGTCGCCGTAGGGCAGGTTGCGGGCCAGTTCGTCGTGCGCCTTGCCGAGCCCGACGAACTCCAGCAGCTCCAGTGCGCGGTCGCGCGCGTCCCGCTCACCCCGCTGGTAGGCCGGGCCGTGGAACAGCGAGGCCAGCGGGCCCTGCTTCATCCGCGCGTGCCGCCCGACCAGGACGTTCTCCAGCGAGGTCATG
Organism: Actinokineospora terrae; assembly: GCF_900111175.1. Taxonomy (GTDB): domain Bacteria; phylum Actinomycetota; class Actinomycetes; order Mycobacteriales; family Pseudonocardiaceae; genus Actinokineospora; species Actinokineospora terrae. The sequence continues at coordinate 356,827 of NZ_FOGI01000008.1, forward strand.
CTGGGGAAGAGCCGGATGTTCTGGAAGGTGCGGGCGACACCGGCCACGGTCACCGCGGCCGGGTCGGTCGGCAGGACCTTGCCGCGCAGCTGCACGTTGCCCGTGGTGGGCGAGTACAGGCCGGTGAGGCAGTTGAAGAAGGTCGTCTTGCCCGCGCCGTTGGGCCCGATGAGCCCGAGGATCTGGCCCTCCTGCAGGCGCAGGCTGACGTTGGACAGCGCGGTGAGGCCACCGAAGACCATCGACACGCTGTTGGCGGCGAGCACCGGGGGCGCGCTCATCGGGTCACCGCCTTCTCGTCACCGGGGGTGTCGTGCACGTTGAGCTCCTCGATCGGCACCCCGTCGGCGCCCTCGTCGGCGAGTTCGGCCCTGCGGTGCCGGTCGGGCACCAGGCCCTGCGGCCGGAAGCGCATGATCAGCACCAGCGCCAGGCCGAACAGCATGAGCCGGTAGTCGGAGAACTCGCGCAGCTTCTCCGGCAGCACCAGCAGCAGCGCGGCACCGAGCACGGCGCCCGGGATGGAGCCCATGCCGCCGAGGATGACCGCGGCGAGCAGCGTCACCGACTCGATGAACTGGAAGCTGTCGTAGGCCACTGTGGACGTCTTGTGCGCGAACACCGCGCCCGCCAGGCCCGCCAGCGTCGCGCCGATCAGGAAGGCGAGGATCTTCGCCTGCCCGGTCTTGATGCCCATGGCCCGCGCCGCGTCCTCGTCCTCGCGGATGGCGATCCAGGCACGGCCGATGCGCGAGTTCTTGAGGTTCGCGAACACCACCATGACCAGGGCCACCAGCACGATGATCAGCACGTAGTAGAGAACGCCGGAAGGCAGCTCTACGGAGCCGATGGTCAGCGGCTTGTCGAAGGACTGGCCGAACCAGTTGATCGGCGGAACGTTGGGGATGGCGTTGGCGCCACCGGTGAGGTCGCCGATGTTGTTCTGCGCGGCCTTCTTGAAGATCTCACCGAAGGCGAGGGTAACGATGGCCAGGTAGTCACCGCGCACCCGCAGCGTCGGTGAACCGACGACCGCGCCGAAGATGCCTGCCACGACCGCGGCGATGATCGCCGCCACCACGAACGGCAGCTCGATGTCGAACGCGGCGGCAGCGGCACCGGAGAAGTTCGCCGCGACGAACGCGCCGATGCCCAGGAACGCCACGTACCCCAGGTCGAGCAGACCGGCGAGGCCGACGACGATGTTGAGGCCGATGGCGGTCGCGGCGTACACGCCGATGTTGGCCGCCGTGGTCATCCAGTAGTCGGTGCCCGCCTCGGTGAACGGCAACCCGAGCGCCACCAGCAGCAGCACCACGACGCTGAACCACTTGTGCTGGTCCGAGAGCGCGGAGATCCAGGTGGTGAGGCCGATCGCCTGCAGCGCACCGAGGACACCGGCCAGGAAGGCGAGCAGGGACAGGAAGATCGGGCCCGCGTACGGGTTGCCGACACCGCCCTGACCGCCGGCGTTGAGCATCATCGCGACGACGAGCAGGAGCACGACGAAGGAGATGACCAGCACCGCGTAGGCGACGAGCCTGGGGACCGCGGACTTCCAGTGCGGCACCGGTTCCAGCACGCCACCGGTCTTGGCGGCGAACAGCAGCAGCAGGCCCGCGACGAGGGTCGCGATGCCGCCGAAGGCGAAGTTCTCGCCGTCGGAGGTGATCGCGCCGAGACCGCCGCCGTCGATCACCGGGAAGAGGATGTTCACCAGCGCGATGCCGATCGCGCCGAGGCCGAGGGCGCGCAGCACCCTGCGCCGCGGCAGCGGGAGGAACAGCACGACGATGGCGAGGACGCCCAGCACCAGCGTGTGCAGGCGGAACCCGCTCAGCGCGAAGGGGGCGTCGAAGAACTGCAGGGTCGCCTTGTCCGGGTAGGGACCGTCGTTGAGGCGGAAGGTCACCCACGGCAGCAGGGCGCCGACGACGGCGATGACACCACCGGTCAGGCCCAGTGGGCGGTCCAGCGCCGGGCGCGTGGCCAGGAAGGCGGACGCCGCGCGCCAGCCGAGGCGCAGCACGTACACCACGCCGATGACGACCGCGATGGCGAGCAGGACCTGGCCGAGCCAGATCCAGCCGTCCGGGTACTCGATCCACTCTTTCACGCGCGCACCCTTTCCGGCTCACCGAACAGGCCCTGCGGCCGGAAGACGAGCACCACGATCAGCAGGACGAAGATCCACACCAGGTCGTACTGCGTCCCACCGGGGAAGTACTGCCCGGAGAGGGTCTTGATCAGGCCGATGGCGAAACCGCCGATGACGGCGCCCTTGATGCTGCCGACACCGCCGAGCACGGCCGCGGTGAAGGCGAAGATGCCGTAGAGGAAGCCGACCTCGGTGTCGACGTTGGTGATGTGGATGCCGTAGAGCACACCCGCGATGCCCGCCAGCGCGCCACCGATGGTGAAGGTGAGCACGATCGTGCGGTTGGGGTTGACCCCCATCAGCCGGGCGGTGTCCGGGTCCTGGGCGGTCGCGCGCATCGCGCGGCCCATCCGGGAACGGGTGATGTAGGTCTGCAGGATGATGGCGCCGACGATGGAGACCACGATCATCAGGATCGCCGTCGAGCCGATGTTCACCGTGCCGTCGAAGAACTCGAACCGGAACTGGTGGTCGACGAAGGCGCGGGGGAAGGGGACGGGGGCGGTCGCGCCGGGGTAGCCGAGGCGGACGACCTCCTTGAGGATGACCGAGACGCCGAGCGCCGTGATCAACGGTGCCAGGCGGGGTGCGTTGCGCAGGGGCCGGTAGGCGAAGCGCTCCATGACCACCGCGAGGACCACGGCGACCACGGCACCCCCGATGGCCATCAACGGCAGTGCCAGCCACCAGTCGCTGCGCCAGCTCGGCGGGAGGAAGTACCGGTACGTGGCGAGCGAGGCGAACCCGCCAACCATGAAGACCTCGCCGTGCGCGAAGTTGATCAACTGGATGATGCCGTACACCATCGTGTAGCCGAGTGCGATGAGCGCGATCAAGCCACCCAGCACCAGGCCGTTAATGAGCTGCTGTAGCAGCGTGGCCACGTCTACCTCCAAGAGCGGCGGGGGCGGGCTGGTGGGCCCGCCCCCGCCACGTGCGGTTGGACAAGAAGTTCCGGCTCAGCCGCCGAAGGTGCCGGTCTCGTCAGCCACCCACTTGCCGCCGGAGACCTTGTAGACGGTCAGCAGCTTGTTGGTGCTGTCGCCGTACTCGTCGAACTTGACCTCGCCGGTCGCGCCCTCCGCGGAGTACGACTGGACGTTCTTGATCACGTCGGCCCGCTTGGCCTCGGACCACTCGCCGCCGCCGGTCAGCGTCTTCGACAGCGCGCCGATGATGGCGTTGGTGGCGTCGTAGGAGAACGCGCCGTACGCGCTGAAGTCGTCCTTGTAGGCCTTGGCCTTGTACGCGGACACGAACGCCTTGGCGGTGTCGAGGGTGTCGGTGGGGGCGCCGACCGAGGTCGCCAGGTCACCCTCCTTGCCGCCGAGCTCGATGTACTTGCCGTCGTAGATGCCGTCGCCGCCCATCACGGGGATGTTGAGGCCCGCGTCCTTGAGCTGCTTGGACAGCGGACCGGCCTGCGGGTACTCACCGCCGTAGTAGACCGCGTCCGGCTTCGAGCCGCTGATGGTGCCGATGACACCGCTGAAGTCGGTGTCCTTCTCGCCGACCTTGGCGGTGGCCACGATGGTGGCGCCGTCCTTCTCGGCCTGCTTCTTGAACTCCGCGGCCAGACCCTCGCCGTAGGTCTTGCCGTCGGTGATGATGGCGATGGACTTCTTGCCCGCCTTGCCGACCAGGTACTTGGCCGCGAACGGGCCCTGCAGGTCGTCGGTGGCGCAGACGCGGAAGTAGTTCTCGAACTGGCGCTTGGGCGCGGTGCCGTACTCGGCGCCGCGGGTCAGCGAGGGGTTCGTGTTGGCGGGCGACACCTGGACGATGTTCTTGCCCTTGAGGATCGGCTGCACGCTCTGCGCGACCGACGAGTTCAGCGTGCCGACGACGCCGACGACGTTCGCGTTGGAGGACAGGCGGGTCGCCGCCTGGGCGCCGACCTGGGCGGTCGCCTGGTCGTCCTCGGTCTGCACCTCGAGCTTGTAGCCCGGCGTAGCGCACTTCTCGTTGGCCTGTGCGGCCGCGAGCTGCGCGGAGTTCCGGATGCCGAGACCGAGCGCGGACAGGCCACCTGACTGCGGCGCGATGACGCCGATGACCAGGGTGCCCTTGCTCTGGTCGCAACTCTGGTTGTTACCCCCGCCGGAGCCCGACTCGGTCTTGTTCGTGCCACAGGCTGCGAGCAACAACGCGCCAGCGACCAGCACCGCGGCCTTCACCGTCTGGTTTCGCACGTGATGTCCCTTCTCCGCTTTCGTCCGGACAATGCGTGTAAGCATGCCGAACCTCGCCCTCATACCTGTTGGAGGGTTGCGCCGGAAAGTAGTGACCGAATGCGACGTAGTCACGCACCTGGGCTCCTCGTGACCAGACTGCAACGAAAGTATGGGGCCGTGTCCGCACTCCGGACATCCGGGCATGAACAGCGCGACCATGACCCGGTCTCAACTTCACAACAACGCGTCACACGCTGTCACCGGCGGACCTAGGGTGCGGGGCGTGCGACTGCGAAACCGGGTCCTGGCCTGGGGTTCCGCCGTGCTCGCGATCGGTGCGGCCGTGGTGCTGCTGCGGGCACCGGTCGAGCCTCCGAAGCCTGGACCAGCGCCGATGCCGTCGCCGGAACGAGTTAGCCGCTTCGCCGCCGATGACGTGGTGCTACCGGAAGCCGGGGCAGTACCGGACACTCCGCGTGACGTCCGGGTCCGCGCGGCGCCGGGGCGACTGCTGGTGTCGTGGGCGGAAGCGGCCAGGGCCACGGGATACGAGGTCCGGTGGAGCGGCGCGGACCAGTCACCCGGTACCCGACTGGTGGCGACCGCGGACACGCAGCTGGACGGGCTCGTCGACGGCCGGGAATACCGGATCGAGGTACGCGCCGTCGACGCGTTCGGCCAGGTTTCGGGGCCCGTGCTGGCAAAGGGGAATCCCGGACCGGGTGACACTTCCTGGCGCGACGGCCTGACCGGCCTCGTCGACGATTTCCCGGACGATTCGAGCCTGCGCGCGGACACGGTCGGGTCACTCTGGCACCTGTCCGGTTACCGCGGGTGCGTCGACCTGGGCGCACGTGCCGTTGGCGAGGTAGGGCTACCGATCGACCTCGGTTGTGGCGCGGATGAGGCGGTCTTGCGCGCGCGTGCGCCGATGGTCCTCGACGAGTCCACACCGGACGGCGACCTCGGCCGGGTCGCGGTGGTGACCGACGCGGCGGGCCCCGGTGGGCGGCTGACGCTGGACCTCGTGCCAGGGCCCGCGGACCGGGTGGGATCCGTGGACGGCGCGGGGTCGTTGCCGCTGGGGACGGTGCGGGCCGTTGTGGACGACACGGGCGCGCGGGTCGGTTCGCGTGGGGAGTTCGTAGCGGCTCCTGGGCCGCGCGGGGCCGGGGCGTTGCACTTGTACGAGGTCAGGGTGACTACGACCGGGGTGACGCTGTCGCAGGACGGCAGGGTTATCGCGTCGTCGCCGGTGGTGCCGTCGTGGCGTTCGGCATGGTTGTTGGTGGGTGTGCGGGGGCCGGAGGGGCGGCGGGCGCGGGTACATGTGGCGTCGGCGGGGTTCACGGGGGTGGCGTCGCCGGTTCCGCAGGTAGTGGAGACGCCGGTCAACCTGGCTACCCGGCAGGTGTTGGACCCGTCAGCAACGGCTCCCTCAGCGGGCATCTTGCGCCGTCCATTGGCTACAGCACTGTCTGCCCGTCTTGTGGTGACCATGGTGGTGTCGCCGGGGATGGACGTCGGCGCTAGCTGGATCCAACTGGGCACGGCGATACTGCCTGCGCGTCCGGTAGCGCCACCGCCGCCTGAGCCTGGGTCAGTGGTGACCGTGATCGCCGACGTGCCGCAGTCTCTATTGGGAGGCAACGGCTCCGACTCGTTGTCGCCTCTAGTCGTACGCGCACCTGGAGCCGGTCAGGGCGCGCTAGTGCAAGAGAGCTACCTCGAACTGGTCCCCGGCCCCATCGCGTCAGTCCGAACAACGACTCAACCCGCCCGCACAAACCGCCAACGCCCGACCGTCGACGCGCTACCAACGGCGACTCTTACCCTGGGCGACTCCACCGGCCGTCCGCTGACAACGCCTTCCATACCCGCACAGGGAAGGCTGGTCATCACAGTGGCCCTCACCGGCACCGCCGCCCAATGGGACACCGGCAGCTTGGAGGGCGTCCAAGGCTTCCAGCTATGGGTAGACGGCCGAATGACAGCCAGCCTGCCTACGTCATCCCACACCGGAGCACCCGCAGGCCGCTACGCGATCCCGGTAGCCCTAACAGGCCGCGCGGTGGGCGAGCACACAGTAGAAGTAAGAGTCATCGGCACCAACGGCACCCGCGGCTCGACCCTGACCCAATTCACCACCACGTGAGCTACGTGATGTTGTCGACCACGGCCTCGGCGACGGCCTTCATGGTGGTCCGCCGGTCCATGGCGGTGCGCTGGATCCAGCGGAACGCCTCGGGCTCGGACAGGCCCTGCTTGTTCATCAGCAGCCCCTTGGCCCGCTCGATGACCTTCCGGGTCTCCAGCCGCTCGGTCAGCCCCGCGACCTCGTTCTCCAGCGCCTGCACCTCGGCGAACCGGCTCACCGCCAGCTCGATCGCGGGCACCAGGTCGTGCTTGGCGAACGGCTTCACCAGGTACGCCATCGCCCCCGCGTCGCGCGCCCGCTCCACCAGCTCCCGCTGCGAGAACGCGGTCAACATCACCACCGGCGCGATCCGCTCCCCCGCGATCATCGTCGCCGCCTCGATCCCATCCATCCGCGGCATCTTGACGTCGAGGATCACCAGATCGGGCCGAAGCTCCCCCGCCAACCGGACAGCCTCTTCCCCATCCCCCGCCTCCCCGGCGACCTCGTACCCCTCTTCCCGCAACATCTCGACCAGGTCAAGCCGAATCAACGCCTCGTCCTCAGCCACCAACACCCGCCGCGGGGCAGGCCGGGCCTCGGCAGCCAGATCGCTCACCGTGGTCCTCCTCCACTTAACCAGGAAAGACAGAGCCTGAACCATACCGCCAGGTAGCCCCCCACCCCCTCCCCACCACGCGTGATCGCGCTGACACCCACCCCCCACCCCCCACACCCCCATCCCGTAGAGTCACCCCCCGACGCCCCCGTAGCCCAACCGGCAGAGGCAGCGGACTCAAAATCCGTCCAGTGTGCGTTCGAATCGCACCGGGGGCACTCCCATGAGCTCACGCAACAGGCCCTGACCAGCGCGAACGCTGGCAGGGCCTGTTGCATGCCTGTCCGACCGTGTCCGGCCGTGAAGGGTCGTTCACGGGTGTCTGTGCCGAATGCGTGCCGAGATCGGCACGGGTCAGTCGACCTTGAACGCATTGGTCAACCGCTTGCGGGCGACGTCCTCCTGTCCGGCCAGGCACTTGGCGTAGATCTTGAACAGCACCTCAAGGGAGTGCCCTGCCCACTCGGCGACCTGCTGGGGCGGGATACCGGCAGCGAGGTAGGTGGAAACCGCGGCATGGCGCAGGTCGTAGGCCCGACGAGCAAGAGGTGACGCGTATTCCTCGTCCGAGAGGACTTCCTTGCGGACCTTGCGCCAAACCCGGCTGTAGGTGGACTCCGACATCAGCCCTGTGCCGCGATGGCCTCGGAAGAAGTACCCGTCGGGGTCTAGACCGAACAGGCGGATGTGGTCGCGTAGCAGCACCGCCAGCTGCGGCGGGCAGGGGGCGCTGCGGCTATCGCCCTTCTCCCTGTGCTTGAGCTGCCGCCGGTCGCGGCGGGTGCCGGTCTCACTCCACGCCGCACCGGTTTCGGGCGCGGACTCCGACAACACCAGTTCCCCGCCATCCTCCTTCACTCCTTCCGGGAGCTGCCATACCTGGCGGGCCTCATCCCATGTGGCCTTGGGGATCGACACGTCCGCGATGTTGAGGTTGACCGCTTCCCCGGGCCGTGCGGCGGCGAAGTACATCGTGGCGAAGAACGCCACCAACCGCCCGCCGCTGGGCTTCTGCCGACGTACAGCTTCAAGGAGCTTGGCGGCCTGGCTTGGGTTGGCAACGACCCGCTTGTCGATCGCTTTTGCTGGCTTCGGGACTTTCAGCTTGAGTCCTGGGATCGGGTTGGCCGGAAGAAGCTCCTTCTCGACCGCGTATTCCATGGCGTTGTACAGCACAGCACGCTTACGCCTGATTGTGGCTGGCGCCGCCCGCTTGCCGTCCAGCTTCTTCGAAATCTGGGCCATCATCGCCCGCAGGTGAGCCGCGTCTCCCAGTGACGCGACCGGTCGCGTGTTGGCTGCGATCCACTCCAAGGCGGAGGTAACGTCGTCAGGGGCTTGACTGTCACGACGGCCGCAGTTGAACGCCCACCCATTGAGTGCTCGCCGGATCGTCTTGTCGTCCGGTCTGGATCGAGCGTCTTCGATCATCGCGACGGTGGCGTTGGCGAGTGTCTCGGCGACACCTTTTCGCGAGTTACCGGCGGACTCGTCCCACTTCATGTCGACGTACCGACACGCGAACGCATACCAACTCATGCTGACGACTTCCTTGCGCGTCATCGACACGGGCAGGCCGGTAATGACGTTGAACGCCTCACCCTGCTTCGCGGCGGTCACCAACTGAGACCGGAAGCTCTCTGCGAGGGTGGAAGTCTTGAACGACTCCTTGCACCGCTTCGTGGCCACCTTCCATCGGACGGTGTAGGTGGTCGTGGTCTTTCCCTTCCACACTTCTGTCGTCCATATCCGAACTTTGAAAGTGGTGTCGGTCATCAGGCGGCTTCTTCCAGGGAGTCCAGCCAGGCGTCGTAGTCGGCCGCACGAATTCGGATCTCCCCATTGGGGAGCTTCAGGCAACGCGGCGCGCGCCCCTTCGCGCGCCACTCGTAGAAGGTCGACCGGGAGATGTCGAGGTCATCGCAGACCTGAGCGATGGTCAGACGTCGCCTGGGTGAAGCCATGTCAGACACCTCCGGTGAAGTGGCCAGCGTGGTTGTCGATCAGCCCTGGAGTCTCGTGGACGTCAGAACTCGATCCAGCAGCCGAATCAAGCTGCTCCATGACGCCTAGGTAGCGTGCCCAGGCGTCGGCCAATCCGACTTGGGTTACCTGGGTGCCGGTGGGGAAGGTGACGTAGCCTTTTGCGTTGGTGCTGTTGTGTTTGAACGTCATGGGGGCGACGTGGTACAGGCTGAGTTCCCTGGCAAGCCGCTGTGCGTCGATGGGCTTGCCGCCCACGTCTGACCACGGCCCGTCCTCGATCGCGCGAAGGCGTGCCACGATTTCGGCGCTATGCATCCGGTCGGTGCCTGCTTCGGTGAACAGTGCGCGGAGGTCTCCGAGCAGGCGGACACCGAGTGATGGGGTTGTGTTTTTGTCGAACACGAAGTGCGTGCACGCCGCCCGCGCGGTCATGGGCCAGTGCCCGCCTGCTTCGTCCGCGATAGCCAGGAGCGGTTCCCAGATCTCGGCGGGTCGGTCGTCGACACCGGGTGGCATCTCGGGTTCGGTGCCTACCAGTCGTTCCCCGGCGCTGATGGCCCAGGTGCTCAGCGCTTCCCGGAGGGGTTCGGCTTGGCGGATGATCTTTGCTTCGCGGTAGGCCTCGACCTTTTCGTCGTGGCGACGGCGGCGCAGGTGGATCGTGATGGCGCGGGTGGTGATGGTGTCGGGCATTCGTCCGGCGAGCCCGGCCAGGGCGGTCGGGGCGAAGATCGGTAGGCGCTCCACAGTGAACCCGCTGGCTGGGTCGCCTTTGGTCTTGGGGATGGTGGCAGTCCGCTTGTATCCGAGGTTGAGCATCTGCCGCACCTCTTCGTTGCCAGCGCCGTTGGCCCCGAACACGGTGTCGACCTCGTCCATCAGAATCGTGATAGGCCCGGCCGCGACCATCCGAACGAGGGCGGCGGCCGACCCACCCGCGGTCATCTCCGGTTGCCTGGTGAGGTGTTGGGCGATCTCCAGGACACGCGTCTTACCCGAACCCGGCTCGGGAGAGGAAAGGATGAGCCGCGGGGTGATGTAGAAGGCGTCGATCACCCAGGTGTGGGCGTACCACAACGCCAGCATCGGCGCGCAGTGCTCGTTCGGGAACGCGGAGAACCGCGCTACGAAGTCACGCACCTGGTCCAGGACAACATGTCCGGGTACCGGTGGTGTCGTGGGCACGACGCGAAGCGCTGCGGTCATGACACTGTCTCCGGCTTGTTCAGGGTGCTCATGCGACGTCCCGTTGGTTGTTGACTCCGAGGACGAGTCGTCCGATGTGTTCGGCGATGGCGGGGATGACGGCGTTGCCGAGTGCGGTGACGCGGGCAGCGTCCAGTCCTGGGGGAAGCCCATCTGCCACTCGGTCAGTCAGCGACAGGACGTTCACGCTGCCTCTCCCGTCTGCTCGATGTCGGGCCAGCTGGCGCCTGCGGACTCTTCGGGGGTGAGGTACTCGCGACCCCACCGTTGCCATTGGGCTGGGGTGACCCAGGTCCAGATGCGGGCGTGGGTGTGGCCGTGGGCGATGGCGTTGGGGTCGGTGTTGGTGGCGGTGTCGGTGGTGGGCAGGTAGCAGCGGGTCGCGGCGCAGTGGTGATCGAGGGGGTAGCGCATGCGGCGGCTTGCGCTGCGGGTGGTGAGCCAGTCGCGGTAGAAGAACCAGCGGCCGTGACGGGGGCCGTCACGGAGGGCGACTAGGTCGCTGCGAGGGTTGGCGTAGACGCTCATGCCGCGTCGCGCCGGGTGTCGCGGTGGTCGTGGCGTGCCCAGGACGCGGTGGCTCGGGCGCGGATGGTCTGGGGTGTGGCGGGCTGGGTGCACCGTTCGCAGACCCGCTGGGGGTGGACAACGGTGGCAGTCCGGCATTGTTCGCAGGGGTGGGTGGCGCGAAGCCGGACGAGAGTGGCGTGGTCGGGGTGCCACCAACCGCCGAATCCGCGGCTGCCGTGCAACTCGGACACGCTGTCCCGCAGACGTTGCGCGGCGGCCTGATCAACTAGTTCCATCTCTCGGCGCAGCCGGGCGCTGATCGCCGCGGGAGTGGACTCATCTATGTAGGCCACCGCCGCGATCAGTGCCCCGTGCAGCTTTCGCGGGTCGTGGTCGTCCAACGCGCCCCACTCCGGCGTGCCCGCCAGCGGGACGGGACCACGGGGTGCGCGGTTGGCAAGAACGCGACCAGCCCAGGAGCGCACCGCTGCCGGGCTGGGGCGGTGAGTGGCCAGGTAGGCGCGGATGGCAGCGGGATCGGACGGGCTGAGCCACGGCATTCGGGACATGGGTGTCTCCTGTGGGCGGGAGAGCGAGACGGGTGGGGTCCCGTGCCGCGCGGTGGGCGGCACCACGCGGCACGGGGGTTGTGGGTGGTCAGTCGGTGTGGTGGGCGATGTGGATGACGGCGGCGGTGGCGTTGTCGCGGTCACCGAGGGGGAGCGGGACGATCGGCCGGATGTGGCTGGCGCCTGTGGTCACGGCGATCCACATGGCTTCCTCGTACTGGTCGTGGGCGAGGCGGTCACCGGGTTCCACGGCTTTGGTGACGAGGGCGTCGGCGAGGGCTTGGGGGTCGTCGTGGTGGCGGTTGATCAGGCCGTTCATGTGGCCTGGTCCGAGGACTTTGTGGATGCCGTCGGTGGTGAGCAGGATCAGCCGCGGGGTGGTGTCGCGGACGGTGGTCCAGGCGACGGTGGAGACGGTGGCGTACTTGAGTCCGTTGAGGACGTAGTCACCGAGGACGTCGACGATGTCGTCGAGCTTGCGGCGGTCGTCGTCGGTGAGGGCGGGGTTGGTGCGCATGTGGTCGATCTGGGCACCGGCGGTCTGGTCGGCGGTCCACCGTGTGAGGTGTCCGGGGCTGGCCCAGGTCCAGACGGCGGCGTCGCCGACGTGGGCGATCTCGATGCGGCCGCCGGGTTCGATGCTGGCCACGGCGGCGACGGCGTTGGGCGCGTCGGGGTGCTCGGGCATGGTGTCGGCGGCGGCCATGATCGCGGCCTGTGCGCCGCGGTGGGATCCGACTGTGGCGGCGACGTCGGCGGCCAGGCGGGCGGCGGCGCAGACCTGGGGGGTGGAGCCGATGCCGTCGACCACGGCGGCACAGGTCCCGAGTTGGTTGGTGATCGCGGTGGCGGCGTCGGCGTTGGCCGTGCGGTCACCGACGCGGGTGGCGGTGGCGACGGTGATCTGGGGCGTGCTCACAGGTTCTCTCCCGGTGCGGGCGTGGGGTTGGCGAGGCTGGTGAGGGCGGCGACCTGTCCGAGGACTCCGAGTCCGGTCGTCGTGTCCCCGAGGTGGTCAGGGGTTTCGCGGTGTGCCCTTGATGGCGATGTCCACGTTGCCTGCCGCGGTGGTGCGGATGATGTTGCCGTTGGCGTCAGTGCGGGTGGTGACGTACGGGTCGGTGACGTCTCCGCTGCGGGCGAACTGTTCGGCAGCTCGTTCGGCCTGTCGTGCCGCTCGTTCGGCCATGCGCGTCATGTACTCGATGTGGTCGTCGATTTGCGTCGTGTCCCCGTGGCCAGGTGGGGTTACGCGTGTGATGCTGCCGTCAGCGTTGTGGATGGTCACCGGTCGGCCGTTGGTCGGGTGGGACCGGAGGTGCAGCTCTCCGTCGTTGTTGGAGTACACCTCCACGCGGTCGTCGTGGGTGACGGTGAGCGACTTGCCCACGAAGAAGTTGTTGGTGTTGTTGCCCTCTCGGAAGGTGTACGCAGGGGCAGGGGCCTCGTCGGGGGCGGGTTCGTCGTCGTACAGGTGTCGCGAGTGGACATCGGACAGGTCGGCTTCCTTCTTGGCCGCGTCGCTGGGAGGCGTGGTGTTCGTGCTGCTCAGGAAACTTTCGACGTTGTCAGGACCTGTCGTGTCCCCTGTCGGGGTTGGGGTGTCGCGGGCGGACTGTCCGGTGGCGTCGGTACGGGTGGGGGGTTGCGGCTTTTCGCGTTGGGTGGGCGGATGGGCGGCGTGCGTGCGTTCGAGCTGCTCCGCGGCTTCGGCCGCACGGAACTTGTCGCGGGTCTGTTGGAGTCGGCGCTTGGCCTTTGCGGCGTCGCTTTCAGAGCGACCTGCCGTCTTCGTCGCCGGATCCGCAGCGTCGCGGCCACGACGACGTTGCGGCGCGGCCGGGCGATCCGATAGCGAGGGTGTCGCGTCCCCTGTTTCGGCAGCGCTCTCAGGGATGTCGGCCTTGTCGCAAGTGGACTTTGCGGTGGCCTCGGGGCCGGTGGATGGCTGTTCCTGCCGGCGCGGGGTGTGTGGGTGCGCGGCGTGCGCGGCCGCGAGGGCCTGATGGGCACGTTCCAGGCGTGTTGCCGCAGTGTCGATAGCGTTCTGTTCGCCGCCGGCGGTGGCGGTACGCAGGGCGTTGCGTGCTCGTTGGACGCGGCGGTTGGCGGTGTTGAGTGCCCTGGCGCGGGCGGTGCCGCTGCCGGGGCAGCGTCGGTGATCTCTGCACATGACGGCGTCGTGTCCCCCTGCCTGTATGCGATTCAGAGGCGCGGCGAGGATGGCCGCAGGCTCTCCGAAGTGGACAACTTGTGACTACTTTGAGTGGTCATCGGTGGACGTGTCGAGGAGCGCGCGGACCGTCGTCGGGCGCCTGGTTCGACGGTCAGGGATGACCGCGGGAGGGATGGTGATGGGCCGCGCGAGGCGGTTTCGCAGGTCGGAGCCGGGTCGTGATGGATCTTCCCTGCGCGGTGTTGTCACAGGTAGGTGCAGGGATGGTGGTCAGGGAACCGGTCAGGGGAAAATCCCTGGGATTCAGTGCTTCCCTGACCGGTTCCCTGCCGTGGTCGCGTCGCTAGTCGACGTCACTATCGTCGTCCGACACCGCACCGACCTCGCGCTCCGTGATTGCCTGAATGACGTCGTCGGCGCGGACGACGCTGTCACCGTCGCTCTTGCGGACGGGGATCTCCACATCGTCCAGGGCCGGTTTGAGGGTCTTGGACGTCCAGTCTCCGTACAGGCTGGGGTTGTGGTCGGCCAGGCGGGAGAGCAGGACCATGGTGCGGACCCGCTTGTCGGTGCCGATGACGTGGCGCAGGTCGGCGAGGAAGTCCACGTCGTCGGCCTGTCCGGTGTCCTCGCCCGGCATGGTGTCGTGTCCCCCTCGCAGGGTCAGGGCACGTTCGACGATGGGGGTGACCTCGTCCACTTCGGCGTCTTTGCGCAGGTAGAAGCTGCGCATCAGGCCTGGTTTGCCCATGATCCCGCGTGTCATGGCTGTGCCGATGTCGCCCGGTCCTTCGGGGGTCTTGGGTTCCAGGGAGACAGCCGAGATGCCTGCCTTGTAGCTTCCGGTGCCCAGGACGGCGTCGTTGGACTGCTGGTCGCCGATGGCGAAGCAGGCCTTGCACGAGGTGACGGCCATGAGCTTGCGTGGCAGTGATGCCGTGGACGCCTCGGGGGTGGCGAACACGACGGTGATGGCGTACTTGCGGGCGGCGTTTTCCAGCAGCTGTGCGGTGTCGGCGGCTTCCTCTCCGTACTCGGCGTCCATGAACAGCGCCTGGCACTCGTCGATCACCATGACCCGGGGTCGTAGCCGGGTGTCCTTTTCGGCCAGTTTGCGGGTGACGGCGCGTTCGCCGTGTTCTTTCAGCGCCTTGCCGCGTATCTCCAGCTCGGCGTAGAGGTCGCGCAGGGTCTGCACGCAGGCGGCGACGGTGTCGGGGTTGGCGCCGGTGCGCAGGGTCCGCAGACGCGGTTCGAACGGGTCGTAGTCGGCGTTTTCGGCCAGTACGAACACGTCGACGTCCACGAGCGGGTCCAGGATGGCCCCGGCGATCAGGGTGATGATGAGGGTGGACTTGCCGGAGCCCATGATCCCGGCGATGGCGTAGTTGGCTTCGGAGAGTCGGCCGGTGACCAGGTCTCCGCGGATGTTGACCCCGAGTGGCACCCCGGCGAAGTAGTCGGTGGTGCCTTCGTGCAGCAGCGGCCACGGCTCCACCGGCCCCGAGAGAACACCGGGGTTCGCGACCCACAGGTCCAGGACTCCGGCCTGGTTCTTGGGTTCGGTGGGCCACACCTCGATGGGCAGTCGCACGAGGTTGTGGGCTAGGACGGTCTTGCGTTTGACGATCTCCTCGACCGGCACGCCCCGGGGCAGCACGAGTTGCATGCGCCAGCCCTTGCCGTCGATGTGCGGGGGCTGGACCCAGGTCGGGACGACCGAGGTGCCCCACCCTTCCTTGAACGCCTGGCGCAGCGCGGGCAGCCCGCCCAGGTGGCGCAGGGCACCGAGCACTGCGGACTCGTCGGGGATGATGCTGCGCCCGTCAGCGGGGACCGGGTCGGTGTCCCCGGCCCAGGTGGGCAGGGTGCCCCGGGCACGGCCGACCGGGATGCACCGGGCGGCCCACCCAAGAGCGCCACCCAGTGCCCATCCCCACCAGTAGTCACCCAGCGGCGACACCGACGCCACCGTGGTCCAGAAGTCGGTGATGCCTTGCCACTGTGCGGCCACGGACCCGGTTCCGGCGATGGACTGCGCCACCCCGTACCCGAGCAGCACCACGTGCCCGCAGGCGAGCACCACCAGGGTGCCGCCGGTCCAGCGCAGCACCTCGATCCGGTGCTCCCGACCGCGCTGGGCCTGCCCGGTCCGGCGACGCTCCAACGTGTCTTCCAGCTCCCGCAGGACCCGGAAGTCGTCGGCCGACTTGCCGTTGACCCGCAGGGTGGTGATCGCCTGCTCAAGGTCCAGGTGCTTGCGGCGTGCCCGCCGTTCCGCCAGCCGGATCCTGGACCCGGCCACCGCGTACCCGGCGTTGCGGACCACCATCCGCCCGGCGCGGCGGGTCCGCTGGTGGGTGGCCACGGTGACCACCAGTGCCCGGGTTCGCGGCAGCAGCCGCACCGGTCCTGTCCCCCGGGCCGGGCCGTGCGGCAGCCGCCGGTCCAGCTCCGCGGACTCCTCCGCCGTGACCAGCTCGCCCGCGACCGTGCCCGGGTCCGCGACACCGGTCACCAGCGGTGTTTCCTTACCGGAGGGGATGGCCGTGCCGGGGAACGGAACGAGCGTGCCCCCGGTGGGTTCCTCGTCCGGGTCCGGCATGGCGCTGGGGGCGGTCATCGGGTCACCTCCTCGTCAGGGTGCTCACGCAGCAGGTGCAGCAGGGCGGCGGCACAGCCGAGCACGGCGACCGGCAGGCAGGACACGAACGTCGTGATCCCCCACGGCGCGACCGTGATCCCGGCGGCGGTCATCAGGTGGTAGGCGACCTGCCCGAACCCACCCAGGGCCAACGCGCCGATCGCGGACCACTTCGCGAACCGGCGGGCTGTGCGGGTCCGGGTTCCGGTCAGCCAGACCCGCAACGCGAACGCGGCGTAGGCCTCCATGCCCAGCGGCAGGGTGATCGCCGAGTCGATCGTGAACCCGTCGACGATCCCGGGCAGCAGCGCCACCTCGCCGAACCCGGTGAGCGTGCCCAGCCCGACCCAGCCACCCCAGATCGCCACGAACGCACTCACAGCGATCATCAGCAGCGCCAGCGAATGCGTCCACACCCGCTCCCGCCGTCGTGTCCCCACCGTGGTGACCGCGACCGGCGCAGGGGCCGGACCCGGGCTCACGGCACTGTCGACCTGCTCGGCATCGCCCTGCTCCGTGGTGGCGGCGGGCGACGTGGGTTCGACCGGGGCGGGCTGGTCGGACTCGGTGCCGTGGACGGGTTCGGCAGCCCGCTCGAAGTCGGTTGGCGGGACGGCGTGCAGGCGCCGGGTGGGGTCGAACCCCTCCAACTCGGCCAGCACGGCGGTGGCCTTGGGGGCGCCCACCTTGAACTCGGTCTTGATCCGGTTGCGGGACGGGAGTTCTCCCAGCTCGATCGCACGGGCCTTGACCTGTGCCACGAGCGTGTCCATGGCGACGGGGTAGGCGCTGGTCATGCCCGCACCCCCTGACCCCAACCACCGATACCGGCAGGCCGGTCGCCCACCAACCGCAGGATCACAAACGCCGCGATCAGCGCCGGTACCGCGAGCGCCGCGAACTGGATCCCGGCGTCACCGGCCTGCATGATCGTCCACTGTGCACCGGCGATCGCGGCGGCCACCGCCAACACCTTCCACAGACGGATCATCGCCAATGCCAGCAGCGCCAGCGCCAGCGCCGTGAGCAACATCAACACCGCGCTCATTTGCCTGCCTCCGCGTTCGCGCACTCGCCGGACCCGTGAGTGCCGGGCAGCCGCGGGCACCGGCACGAGCACAGGTCGTCGTACTCCTCGTCGGTCTCGAACACACTCACTTGCGGCCCCCCTTCTTCGCGGCCTCACAGGCCGGGCACAGGTTCCCCCGGGCGAACATCTGCCGGGTGTTGTTGTCCTTGGCGAACTTCAGCCCGCACAGCGTGGTGACCGTGCTGTCCCACCACGACCGTTTGCCGATGTGCACGACATCGCCCATCACGCACCCCCGACCAACGCGATCGCGCCGACCAGCGCGGTGTCGCGCGGGCAGGCGGGTGCGTGTCCACCGGGCCACTCACAGAAGGGACACGACGTCACCGCGCCAGCGCCGCGGCGCTGCTCCTGGTATGGCATTGCCAACCCCTTTCAGGGAATCACGGTGTTGAAGAACACGGCGTGCCCGTTCGGGCAGGTCCCGGTCATTCGGACCTGCTCTCCCCGTCGACCGCTTCCGGCCAGGGACACGAACGCGCCACACGAAGGGCAGTCGGCCGTCGCGAACGCCCCGCCGACCTGCCCCCGGCCCTGGGTGTTGTTCTCGGTCATCGCTGCCCCCCGTCGAGCACGCGGGGCAGGTGGACGTGCAGGTGCCGCACCGACACCGGGACCGCTGTGTCGCCGGTGGGGTCGTTGCCCAGCAGCGCGGCGACGATGACCTCGACGCCTCGTGCGATGTCATTGCCGGTCATCGGGTTCCCCTTCCAGGACACGCAGCGTGCCGATCAGCGCGAGCGTGGCGTGGACTTGTGCGCGAGCGACGGCATCGGGGAGCGGGGGTGCCTTCTCACTCGGAAGATCGGCCCACGGGCCTTGCCGGATCACCCGCGACTCCATCAACCGCTCGGCCAATCGGTAGTGCTCGTCGGGGGTCATCGCTGATCCCCGTCGAGCACGCGGGGCAGGTGGACGTGCAGGTGCCGCACCGACACCGGGATCGCGGTGTCGCTGGTGGGGTCGGTGCGCAGCAGGGCGGCGACGTGTTCGGCCAGCGCCACCGAGCGGTGTCGGCCTCCGGCGCAGCCGAACGCGACGGTGACCGGCTTGCGGGCGAGGGTGTGCAGGTGGAACGCCGCGGTGAACACACCATCGGCCAGGTGCAGCGCGCCCGGGGTGGTCATGACCGCGTCACGGACCAACGGGTTGAGCCCGTCGAGGTCCAGCAAACCGCCGTCGCGGGCACGGGCCGGGTCACGCAGCAGCTGCCGCACGTCGACCACCAGGTCAGCGGCGGGCGGGGTGCTGTGCAGATACCCGAACGAGACGATCCGCACGACCGGCGGTTTGTCGAAATGGGGCTGGTAGGCCATTCTGGTGCTCTCCTGACCCGCCCTGAGGGCGGTGTTGGGGTGGACCGGACCGGCGGCGTCTTCTTTGCCGGAGTAGGCCGCCGGTCCGGGCACAGAGCCGACGCGAGAGATCGTCGGCAGGGGCGTTGACGTGGGGTGGGTCAGTCCTCGCACAGCGGGCACCCCGCCATGCGGTGTTCCTTGCAGACCTTGCAGCACGGGCATTTTTCGCAGTGGACGGTGTCGCCTTCGCCCGCGTGCCAGCAGGCCAGACAGGTGTCCATGGTTGTTTCCTCTCGGTGGGTGGCGGTTTTCGATCGGGTCAGCGCGGGTCGTCGGGGTTTTCGACGTGCACGCCCAGCTCGCGCAAGTCCTCCTCGAACCGGGCAACACCCTCGTGGTATCGCGCGTCGGCGTCGACGAACCGGAACATCTGGTCCTTGTCGTCGGAGTTGTCGTTATTGCGCTTGCCCATGGCTGATGCCTTCCGTTGCGTGTTGGGGTGTTGATGCCTGGTGAAACACGAGCTGTTCGGCCCACCGGGTCGGTGGACTGACTAGGCGGCTACCGGTTCCTGTGTGGACTGATCGGCCAGCCAACAGTCGGTGCACTGGCCGGTCTCGCGGGGCACGATGTAGCCCGCGTCGCGGCCGCAGGTGCGGCAGATGCGTTTGGCGAGGTTGGCCTTGGCGATCGCGGTGTGCTGTGCCGGTGTCGCCGGACGGTGCGGCGCGGCACCGCTGATCAGGAACAACTCGGCGAACACCTGCTTGTTCGCCCGGCGGCACCGGAAGTACAGGTAGGCCACCGCTTCCTGGCCGTTCGGGCGCAGTCCCATCCCGCGCAGCTGGCGCCGGGTGGCGACCTTGTCACGGGGCGCGAGCCCCCATGACAACAACGGCAGCCCCAGGTGGGTGCCCCGGGTGAACTCCTCGGACTGCGACCAGGCGACCGTGGCCAACACCCACGGGAACTGACGCCGTCCCATCACGCCACCGCCGTGACCAGGGCCGCGACCAGTAGCCAGGCCCAGTGCCACGACTGGTCCAACGCGTATGCGCCGGTGCCCAGGCTCGGATTGTCGTCCCGCCCGGCACGCGGCACACCGAGCGCGGCGAACCGGGCGTGCCCGGTCAGCCTGGCCAGCCACGCCAGGGTGAAGCGCCGGTCGGCCCAGTAGTGCGTCACCGCGCTCACCACCTGCCCGGCCACGAACCCCACCAGGCCGATCCGCAGATCCAGCAGCCACCACAACACCCCGACCGTCACCGCGGTCACCACCGTGTACGACGCCACGTGCGACACACACGCCAACCGGCCCGTCGTGTCCCTGCGGCCCTTGTGCGCGGCCTGGTGATCGGTCTGCACCCAGTGATCGGCCACGTTGTGCGCCACCAACAACCCCGGCAACACCGCCGCGAACACCTCCGCCGCGCTCACGACGCCACCGCCAGGTCTGCGTCCGGCACCAACCGCAGCAGCGCGCGGTGCGCGGGGTACAGCCCGCCGACGCTCGCGAGCAAGCCCGCCAAGTGGTCGACCCCCGTGAAGGGCCACCACCCCGCGTCAGCCGCGTCGTCGCCAGCGGTGGCGAGAACGCGGGTAGGCAGCCGGAACAGGGCGACCGTGGTGGTCACCCACGCGTGGTCCGTGGTGCGCCAGTCGTCGACGTACCTACGGGCCAGGATCACCGGTGTCATCGCGGCGAGATCCACGCCGGTTTCCTCGCGCAACTCCCGCACCAACGCCGCGGGAGCGGTCTCGCCCGGATCGACCATGCCGCCGGGGATCGCCCACTGACCGACGTCACGACGCCGGATCAACAGGACCCGCCGCTCAGCTCCCGATCCGGCGATCACGACCGGGTCCGCGGCCTGGTTCTCACCCCAACGCCCCAGGTTCCGTCCCGCCCACCCGGTGCGACCGGTCGGGTTCAACGGCCATCCACCGGCGAAGGTGAACGGCACCAACGCCGCCGCCCGCCTGCGCTCCCAGTCCGGCACATCCTGGGGGCTCACGTACGGCTCAGCCCACCCCTGCGCCACACTCGCCGCCAACCCCGGAGGCAGCAGCTCCGGCGGAGTGATGTCCACCGGCCGGTACCCCGCCCACAACGTCGACCAGGACCTGAGCCCCGCCGGAACCGGGTGCCCCGGGTGTTCCGACGCGACGTAGCCAACGCTCGCCATTACGCCACCTCGCCCAGGGACGAGGCCGTCATCGGCGTGCTGCGCAGATGCGCACCCAACACCCGAGTCGCCTGAACACTCGAACGGTTCGACCGGCGACGCTCGCGGCGCAAGTCCATCTCGCGGTCCGCAAACGGCGACGGCACCCGCACAGGCTGAGCCTGACCAGCCATCTCCGCGATCAGGGCGTCGATCCGAGACTCGGTGAGCCCGTCCGGAAAGAAGTCGTAGTACACCGCTGTTTCCTCTCGGTTGTAGTGCGGATCAAGCCGCGGCGCGGCCGGTCGTGGCGCTCCAAGCCGCGTCGGTGCGCAGCTGGGCCCGCGTCCACCGGCTGTAGGCGATCTCGGTGCGGTTCAAGGCCGCGGCGTGGTTGGCCTGCGCGGTGAACCAGGCCCGTCTGTAGTCCGTCCGCCCGGGGTGTTCAGCGACCAGCCGGCCCAGCGACAACACCCGCGTACCCGCCGCCACCATCGCCTTACGGGCGGCCAGGTAACCGGCGCACACCTGTTCCTCCGACAAACGCAGAACGCAGACCACGTCCGCGACCGGCACCAGCCCGTTGACCCTCGTCTCAGGCATGACAAACACCTCCATACGTAAGGCGGAAAAGGAAGATGGCCTGGTGACGCGTCGCACAACGCGACAACGCCACCAGGCCGCAAAGGACTCTTGACCTGCACAAACACAGCCAGGTCAAGATTTTGGATACGCCCATGTCAACTGAAAAAGGGCGCACCAAATACACCATATGAAGCCCCGCTCCCAGGGCCTTATCTCATGAAGTGATTGCGCATGCAGGACGAATTACCCGTCAGCTCCCCACTTTCAGGGCCACCTCGGGGACGTCGTGCGCAATGGTCCTACCGCTAAGGACGACCACCTAACGACACATGAGCGCCGCTCGCATACAGCGAGATCGAGTCGACAGGGCGGTTTGTCTACCCCGATCGCATTGTCTACTCAATGCGACAACAGGACACTCCCACGTCGTGCGCCCGGTGTCAACCCCGGTGGCGCATTGAGTAGACAAAGCGCATGTCAGAGGCCAGACTGGTCGGCATGCCTCCCCGTAGCAGCGCCCAAGCGGTGTACGCGCAGATCGCGGACGACCTCCGGTCGCAGATCGACGATGGCCGCTTGGCCCCCGGCGAGCAGCTGCCCACAGAGCAGGCGCTCAGCGACAAGTTCGATGTCACCCGAACAACGGTTCGCCAAGCGCTGACACTGCTCAAGAACGAGGGCTTGGTGGTGCCGTCCCGACCGCGCGGCTACTTCGTGCGCAAGGTTCAGCGTTCGATCTTTCGACCCCAGGCAGAGTTTCGACCGCGACCGTCCTCCCCGGAAATGGACCAATGGATGGAGGAACAAGCCCAGGAAGGGCGGGTACCATCCCAGACCATCACGGTGGAAATCGTGACTCCCCCTCCGGTGGTGGCCAGCCGATTGAAGCTACAAGAGGGCGAATTGGCCGTGGTACGTCGGCGGGTGCGCTACCTAGATGGAGAACCCTTCAATCTGAATGACAGTTATTTTCCACTAGGACTAGTAAACAACTCCGAGATTGTCACGCCGCACGATATTCAACGGGGCGCAAATGAGGTCTTGTCCGAGCTAGGCGCCAGGCAAGTGCGCGCAATTGATGAGATCGAGGTTCGGATGCCATCGCCAGTCGAGTCAGACAGGCTCGAACTAGGACCAGGTGTTCCTGTCGCGGTACTTCGTTCCACGGGTTACACCAAGGATGGACAGCCAGTCCGCTCCGTGGTGACCATCTTGCCGGGCACGCGCCACGTCATCATGTTTGAGCGTGATAGGCCGGTAGACAGTGGGCGATGACCTTCAGTTGCGACTCCGGCCAGCCGTTCCCGGAGAACTTCCCACGGTCCTGGACCTGATGACTGAGGCTGCGGCCTGGCTTCGCGAAAAAGGCGTCAACCAGTGGCAAGGACCATTCCGCGTTGAGCGCATAGCGGACGGCATTAGCGGCGGTCGAGTATGGTTTGCTGAGGCATATACAGACGGAACCGTCCAGGTCGTCGGCACCATCACTGTAGACGACTTCGCCGACCCAGACTTCTGGGAATCAGGAGACGATCTGGAGAGCGCACTCTATGTGCACAGAATGGCCGTCAGGAGAGCTTGGTCAGGTCGAGGCATAGGGTCGATCATGCTCGATTGGGCCACCAAGATCGCCAGAGAGCAAGGGAAAAAGCGTCTTAGGCTAGACGCTAATCGCGACAACAAAGACCTACAAGACTACTATCAAGGTCTCGGGTGGCAACATGTGCGCACAGTTTACAGATCATGGCGGCCGTCAGGGGCGCTATTTGAGTTTCTTTTGTAGAAACTAGCGCTTGCTTTCCGGGGTCGTGCATCTATGACGGGCAGAGTTGAGGAATGTTGTCGCACTGGGTGCCGACCTATGGCGGGTGCCCTACGGACCCCACACGGCCCGGTGAGTGGCCTGGCCAACACTCGTGCCTGCCTACGCCCCTGCGTCCGGTGACACTGCCAGCAACGGGACCAGATGCCGCCGGGTAAGCCTTTAGGGCTTTACGGCTTCCGGGGACACAGCCAGCCCCCGCCACCGCACCCCGCGGCCGACCCCACCCCCAGCGCCCTACGGCGGCTCAATGCCCCGCAGAGTCCGTAACACCCGTAAAGCCCGTAACCGTGCAGGTCAGGCGGTTACGCCTTGCTGTCCAAGGCCGTAACCGATGGTCCCAGGGCCGTAACCGGTTACGACCCCAACGGCCGACCCGTAACCGCCTGACCTGCGCGTTTACGGGCGTTACGGGCTTTACGGCTTCCAGGGACACAGCCAGCCCCCGCCACCGCACCCCGCGGCCGACCCCACCCCCAGCGCCCTACGGCGGCTTCAGCGTGTCTGGGCGTTCTCGGAGCGACTAGGCTCCCGGGTCATGACGACCCCGGCTGAGGTTGAGCGCAAGGTGCGGCAGCTCGACAACGACGTTCAGTCAATCTACGAGATGCTGGCCACGATCGAGGCGACGCAGAAGCGGCAGGGCAACCGACTCGCTGAGATCGCAACGAACCAGGCCGATCAGACAGCGAAGCTGGACGCCATCCTGGACCTGCTGCGCGCCCAGCGCCCCGAGTAGAGGTCCGTCCGGGCGCAGCTGGCAGAGCCCACCGGGTCCTGCTGTGCCGAATGCGTACCGAAACTCGGGCCGTAATCGAGTGTTGGCGTCTGTTCGCGCAGGTCAGGGCAGTGCATGTCCGGGGTAGACAGTGCACTCAAAATCCGTCCAGTGTGCGTTCGAATCGCACCGGGGGCACCACAAGGATGGGAACAGGATCGTCACCCGTTTCGGGCGGCTCTTGTTCCCTTCGCTTTGTTTGAGCTGGTCACTGCACTGTCGAGTGTCACCAAGCGTCAGGATGGCCGCGCTGTGGGCGGTGCGGGTGGCTGTAGTCATGGTGGGGCCGGTCAGGGTGATGCGGCAGGTGGCGCTGAGGGTGTCGCGTTGAGACGGATCTCGAGGCTGAGGGCTCTAACAGGGCGCGGGCAAGTTCCTCGGGTGGAACTCGGAGATGCCTGCCCGATCCGACGGACTTGCCACTGGGCCGCGATCTGACCTTGTGTCCGGTGCCGTCCTGGGCGAGGGGGAACGGGTCGTGAGCGGCGAGCGGCCGGACCCCGGTGCGTTCGAGGCGGTTCTCGATGTCGGCGGAGATGGAAGTACGGCGAGCAATGGCACAGTCGGTGGAGTTCTTCGTGCGAATGCAAGGCTGATCGCCATGGCCGACGACGAGATCGCCTCCAACGCAAGTGCCGACGAGGTTCGCGTCGGACAAACCGTTCGCCGCCCAACCGGTCCCTGGCCCCTGGTCGTCCACGCCCTGCTCGCGCACCTCGACGCAGTCGGCTTTCCCGGTGCCCCGAAGCCGTTGGGCGTAGACGAGAAGACCAGGGAAGCGCTCGGCTTCATCCCGGCACCGTGCCCTGGCCAGACCGCTTCGACCTGCTCGACCCTGACGAGCGCATTCGCCGTGCCGCTCGGATGACCCGTGACACTCACGGCGCTGTCGCGGACTTCGTCGCGCCGCCTGAGCCAGGTGGCAGACGCTCGTCCCAGCCGACGGTGCCGACATCATCGCCCACCACGACCTCGCGCTGTGGAACCTGATCATGGGAGACGGGCACCGGGCGTTCGTCGACTGGGACACCACCGCAGGCGGGTGTGCGGCCAGGTCGACCACCCGAATGGTGGCCGGACCCGGCTGGCTCCACTGGAGTATTGCGCTGCCGCTGCTCGTCGGTGTCGGCGTCGCGGTCTTCTGCGTCGAGTTCGCCGTCGACGATATCGGCGATGAGGATCCGGTCGGCGCGGTTGTCGTCCGCAGCGGGGGTGTTCCCGATACCGTCGCCGGGGAGCCCGTACTTGTCGCGCAGGAAACGTTCGCGGTACAGCCTGTCCGCGTCGTCTGCCAGCTTGGCGAGCAGCCGGGCATTGAGTCCGGCACCGATCAGGATGCCCGCGATGGGTACGGCCTGGCCGAGCTTCTGCTTGGTCAGGCGCAAGCCGAGCCGCTGGTAGACGACGCGCAGGACGCGGGTGACGCTGTTCTTGTTCAACCGCGCCCAAGTCGCGTTGCGGGCCAACGCTTGCACGATCTTGTTGAGCTCGAGGTAGGCGGCACTCTTGCCTGCCTGATGAGCCAGGCCGAAGTTCAGCACACCGAGGGCGAAGACCTGCTCCTCGGGACGTCTGGTGTCGTAGCCGTAGAAGGCCGCCGTGCGGGCGACGGCACGGGTCATCGCGCCTAGCGTCGCGGCCGCATCAGTGGCCAGCGCTGCGACAACCGTGCCTGCGCCGGGTGCCGCGGCCGCTCCAGCGCTTGCCACCGTGCCGACCGTGGCCAGCAGTTCGCCGCCGGACACCGCCAGTCCGGTTGCCGCGCCCGTGACCGCCGTGCCGGAGGCATAGCGCAGGCCGAGGTGCGGCTTGACTTCGTCAACCAGCTTCAGGTCGAGCTTGCGGATGTCCTCGACGTCGGTCAGGACGTGGCCGCGCCTGGCGTAGGCTGCGAGGACGGCGCTGCGCCGCATGCTCTTCTCCGCCGCCTTGTTCACCACGCTCAGCATGCCCTCGAGTGCTTTGCCGAGGGTGCCGACCAACTGCTGCGCACCGGGAATCCCGTCGACTCCCCCGCGGCCGAGCTCACCCGCCCTGGCCAGTCCATCACGAGCCCTCCGGGGCAGCACGTGCCGCTCCGTTGCCAGCAGCCGGTCGACCCGCCACGCAGCAAGCTCGTCCCAGGCCGTTCGCTCATAACTGCTCAGGTCTTCGATACCCACCGCGCCGCTCCCCAGCACCCGATGTCGCAATGAGCGCGCAAGCCTACGCTCAACGGCTGACACCCGGAAATCCCCACGACCGGCACGACCGCGGACTGCCCGCACCGCGCATCGGCAGAGCTGATTTGGACACACCGACGCCCGACCCGTGACCCGGTGCACCCTCGTCCACGCCCCGCAGGCCGCTGCCAAAGCCATCCACGTGCCGCAGAACAACGAATACGGCAGAATGCCCCGGTGACCGGTTATTGTCATGCGAGCCATGTCCAACATTCCGCCTGGCGGCGGCACACCGGACGAACGTCCAGTTTTTGACTCCACCAACCAGGTAGCCTAGCGGATTGTCAATTGCCGATCCCATTGTGCGTTGGTAGCGTTTCTGCCAGGTGGTGCGCCTGCGGGCGACCATCCACCGGGGTGGTCGGTGTTGTGACCGGTGTGTGCGATCGACCGCCTCGGCGAAACCCGCACGGGTCCTAACCGGCGGCCTGGGCGTGGGCTGGAAACCGACAATGTCAACAGCTCTTTTCGAGATGTGCACACTCGATTCAGCCAAGCGTTGGTGCGCCTTTCACCTATCGTCGCTGGACCGATTTGGGCTCGTCCCGAACTACGAAATCGCTGGTAAATCGAGAGAGCGGAGAGGTTGTGTCAAGTCTGAAGAACCGCGCCGCGAAGGCGGCGTCGGTCGCCTCGCTGGCGCTGTTCATGATCGCGGGCGCCGCTTCGGTCGCCCAAGCGGACACCGCGCAGACCCAGCGCCCGGCCGCGGCGAACGCGTGCGGCGGCGCGAGCGGGGGAACCTGGTGCAAGGGCACCGCCGCTGACGGCGCCCTCAAGCGTTGCTACTCCAACTACGTCCACCCCAACAACTACCACAGCTCGACCGCTGTCATGGCGGGCGGCACCGACAAGCGCTACAACAGCGCGGGTGCTTGGTCGGAGGCGCACATCACCGCGGGCTGGGCATACACCTGCAACACGTACTACGACCCCAGTCCCTGACCCGGACGTTCGTGGCGTACCCGTGCCGGGCTTGGCGAAGGTCAGGCCCGGCACGGCCAACCTCGATGACCCGTCGAGCGCGCCGAGTAGCGCGCCGTGAGAGAGGAACCATGGTGGCCACCCCTCTGTTCGGGCCGTCGCGCGGACGTGGGCGGATCGACATCGGACCGCTCGACGACGGGAGTGGTCGACCGTGCGGTTGATCCTGTCCGTTCTCCTCGTGGGGATCCTGCTCGCGATCCCTGCCGTCGTGATGGCGGACGCGGTGCTCGACCGAGAGGCACGCGACGATGCCGTCGCCAACGACCTCGGTACCCAGTTCCTCTGGCCGAAGCACCCACGGGTCGCCGATCCCGAGGTGGCGCTGCGGATCCTCGCGGAGGCGGCCACCGCGACCGGGTCCAACGTGCTGCGCACCACAGTGGACATCTCAGGCCGCAAGCACATCAGGCACTACATCTTCGTCAGCGGCGACCGGACCGCCCTGTTCGACGGGTTCACCCTCGCCGCAGGGCGCTGGCTGAACTCAGCTGAATCACGTGCCGGTTCGGCGACGGTCTCCTCGGTGCGCGCAGGCGAGGTGGACAACGTCGGCGTACCGGTGGTCTTCGGGGACCGGTACGAGCTCACGTTCGCACCGCTGGGGCGAGCCTTCGAATCCCTGCCCACCGCGGGTCGGTACACGGTCGAGTCCCCGGACCGGGACCGGTTCCTCACCCTGGTCGCACGGGGGCTCGTCGTGGCGGGTGTCGCTGG
This sequence comes from Actinokineospora terrae, assembly GCF_900111175.1. Classification (GTDB taxonomy): domain Bacteria; phylum Actinomycetota; class Actinomycetes; order Mycobacteriales; family Pseudonocardiaceae; genus Actinokineospora; species Actinokineospora terrae. Next base: position 384,667 of record NZ_FOGI01000008.1, read on the forward strand.
CGCGTCCCCCGCGAGTCTGACCTCCGATGTCAGGCCGACCCCTGTTGCCACACCCGGGGACGGGGACGTCCTCGCGTACATCCTCACCGGGTTGGCCACGTTCGTCCTCGCCGTCATCCTGCTCAGGGAAGGAAAGCGGATCGGCGTGTTCCGATCGGTCGGCTACCCGACGGCGCGGATCTTGTACCGGGTCGTCGGACGACCGCTGATCGCGTCGCTGCTGATCGGACTGGCGACCTGCCTGGTCGTCACAGCCGTCGTCCCCGGTGTCGACACAGTGTTCCTGCGCACCCTCGTCGTCGCCCTCGGCCGCGTGGTGCTGGTCGGCTTCGTGGCGACGACGGGCGTCGGGCTGGTCCTCGTCAACCGCGTGCGAATGTCGGACCTCATCAAAGGACGATTGCAGTGAACCAACCACTTCGGCGCGCGAACCGCGAGCGTGGCCACGCGTTCCCAGGTCTGGCGATCTTGGTGACGGCCGGGGTGAAAGCCGTCCTCGGGGCGGTGCTGACCGTCACGGTCGTGCTCGGGTGGCAGCAACTCGGCGACCTCGGGGAGCAGCTGGACCTCATGGCCCCCTGGGCGAAGGTGCAGGACTACGCGATCTTCTACCCCCGGCTGGTCGGGGACGACCTCCAGGAGCTGGAGAACGGCGGCGATGCGTCGTCGGTCGCGCAGGCACGCGACCTGTACCCCGTGCTGGAGGCGGCGGGGGGCATCTTCATCGACTCGGCCAACTACGAGCCCGGTGTGCTGCCACCACCGTCCTCGCCCTGGCCCGCGGCGCCGATCCTGGTGAACAACAACTACCTCCGGCAGTACCCGATCACTGATGCCACCGGGGCGACCATCGCCGTCCGGGATGACGAACAGGCATGGGTGGTCGCCGTGCCCGAGCAGTACAAGGCCCGGGAGGGCGAACTCAGGGAACTGCTTCGAGCCACTCGAACGGGTGATTCGGAGACAACCGGTGCGGTGCAGGCGGAAGAGCGGATCACCGGCACCCCCGCGCCCGAGCGGTTCGCCACCCAAGAGGTCCGCATCATCTGGACGGCTTCGGGACAGGATGTGTTCAGCTTCAACCCCGTGGTCAACCCCGACCGCGGGAACATGATCACCGATCCTGTCGTCCAGATCATGACACCCGCCAACAGCCTGGTCGTCGACCGGCTCAACTCGATCACCGGCGGTCTCGACACCGGGTTGAAGGTCCGCGTCGACGGCGACCCGGCGGGAGCCTTGGACCGCATCACACCGTTGCTCGAGCAGCTCGAGCTGGAGGACAACCTGAGACACCTGGTGACCTTCCACGAGGCTCTGGGCACGCAGATCAGCGCGCTGCGCGGTGCGCTCGCGCAGATCACGGCGGTTGCCTGCGGTGCGCTGCTGGTCGTGTTCGCGGTGAACACGACCGTCGTCGTCATCGGCTCCGACCGCCTGCGCAGGAAGCTCGCCGTGCGCAGGCTGCACGGCATCGGGGTCGCCCGGTCCTACCGCGAGCTGCTCCTCGTCCTCGCGGGCACCTGGCCGGTGCAGACCCTGCTCGCCGGAGGTGTGGTCGTGTGGCTGACGACGGAGACCGTGTCCGTGCCCGGCATCGAGCAGAACGCCTTCGGCCAGGTACCGGCACTGCTGGCCGTGGCCGCCACGACAGTGGCGGTCGAGGCACTGCTCTTGGGGGTGACCGCGAGTCTCGTGGAACGGCGGAACGCGGTCCGACGAGTGAAGGAGTTCTAGTCGTGGAGTTCTGTGGCGAGCTCCGGGGAGTCCGGAAGCAGTACGGTGACCGCCGGGTCCTGGATGGTTTCGACCTCCGGATCGGCGTGGGCGAGTTCATCGCCCTCACCGGCCCGAGCGGGTCGGGGAAGTCCACCGTGCTCAACATGATCGGGTTGCTGGAGGCCCCTGACGCGGGTGCGGTCTCGGTGCTCGGCGGCCGGGCGCCCGCGCCGCGCAGCCGCGCCGCGAACCTCTTGCGCCGAACCCGCTTGGGTTACCTGTTCCAGAACTTCGCGCTCATCGACAGCGAGTCGGTCGCGTACAACCTGGAAATCGCCCTGACCTACGCGGATCGGGGTGTCCCGAAGCGGCGGCGGATCGCCTGGGCGCTCGCGCAGGTAGGACTGCCGGGCGTGGAGCGCCGCAAGGTCTACTCCCTGTCCGGCGGTGAGCAGCAACGGATCGCCGTGGCACGGCTGCTGCTGAAGCCATGCGACATCGTCCTCGCGGACGAACCGACGGGCTCTCTCGACGCTGTGAACCGAGACATCGTGCTCGGCCTGCTCCACCAACTGCACGAGGCGGGCAAGACCGTGGTCATCGCCACGCACGACACGGCCGTGGCCGACAACTGCTCGCGGGTGGTGGACATGGCCGCGCAGCGCACGCCTGGATGTGGCCCGGAAGGGCGCGGGCAGTCTCTGGCAGGCTAGTCCGGCTGCGGGTCCAGGAACGGCGCGGCCTGCAAGCGGAAGAGGTCGGCGTAGGTGCCGCCCGGTTTGTCGACCAGGGTCGTGTGCGTACCGGTCTCCACCAGCCGTCCGCTGTCGAGGACCAGGATCTGGTCGGCGTGCCGGACGGTGGAGAAGCGGTGCGACACGTAGACGACGGTGCGGCGGTCGGAGAGGTCGGCGAGCCGGGTGAACAGGTCGGCCTCGGCCCGCGCGTCCAGTGCCGAGGACGGCTCGTCGAGCAGCAGCAGCGTGGCCTCGGGCCGCATGAACGCCCTGGCCAGTGCGACCCGCTGCCACTGCCCGCCCGAGAGTTCGGTGCCGCGGCCGAACCAGCGGCCCAGCATGGTTTCCATGCCGCCGGGCAGGCCCTTGAGGATCCGCAGCGCGTCGGCACCGGCCATCGCGGTGGTGACGGCCTTGGTGTCCTCGATCCGGTCGACAGCGCCGAGGCCGACGTTCTCCCGCACGGTGGCCTGGTAGGTGACGTAGTCCTGGAACATCGCCGCGGTCCGCGAGCGCAGCAGCGCCGGGTCGTAGGAGCACAGGTCGACGCCGTCGATCAATATCCGGCCCTCAGTCGGCTGGTAGAGGCCGCAGACCAGCTTGACCACTGTGGACTTCCCGGAGCCGTTGGTCCCAACCAGGGCCGTGGTCGCCCCGTCGGCGAGGTCGAAGCTGACCTCGCGCAGCGCCCACTCGGTGGCGTCGGGGTAGCGGAACGAGACGTTGTCGAAGGTGATCCGGGGCGCAGAGCCCCCGACCGGCAGGGCGCCAGCCGCCACCTGTGGCCGCACCGCGAGCAGCGCGAACAGCTGGTCGAGGTACAGGGTGCTCTCGTGCATCGTGGACAGTGCGGAGAAGATCGCCTGGATCGCGGCCTGCAGGGTAAGCGCCGCCGCGGTGTAGAGCATCAGGTCGCCGAGCGTCAGCCGCCCGTTCACCGCGGCCAAGGCGATGTACAGGTAGGTGCCCGCGCCGACCACCGTGCTCAGCGAGCCCCACAGGGCCGCGGCTGTCTGCCGCCGCCGCACCTGGGTGCGCAGCCGCTGGTAGTACCGGTCGCCGATGAGCCGGAAGCGGCTGGTCAGGTAGCCGCCGAGGCCGAGGAGCCGGACCTCCTTGGCGTACTGGTCGGTGGTGAGCAGCGTCGAGAGGTAGTCCATCCGCCGCCGAGCGGGCGCGGCGAGGGTGGAGAGCAGGAACGCCTGGGTGCCGTGCCGGGCGTCGGCGATGAACGCGGGCACCGGGGCGAGCAGGGCCAGCAGCGCCAGCCACGGGCTCACGGTCACCAGCAGCACCGCCAGGCCGGTGAACATGATCAGGTTCTGCAGGAGCCCGAACGCGCTGCTGACCATGCCGACCGGTCGGATCGCCGCCTCCTGCTGGGCTTGGCGCAGCAGGTCGTAGGACTTGCCCCGTTCGAAGAACGCCAGTTCGAGGCCCGCCGCGTGGTCCATGATCCGGGCCCGCACGTCCTGGGTCACCCGCTCCTGCAACAGCTGCTGGGTCCCCGAGCGCATCGCGGCGGCGATCCCACCGAGCTGCGCGGCGGTGAACTGGACGGCCACCAGCACCACGACCGCCGTGCCGGTCGGCATCGCGGGCAGGTCGAAGGCGAACCCGGGCAGCCGCACGTCCAACGGGCCACCGCCCTTGCCTGCCACCGCGGCCAGCACGGCGTTGACGAGCACGCGGACCGTGGCCGCGGTAACGACCGGGACCAGGCCCGCCACCACGATCGCCGCACCGAGCCACCCGGTCAGCCGCGCGTCGACTCCCCAGACCAGCCGCAGCACCCGGACCGTGCCCGCGAGCGCGGCGAACGGGCGTGCTCGGCCGCCGGGCGGTGGCGGTGCGGCCGCGCCGAGGTCGGGGTCGCCGGTGAGACCGCTGCCCGCAGCGTCGCCGCTGGATTTGGAAAACACGAACCGGACCGACATCGCTCTCCCAGGATTTCTGGTGTCCACCGTTCGGTCGCTGGACCGAATCCGCAACCGTACGCATACTTGCCGTCGTGGCGAGCCCGAGGATCATTCCCCGCGCGATTCTGTTCGGAAACCCGGACCGGCTGAGCCCGGCATTGTCGCCGGACGGTACGAGAATCGGCTTTGTCTCCCCTGTCGAGGGAATCCAGAATGTGTGGTGCGGTCCGCTCGGCGGGCCGTACACCGCGGTCACCGACGACCGCGGCCGGGGCGTGCACGTGTTCGCCTGGGCCCACGACGGCGTGCACCTGCTCTACACCCAGGACCGCGACGGCGACGAGAACACCCACCTGTACGCCGTGGACGTCACCGCCGCGACACCGGTTCCGCGCGACCTCACCCCCTACCCGCGCGTGCAGGCGCGGCTCATCGCCCTGCGCCCCGGCAGGCCGGGTCACGTGCTGGTCGGGATGAACCTGCGCGACCGCGCGGTGCACGACGCGTACCTGGTCGACATCGGCAGCGGCGAGGCCGAACCGGTGGCGTCCCGCCCCGGGGTGACGGCATGGACCGCCGACGCCGACCTGCGCCCCCTGGCCGCGGTGGAGACCAGGCCAGCCGACGGCCTCGCGGTGGTCGTGCGCGACCCCGACGGTTCCTGGCGCACGCTGCACGAGGTGGACCACGAGGACACCATGCTGCTGCGCGTCATCGGGTTCACCAGGTCGGGAACGCACCTGCTGCTGTTGTCCAGCAAGGGATCCCCAGCCACGAGACTGCTGCGCGTCGCCGTCGCGACCGGCGCGGCGGAGGTGCTCGCCGAGGACGCCAAGCACGACGTCGTCGGGGTGGGTACCGATCCGGACGGCGAAGCGCGCCTGGCCGTGGTGCGCCGGGAGCGCAGCCACGTCGAGGCGCTGCGCGCGGATGTCCGCCCCGACGTCGAGGCGCTGCTGGCCGCCCGCGCGGGCGAGGTCACCGTCCTCGGCGGTGACGACGCCGACCGCACCTGGCTGGTGCGCTACCTGGTCGACGACGGTCCCGCCGAGTTCCGCTGGTACGACCGCGCCACCAGGCGGACCACCCCGCTGTTCACCCACTCCACCGCACTCGAAGGACTGCCGCTCGTGCGCGTGGCGCCGTTCGCGTTCACCGCCCGCGATGGCCTGGAGATCAACGGCTACCTCACCTTCCCGTCGGGCGTACCGCGCCGGGGCCTGCCCACGGTCGTGGTGGTCCACGGCGGGCCGTGGACCCGCGACGTGTGGGGCCTGCGCGGCGAGACGCAGTGGTTCGCCAATCGCGGCTACCTGGCGGTGCAGGTCAACTTCCGCGGTTCCACCGGCTACGGCAAGGACTTCGTGAACGCGGGTGACCGCCAGTGGGGCGCGGCGATGCAGGACGACCTGCTCGACGCGGTGTCGCACGTTGTCAGCCGGGGTTGGGCCGACCCGGGACGGGTGGCGATCTACGGCGGCTCGTACGGCGGCTACGCGGCCCTGGTCGGTGTCACCACCACCCCGGAGGTCTTCCGCTGCGGTGTGGCCGTCGCCGCCCCGACCGACCTGCGCACCTTCCTGGCCGCGGTCCCCGGCAAGGAGCTCTCCGGCCTCACCCAGCGGTTGTGGCGCCGCGTCGGGCACCCGGTGCACGACGCGGACATGCTGTGGGCGCGGTCGCCGCTCTCGCGGATCGACCGGCTGCGGGTGCCGCTGCTGGTCGCCCACGGCGCCAACGACCCGCGGGTTCCCGCCGCGGAAGCGGAACAAGCGGTGGCCGTGCTGCGGGCCAAGGGGATCGACCACGAGTATCTGCTCTTCCCGGACGAAGGACACGCGTTCACCAGGCCGCGCAACCGGTTGGCGTTCTACGCCGCCGCCGAGCGGTTCCTCGCCCGGCACCTCGGCGGACGAGCCGAGGAGCCGGGCGAGGCGGCGGTCACCCGACCGTGAGGAGGCCCTCGCGGACGAGGGTTTCCACGAGCACCACGCGGCCGGGGGAGTCCAAGCCGCCGGGCAGGTCGCGCGGGGTGAACGGGTCGCGCGCCGCCGAGATGTACCGCACCTGCTCGCCCACCCGCGCGGGGAGGCTGATCCGCTTGCCGTGGAAGCGCAGGTGGATCTGGTCGGTGTCGGCCTCGACCGCACACCGCACCTGTTCGCGCCTGCGGACCGTGGTCTCCCCGTCCAACGACCGGACGGCCTCCAGGTCGAGCAGGTGCCCGCGCAGATCCGGGCGCCTGCCCACTTCCGCGACCCGCGCTGCCCGGTCGAGCAGCTCGGCCGGGTCGGCCAGCGATCGCACCAGGTCCAACAGCTCGACCAGGGCCGATGTGGCGGCCGCCCTGGCATCGGGGTCGGTGAAGGCACCAGCGGGCACCGCCCGGCGCAGCCGCTCGTCCCGCTCGACCGCGGTCGCCACCGCGTCGCGCACGACCGAGGCCCAAAGCACCGGCAACACCCCGATGGTCAGGTGCAGCGACGCCTCGTCACCCGAGGTCGCGTCGTGCACGCAGCCGCGCGGCATGTAGAACACGTCGCCCGGCCGCATGACGAAGCGGTCGACCGGTTCGCCGGGGTCCGGGCCGGTGCGGTGGCGGGCGTAGGACTGGCCGTGCATCGGCAGCGGGTACGGCGAGTCGTAGATCCGCCAGTGCTTGCTACCTGACACCTGGACCACGAACACGTCGTGGGTGTCGAAGTGCGGAGTCAGGCCCCGCGCGCCCGGCGGGGTCAGGTAGACGTTGACCTGGATCCGCGCGTCCAGGTCGGCGGCCAGCGCCGAGCAGAGCTCCCGCAGCGGCGGCCACCGTTCGTCGAGGAACTTCATCACGACGGTGGAACCCTTGCGGTAGCAGTCGTAGAGCAGCTCCAGCGCCGTCGCGTCACCGGGCGCGGCCAGCTCGGCGACCGGCGTCTCCCTGCCGTCGGCGACCACCCGCAGGTCGGCTGAGCGGATGCTCGACTGGGCCAGGATCGTGTCCACGTCGGCGAGGTCGAGCGGCACCGGTTTGCCCGGCGCGCCCGCCGGGATGTGGACGTGCGCCCGCTCGAGGTACTCGGCGCGGAACCGGTCGACCTCGATGGGAGCCACGAGTGCGGAGAGACCCGGGGAGGGCTCGAGCGCGGCCCTCCCCGGTTCGAGCGTCTCCGACATCAGAGAACGGGGTCCGACGGGTCGTTGTCGGCGATCACGAGGACCGGGTCGGAGGGGTCGTTGTCGGCGATGACGAAGTCCGACGACGTCGGCGGCGTCCTGGTGACCTCGACGTCGTCGGCACCAAGCGAGAACTCTTCGGGCATGGTTTTCCCCACTTCGTTTAGTCCGTGTGGTGGGATGGACATCCGCACGGGAAATCGGATGCCGGTCGATTCTCTTGACCGCTCGTGGGCTCCGTCAACCATGATCGACGGTAAATCACGCGATTGGAGCAGAACAGGTTCAATGGAGATGCTCGTCCGTTCCAAAAGAAGCCGAACCCATTCTGTCGGCGTTATTCCGACCCTGTTCGGCACCTGTTTCGCGGCACCTCCGTCCAGGCGACGCCCGCGTCGATGAGGATGCGCCGGAGTTGGCTGCGGCTGACCTCGATGCCCAGCGAGCGGGCCGCCGTGGTGAGCCGGGAGAGCGTCCACGCCTGCGCACCTCCGTCGGCGGCCAACCGGACCAGCCGGGAGCGGTCCGCTTGGGTCAGCTGCGGTGGCCGACCGGACTTCGGCAGGTCGGACAAACCGTCGATGCCGTCGGTGTCGAACCGGCGCAGCCAGGCCCGCACGGTGCGCGGACTGAGCCCGACCTGCTCGGCGATGTCGTCTGTGGACGCACCCGCCCAGCTCAGCGTGATGATCTGGGCGCGTTGGCCCAGCCAGCGCGGCACCGTGCGGGAGGCGGACAGCTTGCGCAGCAACCGTTCCTCCTCACCGTCGCGGGCGGGTCTGGCGAACTTGCGTACCCCCATCGCGGCCCCCATGGCTCGCGGCCCCTACTTCTGGACCGATGACGTGGTTGGTCGACACCGTGCTCACACCGCGGCGAGCGCCTCGGTGGGGCTCAGCCGGGCGGCGCGGCCCGCCGGGTAGAGCCCGGCGGCGATCCCGGTGCCCACCGCGGCGGCGAGCCCGGCGCCGACCGCGGTCCACGGCAGGGTCACCGGCAGGCCGCGGGCGAGCGAGTAGCCGACGCACACCGCGATCCCCACCACGACGCCGATCACCCCGCCGAGAGCCGAGAGCACCGCCGACTCGGCGAGGAACTGCGCGCGGATGTGCCGCCGGGTCGCGCCGAGCGAGCGGCGCATCCCGATCTCACCGCGCCGCTCCAGCACCGAGATGATCATCGTGTTGGCCACCCCGATGCCGCCGACGAGCAGCGCCACCGCGCCCAGCCCGAGGAACAGCTGGTCGAAGGCGGACCGGGTGGCCAGCTGCGCGGTCAGCGCGTCCGATGGCCTGCTGACCGCCACGTTCTGCGGGTTCTCCGGGTTGGCCGTGGCCGCGAGCACCTGACGGACACCCGCGACCGCCTCGTCCGCTGACCGCTCGTAGATGGTCGTCGGATGCCCGCTGAAGCCGAGGTCGGTCTGGGCGACCGGCCAGCCGACCAGCGCGGCGCGGTCGACTTCGGGTGCCAGCGGCAGCGGGGCCAGCAGCCCGACCACGGTGAACCAGCGCTCGCCGAGGTAGACCTGGTCACCGACCGAGCCGACGCCGAGCCTGCTCGCGGCCACCGCGCCGAGCACGACCGCCGGGTAGCGTTCGGTCGCCGGGCTCAGGTACGAGCCCGCGGTGACCGAGCCGCCGAGCGTGTCGAGCAGGTCCAGCCGCGCGGCCAGCACCGCGATGCCGTTGGTGTCGTCGGGATCGATCTTGTCGGTGCGCCGCACCGAGTGGCCGCCGACGGCGCCGACCGCGCTCACCGACCGCACGCCCTCGATCCGGCTCACCATGGCCACGGACTCGACCGGCAGCTCGGTCTGCCCGCCGAAGAGGTCGCGGCCGGGTGCGACGGTGAGCATGTTGGTGCCCAGGCTGCTGATCTGCGCGATGAGCCCCGCCTGGCTCGCGGCGCTGATGCCGAGGACGGCGACCATCGCGGTCACCCCGACCGCGATGCCCAGCAGCGAGAGCACGGCCCGCGCGGGCCTGCCCCGCAGGCCCGAGGTGCTCTCCCGCCCCAGGTCCGACACCCGCATGGCCGAGGGCGGTGGTTGCCGCGTCGGCGCGCTCACCCGGCACCACCGGACACCGCGGCGGAGTCGGCGACCACGGCCCCGTCCCGGATCCGCACCCGCCGGGGCAGCCGGTCCGCGACATCGGTGTCGTGCGTGATGACCACGATCGTGGTTCCCTCCCGGTTGAGCTGGTGCAGCAGGTCGAGCACGACGGCGCCGGAGGCGGAGTCGAGGTTGCCGGTCGGCTCGTCGGCCAGCACGATCGCCGGATCGGCGACCAGTGCGCGCGCGATGGCGACCCGCTGCCGCTCGCCGCCGGACATCCGTGCCGGCCGGTGGTCGAGCCGGTGACCGAGCCCGACCCGGTCGAGCACCTCGGCCGCGCGCCGCCGCCGCCTGCCGCGCGGTACCCCCTGGTACACCAGCCCCTGTGCGACGTTGTCCACAGCGGACAGCGTCGCGCCGAGGAAGAACTGCTGGAAGACGAAGCCGATCCAGTGCGCGCGCATCGCCGAGAGCGTGCCGTCGCTGACCTCGGACAGGTCGAGCCCGAGCACCCGCACGGTTCCGCTGGTCGGTGTGTCGAGCGTGCCCATCAGGTGCAGCAGCGTGCTCTTGCCCGAGCCGGACGGCCCGACGATGGCCACCAGTTCGCCCTTGCGCACCGTCAGCGAGACATCGGTGAGCGCGGGGACCCCACCGCGGTAGACCTTGCCGACCTGGCTTGCCGTGATCATCTCGGTCACCGCGCGGGCACCTGCACCCTCGTACCCGCGCTCAGCCCAGGTGCCTCGACCTCGACCTGCCCGGTCGCGAAGAACCCCAGCCGCACCACGACCCGCCGCGAGTCCCACGCCCCGTCCGGTCGGGTCTCGACCACGTCGACGGCGTAGTCGCCGCTGGGCATCGCCAGCAGGGCCACCAGCGGCACGGCGAGCACGTCGCGGTGGGTGTCACTGGTGAACTCCACCGACACCGGGGCACCGTCGAGGGTGCCCGCCGCCTCGGGTCGGTCGAGGGTGATCCGCACCGGCAGCGTCGCGGCGACGGCGCCGTCGCCCGCTGCCGGTTCGCGCGGTGCGGACGTGGCGACGGTGCCGATCGAGGCGACCTTGCCCGGGGTCGTCTCCCCCGTGGGCAGCAGGACCCGCACGGCAGCACCCACCACCGCGAGCCCTTGCTGGGCGACGGCCAGGTCGACGGTCACCACCCGAGCGGTGCTGGACGCGGTGGCGACCACGGCGGGCAGCGCGCCACCGAGGGTTGCCCGCACCTCGACCACCCGCAGGTCCGATGGGGCCACCACGACCTCCCCCGGGCGGATCTTGCGAGTCTCGGCCAGCCCGAGCCGCTCCTGCCAGAGCGCGACGGCGTCACCGACGGCGGCGGAGAAGTGGTCGCTGTCGGCGTTCAGGTTCCGTGCCACCCCCAGCGCACGCAGGTTCGCGCGCAACAGCCGGACGTCCGGTCCGTCGTCGACGCCCTCAGCCAGCTCCCGCCACAGCGGCGTGTCGCCGTGCAGCAGCGGGACCGGGCGGTTGTCCACGGCGTAGACGCGCTCTCCCAGCCGCACCACGGCGCCTGGCGCGGGCAACCAGGTCGCGATCCCGCTACCGGGAGCAGCGGGCACCGGGACGCTGCCGTCGAACCCCAGCCTGCCCTCGGCCCGCGTGCTCTGCACCAGGTCGGTGCGCACGACCTCGGCCGTGGGCGGAACGGGCCTGGCGCCCGCGACGGCGGCGGGCCGGTCCGGCCGGAGCACCACGAACGCCACGGCGCCGACCACCAGCACCCCGGCCACGACCAGCACCCACCACCGGCCTCGGCCACCCTCAGCCGCCACTGGTCGGCCCGCCCGACTCGAACTGGCGGGACACCTCGCGGCGGCAGTCCTGCACCGCCTGCATGGCCTTGGGGTCCTTGGCGTCCACGTTCAGCTGCAGCGGCTGCCCTGGCGCAGGGTCCTGCACCTGCACGCCCTTGCTGCGCAGGCAGCGCGCCGTGGCGAGGGCGCGGTCCTGCTGCTGGGGGTCGTCGGGGTTCTTGCCGCTGCCCTGGCCGAGCAAGTGCCTGCACCTGTCGACCGCGGCGCCCATCGCCGGGTCGGTCTTGGCCCGGGCGGGCAGCTCGACGGTCTGCGCCCCCGGTGGCGGGTCGGGCAGCTCGAAACCCTGGTCGCGCACGCACTGGGTGAACCGGACCGGGCCGTCGGCGGCGACGGCGGTCGTCGTGGTCGGCGGCGATCCGCCGGAGTCCGGCGAACACGCCGCCGCGGTCGCGAGGAGCACCAGGCCCGCGACGCGGAGGGACAACGGAGTCAAGGTGAGCACCTTTCAGCGGGAGAGCGCGCGAATCCCGTGCGCTGTCCATAGCTCTAACGAAGTAGCCCTATCCCCGGCGTCACGGTTGACCGATACACTTGTGAAACACCGTCTTCGCTACCGTGACCCGGGTCGGGCGAGGGAGGTCTGGGAACGTGCGGGTGCTCGTCGTCGAGGACGAACCGGCGCTGGCCGAGGTGATCGCCGAGGGGCTGCGCAAGCACGCGCTCGCCGTTGACGTGGCGCTCTCGGGCACCGAGGCGCTCGACCGGCTCGCGGTGAACCGGTACGCCGTGGTGGTGCTCGACCGCGACCTGCCCGGCGTGCACGGCGACGAGGTGTGCAGGCGGATCGTGGCGGGCCACGGCGCCAGCCGGGTGCTGATGTTGACCGCCGCGGCGAGCAAGCGGGACCTGATCGGTGGACTGTCACTCGGCGCGGACGACTACCTGGCCAAGCCGTTCGACTTCGACGAACTGGTCGCCAGGGTGCGCGCGCTCGGCCGCCGCCCGGCCGGGGTGGTCTCCCCCGTGCTGCGCCACGGCGACCTCGAGGTGGACGTGCCCCGGCACCAAGCGGTCCGGAGTGGACGGTTCCTCGCGCTGTCCAGGAAGGAGTTCGCGGTCCTGGAGATGCTGCTCGGCGCCCGGGGTGGCGTGGTCAGCGCGGAGAGCCTGTTGGAGAGCGTGTGGGACGAGAACGCCGATCCGTTCACCAACGCGGTGCGGATCACGATCAGCAGGCTGCGGGCGAAACTGGGCGACCCGCCGCTCATCGCGACCGTGCCCGGCGTCGGCTACCGGATCTGACCCGCTCCCGCAGTGGTGTCCGCCTGCGCCTGACACTGCTCTACGGCGGCCTGTGCTTGGCGTCGTGCGTGGTGCTGCTGGGCGTGGTGTTCGTGCTGTCCGGGCACAGCCTCGCGGGCAGCGTCGAGGTCGTCATCCGCGACGCGATCGCCGGTGAGCGGCGCACGAACGTGACAGTGGTGCCGAAGCAGGCCGTCCGCGACACCGCGCAGGGCGCACCGCTGACCCCGGCCCAGATCACCAGCCTGGCGCAGGAGATCCAGGCCGACGCGCTCGACCAGCTGGTCGCGGCGTCGGCGGTGGCCGTGGGGGTGATGGTCCTGTTCGCCTCCGTGGTCGGCTGGTGGGCCGCCGGGCGTGTGCTGCGGCCGCTGCACACGATCACCACGCAGGCGCGCGGGATGTCGGCCCGCAACATCCACGAGCGCATCGCCCTCGACGGCCCACCGGACGAACTGCGCGACCTGGCCGACACCTTCGACGGCATGCTCGACCGGCTGGACCGGGCATTCACCAGCCAGCGGCGGTTCGTGGCCAACGCCTCGCACGAGTTGCGCACACCGCTGGCGATCGAACGGGCGATCATCCAGGTCCGGCTGTCCTCGGCCGGTCCAGCCGACATCGAGGCGGTGTGCGCGGACCTCTTGGCGGCCAACCGCCGCCTGGACCGACTGCTGGAAGGGCTGCTGCTGCTGGCGCGCAGCGACAACGGACTGCCGGAGCGACACCCGGTGGACACCGCCCAGGTGGCTTCCCGGGTCGTGGAACAGGCCCTGGCGGCTCCACCGCCTGGCACGCCGGTCGGCGTGCGCGGATCGGTGTCCACCGCGGCGCTCGTCGTGCCAGGGGACGAGGTGCTGCTGACCCAGCTCGTGGACAACCTGGTGCGCAACGCGATGCTGTACAACGTTGCCGGGGGTTGGTTCCACGTCGAGGTCGGCGACGGGGCCGTCGTGGTCTCCAACAGCGGACGGGTGGTCGAGGCGGACAGCGTGGACAGCCTGTTCGAACCGTTCAACCGGGGCACTGCGGAACGACTCGCCTCGCGCACCGGGGCCGGGCTCGGCCTGGCGATCGTCAAGTCCATCGTGGAGGCACACGACGGCGCGGTCGCGGCGAGTGCTCGGCCAGGAGGCGGCCTGGACGTGACGGTCTCCCTACCTGCGTCGACGCCCTGACCGGCGGGACCACCGAACCCGCCGACCTCGGGTACGCCCGAGTGGTCCGTATCGATCACTCCGACCAACACCGGTGCCCGGCGGCCGACGAGCACGGCCGGACCGCGAGCGGAGGCGTCGCGACGGCGTGCGGCTCACCGCCGCTGTGAGGTCTGCCGGGACCCATCACGAGTTGTCATGGGTGGTGATCGGGAAACGTTGTTGGACGTGGCCGTGGGTGGTGGGTGAGGGTGGGTGGGTGACTGACTCGCCGGGGGTTTGGGTGCCGGGGCCGCGTGGGGCTTTGGGGGTGGGGGTGGGGTTGGAGCCTGGGCGGTTGCGGGCGGCGTTCGGGGCGTTTCCCAGTGGGGTCGTGGCGGTGGCGGCTCGGGTCGAGAGGCGGGTGGTGGGGTTGGTGGCCAGCTCGTTCACCTCCGTGTCGCTGGAGCCGCCGTTGGTGTCGTTCTCGATCAGCACGGCGTCGCGGACCTGGCCGGAGTTGCAGCGGGCCGATCACGTGGGGGTGACGGTGTTGGCGGATCACCACGACCTGGTGGCGCGGCAGTTGGCCGGGCCTGCGGAGAAGCGGTTCGAGGGGATCGAGACGACCTCGGGGCCGGAAGGCGCGGTGACGCTCACCGAGGGGGTGGCCTGGTTCGACACGACGATCGAGCGGCACATCGAGGCCGGGGACCACACGATCGTCCTCTTGCGACTGCACGCGGTGGCGCACGTGGAGCACCCGCTGCCGTTGGTGTTCCACCGGAGTCGGTTCGGCCTCAACCGGTGACGCGGTTGACCCGGGCCGCGGTGATGCCGGGGATCGAGGTGGCCAGGACCTCGGCGACGTGGTGGTCGGTGGGGTCGTCGTGCGTGTCCGTGATCGTGGCGGTGCCGTCGGTCACGTCGACCGTCCAGCGGGTGGGGTCGCCGTAGAGGGTCAGGCGGTGGCGCAGGGCCGTGGCGAGGGCTTTGTCGTCGCGGGTCAGCAGGTGGAGCAGGTCGGAGCGGGTTGTGATGCCCACCAGGCGATCGCCCGCGACGATGGGGAGGGCGCGGAGGGCGTTGTCGCGCATGGCGGCGACCAGGTCGGCGATGTCGGTGCCCGCGTCGGCGCTGGGAGCGGGGGTGGTCATGATCCCGGCGACGGTGTTCGGGGGTGGCGCCTCGGCGGGGTGCAGGTGGCGGAAGCGGGGGTCGCGGGGGAAGCGGTCGCGGACGATGTCGGCCTCGGTGACGACGCCGAGGAGCCTACCGTCGTCGGAAACCACCGGCAGGGTGGTGAAACCGCGGGAATCCAGCAGTTCGGCGGCGTGCTTCACGGTCGTCGACGGGGTCACCGTGACCACCGGGCTGGTCATGACGTCGCAGGCGCGCATGGCGGACCTCCTCGTTCGGCGTGATCTCCACGCTAGACGTCCGGAGCGGCCCGGCAGCACCGTCGTTGGTCCCGGGACAGGCGTCCACATCAGACCCGTCATAGGGGACCAAGGTCCTGTGGCCACAGGGCCTGCCGCCGGTACCGCGCGGTGGTCGCGCGCGGCAGCCTGGGTGGTGACACGGGAGGGAACTCATGTCCACCACCGTTTCGACCGTGCACGCCGCCATCACCGCCGCCGTGCGGGCGCCGTCGCCGTTCAACACCCAGCCCTGGCTGTTCGCCGCTCACCCGGACCGGGTGGACCTGTGGCTCGACCGGTCCCGGGTGATGACCGTGACCGATCCCGACGCGCACGAGGCCCGGGTCGGTTGCGGTGCCGCGCTCCACACGCTGCGGCTGGCCTTGGCCGTGTCCGGTCACCGCACGGAAGTCCACATGCTGCCCGACCGCGCCAGACCGGACCTGCTGGCCACCGCGGTGCTCGACGGGAAGTACCGGCCGACGCCGCACGAACGCGCACTCTCGGAAGCCGTGTGGCGTAGGCACACCAACCGTAGACCTTTCCTGGACCGACCGGTACCGTCCCCGGCCAAGACAGCTCTCATGCGCGCGGCGACGGTCGAGGGCGCGCAGCTGCACCTGATGGACCAGCCCGCCGAGGTCGGCGCCGTCGCGGACCTGGTGCGGCGCGCCGACCACGTGCTCGGCCAAGACCTGGCGCACGTCGACGAGGTGCGGGCTTGGATCGGTCACCAGGGCCGATCGGACGGCATCCCGGTCACCGCGTCCGGGCGTCCCTCCACACCGGACACACTCATCGTGTTGCGGGAACTGGGTTCGTCCGCTCCCGCCGTCCCGTTCGAGCGCCTGCCGCTGCTCGGCGTGCTCACCACGGTCGGCGACACCCACAGCGACCACCTCGCGGCAGGTCAAGCGCTCCAGGCGGTTCTGCTGGAGGCGTGCGTGGCCGGGCTTGCCGTGTCGCCTTTGTCCCAACCGATCGAGGTGCCCGCGACCCGGGACGCGCTCGGTCTGCTCGTCGGCGCGGCGGCACACCTGGTGCTGCGGATCGGTTACGGCCACCCGGGTGTGACGACGCCGCGGCGTCCGGTCTCGGAAGTCGTCCTGGACTGAACGGGTGACGAGCCGCGGCATTCCGGTGATGGCCCACTGATCACCGCTCCCGCCCGCACGGCCGTTCCTAGCGTGCGATACAGCGCGAACGGGGAGGTCGGGGTGGGCAAAGCACTTTCGCTGTCGATGGCCGTCGTGGTCGGGTTGGTCAGTGTGACACCGGTGGCGGCGGCGGAGATGAGCAGCAGCTACGTGGTGGTCCTGAAGGACGGTCGGGCACCCGCGGCCAAGTACTCCGCGCGACAGACCTTCCACCACGCCGTGAACGGGTTCTCCACGGATCTGACGCCCAGGCAGGCGCAAGCGTTGGCGGCCGACCCGGCGGTGGCCCATGTCCAGCCGAACAAGCGGATCCGCGCGGACACGACGCAGACCTACCCGCCGTCCTGGGGGCTGGACCGGATCGACCAGCGCGACGGCGACCTCGACGACGCCTACACCTACTCGACCACCGCGTCGAACGTCACCGCCTACGTGATCGACACCGGCGTCTACACCGCGAACACCGACTTCGGCGGTCGCGCGACCTGGGGCACGAACACCTCCGGTGACGGCCAGGACGCCGACTGCCACGGCCACGGCACCCACGTCGCGGGCACCATCGGCGGTACGCGGCACGGCGTCGCCAAGGGGGTCAACGTTGTCGCGGTGAAGGTCCTCGACTGCAACGGGAACGGAACGACCGAGACCGTTGCGGCGGGCATCGACTGGGTGATCGCGCACCACACCTCGGGCCCCGCCGTGGCGAACCTCAGCCTCGGCGGCGAGGCGGACCCGGTGCTCGACGCGGCGATCCGGCGGTTGATCGCGGACGGGATCACCACGACGGTGTCGGCAGGCAACAGCGGCGCTGACGCGTGCCTGCAATCCCCGGCCAGGACGGCGGAGGCGATCACCGTCGGGTCGACCAGCGAGGGCGACGCCCGGTCCTCGTTCTCCAACACCGGCACCTGCGTCGACCTGTTCGCGCCCGGCGAGAGCATCACATCGGCCTGGAAGAGCTACCCGGACTCGACCAACACGCTGAGCGGGACGTCGATGGCCGCGCCGCACGTGGCAGGCGCCGCCGCACTGTTGCTCGCGGTCGACCCGGCCACGACACCGGCGCAGGTCGCCGCGCACCTGGTGCTCGACGCCACGCCGGGCAAGATCACCGATGCCGGGACGGACTCACCCAACCGACTGGTGGTCGTCGGCACCGGCAGCAGGCCCGGGTACCCGATCGTGGCCAACCCCGGCTACCGCGCGCAACGCACCGGCACGCCGATGACCATCCAGGTGACGGCGACCGGCGGCACCGCCCCGTACACTTGGTCGGCGACCGGGCTGCCCACCGGGACGAGCATCGGCGCGAGCACCGGCCTGATCTCCGGGACGCCCACGCAGACGCTGGTCAACAGCCCGGTGACGGTCTCGGCCAAGGACAGCGCGAACCGCGCCACGGCGGTCCGGTTCCTGGTCACGGTGGTCCCGCCGGGGTGGGCCTGCCCGTCCGGCGGCCAGAAGCTGGCCAACCCCGGCTTCGAGAGCGGTGACACGGTGTGGTGGACCAGCGGGTACTACGTCGACCGGTGGTCGGGCGTGAACGCGCCGCGCACCGGGAGCTGGGCGGTGAAGATCCCGGCGTTCACCGCGTTCGGCAACCACGCGGCCCCGGAGGACGTCCGCATCCCGCAGGAGTGCGCGTGGTCGACGCTCACCTTCTGGGTGAAGGTCACCTACCAGGGTGCGAAGGACGACTGGGACAAGCTGCACGTGCGCATCGACGGCAAGACGCTCGCAACGGTGCTGGGCAAGACCGCGCCCGCCGGGTACCAGCAGTACACAGTGGACCTGGCGGGGTACGCGGGCAAGACGGTCCGGATCTGGTTCACCACCTGGGGCGACACGGCGAACATCACCGACTTCGTGCTCGACGACGTCGCGGTGACCCTCCGCTGACCGCACCGCTACGATCGCGCGGTGACTACCGACCTGTTCGGGGGCCTGGACGCCTCGACCCTGCCCGAGCGGCAGCAGCGCATCCTGCTCGCGATCCAGGACTGGGTGGTCCGGCACGGCTACTCCCCCAGCACCCGCGAGATCGGCGACGCGGTGGGGCTGCGGTCGGCCTCGGCGGTGTCGCGGCACCTGGCGAGCCTGGAGGACAAGGGTTTCCTGCGCCGGGGCACCTCGGTGTCGCGGCCGATCGACGTGCGCGACTTCCTCGGCACCCAGGAGTCGGTGCCCGCGGACTCGGTGGGCGTCCCGATCGTCGGCGACATCGCGGCAGGCGCGCCGATCACCGCCGACCAGCACGTCGACGACGTGCTGACCCTGTCGCGCGAGCTGACCGGCCGGGGCACCGTGTTCGCCCTGCGGGTGCGCGGCGACTCGATGGTGGACGCCGCCATCTGCGACGGCGACATCGTCGTGGTGCGCCAGGGCCCCGAGGCGCACTCGGGCCAGGTCGTCGCCGCGATGATCGACGAGGAGGCCACGGTGAAGGTCTACCGCCGCCGCAACGGGCACGTGTACCTCGAACCGCGCAACGATGCCTACGACGTGATCGACGGCGACAACGCTGTCATCCTCGGCACCGTGGTGTCGGTCCTGCGCACCATCTGACCACCGGACCCCGCTCCGCGAACACCGCCGAGCCCGGACAGCCGAGTGGTCGCCTACCCACACCACGGGCTCCGCCTGCCCCTGCCGACGTCGCAGGGAGCGCCCGACGACTACCTCGGCGGACCGGGGATCACGCCGAGGGGCGGCTGACGGCGAGGGTGTCGGGGAAGGCCCTGGCTACCTCGTGGCGGGAGTCGAGGTGGAGTTTGCGCAGGACGTTGGCGACGTGTTGTTCGACTGTGCGGCGGGAGAGGAAGAGGACGTCGGCGATGTCCTGGTTGGAGCGGTGTTGGGCCAGGAGGCGGACGACGTCGCGTTCGCGGGGGGAGAGTTGGTCGCCGTAGCTGCGGCGGCCTCGGCGGAGGTGGGGGATGGAGCCGTTGTCGCGCAAGAGGTGGCGGCAGCGGTTGGCGTCGAGGGTGGCGCCGAGGTGTTCCAGGGTGTCGACGAGGGTGAGCAGGTCGGCGGTGGCGGCGGTGCGGTGGGTGCGCAGGCGGCAGCGGGCGGCGGACTCGGCGTGGCGCGCGGCGGTGTACCGGGGGCTGTCCTGGCGGGCCAACAGGTAGTGCGCGGCCGCCGTCTCCACGTCACCCTCGGCCTCGGCCACCAGGCCGCGGCACTCATCGGCCACTGTGGACGGTAGGTTCATCGACGCCGTGCACCGCAGCAGCTCGGCGACGAGGCCGCGCGCGTCGTCCAGCCGACCCAGGCGGCAGAGAGCGGTGACCGCCGCGGGCAGGATCTCACCCGCCCACGCCCAGTTCCCCTTGTCCCGCAACAAGCCCAGGCCCAGCTTGACGGCGTCGTCGACCTCCTCCGACCGGTCGCGGTGCAGCCACATGCGGATGGCCGTGGCGTGCGCGGCGAGCAGCACCGGCACGATCGCGTCCGCCGAGATCGCGGCCAGGTTCTGCTCCGCCCCTTCCCAGTCGCCCGTGGCCAACGCCAGCCAGGCCAGGACCAGCGCCCCCTCGGCAGACCGGGACGACGCCGCCCGCGCCGCGAGGCCGGACCAGTGTCCACTGTGGAAGTCGAGCACCAGCGCGGTCGGACCCGGCGCACGGCGCAGGTGGGCGCGCGCCAGGTCGCGGTGACCGATCCAGCACGCCGCCTCGGCGATGGCGCGGTGGTCGGCCGCGTCCGCCTGGGCGGGCACCATCGCGAGCATGTCCCAGGCGACCGGGTCGGCGGTGTGCAGCCGGTTGGTCGCGACGGCCGCGAGCAACGTCGTCCGCCCCGGGCCCTCCGGGTACCGCGCCAGCACCCGCTCGCTCCGGTCCATCCACTCCAGGTTCTCCTCCAGCGACCGCGACCCGAGCGTGGGCGCGGCCAGCACGACCATCCCCCGAGCGGCGACCTCGGGCCGCAGCCCCGCGACGGCCCGCCGCACCTCCCCCACACCCTCGTAGACCCCTGCTCGTACCAACAACAACCCCCTGCCGAGCCGCACCTCGGCACGCGCTGATTCGGTCAACCGGGCGTCGCCGACCAGCTTGGTCAACACCGGTAGACCTTCAGCGCCGACCACCCCCGCGTACCGCACCGCCAGGCGGCACAGGTCAGCGGCAGGCAGAGCGGGCTCCGCCAGCAACGGCTCGATCGCCTCGACCACGGCGGAATCACCCGTGGCCACAGTGGAGCCACCCGCACCAACGGCGGAATCACGCGCAGCCGCGATGACAGCCTCCACCTGCTCGACCCACTCCCCCAGCCGCCCACCCAACCGGGCGTGCTCCGCCAGCACCCGCGGCGACACCCCCGGCATCCCGCGCAGCGCCCGCAGCGCGCGCCGGTGCGACTCCACCCGCTCCGGCCCGGTCAACTCGTCGTACACGACCCGCCGGAACACACCGTTGGCCACCCGGAACGCGTCCGGCGCGTGCTCCACGAGCACCCCGGTCCGCAACGCGGCCACCACCGCGTCGCGCCCACCCGACACCCCACCGATCCGTGCCAGGACCTGCGTCGACACCGGCACGTCCACCACGGCAGCGGCGACGACCACCGCCCGCGCGTCCGCGCACACCCCGTCCAACCGAGTGGCGACGTCGTCGTACGCCGCCACGGGCACGGAGAACCCGGCCGCCACCAGATAAGGCACGCCACCGGTGTGCGCCAGCAGCGCGTCGGCGTCGGGAACCAGCGGGTCCAACTCCTCGCGGGTGAACGGCGCGAGGTCCACCCGGGTACCCGGGACACCGAGCGAGCCGCACCCCGGCCGGTATGTGAGCACGACCGCGACCCGATCCGCAACGGTGCTGGTGAGGAAGCGCAGCAACGCCCTGGTGTCCTCGTCCGCCCAGTGCGCGTCTTCGACGACCAGCACCACCGGCGCCAGCGCGACGAGCAACTCCCGCACCGCACGGAACACCAGGTGCCGCGCGGTAGCCTCGTCCACGCAATCCGGCATCGGCGGCAGCAACTCCGCGACCTCCGGGAGCACCGCGCGCAACACGCCCACCACCGGGTTCAACCGCACCGCGCCGATCTCGGCCACCGCGACCCGCAGCCCGTCGACGACCGGCCCGTACGCGAACGCCCCCACCGAGGGCGGCTGGCACACCCCGCGCACCACCCGCCGGTCGCGCACCGCCGGGTCGGCCAGCAGCTCGTCGACGAACCGGGTCTTGCCATGACCCGCGCCACCGACCACGTGCAGCGGGGCACCGGCCGCGCGGACGGCCCCGACCGCGGTCACGAGCTCCGCACGACGCTGCACCAGCACACCGGTCACCGCATTCCCCTTTCGCGATTTCGTGCCTTTCCCAGCCTACGTAGGTAGCGCGACCGGCAGCGGCGCGGCGAATAAATGGGTATCTCCACTTAATGGCGTGCGGATTGGCGCGCGGGTCCGTTCGGGGAAGGTGGGCGGTAGTGGTCGCCCGTTCCAACCCTGCTCGCGACCACTCGCCGCAGTGGCGTCGCCCGCGGTGCAGTGAATGGGAGTTTCGATGAATTACAGGTATTCGATGCGGTCGCTGGCCGTGGCGGGCGTGGTGGCGGGCGCGGCGCTCGTCGCCGCGGTGGCCCCCGCCACCGCCGCCCCGGCCGAAGGCACCATCCGCAGCGCGGGTGTCCCCGGCTCCGTCGCTGGCAGCTACATCGTCGTGCTCAAGGACACCGTCGGCGCCCAGGCCGTCAACGCGGCCTCGGCCGACCTGGTGACCCGCTACGGCGGCCAGCGCAAGCTGACCTACTCGGCGGCGCTGAGCGGCTTCTCGGCCTCGATGTCCGAGCAGCAGGCCCGCAGGCTGGCGGCCGACCCGAAGGTCGCCTACGTCGAGCAGGACGGCACCGCGCACGGCTTCGGCGAGCAGCCGAACCCGACCTGGGGCCTGGACCGGATCGACCAGCGCTCGCTGCCCGCGGACAACAAGTACGCCTACCCCAACGACGGCGAGGGCGCGACCGTCTACGTCGTCGACACCGGCGTCTACCGCGGCCACTCGGACTTCGGCGGCCGCGTCACCTCCGGGCGCGACTTCATCGACAACGACGCCGACGCCTCGGACTGCCACGGCCACGGCACGCACGTCGCGGGCACCGTCGGCAGCGCCACCTACGGCGTGGCCAAGAAGGTCAAGATCGTCGCCGTCCGGGTGCTGGACTGCCAGAGCTCGGGCCAGTGGTCGCAGATCATCGGCGGGTTCGACTGGGTCGCGGCGAACGCGGGCGCGAACTCGGTGATGACCGCCAGCCTCGGCGGCAGCTCCAACTCCTCGGTGGACGACGCGGTGGCCAAGGTCGTGCAGAAGGGCATCACCTCGACCATCGCCGCGGGCAACAACAACGGCGACGCCTGCCAGACCAGCCCGGCCCGCACCCCCAGCGCGATCACCGTCGGCGCGTCCGACAACGCCGACAAGCGCTCGCTGTGGACCAACGGCCAGGGCTCGAACTACGGCAGCTGCGTCGACCTGTTCGCCCCGGGCACCAACATCACCTCGACGCTGCAGAACGGCTCGTCCGGGCAGATGTCGGGCACCTCGATGGCCACCCCGCACGTGGCGGGCGCCGCGGCGCTGTACCTGACCGCCAAGCCCGGCAGCACCCCGTCGCAGGTCACCCAGGCGCTGCTCGCGGCCAGCACCCCGGACAAGATCAGCGACCCGAAGGGCTCACCGAACAAGCTGCTCTACGTCAAGGAGCTCGGCGGCAGCACCCCCAACCCGGGCACCTGCGCCCCGCAGACCAGCTCCGGCGCCGTCGCCATCCCCGACGCCAGTTCGGCTGACTCCCCGGTGACCATGGCCAACTGCACCGGCACCGCCTCGGCGTCGACCACGGTGAAGGTCGACATCGACCACACCTTCACCGCCGACCTCGCCGTCGACCTGGTCGGCCCGTCCGGCGCGGTGTTCAGCCTGCGGCCCTCCGGCGGCCTCGGCGACGCGAACGGCATCCACACCACCTACACCGTCAACGCCTCCGGCGAGCAGAAGAACGGGACCTGGAAGCTGCGGGTCACCGACGTCTACCGCTTCGACACCGGCTCCATCACCTCGTGGACGTTGACCCCGTGACCGCGCCTGACCTGGAGAAGAAGACGATGTTGAGATCCAAGCGTTCCGTGCGCGTCGGCGCGGTGGCGGTGGGTGTCGCGGTGAGCGCGCTCGCGGTCGTCGCGGTCGCCAGCGCGGCCCCGGCCAACGCCAAGGCAGCCAACTTCGAGGGTGACACCCCGGTGCCCGTCCCCGACGCCACCGCCCAGATCTACAAGGGCGTGGACGCCACCCTGTCGGACTACCCGCCGGTGATCGGCGCGCTGCGCCAGGGCGGGTCGCGCCCCAAGGGCCAGTCCTGCACCGGCTCGGTGGTGGGCAAGCGGAGCATCCTCGTCGCCGCCCACTGCTACGACCTGGAGGGCACCAAGACCTTCCTCTACGGGCTCGACGACCTGTCCGTGGGCACCGGCACCACGCTGACGGTCAAGTCGTACGAGAAGCACCCGAAGTACGTCAACTTCGACCAGGGCTACGACGTGGCCGTGGTGACCACCAACGAGGACATCCCGCTCTCGCAGGACAAGTGGGCCAAGTTCGCCACCTCCGCCGACGCGGGCAACGTGTGGAAGGTCGGCGACTCGGCGCTGAGCATCGGCTACGGGAAGAAGACCCACGACGACAACCCGGCCGACGTCTCGCTGGACAAGCAGAACTTCCCGATCGTCAACGGCGACTCGGTCTGCCAGGGCGTCGGCGCCGGGTTCAAGTCGGCGTACATGATCTGCGCCGGGTACCCGGACGGCCGCTCGACCATCCTGCCCGGCGACAGCGGCGGCCCGCTGGTGGTCAACGGCAGGCTCGTCGGCGTCGCGTCGTGGAGCCGGTCGGACTTCAAGTGGTACGGCATCTGGGCCCGGCTCGACAACGAGATGGGCGACTGGGTCAAGGAGAAGGTCGGCTCCGCGCCGCAGCCCACCGAGTTCGGCGTGGCGGTGAACCCGTCCTCGGTGCGGGTCAACGCCGGGTCGAGCGGGTCGGTCGCGGTGAACACCACGGCCGGGGCGACCCCGGAGGACGTGGCGCTGTCGGTGTCCGGCCAGCCCTCCGGCGTGACGGCGACCTTCCAGCCGACGTCGATCAAGACCGGTGAGGGCGCGAAGCTGTCGCTCAGCGTCGCCTCCGGCACCCCGGACGGCACGCACACGCTGACCGTCACCGGCAAGACCGCGTCCGGCACGAAGACGGCGAACCTGACCCTGACCATCGGCCAGGGCGGTCCCGGCGGCGAGTTCGGCCTCGGCGTCAGCCCCGCCGCGCTCAAGGTCGACCCGGGCAAGTCGGCGTCGACGAACATCACCAGCGAGGTCGTCGGCGGCAACCCGGCGCAGATCTCGCTGACCGCCAGCGGCCTGCCCTCCGGCGCGGAGGCGGTGTTCCAGCCCACGACCATCACCTCCGGTCGCACCGGCAAGCTCACCGTCACCACCACGTCGAGCACCCCGAAGGGCGAGTACCGGATCACCATCACCGGCACCTCCGGCTCGGTCAGCAAGCAGGCCACCCTCACCCTGACCGTCGGCGACGGCGGCCAGCAGCCGGGCGACCTCACGGTGGCCCTGTCCCCGTCCTCCGGCACGCTCTCCCGCGGCGGGGCGGCCTTCCCGTCCATCCGCGTCACCGGCGCCACCGGCTCGGTGACCCTCTCCACCAGCGGCGTCCCCTCGGGCGTCACCGCGCAACTGGTCCCCGCGACCATCAGCGGCAGCCAGACCTCGATGCTGTTCCTGACCGCCTCCTTCTCCGCGGCCCCAGGCACCTACACCATCAAGGTCACGGCAACCGGCGGCGGCAAGTCAGGAACTGCGGACTACACCCTGACGATCCGCTAACTGTCGCTAGGTGATCGCGCCCGGGGGCCGGGTGGGAGGCTGCAGGACCTCCCACCCGGCCCCACTCTTGTTCGGCACCTTCCGCTGACTCCAGCCTGGGGTGCGGACCCGGGATCGAGTTAGAGGCCACCTTTGCCGGGTGGGCGGTAAGGCTTGGCCTTCATCCACGCCTTGTCGAATATGCGCGTGCAGAAGTCATAAAGAGGGCCACCGCGGCCGAACAAGAGGCAAGGCGAGGAAGACCCTGTCGGTTGGCGGGTGATGTGCGACCTGTGGCCGGTGGCTGAGCGAGGTCAGTCGGTGGCGGGTTCGAAGGCGGCTCGGGAGGTCAGGCCTAGTTTGCGCATGGCCTTGGCCACGTGGTGTTCGACGGTGCGGGGTGAGAGGTAGAGCTCTTGGGCGATCTGGCGGTTGGTGCGGCCGGCGGCCACTAGGTCTACTACCTCGCGTTCTCGGGGTGAGAGGTCGTCCCCGTAGCCCCGTCTGCCCCGGGGGGTGCCCCGGCGGAAGCGGCGGGCCATCTGGCGGCAGCGGGCCTCGTCGCGGGAGGCGCCCAGGTCGGCGAAGGTGGTGGTGGCGGTGGTCAGGTGGCGGGTGGCGGTGGCGGTGTCGCCGTGGTCGAGGGCGGAGCGGGCGGCGGCTTCGCGGGCCGAGGCGGCGGCGTGGGGGTGGGGTAGGGCGCTGTAGTGGTCGGCGGCGCAGGCGTAGCGGGTGACGGCTTCCTCGTGGCAGCCGCGGGCGGACGCGAGGACCCCCCTGGCCAGTTCGGCGCCCGCGACGGCCAGTGGCGCGTCCCGGCCCTCGATCCCCCGCACGTACTCCGCGACCAGGTCAGCGGCCTCCTCGACCCGACCGCTCCGCACGTACGCCCGCGTCGCCCACGGCACCAGATCAGCCGCCCACACCCAGTTCCCCTTGTGCCGGGCCTCCCCCACGGCCCGCTCGGCGCCCACCGCGGCCGCCGCGACATCGCCGCGCGCCAACGCGATCGTCACCCGCCCGGTCGCGACCGCGAGGGACACCGGTGCGTTCTCCGGGGCGGCGACCAGCGCGTCGTCGAGGTGCCGGGACGCCAGGTCGCGGTCGTCGCGGGCCAGTGAGAGCCAGGCCAGCGCGAGCCGGGCGTCAGCAGCGAGGTACCCCATCTCCCCCGCCTGCTCGATCAACGCGGCGGCCGCCGCGGGCAAGCCATCCCAACGCCCAGCGGCGACGTCGAGCCGCAAACCCGTGCCAGTGGCCAACATCGACAAGAACGGCACGTCAGCGTCCACGAGCAGGGCCCCGCCCGTGCGCAGGTACTCCCGCGCCGCGCTGTAGTGCCCGAGCCACGCCGCCGCGTCGGCCAGGTTGTTGTACGCCCGGCTCAACTGCCTGCGCACCCGGGACGACCTCGCGGACTCCGGCAGGTCCGCCGCGGCCGCCCACATCGCCGGGTCGCCGGTCTGGGCGAGCGCGGTGACCTCGTTGGCGCGCACCGATGCGATCAGCTCCAGGTCGCGCGCACCGTCGAGGGCCAGGACCGCTTCGTTGAGCCATCGCAGGTGGAACTCGACCGGACGCGCACCGAAGCTGGGCACGCACAGCGCCGCCATCCCGCGGGCGGCGAGCAGCGGCCGGTCGCGCAGGTCGTGGATGGCCATCTCGATCTCGTTCTGGCCCAGCTCCATCCGGCCCGCCTGGTTCATCAGCAGCCTGCCCAGGTTCAGCCGGACCTCACCGCGCGCCGACCGGCCGAGGTTGCCGTCGCGCAACAGTGCGCCGAGGCGCTCAACGGTGCTGCTGTGCGCGATGGCGTTGAGCGCGACCCGGCTCAGCCGCACGGCCAGGGTGTTGCGGGCCCGGCTGGGCAGGGCGTCGTCGACGAGGGCCTCCTCCAGCAGGTGCAACGCCAGCGCGGTGTCGCCGACCTCGGTGGCCTGGTCGACCGCGGCGAGGGTCTTGCGCACCCAGTTGGTCAGGTCGCCGGCGCGCCGGTGGTGGTGCGCGAGCCGGACGACCGGCGGGTCGGGCGCGGCGGCGAGCAGTTCGGCGGCCCTGGCGTGCAGCCTGCGCCGTTGCGGGCCGGGCACGCAGATGTAGGCGGCCTGCCTGGCCAGGGGGTGGCGCAGCGCGTAGCGGCCGGTGTCGGTCTCGTGCAGGACCGCCGCGGCCAGCGCCCGGATCAGCGCGCTGCCGACCCGGCGCGCGGGCAGTCCGGCGACGGTGCCGATCTCGTGCTCGGTCGCGGGCATGTCCAGCACCGCGGCGGCGTGGACGACGGCGGACACCGTCGGCCCGAGCCGGGCGAGGCGGTCGGACATGGTGTCGCGCAACAGGTCGGGGATGTCGACGAGGTCCAGCACGGTCGGGTGCGGTGCCGCGGTGTCGCCGGTCTCCCTGACCTCGCGCAGCACCTCCTCGATGACGAACGGGATGCCCGCGGTGCGGTGGTGCAGGGCGAGCGCGAAGTCCTCGGGGACCTCGGCGGTGCCGAGCAGGTCCGCGGCGAGGGCGGCGACCGGGCCCGGTTCGAGGGGACGCAGCCGCAGCAACGAGTTGCGCGCGTCGGCGAGCAGCCGGTAGCCGGAGCCGGGCAGCGCGGCGCCTTCCTCCTTGCGGTAGGAGAACACGGCCGACAGCTCGGGCGGGGGCGGGCTGGTGATGAACCGCAGCAGGTCCTGGGTGCCCTCGTCGGCCCAGTGCAGGTCCTCGACGACGAGCAGCGTGGGTCCGTAGGCGGCCAGCAACTCGCGGACCGCGCGGAACACCCGGTGCCGCTCGACCGCCACGTCACCGCGTTCCAGCTCCGGCGGCAGCAACGGTGCCAACTCGGGCAGCAACGACCGCAACACCCCGGTGACCGGCGGCAACTTGTCGGCGACGCCCGCCAGCAGGTCGCCGGTCTCGCGCAGGATGTCGACGACAGGGCCGTACGGCAACGGTGTCCGCATCGGCTGGCACGCACCGACGAGCACCGTTCGAGTCGTGACCTGCGGCAGTCGCAACAGTTCGCGGACCAGCCGGGTCTTGCCGACGCCTGCCTCCCCCTCCAGCAACGCCACCGCGGGCGGGCGGCGGACGCACCCCGCCAGCTCGGCGAGCTCGGTCGCGCGACCGACGAACACCGACGTCGGCAGTCGAACCGGGGGGAGCTGGGTCACCAGCGCACGGTACCTCCGGGGACGGTATCCGGTCGATGCGCGACCCGCCGCCCGGCCATTGCCGGATCCGTTCCCATTCCCATTCCGGGACTTTGAATAGGGGTACCCATCAATCCACTCAGCAGTTCACGGCCGGGCGCGCGCGACGCATTGTGGTGGCGCGGCGGTGTGTCCCTGACATTTCCCTGCCCCTTTTCACCGCGCGCAGAGGAGTCCTACAATGTTGAGTCGGAAAGCAGGCCTGGCCGCGCTCGCGCTCGGTGCCGCCTGCGCCGTGGCGGCCATCGCCGTCCCGGCCGGGGCGGCGCCCGCCGTGGGCACCGTCGTCCAGGCGAAGGAGCACTACGCGGGCCAGTACATCGTCGTCCTGCGCGACGCCGCCGCCTCCGGTGCCGCCGTCGAGGCGAGCGCGCAGTCGCTGGTGAACACCTACGGCGGCACGATCGCCTCGCTCTACAAGCTCACCGCGCGCGGCTACTCGGTGCACGGCATGACCGAGGCGCAGGCCAAGCGGCTCGCGGCGGACCCGGCCGTGCGCACCGTGTACCAGGACGGCAAGATGCGCGGCAGCGACGTCCAGACCAACCCCACCTGGGGCCTGGACCGGGTCGACCAGCGCGACACCACGCTCGACCGCAAGTACGAGTACAACGCCACCGGCGAGGGCGTCACGGTCTACAGCGTCGACAGCGGCGTGCGGATCAGCCACCAGGACTTCGAGGGCCGCGCGAGGTCCGGCTACGACTTCCTGGACAAGGACAACGACGCCTCCGACTGCAACGGCCACGGCACGCACACCTCCGGCACCGCGGTCAGCAAGACCTACGGCGTGGCCAAGAAGGCGAAGCTGGTCGCGCTGCGGGTGCTGGGCTGCGACAACAACGGCCCGGACTCGCTGCTGTCCGACGCCGTCGAGTGGATCACCGCCAACGGCGTGAAGCCCGCGGTGGTCAACATCAGCATCGGCCAGTTCGAGACCGGCATCGGCGACGAGCAGATCCAGGCGTCGATCCGCGCCGGCTTCGTGTACGCGGTGGCGGCGGGCAACAACAACGGTGCCAGCGCGTGCAACTACAGCCCGGCCCGCGTCCCCGAGGCGATCACCGTCGCCTCCATCGACCAGGGTGACCGCCGCTCCAGCTTCTCCAACATCGGCACCTGCGTGGACATCTACGCGCCGGGCGCCAACATCACCTCGCTGTCCTACAGCAGCGACACCGGCACCGCGGGCAACTCCGGCACCTCGATGGCCACCCCGCACGTCGCGGGCGCGGCCGCGCTGTACCTGCAGGGCCACCCGAACGCCAGCCCCGCCGACGTGGCCAACGCGCTGACCTCGATGGCCACGCCGAACAAGGTCACCGACCCCGGCACCGGCTCGCCGAACAAGCTGCTCTACACCAAGGAGATCACCGCCACCCCCGGCCCCGGCCCGGACCCGACCTGCGCCAAGCAGACCAACGCCGACGACGTCGCCATCCCGGACGCGGGCGCCGCCGCCACCAGCTCCATCACCCTGAGCGGCTGCACCGGCAACGCCTCCTCGACCGCCTCGATCGAGGTCGGCATCGCCCACCCGTACCGCGGCGACCTCGCCGTCTCCCTCATCGCCCCCGACGGCACCGCGTACCCCCTCAAGGCCTCCTCGGCCGGTGACCCGGCGGCGGACGTGCGCGCCACCTACACGGTCAACCTGTCCAGCGAGGCCAAGAACGGCACCTGGAAGCTGAGCGTCACCGACGTGTACCGCTTCGACACCGGCACCATCGACACCTGGTCGATCACGGTCTGATCCCCCGACCAGAACAGGCTCCGCCCTCTTTCCGTGGGGCGGAGCCTGTTCGCCTTGCGGCCGGTCCGTGAAGTCCTGCGTTCCGCAAGGAGTTGCCAAGGGCCCTGGCCGCTCCGGGAAGCGGCCCGAGCTCGACGAGCGCGATCGTCCGTGCCCCTGTCCACGGGACAGGGGCACGGCCCGTTCCGGACTCCGACTAGGTACCGAAGGCCATCAAACGTGCAGGTCGTCTCGTTACAGCACAAGGAGAAGCTGTCGAATCACATTGATGGCGACGCGCTGGGGACCACCACTACGTCACTAGTTCTACCCGGTCCCCAACGCCGAGGAGTTCACCCTCGGGCCTGCGCGGGTGGCGGGCGTGGCTCTCGGTGGATCGGAGCCGGGGAGCGGGCGAGGTGGGTGAACTCGACGCGGCCGTTGGTGTGGGAGGTCGACGGGAAGGCGTACAGCCCGAGTGGGCTGGCCAAGCAGGTCTTCGCCATGGCGACGGGGTTCCCCGGGCGCGGGATCCAGGGGACCGCGCGGATGGGGTGGGTGAGCGGTGACTGTACTTTCGGCTGAGCCGTTTGCGCTGGTCGGGGGCCTAGACTGACGCGGTGTACGAGTTGCCTCGGTCGCTTTGGCGGGAACCCCGGCCGCTGCCTGTGCCGCCGCTGAGGTGGTGGGACTGGGTGTTGGTCGGTGTCCTGGTGCCGGTCGTGCTGGTGGAGGGGGTGGTGCGGGGCGGGGTGTTGTCGACCGTCGTCGCGGTCGGGTTGGTGCCGGTGTTGTTGCTGCGGCGGTCGGAGCCGTTGCTGGCGGTGGGGGTCGCGTTCGGGGCGTGCGCGGTCGCGTCGGTGCTGGTGGGGCACGACTTCCCGGACCTGAACGCCGTGGTGTACCTGGTGCTGTTGCCGTTCGCGCTGCTGCGGTGGGGGTCGGGGCGGGAGGCCGCGCTGGGGGCGGCGGTGATGGTGGCGCAGGTGGGGCTGGTGACGCTGCTGGGGATGAAGTCCGCGTCCGACGCCCTCGCGGGGACCGTCGTGCTGGTCGCGGTCATGGCGCTGGGGGCGGCCGTCCGGTACCGCTCGCGGGCCCGGGCGCGGGAGGTCGACCAGGTCAAGCTGCTGCTGGCGCGCGACCTGCACGACACCGTCGCCCACCACGTCTCGGCGATGGCGATCCGCGCCCAGGCCGGCATCGCGCTGGCGCCCACGGACCCGGCGGCCGCGGTGGCGGCGTTGCGGGTGATCGACGAGGAAGCGGCGCTGGCGCTGGACGAGATGCGCGCGCTGGTCCGCGTCCTGCGGGCGGGCGAGCAGGTGGAGATGGGCCCCGGCCCCCGGGTGGACGACCTGGCGCGACTCGCCGCCACCGGACATCCCGTGGTCGACGTCGAGGTCGTCGGGAGCACCGCCGACGTGCCCGCCCCGGTTGGCGCGACGGTGTTCCGGCTCGCGCAGGAAGCCGTCACCAACGCCCGCAAGCACGCCAGGAACGCGACGTCGGTCCAGGTCCGCGTGGAGGTCACCCCCACGACCGTCCACTTGCGAGTGACGGACAACGGCGGCCCGGCACCGGCCCGACCGCCCGGGCTCGGCCTCACCGGCATGATCGAGCGCGCCGCCCTGCTCGGCGGCACCTGCACGGCGGGTCCGGCTCCGGAGCGCGGCTGGGTGGTGGCAGCCGACCTGCCCAGGACGGGAGCGGCGCGGTGAACGACCAGAACCGGCGCGCCGGTGAGCCCGATGCCGGTGGCCGCCTCGGCTCCACAAGATCAAACCGCGCTGAGCAGCCCCCGATGTACAGCCTACCGGGGTTCACCGACAGAACAGCCCGAGCGAGCAGCCGCCTGTGGACAACTCCACGGCTGTGCATGACCGGGCACGACCGGGACCTCCTTGGGCAGCACCTGCTCGGCGGGACGGCGCTAGCCGGTGTGGGGGTGGCGGGGTGAGTGTTCGGGTGGTGGTGGTCGACGACCAGGAGATCGTGCGGACGGGGTTGGCGATGATCCTCGGGGCGCAGCCGGGCATCGAGGTGGTCGGGGAGGCCGCGGACGGGGCGGCGGCGGTGGAGCTGGTGCGGCGGGTCCGGCCGGAGGTGTGCCTGATGGACATCCGGATGCCCGGGATGGACGGGATCGAGGCGACCCGGGCGCTGGCCGACGAGGTCGCGGTCGTGGTGATCACGACGTTCGACCTCGACGAGTACGTGCACGCCGCGTTGCGGGCGGGGGCGCGGGGGTTCCTGCTGAAGAACGCGGGGGCCGACATGCTCGCCCAGGCCGTCCACGCGGCCGCGCGGGGGGACGCGTTGATCGCGCCGAGCGTCACCGCGCGCCTGCTGTCCACCTTCGCCTCCGGCAGGCCCGCCACGCCCGCGCAGCCGGTGGACCCGCTCACCGAACGCGAGGAGCAACTCCTGGTCGCGGTGGCGCGCGGGCGGACCAACAACGAGATCGCGGCCGAGTTCCACATCACGCTGAGCACCGTCAAGTCCCACATCGCCAGCCTGATGGCGAAGCTGGGCGCGCGGAACCGGGTCGAGGTCGCGATGTGGGCGTACGAGACGAACCGGGTCCGCTGAGCCGAAAGTACTACGCGGGAACCGTACCCGGTCCTGAGGTGCCCGCCGGGTCCCGACCAGCACGATTGCCCGGTGCCCCTGAGAACCAAGCTCCTGCCCGCCTCGCTCATCCTGCTCAGCGCCGTCCCGGTGATCGCGGGTGCCGCCCGGGTGTCGGCGCTGGCCGCGCCGGTGACCGCCGACAACGCCCGGTTCGTCGCCGCGCCGGTGCCGATCGTCCTGCACATCGTCGGCGCGACGGTCTTCTGCCTGCTCGGCGCCCTCCAGTTCTCCCCCGCTCTCCGGCGGCGGAGCTGGCACCGGGTCTCGGGCCGGATAACCCTCCCTTGTGGACTGGTCGCGGCGCTGTCCGGGCTGTGGATGACCGTCGGCTACCCCGATCCGCCGGGTGACGGCGTCCTGTTGGCCGCGTTCCGACTGCTCTTCGGGTCGCTCATGTCTGCCGCCCTGGTCCTCGGATTCCTCGCCATCCGGCGGCGGGACTTCCGCGCGCATCGCATGTGGATGATCCGCGGTTACGCCATCGGGATCGCCGCGGGGACGCAGGTGGTGGTCACAGTGCCGTGGGTCGTGCTGTTCGGGACACCGACCGGGACCACCAGGGCGGTGCTGCTCGGGGCGGCGTGGGTGATCAACCTGGCCGTCGCCGAATGGGCCGGACGGCGGACACCGGGGCGGGGCCCGGCGGCGCGGCGCCGTGGCACACCGGGCGGCGCGAGCACTGTGGACGGTCGACCAGACGCACGAGTGGGCGCGGCCGAGCGGTCGACGACACCCGGGACCACGCTGGTTCGTTGGGGTGACGGGGATTCCGCGCGACCTGGGGACGTGTGATCGTTCGCTCATCCGACCCGAACGGAGGAGCGCATGAGGAAAGCGACAGCGGTGGCCGCCGCGGTGATCGCCGTGGGCGCGGCGGTGACCGGGGTGACCCCGGCCAGCGCTGACTACTGGGCGAGGTACTACATCGGTGCCTACACCAGCCAGACGGTGTGCGACGAGGACTCGGACAACCTCTGGGACCCGCCCTACTGGTACTCCTACGACTGCTACTACTACACAGGGGATCCGGGCAACCAGGGTCGCGGACCCGGTTGGTACTTCTGGAACCGCGTGGACATCCGTTAGGCGGTACCGCTCACCCGGCGCGGAGCCGGGTGAGCGGTACCCCGGCGATCAGGGGGAGATCAGGTAGTCGATCGAGCGCTGCCGGGTCGGCGGGTCGTTGAGGAACGCGGTGTGGCCGACGCCCGTCCACGCGAGCAGCCGGGAGCAGGCGATCTGGCGGGCCAGACCGATGCCCCACACGTGCGGGGTCGCCGGGTCGTGCTCGCCGCTGACGACCAGGATCGGCGGCGCGCCGCGGACCGGGGTCGGGCCCCACGGGTTCGCCGCGGGGATCGGCCACCCGGCGCACCCGGCCTGGATGTCCCAGCCCTCGACGTAGCCCCTGGTGTTCGGGGCGATGGCGCGGGCGGCGGTGATCCTGGACCGCAGGTCGCCGAACGTGCGGATGTCACTGGGGAAGTCGTGGCAGCCGATGACCCGGTAGGCCGCGGAGCTCGACTCGCCCTCGAACCCGGCGCGGTCGCGGATCGCGGTGGCCAGGTACGGCCAGTACTCCTGCAGGTTCAGGAAGGTGTACGCGGCGAACCCGACCTGCTCCGGGGTCATCCCCGGCACACCACTGTCCACAAGCGACCGGTACTCCGCCGCGACGTCCCTGCCGTGCAGCGCGCACGAGGTCTCCGCCGCGCACCAGGAGACGAAGTGGTCGAACACGTCCTCTGTGGACCGGATCTCGTCGAACGCCAGCCGCTTGGTCCCGATCGTGTGGTCCATGGCGCCGTCCAGCACCGCCGCCCGCACCCGGTCCGGGTACATGCCCGCGTAGGTCGCCCCCAGCAGCGTGCCGTAGGACAGCCCGAGCCAGTTGACCCGCGACTCGCCGAGCGCCTGCCGCAGGACCTCGATGTCGCGCGCGGCGCTCACCGTGTCCACGTGGTCGATCAGCGGCCCGGTCGCCTCCCGGCACGCCCTTGCGACGCGCCGGTTGTAGGCGACCAGCTTGTCGAACTCCGCGCTGGTGCTGGGGAACTGGGTCACCGCCGGGTCGGTCGGCGGTACCGGGCAGGTGATCGCGGGCCTGCTCTCGCCGACACCACGCGGGTCGAACCCGATGAGGTCGAACCTGGCCCGCAGGTCGGCCGGGAACAGCTCGGCCGCGTGGTCGCGCACGACCGGCGTGCCAGGACCACCGGGACCGCCCGGGTTGAACAGCAGGACGCCGATCCGCCTTGCCGGATCGGTCGCCCGGACCCTGGTCACCGCCAGGGTGATCTTCTGCCCGCCGGGGCGGGACCAGTCCAGGGGGACCTCGAGGTCGGCGCACTCGGCGCCGGTCCCGCAGGTCCGCCAGTCGATCGGTTTTGCCTTGGCCTGGGCCGTTCCCGTCGTCAGCAGCGCGCCGACCACCGCGACAGGAATGACCGCGGCCATCCATTTTCTCCGCATGGCGGAAATCCTGGGTCCGGCCCGCGTGACCCGGCGTCCGTCCACAGGATGATCCGGCGCATTAGGGGTCGCCGATACCGCGCTACAGGTGGGATTCGGGTCCGGTTCGGGTGCGGTCGGGTTGCCGCGCCCGGCCGGTCGGAGACGCGGATTACCTTCAGGTGGGGGTCACTCTCGGTCGATGACAAGGCCGCAGCGAACCCCGATTAGGTGACTGGAGGGACGGCGGTGAGCGAGACCGCGCGGTTGGCCGCCTTGCACGAGTACGCCGTCCTCGACGCACCCGCCGACGCCGAACTGGCCGCGGTCGTGCGCGTGGCCGCGCACGTGGCGGGCGTTCCCACGGCCACCCTCAACCTGCTCGACGAGCACCGGCAGTGCCAGCTGACCACGGTCGGCTTCGATGGCGCCGACTCCGCGCGCGAGGACTCGATGTGCGAGGTCGTCGTCGCCACCGGTGCCACCGTGCACGTCGCCGACGCCAGCCGGGACTCCCGGTTCGCCGCCAGCCCGTGGGTGACCGGTGAGCTCGCCGCCGTCCGCGCCTACGCCTCCGTGCCGCTCATCACCCCGGACGGGCACGTCCTGGGCACGCTGTGCGCGTTCGACTCCGAGCCCAAGCAGTTCACCGAGACCCAGATCACGGCGCTGGAGGACCTCGCCGTGGTCGTGCTGGCGCTGTTCGAGCGGCGCAGGCAGGGCAGGGCCACCGCGGCGCTGGCCGCCGAGGCGGAGTCGGCGCGGTCGCTGGCCGAGGACTACGCCAACGAGCTGGAAGCCCGCCAGGAGCTGACCAACGCGGTGCACGAGTCCATCGACGTGGCCATCGTCGCGTGCGACGAGAACGGCCGCCTCACCCTGTTCAACCGCGCCGCCCGGGACTGGCACGGCATGGAGGCCGACGCGGGCCTCGACCCGGCGCAGTGGCCCACCCACTACTCGCTCTACGCCGAGGACGGTGTGACGCCGTTCGACGCCGAGCAGGTGCCGCTGCGGGTCGCGCTGCGCGACGGCTCGGTGGCCGATGTGGAGATGGTCATCGCCGCCGAGGGCCGGGAGCCGGTCCGCGTGGTGTGCGCCGGTCGCGCGCTGCACCGCGCCGACGGGACCCCGCTCGGCGCCGTGGTGTCCATGCGGGACGTGACCGTCGAACGCGCCCAGCGCCAGGAACTCGCCGACCGCGAGCGGCTGCTGGCCACCGTCCTGGAGACCGCGCCGGACGCGGTCATCGTCGCCGACGCCCGGGGCGCGGTCACCGCGTGGAACCCGGCCGCCGAGGCGATGTTCGGCTGGACCGGCGCGCAGGCGATCGGGCGGCGGCTCGACGAGCTGATCATCCCGACCGGGCTGGCCGACGCCCACAACCGCGGCTACGCCGACCGCGCCCGCACCGGTCAGGCGCGGCTGCACGACGGGGTCGTGCAGGTTCCCGCGCGGCGTCGGGACGGCAGTGCTCTGCTGGTGGAGCTGAGCTTGGCGTCGTTCACGTGGCAGGGCGAGCGGCGGTTCCACTCGTTCCTGCGCGACGTCACCGAGCGCGAGGCCGCCCGCGAGCGCTTGGCGTTGGCCAACAGCGAGCTGGCCGCCGCCAACGACGAGCTGGACCGGTTCACCGCGACCGTCGCCCACGACCTGAAGAGCCCGCTGACCGCGATCACCGCGTACACCGAGGTCGTCACCGACATGGTCCACGACCGCGGCGCCCACAAGGCCCTGTCGGCGATCTCCCGCGCCGCGGACCGGATGGCCGTCATGATCGACGACCTGCTGGCGCACGCCCGCGCCTCGCACGAGCCGCTCGGCCTGCGCGAGGTCGACCTGGACGGCATCGTCGACGACCTCGCCACCGAACTCAGCGCGGGCAGCCGCCCCGTCGAGATCACCCGCGCCCCGCTCCCTGCCGTCCCCGGCCACCCGACCCTGCTGCGCCAGGTGATGGCCAACCTCCTGGGCAACGCCGTCAAGTACGTCAACCCCGGCGTCCAACCCCGCGTCCACGTCGACGCCGAGTGGACCGACCACGCGGTCACCATCACCACCACCGACAACGGCATCGGCATCCCCACCGAAGCCCGCGAACGCGTCTTCACCCTCTACGACCGCGCCGAGGTCGGCTCCGGCTACCAGGGCACCGGCATCGGCCTGAGCACCTGCCGCCGCATCGTCGAACGCCACGGCGGGACGATCTGGATCGAACCGGGGGTGGACGGGGGGACACGGGTCCGCTTCACCGTGCCCCTGGTAGACCAAACCGCCCCACCCCAACGAACCACCTCCCTCACCCACGCCTGGCACCCAGACCAGGCGAGTCACTACCGGTGAGCAGCTTCTAGTCCTCGGTGAGCTTGGTTTCTCGCTAGAGGCCGCTGCCTGCTCGTAGGGCCGGCCCAACTGCCGCGCCTCCGTAGCGCCGCCTTGTCACCGCTGGCAGCACTGCGTTGTGATGCTCGCCGGGGTGCTCGCAGGCCGGGACGCTGGCACTGTCCGAGGGAGGCACTGTCCGGGGGAGATGCTGCCTTGGGTGCACGCGCTGTTGGGGTGCACGCGCTGTTGGGGTGCACGCGCTGTTGGGGTGCACGCGCTGTTGGGGTGCGCACTGTCTAGGGCGCACGCGCTGTCAGAGTGCGCACCGTCCAGGATGCGCGCTGTCGGGGTGCAAACGCTGCCGGGAATGCGCGCTGTCGGGGTGGACGCGCTGCCTAGGGTGC
This sequence comes from Actinokineospora terrae, assembly GCF_900111175.1. Lineage (GTDB taxonomy): Bacteria > Actinomycetota > Actinomycetes > Mycobacteriales > Pseudonocardiaceae > Actinokineospora > Actinokineospora terrae. Next base: position 422,683 of record NZ_FOGI01000008.1, read on the forward strand.
TCGCTCTGTCTGGGGTGTGTGCCGCCTGAGGTGTTCGCGCTGCCCGAAATGAGAGTGCTACCGAGTCGAAAGTGCTGCTGAGCGGCCAAAAGAGGCCCGCCGGACCAGCACCGGAAGATCGGCCTCGCGCGCGCACGCCAGTCCTGCCCCAGCCCCCACCCTCTCCGGGGGGCGTCCCAGTGCCAGTCTATCGGGAGGCACCGACAGTGGATCTTGGAACGGGCCGCTGAAGATCGGGATGTGGACAACTTCTGTCGCTGGAACAGGTGAAAGTCAGGGGTCGATAGCGAGGAGAATTCCTGGTCAGGGGCATTGCGGCGCGGTCGGAGCGTCGGATCGGGGCAAGTCGGTTGAAAGGTGATCGTTTAGTGGGGTTCCAACCGGCCAATCGTCCACAGTGGATTGTTCGGCGGCGACCCGGCGCCCAGACAGGGGCCACGCCCAACGCCGACGACCAAGTTGTCCAGTCCGCGAGCAGGCTGAGACGGCCCCGATCAGTACCGTCGAGGGAACACTCTCAGCCCGAGCCGGAACCCTTACTGCGGGCAGAATCCCCTACACCGCACCAGGACTCCTACGCCGCAGCGACCGCTTCGCGCGCGCACGCCAGTCCGGCCCCAGCCCCCACCCTCTCCGGGGGGCGTCCCAGGTCCCAGCCTACCGGCACCCCCCGACAGACGATCTTGAAACAGGCGCGCGAAGATCCACATGTGGATAACTTTTGTCGCTGGGACGGGTGAAAGTCGAGGGGTGGCCGCGGGGGGATGCCTGGTCGGGGGCGAATCGACCGGGGTGGGGCGTCTAGGTGGGATAAGTCGCGAGGGAAGGGGGTGAATCGGGGGGATCGAGCGGGTGTCCATAGTGGACATCAAGAGCGTCAGCGCTGGAGGAAATTGGTGGCTACGGCGTTGCAGGCTGTGGTTACGCGGGCGAACTCGGCGCGGACCTCGGTGAGGGTGGTGGGGAGGGTGCCGGCCTTCGCGTCCTGTTCGATGGTGGCGAAGAGGGCGGCCAGGGCGGTGGCGCCGATGTTGGCGGCGGAGCCCTTGAGGGTGTGGGCCTGGACGACCGTCGAGTGGGTGTCGCGGATCGCGATGGCCGACTTCAGGGCGTTGAGCGCCGCCGGGGTCTTGGTGGTGTACGAGGTGAGCAGGTGCGCCAGGAAGTCCAGCTCCTCCTGCGGCGGGTTCGAGCCGCTGATCTCCAGCATGCGGGCCCGGATCCGGGACTCGCGGTCGAGCGACTCCCGGTCGAGCACGGCGACCGGCGCCGATTGCGACGACGCACCGGTCGCGGCGGCGAGGGCGGCGACCAGGTCCGGCACGCGCACCGGCTTGGCCAGGTGGTCGTCCATGCCCGCGGCCAGGCAGGCGGCCCGGTCCTCCACCAGTGCGCTCGCCGTCAGCGCGACGATCAACGGCTGGCGCTCGGCGGGAAGTTGCGCACGGATCGCGCGGGTTGCGTCGAGGCCGTCCATGACCGGCATGCGCACGTCCATCAGGACAACGTCATAGGGCACGGCGTGCATCGCCTGCACGGCCTCGTGTCCGTTCGCAACGGTGTCGACGTGGTGGCCCAGGCCCGCGAGCATGAGGCGGGCGACCTTCTGGTTGATGTGGTTGTCCTCGGCGACCAGGACCCGCAACGGGCCGGTCTGCGTCAGCGGTGCCGTGCGCGGGTCGGTGGCCTGCTCGGCGGCCACGTCCAGCAGGGCGCTGAAGGTGAACGTCGACCCGGTGCCCGGCGTGCTGCGCACCGTGAGGTCACCGCCCATGGCGACCGCGAGCCGCCTGCCGATGGCCAGACCGAGGCCGCTGCCGCCCTGCGTGCGCGTGGTGGAGCTGTCGACCTGGCGGAACGGCACGAACAGCACAGCCATCTTGTCCTCGGGCACACCGCACCCGGTGTCGTTCACCGCGATCCGCAGCCACACGCGCCCACCGGGCGCCGGGCGCAGTTCGACGGTCGTGAGGATCCGGCCGTTCTCGGTGAACTTCACGGCGTTGTCGAGCAGGTTCACCAGCACCTGCCGCAGCCGGGCCAGGTCGCCGACCAACCGCATCCGCTCACCGCCGGTCACGACGACGTCCGTGCTCAACCCCTTGCGGCGGGCCTCGTCGGCGACCAGTTCGGTGGCGCTGTCGACCAGGTCCCGCAGCCCGAAGCTGACCTGCTCGAGCCCCCACTGCCCGGACTCGAGCTTGGCGAAGTCGAGGATGTTGTTGATGACGCCCAGCAGGTCGGCGCCGCTGTCGCGCACGGTCTGCACGAGGTCGCGCTGCTCGTGGGTCAGGTCGGTGTCCAGCAGCACGCCGGTCAGGCCGACCACCGCGTTCATCGGCGTCCGGATCTCGTGGCTCATGGTGGCCAGGAACGTCGACCTGGCGGCACTGGACGTGCGCAGGGCGGTCGCGGACGCGTCCAGCGCGGCGGCCATCCTGGCCAGTTCCGCGGGGACGGCCACGACGGGTACCCGGACGTCCGGGTCACCGGCGCCGATGCGGGCCGCGGCCTCGGTCACCGCGCGCACACCGGTGCTGACCTGGCGGACCGTCCACCAGGTACCGACGGTCACCACGACGACCCCGACCAGGCACACCCAGGCGACACCGACGGTCGCGGTAGGGCCGAACAGGGCCGCCGCTCCCGCGCCGACAACCAGCAGCACGAGCACCGCGAGAGTGGGTCCCACGGCCAGCAGGCGCCCCAGCGTCCACCACCTGGCTGAGGGCGCGCGGGGACCCGAGCGGTCCTCCGCACCCTGCAAACCATCCGTGGTCACGTCCTCGCTATCGACACGACGCGCAGGCGGATGAGGCGGTCGCACAGGCGGGTGGAGTTCGTGACGCCGGGTTTGTGCCCGACAGCGCGTGGTAGCCGCATGGGAGACCCGGAGGAGGCAGCCATGTCCACCGCACACCACTTGCCGCACCGGCAATCCGATACAACCGTGTTGCAACCGGTCCGCTCGGCCGCGGTCATCGTGGCGGGGGTATTCGCGGTCGTGGGCGTGCTGGGATTCGTGCCGGGCGTGACCAGGGACTTCGCCGACATCACCTTCGCCGGGCACCACTCGGGGGCGATGCTGCTGGGGGCGTTCGAGGTCTCGGTGCTGCACAACCTCGTCCACTTGGCGTTCGGGGCCGCGGGTATGGCCATGGCGCGTAGTAGTAAGGGGGCGCGTGAGTTCCTATTGCTGGGCGGCGTCATCTATCTGGTGCTGTGGGTGTACGGGATGGTGGTCGACTACGACAGCCGCGCGAACTTCGTGCCTGTTAACGCTGCCGACAACTGGCTGCACCTTGGCCTGGGCGTCGCGATGATTGCCACGGCGCTGCTGTTCGGTGTGAAGGTAGAGCGGACGCCGCTCGGGCCGATTGACGCTGACTGAGGGCTGGTAGGGCTACCGGGCCTCGATCTCGTCTGCGGCTAGGGCTGCGCCACCGGTGTCACGCATTACCTGCTGCATGCGGTCTAGGTTCGCTCTCGTCGTCGGGTCAGCGATGAGAGCAGCCACCGCATCGCGTAGCCCTTGCTCGGGCAGCGGGATGCCCAGGCCGAGGTCGTGGATCCTGGCCGCGTTGGCCGCTTGCTCCGGGATGCGGGGCGAGGTGATCAGGGGGACGCCCTGGTAGAGCGCCTCCATGGTCGAGTTCATGCCCGCGTGGGTGAGGAACGCGGCGGCGTGGCGGAGGACGGCGACCTGGGGGAAGTGCGGGCGGACGTCGATGTTGGGTGGGATGTCGCCGAGCTCGGCGGGGTCGACATCGCCGATGGTCATGGCGACGTACCAGTCGGAGTGCGCGAACTCGGCGATGCACCGGCGGTAGAGGGCAACGTCGGTCAGGACGGACCCGAGGGCGACGTACAGCACCTTGTCGGAGGGTGGTTCCCACGACTCTTGTGGTTGGCGCGCGGTAGGGCCAACGAATCGGAAGCGATCGTCGAACGTGTCGCCCGCGGGTTGGAACTCGCGTGGGATGAAGACGAGGTTCAGGTCCTCTATGGCGTCGAAGATGCTGACGGGGTTGATGTCGACAGCGTTGTCGGCCGCGAAGCGCGCGCACTGGTCAGCTAGCACTACCGCAGCAGGGTGGTCGTCGGGTAGGCCGCGGTTGAGTTGGTAGTAGCCGTTAGAGGCGAGATGCGGGACCGTGCGGACGGCGGGGATACCGAACTCGGCGGCGATCAGCCTCGCGGGCCAGTTGGTGGCGTCGTAGCACACGACATCGGGCGGATCGGTCGCGATGTGCGCGCGCAGCACCGGGTACGCGGCTGAGGTGGCGGCGAAGTAGTGCAGGTACCAGGCGCCAAGGATGTCGAGGAACTCCCTGGCAGGCGGCACAAACGGCGGCAACCGCGGCAGTGCGACCCGCTCGACCCCCGCCACCTCCTCCCCCGACGCGTACCGCACCCGATGCCCGCGCGCCTGAAGCTCAGCCACCACCCCCAGCGTCGGGTTGATATGACCGGCCCCTGCCAACGTCACGAACAACACACGCCTCGACAACCCCAGCCCCCTCAGCTTTCCCCGCTACCCCACCAAACCGACCACCCACTCAACACCACAACCGTCGCGGGCTCTCACTCCCCGGCTGAACCTGCCGCCTTCTCCCCAGACTGTCCACCTGCCGCCCTCAAGCCGGCCACCGCGGCCAACCGCCCGCCGGAGTCAGTCACCGCAACCAGTCACCCCAGCCAACCACCGCGGCCGGTCACCGCAGCCAACCGCCGATCAAGATCAACTTCGCTCCGGGGCCCACCCTCCCGGGGCCCGGGGCCCCATCTCTGAACCTATCGCGTTCGGCGGGTTGTCAATAGGGGCGCGGAAAGGCTGTGGACAGCCAGCGGGGTTGGGGACAAGTCGCGGCGGCATCAGCGAGATCAGTGGATGAAAGCCAACCCGTTACGCCTCAGGCCGCATCTGGCGCACAGGCGGCGAGAGGACAAGTCACGGCGGCATCTGCCAGATCAGTGGGCGGAGGTCCTTCCCGTTACGCCTCACGTCACCGCAGGCCGGACCTGGTGTACCGGCGTTGAAAGGACAAGTCACGGCGGCATCTACGAGATCAGTGGGTGAAGGCCCATCCCGTTACGCCTCAAGCCGCCGCAGGCCGGATCTAGTGCGTGGGCGTCGGGAGGGCTGCTCTAGAGGCGGGATTCGACGCGGGAGGCTGTGGCGTGGAGGTAGGGGGCGCGGAGGTGGTGGGCTTTGGCGTTGGCTGAGGTGGGGCCGTGGCGGGACAGCATCTCGGTGAGGCGGGCGGATAGGGAGACCTGGGTGCCGCGAGGGTCCGTGGTTTGGTCGGCGTAGGTAAGAGCGTCGGACAGCGGAGTGTCCTCGTGCGGGTAAGGGTCCATGAGGTGGCCTAGACCCAAGGCTTGTGCGGTGAAGCGGGCGCCGGAGTGGTGGGCGACCAGGGTGGTCAGGTGGGGCGGCCAGTGGAGGGTGTCGAGGTGGCGGGCGCCGTCGACGGGGTGGAAGCCGGTGTCGACGACCGCGTAGCCGATGTCGTGCAGCCAGGCCGCGGCGACCAGGGTCTCCCGGTCCGCGGCGGGCACCGTGGCCGCCAGGTTCTCGGCGCGGTGGGCGACGCCGATGGTGTGCTTCCAGCGGTCGCCCAAGGGGGACAACAGGGTCGAGGCGAGTTCGACCGCGTGGACCACCAGCGCCTGCACGGCCCCAGAGTGCCCAGCACGCCGGACCGCACGGCAGCGTGATCATGAACCTCGGTGGCCGCGCCCGTGAACCGTGCGTGACGTCAGTGGGTCGTTGTCGCCTGACCGGGCGGTCGGCCAAGCCCTGGGCGAAATCCGATGTCCCCCTGACTCCGGCGGTGGCAACCTGGCCCAATGGAGCTGGGATTTGGCGGCGAGGTAGCCGATTTCTACGACAGGTACCGACGCGGGTACCCGACCGAGGTGATCGACGGCGTCGTCGAGGCCTTCGCGTTGACCGGCGATGACGTGGTGGTCGACCTCGGTTGCGGTACGGGCCAGCTCTCCGTTCCGCTTGCCGCCAGAGTCAAGGCTGTCGTCGGTGTTGATCCGGAGCCGGACATGTTGGCGCACGCAGCCGCGCACGGCGCCAAGAACACCACCTGGGTCGTGGGTACGGACACCGACTTACCCGCTCTGCGCGCTGCTACCGGCCCAGTAGCGGCTGTCACGGTCGGCCAAGCATTGCACTGGATGGACCACGAACTCCTCTTTGGCGAGATAGAGCCAACAGTGCGCGCGGGAGGCGGCATCGCGATCGTCACCAACGGCACACCGTTGTGGTTACAGGACTCTGACTGGTCTCGGAGGTTGCGCGAGGTGCTCGAACAGTGGTTCACCACCAAGCTGAGCGCCACCTGCGGGACTGACGACGCCAGTCAAGAGCGCTACCTGGCCGCAATGACCGCTGCCGGTCTTACCGTCGACAAGTCCGTTGTCACCTATGCCGGAGAGTTGACTCTGCCTGAGATCGTCGGCGGCATCTACTCGGCCTTACCCGTGCACCGCTTGCCTTCCCGGGAGAATCGCGAGTTCCTCGAATGCCGGATCGACAAGGCTTTCCAGGGCCAGGCGATGTTCGCGGAAGAGGTCCGGGTGACAACGCTCATCGGCAGGGTCACCGGCACCTGATCGGCTGAGCGGGCCGCCCCTGCTGGCGGTTGACCCCCGGTGGGCCGCGCCGGTACCACTGTGTCGACCGCTGTCGTCGCAGTTGGGGTGGATCGCCATGGTCGGGCACGTGGTCGTCATCGGGGCGGGGGTCTACGGGGCCGCCGTGGCCGCCGGGCTGGCCAGTCGGGGCGCGTTGGTCACCGTCGTCGAGGCGGGCGCGCCCGCGGGCGGCACGTCCAGCGCGACCTTCTCGTGGACCAACTCGTGCGGCAAGCAACCCCGCAGCTACCACGACCTGAGCGTCGCGGGCATGCTCGCGCACCGGCGGCTGGCCGCCCGCGTCCCGCACGGCGACTGGTACCACGAGGGCGGCAACCTGGAGTGGGCCGCGACCGCCGACGGCGTGGACCGGTTACGGCGCAAGGTCGCCACCGTCCTGGAGTACGGGTACGCGGCGCGGTGGCTGACGCGCGCCGAGGTGCTCGCCCTCGAACCCGACCTCGACCCGACCGCGCTGCCCGCCGACGAGGTCGCGTACTTCCCGCGCGAGGGCTGGGTCGAGCCGACCCGGCTGGTCGGGCACCTGCTGGCCACGGCGCTCTCGCGGGGCGCCCGATTGTTGCGGGACGACGCGGTGGTCGACCTGGACATCGACCGGACGGCAGCGGTCCGGCTCACCTCGGGCAAGCGGCTGACCGCCGACGCGGTGGTCAACTGCGCCGGACCGCACGCCACCCGGATCGCCGCGCTGGCCGGGCTGGACCTGCCGATGCGCAATACGCTCGGCGTGCTGATCTACACCTCGCCGGTGCCGGTGACCGTCTCGCGCGTCGTGCACGCCCCGGACGTCCACCTGCGGCCGGATGGCGGTGGCCGGTTGTTGTTGCACACCAGCGAGGTCGACGCGGCGGCGACGGTCAGCAGGGGCAGGACGCAGGTGGACCAAGGCGCCGTTGACGCTGTCCTGTCCGCGGGCCGCGACCTGTACCCGGGCCTGCGCGACGCCACGGTCGAGAGCGTCCGCGTCGGTGAGCGCCCCATCCCCGCCGATGGCCTCCCGGTCCTCGGCCGCGTCGCCGACCTCCCCGCCTTCCACTTCGCCGTCTCCCACAGCGGCGCCACGCTCAGCGTCCACGCGGGCGATCTCGTCGCCGCCGAGGTCTTGGGCGAGAACCACGACGACACTCTCGGCCCCTTCCGCTACGAACGGTTCCTCCCCGCCCTCAGCGCCTCCTGACTCGGCCTCGGCGAGCGACCAGTCGGAGTCAGTGCTACCTGCCGCCAGGGGTGGAGAGTGCCCAGCGGACTGCGTCGGGGAGTTCTCGCACTACGGGGACTTGGAGGCCTGCTACGCGGGTTTGGCTTACCAGTGCGCCATTGGACGGGTGATAGAGCAGGCAAGGGATTCCGCAGGCTTTGGCTGCGTGCACGTCGTCGTCGCTGTCGCCTACTACGAGGACGTTGCGCTCTCCTACGGCTTCGAGGTGTCGGCGCAGGTGGGGTTCTTTGTGGTGTTGTTCGTCGGAGCGCAGGCCGTCGACTTGGTCGAAGAAGTGGGCTATGGCGCGGAACTGCGGTAGGTCAACCAGTTGGTCGTGTGGGTACATCGACAGCAGGGACTGAGTCCTACCCGCGTCGCGCCAGGCCGTTAACGCTGTCACCGTCTGGGAGTGCACTGCGGCTCGGCCCATCAGGTCGGCGTAAGAGAGCTGGAAGTGCTTGTCTACGCTGGCTTGCTCTTGCGGTGTCAGGGCTTTGCCCGCCAGGCGGTCGTAGAAGGCGGTGATGGGGCGGGTGAAGTGCTCCTGGTAGCCGGTGACCGTGACCTCGGGCAGGCCGCTGCGGGAGAAGGCCTCGATCGTGGCCCGCACCAGGGCGTCGCCGTCGTCGAACAGGGTTCCGTTCCAGTCCCAGACGATGTGGTCTACCGGCATGCCCGTCCTCCGCGCGCTCGGTCTGCGATCATGGCGGGGTGCGGCGAGCGCAGTCGAGGGCAACGGCGGCCAACCAGCGCGGCTACTCCGGGGACGAGGTCGCGGGCTACCTGCGCGACCCCTACCACCGGCTGCGCCTCGACCACGCGCTCGACCTGCTCATCGGCCACCTCGACCCCGGCGCCCTGGTGGCCGACCTGGGCGCGGGCGGCGGGGAGGTCACCGCGCTGATCGCCGGGGCGGGCCTGCGCCCGATCGCCTGCGACGTCGTGCACGACGCGTGCCGGGCCGCCGGGTGCCCCGCGGTGCGGCTCGACGTCGGCGAGGTGCTGCCGTTCCGCTCGGGGTCGCTCGACGGGGTGCTCGCCGGGGAGATCATCGAGCACGTCTACGACCCGGCGCTGCTGCTGCGCGAGTGCCACCGGGTGCTGCGCCCCGGCGGGATCCTGGTGCTGACCACGCCGAACCTGGCCCCCGCGCAGGACCGCCTCCGCTTCCTGCTCGGCCGCGCGCCCCGCCAGGTGGACCCGTTCCACGAGTACCTGCACCTGCACATCCGCCCGTTCACCTACCCGCTGCTGGCCACCGGCCTCCGCCAGGCCGGGTTCACCCCGTCGCCGCCGCGCTCCAACCAGGTCATCTGGCGCACCCGCCGCCGCGAGTACCGCTCCACCCGGGCCGCCCACCACTGGCCCACCCTCGGCGGCTCCCTCATCGTCGCGGGTGTGCGGGGGTGTTGAGCCTGGCGCGGGCATGTCAGAAGGGTTCGGTGAGGGGGACGGCGCGGACCTCGCGCAGGACCGTGTCCAGTTCGCCCACCTCGAACCGGCACAGGCCGACCGCGTGCCAGAACTCGCCGCTCGGTGGGCCGTCCACTTTGTAGCGGCCGTCCGGGGTCACCGCGGCCCAGGCCTCGGGGAGGCCGATCATCGTCAGGCCGAGGGTGCGGCGGGGGATGTTCCAGAGGCGGGTGGTGCCGTCCGCGGAGCCGCTGGCGAGGGTGGTGCCGTCCGGGCTGAAGGCGAGGGAGAGGACGCGGCGGCTGTGGCCGGGCATCCTGGCCAGGGAGGTGCCGGTCTCGGTGTCCCACAGGTAGATGACGGCGTCGTCACCCGCGGCGGCGAGCACGCGGCCGTCCGGGCTGAACGCGCAGCACCAGAGCTTGCCGCGTTGGGCGGGCAGCACACGGAGGCGGGCGTGGTCGGCGACGCGCCACAGGACCGCCGTGCCGTCGTTGCTGACGCTGGCCAGGAGTCGGCCATCGGCGGTGAAACGAACGTCGTAGACGCGGTCGGTGTGGCCGTCGAGGGTCGCCAGGCAGGCGCCGGTCTCGCGGTCGAACAGGCGGACCTTGGTGTCGTCGCAGCCGGTGGCCACCAGGGACCCGTCCGGGCTGAAGACGATCGAGCGGACCCGGCCGCGGTGTTCGAGCAGGGCCAGGACCTCCCGGCCGGTCGCCTGCCACCACAGCCGCACCGTGTCGTCGTCGTTCGCCGTCGCCAGCACCTCCCCGTCCGGGGCGAACGCGCTGGCCCACACGTACTCGGTCTCCACGTCCAGCTCCTGGTCGGCGCGCCAGGTGCTCAGGTGCCACAGGTGCACGCCGCCGTCGTTGCTCGGGGTGGCCAGCAGCGGCCGCACCGGGTTGAACACGGCGCCGGTCAGCTGGTCGTCGCGGCCGGTCAGCACCCGCAGCTGCCTGCCGGTGCCCGGGTCCCACACCCGCACGACGCCGTCGTTGCCCGCGGCAGCCAGCAGGTCGCCGTCGCGGTTGAAGTGGACCTGGACGACGCGGCGGCCGTGGCCGTGCAGTTCGTGGCGCTGCCTGCCGGTGGCCGGGTCCCACAGCCGGATCGCGCCGTCGCGCCCGGTCGTGGCCAGCTGCGCGGAGTCGGCGCGGAACGCCAGCGGCCACACCGCGCCCCGGTGCGCGAGCACCTCGTGCGTCTCCTGCCCGGACGCGGTGTCCCACACCCGCAGCGTGCCGTCGCTGTCGCCGCTGGCCAGCGTGCGGCCGTCCGGGCTGAAGGCCAGGTGGTACACGGCGGTGGCGTGCCGGTGCTGCAGCGGCGCGCCGGTGGCCCGCCCGTGCCGCGGCACCGTCCACAGCCGCACCGACCCGGCGGTGTCGCCGCTGGCCAGCACGTCGTGCTCGGGGTGGAACACGGCTGCGTAGACGTGCTCGGTGTGCCCGTCGAGCCGGTGCGCCTCGGCGCCGGACTGGACGTCCCACACCCGCAGGTACGCGTGCTGACCGGCGGCGGCGAGCAACCGGCCATCGGCGTTGAACGACAGCGTGTAGACCGCCGACCCCGGGCTGGCCAGCACGTGCCGCTCGGCGCCGGTGTCGAGGTCCCAGAGCCGCACCGCGCCGGACTCGTCCGCGGTCGCCAGCAGCGGGTCGGTCGGGTGGAACGCCAGCGCCCACACCCGTTCCACGTGCCCGTCGAACCGGTGCACGACCTCGCCGGCGGGCACGGTGCGGACCACGACGGTGCCCGCGTTGTCCCCGTAGGCGACCAGCCCGCCGTCCGGTGAGATCAGCAGCGGCCAGATCGGCGCGGTGTGCTCGACGCCGTCGGCGACGACCTTGGTCTGCTCCCCCGTCGCCGGGTCCCAGAACCGCACCGTCCCGTCCGCGGCGGCGGTGACCAGCGCGCTGCCCGGCGGGCCGAAGTCGACCGCGTAGACCCGGTCCAGGTGGCCGTTGAGGGTGCGCAGCGGCAGGCCCTTCTCGGTGTCGCACAGCAGCACGCCGCCGTCGCCGCTGCCGACCGCGAGCAGCGACCCGTCCGGGCTGTAGGCCAGCGGGCTGGGAAGCCTGCCGTCCTCGAAGCCGAACTGGACGCCGACGCTGGCGGGCCGCAACCCGGTCAGCACCGGCTGCCCCGGCGCCACGGCCGCGGCCCGCAGCTCGGGCGCCGCCCACAGCTCGCGGTCGGCGTCGACGTTGATCAACGCGGCCCTGGCCCAGGTGCTGCCGGTGACGACGGCGCCGCGCAGGTCGGTCTCGACCAGCCGCGCCCCCGTCAGGTCGGCGTCGGTGAGGTCGGCGTCGCGCAGCACCGCCTGGTCGAGCCGGGTGCGGTGCAGCCTCGCGCCGCGCAGCACGGCCCTGGACAGCTTGGTGCCGATGAGCAGCGCGTCGGTCAGGTCCGCGCCGGTGAGGTCGACGCCGGACAGGTCGCGTTGGGACAGGTCCTCGCCGCGCAGCACGGCCTCGCGCATGTCGGTCTTGGCCGGGGCGCTGAGCCGTTTGCTGATCTTGAGCGCGTTGGCCGCGGTGACCGGGTCGCCGCCGGGGCGCGCGGCCCACAGCAGCAGGCGCCTCGGTTCGGCCAGGTCGCACAGGAAGTCCACGGTCGGCTGGGAGAGCTTGCGGCGGCCGAGCAGCGCGGGTCGGCCGTCGCCGGTGGCCAGTTGGCGGGCGATCTCCCTGGCCAGCAGGTATTCGGCGACCGAGCTGTGGATGAAGCCGAACAGGCCGTCCTCGGTGCGCACCAGCAGGCTGCCCGCGCCGACGGCGTGCGTGGCCTGCTGGGGTGACAGCGGCGCCTCGGCGAGCCCGGCCAACGCCTCCGCGACCTCGGCGACGTCGTCGAGGCGCAGCAGCACGTCGTTGGACTCCCACACGCGCAACGCGAGCGTGGTGACCGCGGACCACATCTCGGGGAGAGTCAGGCCTGCCTGTGAGCCGGGCGGGTTGGCGCGGTCGTGCTCGTGCGTGAGCCAGGACGTCAGGATCTCTTCATAGAGGCTCGCGGCGCTGATGGTGTCGCGGGCGGCCACGGCGGCGAGGCGTTCGGCGTCGAGGCCGACGACGAAGCTGAGCATCCGCGGGTTGCGCGAGAGGCCGCCGAGGTCGTCGACCCGGTTGATCAGCTCGATGCGCTCCCTGGCGACCTCCTCGTCGTTGGCGTAGCGGTTGGCCACGTAGGCGTCGACCTGCTGGTCGGTGAAGTCCTCCAGCAGCAGGATGCGGCGCTGGGCCAGCGCGCCGACCTGCTGGCCGAGCGCGGTGCGGACCTGGTCGTCGTTCTGGAAGTGCTGGGTGCGGCTGGTGACGACGATCTTGGCGCGGTCCTCGGCGGCGGCGAGCAGGGTGGTGAGGTGCTCGGCGGCGCGGTCGTAGCTGACCCGGCTGGCCAGCTCGTCGAACCCGTCGAACAGCAGCACGACCCGGCCCTGGCGCAGCAGGTAGCGGAAGGCGCGCAGGTCGATGCGGGACTCGCCGTGGTTGGCCAGGTGCGCGGCGACCAGGCCGTCGACGCTGTGCGCCTTGTCCAGCGCGTGCAGCTCGATCAGGATCGGCGAGACCCCGGGCAGCTTGGCGGGCAGCGTCATCGCCAGGGTGCGCATGGCGAAGGTCTTGCCCCGGCCGAAGTCGCCCATCAGCAGCACGAACCGGCCCTCGTCGGCGGCGAGCAGGTCGACCAGTTCGCCGACCACGTCCTCGCGCACGCCCGCGTCGGACGCCGCGGCGCCCTCGGTCTCGCGGAACCGCTGCGGGACGTACAGCTCCGGCGGGTACACGCGGTCCTGCCGCAACCGCTCGGTCTGCGCCTTGACGTACCCGCGCAGGTCGAGCAGCCCCTGGAACTCGATGAAACTGCGCAGCCGGATGCCATCGCGCAGCGCGGCCGCCCGCAGGGTGACGCCGGGGTTGGGCCCCTGGTAGACCAGCTCGGAGGTCAGGTCCTCGGCGTTGCGCCTGCGCACCGTGGCCAGCGCGGCCACGTCCGCCGCGGTCGGCTCCCCGACGTGCGCGGCGATGAGGAACTGGGGCACCAGGTCGCCGTCGGGGTAGCTGACCCGCAGGACCGGCGGCCTGCCGGGCAGTCTGCGCACCGCGGCGCCGGGGTGGCGGACCTCCAGCACCTCGGTGATCCGGCGCAGCAGCTGGTCGACCGGCTGCTCGGAGGGCGCCTCATCGGCCGGGCGGACCCGGTTCTGGCGCACCCTGGGCCCGGCGCCCGCCGGTGGGGTGAACGTCTGCGCGGCGGCGTGCCAGGGTCCTCGGGCGCGGCCGACCCGGCGCGGACCGTCCACAAGGGACCAGGTGTCGACGCCGTCGCGGGTCAGGTGCAGCAGTCGCGGCCCGCCCGCAGGCGGGACGAGGGTGAGGCCGCCCGCCAGTGCGCCGACCTCGGCCGAACCGGGGCCGTCGCCGCTGAGCAGGAGGTTGAGCCGGGAGCCGAGCGCGTTGTCGAGAGCGGCGGCGTCGGCGAGCGCGGCACTGCCCTCGGCGCCGGGGGTGTGGCCGACCACGCCGATCCGCAGGTGCCCGGACTCGACGAAGGGCGCGAGCGCGGCGCCGAACCAGGCGAGTTGATCCGCGCCGAGGCGTCCGGGCTGGTCGAGGTTCTGGTGGGTGTGCGGGACCGTGGAGTTGAACGCGGCCACGACCACGCGCAGGTCGGCGACCTCGACCAGCGACCACGGCTGGTTCGCGTCGAACACCGTGCCGTTGCCGCCGGGGTAGAGCTCGCGGTGGAGGCGCTCGTAGTGCAGCCACTTGCTGAAGTACGGTGGTTCCGGGTTGAGGCTCTCGGCGCGGCAGTGCGCGAAATACGCCTCGCACGCGGCCGCGGTGATGTCGCCACCGCCGGGTACGACTACCAGCCTGCCCGCGTCGATACCCAGCAGTGAGCGCAAACCGATGAGGAAACTGCGTACTTGGTCGAACTGCTCGCGGCTACCGGAGTCGGTGAGACTGCCGCTGACGACAACGAGTTCGGGCGTAGGTAGACCTGACTCCGCCAGGCGGGCCAGACCTGCGTCCAGCGCTGCCAGCCGGTCTACAGGGCTACCTGAGTCCCTCCCGAACCTCGGGCCAGGTACGTGCAAGATCCCCAACTCGTGCCGGGGGCTGCCGGTCGGCTTTGTCGCGGGCGGGAACTCGGAAGCGGCGTGGTCGTCCTGCTGGCTCGCGCGCGGGGCGGGAATGCTCTCCTTGACGACTGCGGCACCGGGGAAGCGCGGGTGTTCGCCTGGCTTCGCGCGGCCGGTCAACGCGTGTTCGAGCCGGTCGAGCAGTCGCGCCCTGGCCAGGCTCGGCTCGTCGATGCCGACCAGGTCGACGAAGGTGACCTGGCCGAGCAGGCCGTCGGGGAAGATGTTCTGGATCCGCACCGGCAGCAGCAGCTTCTGGTCCGGCCGGTCGTGCGCGGCCTGCATCGCCGCCATCCACTCCAGCCTGCCGTACTGCGAGGCGAGGTAGTTGCTCGACAGCACGGCGATGACCGCGGACGACTCGCGGATGCCGCGGTCGATGAAGTCGAGGAAGTGCGTGCCCGGCACGAAGTCCCAGGCCTGGATCATCACCTCGTAGCCCGCCGACTCGAGCTCGTGGGCGATCCAGGTGGCCCACGCGTCGTCGAGCAGCGAGTAGCTGATGAAGAAGTCGACCGGTCCCGAACGGGGCGGGCGGGGGCCGCGCACCGGCGGCCGCGGACCGGGCAGCGGTGTCGGCACCAGGTCCGCCACCGGCACGCCGAGCGCCAGCGCGAGCAACGACACCTCGGCCGCGGTGACCCCCCTGGCGCCGGTCTCGATCGCGGCGATGGCGGTGGCGTCGAGCGCGTCGGACCCCAGCCGGGCGCACTCGGCGGCCACCCGGCCCGGCGACCAGCCCCGCCGCCGCCGTGCCTCGGTGACGCGCGTGGCGAACTCCGACTCGACTCGGCTCACCCAGGCCTCCCACAGCTCGGTGGACCCGTTCGGCCGACACCGGTTCGGCCGGACGGCGGGCGAGGACGTCAGCCGCCCCGCCCGCTATTCTCCGCCCGCCCGCCGCGCGGAATGGATATCGAGCCTACCCGTCGTATTTCCGCCACCGGATCCCCCGATCGGGGACATGGCGAAAGGGGCGGCACCGAACAATGTGGTGCAGGTGCCGTAGCGGCTCATCCCGTAAACGGCGAGCCCGGGCAGCACGCCGCTGAACTCGGCCGCGGGCGGCAGGTCGGTCAGGTCGATGCGGAACCCCGGGTCGACCGGCCAGGCGAGGGTCACGTGCGGGTTGAACCGGTCGGTCGCGCCGCCGTCCCACACCTCGGTGATCTCGTCGTAGCCGAACCGGGTCAGCTGCTCGCGGCGCACCGGGTCCTGGGTCGGGTCGCCGATGATGCCCGCCACGCTCTCGCCTGCCGGGTCGGTGTCGCGCAACCGACCGCGCCGCAACGGTTCCACGGCCTCGACCACGGCGCGCTGCAACTCGATCCACTCCGCTGTCTTGCGGAAGTACAGCTCCGGCGCGCCGACCGGGTTGTGTCGGTAGAACGCGCCCTCGGCGACGAGCGCGGACATCCCGGCGGCCAGCGCGCGGGTCGCGGTGACCACCCCGGGTACCTCGTCCGGCTCGACGGCGAGCATGAACAGCGACACGTGCGGCGCGCACGGACCGGCGTGGTCGAACGGGTCGCCGAGCCGGAACCAGGACGGGCTGCCGCCGTCGCGCATCCTGGCGGTGAGCCGGTCGCTGAGGGTCGTTGCGGTGTCGTCGAGGTGCCGTGGCAGAACCGCCACGATGTCGACCGTCTCCATCGGCGGGTCTCCTCCGAATGGGAATAGCGGGCTTCGCGCGGCCAGGGTAGTGCCGCCGGGGAGCGCGGTGACAGCGGTTCCGGAAAAGTCCGCATCGCCGTTTTCCCGTTTTGTTGCCGCGTTCGGGGGAATGGATAGCCCATTCCGGGGACCCGGCCGCCGGTGTGGCAGCATGTCGCGCATGCCAGACAAGCGGCTGGATGGCGCGACGCGCCGGCTGCCCAAGCTCCACGTGCTCGACTGGGTCGCGCTCGGGCTGCTGCTGGCGGGCTGCCTGTGCGTGCTGCTCGGTGCCCTCCCGGTCGCCGACGCCCGCGCGACCGTCACCCGGTTGGTGCCGCTGCTGCTGTTCCTGGGCTCGGTGATCATCCTGGCGGAGCTGACCGCGGTGGCCGAGGTGTTCGACGTGGTGGCGACCCGCCTGTCGATCCTGGCCCGCGGCCGGTACGTGCTGCTGTTCCTGCTGTGCGTCGCCCTCGCCGCCGTGACGACGATGGGCCTCAACCTCGACACCACGGCGGTCCTGCTGACCCCGGTCCTGCTGGCCCTGGCGGCGAAACTGGGCGTCGCGGCCCTGCCGCTGGCGATGACGACGGTCTGGCTGGCGAACACGGCCAGCCTGCTGCTGCCGGTGTCGAACCTGACGAACCTGCTCGCCGCGGACCGGGTCGCGTTGGCACCCGCGCAGTTCGCGGCCCGGATGTGGGCACCGCAACTCGCCGCGATCGTGGTGACGGCGGTGTTCCTGTGGGTGTTCTACTGGCGCGGCACCGAAAGCCGTTCGGGCTATGAGGTCCCGCAGCGTCACCAACCGCGGGACGGGGTGCTGTTCCGGGTGGCGGCGGTGGCGTGCCTGCTGTTCGTGGCCGGGATCCTGCTCGGCGTCCCGATCGGCATCGCGTCCTCGGTGGCGGCCGGGATCCTGGTGATCGCGTTCCTCTTCCGGCGGCGCTCGGCCCTGCGCCCCGCGCTGCTGCCCTGGCGGCTGCTGGTCTTCGTGATCGGGCTGTTCCTGGTCGTGGAAACGATCAACCGGCACGGCTTGGCGGACCTGGTGCACGCCCTGATGGGCTCCTCGGACGACGCGGCGGGGGCGGCGCGGGCGGCGGGCACGGGGGCTGTGCTGTCGAACCTGGTGAACAACCTGCCTGCTTATGTGGCGGGGGAATCCGTTGTGCCGCTGGGGAATCACGACCAGTTGCTGGCGCTGCTGGTGGGCACGAACGTGGGCCCGATCGTGACACCGTGGGCCTCGCTGGCGACACTGCTGTGGTACGAGCGGTGTGTGGCCACGGGGGTGCGGGTCCCGATGAAGCGGTTCGTGTGGACCAGCGCGGGCCTCGCGATCACCGCACTGACCGCGACGGTGGCCACGCTGCTGCTGGTGAGCTAGACCGCTTCGGCCCTCACTGCCCGGCTTGTGGCTCTGCTCGATTGACGTGCCGCCCTGTTTCACGAGCCGAACGCTCATGATCGAATCAAGTCAACCCCGCCCTGGGGCCCGTACCTCTTCCGCGCACGGCGACCTGCGGACTCTCGCCGATCTGGACACTCGGATTCACCCGGTTCAGGGACAGAAGTTATCCACATCTGGATCTTCGCGCGGCCATTCCACGATCGTCTGTCGGGGGGTGCCGGTAGGCTGGGACCTGGGACGCCCCCCGGAGAGGGTGGGGGCTGGGGCCGGACTGGCGTGCGCGCGCGAGGCGGTTGCGGTGGGGGTTGGAGCGGGCGGTTGAGGTGCCTTGGCGCGGAAAGAGTGTCCTGGCACGGTAGTGGTGTCTTGGCGCAGAAGTGATGTCCTGGCTCGGTAGTGACGTCCTGGCGCGGAAGTGGCGTCCTGGCTCGGTAGTGATGTCCCGGCGCGGAAGTGGCGTCCTGGCTCGGTAGTGACGTCCTGGCGCGGAAGTGGCGTCCTGGCTCGGTAGTGATGTCCCGGCGCGGTGGAGATGTCTTGGCGCGGTGGAGATGTCCTGGCGCGGTGGAGATGTCCTGGCGCGGTGGAGATGTCCTGGCGCGGTGGAGATGTCCTGGCGCGGTGAGCGTGGTCAACGGTGGTAGACGTACCGGTGGGTGGTGGGGTGATCTGCGCAGGGGCGCCCGGTGACCTTCGAAGCCGGGGTCAGGATGGTGGGGTGGGGTCTTTGGTGGTGGTGGGGCGGGCGAGGGTGATGCCGTTGGTGAGGTCCCAGGGGCGGGCGGCGGAGGAGTCTTCCTCGCGCATCATGGACATGGTGTCGCGGTGGTCCAGTTCCATGCGCTTGCTGCCGTAGAACAGCGCCGTGAACTCGTTGACGTAGGTGGCCGTCACGCGGGTGCCGTCGAGGCCCTTGGTGCGGCGGCGGCGGAGTTCGTAGGTGCCGAGGGCGACCAGGGCGACCGTTGAGCCGGGGATGCTCAGCGAGAGGACGACCTCGACGGTGTTCACCACCGCTCAACGGACGGGGCGGGCGACGGGTTCCGGACAGATCCGTGACAGCGGGTCCTGATGACCTACCGGGCGGTGTACGGGCGTTGCTACCCTCGGCGGGGCAGTCGAGCCTAACTCCCGGGGCGTTCACCATGTATTCCGAGCTGTTCGACGCGATCGAGCGGGGCGCGGGCGGGTGGGTCGCCGACTGGGCGCGGACGGCGCTGGGCGAGGTGGTCAGCGGAGTCCGGCCCGTGGCGGCGGTCAGCCACCCGCTGGGGTTCCTGTGCGTGCCGGTGTACCGCGGCGGGGACGACGGGGTGTGCGTACACCTGTGGGAGCCGGGCCGCGGGCAGGCGCCGCTGACGACGTCGCCGACGCACTGCCACAGCTGGGACCTGGTGAGCTGGGTGCTGCTCGGCGGTCTGCGCAACCGGACGATCCAGGTCGAGGACGGCGCCGACGCCACCCACCGCGTGTTCCAGGTCCGCAGCGACCCCGACGGCGACACCATCGAGGCGACCGACCGGTTGGTCCGCGCGCGCGTCACCGCCACCACCGAGCACCACGCGGGCGAGCGCTACTCCCTGCCCGCCGGGATCTTCCACGAGACCGTCATCCCCGACACCGAACCCCTCGTGGCCACCGTCGCCCTCGGCAACAGCCGCCCCGGCACCGCCGACCTGTCCCTCGGCGGCCTGCGCACCAGCGACCACCGTGTCACCCGCCACCACTGCGACCGCGCCACCACCGTCGCCGCGGCCACCACGATCCTCAACGCCCTCACCGACCACCACGTCCCCGGCTGACACCCGGGTTCTCGCCAAGCGAAGGCCTGCGGGGACGCGGCCGAGACCGCGCCCCCGCCGGTGGTCAGTGGAAGGGGCCGATCAGGTCGTCGACTGTCCGCGGGGTGCCGTTCTTGACCACCCACTGGACGTTGGCCAGGGCGGAGATGTCGTGGGTCGGGTCGCCGGTGACGATCAGGAGGTCGGCCAGTTTGCCCGGTTCCACCGTGCCGAGGTCTTTCTCCACGCCCAGTTGGCGGGCGGGGAGCAGGGTCGCGCTCTGCAGGACCTGGAACGGCGGCACCCCGTACTTGGCCATGGACCGCAGGTTCAGGTGCAGGCTCACCGCGGTCGTGTCGAGCGGGGCGTCGGTGCCCGCGACGACGACAGCGCCCGCGGCGAGCAAGCGCTTGATCACGTCGATGTCGCGGCGGGCCTGGGCCGGGGTGCCGTCGAGGAAGCCGCAGGGGCCGAGGCCTTGGGCGCACAGGAGTTTCGCGTGCAGGGCCTGCTTGTCCTGGGTCGTGAACAGGGCACGCACCCGCGGGTCGTCGACGATGCCGGGATCGTCGGCGAGCAGTGTGCTGGCGCTGAACAACGTTGTGCTGAACGGCATCCGGCCGCGCGCCGCGAGTTGGAGGACGTCGTCGTACGGGCCGCCGAAAGAGGCCTCGCGGGCGAAGCCGAAGCCCCACTTCGACGGGCCGAACAGGTGCTCCTTCGAGTCGACGCCGTTGGCGACCGCCGGGTACAGGTAGTGCGATGTGGTGCCGATGCCCTGCCGGTGGGCCTGGGTGGTGACCCTCGCCTGCCAGTCGACGCGGAAGCGTTCGTAGGTCTTGACGAGGTCGTAGTCGAGGTCGCGGACGCGGCTCAGTTCCAGGGCCAGTTGGCGTTCGTCGCGGACCGGCCGGGCGAACTCCCAGGTCAGCCGGGTGCCCTCCAGCATCTCGCCGGTCATGAAGTACCGGGGGCCGACCCGGGTGCCCGCGGCGAGCGACTCCCGGTCCTCCACCGCCCGGTACACCGCGTCGCCGGTCGAGCGGGTGGCGGTGATGCCGTAGGACAGCAGCAGGCGGCCTTGGCGGTCGCCGAAGGTCTTCGAGCGCATCTGCTGGTGGTTGTGCACGTCCACCAGCCCGGGGGTGACCGTCGACCCGCTCGCGTCGAGGAAGGTCCACCCGTCGCGCGGCCGGTCGGGGCGATGGGGTTCGACGCGCTGGATGCGGTTCCCGACGACGAGGATGTCCACATTGGTCCGCGGCCGCGGGTCGCGGCCGTCCCAGAGCTGCCCGGCGTGGATGACGAGCCGGGTGTCGGGATGTTCCTGCCGGTAGGTGAACCGCAGCGGCACGTCCTTGCCGCCACCGTCCACTGTGGTCGTCCTCAGTGCACCGTTGCGCAGGTAAAGCAAGGTGCGTGAGTCTCCTGCCCAGCTCGGCGCGTCGCTGGCCTCGGTGGTGATCCGGCGCGCGCGTCCGGTGGGTGTGCCGTCCGGGGCGACCGGCAGGACCCACAGCACGCCGTCCATCGAGAAGGCCAGCCACCGGCCGTCCGGGGAGAACACCGGCCCGTCGTCGCCCCGGGTGGAGACGGAGCCGAACGGCGCGGGTTCGACGACCTTGCTCGCCCCGGTCGCGAGCGTCACGAGCTGGATCTGGTTGCGCTCAGCCGAGTTCACCGTCAGCGCGAGCACCTTCCCGTCCGCCGACCAGCTCGGTTTGCCCGGCACGCTGAAGGATCCGGGCAGCACCGTGGTCACCGCGCCGGACGCGATGTCGACGGTGAGGGTCTGGTTGGCGTGGTCCTGGAACGCGAGGGTCCTGCCGTCCGGGGACCAGGCGGGGGCGAACTCCGCGCCGTCGAGCGAGGTGATCCGCCGGTGTTGGTTGGTGGCGACGTCGAGCACGTAGAGGTCCTCGGTGCCCGCCTTGTCGGAGGCGTAGGCGATCTGCTTGCCGTCGCGCGACCAGGCCGGGTCGATCTCGTAGGCGGCGTCCGAGGTGATCTGCTTCGGGGTTCCGCCGACCGGCGCCACCCACAGGTCGTTGAGCGCCTTGAACACCACGGACCGGCCGTCCGGCGACAGCGCGGGTCCGACGATGCCCCGCACCGGTTGTGGCCGCTCGGTGTCGAAGTCCCGCGCCTTCGGCTGGTACCGGTCGCGGTGCAGGGTGAACGTTGCGCGGAACGGCACCGTCGTGCTCGACCCGCTGACCACGTCCGTCACCACGATGGCGCCATTCGCACCGTAGACGAGTTCGGTCGGCGACGACCACCGCGCGGGGAAGGGGAACACATCGGTGTAGGCGCCGACCTGGCGTACCACTCCGGCCTGCCAGACCTGCACCGTTCGGCCACCCTGTCCGGTGCGCAGGAAGGACAACTTGCCGTCCGGTGACCAGGATGGTGCCGCAACGGTGCCTTGCCCGGCGGGAACGAGCGTCGTCACCACCCCGGTGGCCACATCGATGCTCTCGATGGTGTTGCCTTGCACGTAGGCGATGCTGCGCCCGTCAGCGGACCACGTGGGCTGGTTCTCGGCGGTGGTCGCGGTCGTGATCCGCCGGGGCTCGCCGCCCCGCACGTCCACGCTCCAGATGTCCTCCCCGCCCGCCCGGTCGGAGCTGAACGCGATCTTCGTGCCGTCCGGCGACCACGCGGGGTAGGTGTCGTCGTGCTCGCCCCGGGTCAGCGGCCAGGACGATCGGCCGTCAGCGGTGACGAGACGGATGCGGAACATTCCGTCCGCGAGGGACTGGACGGCGATGAGCTTGCCGTCCGGCGAGAACGACGGCCAGTACGGGTCAAGGTTGGTGCCACCGATCGCGGTAGCTGTACCGCCGTCGCGGGGCACGGTGAACAGTTGGCCTTGAAGGTCGAAGAGAATGGTGCCGTCGCGAGGTGAGGTAGCCACGGCCAGGTTGGTGCCCTCGGTGACGGTGACGTCAACTGACACGGGTTCGGGTTGGCTTGCGCGGGCCGTGGACGTCGGCAGCACGGCGAGGGTGAACGCCAGTGCCGCGCCCCCGACCCTGCGGAAGGTCGGTGAGGTCATGTCGCTCCATGGCGCGCTCCGGCGCCAGGGCAGTCCCCCGGCGCCGGAGCGACTAGGTCAGAGGCCGAAGGCGAGCAGGACGTTGCCGTAGTCGGACGGGTAAGAGGGCCAGTAGCCGGACTGGATATAAAGCATCCCGTTGGCCACTACGGCCCCTCCGTTGCCGGAGATAGCGCTACCTCGACCCGTCAATCCGTTCACGCCCTGGAAGTCGCGGATCGTGTCGAAGGTCCACAGGACCTTGCCGTCCTTGGAGTCGTATACGCGCATCTTGCCGTCGACGCTGCCTTCGTAGACAAGGCCGGGGCTGGACGTCACGGCTGGCGTGTGGGCGCGCTTGCAGACCGTGGGGTGCTGGGCAGCGCCGCCTGTCGTGCATCCATCGGCAGGGCTCTCGGTCTGCCACACGACGTCGCCGTTGGCCGGGTTAAGAGCGAACAGAGTGCCCGGGTTGGCCCAGTTGGTGGCTACGTAGATGTTGCGCCCATCGAAGCTGGTACCCCACTGAACGCCGGAGAGCCCACCTCCCGGCATGGGCACGGACAGTTGACGGCGCCAAGAGGGCTCGCCGGTGCGGGCGTCGAAGGTGTGGAAGACGCCGCTCTTCTGGCCGATCCCGACGTAGGTGCGGCCGCGAACCTGGAACAGGGTGGGGGTGGCGCCGAGGTCGTAGTCCAGCGCGGTCCCCTCCTTCTGGCCCGGGCAGTAGCCATCGGCGTCGGGGAACCCGCACAGCAACCGCCAGGTGTCGGCCTTGGTGACCTGCTGCTTCCACTTGACCGCGCCGGAGCGGGCGTTGAGCGCGAGCAGCGTGTCGAAGTCGCCGGTCGTGCCGGAGTAGAGGTTGCCGGTGCCGACGTAGAGGGTGCCGGTGCGCTCGTCGATGACCGGGCTGCTCCACACGCCCGCGCCGGACGGCTCGTAGCGGGTGGCGCCGCTGGGCCAGGTGCCGACCGCCTTGGGCTCGGGCACGGTGAAGTAGCGCCAGGCCAGTTCACCGGTGTCCGCGTCGAGGGAGTCGATGTGGCCGCGGAAGGTGCAGCACGGGTAGTTGCGGTCCGGGTTGATGTTCTCGCCGCTGGACGATCCGATGTAGACACGCCCGTCGTGGTAGAGCGGGGAGCTGGTGTGCTGGCCCGCCACGTGCGGCTCGGTGTCCTTGGCCCACACCAGTTTGCCGGTTCGCTGGTCGAGCGCGTAGACGTAACCGTTGGTGTCGCCGAAGTACACCTTGCCCCTGGCCACGGACGGTCCGTCGATGACGACCGCCCCGGGAACCACTGTGCCCAGGTCGAAACTCCACCGGGCGGCACCGGTTCGGGCGTCGAGCGAGTGGAACTTGCCGTCAGGGCTGCCGAAGTAGATGGCGTCGCCGACGACAGCGGGCTGGCTCTTGGCCGGGAACCCGTTTTTGGGGTAGGCGAACGCCCACTTGAGCGAGAGCTTCCCCGCGGTGCGCTGGGTGATCCGGTGCTCAGCCGCGGCGAACCGGGACCCGCCCTTGTCCCCCGTCCAGCTCGGCCAGTCACCGGGGCGGTGACCGCCGGTCTCCTCGCCCGCGGCGGCGGTCTGGCCGCCGACCAGCAGCACCGCGAGGGCGGTCAACGCCAGCGCGCGGCGTTTTCGGTGCGACACAGGCACTCCTCTGGGTTCGTGAGCCGCCGGTGGGGCCGACTCGACCTCGGGAGGCTCGGCGGTCATGGCCGCTGCACGGCCACCAGTCGGTCCAGTCTCGGACCGGGCCGCGCGGGGAGACCAATCACGGCGCGGGGATGGCCGGGTGCTATCGGCCCTCCGGGTGACGGCCATCCCGGTGACCAACTGGCGAACCCGGTCCGGGCGCCAAGGCGGGCGGTCCACCCGGCGGGCACCGCGGGCCACCAACTGGGAATAACAAGCGCCAGCAACGGTTTCGGATTCCGGTGCCGGAGTGGAGTTTTAGGTCAACAGTCGGAGGCTGAACGGTCATTTCGCCGAGAAACCACCGTCGACGAACAGCGTCTGGCCGGTGACGTAGGCCGCGGCGGGCGAGGCAAGGAAGACCACGGCACCGAGGAAGTCGGACACCTCGCCGTTGCGCCCGACCATGGTGCGCGCGGCGAGGCCCTCGATCTGCGCCGGGCTGCTGTAGACGTTCTCGGTGAGCGGGGTGCGCACGAACCCGGGGGCGACGGAGTTGACGCACACCCCGCGCGGAGACCACGCCTCGGCCTGCGAGCGGGTCAACCCGGCCAGGCCCGCCTTCGCCGCCCCGTACGCGCCGCTGTTGCCGAACGCGCGGATCGCCTGCTGGGAGGTGACGTTGATGATCCGCCCCCAGCCCGCCGCGGCCATCAGCGGGCCGAACCGCTGGCCGAGCACGAACGGCGCCTCCAGGTTCGCGCGCAGGGTCAGGTCCCAGTCGGCCTCGGTGAGCTCGTCCATCGGCGGGCGCAGGTTGACCGCGGCGGCGTTGACCAGGATGTCCGGCGCCCCGTGGCGGCCGATGACCTCGTCGGCGACCCGGTGGACCTCGGCCCGGTCGGACAGGTCGGCGCTGATCCAGTCGGCCTTGCCGGTGACGAGCAGCTCGTCGACGGTCTCGCGCAGCGTGTCCTCGCGGCGGGCCACCACGACCACCTCGGCCCCTGCCCGCCCCAGCGCGAGAGCCATGCCGCGGCCAATGCCGGAGTTGCCCCCGGTGACGACGGCGCGACGACCCGCGAGGCTGAACAGCTGGTCGAGGTAGGCGGACATGCGTGCTCCCGTGGTCGGCGGCGACGAGCCAGTATCTCACCGGCGTCGTCGCTGGTCAGGTGTCAGATGCTGAGGATGTCGCGGGCCTGGCCGAGGGCGCGGCCGAGCAGGTTCAGGCCGGGCCACTGAGTGGGGTCCTCGGCGCGCGGGTCGTCGGCGGTCAGGCCGATGCCCCAGACGGCGTCGAGCGGGCTGGCCTCCACCAGGACGCGCTGACCGGTGCCGAGCAGGTAGGCGCGCAGGTCCGGGTTCTGCTCGAACTTGGCGACGCTGCCCGCCAGCACGATGTCGTACCGGTGCGCCGCCCACTGCGCGGCGTCGAAGCCGCGCACCGTCCGCCCCAGGTCTTTCGCCTGCGCGGGGTGGGCGGCTCGGAGGATCTGCTCCGCGCGGTCGTCGTCCTCGAAGAGCTCGGCCTTCCGCCACATCATGTAGTGCTCGGCGGTGGTGAACCGGACGCCGTCGACTTCAAAGGCCGCGAGCCACCACTGGCTCAGGCACCCGCGCCCGATCGTCCCGTCCCGCTCGGGTTGGTGCCCCCAGAAGAACAGGAACTTGTCCCGCTTGTCGCCCATCCGCGCAGGCTAGTCTTGCCCCATGACTGACGGGAACCAATTTAAAGCCGCCCTGTGGTCCGACATCGAACACATCTACCAGGCCATCCTCGCCCACCCCTTCATCACCGGCCTGGCCGACGGCACCCTCCCCCGCCCCGCCTTTCAGCACTTCATCACTCAGGACGCCCACTACCTCCGCGACTACGCCCGGGTTCTTACCCTGTGTGCCACGAAAGCCGCGCACGAGGAGGACGTGGCGATGTTCGCGTCCCACAGCGCTGGCGCGGTCGCCGCTGAACAGGAATTGCACGCGTGGCTGCTCGCCGAGCTGGGCACTACGGCTGACGACGCCGCTGATGTGCCGGTCATGCCCACCACGTTGGCTTACACGAGCTATCTGATGGCTTCGGCTTACCGTGGTTCTTACGCGGAAGCGGTAGGGGCTGTCCTGCCCTGCTATTGGCTCTATGCGCGGGTGGGGACTCATCTGCGGGCGGCAGGGTCACCGGATCCGTTGTACGCGCGGTGGATTGAGGCCTACGCGGATCCCTCGTTCCAGGACGTGACGAACGAGGTGCTGACGGCTGCCGCGCGGGTGGCGTGGGAGTCCTCGGCCGGGATGGAGATCCTGATGCGGCAGCGGAGCCTGGGGGCGGCTCGGTACGAGTACCTGTTCTGGGACGCGGCGTGGCGCCTAGAGGAATGGCCGGTGTAGGAGGCCACACGACGCACTGTTTCGCTTGCCCGACAACAGGACGGGGACATTCGGGGTAGAGGCGGCAGGTTTGGGGAGTTGAGCAACCTCGCGGTACCGAAACGGCGTTGGATGGGCAAAGAGTCGTCGTGAGGAGAGGGTGCATGCGAGGACACGGGCGAGGGATCCTCGCCGGGGTGGCCGTTCTGGTTGCCTCGGTGGGGATGGGGGTGCCTGCTTCGGCAGCGCCGCCCGCACAGGTAGCGCAAGGACCGCACGCGGATGGTGGCGGTGCGAGCCGGTTCCAGGTCACGTTGGTGACAGGACACCAGGTCGAGGCCGTGCGTGACGCCGGGGGACGGTGGAGCGTGGGGTTGGCGCCTTCCGGGCCCGCCACGCAGTACAACACCTTCAGCAGGCAGCGCGGTAAGACTACCGACGTCTACTTGGTGCCACGGGAAGCAGCGGCGCTAGTGCAGGCCGGGGTGGTGGACCGGGAGCTGTTCAACGTCACCGGTTTGGTCCGGCAGCAGTTCGACGACAAGCACACCAAGACCGTGCCGCTGCTGGTGGAGTACGGGCAAGGCGTCGCGGCGGCCGCGCCGGAGGGCGCGAAGGTCGAGCGGGCAATGCCAACGCTCGGGTTCACCGCAGTAGCCGAGGACAAGGCTAACGCGGGCCGGTTCTGGGCGTCGATCGCCAGGAACGGGTCCGCCTTGTCCGGTGGGCCTAAGAAGGTCTGGCTGAACGCACGGTTCACCGCGAACCTCGACCAGAGCGTGCCGCAGATCGGCGCGCCCACGGCGTGGCATGCGGGGCACACCGGCAAGGGCGTGACGGTCGCGGTGCTCGACACCGGTTACGACACCGACCACCCCGACCTGGCCGGGAAGGTCACGCAGAGCAAGGACTTCTCCGGCAAGGGCAACGTCCAGGACGGCCACGGGCACGGCACGCACGTCGCCTCGACGGTCGCGGGCTCCGGGGCCGCGTCGGGCGGCAAGTACAAGGGGGTCGCGCCGGACGCGTCGCTCGCGGTCGGCAAGGTGCTCGACGACGGCGGATCGGGGTCGCTCGACGACATCCTGGCCGGGATGGAGTGGGCGTCCGGGGAGGCCAAGGCGAAGGTCGTGAACCTGAGCCTGGGCAGCTACCCGACCGACGGGACCGACCCGGCGTCGCAGGTGGTCAACACGCTCACCGCGCGCGACGGCACGCTGTTCGTCATCGCCGCGGGCAACTACGGGTCCGACGAGGCCGTGAGCAGCCCCGCGGCCGCGGACGCCGCGCTGGCGGTCGGCAGCATCACCAAGGGCAACGAGCTCTCCGAGTTCTCCAGCCGCGGCCCCCGGGTGATCGACGGCGCGGTCAAGCCGGAGATCGCCGCGCCCGGGAGCGACATCGTCGCGGCCAAGGCCAAGGACACCAACCTCGGCGGCAACGTAGACGAGAACTACGCGCGGCTGTCCGGGACGTCGATGGCGACCCCGCACACCGCGGGCGCAGCCGCCCTGTTGGCGCAGCAACACCCGGACTGGCAGGCGGCCAAGCTGAAGGCCGCTCTGGTCGGTACTGCCGCCGCGGTGGGCGACAACGGCGTCAACGCTGTCGGTGGCGGTCGCGTCGACCTGGTCCGTGCGACCACGCAGGCCGTGCGGGCCGAGCAGGCCACGGTCAACAGCTACCTTAGGTGGCCGTCGACCGCCGCGGACCAGCGGAAGGTCACTTACACCAACGACTCCTCGACGCCGGTGACGCTGAAGCTCGACCTCGCGCTGCGGGATAAGACGGGTGCGGTTGCCCCAGCGAAGCTGGCCAAGCTGTCGGCTGCCACGGTCACCGTTCCGGCCAAGGGCAAGGCGGACGTGACGCTTACGCTGACTCCGCGCTCAGGCACACCTGGCGTCTACAGCGGCCTCTTGTCGGCAACCACGGCGGACAACGCGGTGAAGGTCCGCACGCCGGTCGCGGTGCAGGACGAGTCGGAGCGCTACGACCTGACCATCAACCTCAAGGACCGCACCGGCGCGGCCACGACCCGGGGCCAGTTCAGCGCCATCAACCTCGACACCGGCGCCTGGGAGTTCGGCGCCCCCGGCGAGAAGCTGCGGCTGCCCCCGGGCAACTACGCCCTCGGCGGTCACATCGAGACCCCGCGCGCGGGCCAGGTGCCGTCGTACACGCTGTTCACGAACCAGGCGTTCAAGCTGGGCAAGGCGAACAAGTCGGTGACGTTCGAGGCCAAGGAGGGCAAGCGGGTCGCGATCGGCGTCGACCAGCCCGAGGCGCGCGGCGGCGTGTGGACGTCCCGGTTCCAGTACAAGGTCAAGACGACCGCGTACCCGTACACCCAGAGCTGGGGATTCGACCCGCGCTTCAACGAGGTGTTCGCGTTCTCCACCCGCGGCGTGACCTCGGCGGGCTTCGGCTACGCGGACAACGTGCGGCTGGAGCAGCCGGGACTGGAGCTGTTCGGCGAGGGCAGCCAGTCGTTCGAGGCGGTCGCGTTCTGGCTGCGCGGCTCGGCGGAGCCTGTGCTGGACGAGCGGCTGCCGGTCGTGCACGGCGGCGCGGGCACGGCGGAGGACCTGGCCAAGATCGACGCCAAGGGCACGTTCGTGGTGCTGGAGCTGTCCGGTGACCTGACCTTCGAGGAGGTGTACCAGCGGATCGCGGCGGTCAAGCAGGCAGGCGGGAAGTTCGTGGGTCTCCTCGCGGTGGAGTCAGCCTCGCTCTCGGCGCTGGATGACGACGAGGAGCCTCTAGCGGCGTTGCCAAGTGTGCAGCTCTATGACGAGCCGGGTAAGCGGTTCGCGGCCGCGGCGAAGGCGGGCGGGCTTTTCGCGCGGTTCGTCACTCGTAGCTCCAGCAAGCACCGCTACGAGCTGTCTTACCCTGCCGAGGGCAAGGTGCCCGCGACGCTGGTCCGGCAGGAGAAGACCGCCAACCTCGCGGCCGTGCGGATGGCGTACTACGAGGGCACCGAGGCCGAGCCACCGATCAGCTCCGCGTGGGTCGAGGCGCTCGGCACCGAGATCGGCACCCAGTGGGGTCTACCGACCGTCGCGAAGGCCGAGCGGGTCGAGTACTACACGCCGGGCAAGTGGCGGCTCACGGTCGGCAGCTGGTGGGGTATCGCCGGTGAGGGCCAAGAGCGGCTGACGCTGGAGCGGGGTAAGAGCTACCGCGTCGAGTGGGGTGCATCAGTGCTCGCGCCCGCGTTCCCTGGGGTTACCAGCAACGAGCTGGGCAACGACCACGCGTGGGTGTGGCGCCAGTACGAGCTGCTCGACGTCACGGTGCCGTTCTTCACCGACCCGTCCGGGCACACCAGGGGCGCGGACACCTGGAACGGCTCCGACACCGGCACGACGACGCTGTACCGCGACGGCAAGCTCGTCGGCACGCAGAACAGTCCGGGCCGCGGCGTGTTCGTCGCCCCCATCGACAACAGCACCTTCCGGCTGACCACCGACGTCACCCGCGACCAGCCGTGGTGGCCCACCTCGACCAAGATCACCGCCGACTGGACCTTCAAGCTGCCCCAGACCCGTGACGCGAAGGCACCTCTGCTGACCGTCGGCTACCGCCCCCAGGTCAACTTGGCGAACACCACCCCCGGCGGCGGCGAGTTCACGTTCCCGGTCACCGTCACCCGCCAGGACGCCGCCCCCACCATCACCACCCTCACCGTCGACATCTCCTACGACGACGGCGCCACCTGGACCCCAACCCGCCTGACCCGCGACGGCACGGCCTGGAAGGCCACCGTCACCCACCCGCCCACCGGCTTCGCCTCGCTCCGAGCCAAGGCCACGGACACCACCGGCAACACGGTCGACCAAACAGTCATCCGCGCCTACCAAATCCGCTAACCCACGAACCGCAGGCCCCGACGTCCCCCACGGGCGCCGGGGCCTGCCCTTGTGCTGAGGTGGGCCTGCGGCACGTCGAACGGCCCCGGCGACTCGCCTGGAGAGTGAGTCCCTTGTGGACTCAGACGGCGTCGGACCACCAGCGTTCGGCGACCTTGGGGTGGGAGCGGAGCCAGCCGAGGAGGGCGTTGGCGCCGTAGGCGGAGAGGAGGGGGTTGTTGGCGTCTTGGCTGATGCCCCGGGCCGCGGCGGCGAGGTCGGCTGGGAGGGCGATGGGTTCTACTACGGCGTCGAGGCGGGGGCCTAGGAAGAAGGGGACCGAGTAGCGGTCTACGCCGTCTGGGGGTGAGATGACGCGGTGCTTGGTGGCGATCAGGTAGCCCTGGGTGGCGATTTCGAGCATCTCGCCGATGTTGAGGATGAAGCTGCCCGGGATCGGGGTGGCGTCAACCCAACCGCCGTCCGGTAGTTCTACCTGGAGGCCGCCGATGTTGTCCTGCTGGAGTAGGGCCAGGAAGCCGTAGTCCTTGTGCGCGCCGACGCCCTGGTCGGTGCCATCGGCGGGGCGGCCGGGATAGCGGACGATCTTGGCGTGGGTGGCGGCCTCGGCGTCGAACCAGGCGTCGAAGTAGTCCTCGGGTTGGCCGAGGGCGGCGGACAGGGCGCGCAGGACCTCCAGGCAGACCCGCTGTGCCTCCGCCTGCCAGGCCAGCGCCACCTCGCGCAGTTCCGGCAGCGCGGCGGGCCACTGGTTCGGGCCGATCAGCCGCAGCCACACCGGGTCGTCCGGGCCCAGGTCCAGCGCCTCGCGCTCGGGGCCGACGTCGATCTGCTCGCGCCAGTCGCGCCTGCCGCCGGTGTACTCGTGGCCGGTGCGGGTGTAGCCGCGGAAGTGCGGGGTGTTGACGTTCTCGATGGCCAGCCGCTCGGCCTCGGGCAGCGCGAAGAACCGGCGGGCGACCTCGAAGATGCCGCTGGTCAACTCCTCGGGGACGCCGTGGCCGACCACGTAGAAGAACCCGGCCTCGTGCGCGGCCCGGCGGATGTCGGCGAGGAACGCGTCCCGGTCGGCGGCGGGGTCGCGGAACCGGGAGATGTCGATCAGCGGCAGGGCGGTCTCGGCGGCGCTCACCCTGCCGAGGGTAAGCCGATCCGGCCCAGGTGGGCCCACGTCCCACATCCCGGACGGTCCACTAAGGAGCCAGGACGTCCAGCGCGCGGACGAACGCGGCCTCGTCGACCACCGGCACCCCCAGCGCCCTGGCCTCGCGCGCCTTCACCGACATCGTGTCCGGGTCGGCGGCGGCCACCACCCTGGTCTGCCTGCTCACCGCCGTCATCACCCGCAGCCCCGCGGCGGCGGCCCGGGCCGTCAGCTCGTCGCGGTCGGCGGTCATCATCCCCGTCAGCACGACCTTGTCACCGGGCCGCAGCACCAGACCACCCACCGTCGGCGCCGGGTCCAGGTGCACCGGGTCGCCCGCGGCGGCGACCGGGTCGAGTCCCAGCAGGCGGGCGACCAGGTCGATGTCGGAGCGGTCCCGCTCCCCCGCCGCCGCGGCCACCTGGGCCAGCGCGCGCAGGTACGTGTGGTGGATCGCCAGCACGTCGTCGCGCCGCAGCCCCAGCCGCGTGGCCACCCCGACCAGGGCGTCGGCGTCCGAGGCGGAGATCCGGCGGTCGAGCAGCGCGTCGTCGAGGACCGCGAAGTAGGCGTCGACGACCGGCTCCTCGTCCCGGGGCAGCCGCTCGACCAGCCTGGCCAGGAAGTGCGGCTCGATGTGGTCGGCCGGGCGCCGCTGGGCCGGGGCGACCACGCCGCGGGGTAACTCGGGCCAGGCCCACGCGGCGGCCCGCAGGTGCTCGGCGGTCGGCTGGACCACGCCCGGTGCGGTGGCGAGCATGTGGCCCAGCAACGCGCCCGCCGCCATCGCGTCGTCGCGCGCCGTGTGCCACCGCATCGCCGGTAAGCCCGCGGTGGCGCAACACGCGATCAGCGACCGCCTCGACTGCGGCATGACCACACTCGCCGCGCGCATCGTGCACAAACCCGCCACTTCGTCGAACGGC
Organism: Actinokineospora terrae; assembly: GCF_900111175.1. Lineage (GTDB taxonomy): Bacteria > Actinomycetota > Actinomycetes > Mycobacteriales > Pseudonocardiaceae > Actinokineospora > Actinokineospora terrae. Next base: position 454,962 of record NZ_FOGI01000008.1, read on the forward strand.
GTGTCCAGGCCGATCCTGGTGAACTCCGCGCGCAGGTGCATCGCGTCGAACGGCCAGTTGTGCGCGACGACCACGCGGCCGCGCAACCGGTCGACCAGGTCGCCCGCGATGTCGGCGAACCGGGGCGCCAGCCTGGCCTCCGCGGCGGTGATCCGGTGGATGGCCTGGGGGCCGAGGTCGCGCTCCGGGTTGAGCAGCGTCGACCACTCGCCGGTCACCGCGCCGCCCGGGTCGAGGTGCACCACCGCGACCTCGGCGATCCGGTGCCGGTGGGTCGCATCGATCCCGGTCGTCTCGGTGTCGACCACCGCGAACCCGTCCACGCCGCCTCCGTCGTCCCGCCGCCCGTGCGCGCCCATTGGACCATCCGGGACCGACACCCGGGCTGGGCCACCGGGGTCAACCGACTTGACCTGAACCCGAGTTCAGGTTCGAGCATCAGGTGGGGGCATCAGTGAGGAGGGGTCATGTTATCGAGGGGTCTGCGGGTCGACGGTGCCGTCGAGTTCACCACCGAGGCGGTGGGCGACCGGCGTGGTTTATCGGTGTCGACCTACCAGGAAGAGGCGTTCACGGCCGCCGTCGGCCACCCGTTGTTCCCGGTCGCGCAGTCGACCACCACGCGGTCCCGCAAGGGTGTCGTGCGCGGGATCCACTACCAGCGCCACACCGCGAAGTACGCGTACTGCCTGCGCGGCAAGTCACTCGACTTCGTCGTCGACACCCGCGTCGGGTCCCCCACCTTCGGCCGCTGGGACTCGGTGATGCTCGACGACCGGCACTTCCGCGCGCTGTACCTGCCCGCCGGGGTCGGTCACCTGTCGGTCACGCTGGCCGGGGAGACCACGCTGACCCTGCTGAGCTCCACCCCCTACGACGACGACCGCGCCGACGCGCTGTGCCCGGTCGACGCGGGGCTGGACCTGCCGATCCCGCGCGGGCTGACGCTGGCGATCACCGATCGCGACCAGGCCGCGCCGACGCTGGCACAAGCGCTTGCGGCAGATCTGCTGCCGGAGTACGCGAGCCGGGTTGACCTCAAGCTGGGTTGAGGTCCTACCGTTCTGGGTGCGCGCCGCCAGTGTCCTAACGCGACGGCGGCGACCGGTTCGACGGCGGGTGCCAGGCGGGTGCCCTGCCCGACAAGCTCACGCGGCGGTCCCTCGTCCGCCCGCGTGGGGGCCGGAGGGGGCGCCTTGTCCGGGGCGCCCCCTCACCCCTCGCCGGGTTCGATGCCGATGCCGGTCTCGGCTCCGGTCCTGGTGCCGGTTCTGATCCCGGTCCCGGTTCCGGTCCCGGTTTCAGTTCCGGTTCCGCCGGGCAGCAGGACGCGGGGCCCGGAACCGCTGCCGCCGAGGTGGTCGTCGGGGTTGGCCAGGGAGCAGTGGCTCATCGACAGGCAGCCGCAGCCGACGCAGTTGGCGAAGCTGTCGCGCAGGTGCACGAGCAGCCGGATCCGTTCGCTGAGTTCGTCCTGCCAGCCCTGCGACATCCGCTTCCAGTCCCGCCGGTTGGGCACCCGCCCCTCGGGCAACCGCTCCAGCGCCGCCCTGATCTCCACCAGCGGTATCCCCACCCGCTGCGCGATCCGGATCAGCGCGACCCGGCGCAGCGTGTCCCGGTGGTAGCGCCGCTGGTTACCCGGCGTCCGCCTGCTGCTGATGAGCCGCTGCCGCTCATAGAAGTGCAACGCCGACACCGACGTCCCACTGCGCTGCGCCAACTGCCCGACGGTCAACTCCTCCCCCTCGCTCATACCAATGATCATCCCACCGCCCCCCGACAACCGCGACCATCCCCAACCCAGAACCGCCAGGTCGCCAGTCCTCACCCCCAGCGCACCACCGACCGCCAGCCCACCCCACACGCCCCCAGCAACGTTGCCCCCAACGCGCCCCACACAGTCATTGGCCCTCGTACGCCCCCTGAGGCGTTGGCCGAACAACGCTCCTCGGAGTCGCTGGTACCAACCCAGCTCGATGGGGCGGACTTGTTTTGCGTGGGGGAGAATGACCCGTAGCGTCGTTCGCGGACAGGGCCACGCTTTTCGGCCCCTGCTTGCGGTCCTGCCACGGGTTATTCAGGGGCCCCTTGGTCTCAATCGGTGGATGCGCCATGTGTGGGATGATCTTCGTGTCGGAGTGATCGGAGATTGTTTCTGTGCGTGGTGTCGTGTTGGGTCCGGGCGATCGGGAAGTGATTTCGCGGGAGTTGCGGGCGGGTCGCTCTTTTCGGTCGGTCGCGTTGATGCTGGGACGGCATCATTCAGTGATCGCTCGTGAGGTGGCCCGGAACGGCGGACGGGATGGGTATCGGGCGATGGCGGCCGATCGTCGGGCACGGAAGAAGCTGGCGCGCCCGAAACCTCGGAAGTTGGAGAC
>NZ_FOGI01000015.1 GCF_900111175.1 Actinokineospora terrae
TACCACGGCCACTTCAAGTGCAACCGCTCCCGCCTGACCGAGCTCCCCGCGCTCTGGGCCTACGCCAGGGACCTGTTCCAGACCCCCGGCTTCGGCGACACCGTCGACTTCGCCCAGATCAAGGAGCACTACTACGCGGTCCACCGCGACATCAACCCCACCGGCATCGTCCCCAAGGGCCCGGACCTGGCGACCTGGCTGACCCCACACGGCCGCGAGTCCCTGGGCGGCACCCCCTTCGGCAACGGCACCCCGCCCGGCCCACCCCGCGAACCCGTCGACCCAGCGCACACCCCACTGCCCTAACAGGAGCATCCACTGTGGATCGCGCCCGCTAGTGCGACCGCCCGTGGTGGAGGACCATCGGGCAGGTGGAGTGGATTGCCGAGTGCTCGGTCGAGGCGCTGACGGAGGCCCTGCGGGTCGTCGCGCCCGAGTTGGTCGGGTTGCCGATCACCTTGCCCGACCTGGTGGGGCGGGACGACCCGCTGTGGCGGTCGTCGAGTGCCGCCGTGGGGGAGGGGTTCGTGGCGAAGCTGGCGTGGTCGGCTCCGGCCGCGCGGCGACTGGCGCACGAGATCGGGGTGCTGACAGCCCTGTCCGGCGTCCCGTTCCTCCCCGAGGTCGTCGCAGGCAGCACCGAGCCGGTGTTGCTCGTCACCAGGCGCGTGCCGGGGGAGTCGCTGTTCGCCGTCGTCGACTCGGTCGACCGTGATCACGCGGGCAGTGACCTGGCGAGGTTCCTCCGCGCACTGCACGACCCGGCCACGCGGGAACGGGTCGAGCAGGCGACAGGCGCCCTGCCCCCACCCCGAGTCGAAGCCTCGACCGAGCAGGTCCGCGCCGGGCTAGGCCGATGGCTGCGACCCGACCAACGCGCCACCATCGCGACCTGGTGCGACTGGGCCGACGCCGTGCTGGCCACCCGCCTCGAGGCCGCGTTGGTGCACGCCGACCTGCACGGCGACAACCAGGTGTGGCGCGACGGCCGACTGCGCCTGGTCGTCGACTTCGAGACCGTCAGCGCGGCGGAACCGGAGTACGACCTGCGCGCCTTCCCCGACGTGGAGTTGCTCACGGCCACCGTGAGGCACTACGAGCGCCTGTCCGGTCGGGCGCTGTCGATCGACCGGATCATGGCCTGGCACCTGCGCGCCACCCTGGACGACGCCCTGTGGCGCACCGAGGCCGGAGTCCCGCTGCCCGACCACCGCACCCCGGCCGAGTGGGTCGACGACCTCGCCACCCGGTTCGCCGCGCTCGACGTCCACCCCTGACGGGGAGGGTGCATCATCGAGGGCGGATCCTTTTGCGAACGGAGCGAACGTGAAGCACGCCAAGCTGGGTGACCTGGTGGTCGGCCGCATCGGTCTGGGCGCGATGGGCATGTCCCACGGCTACACCGGTGCGGGCAGCGACGACGCCGAGTCCATCCGCACCCTGCACCGGGCGCTGGAGTTGGGCGTCACGCTCATCGACACCGCCGAGGTCTACGGGCCCTACACCAACGAGGAGCTCGTCGGCCGGGCGCTGCGGGGTCGCCGTGACCAGGTCGTGCTGGCCACCAAGTTCGGCCTGATCTCCCACACCGGCCGCGGCGCCCCGGACAGCAGCCCGGCCACCATCCGCACCGCCGTCGAGGGCTCGCTCAAGCGCCTGGGCACGGACCACATCGACCTGTACTACCAGCACCGGGTCGACCCGAACACCCCGATCGAGGACACCGTCGGCACGGTCGCCGAGCTGGTGGCCGAGGGCAAGGTCCGCCACATCGGCTTGTCCGAAGCGGGCGTGAACACGATCCGGCGGGCGCACGCCGTGCACCCGATCACCGCGGTGCAGTCGGAGTACTCGCTGTGGACCCGCGACCCGGAGGAGGGGGTGCTGGCGCTGCTGCGCGAGCTGGGCATCGGGTTCGTCCCCTACTCGCCCCTGGGCCGCGGCTTCCTCACCGGCACGATCCGCTCACCCGAACAGCTCGACGCCGACGACTTCCGCACCACCAACCCCCGCTTCACCGGCGAGAACTTCCACCGCAACGTGGCACTCGCCGACCAGGTCACCGGCATCGCGGCCGACATCGGCGCGACGCCTGCCCAGGTCGCCCTCGCCTGGCTGCTGACCAAGGGCGACACCATAGTCCCCATCCCCGGCACCAAGCGCGTGGCCCGCGTCGAGGAGAACGTCGCGGCGGACGGCGTCGACCTCACCGCCGAGCAGGTCGCCACGCTGGAAGGCCTGGCCCCGCCGTCCGGCGAGCACCACAACGAGCAGCAGATGCGGATGCTCGACCGATGACACAGCAACCACCAGCTCGAAAGGGCACCGCCGTGCACAACGTCACCCTGAACAATGGCGTCGAGATGCCGGTCCTCGGCTTCGGCGTCTACCAGGTCCCGCCGGAGCAGACCGAGAAGGTCGTCACCGACGCCCTCGCCGCGGGCTACCGGTCGATCGACACGGCCGCCGCCTACGGCAACGAGGAAGCGGTGGGGCGCGCGATCAGGAACAGCGGCATTCCGCGCGAGGAGCTGTTCGTCACCACCAAGCTGTGGGTCCAGGACAACCCGGCCGAGGACAACACCCGGCGCGCCTTCGACACCTCGCTGCGCAAGCTGGGTCTCGACCACGTCGACCTGTACCTGATGCACCAGCCCTACCGCGACGTCCACGGCCAGTGGCGCGCCATGCAGGACCTGCACCGCGAAGGCCTCGCCAAGGCGATCGGCGTGTCCAACTTCCACCCCGACCGGCTCGTCGACCTCACCGAGCACAACGAGATCACGCCCGCGGTGAACCAGATCGAGACCCACCCGTTCCACCAGCGCACCGCCGACCAGGGCCTCATGCGCGACCGCGGTGTCCAGATCGAGTCCTGGGGCCCGTTCGCCGAGGGCAAGAACGGCCTGTTCACCCACCCGGTGCTCAGCGGGATCGGCGAGGCGCACGGCAAGTCCGTGGCGCAGGTCGTGTTGCGCTGGCTGATCCAGCGCGACGTGGTGGTCATCCCCAAGTCCGTCCGCGCCGAGCGGATGGCCGAGAACCTCGACGTCTTCGACTTCGCGCTCACCGACGACCAGATGGCCCGCATCGCCACCCTGGACACCGGCGCCTCGCAGTTCTTCGACCACCGCGACCCCGGCATGACCATACAACTCGGCAACCACCGCCTGACCGACTGACCCCTCACACTGCCGTGGTCCGGTCTTCGGCCAGGGCGAGCACGTGGTCCAGGCTGGCCGCGGCGATGGCTCGGCGGACAGCACTGCCCGGCGGGCTGACCGTGATCAACCTCTGCCCGGTCGTCCGGGTCCGCTGGTTCGCCGCGACCAGCACGGCGAGGCCCGCGGAGGCGAGGAACGTCACCTCGGTGAGGTCGATGACCACGACCGGGGCGCCTGAGTCCCGGGCAAGGGCGTCGGTCAGGATCGCAGCGGTGCTCGTGTCGATCTCGCCGCGCGCGTGCAGGACGGTGCGTTCGGATGTCTGTTCGGCCGACACGGCGAACGGGGTGGACATGTCGGCTCCCTCCGGTCCGCGGGACGTGGGGCGGCTGGCCGGGGGAGGGGCCGGGGAACTGGGCTTCGGCCCCTCCCGCTCGCGTCAGGCGTTGATGACCTTCTGGTCGTCGGCCGGTGCGGTGATGGCGATCTTGCGCGGCTTGGCCCGCTCGGCGACGGGGATGCGCAGGGTCAGCACGCCGTGCTCGTAGGCGGCGCTGACGCGGTCGGTGTCGAGTGCGTCGCCGAGGAACAGTTGCCTGCTGAACACGCCGGTGGGGCGTTCGGAGATCTGGTACTCGACGCCCTCGGCGGTCTCGTGTGGCCTGCGTTCGGCCCGGACGGTGAGCACGTTGCGCTCGATGTCGAGGTCGATCGCGTCCGGGTCCACGCCGGGCAGGTCGAAGGTCACCACGAACTCGTCGCCCGCGCGGTAGGCGTCCACCGGCATCGAGGCCGGTCGGGACCACGTCCCCTGGGCGCCCGCGAGCACCTGCTGGGCGATGCGGTCGAACTCCCGGAACGGGTCGGTGCGCATCAACATCGTTCCACCTCCTGGTTGTCCGTCTGTCGTCAACGCGCACCACAGTTCTAACACGTCGTCTGATGGATGACAAGTGTTGCGTCGCTTTGACGATGACAATCCGTGTGTCGTCGGTTCGCGGTATGGTGTCGTCCTGACGACGACGAATGAGGTCTTGATGGACGTCGACCGGGACGACGCGCGGTCGCACCTGCGCGAGGGGCCGAGTGGCCGCGACGACGCGCTCGGCGATCTGGCGCTGGTGCACGCGGTCGCCGAGCACGAGACGGCGGGCAGCGAGGACCTGCTGGCCGCGCTCACGCTGCTGCGCCACCTGCGCGACGAGCTCGCCGGGTGGGAACCCCGGCTCATCGAGGCCGCGCGGGAGGCCGGGGTCAGCTGGGCGCGCATCGCGCCCGCGCTCGGTGTCGCCAGCAGGCAGGCCGCCGAACGCCGCTACCTGCGGATCCGGCCGGACGGCACGACGACGAGCACCGGTGAGGAGCGGGTCCGCGCCGAACGCGACCGCCGCGCGGGCGACAAGGCGGTACTGCGCTGGGCCCGCGACAACGCCGTCCTGCTCCGCAGACTCGCCGCCGCGGTCAGCCTCATCGACGACCTCGACCACACCGGCCAACGCACCGTCGACCACGTCACCACCGCCCTCGGCGCCTCCGACACCGCCGACCTGCTCACCCCCCTCACCAACGCGGGCCCACACCTGCGCGACGCCCACCCCGACCTCGCCGACCGCATCACCGCCGTCACCGACCAACTCGACCGCGCCCGCCACGACGCCGGTTCATGACCGCCCCCCGGGTGCGGTGGTGATGTTCGCCCAGTCCCGCGACGTCCGGTGGATCGAGCAGGGCGAGGACGCGCCCGGGTGGACCACGAGTTGGGGCGATCGGCCGGGCGAGTGTTGCCGATCCTGGCAGGATGGCGGAGGTCGTGCGAGAGGAGCGGGTCGTGCGGGTGGCGGTGGTCCAGGCGGCGGCGCCGTTGTGCGAGTTGGCTAGCGGGCTCGACCTGTTCGAGGTCTTGTTGCGCCGGGCGCGGGATGGCGGGGCGGAGCTCGTGGTGTTCCCGGAGGCGTTCCTCGGCGGCTACCCCAAGGGCGCGACGTTCGGTGCGACGGTTGGTGATCGCACGCTGGAGGGGCGTTCGCTGTTCGCGCGCTACCGCAGGTCGGCCATCGAGGTACCCGGCGAGCCGTTCGACCGGGTGCGCGCGGCCGTGGCGGCGGCGGGGTGCCTGGTCGTGGTTGGCGTGGTCGAGCGCTCGGGGCACAGCCTCTACTGCTCGTCGCTGCTGTTCGACCACACGGGCGCTCTGCTCGGCCACCACCGCAAGCTGATGCCCACCGGCGTCGAGCGCGTGATCTGGGGCCAAGGCGACGGCTCCGACATCGCGGTCGTCCCCACCGACCTCGGTCGTATCGGCATGGCCATCTGCTGGGAGAGCTACATGCCGCTCTACCGCGCCGCGCTCTACGAGCAGGGGGTCGAGTTCTACTGCGCGCCGACCGTCGATGCCCGCGAGGTCTGGACGGCGACCATGCGGCACATCGCCGTCGAGGGGCGGTGTTTTGTGCTGTCGGCCAACCAGTACGCCACCCCCGCCGACTACCCCCTCGCCGGGCCGGAGCAGCCGATGATCAACGGCGGCAGCTGCGTCGTCGACCCGTTCGGCGAGCTGCTGGCAGGCCCGGTGTTCGGCCGGGCCGACCTGCTCATCACCGACATCGACCGCGGCCAACTCGACGGCGCCTACCTCGACCTGGACGTCTCCGGCCACTACTCCCGTCCCGACCTCCTCCGCCTCGACCGCACCCCAACACCGGCCCGCGCTACACGACCGGATCCGGACTGAACCGAGCCGTCCTCGGATCACGCTCGGTACCCAGCCGCCGCACCAGCGGTCCGTACAGCTCAGGCCGACGCGCCGCCAGCCACCGGCGCCCGGTGGACAGCGGAACCAGGCCCAGCTCGGCGTCGGCCAGCACCAGCTCGTCGCCCGCGGCCCAGGTCTCCGCCACGACGCGGCCGTAGGGGTCGATGACCATGCTGTTGCCGGTGCGGACCTCGTCATCATCGCGGCCGACACCGTTGGCGAAGACCACGAACAGGCCGTTGTCGTGCGCACGCGACGGCAGCCACCGCATCAACCACTCCCGCCCGTTGGCGCCGCGGAAGGCGTCCTCGACGGCACGGGGGTCGCTGTCGCGGTTCTCCCACACCGACAGCGGGATGGGCTTCATGCCGTGCGGGCTGCGCGAGTGCGTGCCCCCGGTCTGGTGCGGCGCCAGCAGCACGGTCGCACCCGCCAACGCGCAGGCCCGCACGTTCTCGACCAGGTTGTTGTCGTAGCAGATCAGGATCGCCATCCGCACGGACCACGGCGTGTCGAACACCGTGTAGCCCGCCCCGCTGGAGATGGCCTCGTGTTCGAACGCGTGGAGTTTGCGGTGCACGTGGACCGCGCCATCCGGCAGGCACACGGCGTAGGAGTTGAACAGCTGCTCGCCCGCGCTCTCCAGCAAGCCCGCGCCGACGCCGATCCCCAACTCGGCGGCGAGCTCCCGCAGCGCGCCCACCAGCGGTCCGTCCGCGGGTTCGGCCAGGTCCCGCAGTTCCCCGACCGTGCGGCGGCGCAGGTGCCAGTAGCCCACCAGGCACATCTCCGGACACACCACCAGCCGAGCCCCCGCCTCAGCCGCCGCGACGGCGAACCGCGTCACCCGCGCCAGGTTGTACGCCTTGTCGCCGTCGCGGTGCTCGAACTGCACCGCACCCACCCTCAGCACCTCGGTCATGGCTGCAGCCAACCGCACTCCCGCCACCGCTGTCGACCCACCCGACTGTCCTAAGAGGACGTGCCTGCCGCGGAAGGCTCGTGTACACCCGGGCGGTCGTCGACGCCGCGCGGGCCGCCGGGGTGACGGTGATGCACGCCCCGATCACCTTCACCGCGGGCTACAACGAGATCTCCGCGCACCCGTACGGCATCCTCAAGGGCGTGGTGGACGGCAACGCGTTAGTCAAGGGCGAATGGGGCGCGGCGATCGTCGACGACCTCGCCCCGGCCGAGGGGGACATCGTGGTCGAGGGCAAGCGCGGGTTGGACACCTTCGCCAGCACCAACCTCGACTTCATCCTGCGCAGCAAGGGGATCACCACGATCGTCCTCGGCGGCTTCCTCACCAACTGCTGCGTCGAGTCCACCATGCGCACCGGCTACGAGAACGGCTACCGGGTGATCACCCTCACCGACTGCGTCGCTGCCACCTCCGCCGCCGAGCACGAGAACGCCATCACCTACGACTACCCGATGTTCTCCCTCCCGGTCCGCGCCGCCGACGTCGTGGCGGCACTCGGCCGCTCCTGACCCGACCACTTCAGTGGGCCCGGCCACCCGGGCCCTCTGAAGTGACCCGCGTCACTGGCGATTGTCGGCAATCGACAATCGGCCTAGCGTCAGCCCCCTCGGGGTCGGTGAGAGGAGCCGGGATGGCGCGGGACAGGGTGCGGGTCGCGGTCGTGGGTGCGGGGCGGTGGGCCAGGCGGGCGCACATCCCCGGTTGGCAACGGGATCCGCGGGCCGAGGTGGTGGCCCTGGTCGACACCGACCGGGACGCGCTCGCCGGGGCGGGGCGCGACTTCGGGGTCGATCGGCTGACCACCGACTACCGCGACCTGCTCGACGACCCGACCATCGACGTCGTGGACGTGGCCACCGCCAACACCGCGCACTTCGAGATCTCCGAGGCCGCGCTGGTCGCGGGCAAGCACGTGCTGTGCGAGAAGCCGGTGCACCGCGACTACCGCGAGACCCGGCGCCTGTCCGCGCTCGCCAAGGCCAACGGCCTCAAGACCAAGCTGGGCTTCACCTTCCGCTACGCCCCGGCCGTCCAGTACGCGAAGCGGCTGATCGACGAGGGCTTCGTCGGCGAGCCCTACCTGTTCAACGGCTTCGAGCAGAACAGCCAGTGGATCGACCCGCGCACGCCGATGCGCCAGGTCGACCCGGACGCCGACCCCGGGGTGCTGGCGGTGTCCTCGATCGAGGGCTACGGCGCGCCGATCATCGACATCATGCACTGGTGGGCCGGTGGCGAGCTGACCTCGGTGGTGGGCACGATGCGCAACTTCGTGCCGGAGCGGGTGGTCGCGAGCACCGGCCGGTCGCAGCGGCTCAACATCGACGACGGCGACATGTGGATCTGCGAGTTCGGCCCCGGCCTGCTCGCCTCCATCCAGTCCTCTTACGTCGCGGTGGGCAACCTGCCCGGCATCGAGGCCAGGGTCTACGGCTCGGAGGGCGCGGTGATCGTCCGGTTGGTGGCCGAGCACGGCAGCTGCCAGACCATCCGCACCGCGACAAAGGACGCGGTCGAGTTCGTCGAGCGGGAGATCCCCCGCGAGTTCTTCCCCGAGGGCGGCACCTCGCGGGAGGACTGGGACTCGCTGTTCTACGCCAACCTGTGCGCCGACTTCGTCAGCGAACTGCTCGACGGCACCCCCGCCAACCAGGGCGACTTCGGCCAGGGCGCGCTCGTGCAGGAGACGATCAACGCCTTCGAGGCCGCGCACCGCACCCGCGCCTGGGTCGACTTTCCGCTCGGCGGTGCCGCGTGAGCGCGCACCGCTGGGGTGCCCTGGCCGATGACACCGCGGCCCGCGAGATCGTCGAGGTCGCGCTGGACGCGGTGGACGGCCGCGCCGAGTACGCCGACGTGCGGCTGGTCGAGGCCGAGGAGACGCGGGTGTACCGGCAGCTCGGCGCGGCCACCGACGCCCGGGTCGAGCACAACGTCGGCATCGGGGTGCGGGTGCTGGTCGACGGGGTGTGGGGCTTCGCCGCCCTGCCGCTCGCCGACTCCGTCGACGCGGCCACCGCGGCCCGCCGGGCGCACGCCCTCGCGGTCGCCTCGGCCGGGACGTCCGCGCCGATCCGCCTGCCCGCGGTCGAGGCGCGCAGCGGGCGGTACGAGACCGTGGTCGAGCAGGACCCGTTCGCGGTGTCGGAGGACGAGCGCCACGGCCTGCTCTCGGCCGCGCTGGCGGCGGCGAGCGCGCCGCGGGAGGTCGTCTCGGCGCAGGCCGGGGTGAACGCCAAGCGCCAGCACCGGCACTTCGGCAGCTCGGTCGGGTCCCGCCAGCACCAGCACTTCGTGGAGACCGGGGTGCTGGTGCTGGTGATCGCGGCAGGCCACGGCGACGTGCAGCGGCGCAGCTACCCGAACTCCTTCCACGGTGACACCGGCGCGGCGGGCTGGGAGTTCGTCCTCGGTCGCGACCTGGTCACCAACGCGGCCAGGGTGGGCGAGGAGGCCGTCGCGCTGCTGACCGCGCCGGTCGCGCCCTCGGGCACCGCGGACGTGGTGATCGGCGCGCAGCAGCTGTCGCTGCAGATCCACGAGTCGGCCGGGCACGCGCTGGAGCTGGACCGGATGATCGGCGACGAGGCCAACTTCGCGGGCACCTCGTTCATCGGCGTCGAGGACATCGGCAGGCTGCGCTACGGCTCGCCCGCGGTGACCATCACCAGTGACCCGACGGTCCCGGGCACCCGGGGCAGCTTCGCCTTCGACGACGAGGGCACTCCGGCGCGCCGCCGCGCGCTCGTCGAGGGCGGCGTCATCCGCAACGCACTGTCCAACTTGGACTCCGTCGCCCGCACCGGGGTCGCGCTCACCGGTGCCGCGCGCGCCGATGGCTGGGCCTACCCGCCGGTCTGCTTCGCCACCCACGTCCACCTCGAACCCGGTTCCGGTTCCCTCGACGAGCTCTGCGACCGCCTCGGCGACGGCTACTACATCGAGGACAACCGCTCCTGGTCGATCGACGAGCGGCGGCTGAACTTCCAGTTCGGCACCGAGGTGGCCTACGAGGTGCGTGATGGCAAGCGCGGCAGGCTGCTGAAGAACTTCTCCTACGGCGGGATCACGCCGCGGTTCTGGAACTCCGTCGAGGCGGTCGCCGGACCGGACGAGGCCAGGACCTTCGGGTACCCGTGCGGCAAGGGCGAACCCAAGCAGTGGAGCTTCCTGAGCCACGGCGCGGCGCCCGCGCTCGTGCGCGGCCTGCGGATCGGGGTGGCGTGATGACCGGGTTCTCCGCACCGCTGAGCGCCGAGCGCGCCATCGCGACCGTCGAGTCCGCCGCCCGCGCTGGCGGCGCCGACCAGGTCGAGGCCACGCTGCTGGCCCGCGCGGGGGAGTACACCCGGTTCGCGGGCGACCGGGTGCACCAGCCGCAGGACATCACCGAGGTGCTGGTGCGCGTGCGGGCCGTGGTGGACGGCCACGCGGGCACGGTGTCCACCAGTCGACTCGACCGCGTGCCGGACGCCGTGCGCTCAGCCGCCGCCCTGGCCCGTGACCTGGCCCGCGTCGCCGGGCGGCCGGGGACCGCCCGGGTCGGCGACCCCGCGCCCGCCACCGACCCGGACCTCTGGCACGAGGACACCGCCGCGTTCGACGCCGCTGCCCGGGTCGGCCTCGCCGGGCGGGCCATGCGCGCGGCCGGGGCCGCGGGCGGGTCGGCGGCAGGCATGATCGGCCGGGCCGCCACCCGGATCGCGGTGGCCACCAGCACCGGGATCAGCAGGCACGCGGTCGCGACCGAGGCGACGGGCAGCCTCACCGTCGCGACCGGCACCGGGAGTTCGCAGTGGACGGACCTGCACCGCTCCAGCGGGGCCCTGCGCACCGGTGCGGCGATCGACACCGCGATCGCCAGGGCGTTGGCGAGTCGTGGCCGGGTCGAGCCGGCGCCGGGTACCTACACCGTGGTGCTCGGCCCGCAGGCCACCGCCGAACTGCTGGGCTTCCTCGGTGTGCTGGGCTTCTCCGGTGACCTCGCGGCGGCCGGGGTCGGGGTGTGCGCCACCCGGGCGGGCCAGGCCGTCGCGTCCCCGCTGGTCACCGTCGCCGACGACGCGCACCACCCGTACGGCCTGCCGATCCCGTTCGACGTCGAGGGAACCCCGAAGACCCGCGTGCCGCTGCTGACCGGGGGAGTGGTCGGGGATCCCGTCACCGACCTGGCCACCGCGACCCACCCGACCGGCCACGCGCACACCGCGAGGGAGGCGGCCCCGGCGCCGGTGCCCGCGAACGTGGTGATGGACCCCGGGCAGGCGACCGAGGCCGAGCTGATCTCGGGGGTGGAGCGCGGCGTGTACGTCGAGCGGTTCTGGTACACCAGGCTGGTCGACCGCCAGGCGAGCACGATCACCGGCGTCAGCAGGGACGCCTGCTTCCGGATCACCGACGGCGCCATCGCCGAACCGCTCGCCGGTGCCAGGTTCACCCAGTCGATCTTCGACTTCCTGGCCACGGTGGACGGCGTCGGCGACGTGCTCCAGGCACAGCCGATCATGAACGTGTGGAACGGCGCGGTCAGCGCTCCCGCGGTGCGGGGGCACGGCTTCCGCTTCGGGGTCGCGTGAGGACCAACGCCGACCGGCTGCTCACCCAGGTGCTCGTCGGCGAGGTCTGGCCACCGCTGTCGGACCGCTTCGCCTACCGGGTCGACGGTGACGGTGCCGCGTTCCTGCTGCCGGGCATGGGCGGGGTCACGCTCGGCGCCGGGATCGGCACCCCGGTCACCGGTCATCACGCCGACCACCTCGAGCCGGGGCTCTCGGTCCGCCACCGCGACCACGAAGCCGACAACGCCCTGCAGTTCCTCACCTGCGTCGGCAACCCCGTGACGGTCCTCAGCGGACCCGCGACCGGCGCGACCGGCCGGGTCATCGGCCACCACGCCTACGTGCTGGTCGACCTGCCGCAGGACGCCCTGGCGGAGATGGCCCCCGGCGACCGGGTGGCGATCCGCGCGCGGGGGCAGGGCCTCCGGCTGCTGGACCACCCGGAGGTCACGGTCAAGAACCTCGACCCGACGCTGCTCGACCGGCTGCGGATCACCACGGGCAGCGACGGGAGACTGCGCGTCCCGGTGGCGGCCCGGATCCCGGCCACCGCGGTCGGCGCGGGCACCGGCATGGCGTCCGAGTACGCCAACACCGACCTGATGCTCCCCACTACGACCTCCCTGCGCATCGGCGACCTGGTAGCCCTACTCGACCAAGACCACCGCTTCGGCCGCGCCCACCGCCCCGACTGGCTCGCCATCGGCCCCCTCACCACCGGCGCCTGCCGCATGTTCGGCCACGGCCCCGGCCCGAGCACCCTGCTCACCGGCCCCACCCACGCCTTCGACCTACTCGACGACCCGAACGGCGCCCACCTATGACCGCCCGGACAGATCCTGCTCGACGACTCGGAGGGACAGCGACTGTGAACGGTGGTCGAACGCCGGTGGGTGGCGGGCTGGTCGCCACGACGCTGCTCGGGGTGGTGGAGACGCCGCGGATGGCGGCTTACCCGTATCGGGTTGATCGTGATGGGGGTTCGTTCCTGCCGGTGGCTGACGCGGGGGTGGTGTTGGGGCTGAGGCTTGGGGACAGCGTGTTCGGGTTCGATGCCGATCACCCCGCTCCCGGCGCCACGCTCGGCCATCCGGATCCGGCGGCCCGGCATGCCCTGGTCGCGTTCGCGTGCCTGGGCAACGAGGCGGTCGTCCGCACCGGTGCCGCCGCGGGTGCGGTGGGTCGTGTCCTGGGCAAACGCGGCGGGGAAGGGCGGGTCATCACGGTGTTCGACCAGGATGCGCTGGCTCGGTTGCTGCCCGACGACCAGATCGCCGTCCGCGCTGTCGGCCAAGGCGCGCCCGCCGCGGACGGGGTCACCACCCTCAACATCGACCCCGTGCTGCTGCCCGCGCTGACCGCCCCGCTGTCGGTGCGCGCCCGCGTCCCGTCCCACTTGATCGGCAACGGTGTCGGCAGGCCCGCCCACCAGTGGGACATCGACCTCCAGCTCGACCCCGGCACCGCCCCGGGCCTGCGGTTGGGCGATCTAGTATGCGTCGAGGACGTGGACGTCCGGCACAACGTCGGCCGCAGGGAGGGGTGGGTGACCGTGGCGGTGGTGGTTCACGGGGCGAGTCCGCTCCCCGGGCACGGACCCGGTGTGATGCCGGTCCTGTGCGCCCCGGCCGACCGGTTCGACGTCGTGGTCGAGCCGGAGGACCACGTCGGGGTCACCGCGGCGCTGCTGGGGTTGGCCGATGCCTGAGCCGCTGGAGCACCCGTCCCTGCCCGACACCGTGCACCGACTGCTGCGCACCCGGATCCTCAACAACGAGCTCCGCGCGGGCAGCCGGGTCGTCGAGGCGACCATCGCCGCCGAGCTGAACGTCAGCCGGTCGACGGTCCGGCTGGCGCTGACCCGCTTGCAGACCGAGGGCCTGGTCGAGATCAGCCCCCGCCGCCACAGCGTGGTCACCCGGCTCTCGCACGACGAGATCCAGGACGCCTGCTACGCCAGGTACGTGCTGGAGGAGGGCGCCGTCCGGGCGGTGCTCGCGCGCGGCGCCGAGGGGCTGGTGGGCCCGCTGACCGAGATCATCGACCGGATGACCCGCGCCGCCACCGCGCACGACATGGCCGCGGTGGTGGACCTGGATACCGAGTTCCACGGCACCATCGTGCGCGCGGCGGGCAAGGCCCGGCTGGCCTCCCTCTGGTCCACTCTGGACGGCCAGATGGGCGCGGTGATCAGGTCCTCGCTGGAGGAGCAGCAGCTGGACCTGGCCGAGATGCCGAAGCTGCACCAGGACCTGCTCGACACCCTGGGCTCCGGCGACCCCGGGTCGGTCGCCGACGCGCTCTACCGCCACTACCTCAGGCCGGACTACGAGCTGTGAGCCCGCCCGCGGCTCAGTACCCCAGCTCCGCCCGGTAGACGTTGCGCAGCGGTGTCCCGGCCAGCCATCGCCGCAGGTTGTCGCAGAAGATGTCGGTGATCAGCCCGTTCTCGCCCGCCACCGTCGAGGCCGAGTGCGGGGAGATCAACACGTTCGGCAGGTCCCACAGCGGGGAGTCCACCGGCAGCGGCTCGACCGCCGTCACGTCCAGCGCGGCCCCCCGCACCTGCCCGGCCCGCAGCGCCGCCACCAGCGCGTCCTCGTCGACCACCTCGCCCCTGGCCACGTTCACCAGCACCGCCTCCGGCCGCAGCGCGGCGAACTCGGCCGCACCGAGCAGTCCGCGGGTCTGCTCGGTGAGCGGGCAGGCGAGCACCACGGCGTCGACCGAGGGCAGGACCGCCCCGATGGCACCGAACTCGACCACCGACGACACCCCCGGGGCCGTCGAGGTCCCGCCGGGGCGCACGGCGCCGACCACGTCCATCCCCAGCGCCGACAGGGTGACCGCCACCTGCTTGCCCACCGATCCCAGCCCCACGACCAGCGCGCGCTTCCCGTGCAGCGTCGAGGTCGTGTACCGGGTCCACTCGTGGGCCGCCTGCCACCGGCGCAACCCGGGCACGTCCTTGACGAAGTACAGCAGCCCCATCAGCGTGAACTCGGTCAGCGGCCGCGCGTGCACGCCCGCCGCCGTGGTGACGACCACCCGGTCCAGGTCGAACGGGAACCGGTCGGTGAACCGGCCCAGCCCGGCGCTGGTGCCCTGGATCCAGCGCAGGCGGGGGAAGTTGCCCGGCATCGCCGCCGGGTCCCGCCGGTCGAAGTCGAAGGCGATGTCCGCCGAGGCGGCCAGTTCCCGCCACCGAGCCTGTTGCCCGGCGCTCAGCTCGGGCAGGACGCCGCCGTGGTCGCCGTCGTAGCGGGGGACCGGCAGCAGTTCGGGTTCGTACAACACCTCCACCGAGGGGTCGACCGCGGCGATCCGGTCGACGTGTTCGCGTTCGAGCGGCGAGCAGATGAGGACGCGCACGGTCACGACGCGGCTCCGTTCAGGGCGAGGACCATCCGGTCGAGGGCGGCGCTCCACACCGCCTCGTCGCGGGCGAAGCACACCCGGAACCGGCCGGTGCCCGACGGGCCGAACTGGTAGCCGGGGCTGACCACCACCCCCGCGTCGGCCTGCAGCGCCTTGGCCACCTGCACGTCGCTCAGCCCCAGCGCCGAGACGTCCGGCCACAGGTAGGCGGTCCCGTTGCCCGGCTGGACGACCAGGCCGTCCACCTGGCGCAGCCGCTCGGCGGTCATCTCGCGCAGGGCGCGGAGTTCGAGCACGCGGTCGCGGACGAACTCGACGTCGTCGGTGAGCCACCGGGTGAGCACGTGCTGGGCGTAGGCGGGCGCGCGCAGGCAGGAGATCGCCATGACCTGCTCGACCGCGTCGATCACCTCGGGCGGGCCGACCACGACGCCGACCCGGTACCCGCTCAGCGACTCGGTCTTCGAGCCGCCCAGCAGGGTGATAGTGCGGTCGCGCAGTCCCGGCCGCGCGGCCAGGTGGAAGTACGGGGTCTCGTCGTAGACGAGCCTGCAGTACAGCTCGTCGACGACGACCAGGAAGTCGTGCTCGACGGCCAGCCTGCCCACGCCCGCGATCGTCTGCTCGGTGTAGACGGTGCCGGTCGGGTTGTTCGGGTTCGAGGTCAGCAGCAGCCGGATCCCGCCGCGGGCCACCGCTTCCAGGGCCGCCAGGTCGAGCTGCGGTCCGGCCGGGTCGTCGACCATCGGGACCCGCACGACCTCGGCGCCGAGGAAGCGCAGCATCCGCTCCACGAACAGGTACTCCGGGTCGGCCAGCGCCACCACGTCACCGAAGTCGACCAGCGCGCTCAGCGTGGCGAACAGCCCGCCCTGGGTACCGGTGGTCACCGCGATGTCGTGCTCCGGGTGCACGTCGACCCCGAGCAGGGTGGACACCGACCGCGCGCAGGCCCGCAGCACCTCGGCGCCGCCGCGGTAGGCGGTGTAGGCGTTGTCGCCGTCCTCGGCCGCCGCGGCGAAGACCCCGGCTGCCCACTCCGGTGGCGGGAACCGCACGGTGTCGAAGTGCGTGGTGTCCAGCAACCCGTGCCCGGCCCCGTCGAGCCGCAGGCCGAGGTCCGCCTCGCGCACCGACATGCCGAGCGCGTCCGAGCGCTCCGGCAGGTGGGTGCGCAGCAGTCGCCGTGCCTCGACGGAATAGCGGGTGGCCGCCATGTGATTCGCTCCCTCGTGTCGCGGCGCGAGGTCCTCGCGCCGTCTCTGTCACGCCCATCTCGACCCCCGGTCGACCACCGTCGAGGTCCCGGTGATGTACCGGGACTCCTCCGAGGCCAGGAACAGCACCGCGTCCGCGACGTCCGCGGCCGACGGTCCCGGTGGGCCGAGCGCGCCGGGGTCCACGCTGTTGACGCGGACGCCGAAGTCCAGCAGCTCCAGGGCGAACGCGCTGACCAGCCCGGCGACGCCGTGCTTGGCGGCCGCCATGTGCGCGTACCCGGCCACCGCGCGGTGGGCCAGCGCGGAGCCGATGAACACGATCGACCCCGCCCCCTGCGCCACCATCACCGGCGCGACCGCCTTCGCGGTCTGCCACACCCCGGTCAGGTTGATGTCGATCATCGTGCGCCACTGCGCCTCCGGCATCTCCCACGCCGTGCCGCGCGAGCGCACCCCGGCGGCGGGCACCGCGATGTCGAGCGACCCCAGTGCCGCGACCCCGGCCCGCACGGCGGCGCCGATGGCGTCACCGTCGCGCACGTCGACCAGCCGGGACACCACGGTCCGGCCCAGCGCGCGCGCCTCGGTGGCCGTCCGCTCCAGCTCGCCCGCCGTGGCCAGCGACTCCGGCACGGTCTCCACCCGGCTGACCACGCCGATGTCGAGCAGCACCAGGTCGGCGCCCTCCTCGGCCAGCCGCAGCGCGCAGGCCCGCCCCACCCCGCGCGCCGCGCCGGTGACCAGCGCGACCTTCCCGGCCACCCGGCCGCCGCGCCCGCTCATCGCGGACCGCCGAAGTGGCAGGCCACCGGGTGCCCCTGGCCGCGCTCGACCAGGCCGGGCACCTCCTCGACGCACAACGAGCGCTCGGCGTCGGTCAGCGCGCCGAGGAACCTCGGGCAGCGCGTCCGGAACCGGCACCCCGACGGCGGGTCCACCGGGCTGGGCACGTCGCCGCTGAGCAGGATCCGCTCCCGCACCCGTTCCTTGCGCGGGTCCGGCAGCGGCACCGCGGAGATCAGCGCCTGGGTGTAGGGGTGCGACGGGTGGTCGAACACCGCGTCCCGCTCGCCCACCTCCACCACCCGGCCCAGGTAGAGCACCGCGACCCGGTCGGCGATGTGGCGCACCACCGACAGGTCGTGCGCGATGAACAGGTACGACAGCCCGAGCGCGTCCTGCAGGTCCTCCAGCAGGTTGATCACGTCGGCCTGCACCGAGACGTCCAGCGCCGACACCGGCTCGTCGAGGATCAGCACCCTGGGCCGCAGCGCCAGCGCCCTGGCGATCCCGATCCGCTGCCGCTGCCCGCCGGAGAACTCGTGCGGGTACCGCTCGGAGCGGCCGCGGCCGAGCCCGACCGAGGCCAGTAGCTCCAGCGCCCGGGTCCGGGCGTCCTGCTTGGCCAGGCCGTTGATCCGCAGAGGCTCGGCGACCAGGTCGGCGGCGGTCATCCTCGGGTCCAGCGAGCCCATCGGGTCCTGGAACACGATCTGCAGGTCCCGCGCGTGCTTGCGGCCGCGCACAGCGGCCCCGTCCAGCTCCACGCGCCCCGCGGTCGGCTCCTCCAGCGACATCAGCAGCTTCGCGATCGTGGACTTGCCCGAGCCGGACTCACCGACCAGCCCCAGCGTCTCACCGGCGGACAGCGAGAACGACACGTCGCACACCGCGTGCAGCTCCGCGACCTGCCGCCGGAAGAACCCGCCGCCGCGCACCGGGTAGTGCTTCACCAGCCCGGTGGCCCGCAGCAGCGGTCCCTCGGTCCGAACAGGACGCTCCGCGGTCAGCGCCACGGGCGCGACAACCGGGACGAAGACGTCCTCGGGGCGCTTGTCGACCAGTTCCTCGGCGAAGTGGCACGCGGTGAGGTGCCCGTCGACCTCGCGCAGCTCCGGTTCCTCGGTCAGGCACCGCTCGCGGGCCAGCGGGCACCGGGGGGCGAACGCGCACCCGGGGATCGGGCGGTCGAGCGCCGGGGGAGTGCCCGCGATGGGCGTCAGCCGTGCGCCGAACCGCCCGTCGAGCCGCGGCAGGCTGCCGAGCAGACCGAGCGTGTACGGCATCCGGGGCCGGTAGAAGACCTCGTCCGCGGTGCCGGACTCGACGACCTTGCCCGCGTACATGACCACCACCCGGTCGGCCTGCCCGGCGACGACGCCAAGGTCGTGGGTGATCAGCACCGCCGCCGCCCCGGTCTCCGCGCGCGCGGTCCGCAGCGCGTCGAGCACCTGGGCCTGGATGGTGACGTCGAGCGCGGTGGTCGGCTCGTCGGCGATGATCACGTCCGGGTCGTTGGCCATCGCGATCGCGATCACCACCCGCTGGCGCATGCCGCCGGAGAACTCGTGCGGGTAGTCGCCGACCCGGTCGCGGGCGTTCGGGATGCCCACCAGCTCCAGCAGGTGCACGGCCCGCTCGACCGCGTCGTCCCTGCTGGTCCCCGGGTGGTGCGCGCGGACCGCCTCGGCCACCTGGAAGCCGACCGAGTACACCGGGTTGAGCGAGGACAGCGGGTCCTGGAAGACCATCGCGACCGACCGGCCGCGCACCGAGGACATGCCCCTGTCGCCCAGCCCGGCCAGCTCCCGGTCGCGGAAGCGCACCGACCCGCCCATCCGGGCACCGGGCGGCAGCAGGCCCATCACCGCGAGGGCGGTCGCCGACTTGCCGCAGCCGGACTCGCCGACCACGCCGAGGACCTCGCCCTCGCGCAGCGACCAGGACACGCCGCGCACCGCCTGGACCCGGCCGCGCTCGTCGGGGAACTCGACGGTGAGGTCGCGGACGGAGAGGACCTCCGCGGTCGTCGTCTGGTGCGTCGTCGGGCTCATGTGCGGCTCCGGGACCGAGTGTTGTCGAAGGCGTCGCGCAGGCCGTCGCCGATGAAGTTGACGCACAGCGCGATCACCACGATGAAGAGCCCGGGGAAGTAGAACAGCCAGGGCCTGGTGGACACCGCGGACTGGTTCTGGCTGACCAGCAGCCCCAGCGAGGTGTCCGGGGCGCGCACCCCGAAGCCGATGAACGACAGCGCCGTCTCGGCCAGGATGGCCACCGCGACGATGATCGTCACCGCCACCACGATGGTGCCCATGGCGTTGGGCAGGATGTGCCGGAAGATGATCCGCCACGACCCGGCGCCGAAGGTGCGGGCGGCGGCGATGAACTCGCGCTCGCGCAGCGACAGCACCAGCCCGCGCACCAGCCGGGCGACGTAGGGCCAGGTCAGCGCCGCGAGGACGACGCCGATGAGCAGCCAGCCCTGGCCGCCGGTCGCGACGTTGTTGGCCAGCACCGCGGCGACCGCGATGGCCGGGAAGATCAGCACCAGGTCGGCGACCCGCATCATCAGCGTGTCGACCCGGCCGCCGTAGAGGCCCGCCGCCGCGCCCCAGACGCTGCCGAAGATCCCGGACGCCGCGGCCACGAACAGCGCGATCTCGATCGAGCGCTGGGTCCCGCGCAGCACCTGGGCGAACAGGTCGTAGCCGGTGGCGTCGGTGCCGAACGGGTGCGCGGCCGAGGGCGGCTGCGAGTTGTCCGGGGTGAACGTGTCGTACCCGTAGTGCCACAGGGCGCCACCGACGAAGGCCAGCAGCACCAGCAGCACGAACAGGACCAGGCTCACGGTGGCGAGCCGGTGGCGCAGGAACCGGCGCACCACGAGCCGCGCGCGGCTCACCGGGACCGGATCCCCGCTGTCCTGCGCACCGGGGCCGCCGGGTACCGGGTGGGTTGTCTCAGCCAAGGCGGATCCTCCGATCCAGCACCGCGTACAGCAGGTCCGCGACCAGGTTGAACAGCACGACGATCACCGACACCAGCAGCAGCCACGCCATCACCGCGTAGATGTCCTTGTCCCGCACCGCCGAGAGCAGGAACGAGCCCATCCCGCGCCACTGGAACACCGTCTCGGTGATCACCGCGCCGGAGAACAGCACGGCCAGGTCCATGGCGACCACCGTGGTCAGCGGGATCAGCGCGGTCCGCAGCGCGTGCCGGACGAGGACCGTGCGCCGGGGCAGCCCCTTGGCCCTGGCCAGCCGCACGTAGTCGCTCTGCTGGACCTCGACCATCGACGAGCGCACGAACCGGCTCCACGGCGCGAAGGTGGTCAGCGCCAGCACGATCGTCGGCAGCACGATGTGCCCGGCGATGTCGGACACGGTCGGCCAGAACCCGGTCGGCGGCGGGATCGAGGCGTCGCCGACGGTGTAGAACAGCGTGCTCCCGGTCGCCTCGTTGACGTCGATCGCCTGCTGCTTGAGCAGGATCGCCAGCCAGAACGCGGGCATCGACAGCAGCAGGAACCCGGCGGAGGTGAACAGGTAGTCCACCCACGAGTACTGCCGCACCGCGCTGATCACGCCGACCACCAGCGCCAGCAGCAGGGCCAGCAGGACCGCGAGGACCACCAGCCGCACCGACACCAGCAGCCGGGGCCAGATCTCGTGCCCGATGTCGACGCGGGTGACCGAGGGACCCCAGTCGCCGCGGAAGATCCCGGTCAGCCACCGCCAGTACTGCTCCAGCAGCGGCAGGTCCAGCCGCAGCCGGTGCCGCTCCGCCGCCAGGATCGCGGGCGAGACCGGCGGCTGCTTGGCCAGCAGGTCGCCGAGCGGGTCACCGGAGGCGCTCACCATCACGAAGGTGATGAACGACCCGACCAGGATGATCGGGATGGTGTGCAGCAGGCGCCGCAGTACGTAGGCCAGCATCCGGACTCCTCCAGCCGCAGGTCGGGCGCGGCGGTGGTACCCCACCCCCTGCGAGGGGGCACCACCGCCGCGCGGTCGGGTGTTATCCGCCGATGCCCCACTGGCCCGCGTTGTACGGCGGGCCGAAGTAGGTCCCGTTCGCCCGCACGTTGACCAGGTCGGCCTTGTAGGCGAGCAGGTCGGGGACCTGGTAGAGCGGCAGGATGTAGGCGTCCTCGGTCATCTGCGCGTCCACCCCGTTGAGGTAGCCGGCCACATCGGACTCCTCGGTCGCGCCGAGCGCCTTGGTGAGCAGCTCGTCGACCTTGGCGCTGCTGTAGCCGCCGAAGTTGAGCCCGCCCTTGGTCATGAACGCCTGCGAGTACTGCGTCGAGACGAAGGTCTGCCCGATCCAGCCCATCGCGAACAGGTCGAAGTCCTTGCCGGGCTGGTGGGTGACCGTCGCGCCGATCGAGTCGGTCGTCTGCACGTCCACCGTGACGCCGAGCTGCTTGGCGTTGGCGGCGAACAGCTCGCAGACGGTCTTGAGGATCTGGTTGTTCTGGATGTAGCGCATGGTCAGCGTCGGCACCGGGGCGCCCTTGGGGTCGACGAGCTTGTCGCCGTCGACCTTGTAGCCCGCGTCGCTCAGGATCGACTTGGCCTTGGCGATGTCACCGGTGCCCAAGGTGCCCAGGTTGTCCTTGTAGCCGGGCTGCTGTGGCACGTAGATGCGGTTGCGCAGCGGCTTGGCGCCCTCGGAGAACTGCCCGACGGTCTTGGCGATCGTCTGCTGCACGTCGGCCGCGGTGAACAGCGCCTTGCGCAGCGCCACGTCCTGCATCGCGGGGTTGTTCATGTTGGGCAGGATCATCTGCTTGCGCAGGCCCTCGACCAGCTGGTATTTGACCCCGCTGAGGGCCTGGACGTTGCGCAGCAGGTCGACCTGCGGGTCCGGGTTGATGATCTGGACCTCGTTGTTCTGCAGGGCGGGCACCTCCTGCGTGGTGTCGGTGATGACCCGGAACACCAGGCTGTCCAAAGTAGTCGGCTTGCCGTACCACCTGGGGTTCGGCACCAGCGTCGCCGCCTGGTTGGTGACCCAGGACTTGAACATGAACGGGCCGCCGGACCAGTCCGGGAAGGAATCCTTGTAGCGGAAGCCGTCGTTGAACGACTTCGCCAGGCCCTCGGGGGTGCCGTCGTCACCCAGCTTCTTGGCCACGTGCGCGGGCAGGATCGGGCCGAACAGCGCCTTCCAGTCGCCGAACGGCTTGCTCAGCGTGACCGTGACGGTCTTGCCGTCGTCGGTGCCGACCAGCGAGGTGATGGCGTCGTAGCCCATGGTCGACGCGGCCTCGCACTTCGGGCAGACCCGCGGGTCCGAGGCGCGCCAGACGTAGTCGAAGTCGGCCGAGGTGATCGGCGTGCCGTCGTTCCAGACGGCCTTGGGGTTGATCTTGTAGACCAGGGTCTGCGGCGAGGTGCTGGTCTGCTCGGCGCTGACCAGCAGGTCGGAGTTGAGCTCGATGGTCTTGAGGTCGGGCAGGGTGACGAACGGCGCCGGGTCGTAGGCGTCGGCCACCAGCTGGGTCGCCACGCCGATGTCGGCGCCGAGCGGGTTCCAGTCGAGGATGTTGCGCTCGAGGACGTAGGTGATGGTGCCGCCCTGCTTGGCGGTGCCGGAGTTGGCGGAGTTCGCCTCGGCCTTGACCTGGTTCGTGGTGTTCCCGCCGCCGTCCGCCGCGCCACCGCCGCAGGCGGGGACGACCAGGACGGCGGCCAGCACACCGACCAGGGTCCGGGAATGTTTTCGATAGCCCATGCTGTGTTCCCACATCTCTCGTCCGGTTCCCTTGCCGCGGTCCACAGAGTGAACAGGCAGGAATGGCGGGCAGACAAGCGAGAGTTGCTACACGGCCGCCTTAAGACCTGCTAACCGAGGTCTGACCAGCGTTGATGAGGTTTAGCATACCTAACAGCGCGCGTTTGCGACTTCTGTCTTGTGTTCGGCGAAGGTACCCGCGCAGAATCCCCAGGCACCGATTCGCCGACATTTCTCGGCAGGCAAGGAGCAGATATGCAGCCCAACCAACCGACCCTGGCCGGGGCGATCTCGTGGACCGACCACCCGGTCACCTCGTCGCTCGCCTACGGCACCGTGGACGTCCGCGTCGGCACCGTGGGCACGGGCGGCCCGGTCGGCCTGGTGGTGGCGAGCGTGCACGGCGACGAGGGGCCGTGGGGCACGCTCGCGGTCAACCGCCTGCTCGCCGAGACGCCGCTGGACGACCTCGTCGGCACGCTGCGGGTGGTCCCCGTGGCGCACCCGCTGGCCACCGAGGCCGACGCCAGGCAGACCCACCTCGACCTGCTCGACCTCAACGGCGTCTTCCCCGGCGACCCGAACGGCTCGCACACCCAGCGGCTGGCCGCGGTGCTCGCCGAGCACGCCGTCGACGGCACCGACATCGTCCTCGACGTGCACGGCGGCGGCAGCTGGAACATCAACTGCTTCACCTACCGGTTCCCCGGCAGCGAGCAGGTCGCCGAGTGGATGGGCACCCCGCTGATCATGGACGGCCCGGACCGCGCCACCAGCCTCACCGGCCATGCCCGGTCGCAGGGGGCGGTGGCGGTCTGGATCGAGATGGGCGGTCGCGGCGAGCACGAGGAGGACCGCGCGGCCACCGTCACCAGGGGGCTGCGCCGCGCGCTGGGCAAGGCTGGCGTGCTCACCGACGCGGGCCTGCCGGACGAGCCCGGTCTCGTCGGCGGCGAGAAGCGCCCCCTCGCCACCTCCGCGCCGGGCATCTACCAGCCGGTCCTGCGCGAGGCCGCGCTCGGTGACGTCGTCGCCGAGGGCACCGTCATCGGCCACCTGCTGCACCCGGTCACCAGCGAGGTCGTCGAGACCTTCCGCGCCCCCTTCCCGCGCACGGCCCTCGCGCTGCTGCGGCCCACCCTGGCCAGGATCGAGGCACCCGGGCAGGTCGTCGCCCTGGTCACCGAGATCGCCTGAGCCACCCCCGAGTCCGAACAGGAGCACCACCACATGATCGACCCCACCGGCAGGCTCGCGATCGTCGCGGGCGACGCCGAGGACATCGGCTACGCGGTCACCCGCGAACTCGCCGCCGCGGGCATGGTCGTCGCCGTGCTCGACGACAAGGCCGACGCGGTGACCGCGCTGGCCGAGCAGCTGCGCGAGCAGGGTGCCCAGGTGCACGCCTTCGTCACCGACTTCACCTCGGCGACCGCGCTGTCGGCCACCGCCGAGCAGGTGCTGGCCCGCTTCGGCGCGCCGCGGCTGCTCGTGCACAACTCCGCCGTCTTCCGCATGGTGTCCGTGCTCGACCTGGACTTCGCCGACTTCCGCGCCGAGTGCGACAGCATCCTGCAGAGCGCGTTCGTGCTCTCGAAGGCGGTGTGGCCCGCGATGGTCGAGGCCCGCGACGGCAGCATCGTCTACGTCTCCTCCGGCTCGGCCACGCTGGGCTTCGCCGACGAGGCCGCCTACGTGGCGGGCAAGCACGGGCAGGAGGGCCTGATGAAGGTGCTCGCCCTGGAGGGCAAGGAGTTCGGCATCGCGGTCAACTCGATCGGCACCGGCGCGCCGATCGACGGCCCGCTCGCCTACACCTACTCCGACGCCCTGCGCGCGGCCATGGTCCCGCCGTCCGCGCTCGCCCCGGCGTTCGCGTTCCTGGCCCGGATCGACGCCGACTTCGCCACCGGCCAGCGGTTCAACGCCTACCAGGTCTCCGAGGCCATCCGAGTCGCCAGGGAAGGTGTCCCCGCATGATCGACATCAATGGGCAGGTGGCCTTCCTGACCGGCGCCGCCGAGGGGCTGGGCCGGGAGATCGCCCGCGAGCTCGTCGCGGGCGGCATGCGGGTCGCGCTGCTCGACGTGCAGGCCGACAAGCTCCACAGGCTGGCCGACGGGCTGCGCGGCGGCGGTGCCGACGTGTTCCCGGTCGTGGTGGACCTCGCCGACGCCGAGGCCACCCGGGTGGCCACCGAGCAGGCGCTGGCGCACTACGGCACCCCGCGCGTGCTGATCCACAACGCCGCCGTGCTGCGCGAGGTGTCCATGCTGGACGTCACCTTCGACGACTGGCGGCGCGAGGTCGACATCATCCTGCAAGCCGCGTTCGTGCTCACCAAGACCGTGTGGTCGGGCATGGTCGAGGCCAGGAGCGGCAGCGTCGTGTTCCTGTCCTCCGGCTCGGCGCTGTTCGGGTTCGTCAAGGAGACCGCGTACACCCCGGGCAAGCACGCTCAGGAAGGCCTGATGAAGGTGCTCGCGATCGAGGGCAAGGAGCACGGCATCGCGGTCAACACGATGTCGACCGGGCGCCCCATCGACACGCCCATGTCGGACTCGCACTACACCGACGAGATGCGGATCGGCATCGTGCCGCCCGACCGGCTCGCCCCCGCCTTCGCCTTCCTGGCAGGCATCGACGCGGACTTCGCGACCGGGCAGCGGTTCAACGCCTACCAGGTCTCCGAGGCCATCCGGGCGGCCAGGGGATGATCTCCACCGACCGCGCACCCGCGCCCGCGGGCCACTACGCGCAAGCCGTCCGGGCGGGCGGGTTCGTCTACGTCGCGGGTCAGGTCCCGCGCGCACCGGACGGCTCGTACATCCCGGGCGACATCACCACCGAGACCGATCTGGTGCTGCGCAACCTGGCCGCGGTCGCCGGGGCCGCGGGCGGTGGCCTCGCCGACGTGGTCAAGGTGACCGCGTACCTGACCAGGGTTGAGGACTTCGCCGAGTTCGACGCCGAGTACGCCAGGCACTTCGGCTCGACCAGGCCCGCGCGCACCACCGTGGTCGCGGGGTTGCGGTCGGTGCGGGTCGAGGTGGACGCGGTGCTGTACCTGCCGGGGTGATCGTCGGTCCACTGTGTCCCGTGCCGGGTGTGCCACCATGGCTGGACCGGCCGGGGCGAGACGGGGTGATGCGGGCGTGCTGACGGTGAGCCTGGCGGGGTTGCGCGCGATCGAGGCCCTGGCCACCCACGGGTCGATGACGGCGGCCGCCAGCGCGCTCGGCTACACCCCGTCGGCCATCTCCCAGCAGATCGCCCGGCTCGGCCGCGACGTGCACCAGCCCCTGGTCGAGCAGCAGGGCGGGCGCACGACGCTGACCGTGGCCGGGCGCATCCTGGCCGAGTCGGCCAGCCGGATCGTGATCGAGCTGGAGAGCATGAGCGCCGAGTTGCAGGCGCAGACCGAGACGGTCACCGGCACGCTGCGCATCGCCGCGTTCCCCACCGCGGCCCGCGGCGTGATCCCGGCGGCGATGCGCGAGCTGTGCCTGGCCTGGCCCGAGCTGGAACCCCGGCTGATCGAGGCCGACTCGCACCGCGCGGTCGAACTCGTCGCCAGGGGCACCGTCGACCTCGGCGTCGCGCACGACTGGCTGGCGATCCCGCTCGCGCTGCCCGACGGCCTGCAGGCCAGGCACCTGGGCAACGACTTCTCCGACGTGCTCGCCCACCACACCCACCCGCTGGCCGACCGCGCCTCGGTCGAACTCGACGAGCTGGCCGACGAGTCCTGGCTCTACGAACCCGGCTCGGTCGCGCACGACTTCCTGCTCAACACCTACCGCCGCTCGCCCCACCCGGACCGGTTCACCCACATCGTCAGCGAGTACGCCAGCCAGATCGAGATGGTGGGCGCCGGTCTCGGCCTGGCCCTGGTACCGCGGATGGGCCGCGGCACCCTGCCCCCCACGGTCCGCGCCCTCACCGTCAAAGCCCCACCCCTGCGCCGCATCTACGGCGTCTGGCGCACCCCCACCGGCCGCCGCCCGGCGCTCTCCGCCGCCCTCGGCGTCCTGGAAGCGACCTGCGCCAGGCTTGAACAGGGGCGGTGAGCCCGCGGATCGCCCCGGCGGGATCAAGGGCCGCGGCGCGCGGTGAACCGGCGTGCTTCAGCACGCACCTTGGCCACCGCCGCCCGTCGCAGGTCGCGATCCCGCCTCCGGAGCGCCCCGTTCGGAACTGCCGTCGGGCGACGGTCCACGTGCCGCAGGTACAGGGCGAGCGGAACCGCGATCAGCGCCGCGGCGACGGCGAACACCGGTGTCATCGCCGCCGACGCGATGGGTGACGTGGGGTCGGCGTGCGCGCCGAACCACTGGTCGACGGCGATGCTGAGGCATTCCAGCACGTACATCGCCAGCATCGACCCGGTGACCAGCGTGCCCCACGGCCCGCGGCGCAGCGCGACGACGGCGGCGGTCGCGGCGAGCGGCAGCCAGACCGCCAGGTCCTGGACGTAGACCGGGTTGGTCAGCAGGTCCGTGCCGTCGAGCAGGGACCGCGGGGTGGGGCCGAGGACGGCGGGCACGATCCGGCCGAGCCAGGCGGCGGAGTTGACGGCAACGAGCCCCAGCGTGAACCCGGCCACCCACCTGATCGGCAGGGTCGGTGCCACGCGAGTGGCGAAAGCGCGCAGGTCTGTTGCCCGCAGCAGGGTTGCGATGCTCCACAGGGACAGCCCGAGGAAGAGCAGGTACACCAGGAACAAGTTGTTGAGCGGGGTCGCGAAGCAGAGCAGCACCGCCTGGTACAGCAGGTACCCGAGAGTGCCAAGCCAGACCACGAACGCCCGGGTCGACCCCTTGGCCGTGAGCGACATCGCGGCGATCAGGGCAGGCAGGCCGAAGGACAGCACTGCCAGCGCGGTGCCATGCAGGTTCCCGTTCCCGGCGGGGTTACCGCCCAGCACGTCCGGGTACGAGACGCTAAGCCCCGCTGCGGCCGTCGCGGCGAGAGCCAGGACGCCCGACAGCACGTACGGAGCACGTCCGCCCCGCAAGGCGGGGGGAGCGTGTCCGGCTGTCTGAATCGCGTCGTGCACTGCCAGTGCCATCTCTGCTCCGGTGCTTGTCTGTCTCATGAGAACCATTCGCCCTCCGGTGGCGGGGCACCCCGGGAATCGGATGCCCCGCGCGGGGTCAGCCGACGGTGACCGGGGGAGTGGGGGCGGTGGTGGTAGGCGGCTTCGCCCGGCGGACCGCGAGGACGGTCATCGTGGTCCCGCCCGTCAGCACCACGACCCCGGCCACCAGCAGGCCGAGGGAGAGCCACGGCAACGCGGGCAGGGTCGCGGACGCTGTCGCCTGCACAGCCACCCCGGCGGAGGCGTCGGCGTTCATCACGACGACCGTCCACTGGCCCGCCTCGGGCGTCCAGGTGAGCCGCTGGGCACCAGGGCCCTCGGTGGCGGCGATCCAGAACGCCTCGGCGCCGGGTCCGGTGGCAGGCTCGCCACCGGGGATCTCCGCGGTGGCGGCGGACCCGGAGCCGAACGAGGTCACCCTGGTGTGGGCGACGCCGGACAGGTAGCGCTCGACGTCAGCGGTCGGGCCGACGCCGAGGAAGACCGCTTGCCCACCGCTCGCCGTGATCCGGGTCTTGCCCACGGCGTCGGCCACGCCGACCCAGTCGACGTCGTCGGACAGCGAGATGGTGCTCGAGGTGAGCGCGTGGCCCGCGCCGTCGACGGTCGCGGTCGGCGAGGTGAGGAAACCGTCGGCGTCACGTTGGGTGCGATCGGCCCAGAGCGCGCCCGCGCCGCCGGTGAGCAGGCCCATCGAGGTGAGCACCAGGACCGCCCCGGCGATGACCGCGACGATCCGGCCCGCGGTCCACCGGTGCGGTGCCCGCGTGAGTGGCACCGCGGCGTCCTGGGTCGCGGCGGCCTGGTCGGTGCCCGGCTCGGTCGCGCCGGTGTCGAGGCGGAACGGCGGGTACTCGTCGGTCATCAGGGTCGCGTAGGCCACGACGCGCAGCACCCACCGGTCCAGGCCCACGACCAGGCCGTGCAGCGATCTCGGGTAGGAGCCGGTGAACAGCAGGACCACCCCGGCGACCAGCACGAGCACGCCGACCAGTCCACCCTCGGCCCAGCCGAACCCGCCGTCGTCGTCGCCGAGCGCGCCCCAGGTGCCCCCGCCGACGAGCAGGCCGACCACCAGGTAGTGCGGGAGCGCCAGCAGCCACCACTTCACCAGCACCAGCCCGCGCGAGAGCCTGGGCGGGTAGTCGATCTCCAGTCGGGCCGGGTAGTCCGGCACGTCGGCGAGGGTGAACGGCGGGTACCGGTCGGTGCCCAGCGCGCCGTAGCCGTAGTAGTGGACCCGCCAGCTCCAGCGCAGCACGCCTGCGGTGAAGTCGAAGACCCCGCGCGGATACCGGCCGGTGACCACAATCGCGAAGAACGCGTAGACGGTGAGGACGGCGAATCCCACCCACAGCAGGGCGAGGACGATCAGGTGCGGCAGCAGCAGGAGCCACTTCACCAGCCACAGGCCGCGAGACGGCGGGTCGAGCACGCCGATGACCCGCACCGCCGCGGGTCGTTCGACCAGGTGTTGCGCGCGATCCGGTGTGTCCTGCATGGTCTCAGACTCCTCTCGCCCGCCCGCGGGCACGACAGCCGAAGGTCCCGGTGGACCGGGACCACTCGGCGGCGTCGGACCGGGGTCGTGCGGTGGTCACGGGTTCGTCCGGTGCGGCTCGCGGTGCGGGGAAGCCGGGCGAGCGCCGGACTGGATGTCCTTTGTGGATGATCTGGCGGCGCGGGCGCGGCTGAGCCACTTGTCGAGCTCGACCACTGCCCAGCAGGCGGTGGCGATCGCGGTGGTCATGTTGATCCACAGCATCTGCACCGGGAGGATCAGCAGCACCGCGCCCGCCAGCGTCGCGGCGATCGAGGCGAAGTCATCGTCGGCGAGGACCATGTCGGCGGCCTGCTGGGCGACCTCCGTGCCACCCCGGCCCACCGCGATGCCGATGTCGGGGTACACCTCGCTGTAGGTGCCCTCCGGGTATGCGTTGGCCACCAGACCGAGCCCGGTCACGTACAGGACGTCGAGGTCACGAGCGCGGATGAGCCGGTCGACTCGCGACCGGTGGTGAGAACGCCGAGGACGGCGCCCGCTTGACCGCGGTCGCACGAGTTGCTCTCGGCACAACAGACCCTACGCTTCCACGAGCCGCTTGCTGTGACGAACCTCGGCGGCTTGCGGTCGGGATGCCTGCGCGGCCGGTGGTTGACCGCCGGGTTGGCCGGGTACGTCCGGTAGGGAGAAGAACCGAGGGAGATGCCGATGGCAGGCCTGTTGAACCGCATCAAGTCGTTCCTGCGCAGCCCGCGTGGTCAGCAGTTGACGACCAAGGCGCGCGATCTCGCCAGGGACCCGCGCAACCGCGATCGGGCCCGTCAGGCCGCGCGGAGGCTGCGCAGGCGCTGACCCGCACACCATCGCTGCCCCGGGGCCGAAACCCCCGGGGCAGCGGCACGTCCGGGCGTGGGATGGCGCGTTCGGGCGGTGCGGGTGGGGTGAGTGGTCGGCTAGGGTCGGGGGTGCCGATGGTTCGCCGGGTGCGCGGGAGCGCGTTCGGCGAGGCAACAGGGAACCCGGTGGGAATCCGGGACTGCCCCGCAGCGGTGAGTGGGAACGACCGCCGTCAGATGAGCACTGGGCGCGAGCCTGGGAAGCGACGGCCAGTAGGCGTGAGAGTGGTGCCCACGAGTCCGAAGACCTGCCCTCGGTGCGCGCGTCGCAGTGGCGCGCGTTGGTCTGGGGCCTCTCGGGTGGGCCGCCGCCGCGGTGATCGATGGTGGTCCTCCCGTGCCCTGGGCTGTTCGCCGAGCTCACGAGGAGAGAGCTGTGAACGTTCCCATCGGGTCGACCGTGCTGGGGTACCCGCGCATCGGTGGCAGGCGTGAACTCAAGCGGGCGGTGGAGCGGTACTGGTCCGGCCGCCTGGACGAGGCGGGTCTGTACGACGTGGCCGCCGGGCTCCGCGCGCAGGCGTGGCGGGAGTTGTCGGGGCTCGACAGCGTGCCGAGCAACACGTTCTCCTACTACGACCAGGTCCTCGACATCGCCGTCCTGTTCGACGTGATCCCCGCGCGGCACCGTGACCTGGGCCTGAACGCGCTGGACACCTACTTCGCGATGGCGCGCGGCACCGACGAGGTGACGCCGCTGGAGATGACGAAGTGGTTCGACACGAACTACCACTACCTGGTGCCCGAGGTCGGCCCCGAGACCCGGTTCGCGCTGACCGGGGACAAGCCGGTGGCCGAGTACCGCGAGGCGGCGTCGCTGGGCATCAAGACCCGGCCGGTGCTGGTGGGCCCGGTGACCTTCCTGCTGCTCGCCAAGCCGTCCGCCGACGCGCCGGCGGGTTTCGCGCCGCTGAGCCTGCTCGACGGGCTGGTCGAGCAGTACGCCGAGCTGCTGGAGACGCTGCGCGCCGCCGGTGTGGAGTGGGTGCAGCTCGACGAGCCCGCGTTCGTCGCCGACCGCACCCCCGACGAGCTGGCGGCCCTGCAGGACGCCTACTACCGGCTGGCGAACCTGTCCGACCGGCCGAACATCCTGGTCGCGGGCTACTTCGGCGACTGGGGCGAGGCACTGCCCGTGCTGGCCGAGAGCTCGGTCGAGGCCGTCTCGCTGGACCTGGTGGCCGCCCCTGAGGCGATCGAGCGGGTCGCCCTGCTGCGCGACAAGATCGTCGTCGCCGGTCTGGTCGAGGGCCGCAACGTGTGGCGGACCGACCTGCACCGCGCCGCCGAGCTGGGTGCCCGGATCACCGACACCGGTGCCGCGCTGGCCGTGTCCACCTCGTGCTCGCTGCTGCACGTCCCGCTCGACCTCGACGTCGAGACCGACCTGGCGCCCGAGGTCCGCTCGCGGCTGGCGTTCGCCAAGCAGAAGGTCGACGAGGTGGTCCGACTCGGCCGCGTCCTGCTCGGCGGGGAGTCCGCCGACCTGCTCAGCGGCACCGCCGCGGGCACGGCGCCGCGCGACGAGGCCGTCCGGGCGCGGCTGGCCGAGGTCACCCCGGAGCACCGGACCCGCGTGCCCTACCCCGACCGGGCCGACGCCCAGGAGTCCCGGCTGCGCCTGCCCGCCCTGGCCACCACGACCATCGGGTCGTTCCCCCAGACCGGCGCGGTGCGGCAGGCGCGGGCCGACCTGCGCACCGGCGCGATCGACGAGGCGGGCTACGAGCAGCGGATGCGCGAGGAGGTCGAGCGGGTCATCCGGTTGCAGGAGGAGATCGGCCTCGACGTGCTCGTGCACGGCGAACCCGAGCGCAACGACATGGTGCAGTACTTCGCCGAGCGGCTCGACGGGTTCGCCCACACCGAGCTGGGCTGGGTGCAGTCCTACGGCTCCCGCTGCGTCCGGCCGCCGATCCTGCACAGCGACCTCTCGCGCCCCGCGCCGATGACCGTCCGCTGGGCCGAGCACGCGCAGTCGCTGACCCCGAAGCCGGTCAAGGGCATGCTCACCGGCCCGGTGACCATCCTCGCCTGGTCCTTCGTGCGCACCGACCAGCCGCTGGCCGACACCGCCGACCAGGTCGCGCTCGCGCTGCGCGACGAGGTAGCCGACCTGGAGGCCGCGGGCATCGGGATCATCCAGGTCGACGAGCCCGCGCTGCGCGAGACGCTGCCGCTGCGCGAGCGCGACCGCAAGGCGTACCTGGACTGGGCGGTCGGCGCGTTCCGGCTCGCCACCGGCGGCGCGGCGCCGTGGACCCAGGTGCACACGCACCTGTGCTACTCGGAGTTCGGCGACGTGATCCACGCCATCGACGGCCTCGACGCGGACGTCACCACCATCGAGGCCGCCCGGTCCCGGATGGAGATCCTCGCCGACCTCGCCGCCATCGGCTACGCGCGCGGGGTCGGACCGGGCGTGTACGACATCCACTCACCGCGGGTGCCCGGTACCGACGAGGTCGCCGGTCTGCTGACCGAGGCCACGAAGGCGGTGCCGGTCACCAGGTTGTGGGCCAACCCGGACTGCGGGCTCAAGACCCGCGGCTACGCGGAGGTCGAGCCCGCGTTGCGCAATCTCGTCTCGGCCGCTATTCGCGTGCGCGGACAGGTCTGACGCCTCGTCGGGGCGGGGTGCACGCGGCCCCGCTCCGACGGGCCCGGATTGCCGAAGAACTTTCGCAGCCGTGCCAACGGTTGTGCGCACGTCACACCGGTGCGGAGACCATTTGGTGGTGTGGAGCCGCGTGATCCGGGTGTTACGCTGCCCGCGCCCGGATCCATTCGGGCTGTCACAACCGAATAGTCGTTGCCCGTGACGGGGAAGCCGGTCGGAATCCGGCACTGTCGCGCAACCGTGGGCCACACCAGTGGCGAGTCGGACCACCGCGCGGGCAACCAGCAGTCGAACCGCTGTCGCGAGAGCAGAGGTGACATCGGGCGCTGTCGCGTCGGTTTCCCTCCGTGCTCGTCAAGGAGGATGGATGACCGGGGCGTTGAGCAAGGGCCTCCGTCGAGTTGCCGCCGTCGTGGCTGTCGCCGCGCTGGTCACCGCCGGTGTGGCCACCGTCGCCGCGGCCGATGCCGACCGGACCGCCGCGAAGTCCAACTCCCACTGGCTGGCCCGGCAACTCGCCGCGGACGGCACGATCGAGAACCCGCTCGGCGGCAGCCTCCCC
Organism: Actinokineospora terrae; assembly: GCF_900111175.1. Taxonomy (GTDB): domain Bacteria; phylum Actinomycetota; class Actinomycetes; order Mycobacteriales; family Pseudonocardiaceae; genus Actinokineospora; species Actinokineospora terrae. Next base: position 33,267 of record NZ_FOGI01000015.1, read on the forward strand.
GACCACGGCCTGATGATCGACATCCTGCTGGCCGGGTACGCCTCGGGCAACGGTGACCTCGTCGAGCCGATCGTCACCTACCTCGACGACCAGAAGTTCGCCAACGACTACTTCACCTGGGACGGTCTGCTGCCCGACATGGGCTACGACGCGATCATCCGGGGTGGACAGACAGCCAAGACCCTGGTCGCCGCCGAGGTTTCCGGGCGCAACCCGCGCGACTTCGGCGGCTACGACCTGGTGGCCGAGACGAAGGCGTCGATCGCGCTCTCCGGGCCGCACAAGGGCCGGATCAGCGACTACTCCAAGAACCCCGAGTGGTCCGAGATGGTCAGCAACGAGGCCAACATGTTCGGCCAGTCCCTCGGGGTCATCGGGTTGGCGGGCGTGGGGGAGAACAACCAGCTCGCCATCGACCGACTGCTCACGCAGCAGTGCTCCGACGGCTACTTCCGCATCTTCTTCGGCGTGATCCCGACGACGCAGACCCCGGCGGAGGACGAGGACGTGCTGCCCAACGGCTACAAGTTCTCGACCTGCGACGAGGGCAAGCCGTTCGACCAGTCCTCACCGGACGGTGACACCACCGGCCTCGCGCTGTCCGCCCTGCTCGCTGCCCGGCACGCGGGCGCTCCCGACCTCGACCAACCCATCGCCCGCACCGTCGCCTGGCTCAAGCGGAACCAGGCGAGCAGCGGCGGCTGGGGTGGCGGGGTCGGCACCGAGACGCCGAACTCCAACAGCACCGGGCTCATCGCCCAAGCCCTCGCCGACGCGGGCGGGGCGGACGCCGAGGTCGCACGGGGCGTGCGGTTCCTGAAGTCCGCGCAGGTCACGGCCGCCGACAAGGACACGCCCATCGGAGGCGAACTCGGTGGCATCGCCTACACGCCCGAGGGGTACGACAGCGCACGGCGCAACGGGATCGGCGGCGACTTACCCACCTGGATCCGGGCCAGCGCGCAGGCGTCTCTAGGGCTCTCCCAGGTCGGCTTCTACGACCTCACCAAGGGCAAGATCCCCGACGGGGGCGAGGAACCCACGCCCACCACGACGACGCCAGCGCCGACCACCACGCCTGCTCCGACGACCACGACCGGCGTGTCCACCACCGAGCAGACGACACCCACCACCGTGGCGGCTGAGACGAGGACGGAGACCGTCACGCGGCCCCCTCGGACCAAGACCCCGCGCCCGGTCAGCCCACGCGCGGGCGCCCAAGCCCCACCGCCCGGTGCCGCACCGGTGACCGATGTCATCCCGGTGATCCCGCCGCCTGCGGGAACCCCGGTCAGCACACCTGCGGACAAGCTCGCGGCGTTCCTGGCGGGCAGGCTCGTCGACGGCGACCACATCGAGGTCAGCCAGGACGGTAAGTCCTTTGTGGACTATGACGCCACGGCAGACCTCGTGTTCGGGTTGCGTGCACTGGGCGGACAGGATGACGTGGTCCAGCAGGCGACGCTGTTCCTGCTGAACGCGGATTCGGTCAGGGCGTACGCACATGGGGCGCCCTACGAGAAGGCGGACGCCGCCTACGCCGAACCGTTGGCGAAGCTCCAGCTGCTCGGCCGCTTCTTGAAGGCAGACGGCGGAGCACCTGCCGACATCGACAAGACCGTCAGCGACCTGGCGATCAGCCTCAACGGCTTGCGTGAACCGGACGGCACCTATGTGGACACCGGTGAGCAAGCCGACACCTCGCAGTCGACCGAACGGCACGTGTGGGTCACCCTGGCCGCCATCGCCGACAACGACGGCACCGCCGCGCTCGGGGCGCTGCTCGGCCGCCAGTGCCGGGACGGCACGTTCCCGGTCGATCTGAGCATCCAGGGCTGCGGATCCGGTGACCTCGCCGCGACCGCGAAGGCCGTTGTCGCCCTCAACGCCGGTCTGCCCAAGGCGGCAACGGAAAGCACAGAGTCGACCACCAGCATTGAGCCGACAACGAGCGAGCCGTCGTCGAGCAGTGCCGCCGCGAAGATGCCTGCCATCCCCACCGGCTGGACGACCAAGCGCCTCGACGGGCTCGTCGCCGCAGCCGGCGCCCTCAACGCCAAGATCACCCCGGAGGGCGTCGTCCTGGACGGCAACGCGGGCACGGACACCGTGCTGAGCGCGATCGTCGCGAGTGGACGGCACGCGACGGGCCTGGACGTCAAGTCGACGGCCGCCACCCTCGGCGGCCTCCTGCACCCCGACGGCGGCATGCCCAAGCAGCTCGACGGCGAGAGCGAGCTGGTCACCAGCATCGCGGTCGCCCAGGGCGTCGCCGGGACGTCGTGGGTCAGCGTCGACAACGCGCCGATCGCCCCCGTGCTGCGCCTGCCCGCGGTCGCACCGGTCAAACGGGACACCGCGGAACTCTCGCGGGCGGCAGGCGCGGCGAACGCGACCGCGGCGTGGGTGATCGGGATCGGTGCCCTGCTGCTCGTCGCCGCCATCGTCGGCTCTCGCCAGATCACCCGTCGGAACACGACCCGCAAGGCGGTTTCCCCATGAGAAGACTCCCCACCCTGGCCGTCGTGGTGGCGGCGATCGGCGTCGCCGTCCTCACGCCGACCTCGGCCTCGGCTATCGACCCCACCAAGGGGTACGCCGGGATCTGCACCGGCGCCGACGCGCTGAGCGGGGTCACGGTCGTCATCGACTTCAACGAGCTCGACGGCAACGGCGGCACCGCGGCGCCGACGATCACCCGCTGCTCGCCCAACGCGAGCCCCGGCACCCAGCGCACCGGCATCAAGGCGTTGCAGGACGCTGGAATCGCGGTGGCGGGCACCCTGCAATGGGGACTGGGCTTCGTGTGCCGGATCGAGGGTAGGCCGTCGTCGACCGAGACGATCCCGCGCGCCACCGCCCCGACCTACAAGGAGTCCTGCGCCATGACCCCGCCCGCCGAGGCGTACTGGGGCTACTGGCACGCCAACGGCGCGGGCAGCACCTGGACCTACAGCAGCTACGGCGCGCTCAACCGCAACGTGACCCCGGGCGGGTTCGAGGGTTGGTCGTTCTCGCTGAACAAGACCTCGACCACCAACCCGGCGCCGGGCGTGACCCCGACCAACCCGGCGGTCAGCGCGAGCAACCCCACGGTGAGCCTGTCCGTCGACGACCTGGACCGAAAGATCAACCTCGGCCAGAGCACCTCGCTGACCTGGACCTCCACCAACGCCACGAGCGTCACCGCGTTCTCCACCTCGCCCGGTTCCGGCGGCGGAACCTGGACCGGATCGCTCGCCAACCCCGGCGGCACCCAGTCGATCACGCCGACCGCCAAGGGCACCTACGTCTACACCGTCCAGGCGACCGGCACCGGCGGGTCGGTCTACTCCACCGCGACCCTGACGGTGCAATGACCCGCAGGCTCGCGAAGGCACTTTCGGCCGTGGCGGTCGCCGTTCTGGCGACCGCCACGCCCGCGTCCGCCATCGACCACAGCAAGGGCGCACCGGGCTTCTGCCACGGCGACACCGGCGTCACCGTCGTGGTGGACTTCCAGCAGCTCGGCGGCACCACCATCGTCCGCTGCTTGCCCGGGGCGACGGCGGGTACGGGTCTGGATGCGTTGAAGGGCGCGGGTTTCCAGGTCGCCGGGGTGCAGCGGTGGGGCGAGGCGTTCATCTGCCGGGTGGAGAACCGTCCGTCCGCTGTGGAGGTCGTACCGGTGAACGGTCGCGAGAAGTACCGCGAGCTGTGCCTCGACACCCCACCTGCGGGCGGCTATTGGTCCTATTGGCACGCGGGCAACAACTGCTCGTGGACCTACAGCCAGTGGGGCGTGAAGAACCGGCAGTTCATCCCCGGCGGGTTCGAGGGCTGGTCGTTCTCGCTCAACGCGACCGCCGACACCAACCCTGTCCCGCGCGTCGCACCTGTTCGCCCTGGTACGGAGGGGCGGCTGTGCAACGCGCTCGAGGAAGCCAAGCCGAACACCAACGACCCGAACGAGCGCCAGCAGCCGGCTCCGCCCGCGGGGGAGCGGCCCCGCGAGGAAAGCCCGACGACCACTCCCAAGCCTGCCCCAGGTACTCCGGGACAGGCTCCCGCTCCGACTGAGGCACCGGTGTCGAGTGATCGGGTGTTGCCGCCGCCCAAGCCGCGACCGTCGTCGGCCAAGCCGGATCCCGCGCAGAACGTCGCTTTCACCGGCGGCGAGGGCGCGGCGGACGTCAACCAGCTCATCAAGGACCAGTCCGGTTCCAGCGACTACGCGCCCTGGGTCGCAGCGGGTGCCGTGGTGCTGCTCGCGGGCGCGACGGTGTTCACCGCCAGGCGGCACCGACGCGCCAGGGAGAGCTAGTGGCTGGTGCCACCTACTTCCTGCCCCGCGACCTGCATCCCGGTGCGTGGTGGCTGTGGGCGCTCGGGCTGGCGGTCGGGGCCAGCCGCACCACGAACCCGTGGCTGCTGCTGACGATCCTGGCCGTCGCGTGCTACGTCGTGGTGGCGCGGCGAACGGATGCGCCGTGGGCCATGGCGTTCCGGATGTACCTGTACCTGGGCGCGTTGATCGTGACCTTCCGGGTGCTGTTCCGGATCATCTTCGGTGGCGCCGAGGGGTCGACGATCATCCTGCGGCTGCCGGAGATCCCGTTGCCCGCGTGGGCGGCGGGGATCCGGTTGCTCGGTGACGTCTCGGCGGAATCGGTGCTTGGGGGGCTCTACGACGGGCTCCGCCTGGCCACCATGGTGATCTGCCTAGGCGCGGCGAACGCGCTGGCGAACCCGAAGCGGCTGCTCAAGGCCATGCCGTCGGCGCTGTACGAGGTCGGCACGGCGGTGATCGTGGCGATGTCGGTGTTCCCGCAGTTGGCCGAGAGCGTGGTGCGGGTCCGGCAGGCGCGGAAGCTGCGCGGCGGTCATGGCGGCAAGCGGTTCCACGCGTTGCGGGCGGTGGTCATCCCGGTGCTGGCCGATGCCTTGGACCGGTCGCTGCGGCTGGCCGCGTCGATGGACTCCCGTGGGTACGGCCGGGCGGGGGTGGTGGCGGCGCGGACTCGACTGGTCACGGGGACGTTGATGATCGTGGGGCTCATCGGGGTGTGCGTCGGTGTCTATGCCACTTTGGACGGTTCGACGCCGCGTTACCTCGCCGCTCCGGTGTTGTTCAGCGGGGTTGTCGTCGCGCTGATCGGGTTTCGGACGGCGGGGGCGAGGGTGAAGCGCAGTCGGTACCGGCCGGAGCGGTGGCAGCTCGCGGAGGTCGTCGTCGCGGCCAGCGGTATCGGGGTCGCTGTGGCCATGTTCGCCACGTCGAGCGTCGACCCGACCAACTTGAACCCGTCGCTGGTGACGCTGTCGTGGCCGATGCTGTCCTGGTTGCCGTTGGGCGGCGTTTTGCTGGGGTTGGTGCCTGCTTTCCTGACGCCGCTTCCGCAGCCCGAACTGGAGAGGGTTCCCGCGTGATCGACCTGGACGGCGTCTCGTTCTGGTACCACGGCCAACCGGAGCCGGTGCTGTTCGACATCACCCTGTCGATCGGCGAGAGCGAGCTCGTCCTGCTGGCGGGGCAGACCGGGGCGGGCAAGTCGACCCTGCTGGGGACCATCAACGGGCTCGTCCCGCACTTCACCGGCGGCCACCTCGAAGGGTCGGTGTCGGTGGCGGGGGTGTCGACCCGGTCGGGGCCGCCACGCGAGTTCGCGCACCTCGTCGGCATGGTCGGCCAGGACCCGTTGGCCGGGTTCGTGACCGACACGGTCGAGGAGGAGTTGGCCTACGGCATGGAACAGCTGGGGGTCGCACCGCCGGTGATGCGTCGGCGGGTCGAGGAGACCCTTGACCTGCTTGGCATCGCCGAGCTTCGCAGGCGGGCGCTGCGGACGTTGTCGGGTGGTCAGCAGCAGCGGGTCGCGATCGGCTCGGTGCTCACCATGCACCCCAGGGTGCTCGTGCTGGACGAGCCGACATCGGCCTTGGACCCGACAGCAGCGGAGGACGTGCTGGCGACACTCGCACGGCTCGTGCACGACCTCGGTACGACGGTCGTGCTTGCCGAGCACCGAATGGAGCGGGTCATCCCGTTCGCCGACCGGATGCTCTACGTCCCCGGTGACGGGAGCGTGCGGGACGGTACGCCCGCTGAAGTGCTGCGGGAGACGCCGGTCGCTCCGCCGATCGTCGAACTGGGGAGGTTGGCGGGCTGGGATCCGCTGCCGATGACCGTGCGGGACGCGCGCAAGCAGGCCGGTCCGCTGCGGTCGCGCCTGCCTGAGAAACCTGATCACACCAGTGCGGTTGTCGGTGAGCCGTTGCTGAGCAGCTCCGGCGTTGTGGTCCGATATGGACAGACCGTGGCCGTGCGGGGCGTCGACCTCGATCTGCGCGCACGGGAGATCCTGGCCATCATGGGCCGCAACGGGTCGGGGAAGTCGTCGCTGCTGTGGGCGTTGCAGGGGTCTGGTCCCAGGCAGGGCGGCACGGTCCAGGTGGACGGCGCGGACCCGAAGGCGTTGCCGAGCGCTCGGGCTCGCAAGCTGGTCGGACTGGTACCCCAGACCGCGAGCGACTTGCTCTACCTGGAAACCGTCGCTGACGAGTGCGCGGCGGCCGATCTTGAGGCTGGTGCTGAACCGGGATCCTGTGAGGCGTTGCTGGCGCGGCTCGCTCCGGGGATCGCGGCTGATCGGCATCCCCGTGACCTGTCCGAGGGCCAGCGGTTGGCTTTGGTGCTGGCGGTGCAACTGTCGGCGGCGCCGCGGGTCATGCTGCTGGACGAACCGACGCGAGGTCTGGACTACACCGCGAAGGCCTCCCTCGCGCGGATCGTCACTTCTTTGGCCGCTGAGGGTCGCGCCGTCACCATCGCCACGCATGACGTCGAGTTCGTCGCCACCGTGGCTCAGCGCGTGATCGTGATGGCAGAAGGGGAGATCGTGTCCGATGGCCCGACAGCCGAGGTGCTCACCGGCTCGCCCGCCTTCGCCACCCAGGTCGCGAAGATCCTCGGCGGCGGCTGGTTGACGGTGTCCGAGGTCGCCGCCGCGTTGCCGCGGGTGCTCCGATGACCGCCGTGCGCGCGATCCGGCAGTGGGGGCGTTCCGACCAGGCGGTGCGGGTCGGGCCGCGGTCCGCGCTGGTGCTGGGGTTGGCCTCGCTCGCCGGGTTGATGATGTTCGTGTGGCCGCTGCTGGTGCGGGTCGAACCGCAGAGCATGCAGCACGGGCCGGACGCGCCGTACATCTTCATCGGCATCCTGCCGGTGCTGATCGTGGTCGTGCTGGCGGAGCTGTCCGAGGGCGGGATGGACTCCAAGGCGCTGGCCATGCTGGGTGTGCTGTCCGCGATCAACGCGGCATTGCGCCCGCTCGGCGCGGGGACGGCGGGCATCGAGACGGTGTTCTTCATGCTCGTGCTCTCCGGCCGCGTTTTCGGCGCCGGGTTCGGGTTCGTGCTGGGTTGTACGTCGTTGTTCGCCTCGGCGTTGCTGACCGCGGGGGTGGGGCCGTGGTTGCCGTTCCAGATGCTGTGCTCGGCGTGGATCGGGATGGGCGCGGGGTTGTTGCCGCGCAGGGTCACCGGCAAGGCCGAGATCGCGATGCTGGTCGGGTACGGGATCGTGGTGGCCTACGTGTTCGGCTTCCTGATGAACCTGTGGTTCTGGCCGTTCATCACCGGCGCCGAGGTGCCCTACCACGACGGCCACATCTCGTACGTGCCAGGCGATCCCGTGTGGGAGAACCTGCACCGGTTCGCGGTGTTCACCCTCCTGACCTCCACCGCGGGCTGGGACACCGGGCGGGCGATCACCAACACCATCGCGATCCTCGTCGTCGGCCCGGCGGTCCTGGCGACGTTGCGGCGGGCCGCGCGCAAGGCTTCTTACGGTGTGGCGCCGACTTTCGGCACGCCGTTCCTGCCGGAGGGTGAGCGACGCCACCGGATGGCCGATTGACCGTGGCGGTGGGACTGCGAGACTGACCGCACAACCGAACAGCGCTCGGCGGCGGGGGAAGTCCGGTGAGAGTCCGGCACTGACCCGCAACGGTGAGCCACCGCGCAGGTGGCGAGTCCGACTACCCGTCCCGAGCGCAGAACTCCCTCACCCGTCGTGGTTCGCGGTCCGGGGAACTGGCGCCGGTGGCGCCTGTTCCGGTCCGCGCTGCCCGGAAAGGTCCACATGAGACTCCGTTCCGCCGTGCTCGCCCTCGCTTGTGCCGCCGGTGCGGTGGTCGCCGCGCCCACCGCGCAGGCGACCACCACCCACAACCGCGCCGACGCCGCGTCCGGCTGGCTCGCCCGCCAGTTCGTCAACGGCGACCACCTGGAGACCGACTTCGGCGGCACCAGCTACCCCGACGCGGGCCTGACGATCGACGCCGTGTTCGCGTTCGCCTCGTCAGGCACCGCCGACAACTACGGTGCCGCGGCGCTGACCTGGCTCGCGCAGCCGACCGTGCTGTCGGGCTACATCGGCGACGGCACCGAGGCCTACGCGGGCGCCACCGCGAAGACCGCGCTGGCGGTGCAGGTCCGCGGCGGCAACCCGACCAGCTTCGGCGGGGTCAACCTGATCACCCGCCTGAACTCGCTGCTCACCCCGTCCGGCCGGTTCTCCGACCAGTCCATCTACGGCGACTACAGCAACGCGTTCACCCAGTCCCTCGCCGTGATCGCCCTCGACCGCACCCCCGCGGGCGCCCCGGTCTCCGCCGTGAACTTCACCGCGGGCACCCAGTGCCCCGACGGCGGCTTCCCCATCGTCTTCGGCGCCCCCACCTGCACCAGCGACACCGACGCCACCGCCGTCGTCGTCCAAGCCCTCCTCGCCACCGGCCGCACCACCGCCGCTCAGCAGGGCCTGACCTGGCTCAAGTCCAAGCAGCAAGCCAACGGCGGCCTCGCCTACGGCGACGGCTCCGGCACCCCCAACACCAACACCACCGGCCTCGCAGGCCAAGCCTTCCGCGCAGGCGGCCGCCCCCTCGCCGCCCTCAAGGCCCGCCAGTACGTCCTCTCCCTCCAGGCGAACTGCACCGCCCCGGTATCCGACCGCGGCGCCATCGCCTACGACTCCACCGGCATCAACCCCAACACCGTCACCCGAGCCACCGCCCAAGCCATCCTCGGCCTGCGTGGAGCACCCTTCGCCACCCTGACTTCGGCAGGCTCGACCAACGGCGCCCCCACCCTCGCCTGCTGATAGCGACACCCGATGCCTGGTTCCGCCCGGACTCTTGGGGCAGAACCAGGCATCCGCTGTTGATGGGTGTCTCGGTATCCGGGAGCTGCCAGGGGTTGGGTATTCTTTGTCCGACCGGTGGGTTGAGCACACAGCCTGCGCAGTGTGGCCAGCCATCGGGAGTTCTTGTGGAGTTGTTCAGTGCCAGGATCGAGGACCAAGGCACCCACGTCGTGCTGAGCGCCGTCGGTGAGGTCGACATGGCCACGGCGCCTGATCTTCGCATCGCTCTGGCCACCGCGGCGGCGCGGGCGGAGCGGTTGGTCGTGGACCTCACGGGGGTGCGGTTCCTGGGGTCGGTGGGGATGACGGCCCTGGTCGAGGCGTATGACCACGCCAAGCGGGACGGGGTGGGGATCACGTTCGTCATCGCGGCGCGCAGCACCGTCCAGCGGACGCTGGAGATCACCGGGCTGTTGGGGTCGTTACCCGTTGTGCACACCCTGGGGCCGGACAAGCCCGCCTACCCGGCGTGACCCGACCGACTCCCGTACTCCGATTGGGGCCACCCCTGCCCGGGTAGACGTGCCCGGAACGGGAGGTGCGGTGGTCGAGGCAGGTCCGATCGTCTACGCGGTGGCGGGTATCGCGACGCTGGTCGCCGCGGTGCTGCCGCGCGTGTTGGCGCGGGTCCCGGTGTCGATGCCGATGGTGTTCCTGGCGGCGGGCGCGGCCGTGTTCGGGATCTTCGGCTCCCTGCCCGCGCCGGACCCGGTCGCGCACGGGTCGGTGGCGCGGCACGTGACGGAGTTGTGCGTCGTGACGTCGCTGATGGGCGCCGGGTTGGCCCTCAACCGCCCGGTCGGTGTGCGGCGCTGGGGGACGGTGTGGCGGCTGTTGGGAATCAGCATGCCGTTGTCGGTGCTGGCCGTGGGGCTGCTCGGCTGGGGTGTGCTCGGTCTCGGCGTGGCCGCGTCCGTGCTGGTGGCGGCGGTACTCGCGCCGACCGACCCGGTGCTGGCCACGGAGGTCCAGGTAGGCGAACCCGCCGAGAACGACGAGGACGACGAGGACGAGGTGCGCTTCGCCCTCACCGCCGAGGCCGGGCTCAACGACGGCCTGGCCTTCCCGTTCACCCACGCGGCCGTCGCCATCAGCGTTGTCGGCGTCCTGCCCTCGGCCTGGCTGGGCCACTGGGTCGCGGTGGACGTCCTGTGGCGCTTGGCCGCGGGGGTCCTCCTGGGCCTGGCCACCGGGTGGGTGCTGCGGAGGCTGTTCTTCGCCTCGCGCTCACCACGGCTGCGCCTCGCCGAACACGCTGAGGGCTTCGTGGCCCTGGCAGCGACCTTCCTCACCTACGGCATCACGGAACTCTCGGGCGGCTACGGTTTCGTGGCCGTGTTCGTCTGCGCCTGCACGATCCGCGCGGCCGAACGCTCCCACGGCTACCACCGCGTGCTGCACCAGTACGTCGAGCAGGCCGAGCGGATGCTCACCGTCCTGGTCGTGTTCCTGCTCGGGGGCGCCGCGGCGACCGGGCTGTTCGCGGGCCTGCGCTGGTCGGAAGTCGCGTTCGCCGCCGCTGTACTGCTGCTCGTGCGCCCGGCCGCCGGACTGGTCGGGCTGGCGCGGGGCAGGACCGGCCCGCGGGAGCGCGTGGCCATCTCGTACTTCGGCGTGCGCGGCGTCGGCTCGCTGTTCTACGTCGCCTACGCGCTCGGCACCGGCGACTTCGCCGACCCGGCCCAGCTGTGGCGCGTGGTCGGCTTGGTCGTGGTCGCCTCGATCGTCCTGCACGGCACCACCGCCACCCCCGTCATGCGCCTCCTCGACCGACTTCGCCGCCGCAAGGCCACCGCGGGCAGCACTCCCGAGACCACACCGGTCTGACACGGACGACGCCCGCTACCGCAACCGGTCCAGCTCCGCGACCAGTGCCTCCGGCGCGGCGACGGTCACCGTCAGCCCGGGGTGCAGCAGCACACCGGTGGGTTCCAGCCCGGGCACCGGGTCCCGGAACCGGACGCACACCCCCGCGGTGGGATTGGTGCCCAGCGTCACCCCGCGGTCCGCGAGCGACAACCTGGCACCGATCGACCGGAGCACCGAGAACGGCCCGGTGACCTCAGCGCCGACGATGTTCGCCACCGGTGTGCGCACTGCCCACGGCCCGAACCGCACCTCGAACCCGCCCGCCCCCACCCGCACCCACGCGGTCGACGGCGTCACCCCGACCAGCCCCAACGGCAGCCGGAACCGCCCGTCGAACGCGAACCGGTACACCTCGTCGACGGTGCGCCAAGTCGAGAACACCGCCCACCTCCCTTCGGTCACCACCCGCTGATCACCGTCGCTGGAAGTACCCCTCCAGCGTGTCCTGCGGCGCCGGTCCCGCTCCGACCTCGACTCCGGTGCCGCCGAAGCCGCACGCCGCCTCGTCCTCGGAGAGCCTGCCGACCCACCGGCGGGCCCGGCCGAGGGCGCGGGTGCTGCGCAGCACTCCCGCGTACCGGCCGCCGGTGGTGATGGCGACCTCGGCCAGGTCGTTGGTGATCAGCGTGCTCATGGCGGTCGTGAGCGCGGTCGGGGGAAGCGGGTGGTCAACGGTGAGGTGGGCTCGGGCGCGGAGCCGTTGGTCCCACGACCACGGGGTGTCGTCGGCCGTGCCCGCGTACAGCGGGTGGGCGTGGGGGAGTCTGACCCGCAGGTCGCGGAAGTCCTGGCGCAGCACCGAGTGGGTCGTGCGGATGACGTCGGCTCCCGGTGCGACGTCGACCAGGACGTCGGGGAGGGCGGCGGGCAGGGGAGCGCCCCGTGTGGTGGGTTCCGGGATGAGGGCGGCGAGGCGGGCGGTCTGGGCGTCGAGGTCGCCCTCGGTCCCGCGTCCTTCCCACGACGGCCCGTCGTGCCAGGCGACGGCGTCGGCCTCGTGCACGAGCACGGCCCCGTTGTTCCAGGCGCGGTAAGCCAGGTCCCAGTCCTCGCCGCCGTAGTCGGTGAACCGTTCGTCGAACCCGCCCAGGTCGATGTGCAGGCTCGCGCGATAGGCCAGGACGGCGCTGATGACGTACCGGAAGCTGCGGCCATCGGCGTGCAGCAGGTCGGCGGTGGCGCGGTAGCCCTCGTCCAGCCAGGTGGGCGCGGTGAGGGCGGGGGCGGTGGCCGGGTCGTCGCCGGGGCGAAGGGCGCTGAGGTCGGCGTGCTCGCGACGTCCCACGGCCAGCACGTCAGGGCACCGGGCGACCCGCCGGGTGATGGCGGCGAGGAACCCGGGACCGGGCACCGTGTCGGCGTCGAGGAACACCAGCACCTCGCCGCGGGCCGCCGCCGCACCCCTGTTCCGCGCGGCCGCCGCCCGGAAACCGCGGTTCGGCTGGGTCAGCACCGACGCGCCCGGGCACACCGGGACGACCGCGGACCCGTCGTCGGCGACGATCACCTCCAGCGGTGGTGCGGTCTGGTTCCGCAGCGCGGCGAGGACCCGTGCCAGCTGGTCGTGCTGTTCGTAGTGCGCGACGACCACGCTGACCGTTGGCGCGGCCGGGGTTCGCAGGTCGAGCAGGTCCCAGCGGTTGTGCGGGACGTACGCGTCGGTCAGCATGCCGGGACCGCGCACAACGAGTGGTAAAGCCGGGCGTGCGCCGCTCCGGCGTCGGGCCAGGCGGGTACCTGGTCCAGCCAGGTGGACTCGGAGCGCCGCAACGCCCCGGCGACGGCGGTGTCCAGTTCGGACTCATCGGCGCAGAGCGTGAGCCCGTGCGGGTGGCGTTGGTGCAGTTCCCTGGCGTACTCGCCTGGCGTGGCGAGGGGACGGCGGCGTGCCTGCCACCAGGTGAGCAGGGTACCGCTGGCGCTGACCCGGTGGTTGAGCGCCAAGGGCACGGTGATGGCCATGGCGGCGGCCGCCATCGCCGCGTCGGACAGCGGGCCGGTGATGACCAGGTCCACGCCGTGGGCACGCGCCTGGTCCCCCAACGACCGGACGAGTCCGGCGTGCCCGGGGCTCACCGCGCCCGCCGCCACCACGCGTGGCTTGAGAGGACTGCGCGCGGCCGCGGCAACCGCCTCGGCGTGCCCCTTGCCGGGGTAGATGAACCCCAGCACGCCCAACACAGGCCGGTCCGCCCACCACGGGCGGGGGCCGGGATCGGGCATCGGCGTGAGCGGCAGGTCGATCACGTGCACCGGCCGGTCGGTGAAGCCGCGTGCCTTCACCGCCTCGTGTCGGGAGGAGACCACCACCGCGTCGCACACCGCCGCCACCCGCCGGTATCCGTGTGTCCGCGCGCGATCCCGCTCGTCGCCGGGATCGCCACCGGGCACGTCGTGGAGGGTGACGACCAAGGGCCGTGGCGCGGTGGTGGCCCAGTCCAGGAACACCGTGGTGGCCTGGGCGATGCCGGCGCCGTGGAGCGAGTCGGTGAACTGGGCGTGCGCGAGGTCGACATCGGTCGCATCAGTCCGAATTCCCCGTCCCCGCACGAGATCGGCGACCAGGGCCGCGTGCCGGACGACTCCGTGGCCCTCGGGACCAGGAGCGTGGATGCTCACTCTCATGCCACGGCGAGGGCGTAGATGTGGGCGTGCGCGTCGGCGATCTCGCGGCGTTGAACGGCCCGGTACGAGGGATCAGCCTGCCAGAACGGCCGTTGCTCGTAGGCCGTGCGCACCGCGGCCGTCAGCGAAGCTGTGTCCAATTCGGACTCATCGTGGCGGTAGAGCAGACAGGGTGACTGTTCGGCGTAGTAGCCGCAGTCCGGTGCCACCACGGTCGTGCCCAGGTCGCTACAGGCCTCCAGCCAGCCCGAGTGCGTTCCGAACCGGTAAGGCAGCACCGACACGTCCAGCCCGGAGAGGTAGTCCCACAACTCGTCGTCGGAGAACGGCCGGTGAACCCGGACATCGAGGTCGTCGAGCCGGGCGGCCACGGCCCGCCCGCCGTCGTCGTCGTGCGCGTCGACCCGCAACCGGACGCCGGGCAGGGAGGCCACTACCTCTGCCAGCGCGCGGGCGACCGCCTCGGGATCGCTGTTGGCCCGCTTGCTCTTGACGTGCACACCGACGACGAACCCCTCGTGCCCGGGACGCGGTAGGGCCGCACGGGTCGGGTCGACCACATTCGGGTGCGGCACGACCGCGGCCGTCCTGCCCCAGCGACGGGCGATTTCGGCGGCGGCGCCGGTGGTCAACGTGATCACCCTGCTCGCGGCCGGGACCAGGACGTCCAGTGCCGCGGCGTGCTGGGCCGGATCGAGGTGGTGCGGGTTGCGCAGGTCGTGGACGGTCAGCACCAACGGCCGCCCTGCGGCGCGCAGGCTGTCGACAAGCGCCCGCAGGTGCGACGGCGTGCGGTCGTCGAATCCGAAGTGGACGTGGAGCACGTCGAACTCCGCGGCGTGCTCGACAACCCACTCGGGGTCCAGCATCGGCGGGGGCCACCACTGCCCGGGGGGCGCGCCGGGCACGACCGCGTCGGGGAGGCGCACAACACGGCTGTCTCCCTCCGGCGGCGACAGGTGCCGGACGTAGACGTGCCCGCTGGGCACGGAGGCTATACGCAGTGGACGCGCGGCGAGCACGGCCGTGGATGCCCGAGGGCCACTGCCGGTAAACGCCGCCGGGACAAGGATCTCCCGGTCCCCGCCGGTGGGTTGGGTCGGGGAGCACCGGGTATCCGGCCCCCAGTCCCCGCCCCGTCGTGGCGGTGCCGACCCACCTACTGGCGCCTGCCGCCGCAGTCCTCGGGAGATGCCATGGCCAGACCGCTGCGTCCGCCCACGCGGGAACCCCGCGTGCGGATCGCCCTCATCGCCTCGGCCAGGTACCCGATCCGCCAGCCGTTCCCGGGTGGGCTCGAGGCGCACACCTGGCAACTCGCCCACCACTTGCGTGCCCGCGGCCACGCTGTGGAGGTCTTCGGCGGGCCGGGTTCCGATCCCGCGCTCGATGTCCGGGTGCTCGACACCCGTCCCGCGTTGTCCGAGCACGCACGCGGTGACAGCAGCATGCCGCCGGGGCACTTCATGGCCGAACACCACGCCTACCTGGGGTTGATGCTCGACCTGGCCAGGGACCGCGGCTACGACGTCGTCCACAACAACTCGCTGCACTACCTGCCCGTCGCGATGGCCGCGAACCTGCCCGCACCGGTGCTGACCACGCTGCACACCCCGCCGACACCCTGGCTCGAGTCGGCCATCGCCCTGGGCACCGCGGGGCACTTCGCCGCCGTGAGCGCGCACACCGCCGACCGGTGGCGCTCGAGCGTCCCGTCGGCCACGGTGATCCACAACGGCGTCGACCTGGACATGTGGTCACCCGGCCCCGGCGGGGGAGTGCCGGTCTGGTCCGGCAGGGTCGTATCGGAGAAGGGCCCCGAGGATGCCATCCACGCCGCTCGCCGGTCGGGTAGCGGCCTGCGGCTGGCGGGACCGCTGCCCGACCTGCGCTACTTCCGGGAGCGGGTGGAGCCCCTGCTCGGCGACGGCGTCGAGTACGTGGGACACCTCGACCACGCCGAACTGGCCCGTCTCGTCGGATCCGCGGCGGTCGCGGTCATCTCACCGTGCTGGGACGAGCCCTTCGGGCTGGTCGTCGCCGAGGCCCTGGCCTGTGGGACGCCGGTCGCCGGGTACGCACGCGGCGCCCTGCCGGAACTGCTCGACGAGCACACCGGGGTGCTCGCCGAGCCAGGGGACGTCGCCGGACTCGCTGCCGCGATCACCGCGGCGTCCGGGTTGGACCGGCGCCGCGTCCGGGCGCACGCTGAGCGGACGTGCTCGCTGACCGCGATGGTCGACGGCTACGAACGGCTTTACTGGGACCTGGCGTCGTGATCGCCTACTACGTCCACCACCACGGCTCGGGGCACCTGCACCGCGCTCGCGCCATCGCCGCCGCGCTGCGGTACCCGGTGATCGGGCTGTCCAGCGCACCCCGCCCGGTCGACTGGCCGGGACGGTGGGTCCAGCTCGCCGACGACGCGGATGGCGTGGCCGATGACGTCACCGCGCACGGGACCTTGCACTGGGTACCCCGCCACCATCGCGGACTGCGGGAACGCATGGCGGCTGTGAGCGGGGTGCTCGGCTCAGGGGATGTGCGGGTGTTGGTCAGCGACGTCTCCGTGGAGATCGCGCTGCTCGCCAGGCTGCACGGTGTTCCCACGGTGGTCATGGCCCAGCCCGGTGATCGCACCGATCGGCCGCACCGGCTCGCCTACGACCTGGCCACCAGACTGCTCGCCCCCTGGCCGCGGCGGCCGCAGCCGGACTGGCCGTCCGAGTGGTTGGCCAAGACCATCCACCTGGGCGGGTTGTCGCGGTTCGACGGCAGGCGGCCTTCCCCTGGAGTCACCGGCCGGGTGTTGGCGTTGTGGGGTTCCGGCGGGCTTGATGTCGTGCCTGCGGGTCTGGACGCGGCCGCGGCGGCGACGCCTGACTGGGCGTGGACCGTGGCGGGTGCGCAGCCGGTCGACGAACGGCCGAACCTGCGGTGGGCGGGGTGGGTCGACGATCCGTGGGAGGCGCTGTGCGGCGCCGAGGTGGTGGTCACCCATGGCGGGCAGAACGCCGTCGCCGAGGTCGCGGCGGCTCGACGGGCGGCAGTGGTGATCCCGCAGGAGCGGCCATTCGGGGAGCAGCGGGCGACGGGGGCCGCCTTGCTGCGTGACCACGTGGCGGTGGTGGTGCCCTGCTGGCCCGCTGGCGACCGGTGGCCTGATCTGTTGCAGCGCGCACGCGATCGCGGAGGGGCGGGATGGGCGCGGTGGTCCGCGGGTGACGGCGCCGTGCGGGCCGCTGCCGAGCTTGACGCGTTGGCCGCGTGAACGCCCTGCGGACGGCGGTGGTGACGATCACCCACCGACGTGACGACCACCTGCACCGGCAACGCCTCGGCCTGGCCACCGATCCACCGGAGCTGCACGTGATCGTCGGGATGGATGACACACCGGAACTCCGGGCCGTGGCGGGCGCTGTGCCGGTGCGGTCGGTGTCGGTCTCCGGGGGAGAGGGTGGCCTGCCCCTGGCCCGAGCCCGCAACGCAGGCGCCGCCGCGGCCATCGACGCGGGCGCGGACCTGCTGATCTTCCTCGACGTCGACTGCGTCCCCGGCCCGCAGTTGGTGTCGCGGTACACCGCCGCTGGTGTTCCGGCGCCCGCGTTGCTCTGCGGTCCCGTCGCCTACTTACCGCCCCCACCCCAGGGTGGCTATCCCCTCGACGGCCTCGACGCGTTGGCACCACCACACCCGGCCCGCCCCGCACCCGCCCCCGGTGATGTCGTCGCCGAGGACCGGTTCGAGCTGTTCTGGTCGCTCTCGTTCGCCACCACGGCCGAGACCTGGGCCCACCTCGGCGGCTTCCACGAGGCCTACTCCGGCTACGGCGCCGAGGACACCGACTTCGCCCTCACCAGCCGTGCCGCGGGCGCCACCCTCCACTGGGTGGGCGGCGCAGAGGCATACCACCAACACCACCCACCGACTCGGCTCGACCCCGACCGCGCCCCCGAGATCGTGCGCAACGCCACCACCTTCCACCGCCGCCACGGCTACTGGCCCATGCGCGACTGGCTGCTGGACCTGGCCGCCATGGGGCTCGTCCGCTTCGACCCCGCCCACGACCTCCTGCGGCTGCTTGGCTGACAGGTGGCCACGGGCCAGAGGTGGCCATTCGCCTACACTGCCGTGATGGATGCGTTCGACGTCGGGTTCTTGGAGCCGATTGGGCTCGGGCGGGTCGAAGGGGCGGTCTACCTGCGGCTTCTCCGGTCGCCGAGGGCTGATGCCAGTGAGCTCGCCGCTGACCTCGACGTGTCCGGGAGTCGGTTGGGGAAGGCGATCGGGAACCTGGTCGCGGCCGGGTTGGTGGCGAAGCTGGCGGTGCGGCCGGTGCGGTACGTGCCTGCGCCGCCGCAGGTGGCTATCGACGCGTTGGCGTTGCGCAGGGCTGAGGAACTGGACCGGCTGCGGGCGACAGCCCGGGATCTGGCGGCCGCATACGAAGAGGCGCCTCGGGGGCACGCGGCCGACCTGATCGAGCTGATCGAGGGCGGATCGGCCGTGCGCCACCACATCGCGCAGCTGCAGCTCGCCGCGCAGGAGGAGGTGCTGATCATCGACTGCCCGCCGTACCTGGGCGGCACCCCGGAGTTCAACGTCACCGAGCTCCAGGCGCTGCAGCGCGGCGTCGCCTACCGCTCGATCTACCACATGCCGCTGCTCGACGACCCGACCCGGCTGGCCCAGGTCGCCACCTACACCGAGGCGGGCGAGCAGGCCCGCGCCCTGGTCGACGTCCGGATGAAGATGATGATCGCCGACCGCCGGGTGGCCCTGCTGCCGCTGAGCTCCGACGAACCCGACACCGGCGCCCGCATCGTCGTGCACCGCTCCCCGCTGCTGACCGCGCTGGTCGCCTGCTTCGACCTGCTGTGGGACCGCGCCACCCCCATCGGCACCGCCCTGCGCGGCACCCGCCGCGACAAGGAGATGCTGGCCCTGCTCGCCTCCGGCATGAAGGACGCCGCGATCATGCGCTCGCTCGACATCACCCAGCGCACGATGACCCGCCGGATGACCGAACTCCTCGACGAACTCGGCGCCGCCACCCGCTTCCAAGCAGGCATCCAGGCCAACCGCCGCGGCTTGGTCTAGCGGCCGAACAGCTCGACCGCCAGCTCGCGCACCGAGGCCATCACCGAGCGGTCCCGCGTGGGGCGGGGGAGTGGCAGCATGAGTCGGATCTCGTCGTCGGTGGCGGGACGGGTCGACTGGGCGGCGGTGCGGAGGGTGTCGCGGTCCACGGTGCTGGAGGCGCTGATGCGGATCTCCTGGGCACCGATGACCCGGATGTACTGCTGGGTGTCGTCGAAGACCTCATAACGGAGCGCGGGTGACTCGGTCTCACAGGTCAGCGCCCCGTAGGTGCACTGCCCCGGCGTCGTTCCCAGCGGCGGGCCGACGGCGATGTAGCTGGAGCCCGACCTCGACGAGAGGTGCCAGGTCCTCTGCTGGGGCATCGGTTCGTAGCCTGGGACTGTGGTCACCATGAGCGACGCCCGGTCCAGTTGCGCCGCGGCGAGCCGTTGGTCCACATCGGAGGGCACGGCCCCGGCGAGCGCGTGCAGCAACACCAGACTGCCCGCCACGAACACCACCAACGACCCGAGCGACAAGTACCAGCGCCGCAACAGCACCCCCGCCACCAGCGCAAACGGAACCGCGCCAAGCAACAACCACAACGGCTGAGACTGACTGACGCGCAACCGCGCCTCGTCGGTGATATCCCAAGCGAGCAGCCAAAGCCCGAACCCGACACCGCCGACGAGCGCAGCCCACACAAACCGTCCACCCCGGCTGGCTGGCAGCCACGATGCCTCGGGCGCCACCCGGGCCACGGCCATCAGGACCACCACGAACAGCACGGGGGCTAGGACGAGCACCGCGGAGCCGCCACCGAACATCGCGATAACCCCGAAGCTGACGGCCAGCGGCGCCAGGAAGGCACCCGCCAGCCCCGCCAATCCGACCTGCGCCAGCGACCGCTTGGCAGACTCCCCAGTCCCGTTCACGCGGTCACCCTTGCATGGGCGCCCCTGCCTGGGTATCCGTGGAACTACTCATGCGCTGACTGTCTCGGACGGCACCGCTGCGCCGTCGACAACCACGCCCAGGTCAATCCTCGGCCAAATGGGTCTCCACTGGTCCAACTGAGTGGTGTTTGCCATTGTGGGGCCATCGCGCCATGGTTGCGTGCTATCAACTGGTTCGCCGCCAACGGGATAGGGGTCAAAAGAATTGAGCCGCCCGCGCAAACAGGAGCAGGACTACGCTTCGTCGTACGGCGCAGGAGCCGACACCCTCGCGTATGTGGCAGCGGCGATCGCCCGTGATCCGTTGACCATCGCCTTCTTTGGCTTGTTCGGCTTCATTAGCGCACTGGTCGCGCTGGTGAAACCCAACCCGAGAAGGGTTCGCAAGAACCTGGTTGTTCTTCTGGTTTCATTGGCCATCCTGGTTGGCGACACAGGCTGGGTGCTCTACACCCACAGGAATGAGATCTGGCCAGCTACCAACATGCAAGCTGCGACGCAAGGACCATCGGTGGCGCCGCCGACGTCGACTCCGCCTGACATCATCACCACCAGTGTCGTGCCGCCCGGGTCCTTGCCTCCCCCTCCTGCCTCACCGCAACCTCCCCCGCCGTCGGATGATCTTCCCCCTTCCGCGACACTGCCCACAAAACCTCCCAGCACTGGACCGGGTACATCCGTGCCGCCTCTACCGGAACCCGAACCGGCGCCGCGCCGTCCCGCGATCATCAACGTTGGCGGGAACTCGAACCATATCGCCGACCTCGAAGAGGCGGAGACGGGAATGCTGGAATCCAGATCGTTGGAGTACAGCTGGGATATCCAGTTTCCCTACCAGGAGAAGGATTACCAGAACTTCCAGGTTCGAGCGTACGCCGTGCCATGGAATGGCAAGCCTACCTACCAGCAGTGCTTGGACGTCGTGACAATCAAGCCCGCAACCGGCACCACCACCAAGGTTCCTGTCGGGCCCCCAGGTTCTTGGTACTGCGTCAGCACGAAAGAAGGAGCCACAGCGCGCCTCCAAGTGACGGCGGTCACCGAGGACAACAAGGCGATCAGGATCGCTTACTCACTGTGGTAGCCATAGGACGGACCAACGCTTCAGGCTAGACGATCCCGGCGGTGATGAGTAGTTGCCAGATCTCGCTCTGGTCCACTACCGCCACTTCGTGTTTCTCCGCCTTGGTCAGCTTGCTCGCGCCCACGTCCGCGCCCGTGATCAGCATGTCGGTGCTGGCGGACACAGAGGACGCCGTGGTGGCGCCTGCCTTCTCGCACAGGCGCTGGAATGTCGGCCGGGGCACTTTCTCGCCGGTGCGGGGGTCGTTGATGGCGCCTGTCACGACCACCGTCTTGCCCGCCAGCGGGGCATCCGAGGAGATGACAGGGGGCAGATCCTCGTCGCGGACGTCCAGGGATACGCCCAGGGCGCGGAGGCGGTCGAGTTCGGGGCGGAGTCGTCGCAGGTGCTCGGTGAGGGAGGCGGCTACGCGTGGGCCGATGTCCTCGACGGAGACCAGGCGCTCCACATCGGCGTCGGCGACTTCTTCCAGGGAGCCGAAGCCTGCGCGGCAGAGGCGGGTCGCGGTGCCCTCGGATGCCATGGGGATGGCCAGGCCGATGAGGGCTCGGCGGAGGCCGACCGGGCGGCTGGCGGCGATGGAGTCGATCATGCGGGTGGCGGAGACCTCGCCGACGCGGTCGAACTCCAGGAGTTGGTCCTTGGTGAGGGTGTAGAAGTCAGACGGGTGTTCCAGGATCCCGGCCTCGGCGAGTCGCTCGATCCACACCGGACCGACGGCCTCGATGTCCGCCGCCGCCCGGGACGCCCAGTGCACGAGCCTGCGGACGGTCTGGGCCGGGCAGGCGACGTTGGTGCAGAACAGTTCCCGGCTGTTGCCCTGCTCGATCAACCCCTGCCCGCACGACGGACACTCCGACGGCGGCACGATCTCCCGCTCCGCGCCCGTGCGCTTGGACTCGTCGAGCACCCCGGCGACGAACGGGATCACGTCCCCGGCCCGGCGGACCAGCACCGTGTCGCCGATGCGGATGCCGCGCGCCTTGATCACCTCCTGGTTCGCCAGCGTCGCGCGGGTGACCGTCGTGCCACCCACGAACACCGGTTCCAGCTGGGCGACCGGAGCGATCTTGCCCGTCTTGCCCACGTCCCACAGCACGTCGGAGAGCACAGTGGACTTCTCCTCGGCGGCGAACTTGAAGGCCAAAGCCCCTCGCGGCGAGTTCGACCGCGTGCCGGCAGCGGCATACGCCCCACGGTCGGCGAGCCGCAGGACCGCACCGTCGAGGTCGTAGTCCAGGTCGTTGCGGTGCTGCTCGATCTCGGTGATCACCGCCTGCGCGGCCTCGGCCTCGTGGCAGTGCCGCATGTCGGCCGCGGCGAACCCGAGCGTGGTCAGGCCCAGCTCCAAGTCCGCTTCGGCGGCGGAGGCGTCCAGGTCGAACGCGAAGAAGGTCAGGTTCCGACCGGCGACCGTGGCCGGGTCCTTCGCCCGCAGGGTGCCCGCGGCGGCGTTGCGCGGGTTGATCAGCGGCTTGTCCGGGTGCGCGGCGTTGTAGGCGGTGAACGTCGATCGCAGCATCACCGCCTCGCCGCGCACCTCCACCACCCCGGGCGCGTCGATCCGCGACGGCACCCCGCCGACCAGCGCCCTGACCAGCTGCGTCACGTCGTCGCCGGTCGTGCCGTCACCCCGGGTGACCGCCCGCAGCAGCCCGCCGTCGCGGTAGACCAACGCCAGCGACAACCCGTCCAGCTTCGGCATCACGACCACCGGCTGACCGGGGAACCGCGCGAAGAACGCCGCGACCTGCTCGGCCTTGGTCGCCTTCTCCAGCGACAGCATCGGCCGCGAGTGCCGTACCGGCGCGTGCAGCACCGCGGGCGCGCCCACCTGGTCCAGCGGGTTCGGGTCCGGCGCCAGCTCTGGGTTGGCCTCGATCAGCCCGCGCAGCTCGTCCTCGATGCCGTCGTACTCGGCGTCGGCCACCAGCGGCGACCCCCGGTAGTAGGCGTCCCGCAGCACCACGACCTGGTCGGCGAGCTCCCGAATGCGTCCCTCAACGTCCACGCCCCGAACGCTACCCACCACCACCGACACCGCACGACTCCGCGGCACGAGTCCACTGAGGCCGTGCGCGCGCCCTTGGTGGAGGGCGCGCGCACGGGTCACAGGTCAGGAACTGGTGTAACCGAGCAGGCCCTCCGAGGTCTGGCCCTCGCAGTTGCTCTGGTTGGACTCCATGTGGTCGCCGTTGGCGCGGACCAGGCAGCGGTAGAGGCCGATGGTGAAGGTGCCGGTGGGCACCGAGTGGACGTAGCCCAGGACGCCGAGGCGGCCGCGACCTTCGCAGAGGGGGTCGAGGGAGGTGAAGTAGTCGATGTAGCTCCAGTTGACCTGGCAGCGGTACAGCGCGTGCGTGCCGGGCTGGGGGGCGACGTAGACGCCGCCGAGGGGGCCTTCGTAGCGGTAGCCCGCGCCCTGGGCGGTGGTGGCGGTGACGTGGTCCTTGCCGTTCCAGTAGCGGCCGAGGGACTTGATCGTGGCCGTGGGCGGCGCGGTGCCGGTGTAGAGCAGCCCGGAGACCGCACCGCCGTCAGTGACCTTCTCCGGGGTGGAAGCGGCGATGAGACCGGCCTGCACGGCGGCCGGGGTGGCGCCGGGGTTGGCCGCCACGTACAGGGCCGCGGCCCCCGCGACGTGCGGTGACGCCATCGAGGTGCCGTCGAGGGAGGTCGCGTCGGTGTCCGAGGTGTACCAGGACGAGGTGATGCCCGCGCCGGGTGCGTAGATGTCGGTGCAGGTGCCGAAGTTGGAGAAGCTCGCGCGCCGGTCGGCGGCGTCGGAGGCGTTGACGGTGATCGCCTCGGCGACCCGGGCCGGGCTGAAGCCGCAGGCGTCGGCGGCGGAGTTGCCGGAGGCGACCGCGTAGGTGATGCCGGAGTTGATCGAGTTCCGGATCGCGTTCTCCAGCGGCACGCTGGCCGCCGACGCGGTGCCACCCAGGCTCATGTTCGCCACGGCGGGGCGCGTGGCGTTCGCGGTGACCCAGTCGACGCCGCTGATGATGGCCGCGTAGGAGCCGGAGCCCGCGCAGTTGAGGACCTTGACCGCGACCAGCCGAACCCCCTTGGCCACGCCGTACTGGGCACCGCCGATGGTGCCCGCGACGTGCGTGCCGTGCCCGTTGCAGTCGGTGTTGTTGGTGTCGACCGCGTTGAAGCCCCA
This sequence comes from Actinokineospora terrae, assembly GCF_900111175.1. Taxonomy (GTDB): domain Bacteria; phylum Actinomycetota; class Actinomycetes; order Mycobacteriales; family Pseudonocardiaceae; genus Actinokineospora; species Actinokineospora terrae. Next base: position 57,239 of record NZ_FOGI01000015.1, read on the forward strand.
GCTCGCGCGGCCGCCGAAGGTCGTGTGTGTGGTGCGGATGCCGGTGTCGAGGACGTACGCGGTCACCCCCGCGCCGGTGCCGGTGTACTCGTAGGTGCCGGACAGCGGCAGGTCGCGCTGGTCGATCCGGTCCAGCCCCCACGACGGCGGGTTCGGCTGGATGTCGGACGCCCGGACCACACCGTTCTCACTCACCGACGCCACGGCCGGGTCGGCCGCCAGCCTGCGCGCGCTCGTCGCGTTGGTGGTGACGGCGAACCCGCGCAGCGCGTGCTGCCAGGTCTGGGTGACGCTACCGCCGTAGCGGGCGGCGAGGCTCGACGCGGTCTGCGCGGCGGACACGGCCCCGGTGTCCTTGAGCACGACCACGTACTGGTCCGGCACCGCCTCCGCGGCACGGGCCACGGTGGCCTCGGCCGCGTCCGCGCTCACCGGCCCGACGGCCAACGCCGCCGTCACGACGGCCGCGGTTCCCACCGCCCGCCATAAGAACCCGCCACGCCGACGCCCGATCCGTTGTGCTGACAACACTTCCTCCTGTGCCTGGGTCACCGACCACCCGGCCTCGGGGTGGTCCGGGCACCGAGCCTGCATCAGTCGGGGACCACTTCCATAGCGCCCATCCGACTCACGCCATCGGCGGCCGGACACCCCTGACGGCGCAATGCCGTCGCACACCGCGACCGCTCAAACCGTTGCCTGCAAAGCAAAAGGCCCACCGCTGCCGCTGACCCCTAAAGGACTGGACCACCACGGTGATTACGGCCCGGTACGCGTAACACGACGCGGCGCCGCCACATGCCGGTCCGTGCCGCCGAGAGGTCGACATACCACGCGTTCACCCCGCCCGGGCGCCCTGGAGTGGCCCGTTCGCCAGCCCGGGGACACCAGCCATGAGCCACGGTGGCTTGCATTGGTGCCACGCGTGTGCCACAGTGGTGCCATGGACCTGACCCCGTACGTGAGCAACCTCGGCCGTGAGTTCGCCACCCTCGCCGAAGCGGGCGGCGACGAGGCCCGCGCGCTGGTCGAGCAGCTGACCGGGGCGCTGGAGTCGGCGATCAGGATGACGCTGCTCGACGCGCTCTCGGCGGCCACGGACGAGATCACCCGCGACCTCGCACCCGGCTCCGTGGAGCTGCGCCTGCGCGGCCGCGACCCGAACTTCGTCGTGACCGCGCCACCGGTCGGTCCGACGCAGGACACGACCGAGGACGACCCGGCGGACGGTCCGCTGATCGCCGAGGACGGCCCGAGCTCGCGGATCAACGTGCGCCTGCCCGAGCAGCTCAAGACCGCCGTCGAGGAAGCGGCGGCCAAGGAGGGCCGCTCGGTCAACGCCTGGCTGGTCCGCGCCGCCTCGACCGCCCTGCAGCGCTCCGACCAGCGACCGGAGCCCCGCACCGGCAAGCGCACCCAGCAGCGCATCACCGGCTGGGTCCGCTGACACCACCGCTCTCCCACTCACCCGCACTGACCTGCGGTAACGCACCACCGACACCTGACTAGGGGACAGCCATGCCAAAATTCGACACTCCCGAGCCCATCGCCATCACCCTCGAGCTCGGCACCGGCACCGTCCGGATCACCGCAGGCGACCGCGTCGACACCACGGTCGACGTCCGCCCGACCGACCCGGCGGAGGAGTCCGACGTGCAGGCCGCCGAGCGGGTCCGCGTCGAGTACGCCAACGGCGTGCTCCAGGTCGTCGGCCCGAAGGCCCGCGTCTTCGACTTCTCCCGCAAGACCAGGTCGGTCGACGTGACCATCGAGGTCCCCACCGGGTCCCGGCTCTCCGGCGACGTCCGGATGGGCGACCTGACCACCACCGGCGTGCTCGGCGAGTTCCGCTACAAGACCTCGATGGGCAACGTCCAACTCGAGCGCACCGGACCCCTGCGCGTCGACACCTCCGCCGGTCACATCACCGCCGAGGGCATCGCGGGCGACGCCGAGGTCCACACCGGCAGCGGACGGGTCCACCTGGGCACCGTCGACGGCTCGCTGGTGGTGAAGAACTCCAACGGCGGCACTGAGGTCGGCACGGTCACCGGCGACGTGCGGGTGCGCTCGGCCAACGGCGACATCACCGTCGAGCAGGCGGGCGCCGGGGTCGAGGCGAAGTCGTCGCTCGGCGCCATCCGGGTCGGCCGGATCGCCCGCGGCTCGATCGAGCTGGGCACCGCGATGGGCGACCTGGAGATCGGCATCGCCGAGGGCACCGCCGCCTGGCTCGACGTGAGCACCGGGTTCGGCCAGGTGCGCAACCTGCTCACCGACGCCACCCGGCCCGAGGAGTCCGACGAGACCGCCGAGGTGCACGCGCACACCTCGTTCGGCGCCATCACCATCCGCCGTTCCTGACCCTGAGGAGTCCGACCATGACCACCCACTCCCGGCCCGCGATCGCGGCGACCGGCCTGCGCAAGTCCTTCGGCGACCACGTCGTGCTCGACGGCATCGACCTGACCGTTCCACAAGGGACGGTGTTCTCCCTGCTCGGCGCGAACGGCGCGGGCAAGACCACCACGGTCAAGATCCTGTCCACTTTGATCGGTCCCGACGCCGGTGATGTCCGCGTCGCCGGGCACGACGTGGTGCGCGAAGCGGACGCCGTGCGCGCCGCGATCGGTGTCACCGGCCAGTTCTCCGCAGTGGACAACCTGCTCACCGGACGCGACAACCTGCGGCTGATGGCCGACCTGCACCACCTCACGCGAGCCGACGGCAAGCGGCGCGCCACCGGCCTGCTCGACCAGTTCGACCTCGCCGACGCCGCCGACAAGCCCGTCTCGACGTACTCCGGGGGCATGCGGCGGCGTCTCGACCTGGCGATGACCCTGGTCGGCAGCCCGCGGGTGATCTTCCTCGACGAGCCGACCACCGGCCTGGACCCGCGCAGCCGCCGGGACATGTGGCAGATCGTCCGCGACCTGGTGGCAGGCGGCGTCACCATCTTCCTCACCACGCAGTACCTGGAGGAGGCCGACGAACTGGCCGACCGGATCGCGGTCCTGGACAAGGGCCGGATCGTCGCCGAGGGGACCGCGGAGGAGCTCAAGCGCCGCATCCCCGGCGGACATGTCCGGCTGCGGTTCGCCGACACGGACGGTCTCGACGCCGCCCAGCGCGTGCTGGGCCAGGCCTCCCGGGAGAACGACACGCTCGCGCTGCGGGTGCCCAGCGACGGCAGCCTGCGCTCGCTCAAGACCCTGATCAGCCTGCTCGACGACCGCGCCATCGAGGTCGACGAGCTGTCCGTGCACACCCCCGACCTCGACGACGTCTTCCTCGCCCTCACCGACACCAGGAAGGTGGCCGCACAGTGACCACCCCCAGCCAGGCGCTGCGCTTCCACCCGCTGCGCGACTCCGCGACCATGCTTCGCCGCAACCTCAAGCGGATGGTGCGGTACCCGTCGATGACCGTCACGCTCATCGCGATGCCCGTGGTCTTCCTGCTGCTGTTCGTCTACGTGCTCGGCGGGACGTTAGGAGCGGGCTTGGGCGGCTCGGGCGGGCGCGCCGAGTACGCCAACTACGTGGCCCCCGCGATCATCCTGATGACCGTCACCGCCACCATCCAGGGCACCGCCATCTCGATCGCCATGGACATGGCCGAGGGCATCATCGCCCGCTTCCGCACCATGCACATCGCCCGCGTGTCAGTGCTGACCGGCCACGTCCTGGGCAGCATGGTCCAGGCCGCGATCAGCCTGACCGTCGTCACCGCGGTCGCCCTGCTGGTCGGCTTCCGCCCCACCGCGGGCCTCGGCGGCTGGCTGGCAGTGGCGGGCTTCCTCGCCGCCGTCACCTTCGCCCTGGTCTGGCTCGCCGTCGCCCTAGGCCAGGTGAGCAAGAGCGTCGAGACCGCCAGCAACCTCCCGATGCCCCTAGTGCTGCTTCCCTTCCTCGGCAGCGGCTTCGTCCCCACCGACTCCATGCCGACCGCCCTGCGCTGGTTCGCCGAGTACCAGCCCTTCACCCCCATCATCGAGACCCTCCGCGCCCTCCTGATGTCCAAGCCCCTCGGCCCCAACGCCTGGATCGCCCTGACCTGGTGCGCCTTGATCGCCCTCGGCGGCTACCTCTGGTCCAAGCGCCTCTACGCCCGCGAAACCACCACCTGAGCCGATCAGCACCACTCACCCGTCGACCAGCTCCCGGTCTATGAGCCCTTGATCTGTCGCCCGGCCCGTACCCACACGGTCCGGGCGGCGTCATGCGATCACCAGCTGTACCGACCGTCGACGAGGTCCTAGCTGAGCTTCTCCGCCTCTTGCACGAGTGCGGCGACGACTTCGGGGTGCTCGACCAACACAGGCATCACCAACCCGAGGCGACCGCAGCGCAGGGCTTGCATGAGCAACTCCGTGCGCTGAGACCAGGGTGTTCTTTGGATGAGAGCCACCAATGCTTCAACACGGCACTGGATGTGATCAATCGCGGTCACCAGTGCTACAGCCCGGTCTACCCAGCCGATCTCGTGGGCGCCGATCGCGAGCATGACCGAGACCTGGTCACGACTAGCTGGTCGGGACATCAGGTAGGAGATGGTCTTGACGCGCTCGAACAGGTGGTTCGCGCGGCCCACGTCACCGACCCGGTGCGCGGCCTGCATGAGTGCGACCATCGCCTTCGCCTGGATCGTGCTGGATTCGATCAGGTCTGCCATGCGCTCGCCCGCACCGGCTTCGCCGATCAAGCAATGCAGGTGGACCCGCAAGAGCAGCACGTTGTCGCCGGTGCCTGCTCGACATATCAACTGCTCGACCTCCGCTTGCAGGTCGGCCAGGTCGATGTCGCGCAGGCGGTCTACGATGTTGGTGACGATCTGCAGGATGACATCAACGTGCGTGGCGGTGGCGCGCAACCGCGACGCGAACCGCAACGCCGTGGGCACCGAGATCTCGGATGCCGCAATGGCGACATCGGCGATGACCCCGTCGTTCACGATGCTGAACTCGCGATCCCCATCCTTCCCGACGCAGAGCGTGTAGGTGTCGGCCAAGAACTGATGGGCATACCCGTCGTGGTCTCCTTTTTCGACCAACCGGTAGAGGATAGCCACCCGGACGCGCGCTGCCTCTTCGGGTGGGATGTCCGCGACAAGCCTGTCTATCCATTGATATTGGCCGAAGTCGGCAAGGTCCTCCGCCAGCTGCACCAATCGGCGACCCAGGAACCGCGCCAGTGGGACCAGTTCCCACAGCGCGGCCTCGACGGCTCCCAGGTTCCCGTCCCGTAGACCGGAGGAAATGACCTGGACGAGCCACGGCATCGGCTCCTGGGGCTCGTGTTCGTCGTGCACCACGCGGTCGTCCGCTGTCGGCATGGACTGCGCGGCAATGGCTTCCAACACGGAGGTGAGAACGCCCGACCACTGCACTGGCTCGGCTGCGGCCAGAACTTCGCGTTGGACTGTGTCGAGAAGGTGGACAGCCCGCTCCAAGTCACTCGATCGACAGCACTGCCGCGCGACGGCGAGCAAGCCGTCGATCCGGTCCCAGGGGGAGCTCATCGAACTCACTGTGGCGAGTGCTGCCTCGACGGACTGGAGCTGTGCGACAAGGCGGACGAACTCCTTGTCCGGTGTTCCCGCCGCCTTGATGTCGGCGATCAGCACCTGCACTCGAGCCAGTTCGCCATCGGTCAACGGCTCGATGACGGTGTCCAGGAGGCGCACGATTGTGGCGGCGCGCATTGGTCGAGCGCGGGTGCTATCAAGGTGGTCGAGCAGTGTATTGATCAGATGTCCGACTATGGCGCGAGATTCGACCTTCTGCACCACCTCGATTGCTCGGAGCACCACCTCCGCGGTGACCTCGGGAGACTGGTGGTTCGCCACCACACGAAGCGCTCCCACCACGACACCGAGCACCTGGTGACGGGCCTCGGACATCGCCAGCACCCCCGCCACGGAGACCAGTGCCGTGGCGTGCAGAAAGTCCGACTCGATGCCGTCACACATCGATACAGCCAGGTGTGGGTCCTCGGCGCCCACGACCACCGCCTCCGCCGCCGTGCGACCGTCGTCGGGTCCCGCCAGTTCCACCAGGTAGTCCATGAGTTCCTTGTCTCCGCTGAGAACGACGTGCCGGAGCACCGCCAGGACAGCGGGTAGGCGAAGGGCTGCCTGATCGATCCCGGCAATCGCCTCAGCGGCTCGGCGGACCTGTCCGGTGCGTACCAATACCTCGCCCAACGTGGACAACACCTCAGCTTGGTCGAACGGGCTCAGTGACCGGGCGCACAAGGAGATCACCTCGGTGACGGTCGACTCCTCGAGGTCGACACCGATCATTCCGAGCAACGCTTCCGCCTGGTCGCGCACGGTGGCGAAGCTGACCATCAACGCTTCAGCGCGATCGCGGTGCCCGGCGGCTACCCACAGCCCGGGCAACTCCGGCGGAAATCTCGGCCACCGCTCCGCCAGGTACTCCGCGTGCAGCGACAGCCTCGCCATCCGAACCAGGTCGTCGCCGGTGGGACCGAGAACGTTCTGGACCTGGATAACCTCGGTGAGCGCTAAGGTGGCGGCCCCTATCAAGCTCATCCATTCGTGGCGTGCGCGGTCCGTAGCCAATGCGACGAGTCGATCGATGTCGTTGGTACGCTGCAGCAACCCGGCGTAGCCATCCATGAGGTAGTGGGGGGTGTTGTCCGGCCACTGGGCGACTCGATACCTGTTCGCCCACTGGTGGAATCGTTCGACGACGTCGACCGTGACCGTGGGGTCCAGGAAGCCCTCTGCGGTGTCCTGCAGGTCCTTGTGCCCGAGCACGAAGGCGGTCTCACCGTTGGCGCGCGTGGACCGGGGCATGAAGGTGCGGCCGGTGACGCTATTGAGCAGCCGCGTCGTTGCCCGGCGCAGCCACCCGGTCAGCTCGACCAGGTCGGAGACGGTGAGGCCGGTGCGCGCGACCGTGAGCAGACTCAGTAGCTCACGTTCCCTGGCCGATCCGTCGACCAGGCGCTCCACCTCCCGTTCCATATCGACTCGGATCACCTGAGCCTCTGGGGACGGGGCCAACAGGACCACGCGGCGGCTGGCGGAAACCAACGGGTGGTGGTCGGGTACGTCTCGCGGCGGGGACGGGTTTGGTCTGGTGGAAACCACCACGCGAAGACCGTCGGACGGTTCGCCGGGCAGCAAAGCCGCGATGCTGTGCGCACCGGGGTCGGTAGTGGCCCCTTGATCCTCATCGAGACCATCCACCACGAGGACCAGCCTGGTACCCACCTTGGCAAGCTCGCGCGCCGCGTCCGAGAGCATCCCCCGAAAGTCGGCTTGTAATGTATGCGGCCAGGAAATCGGCGGCAGTGGCCTATCCAGAACCGTCGCCAACTGCTCGAGTACCACTTGCAGGAAACCGTCCCGGTTATCGTGACCCGCGTACCTGCTGGTGACGAAGAACGAAACAATCCGGACACCCGGAGGTGGATTCAGCACGAACCAGGACAGGAGAGCCGTCTTGCCCGCCCACGCGGGACCTTGCCAGATCTGGTAGGGCGACTCGACGTCATCCGCGAGGCAGAAGGTGGTCAGGTCGGCGATCTCGCCCTGTCGTCCATGGAGGCTGTCCCGTGGTGCCAACTCGCGCACGAGCTCGGAGTAGCGGGAGTCCGCTGGCCCCTGTGAGCCGACCTGGATGCCACCGAACACGTTCGCGGCCTGGACAGTCGGAGCGTTGGTGTTCCCGACGGTGAACCGCATGCCCGACTGTGGGGATTCGGCCAAACGTCCCTCCACCGGACTAGGGGTCAGCTCGGACTATTCTGCCGTGAGCGATGGTATGGCTCCTCGCCTCCCACCATGTTCATCAAGACTGTCCCTCTTCTGTCCGGAAGCGCAAGGCCACCAACCTTGAACCACATCGGGCAACTCCATCTCGTCCGGATCGCACTGCCCCGTCTCGTTCTTGACAAATCCGGGCCCCGCACCGACTGGGAACTTTTCGACCGCGATGCTCCCGCGTGTCAGCGCCGCACCTGCATCGACTGTCGACCCCTGGTCAGATGGATGGCAACGCCTGGTCTGAGTGGATTGGGCTGTCGACAAGGCATGCAGGCACGGCTTGCGCGGATACGGCAATCAGTTGCCCGCTGCTATCAACGATGCGGTCATGCGAACGGAGGCTTTGCCAACCCAAGTCCTCGCAGCGTAGCTACCGCTGGTCCAAGCGCCTCTACGCCCGCGAAACCACCACCTGAGCCGGTTGGCGCAGTTCGACCGGCCTCCCGCAAGAGGCGGTACACGGGGGGAGGGGCGGTCGGTGAGGATCGCGGGGATCGGCTCGGCACATCGAGACAGGAGTTGAGACGGATGTCCCGACGTATGACAGGTGCGGTGTTGGTCGCGGTGAGCGCGGCGATGGTGGTGGGCGCCCCGGCGCAGGCGAGCACCACGAGCCCGTCCGCCTGCCGGTGGACCTGGGTCTACCAGGTGACCGACCCGGCAGGCGCCAACACCTACTCCCGCAGCGGCCAACTCCTCGACCACGCCGACCGGTACGACCTGATCAACGTCACCGAGAAGGACACCCGCTACTACGGCATCAACATCCGCACCGACGTCTGGGGCGGCATCAACCCCACCCAACTCACCTACACCGGCACCAGCGGCTGCTTCCCCCTCGACTGAACCACCTAGCCCCGCCCGGCCCGCATCCCACGGTCCGGGCGGCGGCATGCGCCTAGCCGTTCCGGTTTCGCGTTTGGTCGGTGTCGGAGCGGATTCGGCTGAACATGAGCATGTCGGCCCGGTTGTCGCCGATCTCCTGCCAGGAGCGCAGAAGGCCCTCCTCGCGGAAGCCCGCCTTCTGCGCAGCGCGGAGGGAAGCCGTGTTCCAGGGTTCTACGTACAGCTCGAGGCGGGGGATGTGCAGGGTCGCGAAGGCCCAGTCGCTCAGGGTGGTGAGGATTCGGGTGGCGGTTCCCTTGCCGCGGGCCGAGGGGACGAGCCAGTAGCCGATGGAGGCGCGGCCGAGGTCGAGGTCGCGGAGCCAGGGGCCGATGTTGCCGATGGGCCGCGAGCCTTCGACCACGACGAACGAGTAGCCGGTGCCGGCTCGGGCTCGGTCCTTCTGCCGGTCGATGTAGGCAGCTGCCGTTGCGGGGTCGAAGGGTTGGGGGACCGTGGTGATGGCGGGGATGTAGGGGTCGGTCGCTGCTTCGCGGAGCACCTCGATGTCGTCGTGGCTCCACTCGCGCAGGGTGTGCTCGCCGTTGGTGATCGTGGGGAGGACCAGTGGTTCCGGCACCCTGTCATGCAAACACGGGCGGCGGAGGGCCTGCAACCCGATGATCAGTCCTTAGAGGACATTCGGCCTTGGCGACTTCCGCGGCGTGAAACCACCAGGTAGCCAGTCCACCGGGTTTCGTCACGGTGACGAAGAAAGCGAGTCGTGGAGGCGGCGTAGGTGGGCCGGGAGCGACTCGGCGGGGGAGTCGAGGAGGTAGGCCAGTTCTGCCTGGACCTGGTTGCGGGCGGCGGTCGCGGTGAGGGCTGTGGTGATGTGGCGTTCCAGGGCCTGGGTGTGTTCACGGTGCAGGGCCTCGACGCGGGAGTCGGCGGCGCGCTGGGCTTGGGACTGAGCTGCGGTGGCCTGGGTGTGGGCGTCGGCCAGGGAGGTTCGGGTGGCGGTGAGGTCGGCGCGGAGGGTGTTGAGTTCGGCGCGGGTCGACGCCAGGACCGCCCTGACGGTGGCGAGGTCCTGTTGGGTGGCGGAGTGGGCTTCGGTCGCGGCGGCGAGGTCGCGCTTGGCGACGGCAGCGTCGGACTCGGCGGTTTGACGGGCGGAGTTGGCCTCAGCCGCTGCTGACTCGGCGCGGGCGGTCTCGGCGGTGAGGCGGTGCCAGAGGTCGCGGCGTTCGGTGGTGAGGGTGCGGACGCGCGTGGCGAGGCGGGCGGCGCGTTGATCGGCGGACTCGGCGCGGGCGCGGTCCTCAACAGCCGCCGCCTCGGCACGATCCGCGCGAGACGACTCGAGATGGCGGGCTTCGACGGCCGCGGCCAGGTCCCGGCGGGCGGCTGCGGCGTCCGACTCGGCGGCGCGGCGGGCCGAGTGGGCTTCGGTGGCGGCCTGGTTGGCGGTGTTGGCGCGGGTCACGGCGGTGTCGCGCTCGGCGGCTATCCGCGTGGCCTGATCACGGGCCTCGGCGGCCTCAACTGATGCCTGGTGTGCGCGGGCCTCGGCGTCGGCGATGCGGGCGGTGGCGGCGGCGTCCAGGTCGGTGAACCCGGCGACGACAGTGTTGAGAGCCGTGGTCAGTTCGGTGGCGGCGGTGGTGAGTTCGGTGGCGCGGGGCTGGAGCGCCGTGAGGGTGTCGTGGCCGAGTTGCCGGAGCGCGCCCAGGTAGTCGTCCACCCCCAGGTCTTCCACGGCCCGCCGTCGAGTCCGCGCGTCGGCCGCGTGCTCGGGCGAGCAGTAGCGCTGCCGGTTGCTGCGCGGCGAGAACCAGTTCTCACACCCTGTCAGGGCACACACTCGTTCGTCCGCGCTCATCCTGTTCCCCCCATCTCTAATCTAACATGTTCAGCTTAGCAGATCGACCAAACGCGATAACATTAGAGGTAGCCGACAGAACACTCCTTTTGTCGGTAACCTAACCGCATGGACCCGAGGCCCCTTCCCGCCCGCACCACAGACCTCGCCGAAGGCACCCTCTGGCCTGGGGTGGGGGACCCGATCCGGCTGCTCACCGAGATCACCGCATGGCTCCGGTCGTACGGCGCGACCTCCACCCGCCGCACCTACGCCGAGGGCCTGGGCCTGCCCACGAGCGTCACCGACCTGCGCGACTGGCTCAGCCGCGCCGACCACACCTGGGTCCGCGTCCTCCGCGCCTACGCCGACACCCTCGACCTCACCGCCGCCCTGCACGCCGACCTCACCGACCCCGAGCGAAACCGCCCCCCGACCCGCCCCGGCCGCTTCCGCCCCCTGCACTGGCTCCGCTGGTGCGCCTCAACCGGCCTCGACCCCGTCACCGCGAGCTCCATCGATGTCCTGACCTGGCAAGACGCTCTCCGCGCCGCCGGTGCCGCCCCCGCGACCCGCACCCGCATGCTCGCCACCGTCCGCACCCTCTACCAACACCTCGCCGCCGCGGGCCTCGTCACCGCCAACCCCGCCGACCTCGACCGCCGCCGTCTCGGCCTTCGCGACCCCCAACCGGCCAAGACGATCCTCACCCTCACCCCGGCGGAGGTCGCGGCCCTGCTCAACGCCGCCGCCAGACCCCGCCCCGGCGCGTCACCCCGAGACCGCCTCCGCGCCCGTGCCGTCGTCGCCCTGTTTACCCTCGGCCTGCGCGTGTCCGAGCTGTGCGACCTCGACCACCCCGACCTGCACACGACCCGCGGCCGCCGTGCCCTGCGCGTCACCGGCAAGGGCGGCAAGATCCGCACGGTCTACCTCACCGACCTCGCCGAGTCCGCCCTCACCGACTACTTCGACGCCCTGCCCACCGCCCCGACCACCACGGTCACCAGGTCCACCGTGGCCGGACGCGCCCCGCTCCTGATCACCCGAACCGGCACCCGCTGCGACCGCCGCGACATCTGGAGCCTCCTGCGCCGCCTCGCCACCGCCGCCGACCTGCACGAACTCGCGGGCGCGATGCACCCCCACGCCCTGCGCCACTTCTACGTCACCACCGCGATGGAACAGGGCGCCCACATCACCGACGTCCAATCCGACGTCGGCCACGCCCGCGTCGACACCACCCAACGCGTCTACAACCACGCCACCCGCGACCCCTCCCGCACCGCCGCCACCCACGTCGGCGACACCCTCACCCGCCACCTGGAGCAGACCCCGTGAACCCCGCCGACCTCGACACCGCCATCACCTGCGTGACGACCGCGCTGACCCCCATGACCAGCCGGAACTGGTCCGAAGCACCCGGCACGGGGGAGTGGACCGCCTGGCACACCGCCGAACACATCGGCGACTGCCTGCTGTCCTACGCCGCCCAGGTGGTCGCCCAACCCACCACCCACTACGTCCGCTTCCTCGCCAAGGCCGATGAGGACGCCACCCCCGCCGACCTGCTGGAGTTCGCCACCGCAGGCGCGGGCATCCTCTCCGCCACCCTCCACACCACTTCCCCAATCGCCCGCGCCTACCACCCCTCGGGCCTCTCCGACCCCGAAGGCTTCGCCGCCATGGCCTGCGTCGAGATCCTGATCCACGGCACCGACATCGCCCGCGGCCTGGGAACCTCGATAACCCCACCCGGCGACGTGTGTGCCAGAGTCCTCACCAGACTGTTCCCGCATGTAGACGTAAGAGGCATCGACCCGTGGACAGCTCTGTTGTGGGCGACCAACCGGGTGGACCTACCAGGCAAGCCCCGCCAAACCGCCTGGCACTGGCAGGGCGTCCCTCTTACCTGACCAGCGCAGTCGTAGGTGCGATGCTTCCCGCATGGGTGAGTTGCGTGTGGTGGTGGACGACCTGTCAGGTGCGGAGGTGGCGCGGTTCCTGGGGGAGCACGTCGAGCAGTTGCGGGCCGTGACGCCGCCGGGGAGTTCGCATGCTCTGGATCTTGAGGGGTTGCGGAAGCCCGAGGTGACGTTCTGGGCGGTCCGCGACGGGGACGTGCTCGCTGGGTGCGGTGCGCTCAAGGAGTTGGCGCCGGGGCATGGGGAGGTCAAGTCGATGCGGACGGCGGGGGAGTACCGCAAGCGCGGGGTGGCGTCGTTGGTGTTGCGGCACATCGTCGAGGTCGCCACCGAGCGCGGGTACGAGCGGCTGAGCCTGGAGACGGGGTCATTCGAGTTCTTCGCCCCGGCGCGGGCCCTCTACGCGAAGTACGGATTCACCTTCTGCGGGCCCTTCCCGCCCTACGTGGAAGACCCCAACAGCGTGTTCATGACCAAAGCGTTGGCCTGAGCGACGAACACGAACTCCTTGCCCGGCCGGTCCGGGGCCTCGCGGACGTCCAGCACGCGGTACCCGTGCGCGGCGAGATCCCGCGAGATCTCGTCCAGGTCACGGAAGCACAGGGTCGAGTCCGAGGAGATCACCGCGCCGTCCGGAAACCGGTAGGTCGAGCGGAACGACACCAGCGGCAGCCGCACCTCGGTGACCTCCCGCCGCTGCGAGACCGCCCCGATCCCCGGCACGTCCAGCACCACCTGGCCGTCCCACTCCTCCCACGCCCGCCGCTGTGGCCGCCGGGTCTCGAACACCAGGTATCCGCCCGGCCGTGTCGCCGCACGGCAGCCCGCGAGCACCTCAGCCCACTGCGCGTCGGTCAGGAAGACCTGCGCGACGTTGCCCGTCATCACGACCAGGTCAACGTCCAAGCCCGCCGCCGACCCGACGTCGCCGTGCACCCACCGCACCCGCTCTTCCCTGCTCCGCGCCACTGCCAGCGACGCCTCCGCGGGGTCGACGCCGATCACCTCGATCCCGCGGTCCGCGAGCCGAACACCCAGGTTGCCGGTGCCGCAGCCCAGGTCGAGCACCCGCCGCGCGTCGAGTTCGGCGACGAGGGCCACGTACGCGTCGAGGTCGTCGCGCGGGGCGTCGAAGGTGTCGTAGACGGCGACCAGGCGCGGGTCGGCGAAGACCGGGTCAGGCGTCAGGGAGCCACGACCTTGTGCAGTGCGCGCAGGCACGAGTCGAGGGCCTGGTGGCGGGACGCGACCCCGGTCCGGGACTGCTGCCAGGCGGCGTAGAGCAGGGCCCAGAGGATGTCGCGGATCCAGGGGCCGGTCAGGGTGGGGTCGATGCTGCCGTCGTGGTGGCCCCGGGTGATGAGGTCGAGGACGGACTGGTTGTCGGGGTCGCACTCCCAGGTGACGTCGCCGTCGGGGGCGGAGTAGTTGAACACCAGCATCAGCACGTTGCCGAGTTCGAAGTACTCCTGGCAGAGCCGGTCGAGCCCCTCGGCGCCGGTTCCCTCGGTGAGCCGCGCCCGCCGGGTCGCCTGGACCACGTGCTCCCAGCCCATCTGCTGCAGCGCGGTGGTCAGGTCGGCGCGCTCGGGGAAGTACCGGTGCACGGTGGTGCGCCCGACCCCGGCCGCGGCGGCGATGTCGGCCAGGCTCGCGGCCGGGTCGGCGGTGAGCACGGTGACCGCGGCGTCGAGGATCGCGCGGCGGGTGCGGGCCTTGGTCCCGGTATCGGCTGCTGCGGTGCGGACATCCACCGGCCCAGCGTAGGTCCCCTCGGTCCACAGCGGTATTCGACTTGACCGGTGTGGAACATCGATGTTCCACTATCGAGCATGAGCGTTCCGAAAAGTGGGCGGCTTCGCGTCCTCTGGTCCTTCGCCCGTCCCCACCGCGCCCGACTCGCTCTCGGGCTGGTGCTCGCCCTCGCCGGGTCCGGCGTCGGCCTGGCCACCCCGCTGGCCACCAAGTGGGTCCTCGACTCCCTGGGCGCTGACGGCGGCCTGCGCGGCCCTATCGTGCTGATGGCCGTGCTGCTCGTGGTCGGCGCCGTGATGTGGACCTGGCAGTCGGTGGTGCTGGGCACCCTCGGCGAGCGCATCGTCCTCGCGGCTCGCCAGGGCATGGTCGACCGGTTCTTCCGCGCTACCGTCCCCGCCATCAGCACCCGCGCGCCCGGCGAGCTCGTCACCCGGGTCACCTCCGACACCCTCCTGCTGCGCGACGCGGCAGCCGCCAGCGTCATCGGCCTGATCAACGGGGTCGTCATGCTGGTCGGCACGCTCGTGCTGATGGCGGCGCTCGACCTGGTCCTGTTCCTGACCACGGTCGCCTCGGTGATCGCCATCGCCATCCTGTTCGGGCTGCTCATGCCCGCGATCGCGGTCGCCAAGGAGAAGGCACAGGCCCACGTCGGCGCGCTCGGCGGGACGCTCGAAGGCGCGCTGCGAGCAGTGCGCACAGTCAAGGCGAGCCGCGCCGAGCAGCGGCAGACAGCCGTCATCATCACCGACGCCCGCGGCGCGGCCGAGCAGGGCATCCGCGCGATCCGGCGGGAGGCGATCGCCTGGGCCATCTCGTGGAGCGGCATCCAGCTCGCGATCATCCTGATCCTCGGGATCGGCGCGTGGCGGGTGTCCGACGGGGACATGGCGGTGTCGACGTTGATCGCGTTCCTGCTCTACTCGTTCGGCCTGATGGGGCCGGTGACCACGCTGAGCCAGAACGTCACCGCGCTGCAGAACGGCATCGCCGCCGCGGGGCGCATCCGGGAGGTCGACGACCTACCAGTCGAGACCTCGGGTGTCAGCACCAACACCGCCGTGCGCACTACCGGGCCGGTGTTGGAACTACGAGGCATTACCGCCGCCTACGGTCCCGACTCTCCACCAGCCGTGCATGGGATCGACCTGGACGTGCCGCGCGTGGGCCATACCGCCATCGTGGGGCCCTCCGGAGCGGGTAAGACCACCTTGTTCTCCCTGATCCTGCGGTTCCTAGAGCCCCAGGAAGGCTCGCTGCTCGTCAACGGCGTTCCTTATCGGGACCTCACCCACGCCGACATCCGAGCCCACCTCGCCTACGTAGAGCAAGAGACACCGGTCGTCCCCGGCACGATCCGCGACAACCTGCTGTTCTCCCACCCCGACGCCACCAACGACCAACTCCAGAGCGCGCTGGCCGCCGTCCGGCTCGACACCCTCGCCGACACGCTGCCCGAGGGCCTGGACACCCCGCTGTCAGGCACGTCTGTCTCCGGCGGTCAACGCCAACGCATCGCCCTAGCCCGCGCCGTGCTGACCAACCCGGACGTCCTCCTACTCGACGAGGCCACAGCCCAGGTCGACGGCCTGACCGAGTCCGCCCTGCACGACGTCATCCGCACCCACGCCTCCCGCGCCGCCGTAGTCACCATCGCCCACCGACTCTCCACGGTCGTCGACGCCGACACGATCATCGTCATGGCCGAGGGCCGAATCCGCGCCCGCGGCACCCACGCCGAACTCCTGGCCACGGACTCCTTGTACCGCGACCTGGTCGAGTCCCTCCGCATCCCGGACTCGGTGGCTAAAGTGGGTTCCATGGGCCATTGACCTCGCGCACCGCCCCCGGCTCCTTCGCCCTGTCCACTCACAGCGAAGGAGGATCCAGCCGTGCCCATCCCCGTGCCTGACGCTCTTGCCGCGTACTACGCGAAACAGAGCCCTGAACACCTGCCGTGGCTGCGCGCCCTGCCCACACTGGCCGACACAATGCTCGAGCAGTGGTCCCTGAAGGTAGACGGCCCCGCACGCCACGGCATGGTCGCTCTGGTAATCCCCGTCGTCCGTCCCGACAGGACACCCGCCGTCCTGAAACTCCAACCCCGCGACGAGGAAAACGACGGCGAGCCACTTGCGTTGCGACACTGGGCAGGCACCGCAGCAGTACACCTACTAGACCACGACGAACCAACCGGCTCCATGCTCCTAGAACGCCTCGACGCCTCACGCCCCCTGAGCGCCCTCCCAGCATCAGAGGGCATCGCCGTCATCGCAGACCTTCTATCCCGCCTACACGTCCCCGCCCCACCAGGAATCCGCACCCTAACCGACATCGCCACCGCAATGCTCACCGAGCGACCCCTGCTAAACCGCCTAACCAACCCCACCGAACGCACCCTGGCCATAGCCTGCGCCGACGCAACCGCCGCAGCCATCAGCGAACCCGGCAACCGCCTACTCCACTGGGACCTCCACTACGACAACGTCCTCGCCAGCTCCCGCACCCCCTGGCTAGCCATCGACCCCAAACCCATCTCCGGCCACCCCGCCTTCGACCTAATGCCCTCCCTAGACAACGCCTACCTCACCCCCACCGCCCTACTCCACCGCTTTGACCACCTAACCGAATCCCTCTCCCTAGACCGCCCCACCGCCACCGCCTGGACCCTAGCCCGCACTCTCCAAAACACCCTCTGGTCCCTCCACGACGGCGAAACCACCCTCCACCCAATCCAGGCCACCATCGCCCACACCTTGCTCTCCCGCTGACCACTACCGTGTCAAGGTAGTTCCGTGCTGCGCTGACCAGGGGAAACGTAGCTCTCTCCTGGTCAGCGGCACCAGTTGCCACCCGTAGGTCCAGGGTGTGTCGCGTTGTGACGCGTTCCGATCGCCACGGTATCGCCATATGATCTTGCTCGGACACTCGCCAGGTCGATTCCGAGGATTGTCACGTTGAGCAATGACTGGTCCTGGCCTAAGTGGGGTCGACCCGGCTGGTCGTGTGCGTTGGACACCAACGCCGGTACCCTCGACCCCGACTCTGGTACCAAGTGCTGTTCGCTCAAGGTCGCGCCGTGTGCCTACGGTTTGACGGTCAGGAGTGTGGGTTCAGCTCTGCGACTCAGGCATCCAACGCTCAAGGCGACGCTTCGCCCTCATTCGAGGCGGTGCGGGTGAGCGGCGGGCCGCCTGGAGTGTCTGCGTTCGCGATCAGCTCTACGGACAAGACGTCGTGAGGTTGAACGGGCTTGTTCTGGCCGCTGTAGGCGTAGAGAATGGACTGCGGTGGCGCGTCGCCGTGGATGTGGGCGTAGACGTACCAGAAGGCTGCTTGGTATGCGTGCTCTTCGTTCGCCGAGGTGCGGAACTTGACCACGCATGGCGTGGTCGCCTCGGTATAGCGTTCGATCAGGTTGAAGTCGCAGGTGCGAGCGATATCTTGGACTATCTCAGGCACGGCGAGGTAGTCGTGCCGCTCTGGTGATGGTGTCAGATGCAGCTCGCGGATGAGGTGTGCGTACGGTCCCGCATGGATTCCCGGGTCTCTGGTCTTGAGTCGATACTGCCATCCACCGTGGCCGCCCGCCGTAGTGGTTTCGATTGCTCGCCGGTGCGCCTCCCACTCACTTCTGGTCACTATGTGGCCAATCAGGCTGTGCAGTGATGTCCATAACTCATCCAGCACGTCCGTTAGCGGGAGTACTCCGCGAACCGAGAATCCGCCCGAGTCGAAAGTTCGGGTACCGTGAAAGAAATAAGTCCCGGCGAACTGCGGTGTTCCGCGCACTCCCAGATCTTTCAGGATTTTCGCAAGGATCCTTTCTTCGAGATACGGTGCGTCGTAGTCGCGAACTCGGCAGGACTTGATCGCGAGGAGCAATTCGTGATCCTCGACCCGGAACGCCGTGGAGAGCGATCGAACGGCCGACTGGGGGTCGTGGCAATCGAGGAAGGTGCTGCTGGTGCTCACGTTCGATCCCGTCGAGTGCGCTTGGAGGCAGGCAGCTGGCCAGTGTAGACGCTTGGCGATCTTGCACCGAGGATGACCGGCGTGGCCACAGTCCACGACTCCGCGATGTTCAACGAGTTTGGTCATGCCGACTCCTCGCGGCCTCCGCGAGGTACAGCAAGGGGCGGGACACTCCGCCGAGACGGAAGTCATGAGCCGCCCTTGTGCACAGGGCGAGGGCGGCCGCCGGATCAGCCGAGACCACGACAAGCAGTTCGACTACGAGCGATGGCTCAAAGGCCAGGAGCATTGACTTGCCAGAAATGGTCCACCCAACTCAACCGAGCCGTGGGATTGCCCCACGCAACACGTGTTGCCGCGCCGTGCTGACCTCGTGAAGGACGCAGTACCCGCGAGGGCCTCGACCCGGCCGGTAGGCGCGCGTTTCGACGCGGCGTAGCCCGGTCGACACGCCACCGGCCAGTAGCCCGGGGCCGTACCGGCCGTCGCGGCAGGCCCCGGGCTTGCCTGGGTCAGCTGATGTAAGCGGCGAAGAGTGTGGTGTGGAACGGGCCGAGGCCGGGTGCGAGCGGGCTGGTGGCGTTGAGGGCGGTGAAGGTGTTCCAGCGGGTGCCGTCGTAGCGGCTCCAATGCAGGTTGCGGTTGGCGCCTGCACCGCGGACCAGGCAGTGCAGTGTGCCGTTGGCCGCGGCCAGGGCCGGGGCGTGGTCGGTGCTGCCCGAGGGCAGGGCGGTGTAGCCGCTCCAGTTGGTGCCGTCGAAGGTGTTCCAGTACAGCGTGCCGGTGGTGCCGCTGCCGCGGTGCACGATGTGCAGCTTGTCGCCGAACGCGGCCACCGCCGGGGAGGTCGGGCTGGCCGCTCCGCCGAGCAATGCGGTGAAGCCGGACCAGCGGGTGCCGTCGAAGCTGTTGATGAACAGGGTCTGGTTGGCGCCCGCGCCGCGGACGAGGCAGTAGAGCTTGCCATTGAGGGCAGCCAATGCCGGAGAGTGGTCGGTGGCGCCGGAGGGGAAGGCGGCGGGAGTGCTCCAGCGGGTGCCATCGAAGGTGTTCCAGTACAGCGTGCCAGTGGCGCCGCTACCCCGGTGCACGGCGTAGAGCTTGTCGCCCAGCACCGCCAGGGCGGGGGCGACGGTGCTGGTGTGGGAGAGCTGGGTGAACGTGCACCAACCGTTGCCGTCGAATGACGACCAGTGCAGGTTCAGGTTCGCGCCGCCGCCGCGGACCAGGCAGTGGATCTTGCCGTTGTAGGCGGCCAGGGCCGGAGTGTGGCCGGTGCTGCCCGAGGGGAACGCCCCGCTGCTGCCCCAGACGCCAGCCGAGTCCAGGGAGATGTAGCGCAGGCCGCTTCCGGTGTCGACGATGGGGTTGGTTCGCAGGAACAGGTTGTGGCGGCCACCGCCACCGCCGTCGAACAGCAGCGCGAACTCGCGATTGGGGCGGGCGCTGAGCGCAACCAGGGCGGCGCGGTCGTAGCCGAAGGAGCGCTCCACGACCAGGTCGTCGTCGTTGGTCAGCCAGCCCAGGATCGCGTTGAGCAGCCCGGCGCCGATCGCGAGGAACGCCGCCCACCCGGCGGCCTTCTTGCTCTCGTTGTCACCGGCTTCGGCGATCCTGACCGACAAGTCCAACGCCGCTTCGGCGAAGTCCCCAAGCGCGGCGCGCAGCGAGTTGTAGAACCCGCCGCTGCTGTCGTCGGCCTCCCAGCATTGCACCTCGCACGAAACGTAGTGCTCGACCGAGCCGTTGAACAGGAACGTGTTGGCATCGAAGGTGTGCCAGTCGCCGGTGGAGGTCGCCCCGTATTCCCGGGTCTTGTGCGAGGTCTTGGCCCGACCGTCGCTGCCCGAGGCCAGAGCCCAGTAGATCTCGTCCCGGGTCGCCTCGCCCGACTCCCTCTGACAGTGGAAGGCGTGCATCCGCAACTGCACCGGCAACGCCGCGGTGGTCCCCGCGCCGGGGGTCTGCCGTCCAGGGGCGCCAGTGAGGATCGTGGTGCCGCGCCCGTACTCGACCAGTGCCGCCGCGAACTCCTCGTCGTCGATCTGAGCGTCCTCGTCCAGCGCGGTCACGTCGACGACCCGGACGTTGGGCTGCGCGATGACGTGCTCCTCGATCGCGGGTAGCGCCGCCCGCAGGTCCTCCAGGCCGTACCCGGTTTCCGGCGGCACAGCGGTGATCGACTCGGGTAGAACGTCGACCGGGCCCCGCGCCACCGCATCGCGGTAGGCCCCGCCGAACGCCGCCAACTCGTCGGCGGGCAGGTACGCGCCGACGAGGTCGAGCAGTCGCTGCTCCAGATCAGTCGGCTCCAACCCCCGAGCCCGCCGGTCGGCCGCGTGCAGCAACGCCCCCACCAGGACATTGGCCGGTCGGTTCATCCGCAACCGCCGCGCCGCACGCGAGTGCGACCTCGTTCCGGACAGCATCGCCTCCACCTTGGCCAGACGCTGCTCCGGCGTCAACGACCCGGTCAACGGCCCGGCAGGCCGCTCGGACGTCGACTGCTCGGGAATCGCTGTAGTGGTGACCGGGGTTTTCGAGGTCGGCGCAGTCACAACGCACCACACCCTTCCGAGATCGAGGCATGGATCCGGCACCCACGCACCTTCCACGTAACCAGCGAGATGCTCTCCGTAGCCACGGTGTCACTCGATCGTGTAAGTCGGGCTCGTCGTCTTCGCCGTGGGGTCCGCTGCCCGCCTGCCGTCGGCTCGCGCCCGGGCGCCCCGGGTCACGGGTCGCCTAGGACGTGGTCGAAGTAGCTGGGGTCCGAGGTCGGCAGGGACTGCGAGGCGGTGCTGTAGCGCGACGTTTCGGTCTCCCAGACGTGGTAGCCGCTGATCCAGGCGGCCATGACCTCGACGTACATGTCCACGTCGGCTCGCTGCGGGCCGGTCAGTGCCAGTTGGGAGCACAGGGCGGGCACTTCGAGGGCGAGTTGCTGGAAGCGGGCACAGCGCCGGTGGACCTCCCCTTGGACGGCGGCGACGGCCTCGTCTCGGGTGCAGTGCCGGGTGTGTTCGGTGACCAGGACGAGGTTGTCCATGTCGCCGCGTGCTTCCTCCTTCTCCAGGGAGTACACGTCGTTGCACATGAAGGTGATGTCGACGGAGATCTCGCGCATGACCCGCAGTCGCGGGCTGTGGAACGCCGCCGGTGTCACGGTAATGCCCGCGGCGCGTTCACCCAGCGATATCGGCAGTGCGGTGCCTGCGATGCCCCGGCGGACCTGGAGGTACTGCTCGACGTCCCCCGGTGTGCCGCGCAGCCGGTTGATCGCCTCGTGGGTGTGGGCGGCGAAGTAGTACTCCCACTCGTGGGCCACCCGCGCCGACCACCCCGGAGCCGCGCCGTCGGTGCTGCGGCGCCACAGGTCGGCGAACGCGGACGAGCACGGGTCGTGGCCGGGCTGGGCGCCGTGGACGATGTCGATCAGGCGCTGGCACACCCGCGCCACCTGGTCGGGCGCACGTCCCAGCGGACCGTCGAACTGGTCGTCGAAGACGAAGAAGAAAGCCATCGCGTCGGTGCACAGGTCCAACCCCGGACCGGTGGCGTCGGGGAAGCCGTATGCGGCCAGCAAGGGCAGGTCCCACGACGAATACCACCGCACCGACCGCTCATCACCGCCCACCAACCCGTGTTCGCGCACCCAGTCGAGGTTGCGTAAGCGGGCGGCTTCCCGGTGCGGGTTGACCCGCACCGGGAAGGGCAGTTCGAAGACGGTGTCCTGTGGCATCGAGGTCCCCTTACGGACGGCCGTACGGTGATCCCGAAGACTAGGTCCGGACGGCCCGGGACTACCTGGTTCCTCCGGGTGACGTGCCTCCCGTAGCCGTCAAGCAGCGATCGGGAGTTCACCGACCTGCCGCCAGCGGTGCCCGAATGCCTGCGGTCAACAACTCGGTGGGTCATCCAGCCCGATCGGACAGCTCGGAAACACCCAGCCACCACCGCGGTCCCTGTCCAGCCGCGTCAGCGCGCGGGCCGTGCGCACGGTGAACTTCGCCCAAGCAGGCAAGTTCCCGCATTCGGCGTCGGCGAAGCCGATCACCTCCAGATCGGCACCCGTCCAGGTCTCGTGAGGTGCGGGATCACTCGCAGCACTTGCTCGCTCGGCGATGTCGGTCGCCCAGTCGTCCCACCCTGCCGCGACGCCGGACGGTCCATTCATCAGCGAAGGTCCTTGTATCTGGCGGCGTGTCGCTTTCGATCATGCCGAAGACAGTGGACTATGCACTCATGGCTTCCGATGACGCGAGCGACGTACTTCCAACTGCGGTGGTGGCGCAGTTGGAACTGATCCTCGGCGAGCAGGGTCGGCGCGTGATGGAGTGCCTTGAGACTGCGGCAGAGTTGCTCAAGCTAGGTGCAGACGGCGCAAAGGGATTGCGTTTCGCGGAAAGCGCTGCGTTCAACGTCCGGGTAGCGTTGGAGTCCGTCGTGAAGGGGCAGACTGCGACCCCGGGCGGCTTGCCGGTGATCCGCCAGGCGTGGGAGGCGTACCAGGCAGCGGCGGCCATGTCGGAGGCAAGTGTACCCGAGGCCAGATCCCGATTCGACGAGGTCGTCCGCGACCAAATAGAGAGGTCTGACAGAAGCACCCTCCGCGACAACCAGTTGTTGACATTCCTTGTCAGGCGCAGCGGACTTGGGCCGTTGCGCACCAGGCAAGACCCCGTCGGCGAATTCAGCAAACTGCGTGAATCGGCCAGTGACGCAGTACATGACCATATGGGACTGGCCGAGGCGGTCACTCTATTCGACCGGGCCGTCTCGTGGTTTGTTCGTATGTTCATGCCCCCGGATGCCATGATGGCCAAGATCATTAAGTTGGCTGATCAACCGTGGCACGGCAATGAGCAGGTCTTGGAACTGGAGCGGACGATCGTCCACGGACATCACCTGCGACTATTCTTCAGCCGCGTCGCTGATCCAGCCTGGTTGGTACCCCTGCACGCGGCCAGGTTGGTGCGCGTACCTGACCCCTCCGAATTGTGGCCGGCGTCAGGGCTCCTGGAAGGACTCGGCTCCACAGATCCAGCCGCAGTGGCCGACCTGCTGGCGCTCGTACTGGTTGATACGAAGACGCTGAGTAAGTCTGATCGCTCTTCACCCCAGTTCGAAGTGCTACGGGTCGCTTCGCAACTCGGCCCCTGTGGCTATGACCTGATCGCCCAGATAGCGCGCCAGCAGCCACAACACCGTGGCGTGCAGTCTCTTGCTGCCTACGCCGCCCGGAAAGCCGGCCCTTCCGACCCGTTCGTAGCGTCGGTCGTCCAGACCGTCGTCACGGGGAAGGCGACAGATCGTCACCCTCACGCGCGATCCCTGCTCGACCATCTCGTCGCCGGTCTGACCGCGGACAACATGGATCAGCGCATCCGCATGCTGGCGGGCAAGACGCGCTCGATCGCCACGACACTAGCCGTAACTCTGGATCGGGCCTCCTTGGTCAGCGATCTGGAACGAGAGAATCGGCTGGGTGTGGTCCTGGTGTACGCACTGGCGCGTGCGCTGAGCAAGGCCACGGAGCTGGGCGTATCAGTCACCGACCAACTCGCGTGGATCAACACGATCACAGGTGAAGTCGGTAGCCGTCTCACATGCCGCGTTCTGGCCAGCGGCACCACTGCGCACCTGCCCGCGATGGTCGACCACATCGCCCGGCGGCTCGCCTCCGTGGAGCCAACAGGTGACGACCGTGACCTCGTAGTCCGGGTTCTCGCTCTTGATCCAGACCCTGAGTACTCCGGCCCCTGGATTGATGCGCTCGGGTCGCCGTCGTCAGCGATCGACACCGACGAGCGACCGCCAGACGACTGGATTCGAGGGTGGCGTTGGGCGTCCATCCTTCCCGAGACCGTGCTCGGCGCGTGGAGTGATGTGCTGGCCCGGATGACCTCGCAGTTCGGAACCCTCGACAACTCCGAGTTCGACAAGCGGGCGCGGCTGTGGAGCTACGCAGGATCGGCATACAGCAGCGACGCACTGGGACAACTTCCCGTGCTGGAGGCGGCCGATCAGGTCGCCGCGTGGCGCCCCGACCCCAGTGCCGGCTGGCAACAGAACAGCGCCCGCGAACTCGCACGCGCGCTGGAGACCACTGTTACCGCAGCGCCGACGGCGTGGGCCGAGGACGCGGTCACAGTTGTCGATCACCTGCGAGAGCCGGTGTACGTACTCCACTACTTCCTGGCGCTCGCGGCTCAAGCAGCGGCCGTCACAGGCCAGGCGGCCGTGATCTTTGCCGCAGCCGAACATGCCCGAAGCCAACGGTGGCCCCCGACCCTGCTCGGGAACGACAACTTCGACTACGAACCTGACTGGCACAACGTCGACCTGGCTACCGTCGAGCTCGCCGCAGCCCTGGCCCGCACCAACGCCGCCTTGTCAGGTCACCTCGACACCGCCTGGGACTGGACCCTCGAACTCATCAGCTTCACGTCCACCGACGATGACCCCGTGGAAGGCCGCGACGTCCTGCACGCCGCCATCAACAACCCGTCAGGACGAGCGGTGCAAGCCGCCCTCGCGATCGCGGATTGGGAAGCGCGCAACCTCACCACCATCAGGACCGCGTTCACTCACGTCCTTGACGACATACTCGAACTGCAGGGCCAACGGGCAGCGGAATACCGTGCCGTACTGGCCCTGCACCGACTGCTCTTGGAGCGCCTGGCGCGACCATGGCTGGAAACCAACGCAGCGCCGTTGTTCGCCACTGATCGACTCGGCCGCACGACACTCGAAACCACGCTGACCTACTCGCAGCCGTCAGACTGGTTCCTCCAGCGGTTCCGCAACAGGCTCGTCACCGCAGCACGCGAAGGCGTCGACCGTGCGACAACCTGGCTCCTGGTCGGAATGCTCCACCAGCAGGACGGATACACCGGCGAAGCACTCATCGACCTACTGCGCAGCCATCCACCAGCACTGACCTCCGCCGCCGAGCACGTCGCCTCACTGGTCAACGACGACAACGTCGACCAAGAAGTTCTCGACACCGCCGTGCGCTTCTGGCAGCTCCTACTCGACTCCGACCGGACCGTTGTCCCTGCCCAGGTCGTTCGCGCGTCCGGGCGCTGGGCCTTGGTGGCGGCCCTTCCCAATGAAATCTGGGCACACCTCACCCATCAGACCCTGAACATCACGGCAGGAGCCATCGACTGGCCGATCGAGGTAGCCGAACGCGCACGCGACAGTCGCACCTCCGTCTACTGCACTCGCATCCTGTATGCCCTCCTGGCAAACGGCGAACGCTGGGAACAACACCACGTGGCCAACGTGGCAGTCGACACCCTCCGCCTCATCACCGCAGACAACGGCCTGATCGACGAGCACTTCCTACGACTACGCACGGCGCTCATCGAACGCGGCCACCACGACGCGGAAGATACGGGCCCACCCTGACCAGCCCCGAGTAAGCAGCACTTGCGCGGGGATCAACGCGCGGAACGCGCTCAACGCGAGCCGGATCGACACATTCGGACGCTCCGGCCGGGGAGAACTTGCGTCTCCATCGCGGACAACGAACCTAGCCGGGGTCGCTCAACCCAGTTTGTCCGCCAGTCGCTCCAGGTCGCCGACGGCGACGTTGCCCGCGCCGTTGATCAATCCGGCGATCCGGTCCTGTGTGGTCTCGATCGTTGGGCGAGGACACCACCGTCCACGCGCTCGAACCCGAACGCCTCCCGCACGGAGCAGGCCCGGCGATGCGCTGCCTGGAATCGGGGCGGAGCAGCGTCAACCCAAAGATCGGGCTGCCACGGTCGTTGCGGCCCCCACGGGCTCGTGTCCGCACCGGGCGGTCACCGGAATCGTGTTGTCGTGAGTGTTCCGCCTGCTCGGTCGATCTTCCCCATCGGCCGAGGAGGCGGAACGGCCCAGAGCATAGCCACCTATCGAACGTATGTTCAACTCGGGCGGGTGGATTGTGCTGTGACCTGGGTGACCGGTGCGTGACGGTATGCCGCCGGCGCGGATGCTCGGGTGTCGAGCGGAGTGCGAGGCGTGGCACGATTCCCCGGCGACGGGCCCAGTCCCTGCCTGTCCGTGATGTGAGAAGTGCGCATGACCGATCACACAGCGCGTGGCGATCCACCGACGCTCCGCCCGCGCCGATCGACGTGTTGGTCGTGGAGGACTACGCCGGTGATGTGGTGATGATCCGCGAGGCGTTCGAGGCGCGCGCAGCGCAGCAGGTTGCACGTCGTCAACGACGGGATGGACGCGGTGGCCTTCCTGCGCCGCGAGGGGAGCTTCCGCGACGCGCCGAGACCCCAGTTGATCCTCCTCGACCTGAACATGCCGTGCATGGGCGGCCGCGAGGTCCTCGCAGAGATCAGGCCGACCCTGACCTGGCTCCGGTGAACACCACACCACCGCCCTGGCCGCGGGCACATCCAAGAGGAAAGTCCTGGCCACTGCCGCGCCGCAAAGGCCATGACGACGAGGAACAGCACGTACGTCTACGACGACCCCACCGGCGACAACCACACCGGCGACGCAAGCTGTGGACCTGTCAGAACCTTCTCCTGGAGCACCATCAGCAACGGGCGCTACGACTCCACCCACGCCAGCTGGGTCTCTACAGACAAGGCCAGCGGCGGCACCTGCTGACTCTGAGGGGAGCCTCCAATGGGGCCGACAGCAAGATCCACTGTCGTGCACCTATGGACGAAGCGGCGGGCAAGGACGCTCCCTGCCGCCGACCTCGACACCAGACAAGCCCCGTGTCCAGACTTCCCATGCGGACGCCGAAGACCAGGGTCAAGACATTGAGATCCCGGTGGGCCAGGAACGATCTAGACCGCCACCGGGAGTGCCGCCGCCGTTTCCACGGCCCGAGTTCACAGCGAGCAGGTGTCCACCCGCCAGCCTAGTCCACTTCGGACCAACTCATCACAGACTCGCCCCATCGGTCCACGTCGTCTGCGGGCTGTCCCTCTGGTTGCTGCTTGGTACTCGGGGACGGGTGTTGTGCAGGATGAGTGCCAGGTCGATTCGGAGTTCGTGGAGGGTGTTGGCGATCTCGGTCATGCGCTGTTCGAGGACTGCCAATCGCGCTGAGAATGGATTGTCCTCATTCGGGGTGGCAGGCGGTGGTGGCGGGGTGTGGCTGTTGAGAACCATGGACAGGTGGTCGGGGTGTAGTTGGAGGGCAGTGGAGAGAGCTTCGAGGGTTCGAGGACTGCGACGGCGCTGGTTGGTGTTGTACTGCAGTTCGCGGACGATGGCTTGGGAGACGAGTGAACGCGTAGCGAGTTCGCGTTGAGTCCAGGCGAGTTCGGTGAGACGTTGGTCGATGCATCGCCCGACCGCTGCCCAGTCTTCGGGTGGCTGACTCACTCGGCTTCCGCTTCAGACGTTGCCTCGGTGCGCCAGGTCATGAGCATGGACTCGGCTCTTGCCGGTAGCTGTCGAGCTTCGCGTCTCAATTGGTCTTGGGCGGCGCGGACGAACTCGGCCATGCGTGTGCGGATGGTGGCGACCACGTCGTCCCAGTTGCCGGTCATGCCGCGGCGGGTGTGAGGTCGTGGTGGTGTCATGGTGTCCAGAGCGTGGGTGCGCGACCGACGACAAGCCATGGTGCCAGCGGTTCGTCTGGGCCTGGGAGGGCAGTGAGGTGGTCGATGACCTCGACCAAGCCGCCCTCGTAGGTCCAGACGAGACCTCCGTCGCGGGTGCTGCGCGCGGCGGCCGCGTCGGTCTGGTGGTGGATGACGAGGAGGTCGATCTAGCCATGAGGCCAGTAGCGGTGGCCGTAGATCTGGGTGATGTGGCCGCCGTTGACTGCGACGTGGAATGTCCAGCCGGTGTCGCGGAGGTCGATGAGGTGTTGGAGTTCTGGGTAGGCGGCGAGAGCTTGGGAGTCAGGTGTTGTCATGGCTGTGCCGGTGGCGGAGTGTGTGGGCCATGCCGGACAGGACACCGATTTCCTCGTCGCCGAGGGTGTCGTAGCCGTGCGGTCCGCCGGGTTCGGTGTCGTTCCATTGCCCTAGCCAGGCGATGGTTCCGGCGAGGTCTAGGTCCGGGCCGCCCATCGTACTGACGAGTTCGGATGCCACTGTGTTGGGCAGTTGCGGGAGGCTGGGGCAGGTGCGGCAGCCCTCGACGACGGTGCCGCGCAGCGCGCCGAGGTTGTGGAAGGTGAGTGTGTGGCGGTGGTAGCCGTGGGTTTTGCGGCAGTGGCTGGTGGGGTCGAGGGCTTCGTTGTAGAGGGCGATGATCAGGGGCCACTGGATCCACCGCAGGTGTGTGTCCGGGGTGGCGTGGTTTTCGAGGCCGGTGGGGTCGAGCGCGTAGCGGCTGGGAGTGGCGTGGCGGGTCAGGGCGCCGTCGGGGGCGATGGATACCCACTGGATGACTTCGTCGGGCTCGGGTCTGTCGAGGATCAGGTCGGGCATGCCGTGGATCCGGATCACGGGCAACTCGACGGTCGCCTGATAGGCGCTCAGGTCAAGCCTGGTGGCTGGGGCGTTGGCGTAGTTGTAGAGCAGTTGGGCCGCGGTGGAGGTGGGGCGGTCGATCACGGTGCTGGTCATGGTTTGTCCTCAGTCGACGTGTCTGGTGTGGTGGGTGGTTGTTTGCTGATCGCGCGTAGCCATTGGGTGTGGGCGAGGGTGAAGTCGTTGAGTGCCAGGAGTCTGCCCATGCCGGATAGGTGACCCGCGCCCCAGGGGGGTAGGACTGGTGAGTCGTGGACGATGCGCAGGGCTTGGGTGATGGCGTTGATGTTGCGCCAGTCGACGATTCCCAGTCGTGTGGAGCGGTTGGCGGTCAGGTGTGACCAGCGGGAGCCGTGGATCAGCAACCGTCGTAGCACTCGTGCCGCCAGTCGTGCCTGAATCCCGTCCGGCCAGCTCATGTCGTCGGGGTCTGGCAGGTCGATCCGGCGCAGGTGTCCTGACACGCGCAGCAGGTCTACCGCCGTGACGTCGGCGTTGTGCCAGTGTTCTCTGCGGGTCAGTCCGCGACTCTGTAGTTGTAGACCGGTGGCTGCGGCGGCCCATTCGAGCAGGCGGCGCAGGCCCCAGCCGTCGAGGTGTGCGAGCCGTGCTTGCTCTCTCACGGTCAATGCTGGCGGCGGTTGCTCGCGGACTACACCCTCGTAGAGGATTTCTGCGTCGAGGTTCGTGTCCAGGATTCGCGCTACATCAGCGTAGTAGTCGGTTTCACCGACGTGGCACAGTCCGATGAGGATGACGGGGTGGGTGTCGGTGCGGGTCCAGGTCTGTACCGCTGTGTGGAGGTTGCCGCCGATGACGCGCATCCCGCGCGAGACCCGGGTCATGCGGAGACCTTGTCGGCGAAGTAGGTCGCCAGGTTTCCGAGCACGGCGAGGGAGTCGGCCACGGTGACGGCGCGCTGCTTGATCGTCTCGATCACGGCCTGGAACCTGTTGATGTCGTCGAGGTAGAGGGTGGTGTCGAGGATGTCGACCTTGACCGTCTTGTAGCCGCCGTCGAGGGCCAGGAGTTGGAACGGGTGGATGTGTTCGTCTATGTCCACCAGGCGGATGGTGACGTCGTCGGAGGCCGCGAGTTGGTAGAGGCACTGGGCCTGGTCATGGGCTGCTTGGTCGCCGTGTCGAAGGTGGTCGAGTGCTGCTCGGCCGATGAGGTACTGCCCGGTGATGGGCTTTGCGGGGCGTCGTTGGGGTGTCAGGTCGGCGGGGATGGTGTGCGGGGAGAACGATGTGGTCGTCGCGGTGAGGCTGCGGATCACGGTGGTGATTGCCCCTGCCAGTGGTGTGGTGGTGTCGCTGACCCACCACTCGCTCTCGTCGTGATCCTGGTTGATGTCGACGAGGGCACGCCGCACGTCCCGGGACGCGAGGCCGACAGCCCAAGCCAGCACCGACAGGTCGCCGTCGGAGAGCGTCCTGCTGCCGTTGAGGAAGCGGGACAGACTGGCCGGGTCGATCCCGCTCGCGTCGGACACTTCCCGCTGGCTGCGACCGGAGTCGACGATGTGGTTCTGGATCAGCTTGCCCATGGCCAAGCCGCGCAAGCTCTGAGTTCGTAGTGACGTGGGCATGTGAGCACTCATGACATCCACAGCTCGGGCAACCCGACCCAGCGGGCTGTCGGAGGCGACGACCGTCGCCACGATGTCTCGCCCCAGTTTCATGACACGCACCCCGCCCCGGTCAGCCGACTGTTGGCGAAGGCCAGTGCTCGGTCCAGTACCGCTTCGTGGCCGTCGGAGTGCAGCTTCTCGTGCGAGTGATCCAGGTCGAGCAGGACCTGAAGGACGTGCTGGTTGGCGAGGGCACGGAAGTCGAGGTCGGGGTCACGGCTTTTGTTGCGGCCCAACGGTAGGTCCGGATCGAGTGTAGTGCGCAAGAGCAGGTCGTACTGCTCGCTGTGGGAGCGCATCATCGACTCCAACGTCATCACGGCAATGGCGTCTGGCTGTTCCTCGCAGTAGGCGAGTGCAGCGCGGTAGTAGCCGAGTGCGTCGGGGACGGCACGGTCGACGAGGACGACGTCGGCGTGCAGCGAGGCTTCCAACTCGTTGCTGATGCCCCGGGTGATGAACCACAGGGTGGAGACGTAGGTGTGGTTGAACAGGGTCGGCAAACCGATCCGCTTCGCCCGTTCACCCAGATCGGCCACAGTGACGATCTGGAAGTTGTTGCGGCACAGTGCGCGGCCGAGACGGGCGAGGAAGATGGACTTACCGGTGGAGTGCGTGCCCAGCACACCGATCGTGACTGGACTCTTGGTCCTCACCACAGGCCCCCCTTGGTGGTGTCGAACTCAGGCAGCACGGCAGCGCGGACGAGGGTGTGCCAGTCCTGCCCGGACGACTCGACCAGGGTGAGCAGTAGCCGTGCGGTCATCCACGAGTCGTAGCCAGCCCGGTGCCGCTGCCCAGCGAACTCGTCGACGGCGAGCCCGGCGTAGGCGATGAGCCGGTCCAGGCCGTAGCCGTCCAGGTCGGGCCAGACGTGCCTGGCCAAGCGGAGGGTATCGAGCACCAACGGCGGTTCCCAACCTGGCAAATGTGCGGCCAAGACACGGTGCTCGATCGAGGCGTTGTGAGCGACGATCACTCGGTCGGCGAGAACCGCTGTGACCCGATCTGCCACTTCGGACCAGGCGGGGCTGCCAGCAACGTCGGCGTTGCTGATCCCGTGGACCTTGCGAGTCACCACCGAGCTGATCGGCATCTCCGGTCGCACCAGCCACGTCGAGACATGCGTCGGGTGTAGCGGCTGGTCCAACGTAAGCACCCCGATCTCGACGATCTGCGGAGGCTGGCCGCCGTTGCCCTCGACATCCACGACGGCAATGCGCTGCCCCGCCAGCTCCCAGGGAATCTTGTAGGTCATGACGGCGCCTTCCTGCGTGTCGGTGGTTCAGGCGATATCGACTCAGCCGTGCCGGTCGGATGATGGAGCTTGGTCAAGTCGTGGACTTGGGTATTCACAGCCTCGGGCTCGAAGGCACGATGGTCTGGCTAGCTACCCACTGTCCTGGAGAGGGCGGCGGCCAGAGCAGACCCAGCAAGCTGGGTGGATGCCGTGAGGTGGTCCAGTAGGGGTGCTGGCATCTCTCCGGCTCCGAGAGCAGCTTTCTGCACGAGCATGCCTAGCGTTTCGGCCTGTTCTCGTGTGGCCCAGGCCGGGAAGTCCGGGTGAGCCTGTACCTCACGCACGACGAACGCGTCGTTGGACCGTTCGGCTTCTTCGATCATCGAGGCGTACAAGAGGGCTGGATCAGCTTGCGCGGCGACAGCGAGGTCTATGGCAGCCAACCTGAGTCGGGCTCGAAACAGGGTCGTGGCCTGGGCCGGAGGCTCGCAGGCGAGCTGGACCGCATTGATCAAGTTGGCGATATCGCCAGGGGCAAGTCGTTGGGCCTTTATCAGCACGTAAGTACGAAGGCAGGCGGCGACGCCGAGTTCCCATGTGGTGCCTGTGGCTGAATCAGCAAGCTGGGTGAGCGCGCTGCCGAACTCACCGTTGACAGCGTGGGCGATGACGCGAGCTTGACGAGCTTCGCGGAGCTGGTCGTCGGCGTCGTCGTACTTCTCGGCGAAGGTCGCCGCTCCTATCCACTGACCTGCGGCGGCGAGAGCGCGGGTGCCTTCGTGGAGTAGCACGTGACGCAACCAAGATTCCACGGACGTAGACATGGACGCGAGTAGCCCGTCGAGGTCAACGTCTTGGCCGTGGATCACCAAAGTCCCACCGTTGTGGAGGGCGGATTTGAGCGCTCCAAGTTCGCGGACTGCACCTTGGGGATCGCCGGAGCGGCTGGTCAGTCTGGCGAGGTTGACCAGCGGTTGGAGTGCGGCGATCGCTGCTGCGCCGGAGAGTGGCGACGCTGAGCGAAAGATCTGGAACTGTTGCCCGCAAAGCTCGATCGCCAGATCGGGCAGGCCACAGTCGGCAGCGATCAGCGCAGACAGGTTCCACACCGCACAAGCGCGCTTGATCTGCTCGTCCGCATCATCTGGTTCGTGGCAGGAGTCTGCACACTCGCGTACTTGGCGCACACGGGTTTCGAGGTCGAGACAGGGGAAGTGACGCTGCGAAACCAGAGGAAATCGGGTAATCGCTCGCTCGACGGCTTCACCGTTTGCGCGGGTCGGCGACGCGTGCGGTCCTACGACCAGTGCACCGGCAAGCCTTTCGGGCTGCATCTCCATCGGCAGGCCCAGGACAGCTGTACGTGCAGCCCAGGCAAGGATGCTCTGTGTGCGAGCAGGTAGCCCGAGTCGGTTCCAATGGAAGATGACCAGGTAGCTCAAGACCTGACGAAGGCCACGTTGCAACGTCCCTGCATGTGCTGCCCTACCCAGGGTGCGACCTGCTCGCCGGAACGCGCCGGCCCAGGCCGCGGATGACGCCAGAGGCCCATCAGCGCGGAGTAGTGGTGCCTC
The DNA here is from genome assembly GCF_900111175.1 of Actinokineospora terrae. Classification (GTDB taxonomy): domain Bacteria; phylum Actinomycetota; class Actinomycetes; order Mycobacteriales; family Pseudonocardiaceae; genus Actinokineospora; species Actinokineospora terrae. Next base: position 90,284 of record NZ_FOGI01000015.1, read on the forward strand.
GGGCGAGGTATCTGCGAGCATCAGTTGCTTGAGATCGCCAGCCAGCGCAGTCAGCTTCGCCGCGGACGTGCCGTCGGGCAGGGGACGCTCCTGTGCGACTCGGTGCCAGACGTCGCCTTGCTCGTACCATTCGAGTCCCGCACCGCGCATCAAAGCGTTGCACAGCAGCACAGACAGCTCGCGACGGCCAACCGCCGCACCACCTGTGCTGGCAAGACTCAAGACAGCACTGCTGTCGGCGCAGAACAGCTCGTGTGCTATAGCCATGCCTTCGGCTCCGCCGAACGCGGCGGACTCTGCCTCGTAGACGCCAGACCACCATCGGGCAATCTCGCCCCTCGTGGTCAACGCATCGAGGGCGGCGCCGAGTTCCTCTCGCATCGCGTCGCCATCCCGGCCTGGGTATACGCGTAGTCTCCAGCAGGGGTATTTCCTCATGAACCACCATTTGGTGACAAGACCGTCTCTCTCGGCATGGTTCAGCAAGGGCGCGATAGTGTCGACTGCCGACCGCTCCGCGGCAGTCCAGTCGGCGAACTGGAGGTAGATCTGCCACCAGCCCGCCGCGGCCTGGTGTTCGAGAGCCTGCTGTCCTGCTTGCTGATACACCGTGGCAGCCTCAGCCAGCTCGGTTGGTTCCACGAGCGCATCAAGAGCGACTTGATGCAGAGGGCTTCCGCTCAGCACACGCAGGACCATGCGCTCCACATCCCGAATTGTGGAGGGTTTGTCCGCGTCGCCGCCCATCTCCGCCTGTTGGGCTAGTCGATGAGTAGACATGCGTCCCATCCGGAAGTCGGTGCTGCGGTGTGTGCGGCGGTGTGCAGTGCGAGCGCTGTTCCCGCTGTGCCATCGAGGAAGTTGTGCTCCGAAGCCAGCCCGTTATCAGCGTGATGACCTAGGTTCGCGGCTAGTTGTGGGAGGTGTTCGGCGAGCGCAGGGGTGTCGGCGTCCTGAGCTGAACGCCAAACGGTCTGGTAGAGCCCGGCCCAGCCATGACAAAGCCCCGCGTCGGCGATCCGCGCTTGTTGTGATGTGTCATCGAGACATCCAAGCAACGCACTCTCGTAGTTCAGCTGTCGCTGGAGGTCACCGGTGGCGATGCCAGCGAGTTGACCAGCGCGGGCGATCCCCGGGGTGCCGTAGCACCAGCTTGGCCGGGCCGGTCCTTCTTGGTCGACTCGACGACTCCGCAGTTCGGCCAAGGTGATCCATTCCGGCCACCACGGCCCGGTCCCGCCGTCCTGTCGCCAGTCGTCGAGCCAATCGCAGATCCTGTTGATCGCTTCGTGTTGGCCGGCCACGATGCTGCCCCGTCGCATGGCCTGGCTGAGTAGCGCCAGTGGTCCAGCGATTCCATGGGCCATACCGAAGTTGCCATGGCCGTTCGCGTAGGTGGTGGATTGCCGCCGGTGGGGGTCATGGCTGACCCACCAGCCAGGCACCGCGACGTCCTCAACCGAGCGCGGCTCTGTGAGCGCGACTAGATAGCCAAGCACGTGCTCCATCGCGGTGCTGCCGGGTGCACGGCGGAGTAGCAAGGCCCCGATGCCGCTTAGCCCGAAGAACACGTCGTACTCCCGGAACCCGGGCAACCCGTTCGCCGCGATGCGTTCCAGCGCGGAGGCAGCGCGACGGTGTGCGAGGGCGAGTACGTGTGCGTCGATGTCCGCGAGGGCGTGCTGATAGCGGTCATCAGCACCGGACGCTGCGGCGTCCAGCATGAACGCGATCGCTGGCATCCCGAGATAGAGCCCCGCGTTGTCTGATGCGCTCACTTGACCGGTGACAGCTTCGGTGATCCAGCGGTGTGCCTGTCGCCATGTCCCATCACCGGTGAGGGCGCGTTCGATGTGCAGTAGGGCGACTCCCGCAGCCCCTTTGCTGAGTGACTGGGTGATCCAGGGCTCGTCGTCACCAAGCGACTTGGGTACCGCGATCCCATCGACCAAGCGATGCTCGATCTCCGCCAAGGCTTGGCGGGTGATCGTGGTGGGTTCCACTACATCTCCTCGCGGCGGGCGGCGTCGCGCAGTGCGCAGGCTCGCGCGAGTCTGCCCGTGACGCGCTCAAGCACCGGGTCCACTCCGACCGCGCGAATGTGGTGCAGGTGCAACAGCGATGGCAGAACAGTCAGTGGTGGGCGTTGTTGTCGCAAGACCTCCCTATACGCGGAGAGCGCGACGGCGCGCTTTCTCCAAGCGGTCACGACATCTGCTCCGCCTGGCAGGACTCTGAGGGCCGACCACGTGCCGTGTGGCTCGACCAGGCCGAGTGCTCGATCACGAAGCGTGGGCTCCAGCCGTCCGTGCTCTTGGTGGAGTTCGCGGACCAACCACTCTGTTCCGGCCAGTGACGAGCCGATGAAGGTGGCCGTGAGGTCAACGAAGCTGGCCGCCGCCATGACCTGCGGATGCACTCCGGCGCGAGTAGCTGTGATGATCTGGGCGAGTGCAGCCATCGAGTCGGCTGCGAACACGTCGTAAGCGCGTTCCATCGCGACACCATGGCCGAACCTGCCGGTTTGTGGTTCGTAGGTGGTCAGAGCCAGGCGCGAGAGCAAGTGCTTGTCGCGCAGGGAGTTCGCCCAAGCGGCAATCCGTCGCGCGGCTGCGTCGTAGGCAGACGACTCCGGCAGGCGCAGGTACAGGGCTAGGTACTGGTCAGCGTCAGGACGGCTCATCTGACGATGGCGACGAAACCACCAGCTTGGCGGGGCTTCGCCGAAGGCATGAAGCAATTGGGCGAGGTGATCGGTGAGGATCTCGTCGAAGCGCCCGGGGTGCCCGTAGAGCTGCGCGTAGAGGACGGGTGAGTTGCCAGGCAAGTGACCTGCGTTGGGTGCGACGACCTGCTGCGGAAGAGTGGTCGATGGCTGCCCAGCGGTGTCGGTGGATGCCAGAACCATGGGAACGAGCACCTCATGGGCATGACCTAGCCACGCGAGGTCTTCCGGAGCCGAGGCTTCGCGCAGTTCGAGCTGGCTACTGCGGTTGAGCCTGGAGCGAAGGAGAACTCTGTGCAGCGGGCATCCCAGGTCCACCGGCTGCCTTCGGTCCAGCTCGACCAGCGAGACGTGATCGGGCACCCGCCATTGCCTCCGCCAAGCGTCCAACCCGGCCTCCCAGGTAGCCAGTGGCAGACTGGAGCCTGGAAGGTCTTTGGCGAGGAGTAGCCAGCGTGCTGGGGACAGGACGGTCCGTCGGTATCTCACTCGGGGGAGGTACGGGAGCTTGGCCGCGGCGCCGAAGTGGAAAGCCTTGTACACCGAGGCGCGTGCGGTGGTGATCTCGGCGAGGAACCGGGCCAGCGGTGGGGTGTGAACACCGGCCTCAAGTGCGTGGGTCACGCGTGGCTCTACGCGGCGACCGGTGGAGATCTGGACGAGGTAGAAGCGGCGGTCGTCAGCCGTGACACCGAGGTCTGCCAAGTCGATCTCATCTTCGGACTGCCCATGGTGTTCCGCTAAAGGGATCACGTGTGGCAGCAGTCGTTCGGTCCGCACGACGTTCTCGTTTCGGCGCTTACGTGGTGCGAACACCAACTGGGCGGCAATCGCCCCTGGGGATGCCTTAGCGAAGGTGGCCACCGCCGCCCCACGGCCGTCCTTGGACAACAAGTGCGCATGTCGTCCAGTCATGCTGCTTCCTGGCCTAGGTGTCCCGGTCACGACCAGGGTGAACCGGCCCCGCGTCAGCTCCTCGACGCTGGCGGAGCGGATCTCGACGGCCATCTCCACGCGTCCGGGCAGGTGCAAGTCGGCAGGGTTGCTTGGCGCGAGGTCGCCGATAACCTGATCGGTCAATACGATCTCGTCGGTAGGGCCTTGTGCTGTCCGCTGGATCAGCGTCAGCAACTTGTCGTCGCGTTCGCTTGCTTGACGGGCATCACGCCCGCGTGACGAGCCCAGGTAGCTGGCGGGGAGCCCAAGTCCGCTGTCGGCAACCAGTTCCAGGACGGGAACGAGTGCGCCGATCCCGTAGCGTGCGCGAAACCGGAAGTGGTAGTCGCGCCAGGCCGGATACCCCAACGGAAATGGGGAGAGACGGTGCAGGACGTGGACGGCGTCGCGGACCTCGCGAACCACTTGATCGGGTAGCTCGACGTTGCAGTCCAGGGCGGTGTCAGCAAGGAGGGGCATGTCCGCAATCGCACTCAACCTGCGCATCCTGTTGATGAGCGCGATGTCATGCACCGAGGCAACAGGGTCGACAACCACGAGCAGCTGATGGATTGCCGCGATCTCGTGCACCGTCGCGGCGATCTCAACGACTTCCTTGGCATCAATGACTTCCAGCTCGGCTTGGACGTAGCCGAGAGTGTCCACACAGTCCATCGGCGGCGACAAGCTGCTGATCAGGATTCCTTGGTCGACAAGCCCGGCCAGCATGTTGTGCACCTGGCCTGCGCTGGCTTTGGGGAACTGCTTGATGAGCAGGTCACGAAGTTCGCTGAAGCGCAAGGGTTTCCGGGCAGCAACCAACGCGGCCTGGATCGGTCGAGTCAGCCTGACGGATATCTCGATCGGCGCCAGATCGTGTCCGGAGCCGTCAGGCACCGGACCGGGTGCGACGAATCGGTCACCGCGATGACTGCCTGCGTTGTTGACGACAACGGATAGACGCTCTAGCAAGGGCGCACATCGGTGGAGATTGGCGACGACATCGCCGAGCCAGGCCGCGTCCGCACGGATGGCGACGCGATGAGCTGTGCCCCAACGCACTTTGGCCGTGGTACCGATCTGCGCCGAACTTACCCCTGCAAAGAGCCCGAACGGGGTTGCGCGTTGCTTCCATCGAAGGAGGTACGACGCCAACGAGATGACGACTCGGCGAAGCGCTTTGGATTCTTGGCTCCCAGCCGCGACCATCTCGTCGATCTGCCGGGAGAGGGCCGGGCTGGCATAGGTCACGGCGGAGCGGATTTCTGCCCGTTGCCACTGTGCCGCCAACCATCCCAGGCTGCGGATGGCGCTATCGCCCATCAGGTCGTGAACGTCAGGCATGTCCAACTCGCCCTGATACGTGCTGGCGCGCAGCACAGCCGTCTGGCCAGGCACGTAGGACGCCGATGTTCTGGATGCCACTTCTCACCTCCTGTGACGGGCGACCGAGGGGTGCTGCCAGCGCATCGGCAGCACCCCAGTAGGTCAGGACGGGTCGTCTGCGAACGAGTTGCAGGCGCTGTCGTTGCCCGCGCACGTGTTGCCGCACCCGTCGTCCGTCGGGCAGTCCCCCATCACCGGGGCGTAGGCCACGACAACTCGGACGTCCAGCGCGAACTCGTCATCCTCGGCAGGCAGACGGCCCAGCATGAACGCAGCGGGCCGCTCTTCCAGCGCTGTTGCGCTGCCGGAGAACATGAGTTCCCACATGTGGATCACTCTCCTCACTTGGTGGTTTCTTGCAGGGCATCCCTGCCTGCCGCGGTGGTGACCGCGTGGGGCCAGGAGATCGTGATCCGGCTGTGTTTCTTGTTGACGACGCGTCCTTCGGGGAGCAGGTCGTCGGCGGTGTTCGCCGGGTGGACGTGGAACTGTGGGCCGGGCCCGTTGCGGTGATCGCGCGCCCAGATCTGGAGCTGTGCGGCGACCGCTTCGGCGAGCGCCGTGGCTTCGGGGCCGAACGCATGGACACCGAACTCGACCTGCGACTCGTCGGGGGTGCTGCGGGTGGTGATGTAGGCGAGATTTCCGCCGTCGACGACGGCCATAGCGGCCGAGTGGCTTCCCGGCGGGGTGATCAGGCCGGTGCTGAGCTTCTTGTCCAGCACCACCCGGCCAAACCCGGGAAGCGCCGTGGCCATCCACATCTGGGTGCCCGCCCACAGCTCGAACCGGCCGATGGTCGCGCCGCTCCAGACCTCCACCCGCGGCGTGTCGAACACGCCGTTCAGATCGGCCGGGTCGATGGGGAAGTCGTCATCGAAGCGCAGGGTGACCTCACCGCCGCGCATGATCAGGAGCTTGCTCTGGTGCGCGCCAGCGCCCTGGATGGAGACGAATCCGAACAGGCGGGCCGATCGGCTGACCAGGTATCCGTCGGCCTTCTCGAACGCGATCGTCCGCGACAGCCCCCTCACCTGCAATGGGACTATCAGCAGACCAGACGGGACCAACTGCTCGACCCAGGCAGGTGGAATGTCCCAGGCGCCGACGGTGACCAGGATGCGGTCGTACGGGGCGTACTCGGCTACGCCGGACTCAGCGTCAGCGAGAACCACGTTGATCCACGAGTAGCCGATTTCATCGAGGACGCGACTGGTCCGATCGGTGATGTCAGCGTCTATGTCGACTGTCGTGACCTGGCCTGACGGACCTACCAGCTCGGCGAGCAGCGCGGCGTTGTAACCACCCGAGCCGATCTCCAGGATCCGCATGCCCTCGGTGATTGCCGCCTGCTCCAGCATGTGGGCCTGCACCTGTGGCGCGGACACCGAACTGACAGATGTCCCAGTCTCGTCCCGCTTGGTGACCACCCCGTTGAAGAGCTGGTAGACCTCCTCCAGATCCACCCCCGGTGCGAAGGATTCGCGAGGAACCTTGCGCATCGCTGCCTCGATCCGCGGCGACACGATCGTGCCTTCAGCGAGGAGGTCGTCGACCATCTTCGTGCGCAGGTGAATCGCTCGCTTGGAATCCATGGACTCAGAGGTTCCTTCGGAAGGGGTGCCCTTGTCGTTCAACGTGATCTTCCCTGTCCTTATCGCTGCGTTGTAGTGGAAGAGGTCATCTCTGTAGCGCGACCGATGACGGCTTACTGTATCGACTCAGTCACTTTCAGCGACTGGAGGTTTGCGGACGCGACAAGGGCTGTCGTCGATGGTGAGTTAAGTGAGGGACGTTTCGAGTTTGGGTTCACCGCTGCGTAACCGCCAGGTCGGCGAGAGCAACCACGGTCAGGGCAGTGACCACTCGATCGTGGCTCCGCTCGCTAGTGCGTGCTTCGACATGGAGCCCGATTGCGCCGTGAGCGCGCGCGGCCAAGGCATACGCGCTAGCGAGAGATGACGAGGGGCCGTGCGCGGCCAAGTCGACCGCCAGGTCGTGACTCTGTCGTGCGGCAACCTTGGCGCGCCCGGCAGCCAAGTGGATCGCAGCCAAGTCCAGTCTGATCTTTGCCGCCAGCGCCACGTCATCGACTCGTCTGGCAGCCATCACCGCCCGGCCAAGCGCCGCCGCCGCACGGCCGTCGTCACCTTCGAGGTGGTGTAGTAGCCCGTCCTCGTGGTGCCATCCTGGCTCGTCGATCGCAACTTCGATCGCGCCCGCTTCTTCCAGCGCGGTCCGCGCACGAGCGAGGACGAGGCGCGCCGAGATCTGCGACCTCGGTCCCTGCGTACGATCGGCAACGGCAACATCGTCGAACGCAGCTTCCTGGTGACGTCCGGCATCCGCCAACGCCACGCACCACCGATTCACCAGCCACCCCGGACGTGAGCTGTTTTCAGCGTTGCAAAGACCGGTCAAAACCAATTCCGCCGAATTGCGGGAATTGACTAGTGCTCGCTCGGTGTCGCCAAGCCACTGTGCCGGGTACCAGACCGAGCAGCAGAATCGACGGAAGCGCTCCACATGCTCGACCATTCCGTGCGCCAGAGAACGAGTCAACGCTGCCTGCAGGTTGGCCAATGCGCTCCAGCGAGAGCGCACCCAGCCCACTGCCCTCGCCAGATCGGGCCAACCTACGGGCGGGCAGGCAGATGTGCCTCGTGGCCCCAGCGCGCGGGCATGCACGGTGAGGTCGTCGATGCAGTCGTCGACCATGGACTCGACCGCAGCCTCCGGCAACACCTGGACAAGTCGGCGTTGTCGGGAGCGGGACGACCCTGGAGGAGGAATGACAGCAGGTCTGAACGGGCTTGACGCGAAAACACTCATCGCCGCTCCTCGCTGACCGCTGCTGGTTTGGTTCCGTGGGGGTGCCTGAGCGCCGGAGTTTCAACGGGATGTCCTCGTCGAGCTGAGGTCACTGATCGCTTCCTCTGGCATCGGGCGCCTACCAATGAGCCTGGTCATCCACGGTGCCGAGCGGAATGACCGGGTGTGGCACTTCCGATGCACTTGTGAGGCATCGAGGGGGTGGAGCCGTGGTTGTATGGACATCGGGAAGGGGAGCTCATGGCGTCGGTGGGACAGTGGACTGGCCGGGAGGCTGGTGCCCTGCGTCATGCCCTGCGTATGAGCGTGCGGGCGTTCGCCGAGCACTTGGGCGTGGCCGTGCGCACGGTCACCAAGTGGGAAGCGCTTCAGACGAGCACGTCGCCGCGGCCGGACACCCAGGCGATCCTGGATACCGCGCTGAGCCGAGCGGACACGGACGCCAAGCTGCGTTTCGAGCTTCTGCTGAGCAACGGCGGAGGCGCGTCGCTTGCCCGATTCTACGGCAACGGCCCATACGGGCGGGACGGGATCGAGCGTGCGGCACAGCGCGCGGCCGACTTCGACCGGTTGCTGGCGACTACCGCGATCGACGATCCGCAGGTGGACTGGTTGTGTGTCCGACTGGCCGAACTGGCTACCGCATACGTCCACACGCCAGTTCACGACCTCGTCCACCACATCGTTCAGGCACAAGACCAGGCATTCACCCTCATACGGCGCGGACTGCGGCCAAGGCAGCTGCGTGACGCCTATCTCGCGGCCGGGATCGGGTGCCTGTTGCTGGCGGCGGCGTCGCAGAACCTCGGGCACACCGAAGCCGCCCAGACCCAGCTGGGGACCGCGCAACGATGCGCGGAGGCCGCCGACAGCGATGCGCTCCGCGTGTGGGCGCGCGGGAGCGCGGCGTTGACGTTGGAATGGGGGCCGACCCCTGTGTCAGCGCTGCGATTCCTCGACACCCCGCCGCCCACGTTGGCACCGCAGACTCATCGACGTGCACTGGCGTTGGAGGCCCGGATCTCGGCACGCGTCGGCGACTCGGCACGCGCGCACCAGTCTCTGCGCAGACTGGATGACTTGCTCGACTCTGCAGGGCCTGAAGACGAGGTGACCTCCTTCGGAGGAATCTTCACGTTCCCCGCCACCAAAGCTGTCTACTACCGAGCGGGAGCGCACGACCTCTTGGGTGAGTTCACCGAGGCACGCAGACACGGTCTTGACGCTCTCGATCGGTACGCCACGGCGCCCGAGGAAGAACGCTCGTATGGCGACTTGGCGCTGACCCGGGTGATCATCGCCGACACCCACCTGGCCGAGCGTGACTTGGACGGTGCCGCAGCCGCGCTGGCACCGCTGCGCAAGCTCAATCAACACGAGCGCATCGCCCAACTACCGACAGCGATGGCCCGAACCCATCGCCTCGTCACCACAATCGCTGGCACTGGACTGGCGACCTCGCTCCTTGGCGACCTGACGCCACCGCGGCGGATAGGTTCAGGTAGTGCCTGAGCCTTGTGACGACCGCACCCGTGACCATGCGCTGACCGCTGCCGACGAACTGGGGCTGGATGCGCGAGGGGTGACCCTCCTGCACCGTCACGCCACCGCGGTCTATCTCCTACCGAAGGTTGGCGCTGTCGCCCGCGTGCACTCTGGTGACACAACCGCCGCAGAGCGCGCGGTCGTCATCACACGTTGGCTCCTCAAACACAGCCTCCCCGTGACCGAACCGCTATCCGACACCGCTCCAGTCGTGCTGGACGACGGCACCGTGATCACTTTCTGGGTGCACTACCCGCAGGCAATCCCCGCCGTGAAACCTGACCCAGCCGTCCTCGGACACATCCTGCGAGAACTTCACCAGCTCCCCACACCGCCGGTGACCCTGCCCCGACATCGGCCTCTGGACCCACTCCGACGGACGCTTGCCGCCACCGACGTGCTCGACTCCGACGACCAGCAGTGGATCACCAAGACTGCCGATGCCCTGCTCACCGCCTACGACACGCTGCCGTTCCCCCTAGGCGAAGGTCACCTGCACGGCGACGCCTACCCAGGCAACCTCGTCCACGACCCCACACAACGGCGCTGGCGGCTCGGCGACTGGGACGAGACTTGCACCGGCCCACGCGAACTAGACCTCGCCAACACCTACCAAGGCGTCCGCCTGGGTCGCACGACAGCGGAACTCGACCGCTTCGCCCACGCCTACGGACACGACCTGCGCGACTGGAAAGGACTTCCCGTATTACGTGCGATCAGGGACCTGCACACCCTCGGCTCATTCCTTGTCCGCACCGCCGCAGGCGATACCGCCGCCGAAAACGAGCTCCAGACCCGACTCCGCGTGCTACGCCATGGCCGACCCACCGACGCCTGGCACGCCGGCTGACCTCACAGCGACAACCAAGGTTTACCGAGGGCGTCGATCAGGCGTGCCGTTTCGTCGCGACCGCCGCGCAAGCCGCCAGCTAGGCTGCCGACGATCCCCAGCCGGACGAGCAGAAGGTGACCCGTGCCTGACATCGCCTCCGTGCCACGCGTGGTCGTCTTCGGCCTCGGCGGCACCATCGCCATGACCTCCACCCCCAGCGGCGGTGTCGTACCCGCGCTCTCGGCGGAGCAGCTTGTGGCAGCGGTACCGGGCCTCGCCGAGACCGGCATCGGCGTGGAGGTGGTCGACTTCCGCCGAGTGCCGGGGGCCTCGCTGTCATTCCACGACCTCGACGATCTGGCTGCCGCGATCGACAAGCACCTGGCGGCTGGCGCGCACGGAGTGGTGGTCACACAAGGGACTGACACCATCGAGGAGACCGCGTTCTTCCTCGACCTCTCCCACACCCGCTCGGAGCCGGTCGTGGTCACCGGCGCGATGCGCAACCCCACCATGGCGGGCGCTGACGGGCCAGCGAACCTGCTCGCCGCGATCCAGACCGCCGCGCACCCGACCGCTCGGGATCTGGGTGGGCTAGTGGTGTTCGCCGACGAGATCCACGCTGCATCCCGCGTGCGCAAGACGCACTCCACCAGCGGCCACACCTTCGTCTCCGCCAACGGCGGCCCGCTCGGCTACCTCGTCGAGGGCCAACCCCGGGTACTCAACCGGCCTACTGCTCACGTCACGGTCCAGGGCACGGCTGATCACCCGGTCGAGGTCGGCCTGGTTACCATCACCCTCGGTGACACGGGGACGCTTCTCCGCGCCACCGCCGATCACTTCGACGCCTTGGTGGTCGCCGGGTTCGGCGTCGGCCACGTCCCCACTGGCATCGTCGAGATACTGACCGAACTGGCTGCCGCCAAGCCCGTCGTGCTGGCTTCCCGCACGGGCGCCGGGTCGGTGCTCACCCGCACCTACGCGTTCCCCGGCTCGGAGTCCGACCTCATCGCTCGCGGCCTCATCCCCGCGGGCTTCCTCGACCCACTCAAGGCCCGGATCCTGCTGCACCGCCTCTTGGCCACCGGCCACGACCACAACACCATCCGAGCCGTCTTCACCGGGAGCGGGAATGCGTAGCCACGAACTCACCCTCGGCCGCAGCTTCGCCGTGACCTTCGACCACGGCGACGACTTCTTCGAAGCCCTCGACCAGTTCTGCCGCGACAACAACGTCCGCCAGGGCTACATCCCCGGCTTCATCGCAGGCTTCGCCGACGTCCAGATCGTCGGCACCTGCGACAAACTCGACGACCCCCAAGCCCCCGTGTGGAGCCAAGTCCACCTCACCAACGCCGAAGCCTTCGGCGGCGGCACCCTCGCCTGGGACCCAGTCGAGCACCGCGTCGCGCCCCATATCCACGTCACCGTCGGACTCAAGGAACACAGCGCCACCGCGCACACCAGCCACCTGCTCGGCGCCAAGGTCCAGTTCCTCACCGAGATGCTCATCATCGAGGTCACGGCACCCGCCATGCACCGCGTCCGCCAACCCGACCTCCACAACGTCCCGCTGCGGCGTTTCGCAGACGAGGGCAGTTAGGCGTCGCACCGTCGACCGCCGCCGATGAGGGGATGACCTGAATACCTTCAGCTCCCACATAGTGATGGTGGAATAGCCCATGGTCCTGATCGTGCTTGGCTGCGTCACCCCCTTACCTTCGCCCAGGCAGCCCTGTTCGGGATACCTGGTCAGTGAGGGCGACACTTACGTCATCCTCGACTACGGTTCCGGCACCTTCGCCACCCTCCAGACCTACTTGGCCCCCGGTGAGGTCACCGCACTGTGGATCTCGCACATGCATCCCGACCACTTCGCCGACCTGCTCGCCTGGTCCAACTGGGCGCTCAACACCGAGAACGCGCGCCGTATCCCCGTCTATGGGCCACCTGGATGGGCGCGGCGGCTCGATCAGATGCTCACGGACGACTCTGGCTTGGTCGACGGCATCTTCGAGGTCCACGAACTCCATGATCACCACACGGTCGTCCACGGGTCACTGACATTGGCCGCACGCGCAGTCGAGCACTCAGTGCCCGGTTTCGGGGTCCGCGTCGAGGGTCCTACTGCTCGGCTGGCCTACTCGGGTGACGCGGAGCCCTGCCCGGCGCTCACCGACCTCGCCCGCGATGCCGACCTGTTCGTGTGCGAAGCAGGCACCACATCGCCCAGTCGCTACCACACCGCCCTTGAGCAGGCAGTCCACACAGCGATCACCGCAGGCGCGAAGCACTGCTGCTCACCCACCTCGCACCAGCACTGGATCCCGACGCGCGGCCCCCCGCGCCGAGCGTGGCGACCGCAAGCGCCGAGCCGGGCTGGCAGTGGAGTTCGGATCAGCGAGGCTGACCGTATTGGTCTTTGATGTGGAGTCGGTCGCGTCGACCGTCGGCGTAGTTGATCCCGTGGTCGATGACGCCGTTCCCCGCCTTGGCTGATCACTTACCGCGATTCTGGCCGACTTTCCGCGGCCACACCACGTGAACCACATTACGGACCGCGCCGCCGGGGGCCACGACCGACAATCGCCGGTCGTGGCCCCCGGCGGCGCCGTGCCCCTATGTCAAAACCAAACGCCCTCACGCGTGAGGGCGTTTGGAACGGTGGGGCGGAGTACTAGGGCAGGTTGGGGATGGGGAGCTCCGGGGCGTAGAGGGTGCGGAAGTACCAACCCGTCGGGAGTTGGGAGGTGCTCCGGTGCTGGCAGTCGCTGGCCCAGGCCGCGCGGCCGGTCTCCGAGTCGCGCCAGGCTTGGGCCTGGGTCTCGCACTCGGTGACGGTGGGGTAGGGGCCGTGATGGATGACCGGCGGTGGTGCCGCGGCGGCGGGGGTGAGGGCCCCCGCGACACCCGCGGCGGCGAGGCAGACGGCCAAGAGCAGACGGCGCATGGTGGGACCTTTCGATGATCGGCACCGGACGGGCGAGAACGTACAACGACCCGACAAGCCTTTGGCAGCCTTGACGTCAGAGTGGGGCTGACCGGATCAGCGGAGGCGACCAACCGGTCGGGGATAGCCCGATCCGACGTCGCGCCATTCAACGGGTGACACCATGCTATGTCGACCGGTGCCAGTCCACCCCACGGTCGTGTGCTGCTCGTCCCCATGCTCCGCCTGGTTCCGGGTAGTTCGTTGGCGGGTCGTCGCCCTCGTAGAACCACTGGTCGTGTGATTCCTCAAGAGCGCCGATCCCCAACACCCGTCCACTTGGAGTTCTGCGATAGGCGTACCAGCGCTGGCCATCCGCGCTGACCGTCATGGAGATGCTGTGCTCTGCAGACAGTCCGTGCCGGGCGAATGAGCTGCCGAGCTTATCCAGTAGGTCGGCCTGGTAGCCACCGCGGTTGTGCCACCCACTCTGGCAGGTGGCGAGGTAGAGCAGGGCAGATTTCGTCTCCTTGAACTCGCGTCGGTCGAGCGTGCGGCCGTGTTCGTCGACGCCGACGACCCCGGTGTTGCGCACCAGGTCCTCGGCATCGGCTTGCTTCTTGGCGACGCTGGCCGCACGTTTCTCTCGAAAGGTTCGTACCGCTCGCCAGCCATCGCCGATCGACTGTGTGCCGTTGGCCAGATAGGCGTAGCGCGGGAAATCGTGGATGTCGTTGAGGCGACCTCTAAGGCCGAGGACTAGGCCGAGACGTGACCGTCTGGCGGGTTGGTCGTGGTCCCGGCGCAGCATGAGCAACCCGAACATCAGGCTGTAGCGATCCCAGAGCGCGAAGACGTAGATGTATGGGAAGGCGCCGACGGTCAGCCAGATCGGCAGGAAGAACTTGCGCACCTCGTGCGCCCAGTCGACGGCGTGCCCATCTCGCACCAGCCACACCACGGTGTAGACCGCCAGGCCCAGCGCCGCCAACGCCACCAGGGACTTACACATCCTACTGACCTGCTGCGAACGGTTGCGTTCGGCGACCACTTGGAGCCCGAGCAGGAAAGTCAGCGTCCCTTGGAGAATCAGCTCGCCCACCAGATCGAGCGGCTTGAGGTTGAAGAAGAACCCAAAGAAAACCGTGATCTTCACCAGATCCCGCAGCAACGACCGGAACGGATGGCGGTGTTCGCGCGCGTTGGTCATGCGGAACAGTGGGACGAACCCGGCGACGATCGTCCAGAAGATCGACTCGCCGAGCAGGCGCCCGTTCCAGATGCTGAACGCCGCTGCGAGCCAGTGCACCCCAGCCAACCAGGTGACGTAGAAAAGCAGCGGCCCAGCGACCTTGACCTGCCAGAACGACCTGACCACCTTCGCCAGACCCGACCGACCCTGCCTCTTAGCGAGGCCGAGGAGCAGGAAGCAGCCGAACAAGATGAAGGTGGCGAGCTGGCGACTGTCGAACACCACGCTCATCCTCCGCTCGGTTGAGTCCCTGCCACGACGACTGCTGTAGTACCAGGATTCGGCCACGGCTACCAGACGTTACGGGTTGCATGGGGTGCGTGTGGACTGCTTGACGCCAGGGGATCGTTATAGGCTGACATGATGAGTGCCCCGGTCGTCGACTACGAAGTCGTCGTCTCCTCTCTGGTAAACATCGCACCTATGTCGAAGCCGTCTTCGACGCTGCCAAAGCTATCGGCCTCCGGGTCTTCTACGACCGAGACATGACGAGCGAGCTCTGAGGTCAGATCAATATTTCACCTGGCTTCGAGCGAACGGTAGGAACTCCTCCGCCACCTCCAGCGCTTGGTCGGCCTGTTTGACGGCTTAGACACCGCAGACCAGTAGGTCGCCTAGCGAGTTGGCGAAAGCGGCGACATCCTTGCACAGTTCGAACTTGCCCTTGTCGGTGTCCACCTGTACGAACCGCGTTTGAAGTCCAACCAAGCGCATTCGGCAACACCTGCCAGATCGCGCGGTCGCCCTCCGGCAAGGGCCTCGATCACGATGATCCGACTGAGATTGCTCATGACAGGCCACCTTAACCTGAGCGTATGACAGGGCGCCTGGAGTATCGCCCTACTCCGGAAGCAGCAACCCCGCCAACAGTGACTCCACCGTCATGGTCAGGGAACGCACCGTGGCGACGTCTCCGTGGGACGCGTGCTTGATCGCTTGGAGCTTGCCGCGCACCCTTGACCGCAACGCTACGAACGTCTCCACATGAATGACTGCCAGGCTACTCATATCGACGCGGTCGCGCATGAGGTAGCGCACCCGCATGCTGTGCGGCGGACGCCCACGCATCGGATCTACGTCCTCCCACTCCCTGACTGACCGGTTCTCCGATCGGTGCCAGGCCACCACGAGTTGGTCCGGGGCCGCCGCACGCAGGACACGGTCGAGGACCTCGATGGCGCAGTTCGCGGCCTTGACGGCTGCGGCAGGTCCTTGCCGGAGTAGGTCATCCCATGCCCCGTCAAGCAGTTCGGGGGTGGTCGGGTCGAGTTGCCCGATCGCCGATCGTAGGTCTGCGGCGACTTGGAGTCGTCCGGCTTCCCACGGCTGGAGCGCTTCCCGTTGAACCTGTTCGGCTGCTTCGTGTTGGAGAGCGACGTCCGTGTCATCGGTAGTCAGCAAGTCGGCACTCGCCAAGCCCAATGCAGTACTGCCAGCGGTCACGCTGTATCGCAGGCCAGCATCGTGATCTGGCAGTTCGGGCACGCGGAACACCAGGTCGCTCCAGCCAGCCACGGCCTTGGCCCCAGCGCTGCTCATGAGGCCAGGAAACGCCTCTTGGTGCGCCGCCCAGCTCGTCAGGACGGAGGCGCGACCTGCGATCTCGTGGAGCTGGTCGACAAGGCGGGTTCCCGCGAGACCGCCAGTGGCGGACTTGAGGCCGAGCGCGGCAAAGTTGGCGACCGAGGTCGCGTTCTGCCACGCCACGATCGAACTGACACCGCTCGCGCCTGCCAGTGCGTTGAGCACGTTCACCTCCGGCGTGGCATCGACGGCCGCTTGCAGCGAGTTCATCGAATCGAAGATTCTGGCAAGACCCTTGCCGCTGGATGCGGCAGTCTCGATACCCACAAACACCTTACTGGACAAGATCCCCTGCTCGGTCAAGCCCTGAGCAGTCGACGTGATCCGAAGAATGGAATCTCGAACCGGCGACACATCGGCGACATTTCCAACACCTGACCATAGATTGAGCAAAGGCCAGCCCGCTCCGACACCTTCTGACATGTTGAGGACAGGAAATCGGGTGCTCACGATCCCCGAACGCTCAACGTTGGATCGCTTTGGCTCGTCAGGCTGCTTGGTCCGACCGGCTGGCTTCGACTCGTCGGCGTTGTCGCCCGGTCCGCTCTCAGGAGGCTCCATGACCGTTCGCTCCTATCCACTCAACCCGACCCAGCGGCCGCCACTGTCGCAACAAGAGTACGACCGGGCCCCGACAACATCGGCGGTGCGCCGACCTTGTGCTGGGGCAGGCCGTAGTCGGACAAGCCCGGGTCCAGTAGGGCTGGTCTAGCGGTGAGACCTGAAGGAGCGCTTGGCCAGGGTGTACCTGGTGTCCAGGTACCCGTGAGCGGTGATCAGGAAGGTGTCCGGCCTTCGAGTGCGACACACACCCTCGTCGTCAAACTCACTTGGTCGAGTGAACTTGTTTGGGTGTTTCCTTGGGCGGAGGGATCGTGAGTCGGTGATCAAATGCTTGGTGTTGGCATGACTGGCCTAGGTGGGTTGCTACCCGCATACGGTCCGCTGGTGATCGGGGCGGCCTCTGTTGTCGTTGGTGTTGGGGCGTGGCGGACTGGTGCGGCGGTAGCGGCGTTGGAGCGAGGGCGGCAGCACATCGCGCTCACTCCGGTGGTGGAAGCAAGCTGTCGGGAACTCACTGAACACAGGTTGGTGTTGGCGGTGACTCTGATAGGCCCGGCGGCGTTGGGGTGGTTGGACGGGCTTGAGCTTCGTATCCGCCCAGACCGCTATGACCGTGAACCGGGAGTCGCCGGTGGCCCGACGGCTGAGCAGATCGCCGCTCAGGTGTGGGGTCCGGCGCGATTCACCCCCGGGGTCGACGGTGCCCATGCTGACGGTCGGACCGTGCCCCCGCGACGAATCCACTTACTGGAGACCCGTCAGTTCGCCCTGGAGCGAACTTCGCCGCCAACCTGGGCCGACGCTGATTCGTGGCGGCAGGAGTTTGGAGGACAGCCTCTCAGGCTGGCGCTCGTCGCGACCCGGGATGGCTATCCAGCGTGGACGTTGGCCATCGACGTGAAGATCAAACCGCAGATGTAGGAACGTAGTTCACGGCGTCGCACATACGGAGGTTGGATGACTCCACCTGAGCAGTACGAGCGGGCTCGCGCCGCGTTCACCGCCGCGTTGGCACGGTTGCAGGGGTTGCACAGCTATCAGGGCGCGAGATCGGCCGATCCCACCGTCGCCCAGTTCGTGGAACGGGCGCAGGCTGCGGCGGTGGAAGCGCTGTTGTGGGTGCGCGCGTTCGATACGGCCGCCCGCGGTGAGGAGGCTGGTGTTCCTCTGCTTTCCGGCTACCTCGCCCGGCGTCCCACGCTCATTGATGCAGCACTGTATGCAGCCAACAAGGGCATCCATCTCCTTGTCGGGCTCACCAACTCCGTGTCGGTCTCCGGACCGGGCCCGCTCGGTGGTGCGTCCTTGGGAGGCGGCGCCTCCTACCCGATTCTGACCTGGCTGACCGAAGCGGCGTTGCCGCCGTTGGGTACTCGCGATCCGAGTCGTCGCGCTGAGTTTGTGCGGCAGTGGTGCGGTCGGCCGGTGCTGCTGACCCTCCGGGAGGTAGAGACCGTACTTGCACACCGTTGACCAGCATGCGGGTGGTGCGGGCCGTTCAGCCTGGGCCTGTTCCTCACCGTCAACGGCTCTGGTCGGTAGCCGCGATGAGCGCACAATGCCTGTGCGCACCGCGCACCCCTTCGACCTGCTAACCGAATCCCCTCTCTAGACCGCCCTACCGCCACCGCTTGGCCCCTCCAGAACACCCTTTGGTCCCTCCACGACGGCGACACCACCCTCGACCCAGTCCAGGCCACGATCGCCAGCACCTTGCTCTCGCGTTGGCTACGACCGTTTACGGCGAGACGCTGCTGGCCGACTCGGGAGTCCGGATCCGCCAGCAGCGTCGGTGCTCACTGGGCAGGTGGGGGTATCAGCCTGATCGTGAAGGTGGCGAACCGCTGGGCGAGGGTGTGCAGCGTGTCTACCGCGACGACGGCGCCGAACTGGCCGTTCGAGGCGATCTCCAGGATCACGGTGTCTCGTGGGCCGTCGATGGCAACCAGGTCACGGAGTCGGGTGACGATGAACTCGCTGGTCGACTTCGAGGTGTGGTCCTCGACCTCTGAGATCGGGGAGGCCGCGATGTCCGTTTCGGTGGACAGACGCAGCCACTTGGTCGGGTTCTCACGTTCGGGGGCCTCGTCGGTCGCGGGTGGGTAGGCGTCGAGTACGAGGGGGAGGTTCAGCTTGGCGCACTGGGACAGCAGGTCGGTGGGCAATGGGAACGAGCGGGCTTCGCGGGTGTCGGGGGAGAACAGGCCGAGGAATAGGTCCGCATCGGGGAAGGGGTCGATCTCTGCGGTCAGGTGGGTGATCGCCTCGCCGAGCAGCGCGGCCGGGGCGTCGCCCGCTGAGCCGAGTTCCACGAGCAGCACACCGTTGTCGGCGGAGGTTGGCCAGGATCGCTTGTGGGCCAACGAGGTCAGCCGGTCGGCGAGGTGGCTTGGGGCGTCGAAGACCCGGAGGCCGACTTCGCTGCGCGGAGCCAGCGCGGCCCCGTTGTCTTGTGGTGTCAAGGGCTGATGCTCCGAGGGGGCGGTTATTCGGCGTGGAGGACGAAGAAGAGGAAGCTGGGGGCGGTGGTGAGCAAGGGGTAGCCGTCGGGGTAGAGGGGGGCGGCGGTGGGGAGGGGTTGGGGTTCGGCGATGGTGGTGAGGCGGAAGCCTGCGGTGGTGAAGGCGTCGGTCATGGCGTGGAGGGGGCGGTTCCAGAAGGTGACTTTGATGGTCTGGCCGCCGCTGGTCCATTCGGCGGGGGAGGGGTAGGTGGTGAAGTAGTCGGGTCTGCGGCCGGAGAGGCGTTCTAGGCAGTAGTCGGCGGTGGGGTGGTTTACCGAGGCGATGAGGCGGCCGCCGGGTTTGAGGATGCGGTGGAGTTCGGCCAGGGGTGGGGCCCAGTCTTCGAGGTAGTGCAGCACTAGGGAAGCAACCACATCGTCGAAGGTGTTGTCGGGGTAGGGCAACGGGGAGGCGAGGTCGGCGACGCGTAGGTCTACATCGGACCCGAGGCGGCGGCGGGCGAGTGCCAACATCTCGGCGCTTTGGTCGAATCCGGACACATCGGCGCCTCGAGAGAGCAGTTCCGCAGACAGCGGGCCGGCGCCGCACCCGGCGTCGAGGATTCGTCTGCCCGCTACATCCCCGGCGAGGGCCAGGGTCGCGGGACGTTCGTAGTAGGCGTTCTCGAGGCTGGTCTCGTTGCCTGTCGCGTATGCCTCGGCGAAGCCGTCGTAGTCGGACATGCACCCCATCGTGGCATCAGCGCGCGCGATGTCCCCCGCCCCCTCCAACATATAGCGCACAGGGGGTCTTGCGGCAAGGCCGGGTAGGTGCTGCACAATCTCCCGCCGAAGCCAGGACCTGCACAAACAATCGGGGGAACCGTTGAGTGACGTGATCGTTGTCGGGGCCGGACCCACCGGCGTCATGCTGGCCACCGAACTGCGACTGCGCGGCGTGGACGTGCTCGTGGTCGAACGCGACACCGAGCCGACCAAAGTGGTCCGCGGCATGGGGTTGCACGCGCGCAGCATCGAGGTCATGGATCAGCGCGGCCTGCTGGAGCGGATCCTGCCGCTGGGCACGACCTACCCGCTGGGCGGCTTCTTCGCGGGCATCCGCAAGCCGTCGCCCGAGGGGGTGAACACGACTTACCCGTACGTCCTCGGCATCCCGCAACCCGTCGTCGAGCGCGTTCTCCTGGAGCACGCCGCCGAGATCGGTGTCGAGATCCGGCGTGGACTGGAACTGACCGGCCTCGAGCAGGACGGCGACGGCGTGACCCTGGAGTTCGCCGATGGCACCCGGCTGCGGTCGCGGTACGCCGTGGGTTGCGACGGGGGCCGCAGCAAGGTCCGCAAGCTGCTCGGCGTCGACTTCCCCGGCGAGCCGACCAGGGTCGAGACGCTGCTGGGCGAGGTGGAGCTGACCGAGGACTGGCCGACGATCGTCGCCATCGTCGAGGAGGTCCGCAAGACGCAGCTGCGGTTCGGGGTCGTGCCGCTCGGCGACGGGGTGTACCGGCTGGGCGCGCCCGCCGACGGTGTCGCCGAGGACCCGACCGTGCCGCCGACGCTGGACGAGCTGAAGAAGCAGGTCCGGGACCTGGCGGGCACCGACTTCGGCGCGCACTCGCCGCGGTGGCTCTCGCGGTTCGGCGACGCGACCCGGTTGGCCGAGCGCTACCGGGTCGACCGGGTGCTGCTGGCGGGCGACGCGGCGCACATCCACCCGCCGCAGGGCGGCCAGGGCCTCAACCTGGGCCTGCAGGACGCGTTCAACCTGGGTTGGAAGCTCGCCGCCGAGGTCGACGGCCGCGCGCCGGAGGGCCTGCTGGACAGCTACCACGCCGAACGCCACCCCGTGGCCGCCGCCGTGCTGGACAACACCCGCGCCCAGGTCGTGCTGACGTCGCTGGACGCGGGTGCGCAGGCGGTGCGCAAGCTGGTCGCGGAGCTGATGGACTTCGAGGAGGTCAACCGGTACCTGCTGGAGAAGATCATCGCCGTGGACATCCGCTACGACCTCGGCGACGGCCCGGACCTGCTCGGCAGGCGCCTGCGGGACGTCACCCTCAAGCAGGGCCGGCTCTTCGAGCTGCTGCGCGGCGGCCACGGCCTGCTCCTCGACCGGACCGGCACGCTCACGGTCGGCGGCTGGTCCGACCGCGTCGACCACATCACCATCGTCGAGGAGCTCGACGCCCCCGCGATCCTCGTGCGCCCGGACGGCCATGTCGCCTGGCTCGGCGAGGACCAGCAGGATCTCGACACGCACCTGGCCAGGTGGTTCGGTGCCCGCTAGTCCTGCGGGACCAGGGCGGCGCGGCGTTCCCGCATCTCCCGCAGCTGCTCGTCGGTCATCGCCGCGGTCGCCTGGCGTCGGCGTTCCGCGTGCTCGGCGAACTGCTCGGGCGACAGGCTCTCGCGCCACGCCTGGCGTTCCCGGTTGAGGGCGTCGAACTCCTCGTGGGTGAGGCGGCGGTCCATGGTGGTCATCCTTTCCACTAGGTCGAGCAAGGTCTGGGCGGACGGTTCGGACAGGCCGTCGAGCACGTCGACCAGCTTGCGGCGCACCTGCTGGGCGGCGGTGATCGTGGCTTCCACCTGCTCGAGTTGCTGCCGGATGAGCTCGCGCGGGTCGGCGAGGTCACCCGCCAGCAGTCGCGCCACCTCGGTCAGCGTCAGACCGAAGCCGCGCAGGGCCACGATCTGGTGCAACCGGCGGACGTCCGCGTCGATGTACAGGCGGTGCCCGGCGGTGTTGCGGCGCGACGGGGTCAGCAGCCCGAGCTGGTCGTAGTGGTGCAATGCCCGCACGCTGAGCCCCGTGGCCTCGGCGAGTTCACCCACCCGCCAGGTCCGTTCCGTCATGCCGGCCACGCTACGACCTGACGTCGCGTCAGGCGCAAGCCCTCAGGGGCGACGTCCGGACAGGTCGAGCAGGCGGTCCTGCAGCGGGCTGTCCTCGGTGAGCGCGCCGCTGGGTCCGGCGCCGAAGATGCCGAGTGTGCCGATCACCGGGGCCAGGTCGCGCATCGCCGCCCAGGTCCGCTCGACGAGCGCCGGGTCCAGCTTGTCGTCGACGTCCAGGGCGCGCGCGAGGTCCCAGGCGTGCACGAGGTGCTCGGCGACGCGGAACTCGAGTGCCTGCTTGCCGGGCACAGCCCCGACCGGATGGGGGACGACGCGGTCGAGGGCGCCGGGGATGGTGATCGCCTGGTCGAGGGCCTCGCCCGCGGCGGTGAACGCGGCCAGCGGGTCGTCGCCCAGCCAGTCGGTGCCCATGGCGGCGACGGCCTCCGCGCCGGTCCCGCCGTCGAGCAGCAGCGCGGTCATCCGGTCACCGGCGACGACGTGGTTGACCAGGTCGCGGGCGGTCCAGTCCGGACAGGGCGTGGGCGCGGACAGGGAGGCGGGGGAGAGGTGGACGAGTCGGCGGTGGAACTCGTCGCGGGCGGCGGACAGCACTGGGTTCTCCTAGCGGGGGTGACGGGACAGCGGCCAGCAGACCTCGGTGCGCCGTTCGGCGACGTCGAGGTGGGGGTCGAGGTAGATCTCGCGCAGCGGCCCGGGGATGGCGAGTCCGAGGTCGGCGACGTGCGCGCCGAGCGGTCCGTAAGTCTCGTCCAAGTCCTCGTACCGGCCGCGGTGCACGGCCACAGCCAGCTCGGCGGCGGGCACGACAAGGGTCGCGGTGAGCCTGGTGACGGGCCGGAACACCGTCACCTCGCCCTCGCCCTCGGTGAACAGCTCCTCCGGGAACAGCGCCGTGAGCGGGCCGGTGCCGTCATCGGGCAGCGTCACGAACGCCTCTTGGCAGAACGCCCCGACCTCCGTGCGCACAACGTGCCTGGTCATGCCGACCGCAGGGGTCGCGGGAACGGTCCGGTAGCGCACGACCGCCTCAGCCGCGGGTTCCTCCAGCAGCCTGCGCAGCCCGTCGATGGCGACCCGGGTGCGATCGAGCTCGCTCTCCAGCCGGTCCAGGTGCGAGAGCAGGACGCGGTCGCGGTCGGCGGGGCGCGGTGCGGTCAGCAGTGCCTTGATGTCGGCGAGCGGCATGTCCAACTCGCGTAGGCGCCGGATGGTGCGCGCGGGGACTACCTGGCCCGGTTCGTAGAAGCGCAGCCCGGTGTAAGGGTCGACGCGGGTGGGTTCGAGCAGGCCTAGCCGGTGGTAGTGGCGCAGCGCCTTCACCGTCAGGTGCGTCATCTTGGCGAACTCGCCGATGGGGATCGTGCCGGGCATGCCGGTGAGCATCCCCGCTCCCCCAAGGGGAGGCACAAGCGGCACTCAGACGCCGACGGGCTTGTCCCCCCGCAGAGTGATCCGGTGCATGACCCGGTGCTGGTCGCCGTAGTCGTCGACCGCGTAGTGCGCCGTGCTGCGGTTGTCCCACACCACCACGTCACCCGGGGTCCACCGGTGCCGCACGGTGAACTCGGGGCGGCCGATCGCGGCGAAGAACACGTCCAGCAGAGCCCGGCTCTCCACCTCGGTCACCCCGAGCAGCTGCGTGGTGAACCCGGGGTTCACGAACAGGCTGCGTCGACCCGTCTCCGGGTGCACGCGCACGACAGGGTGCTCTACCGGCTCCAGCGACCGGATCCGCTCACCCTCCCAGGTATTGCCCTCGCCGCCGAGCCGGTCGCGCAGGTACTCCTCGAAGTCCTTGCGGCCGTCGTGCAGCGCGGTCAGCTTGTCCGCCAGCTCCTGCACGAACGGCGACAGCGACCGGTACGCGGCCTCCAGGTCCGTCCAGCAGGTGTCACCGCCGGTCGGAGGTAGGGCTACCGCGCGCAGGACCGATCCCAGCGGGGGGTGGGTCATGAAGGTGACGTCGGTGTGCCAGACCGGGGCCTTGCCGCCGTCGCCCGCGTCGAGCACGTAGATCTCGGGGTGCTCGGCGTCCAGACCGGGCACGACCGGGTGGGCGCGGGTGGTCTCACCGAGCGCGGCCGCGAAGTCGCGGTGCGCGGTCGGGGTCAGCTCCTGGCCGCCGAACACCAGGACCTTGTGCTCGGCCAGCGCGGCCCGCAACGGTGCGCCGTCGGCCCTGGTCCGGACATCGTTGAGGTCGATGCCGCTCACCCTGGCGCCGATGGTGGGCGTCAACTGCTCCAGCACGGTCATGGTCGATCCCTTCAGGCGGCGACGGAACGCACGGCGGTCGCCACCTCGCCGCGCAGCGCGGCGTACTCGGCCGAGCCACGCAACTCGTCGGCCGACACCCCGGTGCGCGGCAACGGCACGGGCAGGTCGAGCGCGATGCGACCGGGCCGGTCGGTGAGCACAACGATGCGACTGGCCAGGAACACCGCCTCGTCCACGCTGTGGGTCACGAACACGACACCACGGGTGGCGTCGTCGGTCAACGACCGGACGTCTTCCTGCAACCGCTCCCTGGTCATCGCGTCGAGCGCGGCGAACGGCTCGTCCATGAGCAACAGCCTGGGCTGCGCCGCGAGAGCGCGCGCGATCGCGACCCGCTGCTGCTGCCCGCCCGAGATCTCCCACGTCCGCCGCGGCCCCAACGAACCGAGACCGACCTGGTCGAGCAGCTCCACTGTCCGCTGTGGACGATCAGCGCGGGCGACACCGGCCCACCGCAACGCGGTACCGATGTTGCCGCCCACGGTCTGCCACGGGAACAGCCTGGGCTGCTGGAACACCACACCGACGTCACGACCGGGCACCGGCGTGCGACCGAGAAGCCGCACCGCGCCGCCGCTGGGGTGCTCGAACCCGGACACCACGCGCAGGAACGTGCTCTTGCCCGACCCGGACGGCCCGACGACGACCACGAACTCGCCCGGCTCGACCCGCAGATCCAGTGGCCCCAGCGCCGGGACCGCGCCGCCCTTGGTGCGGTAGCTGTGCTCGACGCCGATCAGCTCGACCAGCGCCTCACCCACGGGGCACCCGCAGCGCCGCCTGGAACGTCGCCAGGTCCGGGACCGTGTCGACCTTCTTCTGCGCCTTCAGGAACTCCGCCGCCGACCGAAGCTGCTCGGCGAGCTTGCCCGGCGCCTCCGGCGTGCCGAAGTACTCCGGGGTGCGCTGCTGGGCGTGGTCGAGGTAGATGTTCTGCTTGAGCTGCGAGAGCGCGTCCTCGACGCTGGCGCCGATCTGGCGGGCCACGGCCTCGGCGACCGGCTTCGGGTCGGTGTTGATCTGCTTGAGCGCGGCGTCGGTCGCGGCCAGCCACTTGTCGATCACGACACCGTTGCGGTCGATGAACTCCTTGCGCGCAACGGTGAAGGTCAGGGTCGGCTTGCCCGCCTTGGCCAGCTTCGCGCTGTCGGTCAGCGTCAGGCCGTCCTTCTGCAGCACGCTGAGCACCGGCGTCCACACGTACGCGCCGTCGATGTCGCCGCGCTGCCACGCCGCCTGGATGTTCTGCGGCTCCAGGTCCACCAGCGTCACCGACGCGGGGTCGACGCCGCCCTGCTCCAGCGCGGCGAGCAGGCTGTAGTGCGCGGTCGAGCTGAACGGCGCGGCGACCTTGCGACCGGCCAAGCCCTTGATGTCGGTGACGCCGCTGGCCTTGCGCACCACCAGCGCCTCGCTGTCGCCGATGACGTTGAGCAGCTCGATCACCTGGTACGGGATGCTCAGCGGCGGGCACAGCGCGGCGGCGGCCGGGCTGCTGCCGATCACCGCGATGTCGATGGCGCCGCCGAGGAACGCGGTGTTGATGCTCGCGCCGGAGTCGAACGAGGTCCAGCTGATGTCGTGGTCGGGCAGCGCGTTCTCCAGCGTGCGCTGGTCCTTGAGCAGCAGCGTGCTGTCGGCGAAGCTCTGGTAGGCGACGCGGACCTTGGTGCGCTCACCGGACCCGGACGACGAGCCGCCGCCCACCCCGCACGCGGCCAGCAGGGGCGCGGCGGCGAACAGGGACAGCACGGACCTGCGGCTGACGGACATGTGGTTCTCCCGGTTGTTCATGCCAGTCCCCGCCACGGCGAGAGCGCGCGTTGCCCGGCGAGGATGGCGGAGTCGATGATCAGCCCGGTGACGCCGATGACGACGAGCCCGAGCATGACCACCGCGGTCTGGTTGTAGCGCTGGGCGTTGAGGACCATGCCCCCGATGCCGTCGGCGCCGTTGACGGTCTCGGCGGCCACCACCGAGCTGTAGGCGATGCCCACCGCGAGCCTGATGCCGGTGAGGATCTCCGGCGCGGAGGCGGGCAGCACCACGGTCGCGACCACCCTGGCCCGGTTGGCCCCGAGCGCGGCGGCCGCTTCCACGTACTGCTTGTTGACGCCGGTGACCGCCGCGGCCGTGGCCACCGCGACGGGCGGGAAGGCGGCGACCATCAGCAGGTACACCTTGGGTTCCTCGTCGATGCCGAACCAGATGACCAGCAGGCTGAGGTAGGCCAGCGGCGGCAGCGCGCGCAGGAACGTGACGAACGGCTCGGTGATCGCCCGGATGACCGGCACCAGGCCCATGAGCAGCCCGAGGCCGACGCCGAGCAGGATTCCGTAGGCGGAGCCGTAGCCGACGCGGCGGAGGCTGACACCCAGTCGTTCGACCAAAGTGGACCCCGCGTAGCCGCCCTGCCCGTTGGACGCGTTGGAGGTGGCGAGCAGTTGGTCCCACACCTGAGCGGGTCCCGGTAGGACAGCTGGCGGCCAGAACTCGGCCAGTACCAACAATTCCCAGATCGCGATCAGCGCGGCGACCGCGGCGACCCGCACCGCGACGGCGTGCGTCCCGGATAGCGGACGCGCTTGCGTGCGGGACTCGACCATGGGGAACTCCGTGTGCCAGCGGGGAAAGCGATCTCGGCGAGGAATGTACAGAGGTACACTCGGCGCTCCGGGCCCGTTCCGCAGGATGGACGATCATGGGCGAACCCCTTGCGCCGGAGGAGATTTCATGGCATCACCGCGCAGGCGCGACCCGGACCGCCGGGCCAGGATCGTCGCCGCGGCCGTCGAGGTGATCGCGGAGTCCGGCCCGCAGGCACTCACCCACCGCGCCGCCGCGCTGCGGGCCGACGTGCCGCTGGGCTCGACGACGTACCACTTCGCCGACCTCGACGAGCTGCTGGAAGCCGCCCTGCACGCGGTCGCCGACCGCAACGTCGCCCGGCTGCGCCAGTGGGCTGGTTCGCTGATCCCCGGTGCCGACCTCGCTGTCGAGTTGGCCGACTTCCTGGTCGACCTGGCCACCAAGCACCGCACATCCAGCGTCGTCGCCTACGAGCTCTACAGTGCTGCTCTGCGCCGCCCAGGGTTGCGCGCGGCCAGCACGGCGTGGGACGCGATGCTCACCGAGGTGTTCTCCACGCATGTCGACGGCACCGTTGCGACCGCTTTGACCGCGATGTTCGACGGCCTGCTGCACCAAGCACTGGTGTCACCGACTCGGCCAGTGCGCGCCACCTTTGAGGACCCGTTGCGGCGGGTGCTCGTGGCTGAACGGCGCTTAGGCTGCGATGGTGGCGGATGACTTCGGGATCGAGGGGTACCGGCCGCGGTGGATGAGCACCCTCGCAGCGGAATAGGGCTGCGGTCGCCGACCTGGAACACCGTCAACACCAGCCGCTCACCCCGCCGACCAGCGTGACCCGAACCCACCTCATCGCCTGACCTCAGACGGTCCGGCCGTCTTTCGGTCCGAAGACGGCGAGGGCCTCGTCGCCGCACCGCGGCCCACCCCCGTCGGACGGCAGACCCCCGCCCACCCGGGGGCCACCCGCATCCAGCGTATCGCTTCGCGGCTTTTGTCAAGAGGGTGAACCGGGGGCCTGTGGACGGGTCGGACCCATGTGGACAAACCCAGAACGCCCGACCAGATCGCGCCGCCCGCAGTGGAGTCGACGAGCACGATCTCCTCTGGCACGGTCCCCTGGCCAGCAAGCGCGGTGGACGCTACCCAGCCGCGCGGGGTGTGTCCGCTGATCGCGTCTAAGCCGCCGGTGCGTTTCCGGTGATGTGGAGGATGGCGTCCGCGTCGGCGACGAGGGGCTGGTCGAGGGGGAAGTAGCCGTGGGGGGCGTTGGTGCGGGGGGTGCCGGTGGGGGTGGTTGTGGTGAGGGTCCAGGTGGTGGCGTGGTGTTGGAGGTGGCCCTCGTAGGTGGTGGGGGCGGGTTCGGGGAGGCCTAGGGCGTCGCTGTGGCCGAGGCTGCCGGGGATGAAGGTGTAGGGCTCGTCGGTCAGGGTGGTGAGGATGGCGCCTGCGCAGGACCAGGTGTGGTCGGTGTCGTCTATGCGGAAGGTGGATTGGTCTCGGCGTAGGTGCAGGTTGTGGGCGAAGACCAGGGTGCCGCCGCGAGGGGCTTCTAGGCGGCGGATGTCGAGGAGGTTCTGGGCCATGAGGGCGTCGCGGGTGGCGAGCAGGTTCAGTAGGCGCGGGCCCTCTTGGGATGACTGCTTGTGGTAGCGCAAGAGGTCCAGGCCGGCGGTGAGGTGTGTCTTGGCGCGGTGCCATCGGGCGCGTGATGTTGCCGCGATCAGCTCGGGTGCGCGCCGGTACATACAGACGAGCATGTCGTCGGCGAGGGCTCTTAGCTTGTCCGCCGAGGGGGTGTCGCCGGGGGACAGGGACGCGTTGAGGATGGCCTCGGTGCGGTCCCATCGGTCGTCGGGGCCGGCGATGGAGGCTAGATCCAGGTCGAGGCCTAGGTAGTCGCGGGCGTGTTCGAGGTAGGTGCGGGGGCTGGGGGCGGTGGTGTTCTCGGTGGGGGCGTCGAAACCGTGGAAGGTGAGGCGTTGCGCTAGGGGGCGGGTGCTGTTGTAGTCGCGCATCCAGGCGATCAGGGCCCGGTTGGGCTCTAGAGCGCCGAAATTGTGGGTGAAGCCGCGGGTCATGGCGTCGTCGAGGGTTCCTGGGCCGCCTTGGACGTAGTCGTTCGCGGTGAGGGCGGCGACGCGGTCGGTCTCGAGGGCGATGGAGCGGAACCCGTGGTCGGCGAGTTGGGCGAACAGCTCGTTGCGGACGTGACCGAACGCGGGTTCCTGGTGCGTGGGCTCGCCGAGGGCGACCAGGTGGGTGGGGTGGAGGTCGCGGATGTCCTGACTCATGAGGCTCAACCGTATCCCTGAAAGCTCGGTTGAGACTTCAGCCGGTCCAGGCTGGAGGCCTTCCGGTAAAGTCTCAAACCAGTGAAACCCGCTGACCTGGCCGCCGAGCACGGCCTCTCCACCCAGGCGATCCGCAACTACGAGCGCGACGGGTTCATCCCGCCCGCCCCGCGCACCGCGAGCGGGTACCGCGTCTACACATCGGTGCACGCCGCAGCGCTGCGCGCCTATCTAGCGCTCGTCGCAGCACATGGCCGTCCCGTCGCCGCGGCCGTCATGACGTCGCTGCACCAAGACGCCGTCGACGACGCTCTGGCCGCCATCGACCGCGCCCACGCCCAGACCCTGCGCGACCGTGAGACCCTCGCGGCCGTCCGCGAAGCCGTGCACCACCTGACGACCGCCCCGGTCCCGTCCGCCACTACCCACAGCATCGGCGAACTGGCCCACCAACTCCGCGTCACCCCCGCCACCCTGCGCGACTGGGAGACCGCGGGCATCCTCGCCCCGACCCGTGACCCTGCCGGTGCTCGCCTCTACGGCCCGCTCGACGTCCGCGACGCCCACCTGACCCACTTGCTCCGCCGCGGCGGCTACCCCTTGCCGCACATCGCCACCGTCATCCACCACATCCGCGACGTAGGCACCGTCGAGTCCCTCACCACCGCCCTGGCCGAGTGGCAACACACACTCACGACCCGAGGTCTGGCGGCTCTCACCGCCGCCTCCGCACTCAGCAGCTACCTGACCAGTACGCCTCGTCCGGGCCGGTGATGTGCTGGACGGAAAGTGGGTGGCACGTGTCGGCTGTGTGCAGCAGTGCGCTGAGCGCGTCCTTGCGCTGGGCGAGGCGCTTGAGGATGTCCGCGGGTGGAGTGGCGTCTTGGCCGCGCCGGTGTTGGGTCGAGTGCCAGGTGCCCAGGACTTCCAGCATCATGTCGACGATCGCGCGGCCCGCGTGGGCGGTGGCGATGTCGATGGGGCCGGTGAAGCGGCCGAGGTGGAACGCGGTGTTCCGGGTGGTATAGAGCCATTCGAGCAGGGCGGAGTAGGTGTCTTGCCGTTCCTGCAACCACTTCGCCAGCAGTGGGGGTCGCGCGAGCCGCTCGCGCCAGAGCAGGATCGTTTCCTCGCTGAGGCCGCCCGCGAAGGCGGCCAGGGTCGTGACCGCGCGCCTCGCCTCGTCCACTCCCGGGTCTTCCCCGTCGCGGGCGGGGCGTAGCAGGTCGAGCCAGCGGTCCGGTTCGGCGAGGGTGGACCTGGTCTGGATGGTCGGCACGTGGGCGTCGATGGCTGCGAGCAACGCCGTGGACGAGGTGACGGCGTCCTCGTGGGCGGAGGAGGTGTCCGACCACGACTGGCTGGCGCGGGCGACCCTGTCGGCCAGTTCGTCGGATGACGCGCGGTTCTCCAGTGCCCGCTGGGCGCGCCTGAGTTCGTCCTTCGCTTTTCTCGCGCGCAGGTGCAGTCGCCGCACCTGTTCGGCGACTGTCAGCCTGAGTTGGGTGTGGGCGTCGATGACCTGGTACCGCAGGGTCTGGATGGCGCAGGCACGGGCGAGCCGAGACGCTTTCTCCACGTCCAGGCCGGTCGACTCGATGGCGCTCCAGGACAGGGCGGCGCTGGCCATCGGCGCCTCGACGCGTTGGGCGATGTGGGCGATCCGCAGCGCGGGCCGCAGCCCGTCCGACCGGGACGACGACAGCGGCTCCGCGCGCGTGACGCCCGCCCTGACGGTCTCGCCGATGGCGGCCCTGCCGTCGGGGCCGATGACCTGCCAGGGACCGGCGAGGGAGAGGTCGGCGACGCGGTTGCCCGCGACGTACTGGTCCAGTGCCTCGCTGATCGCGCGCCTGCCGAGGGTGACCGCGGTGGCGGTGTCGGCGGCGTCGATCGGGACCCGCACGAGGACGCCGCCGCGGGTGATCGGCTTCAGTCGCTCCAGCAGTGCCCCGAGGTCGGCGCGCTGTTCGGTGATCGGCCACTGCCTGGCACCGGGGAGCAGGTGGTCGAGGTCGGCCAGTGAGCGCGCGCCGCTGACCAGGACGGTGACGTGGTGTCGGCGCGGTGGTGGCCACAGCAGGGCCGCGATGTCCGCCGCGCTGGGTCGGGATCCGGTCAGCAGGCTGGTGAGGTCGTTGGCGAGCGCGGCGCGGTCGCGTCCTGCGAGGTGGACGGACACGGCGATCTCGGCCGCTGCCTTGGCGTCGGTCGTCGGGGTGTCCCAGAGGGTGTGGAACCGGTCGGTCACGGCGTCGGCGATCGCGGTGATCAGCGGGTCGAGCACGGCGGCGCTCGCGCGGGTCACGGCTCGGTGGTGGGCGCGGTCGGTCGTGGTGAGGGCGGTGGTCGTGGCGGCGAGTTCGTCGATGGCTGCCCGCAGGCTCGCGCGGCCGGAGCCGGGCGGGAAGATCGCCAGGCCGTTGGCTATGCACAGGCTGTTGGTGCGCAGGACCCGCAGCAGGAGCCTGCCCTGGGGTTGTTCGTGCTCGGCGTGGCTGCGCAGGACGTCGTGGGCCCTGATGAGGGCGACCAGGGCGCTGTCGCTGGTGGACGCGTGGAATCCGGGGGCCGAGCCGGTGTCCAGGGCGCGCAGGACGGTGTGCAGCAGAGCCCGCTGGTGTCGGGTCAGCCCGGCGGCGGTGAACGCGTCCTGGATCCCGGCGTCGCTGCTCGACCTGGCCACCGGGGCACAGTACCGAGGGCTACAGGGCTTGCAGCAGGTCCTCGACGCTGACCATGGCTGCGAAGGTGCCGCCTTCGTGGACCACGGGCAGCGCGGTCTCGGTGGTGGTGAGCATGAGCCTGGCGGCGTCGACGCAGGTGGTGTGCGGGGTGAGGGCGGTGGGCGGGTTCATCAGGTCGGCGGCGGTCTCGGCGACCGTGGCGGACCGGACGCGCTCGCGGAGCAGGTCGGTGGCCGAGACGACGCCGACGAGCCTGCCGTTGTCGACGACGGGGACGACTCGGTGCCAGGTGGCGAGCACGGCGGCGCGGACCGCGGTGAGGGGCGTGTCGGGTCGGACGGGGGTGACCTGGGTGTCCATGACGTCGCGGACGAGCACGGGGGTGTCGCGCGACGTCAACTGACCGTGGCGCCTGCTGACGCGCTGCCGTGGGATGACGCCCCTGCTCGTGACCGCGCTCATCAGGCCGCCTCTCCTCCGCGTATCCCCCGACTGTGGACCCCGCGGTGCCCCCGGAACAGGGACCAAAGCACCGTCCGACCAGGGACCGTCAGTCCCGCGGAGGTCGAAGCCTGGCCCGGCCGACATCGGGGCGTTGGCCGGACAGCCGGACGAGGACGCCGACGCGGTGTGGCAGGCGGAGTTGGTGAAGCGGTATCCGAACGTGCGCCCAATTCGGCCGTTGCGGTGCGGACCGCGGAGCAGTTGCCAGCGCTGGGTATCGCGTTCGGCGACAAGCGTCCCACTGTGCGCGAGATCCGCGAGTGCGCGCGGCCGTAGGCCCGACGTCCCGCGTGGCGCCGGGAGAGTGTGATCCGCTCCTGGTAAAGAGGTCGAGGTGAGCGCGAGTCAGTACCGCAGGCAGCTTGAGAGCAAGCGCAAGCAACGGATCGATGCGGAGATGAGAGCGGGCCAGTACCGGACCAAGGAAACCGACAAGCGCACTGCGGCGGCGAAGGCGCGCGTTGCGGCGGAGAAGGCTACGAGTGCCAGCACCCGGTCCAGCAAGCTGAGCGAAGCTCGACGAGCCGACGACGCCGCAGCGGCGGCAGGCAAGGAGGCTGGCCGTTGGCAAGGCCGAGCGAGTGGCTTCGCCAAGGCCGAGGCGGATCTGCAGAGCAAGCTCGCCAAGGCCGAGCAGTCCGAGGCCGACGCCGCTCAACGGCTGCGCCAGCGGGATCTGCAGCGGGCCGCTCGTCGCTCTGCTGTCGAGACCTTGGCGTTGGAACGCCGCATGAGCCAGACGGAGGCGATTGTGGACACCGCTTTGCGCGAGTTGCCCACCCCCAAGCAGGAGAAGCTACGGATCTTGATCCTCGGCGCCGCCTCTGGCGGGGATCTGCGTGTGGGGCGGGAGCAGAAGCGAATCCGTGCCGCGGTCGAGTCCGCTCTGCACCGCGACTACGTTGAACTCGATGTGCGGCCCGCCGCGACCACCGCCGACTTGCTGGACGGCATCACCAAGTTCCGTCCTCACGTCGTGCACTTCTCCGGGCACAGCGATGACGGCTTGATCGAGTTCGAGGACGAACGCGATGAGCACCACCGAGGGGTCATCGTCACCGCACGAGCGTTCGCCGACGCGGTTGGGGCAACCGATGACCCGCCGCTGTTGGTGCTGCTGAACTCCTGTAACTCCGCGGCTCAGATCGACGGTCTTGTCGAGCGGGTAGCCCCGTTCGCTATCGGCATGGCCGACGAGATCGCGGACGGGGACGCCATCTCCTACGCCGCGCAGTTCTACGCCGCCATCGCCAATGGGCAGTCCGTCAAGTCCGCACACCTTTCGGGGCAAGCCGCATTGAAGCTCGCGGGGCTATCCGGCACGGAGTTGCCGACCCTGGCCTGGGCCCGCGACGTCGACCCGGCGACCACAGTGCTCGTCCGGGGCGCATGACTGGCGGTGCTCATTCGCTGGTGTTCCCGCACGAGCCGAGCCGCGCCGGCGTCGAGGTGTGTCGCGGCGCTGAGGGGCGGCGCGACACACCTATCCACAGTGGACTGTTACCAGGCGCTGGATTCGGTGGTGATGAGGGGGACCAGGCCGTTGCCGAGGGTTTCGAGGAAGGTGATGATCTCGGCGGCGACGGAGCGGTGTTGGCGGTCGTTGAGGACGTCGTGGTGGGCGCCGCGGACTACTGAGAGGCGGGATTTGGGGGAGGCCTTGACGGCGAGGGTGAGGGTGGTGCGGTCGGCGAGGGGGTCTTCGTCGCCGATGAGGAACAGGTGGGGGAGGTCGGTGGTGTCGTTGTAGGCGGCGGCGGTGAGGTCTGGGGGTAGGGGGGTGTGGAGGGCGCCGCGGGAGACGGCGGGGTCGTTGGTGAGGACGTCGCGGTGGGCGGGGCAGGAGGTCCTGATCTCCAGTTCCTCGGCCCAGTCGACGGCGGCGGCGGTGTGGCCGGGCAGGCCCGCGAGGACGACGGCGTCGGGCCACCACGGGGCGGCGGACGTTTCGCGGGACAGGAGCGCGGCGATGGCGGCGGCCCCGGAGTCGGCGCCGATGAGCACCAGCGGCCGGTCGGCTCCCTCGACGGCCTCGGTCAGCTCGTCCGCCAGCCGGGTCACCGAGGTGACGTCGGGGGCGTCGACGACGCGGACGCGGTAGGCGTCGGCGGCCAGGCGGGTGCCGAGGCGGGTGTAGGTGGCCTGGGTCTCGCCGCGGCCGGGCACGACGATGACGGTGCCGCGCACGCGCAGGCCGTCGGGTTCGGGGAAGTCGGTGTAGCGACTCACCTCACACTCCTTCCGATGAGGGCTTCCAGCCCAGGGCGGGGGCGACCTCGGTCGCGATGAGTTCCAGCGCGCGGATCGTGGCGTCGTGATCCGGGACGGCCGGGTTGAACTGGGTGATCAGGTCGGTGGCGACGGGCAGCACGAGTTCGCGCCGCAGTTCCTCGACGATCTCGTCGGGGTGGCCGTAGAACGAGTGGAACCGGCGCAGTGCCTCGTCGACGTCGAGTCCGGCGGGGAAGCCGGGGAACCGCAGCGCCGCCTGGTGCACGTCCTCCCCGATCTGCGCCAGCGCCGTGCGCCGGTCCTTGGCGGGGTAGACGAACCGCGACAGCCCGATGCGCGGTGTCCGGGGCGAGTCCCACGCAGCCAGATACGCGTCGGCCCACGGGCGTTGGACCTCGTCGGTGGGTTCCTCGTAGCCGTAGGCGGCGCGGTTGATCAGCAGGTTGGAACCGGCTCGCGCCGCGTGCTCGGCCCCGGCGCCGCTGAAGATCCCCTGCCAGATCCGCGAGGTGAAGTCCCCGGCGGGTGGCTGGATGGTGAACCCGCTGGTGCCGACCTCCTCGTTGGACAGTGCCGAGCGCAGCACCGCCAGCCCCTCGGTGGTCAGCTCGCGTCTGCGGGTGACGTCGCGGCCGAACGCGGCGTACTCGGCGTCGCTGCCGCCGCTGCCCACCCCGACCTCGACGCGTCCGCCGCTGAGGGTGTCGACCACGGAGATGTCCTCCGCGAGCCGGATGGGGTCTTCCAGCGGCAGGATCGTGATGGCCGTGCCGAGCCGGATCCGCTTGGTGCGGGCGGCGGCGTGGGCGAGGAACGTCCACGGCGAGGGCAGTCCGCCGCCGCCGAGCGGGACGTGGTGCTGGGCGACCCAGCCGACGTCGAAGCCCAGCTCGTCGGCGACGACGAACAGGTCCTGGGCGTTGCGGTAGGTCTGGGCGAGGTCGCCGCCGCGGCCCTGGACGTGGGTGAGGAACCCGAGCCGGATGCTCATGCCCGGCTCCCCACGAGTTCGGCGGGCTGCGGTACGCCGAGGACCCGGTCGAGTACCGCGGCCGCGCCGCCGTCGGGCAGGGCGGTGCCGCGCCAGGCGACGTGCTGGTCGGGGCGGACGAGGACGTTGCCCTCGCCGTAGAGTTCCCGCGCCGCCGGGTCGCTCAGGTGCACGACGGTGAACGGCAGCGACCGCGCGGACGCCTCGGCGGCGAACGCCTGCTCCACGGCCCGGTCCTCGGCGAGCACCACGAGCGCCCAGTCGTTGCCGATCCGGTCGTAGAGGGTGCCGCCGTAGGGGTCGACCAGTCCGTTGGGCGCGCGATGCCCGGGCCGGGGGTCGTCGACGTACACATCCGAGCGCCACTCGGGCTCGGTGTCGAGTTGCCCGTCCTCGTACCAGATCGCGGTGGAGTCGTCGTAGCGCTCGTCGAAGGTGACCCCGTCCGCGCCGACCCGCCCGGAGGCGATGAGCTCGCCGATGGCGGCGCGCCGGGCCTGGGCGTCCTCGCTGAGGTCGGCGTCGTCGGGGACCCCGACCTCCCGGATCTTGGCGAGGGTGGCCTGGGATCGGCGGGAGCGGTCGAGGGCGTAGTCGCCGATGCGCCAGTTGTGCCTGCGGCGTTCCTGGTCGTAGCTGTCCAGGAGGGTGTCGGAGGCGTGTCCGGCGAGGACGGCGGCGAGTTTCCACCCGAGGTTGACCACGTCGCCGAAGCCCTCGCCGAGGTTGCCGCCCGGGGGCCGCACGTGCGCGGCGTCCCCGGCGAGCAGCACGCGGCCCGCGCGGAAGGTCTCGGCGATGCGGGTGGCGTGGTAGAAGGTGGTGGCGGAGACGAGTTCCAGGTCGAGGTCGAACCCGAACGCGGCCTGGGCGGTGGTGAGCAGTTCCGCCTCGGACGGTTCGTGGTCGAGCGGGAACGGTCCGGCGTAGACGCGCCAGTCGCGGGTGCTGACGGCGGCGAGGAACCCGTCGGCGCGGTGGTTGAACACGATGTTGGTGCCGCTGGGGGCGGGGCCGACGCGGTCGGAGATGTCGCCGGTGCGCACGATCAGCCGAAGCCGCTTCTCGGTGGCGTGCTCGCCCTCGCGGGTGATCCCGGCCAACCGGCGGACGGTGCTGTTGCCGCCGTCGGCGCCGATGACGTACTTCGCGCGGATCACCCGCCCCTCACCGACCACGGCCTCGACACCGTCGGCGTCCTGGCGCAGTTCGGTGAGCCGCCACCCGCCCGCCACAGGCACCCCGCGCAGCGCGAGATGACGCAGGAACACCTGCTGCAACGCGCTCTGCGGTCGACGCAGTGCTTCCTCGGCGGAGTGCCGGGCAGTGCCGGTGAACGCGGGCCGCCGGTTGGGCACGAGTTCGTGACCGACCAGCGAGGTGATCAGCCGGATCCCCTGGTTCCACTCCGGCGGGAAGGTCCACTCGTCACGGACCGACTGCAGCACGCCCCAGCGGCGGAAGTGCTCCACCACGCGGGGTGTGTGTCCCATGGCCCCGGCGCGCACCAGGGTGGCGCCGGGCGCCTGGTCGACCACGGCGACCTCGACGCCGCGGGCGCTGAGTTCGAGCGCGGCGGAGAGCCCGACCGGCCCGGCGCCGACGACCAGGACGTCCACCTGCTCGGGTGGGGTGGTCTCGGGGAACCGGACGGTGTGGACGTCGCGTCCGCCGGTCATCGCGCGGCCACCAGGCTGTCAGTGTCGGCCGGGCTGTCAGTGTCGGCCACGACGGTGTTGCTGTCGGCCACGACGGTGTTGCTGTCGGCCACGACGGTGTTGCTGTCGGCCACGACGGTGTTGCTGTTGGCGGGGATGGGCAGGCCGAGGTTGCCGCGCAGGGTGTCGGCCTCGTACTCGGTGCGGAACAGGCCGCGCTGTTGCAGCAGCGGGATGACGCCGTCGACGAAGCGGGCGAGGTCGTCGTTGTTGCGGAAGGCGAGGTTGATGCCGTCGAAGGTGCCCGCGGCGAACCAGCGCTCGATGGTGTCGGCGACGGTGCCGGGGGCGCCGACGAACGGG
This sequence comes from Actinokineospora terrae, assembly GCF_900111175.1. Lineage (GTDB taxonomy): Bacteria > Actinomycetota > Actinomycetes > Mycobacteriales > Pseudonocardiaceae > Actinokineospora > Actinokineospora terrae. The sequence goes on from NZ_FOGI01000015.1 coordinate 127,790, forward strand.
GAGGCCTTGTGCTCGTTGAACGTCTCGACGACCTGCCGCAGGGTGAGGCCCTGTTCGGTGGCGCGGCCGATGATCCGCGCGGCGCCGGTGCGGCCGCCCTTCTCGGCCAGGTGCGCGACGTCGGGGAAGGGGGCGTCGGGGTCGTACTGGCTGAAGTCGTGCGCGCCGAACGCCCGGCCGAGCAGGCCGACGTTGCGGTCGAAGTCGTCGTCCTCGGCGAAGATGTCCTTGGCGCGGCGCTGGGCGGCCTCGTCGGTGCCCGCGACGACCGGGCCGCCGTGGATGAAGATCTTGATGTGGTCGGGGTCGCGACCGGCCTCGGCGGTGCGGCGCTTGATGTCGGCGTAGTAGGCGCGGGCGTCGTCGAACGAGCCGCCCGGGGCGTAGATGCCCTCGGCGACCTGCGCGGCGAGGTTGCGGCCTTCCTCGGACACCCCGGCCTGGAAGATCACCGGCTGGCCCTGCGGCGAGCGGGACAGGTTGAGCGGGCCGTCCACGCGGAAGTGCTCGCCGACGTGGTTGAGGGCGTGCAGCTTGCTGGGGTCGAGGAACACCCCGGTCTCGACGTCGGCGGGGAACGCGTCGTCCTCGTAGGAGTCCCACAGCCCGCGGATGACGCGCACCGCCTCGAGGGCGCGGCCGTAGCGGGTGGCGTAGTCGAGGTGTTCGTCGAGGCCGTAGTTGCGGCTGGTGCCGGTGTCGAAGCTGGTGACGACGTTCCACCCGGCGCGGCCGCCGCTGATGTGGTCGAGGGAGGCGAAGCGGCGGGCGAGGTTGAACGGCGAGTTGTAGGTGGAGCTCGCGGTGCCGACCAGCCCGATGTGCTTGGTGTGGGTGGCCACCGCCGACAGCAACGTCAGCGGCTCGAGCCGGTTGAGGTAGTGCGCGGGGTAGGTGGCGTTGATGAACTGGCTGTCGACGATGAACAACGCGTCGAACAGCGCGTGCTCGGCCGCTTGGGCCTGGGCGATGTAGTAGTTGATGTCGATGCTGGCGTTCTTGGCGACGCCGGGGTCCTTCCACAGGCCGTGCTGGCCGGGGCCGCCCACTCCGTACGGGTGCAGGGCGAGGTGGAGCTTGCGGGTCATGGGGTGTGTCCCTTCACGCGGTGAGCAGCGCACGCAGCGCCTCGCGTTCGGCGCGGCCCGCGGCGGCGGTGCGCAGCGTCGGCGCGGAGCTGATGAGCAGGCGGGTATAGGGGTGGCGCGGGGTGGCGACGACCTCGCGCGCGGTGCCGACCTCGACGAGTTCGCCCTGGTAGAGCACGGCGACCCGGTCGGCGATCCCGGCGACGGAGCCGAGGTCGTGGGAGATGAACACCAGCGCGATGCCGGTGGCGCGCAGGTCCTTGAGGATCTCCAGGACGCCGACGCGGTTGGCGGCGTCGAGGGCGCTGACCGGCTCGTCGAGGATCACCAGCTTGGGCTCGGTGATCAACGCGCGGGCGACGGCGACGCGCTGCCGCTGGCCGCCGGAGAGCTGCGCGGGCAACCGGTCCAGGAGTTCGGGGTCGAGCCGGACCTTCGGAAGGAACGTGCGCGCCTTCGCGACCGCCTCCTCGCGCGGAACGCCCTGGATCAGCAGCGGCTCGATGAGGGAGTCGACGACGGGCAGGTCGGGGTCGAGGCTGCGCAGCGGGTCCTGGAACACGTACTGCACCACGCCCCGGCGCCGCAGCGATCGCCATTGCCGGTTGCGGTAGCCGCTGACGTCCTCGCCGTCGATGACGATCCGCCCACCGGAGGCCGGGACCAGGCCGAGCACGGCGCGGGCGAGGGTCGACTTGCCCGACCCGGTCTCGCCGATGAGCCCGACGACCTCCCCCGGCCGCACCTCCAGCGACGCGCCCTTGAGCGCTTGGCGGCGGCGACGCCCGAGTCCGTAGTGGACGTCGAGGTCGGTGATCCGAAGTACCGTCACGGCCCCTCCCGGGTGAGGAACTTCTCCAGGCCGTACTGCTCGTGCTCGGTGATGAGCAGCCGGGTGTACTCGTGCTGGGGTTCGTAGAGCACGCGGGTCGTCGGGCCCTGCTCGACGACCTCGCCGTCGCGCATGACCAGCACCTCGTCGCACAGCTGCGCGACCACGGCCAGGTCGTGCGACACCACCACCAGCGCCAGGCCCGCGTTCTCGCGCAGGTCGGCCAGCAGGTCGAGGATCTCGGCCTGCACGGTGACATCGAGGGCGGTGGTGGCCTCGTCGGCGATGAGCACCCGCGGGTCGGCGGCGATGGCGGCCGCGATGAGGACCCGCTGCAGCATGCCGCCGGAGAGCTCGTAGGCGTACTGGGAGTACACCAACTCCGGGTCGCGCAGGTGGACCGCGGCGAGCAGCTCGACCGCGCGGCGCCGTGCCGCGCGCCGCTTGAGGCCCTTCTTCACCCGCACGACCTCGGCGATCTGCGGCCCGACCTGGATCGACGGGTTCAGGTACGACGCCGGGTCCTGGAACACCGCGCTGATCGTCGACCCGCGCAGGTCGGTCAGCTGCTCGCGGGTCGCCGAGGCGATGTCGAGCCCGGCGACGTGGATCTGTCCGGCGGCGACCTCGAAGTGCTCGGGCAGCACGCCCAGCACGGCCCGGCAGGTCAGCGTCTTGCCGCTGCCGGACTCGCCGACGATGCCGACCGCCTTGCCGGGGGTCAGCTCGAAGCTGACGCCCTTGACGAACTCGCGGTCGTCGACCTGCCCGCGCACCCGAACGTCGCGCACGGACAGCACCGGGTCCAGCGCGGTGGTGCTGACGGGGGTCTCGGTGAGGGTGGTCATGCCGTACCTCCTGCTGCGGCGGCCTGGTTGGCGCGGACCTTGCGGCTGTTGAGCAGGGCGCGGCCCGCCTCGCCGGAGACGTCGCGGATCGCGTCGGCGAGCAGGTTGCTGGCCCACACCGTCGCCATGATCAGCAGCGCCGGGGCGAACGGCGCCCACGGCCGGTAGTCGAGGTAGCCCAGGTCGGAGGCCAGCAGCCCACCCCAGGTCGGCTCGGGCGGCTGCACGCCGATGCCGAGGAACGACAGGCTGGAGACGATGATGAACCCGACGCCGAGGGTCTGGGCCAGGGCGACCGCGATCGGCGGCAGCACCTTCGCCCACACGTGCCGGCGGATGATCCACCGCAGCGACGCCCCGGAGATCAACGCCGCTTCCACGTACTGCGAGCGGGCCACCGCCAGCGTCGCGGCCCGCGACACCCGGAAGAACAGCGGCGACACCAGCACCCCGGTGACCAGCATGGCCTGGGTGATGCCGTTGCCCAGCAGCGCGGTGATGGCCACCGCGAACAGCAGGAACGGCAGGGCGATGAGGGTGTCGGCGACCCGCAGGGTCACCCACTCGAACACCCGCCCGAGGTAGACCGACAGGATGCCGGGGATCGCGCCGACGACCAGCGCCATCAGCGTGACCTCCAGCGCGCCGACGACGCTGGCGCGGGACCCGTCGAGCAGCCGGGAGAACACGTCACGGCCGAGGTAGTCGGTGCCCAGCCAGTGGCTGCCGGAGATCCCGGCGAGGGTGTCGTCGCTGACCGCCAACGGATCGAGCGGGGCGAGCAACGGCCCGAGGACGGCCAGCAGCGCGATGCCGAGCAGGATCGCGACGCTGACGCGACCGGCGGTGAGGGACAGGACACGGCGGACCACGGCTCACACCCCCCGCAGCGCCGCGGGCGCCACCTTGCCGAGCACGACGTTGATGACCAGGTTGAAGGTCACGACCATCACCACCGACACCACCAGCACCCCCTGCACGGCCGGGACGTCACCGGCTTGCGCCGAGTCGTTGGCGAAGCGGCCGAAGCCCTGCAACCCGAAGATCCACTCGGTGACCACCGACGCGCCGACCAGGGTCGGGAACTTGATGCCGAGGGTCGCCAGCGCCGGTCCGATGCCGTTGCACAGCACGTGCCGGAAGAACACCCGCCGCGGGCTCAGGCCGCGCACCACGGCACCGAGGACGTAGTTCTCCCGGTAGGCCGACACCAGCCCGGTCCGCAGTTGCCGGGCGACGTCGGCGACGACGTCGAAGCTCAGCGCGAGCGCGGGCAGGATGACGTGCGCCAGCCACAGGTCGACGCCCTCGGTGATCGGGATGTAGCCGCCGGAGGGCAGCAGGTCCAGCCCCACGGCGAAGATCTCGACCAGCACGATGCCGACCACGAACGCGGGCATCACCGACACCACGGTCACGAACCCGGTGATGGCCCGGTCCACCCAGGTGGAGCGCCGCAGCGCCGCCAGGGTGCCCAACGCGAACCCGAGGACCCCGCCGAGCACCAGCGCCAGCAGCGCCACCGACAGGCTCACCCCGAGACCGAGGCCGATGAGGGTGGCGACGTCGGCGCCGTTGACCCAGCTGGTGCCGAACTGGCCGTGCAGCACGTCGGTGAACCAGTCCCAGTACTGGACCAGGAACGGCCGGTCCAGGCCCCACTGGCTCTCGATGTTGTGGATGGCCTCGGGGGTGGCGCTCTCGCCGAGTTGCAGCCGGGCGGGGGACAGGCCGCTGAGCGAGCGCAGCGCGAAGGTCACGAAGGTGGCCACGAAGAACACCGGCACGAAGATCGCGACCGATCTGCCCAGGGTGGTGAGGACCCGCCACCCTGCCTGGCGGGCCCGCACCGCCGTGACCGCCCGGCCCGCGAGCGGGTCAGCGGCCACTGATCTTCACCCCGGTCCAGTCGATGTGCGCCGGGTTCTTGGGCAGGTTGGACACGGACTTGTTCTTCACGAACAGGTTCGGCGCGGAGTAGGTGAACACCAGCGCCCTGCTGTCGAGCCCCGCGCGGGTCGCCGCGCGCAACGCGGTGGGGTAGTCGGGGGAGTCGAGCGGGGTCTGGCGGACCTTGGCCACCGCGGCCTCGAACCCGGCGGGCTCGTACGGGGTGCTGAGGTTGAGCGGGCCGTTGGGGCCGAAGTGCGCGGTCAGGGTCTGCACCGCGGAGTCGCGGCCGGTGGTGCCGTAGATCGACAGCGCGAGTTCCTTGGCGAAGAACGGCTTGGACCAGTTCTTGTCGACCTTGATGGTCAGCGTGATGCCGACCGCGGCGAGCTGCGACTGCACGATCTCGGAGGCGGGCTGCGCGTCGGGGATGACCAGGTCGAGCTTGATGTCACCGGGCTTGAACCCGGCCTCGGCCAGCAGCGCCTTGGACTTGGCCGGGTCGTAGGGCCAGCGGTTCTTGGACTCGGGGTCGTAGGCGATGTAGCCCTCGGGGAAGGGCTGGTCGGTGGGCTCGCCGAGGCCGAAGGTCAGCTTGTCGACGAACTCCTTGCGGTTGATGGCGTGGCGCACCGCGTCGACGACCTTCGGGTTGTCGAAGGGTGCCTTGTTGACGTTGATGCTGATGTTGGAGGCGTTGAACCCGGGCTGCACGAACACATCGAGCCCGGCCTTCTTCGCCGCGTCGGCCTGGCTGGGGGTGAGGTCGGCGAAGTTGTAGACGCCGGTCTGCAGTCCGGACACGACGGTGGAGGCGTCCGGCGCGGAGGTCAGCTCCACGTTGTCGATGTGGATGTTGGCCGCGTCCCAGTAGTCCGGGTTCTTCTTCAGCACGGCCTTGGTGCCCGGCACCAGCTGGGTGACCACGAACGGGCCCGCGCCGACCGGGTTCTGGTCGAGCTTGGCCGGGTCCTGCGCGGCCTTGGGGCTGCTGACCTGCAGCACGCGCTGCCCGAGCAGCTGCGGGATCTGGTGGTCGACCTGGGCGAGCTTGACCACGACGTCGAGCCCGGACGCGGTGACCTCCTTGATGGAGGTGAGGTCACCGAACAGCGCCGAGTTCTTCTGGGTCTTGGCGCGCTCGATGGCGAACTTGATGGCGGCGCCGTCGACCGGCTCGCCGTCGGTGAACTTCAGGCCGGGCCGCAGGTGGAAGGTCACCTGGTCGCCCGCGGTGTTGTACTCCCAGTCCTTGGCCAGGTCCGGCACGGCCTTGCCGGTCTCGTCGGTGCGCGTCAGCGACGCGTGCACCAGCGACAGCAGCCGGAACTGGGCGCCGCTGCCGCTGACCACCGGGTCCCAGTGGGTGGGGAAGTAGGACGAGGCCCACTTGAGGGTGCTCGGGCCGCCCGCGGCGGCGGAGGCGCCACCGTTGCCGCACGCGGAGACGGTGGACGCCAGTGTCGCCGCGACGGCGATCCCGATGACGGCGCCGCGCAGACGGCGGGCGGTGGTGCGTACGGACATGTGCTGTCTTTCTCTTCGGGGGGATCTCGGGGAGCGCGGTGACGCGCCCGCCGTGGTGGCGGGGGTGGTCGTGGTGGCCGGGGTGGGCTGGGCGGGGGTCATGGGACGAGGGCGGCGGTCGGGGCGGGCTCGTCGGCCTGCTGTTCTGCCTGCTGTTCGGTCGGGGTCTGGGTGCGGGCGGCGGTGTGGCGGTTCTCGGGGATGGGCAGGCCGAGGTTGCCGCGCAGGGTGGTCGCGTCGTACTCGTCGCGCACGACGCCGCGTTCGCGCAGGATGGGCAGCACCTGCTCGGTGAACAGGGCGAACTCGCTGGGGGCGTTGACGGTGACGTTGATGCCGTCGAAGCCGCCTTCCTCGAACCAGTGCTGGATGGTGTCGGCCACCGTCTGCGGGGATCCGACGAAGGGGGAGCTGGCGGCGGCGCTGAGGTGCTCGACGACCTGGCGCAGGGTGTAGCCGTTGTCCTTGGCGAGCTTGGTGATGCCGTCGGCCTGGGTGCGGAAGCTGCGCTGCCCGAGCTCGGCGACGTCGGGGAACGGGGCGTCGAGGTCGTACTGGGTGAAGTCGTGCCAGCCGAACGGCCGGCCGAGCTCCTTGAGTGCCCGCTCGAAGCTCTTGCCGCCGAGCTTGGCGTCCTCCTTGGCGCGCGCCGCCTCGTCGGTGTCGGCGATGACCAGGGAGATGCCGGGCAGGATCAGCACCTCGTCGGGGTTGCGGCCCTTGGCGGCGGCGCGTTCGCGCAGTTCGGTGCGGAACGCCTTGGCCCGTTCCAGGGTGGGGGCGTGGGTGAAGATCACCTCGGCGACGGAGGCACCGAGGTCGCGGCCCTCCTCGGAGTCACCGGCCTGGAAGATGACCGGCTGGCCCTGCGGTGAGCGCTCGAGGTTGAGCGGGCCGACCACGGAGAAGTGCTCGCCCTTGTGGTCGAGGGTGTGCTGCTTGCTCGGGTCGAAGAACACGCGGGCGTCGCGGTCGCGGGGGAACGCGTCGGCCTCGTAGGAGTCCCACAGGCCCTGGGCGACGCGGATGTGCTCGAGCGCGCGGCCGTAGCGGGTGGTGTAGTCGTAGTGCTCGTCGCGGCTGTAGTTGCCCGCAGTGCCCGCGTCGCCACTGGTCACCACGTTCCACCCGGCGCGCCCGCCACTGATGTGGTCGAGGGAGTAGAGGCGCCGCGCGAGGTTGAACGGCTCGTTGTAAGAGGTGGTGAGTGTGCCGACGAGCCCGATGTGCTGGGTGTGGGTGGCCACCGCCGAGAGCAGTGTCAGCGGCTCCAACCGGCTCAGGTAGTGGTGGGGGGAGTTCTCGGTGATGAACTGGCTGTCCACGATGAACACCAGGTCGAACTTCGCGGCCTCGGCCTCCTTGGCGCGGGCGATGTACCAGCCGATGTCGACGCTGGCGTTCGACGGGATCTCGGGGTCGAGCCAGGTGTTGTGCTGGCCGGGTCCGCCGACCCCGAGGAGTACGGCGCCCAGCTTGAGGGTGCGACGGGACATGGGTGATCCACTCTTTTCTGGCGCGCGGAGACGAACACCCCCGCGCGGAAGCCAGGGGTGTCGGGGGAAGGGGGTCACGCGGCCCTGAGCGGGCGGCGGCTCTACCTGTCTACCGGGGGCGGGGCGAACAGATCGCGGTGCCGCAGCGGGCGTTGTCCAGCCAGCGACGACAGGTGAGCAGCGTGCTCAGCGCGTCAGCGGCGTGGTCCATGGTTTCGAGCATGACCGCTGCGACCTGCGGTGTCCAACGACGTTTCATGATGCGGATACATCACGGTTCGCGATGGTTGCTCGGGTAGCTTCGCCAACCATGGAGAAGGTTCTCGACATCGTGCCGCTGCGCAGCCTCGTCGCGGTCGCCGACCGCGGCGGTTTCCAGCGGGCCGCCACCCATCTCCACCTGAGCCAGGCCGCGGTCAGCCAGCACGTGCGCCGCCTGGAGGCCGCCACCGGCAAGCGCCTGGTCGAACGGGACGGCCGCGGGTCGCGGTTCACCACCGACGGCGACCACCTGCTCGGCTACGCCCGCCGCATCCTGGCCCTGCACGACGAGTCGCTGCGCGGCCTGGGCGTGGAGAGCGAGGCCGCGGTCCTCATCGGCTCCACCGAGCACGCCGCCGCGCAACTGCTGCCCCGGCTCACCGCGACGCTGGAGAAGTCCCTGCCCGAGCACCGGGTCCGCTACCGCCTCGACCGCGGCACCGCCCTGCGCGAGGCCCTCGGCGCCGGCCGCCTGGACCTCGCGCTGCTGCTGGGCACCACCGACCACCCCCGCGCCGCCCTGGTCGGCGAACTCGAACTGACCTGGTACTCCGCCCCCGGCTGGATCCGCCCCGCGGGCCCTGTGCCCCTCGTCGCCTTCGACAACCCCTGCGCCCTGCGCACCGCCGCCCTCAACACCCTCACCACCCACCACATCCCCGCCGAGATCGGCGCCGAGGCCAACCAACTGGCAGGCGTCCACGCCGCCACCGCCGCAGGCCAAGGCGTCGCCGTCCTGGCCACCTTCGGCACCACGCCCCAAGGTTTGATCCCCCGCAGCGACCTGCCCCCGTTGGAGCCGCTACCCCTCTACATCTGGCGCCGCGAGAACCTGGATCCGGTCGTCACCCAGCACTCCATCGCCTCCCTGCGCCACCTGCTCTCAGAAGACATCCCCTTCGCCCAGGGCGCGTGACGAGCACCGCGGGCAACCATCCACATCGGACTCTGCTCGGTGTCCTCGACGCGGTCGGAGTCAGGGCGCGGTGTTCGGATCGTGGTGGGTCTCACGCAGCCAGGTGGCCCAGGCGTGGGCCTCGCCGGTGGTGGGTTTGCCGCTGAGGCGGGCGGCGACCAGTCGCGTGGGTAAGCGGCCTGCCAGGCGTAGTCGTTCCCATTGGGCGGGGTTGAGGATCAGGACGCGCAGGTCCAGGTCGGCCACGGCGGTGATGTCGTCGACCTCGGTGCCAGAGAGGTCCAGGCGGGTGAGCGCGGGGATGGCGGTGAGGTCCGCGGCCCGGACCGGGGCGCGGGTGATGGTGAGGTCCCAGAGGGCGGGGTGACCGGCGAGGGCGGACAGGTCGGCCTCGCCCGCGGTGAGGGTGAGGCCTTCCACCAGCGGCGGGAGCCAGAGCCGCACGAGGTCGGCGCGGCTGATGAGCAGGCTGCGCAGGCGGGGGGTGGCGGCGAGCGCGGTGAGGTCGAGGGTGGTGGCTTTGTGCAGGTAGAGCTCCTGCACGAGTGTCGGGTCCGGGTACTCGGCCAACACATCGGCCAGGTCTCGGTCACCGACCACCTGCGACCGCTGGTAGGACGTGTGCGGTTCGTCGATGATGGCGCCGAGCCAGTCGCCGTCAGCGGCCCTCGGCTCGATCCGGTTCTCGCGGGCGGCGGCGACCACCGCAGTGAGCACGGAGGTCGCGGACTCGGCGACGTACTGGACGTGGTCGATGCCCCGGCCTTCCTCGAGCAACTGCCCGGGGTTGCCCCGTGGCCCCGGGTCGAGGTCGACGACGAGGTTCCCGCCGGAGTAGTCCGAGCCGATGACGATCCACCAGTCGCTGCGGGAGAGGCGTCGCACGTGTCGGGCGGGTTCGGCTTCCAGGACGACGCGGTCGGAGTCGAATACGCCGTCCTCGTGGCCACCGACGCCGATCGGGTCGTACCCGTACTCCTCGGCGTTGGAGTCGAGGCAGGTCAGGCTCCACCTGCCCAGCAGCCCGATCTCGTTCGGGTCGGTGCCCGCGACCTGGTACAGCGCGCGGATGTCCTCGGGGAGCCGAGCCCCGATCCGCGTCTCGGCCGCCGCCAACCCGGCCTCGGTGGCCCGCTCACCGAAGCGCGGTGGGCGTCCTTTGATCCGCAGGTACTGGGTCGTGAACTCGTCCACGAGGCCGCTGATCGCGGCCAGCAGCTCGGGATCGGTCGGCCGCCCGGTGGGCTCTGCGGCGGCCGGGCGGGGCATGCCGGGCAGCGGGTGGTTCCGGTAGCGGTAGTCGGGATCCCACACGACCGACGCGGGCTCGATGAACTGACCGGACAACACGTTTCCCCCTGGGCTCTCGGCTACCGGCCCAGAGTCGCAGGCTCCACCGACAGTTCAGGGCAGCAGCAGTGGCTCACCGGCGAGCAGTCGGGTGTGGAGGGCGTCGGCGTCGAGGGTGCCGGTGGGGGTGAGGAGTTCGGGGGTGAGCAGGTCGGGCAGGGGAGTGGCGGTGTTGTCGACGCGGGTGGCGTTGAGGGTGGCCGGGGTGAGGCTGCCGGAGGCGGTGCCGCCGATTTCGTCGGGTTCGCTCTCGGAGCGCCACACCTGCACAGCGGCGCGCAGGTCGCCGCGGAAGACGAGGTACTTGTCGGAGTACTCGCCGTAGAGGACCTCGGCGGTGGTGTCGCCAGTGACGATGATCTTCGGGTCGCAGGTGGTGTGCAAGCCGGTCATCTTGAGGTCGCCGAGGACCACGAGGGCGGCGGCACCGTCGTCGACGTCGTAGAGGGCGCCGGTGATGGTCAGGTCGCCGTCGACGATGTAGCCGATGTCCCAGTCGGCCACGTCGTCCCACGGGGCCGGTTCGTCGCTGTTGAGCGGGAAGTTCCCGTCGACGACCGCGTTACCGGTGTGCAGGGCGTACCCGCCCTCGTACAGGTTCTCCCAGATGGACTGTGGCAGACCGCGCCGCTCGAACAGGTCGATGGCCTCGTCCCAGGTGATGTAGCGCGTGCTCACACCCAGCACCCTATCGGCCACCGTAGTGCGAGTTGACGCCCGGCTGCCCGGTGTAGTTCGGACCGGCCTGATCGTCCGCGCCCAGATACCGGTACGGCCACCGCACCTCACGACGCCCGACCAACCGGATCCTCCGCCGCCGCGTGTCGTAGTCGAACCCCGCCGCCCGTAGTGCGTCGGTGACCCTGCCTTGTTCGGTCTTGTTCGGTGAGGACTGTCCGCCAGTCGAGGTTGGCCACAAACAGGCCGTCCTCGGTGAGCCACGACGCGACCTTCTCCAGCAACCCCAGCTTGTCGCCCACATAGTGCAACCCGTGCACGCACGTGATCAGGTCGTACGCCCGCCCCGGCACCCACTTACCCACCGGCGCCGTCACGAACTCCACACCGTCGCGCGCGGGCCCCGCGTAGAAGTCGACGAGATCCACCCCTGTGGCCCGCACCTCCGGCACCCGCGCCGCGCACTCCAGCAGCGCCGCGCCACTGCCACAACACAGGTCCAACCACGCAAACCCCGGCCGCGCCAACGCACCGATGTCGACACCCAGCTCCCGCGCGTACCCGGCGAGCCCTCGCTCCCGGTTCATGTCCCGGTTGGCCACCACCGCCGACCGAGCCAGCGCCTGATCCCCCAGCAACCGAGCCACACCGGATTCTACCGCTCGACCTCGCCACTCTCCGCCCGCTTGGACGGCACCAACAACACCGCCACCGCCGCGACCATCCCCACGAACACCAACAACGGCGCCCCCAACACCAGCCCCACCACCGCGCACACCCCACCCGCGGCCACCGCCAACCCCAACGACGCCAACGTCGGCGCCATCACCTGCTCCCGCTCCGCGAGCAACGACGCCAACCGCGGCGAGTCCGCACTGAGCCTGTCCGCGATCTCCTCGAGCGCCCGCCGCTCGTGACCACTGAGCTCCCGTGGGTTCATCCCGAACCTCCCTCATCACCGCGGCCCGCCGCCACCCCGCACCGGGACCGACCCATGCCCCTGACATACCCGGCCCACGCCCCGAACACACAACCCCACCCACACCCGCGCGTTCGGTGGCACGGCGATCACGCTGTGGGAGCATCGGCCGCCATGACGGCCACCGCGCCATCCACGCCGACCGGTTGGTGCTCCGCAAGGCCCACCCCACCGACCGGGACGCCCTCGTCGAGCTGTCCACCGACCCCAAGGTCAGAGCACACCTGGGCGGCCCCCACCCCCGCGAGGCCGTCGAACGGCGACTCGACGAGACGGGAACGGCCCACGCCACCTCCGAGCCCGGCAGCTACGTCATCGCCGACAAGACCACCGATGAGGCGATCGGACTCATCGACCTGGACCGCCGCCCCGCGCACCGCCCGGGTCATGTCGTCACTGGCGGCGGCGAGCTGGAACTGTCCTCCGTGCTGCGACGCCCGTTCTGGGGCGCGGGCCTGGCGGCGGAGGCGACCGCGGCGGTGCTGCGCGCGGCCGCGGCCGAACTGCCGGACCAGCCCGTCCTCATCGTCACCCAGACCGCCCGTGCCCTGGCCGCCCGCCTCGGCTTCGACGAGGTCGACACCTTCCCGGAGTTCGACGCCCAGCAGACCCTCGCGGTCGCCGCACTGCACGCGTTCCGGAGCCGACCGGCCCCCGACCGTCGAGTCCCCGGGCGGGTGATCGCTCGGGGACTCGACAGAGGAGTCAGCAGGGTCGCTGTCGGTCTAGGTGGTGGTGGGTGGGGCCGTGGGGGGAGTGGTTGACGGGGTACGGGTCGGGGGGATGCCCGTCGGCGGGGTGCCGGAGGGCGGGGTGGGTCCAGGGCCCGGGCCGGGACCTGGACCGGGGCCCTGGCTGTCGTCGTCGCCGACGGTGGGGTCGGAGAGGTCCAGTGCGATGGTGAAGTCGGCGGTGTAGCCGTGGCGGGCTCGGTGGGGGCGCAGGGTCAGCTGGTCGCCGCCCTGCCGGTAGATGAAGTCGGTCGCGTTCGTGGTGTCCGGCGTGCCCTTCGCCTTGTATGGCGGCTGCGCCAGGTACGCGGCGTTGAACGCGTCGGTGAAGTACAGCTGCGAGGTGAACTCGTAGGGCTTGCCGTCAGTGCCGATCGTGCGCACCTTGATGTGGATGTGCACCGTCCGACCCCGGTACCAGCCGGGCAGCACCGTGGTGAACCGCACCCGGCCACCCCGGTCGCTGACCTGCAGACCGCGCAGGAACTTCTTCCCCGCCGACCCCTCACTGGGGATGTCGGAGTACACCCCGTTCGCGTCGCAGTGCCAGATGTCGACCACCGCGTCCCGCAGCGGCACGCACCGCTTGTCCCGGATCGACAGCACCGACAACCCCAGCACCAACGGGATACCGGGCGAGGCCACCCCCGTCGCCGGATCGGTCCGGATGTCGGACCGGTTGAGGTTCTCGTCGACGAAGTACGGCCCCTCGACCTGCTCGGGCCGCGCCACGCAGTCCACACCGCAGTCCCCGACCGCGACCCCCTCCGCGCCCGGGGTCGCCGCCACGGCAACCCCCGACCCCACCGCCGTCAACGCCGCCCCGGCAACCCCCAACAACGCCAACGCCTGCCGCCTACCCAGGACACGCCCGACTGGCTCGTCGTCATCGTGCATGGTGAACGCTCCTCACTCACTGTGCCAGTTCGGATACCAGCGGTGAGCAAGCTAGGAGCGCACCCTGGGAGCGCGGTGTGCGCGAGCTGTGAGCTACTTATGTGAACGCCATCCCCACTTGCCAGAGTCCGGCTCGATGGGGGAGGGGCGGCTCTCGGTCTCGCCTGCGGCGTCGACGATCATCGGCTCGCCTTCGGCATTGCGGTGGGGCGCGAGTTTCGAGCTGTGCTCGATGGGGCGAACTCGTTTTGCGCGGGGCCCCTGAATAACCCGTGGCAGGACCGCAAAGCAGGGGCCGAAAAGCGTGGCCCTGTCCGCGAACGACGCTACGGGTCATTCTCCCCCACGCAAAACAAGTCCGCCCCATCGAGCCGGCTTGGCACCAGCGACTCCGAGGAGCGCGGTTCGGCCAACGCCTGAGGGGGGCCGGGTGAGGGCCAACGTCGTAGAGGGCCGCGTCTGGGTCAGCGTTCGAGATCGAATCCCCTCGCGCGTCAGAACCGGATGTGCCGAGCCCCCACCACCGCCCGCCGCACCCATCCCCGCAACGCCGAGTCCGTGTCCGGCACCACCGACACCCCCACCTCCGCCGCGATCAACTCCACCACCTCCCGCAACGACAACGAGTCCGTCCACACCTGCGTCGCGAACTCCGGCTCCCGCAGCCGCTCCAAGCACCGGTCCAGGTTCGACAACGCGAAGCTCTCCCGCCGCAACGCCGCCCCACGCCCAGCCACCCACGCCACCGCGTGCCCGAACCCACGCTCCGCGAGCCGGTCCACCACCGTCTCCCGGGCAGCCAATAACGCGAAGTGCCGCACGTCATGCCCCAGCTCGCGCAATCCGCCCACGACCTCGTCGAAATACGCCGGCTCCACCAACGTCATCGGCGCCACCACGACACCCTCGTGCCGCCGCAACACCAGGTCCAGCACCTCCACGACCCCCGACCGCCACGACCGCAGGTCCTGGAAGTCCTCCCGCAGCCACGGCGGCATCGTCCGGTGCAGCCCGAATCCCACCGCCTCCGGGTCGCACAGCACGCTGCCCGGCAAACGGCGCACCAACTCCCACGCCGTCTGCGTCTTGCCCACCCCGAACGGCCCGTTCACCCACACCAGCATGCGACCGGTTCTACCAGGACTCCGGCGACGCCCACGCCGCCAGCCGCAGCCCGCTCTCGAACCGCCGCCGCACCCCCGTCACCGGGTCCGGGAACTCCAGCACCCGCGCCAACAGCTGCAACGGCCGCGTGAAGTCGTCGAGCGCCTTGTCCCGCAGTTCCGGGTAGAAGTCGTCACCCAGGATCGGCACCCCCAGCCCCGCCATGTGCAGCCGCAGCTGGTGCGTCCGGCCCGTGACCGGCACCAACCGGTACCGCCCCACCTCGCCGCGCTGCTCCAGCAGCTCGACCCGGGTCTCGGCGTTGGGCTCACCGTCCACCTCGAACGCCCGGATCACCCCGCGCTCCTTCACGATCCGCGACCGCACCGTCACCGGGAACCCGGCCCCCACCGGCGCGACCGCCTCGTACTCCTTCGACACCAGCCGGTCCCGGAACATCGTCTGGTACCGGCCCCGCGCCTCGGGCCGCACCACGAACAGCAGCAACCCCGCCGTCACCCGGTCCAGCCGGTGCGCGGGGGACAGGGTCGGGATCCCCAACTGCCGCCGCAACCGCACCAGCGCCGTCTCCACGATGTGCTTGCCCCGCGGGATCGACGCCAGGAAGTGCGGCTTGTCCACCACTACGATGTCCTCGTCGCGGTGCACCACCGACACCTCGAACGGCACCGGCACCTCCACCGGCAGATCCCGGTGAAACCACACCACCGCCCCCGGCACGAACGGCGCCCCCACCCCCAACGGCCCGTCGACCCCGACGATCCGCCCCTCCCGCAGCATCGCCTCGATCCGCCCCGGCTCCACCCGCGGCAACCGCTCCACCAGGTGCTCCAGCGCCGTTCCCCACACCCCCTCCAGCGGGAACCGCACCTTGGCCGCGTCAAGACCATGCCGCTGGGGGAGAGGGGACACGAGCTTGCGCCTGACCACCCCCGCAGCCTAAACCGCCCCCACATCCGAGCCATGCCCCCGGCAGACCGGCGAAGGTATCCCTGACCGGGGCAGGCACCACCGAGCCCCCGGCACGACGATGGCCCCATGGCCACCACCGACCTCGGCGGATTCCTCCGCAGCAGGCGCCAACGCCTGACCCCCGCCGCCGCGGGCATCACACCCGGCACCACCCACCGCCGAGTCCCCGGGCTGCGCAGGGAGGAACTCGCCGGGGTCAGCGTCGGCTACTACACCCGACTCGAACAGGGCACCAGCGGCAACGCCTCCGCCGCGGTCATCGACGCACTCGCCACCGCCCTGCGCCTCGACCCGGCCGAACACGACCACCTGCGAGTCCTCGCCACCCCCACCCGACCAACCCGACCACACCCCGGCACCAGCACCCCCAGGCCCTCCGTGCGCCACCTGCTCACCACCCTGGCCACGACACCCGCCGTCGTCATCGACCACCGCGCCGACGTCCTGGCGTGGAACCCACTCGGCCACGCCTTGCTCGCGGGCCACCTCCACCCCGACGCCCCGGACCACCCGACCCGCCCCAACCTCGCCCGCATGCTGTTCCTCGACGCGGACCACCGCGCCCTCTACCGCGACTGGCACGCCAAAGCACACGTCACCGTCGCGGCCCTGCACCAAGCCGCCGCACGACACCCGAACGACCCACGACTGCACCACCTCATCGACAACCTCACCGCCGACAGCCACGAGTTCGCACACCTGTGGGCACGCCGCCCCATCCGAACCTGCTCCCACCACCTGCGCGAACTCGACCACCCCGTGATCGGGCGACTGACCCTGGCGAACGAGACCCTCACCCTGCCCGACGACGACCAGCGGATCGGACTGTTCCACGCCCACCCCGGCACACCCGACGCCGACGCGCTCACCCGGATGGCGCGGACCCTCGACCGGGCGAGCACCCGATGAAGGTCATCGTCGTCGGCGGCACGGGCACCATCGGACGACGGCTCGTGCCCGCACTGCGATCCCGCGGCCACGACGTCGTCACCGCCGCCCGCACCTCAGGCGACATCCACGTCGACCTGACCGCACCGGCCACCATCGAGGCCATGTACCGCCAGGTCACAGCCGCCGACAGCGTCATCAGCGTCGCCGCCCACGGCGCGCTCGACGAGTTCACAACGCTGACCTCGGACCGACTGCACGAGAACCTGCGCGCCAAGTTCTACGGACAGGTCGCGTTGGTCCTCACTGGCCAGCACCACTGCGCCGACGGCGCCTCCTTCACCCTGACCTCCGGGATCTTCGCCGACCACCCGTGGCCACACGTCACCGGCGGCGGCGTCATCAGCGGCGCCCTGCACAGCTTCGCCCTCTCGGCCGCGATCGAACTGCCCCGACGCATGCGGATCACCGTGGTCAGCCCCACCCTCGTCGACGACCCCACCCCCGTCGAGGACGGCGGGACCGACCTCGGCAGGCATTTCCCCGGCCTGCGCCCGATCCCCATGCCCGACCTCGTCGACCACTACCTGCGCTGCGTCGAGGACAACACCACCGGCACCATCATCCGCGCATACTGACCCGACCCGCTGCCCACTCCGACCGGATCTACTCCGCCCGGAACCGCGACACCAACCCGTTCAACCGCGCCGACAACAGCGACAGCTCCCGAGCCGCCCCCTTAGTCTCCCCGGCACCCTCCGCCACCGACTCCGCCACCGCCGACACCTCACGGATGTGCACCGAGATCTCCGAGGACCCCTCCGCCGCTGCGGCCAGGCTCCGGTTCATCTCACCGGTCGTGGCCTCCTGCTGCTCCACCGCCGCCGCGATCGTCAGCTGGTGGTCGTTGACCTCGGCGATGATCCCGTTGATCTCCGTGATCGCCGCCACCGCCGCGCCCGTGTCCGCCTGGATCGCCTCCACCCGCCGCGAGATGTCCTCCGTCGCCCGCGCCGTGGCCTGCGCCAGGTCCTTCACCTCACCGGCCACCACCGCGAACCCCTTACCGGCCTCCCCAGCGCGCGCCGCCTCGATCGTCGCGTTCAACGCCAGCAGGTTCGTCTGGCCCGCGATCGTCGAGATCGCCTTCACCACCGCCCCGATCTCCTCGCTCGACGCCCCCAACCGGCTGATCGTCTCCGACGTCCCCCGCGCCGCCACCACCGCGCGCTCCACCACCCGCACCGCGTGCCCAGCGCTCTGCGCGATCGCCCCCACCGCCGAGCTCATCTGCTCCGACCCCGCTGCCACCGACTGCACGTTGCGCGTCACCGACGCCGCCGACCCGGTCACCTCACCCGACCGGACCCGACCACTCTCCGCGTCCTTCGCCATCCGACCACTCGCCGCCGCCACCCGACCCGACGCGCCCCGCAGCTCCGACGCCGACCGCTCGATCTCACCCAACGTCTCCCCGACAGCCCCCACCGCCTCGTTCACCGTCTCCGCCATCACCCCCAACTCGTCACGACCCGACACCACCACCCGCGCCGTCAGATCCCCCCGGGCGAACGACCGCAACACCTCCGCCACCCGACCCAACGGCACCACGATCCGCCGCGTCACCACCAACCCCAGCCCCAACGCCGCGATCAACGCCAACACCGCCACCAACAACGTCACCACCCGACCCGACGAGTACGCGTCCTCCGACGCCACCCGCCACGCCGCGTTGTCCGCGCCCCGACGCGCCTCCAACTGGTCCAACGCCTTCGACGCCTGCTCCACCGACGACGCCACCTGACCGTCGTACGCCGCCCACCACGCCGCAGCGTCCCCAGCACGAGCCGCGGGCAGCAACACCTGCGCGTACTGCGACCGCACCCGACCCCACGCGGCCACGAACGGCGCCAGGTCCGACGAGCCACCCACCAACGACCCGTACCGGGCCACCGCGGCGTCCACCCCGGCCTCGTCGTCGGTCACGGACTTCTCCCACACCGCCCGCTGGGCCGGGGGAGCGGACACCAACGCCACCAGGTCCATCCGGACCTCGGTCTCGAACTCGCGCACCAGCGCCAGTTGCTGACCGGCCGCCGTACCGCGCTCGGCCAGCGCCACCACGCTCTCGTCCATCGTGCCCATGGACCCCTGGGCGGCCACCGCCGCGGCCACGATCCCCACCGACGCGACCGCCACCACGGCCAAGACCTTCACCCGAACCGAACGGTCGTCGAGAAACCCCATGACCCAGCCCCATCTCCACCGACCCGCGGACGCAGGTGATCACCTCATCGGCCGGGCACCGGGGGAGCTGAGTCATCGTCGTCGGTCGCCGTCAACCCGGCCAGCGCCCGGTACGTGCGGTTGCTCGCCGCCGCCGCCCGCCGCTGCGCCCCGGTCGCGTCGATGTAGTTCTGGCTGGTGTTCAGGCTCGCGTGCCCCAGCAGCACCATGATCTCCACCGCGTTCGCCCCGTCCTCGGCCAACCGTGTCGCGAACGTGTGCCGCAACGCGTGCAGGTTCGCCCCCGCCGGGACCCGGTCCCGCATGCCCGCCGCCCGGAAACACGCCTTCACCAGGTAATCCAGCGCGCCCCGGCCGATACCGGCGCCATCGGAGCCCAGCACCAACGGCGACTCGTCACCGAAGCGCGCCACCGGGAACCGCAGGTCGACCGACACCAGGTACGCCTCGATCACCCGCTCCAACGGCACCTCGATCGGGATCGACCGCTCCCGGTTCGCCTTGCCGTGCACGAACAGCCGCCGCTCACCGGGCCGCCCCACCACCGACGACCGCTTCAACGCGCGCATCTCCGAGGCCCGCAGGCCCGCCACCAGCCCCAACGCCAGCACCAGCAGGTCCCGCTCCGGCCACGGCGCCCGGGCCCGCCGCGCGCCACCGGCCACGGCTTGCAGCAGCTGTTCCGGGGTCTGCTCACCGCGCAGCGGCTTGGGGGAGAGAGGAGCGGGTCGCGGGCGGCCGATCGCGCCCATCGGGTTGCCGAACACCACCTCGTCGGCCACGCAGAACTGGAAGAACTGGTTCCACGTCGACCAGGCGCGCGCCACCGAGCTCTTGGCGTGGGTGTCGGCGAACTTGCCGAACGCCTCCCGCAGGACCTTCGCGTTCACCTCGTCGAGCGCCACCTGCGGCACGTCCTTGCCCACGGCCTCGGCCACCAGGGCGCTGACCCCGGCCAGGTCCCGTTTGTAGGCCACGGTGGTGTGCGGCGAGTCCTTCCTGGACCGGCGAGCGAGGAAGAAGGCGTCCTGCGCCTCGATCAACATCACCCCGTGTGCTTACCGGATCACTCCGACAGTCCCGACATCGCATGGATAATCGCGGTTATCCATCAAACAGGTGTTCGAGAGCCTGGGGAAGCGGCGAACGCGAAACCCGGGGAGCAGAGTCGACACGCGCTCGTCCGGCACGCCCGAACCCCTGGAGCCGCCCGGCCTCGGCTCGGGTCTTCGGCGGGCGCTCCAGGGGTCGACCAGCGGGCAACTCGATGCCCGCGGCTGATCACCGGCGAAACGTCACAGTGACGTATGCAACCGGTGTCCAGGCCCTCTCGGCGCCCGGAATCCCAGGTCGGTGTTTGGTTGATAATCTACATTATGTCAAGTAGCGCTGATCGGGCCCTCTCCTAGACGGCCGCGATCGGCTTGGTGGCGTGGGCCCGCTCGGCCGACGGGGCGCGGACGAGGTCCTCCAGCTGCTTGATGATGACCGCGGGCGGGATGGCCTGGGGTCGGGCCAGCACGGCGAGCAGGCTGTCGACCGACTGCGCCACGGTGAACCTGGTCCCCGCGTCCTGTCGGCTCGCCGCGGTGAACGGCTTGCCCGCGATGACCTCGCGGATGCCCAGCGCGAGCGCCTCGGCGTTGTCCGGGGCGATGAGCACGACGCCGCCGCAGTCGGTTTCCGGGAGGCCGCCGTCGTCGGAGGCGATGACCCAGCAGCCCGCGTGCTGGGCCTCGATGGAGACGATGCCGAAGGTCTCGTGCCAGTACTGGCTGTTGGACGGCATGACCACGATGTCGTGCTCGGCCATCAGCGCGGCCATGGTGGCCGGGGTCTTGCGGGCGGCGACCACGGAGATCCCCGGGTGGTGGCCCAGGAGCCGCTCGATGATCCTGCCCTGCGGTTTGTCGGCGCCCGCGGTGGTCGCGGTGAAGGTGAGGTCGACGTCCTGCTCGATGATGTCGATGTGCAGGGTCTCCAGCAGGGTGTAGACGCCCTTCTCGGGGCTGAGCCTGCCCGCGAACAGCACCCTGGTCTTGCCCACCGGTCCCCTGGTTCGCGCCTGGGCGGCGAATACCGGTTCGGCGAAGGGGTAGACGACGTTGATGGTGGCGATGTCGACGTCGAGGTAGGCCGCCCACAGCGTGGCCGCGTAGAGGCTGGTGGCGATGAGGGCGTGCGCGGCGGTGCCCGCGACCACCGACTGCCGCTTGTCGTCGCGGATGGGTGGCGGGTTGTGCAGGATCAGGAACGCCGGGTTCCTCGTGGTGACCGGGCTGGACTCGTTGACGAACACGACCGTGCCGTCGAGGTCGGCGAGGTCGGCGGTGGTGGCCAGGGCGCGGAACGGGATGCCGGTGAACTCGGCCCTGCCGTCGCCGGTGCCCAGGCCGACGGTGACGATCTGGGCCGCGATGCCGCGCCTGGTCAGTTCCCTGACCTGCCCGACGGTGTAGTTCTCGGAACCGCCGGTGCCCGCGGGCAGCGGGTGGCCGGGTGACCAGACGAACGAGATCAAGGTGTGCTTCCACATTTCCGGGTTTGCGGTTCAGCGGCTCGCGCGCGGGTCGGGGCGCGAGGGAGTCAGTGCTTGCGGCGGCCTGGTACTCGTCTGCGGAGTTGCCGGATGCGCAGTGAGCCCGCGACGGCGGTGAGCAGGATCCCGGCGGCGGTGGCGAGCAGCATGGCGACGGCGAGCGGGATGTCGCCGGTGGCGCCGAGGTAGGAGATCCGCACGGGTTGGGTGTTCTGCAGGACGAAGACCAGCAGCAGGACGAGGACGACGGCGAAGACGATCACGCCGATCCACAGGGCGCTGGTGCGCGAGCGGCGTAGCGGGTCCGCGGCGGGTGTCATGGGCGCGGTGGTGGCAGGCGGTGGTGGTGTTGCGGTGTCCGCGTGCGGTGAACTCGACTGTACGGGCCTGGCGGCCGGCGTATCGGTCATGTGGTGCCCCCTCTCGATGTGGGGCTGACGCTCACCCTACGCCCTGTGGCGGTGCGGGACCGGGTGTGTGGTGGTGGGCTCCCCCGGGCATCCTGGCTGGTGTGGCCGTGGAGATCGCTGTGGTGGGTGCTGTGGACGTCGCCAGGTTGGTCGAGTTGGACCGCGCGGGCCTGACGCGTCTGGGGTCGGTGGAGGGTGCGGCGTTCGTGATCGGGGGGCGTGGGTCGCCGGATGTCGACGCGGTGGTGTCGTCGGTGGAGGAGCTTGAGGCGTTGTGGGTGGGGCGGGTGGAGCCGTTCGCGCGGAACGTGGCGGAGGGTCGGTTCGCGGCGGCGGTGGGTCCGCCGAGGTTGAGTGCGTGGGATCCGGAGTGGGCGGTGGCGGCGGGCCGGTTGGTGGGCAGGCTGTCTCGGCGGTGGGGTGCGCCGGGGTTGGTGTGGGATCACATCGGGTCGACGTCGGTGCCGGGGTTGGCGGCGAAGCCGGTGGTGGACCTGCAGTTGGGGGTGCCGTCGCTGGACGGGTTGGTGGGGTTGGCGGAGGCGTTGGCGGGTGCCGGGTTCGTGGATGTGGCGCCGCACGCGCCGGGGTCGCCTGGTGTGCTGCGTGACGCGCCTCGGGCCCAGGTCGGCGCGGGGGCGCGGTGGGACAAGCGGCTGTTCGCGTCGGCTGATCCGGGTCGGCGGGCGATCCTGCACGTGCGCGAGATCGGCTCCCCGTGGTGGCACTACACGAGGGCGTTCCGTGACCTGCTGCGCGCCGATCCGCAGTTGCGGCGGGACTACGAGACCGTCAAACGCGACCTGACCGTCGCGCACGCGGGCGACTCGGGCAACGACGCCTACACGATCGCCAAGACCACGTTCTTCAACACGATCCAGGACCGACTCGGCACTCCCCCGCCGAGTTGATCTTGTTGACCGGGCGAGATGATCACCCACGCCATCACGATCCAGCATGTCCATGGCTTCGGGCTGCGTTCATCGACTGACAGGTCCAGGCTCTCCGCGCACCCTTCTCCCCCACGCCACCCTCCACCTCATCGCCTCGATGGTCCGCCAGGCGCCGTGGCCTGCCGGGTCAACGGATGTGGTGGAAGTCCTGGGTGCAGGAGAACAGGTAGCCGTTGGCGGAGCGGAAGCGGTGGGTGAGGTAGTCCTCGACGAGGTCTCGGGTGACGGGGAGGGGGGCGAGGCCGAGGATGAAGGCGGCGATGTCGAGGGCGGTGGTGAGGTCGTCGGTCTGGATGAAGGCGGGGATGGTGGTGGTGTCGGCCTTGGTGGCCTTGGGGAGGGGGTAGTGCGGGCCGCCGAACTCGCGGAGCATGACCATGCAGTCGCTGTTGGGGTTCTGCAGGGCGATGACGCACTCGCCGTCGGGGGCGGTCCAGGACCTGAGGGTGTCGATGTGGTCCTGCCAGAGGTCGGGGTCGATGTAATAGAGGACGTGGCCGCAGTAGACGAGGTCGGCTTGGTGGCCGGGGTCGGCGGCGAGGATGGGGACGTCGAGGATGGTGGCGGTGGGGGCGTTGCCCGCGAGGTGGGCGCGCAGGGCGGGGTTGGGTTCGATGGCGATGGTGTGGTCGAACTTCCCCGCCAGGTGGGCGACGGTGTCCCCGGTGCCCGCGCCCGCGTCGATGAACGTGCCGCGGCGCGGGAGGCGCGCGGTGAGGTCGTCGAGGTAGCGGTTGGCCTTGCGCCTCTGGTCGGTGTGGGCGAGGAAGGTCGCGAAGGGGCTCTCGTACTGGCCGCTCAGGGCGTCCAACTGGGGGAAGTCCACCGATCCACCCTGCGGTGGTCGGCGGCGGGCTGCCAGTCGGGGTTCACCCGGTCAGGCGATGAGCCAGCCGGAGCAGGCGCGGGGGCGGGTGGTCTGGACGGGCCGCAGGGTGGGGGTGACGGTGATGTCCTCGTGCAGGCGGGTCAGGTGCAGGCCGGTGAGGACGGGTCCGCAGGCGAGCACGCGCAGGGTGCGGCCGCGGCGTTGGCAGGCGCGGTGGGCGCGGAGCAGGACGGCGGTGCTGGCCCAGCTGAGGAAGGTGACCTCGGTGAGGTCGACGGTGACCCGGGTGGTGTCGTCGGTGGCGGTGCAGGCGTGCATGACCTGGTCGTGCCAGGGGGTCTCGGTGGCGAGGTCGATGCGCCCGGCGGCGGCGACGGTGACGTGGC
Organism: Actinokineospora terrae; assembly: GCF_900111175.1. Lineage (GTDB taxonomy): Bacteria > Actinomycetota > Actinomycetes > Mycobacteriales > Pseudonocardiaceae > Actinokineospora > Actinokineospora terrae. The sequence goes on from NZ_FOGI01000015.1 coordinate 151,632, forward strand.
GGCCGGTGCGGTCGACGGTGATGTCGAGTCTGCGGTCGGGCTTGGCGAACGTCAGTGCCACGGTGGTTTCCGCGCCTTCCGGTGGGTGGGGTGGTGCCTTACTCCCCCTTGATCCCGGTGGTGGGGGAAAGGTTGCCGGGTGGGTGGGAAAACCGGGAGCGGTCTCGGGTGGGGGCCTCTTAATCTGGACGGGTGCGGGATCTGGTCGGGTTGCCCAAGGCGCACTTGCACGTCCACCTGGAGAGCACGGCGCGGCCGGGGCTGGTGGCGGAGTTGGCGGCGCGCGAGGGGGTGGCGGTTCCGTCGCGGGGGCCGTTTCGGGGTTTCCGGGAGTTCGCGGACCGCAACTCGGTGCTGCGCGGGTGTTTGCGCGCGCCGGAGGACTTCCACCGGTTGGCGGTGGAGTTCTGCGCGGATGAGGCGGCGCAGGGGACGCGGTACGCGGAGGTGACGTTCACGGCGGCGTCGCACGGTGAGCGCCTCGGTGATGTGGGGATGCCGTTGGCGGCGGTGATCGCGGGTTTGCGGGAGGGGCAGCGGGCGCACGGGATCGTGGTGCGGGTGTTGTTGGACCACTCGCGGCGGCGGTCGGTGGCGCGGTTGGAGCGGACCGTGGAGTTGGCGCTGGCCCACGAGGAGGTGGTGGGGGTCGGGTTGGCCGGGGACGAGGCGTTTCCGTTGGCGCCGTTCGCGGGGGTGTTGCGGGAGGCGCGGGCGGCGGGGTTGCGGTTGGTGCACCACGCCGGTGAGTCGGCTGGGGCGGCGAGTGTGCGTGAGGCGGTGGAGGTCGGGGGCGCGGAGCGGGTGGGGCACGGGTTCCGGGCGTTGGAGGACCCGTCGGTGGTGGCGTTGCTGCGGGAGCGGGGGGTGGCGGTGGAGGTGTGCGTGTCGTCGAACGTGGCGTTGGGGTTGGTGTCCTCGGTGCGGCGGCACCCGTTGCCGGGGTTGGTGGCGGCGGGTGTGGTGGTGACGGTGAACACCGATGTGCCGGATGTGACGGGTCTGGGGTTGGCGGCGGAGTACGGGGTGGTGCGGTCGGCGTTCGGGTTGTCGGACGCGGAGGTGGCCGGGTTGGCGGTCGCGGCGGCGGGGGCGTCGTTCGCGCCCGGGGTGGTGCGGGACGGGTTGACGCGTGGTGCGGGTCGGTGGCTGGGGTGAGTCGGGGTCGGGCCAGGGGTGGTGATTGCTTGGCCGCCGCGCGAACCTGCCGATAAGGCGTGTGATCGGTACCACGCGGCCCGCGGGGATCTGGGGAGGTCTGGGATGACAGAGGACGAGACACGCGCGTTGCGGCACGCCGCGGAGGGCGCGGTGTTGTTCCACTCCGGTCTGTGGGGTGTGCCGATGGGGTTCCTGTGGGCGGGTCCGGACGGTGGTCCGGCCGGGCGGGTGCCGCAGTGGGTGGCGGAGGCGTTGACGGTGTTGGAGCGGCGTGAGCTGGTGGTGTTCCGGGTGGTGTTGGGCACCAAGGACGTGGCGGTGCGGGTGACCGAGGCGGGGTTGCGGGTGTTGGGTCGGATGAACACGGCCTAGTGCGACCCCGGTGCCGCCGCGAGACTCGTGGCGGCACCGGATGGGGTCAGGTGGTGATGGTGGTGACCGCGTCCACGCCGTAGTTGCGGGCGTAGCCGTTCTCGACGCCGACGAGCAGGTCGACGACGTCGAAGTAGCGGTCCCAGAACGGGGTCTCGCGCAGGGCGTCGATGAGCAGTTGGTAGGCGTCGTGGTCGTCGGCTTCCCAGACCCAGATGTCGGTGACGCGCGCGGAGTAGAACTCGGTGTCGTAGAAGCGGGAGCGGACGCCGCGGGTGCGGGCCTCGATCACGGGGACGACCTGGGTGGTGAAGGCCTCGACGCGGTCGGCGACGGTCATCGCCAGCCATTCGGGGGTGGTCTTGACCAGCATGAACGCGGTGATGGCGGGCTCGGGGCGGTCAGTGGGCATCGGTTGCCTCCGTGATGGCGGGGTTGAGGGTGTGGGCGCACCAGTGCGCGAAGTCGGTGCCGTGGCCCGTGGGTGTGGCGCCGGTGTCGAGGCCGTTGTCCTTGGCGCGTTTCATGTCGACCGTGGCGTCGACGAACTCGGTGTCGAGGCCGTGGCCGAGCAGGGTGGCGCGCAGGTCGTCGAGTGACTCGCGGCGGTAGCGGACGGGGCGGCCGAGTTCCTCGGTCATGACGCGGGCGAGGTCGTTGGGTGAGAGGGCGCGTGGGCCGAGGACGGGGATGGTGTCGACGCCGGTCCAGGAGCGGTCCAGCAGCAGCGCGGCCGCGGTGGCGGCGATGTCGGCGACGGCGACCATGGGGGCTGGGCGGTCGGGGTCGGCGGTGTCGGTGAAGACGCCGTGTTCGCGGATCGAGTCGGCTTCGTCGAGCAGGTTCTCGTAGAAGGACGGGTTGGCCAGGGCGCGGTAGGCGACGCCGGTGTCGGCGATGAGGTCGTCCACGGCCAGTGCGGCGGTGACGAGCCCGGCGTGGGCCGCGTGTGGGGTGCCGCGGCCGAGGGCGGAGACGCCGACGACGTGGGTGACGCCGTGGGTGGTGAACGCGCGGGCGGCCGGGCGGGTGAAGCCGGTGTAGGCCTCGTGGGGGGTGCGGGAGCCGTCCGGTGGGACCAGCCAGAACACGGCGTCGGCGCCGGTGAGGGCGCGGTCGAGGGTGGCGGGGTCGCCGTGGGAGCCGGTGATGACCTCGGCGCGGTCGCGCACGGTGTCGGGCAGTCGGGTGGGGTCGCGGACGACGACCCGCAGCGGCTCGGTGGTGTCGGTGAGCAGGGGCAGCAGCCGTCGGCCGATGTTCCCGGTGGGGGTGGTGATGACGATCATGGTTCCTCGTGGTGTGGTCGGGTCTGGGGACCCCGTCATCGTGCGGACCCGCCCGGTGTTGCCACAATGGGAACCTCAGCATCCAATCATTGCCTGAAGTGGAATGACGCCGGTGAACAGCCTGGACGCGAATCTGGCGGTGGCCCTCGACGCCCTGTTGAGCGAGCAGAGCGTCACCCGGGCCGCGGCGCGGCTGCGGACCTCCCCCGCGGCGATGAGCCGCACCCTGGCCCGCCTGCGTCGGGTGTTGCAGGACCCGCTGCTGGTGCGGGCCGGGCAGGCGATGGTGCCCACGCCGCGCGCCGAGGCCCTGCGCGAGGAGGCCGCGGCGGTGGTGCGCCGGGTGGAGGCCCTGCTGACCCCGAGCGGCGGGGTCGACCCGGCCAGGTTGCGGCGCACGTTCACCGTGCAGACCGCGGACGTGGTCGGCGCGGCGTTGGCACCGGGTCTGCTGGACCTGGCCCGGCGTCAGGCGCCGGGGGTGTCGTTGCGGGTGCTGGCCGAGGAGTGGGAGGCGGGTCCCGCGTTGCGGGAGGGGCGGGTGGACCTGGAGGTCGGGTCCATCGACCACGTCGACCCGGAGACCCGCGTGGAGGATCTGGTCACGTTGCGGATGGCGGCTGCCGTGCGGGTCGGTCACCCGCTCACGGAGGGACCCCTGACCCCGGCGGGCCTGGCCGCGGCCGACCACGTGACCGTCAGCCGCCGGGGACGCTTCACCGGCCCCCTCGACGCCGCGCTGGCCGAGCACGGCCTCACCCGACGCGTCGTCGCCGCCCTACCCGGCCACCTCGCGGCCATGGCCCTGGCCGCCACCAGCGACCTCGTCTGCCTGGTCCCGACCGCCCTGCCCGACAACCCCCCATCCCCGGTCAGCGCCGCCGCCCACACCCTGGGCCTGCGCCTGCTGCACATCCCGCTCCCCCTCCCACCCCTGACCATCGCCATGGCCTGGCACCCCCGCCACACCACCGACGGCGCCCACCACTGGCTCCGCACCGCCGTCCGCCACGTACTCCGGCCCACGCCCGGGCACTAGCCCCCGGCCCGGCTCCCTCCCCTGGCCGCCGCGGTCCCCGCGCTCGGTCGTCGTGATCCGCCGAGCGGACCGGGGCTATTCGCCGGTGGTGCCGTCGAGGTGTTCGCGGAGGAGGTCGAGGTGGCCCACGTGGCGGGCGGTTTCCTGGATGACGTGGGTGAGGGTCCAGCGGACCGTGCGCGTGGGGTCGGCGCGGGCGGGGTCGTCGGGGGTGAGGCCGGACATGGCGGTGTCGGCGGTGGTCCACTCGGCGCGGTAGGCGGCGGTGACCGCGGTGAGGGTGTCGGTGGGGGTCGGGCGCCATTCGGCGTGGACGTCGTCGGGGTCCCACAGCAGGGGCGCGTCGGAGCCGCCCGCGACGCGGGTGAGCCAGTGGCGCTCGACGGCGGTGAGGTGTTTGAGCAGACCCAGCACGCTCATCGTCGGGGAGCCGGGCAGCGGGGTCTCGATGGCCTGCGCGGGGGTGAGTCCGGAGGCCTTGATGAGCGCGGTGGCGCGCAGGAAGGCGAGGAACTCCCACTGCAGGCGCAGCTCGTCGGAGGCGTCGGTGCGGGGCCAGGCACGGTCCGACATGCACCCGATCCTAAGACATCCGCGGTGCGGCGCAACGGTTCCGGACGGCGACGGTAACCGTCAGGTCGAGGGTTCACCAGCCAACAGTGAACCTCAAGTCGAGGTCGAGAGTCGCCGGGTGCGCGGTGGCTAGGGTGGTGCCATGTCTGATCAACCGCTGTGGACCGCCGTCGACGACTACCTGGTCTCGGCCCTGCTGCCGCCCGACCCGGTCCTCGACGACGCCCTGCGCCGCGCCGCCGACGCCGGACTGCCCGAGATCGCGGTGGCCCCGAACCAGGGCCGCCTGCTCAACCTGATCGCCCGGGTGCGCGGCGCCCGCCGGGTCCTGGAGATCGGCACCCTCGGCGGGTACAGCACGATCTGGCTCGCGCGGGCGCTGCCGCCGGACGGTCGGGTGGTGACCCTGGAGTTCGACCCGCGCCACGCCGCCGTCGCCGAGGAGAACATCGCCGCCGCCGGGCTCGCCGGGGTGGTCGAGGTCCTCGTCGGCCCGGCCCTGGAGACGCTGCCGACCCTGACCGGCCCGTTCGACCTGGTGTTCGTCGACGCCGACAAGGACAACAACCCGGCCTACTTCGAGTGGGCGATGCGGCTGACCGCGCCGGGCTCGGTGATCATCGTGGACAACGTGGTGCGCGGCGGCCGGGTCGCCGACCCCGACGACACCTCCCCCGCCGTCGTCGGCACCCGCCGCATGCACGAGCTGATCGGGGCCGAGCCGCGGGTGGCGGCCACGGCGGTGCAGACCGTCGGCGAGAAGGGCCACGACGGGTTCACCCTCGTCTACCGGGAGGCGTAGCGGACCTCGACGCTCTCGGCGTCCGGGTCGGTGACCGCGAGCAGCCGCCGCGCCTCGGCCTCCACCGCGCGCTTGTCGCGGGCGGTGGGGGTGCCGAACGGGATGACCTCCAGCACGGCCGTCCCCTTGGTCCGCTGGGTCCCCCACATGCCGACCACCCGCCCGTCGACCAGGACGGTGGGGCGGACGTTGCCGTTGCCGGTGCCCATGATCACCGGCTTGCGGTGCTCGTCGTCGATCACCCGCGACCGGTCGGCGTGCGACAGGACCAGGTTGTCGAACGCCGCCACCAGCCGCACCGGCGCCGGGGTGTCCTCGTCCGGGCGCGGCGCCTCGGGCAGGTCGTAGAGGGCGCGGCCGGACTCGTCGCGGAAGGCGAGCAGGTCGGGTTGGCGCTCGAACACCTCCCGCAGACCCGTGAGACCGGACCAGGCCTGCGCGTCGGCGGGGCTCGCGGGCCCGAACGCGGCCAGGTAGCGGCGGACCAGCGTGTCGACGCTCATCGGCGCGGCGACCGGTTCCCCCAACCAGGCCGACAGGGTCGTGTGCCGTGCCTGCCCCGATGAGCCCCACAGCCCGCGTGGCGGTACCTGCACGAGCCCCGCACGCGCGCGGACCACGGCGGCGAGCCGGTCGGGTTCGTGGTTGGGCCACCTCGCGGCCAGACGCCTACCGAGTTCGGAGGCGGTAAGAGGCTCCTCGGCGAGGATGCCCGCGCCGGTCGCGGTGATCTCGTCGGCCTCGGTGAACCCGCGGCCCACACCGCGCTCCAGGGCGGGTTGCAGCACCGCGCGCAGCGGGTCGGCGTCGGTGGCGGTGACGAGGTGGATGGTGGAGCGCATCAACGCCAGCCGCACGACCTGGCGGCCGCTGAGCAACCCGGCCAGGTCGGCGAGGGCGAAGTCGGCCAACCGCGACCACAGCCCGACGTACGGCGGGTTGGGTGCCTGGGCCTGCAGGCCGACCAGGTGGGTGATCGCCTCCAGCGGCGAGAGCGGGGCCCGCTCCAGCAGGTGCTGGCGGGCGAGCAGGGCGCGGTTGAGGGCGCGGCGGGTGAGCACCGGGGTCGTCACGGGCCAGAACCTACCCACCATTGCGGACCGGTGTGGTCCGCAATGGGTGCGAGACTGGGGCCATGTTGGAGACCTCCGCGCGGCTGCTGCGACTGCTCTCGCTGCTGCAGACCCGCCGTGACTGGTCCGGCGCCGACCTGGCCGAGCGGCTCGGCGTCACCGGCCGCACCGTGCGCCGCGACGTCGACAAACTCCGCTCGCTGGGCTACCCGGTGCACGCCTCCACCGGCACCACCGGCGGGTACCGGCTCGGCGCCGGGGCCGCGCTGCCGCCGCTGCTGCTCGACGACGAGGAGGCCGTCGCGGTCGCCATCGGGCTGCGCACCGCCTCCGGTGGCACGGTCGCCGGGATCGAGGAGACCTCGGTGCGGGCCCTGGCGAAGCTGGAGCAGGTGCTGCCCGCGCGGCTGCGCGGCCGGGTCAACGCGCTGCAGTCGGCGATGCTGCCGCTACCGGGCCGCGGCCCCACCGTCGACCCCGACGCCCTGTCGGTCATCGCCTCCGCCTGCCGCGACCACCACCGCCTGCGCTTCGACTACCGCGACCGCGACGGCTCCGAGACCCTGCGCGAGGTCGAACCCCTGCGCCTGGTCAACACCGGCCGCCGCTGGTACCTCGTCGCCTTCGACATCGACCGCGACGACTGGCGCACCTTCCGCGTCGACCGCCTCACCGCCCGCACCCCCACCGGCCCCCGCTTCACCCCCCGCGACCCACCCGACCAGGACCTGGCCGCCTACACCTCGTACAAGCTGTCCAACTCCGCCTACCGCTACCAGGGCGTGTTCACCCTCCACATGCCCCTGGACGCCGCCGCCGAACAGATCGGCCCCACCTCCGGCGTCCTCGAACCCCTCGACGCCCACTCCTGCACCCTGCGCGCGGGCTCCAACTCCCTCGACGGCCTCGCCATCTGGATCTCCCTCATCGGCTGCGAGTTCGAGGTCCACTCCCCACCCGAACTCACCACCCGCCTTGCCTCAGTCGCCGCCCGCCTCACCCGCGCCGCCCACAACTCCCCCACCACCGACTAGCCCCCCGGTCCCAGCCACCTCACACGCCTTCGACCAAACCACCCGACACCTCGCCACGCCGCCGGCCTCCAGGCCCTCACCCCAGCACTGGCCTCTTACCCGCCACCGCGCCCCAACCCCACTCAAAGCCGCCTCGCGCGCACGCGGTCCCGACCCGGCCCAGCCCCCACCCACTCCGGGGGGCGTCCCAGTGCCAGTCTATCGGGGGGCACCGACAGTCGATCTTGGAACAGGGCGCCGAAGATCCGGATGTGGATAACTTCTGTCGCTGGAACGGGTGAATCTCAGGGCTGGCGAGACGGGGAATTGCCTGGTCAGGGGAAACACGGCCACCGAGGGCGTCCGCGGCGGCGGAGGCGCGGACAAAGTCCGGCCGGCGGGAGATCAACCAGGCGAGGAAGGCAGACCCAAGGTCCACAGTAGACACACAGGCGACGCTCACCTGGACAACCCCGGGATCAACAGGCGGCCTCCCCATCCAGAGCACGGCGCGACAGACCCGCCCCCGAGCCCCTTAAGCCGCAGCGCCCTCTTGAGCCGAAGCGACCCTCTTACCCCTCGCAATGCCGCCTCGCGCGCACGCGGTCCCGACCCGGCCCAGTCCCCACCCACTCCGGGGGGCGTCCCAGGTCCCACTCTACCGGCACCCCCCGACAGACGATCTTGAAAGCGCCCCGCCGAAGATCCACATGTGGATAACTTCTGTCCCTGAACCGGGTGAAGTTCACCAGCAGCAGGCCAGGGCAGGCGACACGCCTTCACCCGGCGGATAAGGCTGGTGCACTCGAACGGCGGTATCCGCCGTGAGAGCCTTGTGCCGATGGCCACCTCTCCCCCGGCGCTGCCCGCCGCCGCGTGTTCCGCGGTGTCGCGCGCGCTCGACGAACCCTTCGCGGGCAGTGCCGCGACGGCCACCACCTGGTTGTGCGTCGAGCAACCGGGGCCGTGGGGCCGTGACGCGCTCACCCAGAGCCACCTCGACACCGGCCTGGCCGCCGAGCTCGCCGCGCGCGCCAAGGGCACCGGGGTGCGGGTCGTGCTGATCCGCCGCCCCGGCCCGCACCCCGACCGGCACCGCCCCACCCCGCGCCGCGTCTACCTCGCCCACACCGCGCCCGGCCGCGCGTTCCTGCGCCGCGACACCTTCGCCGACCCCAAGCTGCTGCTCGACTTGGACTTCGCCGCCGCGGGCGCCGGGGAGGTCGGCGGGTTCGGCGACCCGGTCACCTGGCCGGTGCTGCTGGTGTGCACCAACGGCCGCCGCGACCTGTGCTGCGCCGTCCTCGGCCGACCCGTCGCCGCCGACCTCGCCGCCACCCACGGTGACGCCGTGTGGGAGTGCACCCACATCGGGGGACACCGCTTCGCCCCCACCGGGCTGCTGCTACCCACCGGCTACACCTACGGCGACCTCGACGCCGACCGCGCCCGCGCGCTGCTGGCCACCACCGACGTCACCACCGACCGCTGCCGCGGCCGCTCCACCTGGGCACCCGCCGGGCAGGCCGCCGAACTCGCCGTCCGCGACCTCACCAACACCACCCACCCCGACGTCCTGCGCGTGCGCGACCCCGAACTCGACGACGACGGCCACTGGCGCGTCGGCGTCCGCCACGTCGACGGCCGCGGCTGGCGGGTCACCGTCGCCGAACGCGCCACCGGACCCGACCGGCCCGCCAGCTGCGGCGCCCAACCAGGCCCCGTCACCACCCACGACGTCATCCGGATCGACTGACCATGGACATCACCCGCGCCCAGGTCCTCGCCTACCGCGTCGCCGCCCACGGCCTGCACCGCGACCAACCCGACCCCGCGCGCCTGGCCGTGTTCGACCTCGGCGTCCAGGACGCGGGCAGCCGCTCACCCCAGGTCGCCCTCGCCGCCCGCCTGCCCGCCGACACCCCGCTCGAGGGCTTCGCCACCCTCTGGGCCCACCGCGGCGCACCCCACCTGCTGCGCGCCACCGACATCCCCGCACTCGCCACCGCCCTGTGGCCCCGCACCGACGCCGACGCCACCGCCCGCCTCAACGCCTGCGGAACCGCCCTGCGCCGCGCCGGGATCCCCGGACTCACCGCCTACACCGCCGCCACCACCGCGATGCGCGAGGTCGTCGACACCGAGAAACCCCGCGGCCAGGTCAGCACCGAGATCACCGCCCGCCTGCCCGCCCCCTACGGCTACGACTGCACCGTCTGCGCCGCCACCCACGTCTACGGCAGCCTCTTCCAGATCATCGGCCTGTTCGCCGGGGTCACCGTGCACGCCGAGTCCCGCCCCACCCGGCTACGCCCCCTGCCGCACCGACACCCCATCCCCACCGAGTCCACCGGCGCGGGCCCCGTCATCGACGCCTACCTGCGGCTGCACGGACCCGCCACCCACGCCGAGGTCGCCGCGTTCCTCGACACCACCCAGACCCACGTCAAACCCGCCTGGCCCGACGGCCTGGTCGAGGTCGGCGACGGCCGCTGGTTCCCCGAGGCCCACCTCGACGCCCTGCGCACCGCCCCCACCCCCGACCTCGTGCGGCTCCTGCCACCCCTGGACCCGTGGCTGCAAACCCGCGACCGCGCCCTGATCGTCCCCGACGAGACCCACCGCAAACAGCTGTGGCGCATGATCGGCAACCCCGGCGCCGTCCTGGTCGACGGCGAGATCACCGGCACTTGGCGCACCAAGACCTCCGGCAAGACCCTCACCATCACCATCGACCCGTTCACCACGCCGACCACCGACGCCCGGATCGAGGCCGAGGCCCACCGCGTCGCCACCGCCCGCGGCTTCCAGGACGTCCGGGTGGTCCAGGCCTGACCCAGGTGCACACGGTCACCGGCGACTCCAGGCGCCCACGTCCGCCCGCGGCATAACCACGACCCCCGCGCCCGCCCCCACAACTACCGTGGCCGCATGCGCCCACCGATCACCGGAACCGCCGGGGACGTCCCCTTCACCGCCCTGCCACCCGCCCACGGCGGCCCCGCACCGCTGATCGTCACCTGGCACATGATGGACCCGCCGCGCTCCGACGCCGCGTTCGCCGCCGCACTGCCCATGACCGACGTCCCCGCCTGGCGCGTGCACCTCGGCATGCCCCTGTGCGGGGCCCGCATGGTCAACGGCACCACCGACGCCATCGTCGACCTCGCCCGCCAAGACCCCCTGATGTCCTTCCTGCACCCCTTCGTCGAGCAAGCCGTCGACGAGTTCCCCGCCGCGCTGACCGCCCTGCGCGCCCAACTCACCACCGACGACGGTCCCATCGGCATCCTCGGCGCCTCACTCGGCGCCGCCGTCGCCCTCCGCGTCCTCACCGGCACCGACACCCCCGTCCGCGCCGCCGCCATCGTCAACGGCGCCATCCGCATGCGCTCCGTCGTCGACCTCTTCCCCGGCTACTCCTACGACACCCACTCCGCGGCCGCCGCCGACAGCCTCGACTTCACCACCAACACCGACACCATCACCGCCCCCCTCCTGATCATCACCGGCGCCCTCGACCACCCGGCCTTCCAAGCCGACGCCCACCACCTAGCCACCACCCTCGGCGACCGCGCCGAACTCCACACCATCCCCGACCTCGCCCACCCCCTCGCCGACGAACCCGGCATCGACCCCGCCCCCCAACTCCCCCAAGCCCACGAGGTCGACACCCACCTCACCACCTGGTTCCGCCACCACCTCGCCTAGCGCCCCCACCAGAGCCGAAAACGCCTCACCCCGCTGAACCTGCTGGGCCCTGGCCACCACAGCACGCGCCAGCGACTGCACCGTGGCGTGACTCGGCAAGCCGTACTTATCGCGGGCGTCAACCACGGCGACAACGGTGCCAACACGAAGCACGGCACTGATACCCCAACCACCACGTGCTGCCGCGCGAACTCACCCCACTTCGGAAGGGCACCCACGTTCTGCCCGCGGTGAACCCCGACCCGACCAGGCTCGACGGTCACTACCGTCGGTCCCATGACGACGATCACCACGCGCACGGTCCAGTACCCGGCCGACGGCCTGGCGATGGTCGGGCACCTCGCGCTCCCGGCCGGGGGCGGCCGCGGGCCCGCGGTGCTGCTCGGACCAGAGGGCCCGGGGCTCGGCGACGTCGAGCGCCGCAGGGCGGACGCGCTCGCCGAGCTGGGTTACGTGGCGCTGGCCTTCGACCTGCACGGCGGGCGCTACCTGGGCGACCCCGAGGAGATGCTGGCCCGGTGCCTACCGCTGCTCGCCGACCCCGACCGGATGCGGGCCATCGGCCACGCGGCGCTCGACGTGCTGCGCGCCGAACCGCGCAGCGACCCCGACCGGATCGCCGCCATCGGCTACGGCACCGGGGGCGCCATCGGGCTGGAACTCGGGCGCGACGGCGTCGACCTGCGCGCGATCGGCACAGTCAACGCCCTGACCACGGGACGGCCGGGCGAGACGGCACGCATCCGCTGCCCGGTGTGGGCAGGCGTCGGGTCGGAAGACCCGATCATGCCGCCCGCGCAACGAGAAGCGTTCACAGCCGAGATGCAGGCCGCTGGCGTCGACTGGCGCCTGACGGTCTACGGCGGCGCGGTGCACGCCTTCCACCACCCACCGGTCGACCACCCCGTCGTCCCCGGCGTCGGCTACCACCCACGGCACGCACAGCGGGCCTGGCGCGATGTCGTCGACCTGCTCGCCGAGTGCCTGCCCCTGACAGACTGATCCGGTCACCCCCCAAACCCGCCCAGGTCAGGCGATCGAGCAGTACAACGACTCCCCCGAGTCCCGGGCAGCACGAGCAACACCCACCAGAGCCGCCACCCACCGCTGCCACACCTCGACATCAGCCGAGTCGTCCAACTCCTCACCACGCATCCACGCGGCCGTCACCGAAGGCAAGTCCTCATCGGACAACCCGGCCAACGCGTCCCGCGTACCAGCGTCCCACTCGGACACACAAGGCCCCGCCCCAGCCGGCTCCGCGGGCCACACCTGGCGCTCCTCGATCACGTACTCCGCGACCCCCAACACCAACGCCACCAACCGGTCCAGGGCCGCGTCGACACCAGCCCACTTCGCGTCCACCCCGTCGAAATCCGGGAACGTCGCCAGATCACCCAACCCCCGCAGCACCGCCGCGTCCCCAGGCGCCCGGAAGTACGACATCTCCAAACCCACTACACACACATCCAGCAGTACAACCGCTCACCCGACGCCCGGGCCCGACGCGCCAACCCTGCCAACTCGGCCACCACCGGCTCCCACTCCGCAGCCGACGAACCCGCCAACTCCTCCGCGAGCACCAACCGCGCCGCCACCGCCCCCGGATCCGCGACTCCCGCCAAGGCGTCGTGCGCCGCCAAACCCACCTCGTACACCCACGGCCCCTCCGCCCACGGATCCCCATCCCCGGGGAAATCCGTCGGCTCCGGCGTCGTCGGCCACACCGCCTCGTGCTCGCCACTGCGGTACGACGCCCCCGACGCCGCCGCCACCAACCGTCCCAACACGACCAACACCTCAAGGCCCTTGGCCCGCACACCGTCGAACTCGCCCACCGGGGACGCGGCATCCGACCGTTGCAGGTACGACACCACGACCCCGGCACCCGGCGCCCTGAAGTACTCCGTCAGCAAACCCATGCCGCCAGTACAGCAGCACCCACCGACACACTCAGACCTGCGGCGGCAATACCGGGTCGACCGGCTTCTGCGCCACCGCCTCGGCAGCCCGCACCGCCCGAGCGATCTCCGGGTCGGTCGAGGTGTCGAACCAGTCCGACACCTCCTCGTCGTCCACCTGCGGCACCGACGACGCGGGCTCCTCCGACGGCTCGTACCGGAACACCCCGTCGTCGGACTTGATCCCGAACTGGCGCGCGAAACCCTCCAGCGCCCGGCTGAAGTCCGTGGGGATCATCCACACCTTGTTCGCGTCACCCTTGGCCATCTCCGGCAACGTCTGCAGGTACTGGTACGCCAACACCTCCGGCGTCGGCCGACCAGCCTTGATCGCCGCGAACACCTTCTCGATCGCCTTCGCCTGCCCCTGCGCCTGCAGGTACCGCGCCGCCCGCTCACCCTGCGCCCGCAGGATCCGCGACTGCCGCTCCGCCTCCGCCGCCATGATCGTCGCCTGCTTCGCGCCCTCGGCAGCCAGGATCTGGCTCTGCTTCGACCCCTCCGCGGTCTTGATCGCCGCCTCCCGCTGGCCCTCCGCGGTCAGGATGATCGCGCGCTTCTCCCGGTCCGCGCGCATCTGCTTCTCCATCGAGTCCTGGATGGACGGCGGCGGGTCGATCGCCTTGAGCTCCACCCGCGCCACCCGGATGCCCCAGCGACCGGTCTCCTCGTCCAACACCCCGCGCAACTGCCCGTTGATGTGGTCGCGGGAGGTCAGCGTCTCCTCCAGGCTCATCCCACCCACCACGTTGCGCAGCGTCGTCGTGGTCAGCTGCTCCACCGCGATGATGTAGTTCGCGATCTCGTACACCGCCGCCCGGGAATCGGTCACCTGGAAGTACACGACCGTGTCGATCGACACCGTCAGGTTGTCCTGGGTGATCACCGGCTGCGGCGGGAACGACACCACCTGCTCGCGTAGATCGATCCGCGCCCGGATCCGGTCGAAGAACGGCACCAGCACGTTGAGCCCCGGCTCGGCCACCGTCCGGAACCGGCCCAACCGCTCGATCACCGCCGACTGCGCCTGCGGGATCACCTTGATCGACTTGGCCATCACGACCAGGACGAAGAACACCACCACGATGCCCACGATCAGCGGCACACTCACAACACCCTCCAACCTCTCGCGGGCCTACTGGTCGGCCCACACCACCGCGGTCGCCCCGGCGATCTCCATGACCGTCACCGACGACCCGGGCTCCAACACCTGAGTGGCGTCCAGCGTGCGCGCCGACCACTCCTGGCCGCGCAGCTTCACCCGCCCACCGTGCTCGTCGACCCGCGCCACCACAACCGCGCGCTCACCGACCAACGCGGCCACGTTGTCCCGCACGTGCGCCCCGCCCAACCTGCGCCGCAACACCGGCCGCGCCACCGTCGTCAACCCCAACGAGACGACGGTGAACACCACGAAGCTGAGCACCGGCGCACCGAACAGCGCCTCGGTACCCGCGCCGAACAACCCGGCGACGCCCAGCATCACCAGCACGAAGTCACCCGAGAGCACCTCGGCGGCGATCAGCAGCAGTCCGCCCACGAGCCAGATCAGTGCCGCCATGCGATCATCCTCCCAGATCGCGGCGCCCACCGGGCACGATCACCCGGAACCGGGGTCGGTCACGAAGTCGATCAGCCGCTCCACCGCGCCGACCAGCGGCGCCTCCAGGTCGCGGAACCCGCGCACCGACCCCCGCACCCGCCGCCACCCGTCCGCCGGTCCACCCCAGCCCAGCGCCGCGCACACCCCGTCCTTCCACGGTACGCCGCGCGGCACCACCGGCCACGCCTCGATCCCCAGCACCGACGGCTTCACCGCCTGCCAGATGTCCACATAGGGGTGTCCGGTCACCAGCACGTGCTCGTCGCGCACACCGCCGACGATCCGCGACTCCTTGCTGCCCGCCACCAGGTGGTCCACCAGCACCCCCAGCCGCCGGTCCGGGCCGGTGCCGAACTCCGCGACCAGCTCCACCAGGTTGTCCACACCGTCGAGTGGCTCGACCACCACACCCTCGACCCGCAGGTCGTGGCCCCACACCAGCTCCACCAGCTCCGCGTCGTGGATCCCCTCGACCCAGATCCGGCTCGCCCGCGCGGTGCGGGCCCGCAACCCCTGCACCGCCGTGGACCCCGACGCCGACCGTGACGGCTTTGCCACTACAGGCGTAGGCGCGGGACGCACGAGCGTCACCGTCCGCCCCTCGACCGTGAACCCGGCCGGGGTCAACGGGAACAGCCGGTGCTTGCCGTGCCGGTCCTCCAGCACGACGTTGCCGTACTCGAACCGCACGACCGCACCGCAGAACCCGGTGGCCGCGTCCTCCACCACGAGACCGTTCTCGGCCACCACTTCCGGGATCTGCCGACGCGGCTTACCGGACAGGATGTCGCCGTAATCCTGAGAGCGCACACCGCCACGCTAGCGACCCGGCCCCTCCCCCGGCCTGAGGCACGCCGAGACCACGGCCCCATCGGCCTCCTCGGCGGCTCACTCGGCAAGGGCCACCCCTGCCGTGTGCAGCTGCTTTTGATGCTTTGCTGCTTCGTAATCCGGCGAGCCCCATAGAAGCGACCATCGGTAATCTTGATAGTCAATAGCGGATAATGAGACACAGGGGAGAGGCATTGAGGACTGGCGGCTGACTCAGCGGGCCTGGCCCTCGCCTGCGAAGAAGCCGACCAGGCTGTAGGGCGCGTCGTCGTTGAGGTAGAGGCCGAGGATGTCGTCCGCGGCAGCCTCGGCCGCCCTCGGGAACAGGTCCTGCTCGTACGCGGCGAGCGCGGTCTCCACGTCGTCAGGGTGCGCCGCGAGGGCCCGGCCGAGTTCCGAGCCGTCGTACATCGCCACGTTGGCGCCGTCACCGTTGGGGACCATGAGGTGGGCGGCGTCGCCGAGCAGGGTCGTGGTCGCGCTGGACCCGTTGGCGGAGCTCACCTCGTGCCGGGCGTCGCCGAGGCCCCGGACATCGGTGACCCTGTGCCCCCACACCACGGTGCCCGCCGGGAGTGAGTCGAGCAGCACCTGGCGCAGCGCTCCGCGGTGGACCTCGGAACGACCGCCGGTGCCGTCATCGGCCGTTGCCCTCGTGGATGTCCAGCATGCCGCCCTGGGTGCGCGCGGTCGGCGAGGCCTCCGCCTCGTAGACGGTGACCGGGATGCCGTGGACGTGCAGGACCCGGGCCAGGACAAGACCGCGGAGGCCCGCGCCGATGATCGTGACGGAAGTGGACACCGTGGCTCCTCCGGGATCGGACGACGCGGTCAGGTAGGGCTAACCACGGTTCCACGATGGAACACCCGCCGAGCCGTGTCGACACGACGGCGCGTCAACCCCACGCACGGGTCCGGGAAGAACCGGGGGCCGCGGCTGGTTCCCCTAGCCGGGTACTCGGGAGATCAATCGGAGGTGTCCACCCGTGGAGCAAGGCGTGTTCGGGTTGAGCGCGAAGGCGACGCTCGGCCCGGTCGAGACGGCGCGGCTGGCCACCCTGGCCGAGGACCTCGGCTACCGGTCGTGGTGGTGCGGCGACCACGTTGTCCTGCCCAGCCCGCGGGTGCCGGACTCGCCGATGGCGCCGGAGGACCCGATGCTCGACCCGCTGGTGCACCTGAGCTACGTGGCCGCGGTGACCGAGCGGATCGAGCTGGCCACCGGCATCGTCATCCTGCCGCAGCGCAACCCGCTGGTCCTGGCCAAGCAGGCGGCCAGCCTGGACGTGCTCTCCGGCGGCAGGCTGCTGCTCGGTGTCGCGGGCGGCTACCTGGAGCCGGAGCTGTCCGCGCTCGGCGTGCCGCTCTCCGAACGCGGCAGCCGCACCGACGAGTACATCGACGCCATGCGCGCCCTGTGGAACGACACGGCGCCGGTCGCGTTCACCGGCAGGCACGTGTCCTTCCGCGACGTCGACGCCAACCCCCGGCCGGTCACCCCCGGCGGTCCCCGGGTCGTGGTCGGCGGGCACAGCCCCGCCGCGTTCCGCCGGGCCGTCGCCCGCGGCCACGGCTGGTTCGGCACGGGCTCCTCCCCCGACGACCTGGCGGGTCACCTGCGCGGCCTGGCCGAGGCCGCCCGCCGGGTCGAGCGCCCCGCCGAGCTCGGCGACCTGGAGATCAACTTCATGCAGGTCGACCCGGTCGAGGTGAACGCGGCCGCCGCCCACCGCTACGCCGAGCTCGGCGTCACCCGGCTCGCCCTGTACCCACTCCCCCTCGAAGACCCCGACGACGTGGCGAGATTCCTGGAACGCCACGCGACCCTCACCTCCGGCTGAGGCTCCCTCCCCTCTTGGCCTGCTTTTGCACCCCACATCGACTGGTGGCGTCAAGTAAGACCCATTACTGGTAATCTTGATAGTCGATAGTGAATAAATGGTTCACGGGGGGGGCGATGGGGACAGTGCCTGGTGGGAATGGGTATCTAGGCCGAGTGGGCTAGAAGGCGGGCCACGGGATCGGGCGGCCGTCCTCGTCCGGGACCGGGTACACCGGGGCGGCCAGCAGGGCCTTCACCCGGGTCGTCAACGCCGCGATCTCGGCGCGGGTGATGTGTGCGGACAGCTCCCCCGGCAGCGGTCCGCACAGGGCGGCGTTGAGCGTGTGCAGCGCCTCGACGGCCTCGTCCGGCAGGGCCTCCCCCGCCCAGCCCCACAGGACGGTCCGGAGCTTGTTCTCCTGGTGCAGGCAGATGCCGTGGTCGACGCCGTAGACGCCGCCGTCGGTGCCGTGCAGGACGTGGCCGCCCTTGCGGTCGGCGTTGTTGAGCACGATGTCCAGCGCGGACATCAGCGCGACCGGCGCGGCGTCGGAGTGGGCCAGCACCGCGGGGTCGCCGAAGCGGTCGTGGGCGTGCAGGATCGGCCGCCAGCCCTGCGGGACCTCGTCCGGCGGCAGGACGTCGACCAGGTCGTCGCCCTCCTTGGTGTCGATCCACAGCTGCGCCATCCCCGGACCGAACGGCCCCTCGCGCAGCACCGTGGGCGGGATGAGCGGCAGGCCCGCCGCGGCGGCGACCAGGTACGCGGCGACCTCGCGACCCGCCAGGGTGCCGTCGGGGAAGTCCCACAGCGGGCGTTCACCGCGCACCGGCTTGTAGACGCACTGCGCCGCGACCCCGTCGGCCTCGATGGCGCAGAACAGGGTGGCGTTGGAGGCGTCGACCAGCCTGCCCTCGATCTCCAGGGAGCCGCGCAGCAGGAACTCGCCGACGCCGGGGTCGGTGGGCAGCACGGGCGCCTCAGTCCTCGTCGCTGCGGCGGTACCCGTTCTGCCGCGGGCACACGTGGTTACCGGCGTCGAGCGGCTCGGCGCACAGCGGGCACGGCTTGCGCCCGGCGTTGACCACCCGGTCGGCGCGCTCGGCGAAGGCCCTGGCCTCGATCGGGCTGAGGAACACCCGGACCGCGTCCGGGCCCTCCTCGGTGTCGTCGAGCACGACCGACTCGTCGACCTCGCCCTCGGTGGCGGCGAGCAGCTCGATGACGACGGCGCGGGTCTCGGCGTCCCAGCCCAGGCCCATGGTGCCGACGCGGAACTCCTCCTCGACCGGGACGACCAGCGGCTCGGCGTCGACGTCGGTGTCGGGCACCCCGTCGGGGACCTCGGCGCCGAAGCGGCGGTGGACCTCCTCGAGCAGCGAGCCGATGCGCTCGGCGAGCACGGCGACCTGCTGCTTCTCGATGGTCACGCTGACGGTGCGGGCGCTCTCGACGGCCTGCAGGTAGAACGTGCGGTCACCGGGTTGCCCGACGGTCCCGGCGACGAACCGGTCGGGTTGGCGGAAGACGTGGATGACACGGGCCATGGCACCTCCGACTTTATGGGACATCCCGGCGGCGAGCAGGCCGTACCCACCGCAGTCCCCGCACCGGTCCACCGTATCGGGCCACTACAGCGGGGTCTGTAGGGTCCTGCCTGTGGTGAAGATCGCTCCATACGGTACGTGGGTGTCCCCGCTCGGCGCGGCCGACGTGGCCAGGGCGGGCACGGCCCCGTCGTGGGTGCGCCGGTTCGGCGACGAGGTGTTCTGGACCGAGGGCCAGCCCCTGGAGGGCGGCCGGTCGGCGCTGTTCCGGCACGACGGCACGGGGGTGCGGCGCGTGCTGGCGGCGCCGTGGAACGTGCGCAGCCGGGTCCACGAGTACGGCGGGCTGCCGTACCTCGTGCTGGGCGAGCGGGTGGTGTTCACGAACTGGGACGACCAGCGCGTCTACCTGACCGACCGGGACGGCACCGACCCCGCGCCGATCTCCGCCGAGCCGTCGACGCCGCAGGGCTGGCGGTACGTGGACCTCGTCGCCGGGCCTGGCGACGCCGAGGTGTGGTGTGTGCGTGAGGACAGCTCGGACTACCGGGAGCTGGTCGCGCTGCCTCTCGACGGTGGCCCTGCCCGGGTGTTGGGCCGTACGCATCACTTCATGACGTCTCCGCAACCGAGCCCTGACGGGCGCCACGCTGCGTGGATCGGGTGGGAGCACCCGAACATGCCGTGGGACAGCAGCGAGCTGTGCGTCGCGGCGATCACCGAGGACGGGACGCTGGGTCCGCACCGGGTCGTCGCGGGTGGTCCGCGCGAGTCGGTGTGCCAGGTGCAGTGGGAGGCAGCGGACTCGTTGCTGGTGATGACCGACCCCGATGGCTGGTGGAACCTGCACCGGATCGGGTTGGACGGTTCCGCGGTCAACCTGGCGCCGGGCGAGTACGAGCTGGGCGGCGCGCTGTGGCAGCCGGGCCACCAGTGGTTCGCCCAGCTGGGGCGCGGGCGGTTCGGGGTGCTGCGGACCAACCGGTTGACGGTGCTCGACGAGCGCTCCGGCACGGTGACGGAGGTCGAGACCGACCTGCCGGTGTGGTCGAACCTGGACGCGGACACCGATGGCGTCGTGGTGGCCACGGCGGCGGGTCCCCGGTCGGACTGGACGGCGGTGCGGTTGGACCTGTCGACCGGTGAGCTGGAGGTGCTCGGGGCGCCCGGGGAGCTGCCGTCGGTGGAGTACCTGCCGGAGCCGCGGTCGGGGATGTTCGACGCGCCGGAGGGGCACCGGATCCCGGCGCACTTCTACCCGCCGACGAACCCGGACTTCGAGGGGCCTGCCGGGGAGCTGCCGCCGTTGCTGGTGTGCGCGCACGGTGGGCCTACCTCGCACTACGTGCCCGCGTTGGACGTGGACATCGCTTACTTCACCAGTCGCGGGTTCGCGGTCGTCACGGTCGACTACGCGGGCTCTACCGGTCACGGTCGGGCCTTCCGGGAGCTGCTCAAGGAGCAGTGGGGGGTGGCGGACGTGCGTGACTGCGCGACGGTCGCCACCGCGCTGGTCAAGGAAGGTTTGGTCGACCAGGGTCGGATCGCGATCCGCGGTGGCAGCGCCGGGGGGTGGACCGCCGCGGCGGCGATCACGAGCGTCGACACGTTCCGGTGCGCGACGCTGCGGTACCCGATCCTGGACCTGACGCCGTGGGCGGACGGGGGCGTGGAGAGCCACGACTTCGAGTCCCGGTACGTGGAGGGCCTGGTCGGGTCGCTGCCCGAGCACCGTGACCGCTACCTGGAGCGCTCCCCCATCTCGCACGTCGACCACCTGGCCGGACCGGTGCTGTTGCTGCAAGGGCTGGAGGACAGGGTGTGCCCGCCCGCGCAGGCCGACCGGTTCGTGGCCGCGCTCGATAGCACCGGTGTCCCCCACGCCTACCTGACCTTCCCCGGTGAACAGCACGGGTTCCGGGCCGCGGCGACGATCGCGGCGGCGGCCGAGGCCGAGCTGTCGTTCTACGGGCAGGTCTTCGGGATCGAGACCGACGCGCCAGCGGTGGAGCTGCACCGATGAGACGCGTCCACCCGCCGCGGCTGCGCCGTGGTTCCACCGTCGCCGTCGTGGCCCCGGCCGGGCCGGTCGACCCGCGGTTGCTGGCCGAGGGCATCGCGGTGCTGGAGTCCTGGGACCTGACCGTCCAGGTCGGCGACCACGTGCTGGGCCGCCACCCGAAGCTGCCGTACCTGGCGGGCAGCGACACCGACCGGGCCAGGGACTTCCAGCGCGCCTGGTGCGACCCGGCGGTGGAGGCGGTCATCTGCGCGCGCGGCGGCTACGGCGGGCAGCGCGTGTTGGACCTGGTGGACTGGTCGGAGTTGGCGGCGGCGGGCCCGAAGGTGTTCGTGGGGTCGAGCGACGCGACCTGCCTGCACGACGCCATCGGTGCCCGGCTGGACCTGGTGACGTTGTTCGGGCCGATGATCGCGGGCGCGTTGTTCGACGCCGACGCGCAGCGGCACCTGCAGGACACCCTGTTCTACCCGGAGAGCGCGCGGCGGCTGATCGGTCCGACCACGGCGACCGCGGGTCACGGGGTGGCGCGCGGGATCACCGTGGGCGGGAACCTGTCGCTGATCACCGCCGGGTTGGGTGCCGCGGACTACTTCCCGCCGCCGGACGGGGCGATCCTGCTGCTGGAGGACGTCAACGAGGCGCCGTACCGGATCGACCGGATGCTCACGCAGCTGCTGCGGGCCGGGTGGTTCACCGGGGTGTCGGGGATCGCGTTGGGCTCGTGGGCCGGGTGCGGGCAGCTGGAGGAGGTCTACACGGTCACCGAGGACCTACTCGGCGGTCTTGGGCTGCCGATGGTGTGGGAGCTGGGGTTCGGGCACTGCCCCGGCCAGCTCACCGTCCCGCTCGGCGTCGAGGCGGTCCTCGACGCCGACGACGGCACCCTGACCGTGGACGAGGCCGCGCTGGCGTGACGGTCGGGCCAGGGCGAGCAGCACGGCGCCGAGAGCGGCCATGGTCATGCACATGAGGTAGGCGTGCCGGTAGCCGATCTGCTGGGCCAGGCCCAGCAGCGGTCCGGCGACCATGGTCCCGGCGACGGTGGTGTTGCCGAACAGGGCGGTGACCGCGCCGGGCCTGCCGGGGTCGAGGGACTGGAAGTAGGAGATCCCGACGCCCATCACCGCGGCGATCACCACGGCGTTGAGCAGCTGCGCGACCGCGACCTGCCAGATGGTGCCGGTCGCGGCCATCACCGCGTGGTAGGCGACGGCGACGACCATGCCGACCAGGACGAGCCGGTGCTGGCTGGTGCGGACCGCGAGCGCGCCGAACCCGATCATCAGCGGGATCTCCAGCGCCGCGCACAGGCCCATCACCAGGCCCGCGTCGGCCGCGGTGCCGCCCAGTTCGGCGGCGACGAACAGCGGGAGCGCCATGATGCCGAGCGCGCCCGCGGCCTGGATGAGGGCGAAGGCGGGGACGGCGAGGAACAGCTTGCGCCGGGGGGTGGGGGCGGGGCGGTCGGTGCCGTGCTCGCGGTGGTCGGCGGCGGGTTCGGGCAGGAACCAGGTGACGACGGCGACGAGGGCGTAGCAGGCGGCCACGGCGGCGAACAGGCCGGTGAACCCGGAGACCGAGACCAGCAGCGCGGCCAGCGGTGGGCCCGCGACCCAGGATACCGAGACCAGCATGCGCAGGGTGCTGATGACCAGCGGGGCCCTGGTGGAGCCGGAGCGTTCCAGGACCAGGCCCGCGTAGGCGAAGACCTGGGAGATCAGCGAGGTGCTGGCGGCGACGAGGGTGATGGAGACGGCCAGCAGCAGCCAGTAGTCGCGGGTGACGGTGTAGAGGCCGTAGCCCGCGGCGCCGGCGAGGCCCGCGCCGATCATCAGCAGGCGGCGGATGGCCCGGCTGTCGGACAGCCGCCCGAGCAGGCTGCTGGTCAGGACGCTGGCGATGGGGCCCGCGAGGAGGAACCCGCCGAGGGCGACCGGGTCGGCGGTGACCTCCTCGGTGAGGAACAGCGGCAGGAACGGGACACCGAGGGCGCCCGCGACCCCCACGGCTGCGGCGGTGGTGGCCAGCGGGGCTAGGGACGGTGTGCGGACAGGGGCGGAGGGAGAGGCCACACCAGTCACGCGATCATCCTCACCGCCGGGTGGGGGTCAGCGCGAGCCGTTTTGGGAGCGTTCTCCGCCACACTCACTCCAAACGGGACACCGCCGCCCGCAGAGCGGACGCCCCGCCGGTCACCAGGGGTTCCCCGTGTCCGAAACACACCGTCCCGGCGCCGAGGTCGGCCTGCACCCGCAGGGACGCGACAGCGCGCTCGGGATCGGTGTTGAACACGCCGAGGATCGTCTGCCCCTCGTGGGAGGCGATGGTGTCCCCGGTGAACAGGACGCCGTGCGCGGGCAGGAACACCGCGACACTCCCATCGGTGTGCCCCGGCACCGGCACGACGTGCGCGCCACCCCCGAAGTCGAGCACCTCCCCACCCACCAGCTCCACATCAACCGGACACGGCGGCGCGGGCGGCACATTCGGCAAGGTCGCGGCGAAGATCTCCACCTCCCAGTCCGCCATGACAGGAATCCCCGGCGGCGCGATCCCCCGCACAACGTCGGCCTCGGCTCGGTGGGCGAGCACCGGGGCACCGTGCCATCCCCGGACCTCAGCGGCACTGCCCATGTGGTCGTTGTGCGCGTGGGTGACGATGACCCGCTCGATGTCAGCAGGATCCAGTCCAAGCTCCGCGACGGCCTGGGCGATCTGCTTCCCGGAGCCCGCGATCCCGGTATCGATGAGGGTCAGTGATGAGCCATCCCGCCACAGGTAGCCCTGTCCAATGGGGAAGGTCAGCATGGTCAGGCGCTCAGAGATCCGCATACCGCCGACGCTAGGGCTGCCTGGGGGTGGTTGGGTGCTGTGTTCGCTCTGAGCAGGTCCGCTTAGAGCTGGTCTCAACTCGGGGTGTCGCTAGGTGAACCAACGGCCCGCCTGTGGGCCCGGCCCGACTGACCGGAAGTCCATCAGAGAGACTGGGGGCCAGTGCCCGCCCTCTCGACCTGGAGCCGTTGATGCCGCAAGGGACCGTCCGTTGGTTCGACGCCGAACGGGGCTTCGGCTTCCTCGCGCCCGAGGACGGCTCGGCGGACGTGTTCGTGCACGCCTCCGAGATCGTCGAGGACGGCGGCGCGAAAGTGCTCCGCGAGGGTCAGGCCGTCGCGTTCGAGGTCGGCGAGAACGACCGCGGGCCCCAGGCACTGCGCGTTCGCGTCACCGCCGACGCGGCCACCGGCAGCGCCGTGGGCCTGCTCGGCACCATCAACTGGTACGAGCCGGGCAAGGGGTACGGCTTCGCGTCGCCGGACGGCGGCGGCGCCGACGTCTTCGTGCACAGCTCCGCCATCGTGACCGGCGGCGTGGTCACCGAGGGGCAGCGGGTGGCCTTCCTGATCGTCGAAGGCGAGCGCGGCCCGCAGGCCGGGCACGTGATCCCGCTGGGAGCAGGGGCAGGCTCACCCGCCGCGGCCGGTATCGCGGACGGTGCCGACGGCACGGTGGCCTGGTACGACGAGGACAAGGGCTTCGGCTTCATCAACCCCGACTCCGGCGCCGGGGACGTCTTCGTTCACGCCCGGAACCTGGCCGAGGGGCTGACGTGGCTCGCGGAGGGCGACCGCGTCGCCTACGAGGTGGTCAGTGGAGACAAGGGCCCGCAGGCCCGCGACGTGCACCTGGTCCAGGCCGCCGAGCCCCAGACGGCGCCGCAGCGGCCGGCACCTGCCGCGGCCGCAGGGCCTGCCACGCGGGACGTACCCGCACGAGGCGGCGAGGGCGTCGTCGCACGCTACGACGGCGACCGCGGCTTCGGCTTCATCACTCCGGACGCAGGCGGCGACGATCTCTTCGCCCACGTGTCCGTGATCATGGGATCGGAGCCGCTGCAGAAGGGCGACCGAGTCCGGTACGCGGTCCGCCAGAGCGACCGGGGCCCGCAGGCCGACCGCGTCGAACGCCTCTGAAAGCGCCAGCGTGGTGCGTTCGGTCCGGTCGTAGCGCGGCCCGAGGCGTTTGAACCGCGGCAGCCAGGAGATGGTGCGTTCGACGCCCCAGCGGACCCGGCCGAGGCGGGACTTGCCCTCAATCCTGCGCCGGGCGATACGGACCTTGATACCGCGGCGAGTCAGGCAGCGGCGGTAGTTGTAGCCCTTGTCGGCATGCAGCTTGTCCGGTCGGCATCGTGGCCGGCCCGCCCGGCCGTGGTGGCCGCGCACGGTCGGGTTCGTGGCTGGCAGCGGTTCGAACAGCATGCTGTCGTGGGTGTTTGCCGTCGACAACACGCTGTGCAGCGGTAGCCCGTTCGCGTCGCACAGAACGTGGTACTTGGAGCCGGCTTTACCCCGGTCAGTGGGGCTGCGGCCGGTCAGCTCGCCCCCTCTTCGACCGCACCGACACCACGTCGATGCAGCCTCCGGTCCAGTCGAGCTCGTCGATGCTGCACCAGCTCGTCGAGCACGAGCTGGTGCAGCCGGTCC
Source organism: Actinokineospora terrae (assembly GCF_900111175.1). Lineage (GTDB taxonomy): Bacteria > Actinomycetota > Actinomycetes > Mycobacteriales > Pseudonocardiaceae > Actinokineospora > Actinokineospora terrae. Next base: position 176,937 of record NZ_FOGI01000015.1, read on the forward strand.
CACACGCCGGCGTCCTGCCACTCACGTAACCGCCGCCACGTGGTGTGCCCGGAACCGCATCCGAGCTGCTCGGGTAGGTCTCGCCAGCGGCCGCCGGTGTCCAGCACGAACAAGATCCCCCCAGCGCGGCACGGTCATCGATCCGGGGCCGCCCACCCGGACCGCGCGGCGCTGGTCGGGACGGGATCAGGGGAGCACATGCGCGTCATCTATCGACCACCGCACGCCCCCCACTATGGACATCCGACTGACGTGATCGACAAGAGCGTCCCGGTAGGGCCACCGCCTCTCGATGAGCTTCGCGGCGCCATCAACGATCTCCGGCAAGTCCCCGGTGACGCGTTCGTAGGACATGCTGGGCGAGCGCGGGCCGTCATCGTCGACTGGGTCGGGGTCGGGACCCATCGTCGTGTAGCAGGGGAACCGGGTGATGTCGGGCAGCACCGAGTAGAACGGGACGCCGGTGAAGTAGTACTCCGGCCACCTGTTGCCCGCGATTGTCAGCCACGGCGTACCCACGGCCAAGGCGGCCATCCCGAACCCGCTGTGCGGGGAGACGAGCACGTCGCAGGCGGCCACGGTCGCCAACTGCTCGACGAGCGGGGCGTCGACGACCGAGCGCGAACGGGGCATCGCGGCTCTGATCGCGGCGAGTTCGGCGGCGGTGTAGGTGGTCGCGGTGCGACCGTCCGCAGCTAGCTTGCCGACCAGCACGAACTCTGCGTCGGGGAACCGTCCGGTCAGAGCCGCGATGATCAATTCCCACGAGCGGACCGATGGGTAGAGAGATCGGTCAGCGCTACCGCCTGGCAGCAGCGCGACACGCGGGTGGCCGGCACGCGGGATCGGGGTGACGGCGAGTCGTAGGTGCTGGGCGGCCGCGTAGGCGGGGCCGTTGTGGCCCGCGATGCCGAACTCGCCGGTGAAGTGGGCTTTGGCGGCGTCGTAGTAAGCGCCCAGGCCGGGGAAGATCGCACGCTGGTCCGGGAGAAAGCCGCGGACGTCGTTGACGTAGTGGTCGAAGTCGCGCGGTAGGCCGGACAAGTCGAAGGTGGCGTCGCCGTCAAACACGTCTACCGGGACCGGGTAGACCTCTTCGACGAACGGGCACAAGGACGCGAGTTCGACCGGTGTGGCGGCGTTGAGCGCTACCGAGATGCGCGCGTCGGGGTTGGCCACGTGGTAGCCGTGGGCGTAGTGCAGCGCCTCGATGGCGTGGCCCAGAGGGTGGCAGTAGACGAAGTTGACCAGTAGCCGCACCGTGGTCACCCTGGCCGGGTGGAACGGCCAGGGCAACCGGGTTTCAGACCTTCGCGGGGGTGTCCACCGTGATGAGTTCGTCGTGGTTGGTGAACAGGTGCAGGGGGTCGTTGCGGACCAGGGAGACGCCGGACAGGATTGAGACGGCGACGGCGCAGAGGATGAAGGGCCAGTTGTAGAGCAGGTCCTCGCCCGCGGGTGAGTACGTGAGGACCAGGAACACCGCGGCGCCGACCAGGATGGCGAGTTGCTTGCGCTGCCAGGGCAGGGCGGCGGCGATGACGAAGCCCCAGGTCAGGTACCACGGCAGGGTCGCGGGCGAGAGCACGGCGACGGCGAAGAGCACGTACGACATGCGGCGGACCGCGTCGGCGCCCCCGTTGCGCGAGAGCCACCACTGGCGGATCGCGATGGCGAAGAACAGCAGGCCGCCGATGACCCGGGTCGTGTTGACGAACCAGCTCTTGTTCGCGTCGAAGAAGATGTCGACGATCGAGTGCGCGACCTCTCCGACCGCGGTTGGGATCGACAGCCAGTTGACGATCATCGTGGGGGCCTGCAGCGCGTTGAACCAGCCGAGGTTGACCCCGGCGATCAGCGTGACCGCGGTGAACACCACGGCGGTGGTGGCGACGGCGGCGGCCACGGCGCGGGTGAAGTTCTTCCAGAACGTCGACTTCAGGTGCCCGGCCCACACCCACACCAGGAACGGCAGCGCGAGCGCGGCGGTGGCCTTCACGGCGGCGCCGAGGGTGACCAGGGCGATGCCGAGCACGTGCTTGCGGTCGAGCACGCACAGCGTGCCCGCGGCGAGGAAACCGACCATCAGCAGGTCGTTGTGCGGGCCGCCGACCAGGTGCACGACGGTCATCGGGCCCGCGACGGCCAGCCACAGGGTGGTCGGCAGGTGGCCGCCGAGGTGGCGGACCAGGCCGGGCAGCGACCACAGCAGCATCGCCAGGCCACCGAGCAGGACCAGGCGCATCAGGATGACGCCGAGGATCATGTTGGTGCCGGTGACCCAGGCGACGCCCTTGGCCAGCAGGATGAACATGGGGCCGTACGGGGCCGGGGTGGTCTGCCAGAACGGGTGGACGTTCTGCACGACTTCCTGCAGGCCGAGCACGATGGGGCCGACCGCGTACGGGTCCTGGCCGTAGAGCGGCAGGGCTCCCTGCGCGATATAGGAGAAGACGTCGCGGGTGAAGATCGGCGGCGCCAGCAGCAACGGGGCGATCCAGCAGGCGGCGCCGACGAGCACCGGTCGCGATCCGACCCGCCCGGCCAGCACGTGCCTACCGAGGCGCACCCACGCCCACACCACCAGCGCGAACCCGATGTAGAGGGTCGCGGTGGCCAGCATCTTGCCGTGGCCGTAGCGGATCCAGGACAGGGGACCGTGCCCGAGCACGGGGTCGCTGATGAGGACCCCGGCCGCGCCGAACGCGCTGAGCAGGATCATCAGGCTGCCCGCGGTGCCGAGTGCGATCGTGCGCACTGGCAGCGGGTTCGGCCGCCGGTCGACCTGGTCGTCGCGACCGTCGGAGACGGTCTCGGACTGGTCGGACCGGGTGTTCGCGGTGCTCGCGTCGTCAGCGCCCAAGGGGTGATCCACGTGTGGGGACGGTTCTGTGCTGGTGGCCATCGGGAGATGAGATTACACAGGCGCGCGCGGCCGCATCCGCGCGATGGTCGTTGACGGTCGCACCAGTCGCGTGCGGATGGTCACACCTGGTTGCCGCCGATCGGCGCACCGGCTGCGCTGTTCGCGTTGCGCGCCCCCGTCGACTGTGACCAGGGTGGAGCCGAACGGCCCTGGCGCACCCGACCCCGAGGAGGCCCCGCCCCATGACCGAGCCGGTCGAGGACCTGTGCGCGCGGTTGATCCGCTTCGACACCACCAACCGCGGCCACGGGCAGGGGCGCGGTGAGCGTGACCTGGCGGAACTGGTCGCGGACCTGCTGACGGACGCGGGTCAGAAACCGGTGCTGCTCGAGCGCGCGGCGCGGCGGTCGAACGTGGTGGCGCGGGTGGCCGGGTCGCGGCCGGACCTGCCCGCGCTGCTGGTGCAGATGCACCTCGACGTGGTGCCCGCCGATCCCGCCGAGTGGTCGGTCGACCCGTTCGCGGGTGAGATACGCGACGGTTTCGTCTGGGGTCGGGGCGCGGTGGACATGAAGGACATGTGCGCGTCGGTGCTGACGGTGCTCGGTAGGTGGTCGGAGGAGGGGCGGGTCCCTCAGCGCGACATCGTTCTGGCGTTCGTGGCCGACGAGGAGGACACCAGCGACTATGGCGCTCACTGGCTGGTCAAGGATCACCCGGAGCTGTTCGAGGGTTGCGTTGTCGGCATCGGCGAGTCCGGCGGGTACACGGTGCCGGTGCGCCGTGCGGACGGGGAGCTCGTACGGCTCTACCCGGTGGGGACGGCCGAGCGCGGCACCGCCCACCTGCTGCTGACGGCAACCGGTAGATCGGGGCACGGCTCTAGGCGCAACGACGACAACGCGGTCGTGAAGCTCGTGGACTCGCTGCACCGGCTGGCGGCCCACCAGTGGCCGGTCGTGCTGACTCCCGCTGTGCGCGCGTTCATCGAGCAGACCGCGGCCGCTTTGGACGTTCCGGTTGATTGGGACGATGTGGACGGCACGATCAACCGCTTCGGCCCGGCGGTGAAGCTGGTCGAGAACACCGTGCGCAACAGCACGCGGCCGACCGTGTTGTCGGCGGGCTACAAGGTGAACGTGGTGCCGGGGGTGGCGCAGGCCCAGGTGGACACCCGGGTGCTGCCGGGCACCGAGGAGTGGATGCTGTCGGACATCGACAACCTGCTCGGTCCGGGCGTGCGGCGGGAGTTCATCGCCAACCAGCCGCCGGTGCAGTCGCGGGTGGACTCGCCGTGGTTCGACACGCTGGCGGCGGCGATCCACTCGCAGGACCCGGACGGCGTGGTCGTGCCGTACTGCATGGGCGGCGGCACCGACGCGAAGGCGTTCAGCAAGTTGGGTATCGAGTGCCTCGGGTTCGCACCGTTGCTGCTGCCGGAGGGGTTCGACTACCGGGCGATGGCGCACGGAGTGGACGAGCGGGTGCCGGTGGCCGGGCTGCGGTTCGGCGTGGAGGTCCTGGACCAACTGCTGTCCGGGTGACCTTGCATCCGGTGCGCGCGGCCGGAGTGAGGCGCCAGGTGCGCGCTCAAGTGGCGTAGTGCGCGAGTTGCTCGTGGGCGCGTTCGGCGTCGAGTAGCGGCGGGCCGCTCGGGCGGTGGCTGGTGCCGATAAGAAGCGCTGAGCGGACCTGCGGTGCGGTCGCGGTGGGGAACATCGACCAGAGCAACGCGGCAGTGGCGGCGACGACGGCCGCGGCGACGCCGTTGCCCGTAGTAGGCCCTTGCGGTCCTGGCACCTCTTCGCCTGGCGCGAAGAGTCCGCGCGCGTCCGGCTCCGGGTCCACGAACCAACTGGGGCGACCGGACGAGGTGCAGGACAGGACGGGGATGGTCCAGGGGTGGTCCGCGACGGCGGTATCCCCGGCGGTGACCACGAGGATGTCACGGGTGGCGGTGTCGTCGAGTGCCGCGCGCAACGGGTGCTCGTCACCCTCGCCGACGGCCAGGCTCACCAACGCGACCCTGGCCGTCACGGCCCGCAACACCCCGGCTAACTCCTCCGGCGGCCGTGCCTGCCCCACCGCCCGCGTCACGACCGGCGACATCGGGTTGATCGCCAGCCCGCCCTCGCCCCCCACCCCGCTGAGGAACGGCGTGTCCGCCTCCGTGGCGATCACCTCGACCGGCTCGGCCCCTCGCCCCCACCGCACGACCCGGTTCAACCGCACCAGGTCCAACAACGGCGATCGAACCCGCCCACCCACCTCAGAGATCACGGCCGAACCACCCTCGCCAGTGCACGATCGAGTGACACCCGAGTGCCGACTGTATCCCGCCCGTGCAGATTCACGTGCACGCCAACCGAGTGACGGTCACATCTACGCTACGTGATCACCACCGGGGTTGGATTCCCACCACGAGTGACCCTCGATCGGCGCACAGATCACCGGAAGCGACGGGTGTCCGAGCACCCGGCCAGGGCAACCGAGCCGTCAGTCGGTGATGCGGATCGAGTCGTGGGAGTAGGCGCGGAGGGCCGCGATGATGTCGTCGCGGTCGCGGGTGAACAGGCGGGTGTCGAGGGGGAGCCCGGGGCCGGAGGCGACAGGCCAGGCGTCGCGGCGGTGGAGGCCGGTCACGCCCGGGGTGGTGGGGGTGACGCTGGGGCGGACGCGGAAGCGCAGCGTGGGGCCGTCGACGACGACTGCGCGCAGGGTGTCCCAGGGCAGCAGAGCGGGGCCCTGGGCGGTCGGCAGCGTCACCCCGGCCAAGTCGATCATCAGCGGGCTGGAGCGCCGTTTGCGGCGGGCCACGTACCCGCCCACCTTCGCCGCGACCACCGCCAGGCCCGCGAGCGCGACTGGAAGCCCGAACCAGCCCACGAACAGCAGCGCCAGGCCGGTCACGGTGACGACAGCGCCACCGATCACCCACGGCACCAGCGGGCGGCGCCAGGCGTCGTGGTCGACCTCCGCGATGAACAGCTCCCCGACTCCCGGTGGCACCGGCCCCTCCTCCTCGCCCTGACCGGGCACCCTACTGGCGCGGCAGTCGGCGGATCGGGGGAAATGACCACCGTCACGATCGGCCATCCGGGCAGAAGATCACTTGCGGGCGGGCGCCCGGGCGTAGCGTGAGCCGCATGCACGGGTTCCGCACCTGCTTCGAGGCGGCCGACCCGGTTCCGACCTGGACCGACACCCCGGAACTCGGTGCCCGCTCCCCCGGCGTCGCCCTGCGCACGCACCTCGGTCCCGGCCCCCGCACGGCGCCCGCGGCCAAGGCGGGTGTGGGGTTCACCGGCCTGCGCGCGCTGCGGTACGAGGGCGAGGCGGCCGAGCCGGGTGCGGCGGTGAACCGGCTGTTCTGGTCCGACCAGCAGGTGCTCGGCGGCGATGTCCTGTCCTACGTCGTGTTCCCCGAGTTCGACGACCGCTACCTGGGCACGCACGTCGCCCTGGACCTCGCGTTCACCGACGGCACGCGGCTCTCCGACCTCGGCGTGGTCGACCAGCTCGGGTACGCGGTGACCGCCCGCGCGCAGGGCGAGTCGAAAGCGCTGTTCCCCAGCCAGTGGAACCGCCGCGCGGTGCGGCTCGACCTGGCCGTGGGCAAGACGATCGCGCGCGTGCTGCTCGCCGTCGACATCCCGCTCGCCCCGGCGTCGTTCGCGGGGTGGATCGACGATCTCGCCATCGGCCCGGCGCCTGCGCCGCCCGCGAGCGCGGTCGAGCGGATCGTCACGACCAGGGGCACGCACTCCAGCGGCGCGTTCTCGCGCGGCAACACCATCCCGGCGACCGCGGTGCCGCACGGGTTCAACTTCTGGATCCCGGTCACCAACGCGGCGGTCACGAACTGGTCCTACGAGTACCACCGGGGCAACACCGACGCGAACCGGCCCGCGTTGCAGGCGATCGGCCTGAGCCACATGCCCAGCCCGTGGATGGGCGACCGGCACACGTTCCATTTCATGCCTACGACAGGGACGCAGGTCGGCAGGCAGGCGCGCGCGCTCACGTTCGACCACGCCAACGAGCACGCCCACCCTTATCACTACCTCGTCGAGTTCGATAACGGCGTGCGGGCCGAGGTGACGCCAGCGGATCACGCTGCCGTGCTCCGGTTCACCTATCCCCCAGGCCCGGCGCATCTGGTGCTGGACAACGTCGGCTTAGGCGGCAAGGTTAGCGTCGACGGGGACACGATCACCGGGTACACCGACGTCCGCAGTGGACTGTCCGTGGGCGCGGGTCGGATGTATATCCACGCGAAGGTGGACGTACCGATCACGCGCGCGGATCACCGGTGGCGTGGTCTTACCCGCGGCTGCACGATGCTCGTGCGGTTCCCCGAGGGCACGCGGCAGGTGACGCTCCGGGTCGCGACCTCGTTGATCAGCCCCGAGCAGGCGGCCCGCAACCTCGACGAGCGCGACTTCGACGCCGTCCGGGACGACGCGAAGGCCCAGTGGGCGGCGATCACCGACCGCGTCGAGGTCGAGGGCGCCACCGAGGACCAACTCACCTCGCTCTACTCGTGCCTGTACCGGCTGTTCCTCTACCCGAACTCCGGCTTCGAGATCACCGAGGCCGGTCCGCGCTATGCGAGCCCGGTAAGCCCACCTGCGGTCAAGGACGGGCAGATCTACGTCAACAACGGGTTCTGGGACACCTACCGCACCTGTTGGCCCGCCTACGCGCTGCTCGACCCCGCCCGCTGCGGTGAGCTCATCGACGGTTTCGTGCAGCAGTACCGCGACGGCGGCTGGGTGTCGCGTTGGTCCTCCCCCGGTTACGCGAACCTCATGACCGGCACGAGTTCCGATGTCGCGTTCGCTGACGCCCACGGCAAGGGAGTGCCCGGCTTCGACGTGCGGGACGCCTACGACGCGGCGCTGCGCAACGCGACGGTGGTGCCGCCGGACGAGAGTGTCGGCCGCAAGGGGCTCGATCGGTCGATCTTCCTCCATTACACGCCGATGACGGTCAACGAGGGCATGTCGTGGGTGCTGGAAGGTTGTGTCAACGACGCCGGTATCGCCACCATGGCGGCCGCGCTCGGCGACGCTGACAACCACGCCTACTTCCTCGACCGCGCCCGTCACTACGTCCACCACTTCGACCCCGCCGTCGGGTTCTTCCAGGGCAGGGACAAGACATGGCGGTGGTCCCCTCAGCAGTTCGACCCGCGGGTGTGGGGTTACGACTACACCGAGACCAACGCGTGGACCGCCGCGTTCGGCGTGCCTCACGATCCGCTGGGTCTTGCCGCGCTCCACGGTGGCCCCGCTGCCTTGGCCGACAAGCTCGACGAGTACTTCGCGACCCCGGAGACCGCCGCGTACCCCGGCTCCTACGGGCGTGCGATCCACGAGATGATCGAGGCGCGGGACGTCCGGCTGGGGCAGTACGGGCACAGCAACCAGCCCGCGCACCACATCGCCTACCTCTACACGCAGCTAGGCAGGCCCTGGCGCACCCAGGAGATCGTGCGGGACGTGCTCGCGCGGCTCTACCAGGGCAGCGAGATCGGGCAGGGCTACTGCGGCGATGAGGACAACGGCGAGATGTCGGCCTGGTACCTCTTCAGCGCGCTGGGCCTCTATCCCCTGCGTGTCGGATCGCCCGTGTACGCCATCGGCTCTCCCCTGTTCCCCCGTGCCGTAGTGCACCTCGACGGCGGGGACCTGGAGATCGTCGCCCACGGCAACAGCCACGACAACGTCTACGTCCAGAAGCTCCTGGTCAACGGCGAGCCCCACGAACACGCGTGGATCGACCACGACGTCATCGCGGCGGGCGCGCGGCTGGAGTTCACGATGGGGCCGACGCCGTCGCTGTGGGGTGCCGACCGGTTGCCGGAGCCGTTGGGGACGGGCCTGCCGCTGCGGGACCTCACCGCGAGCCTGCCGGGCGAGCTGTTCGACGACACCGCCCGCACCGAGACCACCGTGGACGGTCCGGTGACCGTGGACGTCGCGGGTCGGGTCGTGCTCTACACGCTGACCTCGGCGTCGACCGGTCCCGATCCGACCGGCTGGATCCTGCTGGGGTCCTCGGACGGGCGTGAGTGGCGTGAGCTGGACCGGCGGGCGGACCAGGTCTTCCGGTGGCGGCGGCAGACTCGCCCGTTCCAGGTAACAACACCCGAACACCACCGGCATTACCGTCTCGTGTTCGACGGTCCTACCCGGCTCGCCCAGGTCCAACTGCTGGCCGACCACGAGGACCCCGGCACGAGCTGAGGTGGCCTCATGCTGAGCGTGGAGGCAGTGAGTAAGCGCTACGGCGGCGGCAACTGGGTGCTGCGCGAGGTAGACCTGACTGTCGAGCCTGGCGCGGTCGTCGCGGTCGTGGGCGGCAACGGATCGGGGAAGTCGACGCTACTGCGGTTGATGGTCGGGGTGTCCCGGCCCACGGCCGGCGCGATCAACGGGCGCCCGGACGTCGTCGGGTACGTCCCCGAGCGGTTCCCGCCCAACGAACGCCTCTCCGCGGTCGCCTACCTGGGCCACCTCGGGCGCATCCGCGGCATGACCACGATCGAGGCCGCGGACCGGGCCGAGGAGCTGCTGGAACGGCTCGACCTGCAAGGCGGGTTCGACGCCCAGGTGCGGACGCTGTCGAAGGGCAACGCGCAGAAGGTCGCGCTGGCGCAGGCGCTGCTGGTGCCGCCCGGGTTGCTGGTGCTCGACGAGCCGTGGTCCGGGCTGGACTCCGACGCGCACGGGGTGCTGGCCACGATCATCGCGGAGGTGGCGGCCGCGGGTGGCGCGGTCGTGTTCACCGATCACCGCGAGTCCGTGACCAGGGCGAACGCCACTCGGATCCACCGCATCCACGACGGCAGGATCGCCGAGGCCACCCCGCCGGGGCGCGCCGTGGTCGAGGTCGCGCTGACCCGGTCCGCCGAGGACACCGAGGACCCCGGCTGGGACGAGGTGGACGGGGTCCTCACCGCCGTCACCCACCAGGGTCAGCTGTTCGTGCGCGTCGACCGCGACCACTCCGACGCCCTGCTCACCATCGCGTTGCGCCACGGCTGGTCGGTCGACAGCGTGACCCCGGAGAAGGCGGCCCCATGATCGCGCTCGTCCGCTACACGCTGGCCACGACCATCCACGGTCAGCGCTACCTGGCGCCGGTCCTGCTGTTCTTCGCCGGTGTCGGTATCTCCGCCGGCAGCGACTCAGGACCACTGCCCGGCGTTTACGCACTCAACGCGGGCATCCTCCTGGTCTGCGTGACCTGGGTGACGATGGCCGTCATCAGCGTGGAGGACCCGACTCACCGCGCTATCACCGTCGTAGCCGCCCGCGGCCCGGTCAAGGTGTTGGCGGCCGCGATCGTGGTCAGCGCGTTGCTCGCGGTAGGACTGACCATCATCGGTCTCGGCCTGCCCCTGGCCATGCACCCGCGCCCGGTGACGGCAGCCGACCTCCCAGCCGGGGCGTTGGCGCACCTGCTGTGCGCGGCGTTCGGGCTCGCGTTCGGCCTGGTGTGCTCGCGCCTGGTGATCCGCCGCCAGGGCTACGCCCTCCTGGCCGCCCTGTTCCTGGTGACCGCCGCGCTGCTGACCACGGGCTCACCGCCCAACACCCTCTTCAAGCGCATGGCCAACACCAGCAACGCCGCCGACATCCTCCCCACGGCCGCCGCGCTGCTCCCGCTCGGCCTGGCAGTCCTGGCCCTCGCCGCCGCCCTCACCCACATCGTCTCGGTCCGCAGGGACTGACAGCCCTCCCACGCGACAGAGCCTGCTGCCCCCTGCGCCACAAGCCTTCTACCCCTCAAGCCGTCCTCCGACGCAGCCAGGCCCTCCAAATCCGTAGCCGTTCTTCTCCCCGGCGCACCACCAATGCCCTTGTTCTCCCCAGTGCGACACCAAGCTCCCCAGCGTCCGCCGCTGCTGTTGTCCCGCAGCGCTCCGCTGTCCCCCGAGCCACCCCCTGCCGACCAGCCATTGGTTATCTTGATAGTCAATAGTCGATAATACTTTCGTAGGTCGTGGACCCGGCGGCGGGCAGGTGCCTCGGCCGGGTGGGATATCCGCACGATCGTGTGGTTGGTCGAGTCGGTGCGACCGGCGGCACGACGGGGCGGGTACGCAAGGACGCGGAAGGTGAAGACCGAGACCCCGGGATGTGGTTGTCCATGCGCAGCACCGTGCTCACCAGCGTGCTCTTGGCCGGGATGGTCGTGGGGAGTGCCGCTGCCGCCACCGCGACGACGGCGGTCCGGGACGAGGCGCCGAGGGTGGCGGACGGGCCGGGGGCGTCGTTGGTGTTGACGACGCAGTGGCTCAGCAACGGCAACACGAAGGCCGCGATCCTCAACTGCGACCCCACCGACGGCAGCACCCACGCGGACCCGCAGGCGGCGTGCGACGCGCTCAAGGACGTCAACGCGGACTTCGCGGCGTTGCCCGACACCAACCGCCCCTGCACGTACAACTACGACCCGGTGGTCGTCACGGTCAAGGGCGATTGGTACGGCGAGTACGTCACCTACCGGGAGCAGTTCTCGAACCAGTGCGTCGCCATCGTCAGCAGCAACGACGTGTTCGGGTTCTAGCGCCCGGTAGTGCCACCCACGGTGGCGTCCCCGCTGGGGGCCTCGTCCGGCTTGGGCTCGGGCGGCACCACGCTCGCGAACTCCTTGCCCGCGTCGTTCATGCGCAGGACGAACGGCCGGGTCTCGGTGTAGCGGATGACGCTGACCGATGCCGGGTCCACGACGATGCGCTGGAACGTGTCCAGGTGTTGGCCTAGAGCGTCGGACAGGATCGACTTGATGACGTCGCCGTGGCTACACAGCAGCCAGACAGCGCGCTCACCGTGCTCGGCCGTGATCCGCGCGTCGTGCGCCCTGACGGCGCGGACGGCGCGGGCCTGGACGTCGGCTAGGCCTTCCCCGTCGGGGAACACCGCGGCGGACGGGTGCTGCTGCACGACCTTCCACAGCGGTTCCGCGAGCAGGTCCTTGATGGCCTTGCCGGTCCAGGCCCCGTAGTCGACCTCGGCGAAGGCGTCGTCGACGACGGGGGTGATGCCGCGGGCGGCGGCGAGGGCGTTGACGGTCTGCTCGCAGCGCGGCAGCGGGGACCGGACGATCCCGTGCAGGGTCACCTCGGCGAGCCGGGCGACCAGGTCGGCGGCCTGCCGCTGCCCGGTCGGGTCGAGGGTGACGCCTTCGCTGCGACCCGCGAGCACACCGGAGCCGTTGGCGGTGGAGCGGGCATGGCGGAGGAGGACGAGTGTTGCCATGGGCGATCAGCCTAGGCAGTGGGTGATCACGTCGGTGCGACGACCCCGGTGGCGAGCAGTCCGCACAGGACCGCGCCGAGGGCGATGCGGTACCAGACGAACACCATGAAGTTGTTCTTGGACACGTAGCGCAGCAGCCACGCGACGCAGGCGTAGCCCACGACGAAGGACACCGCGGTGGCCACGACGGTCTGCGGGATGCTGGCCTGCACGCCCGGTCCACTGCGGTCCATCACGTCGGGGATGCTGAAGATGCCCGCGCCGAACACCGCCGGGATGGCCAGCAGGAACGAGTACCGGGTGGCCGCCTCGCGCTTGAGGCCGAGGAACATGCCCGCGGTGAGCGTCCCACCCGAACGCGACACCCCGGGCACCAGCGCCATGGCCTGGGCGAAGCCCATCACGATGCTGTCGCGCATGGTCAGCTGGTCGCGGCGCTGCCTGCCCAGCTCGTCGGCGATGGCCAGGATGACCGCGAACACCATCAGCACGACGGCGGTGATCCACAGGTTGCGCAGGCCGGAGCGGATGAGGTCCTTGAACACCACGCCCAGCAGCGCGATCGGCGCGGACCCGATGATCACGTACCAGGCCAGCTTGTAGTCCGGGTCGCTGCGGGCCGCGGACTTGAACAGGCCAACGAACCACGCGCGCAGCAGCCGCCAGATGTCCTTGGCGAAGTAGATGATCACCGCGGTCTCGGTGCCGAGCTGGATGACCGCGGTGAACGAGGCGCCCGCGTCACCGCCGAACCACAGCTCCGAGACGATCCGGATGTGCGCCGAGGACGAGATCGGCAGGAACTCGGTGAGCCCCTGCACGATGCCCAGGACGATTGCTTGCAACCAGGTCAACTACCGACTCCCGCGAGATCCAGAGCGTCCACGGCCACCCTGAGGGCCGCCTTGCTGCGCTCCAAATCTTGCAGGATGGGGGAAACGGTCAGCGTGGTGACCCCCGACTCGGCGAGCGCCCGCATCTTCTCGGCGATGCGCTCCTTGGGGCCGAGCAGGGAGGTGGAGTCGATGAACCCGAGCGGTACCGCGGCGGCCGCGCCCGCGTAGTCCTTGGCGAGGTAGCGGTCCTGGCACTCGGTGGCCTCGGCTTCGTAGCCCATGCGGCAGGCCAGGTTGTTGTAGAAGTTCTGCTCGCGGCTACCCATGCCGCCGACGTAGAGGGCGGCGTAGGGGCGGGCGGTGTCTGCTGCGACGCGCCAGTCGTCTTCGACCACGAGCGGGGTCGTAGGTACGACGTCGAAGCCTTCCAGGGTCTTACCCGACTTCGCGCGGCCCTTGGCGATGAGCTCTAGAGACTCACGGCCATGCTCTGGGGAGTAGAAGATGGCCAGCCAGCCGTCCGCGATCTCGCCGGTGAGTTCGAGGTTCTTCGGGCCGATGGAGGCCAGGTAGATCGGGATGTGCTCGCGCACCGGGTGGACGGTGAGCTTGAGCGCCTTGCCCGGCCCGTCCGGCAGCGGCTGCACGAAGTGCTTGCCCTGGTAGTCGACGCGTTCGCGGCGCAGCGCCGAGCGCACGATGTCGACGTACTCGCGGGTGCGGGCCAGCGGCTTGTCGAACTTGACCCCGTACCAGCCCTCGGAGACCTGCGGACCGGACACGCCGAGGCCGAGCCGGAACCGGCCGCCGGAGAGGGTGTCGAGGGTGGCGGCGGTCATCGCGGCCATGGTCGGGCGGCGCGCGGGGATCTGCAGGATGGCGCTGCCGACGTCGATGCGCTCGGTCTGCGCGGCCACCCAGGCCAGCACCGACGGCGCGTCGGAGCCGTAGGCCTCGGCGACCCAGGCCACCGAGTAGCCGAGCCGGTCGGCCTCGCGCGCCAACTCCAGGTTCGCGGCGTCGTTGCCGGCACCCCAGTAGCCCATGTTCAGTCCGAGTCGCATGACCGGCAGGTTACTCACCGGTAGCGCCGGTTGGCCAGTGGGCCTCCGGTGGCGGTACCCGGGTGGCGGCCTAGGCTCGGTGATCGTGGAGCAACGACACCTCGGGCGCAGCGGGCTGCGGGTTTCCCGGTTGGGCCTGGGCACGCTGACCTGGGGCGGGGACACCGGCGCCGACGAGGCGGCCGCCCAGTTGGCCGCGTTCACCGAGGCGGGCGGCACCCTGGTCGACACTGCGGACATCTACGCCGACGGGGAGGCGGAGCGGCTGCTGGGCACGCTGCTGGGCGACCTGGTGCCGCGCGAGCGCGTGGTGCTGGCGACCAAGGCGGTGGCGCGCAGGCACGACGGGCCGTTCGGCGGGGGCGCGTCGCGGGGGGCGTTGCTGACGGCGTTGGAGGAGTCGCTGCGGCGGCTGCGGACCGACCACGTCGACCTGTGGCAGTTGCACGCGTGGGACGAGGCGGTGCCGTTGGAGGAGACGCTGGCGGCGGTGGAGGGGGCCGTGCGCGCGGGCAAGGTGCGTTACGCGGGGATCTCGAACTACTCGGGTTGGCAGACCGCGACCGCGGCGGCACATCAGGCGTCGACAGGGCTACCGCTGGTGAGCACTCAGGTGGAGTACTCGCTGCTGGAGCGCGGGGTAGAGCGGGAGGTCATTCCGGCCTCCGTGCACCACGGGCTGGGAGTGCTGCCGTGGGCGCCGTTGGGGCGGGGTGTGTTGACCGGCAAGTACCGCACCAACACGCCCGCGGACTCGCGTGGGGCGTCGCAGGTGTTCGCGCGGTATGTCGAGCGGCACCGCACGGAGCGGGCGGCGCGGATCGTGCAGGCGGTGGCTACCGCCGCTGACGGGCTGGGGACCTCACCGTTGGCGGTAGCGCTGGCGTGGGTTCGGGACCGTCCTGGCGTGGTGGCGCCGGTGGTGGGGGCGCGGGACACGACGCAGTTGAAGGGGTCGCTCGCGGCGGAGGAGTTGACGCTGCCCGCGGCGATCAGGTCTGCGCTCGACGACGTCAGCGCGGTGGAGTTCGGCTACCCCGAGCGGCGTCTGCACTAGGCACTTCCCCAGGCATGTCTTCCGAGTCGAGGTCGCTGTCGGTCTCGTTGTCGGCCACGACGAAGTAGTCGCGCACGTCCGAGCGGTACATCAGGTGCGCCGCGGCGACCACGAGCAGGGTCGAGAGCACCAGGGCGGCGGTCCCGAGCACGCCCTCGGCGATGCCGAGCATCAGCAGCAGCGCCAGCCCGGCGACGAGCAGGGACGCCACCCTGGCCCAGTCCCGGCCGCCGCGCAGGGCCAGCGCGAACCCCATGGCCAGGCAGATCGGCACGACCGAGAGCGAGACGTCGTGGTCGGAGCGGGCGGAGACGACGGCGAGGTGGGCGGCGGTCACGCCGACGTTGAGCAGCAGCAGGACGCTGGCGGCGCGCACCGGGGCGGGCGCGTCGGTGGGCTCGGGATCGCCGAAGATCGGCAGGTGAGCGGGGTCGATCGCCATGGCTACCTCCCTGCGCTGGTGCCTGCAACGTCGGCGTCACCACGGTCGGTGTTACAACTTGGTTTCGACATCACCCTCCCGGCGCAACAGTTTCCCGGATCCGGTGAACCTGATCAGCGTGTTTCGTATTGAAGCGAACACTGTCCATGGCGATAGTGTCCATGTACTATATCTGGTGTGCGTGACGCGGAGACCCCGGTGTCGGGGCTGGTCTGGCGGGTGTCGACCCGGTGGCGGGCGGCGATCGACCGGGCGGTGACCCCGTTCGGGCTGACCCACGCCCAGTACGCGGTCATGGCCCCGCTACTCACCCTGCGTCGTTCCGGCAATCGGCCGAGTCAGCGACGCCTGGCGGACTTCACCGGGTTGGAGCCGTTGTACGTGTCCAAGCTCGTCCGGTCGCTGGAGCAGGCCGGGCTGCTGACCAGGACACCCGACCCCGACGACAGCCGGGCGATGCTGCTCGACCCCACCGACCACGGCCGCGACCGCACCGAGCGGGCCGTCGCCGCGGTCCGCGCACTCCAGCACGACCTGACCGCGCCCCTCGGCGGAGTCGACAGCCCGCGCACGCGGGCGCTCGTCGAGGCGTTGCGCGCCCTGCTCGAGGAGGAGACGACATGAGCCACCCGTTCAACGGACTCGTCATCGGCCAGGCGGGCCGGGCCACCCGCGCCCTGCTCGACCGGCTGCTCGCCGAGGCCGCCACGACCTTCCCCGAGTGGGTCGCGCTGGTGCTGCTGTCCGACGGCGACATCGCCGAGGAGGACCTGGTCGGGCAACTGACCGCGCGCCTCGGTGATGTGGAGGCCGGGCACGCCGTCGCCGCACTCGCCGCGAATGGCCTGACCAGCGCGGGAGTGACCCTCACCGACGCGGGTCGGGCCAGGTTCCAGCGCATCAGCAACGGCGTCGACCGGATCGCGAGGAAGCTGTACGGGGACCTGTCCGCCGAGGACAAGGCGACCGCGGGGCGGGTGCTGGCCGAGGTGACCGCGCGCGCCGAGGCGGAACTGGCGGCCTGAGCAAGCGGCTTCCGGCCTGCGGGATCGTGGGCGGACACACCCCACCGGACGTGGCCCTGGCGTGCTCGGTGCGGGATGCTGGGGGGACGCCCCGTCCCCGCCGTCCGGAGGTCTGCTTGACCCGCGTCGTCGTCCTGGTCGCCGCCACCGCGCTCTGCGCCGCGTTCACCGCGGGCTGCTCGTCGGGTGATCAGCCGAGGGACGAGTTGATGGTCACCGACAACCCGGTCGCCGCGACCCCGGCCCACTCCCCCGTACCGACCGCCACCCCCGCGGGCACCTTGCTGCCGTTGGCGACACCGGTCACGGCCGTCGCCACGGACCCGACTACCCGAACGTTGGCCGTGGCTTCGGGAACCGAGCTTCGGCTCTATGACCTCGACGCGCTCGACAAGGCACCTCGTGCTCTTACCCTGCCCGGCGCGGCCGAGTCGTTGACGCTGGCGGGCGATGGTGGCGCGGTGCTCGCCGCGGTTCCTGGCCGCGTGGTCCGGGTAGCGCTACCTGGTGGTGCGCTGGACGAGTCCGTAGTGGAGGGATCGCCGGTCGCCACCGCGACGTTCGGTGGCGACACGCTCGTGGCGGTTCGTGACCGCAAGCAGGTGGCCGTACTCGACGACGGCCAGGTGCGGCGCGTGATCTCGGGCAGCCTGCTCAGTGCAGACCAGGTGTTCAGCACCGGTCCCGGCGCCCTGGTGCTCGACCGGCTGCGCAACGCGGTGTTCCAACTGGACGTCAACCAGGGCACCTTCGGGCAAGGGCTGCGCGCGGGACAAGGCTCCACCAACGGCGTCGTGGACCGGTGGGGGCGCGTACTGGTCACCGACACCCGTGGCGGCGCACTGTTGGCGTTCTCGCTAGACCCGCTCCTCATGCGTCAGCGCTACCCGGTGGCGGGTTCGCCCTACGGGATCGCTTACGACGCCAAGCGCGACTTGGCGTGGGTGACGTTGACCGAGACCAACGAGGTGGTCGGCTACCAGGTCGGCGGTGAGGAACCGGTCGAACGGCACCGGTACCCGACCGTCGCTCAGCCGAACTCGGTCGCGGTCGATCCAGAGACCGGGCGCGTGGTGGTCGCGTCCGCGAACGGAGGTGGTGTGCAGGTGGTGCGACCATGAGCGAGAGTCACGTCGAGGGCGACTGGGAATACCTGCCGCTGCGCCTGCCACCCGGGGTCTCCCGGCTCACGGCGGCCACGCAACTGGCGATCCAGGCCGAGTTCAACGGCTGGGAACTGTCCCGGGTCCGCCTCTACGCCGACGGCACCCGCAAGGTGCTGCTCCGGCGCAAGATCCGCAAAGCAGGCCTCCCCAAAGTCGCGCTGTGACACTTCCTCCCGCCGCCCGCCCCCTCGTCCCCACCCGGCATCGTCCCCGGCCTGGCAACAGTCAGGGTCAACAGGCCGCTACCGGGATCGTCGCGTGGATCGGGAGCGTGCTCTAGTCGCGGTCGGCGAGGAGAGCCGCTAGGCGCGGGCGGTCGAGGGGGCCGCCGGGGGCGGGGAGTAGGCCGGACAGGCCCCAGACGCGGCCGCGAGCCCAGGTGGCGTCGTCGATGTCCAGGGCCGCGCGGAACAGGTCGCGGCCGTGCGGGGTCAGCACGGTCCAGGCGGCGATGAGGTCGCAGGCGGGGTCGCCCACGGCCAGCGTGCCGAAGTCGATGACGGCGGTGATCCGCGCACCGTCGCCCAACAGGTTGCTCGGCGCGGGGTCGCCGTGGATCCACACGCCCGGCCCGCCCCACTTGGGCGCGGCCAGCCCCCGCTCCCAGGTCGCGGTGATGGCGTCGGTGTCGACCACCCCGGCCAGAGCGTCGATCTTCTGCTGGAGCACCCACGCGACGACCGGCGAGTAGCTGACGTCGTCGAGGTCCACCCCGCGGAACCCGTTGCTCCACTCCGGCGGTGGACCGCCGGTCGTGTCGATGGACCAGAGCGCGCGCAGGAAGTCGGCGAGGTCGGCGGCCGCGCGGGTCTGGTCGAGCCGGTCGGGGTCGACCCGCTCGCCGTCGAGCCAGCGGTACACCGACCACTGCAGCGGATACCCCTCCCCCGGCACACCGCGCGCGATCGGCCGCGACACGGTCAGCGGGAGGTGCGGGGCGAGCCGGGGCAGCCAGGTCTGCTCGCGCTCGACCTGCCCTTCCCAGCGGGCGAACCGGGGCAGGCGCACGGACATGTCGGCGCCGAGGTGGTAGGTCGCGTTGTCGACGCCTTGCGTGGCCACGGGCTCGACGGGCAGGTCGGCCCAGTGCGGGAACTGCGCCGCGACGAGGTCCCGGACGAGCGCGGTCGGGATGGTCAGCGCGGTGTCACCTGCGGACAAGTCGCCTCCGGATCGGTTGGATCTCTCCATACCAACCGATCACCCGGTGACCTGTCCACCGGATTACCGGGCGGGCTGCTGGTCGATCCCGTCCCACACGGCGCGCGCGCCCGCGTCACCGACGCGGTAGGTGTGCACCCCCGCGGCAGCGCCAACTCCGACGCACAGCACTGCCAGCACGATCACCGCGGGCTTGGTCCACGACTGCGCGGTCCGCGTGCTCACGACCATGAGCGCGGTGACCACCACGAGCAGGCCGAGCACGAACCAGATCAGCGTGTCCCCGAGCTCCTCGTGCGCCTTGATCAGGTCGTTCTCCGGCAGCCGCTTCTCCAGGTCCTCGCCGCTGGAGGTCGCGATCGGCGTGAGCACCGCCCCCACCGCCGCGAACCCCACGACCAGCCACCCGAACCGCGCCCGCGCCGCTGGCCACACCGCGATCACGATGGTCCCCAGCACCGCCAGCGGCACGAGCACCACGACCGCGTGCACGACCAACGCGTGCACCGGCAACCCGTTGATGAACTCCGGCATACCCACCTCCGACTAGGCGATACAACAGGTACGCGTCCCGCTGCTGACCGGTTCAGTCAACCGCGCCCGCGCCACATCGGCCACGCGCGACGCGCCCGACTCACAGGTGACCGGGTCCCGCTCGGAGGTGACGGGGGGTTTGTCGGGGTTCCCGCGCTCGCTGAGGGCGGCGGCGACGGCGGGGATGGGTGAGAGGCACATCAGGACTGGGTGGCCATCGAGGTGGTCTCCCAGGAGAAGCCGTCCGGGTCGGTGAAGGACGTGGTGGGGGCGTTGAGGGAGATCCGGTGCGAGCCGGTGCCCTCCGGGGGCACGCCCGCGTCCTTGGCCAGTGCCCGGCGTCGGTACAGGGCCAGCTTGACGGCCCCACCTGCGAACTCGACGTACATTCGGGCGAAGCTCTTACCCACAACGAGGCCCTGCTCCAGGTAGAACCGCCTGCTCGCAGCTACGTCGGCGACTCCGAGCAGCAGCACGACATCGGAGATCTCACGCGTGGCAGGCCCAGTGTCCTTCTTCGCCGACGTAGCAACCTTCCAGATCGTCCCGTCCGGCGCCCGCACAACTCCGCCATACCCCCACATCGACTTCGCCGCCGCCTTCACCACCGTCGCCCCGGCATCGACAGCCGCGTCGACCAGCGCGTGAACGTCAGCGGGCTGAGCCACCATGAGCGACAGTGTGAACCCCCGAAACCCCTCCGTCGGCTCCTGCGAGCCCCGCAACCGCACCCGGTCACCCAACCCGAACGCAGCCGCGTAGAACCGCTCGGCGGCCGCGACGTCGGCTACCTCAAGAGTGATGCTGTCCAGTGATGTCATGCCGACAACGCTAGGGCTGCCCCGCTGACCAGCGCTTCTCCATTCGTGACCACTCCACGACGCCGGGGTGACCTCGTCAGGCAACTCGCGGGCGTCGGTGGAGAGTGTGGTGGGTGATGGCCACGGCTACGGAGGCAGCGGCGAAGAGGGCGGTGGCGGTGGGGCTCAGGTATTTGGACAGGCTTGGGGCGGCGCTGGGGCCTGTCAGCCACGCGGTCACGAGCACGGCGTAGAGGGCGGTCAGGGCGCCGGTGGACCAGCGGAGGGCTTGCCGGGCCGGGTTGCGGAGGGCGGCCACCAGGGTGATGGCGATGGGGATGATCGCCAGGAAGGCGAACTGGCCGAGCACGAACACCGGAACGGCCCAGGCGGCAACGAGAACGGGCAGGGAGGGGCGGTGGGTGGTCATCGTCTTGCTCCTCTGGTCGGGGTGGGTCAGTGGTGGCAGTGGCGGGACTCGGCGGCGGTCTTGAGGTCGGCGAGCCAGTGGTCGAGGCCGGGGGCGAGGTACTGGATGGCGGTGGCCGGGTCGGCGTCGATCTGGGGGCCGCGCCAGCTCTCCTCGGTGCGGACGATGACGCCGCCCCTGGTCTCGGTGAAGGTCCAGACGTGGACGCCCTCGTCGATGCGGAGGCCGTCGCCGAGGGCGGGGCCGGTCCAGCGGACGCACGTGCCGGGCTTGACCTGCCCGACGGTGGAGGTGATCACGAGGGTGGTCGCGGGGGTGGTGGGGGTGGGCGGCGCCGGGGTGGTCCAGCGGAACCGCGAGCCCGGGCGCAGCGGGCCCGGGTCGAGCCGCTCCATGCTGGTGACCGCCCGCTGCCACGACGGCCAGCCCTCGACGTCGGTGTGCAGCCGCCACACCGTGCTCAGCGGCGCCTTGATGAAGGTCTCGGTCTGGTGGTGGAGCTGCGCGGCCGGGTTGATCCCCTTGCCCTGGCAGGTCAGCGGCGCGGGCGTGGCGGCCTGGGCGGGTGTGGAAAGCGCGAGCAGCCCCGCGGCCAGCGGGATGGTGAGCAGGGCGGAGCGCAGCCGGGTCGGACGGCGGGCGCTGACCTGGTTCGACGGGGTCATGACTTCTCCTGATCGCTAGGCGTTATCGCTGTAGTTAGAACCTATAACGCCAGCCGCGAGAGAGTCAATAACAAGAGTGATAGCCTCTAACCACGTTGAGCGGAAGGACCGGCCGATGACTGACCCGAGCGGGCAGAGCCCACGCGAGCGCTACCGCGTCCAGGTACGCGAAGAGGTCAAGCGCCACGCGTGGGAGCAGATCGCCACCGCAGGCGTACCGGCGCTATCGCTCAACGCCATCGCCAAGCAGGTCGGCATGAGCGGCCCCGCCCTCTACCGCTACTTCGCCAGCCGCGACGAGCTGATCACCGAGCTCATCCGCGACGCCTACCGCAGCCTCGCCGACACCGTCCACGAAGCCGCGGGCGACGGCGCCGACCTGTCCCGACTGGCCTGGACCATCCGCGACTGGGCCCGCGCCGACCCCCAGCGGTACTTCCTCATCTTCGGCACCCCCGTCCCCGGCTACCACGCCCCCGACGACATCACCGCGATCTCCTCCGAGGTCATGGCCGTCCTCCTCGACGCCAGCGCGGCCACCTCCCTCAACCGCGCGGCGGCCACCACCAAGCGCACCCCGCTGGACATCCACCTCGACATCCACCGCGACTGGGTCGGCGACCACCCGGCCACCGGCGAGACCATGCGCCGAGCCCTGCTCTTCTGGACCCGCCTGCACGGCATCCTCTCCCTCGACCTCGCAGGCCACTTCACCGGCATGAACCTCAACCCCGACCTCCTGATCACGGAGGAGCTCACGGCCTTGCGAGGACGCTGACCTGACGGGGACGGGCAGTCATCCGCGGCGCACGGCCCAGCGACGTCAGCGGGTGTCGGCTCGCGCCCCGCCGACCGCTCGCTCGTCGGGATCGCGAGCGGGATCGGCGAACCGCGCCACACCGGGAACCACCAGGCACAGCCCACTGGTCACCACGACCACCACGGCCGCCCCGATCAGGGTCGGGCCCGCGCCCACCACCGCGACGACCGGGCCGACCAGGAGGTAGCCCACGGGCAGCAGTGCGAACGCGCCGAGTTGGTCCAGGGCCAGGACCTTGCCCAGCACCTCACCGGGGATGCCGCGCTGCAGCGCCGAGAGCCAGTGGATGAAGAAGAATTCCACCGCGAACCCACCGATGCCGAAGCACACCATCACCACGGGCAACGGCAGCGCGACCGCGAGGCTCAGCGGCTCCAGTGCGTACCCGGCGAGCACGCACATCGCGGCCACGCCCTTGGCCCTGGGCCGCCACCGGCCCGCCAGCACCAATCCGGGCAACGCGCCGACGGCCGACGCCGCCAACACCGCGCCGTAGGCGAGGTCACCACCGAGCCGGTCGCGAGCGATCAGGGGCAGCAGCGTCAGCGACGCGGCGACCCCGGTCATCAACTGCACGCTGGCCGTCGACATGACCGCCAGCACCCACGGCCGCTCACGCATCGCCCGCAGCCCGGCCGCGGCGTCAGCGAGCACGGATCGCCCCAACGCCGCCGGGGCACCATCGTTGATCCGCAGCACCGTCAGACCGCTCACCGCAAACACCGCGCCCGCGATGAACAACGCCGCCCGCGCACCGACGAAGGTGACCACCGCCGCGCCCGCCAGTACCCCGAGTACCGTCGCGCTGCGTTGAGCGGCCGACACCAGGGCGTTGCCGCGCTCGAGCATGTCGCTCGGCAACAGCGTGGGCACCATCGAGCGGAACGCCGGGCGCGACAGGGCCTCACCGGCCGCCACGAGTGCCACCACCGCGGGCATGACCAGCAACGGCAGTGCGGGCAGCACCGCCGCGGTGACCAGCAGCAACGCACCGCGGAACCAGTCCGCGCCCAGCAGGACCCGACTTCGCCGCACCCGGTCGGCGAGCACACCACCCGCCAACAAGCACAGCACCAGGGCGATGGCCCTGGCGCCGAGGACCAGGCTCACCTCGGCCACCCCGCCACCCCGACCGATCACGAACAAGCTGACCGCGACCGGCAGCAGTTGATCACCCACCGACCCGCACGCCTGCCCGAGCCACACCCGGAGGAAGAGCGGGTGCGTGCGCAACCCGCTCACCACCGGCGCACCGGCGCTCCCAGTGCCGCGCTGTCGAGCGCGATCCGGCCACGCACCAACACCGACGCGACCTCCTCTCGATCAGCGCTACCCGGTCTCGGCAACCCGCCGGAGCGCGCGGAGCTATCCACTGTGGACTCCCAGGTGGGACGGTGAGCGGTCAGCCCCGATCGTGCCGTCACCTCGCCTGCCAACGCGGGACGTCGCGCGCCAGGCCGCTGCGCGTGTGGGGCCGCTCATATGACCTCGGGGTCGGGGAAGGCGAAGTCCACCGGCAGTGCCAGGTCGGCCCGCTCCGGGACACCCGCGCCCAGCAGGTACACCGCGAACTCCTGGTCGCCGTCGAGCCCCAG
>NZ_FOGI01000003.1:0-66406 GCF_900111175.1 Actinokineospora terrae
GCTGTCGCCTCCCGCTAGTTCCGCTTCGGAAACGGCCCCCGGCATTCTCGCCGGGGGCCGTTTCCGTGTCCTCCTTGAACGACTTCCCTCGGGCCCCTTCTCTCGTAACCCACCCGAGTGACCCTCAGCTGGCGGCCACACTTACTTCGGCCTGCTTGCCCCCTATTCGCGCCTCTCTGAACTTCACCCATCCCAGCGACAGAAGTTATCCACATGTGGATCTTCGACGGCCTGTTTCACGATCGTCTGTCGGGGGGTGCCGGTAGGCTGGGACCTGGGACGCCCCCCGGAGAGGGTGGGGGCTGGGGCCGGACTGGCGTGCGCGCGCGAGGCCGTTGAGGTGGGGGTAACGGCGGGCGGTAGAGGTGCCTGGGCGCGGCGAGGGTGACGGCTCGGGGGCGGGGCAGAGTCAGGCTGTGGGAGACAGGGGCGGACGGGCCGGGGACAGGGTTGGGCTGGCGGGGAGCAGAGTCGGGCCGTCGACGCCGTGCAGATCGCCGGAGACCGCGTGGGGACGGAGTCGGGACCGGGGACGCAAGGTGGGCTGTCGGGGCCGGAGTTGGGCTACCGCGACCACAGGTCGGCTATCGGCGCCAAAGTCAGGCCGACCGGAAACAGTGCCGGGCGACCGGGGCCAGAGGGGCTGGCAGGGCCACGGTGGTCGGATCGGGAACAGAGTCGGGCGACCGAGGCCAAAGGTCGGGGCCAAAGGCGGGCGGACCGGGACTGGGGATGGCGATCGGGGCCAGGGTTGGGCGATCGGGCTTGAGGGGCGTTGGTGGCTAGAGGGCGTGCACGCCGACGGCAGGTGGGCTGCAGACCGTGAGTGGTGAGGTGAACGTCGAGAGGGGCTGGAGTGGGCTTCCCAAGACCCGGCTGCCAGGGACACAGCCGGGGGTCGGGTCCTGCTAGCGGGGCTCGGGCGAGCGGGACCAGGCGGTTTTGAGCCAGAGGGCGGCTAGGGTGACCATGGCTATCTCGCTGATGATCAAGCCGGGGCCTGGGCCTGGGGAGTTGAGGCCCGCGCTGGACTGGCGGGTCCAGATGGCCAGGAGACCGTCCACCGCGGCGAACCAGCCGCCGAGGGCGGCGATCCAGGTCAGGGTCCAGCGGCGGAGGGCGAGGGCCAGGGCTGAGGCGAGGATGCCGAACGCCAGGGCGGTGGCGGCGAAGAGGCGGGGGACGGCTCCTACCTTGCCGGTGGCGTCGCCCGCGGCCAGGAGGACCTGCCAGCCCGCAGCGGAGCCCATCCACGGCAGCACGTAGCCGACGATCAGCACGAACACCGCGATGGACAGCACGATCGCCCGGAAGCCGAGGTCCACCGCGGCCGAACGCTCGACGGAGTCGATCTCGGCCCGCAGCGCCGCGAGGTCCTGGTCGTCGGTGGTCATCCGCACCCTCCACTCACAGCAGGCCGGGCATGCCCCGAGACCGGCACACCCACCCCGCACCTCACGGCCGTCATCACGCTCCACCCACGTCCAGCCGTGGCCACCACGAGCCGGACACGCCAAGCAAGAAGCCCGACGCATCCAGCACCTGGGCCGGTGGTCATCCGCAGCCGCCGGTGGGTTGCAGCGGGGCCGGGGTGCCGAAGCCGGGCAGCCCCAGGGTGACGCCCGGGGTCTTGGGGCGCAGACCGGCTTCGTGGTTGTCGCCCGCGCGAGTGCGGCGGTGGGAGAGAAGAGGGCCGTCGGCGACCAAGTGGTGCGGGGCGGCGTAGGTGATCACGGTCTCGACCACGTCGCCCGGGCGGATCGGGGCGTCGCCGGGGGTGAAGTGGACCAGGCGGTTGTCGCGGGCGCGGCCGCTCATGCGGTGGGTGTCGGCGTCCTTGCGGCCCTCGCCGGTGGCGACCACGACCTCGACGGTGCGGCCGACCTGCTCCTTGTTCAGCTGCCAGGCGATGTCGTTCTGCAGCGCCACCAGCCGGTCGTAGCGCTCCTGGACGACCTGCTTGGGCAGCTGGTCGGGCATCGACGCGGCCGGGGTGCCGGGGCGCTTGGAGTACTGGAAGGTGAACGCGCTGGCGAAGCGGGACTGGGCGACGACGTCGAGGGTGGCCTGGAAGTCCGCCTCGGTCTCGCCGGGGAAGCCGACGATGATGTCGGTGGTGATCGCGGCGTCCGGCATCGCGGCGCGGACCTTGTCGATGATCGACAGGTAGCGCGCGGACCGGTACGAGCGGCGCATCTCGCGCAGCAGCCGGTCGGAGCCCGATTGCAGCGGCATGTGCAGCTGGTGGCAGACGACCGGGGTCTCGGCCATGGCGGCGATGACGTCGTCGGTGAAGTCCTTCGGGTGCGGGGAGGTGAACCGGACCCGCTCCAGGCCGTCGATCTCGCCGCAGGCGCGCAGCAGCTTGCCGAAGGCGTAGCGGTCGCCGAACTCCACGCCGTAGGAGTTGACGTTCTGCCCGAGCAGCGTCACCTCCAGGACACCCTCGGCGACCAGGGCGGACACCTCGGCGAGCACGTCGCCGGGGCGCCGGTCGCGTTCGCGGCCGCGCAGCGCGGGCACGATGCAGAAGGTGCAGGTGTTGTTGCAGCCCACCGAGATCGACACCCAGCCGGAGTGCGCGGAGTCGCGGCGGGCGGGCAGCGTGGAGGGGAAGACCTCCAGCGACTCCAGGATCTCGACCTCGGCCTGGCGGTTGTGCCTGGCCCGGTCGAGCAGGGTCGGCAGCGACCCGATGTTGTGCGTGCCGAACACCACGTCCACCCAGGGCGCGCGGCGGACGATCTCGCCGCGGTCCTTCTGCGCGAGACAGCCACCGACCGCGATCTGCATGTCAGGGTTAGCCGTCTTGGCCGGTGCTAGGTGGCCGAGGTTGCCGTAGAGCTTGTTGTCGGCGTTCTCCCGCACGGCACAGGTGTTGAACACGACGACGTCGGCCTGGGCGCCCTCGGGCGCGGCGACGTAGCCCGCGTCCTCGAGCAGGCCGGACAGCCGCTCGGAGTCGTGGACGTTCATCTGGCACCCGTAGGTGCGGACTTGGTAGGTTCGCGCGCTCATCTCGGTGTCCGAGGGTACGCCGCGCCGTCAGCGGCCCGAGCACCCCGGGCGACCCGCGCTGTCGTTTCCCGGCGAAGCGCACGTCACGCGGTTGACCCTCTGGCACGATCGTGCAATGGCACGCGGCGGTGGGGCACGCAGGACGACGGCGGTCCTCGCCGTGGTCGTGCTCACGCTGCTGGCCGGGTGCGAGACGCAGTTCCCCGCCGTGCGGCTGCGGGTCGCCGCGGGCAACAAGTCCGGGGTCTACAACACGATCTCGCAGTTCATGGCCGGGGTGTGGCAGGCGCGGCTGGGCACGCAGCGGCCGGAGGTGCTGGCCACCGGCGGGTCGCCGGACAACGTCAACAAGCTGCTCTCCGGCGAGGTCGACATCGCCTTCAGCGCCGCGGACGTGGCCTCGAAGCCGACGTCGGGCCCCCGGTCGCCCCGCGCGCTGGCCCGCATCCACGACGACTACCTGCACGTGGTGGTGCGCGACGACGGACCCATCCAGCAGCTGTCGGACCTGCGCGGGATGCGGGTGGCGACCGGCGCGAAGGACTCCGGGGTGGAGTTCATCGCCAAGCGGATCCTGGCGCTGACCGGCCTGGACTCCCCCGGGATGCTGACCCAGCAGTCGCTGGACCTGGCGTCGTCGGTGGAGGCGCTGCGGATGAACCGGATCGACGCGTTCTTCTGGTCCGGCGGGCTGCCCACCCAGGCCATCTCGGGGTTGGGCGACGCGATGGCGATCCGGCTGCTCGACCTGGCCGACGACATCCCGGCGCTGCGCAGGCAGTACCCGGTGTACGACTCGGCGTCGATCCCCGCCTCGACCTACCACCTGGCGGGCAGGCCGGTGAACACGCTGGCGGTGCCGAACTTCCTGCTCGTCACCGACCAGATGTCCGACGACCTCGCGGAAGGTCTGATCCGGGAGTTCTTCGCGGCCTTGCCCGAACTGGCCCAACAGACCCCGGCAGCGCTATCGATCGACCTCCAGTCGGCGATCGAGACGGACCCCATCAAGCTGCATCCGGGCGCCGAGAGGTTCTACCGCGGCGAGAAGATCTAGCGATGCACCGGTAGATCTACCGTGACGCGGAGACCGCCGCCTTCGGGTAGGTCCAACCGCAGATCTCCCGCTGCCCTAGCCACGATGCGGCTGACAATCGCGAGCCCCAGACCAGAACCGGGCACGTTCTGGTGTGCGCCACTACGCCAGAACCGGTCTGTGGCGCGCTCTAGTTCGTCCGCGCGCAAACCAGGTCCGTGGTCACGCACGCTGACCGCGACCACCCCCGCCGTTCCGTCTACCGCGACCGACACGCGCACCGAGCTACCCGAGCCGGTGAACTTCAACGCGTTGTCCAGCAGCGCGTCCAAGATCCCGTCGAGGCCGCGCGCGGGCACCATCGCCCGCGCGGGACCGGCGGACCCGGCGACGTCCAGGGTGATGTCGCGCGAGTCGGCCACCACGCGCCAGTCCGCGACCCGCTCGGCGACGACGGCGTCGACGTCCACCGGCACCAGGTCGCCGCCGGTGTTCTCGGCGCGCGCCATGGCCAGCAGTTCGTCGAGGATGCGGTTGAGCCGGTCGGCCTCGGCCGCGGCGGCGACCCGGTGGTCGTCGGCGTCGAGGTCGACGTGGCCCTCCAGGTTGACCAGGCGCAGCTTGAGCGCGGTCAACGGGTTGCGCAGCTGGTGCGAGGCGTCGGCGACGAACGCGCGCTGCGCGGCGAGGGCGTCACCGACGCTGGCGGCCATCTGGTCGAAGGAGCGCACCAGCTTGCGCAGTTCGGGCGGGCCGTGCTCGTCGGCGACCTTCTCCGCCTCGCGGCCGCTCACCACCGCGGCCACCAGCGACCCGGTCGCCTCGTCCAACCGCCGCACCGGCCGCAGGATCCACTGGATGACCGGCACCGCCAGCATCAGCGCCAGCCCGAACGACAGGATCCCGCCCGCCGCGATCAGCAGCCACCACCACAGCACCCTGGTGCGGCTGCTGTCGGTCGGCGACACGGTGATGACCGCGCCGCGCACCTCGCCGTCCACGAGCACCGGACCGGCCAACACCAGCGGCCGGTCGTTCCACGGCAGCAACAGCGCGCCCGACTCGGGACGACGCCCGGCCAACGCGCGTTGCACCTGCTGGCGCACGTCGTCGGAGGCGAGGTCCACCGGGTCGAGGCCACTCGAGGAACCGGAACTGACCTGGGGGCTGCTGTCCTGGTCGACGATGAGCACCGCGACGCCGTAGAGCTCGAAGTAGCGCCGCAACTCCTCGCTCATCGAGTCGGCGGTGTCGTCGGTCAGCGGCCGCTGGGCCATCGAGGCGAACCGGTTGGTGTCGGTGAGCCGGTCCAGGAACAGCTTCTGCTGCTCGGACCCCGCGACCGACAGCGCGAGCGGCACGCCGAGGCCGAAGACCAGCAGCGCGACGAGGAACCAGACCATGCCGAGCAACCGCGTCCGCATCGCGCCTCCCCCCGGGTACGTCTCAGGCGAGTCTGCCCGGTTGACCCGACAAGCGGTACCCGACCCCCCGAACGGTCTCGATGAGGGTGGGCCGACCGAGCTTGGTGCGCAGCGTCGCCACGTGCACGTCCAATGACCGGTTCTCCGCCGCGCCCGCCCTGCCCCACACCTCGGCCAGCACCTGCTCGCGCCCGCACACCGCGCCCTTGGCGTCGACGACGAGCGCGAACACCTGGAACTCCTTGCGCGACAACGAGATCGGCGCACCGTCCACAGTGACCTCGTGGCGGTCGAAGTCGACCCGCACGCCGTCGAGCTCGAACACCCCGCTCGGGCCGCCGCCGCGGTCGGTGCGGCGCCTGCGCACGGCGTGCACCCGCGCGACGAGTTCGTCGACGTCGTAGGGCTTGACCAGGTAGTCGTCCGCACCGGCGCGCAGACCGAGGATCCGGTCGTCGACCTCGCCGCGCGCCGAGACCACGATGACGGCCACGTCGCTGGCCGCGCGGATCTGTCGACACAGGACGATCCCGTCCACGTCGGGCAGGCCGAGGTCGAGCAGCACCACGTCGACCTCGCCGACCAGGTCGAGCACACCGGCACCCGACGCGAGCCTGCGCACGGCGAGGCCGCGGCGGACCAGGGCCGGGGTCAGGGCGTCGGCGACCCGGTCGTCGTCCTCCACGAGCAGCACGCGCACCGCGCACCTCCACGATCCCCAGGCGGTTGTGTGACAGAGTTGAGACCCTAAGTGTTGCTCAAGGCCCATGGGAGAGGTGGGCGAGCCGGAGTAGGTTTCCGCAGACACCCATCCCCAGACCCCTGACGCACACCCGGTACGCCAGCGCTCGGAGGACGCCATGACCGAACCGAACACCGCCCGGCCGATGGTCCGGATGGCCGCGGTGGACAAGTTCTTCGGTCCGCTGCACGTGCTCAAGGAGATCACCCTCGACGTGCCGCAGGGGCAGGTGGTCGTGGTGCTCGGCCCCTCCGGGTCCGGCAAGTCGACGCTGTGCCGGGCGATCAACCGGTTGGAGCCGATCGACTCCGGCCTGATCGAGGTGGACGGCCGCCCGCTGCCCGCGGAGGGCAAGGAGCTGGCCAGGCTGCGCGCCGAGGTCGGCATGGTGTTCCAGTCGTTCAACCTGTTCGCGCACAAGACGATCCTGGAGAACGTCACGCTGGCCCCGATCCGGGTGCGCAAGCAGCCCGCGGCCGAGGCGCGCACGACGGCGCTGGAACTGCTGGAGCGGGTCGGGATCACCAGCCAGGCCGACAAGTACCCGGCGCAGCTGTCCGGGGGGCAGCAGCAGCGCGCCGCGATCGCCAGGGCGCTGGCCATGCGCCCCAAGGTGATGCTGTTCGACGAGCCCACCTCGGCGCTGGACCCGGAGATGGTCCAGGAGGTGCTGGACGTGATGACCGGGCTGGCCGCCGAGGGGATGACGATGCTGGTGGTCACGCACGAGATGGGCTTCGCGCGCAAGGCCGCCCATCGGGTGATCTTCATGTCCGACGGCGAGGTCGTCGAGGACAGCACGCCGGAGGAGTTCTTCACCGCGCCGAAGTCCGGGCGGGCCAAGGACTTCCTTGGCAAGATCCTCACCCACTGACCTCCCCCCGGGGAAGGCAGCACACCCGGCTGGACCGCAGCCGACGACAACGAAGGAGCACACATGCGACTCCGGAGCCTCATGGTCGGCACCGTGACCGCCGCACTCGCCCTCTCGCTGACCGCGTGCGGGAAGTCAAGCGACTCCGGATCGGGCAACCCGTCGGTGGACGCCAAGGCCTCGTTCGAGGCGGGCACCACGATGGCCGCGCTCAACCAGGCGGGCAAGATCCGCATCGGCACCAAGTTCGACCAGCCGCTGTTCGGCCTCAAGGGCCTCGACGGCAAGCCGACCGGCTTCGACGTCGAGGTCGCCAAGCTCCTCGCCGCGAAGCTCGGCCTCTCCGCCGACAAGATCGAGTGGGTGGAGACCCCGTCGAAGGTCCGCGAGGAGGTCATCGAGCAGGGCAAGGTCGACCTGGTCGTGGCCACCTACACCATCAACGACAAGCGCAAGGAGCGGATCTCCTTCGCAGGCCCGTACTACGAGGCCGGTCAGGACCTGATGGTGAAGAAGGACAACGACAAGATCACCGACCAGAACTCGCTCAAGGACGCGGGCGCCAAGGTCTGCTCGGTCACCGGCTCCACCCCGGCCGAGACGATCAAGAAGTACATCGACGAGAAGAACCTGGTGCTCTTCGACGTGTACTCCAAGTGCGCCGACGCGCTGAAGAACAACCAGGTCGACGCCGTCACCACCGACAACGTGATCCTGCTCGGCCTGGTCGACAAGTCCGAGGGCGCCTACAAGCTGGTGGGCAAGCCGTTCACCAAGGAGCCCTACGGCATCGGCATCAAGAAGGGCGACACCAAGTTCTGCCAGTTCATCAACGACACCCTCAAGGCAGCCGCGGCCGACGGCAGCTACGAGAAGGCGTGGAAGGACACCGCGGGCAAGGTCGCGCCCAACACCCCGAAGCTGCCCGAGACCGCCACCTGCAGCTGATCTGCTGACCCGTCCTCCGGGGCGCCCGCCGACGGCGGGCGCCCCGGGGCCTTACCGGGCTCGGAGTCACCCGTGAACGTCATCATCGACAACTTCCCGCTCTACGTCAGCGGTTTCCTGCAGACGCTG
This sequence comes from Actinokineospora terrae, assembly GCF_900111175.1. GTDB lineage: Bacteria > Actinomycetota > Actinomycetes > Mycobacteriales > Pseudonocardiaceae > Actinokineospora > Actinokineospora terrae. The sequence goes on from NZ_FOGI01000003.1 coordinate 8,172, forward strand.
CGGATCTGCGCGTTCGCCGCCATCGGCGCGCTGCTCATCGGCACGGTCATCGCCGGGTTCCGGGTGTCCCCGGTGCCGCCGCTGCGCTGGGTGGGCACCGCGTGGGTCACCGTGTTCCGCAACTGCCCGCTGACCGTGGTGCTGTTCTTCTGCGCGTTCGGCCTACCGGAGATCGGCGTCAACGGCGCGTACTTCTGGTTCGGGGTGACCGGCCTGGTCCTCTACACCTCGGCGTTCGTCTGCGAGGCGGTGCGCAGCGGCATCAACTCGGTGCCCGCGGGCCAGGCCGAGGCAGCGCGCGCGGTCGGGTTGACCTTCAGCCAGTCGCTGTCCTCGGTGGTGCTGCCGCAGGCGCTGCGCACCGTCGTGCCGCCACTGGGAAGCGTCATCATCGCGATGATCAAGAACTCGGCCATCGCTGGCGCGTTCGGCATCGGCGGCGACCTGTTCGCCGTCGGCGACACGCTGACCTCGGCCAGGGGCGAGGCCGCCCTGCCGGTGCTCATCGGCGTGGTGGTCGGCTACCTGGTCATCACCATCCCCAGCGGCCTCGGCCTGGCCTGGCTGGAGCGAAAGGTGGCGATCGCCCGATGACCACGTCCGTGCTCTACGACGCGCCGGGTCCCCGCACCCGCCGCCGCGTCCTGCTGGGCAGCGCCGTGGCGGGCGTCCTGCTGGCGGGCGTGCTGGCCCTGGTGGGCAACCGGCTCGCCGAGAAGGGCCAGTTCGACCAGGACAAGTGGGCCCCGCTGACCGACCCGTCGTCCGACGACTTCGTCGACGTGTGGAATCTGCTCGGCGACGCCCTGGTCAACACCCTGGTCGCCGCCGCCCTGGCGATGGCGTTCTCCCTGGTCATCGGCACCGGGCTGGCGGTGCTGCGGATCACCGCGGGCCGCTCGTGGCGCTGGCTGGTCGTCGGGGTGATCGAGCTGTTCCGGGGCATCCCGGTGGTCATCCTGATCTTCTTCGCCGCCCGGGTGCTGCCCGGCCTCGGCGTCGACCTGCCCAACCTGTGGTTCCTGGTCATCGGCCTGACCGCGTACAACTCGGTCATCATCGCCGAGATCGTCCGCGCCGGGGTGAACTCGCTGCCCAAGGGCCAGCGCGAGGCCGCCGAGTCGCTCGGCCTGCGCCGCGGCCAGGTCCTGTCGGTGATCCTGCTGCCCCAGGCGTTCCGGGCGATGCTGCCCGCGCTGATCAGCCAGCTGGTGGTGGTCCTCAAGGACACCTCGCTCGGCTTCATCATCAGCTACGAGGAGACCGTCCGCACCGCGGGCATCATCATCCAGAACCTGGGCAACCCCATCCAGGTCTACTTCGTCATCGCCGTCATCTTCATCGCCGTGAACTACGCCGTCAGCCGCCTGGCCATCTACGTCGAACGCCGCCTCAGCCAGGGCAAGAAGACCGCCACGGCCACCCTCTCCGCCACCGACCCCGCGGGCGCGGGCACCGGCGGCGGGGGCTGATCCGACAACGGCGCAGCGGCCGCGAGCGGGGTGGACTTCCCCGCTCGCGGCCGCTGTGTCATCGGGCCGGGAACCGCCGCGTCAGGACTTGCCGCGGCGGAAGATCTTGGAGCCCAGCCAGACGACGGGGTCGTACTTGCGGTCGGCGACGCGTTCCTTCATCGGGATGAGGGCGTTGTCGGTGATCGCGATGTGCTCGGGGCAGACCTCGGTGCAGCACTTGGTGATGTTGCACAGGCCGAGGCCGTGGTCCTCCTGCGCCGAGGGCACTCGGTCGGCGGTGTCGAGCGGGTGGAACTCCAGTTCCGCGGCGCGCATCAGGAAGCGGGGGCCGGAGAAGGCTTCCTTGTTGTCCTCGTGGTCGCGGACCACGTGGCAGGTGTTCTGGCACAGGAAGCACTCGATGCACTTGCGGAACTCCTGCGACCGCTGCACGTCGACCTGCTGCATGCGGTAGTCGCCGGGGGCGAGGTCGGCCGGTGGCGTGAACGAGGGGATCTCGCGGGCCTTCTGGTAGTTGAAGGACACGTCGGTGACCAGGTCGCGGATCACCGGGAAGGCACGCATCGGGGTGACCGTCACCGTCTCCTGCTCGGTGAAGGTCGACATCCGAGTCATGCACAGCAGCCGCGGCCTGCCGTTGATCTCCGCCGAGCACGAGCCGCACTTGCCCGCCTTGCAGTTCCAGCGCACCGCCAGGTCGGGCGCCTGGGTGGCCTGCAGCCGGTGGATGATGTCGAGGACGACCTCGCCCTCGTTCACCTCCACCAGGAAGTCCCGCAGCTCACCGGAATCGGCGTCGCCGCGCCACACCTTGAACTTCGCCTTGTAGGGCACCTCAGTCCTCTCGTCCCGGGTGGGAGCCCAGCTCACCGCCGGTGTAGTACTTCTCCAGCTCGGTGAGCTCGAAGAGCTCCAGCAGGTCGCCCCGCATCGGTTCCTGCTCCTTGCGGGTGATCGCCACGCTCGGGACGAGCGGGTCGTCGTTCTCCGCCGAGCAGACCAGCAGCGTGTTGCGCCACTGGGCGTCCATCATCGGGTAGTCGTCGCGGGTGTGGCCGCCCCTGCTCTCGGTGCGGGTGAGCGCCGCCTTGGCCACGCACTCGCTGACCAGCAGCATGTTGCGCAGGTCGATGGCCAGGTGCCAGCCGGGGTTGTACTGCCGGTGGCCCTCGACGGTGACCTTGCCGATCCTGGCCTTGATCTCGGCGAGCTTGGCCAGCGCCTGCTCGACCTCGTCGGACTTGCGGATGATGCCGACCAGGTCGTTCATCGACTGCTGCAGCTCGTTCTGCAGCGTGTACGGGTTCTCCTCGACGCCGTCGGCAGGCGGGTCGAACGGGGCCAGCGCGAACCGGGCCGCTTCGTCCACATCGGACTGGACGACGGCGGGCCGCTCGGTCAGCGACTCGACGTAGGTCGCGGCTCCCAGACCGGCGCGGCGGCCGAAGACCAGCAGGTCCGACAGCGAGTTGCCGCCGAGCCGGTTGGAGCCGTGCATGCCGCCGGAGCACTCGCCCGCGGCGAACAGGCCGGGCACGCTGGCCGCGGCGGTGTCCGGGTCGACCTCGACGCCACCCATCACGTAGTGGCAGGTCGGCCCGACCTCCATCGGCTCCGCGGTGATGTCGACGTCGGCCAGTTCCTTGAACTGGTGGTACATCGAGGGCAGCCTGCGCTTGATCTCCTCGGCGGGCAGCCTGCTGGCGATGTCGAGGAACACCCCGCCGTGCGGTGACCCGCGACCGGCCTTGACCTCGGAGTTGATCGCGCGGGCCACCTCGTCGCGGGGCAGCAGGTCCGGGGTGCGGCGGTTGTTCTCCTGGTCGGTGTACCAGCGGTCGGCTTCCTGCTCGCCGTCGGCGTACTGGCCCTTGAACACGTCCGGGATGTAGTTGAACATGAACCGCTTGCCGTCGGAGTCCTTGAGCACCCCGCCGTCGCCGCGCACGCCCTCGGTGACCAGGATGCCCTTCACGCTCGGCGGCCACACCATGCCGGTCGGGTGGAACTGGACGAACTCCATGTTGATGAGCGTCGCGCCCGCGCGCAGGGCCAACGCGTGCCCGTCGCCGGTGTACTCCCAGGAGTTCGACGTCACCTTGAACGACTTGCCGATACCGCCGGTCGCCAGCACTACCGCAGGGGTCTCGAACAAGATGAACCGGCCGGACTCACGCCAATACCCGAACGCACCGGCGATCTTATCGCCGTCCTTGAGCAGTTCGGTGATCGTGCACTCGGCGAAGACCTTGATCCGGGCCTCGTAGTCGCCGGTCTCCTGGAAGTCCTCTTGCTGCAACGACACGATCTTCTGCTGCATGGTGCGGATCAGCTCTAGCCCCGTGCGGTCACCGACGTGCGCCAGGCGCGGGTAGGTGTGACCGCCGAAGTTGCGCTGGCTGATGCGACCGTCCGCGGTCCGGTCGAACAGCGCGCCGTAGGTCTCCAGCTCCCAGACCCGGTCCGGCGCCTCCCTGGCGTGCAGCTCGGCCATCCGCCAGTTGTTCAGGAACTTCCCGCCGCGCATGGTGTCGCGGAAGTGCACCTGCCAGTTGTCGTTGGAGTTCGCGTTGCCCATCGACGCGGCGCAACCGCCCTCGGCCATCACCGTGTGCGCCTTGCCGAACAGCGACTTGCACACCACGGCCACGCGCAGCCCCCGCTGCCGCGCCTCGATCACCGCGCGCAGTCCCGCGCCACCGGCACCGATGACCACCACGTCGTAGGAGTGGCGCTCGACCTCGGTCATGTGTTCCTCTCGAGAAAAGTGCTTAGAAGATGCGCAGATCGGAGATGGCACCGCTGGCGACGAGCATCACGTAGAGGTCCGTCAGCACGAGGGTGCCCAGCGTCGTCCAAGCCAGCCGCATGTGGTGGACGTTGAGCTTGGAGACGAGGGTCCACGCGCGGTAGCGCACGGGGTGCTTGGAGAAGTGCTTGAGCCTGCCGCCCGCGATGTGCCTGCACGAGTGGCACGACAGCGTGTAGGCCCAGAGCAGGACCACGTTGGTGAGCAGGACCAGGTTCCCCACGCCGAGGCCGTGGGTGAGGGCCACGACGGCGTCGTATGTGTTGACCACCGAGACGAGCAGCGCCACGTAGAAGAAGTACCGGTGGGCGTTCTGCACGATCAGCGGCAGGCGCGTCTCCCCCGAGTACGACGCGTGCGGCTCGGCCACCGCGCAGGCAGGCGGCGACTGCCACACCGACCGGTAGTAGGCCTTGCGGTAGTAGTAGCAGGTCAGCCGGAAGCCGAGCAGGAACGGCAGTGCGACGAAGCCGAGCGGGATCCAGCCGGGCAGCTCCGGCAGCGGGGTGCCGAAGTGGCTGGATCCCGGCAGGCACGACTCACTCAGGCACGGCGAGTAGAACGGCGTGAGGTAGCCGTAGTCCTCGACCCAGTACCACTTGCCCATGAACGAGCGGACGGTCGCGTAGGCCACGAAGGCGAACAGGCCCAGGTTCGTGAGCAGGGGCGGGAGCCACCACCGGTCGGTCCGCAGGGTGCGCGCGGAGATACTCGCCCGGGTGGGGGCGCCAACACCTGACGTCATGGTGTCCTCGTCGTTGAGCGGTGGTGTGGTGGTCTAGCGCTGGTAGCCGCCGACTCCCTCGTCGTCGGCGCCGTGCCACAGCGCTGGGTCGTACGGGGTGTCGGGCACGACGACGACCTCGGCCGCCTCCGCCCGCCTCGGCACCGGGGTCGATGGCGCGGTGGTGAAGTCGGCGACGTCGATATCGATGCGCTCGAGGTCGTTGGCCAGCCTGCGCACGGCGGGCACGTCGCCATACCGAGCCCGCAGGGCACCGACGCACTGCCGCAGCTGGCCGATGGTCCGCTGCAGCTCACTGATCTCCGTACTCGACATGTCGCACCTCCGTACCTCGGTCTGGTCGCGGTCGGGGTCCATGCCGTCAGGGGGGACCCGTGATGACCGCTCGTCGCCGACTGTGCCTTGCAACGGCAGATGTGACAAGTACCACAGACGGCGGGTCGGTGGGTGATCGACCCTTCGCCAACGGTGGTCAACACCTGTGATCTCGGGCACACGATCATGCCGACCGTACACTGTTTCGGCAGGTGAAACCGTTATGCGACAAGGGAAAACCCGGCGAAGTGTCCGTTGTGACACTGCCCACTGTGGCCCACCCTCAAGGTCGTCCCGGGCGGTCGGGACCCGGCTTCTCGACGCCGGAGAAATCCCCGTCCGGCCGGGTGGATCATCACCGAGCGTGACGGGTCGGTTGCGGCTAGTCGAGCGGTTCGGCGGCGTCGAGCGCCGCGCGCACGACCCGGTAGGCCAGGCCCTCGCCGTAGCCGCGGCGGGCCAGCATGGCGACGAGGCGGCGGATCTTGGTCTGCTCGTCGAGGGCCCGCATGGTGCCGAGCTTCTTGGCCACCAGCTCCGCGGCCCGCTCCTGCTCGGCGTCGGTGTCCACGGCGGCGACCGCCTCGGCGACGATCTCGTCGTCGACCCCCTTGCGGCGCAGCTCGGTGGCCAGCGCGCGGCGGCCGAGGCCGCGGTGGGTGTGCCGGGACCGCACCCAGCTCTCGGCGAACGCGGCGTCGTTGATCAAACCGGCGGCATCGAACTTGTCGAGCACCGCCTCGGCGATGTCGTCCGGGATCTCCTTGCGCCGCAGCGCCTGGGCCAACTCGACCCTGGTCCGGTCCCGGGCGGTGAGCTGGCGGTAGCAGATGTCGCGGGCCTTGGCCGCCAGGTCGTCGCGGTCGGGCTTGTCAGCCTGCCGCTCGCCCCCCGCGCGCGCGACGGCGTCGACCTGGCGACGCAGCTCGGCGAGGTCGGGCGGGGCCTGCTGCTCGACGGGCCTGCCTGCTCCCACTGTCGCGGTCGAACTGTCCACAGTGGACTTCTCGGGGGACTTCCTGCGCCCGCCCGGTTTGCGGCGCGTGGGCGCGGCGGAGCCACCCGACCACCACCCCGGCCCACCGCGGGGTTCGGCCGGGCTGGAGTCGCCCTCGGCCCACCAGTCCCCCGGCTCGGCGCCGCGATCGGGCGTGATCCCCTCGGCGACCGAGGGGTCCGGCTGGGCGGGATCAGCGCGCGAGTCGCCCCACCACGCGTCGCCGGACTCGGCAGGCGGCCCCGGCTCGTCGGGCGGCGACCCAGCGGGCCGGGCCGACTCGACGGGCGGCGACTCGGTGAGCTCCGGCTCGACGAACGGCGACGACTCGACCCGCCGCGCCGGTTCAGCGGGCCGCGGCGGATCAGCGGCGGTCCACCAAGCCCCCGGGGCGGGTTCTGCTTCCGCCCCGGGGTCGGGCTCGTGCCACCACCCGGCCCCCTCGGACCGGGCGGCGTCCTCCGGCATCAGAACTCGACGGGGGCCGGGGCGGTCTCGTCGGCGTCGAGCTTGGCACCGATGCCGAGCTTCTCCTTGATCCGCTTCTCGATCTCGTCGGCCACGTCCGGGTTGTCCAGCAGGAACTTGCGGGCGTTCTCCTTGCCCTGGCCGAGCTGGTCGCCCTCGTAGGTGTACCAGGCACCGGACTTGCGCAGGATGGCCTGGTCGACGCCCATGTCGATGAGCGAGCCCTCGCGGCTGATGCCCTTGCCGTAGAGGATGTCGAACTCGGCCTGCTTGAACGGCGGGGCGACCTTGTTCTTGACGACCTTGACCCTCGTGCGGTTGCCGACCGGCTCGCCGCCGTCCTTGAGGGTCTCGATGCGCCGGACGTCGAGCCGGACCGAGGCGTAGAACTTGAGCGCCTTGCCACCGGTCGTGGTCTCCGGGGACCCGAACATCACGCCGATCTTCTCGCGCAGCTGGTTGATGAAGATCGCGGTGGTGCCGGAGTTGTTCATCGCGCCGGTCATCTTGCGCAGCGCCTGGCTCATCAGCCTGGCCTGCAGGCCGACGTGGTTGTCGCCCATCTCGCCCTCGATCTCGGCGCGCGGCACCAGGGCGGCCACCGAGTCGATGACGATGAGGTCGAGCGCGCCGGAGCGGATCAGCATGTCGGCGATCTCCAGCGCCTGCTCACCGGTGTCCGGCTGGGAGACCAGCAGCGCGTCGGTGTCGACGCCGAGCGACTTGGCGTACTCGGGGTCGAGCGCGTGCTCGGCGTCGATGAACGCCGCGATGCCGCCCGCGCGCTGGGCGTTGGCCACCGCGTGCAGCGCGACGGTCGTCTTTCCGGAGGACTCCGGGCCGTAGATCTCGACGACCCGGCCGCGCGGCAGCCCGCCGATGCCCAGGGCGACGTCGAGGGCGATGGCGCCGGTCGGGATGACGGCGATCGGGGCCCGGCCCTCGTCACCGAGGCGCATCACCGAGCCCTTGCCGAAGTTCTTGTCGATCTGGGCAAGGGCGAGTTCGAGCGCCTTGTCCCGGTCGGGTGCTGCTGGCATCTTCGATCCACCTCGGGTCTGTTTCGTGCTCACGCCGAGCACGCTACGGGCAAGGACCGACGATTCTCGGCGGGCACCGCCGGTCTGTGGACAAACGGGGCCGTTGTGGATGGCACCGGTCGCGGACGCCACAGTAGCGAACACCTGTTCGACCTCCGGCACCGACACGCCGACACCCGCCGCGGTCAGCGCCGGTCGGGTGGTACCTCGAAGGCCTCGCAGACGGCCTGCCAGATCTCCTTGGTGGGCACGCCCGCCTCCAGCGCCTGGTCGACGGTGCGGCCACCGAGGGCGGCGAAGACGTGGTCGTGGGCGATGGTCTCGGCGTGGCCCGCGCCGAACTCGTCGGCGAGCATGGCCCGGAAGGTCGTGATGCGCATCGACGAGCAGTCTAGGCGCAGGGCACAATCGCGACCGTGCCCGTCGAACCGCCGTCCGCCCTGGAGAGCACCCTGATCGACATCGCCGTGCTCGGCGGGTTGGTCGCCGCGATCGTGCTGGGGATCATCGCGCTGCGCAACCGGCGGCGCTAGGGGCCGGGCTGGACCTTGGCGACGAAGAAGTCGGCCAGCGCGTCCGGTGTCGTCCCGGACCCGCGGGTCCCGCTCCGAGAGATCCACCCGACCAGGGGGCGGTCGGCCACGGTGAAGACCAGGACGCCGGTGCCGCCCTTGACGCCCGCCCGGAAGTCGCCCGAGAGCCCGTTGCCGCGCCACTCGGCGAGCACGTGGTCGCCGTCGGTCATCGCGGTGAGCTCGGAGTCGAACAGCTCCCGCACGTCTTCGCGCGAACCGAGGTGGGCGTAGTTGACGGTGTAGGACTCGGGTAGAGCACACGTGACGTCCGCGGGTGCCTTGCCTACTTGGCACTGGGCGCTACCGGGGACCTGACCGGCGAGCTGCCGTAGGCACTCGGTGAAGCCCGCGGAGTCCTTGGCGCCCTTGCTCTGGCAGGACGCGGCGCTCGGGAGGTCGTCGCTGGGGATGAGCAGGAAGATCCCGGCGACCACCGCGAGGACAGCGACCACGGCAGCGGAGATCACCAGCGGTAGCCTCGATCGCCTCGGTGGCGCTACCGGGCGCACCGGCGTCGGGAAGTTGACCTGCAACGGGCCCGTGAGCGGACCGGTGACCGGACCGGTGTAGGTGGGCTGCCTGCCCGGTTCGACCGTCGTGGTGCGCATGCTGATGCCCTCGCGGCTGACCAGGTGCGCGCCGAGGGCGACGGCGGTCTCGGGCTGGTCGAGGCTGGTCGGCACGATCCGCAACTGCTCGGCGATCAGGGTCGCGACCAGCGGGATCCGGCTGGACCCGCCGACCAGGTAGATCCCGGCCAGGCGGTCCGGCGTGGTGCCGGTGGAGCGGGTGGTGTCCGCGAGGACCTCGACGCTGCGCAGCAGGCTCGGCCGGATGAGGGCTTCCAACTCGGTGCGGGTGAGCAGCACGTCGTTGAACGGCGCGGGCATCGGGACCTCGGTCTGCGGGTGCCGCGACAGGGCTTCCTTGGCCGCCTTGACGTCCTCTTGCAGCGCACGGCGGGCTCGACGGTCCGCCGTGGACTCAGGCCGCAGCAGTCTCTGCCAACCGGCCGGATCGCGGTGAGAGCCCTGCCGACCCAGGTGGTCCAAGAGGGCCTGGTCGACATCGACGCCACCGAGGTCCTGAAGACCGGCCTCGGCCAAGACGGCGAAACCCTGCTGTGTAGCGGCAACCACGGCCACGTCGAAGGTTCCCGCACCGAGGTCGTAGACGGCCAACGCCTGACCTGGCGGCAACGGGTGCCCCAGCGAGGTGAAGTGCGCGGCAGCAGCGACCGGCTCGGGAACCAGCACGATGTTGGACCCCATGCCCGCCTGCTTGGCAGCGGACAACAGCACGTGGCGCCTGGCCGGTCCCCACTGCGCGGGGTGGGTCAGCCGGACCTCGTCAGGGTGTGCGCCGCCGAGCTGTCGGGTGACCTCTTCGATGATGTGGCGCAAGACCGCCGCGAGCGCCTCGGACACCGGGACGACGACGTCGCCGAGCAGCAGCGTCCCGTCGTCCACGCGCCGCTTCGGGTTGGGCTCGAACCGCGCCGGATCGAGCCGCGCCCGCCGCTCCGCGTCCCTGCCGACGACAAGCACGCCGTCCTCGCCCGCGTAAACAGCGGACGGCATGGTGTTGGCGCCGTCGACCTCGACCACCCGCGGTGGGCGACCGTGCGCGGACAGCACCGCCACGGTGTTGGAGGTGCCGAGGTCGACGGACAGGACGCGCATCGGGATCAGGCGCCGCTACCGGGCTTGACGTGCTCGTTGAAGAACGAGAGCACGTCGTCGGATCCCGGCAGGGCCATCACGGTGCCCATGACCGGTGTGTCCGCGACGGAGAACATGAGCAGGCTCGCGCCGCCCGAGATCTCCGCGTACTGGTACTTGCCGCTCTTGCCGCCGCCGTCCCAGTCGCCGGTGTGCCCCTGCTGGCCGAGCGCGGAGAAGGCCGCGTCGATGTTGGTGTCGACCAGGCCCTCGGAGGGGAACTGGTAGTAGAGGACGTAGTAGCCGTTGCCCGGCTTGCAGGTCACCGCGACCGCGCCCGCGGTGTCCAGGTCGCCTGCCCCCGGGATGTTCGTGCCGGTGTCGCAGTTGTGGTCGGCGACCGGACCAGCGATCTCCCGGATGCAGGCGGTGAACCCCTGCTCGTCGGTGGTCGTGTCGTCGCAGTTGGCGTTGACCGTGGAACCACCGGACGTGGCGACGATGATGCTGACGATGCCGATCACCACAACGGCAACGATGGCAGTGGCGATGTACCAGACCTTGTTCGAGTTCTGGCGCTGCATCGGTAAAGGGTGGTGCTGCACCGGGGTCGGGATCGACGGCGGGCTCTGCACCTGCGTCGGCACAGACGGCGGTGCCTGAACCGGGATCGGCCGCGACGGGGGGCCTTGCACGCGCTGGGGGCCGGAGGCGGGGTACTGCTGCACCGGGGTCGGCCCGGTCGACGGGGTCTGGGGGGTCTGGGATTGCGGCTGCGGGGCCTGCGCGTTGAAGCCGCTGGTTCGGGGCGGGACGGTCGCGCGGGAGCGGCGGACGGCGTCGATGGTGCCGGACATGTCGCCGGTGCGCATCGTGATGCCCTCCTGGGGCACGTGGTGCGCACCGAGGGCGACGGCGGTCTCCGGCTGGTCGAGGCTGGTCGGCACGACCCGCAGCTGCTCGGCGATCAGCGTCGCCACCAGCGGGATCCGGCTGGACCCGCCGACCAGGTAGATGCCGACCAGCCGGTCGGGGGTCATGCCGGTGGAGCGGATCGTCGCCGCCAGCAGCTCGACGCTGCGGAGCATGCCGGGGCGGATCAGGGCCTCCAGCTCGACCCGGGTCACCAGGACGTCGTCGAACGGCTCCGGCAGCGGGACCTCGGTCTGCGGGTGCCGCGAGAGCGCTTCCTTGGAGGCCTTGACGTCCTCGCGCAGCGCGCGTTGCGCCCGCCTGTCCCCGGTGGACTCAGGCCGCAGCAGTCGCTGCCAACCGGCCGGGTCGCGGTGGGAGACCTGACGGCCCACGTGCTCCAACAGCGCCTGGTCCACGTCAAGCCCACCGAGGTCCGGCAGGCCCGCCTCGGCCAGGACCACGAAGCCCTTTTGCGTAGCACCAACGATCGCGACGTCGAAAGTTCCCGCACCCAGGTCGTAGACGGCCAATGCCTGTCCGGAACCGAGTGTCTGCCCGGGAAAAGAGGCGAAGTGCGCGGCGGCGGCGACCGGTTCGGGAACCAGCACCAGGTTCGATCCCATGCCCGCCTGCCTGGCCGCGGACAGCAGCACGTTGCGGCGCACGGGACCCCACTGCGCGGGGTGGGTCAGCCGGACCTCGTCCGGCTTCTTGTTGCCCAGCTGGCGGGAGGTCTCCTCGGCCACGCGGCGCAGGACACCGGCCAGCGCGTCGGTGACCGGGACGACCGTGTCGCCGAGCAGCAGCGTGCCCTCGTCGACGCGGCGCTTGGGGTTGGGCTCGAAGCGGGAGGGGTCGAGCCGGGCGCGCCGCTCGGCGTCGCGGCCGACGACCAACCCGCCGTCCTCGCCCGCGAACACCGCCGAGGGCATCATCGACGCCCCGTCGACGTCGACCACCCGAGGCGGGCGGCCGTGCGCGGACAGCACGGCGACGGTGTTCGACGTGCCGAGATCGACCGACAGGACGTTCACTGCTCTCCCCTCAACGCAACCCCGACCGTGCTCTCCCCCAGGTTGTCGTCGCAGATGTTCCCATGCGTGACACGCCGTGCGGGCCTGGTCTCCCAGATCCGCACGTGCCCGAGGTCACCCGGGGTGGGGCCTTACCGTACCCAGGTCCGCGCCCGGCTCCCACGGCCAACACGGCGAGGTCCCGGGTGGACACTGAGCGCAGTTGTCCACAATCACCCCGGCCATCCACAGGTGCGGCCGCCGTGCTGGCGGTGTCGGACACCTGGGGTAACCATGGACGGGTGACCGCAGCAGCGCTCGACCTGTTCACCGCCCCGACCCGCCAGTGGTTCACGGGCGCGTTCGCCGCGCCGACCGAGGCCCAGGCCGGGGCCTGGCGGGCGGCCGCCGCGGGTGAGCACGCGCTCGTGGTCGCGCCGACCGGGTCGGGCAAGACGCTCGCGGCGTTCCTGTGGGCGCTCGACCGGCTGGCCGCCGAGGGCGTGCCGAGCGAGGCCAGGCAGCGGTGCCGGGTGCTGTACGTGTCCCCGCTCAAGGCGCTGGCGGTCGACGTGCAGCGCAACCTGCGCGCCCCGCTGGCGGGCATCCGGCAGGCCGCGCACCGGCTGGACCTGCCGGAACCGGACATCACGGTCGGCATGCGCACCGGCGACACGCCAGCCGACGAGCGCCGCTCGTTCGCCAGGACACCGCCGGACGTGCTGGTGACCACCCCGGAGTCGCTGTTCCTGCTGCTCACCTCGGCGGCGCGGGAGTCGCTGCGCGGGGTGCGCACGGTGATCGTCGACGAGGTGCACGCGGTGGCGGGCACCAAGCGCGGCTCGCACATGGCGGTGTCGCTGGAGCGGCTGGACGCGCTGCTGGAGCGGCCCGCGCAGCGGATCGGGCTGTCGGCGACGGTGCGGCCGGTGGAGGAGGTCAGCGGGTTCCTCTGCGGTGGCCGCCCGGTCACCGTGGTCCGGCCGACGATCGCGAAGACCATCGAGGTCAGCGTGGAGGTCCCGGTCGCCGACATGGCGAGCCTGGGCGAGGGCCCGGCCACCCCGGTCGACCCCGATTCCCCCGACGCCCCGGAGCGGCCCTCGATCTGGCCGCTGGTGGAGCAGCGGGTGCTGGAACTGGTGCGCGCGCACCGCTCGACGATCGTGTTCTCGAACTCGCGGCGGCTGGCCGAGCGGATGACCGCGCGGCTCAACGAGCTGGCGAGCGCGGAGTCCGAGGCACTGGCCCGGTTCCCGGCCGAGGCCATCGGGCAGTCCGGGCTGACCACGATGGTCGAGCCGGTGGTGGCCAGGGCGCACCACGGGTCGATGTCGCGGGAGCAGCGGACCCTGGTCGAGGAGGACCTCAAGTCGGGGCGGCTGCCGTGCGTGGTGGCGACGTCCTCGCTGGAGCTGGGCATCGACATGGGCGCGGTGGACCTGGTGGTGCAGATCGAGGCGCCGCCGACGGTGGCGGCCGGGATGCAGCGGGTGGGCCGGGCCGGGCACCAGGTGGGGGCGGTCTCGCGCGGGGTGATGTTCCCGAAGTTCCGCGGCGACCTGGTCTCCTGCGCGGTGGTGGCCGAGCGGATGGCGGGCGGCGCGATCGAGGCGGTCCGCTACCCGCGCAACCCGCTGGACGTGCTGGCCCAGCACGTGGTGGCGATGACGGCGCTCGAACCGTGGACGGTGACCGACCTGGCCGCGCTGATCCGCCGCGCCGCGCCGTACGCGTCGCTGCCGGACTCGGCGCTGTACTCGGTGCTCGACATGCTGGCGGGCCGGTACCCGAGCGAGGAGTTCGGCGAGCTGCGGCCCCGGATCACCTGGGACCGGGTCAGCGGGGAGCTGCGCGGGCGGCCGGGGGCGCAGCGGCTCGCGGTCACCTCCGGCGGCACCATCCCCGACCGGGGGCTGTTCACCGTGATGACCCCGCCGAACGAGCGCGGCGCCGGGTCGCGGGTCGGCGAGCTGGACGAGGAGATGGTGTACGAGTCGCGGGTCGGCGACACGTTCCTGCTGGGCACCTCGGCCTGGCGGGTGCAGGACATCACCCACGACCGGGTGATCGTCACGCCCGCGCCCGGCGAGCCCGCCCGGATGCCGTTCTGGAAGGGCGACGCGCCGGGTCGGCCGCTGGAGCTGGGGCGGGCACTGGGCGCGTTCGTCCGCGAACTGTCCGCTGTGGACGACCCGGCGGCCCGGCAGCGGGCGGCGGCGGCCGGGTTGGACGAGTGGGCCACCGACAACCTGCTGGCGTACCTGCGGGAGCAGCGCGAGGCGACCAGGCACGTGCCGGACGACCGGACCGTGCTGGTGGAGCGGTTCCGCGACGAGCTCGGCGACTGGCGGCTGGTGGTGCACTCGCCGTTCGGCGCGCAGGTGAACGCGCCGTGGGCGCTGGCGATCGGCGCCAGGCTGCGGGAGCGGCGCGGGGTGGAGGCGCAGATCGCGCACTCCGACGACGGGATCGTGCTGCGGCTGCCGGACGCGGTCGACGACGCGGGCCAGGAGGTGGTGGCCGGGGTCGAGGACGTGCTGCTCGACCCGGAGGAGGTGGAGCAGGTCGTGGTCGCGGAGGTGGGCGGGTCGGCGCTGTTCGCGTCCCGGTTCCGCGAGTGCGCGGCCAGGTCGTTGCTGCTGCCGCGGCGCGATCCCCGGCGGCGGACCCCGCTGTGGCAGCAACGGCAGCGGTCGGCGCAACTGCTGTCGGTCGCGGCGAAGTACGAGCAGTTCCCGGTGGTGCTGGAGGCCATGCGGGAGTGCCTGCAGGACGTGTACGACGTGTCCGGGCTGCGCGAGCTGATGTCGGACGTGCGGGCGCGGCGGGTGCGGGTGGTCGAAGTGGAGACACCGTCGGCGTCGCCGTTCGCGCGGAGCCTGCTGTTCGGGTACGTGGGGATGTTCCTCTACGGGTCCGACGTGCCGTTGGCGGAGCGGCGGGCGGCGGCGCTCTCGCTCGACAGCGCGCTGCTGGCGGAGTTGCTCGGCTCGGAGGCGATCCGCGAACTGCTCGACCCCGAGGTGCTGGCCGAGGTGGAGCAGTCGCTGCAGCGGCTGGACCCGAAGCGGCACGCCAGGCACGCCGAGGACGCCGCCGACCTGCTGCGGTTCCTCGGCGACCTGTCCGAGGCGGAGGCGGCGGCGCGGGGCGTCCAGCCGGAGTGGTTGGCCGAGTTGGCGACGGCGCGGCGGGCGCTGCTGGTGCGGATCGCGGGCGAGGAGCGCTACATCTCGATCGAGGACGCGGGTCGGGTCCGCGACGCGTTGGGCACCGCGTTGCCGGTAGGCGTACCGGAGGCATTCACCGAACCGGTCGCGGATCCGGTGGGCGACCTGTTGGCGCGGTACGCCCGCACGCACGGCCCGTTCCCCGCCGCGGAGGCGGCGGCCCGGTTCGGGTTGGGGGTCTCGGTGGTGACCGGGGTGTTGGAGCGGTTGGCGGGCGCGGGCCGGTTGGTGCGCGGTGAACTGCGGCCGGGTGGCAAGCACACCGAGTACTGCGACGCGGATGTGTTGCGGCGGTTGCGGCGCGGGTCGCTGGCGCGGCTGCGGGCGGAGGTGGAGCCGGTCGAGCCTGCCGCGCTGGGGCGGTTCTTGCCGAGCTGGCACGGGGTCGGGCGCCGGTTGCGGTCAGCGCCAACGGCGGACGACGTGCTGTCGGTGGTGGAGCAGTTGGCGGGGGCGCCATTGCCCGCCAGTGCTGTGGAGTCGTTGATCCTGCCTGCGCGGCTGCCCGGGTATACGCCAGCCTTGCTGGATGAGCTAACGGCGGCAGGTGAGGTCACCTGGTGCGGTAGCGGTGCCTTGGCGGGTGGCGACGGGTGGGTGGCGTTGGCTCCCTCGGACGTGGCGGATCTGTTGCTACCGGACGTCGAGGAAGCGGTGCCGGACACGCCACTGCACGGGGCCGTACTGTCTTCTTTGGACACTGGGGCGCTGTTCTTCCGCCAGGTCGCCGATCGGGCGGGGGCGATCCTGGTCGATGGTGGTGCGGAGGTCCCCGGCGACCAGGACGTCGTGACCGCGTTGTGGGATCTGGTGTGGGGCGGTCTTGTCACCAACGACACGATCGCACCGTTGCGGGCTCTAGTCGCGGGCAAGGGCGCCGCGCACAAACCGCGCCCGACCGCACCGCGCGGCCGGTACGCCCGCATGCGCGCGGCACGACCGGTGATGCCGAGCCGCACGGGTCCGCCCACGGTCGGCGGGCGGTGGTCGCTGGTGGTGGCGCGCGAGGAAGACCCGACTCGGCGCGCGCACGCCCGCGCGGAGGCGTTCCTGGAACGGCACGGTGTCCTGACCCGCGGCGCGTTGGACACCGAGCGGGTGGTCGGCGGGTTCAGCGGCGTCTACAAGGTGCTGCGGGCGATGGAGGACACGGGGCAGATCATCCGCGGGTACGTGGTGGAGGGGCTGGGCGCGTCCCAGTTCGCGGCGCGCGGCGCGGTGGACCGGCTGCGCGCGCTCTCCCGCCCGGACGCCGCTCCCCCGGTGCCCGACGTGCGGCTCGGTGAGGGCTGGCCGGTGCCTGCCAGCATGCAGCGGCCCCCGCAGTCCACTCCGGACCGGAAGGTGGACGCCGTCGTCCTCGCCGCCGCCGACCCGGCCCAGCCCTACGGCGCCGCCCTCGACTGGCCAGAGCCTGTCGGCGAGGGCAAACACCGCCCCGGCCGCAAAGCAGGCGCACTCGCCATCCTCGTCGAGGGCACCCCCGCCCTCTACGTGGAACGCGGCGGCCGCACCCTGCTCTCCTTCACCGAGGACACCCCCACCCTCCAAGCCGCCGCCCAAGCCCTCTCCCGCGCCGTCAAAGAAGGCTGGCTAGGCCCCCTCTCCCTCCAAAAAACCGACGGCGAAACAGCCCTGACCTCCCCCCTATCCACCATCCTGCGCGACGCGGGCTTCCGCCCCACCCCCAAGGGCCTCCGCCTCCGCGCCTGAGTTCGGCCCCCATCACCTCAATCAGTCGCAAGAGATCGGCCTGGAGCAACAACCCAAGCCGGGCCAAGGAAGGGAGAAGGTTCAGCGGGGAGTGAGGATGCAGAACTCATTGCCCTCCGGATCCGTGAGCACCACCCAAGGCACACCACGTTGCCTGACATCCGCGAGAGTGGTGTCAAGGACTGATCACAGGACGGACAAGGGGCCAGTGAGGAGGAGACCTGACGAAGGCGGAGAGACCGGCCACGTGCAGAGGCGGGGTGTGCGACAGGGGCCGAGAGGTAACCATGCAACAAGAGTGCGTCCGGCAGGCTGTGCCTAGGCGTTGAAGGGCAGCGGCTTCGGCGTGCTGGCCGTGGTCAAGTGGACGAGGTTCCGGCCCGAGTCCGAGGTCAACGGCGGGATCGCCCTGATCTCGACCTGGCCGCCACCCTCCGCGCCGCAGCTTCCGAGCCACCCCAAGGGCGTACGCCTCTGCGCGCAAGTTCGGCCCAGCCCCAGCGGCAACCAGGTGCGGAGGCAGATCATCTGCGCGCCAAGGGGAGGCCCCCTGCAAGAAGGAAGACGGGCTGGCGATCAGCGAGGAGTAAGGATGCAGAACTCATTGCCCTCCGGATCCGTGAGCACCACCCAAGGCACATCACCCTGACCAACATCCGCGAGGGTGGCGCCGAGGGCTTGGAGGCGGGCGGCCTCAGCGTGTTGGTCCTCGTCCGGATGTGGGGCGACGTCGAGGTGGAGGGGGTTTTTGGTGAGTTTGGGGTCGGTGGTGCGGAGGAACTCGAGCCAGGGGCCGTGGCGGTCGGGGGCGTGCAGGGACGCGAAGGCGGGTTCGTCGCGGACTATGCGGTGGCCGGTGGCGGCGGCCCAGAAGGTGGCTTGGGCGCTGGGGTCGAGGGCGTCGATCACGATGGCGGCGATGGCGCCGGTGTCGGCGTACTCGGGGCGGGGTTCGAGGACGCAGAACTCGTTGCCCTCCGGGTCGGCGAGGACGACCCACGGCACGTCGCCCTGGCCGACGTCGACCGGGCGGGCACCCAGGCCCAGCGCGCGGCGGACGGTCGCGTCCTGGTCGGTCGGCGACACGCTGGACAGGTCGAGGTGGACGCGGTTCTTGCCGCCCTGGGGGTTCGGGGCGGGCACGAACACCAGGTCCATGTCCCAGCCGTCCTCTTCCGGGGCGGTGACGTCGATCTCGCCGTCCTCGGCGAAGGTGATCGGCCACCCCAGCAGGTCGGCCCAGAAGCGCGCCAGGGCGGGCGGGTCGGCGGCGTCCACCACGAAGTTGACCAAGCGGGTCGGCATGCCTGGACGCTAGTGCACGAGGCCGCCACCCGCCGAAGGCCGATCAGCCCACCCTGCGGTACGTCCCCAGCACGATGGGTCCGTCCATGGTGAACACCAGCTCGTCCCCGCGCAGCGCGTACGAGGTCGCCTTGGTCAGCACGGAGGTGTTGGGCACGTTGGCGCACCCGATGAGCGTCGACGGGCCGTCGGTGGTGGCGCTGAAAACCCCGTTGTCCGCGTGGTAGCGACCCGCGGACCCGTTGCACCCGTCGGACGCCTCCCAGTGGCCGTCGTCGGTGAAGCGGACCAGTGGCGGCTCGCGCCGCGGGGTGTCGATGGAGCCGGTGAACCCGACGAGCGACACAGGTTCCCACTCGCCGACCACCCCGGGGAAGGCAGGCATTTGCGCGGCTCCGGCGGTGGACGTCGCCATCTCCTGCCGGCCCCGCGCCGCCGCGAAGACCAGCCCGCCGACCAGCGCGATCACCGCGACCCCGGCCGCCACCGCCAGCCGGGCGGTCCGCCGCCGCCGGACGCGGTGGTGGACGGCGGCCAGCATGCCGTCGCCGGTCGGGGCGTACGCGGCGCCCTCGGTGAAGGCGTCCCGCAGTCGTCGCTCCGCCTCGTTCATCGGTCCTCCTCCCTACTCGCCCGCGGGCTCCATCGTCTCGCCCCACGCGGTGCGCAGGCTGTTCAGCGCCCGCGACGCCTGGGACCGCACGGTGCTCTCCGCGCAGCCCAGCAGTTCCGCGATCGCCCGGTCGTCCCGGTCCTCGTAGAAGCGCAGCACCAGCACGGCCCGTTGCCTCGGCGGCAACGCCGCGAGCGCACCCCACGTCTGCGCCCGGGCGGCCACGTTGTCGGCGTGATCACCGGCGCCGGCCACCTCGAACCACGCGTCGCCCGGTTGGACCGGCAACTCGGAGTTGGACCGTTTGCGCTGCCAGTCGATGTTGGCGTTAACCATGATGCGGCGCAGGTAGGCGTCAGGGTGGTCGGCGGCCGCTACACGACGCCAACGGCCGTGCGCCTTGAGCAACGCCGTCTGCACCAAGTCCTCGGCCAGGTGGCGGTCACCGGTAAGCAGGTACGCGAACCGCAGCAGCGCCTGGCCGCGGTCCCGCACGTACTCGTCGAAGGTCATCCCCACCCTTTCCGCCCTGACCTCCAGACGGAGCGGGGGGCGGGATCCGCTGCACGCGGCGTCGGATCAGGTCGGCACCCGGCTGGGCACGAGCCGGAACTCGTTGCCCTCCGGGTCGTGGAAGGCGCCGTCGTACTCGGTCGCGCCCCGGGTCAGCAGGTCGGAGGCGTCGGACTCGTCGTCGGTGGCCAGCGTCAGCCGGATGCGGTTGGGGCCGCGGCGCTGGTCGGGGACGCGGAGGAACTCGATCCACGGCCCGGCCCGCTCGCTGGCCCGCAGCGCCGCGGAGTTCTCCTCGGTGTGCACCAGCGGCCACCCGGTCGCCGCCGACCAGAAGGTGGCCAGCCGGGTGGGATCGACCGCGTCGACGACGAGCGCGGCGAGCGGCCCGGTGTGGTGGTAGAGGTCCCCGGGTTCGAGGATGCAGAACTCGTTGCCCGCCGGGTCGCGGAACACCGTCCACGGCACCCCCGGCCCCTGCCCCACGTTGACCTCGACCGCCCCCACGTCGGCGGCCAGCGAGGTCAGCACCTGGTACTCGTGCGGGCTCTCCGTCGCCAGGTCCAGGTGGATCCGGTTCTTGGCCGTCTTGTCCCACCTGGCGGGAACGAAAGCCAGGTCCAACCCGCACCCGCCCAGGTCGGGCGCCACCAGGCGGTGACAACCGCCGCGCCCCGGGGTGGCGGTGCCGCCGAGCATGATGTACCAGAACTGCGCGGCGGCCGCCGGGTCGGTCGCATCGATCACGAGACTCGCCAGCCGGGTGGACATGTCCGACACCGTAGTCCTTTCGGCGCACCGGGGTCGTTTCCCGCCTTTCCCCGCCACCGGTCGGGCGGTCGGCACCGATCCGCACCGGGGGCCGCCGAAAGAGTCCTTTGTGGAGCCGTCAGCGGGTGGCCAGGCGCAGGAGTGCCCAGAGTTGGGTCAGGGCGTCGAGGTCTCCGGTGCGGGTCACGGCTGGGTTGAAGACGGCGGTGCGGCCCCAGAGCCAGAGGTAGAGGGCTTGGGGTGGGCCGGACACCGTTGCGGCGGCGGACGTCGGGGCGGCGGACAGCGCAGCCGTGGTGTGGTCTGTGGTGACTTCGGCCAGCCACGTCCGGTCCGCGGTGTGGACGGCGACCGTGGTGGCCCGGGTGCCGGAGACGCCGAGGACGGCTAGGCGATGGGTGAACCACAGGGTCAGGACCTCGTCCACGCCGTCGACCGCCACGTCCTCCGGGACCGGCGTGATGTCCCCGCCCGCAGCCGCTTGGACGTCCACGCGGTGCACGGTCGCCTCGTGGGCCATCCGGCGGCGCCAGAAGCCGTACGTCTGGTCGGTCGGGTGCCAGCCGGGGCACGGGGCGTCGGCGGCGTTGGCCTCCAGTTCGCCCAGCAGGGCGCGCAGGCCGTCGAGCAGGTAGTGCTCGACGGGTTCGCCGTCGCGGGGTTGGCGCTGCCAGGTGGTGGGGCGGGTGCCGGTGCGGATCCAGGTCAGCGCCATGCGGTAGACGCTGCCCAGGTGGCGGGTGGTCTCGCCGACGGTCAGGCCGGGGCAGCCGGGGACCGGGCGGTCCTGGTCGGCCGCCGCGGCGCTGGTTGCCAGCAGCGTGGTCTCGGTCTCCAGCACGTCGAGCAGTCGGTCCGCGGCGAGCAGCCCGGTCACCGCCGGGTGCCGTGCACGGCGCGGTGGATCAGCGCGAGGAACTCGGCGGTCTGCCGGTGCAGGTCCTCGGCGGCGCGCGGGCCGACCCGGCTGGTGATGCCCGCCTGCACCGCGGCGCGGGTGGCCGAGCAGGAGGCGAAGTACGCCGCCCACTCGCGCATCTCCGGGGCCACCGACGCCATCAGCGTCCACACGCTGGTCGGCTTGGCCCGACCCCGGTGCGGGCGGCCGCGGGCGGCGAGCAGCGCGGCGGCGGCGCGCAGGGCGCACAGGTAGGACTCGGTGAACAGGTGCGCGGGGGTCGCCCGCTCCGACACCGCGGCGAACCCGCGCTCGGCCTGGCCGAGCAGGGTCACCGCGGCGGCCGGTGGTGCCTGGGTGACGGGGAAGTCCAGCGTGCTGGTCATCTAGGGCCTCCTCCCGATCGAGACGTCACGAACGACAGCGACGAACCCGCCGAGGGGAAGCCGGCGGCGCCCGGTGGTGAGGCGCTTCCCCCGCCCCACCACCGGGCATCGTTCGAACTCATGTTCGAACAAAGTCAGCGTAACCCGTGGTGGGACCGGGTTCAAGCGAACTCCGGTGTGACGTGGCGGGGGTGTGGGGCGCGGCCGGGCGGCGGGTGGTGTGATGGAGCGGTGAGCACACCCGAGCACCGCGGGGTCACCGCGATCGCCGACGCCCTGCGCGCGGCCGGACTGCCCGAGGCCGCGGCCGGGATCCGCTTCCTCGACGACGACGTGCGCACCGCCGCCGCGGCCGCCGAGGCGATAGGCGTGCCGGTCGGCGCGATCGCCAACAGTCTCGTGTTCGTCGCGGACGGATCGCCGCTACTGGTCCTGACCTCGGGTGATCACCGCGCCGACACTACGAAGCTCGCCGCGCTCGTAGGCGTCACCGAGGTCGGTAAGGCCACCCCCGCGTTCGTCCGGGAGCACACCGGCCAGGCCATCGGCGGCGTGGCCCCGATCGGGCACCCGGCGCCGTTGCGCACCCTGGTGGACAGCCACCTGGAGCGGTACCCGGTGGTCTGGGCGGCGGCCGGTCACCCCAAGTCGGTGTTCCCCACGACCTACGCCGATCTGGTGACCCTCACCGGGGGCACGGCTGCGCGGGTCGGCGTCGAGGAGGATGATCCGTCCTCGTGACCGCCGCTCCCTCACCCCGCGTCGCCCGCTTCGCCGAGCTGACCGGCGACGACCTGCGGAGTCGCCTGCGCGAGGCGCTGGTGCTGTACGTGAACGCCATGCGCTACCCCAAGGGCACCGCCGAGCAGCGGGCCCCGATGTGGCTGGCGCACATGCTGCGGGTCGGGTGGCGCTGCGTGGCCGCGTTCGACGCCGAGGACCGGATGGCGGGCATCGCCTACGGCTACCAGGGCGCCCCCGGGCAGTGGTGGCACGAGCAGGTCAAGCGCGGGGTCACCGAGCGGCACGGCCACGAGGTCGCCGAGCGGTGGATGGAGGACTACTTCGAGCTCACCGAGCTGCACGTGCGCCCGGACAGCCAGGGGCAGGGCATCGGCGGCGAGCTGATCCGCAAACTGGTGGCGGGTACGGGTAACGCGCACGTGCTGCTGTCCACGCCCGAGGGGCCTTCCCGGGCGTGGAACCTCTACCGCAAGCTGGACTTCGTCGACGTACTACGCGAGTACCAGTTCGCGGGGGATCCACGCCCGTTCGGCGTCCTCGGTCGTACCCTGCCGCTTGCCTAGATAGCCGCCAGCCGCTCGCGCAGCGTGTCGAGCCCCATAGCGCCCATCACCAACGCGTCCTGGTGGAAAGCCTTGAGGTCGAACGCGTCGCCCCTACGGGCCTTGGCCTCGTCGCGGGCCTGTAGCCACAACCGCTCACCCAGCTTGTACGTGGGCGCTTGCCCCGGCCAGCCCAGGTAGCGGTCGATCTCGTCGTGCACGTGGGTCGGGTCGGTGATGGTGCGGGTGAGCATGAACTCCAGGCCCAGCTCGGGGGTCCACCGCTCGCCGGGGTGGAAGCCGTGCCCCGACGGGATCCGCAGCTTGAGGTGCATGCCGATGTCGACGATCACCCGCGCCGCGCGGAACAGGTGCGCGTCGAGCATGCCGAGCAGGTCGCCGTCGTCGGACAGGTAGCCGAACTCGCGCATCAGCCGCTCGGCGTAGAGCGCCCAGCCCTCGCCGTGCGCGGGCACCCAGGTCAGCAGGCGCTGGAACCGGTTGAGGTCGGCCGCCTGGTAGACCGCCGTGGCGATCTGCAGGTGGTGACCGGGGACGCCCTCGTGGTAGACGGTGGTGACCTCGCGCCAGGTCGAGAAGTCCTCGCGCTCGGCTGGCACGGACCACCACATGCGGCCGGGGCGCACCCAGTCGTCGGTGGGGCCGGTGTAGTAGGCGCCGACGCTGCCGCCGGGCGGGGCGATGCGGCACTCCAGGCGCATCAACGGGTCCGGGATCTCGAAGTGCACCCCGCGCAGGTCGGCCAGCGCCTGGTCCGACAGCCGCTGCATCCACTCCTCCAGCGCCTTCTGGCCCCGGACCTGGTAGCGCGGGTCGGCGTCGAGCACGGCGGCGGCCTCGGCGATCGACGCCCCGGCGGAGATCCGGTCGGCGACCTGCTTCATCTCCGCTTCCAGCCGGGTGAACTCGGCCCAGCCCCACTCGTAGGCCTCGTGCAGGTCGAGCCGGGCGCCGGTGAACTCGCGCGACCACAGGCGGTACCGGTCCTCGCCCACGGCGTCCTCGGAGGGCGCCTTACCGGCGAGCTCGCCGGTAAGGAAGTCGGCGAGACCCGCGTAGGCGCTAGAGGCGCCCGCGGCCGCCGCGTCGAGGTCTGAGCGCAGCGCGCCCTCGACCTGGGCGCCGGAGACGAGGTCGGTGAAGAACGAGGTGGACCAGGTGCGGCACTGGTCGGCGACCTTGGTGACCTGGCGCAGCGCGGCGACGTCACCCTTGGCGGCCGCGGCGCGCAGCGACCGCTGGTACCCGGCGAGCGCGGTCGGCACCTGGCCGAGCCGGGCGGCGATGACGGCCCAGTCGTCGGCGGTGTCGTTGGGCATCAGGTCGAACACCTGCCGCACGTCCTGCGGCGGCGAGGCGATCACGTTCAGGTCGGCGAGCCGCTCACCGGCCTCGAACAGCTCGACCTGCAGCCCGACCCGCTCGGTGAACACGGCCTTGGCGTTGGCCTCGCCCGCGTCGGCTGGCTCGACGCCGCCGATGGCGGCCAGCGCGGCCTTGGCCAGGTCGGCGCGGGCGGTGATGCCGTCCGGGGACAGGTCGGGCAGGTCGCGGTCGTGCCCGGCGACACCGACCAGGGTCGCCAGGATCGGGTCGGCGGCGGCGATGTCGTCGACGTAGCGGTCGCAGATCTGGTGCACGCCGTCGTGCGGGGAGGACGCCATGGTCAGCCACGTTACCCAACAGTCGGCGGCGGGCGCGGTGGACGGGTACGGCAGGATGACCGCGTGCACCAGGTCACGCGACGCCCCCGATCCCGTTCGCGCAGGTGGGCGGCCCTGATCCCGCTCACCCTGCTGGCGCTGGTCACCCTCTCCGGGTGTGTGCGGGTGCAGGCCTCGTTCGCGGTGTCCGAGGACGACCTGGTCTCCGGCCAGCTGGTGGTGGCCTCCGTCGCGGTCAAGCAGGGCGATGTCGGCCCCGCGCTGACCATCCCGCCCGAGCTCAAGGGCAAGGTCCGCGCGCAGGGCTACACCGCGGACGGCTACGTGGGCCAGACCGTCACCTTCCAGGGCCTGTCGTTCCCCGAGGTGACCGTGCTGGCCGAGTCGATCACCGCGGGCAAGCAGTACCGGCTCAGCTTCCGCCGTTCGGGTGACCTGGTGACGATGGCCGGGTCGGTCGACCTGACCGAGCTGCCCGCGGACCGGGCCGAGGTGCAGGTGACGGTGACCTTCCCCGGCACGGTCACCAGGACCAACGGCATCAACGACAACGGCACGATCAACTGGAAGCCCAAGCCGGGCGCGGTGACCGAGTTCGACGCCGCGGTCCAGTACACCGACAAGTCGGGCGTCTCCTGGACCAAGTGGGTCACCATCGTCGGCGCGTCCGCCATCGGGGTGGCGCTGCTGGTGCTGGCGCTGGCGTTCTTCACCCACAAGCGGTCGGTGCGCGCCGCGGGCCCACCGACCGTCCGCCGCTACTAGCCGCTACCGGCTCAGGTCCTGGCGGGCACCAGGCCGAGCCGGTTGACGACCTCCTTGGTCGCCTTGGACCGGTTGAACGTGTAGAAGTGCAGCCCCGACACGCCCTCGGCCAGCAGCCGCTCGCTGACCTCGGTGGCCAGGTCGATGCCCGCGGCGCGGAAGGACTTGGCGTCGGTGTGCGGTTCCAGCAGCGCCGAGATGCGCGCGGGCACCGGGGCGCCGGAGAGCTCGATGGTCTTGGCCAGCGTCTTGCGGGTGGTGATCGGCATGATGCCGGGCAGCAGGTCCGCGTCGCAGCCGCGGGCGGCGACCCGGTCGCGCAGCCGCAGGAAGTCCTCGGGCTCGAAGAACAGCTGGGCGATGGCGAAGTCGGCGCCCGCGCGCAGCTTGCGCACCAGGTTGTCGGTGTCGGCGTCGAGGTCGGCCGAGCGCGGGTGGCCGTAGGGGAACGCGGCGACGCCGACGCAGAAGTCGCCGAGTTCGCGGACCAGCCGGACCAGCTCGTCGGCGTAGTGCAGGCCGTCGGGGTGCGCGGACCACTCGCCGTTGGGGTCACCGGGCGGGTCGCCGCGCAGCGCCAGGATGTTGCGGATGCCGAGCGCGGCGTACCAGCCGATGACGTTGCGCAGCTCGGCGATGGAGTGGTCGACGGCGGTCAGGTGGGCCATCGACACCAGGGTGGTCTCCCTGGCCACGCGCCCGGTGGTGCGGATGGTGCGGTCGCGGCTGGAGCCGCCCGCGCCGTAGGTGACGGAGACGAAGGCGGGGTCGAGGCCCTCGAGCTCGCGGATGGCGTTCCACAGGCGTTGCTCGTCGGCGCTGTCGCGGGGTGGCATGAACTCCACCGAGAACACCGGCCTGCCCACGCGGATGCGCTGCACCACGGTCGTCATGGGGCAAGCCTAGCGAAGTACCGCCCTGTGGAACCCCGGTCCTGAGGTCTGGACAACCCGGGGTGCCGGTCACACTGGCCGACCCCCGGTTGCCCCTGGCCAGGCCGCCCGGCGCACGATAGGCGGGTGCGGCGGACCCAGGTGATCGACAACTCCATGGACGGGGCGCTCGCGGTGCACGTCGAGCGCAACCTGTCCGACTACCTCGAGCAGCGGCGCGCCGGGATGGCGGAGATGGCGCCGTCGTTCGGTTCGGCTGTCGAGTCGCTCGCGGCGTTCGTGCTCGGCGGGGGCAAGCGGATCCGGCCCACCTTCGCCTGGTGGGCCTGGCGCGGCGCGGGCGGCGCCGGGTCGGGGCCGGAGGCGGAGGCGGTGCTGCGCGCGGTGAGCGCCCTGGAGCTGATCCAGGCCTGCGCGCTGGTGCACGACGACCTGATGGACGACTCGGCGGTGCGCCGGGGCAAGCCGACGGTGCACGTGGAGTTCGCCGCGCGGCACCGGGAGCGGGGGTGGCTCGGCACGCCGGAGCGCTTCGGCGCCGCGGCCGCGATCCTGCTCGGCGACCTGGCGCTGGCGTGGGCCGACGACATGTACGTGAGCGCGGAGCTGCCCGCCGACCGGCGTGCGGCGGCGCTGGTGCCGTGGCAGGCGATGCGCGCGGAGATGCTGGCCGGGCAGTACCTGGACGTGCTGACCCAGGCCAAGGGCGACGAGTCGGCGGCGGCGTCGCTGAGCGTGGCCAGGATGAAGACCGCCGCGTACACCGTGGAGCGGCCGCTGCACATGGGCGCCGCGCTGGCCGGGGCCGACGAGCGGCTGGTCGCGGCGCTGCGGGCGTTCGGCGCCGACATCGGGCTGGCCTTCCAGCTGCGCGACGACCTGCTGGGCATGTACGGCGACACCGACGTGACCGGTAAGCCCGCGGGCGACGACCTGCGTGAGGGCAAGCGGACCCTGTTGATGTCGATCGGGCTCGGTAAGGCAGACGCGGCGGGGCGGGCTACGGACGCGGCGCTTATGCGGTCTGCGCTCGGTAACGACAACCTGGACTCCGCGACTGTGGAGCGCACCAGGGAGCTGTTGGTCGACCTGGGCGCGGTGGCCGAGGTGGAGTGCCGGATCGGGGAGCTGACCGAGTCGGCGATGCGCGCGCTCGGTGGGGTCGATCTCGCCGAGCCCGCGGGTGACGTCCTGGCCGGGTTGGCGGTAAGCGCGACCAAGCGGGCCAGCTAGCGGTGGGCGGCACCCGGGTGGTGCCCGGCCCCACCGACCACGTCGTGGTCATCGGCGCCGGTCTGTCCGGGCTGTCCGCAGCGCTGCACCTGGCGGGCGCGGGCCGTGAGGTGACTGTCCTGGAGGCAGCGCCGACTGCCGGTGGACGCGCGCGCCGGGAGGAGATGGGGCCGTACAGCGTCGACACCGGCGCGACTGTGCTGACCATGCCCGAGCTGGTCGAGGAGGCTCTAGCGGCGGTCGGCGCGTCTTTGGACCTGGACCTGGTCAAGCTCGACCCGGCCTATCGCGCGCACTTCGCCGATGGCAGCACCATCCACGTGCACACCGACGCGACCGCGATGGCCGACGAGGTGCGCCGGGTCGCCGGGCCACGGGAGGCGGCGGGGTACCTGCGGCTGCGGGCGTGGCTGACCGACCTGTACCGGGTGCAGCGCGACCGGTTCATCGGCGCGAACTTCGACTCCCCCCTCGACCTCCTTGGCGTCGACCTGGCTCGGTTGGCCTGTCTGGGCGGGTTCGGCAGGTTGGGCCCCGCCATAGCGCGGCACCTGTCGGATGAACGGTTACAGCGCCTCTTCTCCTTCCAGTCCCTCTACGCGGGGGTTGCCCCGAGCCGTGCGTTGGCCGCGTATGCCGTGATCGCCTACATGGATACCGTCGCGGGTGTGTACTTCCCGCGCGGCAGCAGTTCCCGGCCGGGCGGCGTCGGCTCGGTGGCCGAGGTGATGTCGGAGGCGGCGGGCAAGGCCGGGGTGCGGTTCCGGTACTCGACGAGCGCGGCCTGGCTGGAGCGGGTCGGGTCGCGGGTGCGGGCGGTGCGGACCACGGCGGGCGAGCGGATCACCTGCGACGCGGTGGTCGTCACAGCCGACCTGCCGGTCGCCTACCGGCTGCTCGGCGTGACCCCGCGCAGGCCGGTCCCCATCCGCTACTCACCGTCAGCGGTCGTCCTGCACACGGGTGTCACCCGGTCCTGGGACGCGCTGGACCACCACACGATCTTCTTCGGCGCCCGGTGGGAACGCACCTTCGACGAGATCACCCGCCAGGGGGTGCTGATGGGTGATCCCTCGCTGCTGGTCACCCGGCCCACCGCGACCGACCCGGCCCTGGCGCCCGAGGGCAGGCAGCAGGTGTCGGTGCTCGCCCCCGCGCCGAACCTGCGCACCGGCCCGGTCGACTGGGCGCGGATCGGGCCGATCTACCGCGACGAACTGCTGCGGGTCCTGGAGCAGCGCGGCCTGACCGGGTTCACCGACGCCGTCGAGGTCCAGCGGCTGGTCACGCCTGCGGACTGGGCGGCATCGGGGCTGGCGGCAGGCACGCCGTTCTCGGTGTCGCACACGTTCAGCCAGACCGGCCCGTTCCGGCCGCGCAACCTGGTGCCCGGTGTGGACAACATCGTGCTGGCAGGCTGCGGGACGACCCCCGGGGTGGGCATCCCCCCGGTGGTGATCTCCGGTCGGCTGGCCGCGCTGCGGGTCACCGGCGGTACCGGGGTGGGCGCGGCCCGGCGGCGGTCCGCGAGCGGGCTGTGAGGCTATCTTTGGCTCCTGGCCACCCGGTGTCGCGATAATGCGCGCGGTGGGCGGGTGGCGGACGGGGAGCGGCGACATGCGCGGGGCTTGGCGGGGCGTGGCACGGGTGGTCACCCGGGCACTGGGGGTCGGCGCGGTACTGGTCACGGCCGCCGCGTGCAGCACGGCGGTGGCGGGCTCGCCGGTGCCCGCGGAGATCGGCCCGCCCAGCGGCGCCGCGTCCGCGGTGCAGTCGCTCGACGACCTCGGCGAGGCCGGGCTGCTGCGCTACAAGGGCACGCTGACCTCGGCGTCCAACGACCCGGTCGAGTTCGACCTCGCGGCGGCCAGCGGCGGGGAGATCGCGGGCTCGCTGACGGTCAACGGCAAGGCGGCGTCGGTGCTCGTGGTCGAGCGCGGCACCTACCTCAAGGCGGCCGCCGACTTCTGGGCGACGCTGTCGGGGGTGGGCAACGCGGAGAACAAGGGCACCGCGGTGGCCGACCGCTGGGTGAAGGTGCCCGGGGTGCTGATCGGCGTGGAGCTGGCCGACGTGTTCAGCCCGGAGTCGATGAGCCAGTACCTGGTGGTCGACACCGACAAGGCGCAGGACAACGAGCAGCCGCTGACCGACCGGCGGCGCACCGACCTCGCCGGGGCCAAGGTGTTCCGGATCCCGCTGGTCAGCGGCGCGGTGTACCTGGCGGAGGCGCAGCCGCACGGCGTGCTCAAGGTCGAGCTGGACTCGGCGGGCCAGTCGGCGCCGACGACGGTGAAGAAGCTGTCCACCACGGTCGTCGACGCGACCGGTGAGCTGGCGAAGTTCTACCAGGACGTGGCCGCGGTGGCCGGGCAGCTGACCGCGCCGGTCGATGTGCTGAACACCGTCCAGGAGAGCGGCCACACCTTCGAGGGCTGCGGCGCGGCGAGCTGCTCGATCGTCGTGAGCTTCACCAACGGGACCAAGGCCGCGGTCCGGGTGTCGGTACGCGGGAACTGGCAGGGCGACAGCTCGCCGCTAGGGGCGTGTGAGGCACTCGCGGGTCCAGTAGCGCCGGGTCAGGCGGGTAGCGCTACCTGCACGCTGTCGAGCCAGGAGTGGGTGCAGTTCTTCGCCAGGGCCAACTCCGTGCCGGGCAACCACCCGTACAGCGTGGAGTGGTCGACCGTGGTGCTGGCCGAGGCACCGGACCTGACCAGGGTCACCGCGCTGGCGAAGGCGGCGCCCGCCGACACCAAGGCTCGGCAGACCGACGGCTCGCACTTCGTGTTCTCCATCGGCTACGGCGGCAAGAAGGTCTGGAAGTACGGGGTCACCGGCAAGCACTGGACCGACCGGGCCGACCGGCAGCTCGCGGTGTGCATGGGCGAGACGAGGTCGGTGTGCCGGGTGGACCTGGTGACCGCGACCGGGGACGCGGGTTCGGCGTACGGCCTGCTCAAGCAGCTGGTCGACGCGTACCGCACCGCGGGCGGGGCGTGCCCGGAGGGCCAATGGGCCGGGTGCGCGCGCTGACGACGCTGGACTCGGCCTACGCGGGCAGCCGTGCGATCAACGCCCACCACGGCCGCACGTACTACCTGGCGACTCGGTTGTTGCCGCCCTCGCGCCGTCCCGCGGTGCACGCGCTCTACGGGTTCGCGCGGGTGGCTGACGAGATCGTGGACAACCCGGGAGTTGACCCTGCCGGTGAGCTCTTGGCGTTGGAGCGGGCGCTTAACGACGCCTTCGACGGTGGCGCTACCGGGCATCCGGTGCTGCTCGCCCTCGCTGACACCGTGCGGCACTGGGACATCGACCGGGACTTGTTCAGCGTCTTCCTGAACTCGATGCGGATGGACCTGACGGTCACCGATTACGCCAACCTGGACGAGTTGGCCGAGTACACGCACGGATCTGCCGGCGTGATCGGGCTGATGTTGTTGCCAGTACTGGGCACCGTGTCACCGGACGCCGCCCCCTACGCTGCCGCGCTGGGTGAGGCGTTCCAGCTGACCAACTTCCTTCGGGACGTGGGCGAGGACCTAGACCGTGGTCGGGTTTACCTGCCCGCGGACCACTTGGCCGCGTTCGGAGTGGACCGTGAGCGGCTGACGTGGGCTCGGATGAACGGGCCTGATAGGGCTATCCGGCGCGCGGTGGCGCACTTCGCCGCGATGGCGCACGCCGGGTATCGGGCCGCCGAGCCGGGGATCGCGCTCCTGGACCCGGTGTCACGGCCCTGCGTGGCGACCGCGGCGCGGCTCTACCGGGCGATCCTGGACGAGATCGCGGCCGCCGGGTACGACGTGCTCACCCGGCGGGCGGTGGTGCCCGCCGGGCGCAAGGCGTCGGTGGTGGTGCCTGGCGTGGCCAGGTGCGTGCTGGCCAGGCTCAGGGGAACTCAGTAGGCCAGGGCCTGGGCGCGGCGCTTGACCTCGCGGCCGCGGTCGCCGCGCAGCGCGTCGATGGGCCTGCCGGGCAGCGTGTCGTCGGCGGTGAACAGCCAGCGGATCACCTCGTCCGGGCTGAAGCCGGAGTCGTTGAGCACGGTGATGGTGCCGGGCAGGCCCTTGACGACGTCCCCGCTGTCGGTGATGAACTCGGCGGGCACCATCAGCACGCCGCGGCGGCGCACGGCGATGAGCTGGTGGTCGCGCAGCGCCTGGTGCACGCGGGTGATCGGCTGGTCGAGGCGGATGGCGACATCGGGCAGCGGCAGCACCGGGACGTCGGGGTCGAGCACGTCGGCGGCCGCGGGGATTGAACTCACGCGACCACGATGCCACATCGACCGGATGTGGGCAGTCGACCACCCGCCCGGCCCGCGCGGTGCTCGATCACCACCCGCCGCCCCGGCCGGGCGGATGTGCGGGGGTCGGTACGCGCGGGCGCGCGGCTCCGTACGATCCACCCTTGTGGAGGACAAGGGGCCGAGTCTCGTCGGGGCGCTGCTGGAGCAGCGCTACCGGGTCGACGCGCCGGTGGCGCGGGGCGGGATGTCGGCGGTCTACCGCGGCGTCGACACCCGGCTGGACCGCCCGGTCGCGATCAAGGTGATGGACTCCCGGTTCGCCGACGACAAGTCCTTCGTCGAGCGGTTCGAGCGCGAGGCCAGGTCCGCGGCCCGCATCCACCACCCGAACGTGGTGGCGGTGCACGACCAGGGCCTCGACGGCGACCACGTGTACCTGGTGATGGAGCTGGTCAGCGGCGGCACCCTGCGCGACCTGCTCACCGAGCGCACCACGCTGCCGGTCCCGCTGGTCGTGGCGATCATGGAGCCGGTGCTCTCCGCGCTGGCCGCCGCGCACCGGGCCGGGCTGATCCACCGCGACGTCAAGCCGGAGAACGTGCTGATCGGCACCGGCGGCATCGTCAAGGTCGCCGACTTCGGCCTGGTCCGCGCGATCTCCAGCGTCGGCACCACCAAGAGCAGCGTCATCCTCGGCACCGTCGCTTACCTCTCGCCGGAGCAGGTGACCACCGGGGCGGCGACCGCGCGCGGCGACGTGTACTCGGCGGGCATCGTGCTCTACGAGGCGCTGACCGGCTCCCCGCCCTACCACGGCGACAACGCCCTGTCGGTGGCCTACCGGCACGTCAACGACGACGTCCCGCCGCCGAGCGCGGCGGTGCCGGGCATCCCACCGATGCTCGACGAGCTGGTGGTCCGCGCGACCCGCCGCGACCCGGCGGCGCGCCCGGCCGACGGCGCCGCGTTCCTGGCCGAGCTGCAGCAGGTCCGCGCCGCGCTGTCGCTGCCGAGGATGCGGGTGCCGATCCCGCGGGTCGCGAACGTCGACGAGACCGTGCGGGTGTCCGGGGCGCTCTCGGCGCAGCCGCCCACCCCGACCGGGCCGACGCACGCGGCGGTCGAGGACATCGCGGCGCTCGACCCGGAGGAGACGGTCAAGGTCCCGCTCGCCGCGATCACCGGCGAGAACACGGTCCAGGCGCCGCCGCAGCAGGTTCCCCCGCCGTCGGCGACCGTCGTCCGCCCGATGCCCGGGTTCTCCGCGGCCGGGCCGCAGGGCACGCGCGCGATGCTGCGGTCGGACCTGGAGAAGGTGATCGACTCGGCGGCGCAGGCGGGCGCTCCGCCCTCGGCGCCGTACGGCTTCCCCGCGCAGGGGATGCCCCAGCAGGTCCCGCAGCCGCCGCCACCGCCGCCCAACCCGACCCGGCGGCTGGTGCTGCTGAGCGTCATCGGGGTGTTGGTGCTGGGACTGCTCGGCACCGGCATCTGGTGGTTCTCCAGCGGCCGCTACACCGAGGTGCCGACGCTGGCGGGCAAGGACGCCGAGACCGCGCAGCAGCTGGTGCGCTCGGCCGACCTGAGCCCCAGCGTGACGACCGTGCGCGACAACGACATCGAGGCCGGGCTGGTGATCAGCACCGACCCGGTCGCCGGTGTCGAGGCACTGCGCGGCGACGAGATCAAGCTCCTGGTGTCCTCCGGCAAACCGGTCGTCCCGGACGTCCGCCCCGGCGCCACCCGCGACGAGGCCGAGCGCGCCGTGGCCAAGGAAGAGCTCCAGGCCGCCGTCGACGACGCCAAGAACGCCTACGACGAACAGGTCCCCACCGGCCGCGTCCTGCGCCTGGAACCGCCGTCCGGCACCAAGGTCCAGCTCAACGAACGCGTCATCATCGTCCTGAGCAAGGGCCCCGCCCCCCGCCCCGTCCCCGACGTCCGGGGCAAAACCCGCGACGAGGCCTTCCAAGCCCTCACCGCCGCGGGCTTCGACCCCTTCGACGGCCCCCAAGAATTCTCCGGCGACGTGGACGGCGGCCGAGTAATCCGCACCGACCCGGGCACCGGCACGAAGATCGAGGCTGGTGCTCCCAAACGAGTCTCGGTAATCACCTCCTCCGCAGTGACCGTCCCGGACCTCAACCAACGCACTATCGCCGAAGCCCAGGCCATGCTCCAACAACTGGGCCTATCCCTGGAACTCCAACCCTTCTCCAACCCCAATGGCCGGGTCTTCACCCAGGGGCCTCCTGCGGGCACCAAACTCCGCAAGGGCGACAAGGTCTCCGTCTTCGCCTGGTGATGGACGGGGCGGGTTTATCCACAGGCCTGTGGTTCGTGCGGTCGGGTTGGTCGGTGCTGCTCGGTAAGCTGTATATCGGGGGGTGCTTGGGGCGGTTTGATCTTGAGCTGGGGGTGTTCCGGCTCTCGTGCTCGCCTGCGGCGTCGATGATCAACGGCTCGCCTTCGGCATTGCGGTGGGGCGCGAGTTTCGAGCTGTGCTCGATGGGGCGAACTTGTTTTGCGTGGGGCCCCTACGACACCCGGGCAGAACCACAAAGCAGGGGCCCACAAGCAGGCCCTGCCACGGTGAGCGACGCTACGGGTGCCGTTCCCCCACACAAAACAAGTCCGCCCCATCGAGCAGGGTTGGCACCAGCGACTCCGAGGAGCGCGTGGTTGGCCGACGTCTGTGAGGGCCGGGTGGTTGGCCAACGTCGTAGAGGGACGCGTTAGGACCAATGCCTGAGAGGGGTGCGTGGGGGGCAACAACCGGTGGCAGGGCCGTGGTGAGTGTTCGGGTGGCGTTTGGGGTTCTATAGAAGAAGGCCAGGCCGTTGGGCCTGGCCTTCTTGTCTTAGCCGAAGAAGACTTCGGCTTCGGCGTAGCGTTCCAGGGGCACTGTCTTGAGTTCGGCGGTGGCCTCGGACAGCTTCACCCGGACGATGTCGGTGCCCTTGAGGGCGACCATGACGCCGAAGTCGCCGTCGGCTACGGCGTCCACCGCGTGGAGGCCGAAGCGGGTGGCCAGGACTCGGTCGTAGGCGGTGGGGGTGCCGCCGCGTTGGGTGTGGCCGAGGACTACGGCGCGGGATTCCTTGCCGGTCTTGGCGGCGATCTCCTCGGCCAGCCAGGTGCCGACGCCGCCGAGGCGGACGTGGCCGAAGGCGTCTTTCTCGCCGGTCAGCAGGACCTCGTTGCCGCCCTCGGGCAGGGCGCCCTCGGCGACGACGATGATCGGGGCGTACTGGCGCTCGAAGCGGCGCTGGACCCACTCGATGACCTTGTCGACGCTGAACGCGCGCTCGGGCACCAGGATCACGTTGGCGCCACCGGCCAGGCCGGAGTGCAGGGCGATCCAGCCCGCGTGCCTGCCCATGACCTCGACGACCAGGGCGCGGTGGTGGGACTCGGCGGTCGTGCGCAGGCGGTCGATCGACTCGGTGGCGATGTGCACCGCGGTGTCGAAGCCGAAGGTGTAGTCGGTGGCGCCGAGGTCGTTGTCGATGGTCTTGGGGACGCCGACCACGCCGACGCCGTCGTCGGTGAGGCGCTTGGCGACGCCGAGGGTGTCCTCGCCGCCGATGGCGATCAGGGCGTCGACGCCGTGCTCGGCCAGGACCGACTTGATCCGCTCGACGCCGCCGTCGACCTTGTACGGGTTGGTGCGCGAGGAGCCCAGGATGGTGCCGCCCCTGGTGAGGATGTCCTCGACGTCGTCGAGCCCGATCGGCTTCAGGTCGCCCTCGAGCGGGCCCTTCCAGCCGTTGCGGAACCCGACGACGTCCCAGCCGTGGGTCTCGATCCCCTTGCGCGCGACCGCCCGGATGACCGCGTTGAGCCCGGGGCAGTCGCCACCCCCGGTGAGTACGCCGACCCGCATGACTACCCGACCTTCCACGCTCGCGCCCGTGATGGCCATCACCGGCTGCCGAGTCCAGACTGCCAGCAACTGAATCGGTATAGCAAGGAGGGTGGGCCGGTTACCGACCGTTGCGCAGCTGCCACAGGCCGTCGATCACGCGCCAGCGGACCAGGTTGAACCTGGCGTCGGCGAGCGCGTCGTGCGCGTCGTCCGGCGGGGCGGGCAGCGGCGGCTTGCCGACGTCCTCCCACCGCTGCCGCAGCTCCCGGGTGAACCGCGGGATCAGCCGGGGCAGCGCGGGCATGGCGCCCCACAGCTGGCCGAGCACCACGTGGTCGTAGGCGCCGAACCAGGCCCACAGCTCGATCTTGTCCTTCGCCCGCGGCGGGGTGAGGAACTCGAGCAGCCTGCGGCGCATCTCGGCCTTGTCGCACCAGGACTTGTCGGCGGGCGGGGGCAGCTTGTCCAGGACGTTGGCCCGCACCCACGGCCCGGCCTTGGCCGGGTCGAACTCGGTCGAGACCGCGTAGAACTCCCGGCCGTCCTCGTCGACGACACCGATCGACACCAGGTCGATGGTCAGCCCGTCCTCGATGAACTCGGTGTCGTAGAAGTAACGCACCGACCAAGCCTAGGTCACCGGTCCCCGGTGGATACTGATCGACATGCGCACACGGGCACTGGCGGCCGTGCTGGTCGCCACACTGGTCGCGGCGGGCTGCGCCGGTCCACAGGGGCCGACACCGGTCGCCTTCACCAAGATCGACCTGGCGGGCGCCCCGGTGACGCTCACGCCGTTCGGTGAGTCGTTGCTGGTCGGCGTCCGCCGCGACGGGCAACCGGTCGTGCCCGCCCTGCTTCGCCGCGACCCCGGCGGGGCGGTCACCGAGGTCCCCGCCACGCCCGCCACCCCGTACGGCAACCTCGCCCGGTGGACCCAGGTGGACACCGACGGCACCCGGCTGTACGCGGTCGGCGGCGAACGCGGCGGCGCGCACGGCAACGTCCGCTGGAGCGCGTGGGACGGCACCGCGAGCGGCGTGGGCGAGAAGCGCCAGGCGTTCAGCACCTTCGGCGGGTACGGCGCGGGCGACCTGGTCGGCGTGGTCGTCACCCCGAGCACGCCCGCGATCGTCGGCAACTGGGAGAACCCCACCGGCGGCTTCGACATCGCCACGTGGCTGCCGGTCGGCGACGACTGGATCAGGCAGCCCTCCGCCGGGACCGCGCTGGAGGCCGGCCGCGACGCGCTGCCGTTTCCCATCGCCGCGACCCGTTTCGGCGCCGGGATCATGGTCGTCGGCTGGCAATTCGCCAACGGCCGCGAGGAGCCCGTCACCTGGCGCTCCACCACCGGCGTCACCGGCTGGACCAAGACCCCGCTACCCGCCCCGTCCCCCGGCGCCGCCATGTCCGTCCACTGCGGCCAGTCCGACTGCTACGCCGCGGGCCGCCTCAACGGCTCACTGGCCCTCTGGCACCTGACCGGCGACACCTGGACCCTGCTCCCCGACACCCCCACCTACCCGGTGACCGACAAGGACGTCCTCCCCGCACCGGTCCCGACCCCCACCGGCGTTCTCCAACTGGTCAGCGAAGGCGACACCCTCAAAGCCCTCCACCACACCACCACCTGGACCGTCCACACCATCACCGGTCCCACCGGCAAACCCACCGCCGCCGTGGCCATCGGCCCGACCCTGCACGCGATCGTGGGGGACCGGTTGTGGACGGCGGAACTGGACTCGGTGCGCTGAAGGGCTTCACACGCGGGTGATGCTGGCGGTGTGGAGTAGGCGTTCGGTGGTGAGGAGGTGGTCGTCGGCGCCGATGAGGCCGAAGACGCCGACGAGTTCGCGCAATAGGACGACGCGTTCGGTGACCGAGAGGTCGGCACTGCGGGTGATCTCGGTGAGGACGGCCTGGGCGGCCGAGCCCGCGATGTCCGGGAGGCCGCCCTCGGCGAGCAGGCGGGCCTGGCGGACGTGGGTGCGGTGTTCGCCGAGGCGGGTGCGGGTGACCAGGACGTCGTGGGCGTCGGCGGCGCTGGTGGCGAGGATGCGGCGTTCCGGCACGTGGTCGGGTGGGACGAGCCGGTGCAGGTGCGGGACGCGGTCGTGGGTGAGCAGGTGGAACCAGTCGCCCAGGTTGCCCGCGGTGAGGGCGAACATCCGGCCGAGGTGATCGCCCAGGCGCAGGCGACCGGCCCAGTCGACGCCACTGGGGATGTCGAAGGCGGGGAACGTGGTTTCCAGGACCGTGTTCGGCGACTGCGGGAGCAGGTTCCACGCGGCCAGCGCGGGCACCACCCGGTCGCCGACGAGGCGGCCGTAGAGCAGCACGACCGGGAGTCCGGCCAGCGTGCCGCGGATGGTCCACACGTCGGTGTCGAAGTCGCGCAGCGGCCGTTGCACCAGCCGGGGCACCAGCGCCAGGTCGTCGTGCCACGGGCTGGCGGTCCACGCGCGGCGCAGCGCCACGGCGATCCCGGTCGAGCCGGGGTTCGTGTCCTCGGGGTGGAACGGCGCGATCAGCAGCGCAGGACGCCTGCCGCCGTCGGTGTGCTCGGCCACCAGGTCCCTGGCGCGGGACGCCGAACCGGCCAGCGCGCTGTCGGGCCCGGGGCGGTCCACGGCGGCGATGTGGGTGTGCACGGCCGAGGTGACCGCGCCGCGGTCCCAGTCGACCGGCGGCGCGGTCGAGGCGACCAGGTCACCGCCCACCTGCACCGCGGGGCCGACCCAGTCCAGCGACACCGCCGCCCTGGTCAGCTCGGCGAGCCGGGACCGGCCCCTGCGCCTGGCCGGGGCCGTGTGCGCGCGGGCACCCACCCCGATGAGCCGGTCGGTCTGCCGGACCACCCCGACCAGCCCGGCGAACCTGGCCAGCCGCCCCGACTCCACCGCGTCTTCGGTCGACACCGCACCCCACCCGGATTCGCTGGTTGACCGGGGTGTTTCGCCGCCGGGGCCGCAGCGTTCCCCCTTGGCGGCACCTTTCACCCGATGAGCCCAAACAGGAGGAAGAAAGCTCACCTTTCGCGGTCGGGCAGGCTAGCTCGCCTCGCGCACCCGGTCGCGGTCGCGAGCCTGCTCCGGGAGGGCCACCGCCTGCTGCTCCTTGGCCTTGGCGGCGTACATGTCGACGTACTCCTGGTCGGAGAGCTCCATCAGGGCGTACATGATCTCGTCGGTGATGGACCGCTCGACGAACCGGTCGCCCTGCAGGCCCTCGTAGCGGCTGAAGTCCAGCGGCGGGCCGATCTTGATCCGGATCGGGTACGGCTTCCACACCGTCGACCCGATCGGGTTGGCCTTGTCGGTGCCGATCATGATGACCGGCAGCACGGGCACCTTGGCCTCCAGCGCGATCCTGGCGACGCCGGTCTTGCCCTTGTAGAGCCGCCCGTCCGGCGACCGGGTGCCCTCGGGGTAGATCCCCACCAGGTGGCCCTCGCGCAGCAGCCGGATCACCGTGTCCAGCGCGGCCTGCGCGGCGTTGCCGCCGGAGCGGTCGATCGGGATCTGGCCGATGCCGGTGAGGAACCACTTCGTGAACCGGCCCTTGAGCCCGGGCGCGGTGAAGTACTCCAGCTTCGCCGGGAACGTCATCCGGCGCGGCACCACCAGCGGCAGGAAGAACGAGTCGGACACCGCCAGGTGGTTGCTGGCCAGCAGCGCGCCCCCGGTGGCCGGTACGTGTTCGAGCCCCTCCACCCTGGGTCGGAAGAACAGGTGCAGGATGGGGCCGATCACCACCCGCTTCATCAGCCAATACAGCACGTGACCAGTGCTCCCGTCTCCCCGTTGTGCACCGTCGAGCCTACGAACGCCGTGGCACCCAGCACAACGGCGGGGCTCGGGGAGATTCGCCCCGGTCGACAGGGGCGCGCGCGGCCCGGTTCGTGCGACGATGGCCGTGTCCCACGCTCGCCGGTGAAGATCATAGGAGGGGCGCGAGGTGCCTGCGCTCGACCATGGCCTGCGCTTCGCACACGACGGCTCGTCCGAGGTCGGCGTGCTGCTCAGCCACGGCTTCACCGGCTCGCCGGTGAGCATGCGCCCCTGGGCGGACCGGCTGGTCGCGGAGGGGTTCAGCGTGCGGCTGCCCCTGCTGCCCGGCCACGGGACGCACTGGCGGGAGATGAACCGCACGACCTGGCCGCAGTGGTACGCCGAACTGGAGTCGTCGCTGGCGGAGTTGACGGCGCGGTGCGCGAGCGTGTTCGTCTTCGGCCTGTCGATGGGCGGGGCGCTGTGCCTGCGGTTGGCCCAGGAGCACGGGTCCGAGGTGGCGGGGCTGGTGCTGGTGAACCCGTCGGTGCTGACCACCCGGCCCGCGGCGCGGCTGCTGCCGGTGCTGTCGCGGGTTGTGCCGTCGGTCGCGCCGATCAGCGACGACATCGCCAAGCCCGGGGTCAGTGAGCACGCCTACGCCAGGACACCGTTGCGCGCGCTGGCGAGTCTGGCCAAGCTGTGGGGGACGGTGCGCCGGGACCTGCCCAGGGTCGACCAGCCGGTGCTGCTGCTGCGCTCGGCGGTCGACCACGTCGTGGAACCGGAGAACGCGGCCGCGGTGCTGGCAGGCATCTCCAGCCGCGACGTCACCGAGGTCGTCCTGGACAACAGCTACCACGTCGCCACCCTCGACCACGACGCGCCGGTCATCTTCGACCGCAGCGTCGAGTTCGTCCGGCGGGTACGTGCCGACCGGGCAGGTGATCCCCAGTGAAAGGCCGCCCCGGCGACGGACCGGAAGACGTCGACGCCGCCTTCGCCCAGATCGTCGCCGACCTGGAACGCGAAGGCGTGGGCCGCGACATCCCCGACCTGGACCGCACCACCCCGGAACCCCCACCCGACACCCCCGCCGCATTGCCCGCGTCGACCTGGCGCACCCACGACACCGAGATCGACTGGTCCAACGACAACAACGACGAGCACTACGAACCCCCCGAACCACCCCCACTGCCCCGCCTGCGCCCCATGACCGTCATCGCCATCGCCCTGATGATCGCGGGCGTAGCCCTCCTCACCCTCTCCAGCATCCTCAACTGGGACGCCCGAATCACCACCCCCACAGCACTGGTGGGCTTGGCCGCAGGCATAGCCCTACTCCTCCTCCGAGCCCGCAAATCCCCACCCGCCCTAGACGACGACAACGGCGCACAGGTCTAGGCACCTGCCTCGATAGCGCTGTTCGGCATGCGCGCTAGGTCGCCAGCGTCCCTCGGACCACTAGCACCGCCCCAGCGATAGCCGCCCGTGCCACGGTCACTGGTCCTTGCGCGCCCCTCACAGGCGTTGGCCCCTACGTGCCTGTCACTGTCGCTGGTCCTAGCGTGCCCCTCGCAGGCATAGGTCCCGCCCCGGCCCTTCACAGGCGTTGGTCCCGCATGCCCGCCACGGTCGTTTGCCCAACCGTGTCCCTCGCAGGCGTTGGCCTCCACCCGGCCCTCACGGTCTTCGGTCGCGGCATGCCTCTCGGAGTCGCTGGTCCCAACTGGCAGTTGACTGTGCGGCGCAGGCCCCCGTGCATGCCCGCCACGGCCGTTCGTCCTAGCTAGCGGGCCCTCGCAGTCGTTGGCCTCCGGCGTGCCCGCCACGGTTGATTGCCCAAGCGGGCCCCTCGCAGGTGTTGGTCTCTACCCGGCCCTCACGGTCTTTGGCCCCGGTGTGCCCTTTGGAGTCGCCTGTCCCAACTGGTAGTGACTGTGCGGCGCAGGCTCCCTGCATGGCCACCACAGTCGTTGGCCCCCGGCGTGCCCGCCACGGTCGTTTGCCCGACCTAATCCCCTCGCAGGCTTTGGTCTCCGCCCGGCCCTCACAGTCGTTGGTCCCCCCGCGCCCCCGCCACGGTCGTTTGCCGAACCGCACCCCTCTGAGTCGTTGGCCGACAAGCGCTCCTCGGAGTCGCTGGTGCCATCTGCTCGATGCGGTGGACTTGTTTTGCGTGGGGGAACACCAGTCGTAGCGTCGTCAACGCGGCAGGGCCTGCTTTTCGGCCCCTGCTTTGCGGTTCTGCCACGACTGGTGTCGGGGCCCCACGCAAAACAAGTCCACCGCATCGAGCCAGGCAAGAAAATCGCGCCAGGCCAATGCCGAAGGCCAAGCGCTAATCGTCGACGGCGCAGCCGAGACCGAGAGCCGCCCGCCCCCAACGCGAAAGCGGTGCCCCCCACCCAGGAGAGCACCGCCTCAGCATCACCCGATCAGGACCGCAACATCTCCGCGACCAAGAACGCCAACTCCAGCGACTGCTGCGTGTTCAACCGAGGATCACAAGCCGTCTCGTAGCGCCCCGACAGGTCGGCGTCCGAGATCTCCTGGGCCCCGCCCAAGCACTCGGTGACGTCCTCCCCCGTGAGCTCCACGTGGATCCCGCCCGGGTGCGTGCCCAGCCGCCGGTGGACCTCGAAGAAGCCCTGGACCTCGTCCACGATGCGGTCGAAGTGGCGGGTCTTGTAGCCGGTGGACGACTCGTGGGTGTTGCCGTGCATGGGGTCGCACTGCCAGATGACGCGGTGGCCGGAGGCCTCGACCTTCTCCACGATGGCGGGCAGGACCTCGCGGACCTTGCCGTTGCCCATCCGGCTGATGAGGGTCAGTCGGCCGGGTTCGTTGCGCGGGTCGAGGCGGTGGACGTACTCGACCGCCATCTCCGGGGTGGTGGTGGGGCCGATCTTGAGGCCGATCGGGTTGGAGAGCAGTTCGGCGAAGGCGATGTGCGCGCCGTCGAGTTGGCGGGTGCGCTCGCCGATCCAGAGGAAGTGGGCGGAGAGGTCGTAGAGCTTGGCCTCGGGGCCCGCGTTGTCCATCCGCAGCAGGGCGCGCTCGTAGTCGAGCAGCAGCGCCTCGTGGCTGGCGTACACCTCGACGCTGTGCAGGGACGAGTCCTCGACGCCGCAGGCCTGCATGAAGCGCAGGCCGCGGTCGATCTCGGTGGCCAGCGCCTCGTAGCGCTCACCGGCCGGTGAGGTGCGGACGAAGTCGCGGTTCCAGTCGTGGACCATGGTCAGGTCCGCCATGCCCGCGCCGGTCAGCGCGCGCAGCAGGTTCATCGCGGCGCCCGCGTTGGCGTAGGCGCGGATCATCCTGGACGGGTCGGGGACCCTGGCCTCCGGGGTGGCGACCAGGGAGTTGACGATGTCGCCGCGGTAGACCGGCAGGCCGAGGGCGTCGTTCTTGGCCGAGCGGGGCTTGGCGTACTGCCCGGCGATGCGGCCGACCTTGACCACCGGCAGGCTGGCGCCGTAGGTGAGCACGACGGCCATCTGCAGCAGCGTGCGGATGTTGCCGCGGATGTGCGGCTCGGTGTTGTCGGCGAAGGTCTCGGCGCAGTCGCCGCCCTGCAGCAGGAAGGCCCGGCCGTGGGCGACCTCGGCCAGCCGCTGGTGCAGCCGGTCGATCTCGGCGGGCACGGTGATCGGCGGGACGCTCTCGAGCAGCGTGCGCACCTGGCGCACCTGCTCGCCGTCTGGCCACTCCGGCTGCTGCGCCGCGGGCAGGGACAGGGCGTCGTCGAGTCGGGTGCGCAATGCGGGCGGCAGCGGTGGCAGTTCCGGGAGGGTGTCCACCGGCACGTCGACGGTCCAGTTCACCTCACCAGACTACGAGTTCGGTCGACCGGGTTGGGCGGCGGGACGAAATATTTCACCGGCCCTTCTCCCCGGCGGAAATGCGTAACACCCCGGCCCGGCCGAATTGCACCCCGGTCCGGCGCGGCGCAACCCCATCCGCCCCCTGGCGCCCGTCACCCCACGGTGGTGACGACCCGCGACCGCGACCAGCCAGAACGCCCGCGAGGCATGACACTCAGTGACCACCTCTGGCGTTCCCAAGATCATCCAGAAATCCGGTCAGGTGGTCTATTGGCTCACCCCGGCGCAGCAGGCCAATTGCGATCAAGGGGGCCAGCGCCAGGCACCAGCGTTCCAGGCGCGCGGAGGAGAGCGAGGTCACGGAAACCAGGTCCGCTAATCGCACGCGGACGTCCGATTGACCGAGAACGTAATCCACCGCGTCGAATTCGGCCTCGCCCAGTGTGCCCGCCGGGTCGATCGCCACCACGCCCCGCGGTCCGGCGTCGAGCAGGTTGTCGCGGTGCAGATCGCCGTGCAGCAGTACCGGGACACCTTGGGTGGCGACGAGTTCGTCGGTAAGAGCGCGGGCGCGGTGCAAGAGGTCTGCGGTCACCGGGCCGGTCGGGGTGAAGCGGGGGAAGAAGTTGGCCACGCCGGTCGCTAGATCCGCGCGGGCGTGCCTGGCCGGGTCGGGCACGGCGTGCAGGTTACGCAAGAGTGCGGCGAAGCGGTCCGGCTCCGGCCAGCGGGCGACGCCGTCGACGTGCTCCATCAGGACCGCGCCCTCGGCCTCGGCGTGGATCGTGGGCGCGGTCCGGCCGTACAGCCGCATCAGCCGCACCTGGGTACCCAGCACCTCGGCGTCCGGCGAGACCTTCAGCACCAGCGGCGTCCCGTCCCGGCTGACGCGCAGCGCCACCCCGGAGTTGCCGTCGGCGAACCGCTCGCCCAGCGTGAGACCCCAGTCGGCCGCCAGCCGGTCGAGCAGGCCGGGCAGGCCGGCGAGCCAGGGCAGCACGGAGTCGCCGTGGCGGCGGCGCATCCGCTGCTCGACGGTGCTCACAACGCGGGTCGCCGGTGCGCCCACGGCCGGACGCCCTCGAACTGCGCGGACAGCGACAGCAGCAGCTTCTCCGACCCGGGCGGCGCGATCAGCTGGACGCCGACCGGCAGGCCGCGGC
The DNA here is from genome assembly GCF_900111175.1 of Actinokineospora terrae. Lineage (GTDB taxonomy): Bacteria > Actinomycetota > Actinomycetes > Mycobacteriales > Pseudonocardiaceae > Actinokineospora > Actinokineospora terrae. The sequence continues at coordinate 52,365 of NZ_FOGI01000003.1, forward strand.
CGTCGTGCCCGACCGGCAGCGCGGCGACCGGGTACCCGAGGACGTTCCAGGTCGGGAAGTACGGGATGCGGGCGGTGACCCCGAGCCAGGTGGTGATCAGGCTGCTGCTCCGGAAGAGCCCGACCTCCGGCGGTGTGCGGGTCCACGACGGCTGCAAGATCACGTCGTGGTGGGTGAGGAACCCGGCCATCCTGGCGTGCAGGTCGGCCTCGGCGGCCCTCGCCCAGCGCAGCACCCGGTCCGGCACGCGGCTGCCGACCGCGGCGATGTGCCTGGTCCGCGCCTCCAGCCACTGCGGGTGCGGCAGCCGGGCGACGTCCTCGGCGACGCCGCGCAGGTAGCGGATGACGAACTGGGGCGTCGGCCGCGCGCCCAGCGGCGGGTCGGCCTCGACGACGCGGTGGCCGAGGGAGCGCAGCGTGTCGGCCGCGTCGAGCACGGCGCGGCGCCAGGCGGGGGCGAGGCTGGGAACGCCGAGCGGGGTGCGCCACGACAGCGCGACCCGGGTGGGCTCGGGGACGGTGTCGACGGCGGCGCGGTAGCCGCGGGTGTCGGCGAGCGCGTCGAGCACCAGGCCGACGTCGGCGACCCTGCGGCCCATCGGCCCGATCGTGGACAGGCCCTGCCAGCCCTCGGCCGGGCGCGGTTCGGTGGAGACGAGGCCGCGGCTGGTCTTGAGGGCGAACACGCCGCACGCGGCGGCCGGGATGCGGATGGACCCGCCGCCGTCCGAACCGGTGGCGGCGCCGACGATGCCCGCGGCGATCGCGGCGGCCGAACCGCCGGAGGAGCCGCCGGGGGTGTGCGCCGGGTGCCACGGGTTGCGGGTGGCGCCCGCGGTCTTGGACTCGGTGAACGGCCACAGGCACCGTTCCGGCGTGCGGGTGTGACCGACGATCACGGCACCCGCCGCGCGCAACAGTGCGACGGCCGCACTGTCCTTTTCGGCCACCGGGAACTGGGGTCGCCCGCCCTGCGCGGTGAAGTCGCCCGCGACGTCGAGGTCGTCCTTGACCGCGACCGGCACGCCGAGCAATGGAAGCCGCTCACCAGCATCGATGCGGCGCTGGGCGGCCTTGGCCTCCTCCCGTGCGCACTCGGCATAGACGGTGCGGAAGATGTTGAGCGTCCCGGCAAGGTCGTCCGCCCGCCGCAACACCGACTCCAGCAGCTCGGGCGCGGTGGTCCAGCCGTCGCGCAACGCCCGTACCTGGGCGTCGGCCCCGGCCCAGAGCAGTTCGTCCATGGCCGCACCTTAGACGGGCGCGAGCGGAGTTTCAGCTCTTCAGTTCAGCGCGGCGACACCGGCGTTGAGCGCCGAGGCGAACAGGATCCAGGCCAGGTAGGGCACCAGCAGCCACGCGGCGAGCGGTCGGACCTGGCGAAACCGCACGATGGTGGCGACCACGGCGAGGTCGAGCAGCAGGATCACCGCGAACGCGGGCCACAGCCAGTGGAGCGCGAAGAACGCCGGGGTCCAGGCGAGGTTGAGCGCGAGCTGCACACCCCAGACGACCAGGGCGGCCCTGACCTGGCGCGGTTCGCGGTCGCGGCGGCGCCAGACCAGCCAGCCCGCGACGGCGATCAGGCCGTAGAGGACCGTCCACACCGGACCGAACAGCCAGTTCGGCGGGGTGAACCAGGGTTTGTCGGCGGTCGCGTACCAGCCGCGGACGTTGTCCAGCGTGGCGAGCGAGCCGAGCGCGGCGACCCCGTAGCTCAGCACGAGGAAGCCGACGAGGGCGAGCCAGTCCTTCGAACGGGTGACCATGGCACCAGTCCACCCCAGCTCGGGCGGCCTCACAACTCGAAACTAAGCCTGCTGAACATCTGTGCTGGTCAGCCGGCCGCCAGTACCGCCGCGCCGACCATGCCCGCCTCGTCCCCGCGTTGCGCGCGCACCACTCGCGCCACCGGCTGATGCCCGGCGCCGGTCATCACCTCGCGGTACCGGTCGACCGCCCTGTCCAGGAACAGGTCGGCCGACCCGACTGCTCAGCCAGCCCGACCAACCCACCGACCAACCCGCCTGCACAGCCCATCCGCGCAGCCCACCCGCCCGACCAACCCGCCCGGTCAGCCTGCCGCCAGTGCTGCCGCACCGACCATGCCCGCCTCGTCCCCGCGTTGCGCGCGCACCACTCGCGCCACCGGCCGATGCCCGGCGCCGGTCATCACCTCGCGGTACCGGTCGACCGCCCTGTCCAGGAACAGGTCGGCCGACCCGGAGACGCCGCCGCCGATGACCACCACTTCCGGGTCGTAGACGTCGGCGACCAGCGCGAGTCCGTCGCCGAGCCAGTGGGCCATCTCGTGCACGGCGGCCAGGGCGAGCGGGTCACCGGCGCGGGCGGCCCGCGCGACCTCGCGGCCGGTCGACTCGGCGGCGCCCATGTCCCGCGCGGTGGCGGCCAGGGCGGTGCCCGAGCAGTACCGCTCCCAGCACCCCCGCTTGCCGCACGGACACTCCCGGCCATCGGGGACCAGCCGCAGGTGGCCGAGTTCCGGGGCGACGCCGAACGCGCCCCGGTAGACCACGCCGTCGATCAGCAGGGCCGCGCCGATGCCGGTCCCGAGCGCGATGAGGAGACCGACCCGGGCGTCGCGCAGGCCGCCGAACCGGTGCTCGGCCACCGCGGCGGCGTTCGCGTCGTGCTCCAGGACGACCGGCAGCCCGATCCGCTCCGACAGCCGATCGGCCACCGCGATGCCCCGCCACGGCAGGTGCGGCGCGAACATGACGGTCCTGCGGTCGGACGCGACGAACCCGGCGACCGCGAGCCCCACGGCGGTCACCGCGTGCTCGGCCCGGAGTTCCTCGACCACCCGGCAGATCTCGTCGTCCACGTCTTTCCGGCTGGACCCGCGCGCCGTGGCCAACACCGTGCCCGCTTCGTCCACCGCTGCCGCGCGAACGCTGGTCCCGCCGACATCAACCCCGATCGTCGTCACCGTCTGCTCCCGCCCGACGAACCGGAATCCGCTGCACCCGCCCGCTGGTCGGCGGCTCCGGCCGGAACCCCGGCATGTGCGGCTCCCCCGGCTCCCACCGATCCGCCAACACGGCCCGCAACAACGCCACCACATCGGCCACCCGCTCAACCCCCTTGGCCGCCAACTCATTCGGCTCGCCCCGCACCAACGCGATCACCGCGCATACCGGACAAGCCTCACACGGCGAAGTGCTGCTCTCCCCCGCCACCCGATCCAGCCACGGCCCCACCCGCTCCGCCGCAAGGGAAAGGAGCAAGGCAATCTCCTCCGCCAACCGCGTCCCGGGCTCCTGCTCGCTCATCGGAGTACCAAGCCAGTGTGCAACGCGGTCATGGGTGCTCCGGGGCGAAGCGGACGAGGAGGCCGGTGGGGTCGGATTCGGCGACGGTGATGGTGTGGGGGTGGAGGAGGGCGGGGAGGGCTATCAGCCTGCGGACGCCGTCGATGGTGATGGCCAGGTCGTCGCCGATGCGGGCCAGGTCGAGGGTGGCGGTTTCCGGCAGGGGCAGGGTGAGGCGGAGGAGGTGGTCCGGGCCATCGGGGGTGATCGACAGCAGCGGTGGGCCGGGCGGGCGGATGGTGAGTGGGTCTTTGTCGCCGTAGAGGTGGGTGGCGAGGTCCAGCAGGGCGGTGGTGCCGACGGGTTCGTGGGCCAGGTGTTCCACCAGGTGCAGCGGGACCGAGCCCGTGTCCAGATCGGACAGCACAGCGTCCTGTTCGGACCGGCGCGCCCGCAGCCACGCCGCGGCGGGCCCCTGCCACCGGCGGGCGCGCGGCACGAGCCGGTTCGCGATCAGGGCGTCGACGTGGATGTCGCGCAGTGCGAGGGCGGCCAGGGTGCGACGGGTCTCGGCGGCCACCAGGCGTTCCGGGGTGAACACGAGCCGGACGCCGGTCGTGGCGGGGTCGGTGAGCAGGGACCGCAGGTCGGCCAGGTGCGCGGCGAGGTCCGCGGCCATGGCGGCGACAGCGCGCAGATCGGCGACCAGGCGGACGCGGGCGCGGTCCAGGTAGGCCGCGATGGCCTCGGGCAGGGCGAGCAGCCGCAGGGTTTCCGCGGTGGGTCCGCAGTCGACGACCACCACGTCCCACTCACCGGTGCGCGCGAGCCGTGCCACCTCGGTGAGGGCGAGCATCTCGTCGACTCCGGGGAGGACGGTCAGTTCCTCGGCGTCCAACGCGGCCAGTCCCAGCCCGGCGGCGAACCGGCCGAGGTGCTCGCGCAACGCGGGCCACGAGTGGTCGACCAGGGTCCTGGCGTCGATGTGCGCGGCGTGCAGCGCGGTGTCCACTGGGGAGGGTCGCGGCCCGAGCGGCACGGCCAGCGCGTCGGCGAGGGAATGCGCCGGGTCGGTGGAGACCACCAGCGTCCGCTGCCCGCGCCCGGCGAGCAGGGCGGCGGTGGCCGCGGCGAGGGTGGTCTTGCCGACCCCGCCCTTCCCGGTGAACAGCAGTACCCGCACTCAGCCCTGCTCGACGCGGCGCTTGAGCTCCTTGAGCGCGGTATCCATGATCATCTTCTCCGCCTTGCGCCGGAACAGGCCGATCATCGGGACCGCGAGCTGCACGGACAGGGTGTAGGTGACCGTGGTCCGCCCCCCGTCCGGGGTCAGCGCGTACCGCCCCTTCTGCGACCGCTGCATCTGCCCCTTCACCAGCGACCAGTCCACCACCAGCCCGTCAGCGGACCACTGGTAGGCCAACGTGTAGGTGTCCTTGAACGGCCCGGACTCCAACGTGAACGCGACCTGCTCGGCCCGCCCATCAGCGCCCGCGGCCACGACCTCGGCCGTGGTGAACGCCTTCGCCCACTCCGGGTACGCCGGAAAGTCCGCGATCACCGCCATAACCCTCTCCGGCGGCGCCTCGACAACAATCGACTGCGTGGACTCATCGGCCATGCCCGGCAGGCTACCCGGTACCCCACCCCGGCCCTACCCCAACGCACCGCAGCCCCACCCTTCCCCTCACCCCAACGAACACCCCCACCACCGGCGCCCTCCCCCCACTCCCCCAGGCTCAGCCCCACCGGCCCCTCAAGATCAACTCCGCCCCGGGGACCCTCCCTCCCGGGCCCGGGGCCCCATCTCTGAACCTATCGCCACCGCCGACTTGTCAATAGCCCTCGACAGGCGGCTGTGAATGGTTGAAGGGGATGTGGACAAGTGCCCGTGGCGAACACCAGCCAGGTAGACCCTCTGGTCAACGGATCCACTGGCCGACGCCCCCTGGAGCCATGGAACTCAAACAGGACAGCGCCCGCCTCCACCCAGCACGAACAATCGCCGACTCGAAGCCACCGGTTCCAAGCCGGCCAAGACTCCGCAACGTTGGCCCGCCACCCGGCCCTCACAGACGTTGGCCCCAACACGCCCCTAAACAGCATTGCCCCACACGCGCCCCTCTTAGGCGTTGGCCAACCACGCGCCCCTCTACGACGTTGGCCGACAAGCGCTCCTCGGATCCGCTGGTGCCAAGCCGGCTCGATGGGGCGGACTTGTTTTGTGCGGGGGAACGGCACCCGTAGCGTCGCCCACGCGGCAGGGCCTGCTTTTCGGCCCCTGCTTTGCGGTTCTGCCCGGGTGCCGTAGGGGCCCCACGCAAAACAAGTTCGCCCCATCGAGCAAAGCTCGAAACTCGCGCCCGGGCCAATGCCGCAGGCGAGGTCTACCCGTCGACGCCGCAGGCGAGCACGAGAGCCGCCAGTCCCTCAACTCAAGATCAAACCCGCCAAAGCAGCCCCTATACACAGAGAGCTATTCAGGGGATTCATCCGAGCCTTGCGTGATCCTTGACCATGGAGTCGGCGGCCCGCTTGAGAGAATTCGGTTACCACGCCAAAACTCTCACACAAACGGACCACCGACTTGTTTCATGCCACCGGCCTGCGCCAGGACCAGGTGACCCGCCTCTTCGCGCGGCAATTCACCAGAGACATTGCATGCCGATCTGCGATGGCCGCCGAGTCCAGGGTTGTTCACCTCGGCGGTGGCGCATCTGCGCAGGGACCGGATTCAGGTGGAGTTGGCTGAGATTCTCGGAGTGTCCCAATCGGCCGATCACCGCGATGAAACCGGTGCCGGCCAGGTCATTGGCTGAGTGCGTGCCCACCATCGACGAGTCGGATCCCCGGTCGACTTTGTACATACTCGGGCAAGCACCGCACGGTGTCAGACCCGTTACCGGGTAACCGACATGACACTCGTTGCCTGACCGACTCGGGTGCCCTCGACAGGGATGCGTCCCAGTGGATGGGCGACAAGGCCTATGCCGAAACGGGGGATCCTTAGCCCCAATCCGACTACCGGCGACCCCGAACACCTTCGCCGCCACCATCACAGCAGTGACCGGACTCTACTTTTATGCGCGCTCCGAATAACTCGTCGCCTACCAAGCAGCCTCGACAACCCAGCCGGAGCGAGCCACCACCCCGTGGACAACCTCACCACCGCAACACATAAGCCCGCCCAGTCCGCTGAAAGTGCCCCACATTGGCACACTCAGTCCACCCCACCCGCACCCGCGCCGCCAACGGCTGGTGCACATGCCCAAAAACCGCCCACCGAGGCCGATGCTCCACAATAGCCCGCAACAACGCCCCAGACCCGATCTCCGCCCGCCGTGCCAGCACGTCATAAGTCAGCTCAGGCACATCAGGCGGCGCATGGCTGCACAAAACATCAACGGCCCCCAGTGCCGCCACCCCCGCGTCAAAATCTGCGGTAGTACGCAAATAAGGCCGAAACACAGACCCCCGCCGAGGCACGACCCCCGGCGGTAACAACGCACCCCCCACAAACCCGAACCGCAGCCCCCCGATATCCACGCTCTCCCCATCGAGCACCCGCACCCCGTCCCCAACGAACTCAGGCCACAAAGCAGGCTGGTCGACATTGCCGGGCGTGGCAAACGTAGGCGCCGTCATGGCCGCGAAGAGTTCCTTGTACTGGCTGCGCACCGCCTCCTCGACAACCGCGGCGGCGTCGGTCAGGCCTTCCCAGAGGCTTCGGGCGTAGCCCGCGGCGGCGTCGTGTTTGCGTTCGCGGCGGAGTTGGGCGAAGACGGATACCCGGTCCGGGCCGAAGACGCGGCCCATGATGCCGCCGGAGTGGTCGTGGTAGTCGACGAAGTCGATGAGGTCGCCGAGGACGAGCAGGGCGTCGGCTCCCTCGCCCGCTCGCGCCAGCGCCTCGGCGTTGCCGTGCACATCGGACACCACATGGACCCGCACGGCGATCAGGTTACGCGGGGTCGGGGGCCACTCCGGGGGCCCGCCCTGCCTCCAGGGCCGACTTCAGGCCCAACGCCACCCGCTTGGCGGCGAGTTGGCGGCGGGTGCGCTCGGCGGCGAGGCGGCGCGGGGTGAGCGGGCCGGGGGTGTCGGCGCGCAGGAAGTAGTGCACGAGGGTGCCGTCGAGCACGGCCTCCAGCCAGACCTCCATGGTGCCCACCAGCGCCCCGCGCACGGTCCAGCGCAGCCCCTCCGCGCCCCGGTCGGCGTATACGTCCAGGCGCAGGTCGGGCCAGAACCGGGGCCACGCGGCGCGGTCGGCGAACACCGCGGCCACCGCGGGCGGCGGCACGGCGAGGAACGTCTCGTCCACCACGTCGACTTGCGGCACCAGCGCAGCATGCCACGGTGGTCGTGGCGGGCGACCCACCACCCGCTACGGTCCAGCGCGGCGAGCCAGGAGGTCGGTGTGCGGGAGTACGGGGTGCCGAGGACGGCCGCGGTGACCGACGCGGAGAACCTCACCGACATGGTCTGGTCGAACGCGGACCGCTTCCCGGACGCGGTCGCCGTGCGCAGGCGGCTGGACGGCGCCTGGGTCGACGTGACCGCGGCCGACTTCGCCGCGCACGTCCTCGCCGTCGCGAAAGGCCTGGTCGCGGCCGGTCTGGCGCCCGGTGACCGGGTCGCGCTGGTGTCGCGGACGCGCTACGAGTGGACGCTGCTCGACTTCGCGATCTGGGCGGCGGGCTGCGTGACCGTCCCGGTGTACGAGACGTCCTCGGTCGAGCAGGTGACGTGGATCCTCGCCGACTCCGGCGCCAGGGCGGTGGTCGTGGAGACGGCGGCGCACCGGGCGGTGGTCGAGGGGGTCGTCGACCGGCTGCCCGAGGTCGACTGGATCTGGCAGCTCGACGGCTCCGCGGTCGACGAGCTCACCGGTCTCGGCGCGGGCCTGGCCGACGACGCGGTGCGCGCGCCCCTGGCCGCGGACGTCGCCACCCTCGTCTACACCTCCGGCACCACCGGCCGCCCCAAGGGCGTGGTGCTGACCCACCGCAACCTGCTGGCCCAGGCCCGCGCCGACCTCGCCGCGTTCCCCACGCTGCTGCGGCCGGGCAACTCGATGCTGGTCTTCCTGCCGCTGGCGCACGTGTTCGCCCGCACGATCGCGCTGGCCTGCGTGCTCGGCCGCACGACGCTGGGGCACCTGCCGGACGTCAAGACCCTCACCGACGACCTGCGCTCGTTCCGGCCGACGTTCGTGGTCGCGGTGCCGCGGGTGTTCGAGAAGCTGCACGCCACGGCCAGGCAGCGCGCGGCGGCCAACGGGCTGGGGCAGGTGTTCGACGTGGCCGAGCGGGTCGCCGTCGAGTACAGCCGGGCCCCGGGGTCGCTGCTGCTGCTGGCCAAGCACGTCGTCGCCGACCGGCTGGTGCTCGCCAGGATCCGCGCGGCGCTCGGCGGCCGGTGCCGGGCGGCGATCTCCGGCGGGGCGCCGCTGGGCGAGCACCTGGCGCACTTCTTCCGCGGCGCCGGGATCCCGGTGTACGAGGGGTACGGGCTGACCGAGACGGCGGCCGCGATCTGCGTCAACACCGAGGCCGCGACCAGGGTCGGGACGGTCGGGCGGCCGGTCGCCGGTGCCACCGCGCGGGTGCTCGACGACGGCGAGGTCGTGCTGCGCGGGGACATGGTCTCGCCGGGGTACTGGAACAACCCGGCGGCCACCTCCGACGCGCTGGTCGACGGCTGGCTGCACACCGGCGACCTCGGGGCCATCGACGACGACGGGTTCCTGCGGATCACCGGCCGCAAGAAGGAGATCATCGTGACCGCGGGCGGCAAGAACGTCGCCCCCGGTGTGCTGGAGGACGCGGTCCGCCGCCACCCGCTGGTGAGCCAGTGCCTGGTGGTCGGCGACCGGCAGCCCTACATCGCCGCGCTGATCACCCTCGACCACGACGAGCTCAACGCCCGCGGCTGGAGCCGCCTGTCCACCGACGACCCCGGTCTGCGCGCGGAGGTCCGCAAGGCCGTGGACGCGGCGAACGCGCTGGTGTCGCGCGCCGAGGGCATCCGCCGGTTCGTCCTGCTCCGCGACGACTTCACCGAGTCCGCGGGCGAGGTGACCCCCAGCCTCAAACTGCGCCGCGAGGCCATCCTGAAGACCCGCGCGGCCGAGGTGACCACCCTCTACAGCTAGCCCGGGTGTGCAGCCGTCGTGATCACCCGTGCACGGGTGGTTCCGGCCGGGCGCGGCGGCGGCGAGGGTTGGGGGCGAGGAGGTCGGGATGGACGAGCATGACTTGGTCGGGCTGATCAGCGGTGAGCTGGGTGGTGGGTTCGCCGTCGACCCGGGGGCGTTGGCGCGGTACGGCAGGGAAGCCGACGCGGTGGCCGAGGGGGTGCGGCGCAGCGGGCGGGGGCTCGCCGAGGTCGACGGGACCGGGTTCGGGTGGATCGGGCGGGAGTCCGGGTTCGCCGACGCGGTGCGCGACTGCGCGGTCGACCTGCGGGACCGGGTGCGCGACGCGGCCGACGACGTGGAGCGGCTGGGGATCGCGGTCACCAGGGCGGGCGCCGAGCACCGGCGGCAGGACCGCGACAACGCGGCTCGGCTGGTGTAGCCAATGGACACACGACAGGTAGCGCGGCACTTCGCGGCCACGATCGTCGAGCACCGCAACCGGCTGGCGGGCAAGGCGGAGGACGCTTCCCGGGCGCAGCAAGCGTTTGCTTCCGTCCACACGGAACTGGCTGAGCACCGCGTGAAGCACCGGGACGACACGCACGCCCTGCTGGCGGACTGGGTCGGGCGGGACGCGGACGGCTTCTCGCGGCGTGCGGACCGTACTCGGTCGGCGTTGCGCGGGACTGGGGAGGCGGCGGGGAAGGCCGCTGGGATCACGGCGGGGGCCGCTGAGGCGTTGGTCTCGGGGCATGGGGCTGTGGTGCGGTTGCTCGACGAGTACACCGAGCGGGCGGTGCGGGTCCTCGACGCCGGGTTGGCCGTGGGGCAGCGGCCTGCGTTGATGCGCGCGGTGGGGGAGGTCGCGGACCTGGTGCGGCAGTACACGGGTGAGTCGGCGAAGCAGGTCGCGGAGACGAAGGTGGCGCTGGCGGACGCGGCGCATCGGTTGCGGGCGTTGCATGAACCGCGCGAGAAGCCCAAGCGTGCTGGTTCGGGCAGTGCCGGCGGGTCGGGTGGTTCTGGGGGCTCGCGGGGTTCTGAGGACACGCGCGGTTCTGGGGGCTCGGGTGGTGCTGGGGGTGCGCATCGAGTCACCCAGGTGGCCGCGAGTCAGCTCGGGTACCACGAAGGCCCTGGCAACACGAACAAGTACGGTCCGGCCGCCCCGTGGTGCTCGTCGTTCGCCACCTGGGTCTGGCGGCGCGCGGGCGTGAACATCCCACTGCTTCCCTTCACCGGCGCCGTTTTCACCTGGGGCAAGGAGAAGGGCCTGGCCTACCGCGACCTCAGCCGCGCGAGGCCCGGTGACGTGCTGCTGTTCGGCACCGGACCGCAGAACACGTCCACCAGCACCCACATCGGCATAGTCGAGAAAGTCAACGGCGACAAGGTGACCCTCATCGAGGGCAACGCGGGCGACTCAGTGGCCCGCCGCACGCATACCTTGTCCCACAGCACTTTCTACGGAGGCGTGCACCCGTCATGACCACCACGGCCACCGCCCGCGCCCACGGCGTGGAAGCCACCGTCCACCCCGGCGGCATCCTGTCCTCGTTGTCCATCACCACCTCCGCCCTCCGCCGCCCCGACCTGGCCACCCTGATTTTCACGGTCGTCGACCAGGCCACCGCCGAGGCCAACCACCGAATCCACCACCTCCTCAACGGCGTGGACCCAACCCTCCTGGGCCTCCCCGCCACCGAACCCCCCACCCCACAAACCTGGCGCGTCCAATGACCATTGCCCAACAACTCAACGCCATCACCGCGTCGGCCACCGGCCCCCACGGCATCGAGGTGACGGTCAACCTCGAAGGCAAACTCATCGCCCTGACCCTCGGCACCGCCCAACGCCATATGACCGCGACACAACTCGCCGCCGAGATCCACACCCTCACCAGAACCGCCGCCACCACGGCCCTATCCCAAGGAATGACGGTCCTGGCCCCTTACACCGACCTCCTGGACTGATCACTCTCCAGCAGACGTCTCCGCCGGGTCGCCCTTGTCGTCATGGCGGGTCAAGTCGGCATAGAGCACCAGGTGAACACCCAGGCCGATGACGGCCAAGGCCTCGACCACCGAGATCGACAGATAAGCCGCTGTCCACGGCCCCGAGACCCAGAACACGACCAGGGCCGCGGCCGGGGACAGGCAGAAGATGCCGAGGTCCACGGCCAGCTGCAGGACCTTGCGGGTACGGCGGCGGCGGTCACCGCGGTGGTAGGTCTCCCAGGCGAACACCGGGGTGCCCGGGGGCAGGTCGGCGGCCAGGCGGGGGGCGAGTTCGGTGCGGATGTACCGGCCCGCCGCGGAGATCTTCTCGTCGTTGACCAGGTAGGTCCAGCCGAGCAGTAGCGCGACGGGCGGCAGCAGGAGCACCAGGTTCGCCTGCCCACGCGCGCTCAAGGCGGCAGCGATCACCGCGGCCATTGATGCCAGAGTGGCGTAGACGAGGTTGTCGCGGAAACCGATCCGCGTTTTCTGCTCGTCTTTCAAGCGCTCGTACTCCAACGTCAACAGCTTCGCGACGGTGATGTCCCCCTCTGCCATACCTCACCCCTTTCCGGCCGACCCGTCCTCGGGCGGGATCGGCCACCGTGACGACGTGGGCACGGCGTCGCCAATGGTGGCGAAACCGGGCCTCCGAACCTGCGCGCGTGGTAGCGTAGATCACGTTCGTCGGGGGTGACGTGGAGCGGGCACGGGAGACGGATGAGCGAATCGCCGTACAGCGCGATGCGTGCCCGGCTCGCGGACCGGACCGTCAAGCACTACTTGCGGCCCACGTTCCGGCTCCACAATTCCGCGGACGACTCCGTGGAGCGCCTGCGCTTCGACGCGCTCCTCGACCAGCTGCCCTCGCACCTGACCAGGCACGAACCCAGCCCCAAGACCTGGCTGCTGACCGGCGGTGCGGGTAGCGGCAAGAGCACGGCCGTGCAGCAGTACGCGATCGCGCTCATGGACCGGCACACCCCGTGCGTCATCGTCGACAACCGCACGATCCGGCAGCTCGACGTGCACGGCCTGACCGTCAAGGAATTCGCCAAGCAATCGCGCCCGTCCGGAATCGACGAGAAGCTGTGGAAAGCGCACGTCAAGAAGAACCGGGTCGTGTTCCTGGTGGACGCCTTGAACGAACTGGAACGCGAGTTCGACGGCACCCCGGAATGGAAGTTCACCTGGCAACTGGTGGCGGGTTCGCACGACTTCACCGTGCTGGCGACCTCCCGCCGCGGCGCCGACGACCTGGACCGGACCGTGCTGCGCGATGTCGAGACGGTGGCGATCGAGCCGCTCGCCGAGCAGGACATCGAGACCTACCTGGGGATGCGCGACGCCGCGGCGACCGAGGCGCTGGACGAGATCCGGTCGGGCGACATGCTGGGTGTCGCCTCCAACCCGTTCATGCTGTCGCTGCTGACCGACTGGCTGCTCGGCACCCGGTCGGTCAAGGACCGCGAGATCCCGCGCAGCCGCGCGGACCTGCTGCGGGAGACGGTGATCCGGCCCTACGGCGACGGCCGGTTCGGCAAGGTGGAGAAGGACGCGGCGGAGCGCGGACTGGGCATGGAGGCGGCACTCTGCGCGGCGGCGCTGGCCGCCATCACCACGGGCAAGGGAAACGCGGACTTCCTGGCCAGGGACGTGTCGGCGCTGCTCACCCGGGTGTGGGACAACCCGGACGACGCCACCCACGCCGTCGCGGCATTCCTCGACACCCAGATGGTCGAACTCGTCGGCGACCCGGCGGAGGGCCAGTACACCCTCATCCACCCGGCCTTCGTGGACTTCGGCCTGGCCCTCGCCTGGCAGAAGACCAGCCCACCACCGGTCGTCCTCGACCCCACCTACCTCGACCAGTGCCTCGGCGACTGGATCGGCCTGCAACCCGATCCGGACAGCGCCGTCCTGACCCTGCTCGAACCGGCGGCCAAGCCACTGGCGCCCGAACTGATGGTCGACATCCTCTTGGCCAACCGAGGCGTACTCGGCGAGCAGGTCCGCGGCCTCCTGTGGCGACAGCTCGGCGCTTGCTTCAGCATGGGACGCCAGACACGCGATCGCTTGGCCACGGCGCTTGCCGGTCTGCCGCCCAGCGGGCTGCGCGACGGGCTGCAGCGTGGCCTGCTTCGCGACGAAGAGGCCAAGGACTCGCAGTTCGCGGACGACATCCGCGCCGCACTGTGGACCGGGTCTTTGGACGCCCAGTCGCTCCAGCAACTGCGCAGGACCCGCTATCGGAACAAAAGAGAACAGACGCCACGGAGGCAGGACCGCGATGAGGCCTTGGCCGCACTGCGGAGGGCATGGCTGAGAGAGCGGAAGAATCCGCTGGCGCGTCGTCAGAGCGCGAACTGGCTGGGGACCCACGGCGGGGAACCCGATATCGACGATCTGCGGACAGCGATGCTGACCGACCAGGATGCACCGGTCCGAGGTGCCTGCGCTAGCGCACTCGGGCGAATCGGCGCGGTACAGGCCATCCCAGCGCTCCTGAAGGCCGCCGAAACCGATGCCGCCCCAGACGTCCGGGGCTCAGCCGCCAACGCACTCGGCCTCATCGGCGACACACTCGCCATACCCGCACTCACCACAGCCCTCACACAAGACACCGAGA
>NZ_FOGI01000003.1:67176-287085 GCF_900111175.1 Actinokineospora terrae
CGTCCGGGGCTCAGCCGCCAACGCACTCGGCCTCATCGGCGACACACTCGCCATACCCGCACTCACCACAGCCCTCACACAAGACACCGACAGCTACACCCGGGGCTCAGCGGCCAACGCACTCGGACGAATCGGCAGCACACTCGCGGTACCCGCACTCACCACCACACTCACACAAGACACCGACTCCGTCGTCCGGGGCTCGGCAGCTACCGCACTCGGTCGAATCGGCGACGTCCACACGGCGGAGGTCCTTCGAACCACCATCGGCAATCCCGAGGAGTCGTTGCTCACCCGACGCGCCGCCGTGGGTTCCCTCCTGCACATGGACACCGGGGACGAGGCGTGGGTCACGGAGGTGGCCGACCAACTCAACTTCTCCCCCAGCGACCGCCAGGGAAGGGCTCTGCGCGGCGCTCTCGTCAACCTGTTGGCCCGCAAGGAGATCACGCCCGAGACCAAGGCCTGGCTGGTCGGAGTGATCTACAGGGACCCGGACCCGATGAACCGCACGACCGCTCTCGAAGGGCTGGCCAGGGCTGGTCGCGCCGACCCGGATCTGATCAAGTTCACGATCGCACCCGAGCGCCCGCGATCGGACAAGCGGCCGAGAGACACCGACCGGGGTGTGTGCGGCACAGCGGCAAAGGCCGTCGTGCGTGCTGCCGCAGATCACCCGGCCTACACAGAGTCGTTGCTCCCCAGCGTTGCCCACTTGCTCGCACAGAAGGACACTCACAAGTCGACGATCAACCCCCCACTGGGACATCTGCGCTTGCTCCCCTTGCCTGTCGCAGAAAGGGTGTTCACCCGCCTCGTCGAGCTCATCGGCGACCGCAGAACGGACAACCCGTACCTCGACAAGGCGTTGGCCGAGTCGCAACAGGACTTGGCTGAGCGCAAGCAGGTGCGGGCCGAGGTCGAGTCATTCGCCAGCAACCCCGAGGCAGTGCTCATGGGGTTCCGCGAACAACGGAAGTCGAGGTTCGAAGTGACCGCGCCGGAAATCGACGACAAGTGCCACGTCGCCCTGCTCACGGCTGTGCCGGTGGAGACCAAGGCCCTGTTCCAGGTGCTCGACGAGCGCGGTATCGCCACCGTCGGGGTGCAGCGCGACGGGCGGTACTACGACGTCTTCGAGTTGTCTTCCACCGGTCAAGCCCCTGTTCGCGTGGCCACCACACAAGCCACCGACCAGGGCGGCCCATCAGCGGCGGCGGTCACGCGGGATCTGTTGTCGGCGTTCCGGCCTGATCTGGTGTTCCTCATCGGAGTGTGCGGCGGGTTCGACGAGCACGGTGTGGCACTGGGCGATGTGCTGTTCGCCCGGGAGGTGTTCGACTACGGCCCGGAGAAGGTGCGGCCGGAGGGTGGTGGTCTCCGGCCGCAGGTGTACCGGACCGATGAGCAGGTTCTGCGGCTCGTCAACTGGCTGCACACCCGGGGCAGGCTCGACGCCTCGCTGGGAGGTGCGCGGTTGGTGGTGAAGGACTTCGCCAGCGGCGAGAAGGTGGTCGCCTGGCGGGAGTCCGAGTTGCGCGCGCAGTTGGTCGGCCTGTCCGCCGACATGGGCGGGGTGGAGACCGAGGCGCACGGGGTGATGCACGCTGTCTGGGAGGCGTTCAAGGCAAGGGAGTTCGTGGGCGGGGCGGTGCTCAAGTGCGTGAGCGACCTCGGTGACGAGGAGATGGGCATGAACAAGGAGGACAAGCAGACCAAGGCCGCGCTGCGGGCGGCTCGGGTCGCACTGGACGTGGCGGCGGCATTCCGCCGCTCGGACGGCTGACCTGGTACCGCCGAGCGAGTTCTACCGTCCACACAGGACCGTCAGGCGCCGAAGCGATAGACGGTTTCGCCGTCCAGGAGGTGGCGTAGGCGGGCGGCTCGGGCTGTCCAGGTCCAGTCCTTTTCCATCCACTTCCGGCCTGCGGCGCCCATTTCCGCGGCGCGTGACGGATCCCCCAGCAGTTCGACGATCCGAGCGGCGATGTCCGCCACGGCGCGTCCGTCGACCACGTGTCCGGTCTTCCCGTCCTGCACCGTCTCCGGTGCCCCGCCGGAATCCCCCACGATCACGGGCAGTCCAGTAGCAGCCGCCTCCAGGAAGACGATTCCCAGCGCCTCGACGTCCAGGCCCTTGCCGTGCGTCCGGCATGGCATCGCGAAGACGTCCCCGGCTGCGTAGTGTGCGGGGAGTTCTTCCCAGGGCACAGCCCCCGTGAACACCACGTGCGAGGAAACCCCTGCCGCCGCGGCCAAACTCTCCAGCCTCGACCGATAAGGCCCCCCGCCCACCAACAGCAGCACCGCGTCCTGGATTCGCGAGCGGATGGCCGGTAGTGCCCGGATCAGCACATCCTGGCCCTTGCGAGGCATCAGCCGGGAGACGCACACGATCACCGGACGATCACCTAGGCCGTGCCGTGCACGAATCGCCGACCTGGCACCAGCATCGGGGCGGTAGAGCTCAGTGTCCACACCGGACGGAAGTAGCTCCAAGGCCGCCTGTGGACCAAAGGCCGCCGCGAATCGAGACCGTGTGTACCCGCTCACGTAGGTCACCACGTCGGTCGTGGAACCGATGCGCCGCAAGGACTGCCGCGCCGCGGGCAGCATTGACCAGCCGACCTCGTGGCCGTGGGTGCTGGCGACGATCCGGCGGGCGCCTGCCTTGCGGAGTACCGGGGCGAGCAGCGCCAGGGGGGCTGCCGCGCCGAACCAGGCCGAGTCGCAGCCTTCCGCGCGGAGGATCTCGCGGGCTCGGCGGGCTACCGCGGGGGTGGGCAGCATGAGCTTGCCCGGGTGGCGGACCACCGTGAACGGCTGGGCCGCGTCGAAGGTCTCCGCGCCGTCCCAGGCCGGGGCGTAGACGACCAGCTCCTGGCCGGGGAGCCACTTGGCGAAGGAGTGGAGGTACGACTGGATGCCCCCCGGTCGCGGGGGGAAGTCATTGGTGACCAGGAGGGTCTTGCGCACCCGTCCAACCTAGCGGCGGTCAGCGCAGGGTCGCGCGCAGGTAGGACTGCCACTGCTTGAGCAGGCCCGCGCGGTCCACGCCGATGACGCGGCGGAGCAGGTCGTCGGTGTCGCTGGCGGAGATGGGGCCCGCGCCCGCGAGTTCGCGGTACAGGTCGACCAGGCGGGGTTCGCCGTAGCGGTCGGCGAGGAAGCGGGCGATGGACCAGGCCTGCTGGTACGCCAGGTCCAGGCTGCGGTCGCGGGCGCGGAAGTCGCGGTCCTCGGGCAGCGCGGCGGGCGGACCCGAGTCGCGGACGCGTTTGGCCAGGTCAGGGGCACCTTGGGCGAGGGTTATCCCGCTGTCGCGGTACCCGACGTAGTCCGCGAAGCCCTCCAGCAGCCACATCGGGGACCCGTCGACGGTCTCGGCGCGCGCGGCGACGTGGGTGATCTCGTGTTTTAGGACTACCCGCAGCGACGCCACCGACAGGGCTCTAGCGCCGGTCGGGCTCAACACGACCCGCTGCCCGGTAGCGGTATGACGAGCGGTGTCGACCCTGTCTGCGATAGCTACCGCCACCACGGACTCGACCGGGAAGTCCGGCCCGACCAGGGCACGCATCTCCACCGGGCTGTCCGGCAGGATCAACGCCACCTTCTTAGGCCAGTTGTCCCCCCACACCTGACTGACCGCGGCAACCGAAGAGTCCAGCTCACGCACAAGACGGTCAACCATCGGTTGACTCCCCCGGTGCGCCACCACCAGCCCGTGCTCGGTAGGGGTAACCACACAAGGCCCGAAGTCCCACGGCCCGCGCCAACTGCGCCGCCCCAGGTCCGTCAGCGCCGAGTCGGACCGCAGGTACCAGGTGCCCGCGCGCTTGGCGAACAGGAACCCCATCGGCCGGGTGGTGGGGATCTGGTCGATGCCGCGCAGCCCGTAGCGCAGCTCCACCGCGGGCGCCCACAGCTCGGCCGACGGGTCGGCGGCGGGCGCGGACAGCGTGGTCAGGTCCAGCGTGTCGTCGGGTCTGAGCAGGTAGGACCAGGTGTCGAGCGGGATGTCGGCGAGGTTGGCGAACAGCGCGCGCTGCTCGGTGAGGAACGCCGGGTCGGCCCGGGGGTCGAGGGTGGCGGTGAACGCGGCCTCGTCCCGGTTGACCACGGCGGTGGCGCGGCGGTGCAGCAGGTCGTCGACGGCGGTGGCGCGCTCGACGGCCGCGGTCTGCTCGGACTCGCTCGGCGGCGGGAGGGCGCCCATCGGCTGTGCCTGCCCGACCTGGCCGGGCTGCTCGACGGGGGCGTGCGGCAGGCTCGCCACGGTGAGCCCGGCGAGGGTCAACGCGGCGACCGCGGCGCTCAACCACGCTCTCGCCCTCGCCCTGGTGGCCACCGGCAAATCCTAGGGCCGCGGGCCCCGCGAGGCGACCACGCGGCGGGGCTCAGGCGGGAAAACGAACGGACCCGGACCCCACCAGGGGCCCGGGTCCGCCGGAGTCGACTCAGCCGACGATGCGCCGGGCACCGAAGTAGTCGCGGCCGCCGCCCTCGACGGTGTCGGTCTTCACCGGGACACCCGAGGTCGAGGCGTGCACGATCCTGCCGCCGCCGATGTACATCGCGACGTGGTGGATCGAGCCCGCGCTGCTGCCGTAGAACAGCAGGTCACCGGGCTGCAGCTCGCTGCGCGAGACCGCCTTGCCGTACCCGTACTGGGCGCGGCTGGAGTGCGGGAGGCTGACCCCGGCCGCGGCGTAGGCGTAGAGCACCAGGCCGGAGCAGTCGAAGCTGCTCGGGCCCTCGGCACCCCACACGTAGGGCTTGCCGCGCTGGGCGAGGGCGACCTCCATGGCCCGACCGGCGGCACCGGCCGGGGCGAGGTAGACGCCGTCGTCCTTGGGGCCCTGCAGGTCGGTCTTCTCCTTGGAGGAGAGCTTGGAGTAGGCCTCCTGGACGACCTTCTTCTGCGCCTCGAGGTCGTCGCGGGTCTTGGTCACGTCCACGGCGAGCTTCTCCGCGGCGGCCTTGGCCTCGGCGGCCCTGCGCTGACCGTCCTCGGCGAGCTTGCGCGAGTCGGCCGCGGTGGTGACCGCCGTCGTGTACTTCGACAGCGCTTCCTGGTTGTCCTCGGCGAGCACGTTGAGCGCGGAGGCCCGCTCGAGGAAGTCGTCGGCGGACGACCCGGTCAGCAGCGCGGAGATCTTGTTGAACCTGGCGCCCTGGAAGGAGGCGTTGGCCAGCAGGTCGACCTGGCCGCGGAACTGCTCCTCCAGCGCCAGCGCCTGCTTCTCGTTGGCCGCGGCGAGCGCGACGTCGTTGGTGGCCTTGTCGAACTCGACCTGCTTGGCCTGCAGGTCGGTCTTGGCCTTGAGCAGGTCCTCGTTGACCTTCTCGGTCTGCTTGTTGAGCTCCTGGTACTTCGCCAGCGCCTCGCTCGCGGTGGTCGGCGGCGCGGGGGGCTGGGCGAAGGCTGGGGACGGCGAGAACGCGACCACGGCGATGACGGCCGTGACCGTCAGGGCACCGCGCTTGGCACGTTTGAGTCGATGCGACGACACGTCGCGCGTACTCCTTCGTCTGTCGCACCGCCGACGGGGCCGATCACGATCACCCGGTGCGCCCAGGCACCGGGGACCACCCGACCGGGTCGGCGCATGCGGCAGGGCCACAACAGCTCGGCCACAACGCGCCCGATCGAGGACAGCCCCACCGTGGGGGAATCCGGTTCAGCCCGGGGAGGGGGCCGATTCGGCGGCGATCTCGCGTCGCCACCTCGGGGTGGTGGCTGCGGGCCGCGAGATCTCGGACAGGTTACGAAAAGTAAGCCCACGCGTCCACCGGCGAGGGCGAAAAAGGTTTGCCAGCCGGCGGAAAACACCAACGGAGCAGTACCGACTGCCGTCTGTGATGACGACAACAGTGCAGTTCACCCGCAGGTGGCAGATCGCCCAAACCGCTCGGCGCGCGAAGCGACCACTCACCGCGAGCCGGATTCACCCCGGGCGTGTCGGGTCCATCAGGCGGACTTCTCGATCGGGATCAGCCGCAGCCGGTGCACCATGCCCGCGCTGGCCAGCGCGTCGATGGCGGCGCACTCGCGCTCGTCGAGGTCGACCGTGGGCGGCGCGCCGAGCAGGGCGGTGACCACGCATTCCTTGCACGCGTCGCCGCGGACCTCGCAGGTGTCGCAGTCGATGACCATGGTCCATCCCCTTCCGATACCCCAGCCGTCGATCGGTGCCGTCGATCAAGGACGACATTAGGAGAGGGCACCGACAATTTCGCTCACCTGTTCGAGAAGTTACCCCGAACGAGTCGATCAATGGCGACTCAGGCCGCCACGTACTCCCAGTGCCAGGGTTCTTCCCGGCCGCCGCCCCGGCGGGCCCAAAGCGGGTTCGACCAGCCGAACGCCGGGGCGTTGGCGATCATCCAGGCGTATTCGGCCGAGCCCGCGGTCTGCACGCCGCCGCAGAGGTCGACGGCCAGTCCCCATCCGTGGTTGCTGGTTCCGGGAACGGCGGCCAAAGCGGGCTTGACCGCGTAGAGCTGCACTTGCGCGGCGTAAGCCCGGTAGGAGTCTGTGACGCATAGTGGGCGGCCGAACGCGGTTCCGAAGGCCGCCGACATCGCCTGGTAGCCCTGAG
This sequence comes from Actinokineospora terrae, assembly GCF_900111175.1. Lineage (GTDB taxonomy): Bacteria > Actinomycetota > Actinomycetes > Mycobacteriales > Pseudonocardiaceae > Actinokineospora > Actinokineospora terrae. The sequence goes on from NZ_FOGI01000003.1 coordinate 73,782, forward strand.
CGGCGTCGCAGCGCAGGGCGTGACTACCGACGCCGATCGGACAGAGGGCCGTGAGCGGGATAAGACCGTTCGGATAGCCACCCCAGGCGCTGGCGGCCTCCCCTGCGGACCGGGCCGGGAGCTGCACGCCGCCACAGCGCCAGGTGAGCCCACCGTCAGTGGCCTTGGGTGCCGCTTGGGGGTCTCGGAGCGCTAGGGAAGGCCTGCCGAAGCCCAGGACGGTGTCGGCCCCAGGTAGGTCTGCCACGACCACACCGGCCAACCTGGCGTCGGCCACGAGCATCGACTTCTCGTCCAGGACGATCCCGACGCTCTGCGCACCCAGCCGCGCGGGCCCGATGAAGACGACGTCTCCGGGCCTGGGGTCGGTGACCGGTGCCAGAACGCCGTACTGCTCGCCTACGGTGCCGGGCAGGGGTATGCCACTCGACGCATATGCCGCGCGGACGAGCCCGTCACAGGAGTACGCGGTCGGGCCCTCTCCGCCGACACCCGGCACATAGGGCTTCCCGAGCGCGCCAATAGCTAGCGTGACCGCCTTCTGCGTCTCCTCAGGCAGCACCAACAGCCGATCGCCACCCACGACGACCTGCGCCACACCGGGCTGACGAGCACCGTTAGTGCCAACGAGCGGAAGCAGCCCGGCAGGTAGACGGTCGGGATCGCGCAGGTCCACGGCCTTCGGTAGTACGACCTTCGCTGCCGCGAGCCGGTCGGTGTAGGCCTTCCAGTTGGCGGCCGTAGTGGTGTTCCGTTCCAGCTGCGCCTTCTGCAACGCGACTACGGCGGCGTCGGTGTCCGCGAGCTTCCCGCGCAACTCGGACGACACCGCCGCAGCGCGGTTAGAGGCGTCGGCACTGCGCCGGTCCAACTCCGCCCTGCGCTCACTGGCCGTCCGCTGCGCACCGAGAGCGCCAATCTCGGCTTTCGCAGCCGCTCGCTGCCGGTCGACGGCAGCCCCGAGCCTGGCGTCAAGATCCGCCCGCAGACGCCCGACCAGGGAATTCCCGGCCAGGAAGTCATCCGGACTGCCAGCGGTGAGCAGAACCCGCACGGCATCCGGCTTACCGAGAGTGGAGTAGAGCGCGGAGGTATAGGCGTCGACCTCGGCCTGCTGCTCAGCCACGGCCCGATCAGCCTCCGCCCGGCGCGTGGTGGCCCCGGTGACCTGCGCACTCGCCTCGTCCAACTCGTCCTGGGCGGTGTGCGCGAGCTGGGAGAGGGTCGCGAGCTCCCGCTGAACATCAGTCGCGGTCCGCTGCAACGCCGCCACCTTGGGGTCGGCAAACGCCTCACCCGGCCGCGTATCAGGAGGCACCGTGCCAGGCGCCACCCCAGCCTCAACCTGCGGCGGGTCGGCCTGCGCGCGCTCGGATCCGGCCTCGAGTCGGGACTGCGCGGGTGCCGGGTGGTTCGGCAGGGCTGCCAGTAGCAGCACTGCCGCGCCGAGGGCGAGGGCCGAGCGCATGGGGGTTACACGCGGCCGAGCCTGGCGAGCAGGACGGCGGAGGGCACGGGGTGTGCGCCGCGTCTGCGGACCGCGTCGGCTACGGCTCGGTCGGAGGTGACGACGACCACTGGCCTGCCTTCGGGTTCCGCGGTGACCAGGGCCTTGATGACGTCGTCGGCGAGGACGCCGGGGTCGCTGAACAGGACGCGGACGCCGCGGGGGGCGGTGACCGGGACGGCGACGACGCCCGCGCCGTCGAAGACGAGGGTGACCTCGGCGGAGGTGCGGGCAGCGAGGGACGCGAGTTGGCGGATGAGGCGGTCGCGTTGGTCGGCTAGAGACAGCTCGGCATAACCGGTCTTGGTGACGTTGTAGCCGTCGACGACCACGTGCACGGCAGGTAGTGCCAACAGCCGCTCTAGCGCTGCCGGATCCTCTACCCGTCCCACGACTCCTTGGGCTGCCGTCGCCCCACGCACCAAGTCGGCGGGGCGGGGCCCGCCGCCACCTAGGGCGAGTTCGCGGCGCAAGCCGGTGACGGCGCCGTCCAGCGTGTCGACCAAGAGAGCCAGCCGGACCTCGTCGGCCTGCCTGGCCTCGCGGGCGGACTGACGGGCGATCTCGGCGTCGGCCTCGGCGCGGGCGGCGCGGGCCCGTTCGTTCTCGGCGCGTTCACGGTCGCGGTCGCGCTGCTCGGTCAACACGGCCAGCTCGGCGTTCGCCTCGGCCCGGATCGTCTCAGCGGCGGCTTCAGCGGCGGCGGCGGCATCCTTCGCGGCACGCAGCCGGGCGCCCTGTTCCCGCAGCCGCTTACGCAACCGCTCGAGCTCGACCTCACCCTCGGCGCGGACGCTGTCAGCGGCACCGCTAGAGGACGCCAGCTCGGTCTTGACCCGCTCCAACTCGGCCTCGACCTTGCGCAACCGGTTCACCGCGGCGTCCCGTTCCGCGCGCAGCGACGAGTCCGACGCCCGCCGCGACACCAGTTCCAGGTAGTGCACCGCGGTTTCCTCGCCGAGCAGCACCGCTGCGGCCGCGACCGTCACCGGGTCATCTCCGCCGAGGTCGAGCGCGGCGGGCTTGTGGTCGCGGCACCACTGCACGACGGCGGTGCGGAACCCGGGCACGTCCCGCAGGCAGGCGATGATCGCCGACCCGCCCAGCCGCGCCCGCTTGGCAGGCGCGAACCGCGCCACCGCCCGCAACTGCTGCGGCACGTCGACCTTCGGCAACGCCCCGACCGCCTCCGCCGCCAGCTCGGCGAGCCGCCCGCGAACCGGGTCCGGCAGCCCTGACCACTCCACGACGGGACCCGGATCGTCCGATGTGGACGACTCCGACCCCGCGGGGGGTTCGGGCAGCGAGGACAGTGCCATCCCTTAAGGCTAGCCCTGCGCCGCGAACCCGCAGCGAGGAACCGCGCCGGGGCGGGTGGACCACGCGCTGGTCAGTCCTCCACCAGTGTCGATTCCTCGCCACGGCGGGTAGGCGCGAGCAAGTACGCGGCGCGTTCGTCGTCCCACGCGCGTGGGCCATAGAGGGCGATCGGGAGGAAGTCGCTATCCGTGGCGGATGGCCCCAACTGGGCCGTAGTGGGTACCTGACGCTGGAGCTCCTTAAGCGCGGCGGCGCCGACCCGACCGTGCAGCCAGAGCCAGGCGGCGACGGTAGGGATAACCACGACGGCGCCGGTGACCACGGAGGCGCCGGAAGCCAGCAGCAGCACGACGAACACGGCACCGGCCAGGGTCAGCACCCCCAGCAACGCGGTCACCCGGATCCGCGCGGTGAGGAGCCAGTCCCGCGCCGGGGGCTCCAGGTCGACCTCGGGAGACGGGGACTCCCGAGTCCCACCGCCGGGTGCCCGCCCGGCGTGGTCGCGCAGCCGGGTCACCGTGCCGTCCGGGTGCAGCTCGATGTCGCCCAGGACCGTCGCGCGGATGACGGCGAGGTCGGGAAAGTGCCCGGCCAACGCGGCGACCCCGTCCGCGTCGAGGCCGGTGAGGTAGCGCCGACCCCGCCTCTGCGTCAGCAGCACGATCACGGTGGCGATCACCAGCAGGCCGAGGTGGATGCCGACGAAGGTGAGACTCGACTTTTCGGACACGGCGCGAGTCTGGCAGGTGCTAGTCGCGGGGCAGCGTGGAGGCGCGGGCCCGGTCGGCGCGGTCGAGCCAGGGGCGCCAGCTCGCGGCGGCGTGGGCGGGCTCCGACCAGGGGTGGGAGCACTGGACCATCCGGGTGCCGGGCTTGTCGAGCCAGCGCAGGACGACGCCGACCTCGTCCGCCGGGGCGCCGAACAGCGGGCCCGGCTCGGGGATGACGGTCTCCGCGGCGGCGACCAGCGCGGCCACCACCGGCATCGGCGGCACACCCCGGCGGGCGACCCCGGCCGAGGCGAGTCGGCCGTGGCGGACGACGGCGAACTCCCAGCCGCCGCTACCGTCCGGACGGGCCGCGACGAGTTCGGGGACCTGGGCGAGGGCGCTGAGGCGTTGGCCGCGGTCGAGGGCGCGGATCAGTGAGCGCATCCGGTCGCGGTCCGCGCCTGCCTGTTCGTAGCGCTGACTGGACGACAGGTCAGTCAGCCTTAAGTGCAGCCGGTTCAAGGGGGCCAGGTCACGGCCTGCCACGAGCGACACGGCGGCGTCGACCGCGGGGGCGTACGCGGCGGGTGTTTGGCGTCCCACGCACGGCGCTCCGCAGCGGCCCAGCTCGGCCAGCGCGCACGGGGCCGCCTCGCCGCCGCCGACCGCGATCCGCAGCGAGCACGGTCGGATGCCAGTCGCTTCCTGCAACGCGGCCATGGCCTCCTCGGCGTGCCCACGCGCGCGGAACGGCCCGAGGGCGCCGTCGCGGGGCTTGCGGACCAGGGACAACCGGGGGAACGGTTCGTCTGTCAGGACAACCCACCAGCCGTGGCGGGGGTTCTTGGACCTGCGGTTGTACGCGGGCTTGTGCGCCGACAGCAGCCGCAGCTCGCGGACCTCGGCTTCCAGCGGGTGCGCGCAGGTGATCGTGTCGACCCGCTCGGCGAGGGCGACCATCTCGCGCAGGCGCCGCCGGGTCTCGCTGGCGGTGAAGTACTGGCGGACGCGGCGGCGCAGGTCGGTCGCGGTGCCGACGTAGAGGACCTCGTCGGACGGGCCGCGGAACAGGTACACGCCCGGCTCGGTGGGCACGTGCTCGGCGAGGGTCCGCTTGCGGCGCTGCGCGGCCGTCACCTCGGGGATGTAGTCGAGCAGCTCCTCCAGCGACTGCACGCCCAGCGACCCGACCCGCTCCAGCAGACCGTGCAGCACGTCGACGGTGGCACGGGCGTCGGCGAGCGCGCGGTGGATCGGCGTCGTCGTGGCGCGGAACAGCTGGGCCAGCGCGGAGAGCTTGCAGCTGGGCGCCTCCTCGCGGCTCAGCACCCGCCTGCCCAGCCGCACCGTGCACACCACGGCAGGTTTCGGCCACGCGTACCCCAACCGCTGGCAGGCCGCCTTCACGAACCCGACGTCGAACCCGGCGTTGTGCGCGACCAGCACCGACCCCGCCGCGAACTCCAGGAACGCGGGCAACACCTCATCCACCCGCGGCGCCGCGTACACCATGGCGTTCGTGATCCCGGTGAGCTGCACGATCTCCGGCGGAATCCCCCGCCCCGGGTCGACCAGCGTCGCGAACTCCCCGATCACCTCACCGCCGCGCACCTTCACCGCACCGAACTCGGTGATCGCGTCCTGCTCCGCACTCCCCCCGGTGGTCTCCAGGTCGAACACGACGAACGTCGTCTCCCGCAACGGGGTCCCCAGCTCGTCGAAGGCCAACTGCGCGCGGGTGCTCGTCGTCGTGCTCATCACACCCGAAGCTAGATCACCCCACCGACACTTCCCCGGCGGTCACCAGCTGTCGTTGTCCTTGTAGACCGGGGTCGACTCCGAGAAGTCCTCGTCGTCCGCGACCGGGCGTTTGCGGGGAGCAGGTTCTGCACCAGCCTCGGCAGGGGGCTCGATGTGCTGGACGATGTCGGCGGCGCCGCCGAGGGGGACGAAAGCGCCAGCTACGGAGTCGGCGGCGGATTGGCGGGCGGATACGACCAGGGCCATGATCTGCCCGGCCAGGGCCTTGCCGGTGGTGCCGAGGGCGACGTCGGTGAGGGTGAGGTTGGTGAGGGCTCCGTTGGGGGCGACGGTGACCGCGATGGTGCCGTCGGCGGAGGTCTTGGTGGTGGCCGACGACTCGACGGCCTGTTTGAAGTCGGTGGCCTTCTGCTGCAGGTCGGCGACCTTGGCCTCGAAGTCGGCCAGCCACTCGTCCGGTGTCTGCACCCCGTGTCCTCTCCCTCGGCTCGCGGGCACGAGCGTAGCGGCCCGCTGCTCTAGGCTGGCCGGGTCGAGCACACCCGCGAGAGGGGCCCCGGACCATGATCACCGCGATCGTGCTGATCAGCGCCGCCACCGACGCCATCGCCGAGACCGCCCAGGCCATCGCGGACGTCGACGGTGTGGCGGAGGTCTACTCCTGCGCGGGCGACATCGACCTGGTGGCGATCCTGCGGGTGCCCGACCACGAGGACCTGGCGCGGCTCATCCCCGGCCACATCAGCAAGATCCCCGGCGTCCTGGACACCGCGACGCACATCGCCTACCGGTCCTTCTCCAGCCACGACACCCAGGCCGCCTTCGACCTCGGCGACGACTAAACCGACTAGAAGCGCCCCTCGAAGATCACCCGGGCGATCTCGGTGTCGGTCTGGCGGCCCTCGTCGTACCCGCCGCGGCCTGCCAGATTGTTCATGATGGCCAGCGTGTACCGCTCACCCGGGCCCACGAAGCCCACGGTGTTCATCACCCACCCGCCGTCCTCCTCCGACCACCCGTCCTTGTTGCCCGGGTGCGCGGCGGCCCCCGCCCCCCACACCCCCCACTGCTGGTTGGGCGCGACCTGCCGCATCTGGTCCAGGACGAACCCCCGGTCGGCGGCGGGCAGCTCCCCCAGCACGTAGTTGATCAGGCGGTCCAGGTCGTCGGCGGTGCACTTCTGGAAGCCCCAGTACGGGAAGACCTTGCTGTACCCGCGCTGGGGCTGCAACGAGGTCATCCCGTAGCGGGGGAACGACCGGTTGAACGCCGTGTGGTCGGATCCGCCGTACTTGGTCCACAGCGCGGTCGCGGCGTCGTCGTCGGACCGGTGGAGCATCGAGGTCATCTGCTCGCGGTCGTGCGCGGACAGCCGGATCGTGCGTTCCCGGTCGCGGCGCAGCAGGTCGACCACCATCGCCAGCTTGATCGTGGACGCCGTCCAGGTCATGTCCCCGGCGTGGTCGTTGCGCCACACCGCGCCGGTCTGGCGGTCGCGGACGACGATGCCCACCGTGCCCGGCCGACCGGCCGCGTAGGCCTGGGCGGCGGCGAAACGGCGCTGGAAGTCGCAGTCGAACCCCGACTGCGGCAGCGGGCACCCCTCAGGCGACGCTCCGGGTGGCGAGCCGGACGGAGCGGACGACGGCGCCACGGCGTGGTGCGGGGCTTCCCCGGCGGAGACCGCGACCGTGTCGGCACCGCACCCGGCGAGCAACAGCCCCACGACAGCCACCGTCACTGCGCGTAACACCCGCTCGATCACGGCAGCGAGGCTATCGCGAATCCTCGACGTGCGGCAGGGAAAGTCCAGGCCACGAACGCGTGTGGGGCGACACCCGACCGGGTGCCGCCCCACACGAGCAGTCAGATCAGTGCTTCTTCGACGGGTCCTCGGCCGACGAACCGGCCTCCAGCGCCGTCTGCTCGCCGTGCTGGGCCGCCCTGGCCCGAGCCAGCGCCGCGGTCTCCTCGGCCGGGTCCGGCGTGAGCCAGGAGCCGACGACCGGGGCACCGGCGGAGCCGAGCTTGTTCATCTTCTTCGGCACCGCCGCGCCCTGGTACTCCAGCGGGATCGGGTGGCCGTGGTCGTCCACCGGGCCGAGCGGCTGGTGGATCTCGATGAACTCGCCGTGCGGGAGCCGCTTGATGATGCCGGTCTCCACACCGTGCTCGAGCACCTCGCGGTCCGAGCGCTGCAACCCGAGGCAGATGCGGTAGGTGAGGAAGTACGCGATCGGCGGCAGCACCAGCAGCCCGATGCGGCCCATCCAGGTGGTGGCGTTGAGCGAGATGAAGAACTTCTCCGCCAGCACGTCGTTGGCCGCCGAGAGCAGCGACACCATGAAGTAGGTGATCGCCATGACGCCGAGGCTGGTGCGGACCGGGACGTCGCGGGGCCGCTGCAGCAGGTTGTGGTGCGCGTAGTCCTTGGTGAACTTGCGCTCGATCCACGGGTACACCGTCGCGATGCCGCCGAGCAGCGGCAGGCCCAGCATGAACGGGAAGAACGCCGCCGGGATCGTGTAGTTCCCGAGGTAGATCTCCCACGCGGGCCACAGCCGGATCAGGCCGTCGGTCCAGCCCATGTACCAGTCGGGCACCGTGCCCGCCGAGATGTGCGAGGCGTTGAACGGTCCGAAGTTCCAGATCGGGTTGATCTGGAAGAGACCGCCCAGCGCCGCGGTGACGCCGACGACGACGGCCATGAACGCGCCGCCCTTGACCGCGAACACCGGCATGATGCGCACGCCAACGACGTTGGTCTCCTTGCGCCGCACACCGGGGAACTGGGTGTGCTTCTGGTACCAGACCAGCGCCAGGTGGATGCCGATGAGCGCGAGCAGGATGCCCGGCAGCAGCAGGATGTGCACCGTGTAGAGCCGGGGCACGATGTCCTCGCCCGGGAACTCGCTGCCGAAGAGCAGCCAGTGCACCCAGGTGCCCAGCACCGGGATCGACAGCAGCAGGCCGGACATGATCCGCAGGCCGGCGCCGGAGAGCAGGTCGTCGGGCAGCGAGTAGCCCGCGAAGCCCTCGGTGGCGCCGAGCAGGAACAGGTTCACGCCGATGACCCAGTTGACCTCACGCGGGCGCCGGAACGCGCCGGTGAAGAACACCCGGAACATGTGGGTGACGATCGAGGCCATGAACAGCAGCGCGGCCCAGTGGTGCATCTGCCGGGCGAACAGGCCGCCGCGCACGTCGAAGCTGATGATCAGCGTGGACTCGTACGCCCTGGACATCTCCAGGCCGCGCAGGTTGGCGAACGACCCCTGGTAGACGACCTCCTGCATGGAGGGGTCGAAGAACAGCGCCAGGTAGGTGCCGGTCAGCAGCAGCACGATGAAGCTGTAGAGCGCGATCTCGCCGAGCAGGAACGACCAGTGCGTCGGGAAGACCTTGTTCAGCTGCTTGCGCAGGCCACCGGCCGGGTGGAACCGCTCGTCTGCCCACTTCGCGCCGCCACCGGCCGCGCGCAGGGCAGCGTTGGTTGGCTTCGTGGGCGAGGTGATGGCACTCATGACTTGCGCTCCCAGAAGGCGGGCCCAACCGGCTCGATGAAATCGCTCCTGGCGTAAAGGTAACCCGTTTCCTCATCGACCGCGATGGGGAGCTGGGCCAGCTTGCGGGTCGCCGGACCGAAGATGGGCTTGGCGTACTCCAGTGCGTTGAACTGCGACTGGTGGCACGGGCAGAGGATGCGGTTGGTCCGCTGCTCGTAGAGCGAGGTGGGGCAGCCGAGGTGGCTGCAGATCTTCGTGTACGCGTAGTAGTCGCCGTAGTTGAAATCTTCCTGACCTTGGTGCTTCACCACTTTAGCCGCGTCCTCGGGGCGCAGCCGGATGATCATGACCGGGTTGTCGGAGCGCTTGAGCGCCTTCGACAGCGCCTCGTGGTCCTCGCGCTCGGACTCGCGGAACGGGAACACCGTCTCCATGCCGCCCGCGTCCAGGTCGGACGGCTTGACCAGCACGACCTCCTCCGGGTCACCGGTCGCCCGGCGCAGGAAGACGCGCTCGCCGTTGTCGGACTTCCAGCCGGTGTGCCACAGCGAGTTGGGCGAGTCGGTCTGCGCCCACGGGTCGCGGACCAGGCCGCCGAGGGCGAAGACGCCCACGCCGAGGCCCATCGCGCCCGCGCCGAGCCCGGCGGTGCGCTTGATCAGCGAGCGGCGGGCGATGCCGTTGCGGGTGCCCGAGTCGGCCAGGTGCGCCAGCAGGGTGGCCTTGTCCAGTTCGGACGAGCTGCCCTCGTGGCGCTGCTGCACGGCGATCTCGTGCGGGATGAACTTCTTCGTGTAGAGCAGCGTGCCCAGGCCGACCGAGACGACCGACAGGCCGAGGGTGGCGCCGAGCAGCGGGGTGTAGAGCGAGTACAGGAAGTACCCGTCGGTGTCCGGCGCGGTGTAGGCCGACGGCCAGAACAGGAACACCCCGGCGAAGGCGAGCCCACCGACGGCGGCGAGCAGGAACCACAGCGCGACCAGGCGCTCGGCGCGCTTCTCCGCGCGGGTGCCCTTGACCGGCCACGGGTCCGGGTACTCGACGACCTCGACACCGTCGAGCTTGCCGCCGAGTCGGACCAGCTCCTCGCGGGACATCCCCGCGAGCTCCTCCTCGGTCGGCAGCTGCTGGGGGTCGGTGGAACTCATGCTTTAGCCCCAATCCAGAGGGTCACACCGACCAGGGCGGCGATCCCCACGATGAATGCGATCAGACCCTCGGACTGCGGCCCGAGACCACCGATCGGGTTGCCACCGGGGTTGTTGTTGCCGTCGGTCACCGACTTGACGTAGGCGACGATGTCCTTCTTCTCCTCCGGCGTGAGCTGCCGGTCGGAGAACTTCGGCATGTTCTGCGGGCCGGTCAGCATGGCCGCGTAGATCTGGGTCTCGGTGACGCCGTCCAGCTTGGGCGCGTACTTGCCCGAGGACAGCGCGCCGCCGCGGCCGGTGAAGTTGTGGCAGGAGGCGCAGTTGAGCCGGAACAGCTCGCCACCGCGGGCCGGGTTGTCGCCGACCAGGGCCTTGCCGCTCTCCTCGGGCAGCTTGGTGCCGCCGCCCTTGGAGTCGACGAACGCGCTGATGGCGTCGATCTGGTGCGGGTCGAGCTTCGGTGGCTTGCGCTCGATCTGGGCTTCCTGGCGGACCGCGGGCATCCGCCCGGTCGCGGTCTGGAAGTAGGTGGCCGCCTCGCCGACGCCGACCAGGCTGGGGCCGCGGTCGGCCACGCCCTCCAGGTTGGCGCCGTGGCAGCTGATGCAGGTCGTGTTGTAGATCTGCTCGCCCTCGCGCACCAGGGCCGGGTCGCCCTCGGCGCGGGCCACCGGCGGCTCCGGCGCGAACGCGGAGTACAGGACGCCGACCGACATCAGCGCGAAACCCAGCGCAAGCAGACCGGCCACGCGCCTGCGGAGCTTGCCGCGGCGCGGCAGTTTCTTGTTCATAGAGCGGCAACCCTTGCTGTCGGTTCGGGCCCGGTGGTGCTGGTGGTGGCGGGCTTGACGGCTGCGGGACCTGGTGCGGCGGTCATGGGACCAGGTAGATGACCGCGAACAGGCCGATCCACACCACGTCGACGAAGTGCCAGTAGTACGAGACGACGATCGCCGAGGTGGCCTGGGCCGGGGTGAACTTGCTCAGCTTGGTGCGGATGAGCAGGTACACGAAGGCGATGAGGCCGCCGATGACGTGCAGGCCGTGGAACCCGGTGGTGAGGAAGAAGACCGTCCCGAACGCCCCGGACGGGATGGTCACGCCCTCGTTGACCAGGTTGTAGTACTCGTAGGCCTGGCCGCCGACGAAGATCGCGCCCATCACCAGGGTCGCGAGGTACCAGCGGCGCAGGCCGAAGACGTCACCGCGCTCGGCGGCGAACACGCCGAGCTGGCAGGTGAACGACGAGGCCACCAGGATGATGGTGAACGGCAGCGCGTACGGGACGTCCAGGTGGATGGGCTCCCCACCCGCCTCCAGCGGCGGCGGCCAGTGGCCGGTGCTGTTCTGCGCCTTGACGGTGAAGAACATGGCGAACAGCCCGGCGAAGAACATGAGCTCGCTGGACAACCAGACAATGGTGCCGACGCTGACCATGTTCGGCCGGTTCAGCGAGTGCACACGCTGGCCAATGGAGGGCGCTGCTGCAGTCACGGGTCGCATTATGTCTTGCGAGTAGTGGGCTCGCCCGGTCGGGTCGCGAGTAGACCGCGTCACACCCGTGTGGCGGGGAGAGGGGCGGGGACGTGGGCTTTCTCGGCAGGCTCCGTACGGCGTTCACCAAGGGGGAACGCCCCGGGCTGACCGCGGACGCGCCGGGTCTGGTGGTGGTCGCCGAGTGCTTCGACGACGCCGAGGCCGCGTCGACCGCTCTCACCCGGTCCGGTGACTTCCGCGCGCCCGATCCGGCGGTGCTGCGCCACCACCTGTCGCTGCCGGTCGCCCGGGTGGCCGAGGCGGCCGCTGTGGTGGGCCAAGACGGCTACACGCTGCGGGAACTCGGCGCGGGCGAGGCGGGGTTCGTGCTGGTCGTGGCCGCGCGCGGGCAGGTCGTGTCGGCGTTGGAGTGCTCGCGGGAGCGGTCCAGGATGGTCAGCCTGGCCAGTCGGCTCGGCGGGGACGCGCGCGGGTGGGACGTCTTGCAACCGGGCTGACGTGAGACCGATAACATCGTGGGTGTCCGCCCACCCGATCACGACAGGACGCCGCGCATGAGCACAGCAGCACTGAAGGTCCTGGTCTTCAGCCACCGTCCCGAGGTGCGCGAGACGATCATCACAGCTGTCGGGCGCAGGCCTGCCGCGGACATCGGCCGGGTGGCCTACGTCGAGGTCGGCACCGTGTCCGAGGTGCTGATGGAGATGGACGCGGGCGGCATCGACCTGGCCATCCTCGACGGCGAGGCCCAGCCCACCGGTGGCATCGGCCTGTGCAGGCAGCTCAAGAACGAGATCACCGACTGCCCGCCGATCGTCATCGCGGTGCGGCGCAAGGACGACCGCTGGCTGGCGACCTGGTCGCAGGCCGACGCCGTCGTGGTGCACCCGCTCGACCCGCTGACCGCCGCCGAGACCGTCGCCGACGTGCTGCGGACCAAGCGGTTGCCGTTAGTGCGGGGCTGAGATGGCGGAGCTGACCTGGAAGTCCCTGCTCAACCAGCTCCTCGACGACCAGGACCTCACCTCGGGCGACACGTCCTGGGCGATGAACGAGATCATGTCCGGTTCGGCCACCCCCGCGCAGATCGCGGCGTTCGCGGTGGCCCTGCGCGCCAAGGGCGAGACGGCGGCCGAGATCGGCGGTCTGGCCGACGGCATGATGGCCAATGCCCGCCTGGTCCACCTGGACATCGACGCGGTGGACGTGGTCGGCACCGGCGGCGACCAGGCGCACACGGTCAACATCTCCACGATGACGTCCCTGGTGACGGCCGCCGCGGGCGCGCCCGTCGTCAAGCACGGCAACCGGGCCGCCTCCTCCAAGTGCGGAACCGCCGACGTCCTGGAAGAACTGGGCGTCGCGATCGAACTGTCGCCTTCGGCGGTCGCCACCTGCGTGCAGGAGGTCGGCATAGCCTTCTGCTTCGCGGCTGCCTTCCACCCGGCGCTGCGGCACGCTGGTCCGGTCCGCAGCCAGATCGGGATTCCCACGGCGTTCAACGTGCTGGGCCCCCTGACCAACCCCGCCCAGCCGCGCGCCGGGCTGGTGGGCTGCGCGAACCTGCGGCTGGCGCCGGTGATGGCGGAGGTCTTCGCCTCTCGCGGGGCCTCTGTGCTGGTGGTGCGCGGTGACGACAATCTCGATGAGATCACCACGACAACCACCACCTCGGTGTGGGTGGTGTCGGGCGGGTCGGTCGAGCGGGTGGCGTTCGACCCGTCGCGGTTGGGTGTGGCCGCGTCGGTGCCCGCGGACCTGCGGGGCGGGGACGCGCCGTTCAACGCGCAGGTGGTGCGGGACCTGCTGGCGGGCAAGCGCGGTCCGGTGCGGGACGCGGTGGTGCTGAACGCGGCCGGGGCTATCGCGGCGTTCCGGGGGCTGACGGGGGATCTGTACGCGGACTTCGAGGCGGGGCTGGGACAGGCGGCCGAGGCGATCGACAGCGGGGCGGCGGAGGCGCTGCTGGCGCGGTGGGTGACGCGCTCACAGGAGCTCGCCCGAGCCTGAGCGGCGGCACCGGGGGCTGCCCAGCGCGGTTGGTGCATCCTCGGGGTCATGATCGATGACTTCGCCAAGGAGTACCTGCACGGCGACCTACGGGAGTTCCGCGAGGTGCTGCTGCGCAAGCTCGACGGGCTGTCCGAGTACGACATCCGCCGTCCGCTGACCCCGACCGGGACCAACCTGCTCGGTCTGGTCAAGCACCTGTCGCTGTCGGAGGCCCGGTACTTCGGCGAGGTCTTCGACCGGCCGTTCCCCGAGCCCGTCCCGCGCTGGGACGACCTCGACCAGCGCGGCACCGACCTGTGGGCGACCGAGCACGAGACGCGCGAGGAGATCACCGGCCGCTACCGCCGCGCCTGGGAGCACGCCGACACGACCATCGCCGCCCTGGCCATCGACGCGCCCGGCCATGTCCCCTGGTGGCCGCGGCCGGACGTGATGCTGTTCAACGTCCTGGTCCACATGCTCACGGAGACCAGCAGGCACGCCGGGCACGCCGACATCTTGCGCGAGCAGCTGGACGGGGGGGTCGAGATGGACCCGGCGGCCATGGCTCAGCGAGGGCAGGACGCGGCCTTCTGGGCGGCGCGGCGGGCGGAGGTCGAGCGGGCGGCCAAGGCCGCCGGGGGCGCGGAACCGGTGGCCTAGGCGGGCTTGCGCGAGGCCAACAAGATCAAACCGGTCTGAGCAGCCCCCGACATACAGCCTACCGAGGGGCACTGACGGAACGGGAGAACTGGCGGGCCGCCCTGTGGATAACTCGGTCGCCGGGTGGGACGGGTATGGCGGGCGGAACAGGAACGGGAAAGGGCCCCGCACGGAGAGTGCGGGGCCCCAACCAACTGGGCGTCAGTCCGTCGAGTTTGGACGGGTGTGGTACTCGAACACCAGCCCACCGACCGCGAGCAAGATCAGGACGATCGCGATGACCAGGAGCCAGATCTGCCAGAAGGCCATGGCGAAGGCGGCCAGCGCCGCCGAGGCGGCCAGGGCGACCGGCCAGTAGCTGCCCGGGCTGAAGAAGCCCAGTTCACCGGCGCCGTCGCTGACCTCGGCGTCCGGGTTGTCCTCCGGGCGCTGGTCGAGGCGGCGGGCGATGAAGTGGAAGTAGGTGCCCACGATCAGGGACAGGCCGCCGGTGAGGATGAGGCCGACCGTGCCGACCGGCTCCTTGGCCCAGACGCCGTAGACGATGGCGGATAGGAAGAAGAAGGCGGTGGTGATGTCGAACAGCCTGGCTTCGACCTTCATGGTGTCCTCACAATTTCACCTGTTCGAGCACGTGGTCCGCTGTGGACCGCTCATTTCGTCGCGGTGCGGGCGGTGCGGTCGGTGTTGAACGGCTTGGTGGTCACCGCGACCGGGGAGCACAGCTCGCCGCAGTTCATCTCGGTGAGCGCCTCGGCGGCGGTGTAGCCCTTGCCGGTCTTGGGGTTCACCTTGGTGCGCAGGGCCAGGTACTGGTCGAACTGCTCCGGGGTGATCGCGCGGACCTCGAAGTTCATCACCGCGTGGTAGGTGCCGCACAGCTCGGCGCACCGACCGACGAACGAGCCGGTCTTGTCGATGCGGTTCTGGAAGGTCGCGTCCTGGTTGTTCTTGTCCGGGTACGGGAACACGTCCCGCTTGAACAGGAACTCGGGCACGAAGAAGGCGTGGATGACGTCCCGGGAGCGCAGGTTGTACTGGATCGTCCGGTTCGTCGGCAGCACCAGCAGCGGGATCTCGGCCGACGACCCGATGGTGCGGACCGTGGTGTCGCCCGGGCTGGCCGGGACGTCGAGGGCGCCCTTGGTGTTGCGGTAGTTCTTGTAGTCGAACTCCCAGTTCCACTGGAACGCGAGCACGTCCACGGTGACGTCCGGCTTGTCGGTCTCGGCCTGGACGTAGTTCTGGGTGGTGGCGGTGAAGTAGAACAGCACGACCACGATCACCACCGGGATGCCGGTGTAGATCCACTCCAGGAAGTGGTTGTACTGGAACTGCTTGGGCAGCGTCTCCCCGCGCTTGCGGTGGGCGACCACCGGCCACAGGATGAGCGCCCAGGTGATCACGCCGATGACCAGCGCGGCGACCACGGACCAGGTCCAGAACTCGCGCATCCGCTCGGCCTGCGGGGTGACGCCCTCGGGCCAGCCGAACCGCAGCACCTCGTCGGTGGAGCAGCCGGAGGCGCCCAGGACGACGAGCGCGACAAGACCGGCGACCTTGGTCAGCCGGGCGACCGGCGAACGGTTGCCTGCGGCCTTGGGTGTGCCCACTGCGCGACTCCTCCTCGAGCGGTAACTCCACGCACTTGCGCTGCCCCCGCGCGGCCCCGGGCCCACCGCTGGGCAGCGGCGATCGGCGCTCGTGGGAGCAATGCGGAGCCTAGCCCAGCGACCCGGGCCACACCCCCCGAGGGGTGATCGGATGTCGGTCACACCCGGCGGCACACCTGTGACCACGTCCCGGCGCAGGCAACCACGCCCGGCATACTGACGTCTTCCCCGCCGGACATCCACCTGGTTCACCCGGCTCGGCGCCGGAGCTCGACACGGAGAGGTGCGCGAGAAGCGTGTGCGGTCTGCTTGGCCTGGTCTGCCCTTCTGAGATGGACGCCGCTGCGGCGCGGTCGGCGGTGGGCGCGGCGATGCGCTGCCAGCGCCACCGCGGCCCGGACGAGAGCGGCACGTGGACCGGCGGTGAGGTCGTCTTCGGCTTCAACCGGCTGTCCATGATCGACCTGGAGCACTCCCACCAGCCGCTGCCGTGGGGGCCGCCGGAGACGCCGCAGCGGTACACGCTGCTGTTCAACGGCGAGATCTACAACTACCTGGAGCTGCGCGCGGAGCTGACCGAGCGGCACGGCGCCCGGTTCCTCACCGACGGCGACAGCGAGACGATCGTCGCGGCGTACCACTACTGGGGCGAGGCGGCGGTCACCCGGTTGCGCGGCATGTTCGCGTTCCTGATCTGGGACTCGCAGAAGCAGACCCTGTTCGGCGCGCGCGACCCGTTCGGCATCAAGCCGCTGTACTACGCCGCGGGCCCCGGTGGGGTGGCGTTCTCCAGCGAGAAGAAGTCGATCCTGGAGCTGGCGCCGCTGCTGGGCATCAAGCAGGAGCTGGACCGGCGGTCGCTGCAGCACTACCTGACGCTGCAGTACGTGCCGGAGCCCGCGTCGCTGCACACCGCGGTTCACCGGATCGAGTCGGGCACCTGCTTCACGCTGGTGCCGGGCGAGGAGCCGGTCACCAAGCGCTACTGGCAGCCGCGGTTCTCCCCCACCCCGGTGCGCGGCCCGGCCGACGCCGAGGCGCTCTACCAGCGGATCGCCGACGTCATGAGCGACTCGGTCCGGATGCACATGCGCGCCGACGTCACCGTGGGCTCGTTCCTCTCCGGCGGCATCGACTCGACCGCGATCGCCGCGCTGGCGCGCGAGCACAACCCGGACCTGGTGACCTTCACCACCGGCTTCGAGCGCCAGGGCTACTCCGAGGTCGACGTCGCCGCGGAGTCCGCGGCCGCGATCGGGGTCAAGCACGTGGTCCGCACGGTGTCGGCGCGCGAGATGATGGACGCGCTGCCGCTGATCGTCTGGTACCTCGACGACCCGGTGGCCGACCCGGCGCTGGTGCCGCTGTGGTTCATCGCCCGCGAGGCCCGCAAGCACGTGAAGGTCGTGCTGTCCGGCGAGGGCGCCGACGAGCTGTTCGGCGGGTACACGATCTACCGGGAGCCGCTCTCGCTGGCGCCGTTCGAGCGAGTGCCGGGTTCCCTGCGCAAGTTCATGGGCCGCGTCTCGGCGAAGAT
The DNA here is from genome assembly GCF_900111175.1 of Actinokineospora terrae. GTDB lineage: Bacteria > Actinomycetota > Actinomycetes > Mycobacteriales > Pseudonocardiaceae > Actinokineospora > Actinokineospora terrae. The sequence goes on from NZ_FOGI01000003.1 coordinate 91,039, forward strand.
CCCCGAGGGCACCCGCGGCAAGGACCTCCTGCGCCGCGGCTCGCTGTCGCTGGAGGAGCGCTACTACGGCAACGCCCGCATCTTCCGCGACGACCAGCTGCGCGGAGTGCTCCGGACCTTCGACCCCGGCGTAGGCCACCGCGACGTCACCGCCCCGCACTACCGCGAATCGGTCTCGTGGGACCCGGTCACCCGCATGCAACACGTCGACCTGTTCACCTGGCTCCGCGGCGACATCCTCGTCAAGGCCGACAAGGTGACCATGGCGAACTCCCTGGAACTGCGGGTCCCGTTCCTGGACCCCGAGGTCTTCCGCGTGGCGGCGGAGGTGCCCCTCGAGGAGAAGATCACCAAGGAGACCACCAAGTTCGCCCTCCGCCAGGCGCTGCGCCGGATCGTGCCCGCGCACGTGCTGAACCGCCGCAAGCTGGGCTTCCCGGTCCCGATCCGGCTGTGGCTCAAGGACGAGATGTACGAGTGGGCCCGCGACATCGTGATGGCCTCGCAGACGGACGCGCTGATCGACAAGAACGCGGTCATGCGGCTGCTGGAGGAGCACAAGGCGGGCACGCTGGACCACAGTCGGCGGATCTGGGCTCTGCTGGTGTTCATGCTGTGGCACGGCATCTTCATCGAGCGCCGCATCACGCCGGTGGTGCCTGAGCCGCACTACCCGGTGAAGCTCTGAGTAGTGCAGGGAAGGGCCGCCCGCCTTGAGCGGGCGGCCCTTGTCGCGGTACGACCGGAGATCGGCTACGGGCCGGTTCTCGGATGGGTGATCTTCGACCAGTCGGCGACCAGGACGATCGTCTCGTCGGAGTCGGCGGTTCGATCGGTGCGCGACTCCAGCAGGGTGAACCCCGCGGCCACGTCGAGCAGCCGTAGGGCGAGGTCGTCGTTGTCGGATCGGGTGAGCGCCGAGAGCCCGAAGCAGACCAGCCGGGCCAGTCTGGCGTCGCCGGGGTCGATCACCGGGTTCTCCGCGTCCGCCAGGGGTAGCAGCGAGCCCAACAGGTCCATGGCGCGGTAGGGCCAGGCATCAGGGCGCGTGAACAACTTGGCCAGTCGAGCGAGGACCGCCCGCAGCAGCGCGGGGAGCGCCTCCGGCGGGGCGTCCCACTCGTCCCAGGCGGACAGCTCGGACCTGTCCGCCAGCGCCTCGATGAACTTGCGGACCGGGGCGGACGTCGGCTCACCGCTGATCTTGAGAACCGCGGCGGCGAACGGCCTGCCGATGTGCGCCTCCGCCAAGGAGCTCGCCGAGAGCAGGGGATCGGCCTCCGGCACCTCGGCGAAGATCTCCTCGGTGATCTCGGCCAGGTCCTGGTACCACTGCGACTGCCTGCGTTCTTCCGAGACCAGGGCGATGCGCTCCAACCGCCCGATCAGCGGAACCAGCACCTCGTCGTCCCCGGCGCTGCGCGCCATGCGCAGGGCGGCCCGGAGCGTCCCGCTCACCTCGGTCGGCGCGGCCCTGGGTGCCTTCTGGTCTTGCTCCGGGAAGTCGGACGGTGCGTGCGCCGTGCGGTACGCGTGCAGCACGAGGAGAAGGAACACCGTCGGCAGGTGCTGGAGGTCGTGGCGCAGGGCGTTGAACAGCGCGGCGCGGGTGACCAGGTGCGGCTTGCCGTGCCGGGCCCACACGCCGATCGCCTCGTCCTTGACCCACACGAGGCGGCTGTCGATGTCCGAGCCGGTGTGGTTGTCCAGTTCGGTTCGCCGCGGCAGTCGGTAGGCCTGGTCGCTGTCGAGCAGGTCGTTGAACCAGCGGCAGAACTGCTCGGCCCGCACCCCGGACATGCCGCCGCAGGCGCCGGTGGCCTCGCCCTCCCTGGCCCGGCCCTGTTCCAGCTCGAAGATGCGGTAGATATCGGCGGGGACGGGCCGCTCGGCGATCCGGACCCCGCGGCGGGGGTGCGCCCACGACATGGTGTACCGGTGCGCCAGGATCGTCGCGGTCGTGCGGCGCTGGTGGGCGGTCGCCTGGTCGAAGCGCTCGATCGTCAGCAGCGACGCCAACTCGTCGCGTACGTCGGGCTCCAACTCGAGCACGTCGCGCTGCTCCAGGCACTTCAACGCCAACGACAGCGCGTTGGCCGTACCGGAGGCCAGGCAGCCCCGGATGATGTCGTCGGCCGCGGCCATGGTGGTGTACAGGAGGATCGTCTCCTCCCAGTACGCGTCGTCGACCCGGTAGATGAGTTCGTCGCCCTTGGCGTTCTCGTTGATGTAGCGGGCGGCGAGGTACTCCTGGAACGTCTTGTGCGCGAAGGCGTACAAGCCTTCCTCGCGCTCGATCAGCAGGCCGTTTGACGACACGTCCGCGAGGATGTCCGCCGCGGTGAGCGGGGTGGACAGCTTGCGCAACGTGGGTGCGAACTCGTCGAGCACGTCAGCGCGCTTGAGTTCGCCGACCCCGGCCGTCATCATGCGGTACGCCAAGGCGCGCAGCATCTGCTCCTTCTTGTCCCCGCTCAACCCGATGGGCAGGTTCTTGGCTTCCTGCCTGCGCCACAACATGACCTGGCAGATCTCGCTGTAGAGGTTCGTGCGGCTGCCGGGCAACGCGCCGCGGTACTTGTGCACGTTGGCGATCATCGTGAGCAGCAGCGGGTTGGCGGTGAAGTCCGCGAGGCCCGGTGCGGAGTCGAGCCTGCCCAGCAGGTCGTTGGCGGCGGCCTTGGCGCGCTGCGGGACCTGGTCGTCGCCCGGTTTCGAGCTCATCCGCTCCATGGCGAGGTACCACCGGTTCACGAACCGCCGGACCTGCGCCTGGGTGAACCGCCGGGTCTGCAGCATCTGGGATCCGTGGATGGGCGCGTCCAGGATTCCCTCCCGCCGGGAGGTGATCACGAAGTCGTTGTCGGGGTACTGGCGCGCCTGACGTTCCACCCAGGCCGCTACCAGCCGCCGATTCCCCTGGCCCGCCACCTCGTCGAGCCCGTCGAGCAGTACCACGCAGCGTCCGTTGGCGAGCTGATCACCGAACCACCCGGTCGGCTCGCTCGCGGCCAGCCGCCCGATGGACTCGCGGACCAGCTCGGGTAACAGGATCGTCTTGTCCTCGGCGATCGCGTCGACGTGGTCGCGCAGGTACAGCAGGATCGGCACCGACCTTCGCCTGCCCTTCGGTTGCTGGCAGATGAACCGCGCCGTGTGCCGGAGCAGCGTTGTCTTGCCGCTGCCCGGAACCCCCACCACGGCGAGGACCGCAGGCATCTGCTCGTCCAGGAAGTGCGCCAAGTCGCGCCGCTCCATCGGATCCTTCAACCCGCCGGGCAGCATCCCCGCGTCCGCTTGGTGCGGCGCCATGGGAGCCATGCTGACGTCCACGTAGACGTCGTCCAGGTCGGGGTTGGCCTCACCGATGGTGGCCAGCCCCTTCTGGTCGATGTACCGCAAGGTGCTCGCCACGTAGTCTCGGTACTTGCGCGGGAACTGGCTCACCACCCGGTCCACCACCCGGTTGACGTTGTCCACCAACTGGGCCTTGCGCCGCTTCCACACCTCGACCAGGACTTGGGTCACCGCGGTCACCACGGCCCCGGTGATCAACGCGACCACTGCCTGCCACTGCGCGATGAGGGTGGCCAACACCGCTGCCACCCCAACCGCCAGCGCGATCGGGACCCGCACCCTGACTCCGTTCACCGTACGGCCAGTGCGTGCCAACGTACCGGCCGCCCGTCCCGGGTGACAGGCGGCCAGTGGCGTCACGAGGCGCGGAACGACGCCATGGTCTTGGTCCACGTGGTGATGTGCAGTTCGATCAGGCCGCTAGCAGGAGACTTCGAGTCCCGGACGGCAACCAAGCCGGGACGGAAGCCCACCTCCACGCAGTTTCCGCCGTTGGTGCTGCTGCGGGTGGACTTGCGGAACGGGACCGTGGCCCAGTCGGACATAGCTGTCATCTCCCTGTGGTTGCCACCGCGGCGTACTCCTCCGCCACGGTTGCCACCAAGTGTCGCGATTCGACCGGGCCGAGGGCTACCCCTCGCAATCTTCCAAACAGCTCCCCGTAGCGGCGAACCGTCTCCGGCGGCTTGTCGAGGTAGGCGGCGTCGGAGAACATCTCCAGGTAGACGATGTCATTGGCCATCTCGTGGCCGAACCGGAACAGCGTGAAGTCCGTGCACAGGTGGGCGTAAGACCGGGCGTCGAACGGGATGATCTGGAGCGTTACATTCGGCTGCACAGCGATCTCAGCCAGGTGACGCAGTTGGTCAGCCATCACCGCAGGCCCGCCGATCTGACGGCGCACCACTGATTCGCTGAGCACGAAGGCGAACCGAGCTGCGTTCTCCCTGTTCAGCAGGGTTCGCCGGTCGGCCCGCACACGCAGGGCGTCGTCCACGACATGGTCAGCCGCATCTTCGCCTTGTGCGTCGAACATGGCGCGGATGTAGTCGTCGGTCTGCAGGATGCCGGGGATGATCTCCGTGCCGACTTCCATGATCTCGCTGGCGTCGGTTTCCAGGTCCCGGAAGGCGCGGAACCAGCGCGGTCCCAGGTAAAGCGTCGTCTCGCCGGTGGGCCTGCCGCGCTTGGGTTTGGACAGGCGGGACAGTTCTCGGCACCAGAGGCGGTCCTTCTCCGATGCCTGGTAGCGCTCCAGCAGCACGTCCAGGTCGGTCTTGTCGATGCCGATCTTCCCCGACTCGACGCGGCTGATCTTGTTGCCCGCCTTGCCCAGGTGCTCGGCGGCTTCGTCCTGGGTCAGACCGGCGAGTTCGCGCAGCCGCAGCAGCTCCGCGCCGAGCAGCCGCCGCTGCATGCTGATCGACCGCGATGGGCTCGTCATGGCCGTAGATCCTTCCACAGCCGATCACGTTGAGTGACCCGCACCGGATCACTCGTTTAGGTGACTATACAAACTGGAGTTACACAATAAGCTCATCGGCACTGGGTAGCCAGTGACGCTGGCAAATCGTGAAGGTGCACGGTTGCGACCGTAACCGTTGCGGCGATGACAAGAACCAGCGGGGTCCAATATTAGCCCACGACGGAGGCAATTCATGACCACCATCACCACCGCCGCCCGCACCAGGCCCCCGGCCTGCGACGAGCCCGAGTTCGCCGCCCTGCTCGCGGGCGCGGTGGCCGACGAGGCCCCCCGCGTCTTCGCCATCGTCGAGGAGTTCGGCGACCGCCACGACGCCCGCATCGCCGCCTGGGGCATGGCCTTCCCCGAGCACGCCGAACTGGTCGGCATCTACCGCCCGCTGCGGATGACGTTGACCGCCCCCGAGTCCGCGCTCCCCCTCTTCACCCGCGCCAACACCCAGGCCCGTCTCATCTGGGCAGCCCCAGAGACCCCCGACGAGATCTGAGCCCCCGTGCCCGCTCCGCACAGACGTGTGGGGCCGCTCCCAAGAGGAAACGGCCCCACACGTCGGATAGAGAGAGCTAGACGGCGGTACCCGGTGTGACCCGCGGCTTGGGGACGCGCAGCTTGCGCAGCTGGGTCGCCCGCACGAAGGCGTACCACCCGATCCCGGCGCCGCCGACCGTCTCCTTCGGGAACTTCTCGCGGACCCGGCGCACGACGCGGCGCCCGTTGAGCACGGCCTCGACGACCATCGCGACCAGCATCACCAGGCAGACCAGGGTCGCGTACTGCTGGACCTTCAGCGAGGTCGACAGCAGCGACACGAACACCAGGATCGCCAGCGGCATGAACAGGCCCAGCAGGTTGCGCTTGCTGTCGACCAGGTCCCGCACGTACGCCTTGACCGGCCCGCGGTCGCGCGGCATCAGGTACCGGTCGTCGCCGTCGGCCATCCGGCGGCGCTGCTCGGCGCGCTGTTCGCGGCGCTGCGCGGAGAGGGCCTTGCGGTCCTCCTTGTTGCCGCGGGCACGCTTGAGCGCCTCACGTGTCGTCTTCGGCGGTGGCGCTACCGGGCCGCGCTTACGCCCCTCGGCCTCGCGGCGCTTGGGGGTCGGCTTGCCCTTACCGGGCGTGTGGCCCCTGGGCGCAGCGTCGCCGACTGTGACGGCGTCATCCCCCACCTCGGTGGCTTCGGACTTGTCGGCGGAATTGCGGCGCAGGAACCTCACGCCGACAAGCGTAGGACAAGCCCGTCTGTCGCTACGCTGCGCCCGTGCGAGTCGTCATCGCTCCCGACTGCTTCGGCGGGACGCTCACCTCAGCCCAGGCCGCCGACGCGATCGCGGCGGGGTGGCGGAGGGGCGCTCCGGCCCACCGCCTGGTGACCCGCCCGCTCGCCGATGGCGGGACGGGGTTCGTCGAGGTGCTGCTGGGCGCTCTTGAGGACGCCACACCGCATCTGACCTCGGTGACCGGGCCGTTGGGCGAGCCCGTCGACGCCAAGTGGCTGATCCACGACGGGGTCGCCTACCTGGAGTCGGCGGAGGCGGTCGGCCTGCACCTGGTGCCCGACGACCGGCGCGTCGAGTCGTGCGAGACGGCCACGACCAGGGGTGTCGGCGAGTTGGTGCTGGCCGCGCGGGACGCCGGGGTGTCGCGGGTGGTGATCGGGCTGGGCGGCTCGGCGACCACGGACGGCGGGCGGGGCGCGCTGGAGGTGCTCGACGGTCCGCTGCCGGAGCTGTTCGCGGCGGTCGACGTGGAGAACCCGCTGCTCGGCCCGCACGGCGCGGCGGCAACGTTCGGCCCGCAGAAGGGCGCGGACGAGGCGGCGGTGGACCGGCTGGAGGCGCGGCTGGCGGCCTGGGCGGACGAGGTCGCGATCCGGTACGGGGAAGACCTGCGGGACCGGCCCGGTGCGGGCGCGGCGGGCGGGCTGGGGTTCGCGTTGATGGCGCTGGGGGCGTCGGTGGTGTCCGGCGCGGAGGTGGTGCAGGCGGCGACCCGGCTCGACCACGTGCTGGACCGGGCCGACCTGGTCGTCACCGGCGAGGGCAGCTTCGACTGGCAGTCGCTGCGCGGGAAGCTGGTGACGGCGGTGGCGCGGTCGGCGGCGGAGCGGGGCGTGCCGTGCGTGGTGCTGGCCGGTCAGGTGTCGGTGGGCCGCAGGCAGGCCGGGTCGATCGGGGTCGCGGAGGCGCACGCGGTCACCGAACACGCGGGCTCGGTGGACGCCGCACTGTTTGACCCGGTGGGCACCCTGGCTGACCTGGCCGAACACGTGGCGAGGCAGTGGCGGTGACCGCATCCGTGCCGCTGGGGGTCCCGGGTGTGCCACCATGGACGCGGTAGGCACGGAACAAAGGCCGGGCGAGCGCTGTTGAGTCGGTTACGAGCCCGCGTAGGACTTTCCCAGGGAGAACGATGACCACCGCTCAGGAGACTGGCACCGAGGCGGCGACCCACGGTGTCGAACTGTCCGCCGCCGCCGCCGTCAAGGCCAAGGCCCTGCTCGAGCAGGAGGGCCGCGACGACATGCACCTGCGCATCGCCGTGCAGCCCGGTGGCTGTGCGGGTCTGCGCTACCAGCTGTTCTTCGACGAGCGCACCCTCGACGGGGACCTGTTCCGCGACTTCGACGGCCTGAAGGTCGCCGTGGACCGGATGAGTGCCCCGTACGTGCAGGGTGCGACCATCGACTTCGTCGACACGATCGAGAAGCAGGGTTTCACCATCGACAACCCGAACGCGGGCGGCAGCTGCGCCTGCGGCGACTCGTTCCACTAGTCGTTGCGCCGCGAAGGGCCCGTGACCTGGTCACGGGCCCTTCGCGCGTCTCAGGTCCGCCTGGTCGCCTCGCCTGTCCGGGCGGCGGTGCGCCCGCCAAGCCGGGAACGATGCCGGGCGAGGACGAGGGGCGGGCGGCGGGGGAAAGTTATACGTACTCGTCTAGGTCTGCTACCTGGGCGTGTGTCGCGTCGTCGACCTGCCAGGGGGCTGGGACGCGCGGGCCGGGCAGGGCCGGGCGGTGGTGGGTGAGCTCGGGCGGGATGCCCGCGCAGTCGGCGATGAGCTCGCCCATGCTCTCCGGCAGCTGGGCGGCCCGGTGATGTGGCGAGGATTCCGGTTCTGCGTCCACCAGGGTCCTCACCTGCTGTGATGCGCTCATCCTGGCCACGCTAGGCCCCGATGGCGGCAGTTCCCAGGGGTACCAGGCGGTAGTGTTCGAAGGTGATCGGATGCCACCCGGGTGGGTGGTAGAACCGCATGACCGCGCCGAGCCTGGTTCGACGTCGATCAGGCGTCGCCGGGCCGAGGAGACAGGGAGGGCTCCGTGCCCGTTGCCGTCACCGGAAGCATCGCCACAGATCACCTGATGCACTTCCCGGGGAAGTTCGCCGAGCAACTCGTCACCGAACAGCTGCACCGCATCTCGCTGAGCTTCCTCGTCGACGACCTCGTCGTGCGGCGCGGCGGCAACGGCGCCAACATCGCCTTCGCCCTCGGGGTCCTGGGCACCGCCCCGGTCCTGGTCGGCGCGGCGGGCGACGACTTCGCCGACTACCGCTCCTGGCTCGAACGCCACGGCGTCAACACCTCGGGCGTCCACGTCTCCGAGGTCGCCAACACCGCGCGGTTCGTCTGCACCACCGACGACGAGCAGTGCCAGATCGCGTCCTTCTACGCGGGCGCGATGTCGGAGGCCCGCCAGATCGAACTCGCCCCTATCGCCGCAGGAGTGGGCGGCCTCGACCTCGTCCTGATCAGCCCGAACGACCCCGCCGCCATGCTCCGCCATGCCGCGGAGAGCCGCGAGCGCGGCTACACCTTCGCCGTGGACCCGTCCCAGCAACTGGCCCGGATGGACGGCGACCAGATCCGCGAGTTCATCACGGGCGCGGACTACCTCTTCGGCAACGACTACGAGTGGGAACTGCTGCGCCGCAAGACGGGCTGGTCCGAGTCCGAGGTCATGTCCCGCGTCGGCCTGCGCATCACGACGCTGGGCGAGAAGGGCGTGGAGATCGTCACCCAGGACGGGACGTCTCTGCAGGTGGGCGCCGTGCCGGAACTCGCGAAGGTCGACCCGACCGGCGTGGGCGACGGCTTCCGCGCCGGCTTCCTGGCCGCGCTTACGCAGGGGCTGAGCCTTGAGCGGTCGGCCCAGCTGGGCTCGATGGTCGCCGTGCTGGTCCTGGAGGCGGACGGCCCCCAGGAGTGGAAGTTCTCCAAGGCGACGGCGGTGTCGCGCATCAGCGAGGCCTTCGGCCCGGAGGCAGGCACCGAAATCGGCGCCATCCTCCCCGGCTGATCTTTCAGTTTTGCGGGGCCGTCACCTACTTGGGTGGCGGCCCCGTTCGCGTCGGCAGGCCGCTTATGCCGTGAGTTGGTCTGGTTGTTCCGGCACGGTGGCGGCGATCAGGTCGGCCAGTGGCAGGTCCACCGCACCGGCGATGGCGGCGACGGTGAAGAAGGCGGGGGTGGGGACTCGGCCGCGTTCGATTTTGCGGAGGGTCTCGACGGAGATTCTGGCGGCGGCGGCGACGTCGACCATGCTGCGGGGGCCGCGGGCGGTGCGCAGGAGGGTGCCGAGGAGTTCGCCGCGGAGGCGTTCGTCGGGGCTGAGTGGGGGCCGGACCATGGGTGCCATGCTAGCGCGGGATAGCTATACCGGTATAGTTATCCGCATGATCGAGCTGAAGACCGCGGCCGAGCTGGACGCGATGCGGGTTGCGGGGCGGGTGGTCGCCACGGCGTTGACGCGGGTGCGGGCGGCCGCCGACGTGGGGGTCACGCTGCTGGAGCTGGACGAGGTGGCGCGGGAGGTGCTGGCCGAGCACAAGGCCGGGTCGTCGTTCCTGGACTACCTGCCCGCGTTCGCGCCGACCCCGTACCCGGCCGTCCTGTGCACCTCGGTGAACGACGCGATCGTGCACGGCATCCCGGACCGGACCCGCCTGCGCGACGGCGACCTGCTGAGCATCGACTTCGGCGCGCACGTCGGCGGCTGGCACGGCGACGCGGCGATGTCCTTCGTCGTCGGCACCCCCGACCCGGCGGACCTGCGCCTGATCGAGACCGCGGAACGGGCCCTCGCGGCGGCGATCGAGGTGGCCGTCCCCGGCAACCGCCTCGGTGACATCGGCAACGCCATCGGCACCACCGCGCGCGGCGCGGGCTACGGCATCCCCCCGGACTTCGGCGGCCACGGCATCGGCCGGTCCATGCACGAGTCCCCGTCGGTCCCCAACGAGGCCCGCCCCGGCCGCGGCCTGCGCCTGCGCGCGGGCATGGTCCTGGCCATCGAGCCCATGCTGCACGCGGGCACCGACCCCTTCACCACCGACGACGACGGCTGGACCCTGCGCACCACAGACGGCCGCCGAGCCGCCCACGTAGAACACACCGTCGCCATCACCGACGACGGCCCCCGGATCCTCACGACCCTCTAGCTGCAGCAACCCCCACCGCAGCAGCCGCCGCCCGCCGGGGGTGCGCCCGCGCCCGCGCGGCCCGACAGGCCTGCCATGGTCAGGAGCTTGACGGTGTCGGCGTGGCCGTCCGGGCAGGGGGCGGGGTCGTTGGCGGCGATCATGGGGCGGTTGACGTCGTAGGTGGCGCCGCATTCGCGGCAGCGGAACTCGTAGGTGGGCACGGGGTCATTATCCTCACCGGCTGTAGTCGCGGAAACCCTTCCCGGTTTTGCGACCCAGGCGGCCCGCGGTGACCAGGTGCTCCAGCAGCGGGGCTGGCGCGTAGCCGGACTCGTGGAACTCGTTGAAGAGGGTCCGCTCGATGGCCAGCGACACGTCGAGGCCGACCACGTCGAGCAGTTCGAACGGCCCCATCGGCAGCCCGCAGCCGACCTTCATCGCCGTGTCGATGTCGTCGGCGTCGGCGTAGTGCGCCTCCAGCATGCGCACCGCGTCGTTGAGGTACGGGAACAGCAGGGCGTTGACGATGAACCCGGCGCGGTCGCCACAGTGCACCGGGTGCTTGCCGACCCGCGCGCACACCGCCCCCGCGGTCGCCACGACGTCGGCCCCGGTGGAGATCGTCGAGACGACCTCGACCAGCTTCATCACCGGCGCCGGGTTGAAGAAGTGCAGCCCGATGACGTCCTGCGGCCGGGAGGTCGCCGCCGCGCACTCGATGACCGGCAGTGACGACGTCGTGGTCGCCAGCACGGCACCGGGCTTCGCGACCTCGTCCAGCGCGCCGAACACCGCCTGCTTGACCGACAACTCCTCCGCGACCGCCTCGATCACGAGGTCGCAGTCGGCCAACTCGGCGAACTCGACCGCAGGCGTGATCCGTCCCAGCGTCGCGTTTCGATCCTCTTCGGACAGTCGCCCCTTGGCCACCTGACGGTCGAGCGACTTGCCGACTTTCCCGATCGCCGCAGCCGCCTTCTCCGCCGACCGCGCACGCAGGATGACGTCAAACCCCTTGCTTGCGAACACTTCCACGATGCCGGTGGCCATGGTCCCGGTTCCGACGACGCCGACTCGCCGCACCTCGCGCACGCCTTTTGTGTCCTCAGAGGACGTTCTGGGTGTCTGCGCGTCAGCCACCACGGTAGGCGAGTCGGGGCCGTCGTAGGTGTAGAAGCCGCGGCCGCTCTTGCGCCCCAACAGGCCTGCGGTGATCATCTGCTTGAGGATCGGCGTCGGCGCGTGCAACCGATTGCGCGACTGGCCGTACATCGTCTCCAGGATCTCGTACGCGGTGTCGAGGCCGATGAGGTCCAGCAGCGCCAACGGGCCCATCGGGTAGCCGCAGCCGAACCGCATGGCCGCGTCGAGGTCTTCCCTTGTGGCGTAACGGGACTCGTACATGGCGACGGCGTGGTTGAGGTACCCGAACAGCAGCGCGTTCGCGATGAACCCGGCCCGGTCGCCGATCACCACCGGCTCCTTGCCCAACCGCCGCGCGAACTCGACCACGTCGGCGACCACATCCGGCTCGGTGACGACCGTGCGCACGACCTCGGTCAGTCGCAGAACCGGCGCCGGGTTGAAGAAGTGCAACCCGACAACCTTCCCCGGCCGTCCGGTGTGGACACTGATCTGCGTGACCGACAACGAAGACGTGTTCGACGCCAGCACCACCTCCGGCCGCACGATCCGGTCCACCTCGGCGAACAGGCGGGCCTTGAGGTCCAACGACTCCGGAATCGCCTCGATGACGAGGTCGACGTCGGCGAGATCGGTCAACGCGGTGCCGTAGCTGATCAACCCCAGCAGAGCATCACGCGCCCCGCCGTCGAGCTTGCCCTTGGCGACCGCCCGGGAGGTGGAGTGCTCGATGTGCCCGCGGCCCCGCTCAACCCCTGCGGCATCGACGTCGACGGCGATCACGCGCACGCCACTGCGCGCCAGTACCTCCGCGATCCCAGCCCCCATGGTGCCCAACCCGACAACGCCGACGATGGTGATTTCCCGCGCCACAGCGACCTCCCGCGTTGCTACCTGCCGGTAACATCTTGCGCTGATGATGCCACGAGGGGTGGAGGGTGGGGGGTGAGGTGCGCCACTGGACCGGTTCTGCTGGGGTGGGTTGTCCACAGGGGGCTGGTCGCTCCGCTCGGTTTGTCGGTGGCTCTCGGTAAGCTGTATATCGGGGGCTGCTGTGACGAGTTTGATCTTGAGCTGAGGGGTGTTCGGCTCTCGGTCTCGGCTTCGCCGTCGACGGACAGACCTCGCCTTCGGCATTGGCCTGGGCGCGAGTGTTGAGCTTTGCTCGATGGGGCGGACTCGTTTTGCGCGGGGCCCCTGCACCCTCCTGGGAAGAGCACAAAGGCGGGGCCTGAAAAGCGGCCCTCCCCCGCGCGGCGAGCTTACGGAGGGTGCCACCCCACACAAAACAAGTCCGCCCCATCGAGCAGTTGGCACCAGCGACTCCGAGGAGCGCGTGTGGGCCAACGACTCAGAGGGGCGCGGTGGGACAAACGACCTTGGTGGGCACGTGGAGGCCAACGTCGCACGGTCTCTATCGGGTTGGGGGCAGAGAGTCCGAGGAGCGCGGTTCGGCCAACGAACGTGGAGGCGGGTGAGGGCCGACGATCGTGAGCGCGGGATGGCCCTGTGTCAGCTCGTATGGACCAGGGTGGGCGCGGTTAGGCGAAACCGCGTTCGACCAGGGATTTTGTGCGCCGTAGTGCCTCGGCGGCGTCGGGGCCGGTGGCGGCGAGGGTTAGGTGGTCGCCGGTTTGGGCGTTGAGGGACATCAGGGCCAGGGGGCTCCGGGCATCGACCGAGCGGGCGTTGTGGGTGACGGTCACCGTGGCGTCGAGATCGGCGAGGGATCTGGCGATGAGCCCGGCGGGGCGGGCGTGGAGGTCTTCGATCAGGGTGAGCTCGACGCCGTCGGACCGCTCGACGTCTTCGAGGTTGAGTGCGCTGGCGGCGGCCGAGAGGACTTCGTCGAGGGTGGCGCCGCCTTGGGCCGCGACAGCCGAGGCGACCGCGCCCTCGACCAGCGGCGCGTCGACCACGGCGGCCTGCTCGGGATCGCCCAGCATCTCCACGGCCAGGTCAGCGACCATCTTCGCACTGCCGATGTCGTACAGCAGCACCACCCCATCCCCACCCTGCGCCGCCGCGATCCCGTTCGACACCAAGTCGATGTCAGTACCCAGCCCGCCGTCGAACCCGCCCGCTGCCACCAAAACGACATCCGGTGCCATCGCGGCCGCGACCTCGACCACCCCGGCCGCCAGTGCGGCACTGTGCGACACGATCACGATGCCAACAGTCACAACCCAACCCCCGTCTCGCGGTCACAACCCCATCGCCGAGTTGGCGAAGGAGCGCAGCAGCAGTGCCACCGAGCGCGCACCAGGATCCAGGTGGCCGATCGCGCGTTCGCCCAAGTAAGACGCGCGGCCTTTTCGGGCCACCAAAGGAATTGTCGATTCGGCTCCGGCGTCGGCCGCGATAGCGGCAGCGGTCAGCAAGGTGGGGATGTCGGCGCCTCGGGCCGAGGCGGCAGGGGCTAGGGCGTCGACCATCGTCTTGTCCCCCAACTCCGCCTTACCCCGAGCCACCACCCCGCCCAGTGCCGCCCCCAGTGCCGCGCTCACCAACTCCGGCGTCAACTCCTCAGCAGCACCAACAGCCCCAGCCGCCCGCAGGAACGACGTCCCGAACAACGGCCCCGCCGCCCCGCCCACCTTCGAGATCAGCACCGACGCCACCAGCTTCAGCACCGCCCCCGGTGTGTCCGGAGTGGACTCATCCAACGCCGACACCACGAACCCGAACCCCCGCCGCAGGTTCTCGCCATGATCAGCGTCCCCCATGGCCTGATCCAGCCGCACAAGCTCGTCCCGGTGCTCCCCAACCACCCCAGCAGCGGCCACCACAGCGGCGGCGACCGAGCGGGCGTCGCACCCCATCACATGCCCCAGCGCAACGCCGCCGTGTGCACTGGCGCGTCCCACAAGTCGGTCAGCGCGGGGTCCAGGCGCAGCAGCGTCAGGCTGATGCCCTGCATGTCCAGGCTCGTCACATACGGCCCGACCAGTCGTCGGATCACAGTGATCCCGCGTGCTGCCAACAACTCCTCGGCGATCCCGTGCGCCAGGTACAGCTCCAGCAACGGTGTGCCGCCCATGGAGTTCGTGAACAGCAGCACCTCGTCCCCCGCAACGAAGGGCAGATCGTCCAGGATCGGCTCCAGCAGCGCGGCCACCAGGGCGGACGCGTCGGTCAGCGGCTCGCGGCGGCGGCCGGGCTCGCCGTGGATGCCGATGCCGACCTCCACCTCGTCCTCGGGCAGCACGAAGCTGGGCGACCCCACGTGCGGCACGGTCGGCGCCGTCAACGCCAGGCCCATCGACCGCGCGCCCGCCACCACCGCCTCGGCAAGGCGGGCGCAGGTGTCCAGGTCGGCACCGGCAGCGGCGGCCGCCCCGGCGATCTTCTCCACCAGGACCGTCGCCCCCACGCCCCGGCGCCCGGCCGTGAACGACGAGTCCTGGACCGCGACGTCGTCGTCGATGAGGACCGTGCGGGTGTTGTCGAGGAACTCGGCGGCGGTCTCGAAGTTGAGGACGTCGCCGGTGTAGTTCTTGACCAGCAGCAGCACGCCCGCACCCCCGTCGACCTGGGCGGCAGCGGCCTGGACCTGGTCCGGGGTCGGCGAGGTGAACACCGCGCCGGGGCAGGCCGCGTCGAGCATGCCGGGGCCGACGAAGCCGGTGTGCAGGGGCTCGTGGCCGGACCCGCCGCCGGAGATGACGGCGACCTTGCCCGCCACCGGCGACCCGGCCCAGGCCACCACGGCCGGGTCCCGGGTCACCCGCAGCAGTGCGGGGTGTGCGGCGGCCAGCCCGCGCAGGGCGTCGGTCACCACGTCGGCCGGGTTGTTGATGATCTTCTTCATCACTCGCCTCCCCGGACCGTTCCTACTCCGCCCGCTACCGCTTGGGCAACCTCGGGATCAGCGACTTGGCCACGGTCTGCACCTTCGCGCACGGGTCCTCGCCCGCCACCTTGTCCGAGTAGCGGCTGTAGTCCAGGGCCACGACCTCGGCGCGCTCGTCGTCACCGGGGAACGCGGCGTGCGCCCACTCGACCCGGCAGCGGGCGCCGTCCTTGTCGGGCTTCTGCTGGGCGGTGACGCCGTCGCCCAGGTTGATCGGGGTGGTGCCTGCGGAGTCGGCGATGGTGTCCGGGCGGACACCGATGCGGAAGGTGAGCATGAACGACACACCGTCGCCGTTCCAGGAGCACGCGTGCGCCCCGCTCGGCCGTTTGCGGGAGTTCGCGCCGACCGCGGTCGCGATGACGGTCTCCGAGATCAGCGTGCACGGCTCCAGCTCGACCAGGGTGTTCTTCGCCAGTTCCAGCTGCGGTGGGCTCTTGCGGATCTTGGCGAGCGCGGAGTGCAGCACGGCCTTGCCCGGGACGCACAGGTTGCCCTTGTCCCGGCGGCCGACCTGCACCGTGATGCCGCGGTTGGGGTTGGTCTCGGTGATCGCGGTGGCGAAGCACGCGGACTTGTCCTCCAATTCGGACTGGACGTAGGGCAGGCCGTCGATCTCGGAACCCGCGTCGGGTTGGCCGATGGTGAGGTCGCCGACGCTCAGCGTGAAGTTGAGCTCCTTGCCCTCGGAGTCCTTCATGTAGTTGGAGCACTGCGAGAAGTCCCGCAGCCTGCTCTCCGCCGGTTGGCCCAGCGGCTTGAGCGTGTCCTCGTCGAGCAGGCCGCACGGGTCGACCCGGCGCAGCACCTCGGGGTCGACGGTGCCGGTCGGGCCGGGCGCCGAGGTGGTCGGCTCGAAGCCGGACCCGGCGGGCACCGTGCGCCGCGGTGACGTGGACTTGGACAGGTCGACCGACGCGCCGCACCCGGCGACGAGCGCCAGCGCCGCACCGGCCGCGATCAGTGATAAGGAACCCCGCACGGGCCAACGGTAACCACCCGGGGCCCGGCCCGTGCGGGGAACCGGTCAGGCGTCCCGTTCGGACTGCTCCGGCTGCTCGCCCTCGGGCACGGTGAGCGGTCGCAGGCGCACCCAGAGTGCGAACAGCAGCGCCACCGCCAGCATCCCGAGGCCCATCCACAGGTTCACGTTCACCCCAGCGGCCTTGTCCAGGTCCGCCTGGGTGGTGAACGCGACACCCAGCACGGTCAGCACGAACCCGTACACCGCGAACAGCAGCGCCAGCACCCCGCGCAGGTCGAACAGGCCTGCGGCCCGCTTCTCAGCCATGTCCCGCTCCTCACCAGAAGACGATGTTGAGGGCCAGCGTCACGACCAGCACCCCGGCGGCGAGCACCCCCGGTTTGCGGTACCAGCCCGCGTTCTCCCCGGTGTCGTCGTGGCGCAGCTGGTCACGCGGGGTGAGCGACCACACCAGGCCGACCAGCTCCGAGTCCGGCTTGGGCCGCGTCACCAGCGACACCAGCACGCTGACCGCGATGTCGACCACGAACGCGGCGCTCGCGGCGACGAAACTGGCGCCCTGCCCGGCCAGGTGCAGCACGTCGTTGCGGTTGAGCACGTCGACGGTGATCGCCGAGGCCGTGCCCGCGATCAGGCCGAGCCCACCGGCCAGCGGGGTCATCCGCTTCCAGAACATGCCGAGCAGGAAGGTCGCGAACAGCGGCGCGTTGAAGAAGCCGAACAGGGTCTGCAGGTAGTCCATGATGTTGGTGAAGTTGCTGGCGATGAACGCGGTGCCGATCGCCACCAGGCAGCCCAGCGCCGTCACCACGCGACCGACCTTGAGGTAGTACTCGTCCGGCTTGTCCTTGCGGACGTAGGCCTGCCACAGGTCGTAGGTGAAGACGGTGTTGAACGAGCTGACGTTGGCCGCCATGCCCGCCATGAACGCCGCCAGCAGGCCGGTGATCGCGATGCCGAGCATGCCGTTGGGCAGCAGGTCGCGGATCAGCAGCAGGATGGCGTTGTTGTAGGTGACCCCGGTGTCCTGGCCCTGCTTGAACGCGGCCAGTTCCGGCACCAGCACCGCGGCGATCATGCCGGGGATGATGATGATCAGCGCGATGAAAGTCTTCGGGTACGCGCCGATGAGCGGGGTCCGCCGCGCCGCCGACATGCTCTTGGCCGACATGGCCCGCTGCACCTCGGCGAAGTTCGTTGTCCAGTAACCGAAGGAGAGCACGAAGCCCAGCCCGAACACGATCCCGAGCACGCTGAGGGTCGCGTTGCCGATACCGGTGAGGTTCATGCCCGGCCACGAGTTCAGCTGCTCGGACGCGGTGCCCGGTGAGGCCGCGGTGATCTTGGCGACCAGCCCGTCCCACCCGCCGACCTTGTGCAGGCCCACGAAGGTGAGCGGCAGCATCATCGCCACGATCACGAAGAACTGCATGACCTCGTTGTAGACCGCGGCCTTCAACCCGCCCAGCGAGGTGTACGCCAACACGATGACCGCGGCGACCACGACACTGAGCCACAACGGCCACCCGAGCAGCAGGTTGACCACGGTCGCGAGCGCGAACAGGTTGACCCCGGCGATGAGCACCTGCGCCGCGGCGAAACTGAGGCCGTTGACCAGGTGCGCGAACTTCCCGAACCGGCGCAGCAGGAACTCGGGGACACTGCGCACTTTCGAGCCGTAGTAGAACGGCATCATCACCAGACCGAGGAACACCATCGCCGGGATGGCACCGATCCAGTAGTAGTGCATCGTCGGGATCCCGTACTGGGCCCCGTTCGCGGTCATCCCGAAGATCTCCACCGCGCCCAGGTTCGCCGAGATGAACGCCAACCCGGTCACCCACGCGGGCAACGACCGCCCGGACAGGAAGAAGTCCAGACTGCTCGACACCGATCTCCGCGCCAGCGCCCCGATCCCGAGTACCACGACGAAATAGACACCCAGCAGCACATAGTCGATCGGAGCCGCGTCCAACCGCAAATCGGCATCCGCGAGAAGGTGCACACCAACCACCACCCAGTCACCTCGCTGTGATCACCGGGACAGCATGAACCCCCTCGGCACCCGCCGCATGACGAACTTCCCGCGGGTCCGCTTTGCCCGATTCAGCCGGTCAGACCCGGGTGAGGCGGCGGATCGGGGCTGTGGTGACGAGGGCGATGGCGCAGCCGGTGCCCGCGATGGCGGCGACGAACAGCAGGGGGTGGACGCCGAAGGTGGTGCTGGCGGGGCCTGCGAGGACCTGTCCCAAGGGGACGGCGAGGATGGAACCGGCGACCTCGTAGGCGGCGACGCGGTTGAGTTTGTCCTGGGGGACCTGGGTTTGCACGGCGGTGGCCCACTGGACGCCCCAGAACGCCCAGCCGAGGCCGCTGATGGCGTAGAGCGACAGCAGCACCGGCACGGCGGGCACCAGCGCGGCGGCGAGCGGCATCAGCGGGAACAGGAACATCGCGATCCCGCCGCTGAACAACGGCCGTGCCGGGCGCAGCCTGATCGCGACGAGGCCGCCGAGGACGCTGCCCGCGCCAAAGGCGGCCTCCGCGTAGCCGAACGCGGCCGTGCCGTGCACCTCGATGATCGACGCCGCGCCCAGCGGGTGGATCGGGCCCCAGACCAGGACGCCGAGCACCCACCAGATCAGGATGACCGACCACAGCCAGGACCGGGACCGGAACTCGTGCCACCCGGCGCGCAGGTTGTGCCAGGTCGACTCGGTGCCGGTCACCTCGAAGCGGGGCACCTTCACCAGCAGCAGGCAGATCCCGCTCACCGCGAACGTCGCCGCGTCCACTGCGAACGCCAGCCCGATCGAGGTGGTCGCGACGAGCACGCCCGCCAGCGCCGGGCCGAGCATGGTCGCCAGGCCCTGGCTGATCCGCAGCACCCCGTTGGCCCGGTGCGGGTCCGCGGCCACCTGCGGCACCATGCTGGTCAGGCCCGGTTGGAACATCGCCGTCGCGACGCCACCGAGCAACGACGTGCCGACGACGAACGACAGCGGCGGGTGCCCCAGCAGCAGGTACACCGCCAGCCCGGCCTGCACAGCGCAGCGCACCGCGTCGGCGCCGACCATCTGCGGCAACGGGTGGAACCGGTCGGCGACGACCCCGCCGAACACGACGCACAGCGCGAAAGCACCCATCCACGCGCCGAGGGCCAACCCGACGCCGGTGACCCCGTACCCGAGTCCCAGCACGGCGACCGACATCGCCACCGGGATCATCATGTCGCCGAGCATCGACACGATCCGCGCGGTGAAGTACAGCGCGAAGGTCGGGGTCCACAGCCGGTTCGAGGTGCTCACCCGACAAGGTCTATACCAATAGGGTGGTGAGCGCCGCCACCGGGACCCCACCGCCGGTCGTCGCGCACAATGCGCTGGTGACCATTCGAGAGGGTGCCTCCCCGCACGGGCTTGTCGTGCGCGTTCGACACCGCCGCAACCCGTACGACTACATGCTCGACGACGCCGCGCTCGCCGACGTGCTGTTCAGCGCGGGACTCCGCCGCGCCGAGAGCGTGTGGGACGGCCACCAGGCGGGCCGCTACCCGAGGTCCAGCATGGCCTTCGTCGTCCTCGACCCGACAGCCCCCAGGTGGGAGCGCGACGAGGAAGCCGTCCTGGCCGCCCTCACCCTCGGCGACGAGGCGCTCCCCTTCCTCCCCAACGCCGCCGCCAAGGCCTCCGGCCACCGCCACACCGGCCACAACCACGGCGAGGCCGCCCTCGTCGACCAGCACCTGCTCGGCTCCGGCCACTTCCGCTACGGCCACTCCGCCAACGTCCGCGGCCTCATCATCGGCGCGAGCGCCCAAACCGCCGACCAGGACCTCTACGAAGCCGCCGCCCTGGCCACCGACCTCGTCAACGCCCTGTTGGAGCACCACCGCACCTGGGAAAACCAGGTCGGCCCCGGCCGCTGGATCGGCGAACCCCATCCCCGCTACCAGGCAATGGTCGACTTCTTCACGGAGTGACACCACGCGTCGATCCCGGCGGGCGCGTGGCACGAAACTGTCCGATTACTGCCAATAGCAGCGCGGCCTCCACCCGCCAAGTGGCGTGCTAACTTGCGAAATCGACAAGCCTCAGTCGCATGCAGCACCATGACCTACGCGGAGGGCAATCGTGGCAGTGTCTCAACACGAATCGTGGAATCTCGCCCTCGAGCGTGCCCGCGAGTTCCTCAAGGCCGAGGCCGACCTCGGACCGCTCAGGGCGACAGCGGAAGAGAAGCGAGGAACGTTCAAGCAAATGGCGGCAGGCCAGGACTGGCGTACGCGCTGGTTCTTCGGGCTTCTTGGCGGCGACCTCGTAATGGCCACGACGCTGCGGGACGGTCGCCGAGCACTCCGCTATGCCAGATATTGTCGAAATACCCGCCAAGCCCAGTTGCGCAGCAACGAAAGAACTCTCAACAAGCAGATCAATACTTTTGCCAAGAATCACGATTCGGTGTATCGCGAGCTAATCACACTTCTTCGGCAACAAGAAGGAATGGTCAAGAAATATCGAATGATGGTCGGCAAGATCACAGATCTACTGAAAGCAGTTCAGTCGTTGATCGACCTTGGCAAGCAGGAGAAAAACAGATTCCCCGCGCTGGCCGAAGAAGTCGAGCACAAAGTGGCCAGAGTGATCGGCTACCGGCAAGGCTCGTTCTCCGCCGCCGTCAACAGGTTGCCCACCAATCAACAACCCAATTTCGCGCAACTGGACCGCGCGTTGGAGGTGCCCGATCTGGATCCGCAGTCGAACTTGACTGCCTGCTTGACGGAGTGGAAGTCGGCACTGGTAGAGGCGCGCAAGAACATCAAGCTACTGCAACGCGACCTCTCGCGAGATCGCGGCCGTGTCGGCAAGGCGATTAAGACGCGCCGTGGCGAACTGAAGGAGCAGGTTCTCGCCAAGGCGGGAACAAGCTCCGCCAAACGCTGAGAGGCGGGTCAGAACAGGCGGAACTCGTCGGACTCGATGCCGCGCAGGGTGTCGTAGTCGAGGGTGACGCAGCGGATGCCGCGGTCTTCGGCGAGGACGCGGGCCTGGGGCTTGATCAGCTGCGCGGCGAACACACCCCGGACCGGGGCGAGCAGCGGGTCGCGGTTGAGCAGTTCCAGGTACCTGGTCAGCTGCTCGACCCCGTCGATCTCGCCGCGGCGCTTGATCTCGACGGCGACCGAGGCGCCGCCGGAGTCGCGGCACATGATGTCGACCGGGCCGATGGCGGTGGGGAACTCGCGGCGCACCAGGGTGTAGCCGTCGCCGAGGGTGGTGATGTGCTCGGCGAGCAGCTCCTGCAGGTGCGCCTCGACGCCGTCCTTGACCAGGCCGGGTTCGGCGCCGAGTTCGTGCGCGGAGTCGTGCATGACCTCCTCGAGCGTGATGACCAGCTTCTCGCCCGCCTTGTTCTGCACCGTCCACACCCCCGGCTCCTCGGTCAGCCAGCACGGCGGGGTCATCCAGTTCAGCGGCTTGTACGCGCGGTCGTCGGAGTGCACCGACAGCGAGCCGTCCGCCTTGACCAGCAGCAGGCGGTTGGCCATCGGCAGGTGGGCGGTGAGCCGCCCGGCGTAGTCGACCTGGCAACGAGCGATCACGAGACGCACCGGGGCAGGTTAGCCCGTCCGGCGGGCACGGCAGGATCGACCCTGTGGAACGCCTCGACTCGACACAGGTCTATGCCAACGCCTGGATGACCGTCCGCGAAGACCGCATCCGCCGCCACGACGGCAGCCCCGGCATCTACGGTGTGATCGACAAGCCCGACTACGCCCTGGTCATCCCGCTCGACGGCGAGCGCCTGATGCTGGTGGAGCAGTACCGCTACCCGCTCGGCCTGCGCCGCTGGGAGTTCCCCCAGGGCACCGCCCCCGACCGCGCCGTGCTGGCGCCCGAGGAACTGGCCGCCCGCGAACTGCGCGAGGAGACCGGCCTCGTCGCCGCCACCATGACCCCCATCGGCACCCTCGACGTCGCTGCGGGCATGTCCAGCCAACGCGGCCACGTCTACCTCGCCACCGACCTCACCCAGGGCCCACCCGCCCGCGAACTCGAGGAACAGGACATGCGCGCCGCCTGGTTCCCCCGCGCCACCTTCGAAGCCATGATCCGCACCGGCGACATCACCGACGCCCAGAGCGTCGCCGCCTACACGCAGCTGCTCTTGCACGAGCACCACGCTTCCGCGTGAACAGCTGGTAGGCCGCGACCCCCGCGACCGCGGCCTCCAGCACCGCCTTGACCAGTTCCAGGACCTCGCTCATCCCGTTCCCTCCCTCGTATGGGCCGTTCGGGGGAAACGCTGTCGCCCGGTGGCACCCGGTGTCCCGGAACGCGGACGAGACCGGACGGCGCGCGGTAGAACCCCAGGTGGGAGCCCAACCACACCGGACGGACGGGAGGAGGACCGGATGGCGGACGAGGTCGCCGAGCTCTGCGAGAGGCTCAGGCAGCTGTGGGAGGAGAGCGGCAAGCCACCGCTGGCGGCGGTCGGCAAGCGGACCGGTGTGTCCAAGAGCCGGATCTCCGAACTCCACCTCGGCCAGACGGTGTCCGCGCCGCCGTGGAACGTCGTGCAGGCACTGGTGGAGACCTACGCGGACCACGGCGCCCGCGCGGGGGCCGTCTCCGCGCTCACCACGGACCTCAGGTACTGGCGCGCCCTGCACGGCAGGGCGGAGAGGTCACCGCGCCCGACTCCCGCACGCCGCCCGGCCGCCGCCGACTGGACTGACCTGGTCCGCTCGCACCCCGCGTGGACCGGCGTCGACGAGGCCAGCGGCCACGTGGCGATGGCGATGACCGCCGCCGAGCAGCTGTTCGCCGCCAGCCGCGCGCCGGACGACCCCTGGCGCGATGACGCCCTGCCCAAACGGGTGACCGCCCAGGTCGGCGCGTTGATCGGCCTGATCGGCGAGGTCGGGTTCTCGCCGCTGGAGGCCGCTCTACTGGCGCTCGCGCCTCTGGCCCACCACGCCCGCACAGTGCGGGTCGACGTGGACGAGGCCTCGTTCGCCCGCTTCCTGGACGGCCAGCAGGAGCGGCGCCTGGTCGCCCGCGGCCTCCCCGAGATCGACAAGTGGCTGCGTCACCGCTGGCTGGCCACCCAACCGCTCCCGCCGACCAGCCTCGACCTGCCCGAACCGACCCGCAGGGTCGTGGTCGACGCCCTCGACCGGGTGACCCGCCTGTTCCGCCTCTCCCCCGGCGATCTCGGCAACCCCGACCGGCTCGACCTGAGGCCCCGCACCAGCCACCTCGGTGGCGTCGTCGTTCGCGAACGCCTGATCGGGCTGCTGCTCGCCGCCGCCCACGCCCTCGCCGTCGAGCCGATCGCGCTGTCGCCGGTGGTGGTCGAGCACCTGGGCGTGCCGAACCCGGTCGACCTGGCGCGGTTGCGGTCCACGCTGGCCGAGCTGAGCTGGGAGCCCGTCCACATCGGACTCGGTCTGGTCGCCGAGTGCCACCACGAGGCCGTGATGGAAGCGCTGCGAGACCAGGTGACGCGGGTGGATGCCGTGCTCAGCGCCATCCACGCGGTGTCCGCCGACGACGCGCACCTGCAACCGCTGCTCCTCCTGCCCGCCCGCGCCTCGGCCGACCGGGTCGTCCCCGCCTCGGTGGACGGCATCCCGGCGTTCACGGTCCCCGTCACCCGGTTCCGCCTCGACGAGACCCGCGTGCGCGAACTCCTCATGGGCGAACAGCTCTACGGCGACAGGTCCCTCGCCGTCCGCGAGCTGTACCAGAACGCCCTCGACGCCTGCCGGTACCGCCAAGCCCGGCACCAGTTCCTGGACCGGACCGACTGGTCCGGGCGCATCACCTTCGAGCAGGGAGTCGACGACACCGGCCGCCACTACCTGCGCTGCACCGACAACGGCATCGGCATGGGCGCCCAGGAGTTGCGCGAGGTGTTCTCCCAGGCCGGAATCCGCTTCGCCGATCGCCCGGAGTTCGCCGAGGAGCAGGCGGAGTGGGCCGAGCGCGACATCCACCTGCACCCCAACAGCCGCTTCGGCATCGGCGTCCTGAGCTACTTCATGCTGGCCGACGAGATCGAGGTCACCACCTGCCGCATGGACCGCCACGGCGGCCGCCCCGGCCCGGTGTGGCGGGTGTGGATCGTGGGTCCCGGCCACCTGTTCCGGATCAGCCAGGTCGAGGACCACGGCACGCAACCGGGTACCACCGTCACCCTGTACCTGCGCGACCTGAAGAGCACTTTCTCCTGTGTCGAGGTGCTGGACCGCCTGCTGGGCATCGCCGAGTTCCACACCACGGCCGAGGACGACGGGGTGGCCGCCGAGTGGGAACCCTTCGTGTTCCGGCCGAGGAACACCAGCGGTGTCAACGGCTCGGGTGAACTCGTCCACGGTCCCCAGGAACCCAATGGGCAGGTCGTGTGGTGCGAGAACGGAGGTGCCTTGCTGGCCGACGGGCTCTACACCACGCCTGCCAAGCAGCTTGGCGTGCTCAAGACCCTCACCAACCACCCAGACCTCCGCGGCGCGGTGGTGAACCTGACGCGGGACTGGGTGCCACGGCTCACCGTCGACCGCACCACCGTGCTCGACGACGTGTCCGACCAGGTCGAACGGCTGCTCGACGATGCCGCGCCTACGCTGCTCGTGGCCGCTCCCGAATTCCTCTCGGAGCGGTGGCTGCACCACGTGGCGGACACGAGCCCCGGCGTGGCCGACATCGTCGCCTCGGCCGCGATCGAGACGAACGCGACAAGCCTGGGGGAGGACTTCGCCAGGATCGGCTGTTCCCCCGGTGGGATCAACAACGACCGGAGCCGCACTAACAGCGGCGCGTGGCTGCACCCGATGCCGGACTGGATCCTGTTCTGGCACCTGCTGGCGCACGTGCCCGCACTGCTCGGCGCCGGGGGACCCGTCCGGGCCGGTTCGATCATGCCCGCCCTGCCTTCCGACTGGACCGTGCTCGCCCGGCTCAACAGGACCACGAGATCGCCGGATGTGGCTGCCCGGGCGGATCCGGTCGACGCGGCCGACATCGCGGACGTGGCGGCCCTCCTCGGCCGCGGCCCCAGAGCGGTGGCGCGACGACTCGCCGAGCTGGGATATCCGGTCGAGAACCCCGACAGCTTGCCCGAACGCGCCGAGCCGGGCGACCGCGCGCTGCTCGCCGCGCTCTCGGCGGGGCGGTCGATCCCGCAGGGGCACGTGGCTTGGTACTCCCGCGCGGCCAACCTGTCCCCCGCCGAGGTGGCGGAGCGACTCCGGGCGTACTCGTTCGACGTGGCGGAGTTCCCCGTGCCGCGGCGGTACACGGAAGCCGATGTCGTACTCCTGAGCCGGGACCTGGACGGAAGACCGGGCTGGCTGGTCGGCGCCGAGGTGGGGACGAGGCATGCGGAATCGGCCGCCGAACACCTGCGGTGGCCGCTGGGAGCAGTTGTCGACCGACTTGCGGTGCTCGGCTACCGCGTGACCGGCTCAGCCGACGAGAACCCTGCTGCCAGGTCTTGGTTTCCCAGCCGGAAACCCCAGGGGCGTCCGTGGCTCGACGACCCGGGGACCGATCCCCTCATCGGCGAACTCGACCTGCCCGACGAAACGTGGTCACCGGCAAGAGCTCTGCACGCGGCGATCTTCGTGTCACACCGGACGCAGCGATCACTGAGCGCGGTGCTGGACTGGATCGAGCAGCAAGGTTCGTGCCGCCCGCGCGTCGTGCCGGACATCGACGTCGCGACCCGCGCGGACAGCGCGATATTCCACTGGCAGCGCAGCTGCCAGATCTTCCTCCAGCAGCACCGGGCTCCCGGCTATCTCCAGCCGTTGGTGACGCGGAACGCGCACCTCGGTCCGTGGGACGGAACAGCCGCCCGCTTGGCGGAACTGGGTATCGCGTTCCGCCCGTTCGAGGACCAGGACGGCCCCTCACTCCTGGTGCGGTTCGACGAACGGGAAACCCACTCTCCCGACGAGCCCGTGTCCATCAGGCAGGTCTTGGGCCTCGCGCTGACCACGGGGTTGCCGGTCGCCGAGGTGGTGGCGCGGTTGGAAGAGCTTGACTTCGAGGTGGAGCCGGTGGAGGAGGCGATCGAGCGGTTGATGGGGCGGGTGCCGCGGGTGGGTGGCTAGGGTCGGGGTATGTCCGACTACCAGCACATCCTCGTCACCCGTGAGGGTGAGACCGTGCGGATCACCATGAATCGGCCGGAGCGGCGGAACGCGTTGTCGGCGGAGCACTTGGCGGAGTTGCTGGCGGCGTTCTGTGTGGCGGGGACGTCGGATGCCAAGGGGATTGTGCTGGCGGGGGCGGGGCCGGTGTTCTCGGCGGGGCATGACTTCGCGGATGTGGCGGCTAGGGACTTGCTGGGGGTAAGAGGGCTGCTCAGGCTGTGCACCGAGTTGATGCGGACCATCCAGACGGTGCCGCAGGTTGTGGTTGCGCGGGTGCATGGGCTGGCCACGGCGGCGGGGTGTCAGCTTGTGGCTACCTGCGACCTGGCCATCGCGGCCGAGTCGGCGGGGTTTGCGCTGCCGGGCGGTAAGGGTGGGTGGTTCTGTCACACGCCTGCCGTGCCGGTGGCGCGGGCTGTGGGGCGTAAGAGGCTGATGGAGCTGGCTCTCACCGGTGACGTCATCGACGCTAGGACCGCTGAGGAGTGGGGGCTGATCAATCGGGCGGTGCCGGATGATGAGCTCGACAACGCGGTAGACGACCTGGTGAGGCGCGCTACTAGAGGCAGCGGTGCGTCCAAGGCGCTGGGGAAGCAGACGATCTATGCGCAGCTGGATAGGCCTGAGCAGGACGCCTACGCGTTGGCCATAGAGGTCATGGCGTCGGCGTCCCAGCTCAAGGGGGCCAAGGAGGGGATGGCGGCCTTCTTGGAGAAGCGCACGCCGGTCTGGCCTGACTAAACAGAACGTGCGCGGCGGGCACCCTCGCCCCGCCGCGCACGTTCAACCGGTCGGCCCCCTCTTACGGCAGGGTGTCCAGGAACGGCGCCACCGTGTTGGCAAACGCGTACCCGTTAGAGGCGTCCCAGTTGATCGACCAGGTCATCGCGCCCCGGATGTCCGGGTACGTGGTCGACGGCTTGAAGGTGCCGCAGTTGGTGCCACGCGCCAGGCAGTTCAGCGCGTTGTTGACGTTGGTCGGTGACTGGTAGCCGCCACCGGCCCCGGACGGCGACGCGGGCAGGCCGAGGCCGACCTGGTCGGCGCGCAGGCCGCCCTGCAGCTGGATGCAGGCCAGCGCGGTCAGGAAGTTGACCGTGCCCTGCGAGTAGACCTGCTGGTCGCAGCCCAGCATCGTGCCGGAGTTGTAGTACTGCATGTTCCAGATGGTCAGGATGTCCTTGACCGCCAGCGCCAGCTGGAAGTACGCCTGACCGGTCGACTGGCCGTCGATGGTCTGCGGGGCCATCGTGATGATCTTGCCGCCCGCGTTGTAGATGCTGCGCAGCGCCGGGCCCATGTACTGGGCGCTGACGCCGTTCTCCAGGTCGATGTCGACGCCGTCGAAGCCGTAGGTGCGGATCAGTTCGATCACGCTGTTGGCGAACGCGGTGGCCGAGGCGGTGTCACCGGCCCAGATGGTGCCCTTCTCGCCGCCGACCGAGATGATGACCTTCTGGCCGCGGCCCTGGGCGGTCTTCACGTCGGCCTTGAACTGCTCGATGGTGTAGCCGCCGAGCTTCTTGGACAACCCGGGGTCGAGGTTGAACTCGACCCGGCCGCGCACGGCGGGCACCGCGTCGGCGAACGACACCGCGATGATGTCGTAGGTGGTCGGCACCTGCGCGATGGTCAGGGCCTTCGCGCCGTTGTCGAAGTTGTGCCAGTACCCGGTCAGGACGTGCTTGGGCAGCGGCAGGTTCGGGTTCGGCGTGGTGGTCGTCGTAGTGGTGGTGGTCGTCGTCGTAGTGCTCGACGGCGGTGTAGTGGTCGTGGTGGTGCTCGACGGCGGGGTGGTCGTCGTGGTGGTGGTGGTGGACGACGTGGGGCGGGTCGTCGTCGTGGTGGTCGTAGTGGAGGTCGGCGGGGTGCCCGGGCCGTCGAGGCTCACGTCGTCGGCGAGGTACGCGGGCTGGCCGTACCAGCCGTGCAGGTAGACGGTGACCGACCGGGTGCTGGCGCCGGTGCTGAAGCTGGTTGACAGCTGCACCCACGACGAACCACCGGGGTGCCAGGTGCTGACGTCGGTGGTGCCGGTCCCGGAGGCGCCGAGGTAGACGTAAGAGCCCTTGACCCACGCGGTCAGGGTGTAGCGCGAGCTCGGGTTCACGGTGACGGTCTGCGAACAACGGGCGTTGTCCGAGCCCGCAGGAGCGGCCGTCAGCGCGTAGTTGCCGGTGCGCTTGTCGGTGCCGGTGACGCTACCGCCGCCGGAGCAGGTCCAGCCGGAGAGGCTGCCCGCCTCGAATCCGGGGTTGGCGACGAGGTTGGCCGCGGCGGCGTTGCCCGCGAAGGCCAGGACCAGGCCTGTGGTGACCGACAGGGCGGACAGCAGGGCGATGATCGCCCGCTTGGCGCGGGACGTCATGGCTGCCTCCAAGGGGGCATGTGCAGGTGCAGGGTGATCGGGACCACCTCAAAATGGACTAGACCATTGCGCGCTGTCAACCCCCGGGGCGCCGAGCGGCAACCCCTGCCCACCCCGCGCGTCCCCCGCGCGCCGGTGGACCATCAACGGTGCGTGACCACCCCCGATCGGCGTATGGCGCACGGCGGGACCACCCGCCCGCCTGGCGATCGACAGCTCTACCATCCTTTGTGGTCACACCAGGTCCGGCCGCGCTGCCCGGTCCGCTGTGGACGATCATGGGCACCGCGGCCGGTGTCATCATTTCGGGGGACCTCGGGGCTCGACTGTCGGCTGAGCCGGGGCAGGCAGGCGTGTGCTGTGATTGTCGTGTGGTCAAGGAGTGGGGCAGGCGGCTCGCGCAGATCGTCTTCGTCTACCTGCTCGGTGTCGTCCTCTTCGCCATCAACGCACCCAGCCTGGTCGACTCGGGGGCGCTCAAGGGGCCGTTCTGGGTGCGGTACGCGGTGTTGGCGGGTCTATGCCTGCTCCAGCTCGCCAAGCACAAGGCGCCCGGGATAGCCCTAGCCGCAGGTGTGCCCTTGCTGGCCATAGACATCGCGATGGGTCTGACGCTGGCGATCGCCTTGGCCTTCGGCGACCTGATCTACCTGGCCGTGCTCTACGGATCGCGACGGTCAAGCCAGACAGTCGTCATCATCCTGTGGTGCTACCTCGGCCTGGTCATCATGGTGGCGCTCGTCTTGTCCGACTCGTTCCGGATAGCGCTGCTCATCATCATCAGCGCGTGCTCGCTACCCGCGATGCCTGTGTGGTGGGCGCTCAACGTGCGCCAGCAGCGGGAGATCGCCGAGGCGGAGCGGGCGCGGGCGGACCAGCTGGCGCGGATCGCCGAACTGGACCGGGACGCGGCGGTGGCCGCCGAGCGGGCGAGCATGGCGCGGGACCTGCACGACGTGATCGCCGGTCACCTGTCGGCCATCGCGATCCAGTCCGAGGCGCTGCTCACGATGCGCGAACACGACCCCCAGCGGACCAGGACCGTGCTGCGGTCGATGCGGGAGAACAGCCTGGCGTCCCTGGCCGAGATGCGCGCCATGATCGGACTCCTGCGCTCGACCGACGGGCAGGACGCGTTCACCTCACCCGCGCGGCTAGCCGAGTTCGAGCGTCTTGTTCGCTCGGCGAACGCGGCAGGGCTGACCGTCACGGTTGAGGTGGACGGGATAGATGACCTACCGGCAGCCGTGGACCTCACCGCCTACCGGATCGTGCAGGAATCTCTTACCAACGCCGTAAAACACGCGCCAGGAGCCAGCGTGTCCCTACGGATCAACAGGTCCAGCGAGACCCTGGTAGTCGAAGTGTCCAGCGACAGGCCTGCCGGGCCACCCAATCCCACTGGGGCCGGTCTGCTGGGGATGGCCGAACGAGTCGACGCGGTTCACGGGACACTGTCCGCGGGACCGGTCGAAGGCGGTTGGCGCGTGCGTGCCGAGTTCCCGGTGGAGGAAGCGTGACGATCAGGGTCTTGGTGGCCGACGACCACGCCGCGATCCGCAACGGTCTGGCGATGATCCTCGACACCGCCCCGGACATCGAGGTCGTCGCCGAGGCAGGTGACGGTGCCGCGGCGGTTCGCAAGGCCACTGCACTACGGCCCGACGTAGTGCTGATGGACGTCCGCATGCCGGAGGTGGACGGCATAGAGGCCACCCGCAGGCTGGTTGCGGACGGTGTCTGCGCGGTCCTAGTGCTCACCACGTTCGACATGGACTCTTACGTCTATGGGGCGCTCCGCGCGGGCGCGTCCGGGTTCCTTCTTAAGTCTGTCGACGCACCCCGCCTGATCGACGCGATCCGCGTAGTGGCCGCGGGCGACGGGGTCATCGAACCGAGCGTGACCCGGCGCCTGATCCACGCCTTCGCCGCGGCGCAACCCCGCGAAGTCGTGTCGCCGCCGGGTCTCGACCAGCTGACCGACCGGGAATCGGAGGTGCTGGTCTGCGTCGGCGAGGGCCTGTCCAACCAGCAGATCGCCCGCCGCCTCGGCATCGGCGAGGCCACCGTGAAGACCCACGTGTCGCGGGTGCTGACCAAGCTGGACCTGCGCTCGCGGGTCCAGGCAGCGGTGTTGGCCCAGGAAGCGGGCCTGGTCGGCTAGGTGCCCGCGGGGGTGCTGCCCGGCGGGACGTCGACCCCGATCTCCAGGCCGTGCGGCAGGTCGAGGCCGTCGCCGCTCCAGAACGTGCCAGGGTCGTAGGCGTGGGCGCGGTCGGTGGCCGGGAGCAGGCCCATCTCGATCATGGTGGCGGCCACGACCTCGGCGCAGTACGCGCTCTCGAACTCGGCCTGCCTGGGCTTCTGCCAGCGGGTCAGCGGCACCCGCCCCTTCGCCCACCGGCCTGCCAGCCGCGCGGTCGACGGGAACGGCGTGCCGTCCAGCCGGGCGATGGTGCGCAGGACGGCGTCCTCCTGGGCCTGGGTGACCGGCTCGGGCAGCTGCCGGAGCCAGCCCTTCTGCCCGTACCTCGTGGCCCAGACGACCACGGCGTCGTGCAGGTCGTGCAACTGGACGCCGCGCTGGCGCTCGCCGGTCCAGCGGTCCGGCAGCGACCGGCCCAGCTCCGCGTGCCACATCAGCGGCGGCAGGTCGTCGAGCACGACCGCCATGCCGACGTGGTTGACCGGGGAGTTGGTGAGGGTCTGGATCGCCCGGTCGGCGGCGGTGCGGCCGCGGAACAGCCACAGATCACCGGTGCGGGTCAGCCCGACGGCCTCGTCCAGAGTGAGAGAGCCCATGCCCCTGAGCCTAGGTAACCTCGGCACATGCGACGCGTTTGGAAGTTCCTAGGACTAGCCGGCGTCGTCGGCGTTGCCGCTACCGGAGCAGCTATAGCCCGAGCAGAACGCCAGCGCCGCGCCTACACACCAGACGAGATCCGCGACCGTCTCCGCGAGCGCGTGGCCGAGACAGACCGCTAGCTCGCGAAGGTGCGCCTATAGGTCGACGGGGTGGTGCCGAACTCGGCTCGCATGCGGCGGCGGAGGTTGGCGGATGTGCCGAGGCCGCTGCGGGTGGCGACGCGGTCGACGGACAGGGTTGTCGTCTCTAGGAGCAGTTGAGCGAGCCGGAGCCGTTGGAGCAAGAGCCAGCGACCGGGCGTGTCGCCCATCGCGGCGACGAACGCTCGGTGGAAGCCACGGGGACTCATCCGGGCTCTAGCGGCTAGGTCTGGGATGCCGATCGGGTCGCTCAAGACCGACAGTGCCCAGTCGATCGTCGTGGCGATGTCGCCGCGTTCGGGGCGGTTGGGGATGGGGGCGTCGACGTACTGCGCTTGGCCGCCTTCGCGAACCGGGGGCATCACCAGCCTGCGGGCGAGGGTGTTGGCGGCGCGGGGGCCGAGGTCGCGGCGCACGAGGTGCAGGCACAGGTCGAGGCCGCCGACGACGCCTGCCGAGGTGAGCAGTCCGTCGTGCTCGGTGAACAGGACGTCCCGCTCGACCAGGGTGGTCGGGTAGGCGGCGGCGAGGTCGTCCAGCAGTGCCCAGTGGGTGGTGGCCCTGCGGCCGTCCAGCAGGCCCGCGGCGGCGAGGGTGAAGGCGCCGGAGCACAGGGCGGCGACGGTGGTGCCGGACGCGTGCGCGGCGCGCAGGGCGGTGCGCACGGACGCGGGCACCTCGGCGGCCGGGTCGGCTCGGCCGAGCACGAGGACGAGGTCGCAGTCGGTCAGCCCGGTGAGGCCGTGCGTCGGCGTGGCCGTGCCCGCCGGGTGCAGGTCGACCGGGCGCTTGGCCGGGCCGCAGAGCCGGACCTCGAACGGGCCGACACCGGTGCGGCCGACCGACCACACCTCGTTGACGACGGCGAAGTCGAACAGGCGGGTGCCCGGCAGCAGGAGAACCCCGATCGCGCGCATGGCAGGAAAGTATCGCATCGCGCCTTTTCTGCACCTGGAGAACCCGAGGCGGACCCGGCACCGTTGACCGCATGACAGCACTGATCCTGATCGACGTGCAGCGCGGCTTCGACGACCCGCGCGCGGGCAAGCGCAACAACCCGGCGGCGGAGTCCAACATCAAGACCCTGCTCGACGCCTGGACCTCGGCGGGGCAGCCACTCGTGCTGGTGCGGCACGACTCCCTGTTCAAGGGGTCGCCGCTGGAGCAGGGCACGCCCGGGGCGCGGTTCAAGCCGGAACTGGACGGCGCGGAGCCGGACCTGATGTTCACCAAGCACGTCAACTCCGCGTTCCACGGTGCCGTGGACCTGCACCAGTGGCTCACCGCCAAGGGCATCAACCGGATCGTGCTCGCGGGCATCCAGACCAACATGTGCGTTGAGACAACCGCGCGCGTTGGCGGCAACCTGGGCTACGAGGTGCACGTGGCGTTGGACGCGACCTTCACGTTCGACCAAGCGGGTCCGGATGGCACTGTCCTGACCGCCGACGAGTTGTCCCGGGCGACCGCCACCAACCTCCACGGCGGCGGGTTCGCCACGGTCACCAGCACGCAGGAAGTGCTGACGCTGCTCGGTTAAGCCGGGAGTCCGTTGGCCTCCCTGATGACCCGGACGATCTCGGACATGATCTGGGTCATCTCGTAGTCCTTCGGCGTGAAGACCCGCGCTACACCGCCCTCTAGCAGCGTCTTGGCGTCATCCGGCGGGATGATGCCGCCCACCACCACCGGGATGTCGCCGGCGCCCGCGGCTCGCAGACCCTCTACGACCGCGGGCACGGCCTCCAGGTGCGAGCCGGACAGGATCGACAACCCCACTACGTGCACGCCCTCTTGCACCGCGGCGGACACGATCTGGTCCACGGTAAGCCGGATGCCCTGGTACACGACCTCGAACCCGGTGTCGCGGGCTCTTACGGCGATCTGCTCGGCTCCGTTGGAGTGACCGTCGAGCCCTGGCTTGCCGACCAGCATGCGCAGCCGCTCGCCGATCTCGTCGCCGGTGGCCTTGACCCACTCGCGGACCTTGGCCAGCTCGACCCCTGCCTCGCCCGCGGCGTACGCACCGGAGACGCCCGTGGGGGCGCGGTACTCGCCGAAGACCTCGCGCAGAGCGGCAGCCCACTCCCCCGTCGTTACGCCTGCCTGGGCGCACGCGAGGGTCGCGGCCATCAGGTTCGCGTCGGTCTTGGCCGCTGTGCGCAGGGCGTCCAGAGAGTCCTGTGCGGCGGACTCGTCCCGGGAAGCCCGCCACCGCTGGATAGCGTCAACGGCCTCCCGCTCGGCGACAGGGTCAACGGTCTCGATGGCCTTCGCGCCTTCGGCCTGCAGAGGACTCGGCTCAGTGGTGTCGAACTTGTTGACCCCAACGATGACTTCTTCGCCTACCTCAATGCGACGGCGCCGTTCGGCTAGGGACCCGACCATCTGGGTCTTCATGTAACCGCTCTCGACAGCGGCAACGGCACCACCCATGGCCTGGACGCGGTCTATCTCGGCGCGCGCGCCCGTGAGGATCTCGTCCACCTTGGCCTGGATGACCGAAGAGCCGTCGAAGATGTCCTCGTACTCAAGCAGGTCGGTCTCGTAGGCGAGAACCTGCTGCATGCGCAACGCCCACTGCTGGTCCCACGGGCGCGGTAGGCCAAGAGCCTCGTTCCACGCGGGGAGTTGGATCGCGCGCGCCCTTGCCTTGCGAGACAGGGAAACCGCGAGCATCTCCAGCACGATCCGCTGGACGTTGTTCTCCGGTTGAGCCTCGGTCAGGCCTAGAGAGTTGACCTGCACGCCATAGCGGAAACGGCGCTGCCTAGGGTCATCGATGCCGTAGCGGTCACGGCAGATCTCGTCCCAGAGTTCGGTGAAGGCGCGCATCTTGCACATCTCTTCGATGAACCGAACGCCCGCGTTCACGAAGAACGAGATCCGCGCGACAACGCTGCCGAACTCCTCTTGCGGCAACTGGCCGGAGTCACGGACAGCGTCAAGGACGGCGATCGCGGTGCACATCGAGTACGCGACCTCTTGCACCGGTGTCGCCCCGACCTCTTGCAGGTGGTAGCTGCAGATGTTGATGGGGTTCCACTTGGGCACGTTGGCCACGGTGAACGCCACCATGTCGGTGATCAGCCGCAGGCTGGGGCCGGGCGGGAAGACGTAGGTGCCGCGGGAGAGGTACTCCTTGATGATGTCGTTCTGCGTGGTCCCGGCCAGCCGCGCGACGACCTCGTGCCAGTCGGCGCCCTCGACCTCGGCCTGCTCCTTGGCGACGGTGACGTAGAGGGCGAGCAGCCACATGGCGGTCGCGTTGATCGTCATGGAGGTGTTCGCCGCGCCGAGCGGGATCGCGTCGAACAGCGCCCGCATGTCGCCGAGGTGCCCGACCGGGACGCCGACCTTGCCGACCTCGCCCCTGGCCAGCTCGTGGTCGGGGTCGTAGCCGGTCTGGGTGGGCAGGTCGAAGGCCACCGAGAGCCCGGTCTGCCCCTTGGCCAGGTTGCGCCGGTAGAGCTCGTTGGACTTGGCGGCCGAGGAGTGGCCCGCGTAGGTCCGCATGACCCACGGCCGGTCGCGCTCGCGATCAGAGGGATACGGCACCGGTTAACCTCCGTTCACTGTGACCCGAGGGTACTGGCCGGTAACCACCTTGGCGGGTGGACTTGCTCACACGGGGCATGATGGGCACATGGACCTGCCCGCGCCGTACCTGCTGCTGGTGGCCCTCGTGGTCATCGGCCTGCTCGGCCTGGTCCTGCGCTGGGCCTTCCACACCCCCGACCCGCACCACGACTACGGCCTGCTCCGCCAGGTCGCCACCGCCCCGACCCGCACCGCGGCCAACGCCGTAGCAGCCCAACTCCGCCACGCGGGCGTCAAATCCACCACCGCCACCACAGCCGACGGCACCGCCTACCGCATCCTCGTCTTCCCCGCCGACGAACGCACCGCGATCGACGTGCTGCTGGGCTCCTGAAGCGGCCGTGCACACCAACGGGCCGCCCCCCGACGCAGGGGGCGGCCCGTTGGGTGGTTAGGGCTACCTGACGGGGTGAACCACGCCAGCGGATGTGCCGCTGCGGCGCACGGGTTCGCCGACGGCGAGGATCTGGCCCCGCCCGGTGAACTCGAGCGTGGCCGCGGCCCCGATCTCCGCCTGTTCCACAAACGTGTGCCCATACCGGGCAAGCAGCGGATTGCCCGTGATGAACGCCGGTTCGGCCGTGACCGACGCGGTGTTGCGCTGGGTGGCGCGGGGCGCTGCCACCGCGTCCGGCAGGGAGAGGCCGAAGTCGACGCGGTTGATGATGATTTGCAGGACGGTGGTGATGATCGTGGAGCCGCCCGGGGAGCCGAGGGCGAGCCAGGGGTTGCCGTCCTTGAGGACGATGGTCGGGGACATGCTGGAGCGGGGGCGCTTGCCCGCGGCGGGGAGGTTCGGGTCGGCCGCGGTGCCCTGGGTGGGGGTGAAGTTGAAGTCGGTGAGCTCGTTGTTGAGCAGGAAGCCGCGGCCGGGGACGACGATGCCGCTGCCGCCGACCTGCTCCAGGGTGTTGGTGTAGGTCACCACGTTGCCGCGGGCGTCGGCGACGACGAAGTGGTTGGTGTGGACCTCGTTCTCGCTGGTCGGCGTGGCCGAGGGCGGCGGCGGGGTGCAGTCACCGGGGTTGAGCGGGTTGCCGGGGGCGACCGGCGCCGGGGTGGCGCGGATCGGGTCGATACGGCAAGCGCGGACGGCAGCGTAAGAGTCGGACAGGAGCTGCGCGGTCGGGACGTTCACGAACTTCGGGTCACCGACATAACGGCCGCGGTCGGCGTAAGCGAGCTTGGTGGCTTCAAGGTAGAAGTGCAGGGCCTGGTCCCGCGGGGCCTTGGTGAGGTCGAACCGCTCCAGGATGTTGAGCGACTCGCCGACGGTGGTGCCACCCGACGACGACGGCGCCATGCCGTACACGTCCACGTTGCGGTACCGGACGTGCGTGGGCGCCTGGTCCAGGGTCTTGTAAGAGCGCAGGTCGCCGATCGCGAGCTTGCCCTTGGGCGGGACGATGGTCGCGTCAGAGGCCAGCGGCGGGTTCTGGGCGGCGTTGGCCACATCGCGGCCGACAGCGCCACCGTAGAAGGCTCGCGTGCCGTTGCGCGCGATCTCACGGTAGGTCTTGGCCAGGTCAGGGTTACGCAGCGTGGAGCCCACGGCAGGCGGAGCGCCGCCCGGTAGATACAACGCGGCGGTTGAGCTGAACTGCTTGAACCGGGGCTGGTTCTGCTCGATCTCCTTGCGCAGCTGCGGCGTCACGGGGAAACCCCGCTCGGCGACCCGGATCGCGGGCTGGAGCGCGTCGTCGAGGTCGTACCGACCCCACCGCTGCAACGCCCGCTCCCACACGGCCAGGTTGCCCGGCGTACCGACCGACAAACCACTGGTTACCGCGTCCGCGAACGCATAGGGCTGTCCGGTCGCGGGGTTGATGAACAGGTCCTTGTCCCCGGCGGCCGGCGTGGTCTCGCGGCCGTCGATCGTGGACACCTTGCGGGTCTTGGCGTCGTAGTAGACGAAGTAGCCCCCACCGCCGATACCGGCCATGTTGGGGTCGGTCACCCCGAGCACCGCCGCGACCGCGACCGCCGCGTCCGCCGCCGTCCCGCCGCGCCGCAGCACGTCGAGCCCGGCCTGGGTGGACTGCACGGTGTCGGAGACGACCGCGCCCCCGTACCCCTGGGCCACCGGCACCTTGGGCAGCTCACGGCCCTGCTCCGGCGCGGCCGAGGCGACTGGCGCCACGACCAACGCCCCCGTCACGGCGACCACCGCCACCGAGCTGATTCCTATACCGCGCCGAGCACGCATCAGGACCTCTTCCCGTCGGTCTCACAGGGGTCCTGTTGTACTCGGCCACCCCCGGCCCGGGGACCGCTGTTCGGACCGCATCACCCAGTGGGTCAGGCGGGTCGGCGTGGGCCGAACGGGTGAGTCAGGCCCGGGTGGGGTCGCCGAGCACGCGCCGCACGTCGGCACCGAGGCGCTGCATGTTCTCCACGAACCTCGGGTAGCCGCGGTCGATGTGGAACACGTCCCACACCTCGGTGACCCCGTCCGCGCACAGCCCGGCCAGCACCAGCCCCACACCGGCGCGGATGTCGGAGGCCCACACCGGCGCGCTGGAGAGCCTGGGGACGCCCCGCACGACCGCGTGGTGGCCGTCCGTGCGGGCGTCGGCGCCCAGCCGGATCATCTCCTCGACGAACCGGAACCGGGCCTCGAACAGGTTCTCGGTGATCATCGAGGTGCCGTCGGCTACCGCGCTGAGCACGATGGCGAACGGCTGCAGGTCGGTGGCGAACCCCGGGTAGGGCAGCGTCACGAAGTCCACCGCGGTCGGCCGGTCGTGCTGCACGACGCGGAACCCGTCGTCGAAGGTGACGACCTCGGCGCCCGCGGTCCGCAGCTTCTCCAGGACCAGGTCGAGGTGGTGCGGGTTGACGCCCTTGACGGTGATGTCGCCCTGGGTCATGGCCGCGGCGAAGGCCCAGGTGGCGCCGACGATCCGGTCGCCGACCACGCGGTGCTCGGTCGGGGTGAGCGAGGTGACGCCGTGCACGGTGAGCGTCGAGGTGCCAGCCCCGGCGATCTTGGCGCCCATCTGCTGCAGCATGAGGCACAGGTCGACGATCTCGGGCTCGCGCGCGGCGTTGTCGATCACCGTGGTGCCCTCGGCGAGCACGGCGGCCATCAGGATGTTCTCGGTGGCCCCGACGCTCGGGAAGTCCAGCCAGATCTGGGCGCCGCGCAGCTCGTCGGCGTGGGCGACCACGCAGCCGTGCTCGATCTCGCTGCTCGCGCCGAGCTGCCGCAGCCCGTTCTGGTGCATGTCCAGCGGCCGCGAACCGATCGCGTCACCGCCCGGTAGCGCTACCACTGCCTTCTTGAGCCTGCCGACCAGCGGACCGAGTACGCACACCGACGCGCGCAGCTTGCCCATCGACGCGGAGTCCGCGCGGTGTTCGAGCTCGGCGGGTGTGGTGATCAGGACCGTGCCGCCGTCGATGTCGACGGTGCAGCCGAGGCTGCGCAGCACGTCGCCCATCAGCGGGACGTCGAGGATCTCCGGGCAGTTGGTGAGGGTGGTGGTGCCCTCGGCGAGCAACGCGGCCGCCATCAGCTTGAGCACGCTGTTCTTCGCGCCGACGACCTCGACCTCGCCGACGAGCCTGGCCCCGCCGCGCACCTGGAAATGCTCCGTCACGGGGGCAATGATGCCCCTGCGGTCCGCATACCGGACCCCCGGGGCGGTCTAGGCTTGGCCGCATGTCGGTACGCATCAACCGCGTGTACACGAAGGTCGGCGACAACGGCACCACCGCCCTCGGCGACGGCTCCCGAGTCCCCAAGACCTCCCCCCGCCTCACCGCCTACGCCGACGTCGACGAGGCCAACTCGACGATCGGCGTCGCCCTCGCCCTCGGCGCCCTCCCGCAGGACATCGCCGACGTCCTGCGCACGGTCCAGAACGACCTGTTCGACGTGGGCGCGGACCTGTGCACCCCGGTGGTGCCGGACCCGCCGTACGAGCCGCTGCGGATCACCGAGGAGTACGTGACCCGGCTCGAGTCGGTGATCGACTCCTGCAACGACCGCGTGGGGAAGCTGACCTCGTTCATCCTGCCCGGGGGGACACCGGGAGCGGCCTTGCTGCACACGGCCCGCACGGTGACGCGTCGTGCGGAACGCGGGGCGTGGGCGTTGGTGGAGGCCGAACCGGAGACGACGAACGTCTTGGCGGCCAAGTACTTGAACCGCCTGTCGGACTTGCTGTTCGTGCTCTCCCGCGTGGCGAACCCGGGCGGCGACATCCTGTGGAAGCCGGGCGGCGAGCGCTAGATCCACTGCGGCGCCGGATGGACCTCGTTGACGGCAGCACACGCGAGGTCCCCGGCGATCCGAAGCGCCGGACACTGGTCGTCCCGGAGACGGTCGGGTAGGTCAGCTGGCCCAGGGGAGGCGGGTGCCGGGAGGGGCGCTCTCCATCCAGGAGAGGAAGCCGGTCAGGGCGTCTGGGCCCATGGCCACCTCTATGGGGGCTCCACCGTCTGGGGGGTCGAAGCGGAGGACTTGGGAGCCGTGGGGGAGGTTGGGGGTCTCGCCGTGGTCTGGTTCTCGGCGGGAGGCTATTTCGAGGCCGTCGCGGTGCAGGACGCGGTCGGGGCCGGTGCGGAGGCTGATGGCGCGGAACCAGGCGAACTGGTCGCCGTGGTAGCGGCCCACGCCCCAGGCCCAGCCCTTGCCGGACTCGTCGAGGCGGGTGCGGACGGCGACGTGGATGCCGCCGGAGCGCAGCAGGCGGACCCGGCGGGCGACCAACAGCAGCAGCACCACCAGGACAGCGGCCAAGAGGGCGACAACCAGAACGCTCATGTCCACGGCCGCCCCCTGCCCGCTAGGCCGTCATCAGGCTGACTGTCCGGCGGCCCGCAGGCCCGCGGCGGCGCGGTCGCGCTCGGCCGGGTCGGTCGCGGTGAGGGCGGCGCGGGCCTTGTCGACGTCGACCTCGGTGGAGAGCTCGGCGGACTCGGCGAGGATGCTCACCGCGTCGGCGGTGACCGACAGGAAGCCGCCGTAGACCGCGGCGGTGATCGTCTCGCCGTCGCTGGTGACGATCTTCACGACACCGCCGTGCACGAGCTGGCCGAGGACCGGCTCGTGACCGGGCAGGATCCCGATCTCGCCCTCGGTGGTCTGCGCGACGACGAAGGTGCCGGTGCCCGACCACAGGCGTCGTTCCACGGCGACCAGTTGGACCGACATCTCAGCCACGCGTATCTCCCTCACAGCTCGCGGTTGTCGGCCAGTCTAGTCGGCCACCTGACAACCACCCCAGCCAGGCCGGTGTCAGAAGGGGCGGAAGTCCCGATCGGGACGAGTCGAACACAGGGGGTGAGCACGATCAGACCGGACGACGAGTTCACCGAGTTCGTGGCGCACCGGTCCACGGCGTTGCTGCGCACCGCGTACCTGCTCTGCGCCGGTGACCGGGGCGCGGCCGAAGACCTGCTCCAGGACGTCCTGGAGCGCGTCTACGCCAAGCGCCGCCGGGTCCGCGGGGACCTGGAGCCGTACGTGCGGACCGCGCTGGCCAACGCCTCGGCCAACCGGTGGCGCACCAGGTCGCGCCGGGTGGCGGAGTCGCCGCTCGACCACGCGCGGGAGCAGGGCACGGGCGGGCACGAACGCGAGGTGCTGGACCGCGACCGGATCGCGAAGGCCCTGGGATCACTGCCGCCGCGGGTGCGCGCGGTACTGGTCCTGCGGTTCTTCGACGACCTGTCCGAGGCCGACACCGCGGCGGCACTGGGGGTGTCGCCGGGGACGGTCAAGAGCCAGACCGCGCGGGGTGTGGCCCGGCTGCGCGGACTGCTGGCGGAAGCCGCACCAGAGAAGACGAGGGGATGAGATGGACACCACAGAGCTGTCCCGCGCCCTGCGGGAGGCCACCGAGGGCCTACAGGCCCCACCAACCCTGGCCGCGGCTGTCCTGCGCGGCGGCAGGCGACGCCGCACCCACCGTCGCGCGGCCTTGGCGAGCGGCATGGCCGTGGTCATCGCCGCGGCGGGGCTGGTCGTCGTCAAGGTGACCAAGGCCGACCCGCCGCTGATCACCACGGGCGCCAACCCGATGCTGACCACACCGACCCGCGGCGACTTGGCAGGCGACAAGGCCTACCTGGACGCCGCCGTGACCGCTTTCGACGCGGGCATGCCCAACGAGCCGGGCAAGGCCCGCCTGGACCGCCCGCACGTGTACTGGGCGGGCACGACCGACGGCGGCAAGGTGGCAGTGGTCGTGCAGAAGGTCGAGCGGAGTGACTCCACCGGGTACGTGTCGGACGGGACCATCATCGAAGCAGGCGCCGAGGAGCGCAGCGTCATCGGACTGCTCGTCGGCACCAAGCCCGTCCTGGTGAACTCCTTCCCCCAGCCCTACAGCACCCCGACGAGGGGCTTCGCATTCGTCTACGGCCCCAACAACCGCAACGTCATCGCGCTGGGAGCGAAGAACCTGAGCATCTCCACGACGTGGAGCATCTCCCCCACGTCAGGTCGCGCCGAGCGCGACTGGAAGCCCATGGTGGAACGCGACGGTGTCTGGCTCGGGGAAACCGGCGAACCGGGGCCGCCCGAGAACATCCGCGTCGTCACCGGCGACCCGGCGAAGGCGGGCTACGACCAGAGCCTGACGATCCTGCCCGGCACGCGGTGGTCACTGGGGACCGACCGGCAGGCGAAGCCGGTCCCGGAGGGCGTCCTGCGCACCAAGCCCGGCGACGTGTTCCGGGTCAAGGGCAGCACGTCGCGCCCACTGGGTGACAACGTGCACGAGACGCTCATGGCGGCGAACCTCCTCGACCCGCTGGCCGGTGTCACGCCCACCGGCGCCCAGTTCATCGTCGACCTGCCGGGCGGGGGCAGCGTGGTGGCCATCGAGGTGGTGAGCATGTTCATCATGGACGGGCTGTTCCTCGCCCAACGCGACGCGGCCGCCAAGATCACCGGCTGGACGTACTGCGGGATGGTGCGCAAGGACACCGGTGGCCTGGTGGGGGTATGCGAACTCGCAGGCCAGGCGGGTCGCCTCGCCATAGCTCCCGGGATGGCGTTGACCTACCAGGTCCAACTCGACGGGGGAATCGGCGGTGACTGGGTGGACGCGGGAAAGGACGCGGCACTCATCCCGGCGAACGTGCCCACCGTCCACCTGGCGGACCCGCGGGGCCGCACGGAGGCGCACAGCCTGCTCGCGCCGTGACACACAGAACGGGCCGGTGTCCATTGAGGACACCGGCCCGTTCCGCGTGTTCTGGTCTAGCTCACTTCTTGGTCAGCGCCTGGTACTTGCGCTCCAGGTCGTCGAGGCCGCCGATGGAGAGGAAGGCCTGCTCGGGGATGTGGTCGTACTCGCCCTTGGCGACGCGGTCGAACGCCTCGATGGTGTCGGACACCTTGACGAAGGAGCCCTCCTCGCCGGTGAACTTCTGGGCTACGAAGAAGTTCTGGGACAGGAAGCGCTCGATGCGGCGGGCCCGGTTCACCGTCACCTTGTCCTCTTCGGACAGCTCGTCCATGCCGAGGATGGCGATGATGTCCTGCAGCTCCTTGTACTTCTGCAGGATCCGCTTGACCTCCTGCGCCACCCGGTAGTGCTCGTCGCCGACCACGGCCGGGTCGAGGATGCGGGAGGACGAGGTGAGCGGGTCGACCGCCGGGTAGATGCCCTTCTGGGAGATCGGACGGGACAGTTCCGTCGTCGCGTCCAGGTGGGCGAAGGTGGTCGCCGGGGCCGGGTCGGTGTAGTCGTCGGCGGGCACGTAGATCGCCTGCATCGAGGTGATCGAGCGACCGCGGGTCGAGGTGATGCGCTCCTGGAGCTCACCCATCTCGTCGGCCAGCGTCGGCTGGTATCCCACGGCCGACGGCATGCGGCCCAGCAGGGTCGACACCTCGGAGCCCGCCTGGGTGAACCGGAAGATGTTGTCGATGAACAGCAGCACGTCCTGGTTCTGCACATCGCGGAAGTACTCCGCCATGGTCAGCGCGGACAGCGCGACCCGCATGCGGGTGCCCGGCGGCTCGTCCATCTGCCCGAAG
Organism: Actinokineospora terrae; assembly: GCF_900111175.1. GTDB lineage: Bacteria > Actinomycetota > Actinomycetes > Mycobacteriales > Pseudonocardiaceae > Actinokineospora > Actinokineospora terrae. Next base: position 134,418 of record NZ_FOGI01000003.1, read on the forward strand.
ACCAGCGCGGTGTCCGGGAGAACACCCATCTCCTCCATTTCCAGGAAGAGGTCGGTGCCCTCGCGGGTGCGCTCGCCGACCCCGGCGAACACCGAGGTGCCACCGAAGTTGCGGGCGATACGGGTGATCATCTCCTGGATGAGCACCGTCTTGCCCACGCCCGCGCCGCCGAACAGGCCGATCTTGCCGCCCTCGACGTACGGGGTGAGCAGGTCGATGACCTTGACGCCGGTCTCGAGGACCTTGGTCTTGCCCTCGAGCTGGTCGAAGGCCGGGGGGCGGCGGTGGATGCGCCAGCGCTCGGCGTCCGCGGCGTGGCCCGGCTTGTCCAGGCACTCGCCGAGGGCGTTGAACACGTGGCCCTTGACCGCGTCGCCGACCGGGACCGAGATGGCCTCGCCGGTGTCGGTGACCGGGGCGCCGCGCACCAGGCCGTCCTGGGGCGCCATGGAGATGCAGCGCACCAGGTTGTCACCCAGGTGCTGGGCGACCTCGAGGGTGATGGTCTTGCGCAGCGACTCGAGGTCGACCTCGACCTTGAGCGCGTTGTAGAGCTCGGGCACGGAGCCGCGCGGGAACTCCACGTCGACGACAGGGCCGATCACCCGGACGACGCGACCGACCGCGTTCTTGGTGCCTGGTTCCTGAATGGCAGTCATTAGTCATCACTTCCTGCGGCAGCGAGCGCCTCGACGCCACCGACGATCTCGCTGATCTCCTGGGTGATCTGCGCCTGGCGGACCTGGTTGGCGACACGGGTGAAGCTCTTGACGAGCTCGTCGGCGTTGTCCGTCGCGGACTTCATCGCCGTGCGGCGGGCCGCGGACTCGGACGCGGCCGACTCCAGCAGTGCCGCGAAGATGCGGGTGTTGATGTACTTCGGGAGCAGGTTGCCCAGCAGCGTCTCCGCGCTCGGCTCGAACTCGTAGGTCGAGGTCAGCCCCGGGTTCTCCACGTACTCGATCTCCAGCGGGGCGATCCGCACGGCGACCGGCTTCTGCGAGAGCATCGAGGTGAACTCGGTGTAGACGATGTGCAACTCGTCGACGCCGAGCACGCCGTCGGCGCCGGGCTTGTCGTCCACGTCGTCGGCGCCGTGCAGGAAGGCCTGGATGAGCGCCTCGCTGGCGGCGACCGCGTCGGTGTAGCTGGGCCGCTCCGAGAAGCCGGTCCAGCTGCCCTTCACCGGCCGCTGGCGGAACTTGTAGAAGTTGAGCCCCTTGCGGCCGATGACGTAGACCACCGGCTCCTTGCCCTGCTCGCGCAGCAGCGCGACCAGTTCCTCCGCCCGCCGCAGCGCGTTGGCGTTGTAGCCACCGCACAGACCGCGGTCGGAGGTCACCACGAGCACCGCGGCCCGCCGGTAGCGCTCACGCGGGGTGAGCAGCGGCGAGTCGAGGCTGGTCGCGCCGGTCGCCAGCGCGGTCAGCACCGAGGTGATCTCGTCGGAGTACGGCTTGGCCGCGGCCACCCTGGACTGCGCCTTGCTGATCCGCGACGTCGCGATCAGCTCCTGCGCCTTGAAGATCTTCTTGAACGACTGGGCCGACTTGATCCGTTGCCGGATCTCGCGAAGCTGTGCCATGGCGGCCCGCCTACGCCGTCGGAGCGGACTTGTTGACCTTCACGGTCTCCTGGCCCACCTCGTCGGCGTCGAGCGCGGAAGCGGGGGCGTCGGCCACCGAGGAGCCGGAGCCCGCGGTGAACGAGTCCTTGAACGCGGTGACCGCGGCGACCAGGCGCTCCTCGTTGTCCGAGGAGAACTTGCCGGTCACCTTGATCTCCTCCAGCACGCCAGCGTGGCGGTGGCGCAGGTGCTCGTGCAGCTCGGACTCGAAGCGGCGCACGTCGGCGACGGCGAGCGAGTCGAGGAAGCCCTTGGTGCCGATGTAGATCGAGACGATCTGCTCCTCGACCGGCAGCGGCGAGTACTGGCCCTGCTTGAGCAGCTCCATCATCCGGGTGCCGCGCTCCAGCTGCGCCCGCGAGGTGGCGTCCAGGTCGGAGGCGAAGGCGGCGAACGCCTCCAGCTCGCGGAACTGGGCCAGCTCGAGGCGCAGCGTGCCGGAGATCGACTTCATCGCCTTGGTCTGCGCGGCGCCACCGACGCGGGAGACCGAGGTACCCACGTTGACCGCCGGGCGCTGACCGGCGTTGAACAGGTCCGACTCCAGGAAGCACTGGCCGTCGGTGATGGAGATGACGTTGGTGGGGATGTAGGCGGAGATGTCGTTCGCCTTGGTCTCGATGATCGGCAGACCGGTCATCGAGCCGCCACCGAGCTCGTCGGAGAGCTTCGCGCAGCGCTCCAGCAGGCGGGAGTGCAAGTAGAAGACGTCGCCGGGGTAGGCCTCGCGGCCCGGCGGGCGGCGCAGCAGCAGCGAGATCGCGCGGTACGCCTCGGCCTGCTTGGTCAGGTCGTCGAAGATGATCAGGACGTGCTTGCCCTGGTACATCCAGTCCTGGCCGATGGCCGAGCCGGTGTAGGGGGCCAGCCACTTGAAGCCCGCCGAGTCCGACGCGGGGGCGGCGACGATGGTGGTGTACTCCAGCGCGCCCGCCTCCTCCAGCGCGGACTTGACGCCCGCGATGGTGGAGCCCTTCTGGCCGACCGCGACGTAGATGCAGCGGACCTGCTGCTTCGGGTCGCCGGTCGCCCAGGCCTTCTTCTGGTTGATGATGGTGTCGACGCAGACCGCGGTCTTGCCGGTCTTGCGGTCACCGATGATCAGCTGGCGCTGGCCGCGGCCGATCGGGGTCATCGAGTCGATGGCCTTGATGCCGGTCTGCAGCGGCTCCTCGACCGGCTGGCGCTGCACCACGGTGGCCGCCTGCAGCTCGAGCACGCGCTCGCCGGTCGCGGCGATCTCGCCGAGGCCGTCGATCGGGTTGCCCAGCGGGTCGATGACCCGGCCGAGGAAGGCGTCGCCGACCGGGACCGAGAGGACCTTGCCGGTCCGCTTGACCTCCTGGCCCTCCTCGATCTTGTCGTAGTCACCGAGGATGGCGACACCCAGCTCACGCGCGTCGAGGTTCAGCGCGACACCGACGATGCCGCCGGGGAACGCCAGCAGCTCGTTGGCCATGGCCGAGGGCAGGCCCTCCACGTGGGCGATGCCGTCGCCGGTGTCGGAAACCGTTCCGACCTCTTCCCGGTTGACGTCCGGGGAGTAGCTGGAGACGTAGTTTTCGATCGCACTGCGGATCTCGTCCGACGAGATCGTCAGCTCCGCCATGAAAGTTCCTGCTCTCACTTCGTTGCTTCGGGGGAAGTTAGGGTCAGGAGAACCGACGCCGCAGCGCGTCGAGCTGTCCTGAGGTGCTGCCGTCGATGACCTCGTCGCCGACCCGGATGACCAGACCGCCGCCGACGGCGGGGTCGATCTCCAGGTGCAGCGCGATGGGCCGCGAGTAGATCCGCTGCAGGGTCGCCGCGAGGCGGTCCTGCTGCTCGGCGGAGAGCGCGCCGGAGGACACCACGTGGGCCACCGACCGCTCCCTGCGCCGCGCCGCCTCGGCGGCGAGCGCCTCGAGCCCGGGCACCAGCTGGCGGCCACGCGGCCGGGCCACCAGGTTCTGCACCAGGGTCTCGGTCGTCGCGTCCACCTTGGACCCGATGAGCTCGCGGACCAGCGCCCGCTTGCCCTCGAGGTCACCGGTCCGGTTGGACAGGACCTGCTCGAGCTCGCTCTGGTCGGCCAGGATGCGGCCGAGCCGGAACAGCTCGTCCTCGACCGCGTCGAGCCTGCCCGCGCGCTCCGCCCCGACCAGCAGTGCGGTGACCGCGAGCGACTCCAGGCCGTCGACCAGCTCGCGGGGGCTCGACCAGCGGGCCGAGGCCGCGGTGGTCAGCACCTTGAGCGTGTCCACGCCGACCTTGCCGGTGAGCAGGTCGGTGACCAGGCGGGCCCTGGCCTGCGGTGCGGTCGAGGAGTCGGCCAGCGTGCGGCGCAGACCGATCTCCCGGTCGAGCAGGCCGACGACGGCGAACAGCTCGCCGCCCAGCGTCGCCGAGCCCGCAGCGGTGGACGAACCCGCCGGGGCGGCCTCGAGCACGTCGAGCAGCGTGAGCTCGACGGCGGCGAGGGCTTCCCGGCTGGCCGCGTGCAGCACACCGGTCACAGTTGAGGTCATCGAGGACGTCCCCTAGCGCTTCGCCGGTGCGGAGACCGAGTCGAGGTCGGTCAGGAAGCGGTCGACCGTGCCGCGGCGACGGGCCTCGTCCTCGAGGGACTCGCCCACGATGCGGCTGGCCAGCTCGACGGCCTGGCGCCCCAGCTCGGCGCGCAGCTCGGCGACGATCTGGGCGCGCTGCGCCTCGAGCTGGGCCTGGCCCTGCGCGACGATCCGCGCGGACTCCGCCTGGGCCTGCGCGCGCAGCTCTTCCTTGATCTGCTCGGCCTCGGCCCTGGCGTCGTCGCGGATGCGCGCCGACTCCGCCCGCGCCTCGGCCAGCTGCGCCTTGTACTGCACCAGCGCGGCCTCGGCCTCCTTCTGCGCGGCCTCGGCCTTCTCGATGCCACCCTCGATCTTCGCGGTCCGCTCGGTGTAGAGCGCCTCGAACTTGGGCACAACGAACTTGCTGAGCACGAACAGCAGGATGCCGAACGCGACCAGGCCGAGGATGACCTCGGACAGGTGCGGCATGACCGGGCTCGGGCTGCCCTCGGCAGCGATGGTGATCAGTGACGACGACACCACGGCGTCTCCCTAAGACTTAGGTCCGCAGTGACGTCGGTCAGGCGGAAGCGATGAAGTAGAGCACCAGGCCGATCAGGGCGAGCACCTCGGTCAGCACGAAGGTGGAGAACGCGATGCCGCGCAGCTTGCCCTCGGCCTCCGGCTGGCGGGCGGTGCCGTTGATGACGGCGGCGAAGATGATCCCCACACCGATGCCGGGGCCGATCGCGCCGAGGCCGTAGCCGATCATGGCCAGACCCTTGTTCAGGTTGATCTGCTCGGTGGCCTGGGCGAGAACAACAGCAGAGCTCACGTGCGTATCCCTTTCGAACTCGACTCGTCCTCGTCGGAAGAGCCGGGGCTTGGACTGGACTAGTGGTCTTCCGCGAGGGACATACCGATGTACCCGGCGGACAGCAGCGCGAAGATGTAGGCCTGCAACACCTGGATGAGTGCTTCCAGGAACGTCATGGCGATGGCCATGGCGAAGGAGATGATCGACACCGGCTTGAGCGCGGGGCCGGCTTCGAGCAGCAGGTACTCGCCACCGAGGGTGAACACCAGCAGGATCAGGTGACCGGCGAACATGGCGGCGAACACCCGGATCGCCAGCGTGATCGGGTCCATGAAGAACTTCAGGAAGATCTCGATCGGGGTCAGCAGCAGGTAGACCGGCTTGGGGATCCCCGGCGGGATGACCGACTTCTTCAGGTAGCGGCCGAGGCCGAACTTGCGGATGCCCGCGATGTGGTACACGGGGAAGATCACCAGAACGGCGAGCGCGAGCGGGAACCCGATGTGCGAGAAGGTCGGGAACTGGATGATCGGGATGATGCCGAAGATGTTGTTCACCAGGGTGAAGGTGAACAACGCGAGAATCAGCGGCACAAAGGGCTTGAACTCTTTGGAACCGATCTGGTCGCGCGCGATGTTGTTTCGCCCGAAGTCGTAGACCGACTCAGCCGCGAACTGGAACTTGCTCGGCACTACCGAGAGCTTGCGGGTGGCGAGCAGGAAGAACGCGAGGATGATGATGATCGACAAGACGATCAACACCATCGGCTTGGTGACCCCGCCGAAGATGGCGGGAAGATCGAAATCCTTGGCTCCTGGAGGGATAAAGGTCCCTTCCTCCGCCAGCACAAGCCTGCCCACTGGGCTCCTTCCGGTTCTCCCGGCCGGCGTCGGGTCCTCCGCCGGGGGAATCGTCACGATCAGGACGTAACGTACCTGACGCTCACGGGGTACCTGGCAGCGGCTGCCATCCCTGCGAAATCCCACGAAGGGGTGAGGTTCGGGCGCCACCACTGGTGTCCGCGCGCACCATATCAGCCCCGGTCGGGGGGCCGTACAGCCGTACTGCTTTCAGTTCTCGCTGGTGCTGCCGGTGGCCTCGTCCTGTGCCGGGAGGATCAAAGTGGGGATCTTGGTCCGCCGGAACGCCACGGTCTCGGCAATCGCGCTGACCAGGACCACCGCCAACATGGTGGTCGCCAACGCGTAGATGTGCACGCCGGGGATCGCACGAACCAGCACGAGGGTGATCAGCAACACGAACATCTTGGCGACGAAACCGCCGAGCACCGCGGCCATCAGCATCTGCACGTTCAGGCCCACCGTGCGGCGCATCAGCACGAGCGTCCCCCACGCCGACGCCGCGGCGACCGTCCCGCCGACAGCCGCGCTCCACAGCCCGGACGGGCCCGCACCGATCGTCCACCCGATGACGCCGACCAACCAGGTGCCCAGGACCGGCCACCTGGCACCGCGCAGCATCCGGTCGGCCAGCAGCAGCTGGGACTCGGCGTGGGTGCTGGGCACCTTGCTCGCCGTGGTCGTGTCGGTACCGGTTTGGCCGTCGGTGTCCGGGTTGTGCTCGCTCATCGTGACCTCAGTCTAGGGATGACGGAGATGATCACCGCGATCAGGACGCCGACGCCGACCACCCAGACGACCGCGGAGATGTCGTAGACGGTGACCGCGACCGCGCCGAAGGCCAGCAGGCAGGCCCACAGGTAGATGAGCAGGACCGCGCGGCGCTGGGAGTGGCCGATCTCGAGCAGCCGGTGGTGCAGGTGCATCTTGTCGGCGGAGAACGGGCTGACCCCGCGCCTGGTCCTGCGGATGATCGCCAGCAGCAGGTCGAGCACCGGGATGAACAGCACGGCCATCACGATCAGCAGCGGCGAGAGCAGCGCGATGGCGTCGGTGAGCCCCCAGATGCTGGGGTTCGCCCTGCCGGAGGCGGTGGTGCTGGCCGCGGCGAGCATCAGGCCGATGAGCATCGAGCCGGAGTCGCCCATGAACAGCCGCGCGGGCTGGAAGTTGTGCGGCAGGAAGCCCAGGCAGGCCCCGGCCAGCGTCGCGGCGATCAGCGCTGGCGAGTAGTTGCCGACGTCGCCGCCGGAGACGGTGAGCAGGTGCAGCGAGAACACCGCCGTCGCGGCCGCGGCGATCATGCCCACCCCGGCAGCCAGCCCGTCGAGGCCGTCGATGAAGTTGATCGCGTTGATGAGGGTGACGGCCAGCAGGATGGCCAGCAGGCCGCCCTGGTTCTGGTCGAGGATCAGCACCGACCCGAACGCGTTCTCGTCGCCGCCCCACGGCACCCACAGCACCAGCCACTGGATGCCGTAGAGCACCAGGATGCCCGCGCAGGTGGTCTGGCCTGCCAGCTTGGTCAGCGAGTCCAGCTCGAACCGGTCGTCGAGGACGCCGATCGCCACGATGAGGCCGCCGCCGATGAGCACGGCCGTCGGGTCGAACGAGTAGTCGAACGCGCGGCGCAGCACCGGCAGCTGGTGGGCGAGCAGCATGCCGCCGCACACCCCCAGGTACATCGCGAGCCCACCCAGCCGCGGCATCGGCACCACGTGCACGTCGCGCTGGCGGGGGTAGGCGACCGCGCCGAAGCGGATCGCGAAGAGCCGGACCAGACCGGTGAGCAGGAAGGTCAGCACCGCCGTGACCAACCCGACCAGCAGGTACTCGCGGACCGGGAGGCCCGCGGGAGCGAACTCGCCCGTGGGGATCACGCGCGGGCACTCGGGTCGGACGTGGGCACGGCGGGTCGCGTCTCCTGCTGGTCGGACGGGAAATTCACAGGGGTCTAGCCGGGGAGGGACCGACCCTACCGCGCGGTGCGGACCTCGGTGCCCAACGCCTCGCGCACGGCGGCCACGCTGACCGCGCCCTCGCGCAGCACCAGCGGCTCGTCCCCGGTGAGGTCGACGATCGTGGACGGAACGAGGTCACCGGAGGGACCGCCGTCGAGGTAGATGCTGACCAGGTCGCCGAACTGCTCGACGGCCTCCTGCGCGGTCGCCGCGGGCGGCTGACCGGACTTGTTGGCGCTGGTGACGGCCATCGGCCCCACCTCGCGCAACAATTCGATGGCAACCGGGTGCAGCGGCATCCGCAGCATCACCGTCCCCCCGGTCTGCCCGAGGTTCCAGTTCAACGACGGCGCGTGCGGCAACACGATCGACAGATCACCCGGCCAGAACGCCTCGACCAGCGTCCGCGCGGTGTGCGGCACGGACAGCACCAGCCCGTCGATGGTCGACCACGACCCGACAAGAACCCCGACCGGCATGTCCGGCCCCCGGTTCTTCGCCGCCAACAACCCGGCCACCGCGGTCGCCGAGAACGCGTCGCACCCGATCCCGTACACGGTGTCGGTCGGCACCACGACAAGCCGCCCGGACCGCACAGCACTGGCCGCGGCCCCCAGACCATCGGCCCGCTGCCCACGATCACCACAGTCGAACACCGTCACCCAGCCAGCCTATCCCTGCCCACCCCCGCCGCCACAAGCAGATCCACTCCCCTCCTGTCCACGCGGAGGCGACGTCGTGGGCGCCGGCGGGTTGGCGCTGGATGGGTTGGGCGGAGCTGGCCGTTCGGGTTGGCGTTCGGGGTTGTCCACATGGTCGCCGGCTGTCCACAGGGCACGCTCGGAGCTATTGACAGAGCTCGCAAAGCGATAGATTCAGAGATGGGCCCCCCGACCCCGGGAGGGCGGGCCCCCGGAGCGGAGTTGATCTTGATCGACCCGAGCCAAGAAACAGCGCCGCCGAGTCGGCAGCGGGCCAGCAGATCGCGGTATCACCCAGCCCAGGCGGGATGGCCAGTCAGTTTGTCCTAACACGCCCCCGTAGTCGTTGACCCTCACGCGCCCCTCTCGGGCGTCGGCCCCAAACAACGTTGACCCCCACCCGGCCCTCACAGACGTTGGCCAACCACACGCCCCTGAACAACGTTGGCCGACAAGCGCCCCCGAACAACGTTGGCCCTAGAACGCTCCTCGGAGTCGCTGGTGCCAACCCGGCTCGATGGGGCGGACTTGTTTTGTGTGGGGGAGAACTGCCCGTAGCGTCGTTCGCGGACAGGGCCATGCTTTTCGGCCCCTGCTTTGCGGTCCTGCCACGGGTGGTTCAGGGGCCCCACACAAAACAAGTTCGCCCCATCGAGCACAGCTCGAAACTCGCGCCCAGGCCAATGCCGAAGGCGAGGCGTTGAACGTCGATGCCGCAGGCGAGAACGAGAGCCGAACACCCCTCAGCTCAAGATCAAACCCGCCACAGCAGCCCCCGATATACAGCCTACCGAGCAGCACCGACAAACCGGCCAGAGCGAGCAGCACCCCTGTGGACAACCACCCACAGCGCACCCGCCCCCTCAAGCCCCCCGCCGAACAATCCGATCAGCCAGATCCATCGCCCGTTCCTGCCACACCTGTCGACGGAACCGCACCACGATCAAATACAGCAGCCCGCTCCCCGCCACGATCCCCGCCGCCACCAGCAACGCACTTCCGGTGATTCCACCAACGGCGACCAATGTCAGCCCCAATGACACCGCCAACACCGCGAGACTCACCGCGATGCCCTCAGGACGCCACTGCCAGCGGCGGCCGGAGCGGACCTCCGCGAGGAGGCGTTCGGCGCCGCGGCGGAGTTCGTGGTCTTCGACGTCGAGGGCTAGGACTCGGGTGGCGGCTTGTTCGCACAGGCGGAGTTGGTGCTCGTTGGCGATGACGAGGACCTCGTCCTCTGTGGCCGCTCGGGCTTGGTCGCCGAGTGAGGTCCAGGTGCTGGCGAGGTAGTAGCGCAGTACCGGGTCGGTGGTCTCGCCGAACCGGCGTTCCAGATCGTGGACGGCAGTTTCGGCGTCACCGGCCGCGACCATCACCTGCGACACGGCCAGGGCGACGAGCACGTTGTCCGGGTCCAGGTCCGCCGCGGCGCGGTAGTGCGCCGCGGCGGTGCGCCAGTGGCCCCGGGCGAGTTGGACGTCGCCGATTCCCACCTGGTCCAGCGGATCCGTGCGCAGCGCGGCCGCTTGCTCGAACCCGGCCGCGGCCGCGTCGAGGTGCCCGGCGAGCAGTTCGGCGCGGGCCGCCGCGGCGAACTGCCGGGCGGCGACCGGACCGGAGTCGGCGCCGTGGTCGCTGTCGGTCACCAGCCGCCACTTGGCGGTGACGTCCTGCCATGTTCGAAGCATTGGATCACCCAGGAGCGCACGCTACCCTCAGTACGCCATACCGGGGATCTGACCCACCGGACGCCAGGGGAGCCACCACGACCAGTTACCGCCGACGGGGACATCGAGCGGGCAGGGGATACCAGCTCAGCTCGCGATGGCTGGCGTCCTCACTCGTGGTGGCCTACGCCGCGGTGAGCGCGGCGGTCGGTACGGTGCTGCTCGTCGCCCCCAAGGAACCCCAGGTCCAGGCCTACCCGGTGTACATCTACACCGAGGGCCCCACCCCGCCGTCGACCACGACCACGGGCCCGTCCCCGGTCGCGATGCCGGTCCCCGAGGGCTACCAGCGCGTCGCGGGCCCCGGCGGCCTGATCACCACCATCCCGCTCGGCTGGACCATCACCCGCTCCACCGGCCCCGGCGCCATGCAGGCCACCGACCCCGCCGACCCGACCCGCTACGTCCGCTACGGCGGCTCGGCGGCCCCGGCGACGGACCTGGTGGCCACGCACGTGGACTACGAACAGCGCTTCGCCGAGGCCCACCGCGGCTTCCAGCGCTTCAGCCTGGGCACCACCACCTACCACGACGTGCCCGCCGTGGACTGGGAGTTCGAACACGACTCGGCCGCGGGCAGGCGCCGAGCCCACTCGATGTACTGGCGGATCGCCGGGACCGAGTACTTCCTCTACGCCAGTTCCACGACCAACCGCTGGTCGGACACCAAGTCGATCTTCAACACCATGGTCGACAACAGCACCCCCTGAGCCGCTGACCAGATTCACGCCTTAGTGGACTCCGCTGCACCACGGGTGACCGTAGACGGTACGAATCCCGCTTCCGGGGGACCCACTCCCCCTTCGCCGCGTGGACAGGACCCACTCCCCCCGCCCCGCCACATCACCCCAGCCGCCCGGGCACCCGCCCAGACCGGCCGAAGCGCGCCACAGCACGGCCGCACACACGCCGACCGACCGCGATTCCGCCCACCCCGCGCCTGTCGCCCAGCGTGCGACACAGGGCCGTTTCCTTTGGCTTGGGCGGTCGCGGCAAGGCGCACCCAGATCGCCCCTTCGCCTCCAAACTCACACCCCAAGCCACGCGCGATGCCCCCGAAAAGCCCCCAGCGCCCCCACACCGCACAAACCCTCTAAACCCCACTAGCCCTCTAACCCCGCAGTCCCCAGAATCCCCTCTACCGCGCAAGCCCCCAAACCCCTCCGACCCCACACAAGCCGCCCCGCGCGCACGCGGTCCCGACCCCGCCCAGCCCCCACCCACACCGGGGGGCGTCCCAGTGCCAGTCTATCGGCACCCCCCGACAAACGATCTTGAAACAGCTCGTCGAAGATCCACATGTGGATAACTTCTGTCGCTGAACCGGGTGAAAGTTCGGGCCGAGCGGGAGTCAGCTGACGACCCGGACGGCGGTGGCGAAACGGGGGCGGCCTGCCAGGTCGGCGTGAGCCTCCACATCGGACAGCACTCGGCGGGCCCGCAGCAGGCCGGGTACCGACTCCCCCTGCGAGTCGTCGTGTTCGATGGCCACGGAGCCGCCCGGCTTCAGCAGGCGGGCGGAAAGCGACACCACCGACCGGATCACCGTCAGGCCGTCCGCCCCCGAGAACACCGCGCGCGCCGGGTCGAACCCGGACACCTCAGGCGGTACCTCGGTTCCCTCCGGCACGTAAGGCGGGTTGCACAGCACCAGGTCCACCTGTCCGTCCATCTCGGACAGCAGCCCAGCATCGGTCACATCCCCGTGGTGCAGCAGAACCGGCCTATCCCCCGCCCCCACCCGAGCGTCAGCATTGCGCCGAGCCCAAGCGAGCGCCGAGGAATCCAGCTCCACCGCGTGCACGACAGCATCCGGTCGCGCGGCCGCAACAGCCAAAGCCAGCACGCCCGAGCCCGTGCACAAGTCGACCACCACCGGTGAGTCCACATCGGACAGAGCTGCGAGTCCCCACTCCAGCAGCAGTTCCGTCTCCGGCCGGGGCACGAACACGCCCGGCCCCACCGAGACCTCGACCGAGCCCATCGCCACCGAACCGGTCAGGTGCTGCAACGGTTCGCGGGAAGCACGACGGCGGACCAGGCCTGCGAGTTCCTCCACCTCGGCGGAGGAGACGAGAGGGGTCATCACGAGTTGACCGCGGGGGATGGACAGCACGTGGGCCGCCAACAGTTCCGCGTCGTTGCGCGGGGAGTCCACCCCGGCCGCGGTGAGGATGCGTTCCGCGTCGCGGATGGCCAGGCGCAGGGGGTGGCGCACCGGGTCAGCCCGCCGAGTTGGCTAGGCGTTCGGCGCGGTCCGCCTCGGCGAGGGCGTCGAGGACGCCGTCGAGTTCGCCGTCGAGGACGGCCTCGAGGTTGTGCGCCTTGTAGCCGACGCGGTGGTCGGAGATGCGGTTCTCCGGGAAGTTGTAGGTGCGGACCCGCTCGGAGCGGTCCACGGTGCGGATCTGGCTGCGGCGCGCGTCGGAGGCCTGCCTGGCCGCCTCCTCCTCGGCCGCGGCGAGCAGCCTGGCGCGCAGGACCATCATCGCGCGGGCCTTGTTCTGCAGCTGGGAGCGCTCGTTCTGGCAGGACACCACGATGCCGGTCGGCAGGTGCGTGATGCGCACGGCCGAGTCGGTCGTGTTGACGCTCTGGCCGCCCTTGCCCGACGAGCGGTACACGTCGATGCGCAGGTCCTTGTCCGGGATCTCGCCGATGTCCTCGGAGTCCTCGACCTCGGGGACCACCAGCACGCCCGCGGCCGAGGTGTGGATGCGGCCCTGCGACTCGGTCACCGGCACGCGCTGCACCCGGTGCACGCCGCCCTCGAACTTCAGCCTGGCCCAGACGCCCTCGGGGTCGCTGCCCCTGCTCTTGATGGCGACCGTGACGTCCTTGTAGCCGCCGAGGTCGGACTCGGTGCCGTCGAGGACCTCGGCCTTCCAGCCGTGCCGCTCGGCGTAGCGCAGGTACATCCGCAGCAGGTCACCGGCGAACAGCGCGGACTCCTCGCCGCCCTCACCGGACTTGACCTCCAGCAGCACGTCGGCGCCGTCGTGCGGGTCGCGCGGCAGCAGCAGCTCGGTGAGCTTGGTCTCCAGCGCCGGGATGCGCGCGGCGAGCTCCTCGGCCTCGGCGGCGAACGCGGCGTCCTCACCGGCCAGCTCGCGGGCGGCCTCCAGGTCGCTGCGGGTGGCCTCCAGCTCGCGGTAGGCCTTGATCACCGGCGACAGCTCGGCGTAGCGGCGGCCCAGCTTGCGCGCGCGGTCCTGGTCGGCGTGCACCGACGGGTCGGCCAGCTCGGACTCCAGCTCGGCGTGCTCGGCCCGCAGCTGGCTCAGTGTTCCGGCGTCCACGCCGACTCCCCTCCGTAGTGCGACGACCCCCGCCATGCGAACGGCGCCCACCCGAGTCCCGGGCGGGCGCCGTGAGCGTGGCTACTTGGCGGTCTTGTCCCGCTTGCCGTAGCGGGCCTCGAACCGGGCGACGCGGCCGCCGGTGTCGAGGATCTTCTGCTTGCCCGTGTAGAACGGGTGGCAGGCGGAGCAGACCTCGACGAAGATGCTGCCGGAGGTCTTGGTGCTGCGGGTGCTGAAGGTGTTGCCGCAGCCGCAGGTCACCGAGGTCGTGACGTACTCGGGGTGGATGCCGTTCTTCACGGTGGTCGCCTCTCTCGTGTGGCCGCCGGGTCCCCGCTGACCAGCTGTTACTGGCGGGGTGAACCGGAGCCGGACTCGACCTGACAGTCTGCCAGACGTGCTGGCGAACGGTGCAACGCGGCCCCCGGTCGGGGTATTCCACCGCTCGTCGGACCCAGGCGGCCTCCCGCCGCAGCGCCGGGTCCACTCGTCGATGACGCCCCGGGGAAGCGCCGGATCGGACGGAGAATCGACGGGTGCGCCCTGCCCTGGGCAGACCGCTGACGCCGGTGGCGTGGCTGGCGGTGCCCGTGCTGTTCACCTTGTCCGTGCTCGGCCTCACCGCGCTCGGCGGGTTGCTGCTGGGCGCGTCCTGGCCGGTGACGCTGTCGAGCGGACTGCTCGGCGCGGCCGCGGCGGTGACCGTCGCACTGGGACCGTCGGTGACGTGGTGGTCGTCGGCGCAGCGGGCCGCGCTGGCGCTGCCCTACCCGGTCGCGGTGTTCGGCGCCGGGCTCGCGCTGCACGGCGTCGCGGTGCCCAACGGGCTGGCGATGTGCCTGGGCATCCCGGCCGCGGTGGCGCTGGTGGCGGCCGCGACGACCGAGTCCCCGCGCGCCAGTGGCCCGCGGGGACTCGGAGGTGGCTGAGGACGACGGCTAGACGTCGTTCCCGGCCGGTGTCGTCTTCGCGACCTGCATCAGGAACTCGATGTTGGTGCGGGACTTGCGCAGCCGGTCGAGCAGCAGCTCGATGGCGGCCTGGCTGTCGAGCGCGTGCAGCACCCGGCGCAGCTTGACGGTGACCGCGAGCTCGTCGGGCGGGAGCAGCAGCTCCTCCTTGCGGGTGCCGGACGGGTCGACGTCGACGGCGGGGAAGATCCGCTTGTCGGCGATCTTGCGGTCCAGCTTGAGCTCGGCGTTGCCGGTGCCCTTGAACTCCTCGAAGATCACGGTGTCACCGGCGGACCCGGTCTCCACCAGCGCGGTGGCGAAGATGGTCAGCGAACCGCCACCCTCGATGTTGCGCGCGGCGCCGAGGAAGCGCTTGGGCGGGAACAGCGCCGTCGAGTCGACACCACCGGACAGGATCCGGCCGGACGCCGGGGCCGCGAGGTTGTACGCGCGGCCGAGGCGGGTGATCGAGTCGAGCAGCACGACCACGTCGTGGCCCATCTCCACCAGGCGCTTGGCGCGCTCGATGGACAGCTCCGCGACCGTGGTGTGGTCGCCGGGCGGCCGGTCGAAGGTGGAGGCGATGACCTCACCCTTGACCGAGCGCTGCATGTCGGTGACCTCTTCCGGGCGCTCGTCGACGAGCACCACCATGAGGTAGACCTCGGGGTTGTTGGTGGTGATCGCGTTGGCGATCGCCTGCAGCACCGAGGTCTTGCCCGCCTTGGGCGGGGACACGATGAGCGCGCGCTGCCCCTTGCCCACCGGCATCACCAGGTCGATGACGCGGGTGGTGAGGATGTGCGGCTCGGTCTCCAGGCGCAGTCGCTCGTTGGGGTAGAGCGGGGTGAGCTTGGTGAACTCCGGCCGGTTGCGGGCCTGGTCCGGCTCCAGCCCGTTGATCGACTCCACCCGCACCAGCGGGTTGAACTTCTGCCGCTGGGCCTCGCCCTCGCGCGGCTGGCGGACCTGGCCGGTGATGGCGTCGCCGCGGCGCAGCCCGTACTTGCGGACCAGCGACAGCGAGACGTAGACGTCGTTGGGGCCCGCGAGGTAGCCGGAGGTGCGCACGAAGGCGTAGTTCTCCAGCACGTCGAGCACCCCGGCGACCGGGAGCAGGACGTCGTCGTCGCGGACGTCGGTGTCGTTCTGCCCGGCGCTGCCACCCTCGACGCGGCCACCGCGACGGCGGCGGTCCCGGAAGCGGCGACCGCGGCGACCGCCGCCCTCGCCGTCATCGTCGTCGTCGAGCGGGCGGTTGTCCTGGCGGTCGGACTGGTTGGACTGCCGGTCCTGCCGGTCGGGCCGGTTGCGGTCGCCGCCGCGGTCACCGCGGTCGTTGCGGTCACCCCGGTCGTTGCGGTCGCCGCGATCGTTGCGGTCACCGCGGTCGGACCGGTCGTTGCGCTCGCCACGGTCGCCGCGGTCGTTGCGCTCGCCCCGCTCACCGCGGTCGTTGCGGTCGCCGCGGTCCTGGCGGTCGCCCCGGTCGTTGCGCTCGCCGCGGTCACCGCGGTCGTTGCGGTCACGGCGGTCGCGGCGCTCCGGCCTGCCGTCCTCCCTGGACTCGGTGCGGCGCGGCTGCTCGGCCTGGACCGGCTGGGTGGCCTGGGTGACCGGCGCGGACTGGGTGGTCGCCGGGGCCTGCTCGACCGGGGCCTGCGCCGCGGTGGCCGCGATGGCCTCCGGGCTGCCCGCGGCGCGGCTGGACCCGCGGCGGCGGCGGTTGTCCCGGCCGCCGTCCTGGCGCTGCGCCTCCGGCGCGGCGGTCTCCACCGGCGCGGCGGGAGGGGCTACCTCGGCCACCTCGGCCTGCCGCTCGGCCTTGCCCGCCCGCTCGCGCTTGGGCTTGGCCTCGACCGCGGTGTCGGCGCCGTTGAGCGGCAACTGCTGCGCGGTCCCGCCGGAGCCGCCGCCCTGCCGCTCCTTGATGGCAGCGATCAGGTCGCCCTTGCGCATACCGGTGGTGCTGGTGATCCCCAGTTGGCCCGCGAGCTCGCGCAGTTCGGCGAGAACCATGCCGGACAGGCCCGCCCTACGCCGGGGTGCGCCGCCGTCGGCCTGCGCCTTCGGGTCGCTGCTCAGTAGATCGGTATTGCTCACACATGTCCTTCCTGACCGGTCCCCGCCTCCAACGTGGACCAGCGGCCGCCGTCCGACGGAACGCGAGACGGCGTGACTGCCCTGTGCTGAACTTCCGCGCCGCGGAGGCGGCCACGGGTCCGGGCCAACCGTTGCGACACGGCCGCCAAAACAGGGAGCTGCTGGCCACCGCGGCCATCGGGTACCTGCGAGCGCCGACTCGGACCTTGGTGAAGGACTGAGCCGATACCCCGGCAGATGATGCGACCCGGGAAAAGAACTCCCCGGAACGACACCGGGCGCCCGTGCGCGCGGTGACTGAACGACCCCGAGGGTAGACGGCAGTCACTCAAGGTGCAACAACCGGCTCACAGCGCGTCGCCCCGGATTCGCCGCCAGCGATGGTGATCTGGGTCACGCGCGGGGCCCTGGTGGTCCTGGACGGGTCAACGCCGCGGTCACCGCGGGTGTTCCCGCTCAGCCGAGCGGGTCTACCCGCACGCCCGATCGGTCCACCGCAACGGGGATGACCGTGAAACCGGTGACGTCGACCCCGGCGGGCAGGGCACCGTCCGTGGTCAGCGCGAGGACGGTCGGCCCGGCACCGGAGACCGCGGCCGCGACGCCCCTGGCGCGCAGTTCGCGGACCACGCGCAGGGTGTCCGGCCACGCCTTCTCGCGGTAGTCCTGGTGCAGCGTGTCCGCGGTGGCGGGCAGCAGCAGGTCCGGCCGCGCGGCGATGGCGTGCACGGCGAGCGCGGCGCGGCCCGCGGCGAACGCGGCGTCGGCGTGCGGGACGACCGCGGGCAGCAAACCCCTGGTCACGTGGGTCGCGGACTGCTCGGCGGGCACGACGGCGACCGGGCGCAGGTCCGGGTGCGGGTCGACGCGCGCGGCGCGGAAGCGGCCCGTGGTCTCGTCGGTCCAGGCCAGCACGAGCCCGCCGAGCAGGCTCGCCGCGACGTTGTCGGCGTGCCCCTCGAACTCGGCGGCCAGGTGCAGCGCGTCCTCCAGCGCCGTCCCGACCAGCTCGACCCCGGCGAGGCCGTACCCGGCGGCGATGCCGCCGACGATGGCCGCGGCGGACGAGCCGAGACCGCGCGCGTGCGGGATCGCGTTGGCACAGGTCAGTTCCAGGCCGCCAGGGTCGTGCCCGAGGTGGGCGCTCGCCGCCCGCAGCGCGCGCACGACCAGGTGCGTCTCGTCGAGCGGGACGTCCCCCGCGCCCTCCCCGCCGACCACGACGGTCAGCGGGGACGCGCTGGGGCGGACCTCGAGCACGTCGTGCAGGGCGAGGGCGAGCCCGAGCGCGTCGAACCCCGCGCCCAGGTTCGCCGACGAGGCGGGCACCCGGACGCGGACGCCCGCGCTCACCCCAGGTCCAGCGCGGAGGCGACCGCCGAGGCGTCCACCGGCACCGGCTCGACCTCGACCAGCCCGTCGAGCGCGGTGTCGGGGTCCTTGAGGCCGTGCCCGGTGACGGTGCAGACCACGACGGACCCCCGCGGCAGCCGCCCGTCGGCCGCGGTGGCGAGCAGACCGGCGACACTGGCCGCCGAGCCCGGCTCGACGAACACGCCCTCGCGCGCGGGCAGCAACCGGTACGCCTCCAGGATCTGCTGGTCGCTGACCGCGTCGACGAGCCCGCCGGACTCGTCGCGGGCGGCGACCGCACCGGCCCAGGAAGCCGGACTGCCGACCCGGATCGCGGTCGCGATGGTCTCCGGGTTGGGCACCGGCTCACCGCGCACGATCGGGGCGGCGCCCTCGGCCTGGAAGCCGAACATCCGCGGAGTGCCGGTGATGATGCCGTCCTCGGCGTAGTCGCGGTACCCGCGCCAGTAGGCGGTGATGTTGCCCGCGTTGCCCACCGGGAGGCAGTGGACGTCCGGCGCGCGCCCGAGGACGTCGCAGATCTCCCACGCCGCGGTCTTCTGGCCGACCAGCCGCACCGGGTTGACCGAGTTGACCAAACCGATCGGGTACTCGTTGGCGGTCTTGCGGGCCAGTTCCAGGCAGTCGTCGAAGTTGCCGTCGATCTGCAGGACCCGGGCGCCGTAGGCGACGGCCTGGGCGAGCTTGCCGAGTGCGATCTTGCCGCGCGGCACCAGCACCGCGGAGGTGAGCCCGGCGCGGGCGGCGTACGCGGTCGCCGACGCCGAGGTGTTGCCGGTGGAGGCGCAGATGACGGCCCCGAGGCCTGCCGCGAGCGCGTGCGTCATGGCCACGGTCATGCCGCGGTCCTTGAACGACCCGGTCGGGTTGTGCCCCTCGACCTTGAGGTAGACGGTGCTGCCGGTGCGCTCCGACAGGTACGGCGCGGGCAGCAACGGGGTGTTGCCCTCGCCGAGGGTGACGATCTTCGCGCCCTCGGGCAGCGGGATCCGCGCCCGGTACGCCTCGATGATGCCCGGCCACCCTGGCCGCACACCGGTGGGGATGGTCATGAGTCCTCGCCTTCGACCCGCATCACGCTGACCACCTCGTGCACGAACGGCAGTCCCGCGACCTTGTCCACTGTGGAGCGTAGCGCGGCGTCCGGTGCCGAGTGGGTGACGATCACGAGGCTCGCGTCGTGCGCCCTGCCCTCCTGGCGGACAGCGGCGATGCTCACCTCGTGCTGGGCGAACTCGGCGGCGACCGCCGAGAGCACGCCCGCGCGGTCGGCGACGTCCAGGCTGATGTGGTACCTGGTCGACGCCTGCGCGATCGGGCGCACCGGCAGGTCGGCGTAGGCCGACTCGCGCGGTCCGCGCCCGCCGACGGTCCGGTTGCGGGCTACCGCGACCAGATCGCCGAGCACGGCGCTGGCAGTGGGTGCACCGCCCGCTCCCTGCCCGTAGAACATGAGCTGTCCCGCGGCCTCCGCCTCGACGAACACGGCGTTGAACGCGCCGCTCACGCCCGCGAGCGGGTGGCTGCGCGGGATCATCGCCGGGTGCACGCGGACCGCGACGGTCTCGCCGTCGTCGGTCTGCACCCGCTCGCAGATGGCCAGCAGCTTGATGGTGCGGTCCAGCGCGCGGGCCGCGGCGAAGTCGGCGGAGGTCACCGCGGAGATGCCCTCGCGGTAGACGTCGCCTGCGGTGACCCGGGTGTGGAAGGACAGCGACGCCAGGATCGCGGCCTTGGACGCGGCGTCGAACCCGTCGACGTCCGCGGTCGGGTCGGCCTCGGCGTACCCGAGCCGGGACGCCTCGTCGAGGGTCTCGGAGTAGCCGGCGCCGGTCTCGTCCATGGCGGAGAGGATGAAGTTCGTGGTGCCGTTGACGATGCCCATCACCCGGGTGATGCGGTCACCGGCCAGCGACTCGCGCAGCGGGCGCAGCAGCGGGATGGCCCCGGCGACGGCCGCCTCGAAGTACAGGTCGGCACCGGTGCGGTCGGCCGCCTCGAACAGCTCGCCCGCGTGCTCGGCCAGCAGCGCCTTGTTCGCGGTGACCACCGACTTGCCCGCGTTGAGCGCGTCGAGCAGCCAGCCCCTGGTCGGCTCGATGCCGCCGATGACCTCGACCACCACGTCGACGTCGTCGCGGGTGACCAGGGCGGCCGCGTCGGTGGTGAGCAGCTCGGCAGGCACCTCGCGGTGCTTGTTGGGCCTGCGCACCGCGATGCCCACCAGGTCGATCCTGGCGCCGACCCTGGCGGCCAGGTCGTCGGCCTGCTCGGTGAGCAGGCGCGCGATCTGGGTGCCGACGGTGCCGCAGCCCAGCAGGGCGACACGGATCGGTTTGGCTGTCACGCTCGTCGCCGCGGTCAAGGGGTCTCCAGTCTGAGCAGGTCGTCCACGGTCTCCCGACGCAGCAGCAGCCGCGCCGATCCCTCGCGCACGGCCACCACCGCCGGTCGGGGCAGCCGGTTGTAGTTGCTCGCCATGGCGTAGCAGTAGGCACCGGTCGCCGCGACGGCCAGCAGGTCGCCGGGTGCAAGGTTGTCGGGCAGCCAGCAGTCTCGCACCACAACGTCACCGGACTCACAGTGCTTGCCCACGACTCGGGACAGCACGGCCCGCGCGCCGCGTTCGCCCTCGTCGCTGGCGCGCGACACCAGGCGGGTGTCGTAGACGGCGTCGTAGAGCGCGGTGCGGATGTTGTCGCTCATCCCGCCGTCGACGCTGACGTAGCGGCGGCCGGTGCCGTGGCCGAGGGACACGTCCTTGGTGGTGCCGACCTCGTAGACGGTGATCATGCTGGGCCCGACGATGGCCCGGCCCGGTTCCACGGCGATCCGCGGCTGCGGCAGCCCGGCCTGCTCGCACTCCTTGGTGACGATGGTGCGCAGCTGCTCAGCCAGCCAGCCGGGGGGCGGCGGGTCGTCCTGCGCGGTGTAGGCGATGCCCAGACCGCCGCCGAGGTCGACGGTGGTGACGTCGGTGAGCGCCTCGGCGCCGTGCTCGGCGTGCAGCTCGGCGAGCAGGCCGATGACCCGGTGCGCGGCGACCTCGAAGCCGTCTGCGTCGAAGATCTGCGAGCCGATGTGGCTGTGCAGGCCGATCAGCCGCAGCCCGCCCGACTTGAGCACCCGCCTGGCCGCCTCGGCCGCGTCGCCGCCCGCGAGGGAGAAGCCGAACTTCTGGTCCTCGTGCGCGGTGGCGATGAACTCGTGGGTGTGCGCCTCGACGCCGACGGTCACCCGGATGAGGACGTCGGCGACGACGCCGCGCTCGCGGGCCAGGTGGTCGAGGCGGGCGATCTCGAAGAACGAGTCCACCACGACCGTGCCGACCCCGGCGTCGAGCGCCTGCGCCAGCTCCGCGGTGGACTTGTTGTTGCCGTGCAGGGTGATCCGCTCCGGCGGGAACTCGGCGCGCAGGGCAACCGCGAGCTCGCCGCCGCTGCACACGTCGATGCTCAGGCCCTCCTGGGCGACCCAGCGGGCGATCTCGACGGACAGGAACGCCTTGGACGCGTAGTGCACCAGCGCGGGGTCGCCGAAGGCCTGCGCGTGCTCGCGGCAGCGGGCCCGGAAGTCGTCCTCGTCGACGACGAACAGCGGCGTCCCGTAGGTCTCGGCCAGCGCGCGGACGTCGACGCCCGCGACCCGCACCGCCCCGTCGTCACCGCGGGCGGTGTTGCGCGGCCAGACCGACTCGACCAACTCGTCGAGCGCGGCCGCGGTGGTCGGCCGCTCGCTGGCGGTGTTGCTCGACGACAGGACATCCGCGTGCCGCGGACCTGCCGGGTGTGCCCTCATGGTTCCTACAATCGTTGCGGTGCGGTGATTCCGAGCTGCCCCAGCCCGTGGGCCAGGACCTGGCGGGCGCCTGCGCACAGCGCCAGGAGCGCGTCGTGCCCCCGGCGCGGTTCCTCGTCGCCCTGCGGGAGGACGTGGTGGTGGTCGGTGAAGTCCCACGCCTGGTCGGCGAGCCTGCGCAGGTAGCGGACGGTCCGCGCGGGGGGTCCGGTGACGGCGTCGGGGAACTCGGCGATGGTGCGGGCCAGATCGATCTCGTCGGGGTGGTCGAGCAGGTCGACGTCCACTGTGGTGGGGACGACGCCGAGCCGCTCACCGTTGCGGATCAACGACGACAGCAGCGCGTGGACGTAGCGGACGCAGTGGAACGGGTTCTCCTCGGTCCGCGCGCGCAGCACGTCGACGTCCACTGTGGAGTCGCTGAGCGCGGCGAACCTGGCGGCGTCGGCGCCGACCTCGTCGACCAGGTCGGCCATGGCGATCTCACCGGTCGTGGTGCGGACGGTCGCCGGGAGGGTGATCTCGCGGGTGGGCAGCGCGGGCGAGTCGATGGCCCGGCGGACGGCGTCGGCGCGGGTCTCGGCGGTCAACCACAGGTTGACGTACCCGGCGCCAGCGACCTCGGCCTCGGCGACGGCGGAGTGGGTGACCAGCTCGTCGGCCAGCCAGTGCGCCAGCAGCCGGGGCGGCACACCCAGCGGACCCGCGGCGCGCAGGGCGACAGCGGTGGCGTAGTCGCCCCGGTTGCGATCACGGGGACGGGTGACCGCGACGTCGTCGGGGATGGCGCCGGTGTCGAGCCCGCGGTCGTCCAGCACGCGCACGGCGGCGGAACGAACCAGGTCAGCGAGCACGGCGGGGGTCACCGGGCAAGTCTAGGTATCGGGGTCCCGGCACCTGCTCGGGGTCCATAGACTCACCCGCATGATTCGGTACGCCCGTCACCTCGCGCTCGCCGCTGCCTGCGTCGCGCTCGTCGGCTGTTCGCGCACGGAAGCGGGTAGCCCTACCGTGGCCACCTCCGAGGCCGAGGCACCCGCGCCCACCGGGTTCAACCCGACCGAGGACAACCAGGACCCGACCTCGAAGATCGACGGCGTGCTGGCCATCGAGTACAAGGGCGCCCAGCACGTCAAGCCGACCGAGCGGGTCGCCTACGACCACAAGCCCCCGCTGGGCGGTGCGCACGACGCGGTGTGGGCACCGTGCAACGGCGTCGTCTACAAGGTGGCGGTGCGCACCGAGAACCTCGTCCACTCGCTGGAGCACGGCGCGGTGTGGCTGACCTACGACCCGGACAAGCTCGACAAGGCCGGGGTCGCCGCGCTGGCCAAGAAGGTCACCGGCAAGCCGTACACCGTCATGTCGCCCTACCCCGGGCAGGGCAAGGCGGTGTCGTTGCAGTCGTGGGGGCGGCAGTTGCAGGTGGACGCGGTCGACGACAAGCGGGTCGACCAGTTCATCCAGGCGACCAGGGCCAACCAGTACCTGACCCCCGAGCCCGGCGCGTCCTGCGACGCGCTCGGGTCCGACCGCTTCGACCAGGACGACCCGCCCAAGTTCGACCCGTCGGACCCCGGACCTGGCGCGATCCCGCCGACCGGCCGGTGAGGCGGTACCCGGACCTCGGTTGACACCGACCAGACACCCGTTCCCTAGACTTGGCCTCCGCACCCACCAGGTGCGGGGCTTCCCGGACGGGGGAGCCGACGCGCTCAGAGGTCCGAGGGACGGCATGGCCAGCGGAACGCAGAAGAAGGGCCCACAGGGCGGCAAGGGTGGCAAGAAGAGCGCGGTCTCGGCCGCGCGGGCCTCCGTCGTCACGAAGAAGGGCCCGCCCTGGGCGCTGATCGCCGGGATCACCGCGATCGTGCTGCTGGCCGGTGGCGTGTTCAGCTATGCGTACTTCCAGGTCTCGGCGGCGCAGAAGTTCATCGCCTCCGACGACAACAAGGACCCGTCCGAGGCCATCAACGGCGTGGTGAAGGTCGCCTACGCCTCCGGCCAGCACGTGCAGGCCACCCAGCGCGTCGCCTACGACCAGAGCCCGCCCTTCGGCGGCCCGCACGACGGCGTCTGGGCCGACTGCACCGGCATCGTGTACCCGGCGCCGGTGCGCAACGAGAACATGGTCCACACCCTCGAGCACGGCACGGTCTGGATCGCCTACAACCCGGACAAGGTGCAGGGCGCGGAGCTGGACAAGCTCAAGTCCAAGGTCGAGGGCACCGCGTACATGGTCATGTCGCCGTACCCCGGCCTCGACCGGCCGATCTCGCTGCAGTCGTGGGGCCACCAGCTCAAGCTCGACAGCGCCGAGGACGAGCGCATCGACCAGTTCATCAAGTCGCTGCGCGCGAACAACTACCAGAACCCCGAGCCCGGCGGCCGCTGCGACAGCAACCAGACCGGCTTCGACCCGGCCAACCCGCCGCCCTTCGTCGCCGAGAAGCCCGGCGCCGACGCGGTGGGCATGGACGGCAAGAACCCGGGCGCCAGCACCGCGCCGTCCGCTTCGGCTCCTGCCTCCACCCCGGCTCCTGCTTCCACCCCGGCCGCGCCGACCACGTCCGCGGCCGCGCCGTCCCAGTGACCACGCCTGACGAGCCGACCGCCCGCTCCTTCTCGAGCGGGCGGTCGACGCTCGTCTACGTGGCCGCCGCCGTGGTCGTCCTGCTGGTCGGCGCCGCGGCGGGCATGCTCATCACCCTCGCCACCACCGGCAGCGCCCCCGAGACCCCCGGCGCCGACTCGATCGACGTCGGCTTCGCCCAGGACATGCGCGTGCACCACCTCCAGGCGATCACGATGGCCGGGATGGCCCGCGACCGCAGCGAGGACACCGAGGTCCGCCAACTGGCCTTCGACATCGAGTCGACCCAACTGGACCAGAGCGGCCAACTCAGCGGCTGGCTCACCGCCTGGGGCCAACCCACCCTGTCCCCGCCCGACCAGCCCCACATGCGCTGGATGGCAGGCGCCCACACCCATTCCGATGCCGCGGGCGTCGACCTCATGCCCGGCATGGCGACCTCGGAAGAACTGATGAAGCTCCGCGCCCTCAAAGGCACCGAGTTCACCGTCTACTTCCTCCAGCTCATGCTCCGCCACCACGTAGGCGGCCTCGAAATGGCCACCTACGCCGCCGACCACGCCCGCGTCGGCTACGTCCGCAACCTGGCCCAGAAGATCGCCTCAGGCCAAAAAGCCGAGGTGGACCTCCTCACCACAATGCTCAAAGCCCGCGGCGCCCAGCCCCTCCCGGGCTGACGTACGACCCGCCGCACAATGACCACTTTGTGGCCATTCCGGCTCTTCGCCGTCCACTTTTAGGTCTATTTCACGCTGTGCACGCTCTCTACTATTTCGGCCGTGACCGGCTACAAGTACGACGTGTTCCTCAGTTACAGCCGCAGGGGAACAGCGCAGCGGTGGTTGTTGAACCATTTCTACGAGCGCTTGGTCGATTGCCTCACTGACCAATTGGCGCACACGCCCGAGGTGTACATGGACCGGATGTCCATCGCCAGGGGCGTGCACTGGCCATCCGATCTCCAGCAGGCACTCCTGCACAGCAAGATCATCGTACCGCTGTTCACCCCGCCGTACTTCCGATCTCCGTGGTGCATGGCGGAGTTCCGCAGCATGCAGGAGCGGCAGAGGAAGCTCGGGATCGGCCGGGGCCAGGTCCCGCAAGGGTTGATCTATCCAATCCTGTTCGCCGACTCGGACAACTTCCCGTCCGAGGCCCGCGAATA
The DNA here is from genome assembly GCF_900111175.1 of Actinokineospora terrae. Classification (GTDB taxonomy): domain Bacteria; phylum Actinomycetota; class Actinomycetes; order Mycobacteriales; family Pseudonocardiaceae; genus Actinokineospora; species Actinokineospora terrae. The sequence continues at coordinate 159,930 of NZ_FOGI01000003.1, forward strand.
TTCATGGTGGGACTTCAAGGACGTATCCAATCCGGATCCGGTGTACCGGATGACGCGCGACTACCCCCGCTTTCACGAGCGGGTGACCAAGTTCGCCGCCGACTTGGCCAGATTGTTGGAACAGGTGCCACAGTGGGAGCCTGACTGGCCACTGCTGGTCACACCTGATCCGGTGCTCATGCCGCCACCGCTGATCCCAAGATTCGGCGACCCCGCACAACGCGCCGAGCAGCAACTGCTCAACGACACACAATGGTTGGACGAGCTGTGACGGGCACCGTCGTCACCTTCTACTCCTACAAGGGTGGGGTCGGCCGGAGTTCGACGCTGTCCAACGTGGCGGTGTTGCTCGCGCGGTGGGGCCGCAAGGTGCTGGTCGTGGACTGGGACCTCGAGGCACCAGGACTGCACCACTACTTCGGTCCATTCCTGCGCACACCGCCTGCGAGCGGTGTGATCGACCTCGCCAACGACTTCCTCGGCGGTGCGAAAACACCTGGTCAGCACATCGTCTCCGTCGACATCGGCGAGAGTAACCTGGACCTGCTCGCCGCAGGTGGACTCGACCCCAGCAACCCTCGTCGCACACACCCTTCCTATCGCAGCCGCATGCAGCGAATCGACTGGGCGGACCTGTACGAACAAGGTTTCGCGACCTTCTTGGAACGGTGCCGAGAGGAGTGGACCGAAAGCTACGACTTCGTGCTGATCGACAGCCGGACCGGCATCTCGGACACCGCGGGTATCTGCACCGCGCACTTGCCCGACCGGCTCGCCATCGTCTTCACCGCGAACGACCAAAACCTGATGGACGTCGTCGATGTCGCGCAGCGCGCCGATATCGCCAGGGACAGGTTGCCCTACGACCGGCCGCCGCACATGGTCCTGCCGATCCTCTCCCGGTTCGACGGCCGTGTCGAGTACGAGCAGGCCGAGAAGTGGCACCGCAAGTGCACCGAGGCCGTGGCGCCGCTGTTCGGCAACTGGCTGGCCAAGAGCGTTCCGGAAGAACTGATGCTGCGGCACCTCACGGTCCCGTACATCTCCTACTGGAGCTTCGGCGAGCAGCTCCCGGTGCAGGCGGAGCAGACACCGTCGCCGGACCAGATCTCGTACGCGCTGGAGACGGTGGCCGCGGTGATCGGCCAGCAGTTCGACCGCACCGACCTGCTGGCCGACAACCGGGACGCCTACGTCGCCGCTGCCAGGTCCCAGCGCCGGGATTTCGACCTCGACCTGCTGGTGTCCAGCCCGCGCTCGGCGCAGGTGGCGGCGACCGGGCTGATCGACGAGCTGCGCGCGCTCGGCTTGCGAGCGGACCGGTCGCTGTCGGCCAACGTGGAGTTCCTCGACCACCCGCGGGAACCGGCCAAGCACCTGTGCCTCATGGTCGACGGTGAGGTGAGCCGGTGGCAGACCACCGAGGCGGAGCGGTTCCTGCGGCACGCGCTCGACCCTGGCGGGGTTGAGCGCCAGCTGTTCTGCGTGCTGACGCACGGCACCGACCGGGCGCAACTGCCCGGCTTCCTCCGCAACCTGCGACCGCTGGAGCTGGCGCCGCACACCCGGCCGGTCGACGTGGCGCGCGAGCTGCACGACCTGATCACCGGGAAACCCACGAAAGCGGGCGCTCCGGACCGGGACGCCCTCGACCAGGCCGCGTCCATCCTGCGCGCGGTGCCGCGTGAGCTTCCCTATGCCAGCCGGTTCGTGCTCGTCGAGCAGGTCGTGCTCGACATGGCGGCCGCGCTGGACCGCGGCGAGCTGCCCCTGCTGCGGGATCTGTCCATCGACCTGGAACTGCTGGGCAAGGTCCACACGAACGGGGAGCGGGTCGCGGCACCCGCGGACCTGCGGGCCCGGATCGACGCGCTGTTGGACCGGATCGACCGCCGCATCCAAGCCTTCACCGACTGAGAGGTACAACCATGCCGAGGAAGTACGGGGCCAACGAGCAGGCCACGCTGATAGCCCTGATGTTGGCCAACGAGGAGATGACCAACCCTGAACTAAGGACGCGGCACGGGGTGGTGCTCGACAAGCCGGGCCGCGAGCGGCTGAACCGGGACGGGTTGCTGCTCAGCCACACCGAGAGCACTCCGTTCGTGCACGAGCTCACCGAGGCGGGGATCGCCTGGTGCGAGCGGGAGATTACGAGCATCGAGCCGACCCCGAAGTCGGGTGGCCTGACACGGGTCATGTTCGCGCTCGTCCGGGTCGTGATCGAGCGCCTGCTCCAGCAGAACTCCCTGCTCGGCTTCCTGCACCCGGACGACCTGGAGTCGTTGATCCTCAGGGTGTACCGGGACTTGTCGGTCAAACCGCAGGACTGGGTGCGGCTGGCCAAACTCCGCCCCGAACTCAACGGTGCGGAGAAGTCCGAAGTGGACGAGGTGCTGCTGGGAATGGTCCGCGCGGGCGGCACCCACCTCGCCCCCGACTCCAACCGCAAGGTGCTCACCGAGGCCGACCACGCCGCCGCCATCCGGATCGGCGGCGAGGACAACCACCTGATGGCGGTCGATGAATCATGAGCGAGGAACTACGCGAGGCGCTGGCCGCGCTCCGCTTCAACTCGGCCGAGACCCCGGACGACGTCTGGCACACCTCGCCGTCGCACGTGGAGGACCTGCACGTCCAGGCGCGGGACCGGATCGGGGCCAGCCTGCGCGACGCCAAGGCGAGCACCGGCCCCAGCCCGATCGGGTTGGTGCTGCAGGGGCGCAAGGGAGTCGGCAAGACGCACCTGCTCGGCTCGGTCCGGAACATGGTGCAAGCGGTGCACGGCTACTTCTTCCTGGTGGAGCTCAACACCGGGCCGACGTTCTGGGACGACGTGGCGAACGCCATGCGCGCCGAGCTGCACCAGGCGGGCGATGACGGCGAGGCGCAGATCAACCGGTTCCTGCGGCAGGCCTGCGCGGTGGCCGGGGTCCCCGACGATGTGGCGAACGCGGTTCTCGGCGACGCGCCGTTGACCCCTTCGCACCTCAGGGACTTCGTCGCGTCCTTGCGCAAAGTGGACGCCAGGATCGCGGTCGAGTGCGATGACACGATCCGAGCGCTGGTGCTGTACGCCTCGGAGCACGCGCACATCGGCAAGGCGTACCTGACGGGGTCCGCCAGCACCGAGTTCGGCGACTGGGGCCTGCCGACCCCGAACGCGGCGTCGAGGCAGCTGGTGCGGGACATCTCGCGCGTGCTCGCCCTCACCGGTCCGTGCGTGGTCGCCATCGACCAGCTGGACACGCTGGTCAACATGGCCCAGGACGCCACCGACGAGCGCGTGACCAACACCGAACTGCATCTGCAGCTCGCCCTGCTCGCCGACGGGATGATGCAGCTGCGCGAGACCACGCGGCGCACCCTGTCCATTGTGGCCTGTCTGCCCAATACCTGGAAGATGCTGCACTCGGCCGCGAGCGACTCGTTCGGCGACCGGTTCACCGAGACCCCGATCCTGGAGTCCATCACCGATCCGAGCATCGGGCGGATGTTCGTCCAGCGCTGGCTGGGAGTGGTCTACCACGGCGTCGGGTTCACCCCGCCGCACCCGACGTGGCCGGTCGCCCCCAGCGCGTTCGACAAGAAGGTGTGGGGCCTCTACACCCCCAGACAACTGCTCATGCGCGTCCACTCGCACGCCGAGTCCTGCGTGCACGGCGAGATCCGGGAGCTGACAGCCTTCGACGAGGAGAAGTCGCCCGTGGTCGAGCACGTCGTCCCCGCCCTCGGCCACTTCGACGAACTGGACGCGCAGTTCGACCGGCTGCGCCGCGATGCCGACATCTCGGCGGCTGCGCTGAAGCAGCACAACGAGGACGACCTGATGCCCGCGCTGCTCCACGCTGGCCTGCAGTCGTGGATCATCGAGGTCGGCAACGACGACATGCGGTGGTCCAGCGAGATCCTGCCCGGTGGTGACGAGGTCCACGCCACCCTGCACCGGACCACCGACGAACAGCTCGACGTCACGGAGCGCTGGTCGTTCCGACTGATCTCCAGCGCGCACGGCAACCGGGTGCTCAAGCGCTTGCGCTCCGCCCGCACAGCGGCCGGGATCCGCCAGGGGGTGGCCAACCGGTTCCTCGTGGTGCTCGGCAACGGAACGCAGGGCTGGACCGGGGCTGTCACCAGGAACGAGGTCGCGGCGCTGGTCGGCGTGGGCGGCAAACGGGTCGAGATCACCGACGACGACCTGCGCACGTTCAGCGCGCTCAAGACGATGCTGCCCCAGCGGTCGCACCGGCTGCTGACCTGGTTGGCCGCGCGCAAACCAGCCAGCAGTTCCACGTTCCTGCGGGAGATCCTGCCCAACTCGGCCAAGTCCCCCGCAGGTCACCAGGAGACCAGGCCCCCGCCCACCGACGAGCGAGCACCCACACCGCGGGAGATCGCGCTCGGGGCGGGTGGCGAGATCCTGATCGAGCTGGAATCGCTGCGCAAGCACGTGATGATCATCGCGGGTAGCGGGAGCGGGAAGACCGTGCTGCTGCGCAGGATCGTCGAGGAGTGCGCGCTGCGCGGGGTGTCGGCCATCGTGCTGGACCCCAACAACGACCTGGCCCGGCTGGGCGACGCCTGGCCGGGTGAGCAGGAGGGCTGGCGACCCGGCGACGTCGACACCGCCGCGGACTACCTCGCCAACACCGAGGTCGTGGTGTGGACCCCGGGCCGGGAGAGCGGTCGTCCGCTCAGCTTCCACCCGCTGCCGGACTTCGCCGAGGTCAGCGCGGACACCGACGAGTTCACCGCGGCGCTGGAGGCGGCGGTGGCGCGGCTGGTGCCCCACGCCAAGGTCGACGGGAGGACCAAGTCCGCCGAGCGCGGCAAGGCGGTGCTGCGTGAGGCGTTGCGGCACCACGCACGCGCGGGCAAACGCGATCTGGCCGACTTCGTCGAACTGCTCGCCGAGCTGCCCGAAGGCATCAGCAGGCTCAGGACGGGTGCGGCAACCGCCGCCGACCTGGCCGAGACGCTGCGCGCCGCGATGGTGAACGACCCGCTGCTCGGCGGTGCGGGCACACCGACCGACCCGGCCGTGCTGCTCACCCCGTCCTCGGGATACCGAGCACGGGTGTCGGTGATCAGTTTCATCGGTCTGCCGTCGGAGGAGCAGCGGCAGGGGTTCGTCAGCCAGCTCCAACTGGAGATCTTCTCCTGGCTCAAGCGCAACCCCGCCGGGGACCGGCCGCTCGGTGGGCTCCTGGTGATGGACGAGGCGCAGATGATCGCCCCGTCGGGGAGCGTCACGGCCAGCACGCAGAGCACCATCCTGCTCGCCTCGCAGGCACGCAAGTACGGGCTCGGCCTGGTGCTGGCCACCCAGGCCCCCAAGGGGGTGCACAACCAGGTCACCGGCAACGCCACGACCCAGTTCTTCGGCAGGTTGAACAACGCGACGCAGATCGCCGCGGCGAACGAGATCGCCAGAGCGAAGGGCAGCACCGTGGCCGACATCGCCAAGCTGGACCGGGGCGAGTTCTACGTGACCGGGGACGGTATCGGGTTCCGCCGGATGCGGGCGCCGCTGTGCCTGAGCCACCACCCGCCCAGCCCGCTTCGGCTCGAAGAGGTGCTCGACCGGGCCCGCGACGACCACTGAGCGCGCGAACGGGACGTGCCCGGCACCGGTGAGGTGCCGGGCACGTCCCGTTGCGCGTGCTCAGTCGCCGGTCGTGGCCGTGAGCACCGCGTTGACCCGCTTCCAGAGCGCGGCGAACAGCTCGTCCTCGCGGTAGGTCCGCGTGTCGGAGCCACCGCCGAGCAGCGACAGGTCGCGCAGTTCGAGCAGCGCGCCCGCCGTGGCGTCGTACACCGGGCGGGCCCACCCGTTGCTGCACGCGCTTCCCGCGTCATGCCTGCCGACGACGAAGTTCACCGTCTCGTCGCCGCCGATACCGCCCCGCTGGATGTCCAGCGCGTACACGGTGTCGCCCGCCTGCTCGACCCGCACGGCGATGCGCGAGTCACCGATGTGCACGGTGCCGGTGAACCGGCTCCGGTCGAGGCCGGGCATGGCCGCCGCGAACTGCTCACCCAGGTAGCGCAGTACCGCGTCCTGCTGGGCGTAGCGGCTGAAGGTGACTGGGGTACCGGCGACCTCGACGCGGGCCTTGACCCGGCCAACGACGTCGGCGACCAGGGCCCGGTCGGTGCCCGCCGTCTCGGCGGCCTCGACCCTGGTCGCCAGCGCGTCGACGAACCGGTCGGGCTGGTCGGCGTCGCCACGCGGGTAGGTCACGTGCGGGTGGAGCAGGTCCGCGGGCACGGACACGTCGCCGACCAGTGCGGGCAGGACGTGCTCGTCGCCCGCCTTGACCGCGCGCAGCGCCGCCTCGGTGAACTCGTCGATCGCGGACACCAGCGGTACAAAGTACCGGACCCGGGCGCCGGGCAGGTCACCGCCTCCCTTGCGGTCCCACCACTCGTGGGTCTGCTCGGGTCCATGCAGCACGATCAGGCCGCGCTGTTCGCACGCCCGCACCAGGACCTCGGCGGTGGTCCGCTGGTCCTCGGCGAAGGAGATCGCGATGTCGTGGTCCTGGTCGGTGATCGCCCCGACGGGGCCGCCGGAGCGCTGGGCGTCGTGGGTGGCGTCGTCGTGGGTGGCTGGATCGGTCACTCGGTCTCCTCGGTGCTCGCCCGCCTCCGGCGGGCTGGTGACTGGACGGGCGCAGCATCGGGGTGGGCCGTTGACCAGAGGTGGATGAGTCGTGGATGCCCTGGTCGGCCGTTGCCCACCGGGCTGGGAAACGGGCAACACCTGGTGGTGCCCGACGCGCCGCTGAATCCTCGGTGACAGGGATCGGGACTTCCGAAACCACATCCCACACCTTTAACCGACAGGATTCGCCATGTCCAAAACCGTGTCCACTTTCGCCGCCGCGCTGTGCGCGATCCCCGTCGCGCTCGCCTTCGCGGTAGGAGTCTCGAGTTCGACCGACTTGTCCGACGACGAGCCGAAGAACCCACCGACCACGACGACGATCACCACAGAGGGCAACCCCTGGCACGGCTGAGAACACCGGCGCAATTGCCTGCCGACCTTCCGGCGGGAAAGCCGACAGGCAATTGCGCCGCACCCGACCGGAGTGCTCTACTCAAGACAGCCGAAATGGGAGGAACGGTGGCTGAGTCATTCGCCGAGCGGCTGCGCCGACACCGTGTCGCGGCCGACCTGTCGCTCCGAGAACTGGCCAAACGGGTCAACTACAGCAAGGGCTACCTCAGCAAGGTGGAGCGGGGGCTTCGACCGTCGAACGAGACCCTGGCCAGGCTCTGCGACGCCGCCCTCGACGCGGGCGGGGAGCTGATCGCGGCCGCCCGCGCCGTCCGCAGCGGGACAGCCGAGATGTCGATGCTGGACCGCAGGCAGGTCCTGACCGCGGGCTCGGTGCTCGGCCTGTCGCTGGTGGGCGGCCCACGACCGACCGTCGACGAACGGGTCCTCACCGGGATGCGGACCTCCTTCGAGCACCTGCGCACCCTCGGCGCGCAGACAAGCCCGGCGGTGGTGCTGCAACCGCTCGTGGCCCACGTGCGCACCATCCACGCACTGGCGCGGGAGAACCCGGACCCGACCAGGTCCGACCTGCTGCTGCTCGCGGGCCGGATGGCGGAGTACACGGGCTGGATGAGCCAGGAGGCGGGCGACGACCGGGCCGCGCTGTGGTGGACCAGGCACGCGGCCGAACTGGCCAGGGCCGGTGGTGACCAGGAGATCGCAGGCTACGGACTGGTCAGGCAAGCCGGTCTGGCGCTGTACCGGCACGACCCGGTCAGCACGATCGACCTGGCCAGGCAGGCCCAGGAGACCGGCAGGCCCAGCACGCGCACCCTCGCGATGGCGGCCCGCAGGGAAGCGCAGGGACACGCCCTCGCGGGCGACCGGAGCGAGTACGAGCGCGCGGTGGACCGGGCCGCGGCGCTGATGGGATCGGCCACCGCGGACACGCGGGCGTACCCGGTCCTCGGCACGACCGCTCCGGAACCGGTGGAACTGGCCAGGGGGTGGTCGCTGTGCGATCTCGGCAGGGCGGCCGAGTCAGCCGCCGTCCTGGACCGGGCGGTGGCACTGCTGCCCGCCGCGTCCCGGCGTTCACGGGCCCGCTTCGGGGTACGCCGCTCACTGGCCCACGCCCTGTCCGGCGAGCTGGACCAGAGCTGCGTGACGCTGACCGAGGTCCTCGACGACGTGGCACACGTCGACTCGGCGACGGTGCGGATGGACCTGCGCGAACTGGCGAGGGTGTTGAGCCGTTGGCGCGGCCACGGCCCGGTCCGAGAGGTCCTCCCCGACGTCACTCGCCTCCTGCACCAGCACTGAGGCCTCGAGGGGTGGCAAGCGGGTCGCGGTGGGTGCTCATCGCGACCCGCAGGACTGGTTGCAGGGGCAGTCGAGCGCCACCTGTTCCGCGTGGACCTCCACCGCCTCCGGCTGCCCCAGTGCGGCGAACTGGGTCACGGCCATCGTCCAGTGCACCAGGGCTTCCGCGTGCTCCCCCGCGGCATGCAGAGCGCGGGCGAGGCCGTGGTTGGCCCGCGCCTGGTGGATTCGGTTCCCGTCGCCACCGGCCAGGTCCAGCGCGGCCTCGTAGTTGTCACGGGCGGTGCCGAACTTGCCCATGGCCAACGCGGTCTCGCCGCGGTCGTACAGCAATCGGGTGTGCAGGTCGGCGTCGACGACCTTCTCGCCAACGGCTTTCGCGCGGACCTGGTGGTGCACGGCCTCGGTGAACCCGCCCTGGGCGCGGTGCACGTTGCCGATGTAGTTCAACGCGTACGCCTGCGCACAGGAGTCCCCGGCGTCGAGCGCGCTCTCGTACGCGTCCAGGTGGTTGTCCAGCGCTTCCTTGGCCAGGCCGAGCCGCAACTGGATCGAACCGAGGTTGTTCAACGCGTGCGCCAGTCCTTGCGCGTGACCGACCGAGCGGAGCAACGGCACCGCAGCCTCGTTCTGCCGCAACGCGAGGTCGAGGTCGCCGCGCGATTCGCTGATGTGGCCCAACATGCTCAACGCGTGTCCCTGGCCGCGCAAGTCGCCGCACTGCTCGTACTTGGCCAACGCGGTGGTGAACTGCTCGACCGCCAAGTCGTGCTCGCCAAGTTCGGCGGTCGGGATCGCCAACGCGCACAACGTGGCCGCCTCACCGCGGACATCGCCAAGCCGCTGCCATCGCGGCAGTGCCTGCTCGGCCGCCCCTCGCGCCTCGGTCAACTGCCCGAGCCTGCTGTGCGCGGTGGCCATCCTGAGCAGCACGTGCGCCTGGCCGTAGTCGTCCGGTCGGCTGGACACGATCTCCAGTGCCCGGCCCATGGTGGTGATCCACTCCTCGACCTGGCTCGTGGTGTGGAAGTAGCGCCACAGGAGCACAGCCAGCCGCCACGCGTGTCCCGGGTGGTCGTTGTCTGCGGCGTGCCCGATGGCGGCGACCAGGTTGTCCCGTTCGTCCTCGACCCACTTCAGCGCGACGCCCGGATCGGCGAAGGTGGGGGCGACGGCGCAGTCGCGGTGCGCCGTCGGCTGGAGGTCTCGATCGAAGGGATAGGCCGCGCTTACGGCCGAGGTCAACGCGACGAGGTAGAAGTCGAGCAGCCGCACCAGGGCGGCTTCGGACTCGGTGGCTGTCTCCCCAGCCTGGCCTGCCGGTGCCTGCTCGGCGGCGGCGAACTCCTTGAGCGGATCCAGCATGTGGTAGCGCTCCGCGGACGCTTCCTCGAGCAGGCAGACTTCGTGCAGGTAGTCCAATGCGGCGCGGGCGGTGGCGATGTCGCAGTCGGCCAGCGCGGCCGCGCCCTTCACGTCGAGGTCCGGCCCCGGCAGGTGCCCGAACAGCCGGAAGACGCGCTGCCGCGCACCGTCGAGCAGCTGGTAGGACATCCGCATGGCGGCCGCGAGGTCATCACCATCGGTGCTCCACGGACCGTTCTCCTCCAGCAAGCCCAGCAGGTGGTGCAAGGGCCAACTGGTGTGCCTGCGAAACAGCGCTGCGACGACGAGGACCGAGATCGGCAGGTGCCCGCACCGCTTGACCACCGCCGCGAGGTCATCGGAGTCGCCGTGCAAGCGCCGAGGTCCGACCACCGCCTGGAACAGCGCGACGGCATCGTCGGCGGGGAGCGGGGTGAGCCGGATGTGCTCGCCGGTGTCCGCTCCGCCCATCCGCCTGCTGGTCACGATGGCGAAGCAGCCGGGCACCTGGGGCAGCAGCGAGTGGACGTGCTCTGCCGACTCCGCGTTGTCCAGCACCACGAGCCGCTTGGTGTCGTGCAGCATCGCCTGGTAGAGCGAGTGCTTCCGGCCGACGGTGGCCGGGACCTGCTCGAGGGGAAGTCCCATCTCGACCAGCAGTTGGGTGAGCGCGTCCTCGGTGGTCGTCGTGCGCACGTTCGGCGTGTGTCCGTTGAGCCGCACCAACAGCTGCCCCTGCGGGAAGCGGTGACGCATCCGGTGGGCGGCCTCGACGGCGAGAGCGCTCTTGCCGACACCCGGCGCGCCGCTCACCCAGACCACGCCGCGACCCGCCGCGGCCGCGGCCTCGATCGCTGCCAGCTCGTTTTCGCGGCCGGTGAAACCGCTCGGGCGGGGCGGCAGGGAGCTGACCGGATCTCCCCCTTCCGCGAGTGCGGCGAGGTTGCGCAGAACCGGGCCGGGTGTCTGGTCGATGTCGGCGAGGGCGGCCTCGGCGTCGGCGAACACCCGGTACGCGGCGGGGTGGTCGTTGTCGGCGATCAACGCCCGCATCAGCAGAGCGGCGTAGCGCTCCCGGACCGGGTCCATCCGCACCGCACCGCGGAGCCGATCCCGCGCGGACCGGTGGTCACCCGCGTCCAGCTCCAGTTGGGCCAGGTCACCGACGGCATCGTGGTAGGCCTCCTCGGAGAAGACGGCATCGGGTCCGCCCACCCGGTCGATGTCGATGTCCTCCAGGAAGGGGCCGCGGCGCAGGGCGACCGCGGCACGCAGGAGCTCGATCTCCTCGGCGCGATCGACGGCATCGCGGGCCGCCTGGCGCAGGCGGTTGAACCGTGTCAAGTCGATCTGGTCGGGGGACACCCGCAGCACGTACCCGGTCGGTGTCTTGTCGATGGCGATGTCATCGGCGTCCCGGAAAGCGGTGCGGAGCCTGCTGATGTAGCTGCGCACCAGGTTGACCCGCTCCGGGACGCCGGGCCAGATGATCTCCGCCAACCGCTCCGCGGACATCGGCCGGTTCGCGTGCAGCAGCAGCACCACGAGGAAGAACCGCTGCTGCTGGTCCCCCAGGTGTACCGGCTCGCCCTCGTGCCACGCCTCAAGCGGGCCGAACATCCGAAAGTCCACTCCGTGCCTCCCCGCGTGCGAGCTTGATGTCTGCCGGACACATCGCGCAATCGGCCGTCCGGGTATCGCCGGATCACCATTTCGTCCACTTCTTGTCGACACCGGCCGGAGACGATCAAGCAACCGCGACGGAGGGACAGTGGTGGGCACCGAGGTATTGCCGTGCTATGTGGTCTGTGACGTGTCGTCCTCGATGATCGAGCACATCGACGAGTTGAACGCGGGCCTGCGGGAGTTCCGCGACGCCGTCCCGTCCGCCGCGGCGCAGGTGCGGGTCGGCGTGGTCGGGTTCGCGGGCGTGCCCCGACTGCTGCACCCGTTGCGTCCCATAGCGGAACTGCCGGAGGTGACCGCGCCCCGCCCGAGAGTGGGCACGAACTTCGGACTCGCGTTCACCTTCTTGCGCACAACCATCGATGGTGATGTGCGCGCTTTGAAAGCGGGTCAGTCCCCGGTGTGCCGTCCGGTCGTGTTCTTCGCCTCCGACGGCAGACCGACCGACCCGACGACGTGGCCCGCCGCCTACGCCGCCCTCGCCGACCCGGACTGGTCCGCCAGCCCCACTGTGGTCGCGTTCGGCTTCGGGGCAGCCGACGACCGCACGCTCAGCCGGATCGGCGTGTCCGGTGTGTTCCTCAGCCGGGACGGTGTCCGCGTCGCCACCGCGTTGAATGTGTCGGTCACCTGGTCCACCCCGTGCGAGCACGTCTGAGCCATCCACCATCCGTCCACTTCCGGTCCACAGCACAGGCGCAGGGTTCGCGGGGCGGTCCACGAGAGAGGCGAAGATGATCGGTCACACGAACCTGGTTCGCGAGCTGAAGTCGCTGCGCAAGGGGCGGGGCGTGCTCTCCGGCCGCATCGTGGACCGGGTGGGCCCCGCACTGCGCGCCGCCTGCGAGATCGGTGCCGACGACGACGTCCCGGTGATCCGCCGCAAGGTGACCGACCGGCTCATCGAGCTGGCAGGCCTTCTGCCGGACGACATGGGCGAGGCGGCGCTCATCGCCTTCGCCCTGAAGCCGGAGACGCGGCACCCGCTCTACCAGGACCGCGTCTCGTGGGCCGCGGACCAGGTGAACTGCGACATCCGCACCATCCGCCGCCGCGTCGACGAGGCGATCGGCCACCTCGCCGAGCTGGCCGAGGAGGCCCTCGCGTCCGCCACCGCACCGGGCTGGCACACCAGCGAGCTGCACGTCGTGCTGTCCTTGGACGGTCCGCATCCCGAACTGCTGGAACTGCACCGCGTCACCGCCACCAAGGACAACCTGGCCGAGCTCGAACTCACGACCACCTGCCCTACGGATACGCCGCGTGTCCTCTACGGTGGCACCCTGGCCGGCAACAACCGCCTGCTCTTGCCCACCGCTCTTCCTCGCGGCGCATCGCATGCCTTCGCGATCCGCGCACAGCTCGCCGACACGCTCTCCACCCTGGTCCACATCCCGGCCCGCCCTTGCGGCGCGCTGGACCTGCGCGTGCGCTTCGGCCCATCTGACGTTCCCTCCGAGGCACGCGCGATCCGCGGCCCGGCACGTGACAGCTCAGGCTCCCTCAACACCTCGCCGTTCCTGATCAACGAAGCCGGAGAGATACATCTTCACTTCACTGACCTCGCCCCAGGACACCCTTATGGCGTTCAGTGGACCCACTAGCAAAAGTTCTCGCTGGTCGAGGGCGGCTACGGCGCCGATCTCGCCTCGGCGGCCGGTCTCGTGGCGAAGTGGACCCGCCTGCTCCTCGGCTCCAGTACCCTCGCCCGCAGATGGCCTAGTCAGGGGCGGTGGTCACGGGCTGTGAGCGGGTACGAGGTCGAGATCGGGCAGCTGCGGAGCGCGGCCAAGGCGGCGGGGTCCGCGGCTGATCAGGCGCGGGTGGTGGAGCCGGGGACCGGGTTGGGTGCGGTCGCGGGGGCGTTGGCGGGTGGGGAGGCGGCGAAGTGCGCGCCTGCGCTGGCGTCGGCGTTCACCGAGCGGGCGAAGGGGTGGGCGGGCGAGATCGAGCAGTGGGGTGAATCGGTCTCGGCGTCGGCGACGGCGTATGCCGAGAATGAGGACTCCGCGGCGGGGGCGTTCGGGCGATGACTGTCGGGTATGACGATGTGCGCACCTGGGACGCCGAGGCGCTCGACGCGGCTGCCACCAACCTGCGTGGGCGGCGGGACAAGCTCATCGGGCTGCAGGACGAGCTCGACGACGCCAGAAGGCTGCCCGATTGGCACGGTCCGGCCGGTGAGCGCGCACGCAGTTCCCTGGGCGACACGCGCAACGACGCCGAGATCCTGATCGCGGAGCTGTCCGCCGTCGAACTGGCCCTGCAAGTCGCGTCGGACGACGTCGCCGCGCTGAAGTCCCGGGTCGCGAACAACGACTCCCTCGCCGCCACCTACCAGTTCGGCATCGCCGCCGACGGCGCGATCGTGGACAACAAGCCCGCCGACCCACCGCCGAGGTCGCGGATGGAGGCCGAGGACCGCGCCGAGGCCCAGCGGCACCGCGAGACCATCAGGAAGCAGCTGGAGCAGGAGACCAGGTCGATCCTCACCGCAGCCACCAACATCGACGCCACCCTCGCCCGGGTCATGCGGCTGGCGCAGGACCGCAAGATCAGCGACCACGACGCGACCACCCTGGCGGGCGCCAGGAAGGGCGGGGAGATCGACGCCCAGGTGGTCGAGATGGAACAGTCCCTGCGCGACGCCGGGTTGCTGACCGGGCCGCCTGCGTCCGGCCACTACCGGCAGTGGCTGGAGAACGCGGTGCGGCGGGGCGTCCCGGTCGACACGATCAAGCAGATGATCATCGACCACCACATCACGCCAGCGGACTTCGCCGTCCTCGACGGCATGGAGGAGATCCGCGAGGACTCCGACGGCGACGGGACCTTCAAGTCGTACTTCCTGATGCCGACCGACATCAGCGGGGACGACGCCGCCAAGGCGGTGCGGATGACCTACGTCATGAACGCGGGCACCGACTACGGCACCGGCGGCGACTTGGCGCCCACCCCGTACGGGTCCGCGGAACTCCAGCGCATCACCGACCGGCAACGCGAGAACTCCTGGAGCTACAACGACGACGTGGGATTCGTGCACGGCAACGGCGGGCGACTGGTGACCACCCCGAACGGCATGATGATGGGCCTGGGCGGCAACCTCATCCAGGACCAGTTCAGCCAGCGCGGCGGAACCACCTGGGGCGACACGTTCATGCTGAACATCGACGACCCGGCCGACCCCGCGCAGCAACTCCGGGACGTGGCCAGGTCGGGCCACGCCTGGTACGAGGGCGACAACGGCGCCTACCAGGGCGATCTCGACATGGACCGATTGCTGCACCACGAGGAGCGCCATTCCCAACAATGGGCGCGCGAGGGTTACACCGGTTTCCTCGCCTCGTACGTGTGGGAACAGGTCACCGGCGGCAACGAGACCGAGGAAGACGCGGGGCTTTCCGATGGCGGATACCGCTAGGCGGTGGTGGGTCGCCTGCGCGGCCCTGCTCGTGGCGGCGGCGACCGCGGCGTGCGACACCAGGGCGCAGTTCGAGCCGTCGCTGCCCCCGGCGGCCGGGTTCCGCGTCGACGACGGCGTGCTGAAGCTGTGGACCGGCACCCCGTGCGAGGGCGTCACCGGCCTGACGCTGATCTTCGACTCCGGTACGCAGGCCAGCGCGGACCAGCGGTGGACCGCGCCGCTCCCGGGCGTACCGGTGGAGCGCATGGACCTGCTGACGGCGTTCCCCGACACCGATGGCCCCTTCCAGATCCAGAAAGCCCTCCCCCCGGACTACGACTGGACCAAGGCAACCTCCCTCAACTTCGCCGTCGACGGCCCGAAAGCCAACGGAGCCAGGGTCGACATCCCCCAGGTACTCCGCGAATCCCCCCAGCACCCGCCGGACACCTACCTGTTCGGCCAAGCCGGCTGGAAATCCCCAGCCGACGTCCAGCGGGAGAACCAGAAGTCATTCCTGACCATCTGCACCCCCGACCCGGGATGACACCCACACCACGTCGCCGAGCACTGACAGCCCTCCGACGCCTCGTACTCGCCGCGTTCGCCTGCACCACGGCGGTGATCGTGCTGCTCATCGGCGTGGTGGTACTCAGCGCGACCGGGTGGTCCACCGATCCCCACGGCTACAGCATCTTCGCAGGCACCCTGTTCACGATGGTTCTGACGCCAGTCGAAATAGGACTGTGGCTGCTCTACCGAGCGCTCCGCCGCCGCAGCACAGCGAAGCCGCACGCGGGGCAACAAGGTCACTGGTGAGGTTTCAGAGACATTTGCTCAGAACAGGGTCGCGGGCTCGATCGGCTCGGGCTCGGGCAATGCGTCGAGATCGGGCACGAGCGTTCGGACTTCGTCGTGGAATTGGCGGGCCAGTGCGGGGGCTTCGTTGTTGTCGGGGGTGTGCAGGAAGACCGTGGGGGTCCGGCCCTCGCGCAGCCACTCGGCGACGATCTCGGTCCACGGCTGCCAGCCGTCGACCGTCTCGCTGATCGAGTCGCGGCCCAGGTACCGGACGATCGGCTGGTCGGTCAGCGCGTGCGTCCGCCGTGGCAGCCGCGGTTTCTTGCCCCAGGCGTCCTCTTCGGCCTCGCTGGTCGGCGGGCGCTGGAAGAAGACCGTGGTATCAAAAGGAACCCACTCGGCACCCGCGCCCGCGAGCGCTCCCTCCAACAACGCCGTCGAGCCCGCGTCGGTGAAGAACCCCGGATGACGCACCTCCACCGCCCGCCTGCGGTCGGCGGGCAACCTCCGCAGGAACCGCCCAAGCGCCTCAACGTCCGAAGGGCCGAACGAGCCGGGCAACTGGGTCCACAGAACAGCCCGCTCCCCGAGCGGCTCGATCGCGTCCAAGAACGCCCGCATCTCGCGCTCGACACCCACCAAACGGCGCTCGTGCGTGACAACCTTGGGCACTTTCACCACAAACCGAAACCCAGACCCCGTCTGCTGCGCCCAAGTCTCGACGGTCTCCCGAGCAGGAATCGCGTAAAAAGTCGTATTCCCCTCGACCGCATTACACCACCCCGCATAACCCCTCAACCGCTCTTTAGCCCCCACCGACGACGCCACAAACCGCCCACCCCACCCTTTGTGCGTCCACATAGCACACCCAACATAAAGCCGCCCCACCCCGTCACCCCCACCCCAAAGCCACCCACGCCCACCCAAATAACCCACACACACCACAACCCACAAACACGCGCCACAAACCACCCACAAGAGCCACAACTTTGGGGGTCCGGGGGCAACGCCCCCCGGGCGGGCCTGGGGTCGCACCCCAGATAAAACAAACGAACGACCCAGTTCGCGCATTCCGCGAACACAGGTCGTCCAGAGTGAGTGCCCCCGGCAGGATTCGAACCTGCGCTCCCGCCTCCGGAGGGCGGTGCTCTATCCCCTGAGCTACGGGGGCGGCTTGTCGGCTGTGCGACGGGGGAAAGAGTAGCGCATACGGGGGTGCGGGGGTGTGGCGGGGGGTGGGTCACGGTCGGGCTTCGGCGGCGAAGTGGTCTGGACCTTTGCGGGAATCAGCACTAGCCTCTTGGCGATTGCTCAGGGTGTTCGTGTGGGTTGGCGGGGCGTCTGGACGGGTTCGGGCGCGACGGCTGGGAGGGTGTTGTGGCCGAGGTCCGGTACGAGGGCGCGTCGAGGGTGTACCCGGGGTCGCCGCCGGTGCGGGCGGTGGACGGGTTGGACCTGTCTATCGAGGACGGGGAGTTCCTGGTCCTGGTGGGGCCGTCCGGGTCGGGTAAGTCGACCGCGTTGCGGATGCTCGCCGGACTGGAGGACGTGGACGAGGGCGCGATCCGCATCGGTGACCGCGACGTCACCGCGGTGCCGCCGAAGGGCCGCGACATCGCCATGGTGTTCCAGTCCTACGCGCTCTACCCGCACATGACCGTCGCGCAGAACATGGGCTTCGCGCTCAAGCTGCAGGGGCTGTCCAAGCAGGTCATCAGCGAGAAGGTGACCGAGGCGGCCAAGCTGCTCGACCTGGAGAAGTACCTGGCCCGCAAGCCCAAGGCGCTCTCCGGCGGCCAGCGCCAGCGCGTCGCCATGGGCCGGGCCATCGTGCGCGACCCCGCCGTCTTCCTGATGGACGAGCCGCTGTCCAACCTCGACGCCAAGCTGCGCGTCGAGACCCGCGCGAACATCGCCGCGCTCCAGCGCCGCCTGGGCACCACCACCATCTACGTGACGCACGACCAGGTCGAGGCCATGACCATGGGTCACCGGGTCGCGGTGCTCAAGGACGGCCTGCTCCAGCAGTGCGACACCCCGCGGGCGCTCTACGACAACCCGGCCAACGCCTTCGTCGCCGGGTTCATCGGCTCACCGTCGATGAACCTGCGGACCAGCACGGTCGGCAGCGGCACGCTCGCCCTCGGTGAGCTGAACGTCCCGCTGACCCGCGACACCGTGGCCGCGATCGCCAAGGAGAACCTGGGCACGGTCACCGTCGGCATCCGGCCCGAGTCGCTCGGCCTGGTGCCCGCGGGCTCGCCCAACGCGTTCGACCTGGTGGTCGAGCTGGTCGAGGAGCTCGGCGCGGACGCCCTGGTGCACGGCTCGGTCGCCAACGACCCCACCGGCCCGCGGCTGGTGCTGCGCGTCGACGGTCGGACCCCGCCCGGCCTCGGGCAGACCGTGCGGGTCGTGCTCCGCGACCCCAGCGAGATCCACCTGTTCCACCCGGAGTCCGGCGACCGGCTGATCTAGCCCGCCGCGCAGTCACCCTCCGGCGCGGTTGTCGCAGCCGCGCCGGAGGTGTTTTCCCCCTCCGCGCACACCTCGCGGCCCGGCCGGTTCGGGTGCGGCCGGTGCGGACGCGCGGGCCGGATCGCGGGTGCCGCTCCTGCCGTCATCGCAGGCGCGGCTTCTGTCGTCTCAGTGGGCGCTACCGCGTCGGACGGGTCCGGTGGCTCTGACGGCTCCGTAGACGGCGGCTCGCTCGGTACTGACGTCTCCGTTGGGGCTGGCGTCTCCGAGGGCGGCTGCGACGTCGTAGGCGCTGGTTCCGGCGACGGTGACGGCGGCTGCTCCGGTACCGCGACCACAGGCGCCTCCTCCACCGGCGGCGCGGGCGGGATAGGCGTAACGCCACCCGAGTAGGCCGTCAGCCAGGTAGTCACCGCGACCACGTAGTCGCCGGAGTGGTTGTAGCGGAAGATCGCCGCGCCCAGGTCGTCGACGTTGTTCAGGTCCATGCCGCCCGAGCACAGGTAGCGCCCTGCGGCCACGGCAGCGTCATAGATGTTGTGCGGGCTACGGACGCCGTCGCCGTTGCCGTCCGCCGCGTACTTCCGCCAGGTCGACGGGATGAACTGCATCGGGCCGACCGCACGGTCCCAGGTGGTGTCACCGTCCAGCTCGCCGCCGTCGGTGTCGGGGATCGCGGCGATGCCGGGACTGCCGGAGAGCACCGGACCCAGGATGCGCGGCGCCGTGTCGCCGTTGTCGTCGGCGCGCCCACCGGCCGCGTGCCCCGACTCGACCCGCCCGATCGCCGCCAGGTGGTACCACTTCAGCCCGCACGCGCGCGGGGCCAGCCGCTCGGCCTTGCGGTAGGCGTCGAGCATGTTGCTCGGCACCCCGGTCGAGGTGACCGGCGACTGGGCCTCGACGCGTTCGACGGGCATCGGCGCCGGGAGTTGGGTGACCGGGCCGACCGCGGGGAACCCGGCCAGCAGCTGCGGCGTCGAGGACCCCGCCTGCTCCGCCGCCGCCGGTGCCGGATCGCGCGCCGGCGTTATCGCGATGGGGGCCGCGTTCGCCGGGGGTTGGGCGGGTCCTGAGGCTTGGGCCGCGGCCGTGGCCAGCGACAACAGGACGAGGGCGAGGGCGGTGACCGGGCGCGCGCCCCCCGGCTGCGATGGGGTAACCACGCCTTCCCGTTTACCAGAGCGCTGACAGCACCTCGGGGAGTCCGCGACCATGATCCCTCGTTCGAGTGGCTAACGGCGCCGATCGGGTCACAGTGTGTTGTATGTATGCGCATGTGACTATATGTTGGACGGCGACGGGGAGAGGGGTGCGTGGTGGGACACGGACATGGGCACGGCCTGCCCGCGGGCAGCGCCTCGGGGCGGCTGGCAGGCAGGCTCTGGGCCGCCTTCGGCATCGCCGCCGCGATCATGGTCGTCGAGTTCGCCGTTGGCGTCGCCACCGGCTCGCTCGCGCTGATCTCCGACGCGGCGCACATGCTCACCGACGTGGTCGGCGTCGGCCTCGCGCTGGCCGCGATCGTGGCCGCCCGGCGCGCGGTGGCCAAGCCGAGCCGCACGTTCGGCCTGTACCGCGCCGAGGTCCTCGCCGCGCTCGCCAACGCCATCCTGCTCTTCGGCGTCGCGGGCTACGTCGTCTTCGAGGCCGTCGAGCGCTTCGGCGACCCCCCGACCGTCGCGGGCCTCCCGGTCCTGCTCGCCGCGGCCGCGGGCCTGGCCGCCAACGTCGTCTCCTTCCTCCTGCTCCGCGACGGCGCCGAGGAGAGCCTCAACGTCCGCGGCGCCTACCTGGAGGTCGTCGCCGACCTCATCGGCTCCGTCGGCGTCCTCATCAGCGCCCTCATCACCCTCACCACCGGCTGGCGCCTGGCCGACCCCATCATCGGCGTCGCCATCGGCCTCTGGGTCCTCCCCCGCACCTGGTCCCTCGCACGACGGGCGCTGCGCATCCTGTTCCAACACGCCCCGGAACGCGTCGACGTGGACGAGATGGCAACCCGACTCGGAGCCCTGACCGGCGTCGCGGAGGTCCACGACCTGCACGTGTGGACACTGACATCCGGCATGGAAGTCGCGTCGGCACACCTGACGATGACGGAGAACGCGGACCAAGGCGCCGTCCTGGCCGCCGCCCGCGAACTCCTCCAACACGAGTACGGCCTGGAACACGCCACCCTCCAAGTCGAACACCAGGACGCCGCCACCAAGTGCAGGCAACTCTCCTGGTAGCTGACTCGGCATCGCTGGGAATCAGGCGACGAGTTGGCTGACTAGCGCATTTCGAATGCTCCACGA
This sequence comes from Actinokineospora terrae, assembly GCF_900111175.1. Taxonomy (GTDB): domain Bacteria; phylum Actinomycetota; class Actinomycetes; order Mycobacteriales; family Pseudonocardiaceae; genus Actinokineospora; species Actinokineospora terrae. The sequence goes on from NZ_FOGI01000003.1 coordinate 180,292, forward strand.
CACCGATTTCCCGGATTCAGTGCTCGCGATCTCGCGTGACATCCCGGCACCGTGAATCCACCTCGGCAAGTGCGGAGTGCTCAGTGACCTCGTACTCGGCGGAGGAGGGTGGCCAGGTCTTGGGCTGAGGTGTTGCCGTCCAAGAGGAGGTCCTGCGGGGTGAGAGTGGCGTCGGTGTCGGGGAGGTGCATTCGCGCGAGTGTCGGGTCGTTGAGGGCGTTGGACATGTCGCGGATCTTGGCGGCCAGGGAGTCGTGCACCAGCTGATCGACGGTGTTCTCGGCGAGCAGCACGGTGACGGTGGGCTTGCTGTCCGCGTCCATCCCCAGTCGGTGGGTGCGGTCGAGGCTCTGCAAGTAGAGGCCCGCGTTGAAGGTGCGGTCGAGGTGGACTTGATCGACGCAGGCGGTGTGCAGGCTGACCCCCTCGCCGAGCGTTTGCGGCGTGGCGATCAAGACGGTGCAGCGATCGTCGTGGCGAAAGCGCTCCAGTTCCCTGGCGCGGTCCGTGGGAAGCCTGGGATCGGCGATGCCTACTGCGCCGGTAACCACTGCGGGGTGGTGCGCGGCCAGAAGGTCAGCCATTGCGGCGATGTTGGCAACGAAAACCGACCAAACCAGGGTCTTACGGCCAGCAGCGGCGTTGGCATCAACTATCTGCGCGGCCCGTATGAGTTTGGCGGGTCGGACCGTGGCCGCGGTGTTGCGAACCAGGTCCTCCAACGGCAACGACCGGTCAACGAGAGTCGGCAGGCGTAACGGGGTACCGACGTCGAGTACCGCGGCGGGGTTCGTGGCGGCAGCGATCAGCCGCAACAGCACCGACCCCAAAGCCTCGACGTCGGCAACGAGCGCGGGATCCGCCAGAGTGTCGGTGGCGCTACCCGCGAGAGCGTCATACACGCGCCTGTGGTCGGGTTCCAACGGCACCCGTTCGATCGTGGTGTGCAGTCGCGGCAGGTCGAGTTGCTTCTTGGTCGTACGAACGTAGAGGCGGTTACGCACCCCTTGCAGCGAGCCCGAGGCGAGGTCGTGGCCGTAGCCGGGCCAGCAGAGGTCGAACTGGGCGGCGAGGTCAGCGGCGGTGTTGGGCATCGGCGTGCCGCTCAAGACGTATCGGCGCTCGCTGCGCGTGGCCAGTCGGACCGCGGCCCTGCCCCATGTCCCGGCCGGGCCTGCCTTGACGCGGTGGCTCTCGTCGAACACGACCATGACCCGGCGCGCGGAGGCCCAGCCGTCGACCTCGGCCAGCACGTGCGGTTGGGTCAGTCGCGAGTAGCCGAGCACAACGACGTCCGCGCCTGCCGGGATCGGTTCCGGCATGAGGTGCACGAGCGGCGCGGCCGCCTCGGTGAAGCAGGCGGCAGGCTCGTCGCGCCACGCTTCGAACGCCGACAGCGGTGCCAGCACCAGCAGACCGTCGATCGCGTCCACCGCACGCTCGGCCGCCCACACGCAATAAGCGACAGTGGTCTTGCCGCTGCCGGGTACGCCGAAGTTGCCCCCGTGGCGCATGGCCATCAGCCGGATCACGTCGCCGCGTTGCGCCGGGGTCAGCACGCGCCGAAAGCCGAACTCGGCGGGTTCGGGCACGGTATCCGGCCAGTCGGGATCGCGGGCCGGGGCAACGGCGAGTACCTCGCGGAACTCGGCCGCGACCGCCCGCTGCCTGGCCAGCACTGCCTCCGCCCCGGCGCTGAGCCGCCACTGGAACCGGTCCGCCGGTGCGGTGACAAGGCAGCCCGCGAAGCGGGGACTGTCCCAAGCCTGCACCCGGACGACCTCATCGGCGGTGTCGAACCCAAGTCCGCCGAACCACTCGACGACCTCTGCCCAGTGCCGCTCGTCGACCTCGTCGAGCAATCGGGCGACGAGGACCGTGTCCTCGACCCGCACCGATACCAGCGGCCTCACTCCGGGTCACCCACCGACGTCGTCCTGCGCCGCGCGATCCGCCAGAACGCGCTCGCGTCGGCGAGGAACTCGGCCAGTTCGTTGACCTTGAGTTTCAGCGGGTCGACAACCTCGACGGGCAGTCCTTCCAGCTCCAACGCGGGCCCGACCACGCGGTCGTCGAACTCGTGCCCGCGCATCTGGGCGACGTGCTCGGTGAGTCCCTCCACCAGCTCCTCCAGTTGATCGCTCATCATCAGCCAGACGACGCGCGGATCGAGCCCGGTGTCCTCGTGGGGCACGAACCTGACGTCCTTGGCCGATTGCCCCAGCTCGGGGAGGAACTCGGTGCGCAGCCGGGTCTCGGTCAGCGCACCGTCGGCGTCGGCGGGCACCCGGGGCACGGGCAGCGTGGTCGCGCGCACGATCTCCGCGAGTTGACGCAACCCTTCATCGCTCGACATCATGTGCCGCAACAACACTGCGGGTTCGTGCCTGCCGATGGTGCTCGCTCGACCACCACGACCGCCGCGGCCGGTACGGGTCAGGTGCTCGTCCAGCTCCAGCAGCCGCGGGTTGGTGACCAGCGCGAGCCCGCCCAGGAAACCCAGGGCCCGCTGGTGCGGCCCGAAAGGACCTACTTCCGCGCGATCGGCGGGTTTCTGGACGTAGCGCTGGACCATGTCGCCGATGGCCCCGGCGAGCAGGTCTTCGGGAGAACCCCCGATCAGGTGCGCCCAGGTCATGGCGCCGGGGTGCAGGTCGAGCCGGTAGAAGACCTTGTCCTTGCACATGCTCGTGATCGTCGAGGAGATGGAGTTGCCGTCAGCGTCGGCGTGCAGACCGAGCAGCAACCGTGCTTGGGCTCCGACGATCTGGCCGCGCTCGTGGGAGTGCCTGCGCTCCTGGTTCTCGGCGAGCACCTGGTTGGTGATGTCGACCGTGTCCCCCGTGCACGCCAGGGTGGCGAGGTGTGCGATCGCGGCGAGCCTGTTGCGATACGGGCGTTCCGGGCTGACTGGGGTGATATCGGCGAAGTCCACCGCGCGCGGGTTGAGCAGTGCCGCTCGTTCAACCTCGTCAACGATCCCGCGGCTCGCGAACTCCTCGATGAGATCGATCGCGTAGAGCGTCCAGACGTCGTTCGCCGCCCACTGCTTGGCCGCTGCCCTGGGCATGTGCCGCTGGCGCACCGCGTCGTTGACGACCTGCCAGGCCGGGTGCGGGAAGGTGGCCCCGCCGAAGGCCTCGACATCGAGGACGACGAAAGCGAAGTAGGTGCGGACCCGGTGCGCCGCGCGGATGGCGGGTGAGCGCACCGCGATGGTCTGCCGCCACTGGTCCTGGCGTTCCTGATCGCGTGCGGTGTGACCGGAGGCCATCGGGAACAGGCCGGTGAGGGAGCTCTCCTCGAAGGTCAGCAGACGCCTGGCGAGCAGGACGTCGGTGGCGGTCATGTCGCGGATCTCCAGGTTCCCCTTGCCGTCGGACCAGTGCCGCATGGCGAACCGCGCGTCGCGGCCGGTCAGGGAGTGCAAGATCATCTGACTCGCCGTGGTCCGGCGCGCCCCATCCACCGCCTTGAGCAACCAGCCCGACCCGCTCTCACCCGCGTCCAGGTGGAACGGGACCACCAGCGGGGGTTCCTTGACCCCCTTGAGGATCAGGTCATCGATGAACTCGCGGTCGTCGCTCCCCTTGTACTTGTAGAGGTCCAGGCTCAGCAGCCGTCTGGCCTCGTCGGCCTGGTGGCGCACCTGATCGGCGGAGTCGACCAGCAGCCTGGGCAGCCGCAAGGCCTCGGCGTCGACCGCCCGGACCACGGGCGCGTGCTCCTCACCCGCCATGGCCGCCTGGGTCTGGGCCAGGATCCGCCCGTTGATCATCGACGGCTCGACCACGGGGCTGTGCAAGCGCAGGAGTGCCCCGTACATCGTCCCCGACCCGGTGCGGCTGATCTGGGTCTGGGCCAACTGCCGGATGTTGTGCTCGTCGTCGGCGGAGGCGGCCTCCAGTGCCCGGATGACGCCCAGCGGAACCTGTTCGGGGGATACCGCGCGGAGCTTCGCGATCGTCGCGCGCAGCCGTGCACCGAACCGGCTCAACGGCGCGCCATCGGCCTCTAACACGGCATTGCGCTCGGCGTTGAGTTCGACGTCGGGGCTCAGGACGGTGAACTGGTCGAGGGGGACCTCGCCCACGATCGGGGCTCCGCCTGCCGCCTCGGACTCGAGGAGTGGCCGGAAGCGGTGCGCGTGCACCTTGCCGGACTGGGTTCTGGTTACCACGGGGCACCTTCGCGAATAGGTGCTCGACCTGTGGAATGGACCACCGCAGCCACTGGGGCGACGGGGAACCACGGATGCGCGACAACAGCGCAACAGTGGTCGACTGGTCGGTTCCGGTACCAGGAAACGTCACACACCTGCTCGAATGGCAGGTGCGCGATCGCGTCGTGGAAGCGGTCAGAGCAGTGAGGAGGAGAAAGTCACGGAGAGCGCCTCGCCGCACCAGCACGATCGTGGTGGTCAGGGTTGACACTTCGCCAGCCGCGGAAGCACGGCCCGACCAGTGAAGCACAGCCGGAAACTCGCCTGACGCCAGGGGATACGCCCACCGGGAATTCTCGCAGAAACACGACGCGACACCCCGCCGGTCGGTCGAAGAACATCAGACGACTGCTTCCGGCGGGTTCTGGCAATAGGCCAAAGGGGCAATTCCGGGTGCACCAACGGGTGGGGCTGGTTGCTGGCTTCCGTGGGGTGAGCGGGCGGTCGTACCCTCGAGGCGGGCCAGGGGATGGGTGGTGGCGGGATGGACCGGGTGCGGGTTGGGGTTGTGGGTGGGGGGTCGGTCAAGGGGGGTGGGCGGAAGGAGGGGCGATTACCCCGGTTGGTGCCTGGGGAGGCGCTGGGGTTGCAGGGGTTGGTGGGGAATGCGGCGGTTTCGCGGATGGTGGTGCAGCGGAGTGGGGAGAAGAAGCCGCTGGCTGAGGTGTTGGTGGGGACGGATGCGAGCTTGTTGCGCGAGCACCGGCCGTTCGCGGGGATTTCGCTTGAGCAGGGGCGCAAGATTTGCCGGTTGGTGTTGGACCACAGCTTTCTCTGGGTGGGGCGGGAAGAGGAGATCACGCTCGAATCGGCGTGGCGGGCTTTGGGTTCGTATCGGGATGCGTTGACGGAGCAGGATTGGGTGTTGTGGAAGGAATGTGCGGACCACGGCGCGGAGGTCAAGTACATCCCGTGGATGAACGACCTGCGTAGCGGGTTCGGGGACCGGGTGCGGGAGCGGGCGGCGGGCAACGTCGAGGCGAACACGCGGGCCATCGAGGCTGAGGCGAAGCGGCTGGGGATCGGGCTCAACGGGGAGCCGGTGGCGGGCAACGACGCCGCCATCGAGGAGCAGAAGCGGTTGGCGCGGCAGATCAAGGACGCGCAGACGCGGCTCGCGGAGCTGCGCAGGCTGAACGTCGGGTATGGACCGCCGCAGGCGGGAGCGCAGCGAGACGGGGATTCCTCCCCGATCGGCGGATCACCCGTTCCGGTGCCGAAGCCGCTGGTGACGTTCGACCCCCAGAACCCGCCCACGACGCGGTCCGTGCCGGATCCGGATCCCGCGCTGGGGATCGCCAACTACGAGACAGTGCTAGCGGTACACACCGAGCTAACCCAGACCAGTGCGCGCATTCTCAACAAGAACCCCGCGTTGTACGCCCTAGCAGCGCGCGGCGGCACCGACCCGTTGCTGCAACAGGACACCAACGCCGCGCGCAACGCTCTTACCGCCGCACTGAAGGACGTCCTAAGCAACGCCGCGAAGACCAAGAGTGACATCCAGTCCCGCGCGCTCGACTTCGCCGACATGACTCCCGTGCACCGGCAGGTCCTAGCGGCAGACCCGGCCTACCAACAGCTCTTCTCCCAGAAGCTCGCCGCCGATTCGGTCCAAGAGCACGCCGAGGACGCGGCGGCGGGCAGCAAGCTGGTCGGGCTGGTGACGTTGGCGCTGATCGTCGCGGTCGAGGTCGGGACGGCGGGGGCGGCGACGCCGATCGTGGCGGTGATCAGCCTGGCGTCGTCGGCCGGGACGGCGGCGGCGAGTTGGAACGAGTGGGCGAAGCTGGAGACGGCGGCGAAGTCCACCGTCAGCGACCAGAACTCGATCGTCACCCAGGAGCAGGCGGACGACGCGATGCTCGGCGCGCTGGTGGCGACCGCGGCCGCGCTGCTGGACGTGTACGGGCTGGGCAAGGCGATGCGGGCCTCGACGCAGGCGGTCAAGGCGCTGGAGTCGCGGGTCGCGGACGCGGTGGCGCTCAAGGGGATCGCGCGCGGTGCCACGGTCGGCGCGAAGGAGGCCATCGAGCGGTCGGTCACCTCGCTGGGGCCCGCCGCGACGGTGCGCAACGTGGGCAGTTGGCAGAAGATCGTCGCCGCGGTCGGCCCCGAGTCCGCGGCCATGGGCAAGCTGGTCGCCTGGCGCGACGGCGTGTTCCGGTCGGCGGAGGAGATCGCGATGAAGGCGACCGGGGCGAGCCGCGAGGACCTGGCCAGGGCGGCCCTGGCGACGGCGAGCGGCATCGAGCAGGTCGCCGCGGGCGAGGCGCTGGACGCGGTCATCGAGATCATCGGCGGGGAGGACGCAGGCAAGGACGGACATGTCGGGGTGGGCGGCAAGGAGGCGCAGCTGTCCATCGAGTCCGTCGCGGCCAGGGTGCCGAAGGTCGCGGCGCGGAGCGTGCAGCGCGCCGTCGAGGTGGTGAACGTGCCGATGTCGGAGCTGAAGCTGGCGACCATGTCCTCGGCCGAGTTCGAGCACATCATCCGCTACGGGGTGGCCTCCGGGTACTTCGCCGCGTACGGGCTGCCCAGGATGACCGTGATCGACGCCAAGCTGCACGGCGGCGGTCACGGGTACGACGGCCTCGGGGTGTCCAAGCAGGGCGATCTCATCAAGCTCTACAACCTGGAGTGCAAGCACGTCGCGGGCGACTCCAGCCACGTGCCGTCGCTGGGTGCCACCGCGTTCGGCACCCAGGGCGGCCTGCGGTGGAGCGACGCCAAGGCCGCGACGCTGCTCTCCGCGGACAACCCGTTCGCCGAGGACACCTACGACGCGCTGCAGAAGGCCGTCAAACGCAGGCTCGGCCCCGGGATCCCGTTCTCCGACCACGCGCTCCAGGAGTCGCTCGGCGGGGCGCTGCGCCAGGCGGAGTTCCACCTCTTCCTCCCGGCGTGGGCCCAGACCGAGCACATCGTGGCCCAGATGCGCGGCCTGGCGCGGTCCGGCGTGAAGGTCGGCACCCTGTTCCGGATCGCGCCGCGCAAGCGGTGAGCTAGGGGCGGCGCAGCAGGTCGCCGAGGCCGTGTTCGAGCAGGTGGTAGGCCTGTTCGGTGGCCGCGACCGCGTCGGCGTGGATCGAGTCCAGCGGCTCGCCCGCCATGACGCGGCGGGTGTTCTCGGCGACGAGGACCTGGTGCGTGCCGTGGACCTGGGCGGCGACCAGGCGGGCGACCAGGTCCGGCGTGCCCTCGTCGACCAGGGCCTCGACCAGCAGGCGCAGGCTCTCCTCCTGGTACTGGGCGACCCGTTCGGCCAGGGCAGGGGTGACGTCGATCAGCCGGTTGAGCCGGAGCACGTCGGGGTCGTCGCTGAGGCCGGTGACCGGGCGGCGCTCGGCCAGGCCTGCGAGCAGGTGGTCGCGGAGCGCGCCGTGCGGGGTCTGGCCCGGCGGGCGCGCGCGGACGACGGTGGCGGGTTCGTCGACGTGCGGGCGGCGGGCGACCTCGAGCACCAGGTCAGCCTTGAGAGCGAAGTAGTTGAACAGGGTCTTCTTGGAGACGTTGGCCGCCTCGGCGATGGCGGCGCACGAGGCGTGCTCGAAGCCGTGCTCCTCGAACAGGGTCAGCGCGGCGGCCGAGAGCTGGCGCCGCGTCGTGTCCTTCTTCCGCTCGCGCAGGCCCGGCTGATCATCCACGCGGCCAGCCTACACCAGGCCTATTTCTCATCTCGATAAATAAATACACCCGGTGCAAAATTCTGCTAGCGTCGGGTCGGTGATGATCTCCCGGCTCCGGCGGTGGACCCGCCCGTACGCCAGGACGGCGGCCCTGGTGGTGGTGTTGCAGCTGGTCCAGGCCCTCGGGTCGCTGCTGCTGCCGACGCTCAACGCCGACGTGATCGACAACGGCGTGCTCGCGCGGGACACCGACCACATCCTCGGTCGGGGCGCGCTGATGCTCGGGGCGGTGCTGGTCCAGGCGGGGTGCGCGGCGGGGGCGGTGTACCTGGGCGCCAGGGTGGGGATGGGCGTGGGCGCCGACCTGCGGGCGGCCGTGTTCGCGAGCGTGCAGCGGTTCTCGGCGCGGGAGTTCGGCCGGTTCGGGACGCCGACGCTGATCACCCGGACCACCAACGACGTCCAGCAGCTGCAGGTGCTGGTCTTCACCACGCTGTCGGCCCTGCTCAGCGCGCCGTTGCTGGCGGTGGGCGGGGTCGTGCTCGCGATGGGGTTGGACGTGCCGCTGTCCGGGGTGCTGCTCGTGGCCATCCCGGTGGCGGCCGCGGTGATCGGGGTGATCACCCGGCTGATGACGCGGCCGTCGCGGCTCACGCAGGTCCGCACGGACGCGGTGAACCGGGTGCTGCGCGAGCAGATCACCGGCGTGCGGGTCATCCGGGCGTTCGGGCGCGACGCGCACGAGCGGCGCCGCTTCGCCGCGGCCAACGGCGACCTGATGGCGGTGGCGCTGCGGCTGGGGCGGTTGCAGGCGTTCTCCGGCGGGTCCGCGCTGCTGGTGATCAACCTGGCGGCGATCTCGGTGGTGGCGCTGGGCGGGCCGCGGGTGCTCGGCGGGGACCTGCGGCTGGGGGCGCTGGTCGCGTTCCTCGGCTACCTCACGCAGATCCTGATGGCGGTCATGGTCGCGATGGCGGTGTTCGAGATGGTGCCGCGGGCGCGGGTCAGCGCGGATCGGATCACCGAGGTGCTGACGACCGAACCCGGTGTGCCCGAGCCGGTGGTCGGGGCGCCGCTGCCTGCCGGGCCGGTGGGGTTGGACGTCCGAGGGGTCACTTTCGGTTATCCGGGTGCGGAGAAGTCGACCGTGCTGGAGGTCGATCTCATGGCCCGACCTGGGCAGACGACGGCGATCGTCGGGGCGACCGGGGCGGGCAAGACCACGCTGGTGAACCTGATGGCGCGGCTCATCGACGTGGACAGCGGGCTGGTGTCCGTCAACGGGGTCGATGCCCGCGAGCTCGACAGACGGGCGTTGGCCGGCCTGGTTGGCGTTGTGCCGCAGCGTTCATACTTGTTCTCCGGGACTATCGCGACGAACCTGCGCTACGGGTCTCCTGACGCTACCGACGACGAGCTGTGGCACGCGTTAGAGGTCGCGCAAGCTCGGGACTTCGTTGCCGCTATGCCTGCGGGTCTGGACACTCCGGTGGCGCAGGGAGGTAGCACTGTCTCCGGTGGACAACGTCAACGGTTGGCGATAGCGCGGGCATTGGTTGCCAGACCCCGGATCTACCTGTTCGACGACTCGTTCTCAGCGCTAGATGCGTCGACCGAGGCTGCTTTACGCGCCGCGCTTGCCGACGAGATCGGGGACGCGGCCGTGGTGGTCGTCGCGCAACGGTTGTCCACGGTCCGTTCGGCTGACCGGATCGTGGTGCTCGACGAGGGCCGTGTCGAGGCCGTCGGCACGCACGCGGAACTGTCGCGGATCAGCCCGACCTACCGGGAGATCCTGCACTCCCAGGGGGAGCGATGAGCGAGTTCCGCCGCACCGTGTTCCGGCTGCTCGGTGCGATGGCCCCGGACCGCGGCCGCGCGATCGGGGTCGTGGTGACGGGGGCGGCCGGGCTGGGGCTGACGATCGCCGTTCCCGCGCTGCTCGGGGCGGCGACCGACGCGGCCATCGGTGGGGATTTCGCCGGTGTGGCAAGGGTCCTTGTCCTTGCTGGGCTGTTGTCGGCGGGGTCATGGGTGTGTCTGATCGCTCAGGGGCGGCTGATCGCCACGGTGGCGCAGCGGCTGGCGTACCGGTTGCGGGAGCGGGCCAGCGCGAAGCTGAGCCGGGTGCCGGTGGGCTACCTGGACACCCAACCGCGCGGTGACCTGCTGTCCAGGGCGACCAACGACATCGAGAACGTGGCGCAGACGGTGCAGCACATCACCTTCCGGGTGCTCGGGTCGCTGGTGAACGCCACCGGCGCGCTGGTCGTGATGCTGCTGATCTCGCCGCTGCTGACGGCGGTGCTGCTGGTGACGATGCCCGCGGCGGTACTGGTGACCAGGTCGATCGGCTGGCGCGCGCAGCCCGACTTCGACGCGCAGTGGGCCGCGACCGGGCAGCTCAGCGGGCACGTCGAGGAGATGTACACCGGGCACGAGGTGGTGACCGCCTTCGGCCGTCACGCGGAGTCGGCGCGGACCTTCGCCGAGCACAACGAGCACATGCGGGCGGCGAGTGTCCGGGCCGAGTTCACCTCCGGCCTGATCGCGCCCGCCGTGGCGTTCCTGGGGAACGTCAACTACCTGGTGGTCGCGGTCCTCGGGGCGGTGCGGGTCACCGCGGGCGCGCTGAGTGTCGGCGACGTCCAGGCCTTCATCCACTACGTCACACAGGTCAACCAGCCGGTGACCACGCTGGGCTTCCTCGCGGGCCGCATCCAGTCCGCGGTGGCGTCCGCGTCCCGCGTCTTCGCCCTCCTCGACGCCGACGACCAGGAACCGGACCCCGTCGAACCCCGCCGCCCGACCCGGGTCACCGGCGCGGTGGAGTTCCGGGACGTGGCGTTCGGCTACGACGAGCCGCTGTTCGACGGCCTGTCGCTGTCCGTCCAACCGGGACAGACGGTCGCGATCGTCGGGCCGACCGGGGCGGGCAAGTCGACCTTGGTGAACCTGCTGCTGCGCTTCTACGACCCCGCCGCGGGCACGATCCTGCTCGACGGGGTCGACACCCGCACGATGACGCGGGACGACCTGCGGGCCGCGATCACCGTGGTACCGCAGGACACCTGGCTGTTCCACGGCACCATCGCGGACAACATCGGCTACGGCGCCCCAGACGCGACCCCCACCGACATCACCACCGCCGCCCACACCGCCCACGTCGACCACCTCATCCGCACCCTCCCCCACGGCTACGACACCCAGATCGACGACCACAGCCTGTCCGCGGGCGAACGTCAACTGATCACCCTCGCCCGCGCCGCCCTGGCCCCGTCCCCCATCCTGGTACTCGACGAGGCGACGAGCTCGGTCGACACCCGAACCGAACTCGCGGCCCAACACGCGATGACCGCCCTGCGACACAACCGCACCAGCTTCGTCATAGCCCACCGCCTCTCCACCATCCGCTCCGCCGACCTCATCCTGGTCATGACCACCGGCGCCGTGGTGGAACAGGGCACCCACCACCAACTCCTCGCCGCCAACGGCCCGTACGCCCGCCTGTACGCCGCCCAGTTCTCGGTGGAGGAACCGGACTCCGCGGGGACCTAGCGCCTGCGCTCGTTGTAGTGCGCTCTCAGAGCTTGGCGGCAGATCTGCGGGGTGAGGACGGCGAAGGTGGTGCGGTGGCGCTGGTAGTCGGTGTGGGGAACTGGTAGTTGGCGGGGCAGCGCCAGGTCTTGAGGTCGGCGTTGGCGTGTTCGGCATGGACGTGGATCTCGTTGTATTCGTAGTTGACGTTCTTCTTCCAACGCATCAGGTCGCGGCGGGCGCGTTTGCGGATCGGGGTGAGGATCCCGTCCCGACGTAGGCCTTGCCGCCGAACTGCTGGGATACATCTAGACAACTCGGGCGATGTAAATCCTGCATGAGCCTTGTTGTTCACTGAGTTCGGTTCTGTCAGGGGAGCGAGCTTGTGTCGATAATGGGCGGCGGGGCGGTTGGAAGGTCTGCCGAATGAGTGTAAGGAGTGGTCTGCCATGGATTTTTCGGACAGTGGTTAGTGGGGTTTCAGGCTGCTGATGATGTTGCGTGGTATAGATTTTCGGCTTCGTTGGGGGTGATGTAGCCGAGGGTGGAGTGGAGTCGGGTGTGGTTGTAGAACAGCTCGATGTAGGTGGCGATTTCCTGGCGTGCTTGAGCGTGGGTGTGATAGGTGGTGCGGTGGACGAGTTCTTTTTTGAGTGTGGCGAAGAAGGATTCGGCGAGTGCGTTGTCCCAGCAGGCACCGGTGCGTCCGAGTGATGGTGTGATGCGGTGCGCGCGTAGGTGTTCGCGGAACTCGATGGAAGTGTACTGGGTGCCGCGGTCGGAATGGAAGATGGCGTCAGGGGCGAGTGTGGTGTGGGTGGCGGCCATGGTGATCGCGTCTCGGACAAGGCTGGTTTTGAGATGATCGGCGCAGGCCCAGCCGATGATTTTCCGGGTTGCGCAATCGATCACCGTGGCCAGGTGGAGCCACCCTTGGCCGGTGGGGATGTAGGTGATGTCGCCGACCAGTTTATGTCCGGGGCGGTCCGCGGTGAAATCGCGGCGGACGAGGTCCGGCGTGGTGTGGATGCCGGGTGCCGCGACGGTGGTGAGAGGCCGCCGCCGCCTGGTCGGAGCCAGGCCCAGGTCGCGCATCATCACTCGGACGAGTTCCGGCCCGCACCGCACGCCCCGGCGTGCCAACGCGGCGTGTACGCGACGATATCCGTAGGTGCGTCGGGAGTCGGTGAATATCGACGTGATCTGCGCCGCGAGTGATTGTCGACGCTCCGTGGTGAATGATGCCGGTCGTGCGCGCCAGTCATGAAAGCCGGATCGGGACACGCCCATCCACTCGCACATCGATGCCATCGGATATGAGCCTTTCTCGCCGTCGATGAACTCGTAGAGCTCGGTCACCGATAGTCGCGGGCGAAGAAGGCCGCGGCTTTTCCCAGGAACTCGTTCTTCATGCGAAGTTCGTGGTTCTCCCGTTCCAACTCCCGCAACCGAGCACGCTCGTCCACACTCAGTGGAACGACTGTCTTCGGGTTCTTCTTCCGGTGCGCCTCGACCCAGTTCCGCAGGGTCTGTTCAATCAGCCCCAACTGGCGCGCCGCTTCCGCGACCGACACGCCGGACTCGACCAATTTCACGGCCTCGTCCTTGAACTCCGGCGAGAAACGACGACGACGTTGACCCATGACATCTCCGATCATCCAGGACCCATTCTACTTGGGTCCGATGTCCGAGAAATCCATGGCACTCCAGGAGGTCCTCATGTGTCGTGGCCGTTCTTGCGTTTGTTGTTGCTGGCGGATGAAGGCGGGCGATTGGGTGTGGGAGGAGCCGCGGGCTCTGGGGGGCTAGAAGAGGGTAGGGCGTGGGGCACCTGGGTGGGGGCTCGCGGCTGGCGCGGTGGGATTGGGGCTTCTTGTGTCAGGTCAGTGAGTGCTCGCGGAGGGATAGGTGGGTGGGGAGGGTGGTGGCGGTGAGGGCTAGGGCGAGGCTGGTGGTGATGGCGGCTAGGGGGACTGGCCAGGGCACGGAGAGGGGTACTGGGGCGCCGAGGGTGTGGGAGAGGCCGGTGGTCATGCCGTACAGGGCTGTGAGGGCGATGGCGAATCCCAGGGCGGCGCCGATGGTGACCACCAGGATGGACTCGCCTGCTACGGCGAGGGTTACCTGGCGGCGGGTGGCGCCTGCGCGGCGGAGGGTGGTGAAGTCGGTGATCCTTCCGGCGGTGGACATCAGGAGGGTGTTGGCGATGGACAGGGCGGCGTAGCCGAGGGCCACGATCAGCAGGAGGGCGACGAAGATTCGGACCAGGCGGTCTTCCTCGGCGTCTGCGTTGGCCGCGTAGGTCGCCCGGTCGAGGACCTGTGCCCCCAGGGGCGCCGACGCGGGAACGGGGCCGCTGACGTGGACGGCGGAGGTCAACGCTGACGGCGCGTGCTCTCGAACCGTCTGACGGGGCAAGAGGATCGGAGTGGGCGAAGACGCGTCAGGGAGCAGAGCCACCACCCGTAGGTTGACCCGCTGACCGTCCTCAAAGGTCAGGCCAGTGGTGTCACCGGGCCGCACGCCGAGCCTGTGAGCAGCCGATTCGGTGAGGACAGCCGTGTCCGGGTCACTCAGGCCCGCGATCGATGCCGTGAGTCTGGTGTTGGTCTTGGCGAATTCCACGGGGTCGACGCCCGTCGCGGGATAGTGGGTGGAGTTGTCGCCATAGAGCTCGGTGGGCAGCAACGCGGCACCCGGTGTGGCAGCGACGGCTTCGGCGGAGAGACCTGGCGTGCCGTTCGGCAGGACGACGACCTCGGCCCGGGTCGCCAACTCCCGCGCGACCGCGTAACCCCCGGTGGACGTCTCGACCATCCCGGCGACCAGGACGGCGAGGCCGACCGTGAGCAGCACCGGCGCGGCGGTCGACGCCGTGCGGCGCACCGAGGTCAGCGCGCTCTCCCGCACCACCAGGCCGAGCGCTCCCCCGGCCAGCGGATAGGTCAGCACTCGGACGAGGGGTGGGATGACCACCGGGGCCAGCAGGGTGCCGCCCACGATCAAGGCCATCGCCGCGTACAGCGAGTTCGTCATCATGTCGTCCGGATCGCCCACCACGGAGAACACGACGAGCAGCAGGCCGAGCCCAGTGCACACTCCCCCGGTCCACCACCGGGCCCGCGTCATCGGCTTGGTCTCCACCGCTGCCTCGCGGAGTGCCTCAAGTGGACGGATCCGCGCCGCGCGGCGCCCCGCCGCCCAGACACCCGCCACCGCGACCAGCAGCCCGACCACGAAAGCGCTTGCGAGCGGAAGGAACCGCGTCTCGACCGTGAACGTCGGCGGCTCCAGTCCCGCGCTGACGAGCAGGTCGCCGAGGACGGGCGCCATGATCGCACCCAGGCCGACCCCCAGCGCTCCGCCGACAACGCCGATCACCACCGCCTCGCCGAGCAGCATCCGCCGGATCTGCCGGGGTGTCGCCCCGAGGGCCCTCAGCAGCCCGAGTTCCCGCCGCCGCTGGACGACCACGAAGGCGAAGGTGGACGCGACGACGAAGATCGAGACGAATCCCCCCAGGCTGCCGAGGCCGGTCAGGACCTGGTCGCCGATCCACCGCACCCGCTGGTCCGCCATTGGTTCCAACGCGACCCGGGCAGCGCCGGCCAGCACCTGCCCGTCCCCACCCAGGGCGGCCCGCATCCCCGCCTGGACCGCATCCTCATCCGCGCCCGGATCGAGGCGCAGACCGATCACGCGCACCCCCGGCGACACCCGACCGGCCTCGCCGTCGCTGAGGTAGACACCGGGGCCGTCCACCGTGCCCACCACGAGGTACCGGGCAGCGCCCGCCGCCGTGAGCACCGTGAGCGTCGTCCCAGGACCGACCCCGACCGTGCGCGACACCGCGATCTCGCCTGCCGCGGTCGGGGCGCTGCCGGACACCAGCCGGTACGGCGCCAGGTCCACACTGGACCACGGATGGCCTTGCTCGACACCGACGACCGGGACGCCGCCGAGGACGGGCTGCGCGTAGAAGGTGCGGTCGGGGATCGCCCGCGCCACCCCCGGTAACGCCTCGAACGAGCGAACCAGGTCTGCCGCCTTCGCTGCTGACCACGGCTTGGTGTCGGTGAACGCGCTGTCCTGCTGGTCCACCGGGCTGCTCTGGGCGACGACCGGTGAGCCGCGGTAGCGATCGGGAACCGCGGGTTGGGCGGACAGCAGGACGGACGCGGTCATGGACAGGATCGCGACGCCGAGGAAGACGGCGACGAAGGTGCCGACGAACGTGGTCCAGTGGCTCTTGAGGGACGCGACGCTCAGCACGACAGACCCCCGCGACTGGCCAGGGCAACCGACTCGGCGGTCAGCGGCGCGGTCAGCTCCTGGGTGATGCGACCGTCGACCATGACCAGCACCCGGTCGGCGTAGGCGGCGGCCACCGGGTCGTGGGTCACCATGACGACGGTCTGCCGGTGCCGGTCGACCACCGCGCGCAGCAGGGTGAGGACATCGCGGGAGGTCTTGGAGTCCAGGGCGCCGGTCGGCTCGTCGGCGAAGACCGCGGCGGGCCGGGTGACCAGTGCCCTGGCCAGGGCGACCCGCTGCTGCTCGCCACCGGACAGCTCGCTCGGCCGGTGCGCGCCCCTCGCCGCGAGGCCGACCTCGGCGAGCGCGCCGTCGACCGCACCCGGCTGGGGCCTGCGACCGGCCAGGCGCAGTGGCAGCGCGACGTTCTGCGCGGCGGTCAACGCGGAGACGAGGTTGTAGGACTGGAAGACGAAGCCGATCCGCTCGCGGCGCAGCTCGGTCAGCCGGGTCTCGTCGAGCTCGCCGAGATCGGTGTCGCCGAGCAGGACCTCGCCGCTGGTCGGGCGGTCCAGGCCCGCGGCGCAGTGCAGCAGTGTGGACTTGCCCGATCCGGACGGGCCCATCACCGCGGTGAACGAGCCGGCGCGGAACTCGGTCGTGATCTGGTTCAGCGCGGTGACCGAGCGGGCCGCGGAACCGTAGACCTTGCTGACCGATCGGAGCCGGAGGGTGTCTGGTGTTGGCATGCGACAAGGAAAACGCGCCGGGAGGCCCGCGACAATCGTGCTAGGGCGAGTGTTGGGACTATACCTAGCACTACTGCCAAGCCCGGATCCCCCGCCTATTCTGGACGTCGTGTTCCCGTCATTCCCGCGCCACGACGCCCTCTCGGCACTCACGCGCGGCCCACTCCGATTCCTGACCTCGGCGTGGCCGTGGCGCTCGTTGGCATACCTGTCGATGAGCGGGCTGTCAGGTGGCGCGGTGTTGGCGATCCCGCTGGTGCTGATCTTCAAGCTCCGCGCGCCCGATCTGGTGGTGATCTCGGTCGCCGCGGTGCTCACCGTCATCTTCGTGCGCCTGATCGGGTTGCCGTTCGAGCTGTGGCGGCTGCGGCTGCTGGACCCGGAACTGGCCGCCCAGGTGCCGATCCGCAGGAGGTTGGCGCCCCGGCAGCTCGGCTACGTGGTCACCTCGATGATGGCGTTGTGGTGGATCGACGTCGGGGTGCTGGTCTTCTCGCTGGGGGCGCCCCTGCTCCTGCTCAGCGCGCCGCTGCAACCCGACGCGTCGACCTGGCTCGGGATCTGGTTGGCCGTGCTGGGCGGCATGCTGCTGTTCGTGTCCGCGTACCCGATGACCGCGTGGATGGGCGCGCGGGCGGCGCTGGCGAGGGCGATCCTCTTCCCGCAGGACCGGGCGTTGGGCGAGATCGTCCGCTCGCGGGCGCGGTTAGTCGACGCGTTTGAGGCCGAGCGGCGGCGCATCGAGCGCGATCTGCACGACGGCGCACAGCAGCGACTGGTGATGCTGACCATCAAGTTGGGCCTGGCCCAGCTGGACGCGCCACCGGGGTCACCGCTGGCGACCGAACTGCATGACGCGCACGCCTTGGCGGTCGACGCGTTGGCCGAGCTGCGGGAGCTGATTCGCGGCATTCACCCGAAGGTGCTCACCGATCGGGGGTTGGCGGCCGCGATCCAGGACGTGGCGGGGCATTCGGAGGTGCCGGTGAAGGTCGACGTGCTGGTGACCGAGCGCCTGCCCGCCACCATCGAGTCCGCCGCCTTCTACGCGGTGTCCGAGGCGCTCACCAACGTGGCCAGGCACAGCGGGGCGACCCGGTGCTCGGTGCGGGGCGAGGTGCGCGACGACCTGCTGCTGGTGGAGGTGGTCGACGACGGGGTCGGCGGCGCGGACATCGGTCGGGGGTCCGGGTTGCAGGGCCTGGCCGACCGGCTGGCCGTGGTGGAGGGCACACTGGTGGTGTCCAGTCCGGTCGGTGGGCCGACCACGCTGCGAGTGGGGATACCGTGCCGGACCGGCAGCTCCGAATAGTCGTCGCCGACGACGCCGTGTTGTTGCGCGAAGGCCTGGTCGGGTTGCTGGAACGCTTCGGGCACAAGGTCGTCGCCTCGGTCGGGGACCCCGACGCGTTGCTGGCCGCGGTGGACGCGGACACGCTGGACATCGTGGTGACCGATGTGCGGATGCCGCCGACGTTCACCGACGAGGGCATGCGGGCCGCGCTGGCCCTGCGGCGGGCGTGGCCCGATCTGCCGGTGCTGGTGCTGAGCCAGTACGTCGAGCAGACCTCCGCCGCGGACCTGCTCGACTCCGGTGGGGGCGTGGGGATCGGCTACCTGCTCAAGGACCGGATCGGTGACATCGCGCAGTTCGTCGACGCGGTGGTCCGGGTGGCCGACGGGGGTACGGCGATCGACCCGGAGGTGGTGCGGTCGCTGGTTTCCCAGACCCAGCAACCGATCCACCGGTTGACCAGCCGCGAGCGGGAAGTGCTGGCGCTCATGGCCGAGGGGCGCTCCAACGCGTCCATCGCCACGACCCTGGTCATCACCGAGGCCGCCGTCGCCAAGCACATCGCGTCGATCCTCACCAAACTCGACCTCCCGCCCGCCACCGAGGGAAACCGCCGAGTCCTCGCCGTCCTCGCCTACCTCCGCGACACCGACCCGCCCTGACACCAAGCACACCGCGCCAGCCCAACCCCGAACTGCCGTCACGCACCAGCCAGCCCACCACCACCACCACCTCTGACTCTGACTCTGACTCTGACTCTGACTCTGACTCTGACTCTGACTCTGACTCTGACTCTGACTCTGACAAGGGTTACCGCACCTCCCGCCTGCCGCCGCGCACCACGTACGCCTACGCGAGAAGGGCTGAGTTCTAGGCGTGGTGCGGGTTTGTGGGGTGTTGGGCGTTCTCCGGGGTGTCGCGGTAGGAGTTGGCTTGGAGGTTGTAGAGGTCGGCGTAGAGGGGGTTGGTGGTCATGAGGTGGTGGTGGGTTCCGGTTTGGGTGACGCGGCCCTGGTGGAGGATCACGATGACGTCTGCGTGTCGGACGGAGGCCAGGCGGTGGGTGATGAGGATGACGGTGCGGCCTGTTTGGAGGGTGCGGAGGGATTCGTAGACTGCGGCCTCGGCTCTGGCGTCGAGGGCCGCGGTGGGTTCGTCGCAGATGAGAATCGGGGCGTCGCGGTAGAGGGCTCTGGCGACGCTGAGGCGTTGCCACTGGCCGCCGGACAGGTCGTGGCCGTCGCGGAATCTCGTGGTGAGCAAGGAGTCCCAGCCGTGGGACAGGGTGGCGACGACGGCGGCGGCGCCGGAGTCGTGGGCGACGCGGTCGAGGTGGTGCTCGCCGGGGTCGACGCGGTCGGGGCGGCCCAGTGTCACCGCGTGCCGGGCGGTCAACGGCCACCGGGTGGGGTCCTGCATCACCACGGCCACGTTGTCGGCGACGGACGCGGCGTCGACGGTGAGCAGGTCGACCCCGTCCCAACTGATCACCCCCGACGCCGGGGCGTAGAGACCGGCGAGCAGCTTGGCCAGTGTCGACTTGCCCGACCCGTTCTCGCCCACGAGTGCGACGACCTGACCGCGGCGGATCGTCAGGTCGACGTCCGTGAGCGCGTCCTTGGTCGCGCCCGGGTAGCGGAACGACACACCCCGCACGTCGATGACCTCTGGCGCTACCGGCGCCTGTCTGCCGATCGGCTTCCTGGTCCTCTTGTCCACGAGCGCCAGGAACCCCTGGAGATCGTTGATGTAGAGCGACTTCTCGAACAGTCGGTTCGCGGCGAGCACCACTTGTGTCAGTGACGAGCGCACAGTACGGATCGCCAACAAAGCCGCACCGGCAACGGCCAGTGGCGTGGCGCCGATGTAGAGCAGCCAGCCGAGTGTCACGTAGGCGAAGGCGATGCCCGCGCCGGAGAGCGCCCGCCCGACCAGGCTCACCCGGGTTTGCCTTGCCCCCAGGGCGATCTGCGCGTCCTCCATGACCCGCGAGTGCCGGTCGTGCTCGGCGAGCAGGAACGCCTGGGCGCCGAAGACCCGCACCTCGGCGGCGGACTCCTTGGCGGCCAGTTGGTCCGTGGTCAGCGACCGCCTGCGCCTGGTCTCGATGGTGGTCGCGACGAACTCGTACTCCAAGCGGGCATTGCGCAGCGTCGACCACGTCTCCGGCACGACGGACAGCAGCAGCACCGGTAGGAGCAGCGGGTGCAACAACGCGGCCGTCGCCGCGGTCGCGGCGAGCGAGATGAGCCCGCCGACCACGACGATGGCCTGCTGGGTGGCCGATTCCACGGCATCCATGCCCGCGTACCGGGACCGTTCGAGGTCGTCGTGGAAGGCGGGTTCGTCGAACGCGACCAGGTCGACCCGCGACAGCGCCTCGGCCAGGTCGCGCTCCACCCGGTGCCGGACCTTGGGGCTCAACCGCATGGTCGCCCCGGACACCACTGTGTCCGCGATCCCGCGCACCGCGAAAGCGCCTGCCAGCACCGCCAAAGCCGGACCGGCGTCCGCTAACCGCTCCGGTGTCGGTCCGGCGACGAACAGCGAGGCCAGCACCGTGGTGACGGCGAGCAGGCCCAACGCCGTCACGAGCCCGGACACCACCTGGGCGAGGAACCCGAGGAGCACGGCGACCCGGTCGGCGCGCCACGCCACCCCGGCCACCAACCCCAGTGCCCTGGGCAGTGCCCGCACCAGCCGCACCAGGCTGGCTCCGATCACCTGGTCGGCGTGCCCGAACCACACCGGTGCGGACAGTTCCGCCAGCGGTGCCGCCGGTGTCGGCCTCGTGCCTGCCATCGGTTCTCCCCCTTCGTGGCCTTCGCGGACGAGGATCCGGGCGAGCACCGACAATCCCGGGCGGTCGTCATCGTCCCGGTGGCTCGGCCGCCGGGGTGGACCTGCGGATCTCACCCCATCCGGTGAAGTCGCTGGTTGGGTTGGTGTCCACCCGGGTACGCCTGCGGATCGTTGGAGTTGTTCGCAATTGTCGGCGGATCCCACTAGGCTCGGTGGTGGGAGACAGAAGCGCGGTCGGGGGCCGGTGTCGCGACGGGGGCCGTTGTCGCGACGGGCGCGGTTGTCGGCTGCTCGCGCGCAGGTCCACGACCGGGTCGATTCGGCTGACGGCAACAGGGGTGAAACCGATGCAGGACAACGGCGACGAGTTCTACGTCGACGTGGCGCTTCCCGGACTCGAGGGCTTCGGGGAGGTCGAGATCCGGTGTGGTCTGCTGCGCAAGATGGGCTTGAGATCGCTGGTGCTGGCCGCGCCGGAGTCCGTGCAGCGGTACGTCGACCACGCCGATGTGGTCCTGGCGTGCGACGACGTCTACTCGACCGAGGTGACAGCGGCGGTGTTGGAGCCGTACCGCGGGCGGCTGGCCAACTGGGTCACGTTGAACGACAAGGTCTGGCACATGCAGTTGGGTGTGTCGGACCGGTTGGGCATCTCGTTCCCCGGTAGGCGCGGGCAGCTCAACTGCCGGATCAAACCCCTGCTGCGCGAGGTGTTGTCGGAGGTCATGCCGACCGGGTTCGTGGTGCTCGACCGGGACGAGCTGTCCCGGGAGCGGGTGGCCGAGCTGGGTGAGCAGTTGGGCTACCCGTTCATCGTCAAGCCCATCTGGGGTAGCGGCGGGTCCTACGTGGAGATCATCGATGGCCCCGAGCAGGGGTACGACCTGATCAGCACGGTCTTCACCGAACTGGCCGAGGACACCGGCATCCACACCTTCCGCACCGACGACGGCCGGGAGTGGGACCCGCGCAGGCAGTTGCTGGTGGAGCAGTTCGTCACCGGCCGCGAGCTGTCGCTGGAGGCGTTCGTCCAGCACGGCAGGCTGACCAGCATGCTCACCCAGGAGAAGTACTTCTGGGACAGCGACGGCGCCTACCGGTTCGAGACGGCGAACCTGTGCCCGACGCCGTTCCTGAGCGAGTCCGAGCACGCGGTCATCCACGCCGCGATGCAGGAGGCGGTGACGGCGCTCGGCGTGGACGACACCTTCGTCCACATCGAGTTCAAGTGGGACGGCAGCGCGGCGCACATGATCGAGCTGAACCCGCGCCTCGGCGGCGGTGCCGTGCCGCAGACGCTGGACAACTGGTTCGGCGTCGACACCCGGCAGATGCGGTTTCAACTGCTGGTGGGCGAGGCCCTGCCGGAGAAGTTCGAGGGCCGCGACGGGTTCACCCTCGGCGTGTTCGTCAACGCGCACGAGTCGGGCACCTTCCGCGAGCTGGAGGGCCTGTCCTGGGTGCACGCCCAGCCGGAGTTCAGCTTCGAGCAGAAGTACCTGCGGGAGGGCCAGCACATCCCGCCGCGCGACGGGTCCAAGGCGAACCGGGTGAACTGGCTCTACTGCTACGACGCCTTCTACGACTGCCACGACGTCGACCAGATCGACCGGCTCTACGCCGAGACCCGCAAGCGGGTCCAGCTGAGGTTCGCCGAGTCGCACTAGAAGATCTCGCCGACCCTGGCCCACTCCCGTTCCCCCACGACGAACGCCGCCCCGTCACCGGTCAACCACGAGTTGCCCCGGGGTACGACGGCGCCCGCGAGCCGGGCGCTGTCCGCGGTGGTCAGGGGGCGCAGGGTGCTGCGCAGGTCCGGGAGGAAGAACGTGATCAGTGAGATCCGGTCGCGGGCCAGCGATGCGTTGTGCACCCGGTGCACGCACGCGCGGTAATAGCCGCGGCTCCATAGCTCCAACAGTTCACCGGTGAAGACAACGCAACACCCGTCCGGTGGCACTACCGGTATCCACTCCCCTGAGCTCGTGCGCACCTCCAGCCCAGGGGTGTCCTGCACGCTGACCGTCACCATCCCGCTGTCGGTGTGCGCGGCCAACCGGGCCCCGTCCGCGTAACCGGACGGGTTGGCGTAGTAGATGACCCGCGCGAAGGAGGACAGCTCGGCCCCGAACGGCGCGTCCGCCCGCCCCAGCACGGCGGGTTGGTCCAGGGTGGCCGCCAGCGCGCCGACCACCGCCGCGCCGATCCTGGCCTGGTGCGCCGAGTACGCCTCGATGGCGGCGCGGAAGCCGGGCAGCAGGGCCTCGGCGGGCCACTGGTTGCCGCCGTACATCCGGTAGTACGGCGGTGGATCGGCGACGGCGGGCGGGGCGTCCTCCTTGCCGAACTCGAAGGACTCCTTCAGGTCCGCGGCGCCGTTGGTGCTCTCCTCGCCGACGCCCACGTAGCCGCGGTAGGCGGAGGACAGGGAGATCGACAGGGCCTGCTTGTCGGCAGGCGGCAGCGCGAAGAACCGGCGGGAGATGTCGAACGGGTGGGACGCGGTACCGGGGCCGCTGTCCAAGTAGAACAGCCCGATGTCCTTGGTGGCCGTGTGGACCACGTCCACCGTCCCCGGGTCCCTGGCCACCACGTCGTCGAGGGATACGGTGGGAATCACGCTGCCTCCCCGGTCAACGCCGAAACGAGGGCAGTTTACCGACGTCCCAGCAGGGCGCGGCGAACTTCAACCCGGTCGGACTACCAGGCAGATCTCGTCCTCGGTGCGGAACTCGCCCACCTCGGTGAAGCCGTACTCGGCGAAGAAGCGGCGCAGCACACCGGTCTCGCGGCGTTCGATGTCCTGGCGCTTGGCCATGGCGGTGCGGGAGCCGCTGAAGACCAGCAGGTCGGCCGGGGTGCGGGCGAGGACCTCCAGCGCCTTGGGCGAGCGGCGGGCGACCACCGGCAGCACCTTGAGCACCAGGGCGACGTCGAGCCGGGTGGGCAGCCCCTGCTCGACCAGCGCGGGCCAGTCCTCGGTCAGGTCCCAGCGCACCGGGTGGATCCGCTGGTCGACGCGAGCGTGCGCGGACACCGCGCGGATGGCCTCGGGGTCGGTGTCGACGGCCCACAGGTGGCTCACCGGTGGGTCGTCGAGCGGGAACACCAACGGCAAGACGCCGCAGCCGACGTCGATGATGTTGTTAGGGCTACCGATGTGGTCGAACAGTTGGCTGAAGAAGCTGTCGATGGTGCCAAGACGCTCGGCAGTGGACACGTGCCCGGAGACCACGGCCTGGATGGCCTCGGCGGAGTGCTCCTCGACCAGCCTGTCGACGGCCGCGGTGGCGGAGGACTCGGCGGGCCGGTAGCGGCGGAGGTGGTGGTAGATCTCCTTCTTGGCCGCGGTCGCGGCGTCCCGGTAGACGCGCAACCGCTTGACCTTGTCCACCGACTCGGCGTCGCCCACCGCGCTGACCAGGGCGCGGTTGCGGCCGAAGGACTCCACCACCATGTCCACCGCGTCGTCGTGCTCGATGCGGTAGCGCCGGACTATGTCGCCTGCCAGGTCAGCGGCCAGCGAGCGCATCAGGTCGATGGCTCAGCCCACCAGTTCCCGCCACGAGCGCTCCAGGGCGCTGTTCGGGAACCACCTGCCGTGCACCTCCAGGATCTCCGCCAGGTACGCGTCCAGGGTGTCCGCGTCGAGCCGGGCGTTGATCTCCTCCATGGTGGCGCAGATAGTCCACAGGTTGTGCAAGAACAGTTCCTCGCCCTCGGGGAACGAGGTGGGGTCCTCGGCGCAGGCAGGGCAAGCGCAGCTGTACTCCCCCGCCTTCAGCGGCCCGGGGTCCCGGATGGCGCCGTACGGGGTCATGTACCAGCCGTCACGGGCGAAGTGGCCATAAGAGGCCGAGTCGAAGATGTTGACGCCACAGGCCACTAGGAACGGCAGCTCACACGGGTCGCCCGCGCCATAGAGGTGCATGGGCACGTCCGGGCCGATGACCTCGCGCGCGTCCTTGGCGACGGCACCGACGAAGCCCATGTCGTGGTTGCGGTTGAAGAACGGCACCAGGCTGCCCAGCGCCAGGTAGCGCACTCCCATGTCACGCAGGGTGCGCACGCTGCGGTGGCGCAGGTCCATGTACCGACCGCCCTGGGTGACCCCCGCCAGGATGCCGCGCTCGACCAGCCCGAGCGCCTGCCGGATGCGCTTCTCGGTGGCGGTGAGCTTCGCCTCGGCGGTCGACCGGGAGTCACCGGGCGGGGTGACCAGGTCGAGCGGGGCGAGGATGTCGCTGCCGATGCGGTCCTGGAACCGGACGATGTCGCGGTTGTCCAGGTACAGCTTGCGGGTGAACCCCTGGAACGCCCCGGAGTCGGTGGTGACCAGCCCGTCGAAGCCGAGGTAGTCGTGCAGGCCCTGCTCCAGGACCTGTTCCCGCAGGTCGCGCTGCTTGTAGAGGAAGTACGAGTTGACGATGCAGCCGTCCACCCGCGGGCCGTCGACCCAGCTCTCCAGCAGGCCGTGCTGGCGGTGCGGCTGGTACACCGGGAGGAACAGGGGAAGCCGGTGTTTGCTCTCCCGATTGGTCACGAATACCCGCGAGGCCCGCATCGACCCAGTCTAACCAGCGTGAACACGTGTCACCGAGGCAGGCGCGGGAGGCCTGGGTGAGCCGGGCCACTGACCCGACCGGAGTAGGCTGGCCCGGGGAACACGGGCACCTGGCCTGGGGAACAAGGAGAGGGTCGGACAAGCGTGACAGCGACGAAGCCGAAGGCGGTTGTGCTGCTCAGCGGCGGTCTGGACTCGGCGACGGTCCTGGCGATCGCCGCCGCGGACGGCTTCGAGACCTACGCGCTCAGCTTCCGGTACGGCCAACGGCACTCGGTAGAACTAGAGGCTGCCGGACGGGTCGCGACGGCGCTCGGGGCCAGCAAGCACGTAGTGGCCGACATCGACCTGCGGGTGTTCGGCGGCTCCGCGCTGACCGACGACTCGATCGACGTCCCGCACCACGACAGCGTCGCCGGGGTCACCCAGGACATCCCGATCACCTACGTGCCCGCGCGCAACACCATCTTCCTGTCCTTCGCGCTGGCCTGGGCCGAGACGCTGGGGTCGCAGGACATCTTCATCGGGGTGAACGCGCTCGACTACAGCGGGTACCCGGATTGCAGGCCGGAGTACATCGAGGCCTACCAGGCGATGGCCAACCTGGCGACGAAGGCGGGGGTCGAGGGCAGTCAGAACCTCACCATCCACATGCCGCTGGTAGCGCTGACGAAGGCGGAGACCATCCAGCGCGGGTTGGAGCTAGGGGTCGACTACGGCCTCACGCACAGCTGCTACGACCCGGTCGACGGTCGGGCCTGCGGCAGCTGCGACTCCTGCCTGCTGCGCGACCGCGGCTTCGCCGACCTCGGGCTGACCGACCCGGCGCTGGCCTGATGTACCTGGTCAAGGAGATCTTCTACACCCTGCAGGGCGAGGGGACGCACGCGGGCAGGCCGTCGGTGTTCTGCCGGTTCAGCCTCTGCAACCTGTGGACCGGCCGCGAGAAGGACCGGCACCGCGCGATCTGCACGTTCTGCGACACCGACTTCATCGGCACCGATGGCCCCGGGGGCGGGCGGTTCGCCACCGCGGCCGACCTCGCCGCCGCCATCTCCGCGGCGTGGGCGGGCGCCGCGCACCCGCGCAGCAAGCCGTACGTCGTGTGCACCGGCGGGGAACCGTTGCTGCAGCTGGACAAGGACGCGGTCGACGCGCTGCACGACGCCGGGTTCGAGGTCGCGGTCGAGACGAACGGGACCCGCCCGGCGCCGCCCGGGCTCGACTGGGTCTGCGTGTCGCCGAAGTCCACCGCCGAGGTCGTGCTGACCAGCGGCGACGACCTGAAGCTGGTCTACCCGCAGCCCGACGCGCAGCCGGAGCGGTTCGAGCACCTCGACTTCGCGCACTTCCTGCTCCAGCCGATGGACGGCCCGGACGTCGAGGCCAACACGCGCGCCACCGTCGAGTACTGCCTGCGCCACCCGCAGTGGCACCTGAGCCTGCAGACCCACAAGTACCTGGGAATAGCCTGATGGAGATCTTCCGCGAGTTCACCTTCGAGGCCGCGCACCGGCTCCCGAACGTCCCGGAAGGGCACAAGTGCGCGCGGCTGCACGGGCACTCCTACCGCGTGGAGGTAGCGGTATCCGGGCCGGTGGACCCGGTCGCGGGCTGGGTCATGGACTTCGGTGACCTGAAGGCCGCGGTGCGACCGGTGATCGCGGAGCTCGACCACTACTACCTCAACGAGATCGCCGGTCTGGAGAACCCGACCAGCGAGGTGCTCGCGGAGTGGTTGTGGGGACGGCTTCGGGCAACGTTGCCGTTGTCGGCCATCACGGTGCGGGAGACCTGCACCTCGGGCTGCACCTACCGTGGTGAATCGCACTGATTGGCGTTGTCCACCGGCGGTAGCCTGACTCATGAAGGTCGTGGTGCCCGGCGGGACCGGGAATGTCGGGGGATTCCTGAGCCGCGCGCTGGCCGCGGCCGGGCACGAGGTCGTCGTCCTGAGTCGGCGGGCGGTCGACGTCGGCGGTGGTGTGCGGTCGGTCCGCTGGGACGGGCGCACCTCGGGGGCGTGGGCCGGTGAGATCGACGGCTGCGACGCGGTGATCAACCTCGCCGGGCGCAGCGTCAGCTGCCGGTACACCGAGGAGAACCTGCGGGAGATGATGTCGTCCCGTGTGGACTCGGCGCGGGCCGTCGGCTCCGCGATCGCGGCGGCCGCGACGCCACCCCGGGTGTGGTTGCAGATGAGCACGGCGACGATCTACGCCCACCGCGACGACGCTCCCAACGACGAGGCGACGGGCATCATCGGCGGGTCGGAGCCTGACGTGCCGGGGCACTGGGCGTTCAGCGTGGAGATCGCCAAGCAGTGGGAACTGGCGCAGCAGGAGGCATCCACGCCGGAAACGCGCAAAGTCGCGCTGCGGACCGCGATGGTGATGAGCCCGGACCGGGGCAGCGTCTTCGACGTGCTGTCCTGGATGGCGCGGCTCGGCCTCGGCGGACCGGTGGGCGGGGGACGGCAGTACGTGTCGTGGATCCACGGGCACGACTTCCTGCGGGCGGTGGAGTACCTGCTCGCCGCGGACGTTGTGGGCGCGGTCAACGTGGCGGCTCCGGACCCCTTGCCGCAGCGCGAGTTCGTGCGGGTGCTGCGCCGCGCCTGGGGGATGCCCGTGGGACTCCCGGCGACCAGGTGGATGGCCGAGATCGGGGCGTTCGCGCTGCGGTCGGACACGGAGCTGCTGCTCAAGAGCCGCCGAGTGGTCCCGGGGCGGCTGCTGGCGGCTGGATTCACGTTCGACCACGGGCTGTGGCGGGACGCGGCAGCAGACCTGGTGCGAGCTCGGCGCGCGCTGAGCTGAACCAGGCCGACTTGTCCCGCTGTACGGATTGCGAAGGTCTCCGCGTTCGGGTGTCACGGAGCCGGGCAAGATCACGAAGCTCAGATCGCGCCACATCGGACAGATCGGGTGGCGCGGCACCCGCAGTCGACCAGTGACAGGAACGTGAGCACGCATGTACCCCCGTCCACTCAGGATCTTCGCCGTCGTCGCGGTCGGCCTGCTCGCGACAACGGCCTGCGGCCCCCAGGACACCCCGGCCGCCATCAGTTCGGCGGCCCCCACGTCGGCCACCAGCGCGGCGGCGTCGGCCACGGTCCTGCCGCAGGGCGAGATCCCGGGTTCGGCGGCGGCCTCGGCCACGGCCGCGCCCGCGGGCAGCTCCGTCCCCGCGACCCCGACGGCGCGGATGACGTACGGCGAGTCGATGGGCTACGCGCTGCCCACCACCAAGGACTGGGCCACCGCGCTGGAGGTCCGGGTCACCGACCTGGCCGCCACCAGGGGGATGGCGGCCGGGACGTTCGAGATCAGCATCGCGAACCGCACCGGCGACCCGTTCGACCTGGACAAGCCGCGGGTCCGCGCGGTCGACTCGACGGGCACGACCGTGGCCGAGCTGACGAGGTCCGCCGGGAACGACGTCCTCTTCAAGACCCTGCCCAGCCCTGCCGTCGTCCTGGCTCCGTTCAGCCTGCCGGTGCAGGCGAAGGACGTGTCGATCTGGGTGCAGCCCTCGCCGACCAGCACCGAGATCACCAGTTGGAGCACCGACGGCAACTGAGCGGGTGTCGGATCTCCGGGCTCGTCAGCGGGCCCGGAGATGCGCGCGCGGGGTCAGCGGTGGGTGAGGGTCAGGTCGGCGATCTGGAGTTGTTGGATCTGGGTCGTGCCCTCGATGATCTCCTGGATCTTGGCGTCGCGGAGGTGGCGTTGGACCGGGTAGTCGGGGCCCACTCCGTTGGCACCGTGGAGTTGGACGGCCGCGGTGGCGGTGGTGTAGGCGGTCTGGGACGCGAAGTACTTGGCTATCAGGGTTTGGCGGATGGCGTCCCGATGGGAGGTGGCGCGCATGATTCCGGCCTGGTGGCACAGCAGGCGCGCGGCTTCCACCGAGGTGATCATGTCGGTGAGGGACTGGCGGACCAGTTGGTGCTCCGCCAGCGGGACGCCGAACTGGGTGCGGGTCCGGGTGTAGTCGAGGGTGGCGTCCAGGCAGGCCTGGGCGAGGCCGACCGAGCCGTAGGCCGTGCTGTAGCGGCCGTAGTCCAATGAGGACGTCGCCACCAGGTCGAAGGTCAGCCTGCCGTGGCTGAGCAGGCTCGACTCGGGGACCACGACCGAGTCGAGCACGACCTCGCCCAGCTCGGAGGCCCGGAGACCGAGCAGGCCGGTGATGGGCGAGACGGTCAAGCCGGGGGTGTCGCGCTCGACCACGAACGCGGCCGGGTCGTCGTCCAGGCGGGCGAACAGCAGGAAGACACCGGCGCGCTGGGCGAAGCTGAGCCACTTCTTGTGGCCGGTGATCTCGAACCCGCCCGGCACCCGGCGAGCCGTGGTCGTGCCGTTGCGGGCGTCGCTGCCGACGTCGGGTTCGGTGAGGGCGAACGCGCCGATGGTGGTGCCGGTGCCGATGGCCGGGACCCAGCGGTCGGCCAGTTCCTTGCTGCCCCACCGGAGAACCGCGTGCGCGACCATGCCCTGCACCGCGACCAGGTTGCGGACCGACCCGCAGCCGCGCCCCAACTCCTCGCTCAACAACCCGTACGTCACCACGTCCATCCCCGTGCCGCCCGCCTCGGACGGCAGCGTGGGCACCAGCCAGCGCGCGGCGGCGAGGTCCTTGATGACCGCGTCGTCGAGGCGTTCGGTGTGGTCCCAGGCGCCCGCGTGCGGGATGAGGCGTTCGTCGGTGAAGCGGGCGAAAGCGGTCTGGGCGTCGCGCTGGTCAGTGGTGAGACCGTGCAGCACCTGGGTCCCCAATCCGGTCGGTGACGGACGTGGGCCAACCGGCGGGGTCGGTGCCGTGTTGGCAGAGGAACGCGTAGGCGAGCCGCTCCAGGCCGAACCCGACGCACCCGCTGGCCACGCCAGCACCGTCGGGACCGGTGATGCCGAAGGACTCGCCGAAGAAGTGGCCGTGCAGGTTGAACGAGCCCACCGCGATCGTGCGGTCCGCCGCGACCGGGACGCGCAGCTCGAACTTCAGCTCCATCATCCGCTGCGACAGGATCTTGCCCGCGGTGTCGGCGTTGCCGAAGAAGTGGTCGTTGGCGACCTCGCAGTGCCCCGCGAGCCCCAACTCCTCCAGCAGCGCGTACGCCCCGGCCATCACCGCGTCGCGGCACTCGGTGGCGAACGACTCGCCGCCGAGGAACACGATCTCGCGGATGGTGAAGTCCCACAGGCGTTCCATGCTGGTGTGGTACCGGGACTCGTGGCGGAAGGACTTGCCGCGCGCGGTCACCACCATCTCCTCGGCAAGCCGGCGGCCGGTGTACTGGTGGTAGGTGTGGTAGCACATCGTCGGCGGCAGGCAGTAGTCCTTGTCGCCGCACTGGTCGAACAGGTCGTCCGGCAGCCGCCCCTCGGTGCGGTAGCGGTCGACGAACCCGGTGTAGACGTCGATGTCGCTGTGCAGCCTGGTGACGAACATCGCGAACTGCGGGAACGACCCGAAGTACCCGAACCGGTCCAACACGCTGGTGGGCAACAGGGTCGGGTACCGGAACTCCCGCGAGCGCGGCAACACCAACGCGATCGACCGCAGCCGCGCGTCCAGGTAGTCCACAAGGGACAGCACCGGTTCGCCGAACCCGACCTGCCCCTCACCGGCGACGAACGCCGCGTCGGTGGCCAGCAGCAGCGGGAACGGGTCGGTGAACGACTCGACCGACACCGGCGACCGCCACACCTGCCGCGGCGGCAACGCGCGCTGGGTCAACACCTCGGCCGCGACGACTTTCCCGATTTTCGCCGTGATGGCCGATTCCGCCACTTCGCCGGAAAGGACCAGGTCGACCGCGGTGATAACGCCGCCCTCGGCCACCAGGTCGAACTCGGCAATGGCACTGGAGACGAAGAACAGCCGTTTCGCCAGTTCTGGCGCCAGCCCGTCGGGAACCGGTTCGGGCAGCGCCACCCGCAGCGCGCGCATCACACCGCGGCGAGTTTGCGGGCGACCAGCTCGTCGACCCGGTCGACGCTGCGGAAGTGGTCGAACTGCAGGTCGTCGCCGGTCACCTGGACCCCGAACTCCTGCTCGACGAACACCACCAGCTGCATCACGAACATCGACCGCACCAGGCCGCGCTCGAAGATGTCGTCGCTGTCGGCGAGCTCGGTCTCGGCGATGTTGTCCAGGACGAACTCCCGGATCCTGGCCTTGTTGTCCGCGCCCATCTACCCCGCCTTTCCGGACGCGCCAGCGCCGGATCCGTAGTGGAAGAAGCCCTGCCCGCTCTTGCGGCCGTGCAGCCCCGCGTCGACCATGCTGGTCAGCAGCGGGCACGGCCGGTACTTGCTGTCCTTGAACTCGTCGTGGAGCACCTCGATGGAGAGCAGGACGGTGTCCAGGCCGATCAGGTCGGCGGTCTCCAGCGGGCCCATGGTGTGGCCGAAGCACTCGACGAAGAGCCGGTCGATGTCGGCCGCGGTGCCCACGCCCTCGTGCAGCAGGAACACCGCCTCGTTGACGGTCAGCATCATCACCCGGTTGGTGACGAACCCGGGCGAGTCGTTGACCACCACGCTCTTCTTGCCCAGTGCGGTGATGAACTCCCGCATCCGCCCCAGCGTGTCCTCCGACGTGCGCCGACCGCGGATGACCTCGACGGTCGGCTTGAGCGGCACCGGGTTCATGAAGTGGGTGCCCACCACGTCCTCGGGGCGCCCGGTCAGCGCGCCGAGCCGGGTGATCGGGATGGCCGAGGTGTTGACCCCGACCGGGGTGCCCGGGGCGAGCAGCTCGCCGAGCCGCCGGTAGATCGGCGCCTTGACCTCGAAGCGCTCGGTGGCGTTCTCCACCACCAGGTCGGCGCCCGCGAGATCGGCCAGGTCGGTGCTGAACACCGTGCCGTCGACGACCTCGGCTGCGGTGATGGCCGACCCCGGTGCCAGCAGCGCGTAGAGCCGGACGTCGTCGGCGATCGTGCGTCGTACGCTGTCCAGGACGCTGGTCTCGCGGTCGACGAGCACGACCGAGAACCCGGCCTGGCGCAGGGCGATCGTGACGCCCCGGCCCATGACCCCAGCCCCGACCACGCCCACGGTATGAACGCTGGCCACTGCCGATTCAACCCCCTCGCCGCACCACCCGGGGACCGGGTGGGAAATCGTGTGAGTTCGACACCGGTTACCACGCACGGGAAGTCAGCACAGCGATCCCGCCCGGATACCCGCCGCGGGTATTACCGGAATTGCGATGGGATCCACTGTGGACGATCCGCCGCGCGCTGAACCAACGGGCCCGATCGGCGGCCCTCGACCGACACTACCCCAACAGGCACTGATGCGGCAGGGGGTCGCTTCCGCTCCACTCGCGAGGGAGTAGAACTCCCGGCGCCGCTGGGTATAGTCGAATGCGAGGTGGCGCTTCGCCGCCCGAGCGCCGCCGCGCCCTCGGACTCGCCTCGCAGTCGGACCAGTCAGTCGGACCCGCAAGTAGCCGTCGGACCAGTAACCAGTCGTCGTTATCGGACCAGTTGTCGAACCAGTCGTCGGAGCACAAGACCGTGCCGGAGCGGAGATCGCGCCGGTGGTCCGGCCCGCGTCGGCACTCGCTCGTTGGGGGCTCGTAGATGGATGACCGCGCCGCTGTGCCGGTGATCACGGTGCACGGACTCGTGGAGCGGGTGCTCACCGAGCGTCCGGCTGGACCGGTCGCGGTGGTGCAGGGCAACCGCCAAGTGAGTTACCCCGAACTCGACCGGATGGCGCAACAGGTGTCCTCCTGGTTACTGCGGACGGGTGTCGGTCCGGGTTCCCTGGTGGCGCTGCACCTGCGGCGCGGCCCCGAGCTGTTCGCGGCGATGCTGGGCGTGCTCAAGGCAGGCGCCTGCTACGTGCCGATGGACGTCGAGGACCCGGTCGAGCGGTTGCGGGCGATCGCCGAGGACGCCGACATCGCGGTGCTGGTGACCGATGGCGCACGACCCGTCCCGTTCCCGGCCACCACCCTGGTGCTGGACGACACGTGGCAGGAACAGGACAACCCCGGGCAGCACGAGCGGGCGCCGGTCCAGGTGGACCCGGACTCCCCGGCGTACGCGGTCTTCACCTCGGGCTCCACCGGGCGGCCCAAGGGTGTCCCGATGACGCACCGGTCGCTGGTCAACCTGCTGTGGTGGCACGAACGCACGCGGCCGGGCGCGAACCAGTCCCGCACCGCGCAGGTGTGCGCGGTGAGCTTCGACTTCTCCTTCCACGAGGTGTTCGCCACGTTGTGCTTCGGCGGTACGCTGGTCGTCGCCGACGAACAGACCCGCAGGGACCCGTTCGCGCTCGCGGAGTTCCTTGAGCGGCAAGGGATCGAGCGGCTGTTCGCGCCGGTCACCACCCTCACCCAGCTGGCCGACGCCGCCGCGGGCCGTCCGGGCGCACTGGCCATCCGGGACGTGGTCACGACCGGCGAGCGGCTGCGCGTGACCCCGGCGCTGCGCGAGTTCTTCGGCCGCACCACCGGCGGCAAGCTGCACAACCACTACGGCGCCACGGAGTTCCAGGACGCGACCACGCACACCCTCGACGGCGACCCGGCGACCTGGCCCGCGACGGTCCCGATCGGAAGGCCCATCACCGGTGTCGAGGTGCACGTGCTCGACGGGGACCTGCGGCCGGTGCCGGAGGGCGAGCTGTACGTCGGCGGCGTCGGGGTGGCGTCCGGGTACCTCAACCGGCCGGAGGAGACGACGCAGCGTTTCCTGGACAACCCGTTCGGGCCGGGTCGGCTCTACCGCACGGGTGATCTGGCGCGGATCCTGCCTGACGGAACGGTGGACCACCTGGGGCGGGCCGATGACCAGGTCAAGATCCACGGCGCGCGGGTCGAGCCCGGCGAGGTCGAGGCGGTCCTGGAGTCGGACCCGCGGGTCCGGGAAGCGGTGGTGCTCGCCCAAGAGGTCGCGGGCGTGCGCAGGCTGGTCGCGCACGTAGTGATCACGGGCGAGTACGACGAGACCCTCCCGCGCCGCCTGCACCGCGTGGTCTCCGCGCGGCTGCCCCGATACATGGTCCCCGAGGCATACGAGCAGTTGGCGGCGATGCCGAGGACGGCGAGCGGCAAGACCGACCGCCGCGCGCTGATCCCGCCGGAGGAGTTCGAGCGGCTCTCCGACGACCCGGTCGTCGCCGCCCGCACCCCCACCGAGCGGGTGCTCAGCGCCGCGTGGCGCGAGGTGCTGGGGCTCGACGAGGTCAGCACGACCGACAACTTCTTCGACATCGGCGGCACGTCGCTGCACCTGGTCGCGCTGCGGCAGGCGATCACCGACCGCACCGGCGCGCCCTTCCCCCTGGTCGACCTGTTCGGCAATCCCACGATCAGGGCACTGGCCGCCCACCTGGACCGGGACAACCCGGCACCCACACCGCGCAGGCGGGCCCGGCACACCCAGGGCGACATCGCGATCATCGGCATGGCGGGCCGGTTCCCCGGCGCGGGCGATGTCGAGGCGTTCTGGCGGGACCTGGTGGCGGGCGTCGAGTCGATCACCGGGTTCGACGACCTCGGCGAGGTCGACCCCGCGCTGCGCGACCACCCCGACCACGTGCGGGCCGCGGCGGTGCTGCCCGGTGTCGACCGGTTCGACGCGGCGTTCTTCGACATCAACGCCAGGGAAGCGGCCGCGACCGACCCGCAGCACCGGATCTTCCTGGAGTGCGCGTGGGAGGCCTTCGAGGACGCGGGCCACCGGCCGGGTCCCGATCACGGCGCGGTCGGCGTGTTCGCCGGGTCGAGCCTGAGCACGTACCTGGTGAACAACATCACCCCCGGCGCGGGCGGCCCGTTCGTCGAGGCGGACCTGGCGCAGTTCCAGGCGAAGCTGGGCAACGACCGCAACTACCTGCCCACCAGGGTGTCCTACAAGCTCGACCTGCGCGGGCCGAGCGTGGCGGTGCAGACGGCGTGCTCGACGTCGCTGGTGGCGGTGCACCTGGCGTGCCAGAGCCTGCGGTCCGGTGAGAGCGACATGGCGCTGGCCGGGGGCGTGTCGGTGATCGTCCCGCAGCACGGTGGGTACCTCTACGAGGAAGGCATGGTCCGCTCGCGCGACGGGCACTGCCGGGCTTTCGACGCGCGGGCGGACGGGACGCTGTTCGGCAACGGCTGTGGTGTCGTGCTGCTCAAACCGCTCGCGGCCGCGTTGGCCGATGGTGACAGGGTGATCGCGGTCGTCAAGGGATCGGCGGTGAACAACGACGGCTCGGCCAAGGTGGGGTTCACCGCGCCGAGCGTGCAGCGCCAGGCGGAGGTCGTGGCGGACGCGTTGGCCGACGCGGGCGTTCCGGCCGGGAGCGTCGGCTACGTCGAGGCGCACGGCACCGGGACCGCGATCGGCGACCCCATCGAGGTGGCGGCGTTGAACACGGCGTTCCAGGTCGACGGCCCGTTGCCCGAGAACAGTTGCGTGCTCGGGTCGGTGAAGTCCAACATCGGGCACCTGGACGAGGCGGCGGGGATCGCCGGGCTGGTCAAGGCGGCGCTGGCGGTCGAGCGCGGCACGGTGCCGCCCACGGTGCACTTCACCGAGCCCAATCCGGAGATCGACTTCGGCGCGGGCCCGTTCTTCGTGTCCGCCGAGGCGACGCCGTGGCCGGAGTGGTCGGGGGTGCGGCGGGCCGGGGTCAGTTCGTTCGGCATGGGTGGGACCAACTGCCACGTCGTGCTGGAGCAGGCGCCGGAGCGCCCAGAGGTGCCCGGCACGCCTGGTCCGCACCTGCTCGCGGTGAGCGCCCGGACGCCGGAAGCGTTGCGGGAACTGGTTTCCCGGTATGGCGATCACCTGGCCGAGCACGACCTGGCGTTGTCCGACGTGTGCGCGACGGCCGCGACCGGGCGGCACGTGTTCGGGCACCGGTTCGCCGCCGTGGTGGATTCCCGGGATGACGCCCGGCAAGCGCTTGAGTCCTTTGTGGAGGAGAGGAGGCGGTCGAAGGTCGCGTTCCTGTTCAGCGGGCAGGGTTCGCAGTACCCGGGGATGGGCCGCGCGCTCTACGAGGAGCAGCCGGTGTTCCGGGAGGCGTTCGACGAGTGCGCCGTGCTGCTGTCCGGGATGTTCGACCTGCACGAGGTGCTCGCCGACGACCGGGTCAACGAGACCGCCCACGCCCAGCCCGCGCTGTTCGCCGTCGAGTACGCGTTGGCCAAGCTGTGGCTGTCCTTGGGCGTGCGGCCGGACGTGCTCATCGGGCACAGCGTGGGCGAGTTCGTCGCCGCGCACCTGGCGGGCGTGTTCTCCCTGATGCACGCGGTGATCCTGGTCGCCCACCGGGGCAGGCTCATGCAGGAGCTCGACGCGCCGGGTCGGATGGTGTCGGTGGCCGCCGATGAGGCGACGGTGGCGGAGTTGGTGGCCCAGCACGCCGGGGTGTCGATCGCGGCGGTGAACGGGCCGACCGCGACGGTGATCTCCGGGGCGGGGACCGAGGTCGAGGCGATCCGTGCGGAGCTGGACCAGCGGGGTGTGCGGACCAAGGAACTGGTGGTGTCGCACGCTTTCCACTCGCCGTTGATGCAGCCGATGGTGGAGCGGTTCGCCGAGATCGCCGCTGGTGTCACCTACCACCAGCCGACGATCCCGGTCGTCGCCACGTCGAGCGGGGACATCGCGACACCGGAGTACTGGGTCGACCACGTGCTGAACACCGTCCGGTTCGGCGACGGCGTTCGCACTCTCGTCGAGTCCGGTGTGGACGTCTTCATCGAAGTATCCGCCAAGCCGACTCTGTTGTCCCACGTGGACGCTGACGCGTTGCTCGTGCCGACGCTGCGACCAGAACGGGAACGCGAGCAGTTGCTGCGCGGCGCGCGTGACCTGTTCACCGCGGGCATCGACATCGACCTGGCGGGCCTGTTCCACGGCGAGCACCGGAAGGTCGCCCTGCCGACGTACCCGTGGCAGCGGGAGCGGCACTGGATCGACCCGCCCGCCGCGCAGGCACCCCCGGTCGAGGGCAGGCCGCTCATCGGGCAACGGCTGGACATCGCCGACAGCGACGACATCCGGTTCCAGGCGACCACCGGACCGCGGACGCTGTCCTGGCTGGGCGACCACCGGGTGTTCCAGTCGATCGTCATGCCCGGCGTGGCGTTCCTGGAGACCGGCCTGGCCGCCCACCACGAGGCGTTCGGCGGCGAGGGCGCGGTCGTGCGCGACTTCTTCGTGCACCGCGCGATGCCCTTCGCCGACGAGAACACCGCTCGCCAGGTCCAGATCGCCTTGATACCGGAGGGCGGCGAGCACCGCCTGCGCGTCCACTCCAGGGCGCCCGGCGATCCACAGTGGACCCTGCACGCGTCGGGCATCACCGCGACGCCCGCGGCGCCGCTCGACGTCGAACCGTTGTCCCAGGTGCGGTCCCGGTTCACCGCCGAGATCCCGGTGGAGGAGATCTACCAGGGCGAACGGGAACGGGAGATCGACCTCGGCCCGTTGTTCTGGGCGACCGAGCGGCTGTGGCGGGACGGCACCCGCTGCCTGTCCGAGATCGCGCTGCCCGCCGCCCTGCGCGACGAGACCGAGCACCGCGTGCACCCGGTGCTGCTGGAGGCCTGCTTCCTCGCGCTGACGGTCACCTACCCGGAGAAGTACGGCAGGCGCACCTACGTGCCCGTGGGCGTCGAGCGGTTGACCCTGCACAGCAAGGTCGGCACGCGGGCCTGGTGCCACGCGCGGTTGCGCCCGAGCGACAGCGAGACCCCGGAGACCCTGCACGGCGACGTCGACCTGTTCGACGCGGACGGCACGCTGGTGCTGACCATGCGCGGGGTCCTGCTCAAGCTGGCCACCCGGCGGGCGATGCTGGGTGCCGAGGTGTGGCGCGACTGGCTGTACGCGACGGAGTGGGTCGCCGCGCCCGCCTGTCCCCCGTCGGGCGAGCGACCGCTGGTGATCACCGGTGGCGAGTTCGCCGACCTGGGTGACACGGGTGAGCTGACCCCGGGTCGGACCGTCGTCGTGTGCCTGCCCGCCGAGTCGACCAGCACGGACCCGGCGGACCTCGTCACCCCGCTGCTGCGACTGGTCCGCGAGGTGGGCGATGTCGGCTCCAAGCTCGTCCTGGTGACCCGGGGCGCGCAGCAGGCCGGGACCCGCAAGGTCACCAATCCCGCCCAGGCCGCGCTGTGGGGACTCGGTCGGGTGATCGCCCTGGAACACCCCGACCTGGACCTCACCCTGGTCGACCTCGACCCGGACGGCCCCACCGACGTGCTCGCCCACGAGCTGTCGAGCGAGGAGAGCCAGGTCGCGTACCAGGGCAGCACCCGCTACGTGGCCCGCCTGTCCCGCGCGACCGCCCCCGCCACGGCGCCCGCGATCAGCCCCGGGGCGACGTACCTGATCACCGGTGGCCTCGGCGGTCTCGGTCTGGAGACCGCGCGGCTGCTGCACCGCCTGGGCGCCCGGCGGCTCGCGCTGGTCGGCCGCTCGGCTCCCAGCCCGGACGCGGAGAAGGTCGTCGGGGAACTCCGGGACGCCGGGGTCGAGGTCCGCATCGCCCAGGTGGATGTCACCGATCCGGTGGCGCTGGAGGTGTTCCTCGGCGAACTCGACACCCTCCGTGGCGTCTTCCACCTGGCGGGCGTCCTCGACGACGGGGTGCTGGTCCAGCAGACCCCGGAGCGGTTCCGGACCGTGCTCGGGCCCAAGGCGGACGCGGCCTGGCACCTGCACCGGCTGACCGAGGGCCTCGACCACTTCGTGCTGTTCTCGTCGATCAGCTCCGCGCTCGGGTCGCCCGGCCAGGGGAACTACGCGACCGCAAACGCTTTCCTCGACGGTCTCGCCGAGTACCGGCGCGGTCTGGGGCTGCCCGCGCTAGCGGTGCAGTGGGGCTCCTGGGCGGACACGGGCATGAGCGCGCGGTTGGGCCTGAACGACAAGCTGACCTCCCTCGGCGAAGGTGTCATCCCGACCGAGGACGGCTTGTCTGCGCTAGGTGCGTTGCTCGGTACCAACGGCGTGCGAGCGGTCCTACCGATCGACTGGCCGAAGTTCCTCAGCCACCAGATCAACGTGCCGCCGGTGCTCGCCCGGTTCCAGCTGAAGACGACTAAGCCCGCTGACCGCTCGTTCCGGCAAGAGCTGGACGCGGCCCCGGAGGACAAGCGTCGTGACCTGCTCGCGGCCGAGGTACGCGAACAGGTCGTGCGCAGCATCGGCACCGATAACGGACTCGGCCCTGACGTGGGGTTCTTCTCGCTAGGGCTGGACTCGTTGAGTTCGATCGAACTGCGCAACCGGCTCCAGGCAGCGGTGGGTGAGCCGTTGGGGCAGACGGTCGTCTTCGACTACCCGACGCTGTCCGGACTCACAGACCACCTGGTCACGGTACTGGGGCTGGATGAACCAGCGCACGACACCGAGGACGTGGCGCGGCTGCTCGCGGCCAAGCTCGGTCTGATCGGAGGGGGCTCGTGAGCAGCCCCGACTACGACGCGCTGCTGCGCAAGGCGCTGGCCAGGATCGAGCACCTGGAGGCCGAGCTGGACCTGGCAAAGGCGCTCGCCCCGGAGCCGGTCGCCGTGGTGGGCATCGGCTGCCGGTTCCCCGGCGCGGACGGACCCGACGAGTTCTGGCGGCTGCTGGTCGAGGGCCGGGACGCGATCACCGAGGTGCCGCCGGACCGGTGGGACGTCAACGCCTACCACGACCCCGATCCGGACCGCCCCGGTCGGATGACCACCCGGTACGGCGGGTTCGTGCCCGATCCGGCCGGGTTCGACACCGCCGCGTTCGGCATCTCCGCGCGGGAGGCAGCGGGCCTCGACCCGCAGCAGCGGATGCTGCTAGAGGTCACCTGGCAGGCATTCGAGCACGCCGGGATGCCGGTAAGGGAGCTGCCCGCCCGAACGGGCGTCTATGTCGGCATCAGCAATGTCGACTACCGCGAGGCGATGGTCCTCCACGGCGAAGACAGCATCGACGGGTACTTCAGCTCCGGTAGCACCACCAGCACTGCCAGCGGTCGCCTGTCGTACTTCCTGGGTCTTACCGGGCCGTCGTTGTCGGTGGACACGGCGTGCTCGTCGTCGTCGGTCGCGCTGCACCTCGCGGCACGCGACCTGCGGACGGGTGCGTGCGATGTAGCGGTGGCGGGTGGGGTCAACCAGATCCTTACCCCGCACGAGACCATCAGCCTGTCCAAGGCCCGGATGATGGCCCCGGACGGCAGGTGTAAGCCATTCTCAGCCGCCGCTAACGGCTATGTGCGCGCTGAGGGCTGCGGCATGGTCGTGCTCAAGAGGCTCTCCGACGCGCAGCGCGGCGGAGACGACATCCTGGCCGTAGTGCTGGGCAGCGCCACGAACCAGGATGGCAGGCGCAGCGGGTTGACCGTGCCGCACGGGCCGTCGCAGCAGGCCGTGATCCGCGAGGCACTGCGCGACGCGGGCCTGTCCCCCGCGGAGGTCGGCTACGTCGAGACCCACGGCACCGGTACCGCGCTGGGCGACCCGATCGAGGCGGCGGCGCTCGGCGCGGTGTTCGGTGAGCGGGACCGGCCGCTGGTGCTGGGCGCGGTGAAGTCGAACCTGGGCCACCTGGAGTCGGCGGCGGGCATCGCGGGCGTGATCAAGGCGGTGCTCTCGGTGCGGCACGGCGCCATCCCGGGCACCCTGCACTTCGACGAGCCCAGCCCGTACGTGGACTGGTCGCTACCGCTGCGGGTGCCGACCGCGACCGAGCAGTGGCCGGAGGGTCGCCGCGTCGCCGGGATCAGCTCGTTCGGGTTCAGCGGCTCCAACTGCCACATCGTGCTGGCCGACCCGGTCGACCCGCGACCGGAGAGGCACGGGACGACCGGCGACCGGCTGGCGACTGTCGTGCCGGTGTCCGCGGCCTCCGAGACCGCGCTGCGCGAGGCCCAGCGGCGGCTGGCGGAGTTCGCGGCGGATGGCGCGGGCGGGGCGAACATCCACGATGTCAGCTACACCGCCGCCACCGCGCGCAGCCACTTCGAGCACCGGGCGGCGGTTGTCGCGTCCACACTGGACGAGCTGGCCGAGCGGGCGACCTCCGCCAAGACCGGGTACATCCCCGCTGGGCAACCCGCGCCGAAGGTCGCGTTCCTGTTCACCGGGCAGGGCTCGCAGTACCCGCGGATGGGCGCTTCACCGATGTGGAGCAACCGGACCTTCCGCCATGCTGTCGCCGAGTGCGAGCAGTTGTTGGGAGACTGTTTGGAACCATCCCTGAACTTCCTGCTGGGTACCGAATCGAGCGAAGAGGTGTTGGCGCGCACGGAGTACGCGCAGGTGGTGTTGTTCGTCTACGAGTACGCCATGGCCAAGGTGTGGCTGTCGTGTGGCGTCCAGCCGGTCGCGTTGCTCGGCCACAGCATCGGCGAGTTGGCGGCCGCCTGCCTGGCGGGGGTGTTCTCCCTGGAGGACGCGCTCAAGGTGGTCGTGGCGCGCGGTCGGCTGATGCAGGCGCTGCCCGACGGCGGCGTCATGGTGTCCCTGCGGGGCGATCGAGCGCTGGTCGAGCAGGTCGTCGCTCAGCACTCCCTGGTGGGCGTGGCGGCGGTGAACGGGCCGGAGGAAGTCGTCATCTCCGGCGACGGCGCTCAGGTGAACCTGGCTGCCGACGAGCTCGCCGCGCAGGGCGTGACGGGTCGTGAACTCACGGTCTCGCACGCGTTCCACTCGCCGCTCATGCACCCGATCGTCGACGAGTTCACCGAGGTGCTGCGCGACATCCCGCTGGTCAAGCCGACCATCCCCATCGTGTCCACTGTGACCGGTCGACTGGTCGGTGACGAGATGACCGACCCGGCGTACTGGGTGCGGCAAGCGCTGGAACCGGTGTTGTTCGCCGATGGCGTGCGGGCGTTGGACGAGCTGGGTGCGCGGGTGTTCGTCGAGGTCGGCCCGCAGCCGGTGCTCTCGGCGCTCGGCAGGGCACTGCTCCCGGGCGACGACTACGCGTGGCTGCCCAGTGCGCGCCGCAACAGCGAGTTCGACGAGCACGCCAAGGGTCTTGCCGAGCTGTACGTGCGCGGGTACCCGATCGACTGGGCGGGTTACGAGAAGCCGTACCTCCCGCACCGCCAGCGGGTTCCACTGCCGAGTTACCCGTTCCAGCGCGAGCGGCACTGGTTCGCCCCGGAGTCCACAGCGGACGACCAGTGGCTGCACCGGGTGATCTGGGAGCCGATCAGTCCACAGGTCCCTGTGGATACTGTGGACACCGTCCGCTTCGAGCCCGAGCCCAGCGACGGCGACCCGGTCGCGCACACCCACCGGCTGGCGGCCGAGCTCCTGGCCTTGGTCAAGGACATCACCGCCCGGCCGAAGCCCCCGCGGTTGCGGGTCATCACCCGCAACGCCCACGCGCTGACGCCCGGCGAGACACCCGATCCCGCGCACACCGCGCTCTGGGGCCTGATCCACACCATCGCCGCCGAGCATCCCGAGGTGCGCCTCACCGCTGTCGACACCGACGACATCGACCTACCCACCGACGCACCTTTCACGGTCATCCGTCGAGGAGTCCACCACCGGCCAAAACTCGGCGTGGCGGCGATACCGGGCAAGGTCGAGCTGAGGCGGGACGGCACGTACCTGGTCACCGGTGGCCTCGGCGCACTGGGCCTAAGCACAGCCAACGAGTTGGCCAAGGGCGGCGCGGGCACGATCGTCCTCACCAGCCGCCGTGAGCCGTCCGCCGACCAGCGCGCGAAGATCGCCGAGATCGAGCGGTTCGCCACCGTCC
The DNA here is from genome assembly GCF_900111175.1 of Actinokineospora terrae. Taxonomy (GTDB): domain Bacteria; phylum Actinomycetota; class Actinomycetes; order Mycobacteriales; family Pseudonocardiaceae; genus Actinokineospora; species Actinokineospora terrae. Next base: position 223,077 of record NZ_FOGI01000003.1, read on the forward strand.
AGGTCCACCAAGCCGACATCAGCGACCCGGCCGCCGTGGAGACCCTGCTACGAGAACACGGTCCGCTGCGCGGGATCGCGCACGCCGCCGGGGTGCTCGACGACGCGATCCTGGCCCAGCAGAGCGCGCAGCGGTTCGACGCCGTGCTGGCCCCCAAGGTCGACGGTGCCTGGCACCTGCACCAGCAGGCGACCGGCCTGGACTTCTTCGTCGCGTTCTCCTCGGTGTCGGTGTTCATCCCGACCTTCGCCTCCGGGGCCTACGCGGCCGCGAACGCCTTCCTGGACGGCCTGATGGCGCACCGCCGAGCCACCGGGTTGCCCGGCGCCGCCATCCAGTGGGGTCCGTGGTCGGGCATCGGCATGGCCGCCACCGAGTCCCACGAGAAGTCGGGACTGCGGATGCTCTCCCCCGACCGGGGCGCCCGCCTGGCGATCGCTCTCGCGGGCGGGGCGAACGTCGCGGTGCTGAACGCGGACTGGGCCAAGCTCAGCACGACGACCGGCGTCGCCCCCGGCCTCTTCGGCATCGAGCCGGACGAGCCGCAGACCGGCCCCTCGCTGCGGACCGAGATCGACGCGGCCAAGGACAAGGTGGCGTTCCTCGGCGAGCAGGTGGAACTGATCCTGCGGGACGTCCTCGCCGAACGGTCGGAACTCAGCAGGCAGCAGGGCTTCTTCAGCATGGGCATGGACTCGCTGATGGCCGTGGAGTTCCACGCCCGGCTGACCGCTGCCCTGGCCATCGCCATCCCACCCACTGCCGTCTTCAAGTATGCGACGCTCGCCGACCTCGTCCCGTACCTGGCCGACGAGCTCGGGATCGGTCCACAGGAGACGGACGAGGAAGCGGACGACACGTCCGCCGCCGATCTCCTCGCCCGCATCACGCGCAGCGCCAACGCCCACCTCGACGAGGACTGAGAGGAACCACGGATGTCCGGACCCGGGTCGACCGACGAGCTGGTCACCGCGCTGCGCCAGTCGGTGCGCGTGATCGACCGGCTCGAGGGCAGGCTCGCCCGCGCCCGCGAGCCGATCGCGGTGGTCGGCCTGGCGTGCCGGTTCCCCGGTGCGGCGTCGGCGGCGCGGTTCTGGGAGCTGCTGCGCGACGGGGTGGACGCGATCACCGAGGTGCCGCCGGACCGGTGGGACGTCGCGGCGTTCTACGACCCCGACCCGGACACCCCCGGCACGATCAACACGCGCAGCGGCGGTTTCGTCGCCGACGTCGACCGGTTCGACCCGTTGTTCTTCGGCATCTCCCCGAAGGAAGCCGCCCGGCTGGACCCGCAGCACCGGTTGCTGCTGGAGGTCACCTGGGAGGCCCTGGAGGACGCCGGGATCGCGCCCCGGTCGTTGCGCCGGACCAGGACCGGCGTGTTCGTGGGCATCGCGGAGAACGACTACGCCAGGCTCGTCGAGGACTCGGGCGAGTTGGAGCACTACGATGCCACCGGTACGGGATTCTGCTTCGCGTCCGGTCGGATCTCGCACGTCTTCGGCTTCCAGGGCCCGAACATCGCCGTCGACACCGGGTGTTCCAGCTCGCTGGTGGCGATCCACCAGGCCGTGAGCGCGTTGCGGCTCGGCGAGTGCGACCACGCGGTGGCCGGCGGTGTGCACCTGCGGTTGGCGCCGACGACATCGTTGTCGCTGGCCAAGACCCGTGCGCTCGCGCCGGACGGCCGGTGCAAGACCTTCGACGCGTCCGCTGACGGGTTCGGCCGCAGCGAGGGCTGCGGAATGATCGTCCTCAAGCGACTGTCGGACGCCGAGCGCGACAACGACACCGTGCTGGCGGTGATCCGCGGGTCCGCGGTCAACCACGACGGCCCGGCGAGCGGGTTCACCGTGCCGAACGAGGGCGCGCAGGTGTCGCTGATCCGGGACGCGTTGCGCAACGCCGAGGTCGAGGCCGGTGCGGTCGGGTACATCGAGGCGCACGGCACCGGCACCGCGCTGGGCGACCCGATCGAGGTCAGCGCGCTGGGCACCGTGTTCGGCAAGAGCGCGCACCCGGTGGTGCTGGGCGCGGTGAAGAGCAACATCGGCCACACCGAGGGCGCGGCCGGGATCGCGGGCGTGATCAAGACGGTGTTGGCCCTGCGGCACGGGGTGATCCCGCCGAACGTGCACTTCACGACCCCGACCCCGCACGTCGACTGGGCGCGGCTGCCGTTCGAGGTGCCGACCGCGCCCCGGCCGTGGAGCGAGCACCGGGTGGCCGGGGTCAGCTCGTTCGGGATGAGCGGCACCAACTCCCACATCGTCCTCGCCGAGGCACCCGACCAGCCCATAGTGGACAGTCCGGACCGGTTGAGGGTGCTGACGCTGTCCGGCCGCACCGAGCAGGCACTCGCCGACGCGGCGACCCGGATGGCCGAGTTCCTGGACACCGAGCCGCCGGTCGCCGATGTCTGCTTCACCGCCAACACCGGCCGCGACCACCACGAGCACCGGCTCGCTATCGTTGGCAGCACTACCACTGAGCTGGCCGAACGGTTGCGAGCGGGCGCGTCGACCGGGCATGTGGCAACGCACCAGGCCCCGCCGAAGGTCGCGTTCTTGTTCTCCGGTCAGGGATCGCAGTACGCGGGCATGGGGCGGGAGCTGTTCGAGCGGGAACCGGCGTTCCGGGCGGCGATCCTGGAGTGCGCCGAGGTGGTGGACCACCTGGTCCCGTTGCTCTACGAGGGCGGCGACCTGGACCGCACCGACAACACCCAGCCCGCGCTGTTCGCCGTCGAGTACGCCCTGGCCAGGATGTGGCAGTCGTGGGGCGTGCGGCCGGATGTCGTGCTCGGGCACAGCGTGGGCGGCATAGTCGCGGCGTGCGTCGCGGGCGTGTTCAGCGTCGCGGACGGCTTGGCGCTGGTGGTCGAGCGCGCCCGGCTGATGCAGGACCAGCAGCCCGGCGTGATGGCGGCTGTCCGGGTCGCGGACGACGTGGCGGCGCCGGTGGTAGCCCGGTTCCCGCTGGTGTCGGTGGCGGCGGTGAACGCGCCTGGCGAGGTCGTGCTGTCCGGTGACCGCGACCAAGTGACCGCGGCGCTCGACGAACTGGGCGTATCGGGCAAGTACCTGCCGGTGTCGCACGCGTTCCACTCGCCGCTGATGGCCCCGGTGGCGGACGGGCTGCGGGCGGCCGCGCGGAAGATCAGCTTCGCCGCGCCGGAGATCACCGTGGTCTCGGACCTGACCGGCGAGGTGGTCGAGGACCTGGCGGACCCGGAGTACTGGGTGCGGCACGCGCTGGAGCCGGTGCGGTTCGCCGAGGGTGTCCGGGCGGCGCACGCGGCGGGGGCGCGGGTGTTCGTCGAGGTCGGCCCGAAGCCGGTGCTGTTGGCGTCGGCGCAGCTCAGCGCACCGGACGCGACGTGGCTGCCGAGCCTGCGGCCCGAGCGCGACTGGGCGGAGCCGCTGACCACCGCCGCCGAGTTGCACCTGCGGGGTGTGCCGGTCGACTGGTCCGCTGTGGACGGCGGGCACCGCAAGGTCGCCATCCCGGGCTACCCGTTCCAGCGGGATCGGCACTGGCTGGAGGCCAAGCCGCAGACCAAGGGGCGGGTTCGACCGCTGCTGGACGTGCGGCTGCGGTTGCCCGCGCACCGGTCGACGGTGTTCCAGTCGGAGTTGACCGCGACGGACTTCTTCGCCGAGCACCGGGTGGGTGGCCGGGTCGTGTCGCCCGCCGCGGCGCACGTGGCGATGGTGGCGAGCGCGGCCGACGCCCTCACGCCCGGTGATGTGGTCCTCACCGATGTCGTGTTCCCGGAGCCGCTGGCCCTGGCGGACGGCCAGACTGTCCAGATTGAGCTGACCGGCAACGACTTCCAGCTGATCAGCGTGCCGGACGACGCGGAGGCCGCCGCGCCGGTGCACGCTGTCGGGTCGATCGGACAGGGGAAGGCGTCGCAAGGCGAGTCTCTGGAGGCGATCCGAGCGCGGGTGACGGCAGAGGCCTCGGCTGACGAGCTGTACCAACGGTTGGCTGATGGCGGTATCGAACTCGGGCCGCGGTTCCGCCGGCTGACCGAGGTGCACACCGGCGACGGCGAGGTCTTGGCCGCCGTGACGAGGCCGTCCGGCACGCGGAAGGTCGCCCCTGTCCACCCGGGACTGCTGGACGCGCTGTTCCAGGCCACCGAAGCGGTGTCCGGCGATGGCGCGCGGGTGCCGTTCGCGGTACGCAGGCTGTGGATCGGGGCTGACGCCGACGCCCGGGGGCGTTGGGTGCACGCCCGGCGCTCGGGTGAGCGCTGGGACATCGACCTGCTCGACGCGGACGGGTCGCCGGTCGTCCAGGTCGAGGGGTTCGAGGACCGCCCGGCCCCCGCGCTGACCCGCGCCTGGACCGACTGGCTCCAGGAAGTCCACTGGGAACCGGCAGTCAGCGGCTCGACCACGGCAGGCCGCGTGCTCGTGATCGGCGAGCCGCTCATCCCTGGCACACCGACCCGCGACCTGCGGCACCCGGTCGACGGCTTCGACTCGGTCGTCTACCTCCCCGATCCGACCCCGGATGACGCCGCGGCACACGCGCACCACGTGACCACCGAACTCCTGGCCCTGGTGCAGCACCTCACCAAGGAACTGGTGCCACCGCGCCTTTACGTCATCACCCGCACCGCGCACGCCGTCGCGCCCGGTGACCTCCCGGACCCGGCGCACACCGCGCTGTGGGGGCTGACCCACACCATCACCGCGGAACACCCCGAACTCCAGGCCATCACGATCGACGTCGACTCCCTCGACGCCATCCCGTTCGGCACGGACCACCCGCACAACGCGGTCCGCAACGGCGTCAACCACATCCCGGTCCTGCGCAAGGCCACTGTGGACCTCTCCGGCCAGCCGGCCCGGCTGGTGCTCGACTCCTACGGGTCGCCGGAGAACCTGCGGTCCGAGCCGGTGGCCCGCCGCGAGCCGGAGCCGGGTGAGATCGAGATCGAGGTCGCCGCGGCCGGGCTCAACTTCCGGGACGTGCTGGTGTCGCTCGGCATGATGGGCGAGCACTACCCCGCCGACGCGAGGCAGGTCCGGCTCGGGTTCGAGTGCGCGGGCACGGTGGTCGCCGTTGGCGCACAGGTGGACGCCTTCGCGCCCGGCGACCGGGTGATCGCGATGGCCGAGGGTGGGTTCGCCGACTACGTGACCGTCGACGCCGGGTACGCGGCTGCCCTGCCTGCCGGGCTTTCGTTGACGCAGGGCGCGACGATCCCGTTGGCCTTCCTCACCGCCCAGTACGCGCTGACCAGGCTGGCCGAGCTGCGGGCCGGGGAGCGGGTGCTGATCCACGCCGCGTCCGGCGGGGTCGGGCAGGCGGCGGTGCAGATCGCGTTGGCGCTCGGTGCCGAGGTGATCGCGACCGCCAGTGAGTCCAAACGGGACGCGGTGCGGGCGCTGGGGGTCGAGCGGGTGCTGGACTCGCGGTCGACCTCGTTCGCCGAGGGGCTGGCGCCGGTCGACGTCGTGCTCAACAGCCTGACCGGGGAGTTCATCGACGCGGGCCTGTCGGTGCTCGCCGAGGGCGGCCGGTTCGTCGAGATGGGGAAGCTGGACATCAGGTCGCAGGTCCGCGCGGACGTCGGGTACTTCCCGTTCGACCTCGGCGATGACGGCGAGCTGGACCCGGCGCTGGTGCCCGGGTTGTTCGCGGAGGTCGCGGCCGGGTTCGCCGCCGGGACACTGCGGCCGCTGCCGGTGACGACCTTCCCCCGGACCGACGCGGTGGGGGCGTACACGTTCATGCAGCGCGCCCGGCACGTCGGCAAGGTTGTGCTGACCTTCGACCGACCGGTCCAACTGCGGCAGGACGGCACATACCTGATCACCGGCGGCCTGGGCGCGCTCGGACTGCGGACGGCCCAGGAGTTGGCGGAGCGCGGTGCCGGGCACCTCGTCCTGACCAGTCGCAGGGCACCCGGCCCAGAGCAGGAGACGGCGATCGCGGCCCTGGGCGTTCGGGTGGATGTGCGGACGGGCGACGTCAGCGATCGGTCCACTGTGGAGAAGATCGTCGCCGAGTTCGGCCCGCTGCGGGGGGTCGTCCACGCCGCCGGTGTGCTCGACGACGGCATCCTCGCCCACCAGAGCGCCGACCGGTTCCACGCCGTGCTCGCGCCGAAGGTCGACGCCGGTTGGCACCTGCACGAGCTGGCCGGTGACGTGGACTTCTTCGTCGGGTACTCGTCGGTCGCCGCGCTCCTCGACGACGGCGGCCAGGGCAACTACGCTGCCGCAAACGCTTTCCTGGACGGTCTCGCCGCGCGCCGCCGCGCCGAGGGCAAGCCCGGCCTGGCCCTGGACTGGGGCCCCTGGGCGGAGATCGGCATGGCCGCCCACACCGAACGCCTGGCCGACACCCCGCTGATCCCGCCGACCGAGGGCGCCGACGCCGCTGTCAGCCTCCTGGGCTCCCCAACAGCACAACTGGTCGTCTACCCAACAGCAAGGTCCACTGGGGAACAGGTGCCAGTCGTCTCCACGCGCCCCGAGAGTCCTCAGGCGGTGCTGGATCACCTGAACCAAGAACTGGTGCGCCTGCTCGGCCTCCCACCGGACTACCGGGTCGACCCGGGCGCGGCGTTCACCGAGCTGGGCATGGACTCGCTGATGGTGGTCGAGCTCCGCAACCGCCTGCACCGCGCCCTGGACGTGCCCTTGGCCGCGACCGTCGCCTTCGACTACCCCACCGTCGCCCAACTCCGCGACCACCTGGTCGATCTCCTCGACCTCGGCACCGCGGACCCGCGCGCCGAACTGGACGCGCTCCTCGGCGACTTCCCGGAGGGAGCCCTGTGACCACCGCCGACGACCAGCGCCTGCACCGCGCCCTGTCCGCGATCCGCACCCTCCAGGGCCGGGTTCGCGAACTCGAGTCAGCCGACTCGCCCGTCGCCGTCATCGGCCTGGGCTGCCGGTTCCCCGGCGCGCCGGACCCGGCCGCCTACTGGGAGCTGCTGCGCTCCGGCGGCGAGGCGATCTCCACCGTTCCGGACGGGCGGTGGGACGGCGGGACCGAGCGGGGCGGGTTCCTGGCGGACATCGCGGGGTTCGAGCCGGGGTTCTTCGGGATCTCGCCGCGCGAGGCCAGGCACATCGACCCGCAGCAGCGGTTGTTGCTGGAGGTCGCGTGGGAGGCGGTCGAGGACTCCGGGCGTGACCCGAGGTCGCTGGCCGGGAGCAGGACCGGGGTGTTCGTCGGGATCTCCGAGGCGGAATACCTGCCGGTCATGCGGGCCAGGGCGGGCGGCCCCGCCCGGATGCACGACCTCACCGGCAACGCGCTGAGTGTCGCGAGTGGACGACTGTCGTACCTGCTCGGGCTTCGTGGCCCGAACCTGGCGCTGGACACGGCGTGTTCGTCAGCGCTGGTCGCGGTGCACCTGGCGATAGCGAGTCTGCGGCGTGGCGAGTCGGACCTGGCACTGGCGGGCGGTGTGAGCCTGATGGTCTCGCCGGACGCGTTCGTGGCGTTCGCCGATGGCAACGCCCTCGCGGCTGATGGCCGGTGCAAGACGTTCGACGCGGCGGCCGATGGCTACGGTCGGGGTGAGGGCGCCGGGGTGGTGGTGCTCAAGCGGCTCGACGACGCCATCGCCGCAGGGGACCCGATCCGGGCGGTCATCCGGGGCAGCGCGGTGAACCAGGACGGTCGCACCAACGGCCTGACCGCGCCCAACGGTCCCGCGCAGCAAGAGGTCATCCGCGCGGCGCTGGCGGACGCCAAGATCGAGCCCGCGGCGGTCGGCTACGTCGAGACGCACGGAACCGGCACGCAACTCGGCGACCCGGTCGAGGTCGGCGCACTGAGCGCGGTGTTCGCGGGCCGGTCGACGCCGGTGCTGCTCGGCGCGGCGAAGACCAACATCGGCCACCTGGAGGCAGCGGCCGGAGCGGCGGGCCTGATCAAGGCGGTACTCGCACTGGGTCACCGGGAGATCCCGCCCAACCGCAACTTCCACCGGCCCAACCCGCACATCCCGTGGGACGCCGTGGCGGTGCCGACCGAGGTCACGCCCTGGCCGGAGGGCACGACGGCGGTGGGGGTCAGCTCGTTCGGCTTCAGCGGCACCAACGCCCACGTCGTCCTCACGGCTGCTCCCGAACAGTCCACACCGGACGCACCTGACCGGCCACGGCACATCCTGCCGCTGTCGGCCCGTTCCCCCGAAGCCCTGCGAGACCTCGCGGCCCGACACTCCGCCGCCCTCGAAGGCGTGACGGACGTCGGCGACCACTTCCACACCGCGGCGATCGGTCGCACCCGCTTCCCGCACCGGCTGGCCATCACCGCGTCGACCGGCGACGAGGCCGTCAAGGCGCTGACCCGGTTCCTGGACGGCAGGCCGTCCGCGAGCGGTCAGGTGGACGAGCCGCCGCGCGTAGCGTTCCTGTTCACCGGCCAGGGTTCGCAGTACGCGGGCATGGGCAAGGTCCTGTTCGACACGCACCCCGTCTTCCGCGACGCCCTGACCCGCTGCGCCGAGATCCTGCGCGGCCACCACGTGCCGCTGCTCGACATCCTGTACTCGGACACCACCGGTCTCATCGACCGCACCGCCTACGCCCAGCCCGCGATCTTCGCCCTGGAGTACGCGCTGACCCGGCTGTGGGAGTCCTGGGGTGTGCGGCCGCACGTGGTCATGGGCCACAGCACCGGCGAGTTCGCCGCCGCCCACGCCGCCGGGTTCCTCGACCTGGACGACGCCCTCGCGCTGCTCACCCGGCGCGCCCGGCTCATCGAGGACGCGACCTCCGGCGGTGCGACGGCAGCCGTGTTGGCCTCCCGCGACGAAGTCGAGCCGGTACTGACCCCGTTCGCCAAGGTCGGGATCGCGGGGGTCAACGGTCCACGTGAGACACTGATCGCGGGTGACGCCGACGCCGTTGCCGAGGCGCTGGTCGCGGCCAAGGCGTCCGGTTTGGACGGTCGCTCGCTCAAGATCCCGCACGCGCCGCACTCACCGCTGGTCGAGCCGGTGCTGCCGGAACTCGTTGCCGCCGCGGAGAAGGCCACCTACCGCGCGCCCACCGTGCGGATGATCTCGAACGTCACCGGTGGCGTCGTCGAGTCGATCGACGCCGAGCACTGGCGCAGGCACACCCGCGAGCCCGTCCTGTTCGCCGAGGGCATGGCGACGCTGGCGGGCGAGGGCTGCCAGGTCGTGCTGGAGATCGGCCCGCAGCCGGTGTTGCAGCTGCTGGGCAGGCAGGGCTGGCAGGGACCGCCGGTGCGGTGGCTGTCGTCGCTGTGGGAGGGGCGCGACGACTGGAAGCAGGTCCTGCAGAGCGTCGCCGACCTGGACGCCGCCGGGGCCGAGATCGACTGGGCCGCGTTCGACGAGCCGTACCCGCGCCGCCGGGTCCCGATCCCCACCTACCCGTTCCAGCGCGAACGGCACTGGTTCGACGAGCGAGCACGCCAGGAGGGACCAGCGGTGACCAGCGCAGCGCCAGCAAACACAGCAGCGCCGGCAAACACAGCAGCGCCGACCACCACAGCGCCCGGTACCACAGCGCCGACCGACCCACTGCTGGGCGGCACGGCGCTGGGCCGCACAGTGCTGGGCGACAAGGCCGACCGGCGGCGGGTGATCCTCGACGACCTGCGGGACCGGCTCGGCGCGGGCCTGGAGCTGGCCGAGCTGCCGCCGCGCACCACGTTCGTCGACCTCGGCGCCGACTCGCTGCTGATCGCCAAGCTGATCCAGGACATCATCGACCACTACGGGGTCACGTTGACCGTCGGGCACCTGTTCGACGAGCTGGACACGGTCGAGGCCGTCGCCACCCACCTGGACGCGGTGGTGCCCGCCGGGCATCCACTGCCCGGCCAGACCCCGATCGCGACACCGGCGGCCCCTGTCCTGCCGCCCACCCGGTCTGACCAGGGCACTTCATCTGACCAGGGCACTCCACTCAACCAGGGCGCACCACTCAACCAGGGCGCACTGGGCGACCAGGACGCGGTGGGCAGGCTGTTCGCCACGCAGCTGGAGATCATGTCGCGGCAGCTGGACATCCTCGCCGCCACCAAGACCGCACCCCCGCCCGCCCGCGCACAGGCACCGAGGCCCGCGCCCGCCCCGGTCCGGGAGCTGACCGACCAGCAGCGCGAGCACCTCGACGACCTGCTGGCCACCCACAAGAAGCGCACGGCCGGGTCGCTGGCCCGCGCCGCCGACCACCGGGCGATCCGGGCCGACACCCGGATGCGGTCGGTGCGGCCGGAGACCAGGTCGGTGTCGTACCCGATCATCGCCGACCGCGGCACCGGTGCGCGCTTCCACGACATCGATGGCAACGAGTACGTCGACATCGCCATGGGTGTGGGCGTGTTGCTCTGCGGGCACGACCCGGAGTTCGTCACCGCCGCCGTCGCCGAACGGCTGGGCCGGGGTTTGCAGCTGGGGCCGATCACGGACCTGGCCGACGACGTGGCGGAACTGGTGCGGGAACTGACCGGGATGGAGCGGATGTTCTTCGCCGTCACCGGCAGCGACGCCGTCCGTGGGGCGTTGCGGATCGCGCAGGCCAAGACCGGCAAGACCCGGTTCGCCATGTTCTCCGGCTCCTACCACGGCCAGGACGACCGGGTCCTCGCGCTGCCGGACGTCCTGGGCGACCCGGAGCGGTCGGTCCCGATGGCGCCCGGCATCGCACCCGGTGCGGCCGCGGACGCACTGGTGCTCACCTACGGCTCCGCGTCCGCATTGCAGACCATCGAGTCGCACGCGCACGAGTTGGCGGGGGTGCTCGTCGAACCGGTGCAGAGTCGCAACCCGACGTTGCAGCCCGAGGCGTTCCTGCGTGACCTGCGGGCGCTGACGACCCTGCTCGGCATCCCGCTGATCTTCGACGAGGTCATCACCGGTTTCCGGGTGCACCCCGGCGGCGCCCAGGCGCACTTCGGGGTGCGCGCCGACCTCGCCACGTACGGCAAGGTTGTCGGCGGTGGTCTGCCGGTGAGCATCGTTGCGGGCAAGGCCGAGTTCCTCGACCAGGTCGACGGCGGCGACTGGGTCGACGGGCCGGGACCGGACCCGGACAGCCAGAAGACCTACATCGGCAGCACCTTCGAGATGCACCCGTACGCGATGGCCTCGACCAAGGCCATGCTGCTGCACCTGCGCGAGCAGGGTCCCGACCTGCAACGGCGGCTGACCGAGCGGGCGGCGGGGCTCGCCGACACGCTCAACGGGTTCTTCCAGGCCGAGTCGGTGCCGATCCGGGTGCTGCGGTTCGCCTCGGTGTTCCGCTTCGCGTGGAAGGGCAACGCCAGCTACGCCTACCAGCCGCTGGAGATCGAGGTCTTCCACTTCCACCTGCTCACCCGCGGCGTCTACCTGTGGGAGGGCCGCACCTGCTTCCTGTCCACCGCGCACACCGACGAGGACATCGCGGTGATCGTCACGGCGGCCGAGGACGCGGTCGCGGCCATGCGGCTCGGCGGGTTCCTCCCCGCGGTGACCCCGGTGGCGGCGCCGATCGGTGACGAGCAACGAGCGGTACTGGCCCTGCCTGCCGAAGCACCACAGTGGACCGTCGCGGAAGACGTCCTGCTGACCGGCGAACTGGACCTGGCCGCCCTCCGGGACGCGGTGCGGGTGGTCGGTTCCCGGCATGAGGCGCTACGGACGGTGTTCCGGGACGGGGCCGTGGTGCTGCCGTCAGTCGACGTGCCGGTCGAGGAAGCCGGGCCGGACTGGTGGGACCGGGCATTGGCGGAGCCGTTCGACCTGGCCGCCGGGCCGTTGTGGCGGGTCGCGGTGCTGCGGGTCGACGAGAACACCCACCACCTGGCGCTGCTGATCCACCACGTGATCTCGGACGGCTGGTCCGTGGCGGTGGTCCTGGAGGAGTTGGCCGCCGCGTACTCGGCCGCACGGCAAGAAAAGCAGGTCGAGCTGCCGGACCCACTCCAGTACCGGGACTTCGTCGACCGGTCGCGTGATCTGTCCACTCAGGAACGCTACTGGGCGGAGCAGTTCGCCGATGGCTTCCCGGACACCGTGTTCCCCTCGGGCACGCCCTCGACGTCGCGGCGAGGCGCGCGGATCACCTTCTCCCTTGCGGACTCCACAGCCGTCAAGGCCGCGGGGAAGAGCGCCCAGGCGACACTGTTCATGGCGCTGCTGGCCGGGTACGGGCTGCTCACCCACCAGGTGACCGGGCAGGACGACATCGTCATCGGCGTGCCGCACGCGGGTCGCGGGTTCCCCGGCAGCGGCACCGTTGTCGGCTACTGCGCCCACTTCCTGCCCATCCGCAGCACGATCACGCCCGGCCTCACCGTGCGCGACTACCTGCGCCAGATCCGGGCTACGGTGGTGGCGGCGTTCGAGAACCAGGACGTCCCCTTCGCCCGGCTGCACCCCGGCGGCGACTACCCGGCGCCGCTGCGCACGGTGTTCAACCTGGACCGGTCCATCCCGGTACCCGGGTTCGACGGCCTGACCGGCGAGTTCGAGCCGGTGCCCGCCGGGTTCGCGCTCGTCGACTTCCGGGTCGACGGGATCGAGACCGGTACCGGGATCCGGTTCGACTGCGACTACCGGGCCGACTCGTTCGACGCCGCCACCGCGCGCCGGTGGTGCGAGCACTACCTGACGTTGTTGACCGCGCTGGCAGAACCGGACCGCCCGATCGACCGGCTGCCCACCCCAGGAGACCCGCGATGACCAGCAGCCCGACCGTGGACAACCACACCGCGTTCACCGAGGTCCCGGTGATCGACATCGGTGCGCTGGTCGCAGGCGACCCGGACCCGGCCGCGCGGGAGCGGGTGGTCGCCGAGATCGGCGCTGCTTGCCGGGACGTGGGGTTCTTCTACGTCACCAACCACGGCATCGCCCCGGCCGACAGCGCCACGATGTTCGCCGCCGCCAAGGCGTTCTTCGAACTGCCGCTCGCGGACAAGATGGCGATCCGGCTCGGCGGCAACACCGACCAGTTCCGCGGCTTCGTCCCGCTCGGCGGCGAGGTCACCGCGGGCAAGACCGACTGGCACGAATGCCTTGACCTGCAACCGAAGTGGGGCCGCGACGCCGCGAGCGCCGCCACCGTCCGCGCCCCGCGCGACGGGCACCCGCTCGACGACCCCGAGCAGTGGCCCACCGCGCTGCCCGAGTTCCGCACGGTCATGATGCGGTCCTGGGACCAACTGTGGGGTTTGAGCGCGCGGATCGCCGCCGGGATGGCGCTGAGCCTCGGGCTCGACGAGCACTTCTTCGCCCAGTACGAGGGCGCCGAGCTCAGCGACCTGCGGATGGTGCACTACCCGCCGTTCAGCCGGGAGGCGCACCCGCACGCCCCGGACGGGGTCAGCATCGACCAGACCGAACTGGGGTTCGGCGCGCACGTGGACTACGGGTTCCTCGCCGTGCTCCAGCAGGACGGCGTCGGCGGGCTGGAAGTGCGCAACGCCGAGGGCGAGTGGATCGCCGCGCCGCACATCCCCGGCACCTTCCTGGTCAACATCGGGCTGATGATGCAGCGCTGGACCAACGACCGCTACCAGGCGACCTGGCACCGGGTGCAGATCCCGGGCACCAGCGACCGCTACTCCATCCCGTTCTTCTTCGAGCCGCGCTTCGACGCCGTGGTCGAACCGCTGCCGCAGTGCGTCGACGCCGACAACCCGCCGCGCTACGAGCCCTGCGAGTTCGGCCCGTACGTAGTTGATCTATTCGCGAAAGCCTATGACTAACCCTTTCCGCACACTGAAGGCAGGCAACCGCATGCAGCAAGTGTCCGAGGTCGTCAACTCGTGGAACGAGTGGGACCCGCTGGAGGAGATCGTCGTCGGGTCGGCCGACGGGGCCAACTTCGAGCCGACCGAGCCGGGCAACCGGCCGCAGATCCGCAACGCCCCGCCGGGCACGCCGTTCCCGTCCGGGCCGAAGTCCGCCGAGGCGGTCGACCGGGCCAACGAGGAGCTGGCCGGGCTGGTGTCCCTTCTGGAGTCCGAGGGAGTGCGGGTGCGCAGGCCCGCACCGCACGACTTCTCGCAGTCGGTGCGCACGCCCGACTTCGAGGCGGCCAACCAGTACTGCGCGGTGTGCCCGCGGGACGTGATGATCACCATCGGCAACGAGATCATCGAGGCGCCGATGTCGCGGCGGTCGCGGTACTTCGAGTTCCAGCCGTACCGGGAGCTGGTGTACGAGTACTGGAACGCCGACCCGCGGGTGGTGTGGACGACCGCGCCGAAGCCGTCGATGGCGGACAAGATGTACCGCGACGGGTTCTGGGACTGGCCGCTGGCGGAGCGGCACGAGCGGATGCACTCGTTCGAGTTCTGCGTGACCCAGGACGAGGTGGTGTTCGACGCCGCCGACATGAGCCGCTTCGGCCGCGACATCGTGGTGCAGGAGTCGATGACCACCAACCGGGCGGGCATCAGCTGGCTCAAGCGGCACCTGGAGCCCAAGGGCTTCCGGGTGCGGCCGGTGCACTTCCCGCTGGACTTCTTCCCCTCGCACATCGACTGCACGTTCGTGCCGCTGCGCCCGGGGCTGGTGCTGACCAACCCGGACCGGCCGCTGCGCGAGGGTGAGGAGAAGCTGTTCCTGGCCAACGACTGGGAGCTGGTGGACGCGCCGGAGCCGACCACGGGCAACGACGAGATGCCGGAGTTCTGCCAGTCCTCGAAGTGGCTGTCGATGAACGTGCTCAGCATCGGACCGAACAAGGTCATCTGCGAGCAGCAGGAGAAGCCGCTGCAGGAGCTGCTGTACAAACTGGACTTCGAGGTCTTCCCGGTCCCGTTCCGCAACGTGTTCGAGTACGGCGGGTCGCTGCACTGCGCCACCTGGGACGTCCGCCGGGTCGGCGCGGGCGAGGACTACTTCCCCAACTCCGACTACCAGCCACTGGCCTGAGCGGAAGGGTTCGCCATGTACATCCTCGGGGTCAACTCCGTCTACCACGAGTCCTCCGCGTGCCTGGTCCGCGACGGGGTGGTGCTCGCCGCGGCCGAGGAGGAGCGCTTCAACCGGGTCAAGCACGGCAAACAGGCCCGCGCGGACAACCCGGACGAGCTGCCGCGGGCCGCGATCGACTTCTGCCTGGCCACCGCGGGGATCACCCTGGCCGATGTCGACCACGTGACGGTCGCCGCCGACCCGGAGATCATCGCCGACGTGCTGGCCAAGGGCCTGCCGTCGCCGTGGGACGAGCGCGACAAGCAGGAGCAGTTCCTGGCCAAGCTGCCCGACATCCCGCTCCGGTTCGCCGAACTCGGCTTCACCGGCGAGTTCCACTGGGTCGCGCACCACACCGCGCACGCCGCGTCGGCCTACTTCGCGTCCACTTTCGACGATGCCGCGGTGCTGGTGGTCGACGCGCTCGGCGACGACGCGTTCTCCACCCGCTTCTACCGCGCCGACGGCAGCAAGCTGGAGTGCGTGCAGAGCGTGCGGTACCCGGCGTCCATCGGGTACCTGTGGGAGCTGGTGTCGGTCTACTTGGGATTCGGCGTGTACGACGCGGCGAAGGTGATGGGCCTGGCCGCGTACGGCGACCCGACCCGCTTCGCGGCCGCGTTCGACCGCCTGGCCTGGACCACACCGGACGGCGGCTTCGACATGGCCACCGACCTGCTGCGCTTCGCCGACATCCTGTACTACCCGCCGTCAGCCGACACGTCCGGTCTGGTCGAGGTGCTGGGTGTCGAGGCCCGCTCCGGGGACCTGGAGCAGGTCCACCAGGACGTCGCCGCGGCGTTGCAGGAGAAGACGAACGAGCTGGTCCTGCACATGACCGAGCACCTGCGGCGCCTCACCGGGTCGACCCGGCTGTGCCTGGCCGGTGGTGTCGCGCTGAACTGCGTCGCGAACCAGATCGCCTTCGAGCGCTCGGACTTCGAGGAGCTCTACGTCCAGCCCGCCGCGCACGACGGTGGTCTCTCGGTGGGCGCGGCGCTGCACGTGTGGAACCACGTGCTGGGCCAGGAGCGGTCGCCGTCGATGCCGCACGCCTACTGGGGTCCGTCGTTCACCGACGCCGAGATCGCCGCCGAGCTGGGCAAGCACCCGACCCTGGTGGTCGACCAGCCTGCCGACTTCGCCGCCTCGGTCGCGGAACTCCTGGTCGCGGGCAACGTCATCGGGCTGTTCCAGGGCGCGATGGAGTTGGGGCCGCGCGCTTTGGGCAACCGCAGCATCATCGGCGACCCGCGCGAGCGGGCCATGCGGGAGACGCTGAACCACAAGGTCAAGCACCGCGAGTACTTCCGGCCGCTGGCCCCCAGCGTGCTCGGCGAGTTCGTCGACGAGTGGTTCGAGGTCGCCAAACCGACCACGGCCGGTGACTACATGCTGATGGCGTACCCGGCGCGACCGGAGAAGTACGCGCAGATGGGCGCGGTGTTGCACGTCGACAACACCTGCCGGATCCAGGCGGTGCACGAGGCCACGAACCCGGGGTTCCACCGGATCATCCGGGAGTTCCACGCGCGCACCGGGGTGCCGATGGTGCTCAACACCTCGTTCAACGACCAGGAGCCGATCATCTGCACGCCCGCCGACGCGGTCGCCACGTTCCTCAAGACCGAGATCGACTACCTGGCGATCGGGCCGTTCCTGGTGCGCAAGTCACCCACCGCGCAGTCCGTCACCGCGTAGCCCGTCACCGCCACCGGCGGAACCCACCCTCGGAGTTGATGACTTGCCCGGTGACCCAGTCCGCGTCCGGCGAGGCGAGCCACGCGATCAGCCGCGCCGGGTCGTCCGGCTCGGCCCAGCGGCCGGTCGGGAACCCGGCGCGCACCTCGTCGCGGACCTCGGGGGTGGCCCAGCCGGTGTCGACCGGGCCGGGGTTGACGGCGTTGACCGTGATCCCCCGGTCGATCAGGTGGTCGGCGAGGGACCTCGTGACGCCCGCGAGCGCGGCTTTGCTGGCGGCGTAAGCGATCTCGCCGGTCATCGGGCCGAGGTCCTGACCGGAGGTCATCAGCACCACCCGCCCGCCGGGGCGGCCGTCGTGCTGGGCGGCGAAGGCCTGGACCAGCAGCAGCGTCGAGCGCGTGTTCACCGCCCAGTGCGCGTCGAGCATCGCGGCGTCGAGGGTGCCCAGCGGGCCGTCACCGCCACTGCGGGCGTGGTTGCACACGAGGATGTCGACGTGGCCCGCGGTGGCGGCGGCGGTCGCCAGCAGGTGCTCCGGCGCGCCGGGGGCGACCAGGTCGAGACCCAGGTGCGCGGCGCCGACCTCGGCCGCGAGCGCCGCCGGGCCGTCCGGGTCGGCGCCCCACGGCTGGTCGGCGTCGTGCGGGGCGTGGTGGTGCAGGAACAGGGAGGCGTCCGCGGCGGCGAGCCTGCGGGCGGTGGCGTAGCCGATGCCCGCGCGCCTGCTCACCCCGGTCACCAGCGCGACGCGGCCGCGCTGCGGGAGATCGGTCACCCGACCTGTCTATCAGAGCGGCCTGGCGACTGTTCACCAAAGCGGCATGGCAGCTGTTCACCAAAGCTGTCTGGCGGCTGTTCAGGGGAGTCTGGCGACCCTACCCCTGGGGTCGACCATGACCGGGACGACGTCGGCGTACGGGGCGTCGTCGAGCTCCACCCTGGCCGGTGGCGCGCCGACCAGGGTGAGCGCCCAGAAGTGGTCGACGTCGACGTTCTCGTTGCAGGCGTTGCAGGACACGCGGACGACCCCCTCGTGTTCGCTCGCCTGCGCCAGGTAACCGACCCTGGCCAGCGAGTGGGTGCCGACCTTGCAGGTGGCGGGGAGGATGGCCACGCGCTCACCGATGTTGCTCACGCGGTAACGGACGGCCACATCGGCCGGGCGGTTGTCGTACATGGGCGACACCCTAACCCGGATGTCGAACAGGTGTTCGGTCGTGGCGCGCACATCACCCTTGTGAGCGACCCCAGGACTTGTGGATCGTCCACAGTGGATAGACACAGTGGATCACCGATCGCGTTGCCGCCCACCGGGACCGTACGGCGCCCGGCCGGTGGTGGGTGTTTCACCGACCCGCACCCGGACGGGTCCGTCGCTGGTAGTGTCGGGACGATTACCGCCGAGGTCACGACCACGCCCGCGGCGGGAGAAATGGAGACAGCGCTCGTGAGTTCGGATACTGGCGCGCCGGTGATATCCGGTAGCGGCCTGGTGAAGCGATTCGCCGATTTCGAGGCCGTCCGCGGTATCGACTTCCAGGTGCGCCGCGGTGAGGCGTTCGGCTTCCTCGGGCCCAACGGCGCGGGCAAGTCGTCCACCATGCGCATGGTGTCGTGCATGTCCCCGCGCAGCGGCGGCGACCTGCGGGTGCTCGGCATGGACCCGGACACGCACGGTCCGGCGATCCGGGCCAGGATCGGCCTGGTGCCGCAAGAGGACAACCTCGACCGCGAGCTGACGGTGCGGCAGAACCTGCACGTCTACGGCCGCTACTTCGGGCTGACCCGCAAGCAGGTGCGCGCCAAGGCGGTCGAGCTGATCGAGTTCGCCCGGCTCACCGACCGCGCCGACCACGACGTCGAGCCGCTCTCCGGCGGCATGAAGCGGCGGCTGACCATCGCCCGCGCGCTGGTCAACGACCCGGAGGTGCTGCTGCTCGACGAGCCGACCACCGGGTTGGACCCGCAGGCGCGGCACCTGTTGTGGGAGAAGCTGTTCGCGCTCAAGCAGCGCGGCGTCACGCTCATCATCACCACGCACTACATGGACGAGGCCGAGCAGCTCTGCGACCGGCTGGTGGTGATGGACGCGGGTCGGATCGTCGCCGAGGGCAGCCCGGCCGAGCTGATCACCCGGTACGTCACCCGCGAGGTGCTCGAACTGCGCTTCTCCCCCGGCGACCAGCACGGCGCGGTCGACTCCGTGCGCGACCTGGCCGACCGGGTGGAGGTCCTGCCCGACCGGCTGCTGCTCTACACCACCGACGGCGACGCCACTGCCGTCCGCGCACACGACCGAGGTGTGCGGCCGACCTCGACGCTGGTGCGCCGGTCCACGTTGGAGGACGTGTTCCTCCGGCTCACCGGCCGGACGTTGGTGGAGTGATGACCGCGACGCTCGACCAGCCGACCGCGGTGGCCACCGGTGTGGTGGTCCGGCCGTGGCGCGCGGTGCTGCTGCGGGTGGAGGGCCAGTGGACCTGGTACCGGCGGCACTGGACGGCGAGCCTGCTGTCGTCGGGGTTGCAGCCGGTGCTGTTCCTGGCGGCGATGGGGATCGGGTTCGGGTCGCAGGTGCGGCCGGGGCCGCTGACCGGCGGGATGCCCTACCTGGCCTACGTGGCACCGACGATCCTGGTCAGCGGGCTGATCACGATCGCGGTGGCCGAGGCCGGGTTGCCGGTGCTGTCGGGGTTCAAGTGGAAGCAGGACTACTGGGCGGTCGCCTCGTCACCGGTCACGCCGGGGCAGCTGTTCACCGCCGAACTGGTGTGGATCACGCTGCGGCTGGTGCTGGGATCGGTGCTGTACCTGGTGGTCACGACGCTGGTGGGCGGCTGGACGAGCGCGGGCGCGCTGCTGGTCGCGCCGATCGCGATCCTGACCGGCGCCGCGTGCGCGACCCCGGTGATGGCGTTCGCGGCGACGACCAAGGGCGACGGGCACGCGTTCGCCGCGGTGAACCGGTTCGTGGTCATGCCGATGACGCTGTTCGCGGGCACGTTCTTCCCGGTCGACCGGCTGCCGGTCGTGGTACGGCCGCTGGCGTGGATCTCGCCGCTGTGGCACGGGAACGAACTGGCGCGCGGTGTCGCGTTGGGCGGGTTGCGGTTGTGGCCCGCGGTGGGCCATCTGGCGGTGTTGGTGGGTTTGCTGGTGTTCGGGTTGGTGCTGGGGCGTCGGTGCTTCCGCCGCAGGCTGGTGGTCTGAATGTCTGTTGTGGACACTGGACGGCGCACCGCGGTGCTGCAGCGGGTCCTGCCCTCGGGCAGCTACGCCGGGATGGCGCGGCGGCTGGTCGAGCGGTCGGCGCTGCTGTACGCGCGGGCGTGGATGGTGCTGCTGTCGGGCATCTTCGAGCCGCTGTTCTACGTGCTGGCGTTCCAGATCGGCTTCGGTGCGCTGGTCCCGGTCGTGGTGGGCCCCGGCGGGGTGGAACTCAGCTACGTTGCCTTCGTCGCCCCCGCGTTGCTGGTCGCCTCCGCCATGAACGGCGCGGTGTCGGAGACGATGAGCATGTTCTACAAGCTCCGCTTCGACGGCCTGTACGACTCGGTCCTGGCCACCCCGCTGGGCACCTACGACGTGGCGCTGGGCGAGCTGACCTGGACCGTCCTGCGCAGCGGCCTGTACGCAGTGGCCTTCTTCGGCGTCATGGCCACGATGGGCCTGGTGACGACCCCGTGGGCGCTGCTGCTCGTCCCGGTCGCACTCCTGGTGTCGATGGCGTTCGCGGCGATCGGGATGGTGTGCGCGACCCTGCTCCGGTCGTCGGCCCAGTTCGAGTACATCCACCTGCTCGTGGTCCCGATGTTCCTCTTCTCGGGCACCTTCTTCCCCGTGGACCGCTACCCCCTGCCGCTGCGGGTGATCGCCGAACTCTCCCCCCTCTACCACGGCGTCGAACTAGCCAGAACCTTCTCGGTCGGCGTGCTCACCCCCTCCCTGCTAGGCCACACCGCCTACCTACTGGCCCTCACCGCCGCAGGCCTCTACGGCACCTCCCGCCGCATCGGCAAACTCCTCCTCAGCTAACCCCGCGCCGCCTCGATCACCGCCACCACCCGCCACACCGTCCGCAGGGGTTCGCCGGATTCCACAGCCTCCAGCAGGCCGCGCAGTACCGCGATCAAGCCGACGACACCCGTGCCGCCGCGCAGGGTGGTGATGAGCCACCGCAGGCCT
Source organism: Actinokineospora terrae (assembly GCF_900111175.1). Lineage (GTDB taxonomy): Bacteria > Actinomycetota > Actinomycetes > Mycobacteriales > Pseudonocardiaceae > Actinokineospora > Actinokineospora terrae. The sequence continues at coordinate 243,898 of NZ_FOGI01000003.1, forward strand.
GCGGCGAGGCCCGCGGTGCGGGCGATCAGGGCGAACCGCAGGTCGATGGGGCCGTGGTCGGCTACCGCGGCGCCGATGGCCGCGGCCAGCCGGGTGATGATCAGGGCGTCGCCGGGCACGGGGGGCGCGTTCTCCGGTGGGATTCCATGGGGACCAGTAGAGCCGGGGCGGGCCCGGGGGGAACGACCGGTCTTCGGCTGACAGCCGATCGGCGGTCAGGACGTATCCCCCGGGGGTCGGGTGCGTTGGACAGGGCGACCGCGGACCGGCGGTCGCCCGCCGAGTTGGGTGGAACGCGAAACGGTGGCGGGGCCCGGATCGATCACAGGGGCGTGGCCGTGACCGAGGACGCCCAGGCCGCGCTGGATCGGGTGGTCGCGCGCTGCGCCGCGGCGATGCGCGGTGCCACCGCGGTGCTCGGCGGGGTGGCCGCGATCGCGACGGCGGGCGCGGGGCTGGGGTGGGTGGTGCTCGCGGTCGGCGTGAGCGTGGTGTGGTCGGCGGGGTTCGCGTGGACGGTGGTCCGGCGCGGGGTGCGCGGCTGGGTCGTGCTGGTCGACATCGCGCTGACCGTCGTGCTGTGCCTGGCGCAGCCGTGGCTGGTGGCGCCGGAGCTGCGGTCGGGCGGGGCGAGCTGGGTGGACGGGCTGACCTCGATGACGATCGTGATCGCGCACTTCGCGTGGCGGCCGCGGCTGGCCGTGCCCGCCGGTCTGGTGGTGGCCGCGGTGCACGTGGTCGGCGCGTGGCAGGTCGGCGGCGCCCTGGGGACGCTGGGCATCCACGTGATCCAGATCGCCGCGACGGCCGCGCTGATGACGGTGCTGCGCCGCTCCGCCGCGGTGGCCGACGACGCGCTCGCCGACCTGCGGGCCACCGAGCGCGCGGCGGCCGTCATGCTCGCTCGGCGCGCGGACGAGCGGGAGCACAAGCGCAGGCTGCACGACACGGTGCTGGCGACGCTGACCACCATCGGCACCGATGGCGTCACCGCGTCGTCCCTCGCGTTGAGGGCTAGAGCCGCGGCAGACCTCGCGGTGGTCGAGGGCAGCATCGACCTCGGTGAGCCTGACACGGACGTTGACTTACGTCACCAACTGCGTGCGGTCGCAGACCGAGCGGAGGTAGCGGTCACAGCGGATCTAGTCCCGTGCAAGGTGCCAGTCCTGGTCGCCACTGCCTTCTCGGCCGCCGCCGCACAGGCCCTCGCCAACACCGCCCGCCACACCTCGGCCGACACCGCCCGCCTGACCCTGACCACCGACTGCGCCTCGATCCTGGTCACCATCACCGACACCGGCCCCGGCTTCGACCCCACCACCATCCCCCACCACCGCTACGGCGTCCGCGAGGGCATCCTCGGCCGCATGCGCGCGGTGGACGGCACCGCCACCATCACCTCGACCCCGTCCGGCACCACCATCACCCTCCGCTGGCCCGACACCACCCCCTGCCCGGCGGGATCCGGGACATGAGCGCTGACCCGAGTGTGGTGGTGGCCGAGCGGTACGCGCGGGGGGCGACCGTGGCGGCGGTGGTGATCGCGGCGTTCTGGCACCTGGGGTACGACCTGGCGGCCACCGCGACCAACTGGGGTGTCTACAGCAGACAGTGGGCTGCGGTGGTCGGGTGGGTGCTGTACCTGGTGGTCGGGGGTGTGGCGGCGACGGTTCTGTTGCGGGGTGGGTCGCGGCGGGTGGCGTGGCTGGCCGGGGTGGGCACGCTCGGGGTGGACGTGTTGTTGCTGGTGGCGGCGCCGGGGGCGGTGGTGTTGCCCGCGAACTGGGCGTGGGGGTCGGTGGGGTGGGTGGCGGTGATCGCGTTCTGGCGGCACCGGGCGGCGCACCTGGTCGCCTTCCTGGTGGCGGACACCGCGATCCTGGTGGTCGGGATGGTGGTGCTCGACGTGGGCAGCAGTGAGCAGGTGTCGCGGGCGATCATGGTGCTGCTCGGGGCGTTCACCCTCCAGCTCGGCTACAGCCTCGGCGCGCACGGCCTGCACGCGGCGGCCCAGTGGGCGGCCCGCAGCTCGGCGGCCAGGACGGCGGCGACGGCGCACCGGGCGGCGGCGGAGGCGGTCGCCGCGGACCGGGCCGTGCGCTACCAGGAGCTGCACCGGGTCACCGCCACGCTCCTGGCCGAGCTGGTCGCGGGCGCGGACCCGTCCGACCCGACCGTGCGGCGCAGGGCGGCGGCGGGGGCGGCCCGGCTCCGCCGCCTGATGGCCGAGACCGACGACGTGCCCGACTCGCTGCTGCACGAACTGCGCGCGGGTGCCGACGTGGCCGAGCGGCGCGGGGTCCAGGTGTCGCTGTCGGTGGTCGGCGCGGTGCCGGACCTACCGGTCGACATCCGCCGCGCGTTGACCGAGGCGCCCGTAGTGGGCCTGAGCGCTGCTAGATCCACCGCCAGGGTGACTGTGGTCGCGAGCCGCACCGACGTCACGGTCGCGGTAGTCGCCGACGCCCCCGACGTCCACCCGGCCGCACCCACCGGCGTCACCCTCACCCAGGACCACGACGGCACCGAACTCTGGCTGCAAACCCGCTGGAGCACCGCATGACCGACCCGATCGAGGCGCCCATGACCGACCAGCCCGTGACCGTGGCGATCATCGAGGACCACCCCGTGGTCGTGGACGGCGTCACCACCTGGATCACCACCGATCCCGGCAAGCGGGCGGCGGTCGTGGCCAGCGGCGACAGCATCGACGAGGTCCTGGCCGGGCCGGGCGGCGACGCGGACGTGCTGCTGCTCGACCTGCAACTGGGCGACACCGTCGTGGTGGACCGGGTGGCGCAGCTGTGCACGGAGGGCAGGCGGGTCGTCGTCTACTCGGCGATGGACGACCCGGGCACCATCCTGACCGTGCTGGAGGCCGGGGCGTCGGCGTTCCTGTCCAAGCACGAGGCGGGCAGCCACTGCGTCGACACGATCGTCGCGGTGGCCACCGACCGGCCGTACGTGACGCCGTCGGTGGCGGGGGCGTTGCTGACCGAGGCGCCGCACCTGTCCGTGCAGGAGCGGACGGCGTTGCTGCTGTGGTTCCAGTCGATGTCGAAGGCGTCGGTGGCCAGGCGGATGGGGCTCAGCGAGGCGACCGTGCGCCAGTACATCGACCGGGCCAGGGTCAAGTACGCGAAGATAGGCCGACCGGCGCCCACCAAGACCGCGCTGCTCGCGCGCGCCATAGAGGACGGGTTGATCCGCGCGGACGAGATCGGGGAGTACCGGTCGCATGCCGCCGGGGACCAGTAACCTGGGTCGTAGTGGCACGACGCAACCGGGTGGCCCCTAGCGGCGACCTCATCGAGACCCCGCACCGCGGCAGCCTCATGGGCAACCGCGGCGTCTTGCACAACCCCGGTGGCGAGATCGTCCGTAGAGCCCAGGTCCGCCGTTGGATCACCTGCGAACTCGAGTTCCGCGGTCGCCACCGCCCGGTCATGGCCCCCGGCCGTTACACCGAGCTGTTCTTCTTGGACGAAGCCGTGGCTCTAGCAGCTGGCCACCGCCCTTGCGCTGAGTGCCGCCGTGCCGACTATCTCCGCTACCGCGCGCTCTGGTCCATAGAGGACTCGCCTAGTGCCGACGCCATGGACCGCGTCCTAGACGCCGAGCGGTCCCTGCACGACGGTCGCCGCCGCACCACCGCGATGACCGAACCGCCGCACGGCAGCTTCATCACCGTCCAGGACGACCACTGGCTGGTCGCCGGGGACCGGATCCACCGCTGGACCCCCGTGGGCTACGCGGACCGCCGTCCCCTCCCGGACGGCCCCGTTGACGTCCTGACCCCGCCGTCAACGGTGGCGATCCTCGCCGCGGGCTACGCACCCCGCCTCGCCCTCGACTGACTCACACCGTTCACGACCGCGGCGGTATGGGACTAGCGGCGAGCGCCTTGGCCGTCGAGTGCAGCACGTGCGCCATGGTCTTGGCCGTGTCGTGCGCCCACTCGTGGCCGTGGTCGCCGATGACGTGGTGCGAGCAGTTGAGCACCACGGCGCGCACGGGGGATTCCTTTCGGTCCGGTCGGACCCCCGGATACCCACCGGTGCCGGATTCACTCCCCCGGCAGCGGCCCGAACAGCCGGGTGCCCGGCGCGGCCGGGTCGTCGCCCGCCCAGAAGTCGGTCCACAGGGTGGTGAACCCGGCGCGGGACAGGGTGCCGTCGTCGTCGAGGTCGAACGACTTGAACGCGGTGCCCAGCGCGGTGGGGCGGCCGTTCCAGACGTCGACGAGGCGCTGGTGCTCGTCGGGGGTGATCCGGCCGTCGCCGTCCTCGTCGACGGCGTCGAACATGGCGTGCGCGGTCTCGGTGACCGCGTCGGGGGCGGCGTGCAGCTGGTCGACCACCTCGAGCACGTCGTCCACGGTGACCTGGTCGGCGCCGCCCGCGGCCACGCGCAGGGTGTGCCACCAGCCGAGCATGATCGTGGCGATGCGCCGGTGGTCGTCGGAGCCGACCGGGGCGCCGCGGGCCTGGCGCCAGCGGTCGGCCAGCGCGGTGAAGTCGGCCTCGGTGAGCAGGCCGTCGCCGTCGTGGTCCATCGCGGTGAACACGCCGGTGATCTTGTCGCGCTGGAACCCGCTGGCCATGCCGCCTCCCCGCTCGGTGGAGGTCAAGCCTCACCCACCGGCGGCGTCCCGGCAGCCTCCAGTCCAGTGGTGCGCGGGGGCAAACGGGCGATTACCCACAGCCATCGGGACGGCCCGCAACCGCAGTCGCGTGACTAGACTGCCGATATCACCGAATCTGCGGAGGTACGGATGCGCGCCCTGCTCCTCGCCGTGCTGCTCGTCTTAACCGGCTGCTCCAGCCAGGAAGAACCACCCAGGACGGTGACGGTGTTCGCCGCGGCGTCACTCACCGAGACCTTCACGACCCTGGGCAAGGAGTTCGAGGCCGCGAACCCGGGGGTGAGGGTCACCTTCAACTTCGCGGGCAGCTCGGCGCTGGCCAAGCAGATCACCGAGGGCGCGCCTGCCGACGTGTTCGCCTCGGCGGCGCCCGCGAACATGCAGCAGGTCACCGACGCCAAGGACCCGGTGACCTTCGCCAGGAACCAGCTGGAGATCGCGGTCCCCAAGGGCAATCCCGGCAAGGTCACCGGCCTGGCCGCGTTCGCCGACGAGAACCTCGACATCGCGCTGTGCGCCGAGCAGGTGCCGTGCGGCGCGGCGGCGAAGAAGGCGCTGGCCGCGGCCGGGATCACGGCCAAGCCGGACACCCTGGAGCAGGACGTCAAGGCGGCGCTGACGAAGGTCCGGCTCGGCGAGGTCGACGCGGCGCTGGTGTACCGGACGGACGTCAAGGCCGCGGGCGCCGAGGTGGAGGGCATCGACTTCCCCGAGGCGAGCAAGGCGGTCAACGACTACCCGATCACGGTGCTGGGCAAGGCCCCTAACGCTGCCCAGGCCAAGGCGTTCGTCGACTTCGTCCGGTCCGACCGGGGTAAGGCCGTACTCGCCGAAGCCGGGTTCTCAGCGCCGTGAGCGGGCGGCGGGTAGGCAAGGGGAGGCTGCCCGCCGTCCTTGTCGTGCCCGCTGTGCTCGGCCTGGCGTTCTTGGTCCTACCGCTGGTCGGTCTGCTCGCACGGACTTCGTGGGCCGAGTTCCCTTCGCGACTGCTGAGCGCGGAGGTAGGCGAAGCGCTGCGGTTGTCGTTGGTGTGCGCGAGCTTGGCGACAGTCGTGTGTGTGGTGCTGGGTGTTCCACTCGCGTGGGTCTTGGCGCGCGGCGATATCCCTGGGCGCCGGTTGGTTCGCGCGCTCGTGACTGTGCCGTTGGTACTACCGCCTGTGGTGGGCGGTGTGGCGTTGTTACTGGTCCTGGGTAAGAGGGGACCGGTAGGCGGGTTGTTGGAGAACTGGTTCGGGGTGTCGTTGCCCTTCACCACGGCCGGGGTGGTGGTCGCCGAGGCGTTCGTGGCGATGCCGTTCTTGGTGATCTCGGTGGAGGGCGCGCTCCGGGCGGCGGACCCGAGGGTGGAAGAGGCCGCGGCGACCCTGGGGGCGTCGCGGTGGTTGGCGTTCCGCCGGGTCACGCTGCCCTCGGTCATGCCGGGCGTGGTGGCGGGCACGGTGTTGAGCTGGGCGCGCGCGTTGGGCGAGTTCGGCGCGACGATCACGTTCGCGGGCAACTTCCCCGGTGAGACCACGACGATGCCGCTGGCGGTCTACCTGGCGTTGGAGACCGATCCGCAGGCCGCGATCGCGTTGAGCGTGGTGCTGCTGGTCGTGTCCGTGGCGGTCTTGGCCAGTTTGCGCAACCGGTGGGTGGGCGGATGACCCTCGATGCCGTACTGCGGGTAGACCGCGCTGGGTTGGACCTACCGTTGACCGTTGCGCCAGGCGAGGTTGTCGTGGTGCTGGGGCCTAATGGTGCCGGTAAGACAACCGCCCTGCGTGCGCTCGCGGGGCTGCTCCCGTTGCAAGACGGTCACATCCGGCTTGACGGGCGGGTGTGGGATGAGCCGCCGCGGACGTTCGTGCAGCCGCAGCAGCGTCAGGTCGGGGTGGTGTTCCAGGACTATCTCCTGTTCCAGCACATGTCCGCCCTGGAGAACGTCGCTTTTGGACTCCGGGCGCGGGGGACGCCGCGGGACACCGCGCGGACGCGGGCCAGGACGTGGCTGGATGCCGTGGGGATCGGGGACCAGGCGCGGAAGCGGCCCGGCGCGCTGTCCGGCGGTCAGGCCCAGCGGGTGGCGTTGGCGCGGGCGTTGGCGACCGAACCGGCGGTGCTGCTGCTCGACGAGCCGCTCGCCGCCCTGGACGCGGCGACCCGGCTGAAGGTGCGCGCGGAACTGGGCCGCCACCTGCGTGACTTCCCCGGGTGCACGGTCCTGGTGACCCACGACCCGGTGGACGCGATGGCCCTGGGCGATCGCCTGGTTGTCATCGAGGACGGCCAGGTAACGCAAACGGGCGTCCCTCGCGAGGTAGCGCGGCATCCGCGCACGCCTTACATCGCAGACCTGGTTGGCCTCAACCTGTTGCGCGGTAACGCCAACGGCTCCGTGGTCACTCTCGATGTCGGTATCGCCCTCACCACAGTCGACGCCAACACCGGCGGCATCTACGTCGCCTGTCCCCCTTCGGCGATCTCCCTGCACCACGTGCAGTCCAGCGCGCCCAACACGTGGAAGACGAGCGTGGTCGGAGTGGAGCAGCACGCCCACACCACTCGTATCCACCTAGAGGGCGGTATCTCCGCTGACCTTGCCCCGGCAACCATGGCCGATCTGGACCTCAGCGTGCCTCTATGGGCAACGGTCGCCCCGGAGAGTCTTCAGACGTACAAGTGAGTCGCCTATCCGGACGCGGCACGGCAAGATCCCGCGCGTGGGTAAGAGTCCGTATGCACAGGATGGCTACCGGTTCCGCTTCGACTGGGGTCTGTCGGGAGCCCGAGAGATCGCGGAAGCGGGGTGGGTGGTCGCGGTCGTTGACGTGCTGTCATTCACCACAACCCTGACGGTCGCGGTAGACGCGTGCGTCGAGGTCTTCCCCTATCGATGGCGGGACGAGTCGGCGGTGGAGTTCGCGAACGAGCACGACGCCGTACTGGCCGTGGGACGTTCACAACCGGGCAAGGTGAGTCTATCGCCGGGAACCGTGCGAAACGCTGACGGTCTACGCCGCCTGGTGTTGCCCTCACCTAACGGTGCCACCATCTCGCACGCGATGCAGGGACACACCGTCATCGGGGTGTCCCTGCGCAACGCCACCGCCGCAGCAGCGTGGACAGCTGAGCGCCTACGCAGCGGCGAGGCCGAGGGGGTCGCGGTAGTTGCCGCTGGCGAACACTGGCGCGAGAGCGGGACGCTACGGCCGGGTGCAGAGGATCTGTGGGGCGCGGGTGCCTACCTGGCAGCCCTCGACACCTACGCGTTAGGGATGCCCTCTCCCGAGGCACGACTGGCCGCGGCGGCGTACCGCGATGTGGCCAGTGATCTGACACCCCAGTTGCGCGCCTGTGCGAGCGGCCAGGAGCTCATCGGACTCGGGTTCGGCGAGGACGTCGAGATCGCCGCGGAGTTCGACAGCAGCACCTCAGTCCCGGTGCTGGTCGGTCCACGTTTCCGGCAGTCGAGGTAGCTCTACCGAGAACGTTGTCCCCTTACCAAGCTCTGACTCCACCGCGACCGAGCCGCCGTGGGCGGAAACAACCGCGTCCACGATCGCCAGCCCCAGGCCCGTACCGCCGCTCTCCTGCGTTCGTGACGGGTCTGCCCGGTAGAAGCGCTCGAACACCCGCTGCATCTCCGCTGGCGTAAGACCAGGACCCTCGTCGCTGACCTCCAACGCCGCTCTTGGCCCGATCAACCGAACCCGCACCTCGATAGCGCCCTCGGTATGGCGCAGGGCGTTGCCGACCAGGTTCGACGCGACCTGCCGCAGTCGCTGGGTGTCGCCCAGCACCGCCGCCTGCTCACCGCCGATGTCCAGCTTCAGCGAGATAGACCTACCGGGCGCGACCACCCTGGCCTCGTGGACAGCGTCAACAGCGATGACAGCCAAATCGGCAGGCGCTAGCTCCAACGGGCGCTGACGATCCAGGCTCGCCAACAACAACAGGTCTGCCACCAGCGCGCTCATCCGTTCGGCCTGCCCCTCGATCCGGGCCATGACCTCACCGACGTCCGCAGCGGCACCCTGCCGGTACAGCTCCGCGTAGCCACGGATAGAGGTAAGAGGCGTGCGCAGCTCATGGCTGGCATCGGCGACGAACCGGCGCATCCGCCCCTCGGACACCCGCGCCGCCTCTTCCGACCGGGCACGCGCGTGGAAGGCCTGCTCGATCTGGCCGAGCATGCCGTTCAGCGACACCGCCAGCCGCCCGACCTCACTGCCCGGGCGCCGCACGGGCACCCGGCGCGACAGATCACCGGCCGCGATGACCTCCGCCGTGGACTCGACCTCCTCCAGCGGGCGCAAACTGCCCCGCACCAGCGCGTACCCGGTGCCCGCGAGCAGCACCAACGCGCCGAGGCTGATCAGCAGGAAGGTCCGCCGTAGGTCGTCGACGGCGGTGTCGACATCGGCCTGGCTGGCGGCGACCACCACCTCGTCCGCCCCTACGGGCCGGACCAGCACCCGCCACCGCGGCGTCGAGTCGCCCACCGAGTCCACGGTCACGTAGGTGCCCGACGGGACCGTGCCGAACGCGGGCAGCGCGGGCCGCGGGCCGCTGTCGCGCCGCGGTGTCAGGTCGAGTGCCTGGCCGTCCGCGTGGAGCAGCACCACGATCTCCTGCTGCGCCCATGCCTGGCCCCTGTTCGCGCGCGCGGGCTCGAAACCAGTGAGCAGTTGCCGTTGGGCCAACCCGCTCATCCGGTCGAGCCGGGTGTCGACCTGGCCGAGCAGGTAGTCCTGCATCACCTGCGAGCCGATCGCCCACGTGCCAAGCAGGCCAGCCGCGGTGAGCACGACGATAACCAGCACTAGATGGACGCGTAGCGGCAACCGCCCGAAGGCGGCCTTAACCCGCGACAAGCCGCTCACGGAGACCGCAGCACATAGCCGAACCCGCGCACAGTGTGGATAAGACGGGTCTCGCCATCGTCGACCTTGCGGCGCAGGTAGGAGATGTAGGACTCGACAACGCCTGCCTCGCCGTTGAAGTCGTAGTTCCACACCTGGTCGAGGATCTGCGCTTTCGACACCACCCGACCAGCGTTGCGCAGCAGGTAGTGCAAGAGCTTGAACTCGGTCGGCGACAGCTCCACCGCGCGACCCGCTTTGCGCACGGTGTGGCTGTCGACCTCCAACTCCAGGTCACCCACTGTCAGCCGCTCGGGCTCACCGCCCGCGGGCCGGGTACGGCGCAAGATAGCGGCGACCCGGGCGATGACCTCTTCCAGGCTGAACGGCTTGGTGACGTAGTCGTCGCCGCCGATGGTCAGGCCCGTGACCTTGTCCTGGTTGGCGTCGCGCGCGGTCAGGAACAGCACGGGCACGCCGTGCCCGCCCGCGCGCAGCCGCCGCAGCACGTCGAACCCGTCCCGGTCGGGCAGCATCACGTCCAGCACCAGCAGGTCCGGGCGCAGCCGCTCGGCCTGGCGCAGCGCGTCGGCACCGGTCGCGGCGGTGGCCACGGTGAACCCGGCGAAGCGCAGGCTGGTCGCCAGCAGGTCCCGGATGCCGTCGTCGTCCTCGACGACCAGCAGCGACGCCGGGCTCACCCCGCCGCCTGCCTGCGGGTCAGCGACCGCGCGGTCACCGACCCGTCCGCGGCCTGCTGGCCGAGCACCACGACCGTGTCGCCCGCGGCCAGGTCGGCGAGCTTGCCCGCGCTGACCAGGTCGACCGTCGTGGAGTCCGATGTGGACACCTTGACGAGCCTACCGTCCTGGGTCTTGACGTACACGGTGGAACCCTCGACGTGGTCGATCGTGCCGGTGGTCCCTCCCCGACCCTGTCCCGGCTGACCGCCTTGGCCACCTTGTCCGGGTTGCCCGCCCTGGCCGCCACCGAAGCCGCCATAACCACCCGCGCCCCTACCCCCGGCAGCGGGCGCCGCGGTCGTAGTGGTCGACGCGAGGGCCTTGTGCGCCAGTGCCCCACCACCGAACGCGAGCACTACGAGCACGGCGACCGCGAGACCGATGGTGACCTTGCTGATCCCCTTACCCGCCGCGCGCAACTCCTTGTCGATGTCACCGCCGACCGGTTGGGCCAACAGCGGGTCTTGGTCTGGTGTGGTCACGGTTTCCCCTATTCGTGTCGCAGAGCTTCGATGGGACGGAGGCGAGCGGCGCGGCTCGCCGGGTAGCTGCCGAAGAAGAGGCCGATCAGCGCGGACACGGCGAACGCGAGCAGCACCGACGACGGCACGATGACCGGGGTGATGCCCGCGATGGTGAACCGCGCGCCGATGAACCCGGCCGCCACACCGAGCAGGCCGCCGAAGAGGCTGAGCATGGTCGCCTCCAGCAGGAACTGCCCGAGGATGGCGCCCCGGCGGGCGCCGACGGCCTTGCGGATGCCGATCTCGCGGATCCGCTCGGTGACGGTGACCAGCATGATGTTGGTGACGCCGATCCCGCCGACCAGCAGCGAGATGGCCGCGACCGAGGCCAGCAGCACGGTGAAGGTGTCGGTGGTCGCGGTGCGGGCGGTGAGCAGCTGCTCCTGGCTGAGCACGCGGTAGTCGGCCGTCGCACCGAAGCCGATCTTGTGGCGGCCGTCCAGGATGGTCGTGACCTGGGCCTGGGCCGCGCTGATGGTGTCGGCGCTGGTGGCCTGCACGACGATCTGGGACAGGCTGCCGTACCCGGTGAGCGCGTTCTGCACGGTGCTCAGCGGCGCCACGGCGGTGTCGTCTGCGTCCTGCAGGCCGCTGGAGCCCTTGGTGGCCAGCACGCCCACGACGGTGAACGGGATGTTGTTGACCAGGACGGCCTGGCCGACCGGGCTGGACGACGGGAACAGCTGCGTGGCCACGGTCGCGCCGATGACCACGACCTTGCGGCCCTGGGCCAGGTCGTCGGCGGTGAACAGCGCGCCCTGGGCCACCGCGCTGTTGGTGGTCGAGAAGTAGGCCGGGTCGGTGCCGATGAACTGGGAGATGCTGTAGCTGACGTCGGCGTGCGCGGCGGTCGCCGAGGTCGAGGCCACCGGGGACGCCGACTTCACCGCGGGCGCCTCGACCGGGTCGGCGAGCGCCTTGGCGTCGGCGGTGGTCAGCGGCTTGGTCGACGAGCCCGCCTGGGCGCGCTGCGGCGAGATCGTGAGCACGTTGGTGCCCAGTCCGGCGATGCTCTGCTGCACCGACTGGGAAGCGCCGTTGCCGACCGCGATCAGCAGGATCACCGAGGCGACGCCGATCATGATGCCGAGCGTGGTCAGCGATGACCGCAGCTTGTTCGCGGTCACCCCGCGCACCGCGAAGGCCAGTACCTCGGTGAACCTCACGCGGGCACCCCCTGCGCGATGTGGCCGTCGACGACCCGGACCACGCGGTGCGCGTGCGCGGCGACGTCGTCCTCGTGGGTGATCAGGACGACGGTGCGGCCGCTGGCGTTGAGCGCGTCGAGGATGCCCATGACGTCCTGGCTGCTGCGGGTGTCGAGGTTGCCGGTCGGCTCGTCGGCCAGCACGATCGCGGGGGCGGTGACCAGCGCGCGGGCGATCGCGACGCGCTGCTGCTGCCCGCCGGAGAGCTCGTTGGGCCGGTGGTGGGCGCGGTCGTCCAGGCCGACCAGCCGCAGCGCCGCCATCGCCCTGGCCCGGCGCTCGGCCCGGCGCACACCCGCGTAGACCAGCGGCAGTTCGACGTTGGCCAGCGCGGAGGTGCGCGGGATCAGGTTGAACGACTGGAACACGAACCCGATCTTGCGGTTGCGCAGGATCCCCAGCTGGGCCTCGCCGAACTCGACGGTGTCGATGCCGTCGAGCAGGTACCGACCGGAGGTGGGCACGTCGAGGCAGCCGAGGATGTTGAGCAAGGTGGACTTACCGGAGCCCGAGGCGCCCATGATGGCGAGGTAGTCCCCACGCGCGACGGTGAGATCGAGGCCTCTTAGCGCGTGTACGGCTGTGTCTCCGGTGCCGTAGGTCTTGCGCAGGTCTCGGACCTCGATGACTGGCGCGGTCACCGGCCTGGCCCGGTTCCACCAGTACCGCCGGGCCTTGCGCCGCCGAAGCCACCTGTGCCACCTAGGCCGCCCGCGTTGCGGTTGTTGTTGTTCTGGGTGCTTGTGGCTACCTGCGGCAGGAGGACCTGCTCGTTCGCGGCAAGCCCAGAGGTGACCTCGACGTAGGTGTCGCCCTTGACGCCGAGTTCAACGGTGCGGCGGGTCTCTTGTCCGTTCACCACGACAGTGACCGAACTGGCGTTGCCCACCGTTTGCACTGCCGCCGAAGGTACGGCCAGCACGTTCGTCGCGCTCGCGACCGTGACGGTGACGCTGGCGGACTGGCCCGGCTTGAGGTTGGCGGGCGGGCTGGTCAGGGCGAGCGTGGTGCCGTACTGGACGACGTTGTTGGCGGTGGTGGGCAACAGGTCGATCGCCGCCACCGCCGCCTGGATGGGCTGGTTGGGCAGCGCGTTGACGGTAACGGTCGCCGTTTGCCCTGCCTTGAGCTTGCTGACGTCGCTCTCGGCCACGTCCGCGTGCAGGGTGAGGTTCTTCAGGTCCGTGATGACGAAGTCACCGGTCGCTGTAGTCCCCGTCGATGACCCACCCGATCCCGACTTACCGCCGACGGTGACGTTGACCGACGTGATGGTGCCGTCTCCCGGCGCGGCCAGCGTCATGTCCGCCAACGCGGCCTTGGCCTTGTCCCGGTTCAGGACGGCCTGGGTGACCTGGTTGTCGAGCTGGTCGGTGTCCTTGCCCTCCGCCTCGGCGGTGTCCCGGCTGTCGACGGCCTGCGCGAGGCTGTTCTGCGCGATCGACAGCTCCAGCTTCGCCTCGGTGGTGTCGAGCGTGCCCAGGGTCTGCCCCTTGGTCACCACATCCCCCACCTTGACACTCACCGTCGCCACCGTCCCGGACGCCCCGAACGACGCCGTCCCGGTATACCCAGCCTCAACGGTCCCCGACGCGGTCACCGTCTCCGTCACATCCCGCGCCGCAACCTCAGCCGTCCGCGCCGTAGCAGCCGCCGCCTGCTCGGTCCCGGAGTCGAAGAACAGGAAGTACCCGCCGACCCCCACACCGACCAACACCACGACCAACAGCCCATTGACGAGCCACCCACGTCTCATGGCCGGTTATCCTCGACACCAACCCTGTGCCCCACCTGCGCGAAAGCCGGCAGTTCCCTGTGAACACCGATCGGCCCCCCACGCGAACGTGAGGGGCTGGGGCCTGAGGGCAGGTCAGGCCAACATCAGCTTCGTCACCAACGGGGTCAGCGCCGCCACGGCCGCGACCACCAGGACGAACACGAGCCACGGCCGACGCGCGCGGAACTCCGGGGGACGGTGCAGCTCACCGCGCGCCCGACCGCTGTCCAGCGCCTCTTGCAACTGCGCACCGACACCACTACCGACATCCGCGTACCGGCGGGACAACCTGGCCAACCACCACACCCGGTCAAACTCCCAGCGCAGCGACTCCCCATCCCCCGTGGCCACCAGAAAAGCGTTGCCCCGCACATCAATCCTGGTGATCTCCGACCACCGGAGCGCCCGCACCCGCACCGCCCACACCACCGTGAGCCCGCCCTCGCCCCACAACAACCGCGGCCGCAACCCCGACCGCCAGATCACCTCACACGCCCCAGCAGCAACTACAACGGCGATCGGGATCGCGGGCAACCCGGCTCCCCACTCGAGCACCAGGTAGCTGGGTACCAACGCGGACAACACACACAGGACCGCCAGGGCGAACCAGTTGATCGGTCGACTGCCGCTGCGGAACTCAGCAGGCATCCACGCCTCCCCGCGACGTCGTGACATAGAACCCCGCCAGGTTCAAGATCTACGCTACCGTGCCGTCGAGCCTAACTAGGCACTCCTACCCCCGCGCATTTAAGAGGTACCCGTACAGCCTCGGCGCTCTTATCGGCAGCCGGCCATCTGGTAGCGGTAGGCGGTGGTGGCGAGGAAGGTGTTGGTTTCGTGCGGGGATAGGGAGAGGGTGCGGATGGATTCGGCGTCTTTGCGGTAGGGGGAGACGTCGGTGGGGTTGTGTAGCCAGAGGGTGGAGAATCTTGTTTCCACGAAGGCGACTGGGCCTATTGGGGTTGAGTCGACGATGGTGAAGGGGCCCTCTAGGCCTGGGTGCCAGCCTTGGCCGGAGGGGGTTATCCGTAGCTCTATGTGTGGGCGGCGGGAGAGGGCCAAGAGGTGTTGGAGTTGTTCGGCGGCCGCGGTGGTGCCGCCGATGTGTTGGTGTAGGGCGGGCATTCCGATCAGGGCGGTCAGGCGGGTGGGGTTGGGGCCCGTGATGACCTGTTGACGTCGTAGTGCGTGTTGGACCTCGGCTTCGGTGCGGTGCGTGGACCTAAGAACCGCAGGTGTCTGCAAGAGTTCGGGCAAGACCAAGGGCGAGACTTGCAGAATGCTGGTCGCGTCGCGTTCGTACTCCACATAGGCCTCTGCCTGTTGGCGGCGTTCGGCGTCGGTGGTAGCGAGCCACTGCGGATCACCCACCCGGTAGGCGAGGGTCATCAGTTCGTCGTGGCGCGCGCCGTCGACACCGAAGGCGGTCAGCATGCGGGACACCAGTTCCGGCTTGGGGATCCGGATGCCGTTCTCGTAGCGGGACAGGCTGGGGACGTCGCGGTTGAGCGACAGCGCGGCCTCGCGCAGCGACAGGTCGGCCGCTTCCCGGCTGCGGCGCAGCACGCGTCCCAACGCGACCGCTTTCGGTGTCCTCGGCATGGCTCTCCCCTTTGTCGACGGGCCGGAGACGACGAAGAGTGACCGGCCGGGTGAAAGAATCGCTTGATGCACGTACGGCAAACGCGTCGCAGGACTCGGCTCGGTGGCGCGAGACTCGGGGCATTCGGTTTTCGATTGTAGATCACACGGAGTTGGTGATGACCGGTACCCGCGAGCCCATCTCGGCCGAGGACGCGCTGCGTCGGTTCCCCGAACTCGGCGCGTTGGTCGCCCTGCGCGAGCGGCAGTGGCGATTCCACCTGTTGACCGAGGACGACAAGTTGGTCGCGGTCGCCGCGACGCACACCGAGGAGCGCTACACCGACGCGGTGTTCGTCTTCGACCGGCACCACGTGCTGGCGAACCGCCTCGTCGAGGACGGGGTGGTGTGGATGAAGGACGGGTCGGACCTGGTGGAAGTGGTCAGCGACCTGCTGGCCCTGCCCGCACCGGGTGAACCGGGGGCGCCGAACCTGGTCATCCGGCCGACCTCGCTGTGGATCCCGTGAGCGGGGGCGAGGTGTGGCAGATGGTCCTAGGACTCATCGTGCCGGTGCTGCTGGTCTACGCGGCGCTGGTGTGGTGGGGCTGTTCCCGCGATCGGTGGAGGTGACGGATTGTAAGCACACATTTCGCCAGGCCGACCGCCGGTCTTGAGTCCGGTTCCGCGAATGTGCGCGGAAGACGGAGAAACGCCCCGGGGCGGTCCCGGGGCGTTTCTGCGGCAATTGGTCCTAGGCCGCCGGGCATTTCCGGCAGGCACGCGCTGGATCAGGCGAACACCGAGTTCAGCCAGTTCTGCCACGCGGCGGTGGTCTTGTCGGCCTCAGCAGGGGCGTCGAACAGGTGGTGCGCCAACGACACCGGCGCGCCCCAGACCTCGCGGCAGTAGAAGCGGTAGAGGGCGTCACCGGACCGGAGGCCGACGAACTGGCCCTCCAGGTAGTCGACCTCCGCGTCGACAGGATCGATACCGGGCACCTCCAGCCGTACGCGCTGACCGACGCCGGTAACCCCCAACGCGCGGCGCAGCACGTCAACCGAACCTTGCGCGGTAGACGCCTCAGGACCGTCAGCGGCAACGTAGGTCGCGGCCTGTCCCGGGAAGTACTTCACGTACTGGCCGAGGGAGTGCAGGTAGAAGTCCGTGTGCTTGCCCGCGCCGTCGTACTGGGTGTCCCAGTCGTCGGTGAAGATGCCACTGTGGACGTACCGCAGGACGGTAGTGCCACCGTCGCGCGCCTCGATGATGTGCTCCAGCGCGTTGAACCAGCCGTCCGGCCCCTCGGTGCGGACCGACACCTCGTGCGGTGGGTTCCACGCGGTGACCCGGCTGCCGGATTCGTCGACCGTCCCGTCGGGGTTCGGGTACGGGATCGGGAACAGCCACGAGCCGTTGTTCTCCGTGATGGCGTTGAACGCCTGCTCCGGGGTGGCCTCGACGACGATCTCGCGGCGGATCTCGAACTGCCTCGACATGGTGTGCTCCTTCACGGATGGGTCAGTGGTCTTGCGGGGACTTGAGACTGGGGTGCAGCGCGACGATGAGCCGGTGCTTGCGGCCGCCCGGCGCGTCCTCGCTGTGGTACTTGCGGACCAGGTCTGCCACGGCCTCCTGCAGCTCACCGGCGAAGGCGGCCCGGTCGGCCGCGGTGGCGAAGGTGATCTCGGCGTCGCTGGCGTAGGTCGCCAGCCGCTGCTTGGCCGCGGTGGCGCCGACGATGAGCTGGCCGAGTTCGCGCACCAGGCGGGCGGCGAGGGCGAGCAGCCACCGCGCGGAGAGCTGGTCGGGGAACTTCGACGGATCAGGGGCGACCGCGGAGAGCGCAGCGGGCGAGATGACGTAAGAGGCAGCGGTAGCGCGAAGAACCCGCTCGGTGCAGTTCCCCTTGCGCCGCTCCTCCACCAGTTCGACCAGACCGTGCTTCTCGAGCGCGCGGAGGTGGTAGTTGACCTTCTGGCGCGGCAGCCCGACGGTCGCGGCCAGCGAACTGGCCGAACCGGGCTCCGCGAGCGCGGCCAGCAGGGCCGACCGCACCGGGTCCAGCGTGACCTCGGCGGCCGCCGGGTCCTCGATCACCGCTACCTCGAACATGGGCCTACCCTCTCACCGACAATTTTTCTTGTCAAGGACGACCCGAGTTGTCGGTGTGCGAGGGCCGTACCCTGCTCTGACCTGGCCATCCGCCGAGAACCTTGAGGAACGGGAGCCCATGCCCACCTACGCGCTGCTCGTGCGGCCCGCGCTGAACCGCGTCTACGCCGACTCCTCGGTGGACCTGATGGCCGC
This sequence comes from Actinokineospora terrae, assembly GCF_900111175.1. GTDB lineage: Bacteria > Actinomycetota > Actinomycetes > Mycobacteriales > Pseudonocardiaceae > Actinokineospora > Actinokineospora terrae. The sequence continues at coordinate 261,534 of NZ_FOGI01000003.1, forward strand.
TGAGCTCGCCGTGTTCGGCGACCGGGCGTTGGGCGGGCGGATCGGCGGGATCGAGCCGGTGCGGATCGGTGGAGTGCCCTACCTGGCGTTCGAGGCCGACAGCCTTGACGAGCGCGATGTGCGCTACCTGGCCAACCTGTCGTCGGCCTACGCGCTGTTCGAACGGCAGGGTGATCTCCTGGCGCCGGTAGAGCTGACGCCGCTGGACAAGTTCGACGACGACCTGGTCACCATCCAGAAGTACTCAGGTAAGACCAACGAGCACTTCACCAAGCTGATGCTGAACCTGGCGGTGACGTCATCGGAGTTCGCCGGGGAGATGCTCGACCGCAGGCTCCGCGTGCTCGACCCGCTGTGCGGCCGGGGCACCACGCTCAACCAGGCCCTGATGTACGGCTACGACACGGCCGGGATCGACCTGGACGCCAAGGACTTCGACGCCTACTCGGCGTTCCTGCAGACCTGGCTCAAGCGCAAGCGGATCAAGCACACCGCCGACGTCACCCGCGTCCGCCGCGACGGCAAGGTCGTCGCCCGCCGCCTCACAGCGTCCGTCGGTATCGACAAGGAGAGCTACAAGGCTGGTGACGCCCTCAGCCTCGACTACGTCAACGCGGACACCACCGAGGCGCCCCGGTTCCACCGCGCGGCCACCTTCGACATCATCGTCGCCGACGCCCCCTACGGCGTGCAGCACGGCAGCCGAGCAGGCGGTGGCCTCCACCGAGGCCCGTTGGAACTGATGCGGGCGGCACTACCCGGCTGGGCCCGGCTCTTGCGCCCAGGGGGAACGATTGCCCTGTCCTGGAACACGAACGTCGCCCCACGCACCGCACTCGTCGACGCACTCGCGGAGGCAGAACTGACGCCGCTCGACGAAGGCGCCTACCTCGGTTTCTCCCACCGAGTCGACCAGGCGATCGTGCGCGACGTGGTGGTAGCGCGGAAGTAGATCCCTTATGGACGCAGCGCGCGGATAAGGGCGTCCACGTCGTCGTCGGATGTGACGATGCTCGGCCCAACCCGCACGTGCCGCTCGTTGTACGGGGTCACGGTCGCCGACACGCCCTTGGCCGCGAGCGCCGCCACCACCGCCTGCGGCGGCGTGTCCGCCACGTCGAAGCAGATGATCCCGGCGGACAGCTCGGGCGCCGCGGGGGTGACCACCGTGATCGCCGGGATCTCCCTGAGCGCGGCCTGGACCCGGTCGACCTGGGCCCTGGTGCGCGCCAGGACCCGGTCCCTGCCGATGGCCAGGTGGAACCGGAACGCCTCGGCCAGTGCCCAGCGGTACTCGAACGAGTGGTAGCCGCCGGGGGTGACCACCTCGGCGGTGGTCGGGCCCGCCGGGGTGCCGTTGAGCCACTCGTCGAACGCCGGGCCGCTGAACGACGGCAGCACCGGCGCGACCGCCTCCCAGGCGCCCTGGCGCCCCCAGATGATGCCCGTTCCCCGCGGTCCGAACAGCCACTTGTGCGTCCCGGAGATCAGGAAGTCGCAGCCGAGGTCGGCCGGGGTGGCCGCCTCGACACCGAGCGCGTGCACCGCGTCGACGCACAGCAGGGCGTGTTGTCGGGGCGGCAACGCGGCGTTGTGCGTGGCGATGGCGTCCGCGATGGCGCGAACAGGCAGCTTCACCCCCGTCACCGAGTGCACCCACGTGATGGCGACGACCCTGGTCTCGGGCGTCAGCGCGGCGCGGAGCCGGGTGACGATCTCCTCGGCAGAGGCAGTCGCGGCGGTGTCATAGAGGCGTACGCGACGAACCTCGGCGCCGCGGAGTTTGAGCGCGTGGTGCGTGGAGTAGAAGTCGTGCTCCGTCGTAAGAACGTGCTGTCCAGGTGAGAGGCGAATCCCCGCATAGAGCAGGCCAAGCCCCATGGTTGTGCTGTCAGTGAAGGCGATGTCCTCAGCACGACCGCCGAGGTAATCAGCCGCAGCCGCGCGCACGGCGTCTTCAGCGGCGCCTGCTTGAGCGTCAAGGTAAGCGTGTGTGTCGCGGTCCAACCCCGCGCGATGCCGGTCAATCGCGTCACTCACCGGCCGCGGGGGTGCGGCGAGCACGTAGGCGGAGAACTGTCGAACGTCGCGCGTCAGCGGAAACTGCTCGCGGACCGAACCCCAGTCAGCCGGGTTGAACGGCGTCGCAGTGGCCGATACCTCGGCGGTGCAGGCCGCGGCACCCGCCACGACCGCGAGTCCGGAGCCCGCGGCGAGGAACCGGCGACGGGTCAGGTCCATGGGCACTCCTCAGGGCAGGCGTGCCCCAGTGTCGCAGGCCACGGCCCTGGAACGCAGGTACGCTCGAAGGCGAACGGATGTGCAACGCCGGAAGGCCCCTCGGTGTTTACCTGAGTATGGATGACCTGCCCGAGAGCGACGCCGACAACGACGCGGTCATGCTCGCGGCCATCGTCGAGGACATCGACGCGGGGTTCGCGGGCATGGTCCGCGCCTACCAGCGGGTGGTCTACTCGGTGGCACTGCGGGTCGGTGCGGGCGCGGACGCCGACGACCTGGCCGCGGAGTGCTTCCTGCGCGCCTACCGCGCGCTGCTGGGCTACGACCGCTCGCGCATCCTCGCGCTGCGGCCGCGGTCGTGGCTGTTGACGATCCTGCTCAACACCTGGCGCAACACGGTGCGCGGCGCGAGCAGGCGCCCGGCGGTGGCGATGGCGGACGTGCCGGAACGGCCCGCGCCCGGCCCGACCGTCGAGGACGTGGTGACCGGGAGCGAGACCAGGGGCGAGCTGGGTGCCCTGGTGTCGGCGCTGCCGGAGAACCAGCGGCTGGCCGTGGTGCTGCGGCACGTGGTCGAGCTGCCGGTGGCCGAGATCGCCGCCGTCATGCGGATCCCCGAGGGGACCGTGAAGTCACACGTCTCCCGCGGCCTGGCCCGGCTGCGGGAGCAGTACGCGAAGGAGGTGGTCCGATGACCGGCGAGGACAGCCACGACCCGCTCGCGCTGCGGCTGGGCGGCTTGGCGGTGGCACCACCACGCGACCTGACCGGTTCGGTGTACGGGGACTGGACCAGGGTCGACGGCCCGGTCGGCGAGCTGCTGGTCGCCTTCACCGAGGTCGGCGTGAGCTACATCCGCACCGCGGCCTCGGTCGGGGACGACGACGACACCTTCCGTGAACGCTTCCACGCCCTGTTCCAGCGCCCGCTGCGGCGCGCCAGCGACGTGCCCGCGGGACTGCGGCAGGCGTTGCGCGGTCACGGCGCCGCGGGGGTGGCGGTCGACCTGCGGGTGCTGACCCCGTTCGAGCGGGACGTGCTGACCGCGACGCGGGAGATCCCGACCGGCCAGACCCGCCCGTACGCCTGGGTGGCGCACGCGATCGGGCGGCCCAAGGCGGTCCGCGCGGTCGGCACGGCGCTGGGCAACAACCCGGTGCCGCTGCTGATCCCGTGCCACCGGGTGACCCGCTCGGACGGCAGCCTCGGCCAGTACGTCTTCGGCGCCGAGGTCAAGGAGCGGCTGCTGCGCGCGGAAGAGACCAATGTGGACGAACTGCTGGACCTCGCCAGGTCCCGCGTCGCCTACGTGGGCTCCGGTGGCGTGTACTGCTACCCGACCTGCACCAGGGCCCGGACGGCCGCGGACCCGCGCGGTTTGCGCACCCTGGCCGCCGCGCGCGCCGCGGGACTGCGGCCGTGCGAACTCTGCACCCCGGCAGGGTGATGGAACTGGACACGGTGTTGGCCCTGGCGCGGCGGCGCGGGGGTGGGCTGGTGAACGTGGGGCACGGGCGGGACCCGAGGTCGACGGCCGCGGCGGAGGCGTTCGTCGCGGCCTGGCCGGGGACGGTGTGCGCGGTCGTGTCGTGGCCACCGGAGGCGGCGTCCTGGCTGCGGCAGGCCTGCCGGTTCGCGGGCGGGAGCCCGGACCTGTGGGTGATCGCGGACGACGCGGCGTCCTGGGCGGGCATGGGTCGGCGGTTGGTGGCCCAGCCGCAGTGGCGGCCGGGTCGGACGATCGCCTTCTCCGGCTTGGCCGACCCGGCCCTGCCGGGACTGGTCGGTGACATCGACGGGCTGTCCGGCGCGGGGTCGGACGGGTCGAGCTGGTCGTTCTTCGACGGCGGCCTTCGCTGGTCGGGCATCCACAGTGGAGTGAGCACAGTGGAGGGCCGGTGGAGCTGATCCCGCGCCCCCGGCTCGACCTCGCGCCGGGGGCGGTGCACCTGCCGGACTGGCTCGACCTCGACGCCCAGCGCAGGCTCCTGGCCGCGTGCCGGGAGTGGGCGCCGGGGATGCGGCAGCAGCGGCTGCCCAACGGCGGGGTCATGTCGGTGCGGATGGTGTGCCTGGGCTGGCACTGGGCGCCGTACCGCTACACCAGGACCCTCGACGACGGCTCGACCGTGCTGCCGTTCCCGGCGTGGCTCGGCGACCTGGGCAGGCGGGCGGTCGCGGCGGCCGGGTTCACCGGGGACTACCGGCCGGACATCGCCCTGGTGAACTTCTACGACGCCGAGGCGCGGATGGGGCTGCACCAGGACAAGGACGAGCGGTCCCTGGACCCGGTGGTGTCGTTCAGCCTCGGCGACACCGGGGTGTTCCGGTTCGGCAACACCGAGAACCGGGGTCGCCCGTGGACCGATGTCGATCTCCGCTCCGGCGACCTGGTGGTGTTCGGCGGCGGGTCCCGGCTGGCCTACCACGGGGTCACCAGGATCAAGCCGGGCACCGCCGACCCCGACCTGGGGCTGAGCGGGCGGCTGAACGTCACCCTGCGAGTGTCCGGGTTGGACTAGTCCGTCCAGCGGCGAAGGTCACCCACACAGCCGCACTGCGTGACGCGCTCCGTACCGAACGGGACAGCACACTCCACCGATGAGCATTCCTCGGTTTCGCATCAAACCGCTGGTAGACGAGATTCCCCCGATCAGGGGGCGGGAACGTTTCGCTAATGCACTCTTTCGGGTGTCACTCCACAGTGCGGACTTGCTCGCCCCGGAACCGTCCGAACCGTACAAAGAACGGTGTCGGGGTTGTCCGCCCCGACCGGTTCGATCAGAGGAGGTTTCACATGCTCGGTCAACTGCTCGGCCCCTTGCTCGGCGTGGTCACCGGCATCCTCAACACCGTGATCAGCACCGTCACCAGTCTCCTCGGAGGCCTACTCGGCTAGCGCCCGAGCGCCGTCCCGGACGGGTGGCCGCCCTCGGTGAAGTCGGCCGCCTCGGCCTCGGCTAGCGCCCGAGCGCCGTCCCGGACCCCGCGGGGTCACCCGATGGGCGGGGTCCGGGACACCCCCGCTCGACTGCCCGCCACGGCGTGGCAGGCTCCCGCTCCCTCGGCCCTGGCGACGATCCGGCCGCCGCGCACCCGCAGCGCCACCTCGGTCGCGTCGCTCACCGCCGTGATCCCCACCCGCTCGGCGAGCGTGTCATCGCGGATCACTGATAGCGGCAACTCCCCCCGGAAGGACTGTCGCAAGCCGACGACGGTCTCGGCGAGCACTAGACGGGTCAAGGGGTGCAGTTCGGCGGGTTGGCTTGTCACCACCACGAGAGTCACCCGATGCCCTTGCCGCAACGCTTCCTCGACAGCCATCAGCCGGTGCGTGCCTACGACCGCGACGACGCCGTCTACCTGCACCGGTTCACCGCTGACGAGGTCACGCGCGGTTGTCTCCGGCCATGGCTCGTCCACGGGGTGCGCGGGGACGGGGTTGTGCGGAGAGGACCACCAGTCGTTCAGTTCCAGCCGCGTCAACTGCTCGCACGCGCTGATCACGTCGAAGGGCTCTACCAGGCCCGGTGTGACCCGGGCGAGGGCTGTAGTCCCGTGCAACGTTGTCAGGATTGCCTGAGCCTGCCGCACTCGTCGGGCCGGTGGCGCTCCGTCTGGGGACGACACGGGCTCTAGGCGTTCCATCGCCAGTCCGAGCAAGAGGGCGCTGAGTTGTCGCAGCCGCGTGTAGGGCAACGCGAGATCGTCGACCACCTCGGGCGCCAGGTATGTGCTGAGACCTGGTTCTTCCAGCCGCGCGACCCAAGCGTGCGCGAACGCTCCTACCGCTTCCCACAGCGTCTGCGCTGACGGATCGCGTGGCGTCGATTTCTCCGCCTGGGCCGCGAGCACCTCTAGATAGAGGGCCCGCTTGCCGGAGAAGTTAGAGTAGACGGCACCCCTAGTCAGGTCGGCGCGCGCAGCGATGTCGTCGACCTTGGCGTCGCGGTAGCCCCGGGCGAGGAACTCCTCGCGCGCGGCGCCCAGGATCCGCGTCCGGTTGGCCTCCTGGATCTCCGCCCGGCTCATCCTCGCACCCTTCACGCGCACATCATCGCCGTTGCCGTGACAGCTCGTTCAGATGATGACATCATCTGGTCAGAACATCTACCCGTGGAGGTCGCTCGTGCCCGTCGTTCCCGAGGTCCCGGTCACCGATCCGGCCGTGCTCGCCGACCCGTTCAGCGCGTACGCCCAGGCCAGGGCGGTGTCGCCGGTGGCGAGGCTGACCGGGGCGGGCATGCCGCCGATGTGGGCGGTCACCCGGCACGAACCCGCGCGGGAGGTGCTGAACAACCCGCGGTTCGTGCTCAGCGAGGCCAGCTTCATGCGGCCGCCGGGGATTCCCGAGCACTGCAGGCGGTACATGCACACCATGGCGGAGATGGACGGGCCGGAGCACGCGCGCGTCCGCGGGGCGGCCGCGCCCGCGTTCACCGCACGCCGGACGGCCGTCATGCGCCCGCGGATCGAGGCCGCCGTCGACCGGTTGCTCGACTCGCTGGACGCGTCCCCGGACCTGCTGCGCGACTTCGCCGGGCCGCTGCCGATGGTGGTGATCTGCGAGCTGCTCGGCATCCCGGAGGCAGACCGACCGGACTGGCTGGAGTACGGGCGGGCGGTCGCGGCGGGCTACGGACCCGGGTTCCTCGCCGCGATCCCCGGGATCATGGCCAGCGCGGAGGCGGCGGTGGCGGCCAAGCGGGCGCGGCGGGGGGCCGACATCCTGTCGCAACTGCTCGACAGCGAACTGACCGAGACCGAACTGGTGACCCTCGTCTGGCACCTCGCCCTGGCCGGGCAGACCCCCACCAACCTGATCGCCAACGGCGTCGCGGCGTTGTTCGCACATCCGGCACAACTCGACCTCCTGCGCGCGGACCCGACCCTCGCGTCTACAGCGGTAGAGGAACTGATGCGTTGGTGCGGCCCACAACTGCTCACCACCCCCCGCTTCGCCACCGAGGACATCACCGTGGGCGACGCGACCATCCCCCAGGGCGCCGCCATGACCGTCGCCATCTGCTCCGCCAACCGCGACCCCGCCGCCTTCCCGGACCCCGACACCCTCGACATCACCCGCCCCCTGGGTGCCCCCACCCACCTCGGCTTCTCCCACGGCCCCCACTTCTGCCTCGGCGCCCCGCTCGCCCGCCTGCAAACCGAGATCGCCCTCACCGCCCTCCTGGCCCGCTTCCCCGCCCTTCGGCCCGCCACCGACCACTTCACCCGAACCCCAGACCCCGGCACCTGGCGCTTGGCCGAACTACCGGTACACCTAGCCGGATGACCGCACAACCACCCCCCAATCGAGCGATTCCCCTTGCCTGACCACCTTTTCGCCCAGGCCACGTTTGTCCACAAGCAGTCCTTTGTCCATAGATCCGCCCGATTTCCCCCGGCCCCCATTGCCACCCCGATAGACTGGCGTCGGGGCAGCCCCCCGGAGAGGGTGGGGGCCGGGGTGGGCGGGGAGGGCCTCCGGAATCGCGCCCGGGCTGGCGGGCCGCGGCTGGGCCGGCTCATCGCCGCCCGAGTTGGGTGTGGGCGCGGCGCAGTGACTGGAATGCCGTTGCGCCAGCGATCGGGGGCGAGGTTGACGGCGCGGTCGGGCTGGTGGAACGCACAGGCCTGGCCGGGCGGGTGCACACGGGCCCGGCCAGGCGCGGCGGCGCGGTCAAGCCGACTGATGTGGGCGATCGTGCAGGAGACGGCCAGGGGTGGCCGGTATCGGTAGAACGCGGCGGTGGGGATGGTGGGCTCGTTCAGGCTGGGGGAAGCATCCTGGCCAACTGGATGCGGTGGACCGACATGGCGCATGGTCATGCGGCAGGCAGGACGCAGCCGGGCTTGGCGAGCAGGCAGGCAGGTCGCGAATGGGGCCGGTTGGACCGGAATGCGAAGGCGCCAAAGGAAATGATCGTATCGCGGGTGAGGCTGGCCGCACACGGCAGACCAAAGGGAACGGCTGCGCCAGCGGGCATGTGTGGGCGTAACTGGGCTGGCTAAGCGCGCCAGACAGGCCGGCGGGAGCCTGCTGAGCTTGGCAAGGCTCCCGTTGGCCAGATTCATGGGACATGGCCGGGCAGGCAGGACGAAACCAAGCCTGACTGAACATGGCGATGCTGGCAGAACGGCGATCGTGCCAATGGCCGTGGTCAGATCGGCAGGACGCAGCGGGATGGCAGGTTCGATCGGGCCAGCAGGCTAGCGGAACGCAGTGGAGGGCCGGCTGAACGCTGCAACGGGCGCGAGCAGGCTGACGGGACATATCCGGGGCTGACAGGGCACGGGGCGGCGGAAGGTGCGGCGCCTTGAGCGGATGCCCCTCCGAGCTCAAACAGACAGGAACGAGCGCGGCACGGGCTAGCGGAACAACAGGCAGCACGAGCTGCGCCGGCTTGAGCGGACGACCTCCAGGCTCAGACAGACAGGAACAAGCGCCACCGTCAAGCCGATCGGGCACAGGTAGACGAACGAACGCGGTGGGCGCGGAAAGAGTCCAGGCGAGTAGGCGCTGCGAGGAGGTGGCTACCTGGGCGGCTGCCTCCAGAGTTCAGGCAGAAAGGAACAAGCGCCGTCGAGCTAGTCGGGTGTGGGTGGACGGATGGGCGCGGTGGGGGTGGTTAGGCGGACGAGGCGAGTAGGCGGCGCTGGCAGTTGAGTGTGGGCGCGGGGTGGGCAACGGGGGGTGGTGGAACGCAGCGGAAGGTGGCTGGAGGCCCGACGGGCGCGGGCAGGGAGAGCGGACGCGGGTGGGGTCGGCGAGACAGCGGAAGTGCCGACGCGGGAGGTGAGTTTCGGCTGGAGGGAGGGGAAGAGTGCTACAAAAGAGGAGTGCGCAGGGGGATTGTGATCGCGGGCGTGGTTGTCGTGGGGTTGGGGCTGGCGGGGGATGCGGCGGTCCGGGAGCGGGTGGCGTTGGCCGACTTCGGGCCCGCGGCGATGGCGCGTGCTGAGGCGTGGTTCGTGGCGGGGCCCACGTACAACCAGGACGCGTGCTTCAGCGTGGGGGGCGGGTACAGCGGCACCGACTGGGCGGGGGTGCTCGGGGGGTGTCATCGGCCTTCGTATCGGGCTGACTGTTCGGGGTTCGTGTCGATGGCGTGGGGGTTGTCGGTGAGTTACGCGACGCCGCGGGGTGGGGGTGGGCGGGATTTGGGGGATGTGACCCGGGTGGTGGAGCGGGGGGCGTTGGTGATGGGGGACGCGTTGGTGCGCGACGGGGAGCACGTGCGGTTGTTCGAGCGGTGGGTCGACCGGGAGCGGGGCCGCTACCTCGCCTACGACTTCGGGTCCACGCCGGTCAAGCACCGCGTCTACGTCTGGGGTGGACCGGGCGAGCTCGACTACACGCCGGTGCGCTACCTCGGCGTCGCGTGAGCGGGAATCCGCCGATCGGCCCGGCGCGCGGCTGATCGGCGATAGCGTCGCGCCGTGCTCGACGACGAGGTCGCGGCGTTCGTGGCGGCCAGGCGCGCGCGGGTGCCCGCGGTGGTGGCCGAGGTCGAGGCGTGGCGGCGCGCGGAGCGGGCGTTGACCAGGGCGGGCGCCGGGGCCGACGTGCTGGCCGGGGTGTCCGCGGTGATCAGCGACCTGCGCCGGGTGGTGGCCAGGCTGGACCGGGCGGCGATCGCGGTCGCCGTCGGGGGCAAGCGGGGCACCGGCAAGTCGACGCTGGCACGGTCCATCGCGGGCCTGAACCCCGCCGCCCTGCCCGCCGCGCCCGGGACGCGGCTGGTCCTGCGCGCGGGTCCCCGCCGCCGGGCGACCCTGCTCCCCCGCACCTTCGCCGAACTGCGCACGTCCCACCTGCGGCCGAGGCACCTGCTGCTCGGTCTCCCCGAGCCGCCCACCTCCGCCGCCGACCTGCGCGCCTGGCGCTACCCCGAGCCGGGCGACCAGGGCTACCTCGCCTGCGCCCACCCCAGCCTGCTGGCCGACCTGCGGGCCATCCAGGCGTCCTCTGTGGATCTGCTGGACCGGCGGGGCCGCCCGCTGCGGTTCGACGACCCCCTCGACGCCGCAGCGGCTGCGGCCAGGGCACCGCACGCGGTCCGCGAGGTGCTGGTCGAGCGGGAGCGGGTGCCGATCTCGCTGCACGACCTCCCCGGCACCGGCGCGGTCACCATCAGCACCGATCTGCACGTCGTCGCGGGCCTCGATATAGATGTCGTACTCCAGGTGGTTCGCGGCCATTGGTGTGACGCCGACGCGCGGGCCACGGCGGTGCTGGGAGAAGCGGGCGCGCCGGTTCTGGTCGTTCTCAATGGCGGTGAGAGCGTGCCGCGCGGTGTCGATCCGCTCACCGCGTTGCGGGCCGATGTCCGGGACCGGGAAGCGGTGGCCGCCGAGGTCGTCGCGCCGTTGCTGCGCGACCTGGCGAACCGGATACCGGCCGCGGACGCCGAATTGCTCGCCGAGGTCCGCGCCGGGGCCGAACCGCTGCGCGTGGAGATGGCCGAACACGCGGACCTGGCCGAATGCGGTTTCCCGCCGAGCGCCGCCACCGGCCGACCGGGGTAGGCCGAGTGGCCGACCCGATTCCCCCCGTGGATCTTGGTGGTGGATAACCCACCGGCCGCGGGCGCACCGGCGGAACGTGAATAACCGGGGAACACCGGTGGGCGCCGACCGGGCTTAGCGGCGGGTGCCGGGAAACCACCGCGCCGCGGCGCACCGACCGGCGGAATTCCGGAGCGGTAAGCGGACTCGGGTCGGCGGTGCCCGCCCTGCCGGGAACGTCGTACGGTGGGTGGAACGAACACAGGCTTAAGGAGGGGTTCGGATGCCCGAACCGGTGTTGGTATCCATCGCGGCCGCCCTGGCTGCCAAGTCGGCGGGAGCGCTCTACGAACTGGTGCGAACCCGGTTCGCCCGGCGCGCGGAAGGCCAGGCAGCGCTCACCGCGGCGGCTGGGGCGGCACCGGAGTCCGCCGAAGTGGCCGTGCTCGCCGCGGAACTGGAACAGCTCGAGCGGGCCGATCCGGAGTTCGCCGAGGAACTGCGCGCCAACTGGGCGGTCGAATCGGCCGGGTTGCGCGCCGAGCACGGTGGCGTGATCAACCAGATCACCGGCACGGTGAGCGGCAAGGTGCTGCAGGCCCGCGACATCGACGGCGGGGTCAGCTTCTAACCGCGCTGGAGCACAGCGGGACCGCGGCGGGTCGTCCCCGCCGCGGTCCGTCCCGGTGGCTGGTTCAGCCGGAGAACGCGGCCTTCTTGGCCTTGCCGCCGTTGCCCTTGGCCTTCACCGTGTGCGCCTCCTCGAAGGCCTCCACGACGGCGCTGGGGATGCGGCCGCGCTCGGAGATGTCGTGGCCGTTCTGCCGCGCCCAGTCCCGGATCGCCTTGGTCTGCTCCTTGGACCTGGTGTCGCCTGCGGGCTTGGTCGACGGCGCCGAGTGGCGCTTGACCCGACCACCGGTGCGCCGGGCGGCGGCGACGAACTCGGCCAGCTGCTCGCGCAGGCGGGTCGCGTTGGCCTCATTCAGGTCGATCTCGTAGTTCGCCCCGTCCAGGCTGAATTCGACCGGGCGGATGTCCTCGCCAGCCGAGCCGTCGAGGTCGTCGTAAAGCTGGACGATGGTCTTCTGAGCCATAGGGCACCTCACTGCACACGGGGTGTCACGGGAATTGAAAAAGCTCCCCACTTGCGGTGAACAGTACCCGCTGCGCAACGGTGTTTCAAATAGGTGTCGCTCGGCTAATGTCCCGCGTGTCGGCCCGCGGCGGGACCGCGCATCGGCGAAAGGTGGGTGCCTCGGCACATATCCGCCGGTGGACACCCGATTTCACGTCGAGTCGGGCAGCCGGGCGCGGTGGACCATTCCGCCGGTCGGGGGCCCGGGGGCGGCGGCGCGGCGGACGGCATACGAAAGCCGCTCCGGGCAATCCGGGCGGCGGCGGGCGGTCGGGATTAGCCGACCACCTCGACTCACCCGCCCCAGGCGATTCCACCGGGGACGCCGCGCGCGGCTACCGGGGGTGGTGGTCGAATGCCGCTCGACGGACGCCGACGGGTCTCGTGACCACGCAATTCGGCCACCGGACGGCCACTCACGGTGTCCGTAAACCCTCCGGGTGGAGGGTGGGGGTATCAGAACTGCGGCCGAGGGGGATCGGAACGGCGGTCTCCCGCCGAAAAGCGACACGGGCGCGGTGCCTGGTTCGACATTCACCGATCGCCGCCGGTACCCCGAATGCCCCATCACGCACAATGCGGCCGAGTGGGTTGCTCAGTAAGACCGACTCCGGCCGTGGCCCGGATAGCGAAAACCCGGCCCAGGCGAACCTGGACCGGGTCGTCGTGCCGCGGTGCGGCCTAGGCCTCCAGCGAGGTGCCCAGCGCCTGCCAGTCGAGCACCGGCGCGGCCCAGTCCCTGATCGAGGCGAGCAGGCCGAGCCTGGCCGCGCGCAGGGCGGGTTCCGGCGCCATGACGAGCACGGCGTCGAAGAAGGTGTTCACCGGCTCGGTCAGCGGCGACGCGGCGACCACGAAGCCCGCCAGCCCGGTGCCACCGGCGGCGTGGGCCTTGGCGAACACCTGGTGCAGTTCCAGCTCGGCCGGTTCCACCAGCGCGGCCGGGTCGTAGCCCGCCCCGGTGTCGGCAGGCACGATCCGGCGCACCCGCTGCAGCGCGGCGACCAGACCGGCGAACCCGGGGTCGGTGGTGAGACCGGCCAGTTCGGCGACGGCGGCGTCGGCGGTCGCGGGGGCGTCGGCGAGCGGGAGCACCGCGCCGACCTGCTCGTGCGGGGTACCCGCGTCCAGCAGCACCTGCTCGTAGCGGCGCTTGACGAACTCGGCGACCTCGGCGAGCACCGCGTCGTCGACCCCGATGCCCTGCGCGCGCACCTGGTCGGCCGCAGTGGACAGTCCGAACGGGACGGTCAGGCCGCTCAACCGCGGGAAAGCGCGCAGGATCGCCACGACACCGGCCCCGGCCCGGCGGAGGCCGAACGGGTCGGAGCTGCCGGTCGGCTTGGCGCCCACGGCGAACAGCCCGGCCAGCAGGTCGAACCGGTCGGCGAGGGCGAGCAGCGCGCCGGGCACGGTGGTGGGCACCGCGCCGCCGCCGGAGCGGGGCAGTTCCATGTCGTAGAGGGCCTGGGCGACCGACTCCGGCTGCCCGGCGCGCCGCGCGTACTCCCTGGCCATCGTGCCCGCGAGGCTGGTCAGCTCGATGACCATCTGCGACCCGAGGTCGAACTTGGCCAGGCCCGCGGCAGCGCGCAGCACCGCGTCGTCCTCTTCGGACAGACCGGCGGCCGCGCCGAGGGCGAGCGCGACCGAGGCGATCCGGTCGGCGCGCTGGGCGACCGAGCCGAGCCGCTCCTCGAAGGCCAGCTTGGCGATGCCCTCCTTCATCCGCTCCGGCGGCGTGCGCAGGTCGGCGCGCCAGAAGAAGCTGGCGTCCTCGTACCGCGCGCGCAGCACGGCCTCGTTGCCCGCGCGGACCTTGTCGTGGTCGCACGCGCCGTTGGCCACCGCGACGAAGTGCGGCAGCAGGGCACCGTCGGCGTCGCGCACCGGCAGGTACCGCTGGTGCTTGCGCATGACGGTGGTGAGGATCTCGGCGGGCAGTTCGAGGTAGCGGGCGTCGAACGAGCCGAGGACGGCGTTGGGCTCCTCGACCAGGTTGGTGATCTCGTCGACCAGCGCCGACTCGCCGTCGACCACGCCGCCGACGGTGGCGGCCAGCTCGGCGGCGGAGGACACCACCAGATCCCGGCGCCTGCGCTGGTCGGCGACGATGCCGTGCCCGGCCAGGAAGTCCAGGTAGCCCTCGGCGGAGGCGACCTCGACGACCGGGTCGGCCGCGGTGCGGTGCACGCGGGTCGTGTGCCCGGCGGTGAGCGCGGAGACCGCGACCGGCACCGGTGTCGTGCCCAGCAGCGCGAGCAGCCAGCGGACCGGCCTGGTGAACGACAGCTTCGGGTCGCTCCACCGCATGTTCTTGTCCGCGCGCAGTTCGGCGACGACCGCGCCGAGGACGCCGCTGAGCACCTCGACCGCGCCCTTGCCGATGTCGGTGCGGGTGATGCCCACGTACTCGACGCCGTCGACATCGATGCGGCGCAGTTCCGCCGGGTCGACGCCCTGGCCCCTGGCGAACCCGGCGGCGGCCTTGGTCGGGTTGCCGTCCGCGTCGTACGCGGCGGCGGCCTTCGGCCCGCGCACGGTCCGCTCGGCGTCCGGCTCGACCGGCTCGACGGCGTCGACCACGGCGATGACCCGGCGGGGGGTGGCGTAGGTGGTGATGGCGCCGTGGCCGAGCCGGGTGGCGGCGAGCTTCTCGGTCAGCGCGCGCTCGACGGCGGCCGCGGTGCGGGTCACCTCGTGCGGGGGCAGTTCCTCGGTGCCGATCTCGAACAGCAGCGGGTGCGCGCCCTCGACGGCGGGGAACTCGGTGGGCGCGGCGGCCTGCGGCAGCGCGGGCACCAGGCCCAGCGGGTGGTCCAGTTCGGACCGGCGCTCCGACCACAGCCCGGCGACCTCGCGGGCGAGGCCGCGCATCCTGGCGAACGCCTTGGCCCGCTCGGTGGTGCTGACCGCGCCGCGCGCGTCGAGGACGTTGAAGGTGTGCGAGCACTTGAGCACGTGGATGTGCGCGGGCACCGGCAGCCGGGCGTCGAGCAGCCTGCGCGCCTCGGCGGCGTAGTCCTCGAAGAGCCTGCGCTGGGTGTCGACGTCGGCGTCGTCGAGGTAGAAGCGGCTCATCTCGTACTCGGCCTGGCCGAACGCCTCGCCGTAGGAGATGCCCGGCGCGTAGGCGATGTCCTTGAAGTGCGCGACGCCCTGCAGCGCCATCATGATCCGCTCGACGCCGTAGGTGATCTCCACCGACACCGGGTCCAGGGTCTGGCCACCGGCCTGCTGGAAGTAGGTGAACTGGGTGATCTCCAGCCCGTCGAGCCACACCTCCCAGCCGAGGCCCCAGGCGCCGAGCGCGGGCGAGGCCCAGTTGTCCTCGACGAAGCGGACGTCGTGCGCGGCGACATCGATGCCGAGCGCCTGGAGGCTGCCGAGGTAGAGCTCCTGCGGGTTGCCCGGGTCGGGCTTGAGGATCACCTGGAACTGGGTGTGGGTCTGCAGCCGGTTCGGGTTCTCGCCGTAGCGCGCGTCGTCGGGGCGGACGCTGGGCTCGACGTAGGCGACCCGCCACGGCTCGGGGCCGAGCACGCGCAGCACCGTGGCCGGGTTCAGGGTGCCCGCGCCGACCTCGGTGTTGAACGGCTGCACCACCATGGCGCCGCGCTCGGTCCAATACCTGGTCAACGCCAGCAACGCGTCCTGCATGGTCAGCACGGCGAAACCTCACTAACGGGCTGGTGGGGGGTGCCCGCGAAGTCTAGAGGGGTGCCTCCGGGTCATCCCCGCGCACGCGTCGGTGGCGGTGGGGTCACCCACAGGTTGGAGCACCGCGCCGGGCACCGCGCCGCGACATTCGCACCACCATCACCGGATCGAGCTAGTGGTATCCGACATTTTGGGCCTACTTCGATCACAGCCAGTCAACTTTGTCGCCCGACACAGGGAGATATGCGGTGATCATGAGAAATTGGCCGGGGTCACCCAAGTGATCGTTTAGACTGGCCACGCCTCCCCCCGCCGCGGGCGTTTCCGCATTCGACGTGACCGAATACCCCTTTGGAGAACCACTTCCGATGACCCCTGTCGACACACCAACACGGGCACCGCTGACCGACGCGCAGCCGCTGCCGACCGGGCGGCCGATGGGCCACTCCCGGTGCGAGCTGTCCCGGGTGATCTGGCCAGGCGACGAGAACATGTTCGGCTCCGGGAAGGGCAAGCTGATCCTCGAACTGGCCGACGAGGTCGGCTGGGCGGCCGCGGTGCGCCACAGCGACGGCCACGCGGTCACCGCCTCGGTCAACGACATGACCTTCTTCACCCCCTTCTGGGCGGGCGACATCGTCACCGCCGTCGCGCACGTGGAGAGCACCGGCCGCACCTCGATGGAGGTCGGCGTGCAGGTCAGCGCCCGGCGCTGGCAGGGCCGCGACGAGCTCGAGGTGATCGCCGAGGCGCACCTGGTGTTCGTCGCGGTCGACGCGGACGGCGCGCCGCGCCCGGTCCGCCCGGTGCACCCGGAGACCGACGCCGAGTACGCCAAGCACCGCGCCGCGGCCATCCGCCGCGAGCACCGCAGAGCCCTCTCCGCAGCACTGGCCGAGGTCGCGCTCCCCGCACAGCGGTGACCGGCGTGCTCGCCCTCGGCCCACCCGCGATCGGTGGCGCCGTCGACCAGGTCGACATGGCCGTCGCGTTCGTCCGGGAAACGGTGAACGAGGGTGATTACACCGTTCTCGCCGAGTTCGCCCACCCCGATATCCGCGATCTCTCCGACGTCCGGGTATTCGACGACGGGATATCCGGCCTGCGCCATTCGGTGATGGCCGCGCGGCGGCTGATGCCCGATATCCACGCCCGCATTCTCAGCGCCAGGCGCACCGGGGCCGACACGGTCGAGACCCGGCTGGAGCTGTCCGGCACCTACCTGGGGTCGAACCTGGCACCGAGCCAGCGGCACGGCCGCTCGGCGACCTGGTGCCAGCACCACCTGTGGTCCTTCCGCGGCTCACTGGCCCGCGCGCACCTGGGCTGGGTCGACCACCGGGGGCTGCGCGCCGCGCTCGGCGACCCGTACTGACCGTCCCCCGCACCCGCTGGCGTGGTCCCCCGGTCGGCGCCCACCGACCGGGGGACCGAGCGGTCGCTTGCCCCGCCCGCGACGCGGCGCCCACCGCGTCCAGTCCCTGCTGTCCCGTTCCATCCTCGCCCCTCCTCGGGTGACCGGCCAGGGCCACCCGGCCCGGGGCCTTCAGGTCTTTCGCTGGGTAGAGGTCATTTCCCGTGCCGGGTGGTGCGTCCGACCTAGCCCGCGAGCCGGTTGTGCGCCGCGGTGCGCGACTGCGGCCGCGACCAGGCCAGGCGCGGCGGGTGCGGCCAGTCCACGGTCAGCTCCTGCTCCTGCTCCACCTCGATCGCGAGGGCGTGGTCGGCCATCCTGGCGTCGTGTTCCGCGCCGACTCGTTCCTCGAGCAGCATGCGGTCGACCAGTGCCGAGGCCCGACGCAGACGCCAGGTGAGAGCGGCGATGACCGCGAGTCCACCGAAGATCCACAGCAGTGTCATGGCGATGTCGATTCTTCTCCGATTGCCAAGCCCGGGTGCCGATGGTGAGCGCGGAGGTCCTGGCGCTCGTTGGTCCGCACGGGGGCTCTGTTGCCCGTTCCATCGCACCGACCCATAACATCAGTTACACGTCGTGACTTATGACAACCGACTCGCAACCAAGTATCACTCGTACGGCGTACACGTTGAGCCGTAAAGTAACGCCGTGACCTCGGCTGACGACTCTCCGAGAGGCCTCGCGACCGAGTGATCTTGTACCGAACGCCACCGGCTAGATCACCCACGGTGATGGCCTTGGGAAACTCCGGAGCGTGACCGGCTTCGTCACTAGGGGTCCACCTAGGGGTTGACGGTGCCTGTGGGGAACAGCACGATCGGAGCCGTCGAGCGACCAGGCCTGTCTGGGACGGATCCCGCGATGACCGCAACTTTCGACCTCAACGACCCGGCACTGGCCGCCGACCGCTTCGGCTACTACCGGCGGCTGCGCGAGACCGACCCGGTGCACCGCTCGCCGTTCGGCTACTGGGTCCTCACCCGCTACGACGACGTCGACGCCCTGCTGCGCGCGCCGTCCGCGTCGAGCAACTTCCCGGCCGACCCGGGCTGGGCGATGGTGCGCGGCGGGCCGACCTGCCCGGTGGTGAAGAGCACCAGCAAGTGGATGCTGATGCAGGACGGCCAGGCGCACCGCAGGATGCGCAGGCTCATCGCGCGCGTGTTCACCCCGCGCAACATCGACCGGATGCGGCCGCGGATCCAGCAGGTCGTCGACCGGCTCATCGACGAGATGGGCGACGGACCGGTCGACCTGATCGCCGGGCTGGCGCTGCCGATGCCGATCCTGGTGGTCGGTGAGCTGCTGGGCATCCCGCCGCAGGACCGGGCCAGGTGCCGGGACTGGACGGACAAGGTCGGCTACGTCATCGACCCGGGCGTCACCCCGCAGCGGCGGATCGCGATGAACAAGGCCGAGCCCGAGTTCCGCGCCTACCTGCTGGAGCTGATGGACTCCCGCCGCGACGCCGACCCCGAGCACGACCTGCTCTCGGTGCTGATGCAGGCCGACGCCGACGGCGAGAAGCTGACCGACGAGGAGATCGTCGCCAACATCCTGCTGATCTTCAACGCGGGCCACGAGACCACGGTCAACCTGATCGCCAACGGCATGCTCGCCCTGCTCCAACAACCCGAGGCGCTGGCCGCCCTGCGCGCCGACCCCGGCCTGATGGGCACCGCGGTCGAGGAACTGTCCCGCTTCGACCCCCCGGTCCAACTCGCCGCCCGCATCATGACCGAGGACACTCCCATCGGCGACAAGCTCATCCCCGCTGGCGACACCGTCCTCGTCCTCTTCGACGCCGCGGGCCGCGACCCCGCCCGCTACCCCGACCCGGACCGCCTCGACCTGTCCCGCACGGACCCGAAGTCCCTGGCCTTCAGCTCCGGCAACCACTACTGCCTCGGCGCGGTACTGGGCAAACTCGAGGCCAGCACGGTGTTCACGGAACTACTGGCCCGCTACTCCCACATCGACCTGGCCACCGACGACCTGCACTGGCACTCCCACTTCAACCTCCGCGGCCTCACCGAACTCCCCCTCCACCTCAGCCGCTAGCACTTCCTCGCCAGGCACCCGTCTTCCCGCCACGGCACATCCCCGACGCCGCGTCGCTTTATGAGCGGTCTCCTCTGCCACCGAGCCGTTGACACCCTTCACGCACGCCCTGTCGGCCCCCGCTCCCCTTCTCCAGGCTCACCGCCAGGCGTCCACTCCCCCTGTGCGCGCCCGCCCTTGCGCCTTCGCAGACACCCTTACCGCAAGCCTTCCCCTAACCCCAGCCTTAGCCCGGCGATGCCCCGCCAACCTTCCTGCGGACTTCCGCCCTTTCTCGGCAACCCCTCGCCTCTCTTCAGGCGCTCACCACCTTTCCGGTCGCCCTATCCCCATCAGCGCCATTACGGCTCCCCAGCCCCATTCGGCCGCCGCAAAGCCCCGAACACCCGCAGCCTCTTACCCCACACCCACTGCTTCGCGCGCGCGTCCGGGCGCAGCCCCCACCCACTCCGGGGGCGTCCCCGAGGCCAGTCTATCGGGGCTGGGTTGCGGTCAACGGGAGTTGTGGGGATCTGTGGACAACTGGGGGGATTGTGGATAACTCGACCTGGGGGAAGAGGGCGCAGAGGGGAGGGATTCACTCGTTGGGTGAACCGGAGGAGGGGGGTGGCCGTGTTGGGGAGGTCATGAGGTTGTCGGGAGATCGGGGAGTTGCCATGAGGCGCAAGATCGGGTTCGTTGTCATCGCGGCGGGGATGTTGGTGTTGTCGGCTTGTGGCGAGAAGGCCGAGCCAGTGTCCACTGAGGTCACTGCGACCGACGAGTACGCAATGGACACTCAGGGCGACGCGTCGTTCTTTGCGGGGACGGCGAAGGCGAACAATGCGGCCGAGGGGACCGGAGACTGGGCCAAGGGGCCCGATGGCTCGGTGAACTCGGCCAAGGCGGAGAGTTCGAGCAAGTGGGTGGAGTTGACCGCGGGCAAGGCGGGGGCGTTGGACCCGGTGGTGGTCAACGGGGCCGGGCTCACGTTGTACCGGTTCGACAAGGACTCGGCGGCGCCGTCGAAGTCGGTGTGTGTTGGGGAGTGCGCGAAGCAATGGCCGCCGGTGACCGTTGCCAAGCGTGGCAAGGTGTTCGTGTCGGGGGTACAGCAGTCGGCGGTCGGGTTCGTCACCCGCGATGACGGGAGCAAGCAGGTCACGATCGGCGGGTGGCCGGTGTACCGGTTCGCCAAGGACACCAAGGCGGGCGACACCAACGGGCAGGGCGTCGGCGGCACCTGGTTCGGCGTGACGCCCACCGGTGCCAAGGCGGGCGTCCAGAGCACGAAGGCCACCAGTGTCGTCCTGTTCGACGAGCCGCGGTTCAGCGAGAACGGCGCGGCCGAGGGCACCGCGGGTCCGGGCTGCAAGAACCTCGCCCGACCGAGGAACGCGTCGTCGCTGACCGCGCAGGGGTCGCTGAAGCTGTGGTCGGAGAAGGACTGCAAGGGCAAGTCGCTGGTCGTGACCGGTGACGTGCCGGACCTGGCCGCGGTCGGATTCGACAACCTGGCCACCTCGGTCTTCTTCGGCTAGGTAATCTCGGCGCATGGCGCCGCAGCGGGAGATCCGCCTCCACATCGAAGGAGGCCACAGCGGCGCCGACCTGGCGTCGCTGTCGGCCGATTCCGGGTACGTGCTCACCGACCGGCCGGATGACGCCGACCAGGTCGTCAAGTCCGGCACCGACATCGCCAAACCCACCATGGCGCCCTACCGCGAGCAGCGCGTGTTCGACGTCGGCACCAAGGTCACCTCAGTCGTGGTCGCCGATGAGATGCCAGCGATCCTGGCCGCCGGGTGCGAGGACGGCGTGCTCCGGCTGTGGAACCTCCAAGACCTCGGCGAACGGCCACTGCGCGGGCACGCGGGCCCGGTCTGGTCGGTCGCGGCGAGCCGGTACTCCCCCGGCCAGGTCTTCAGCGCGGGCCAGGACGGCACCGTGCGCGCCTGGCCCCTCTACGGCAGCGGCGACAGCGTCACCCTCTACCAGCACAACGGCATCGCCAACGCGGTCGCCGCGGGCAAGGGCAGCACCGTCATCAGCGGCGGCGACGACAACTCGGTGTTCCGCTGGACCAACGGTGACGTCCGGGAGCTGCGCGGCCACAACGACTTCGTCACCGGTGTCGCCCTGGCGGACGAGATCACCCCCATGTCGATCTCCCCCGATGGGCAGTGGTTGATCTGGGGGGAGCCGGACAGGCCTGCCAGCGCTCTCGTCCCGGCCACCTGCGTCGCCGCCCACCAGTCGGCAACAGCCCTGGGCACGCAAGACCGCGAAGTCCACGTCGGCGATTCGTTGCTCCACCTCGGCGCCGTGCCCCTGTCCATCGCCATCACGGCGATCAACGGCACGATCACCGTCGCGATAGGAGGCGAGGACGGTCTGGTTCGGTTGTGGGAGCCGGATACCGGCGGCCTCACCAACCTCCCCGGCCACACCGGCCCGGTGCGCGGAGTCGCCTTCGGCACCGTGGACGAACGCCCCGTCGTGGTCAGCGGCGGCGACGACGGCACGGTCCGCGTGTGGGCCCGCCCGACCACCGACCACGTCGAATGGGCCGCCGACGCCCCCGCCACCCAGGACGCCCTGCACCGCCGTCCACTCGCGACACTGATCGCCGAACAGCTCCGCCAGGTCGACTCCTCGTTCCTCGTGCACCTCGACGGCCCCTGGGGCTCCGGAAAGAGCACCATCCTCGGCTTCCTGCGCACCGAACTGGACCGCGACTTCACCACCGTGCCGTTCGACGCGTGGCGCGAGGCAGGCGTCGGGCCGTCCTGGTGGGCGCTGCTGACCGCCCTGCGCACCGCTATCCGTGGCCAGCGCGGGTTCCTCGGCCGGATCGGGCTCAGGATCAGCGAGTCCTTCGCCCGGCTGCGACGCGTGGGAGCACCGGTCGTGTTCGCGTTCATCCTGTTGCTGGCGCTGACTTTCGGCGTCTGGTGGCTGTTCGCGTCGGACTTCAAGAACGTCGCCGAGATCGCGAAGTCCGTCACCGGGGCGATCGCGGGTGTCGGCACTCTCTGGGCGGGCGCGTTGGTGGCGAGCCGGTTCCTGCTGTGGGACTCCGCGCGCGGGGCGCGGCTGTTCGAGCAGTCGAACACCAACCCGATGCTGGAGGTGAACCGCCACTTCAGCTGGCTCGCCAAGCGGGCCAAGCGACCCGTGGTGTTCCTGGTCGACGACCTCGACCGGTGCAAGGAGTCCACTGTGGTCGAACTGCTGGACACCGTGCAGACGTTGGTGCGCGACACCGGACCGCACTTCATCGTCGCCGCGGACGGCGCCTGGATCCGGGCGGGCTACGAGCAGGCGTACGAGAAGTTCAGCACCGCCGTCGCCGAACCGGGCAGGCCGCTGGGTTACCTGTTCCTGGACAAGTTCTTCCAGCTGCGCGTCCAGGTCCCGGCGATCGACTCCCCGCGTAGACAGGACTACCTGCGCCAACTCCTGCGCACCGTCGACATCCCGCGACCGCGGGAGATCGCGGCGGAGGAAGGCCGCGTACTGGCCCAGCTCGGTCGCAGCGTCACCGAGGCCCAGGTCGTCGACGCGCTGAGCACCGCGAGCCCGGTCGTGCGCGGTCGCGTCGCAGGAGAAGCGCTGCGGCGGATGAGCACCCCGGCCGCGGTGGTCGCGACCGAGCACAGCCTCCAGCGCTACGGCGGGATGCTGCCGCCGAACCCGCGGGCGATGAAGCGGTTCATCAACACCTACAGCACGTCGCGCGCCGTGCGGACCCTGGAGGGCAACGTGGTCCCGGTCCAAACCCTGGCACTGTGGACGGTCGTCGAGATCCGGTGGCCCAGCCTCGCGGACTACCTGCGCGCCACTCCGGAAGCGATCCTGTTGGCCGACACCAAAGCGGACCAGGCTCCCGAGGCACTGCGCCCGGTCTTCGCCGACGAAGCCCTGGTCGCCCTCGCCAAGCAACTCACGCCCGACCTGATCCGCGAGGCCTGCGGCGGCTAACGGGTGCTGCACAGCTCCAGCGGCGCGCCCTGCGGTGTGACACACGGCAAGTAGCCGGAGTCCTTGAGCCGCAACCGGGCGCTGTCGTGCTTGCGGACGTGCTCGGCGAAGGCCTCAAGCAGGGTGTCCTTGCCCGGCTCGCCCTTGAGGTAGAGGTGCTCGACTGTCCAGAAGGGATAGTTCGACGCCAGGGCGGCCGCGGTGTCGAAGGTCTTGCCGTCGATGCTGACCGCCCTGAGGTCGCCCTTCTTGCGGGCCTCGGCCACCGATGGCGCGTCCGCGTAGCCGATGGCGCCCTGCACGGCCCCGATCATCGCGACCACGTCGGAGTTCGACTCGCGCTCGCAGCGGATGGTGCGCGCCCTGGGGTCGCGGTTCTTCTCGACGCACTCGTCCGAGGACAGGCCGCCCTCGC
Source organism: Actinokineospora terrae (assembly GCF_900111175.1). Taxonomy (GTDB): domain Bacteria; phylum Actinomycetota; class Actinomycetes; order Mycobacteriales; family Pseudonocardiaceae; genus Actinokineospora; species Actinokineospora terrae. The sequence continues at coordinate 284,937 of NZ_FOGI01000003.1, forward strand.
CGCCCGCGAGGACCTGCTTCTCGAACAGCTGGCGGGTACCGGAGGACTGGCCGCGGCCGACGATGCGGATCGGCAGGGACGGCGACTTCGGGTTGAGCTGGTTCCAGTCGGTGTAGGTGCCGTCGTAGATGCGCTTCAGGTCCTCTGTGGACAGCGTCTCGACCGGGACGCCCGAGTGCACGACGACGTGGTAGACGACGATGGCCAACTGCTGGGCGACGAGGCCGTTGGTGTTCTGCAGGCCGTCCGACAGCGCGGCGGAGGTGGCCGGGTCGGCCGAGGCGAGCCAGCGGACGCCGTCGATGCTGCCGGTCGCCTGGGTGGTGATCCTGGCGTCCTGGCAGGCGGCGGTGTAGTCGGCGGCCATGGCCTTCATGGTGGGCATGAAGACGCTGGAGCCGCGGATGGTCAGCTCACCGGACACGCAGCGCACTGACGGGTCCACCGGCGGCGAGGCGAACACCAGGCTCAGCACCAGGAACGCGGTCAGCGCCAGGGCGAGCGCGCCGGTGAGCCTGGGCAGGGTGAACCGCCGCTGCCGCTTCTCGTCCTTGATGATGCCGTTGTCGGCGAGCTTGCCGGTGGCGGTGATCTCCTTGCTGGTCTCGCCGCCGGGGTGGTCCTCCGGCTCCTCGAGCACGACGACCAGCTTGATCTTCTGCTTGCGCTTGAGCGCCAGCGTCTCCAGCCGCACCCCGTGCCAGCGCGGCTCGGCCTCCGGCTCCTTCGGCGCGGGCGCCTGGCCGCCGATCCAGCGGACCATGCGCTGGGCCATCTTGTCCCTGACCGTGCGCAGGCTGTCGCGCTCGTCGGCCACCGGTGGCCCGACCTGGCCGTTGGTCGCCGAGTCAGTGCCGTCAGTGCCGTCGGTGCGGAAGAACCGCAGTCCGGCGCGCAGTTTCTCGCGCACCTCGACCGATCCGGCCTCGGAGATCCGCGCGTTCCACACCACCCGCTCGCCGAAGGTGAAGGTCAGCGGGCGGTCGAAGTCGTCGGGGTCGATGTCGTACCCGCCGGTGTTGCGGATGCGGATCACCACGATGCTGAGCCGGTCGAGCAGCCGGGTCAGCCTGGTCAGCTGCGCGGAGTCGCCGCCAGCGGTCTCGTCGGTCAGCTTCTCCGGGCCGAGGCCGATCTTGGAGTTGTAGTGCACCCGGTAGCTGACCCGCTTGCGCCGGATCAGGAACCGGTCGACGAACGGGGTCGCGACCAGCAGCACGATCCCCAGCACCAGGTTGCCCGCGCCGAGGAAGTCCAGCACCGCGCGCAACGCGTCCCGCAGGTCGGTCACGTTGATCTCCCTCCCCCGCCGCCACCGCGCGAAAGCCTAGGGAGCGGCGTCCCGGCTGGACACCGTGACCGCCATCCGTTCACCTGTGGTTCAGCCGCGCGCAAGTGTCGGGGGTCGGTGGGATGCTGGCGGCCATGACCTCGGACCCGAAGGACGACCTGCTCCGCTACCTGACGGTGGCGCGCGAAGCGCTGCTGTGGAAGCTCGAGGGGCTGTCCGAGTACGACATCCGCCGACCGCTGACCCAGACGGGGACGAACCTGCTGGGGCTGGTCAAGCACGTGGCGGGCTGCGAGACCGCCTACTTCGGGGCCAGCTTCGGCCGCCCGTTCCCGGTGAGCTACCCGTGGATGGAGGACGGCGCGGAACCCAACGCCGACATGTGGGCCACGGCGGAGGAATCCCGGTCGCACATCACCGGCCTCTACCGCGACGTCTGGGCGCACTCGGACGCGACCATCGCCACCCACGCCCTCGACGCGCCCGCCCGGGTACCGCACTGGGCCCCCGACCGCGCGGACACGACACTGCACCGGCTGCTGGTCCACATGATCGCCGAGACGCACCGGCACGCGGGCCACGCCGACATCGTCCGCGAACTGATCGACGGCGCGGCGGGGCTGCGGCAGGAGGTGGACAACATGCCGGAGGGGGACGCGGCGTGGTGGGCGGAGTACCGGGCTGGGTTGGAGGAGGTGGCGCGGAAGGCGGGCCAGACCGAGGCCTGACCCGCCTGTCCGTTGCGCTGTGCGAGCTGACCCTATTGGCGCACCGGGCGTGCCGTTGGCGCACCGGGCGTGCCGTTGGCGCACCGGGCGTGCCGTTGGCGCACCGGGCGTGCCGTTGGCGCACCGGGCG
>NZ_FOGI01000003.1:287140-492890 GCF_900111175.1 Actinokineospora terrae
TTGGCGCACCGGGCGTGCCGTTGGCGCACCGGGCGTGCCGTTGGCGCACCGGGCGTGCCGTTGGCGCACCGGGCGTGCCGTTGGCGCACCGGGCGTGCCGTTGGCGGGCAGCACGGCCTGGCGTCCGTGCTGCCGCCTGACGTCGTTCTGGTGCTGGACGGTGGGTCGGCGTGGTGCCCGTGCCGCTTACTGGCGGGAGCGGCGGGAGCGCACGAGCAGTCCGACCCCGATCGCCACCAGGGCCGCGAGGCCGACGACGAACCACACCCACTTCGGGATGCCCTCGTCCAGGGTGGCGGGCTGGGCCGCCGGGGACGTCGTCGTGGCGGGGGCCTCGGTCGCGACCTCTTGCGGGGTGGTGGCCGGGGCCTCGGTCGTGGTGGTCGGCGCCGGGGCGGCGGCGACCGACATGGTGAAGTCGACGGCCCCGCTGACGATGTGGCCGTCGTCGGAGTTCACCCGGTACTCGATCTTGTAGGCGCCCGCGGGGCCGACCGGCTGCACCGGCACGGTCACCACCGCACCGGCGACCTCGGGGGTGCCGACGACCCAGCGCACCGAGTCGGGGCCGCTGACCGACACCGAGTCGACCACGGTGGTGACGGTGTCGGTGAAGGTGAGCGTGACCTTCGTGGGCAACTGGGCGACGGTGGCGCCCTTGGCCGGGTCGCTCGACTTGAGCTCGGCGTGCGCCGAGGCGGGCACCGCGGTGCCCAGTACTGCTGCGCCCGCCAGGAGCAGGGTGGCGGCGAGGCGGCGGAGGACCATCGTGGACCTTCCTTACGTCGGAACAGGGCGGGACCCCGACCACCTCGCGCGCCGCGGCTGGTCAGCCCCGACGGGGACGGCGCGAGCGAACACCCAGATCCCTCGGTGCCGGAGCGTACCCAGCCCCACCCCCACCAACAGCCCCCGGCACCACACGCCCACCGCCCCACCTGCCCCGCAACCCCAACCCACCCGAGCCCGGACCGGCCGCGCGACCACCCAGCCCGCGTCGGATTCACCCGGTTCAGCGACAGAAGTTATCCACATCTGGATCTTGCCGACCCCCGTTTCAAGATCCACTGTCGGTGGGCCCCGGTAGACTGGGCACTGGGACGCCCCCCGGTGTGGGTGGGGGCTGGGCCGAGTCGGGACCGCGCGCGCGAGGCGGCGATTTCGGGGGCAGGCGGCGGGGTGCGGCGGGGCGGAGCCCGGGCCGGTCAGCGCGGTGTCACTGGGCGGTGTGCGCCTGGGTCGGCGGAGATGCCGCTTGACTTGCGCGCCCAGGTCAGCGGGCCGCGCAGGCCAGAACCGGCACAAGTGTCGCCGGGCGGCCAAGTCGGCGGGGTTCCGGTGGGGCGGGGGCCTAGGTCGGCGAAGGTGGCGTCTGGGGCAGTGGGAGTACCACCCGGGGCAATGCAGGGCTGGAGCGGAGCCTGAGGCGGTCGGGGTTAGCGGGGGCCTGTGGGGCGGGTGGTGACCGGGATTTCCTCTACTCCGTAGACGATTGAGGTTTTGCGGAAGCGGAGGGTGGATTCGGGGATGGCGAGGCGGAGGTCGGGGAAGCGGCGGACGAGGGCCGGGTAGGCGGCGCGCAGTTCCATTCTGGCCAGTTCGGCGCCGATGCAGCGGTGGGCGCCGTGGCCGAAGGCCATGTGCTGGGTGGGCAGCCGGGTGGGGTCGAAGGCCGGGGAGGCGCCGACGAGGGTGGTGTCGCGGTTGGCGGCGCTCAGCGAGCAGACGACGACGTCGCCCGCGCTGATGCGGGCGCCCGCGATCTCCAGGTCCCGGCGGGCGAAGCGCGGGAAGGCGACCTGGACCACGGTCAGGTAGCGCAGCAGTTCCTCGACGAACGGGCCGATGGCGGCGGGGTCGGCGCGCAGCAGGGTGCTGGTGGACGGGTCGCGCAGCAGCATCAGGGCGCCGAGGGCGAGCATGCTGGCGGTGGTCTCGAACCCGCCGGTGAGGATGCCGTCGGCCAGGCCTGCCAGTTCGCGGTCGTCCACCAGGTCGCCGTGCTCGCGGATGATCATGCCGAGCAGGCCGTCGCCCGGGTCGGCGCGCTGGGCCTTGACCACGCCCTCCAGGTAGACCAGGGACTCGGAGATGGCGCCGATGGAGGCGCCCGCGCCGCTGAACAGGTCGAAGCGGGCGACGGCGAGGCGCTGGAACTCGTCGCGGTCGGCGTAGGGGACGCCGAGCAGTTCGCAGATGGTCAACGACGGGATGGGCAGCGCGAAGGTCTCCACCAGGTCCACCGGATCGGATGAGGTGGCCATCCGGTCCAGACAACCCTCGACGATGGCGTCGATGCGCGGGCCGAGGCGGGCGAGCCTGCGCATGGTGAACTCGGGGGTGAGCAGTTTGCGCAACCGGGTGTGGTCGGGCGGGTCGGCGAACCCGAGGCCGCCCGGGTTCTCGCCCTGGGCGCCGATGATCTCGCCGAGGTGGGTGTAGTCGTTGCTGAACGAGGTGGTGTCGGCCAGCACCTGCTTGTTCTCCGCGTGCCCGGTGACCAGCCAGACGTTGACCCCGAACGGGATGGGCAGCCGGGTGATCGGCGCCTGCTCGCGCATCCGGTCCAGCTCGGCGGTCGGCTCCAGCCCGTCGCGGCGCAGCGGGATCAGCGCCCCCTCCGGCAGCAGCGCCAGCGCCTTGGTGCCCGCCTTGCGCAGCACGAACCGGGCCAGCGCGGTGCGCGCAAGCCTGGACGCGACGGTCCCGCCGACCGTCCGCATGAGACCCATGGCGACCTCCCCCGGGACGCTTCCCGGAGCCGACCCTACCGGGGTGCCCCCGGCGGTCTCAGCGCCCTCTCAGGCAGGCGGGGACGACATGACCCAACTCACACGGCGTCCGGTTGGCGAACTTCAGTCCGTTTCGCGCGGTCGGCCAGCGGGTTTCATCACACCGTGCGCAGTACCTCACGCAGCGCGCTGATGACCTTGTCCTGGAGGTCTTCGGACAACGAGGAGTACATCGGCAGCGAGAAGATCTCGTCGGCGAGCCTCTCGGTCACCGGCAGGGAGCCCGGTCCGTAGCCGAGGTGGGCGAACCCGCTCATGGTGTGCACCGGCCAGCGGTAGCTGATGTTGAGCGAGATGTCGTAGGCCTGGAGGGCTTCGAGGATCGCGTCCCGGCGGGGGTGGCGGACGACGTAGACGTAGTACACGTGGTCGTTGCCCGGCTCTACCGAGGGCAGGATCAGGTCCGTGTCGGACAGGGCTTCCGCGTAGCGGGCGGCCACCTTGCGGCGGGCCTCCAGGTAGCCGTCGAGCCTGCGGAGCTTACGGCGGAGGATCTCAGCGTGGACCTCGTCGAGCCGGGAGTTGTGGCCGGGTGTCTGCACGACGTAGTACTGCTTGTCCATGCCGTAGTACCGGAGCCTGCGGAGTTCGGCGTCCACGTCGGCGTCATCGGTGACGACAGCGCCACCGTCGCCGTACGCGCCGAGGACCTTCGTGGGATAGAACGAGAACGCGGCGGCCTTACCGGTAGCGCCTGCGATCCGACCGTTCTGACGGGCGCCGTGGGACTGCGCGCAGTCCTCCAGGATCGGGATCCCGTGCTTGGCCGCCAACGCCTCTAGAGGCGCGAGGTCGACGCACTGCCCGTAGAGGTGTACTGGCAGCAGGCAGGTCGTACGCGGGGTGATCGCGGCCTCGACCTGGCTCACGTCCATCAGGTAGTTGCGCTCGTGCACGTCCACGAACACCGGCGTGGCACCGACCTGGTCGATGGCGATGACCGTGGGCGCGGCGGTGTTCGACACCGTGACGACCTCGTCGCCGGGGCGGACGCCGAGCGCGCGCAGCGCCAGGACCAGGGCGTTGGTGCCGTTGTCGACGCCGACCGAGTGGGCGAGGCCGTGGTAGGCGGCGAACTCCTCCTCGAACCCGCGCACGCTCGGCCCGAAGACGAGCTGGCCGGACCGGAACACGGTGTCGACCGCGTCGAGGATGTCCTCGCGCTCGTTCTCGTACTCGGGCAGGTAGTCCCAGACGCGGGTGGTCATGGCGTTCCCTCCGGGGTGACCAGGCTGTGCAGGCAGGCGAGCACGCTGCGCGCCTGGACGTTGAGGTAGTGGCTGTGCCGCAGCAGGGTCGCCAGCTGGTGCGGGGCGAGCCAGCGGTAGTCGGGGTGGTCGGCGGCCACGTCGGCGTCGGACTCCACGACGACGTACCGCGTGCGCGCGTGCATGAACCGGCCGCCCTCTTCCGAGTGCACGGCGTCGAACAGGATCCGGCTCGGGTCGGCGGCCAGGACCTCGTCGAGGAACTCGGGCCTGGCCGCGGCGGGCAGCTTGGCGTAGGTGTCCGGGGTGCACTGGACGGTCGGGGCGAGCTCGACGACGTCGAAGTAGCCCGGTTCGACCCTGGCGTGCATGAGGACGTGCGGGACGCCGTCGACCCGGCGGACCAGGAACGCGGCGAGGCCCTGCCCGCGCGGGCGCAGCATCGGCTGGTCCCAGCGGCCCACCTCGCGGCCTGTCGCGGTGACCGCGACCCCCACGACGTCGAAGAACAGGCCGCTGTCGTGGCTGATCCTGCCGTCGGTCCACCGCCAGTCGGTGACCTCGGCGAGCGGGATCTCGCGGACCGACACGTCGTGGCGGGTGCGCGAGTCGGTGATCCAGCTCAGCACCTCGCCCATGGTGTGCGCGGTCGACGCGGCGGGGTCGAGCGCGTGCACCAGGTCGGCGCGGAACCCGTCGAGGCCCGGGTAGCGCCCGGCCAACCCGGCGCCGGAGAACGGCAGGCAGCACAGCACGGTGCGGGTGTCCATGTTGACCAGGTCGTCGAGCCGCAGCAGCTGGTGGACCTGGGCCAGGGTGAGCCAGCTGAACCCGTCGAGCACCTCGACCGGCTCGTCGACGAGCACCACCATGTTGCGGTTGCGCTTGCGGTGGAACCAGGCGCCCTGCTCGGACTGGCGCACGTCGGCGAGCACGGTGTGCCTGCCGGTGTCGCGGAAGTAGTCCAGGTACGGCACGGCTTTCCCGCCGTGCACGCTGGTGTAGTTGCTGCGGGTCGCCTGGACCGTCGGCGACAGCTGCACGCCGTTGACGTTGCCCGGCTCGACCTTGGCCTGCATGAGCAGGTGCGGCACGCCGTCGAATTCGCGCACCAGGATGCCGAGGATGCCGATCTCGGGCTGGCTGATGATCGGCTGGCTCCACCGGGGCACCGCGGCGCCCGCCACCTCGACGTCGAGGCCGCGCACGGTGAAGAACTTGCCGCTGCGGTGGCCGATGTCGCCGGTCCGCGGGTGCGCCGACCAGCCGTCGAGCCGGTCGAGCGGCACCGGCTCGACGCGGGTGTGGAACCGGGCGCGGCAGTCGGCGAGCCAGCCGTCGAAGTCGCCGGTGGGGCCTGCGAGCGCGGAGCGGGCGACCCCGGCGGCGAAGTCCACCCGCATGGCCTCGGACAGTTCGGTCACGGTGGTGTCCCAACGCCTACGGTGTCGGCGGATTTCCTCTTCATTGCGAACCTAGGAACGCTTCATAGAGGCGACAACCCCTTGCCACCCCTAGGTTCCTCTTACCGCAACGAACGCACCCCGACCGTTCTGGACGCCGGGGAGGTACTCGGCGGTGAACCCCGCGCGCGCGAAAGCGTCCTCGTACTGCTGTCTGGTGTAGAGGGACGCGAGGTAGGTCTCAGCGAAGTGGGTTATGCCCTCGGGGCGCGCGACGGTGTAGTGGACTTCCATGCGCGATTTGCCGGACACGCGGGTGGCGTGCGAGACCCTGGCGACAGTCAGGCCTTCCAGCTCGACGACGTCACCGGCGATGTAGCCCTCGGTGAACGTCTCCGCGAACCACCAGGGGTCGACCACGAGCACGCCGCCGGGGTTGAGGTGGTCGCCGAAGCAGGTCAGGGCCGCGTCGAGTTCGGCGTCGGACATGGTGTGCCCGATGGAGCCGAACATGCAGGTGACGGCGTCGAAGCGGCGGCCGAGGGCGAACTCGCGCATGTCGCCGAGGTGCACGACCTCGCCGTCGAACTTCTTGCGCGCCACCTGGACCATCGGCTCGGAGATCTCGACCCCGGCCACCTCGTCGAACAGCTCGGCGAAGGCGACCAGGTGCGCGCCGGTGGCGCAGGCGATGTCCACAAGGGACCTGGCGTGCGGTGCCCTGGCGCGGACCAGGTCGGCGACGAAGGCGGCCTCGGCGTGGTAGTCCTTGCCGCGGCCGTGGTGCAGGAGGTCGTAGATCTCGGCGAACTCACGCCCGTACATCGGCCACCCGCCGCTCCAGCTCGGCGACGACGTCGTTGGGCGAGGGCGCGGAAAGCACGTCCGCGCGGAGCTTCTCGGCTCCTTGCTTGAACGACGGGTCTTCCAAGAGGCGAACCAGGTCTTCCCTTACGCGCTCCAGGGTGACCTCGTGCGACAGGATCGACAGGCCTGCGCCGGACTCAACGAGTTTGGTAGCGCGAACGACGGTGTCCCAGAATCCGGGGAGGACAAGCTGGGGGACGCCGTACACCGCCGCGGTGGACTGGATGCCCGCGCCACCGATGTGCACGACGGCGGCACAGGTGGGCAGAAGACCGGCCATGGGGACGAAGTCGAACACCCTCGCGTTGGCCGGAGCGTCGTCGATGGTCTCACCGGGCATCGGCAGCAGTGTCGCGATGATCTCGATGTCGAGGTCCGCGAAGGCGTGCAGCGCGCCTAGGGAGAACATGTCGAAGCCGAAGTAGCCGCGTACCGATACCCCTGCGGTGACTACGACGCGGGGCTTGGCGGGCGGCTCGGAGAGCCATGCGGGTAGCGCTGCCGGGCCGTTGTAGGGGATGTAGCGGACCGGCTGCACGTCCAGGCCGTTGTCGATGCGGTGGCTCGGCGGGCCGGGGTCGATCGTCCAGTGGCCGGTGACCACGCGTTCGCTGAACTCGCCGCCGTGCCGGGTGAGCAGCTCGGTCAGCCAGTCGGCGAGCGGGTCGCCCCGGTGGTCGACGTCGTCGAGGAAGCGCAGGCGGCTGCGGGTGACGACGTCGGCGCCCCAGAGCATGCGGGCGTGCGGGACGCCGACGGCCTCGGCGGCGATCGCGCCCGCCCAGGTGAACTGCTCCCACACGACCAGGTCCGGCCGCCACGACCTCGCGTGCGCGACCAGGTCCGCGACGAACTCCTCGTTGTTGACCGTGCGGAAGTAGTCGCGGGTGGTCTCGTCGAAGAAGGTGAACAGCGCGTCGTGGTCGACCTCGTTGGTGACCGCCTCGACGACCCGGCCCGCCCAGGAGTCGTCGCCCTTCTCCTGCATGACCTGCTTCCACTTGTGGTCGGTGCCCAGCGGCACGGCGACCAACCCGGACTCGACGACGGCGGCGGCCATGTCCGGCTGCGTGGCGACCCGCACGTCGTGGCCCGCGGTGCGCAGGGCCGAGGCCAACGGCACCATGCTGAAGTAGTGGGTCTTCTCGGAGTGCGCCACGAAGAGTATTCGCACGTCTTGCCCCTATCGTCCGATTTGCCCTGGACGGTATGGGCGGTTTGAGAGAGCTAACAACCCCTAGCGGCCCCTCTTAGCCGCGTGCGCCTCAAGGGCATCGGCTCCGGCAGCGCCACCGCCGGACGCTTCGATATCGGCCCGCATACGGGCGACGCGCTCGCGGGTCCGCTTGTCCCTGTCGACTTCCAGGACCGCGGCGCGAAGTCGGGCCGGTGGCGGCAACTCGTCGCGGATTACCTTGCCGAGGCCCAGTTCCGCCACCCGCCGCGCGTTGACCCAATCCTCCGGGGATGACGGCACCACCACCAATGGCACCTCACGCGACAACGCGCCCATGACGCTACCCAGGCCCGCGTGGGACAAGAACACCGTGGTGTGGGCGAGCACGTCCAGGTTCGGCAGCCAGCCGTGGACCTCCACATTGGACGGTATGGGTCCCAGCTCGGCGCGGTCGACGCCCTCGTGCACGGCCATGACGACGTTCCACGGCTGGTCGCGGAAGGCATCCACGCACGCTCGGAAGAAGCCCGCGCGGCGGTTCACGCAGGTGCCCAGCGACACGAACAGGAGTGGCTTGTCGTCGGCCGGGGGCGTCCACGCGGTCGGGTCGGCGGCCAGGCCGGGGCCGACGAACACGAACCGGTCGTCGAAGGTGTCGCCCGCGAACTGGAACGCGCGCGGGAAGTAGACCAGGTTGAGGTCCTCGGTGCGCCCGATGAAGTCCTCCAGGTCGGTGTCCGCCTGGCCGCGGTCGGCCAGCAGCGCGGTCAGGCGGCGGAAGAACGACTGGAGCTCGGGGTGGGTCAGCTCGGCGCGGCCCATCTTCTCGACCATCTTCTCCAGCAGGGAGAAGTGCTCGTTGGAAGCGAACACGGGCAGGCACTGGGCGAGCGGGACGTCCCACTGGCGGCCCAGCACCCGAGCGGCGTGGTAGACGGTGAGGTCGTAGGAGATGACGTCCGGGACGCCCTCGTAATGCTTGTCGACCGCCTTGAGGATCTCCTCGCTCTCGGTCAGGTAGATCCCGGTGAGCGCGGCTGTCTCATCGGCGGTGTTGTACTCCGAGAGGTCTATGCCCGGTAGCCGTGACTCGTATGGCAGCACTGTCGCGCCTGTTGCCTCCACCTTGGCCACCGGACCTGCCGCTGTCACATAGGTGACTTCATGACCACGGCGGACCAACTCCTCGACCACGCCCAGCGAGGGGATGACGTGGCCGAAGCCGGAGTTGTTCAGGTGCAACACGCGCATGTCAGCTCCCAGCGGTCGCGGCGACCGTGCGGCGAACGCCCTCTTCTAGTCCCACCCGAGTCGTCCACCCGGTGACCATGCGGAACGCCGAGGCGTCTACCTCGACGCTCTTGAGGTCGGTCGGCTCCATGTGCCCCGGCGGCGGTACCGACACCACGGGCACGGGTGGCGCACCGGTGAGGGCGGAGACCTCCGCGGCGACCAACTCGAACACCTTGCGCAGCGGCACGCCCACGCCGCTGCCCAGGACGTAGTGCCGCCCGGCGAGCGCATCGGCGTGGTCGAGGGCGGCGAGGAACGCGGCGGTGACGTCGTCGACGAACACCAGGTCGCGGCGGACGGTGCCGTCGTGCCACATGGTCAACGGCTCGTTCGCGAAGGCCTTGCGCGCCATGAACGCCACCACGCCGCGGTCGCCCTGTTCGCCGTAGATGGTCGGCAACCGCAGCGACACGGCTCGGACCACACCGTCGCGGGTGGCGTCCTTGAGCAGGTTCTCCGCCGCGAGCTTCTGGCGGGTGTAGGCGCTGAGGGGGTTGTCCGTCTCCGTCCCGTCGATGCGGACGCGGTCAGCCAGACCGACCTGCGTCTCGGTACCGGAGAAGAGGACCACTGGCGGCGTCGGACGCGACCGCAGCGCCTCCACTAGGTCGGCTACAAGACCGACGTTGACCCGCTCTGCGGTCTTGTCCCCATCGGCGACGCGCCAGCCACCGTCGGTGTAGGCGACAAGATGCACGACCGCGTCAGCGTCGGCGACGTGCTCGGCCACACCCTCGCGCAGATCTGCGGCCCGCGTCTCGACCTCGGCGACCGCGTCAGCGGGCACCGGAGTAGGTCGGCGGGCGACTAGTCGCAGTTGGACCTGCCGCTGGGCGAGAGCGCGAACGATTCCCGAGCCGATGAACCCGGAGGCACCGAGGACGACGACCTTCACCTGTAGAGCTCCTGCTCGATCTCCTGGCACAGCGAGTACACCGGCAAGATCCCGGCCTCGCGCGCGTCGGCGAGCGTGGGCGCTACCTGATCGCGGTCGGAGATGATCGGATCGGTGATGTCCTCCGGGATCGGCAGCCCCAACGCCGGGTCGAGCACCGACAGCGCCAACTCGTGCTCAGGGACATAGCTGCTGGACACCATGTACGACATGACGGTGTCGTCTTCCAACGCGATGAACGCGTGCCCGCAGCCCACCGGGAAGTACATCGCGCGGAAGTCGTCCTGGTCGAGCAGCACCGAGTCCCACTGCCCGTAGGTGGGGGAACCGACGCGGATGTCGACAACGATGTCGATGGCCTTACCGCGCGCGCAGTACACGTACTTCGCCGAACCCGGGCGCGTGACGGTGAAGTGCACACCGCGCACAACGCCCCGCTGGGACCGGCTGTGGTTGGTCTGCGCTATCGGGAACAGCTTGTGGCCCGTGGCCTCGACGAACGTGGGTTCCTGGAACGGCGACAGGAACAACCCGCGGTCGTCGGGGAACACCTTGGGGGTGAACTCCAGCGCGCCGTTGACCTTGAGCTTGCGGAACTGCACGGTGCTCCTCCTGTGTCAGCGGAAACGCTTGCCCTCGTCGGACCGGTAGGCGCGGTAGGCGAGGAACGCCAGGACCACGGTCCAGACGCCCAGCATCACCATCGACAGCGGGTTGGGGGTGTAGTCGCCGATCGCGGCCCACACCAGTTCAGCCGAACCGCGCGTGGGGATGAACGGGGACACGTTCGCGGTGAAGCCACCGGTGCTGTTCGGGTCGGTGAACAGACCACCCAGGTAGGCCAAGATGATCGGCGCGATGCTGGTGATGACGCTGACCAGGTACGGGTTGACCGCGTAGCCGATGGCCAGCATCAGCAGCGAGAACGGCACCACGGCGAGCACGAGCGCGCCGAGGCCGAGCACGATGTCGAGCAGGGACGCGGTGGCCTCGGTGCCCAGGACGGCGATGCCGATGAGCGGGATGCTGCCCGCGACCACGAACACCGAGCTCATCACGATCATGCTGACCATCTTGGGCAGCGGACCGCCGGGCAGGGTGCGCACGTAGCCGCCCCACGGCTTCATCCGCGCGTCGGCGATGCCCAGCCCGTACTGGGCGGAGCAGATGATCAGCACGGTGAACAGGCACATCGAGCCGGTGCTCAGCGTGGCGGCGACCGGGTCGTCGCCGAGCGCGGGCACGACGAACAGCAGCATGCCCACGGTGGGCAGGAACAGCAGGGCGACGAAGACCATCGGGATGCGGATCGCACCCAGGATCTCGAACTTGGTGTAGGCGGCGATCGTGTTCACGGGTGGTCTCCTAGGCCGTGGGGGCCGCGGTCGGGGCTTTGGTGGTGTAGGCGAGGAAGGCGTCCTCCAGCGAGCCCGAGCTGACCTCCAGGTCGGCGAACGGGGCACCGGAGGCGACGAGGTCGCGCACCAGCTGGTCGGAGTCGGCGGTGATGAGGCTGACGACGTCACCGGTCTGCTCGACGCCGACGACACCGGGCAGCGCGGGAACCTCGAGCGCACGGATGGTGACCTTGCGCAGGCCGCTGATCCGGCGCAGCGCGTCGACGCTGTCGTCGGCGACCGCGCGACCGTTGTCGATGATGATGACCCGCTGGGCCAGCTCCTCGATCTCCTCGAGGTAGTGGCTGGTGATGACGGCGGTGCCGCCCGCGGCGTTGTAGGCCTTCACCCCGTCCCACAGCGCGCGCCGCACCTCGACGTCGAGTCCGGTGGTCGGCTCGTCGAGGAACACCAGGTCGGGGCGGCCGACGAAGGCCAGCGCGATGGCCAGCCTGCGCTTCTCGCCGCCGGAGAGGCCGCCGGTCTGGCGGCGCTCGACGTCCTCGAGGTGGAACTGGGCCAGCAGCTCCTTGCGCGAGATCGGGTTCGGGTAGTGCGCGGCGACGAACTCGATCACCTCACCCGCCTGCAGGGTCTCCGGCATGCCGGTCTCCTGCGGGGTCATCCCCATCCGCCGCCGCGCCCGCACGTCGCGCGGGTCGTGGCCGAACAGCTCGACCGTGCCCGAGGTGGGCTTGCGCAGGCCGACGAACATGTTGATCAGGGTGGACTTGCCCGCGCCGTTGGGGCCGAGCAGGCCGAGCAGCTGCCCGGCCGGGATCTCCACGCTGAGGTCGTCCACGGCGACCACGTCGCCGTAGCGCCGGGTGACGCCGCTCGCGCGGGCCAGGACTTCGGTCATCGTTGGTGCTTCCTTTCGTGGGGCTGCTCGCCGACGAGCGCGGCGATCCAGTGGTGGACCGCGGCCGCGGTCGATCCGGCATGCTCGGACATCATGGTGAAGTGGTTGCCCTGGACGTCCACAGTGGACGAACCAGGCCAGGAGCTGCGCCACTCACCGGTCGCCTCCCCCAACGGCTCTGCCGCGCGCACCAGGAGCGTGGGGATGGCGGGTTCGGGGTCGGGCACCTGCCAGAACAGCCGCCCGTACCAGGCCATCGCGGTGAGCCTGGCGTCGTCCATGGGCACGTACTGGTCGCGGCGCTCGAACACGCCCTCGGACAGCTCACCCGCCCACTCGGTCATCACCGGGTGGTCCAAGGGGTAGATGTCGACAAGGACCAGCCCGGCCGGGGGCCTGCCGAGAGCGGCAAGCCTGCTGGCGAGGCTGTGAGCGAGGGTGGCGCCACCGGAGTGGCCGAGGAGGTAGACGGGGGTGTCGGTCGGGACGGCATCCGCCAGCCAGTCCAACGCGACCTCTTGTGTGGACGGAAGGAGATCGTCGCGGGCGTAGCCGAGCAGCGGTATGGCTGCCACCTCGCGCTTGCCGCGAAGTGCGGCCGCGAGTCGCGCGAACTCGTGGGGGCCACCGCCTGCGGTCAGGCCACTGCAACACAGGAGAAGTCCAGGCGCGTCGCCGTTCGCTAGGGCTACCCGGCGCGCGGGCGAGGTGATCTCGGTGAGGCGGTCGGCCGCGGGGCGGAACTTGGCCGCGTCGCCGAGGAACTTGAGGAACTCCGACACCCGGCCGGTCCGCATGGCCTCCCGGTAGAGGCCTTCCAGGAGCCCGGCGGACGTGCCCGCGGTCGGTTCGCCCTCGAGGTGACGGGCCAGGTCGGCCGGGGTCGGGTGATCGAACACGATGCTCGCGGGCAGGTCGACGCCGGTCTCCTCCCTGAGCAACGCGCGCAGGTCGAGCGCGGTCAGGGAGTCCAGGCCCAGTTCGAGGAACTCGCGGTCCACCTCGACGGCCGCCGGGTCCGCGTGGCCCAGGACCCGCGCGGTGGCGGCCTGGACGAGTTCGAGCGTCGAGGTGGCGGCCAGGGGTGCCGGTGCCTGCTCGGTGGCGGTGGCCGTGCCCACGGCGTCGACCCAGTAGCGCTTGCGCTGGAAGGCGTAGGTGGGCAGGTCGACCCGGCGGCCGCCCCACCCGCGCAGGACCAGGTCCCAGGCGATGTCCTGGCCGTTGACGTGCAGGGCGGCCAGGGCGGAGACGAGCCAGGCGGCCTCGTCCTTGCCCGCGCGCTGGGCGGCGACGGCGGTCGCGGGGCGGGTGTCGCCGGGGTGGGTGAGGGTCTGGTCGGCGAGGGCCGTCAGCTGGCTGTCGGGGCCGATCTCCAGGAACTTGGTCGCACCGCGGTCGCGGAGCGCGCGGATGGCGTCGGCGAAGCGGACGGTGGATCGGATCTGGCGGATCCAGTAGTCCGGTGTCGACATGTCACCGGTGTCGAGCTGCCCGGTCAGGGTAGACACGATCGGCAGCTTCGCGGGGCCGTAGGTGACGCTTCGCGCGACCTCCGCGAACGGCTCCACCATGGGTTCCATGCGGTGCGAGTGGAAGGCGCGAGCCGTCCGCAAACGTTTGACCTGACGGTCGCTGGAGCGGGCTAGAGCCTCCAACTCGTCGATGACATCAGCGTCACCGGACAGGACAACCGAGTCGCGGGCGTTGATCGCAGCGATATCGACCTGATGGCCTTGGATAGCCGTAAGGACCTCGGTCTCGGTCATGCGGACGGCGAGCATTGCGCCGCCCTCGGGGAGTCCTTGCGTCAACCGCGCGCGGGCACTCACGAGCGTGCACGCGTCTTGGAGCGACAGGATGCCCGCGACGTGCGCCGCCGCCAGTTCGCCGAAGGAGTGTCCGGCCAGGACATCCGGCTTGAGCCCCCAGGACTCCAGCAGTCGGAACAGCGCGACCTCGACCGCGAAGAGGCCGGTCTGGGTGTAAGTGGCCTCGTGGACGCTCTCGGTGTCGATGATGTCGTGCAGCGGTAGGTCTAGATGGGCGCAGACCGCGTCGAACGCGTCGGCGTAAGCAGGGAAGGCGGCATAGAGGCCCTTGCCCATGCCTGCCCGTTGCGCGCCTTGGCCGGAGAACAGGTAGGCCAGCCCTCCCTTGCCCGCCGTACCGCGCACGACAGCAGCGTCCGCACGACCTTCAGCCAACGCAGTGAGCCCACGCCGCACTCCTACAGCGTCGCCAGCGAGAACGACGGCGCGGTGAGGCAACCTGGCGCGCTCAGTCGCCAGCGCGCGGGAGACACCGACCAGGTCATGGTCTGCGACGGTGAGGAGTTGCTGCGCCTGAGCTCGTAGTGCGGTGTCGGATCGACCGGACACCACCCACGGCACGGCTGTCGGCGCGGTGCCGTCCTCTGGCTCTACCGGTGCCTCCTGGACGCCTTCGAGGATGACGTGCGCGTTGGTGCCGCTCATGCCGAACGACGACACGCCCGCGCGCCGTGGGCGGGCGACCTCGGGCCACGGGCGCGGCGAGGTGAGGAGCCGCACCGCGCCGGAGTCCCAGTCGACGTGGCTGGCGGGCTCGTCGACGTGCAGGGTGCCCGGCAGGACGCCGCGGCGGATGGCCTCGACCATCTTGATGATCCCGGCGGCGCCCGCGGCGGCCTGGGTGTGGCCGATGTTCGACTTCACCGAGCCGAGCCACAGCGGTTCGGCGCGGTCGCGGCCGTAGGTGGCGAGCAGGGCTTGCGCCTCGACCGGGTCGCCCAACGCGGTTCCTGTGCCGTGCGCCTCGACCGCGTCCACCTCGGAGTGCGCCAGCCCGGCGCCCGCGAGCGCGGCCCGGATCACCCGCTGCTGCGAGGGGCCGTTCGGCGCGGTCAGGCCGTTCGAGGCGCCATCGGAGTTCACGGCCGAGCCGCGGACCACGGCCAGCACCTGGTGGCCGTTTCGGCGCGCGTCGGACAGCCGCTCGACGAGCAGCAGGCCGACGCCCTCACCCCAGCCGGTGCCGTCAGCGCTTTCCGCGAAGGATCGGCACCGGCCGGACGTGGCAAGGCCACCTTGGCGGGAGAACTCTGCGAAGACCGTGGGCGTCGGCATGACGGCGACACCGCCCGCGACCGCTAGCGCGCAGTCGCCGGATCGCAGCGCCTGTGCCGCGAGGTGTAGTGCGACGAGGCTGCTGGAGCAGGCAGTGTCAACGGTGACCGCTGGGCCTTCCAGGCCGAACGAGTAGGCGACTCTGCCGGACAGGACGCTGTTGGAGGTTCCAGTCATCGCGTGGCCCTCTGAGCCTGCCGGGAGGACCCCACCCGCGCCGTACCCGGAAGCAGAGGCGCCGACGAACACGCCGGTAGTGCTTCCACGCAGCGAATCGGGCGCGATGCCCGCGCGCTCTAGGAGTTCCCAGGTGGACTCCAGCAGCAGGCGCTGCTGCGGGTCCATCGCGGCGGCTTCGCGCGGGGAGATGCCGAACAGCTCCGCGTCGAAGTCCGTGGCATCGTGGACGAACCCGCCCTCGGCAGTGATCTCCCCAGCCGCCGAGAGGTCCCAGCCCCGGTCGTCGGGGAACGCCGACAGGGCGTCCACCCCGTTGGCGACGAGATCCCACAACGCCTCAGGCGAGGTCGCCCCACCGGGGAATCGGCAGCTCATGGCGACGATGGCGATGGCGTCGTCCGCGACCACCACCGGCGCGGCGACCTCGGTGTCGATGCCGCCGATCCGGGCGACCAGTTCGTCGGCCACGGCGTCCGGGGTCGGGTAGTCGAAGACCAGGGTTGACGGCAACCGGACGCCGGTCGCGGCCGCGATCCGGTCGCGGACCTGCACAGCGGTCAACGAGTCGACGCCTAGGTCGGTGAACGGCACGTCTGCGGCCACCGGCTCGGGGTAACCGAGGACACCCGCCACCTCTAGGCAGACCAACTCGCGGATACCGTCGATGCCGGTGACAACAGGGGCGTCAGCGGTAACCGTCGCGAACTCGGCCAGCAGCGGGCTTGGTCGTCCGGTCGTGAACGACGGCTCGAACCTGGCCCAGTCGATGTCGGCGACCGTCGTTGATTCAGTCAGCGCCAACGCTGCGACCGCGAGATCGGGCCGTAGCGGGTTGATGCCGCGTTTGCGCAGGTAGTCGTGAGCTCGCTCGGCCATGCCTGCCCCGGCCCACGGCCCCCAGGCGAGAGCTGCCCCGGCCTTGCCTTGGGCGCGACGACGCTCGGCCAACGCGTCCAGGTAGGCGTTCGCGGCAGAGTAAGAGGCTTGCCCGCCGCTACCCCACACACCGGCGATCGAGGAGAAGAGGACGAACAACTCGGCGTCGGGCAGGAGTTCGTCGAGGTGACGCGCGCCGAGAACCTTGGCGCTGAGGGCGTCGTCGAACTCGTCAGGGGACGTGAACTCCAACGGGACTGTGGTCGCTACCCCCGCCGAATGGACCACCCCGCTGACGGGATGCTCGGCCAAGAGCGCGGCCAGTGCGTCCCGGTCGGCCACATCGCAGGCGATGACCTTCGCGGTTGCCCCACGAGCAGCGAGATCGTCGACGAGGTCTCGTGCTTGCGCTCCGGAGCGGTTGACCAGCAGCAGGTCGGTCACGCCGTGGTCGGCGAGCCACCGAGCGGCGGCCCCACCGAGCGCGCCGGTGCCGCCGGTGATGAGGACCCGGCCGCTGATGGTCGGCTCTGGGCGGTGGCTGCCGCTGGGCCGGGTGAGCCGCCGGGCGAAGACGCCTGCCGGGCGGATGGCGAGCTGGTCCTCGCCGGGGAGCGCGCCCGCGAGGACCGCGCGCAGGCGGGTGCGGGCTCGGTCGTCCAGCGTGGCGGGGAGGTCGATCAGGCCACCCCAGCGGGCGGGGTGTTCGAGGGCGGCGACCCGGCCGAGGCCCCAGAGGAGCGCCTGCTCGGGATCGGGCGGCGCGTCGGCTCGACCGGTGCTGACGGCGCCCCTGGTGACGGCCCAGATCGGTGCGTCGACGGTGCGCAGCAGCGTGATCGTGTCCCGGGCCGCGAGCAGCGACAGGACGCCGTCCCAGTCACCAGCCGGTAGCCCGTCCGCCAATCTGACCACGGTTGCGTCTGGTGCTACCTCGACGAGGTCTGTGGGGCAGCCGTCGTCGGTGGTGACGACGAGCCAACGACCACCGAGCGTGGCAGCAGGTAGCTCCACCGGACGCCAGGTGACGCGGTAGAGCCATGAGTCCACGATGGACTTATCTCTGCACGCCTTGCGCCAGGCGGACAACGCGGGCAGGAGATCTGTCAGGGTGTCGACGTCAACCCTGAGGGTGTCGGCGACGGTCGTGGCGTCCTCTTGCTCTACCGCTGTCCAGAAGGACTGTTCGCCAGGGTCGGCACTAAACGCAGGCCTAGTGGTGTCCGGCCAGTAGCGCTTGCGGTCGAACGGGTAGGTGGGGAGGTCGATGATGTTCCCGCCCCACTCGCGGGCCTTGGCGGACCAGTCGATGTCAACGCCCTCGACATGGGCCTGGGCAAGTGCCAACCAGCCATCAGCCAGTGGCTCTGCAGGCACGACCGGAGTCCGCACGACCCCTTGGAGCAGGTGCGGTGAGTCCTCTCCAGTAGCCAGTGCCGCGAGCCCGGCCGCGTAGTCGCCGAAGACCACGGCCCGGTGCTCTAGGACCGCTCGTGCACTCGCCAGCGTTGTCGCAACATCAACCGGATCGGCCGCTACCTGACCAAGTCGCACCGCCAGGTCGCGCAGTGCTCCGGCGCTACGAGCCGATAGCAGCCACGGCAGGTCCTGGTGCTCGGCGCGCGCGGTGCCGTGAGCCTCGACCGGGTATTCCTCGATGATGATGTGTGCGTTGGTGCCGCTAAGACCGAACGATGACACTGCCGCGCGGCGCAGGCCCTCTGACTGCCAGGACTGGTTCTCGGTGAGCAGCGCGACCGAACCGGCCGACCAGTCCACGTGAGCGGTGGGGCGTGCGGCGTGCAAGGTCTTGGGCAGTTCACGGTGCCGCAGCGCCATGACCATCTTGATGATCCCGGCGACCCCGGCCGCTGCCTGCGTGTGCCCGATGTTGGACTTGACCGAGCCCAGCCATAGTGGGGCCTGCCGGTCGCGACCGTACGTGGAGAGCAGCGCCTCGGCCTCGATCGGATCCCCGAGCGCGGTACCTGTGCCGTGTGCTTCAACGACGTCGATGTCCGCTGCCTGGAGCCGTGCGTCCGTTAGTGCTGCGCGGATGACCCTCTGCTGCGCGGGTCCGTTAGGGGCGGTGAGCCCGTTGGAGGCGCCGTCCTGGTTGACCGCGCTACCTCGCACGACCGCAAGGACTCGATAGCCCTTGGCGATGGCGTCGGACAGGCGGGTCAGGAGCAGGACTCCGACGCCTTCACCCCAGCCGGTTCCGTCAGCGCCGTCTGCGAACGCTTTGCACCGACCGTCGAAGGCAAGCCCGCCTTGAACGCTGAACTCGATGAACGTGCTGGGCTGCGGCATGACCGTGATGCCCCCGGCCAATGCCATCGAGCACTCGCCGTCTCGCAGCGCCCTGGCGGCGAGGTGCAGCGCTACCAGGCTGCTGGAGCAGGCAGTGTCGACGGTGATCGCGGGACCACGGAGACCGAACGCGTAAGAGACACGTCCCGACAAGACGCTCGCGGTGTTGCCCGTGCCTAGATGCCCTTCGACAGCGGCATCGGACCCGAGGAGCAAGGTCGCGTAGTCCTGACCGTTGGTGCCAGCGAACACACCGATGTCGCTGTCACGGACCGAGAGCGGATTGATGCCCGCCCGCTCGAACACCTCCCACGACGCTTCCAGCAAGAGGCGTTGCTGGGGATCCATGGCCAAGGCCTCGCGCGGGGAGATCCCGAACAGGCCCGCGTCGAACCCGGCGATGTCGTCGAGGAAGCCGCCGACCCTGGCGGCTGATCCACCGAGGGCGTCGAGGTCCCACCCGCGGTCGCCGGGGAAGTCGACCATCGCGTCGACACCACCGCGCACCAGGTCCCACAACGCTTCCGGGCTGTCGACGCCGCCCGGGAACCGGCAGCTCATCCCCACGATCGCGATCGGTTCGGCCGCTGCCCGCGCGGTAGGCCTGTCGAGGACCTCGACGGTGGGCTGGTCGACCAGTTCCGCCAGGTGCTTGGCGAGCTCGGCGGGGGTCGGGTGGTCGAAGACGAGGCCCGCGGGCAGCGGCACGCCGATCTCCGCCGCGAGCAGGTTGCGCAGTTCCAGCGCGGTCAGCGAGTCGAACCCCAGGTCGCGGAACGGACGACCCGCCTCGATCGCGGTGGTGTCCGCGTGCCCGAGCACGGACGCGGCCAGTTCGACGACTACCGCAGCCAGGTCTCCGCGAGCGCGCCGGGACGGCTCCGCGGGCAGCTGCGGGCTCGGTGCCCTGTGGACAAGGTCCGAGAGCAGTGGGCTTGGGCGGGCGGAGGTGAAACCCGGGCCGAGCAGATCCCAGTCGATGTCCGCGACGACGAGCGAGCCCTCTTGCCCCCACGCGTCCGACAGCGCCTTGAGAGCACGCGCGACAGGCATCGGACGCATACCGGTCCGAACGAGGCGGTCAGCCACCGCAGCGGCCATTCCCTCCCCTGCCCAAGCTCCCCAGGCCAAGGACAGTGCAGGATGGCCTCTTAGCTTGCGGCGCTCGACCAGCGCGTCGAGATAGGCGTTCGCGGCGGCGTAAGCGCCCTGCCCGGGGCTACCGAGAACACCAGCGAGGGAGGTGAAGGCAACGAACAGGGCGTCGTTGGGGATGAGTTCGTCCAGCAGTTCCGCTGAACCTGCCTTCGCCGCTTCCACCGCCGCCAAGCGGTCGGGCGTCAACCCGGCGACGAGACCGTCGTCGAGCACTCCGGCGGCGTGAACGACGGCGGACACGGTGAACCGGGCGAGGAGTTCGGCGACGGTCGTGCGGTCGGTGAGGTCGCATGCCACGACCCGCGCGCCGACCTCCTCTGCCAGTTCGGCGGCACCTGGAGCATCAGGTCCGCGCCTGCTGACCAGCACGAGATCGGTCACCCCGCGCGACCGCAGCCACCGCGCGACGTGCCCACCCAGCGCGCCCGTACCGCCGGTGACCAGCACGGTGCCCGTGGGAACCGCCACCGCCGCGGAGGGGCGCTCGGCCCGACGCAGCCGTCGACCGAACAGGCGGCCGGACCGCACCGCGACCTGGTCCTCACCTGACCGCAGCGCAGCGACGACACCTTGATCCGCGAGATCGGTGACGTCGATCAGCCCGCCCCACCGAGCCGGGTCTTCCAGCGCGGCGACCCGCCCGATCCCCCAGGCAGCGGCGCTTCGCGGCTCAGGGGCCTCCTCGGCGAGCGAAACGGCGCCAACCGTCACGCACCACACCGGGGCGTCGAAACGGGCCGCAGCGAGGACATCAGCGGCCGATTCCACAACTACGACGACGCCTGCCAGGCCGTCCTGGCCGTCTTCGGCGAGGGTGGCCCCGGCCTGCCGCAGGGTCGAAGCGATCTCCTCGGAGCCGACGACAAGCCAACGACCGGACAAGCGGCTCGGCGCGGTCGACAACTCTTGCCACTCGACCCGGTAGAACCACGGCTCTGGCACGGGATCAGGCCAGTAGCGGTCACGTTCGAAGGGATAGGTCGGCAACGAGACACGGCGTGCGCCCCAGGGCCTCAGGTAGGCCTGCCAGTCCACGTGAACACCACGGGCATGCAGGCGAGCAACAGCTGCGACGAGCGTGGTGGGCTCATCCTGGCCGGGGCGCAGGGCAGGGACAGCGACCACGTTGGCGGCGATCTGCTGGGTCAGGGCACTGAGCACGCCGTCCGGACCGAGTTCAAGCGCGGTTGTGACCCCGGAGAGGGACCCGACCGCGTCGGCGAAGCGGACAGGCTCGCGGACCTGGCGGACCCAGTAGTCAGCGCTATCGACGGCGCCTGGGGCGGTAGTGACGACCGGGATCTGCGGAGGCAGGTAGGTCAATCCTTCGGCGACGCGCGCGAAGTCCTCCAGCATCGGTTCCATGCGGTGGGAGTGGAACGCGTGAGACACCGTGAGCCGCTTGACCCTGCGGCCCTCTTCGCTCCACCTAGCGGCGTGCTCCCCTACAGCGGCCGCGTCTCCTGACACCACTACCGAGCGCGGGCCGTTCACCGCCGCGAGATCCACGCCCGCGCCGAGGTCCAGGTCGGATTCGGCGGCCTCGACCGCCAGCATCGCCCCACCCTCGGGCAACTCCTGCATCAGCCTTCCGCGCGCGGACACCAGCGCGCAGGCGTCATCCAGTGACAAGACCCCGGCAACGTGCGCGGCGGCCAGTTCTCCGATGGAGTGGCCAACCAGCACGTCCGGCACGACGCCCCAGGATTCGACGAGCCGGAACAAGGCGACCTGCAATGCGAACAGGCCTGCCTGCGTGTAGACGGTCTGGTTGACGCTCTCGTCGCTGATCGCCTCTAGTAGCGGGCGATCCAGGTCGACCCGCTCGGCCACGGCGTCAAAGGCTTCCGCGAACACCGGGAAGGCCGCGTAGAGCTCAGCGCCCATGCCCGCGCGCTGCGAGCCCTGTCCGGTGAAGAGGAAGACAAGCTCGCCATGCGCGACCACATCCTGGACGCACTTTCCACCCACCAGGACAGCGCGGTGGCTGAGATCCGCCCGCGTTGCCGCTAGCGACCACGCAACGTCCGCTTCGGATTCGTCCACAAGAGACACCGCAGCGATCTGGCGCTCCAACGCGCCTGCGGTGTCCCCCGAGTACAACATCGGCAGCGGCAGAGCCTGGCTGGCTGGTGCGTGTGCCAACGGATCCGGTAGTGGTGCCTGCTCCAGGATCGTGTGGGCGTTGGTGCCGCTGATGCCGAACGAGGACACGGCCATGCGGCGCGGCCTGGACACAACGGGCCACGGGCGTTGGTCGGTGAGGAGCGAGACGGCCCCGGCGGTCCAGTCGACGTGCGGTGTGGGGGCGTCGACGTGCAGTGTCGCGGGCAGGACGCCGTGGTGCAGGGCCATGACGGCCTTGATCACGCCCGCCACGCCCGCGGCGGCCTGGGTGTGGCCGATGTTGGACTTCACCGAGCCGAGCCACAGCGGTTCGTCGCGGTTCTGGCCATAGGTGGCGAGCAGTGCCTGGGCCTCGATCGGATCGCCTAGCGCCGTGCCGGTGCCGTGAGCCTCAACGGCGTCGATGTCGGCAGGGGTCAGCGCGGCGGAATCGAGGGCGGCGCGAATGACGCGCTGTTGAGCGGGACCATTGGGCGCGGTCAGGCCGTTGGAGGCCCCATCGGAGTTGATGGCGGTGCCTCGGACTACGGCGAGGACATCGTGCCCATTGCGGCGAGCGTCGGAGAGGCGTTCGACTAGGAGCACTCCGACGCCTTCGCCCCAGCCAGCGCCGTCGGCGGAGGCCGCGAACGAGCGGCACCGGCTCGTGGTCGACATCCCGCGCTGGCGGCTGAACTCGGTGAAAATGCCGGGGCCGGACAACACCGTCACCCCGCCCACCACCGCGAGGTCACACTCACCGCGCCCCAGGGCGTGCGCTGCCAGGTGCAGGGCGACCAGGCTGCTGGAACAGGCGGTGTCGACGGTAAGAGCGGGGCCTTCGAGGCCGAACGTGTAGGCGACACGACCGGAGACAACGCTCGGCGAGCCACCCGTGGCGAGGTAGCCCTCACTGCCAGACGCGGACGCGGTCAGGAAGCTCATGTAGTCCTGGCCACCGGTGCCCGCATAGACAGCGGTCCGGGAGCCGCGCAGCGACAACGGGTCGATGCCCGCCCGCTCGAACAGTTCCCACGTGGCCTCTAGCAACAACCGCTGTTGCGGGTCCATCGCGAACGCTTCACGCGGGGAGATCCCGAACAGGCCTGCGTCGAACGCGGTGGCGTCATCGACGAACCCGCCCTCGCGGGCGTAGGTGGTGCCCGGGTTGTCCGGATCAGGGTGGTAGAGCGCGGCTAGATCCCAGCCACGGTCGTCCGGGAAGGGCGCCATGGCGTCGACCCCGTTGACCACCAGGTCCCACAGGTCCTCGGGTGAGCGCACCCCGCCGGGGAACCGGCAGCTCATGCCGACGATCACGATCGGGTCGTCCACGAGGGCGGCAGTGGCGGTGCCCTGCTTGGCAGCGGGCTCGACCGGCGCGGCGGTGATCTCGGCGCTGAGGAAGCGGGCGAGGGCGGCCGGGGTCGGGTGGTCGAACACCAGCGTGGCGGGCACGCGCAGCCCGGTCGCGAGGGTGATCCGGTTGCGCAGCTCGACCGCGCCCGCCGACGCCAGTCCCAGGTCACCGAAGGCCCGGTTCGGTTCGACGGCGTTGCCCGAGTCGTAGCCCAGCACCAGGGACACCTGTTCGCGAACCAACGCCAGCAGGGTGCGGTTGCGTTCGGCGGCCGACACCCGCGCGAGCCGTTGGGACAGCGGTTGGTCTTCGTCCGGCTCGGCCTCTCCGGGGTCAGTGGCGCCGGTGAGGCCGTCGAGCAGGTGGCTGGGGCGGGTCGCGGTGAAGAACCAGCCGAAGGTGTCCCAACGGATGTCGGCGATGGCGACTGCGGTGTCGTCGTTGTCGATAGCGGCGCGCAGTGCGTCAAGAGCCAGGTCCGGCGCCATGCGGGGAACACCGTGGCGAGCCATGGCGTCGCCGATAGCGCCTTCGGCCATGCCCGCGCCATCCCAGGATCCCCACGCGATAGCGGTCCCAGGAAGGCCTTGCGCGCGACGGTGGTGAGCGAAGGCGTCGAGGAAGGCATTGCCTGGGCCGTAGTTGCCCTCTCCTGCCGCGCCGAAGACACCGGCTAGAGATGAGAACAGGACGAACGCGTCGAGGTTGGTGGTCAGCTCGTGCAGATTCACCGCTGCGGTGACCTTCGCGCGTAGCGCGGTATCGACCCGGTCAAGGGTGAGTGAGTCGAGGATGCTGGAGTCGACCACTCCTGCGGCGTGGAACACCGAGTTCGGCGGGTGTTCGGCGATCACGGCCGCCAGCGCGTCCCGGTCCGCCGGGTCACACGCCAGCACGGTCACCCTGGCACCGAGGTCTTCCAGCTCGGCCACCAGGTCGGCCGCCCCAGGCGCGGCAAGGCCTCGACGGCTCAGCAGCAGCAGGTGTTCGGCGCCGCCTCGGGCGAGCATCCGCGCGACGTGGGTGCCGATCGCCCCGGTGCCGCCGGTGATCAGGGCCGTGCCGGACGGCGACCACGGGCGCCGCTTCGAAGGTGCGTCCGCGCGCCGCAGGCGGGCCGCGTGGACGCCGTCAGGGCGGAGGCGTAGTTGATCCTCGTCCCGCTGCCCGAGGGCCGCTGCCAGGCCGTCCAGCACCTGGGCGTCGACCTCGGCCGGGAGCTCGACCAGCCCGCCCCACCACGGGTACTCGTGCGCCGCGACCCGACCCAAACCAACGACCAAGGCCTGTAGCGGGTTGGTCGCCACGTCGACCGTCGCGCACCACAGCGGCACCTGGAGCTTGGCCGCGTGCAGGGCGTGGATCAGCGTGATCGTGTCCGCGAAGCCCTGCGGTACCGCCGGGTATTCGGCTGTTGCCTGCTCCTCTAGTGCCAAGAGCGACAGCACGCCGCCCGGCCGGCTCTGGATAAGAGTGTCCAGCGCCTCGATGTCGACGACGGTGGCGCCGAGGTGCTCGGCGATGGCGGCGGCTAGAGGGTGATCGCCTCTGGTCACCACTGCCCAGGGGGCGTCGCCCTTAACGGCGTTAAGGGCGACGGGCTGCCACGCGAGTTGGTAGCGCCAACTCTCGGAGGTGGGGATCGTGGTGGTGTGGAGGGTGTTGAGCCAGTACCGCTTGCGCTGGAAGGCGTAGGTGGGCAGGTCCACGCGGACGCCGCCCCAGGGCTGGGTGAGGGTGGCCCAGTCGACAGTGACGCCGTGGACGTGGGCCTCGGCCAGGGCGGTGAGCCAGCGGCGGGTGTCGCCCTCGGTGCGGCGGAGGGTGGCGAGCACAGCGGCCGACGTTCCGGAGTCCGCGACCGTCTCGTTCAGGCCGTAGGTGAGCACCGGGTGCGGGCTGACCTCGACGAACAGGGAGCGGCCGGACTCGAGCAGCCCTCTTACGGCCGCCTCGAACCGGACGGGTTCACGCAGGTTGTTGAACCAGTAGGCGGCGTCGAGAGTGGCCGTGTCGACGCGGGTAGCGGTCACGGCGGAGTGGAACGGGATGCTGCCGGAACGCGGCCGGATCGGGGCCAGGTCCGCGATCAGGCGTTCGCGGAGTGAGTCGACGTGAGGTGAGTGCGACGCGTAGTCCACGGGAACGCGTCTTGCTCGGATGTCAGCGGCCGTGCAGTGCTCTACCAGTTCGTCTAGCGCTACCGCATCACCTGAGACCACGGTGGACGTTGGGCCGTTAACGGCCGCAACGCTGACGCCGGGCCAGCAAGCAGCGAGTTCGGCGGCCTTCGACTCGGGTAGCGCTAGGGAGACCATGCCGCCGCCGCTGAGCCCGGCGGCGATCGCCTTGCTGCGCAGCGCGACCACACGCGCGCCATCCGCGAGCGAGAGCCCGCCCGCCACGACGGCTGCGGCGATCTCGCCCTGCGAGTGCCCGACAACGGCAGCGGGCACGACCCCGGCCGACCGCCACAGCTCGGCCAGCGACACCATCACGGCCCACAGCACCGGCTGGACCACGTCGACCCGTGCGAGGTCGTCGCCGCTGCGCAGCACGTCCAGCAGCGACCAGTCGACGTGCGGCGCGAGCGCGGCGGCGCACTCCTCGATCCTGGCCGCGAACACCGGTTCGGTCTCCAGCAGCGACGCGACCATCCCGGGCCACTGCGCCCCCTGCCCGGGGAACACGAACACGACTCCGCCCTGGCCGATGTCCCCGGTCCGGACCACGACACCCGGAACCTCGCGGCCCTCGGCGAGCCCCGCGAGTCCCTTCGCGAACTCCTCCGCCGATCCGCCCAACACGACGGCACGGTGGTCTAGCGCCGCTCGCGACTGGACGAGCGAACGCGCGATGTCGACCGGTTGCGCTGCCTGCGCGTGGTCGAGAAGACGGCTGGCCTGGCCGTGCAGCGCCTCAGCGGTCTTGCCCGAGATCACCCACGGCAGGACCGCCGGGACAGCGCCTCCCGACCGCTCGGCAGCCTCGGCGCTGTACTCCTCGATGATCACGTGGGCGTTGGTGCCACTGACCCCGAACGAAGAGATGCCCGCCCGGCGCGGATCGCCGCCACGTGGCCAGGGCCGGGGCTCGGTGAGGAGTTGGACGTTGCCCGCGGCCCAATCGACGTGCGGGGTGGCGGTGTCGGCGTGCAACGTGCGCGGGAGCAGGTCGTGGCGCAGGGCCAGGACCATCTTGATCACGCCAGCGACCCCGGCGGCGGACTGGGCGTGGCCGATGTTGGACTTCAGGGACCCGAGCCACAGCGGTTCAGCGCGGTCCTGGCCGTAGGTGGCGAGCACGGCCTGGGCCTCGATGGGGTCACCGAGCGAGGTGCCGGTCCCGTGGGCCTCCACGGCGTCGATGTCGGCCGTGTTCAAGCGCGCGTTGGCCAAGGCGGCCCTGATGACCCGCTGTTGCGACGGGCCATTGGGGACCGTGAGACCGCTAGAGGCGCCATCGGAGTTGACGGCGCTACCGCGCAAGACAGCCAGTACGGGCAGCCCGTCTCGTTCGGCGTCAGAGAGCCGAGCAAGCAACAACACGCCAACGCCCTCAGCCCAGCCCGCGCCGTCAGCGGAGGCGGAGAACGACTTGCACCGCCCGTCGGAGGCAAGACCACCGGACATACCGAAGTCGACGAATGTATTGGGGGTGACCATCACGGACACACCACCGGCCAAGGCAAGCGAGCATTCCCCGTTGCGCAGGGCCTGCGCGGCGAGGTGCATCGCGACCAGGCTGCTGGAGCACGCGGTGTCGACACTGACCGCGGGCCCTTCAAGACCGAGCGCGTAGGCGACACGACCGGAGACGACGCTGCCCGCGCTACCGGTGCCGAGGAACCCCTCTACGCCCGGCGGGATGTCCAGGGCCCGCGCCGAGTACTCGTGGTACATGACGCCGGTGAACACGCCGGTCCGGCTGCCGCGCAACGACAGCGGGTCGACACCGGCCCGCTCGATCGCCTCCCACGACGTTTCCAGCACGAGCCGCTGCTGCGGGTCCATGCCGAGCGCCTCGTTCGGTGAGATCCCGAACAGCGACGGGTCGAAGTCGGCGACGCCTTCGAGGAAGCCGCCTTCGCGCGTGAACGCCACCGTGGACTGTTCGAACGGTGTCAGGTCCCACCCACGGTCGTCGGGGAACCCACCGATGGCGTCGACCCCGTCGCGCACCAACGCCCACAACGCGTCCGGGCTGTCCACACCGCCCGGATACCGGCAGGCCATGCCGACGATGGCGATCGGCTCGCGCTCGACCTGGTTCAGCCGCTGACGGGTCTGGGCGAGGTCGGTCGTGACCCGTTTGAGGTAGTCGCGGAGCTTGGCCTCCGTGCCCCCGGCGGAGGTCATCACGCCCCCAGCTCGTTGTCGATGAAGGCGAACATCTCGTCGTCGGAGGCCTCCGCGAGCGATGACGCCACCGCGGGCACCGCGTCGTAGCGGGCGACCAGGGCGTGCAGGCGGGCCACGGCCCTGGCCCGGACGTCGTCGTCCGCGCTCGCCAGGTCCGCCTCGACGTGGTCGAGGCGCGTGAGCAGCGGCGACGTCTCCGTGACGCCCACGCGGTCGAGCAGGTAGTCCGCGAGTTTCACCGGGGTCGGGTAGTCGAAGATCAGGGTCGTCGGCAACCGCAGCTCTGTGACCGAGGCGAGGTGGTTGCGCAGCTCGATCGCGGTCAGAGAGCTGAAGCCCATCTCGGTGAACCCGCGATCCGGCGAGACAGCGTCACCGGTGGCGTGCCCGAGGACGGCGGCGGCGTGGTCGCGGACAAGACCCAGCAGGATCTCCGCCTGCTCCGCCGCGCTCTTACCCGCGAGCCGCGTGGACAGGTCTTGTTCCCGGCGAGCGACGGTGGGCACCAGGCCACGCAGCAGCGGCGGTACGTGGCCACGGGCGCGCAGGCCCGGTAGGTCTATGCGCGCTGCGACGACGTGCGCCCGGTCAGCGCCAAGAGCGACGTCGAACAGCGCGAGGCCTTCGGTGTCCGATAGCGCTGGCCCGGACCGGTCAGCGCCGGAGGTCATGCCGGTCTCGCGCGCCCACAGGCCCCATGCGATGGATACCGCTGCCTGCCCGCGTTCACGGCGACGAGCCGCTAGGTCGTCCAGGTAAGAGTTCGCGGCCGCGTAGTTGGCCTGACCGGGCGTACCGAACGTGGCTGCGCCCGAGGAGAAGAACACGAACTCGGCGTCGCCGAGCAACTCGTCCAGGTTCGCGGCCGCGTCGGCCTTAGGTCGCATCACCGCAGCGACCCGCTCCGGCGTCAGCGACGCGATCACACCATCGTCGAGCACACCGGCCGCGTGCACTACGACGTCGACGGTCCGTCCCCGCAGCGCTTCGGCAAGAGCGTCCCGATCCGCCGCGTCGCATGCGATGACCTCGACCGGCACGTCCAACTCGGCCACCAGCGCGGCCGCTCCAGGGGCGTCGAGTCCACGCCTGCTCACCAGCAGCAGCCGCTCGACCCCGTGCCGCTCGGCGAGGTGCCTGGCCAGCAGCGCGCCGAGCCCGCCGGTCCCGCCGGTGATCAGCACTGTGCCGCCGAGCACCCGCGCGGCGCCCTGCGCCCGGACCAGCCTGGGCACGAACGCCGCACCCGACCGCAGCGACACCTCGGGTTCGTCAGGCAGCGCCGCGAGGCCCTCCACCCCGTCGACCAGCACGAACCGGCCCGGGTGCTCGGCGGCGGCGGACCGGACCAGCCCGCGCTGCGCACCCGACCCGAGCACCACGGCCTTGGCGTTCTGCAGCCGCTCGGCACCGAGGAACGCCCGCAAGGCGCCCAAGAGGTCATCGACCCCGGTCGCGGTCACCACCACGACCTCCGGCACCGGCATCCCGGCGTCCAGGGCCTCCACCAGCGCGGCGAGGTCGAGGTGCCAGTCGACGGCGGGGACCACCCCGGCGAGGTGCTCGGCGGCGCCATCGGGGTCCGGTCCGACCACGGCCCACGACGCGGGCACCGGTCCGGGCGCGGCGGGGACCCAGTCGACCGCGTAGAGCAGGTCCGAGGGTCGGGCTTCCAGCTGGTCGGCGGTGAGCGGGCGGAGCACCAATCCGTCCACGGTGGCCACTGGCGCACCTGTGGCGTCCGCGATGTCCACCCGTACGGAGTCGCCGCCGCTGAGCCGGACCCGCAGCGTTGACGCCCCAGCGGCGTGCAGTGCCACCCCGGTCCAGGCGAACGGCAGGCGCACTCCGTCGTCGTCCCGCAGCGCGCCGATCCCGTGCAACGCGGCGTCGAGCAGGGCCGGGTGCAGGCCGAAACCGTCCCCGGCAGGCCCGGCGATCTCCGCGTAGACCTCGCCGTCGCCCTGCCACAACGCTCGCAGCCCCTGGAACACGGGGCCGTAGCCGTATCCCGCCTTGGCCGCGGCCGCGTAGAAGTCTCCCAACGGCACCGGTGTGGCTGACGGCGGCCAGACGTCCAACCGAGAGCCTGTGCCCGTGTCCGCTGTCAGCGTCCCTGCGGCGTGCCGGACCCAGGTCTCCCCCGACCGCGAGTACACAGCCACAGCGGCGCCGGATACGACTACCTGCACCGAGACGCCCTCATCGCCCACGGCCAGCGGCGCCTCGATGGTCAGCTCTCCTACCGCAGGTAGGCCTACCTGCGCCCCGACGTGCAGCGCCAGCTCGATGAACGCGGACCCCGGTAGCAACACCGTTCCCAGCACGGCGTGATCGGCCAACCACGGGTGGGTCGCCGTCGACAGACGTCCGGTGAACACGACGTCGTCCGTTCCGGCCACCGGCACAGACGCCCCCAGGAGTGGGTGTCCGGCTAGACCGAGCCCGACAGCGGTGACATCGCCGGGTACCTGAACGGGGTCCGGCCAGAACCGGGTGCGCTGGAACGGGTAGGTCGGCAGTTCGACGAACCGCCCGCGCGGCAAGACCGATGCCCAGTCAACGGGAACGCCCACGACGTACGCCTCGGCCAGCGCGGCCCACCACCGCTCTAGGCCACCCTCATCTCGACGCAACGTGCCCAGCACGGCCCCAGAGCGCCCATCGAGGGTCTCTTGCAGCCCAGTGACCAGGACAGGGTGAGCGCTCACCTCGACGAAGAGGGTGTTGCCGTCCCGCAACAGCGCGCGGGTGGCGTCCTCGAACCGCACTGTCTCGCGCAGGTTGTCGTACCAGTAGCGCGCGTCCATCCGGTCGGTCGTGATCCGGTCACCGGTGACAGCCGAGTAGAACGGCAACTCGCCGACCCGCGGTGACACCGGCGCCAGATCCCGCAACAGCCGCTGCTCGATGAGTTCGACGTGAGCCGAGTGCGAGGCGTAGTCCACCGGGATGCGGCGTGCGCGCAGTCCCCGCTCCTCGCAGGTAGTCAGCAGCTTCTCTAGCGCGTCCGCGTCGCCCGAGACCACGGTCGACAGCGGCCCGTTGACCGCGGCAACCGACAGTGGCTGCCCCGCGATCAGCTCCGAGGCGTCGGCCATGGACACCGCGAGCGACACCATCCCGCCGCCGCGCAGCTCCTCCGCGATCGCCTTGCTGCGCAGCGCGACGACCCGCGCCCCGTCCGCCAGGCTCAACGCCCCCGCGACCACGGCGGCGGCGATCTCCCCCTGCGAGTGCCCGATGACGGCGGCCGGTTCGACTCCGGCGGAGCGCCACAGCGCGGCGAGCGACACGTTCACCGCCCACAGCGCGGGCTGCACGACGTCGACCCGCTCCAGGCCCTCACCCGCGAGCGCGTCCCGCAGCGACCAGTCCACGAACGGCGCCAGCGCCTCGGCGCACTCGTCGAACGCCCGCGCGAACACCGGCGACTCCAGCAGCCCCACGGCCATCCCGGCCCACTGCGAGCCCTGCCCGGGGAACACGAACGCGACCCCACCGCGCCCGGCGACCCCGGTGATGGCCCCGGCCGTCCCGTCAGCGACAGCGCTCAACCCGGCGGGATCCAGCACTACGGCGCGGTGGTCCAAATCCGCTCGACCGGTGGCCAGCGTCCACGCCACGTCACCGGGCAGTTCGTCCACCGTCGCCAACGAGCCCGCGAGTGACCGCACTGCCTCTAGCGAGGTGCCGGACAACACCCACGGCACGGTGGCAGCGGACCCCTCGACCAGAGGCGCCCGGTACTCCTCTAGGACTGTGTGCGCGTTGGTCCCGCTAACTCCGAAAGACGACACCGCCGCGCGGCGTAGACGCTCACCGCTCTCCCACGCGACCGGCGCGGTCAGCAGTTCGACGGCCCCGGACGACCAGTCCACGTGCGGTGAGGGCTGGTCGACGTGCAAGGTCGGCGGCAGCACCCCGTGCCGCAGGGCCTGCACCATCTTGATCACGCCGCCGACCCCGGCCGCGGCCTGCGAGTGGCCGATGTTGGACTTGAGCGACCCCAGCCACAGCGGCCGGTCCCGGTCCTGCCCGTAGGTCGCCAGCAGGGCCTGCGCCTCGATCGGGTCGCCGAGCACGGTCCCGGTGCCGTGCGCCTCCACAGCGTCCACATCGGACAGTTCGAGCCCGGCGTTGGCGACGGCCTGCCGGATGACCCGCTCCTGCGACGGCCCGTTCGGCGCGGTCAGCCCGTTCGACGCGCCGTCCTGGTTCACCGCCGACCCGCGCACCACCGCCAGCACCGGGTGCCCGCGCTCGATCGCGTCCGAGAGCCGTTCGACCAGCAGCAGCCCGATGCCCTCGGACCACCCGGTGCCGTCCGCGGCCGCCGCGAAGGACTTGCACCTGCCGTCGAAGGCCAACCCGCGCTGGCGGCTGAAGTCGATGAACACCGCGGGCGTCGACAGCACGGTCACCCCACCGGCCAACGCCATGTCGCACTCACCGGACCGCAATGCCTGCGCGGCCAGGTGCAGCGCTACAAGGCTGCTGGAGCAGGCAGTGTCAACGGTCATCGCCGGGCCTTCCAGCCCGAACGTGTAAGAGACCCGCCCGGCCAAGACGCTGCCTGAGGTCCCAGTGCCCAGGTAGCCCTCTACGCCCTCGGGCAGGATGGGCATGGTGGCGGCGTAGTCGTGGTACATCAGGCCCGCGAACACCCCGGTCCGGGAACCGCGCACCGATGTCGGGTCGATGCCCGCGCGCTCGAAGACCTCCCACGACGCCTCTAGCATCAGCCGCTGCTGCGGGTCCATCGCCAGCGCTTCGCGCGGGGAGATGCCGAACAGCGACGGGTCGAAGGTGTCCGCGTCGTGCACGAACCCGCCTTCGAGCACGTACGACTTACCGGCCGACTCGGGATCCGGGTCATAGAGGCCGTCGGTATCCCAACCGCGGTTGGTGGGGAACGGGGTGATCGCGTCACCGCCTGACGCGACCAGCCGCCACAGTGCCTCAGGACTGTCGACACCACCGGGGTAGCGGCAACTCATCGCCACGATCGCGATCGGCTCGTCGGTGGCCTTAACGACCGTGGCAGCGGTAACCGGGCCTACCGTACCGAGCAGCTTGGGCAGCAGGAACTCGACCAGAGCGCGCGGCGACGGGTGGTCGAACACGAGGGTCGCAGGCAGCCGAAGACCGGTCACGGCACCGAGCTGGTTACGCAACTCGACAGCGGTAAGCGAGTCGAACCCGAGGTCCTTGAACGAGCTGGTCGCCTCGACCAGCTCGACCGACCCGTGCCCGAGCACCGCCGCGACCTCGGCCCGCACCACACCCAGCAGCGCCCGCCCGCGCTCGGCCTCACCCAACGCGGCCAGGCGGGCACCCAGCCCAGCGGTCGGGGCGGCCTCGGCCCGCCTGGCCCGCCCGCGGACCAGGCCGCGCAGCAGGGGCGGGACGACGCCGTCGAGCTGGGCGGGGAGGTCCAGGCGCATCGCGAGGAGGTTGGGCTCGGTGCCCGCGAGCGCCGCGTCGAACAGGGCCAGGCCCTCCGCCGTGGTGAGAGCGGCCCCGGCGCGGGTGACGCGGGCGCGTTCGACGTCGTCGAGCCGTCCGGTGATGCCGCTGGTCTGCGCCCACAGGCCCCACGCGACCGACACGGCGTTCGGGCGGCGGCGCGCGACCGCGTCGAGGACGGCGTTGGCGGCGGCGTAGTTGGCCTGCCCGGCGGCGCCGAACGTGGCGGCGGCCGAGGAGAACAGCACGACGGGGACGCCGTCGTCGACCAGCGCGTCGAGGTGCAGCGCGGCGTGCGCCTTGGCCAGGACGGGGTCGATCCGGTCGTCGGTGAGGCTCTCGACCAGGGCGTCGTCGGTGCTGCCCGCGGCGTGCACGACCAGGCCGATGTCCCGTCCGCCGAGGGCGGTGCGGAGCTGGTCGAGGTCGGCCACATCGCAGACGACTACCTCGACGGTGGCGTCCAGGTCGGCCAGGTCGGTGCTCGCGAGCGGGCCGCGGCGGCTGAGCAGCAGCAGGTCGGTGACGCCGTGCCGGGTGACGAGGTGCCGGGCGACCAGGGAGCCGAGGGTGCCGGTGCCGCCGGTGATCACCACCGTGCCGTCGATCCGCTCCGGCTCCGGCGCGCGCGGCACCCGGGCGAGGCGGGGCACGAGCACGACGCCGTCCCGGACGGCGAACTGCGCCTCGTCGGTGTCCAACCCGGCGAACGGCGCGTCGGCCTCGGCCAGCACGAACCGCCCCGGGTGCTCGGTCTGCGCCGCCCGCACCAGCCCCCACACCGCGGCGGCCGCGGGACCCGTGCCGGTCAGCACCACCAGCCGCGACTCGGCGAACTGCTCGTCGGCCAGCCACTGCTGGACCAGCGCCAACGCCCGCCGGACCGCCGCGCCGACGTCCTCGCCGTCGACCCGCACGGCGACCAGATCTCCCGCGGCGTCGGACAGGTCGGTGACCAGCGTCCAGGGGAGGAGTTCGCCGCCGTCGAGGGGGAGCCAGTCGAGGCGGAAGAGGGTGTCGCGGGGAGCCGTGGTGGGGTCGGCGGTCGCGGCGGGGCGGAGCACGAGGGAGTCGACCGTGATCACCGGCGCGCCGGTCGCGTCCGCGGCCACCAGGGACACCGTGTCCGGGCCCGCGGGGCTGATCCGCACGCGCAGGGCCGTCGCGCCGACCGCGTGCAGGGTGACGCCGGACCAGCTGAAGGGCAGCCGGACCTCGGTACCCTCCAGCAGTCCGCCCACGGCGATGGCGTGCAGCGCCGCGTCGAGCAGCGCCGGGTGCACGCCGAACCGCTCACCATCGGCGTCCAGCTCGACCTCGGCGAAGACCTCGCCGCCGAGCCGCCACGCCGCGCGGAGGCCCTGGAACATCGGCCCGTAGTCGAGCCCGGCGGCCTGGACCACGTCGTAGAACCCAGTGGTGTCAACCGGTTCCGCACCGGCGGGCGGCCACTCGTCGAGCGGCACACCACCGGCGCGCGGCGGCGACAGGACACCGGCGGCGTGCGTGGTCCACTCGCCGTCATCGGGTCGCGAGTGGACGGTGATCGGCCGAGTGCCGTCCGGGGTCGGCGATCCGACCTCGACCTGGAGCTGCAACGCGCCCCGGTCCGGCACGACCAGCGGCATGCTCAGCGTCAGCTCGTCCACCACGGGGCAGCCGACCTGCTCGCCCGCCCGCAGCGCCAAGTCGACGAACGCGGTTCCCGGCAGCAGAGCCGCGCCGTGCACCCGATGCTGCGCCAGCCAGTCCTGAGTGGACGATGACAGTCGTCCGGTGAGCAATAGACCGTCGCTGCCCGCGAGGGACACCATCGCGCCGAGCAGCGGGTGGTCCGCACCACCGAGCCCGGCAGCGGTCACGTCCCCGGCAGCGTTGAGCGCGGGCCAGTACCGCCGGCGCTGGAAGGCGTACGTCGGTAGCGGGACGAGCCTACCGTGCCAGGGGGCGAACACCGCGGCCCAGTCCAGGTCGACGCCTGCGACGTGCAGCCGGGACGCGCCCCGCAGCAGCGTCTCCACGCCCGGTCGCCCCGACCGCTGCAGCGCCACCGCGCCGTCGCCGACCAGCGCGCTCAGCACCCCGTCCGGGCCGACCTCGACGAACCGGGTGACCCCTCGCTCGCGCAGTCGGGTCGCCGCCGCGTGGAATCGAACGGTGGCCCTGACCTGCCGGACCCAGTACTCCGGGTTCGCCACATCGGCGTCCAGCTCGACAGTGGACACCAGCGGGATCACCGGGGCGTGAAACTCAAGCCCGGCAACGACCTCGGCGAACTCCGCCAGTATCGGCTCCACCAGGTGCGAGTGGAACGCGTGCGAGACCGCCAGTTCCTTGACCCGCCGACCTTGCGCGCCGATCGTGCGCTTCACTTCGAGCACAGCCTCGCGATCCCCGGACACCACAAGGGAACGGTCCGAGTTGATCGCCGCCAAGTCCACGCCCGCGGGCAGGCCATCGGGGAACTCGGCGGCCAGTTCGGCCTCGGACGCCTCGACGGCCAGCATCGACCCGCCCTCGGGCAGCCCGGCCATCAACCTGCCGCGCGCGGCGACGAGGGCGCAGGCGTCGTCCAGCGAGAGCACCCCGCCGACGTGCGCCGCCGCGACCTCGCCGATGGAGTGGCCGACCAGCAGGTCCGGCCGCACCCCCCACGACTCCAGCAGCCGGAACGTCGCGACCTCGACCGCGAACAGCCCGGCCTGGGCGTTGTCGGTGCGGTCGATCGTGCCGGGGTCGCCGAAGACGATCTCGTGTAGCGACAGCCCGATCCGCGCGGCCACGGCGTCGAACGCTTGCGCGAAAACAGGGTACGTCTCGTGAAGTTCGCGCCCCATCCCCGCGACCTGCGCCCCCTGTCCGGTGAACAGCACGGCCAGCAGACCGGGTTCGACGACACCGCGCAACACGTCCGGGCTGCTCTCCCCCGCCGCGACAGCCGCCAGACCAGCGGCAGCGGACTCCCGATCGGCCACCAACACAACAGCCCGGTGCTCGAACGACTGCCGGGACGTGGCCAGCGAGAACCCGAGGTCGACCACTTCGGCGTCCACATCGGACAGTCGATCGGCCTGCGCGGTCAACGCCGCGGCGGTGCGTCCGGACACCAGCAGCGGCACCACCGGTGGCGCTGCCGAGTCGCCGACCTCCGCGACCGGCGCTTCCTCTACCGGTGCTTCCTCGACGATGACGTGCGCGTTCGTGCCGCTGATCCCGAACGACGACACCCCGATCCGCCGCACCCGCTCCCCCGCGGGCCACGGCCGCGCGGCGGTCAGCAGCTCCACCGAGCCCGACGACCAGTCCACGTGCGGGGTCGGTTCCTCGGCGTGCAGCGTCAGCGGCAGGAGTTCGTTGCGCAGCGCCAACACCATCTTGATGATGCTGGCCACCCCGGCCGCGGCCTGCGTGTGCCCGATGTTGGACTTCAGCGACCCCAGCCACAGCGGCCGGTCCCGATCCTGCCCGTAGGTCGCCAGCAACGCCTGCGCCTCGATGGGATCGCCGAGCGCGGTACCGGTCCCGTGCGCCTCGATGGCGTCAACGTCCTCCGGGGACAGTCGGGCGTTGGCCAACGCCGCCCGGATCACCCGCTGCTGCGACGGCCCGTTCGGCGCCGTCAGCCCGTTCGACGCGCCGTCCTGGTTCACCGCCGACCCGCGCACCACCGCCAGCACGGGGTGTCCATTGCGAACGGCGTCGGACAGCTTCTCGACCAGGATCATGGCAGCGCCCTCGGCCATGCCCATGCCGTCAGCGCCTGCCGAGAACGCCTTGCACCGTCCGTCGGAGGACAATCCCCGCTGCCGGTTGAACTCGTGGAACCCGGTCGGGTGCGGCATCACCGTGACCCCGCCGACCAGCGCCAGTGTGCAGTCCCCAGAGCGCAGTGCCTGACTCGCCAGGTGCAGTGCCGTCAGCGACGACGAGCACGCGGTGTCCACAGTGACCGCCGGACCCTCAAGCCCCAGCGTGTAGGCGATCCGCCCAGAAACGACAGACGTGGCGCCGCCGGTGAGCAGGTAACCCTCGGAGCCCGCCATTCCCGCTTGCATGCCCGCGCCATAGCCTTGGCCGTTGGTGCCGACGAACACACCGGTCTGGCTGCCGCGCAACGACCTCGGGTGGATGCCCGCACGTTCGACGACCTCCCAGGCGCCCTCCAGCACGAGCCGCTGCTGCGGGTCCATCGCCAGCGCCTCGCGCGGGTTGATCCCGAAGAACCCGGGGTCGAACAGGCCCGCGTCGTGCAGGAACCCGCCCTGCGCCGAGGTGACGGAGGTGTGCCCGTCCGGGTGGGTCAGGGTGTCGCCGACCCAGCCGCGGTCGGTGGGGAACGAGGTGATCCCGTCGCCGCCGTCCACCAGCATCCGCCACAGGTCTTCCGGCGAGGACACCCCACCGGGCAGGTGGCAGCTCATCGCGACGATCGCGATCGGTTCCTGCTCGGCCGACTCCGCCGCCCGCAACCGCCCGCGGGTGTCGTGCAGCTCGGCGATGACCCGGCCGAGGTAGTCGCGGAGCTTGCGCTCGGCGGCGGTGCCGTTGTCGCTCATGTCAGCCCCAAGTCCTTCTCGACCAGGTCGAACAGTTCGTCGTTGGTGGCCGATCCGAGCCGGTCGAGCAGGTCGCCGCCGCTGGAGCCGGTGCCGCGCTGGGCGGCGAGCAGGGATTCCAGCCGCATGACCACCCGGACCCTGGCGATGTCGTCGTCGGCCCGAGTGGACAGTGCGAGTTCGATGCGGTCCAGCTCGGCGATCGAGGGCAGGTCGTCCTCGGGTTCGTCCGGCAGCGCGAGGGCACGCAGGTGGGCGGCGAGCACGGTCGGGTTGGGCTGGTCGAACACCAGTGTCGCGGGCAGCGCGAGCCCGGTCTCGGCGGCGACCCGGTTGCGCAGCTCGACAGCGGTCAGCGAGTCGAACCCGACCTCGCGGAACGCCAGGTCCGGGTCGATCGCCTCGGGGCCGGGGTGGCCGAGCACCACGGCGGCGTGGGCGCGCACGAGGTCCAGCAGGGTCCGCGAGCGC
This sequence comes from Actinokineospora terrae, assembly GCF_900111175.1. GTDB lineage: Bacteria > Actinomycetota > Actinomycetes > Mycobacteriales > Pseudonocardiaceae > Actinokineospora > Actinokineospora terrae. The sequence goes on from NZ_FOGI01000003.1 coordinate 324,992, forward strand.
TCCACTTCGGACAACCCGGCCAACCGGGTGCGGAAGTCGGCCGCCGCCTCCGCCGGGACCACGGCGGCCACCTGCCGGGACGCCGCCTCCGGGAGTTCGGCGAGCAATTGGCTGGGGCGCAACGAGGTGAAAGCGGGCACGAACTTGGCCCAGTCGACCTCCGCCGCGGCGACGAAGGTGTCGCCGTGGTCGAGTGCCTGCCGCAGCGCCACCATCGCCGGGCCCGGGGTGATCAGCGGGACACCCCGGCGCAGCATGGGTTCGACGGCGGTCATGGCGACCATCCCGCCGCCGTCCCACGGCCCCCACGCCACCGACAGCACCGGCACGCCCTCGCTGCGCCGGTGTTCGGCCAGGGCGTCGAGGTAGGCGTTGCCCGCGGCGTACCCCCCGTGCCTGCCCACCCCCCACACGCCCGCGATGGAGGAGAAGTAGACCACCGCGTCGAGCTGGGCGGGGTCGATGAGCTCGTCGAGGTGCCTGGCACCCGCGACCTTCGCGGTGATCAGGTACGCCAGGTCGCCGACACTCGTGTACTCCAGCGGCGCCAGCGTCCCCATGCCCGCCGTGTGCATGACCGTCGTGACCGGACCGTCCAGTTCCGACAGCATCCTGGCCACGTCCGCGCGGTCGCTCAGGTCGCACGACACCACGTCGACCTTGGCGCCCAACGCCGACAGCTCGGCCACCAGATCGGCCGCGCCAGGCGCGTCCTGGCCCCGGCGGCTGGTGAGCACGAGGTGTTCGGTGCCGTTCTCGGCCAGCCACCGCGCCACGTGACCGCCGATGGCACCGGTCCCGCCGGTCACCAGCACGGACCCACCCGGCCGCCACGACCGGATCGGCGCGGTCGAGCCCGTCGCGGCCCGCACCAGGCGTCGGGCGAACGTGCCGGAAGCACGGACCGCCAACTGGTCTTCGTCATCGGTTCGGGTGAGCGCGGCGATCAGCCTGCTCTCGGCCCGCTCGTCGAAGTTCACCGGCAGGTCGACCAGTCCGCCCCACTGCCTGGGGTGTTCCAGCGCGGCGACCCGGCCCAGGCCCCACACCTGCGCCTGACCGGGGTTCACGGGAACCTCTCCCGCTGTCCCGACCGCACCCTGCGTGACACACCACAGTGGAGCGATGTCGGTCTCGACAGCGGCGTGCAGCAGCGACAGCGTCGCGGTCAAGCCGACCGGGAGCGCCGTGTGCACCGGGTGCGGAGTCTCGTCCAAGGCGAGCAGCGACAGGATCCCGTCGACCTCGTAGCCACCCAGCTTGGTAGCCAGCGACTCCTCGGTGGGGTCGATCACCAGCACTTCGGCGTCCCCGAGAGCCCGCGCGATCGGGGAGTCCGCCAGCGCCTCGCTGACCACCACCAACCAGCGGCCGGTGAGCACGGGCGTGCGGACCTCGTCAACAGCGGACCACCGGATCCGGTACCGCCATCCATCCACAGCGGACTCAGCGCCAACCTGCCGGTGCCATCCGGCCAAGGCGGGCAGCAGCGACTCGACAGCGGACTCCGGCACGCCCAGCGTCTCCGCCACCGCAGCACCGTCCGCGCGGTCGACGGCGGCCCAGAACCTTGCCTCGCCAGGGTTGCTGGCTGGCACTGGCGCCTCGATGTGCGGCTTGGACCAGTACCGCTGCCGCTGGAAGGCGTAAGTGGGCAGGTCGACGAACCGACCGTCGAGCCGCCAGTCCACCGCAGCGCCACGGGTGTGAGCCTCGGCGAGCGCGGTCAGCCATCGCGTCCGACCACCGTCGTCGCGGCGCAGTGTCCCGATCGCGGTGGCGTCCTGGATGGCCGCGGTGAGCACGGGGTGCGGGCTGGACTCGATCAGCAGCGTGTGGCCGTCGCGGATCAGGGCGGCGGTGGCCGACTCGAAGCGCACGGTCTCGCGCAGGTTGGTGAACCAGTAGTCGGCGCCGAGCCCACTGGTGTCGAGCAGGTCGCCGGTCACCGCGGAGTAGAACGGGATGGCGGCGCGTCGGGGCGCGATGTGGGCGAGTGCGGCGGTGATGCGCTCACGCAGGCGGTCGACCTGGGCGGAGTGCGAGGCGTAGTCGACGGGGACCCGTCGCGCCCGGATGTTGTCGCCGGTCAGCTCCACCAGGAGTTCGTCGAGCGCGCCCGGCTCACCGGAGACGACTGTCGCTTCCGGACCGTTGACGGCCGCCACGGAGATCCGCTCGCCCCACGGCACGATGCGGTGGCGGACGATGTCCTCGCCGAGCGGGATGGACACCATGCCGCCGAGCCCGGCGAGTTCCGTGATCGCCTGACTGCGCAACGCGACCACGGCGGCGGCATCGGCGAGGCTCAGCGCGCCGGAGACCGCGGCGGCCGCGATCTCGCCCTGGCTGTGTCCGACGACGGCGGCAGGCGTGACCCCGTGTGCCTGCCACAGCGCCGCGAGCGACACCATGACCGCCCACAGCACCGGCTGGACGACGTCAACCCTCGCCAGAGCGTCCTCGTCGGCCAGGGCCTCGGTCGGCACGAAGTCGATGTGCGGCGCCAAGGCGTGCGCGCACTGGGCGAACCGGTCGGCGAACACCGGCTCGTCCAGGAGTTCCAGCGCCATCCCCCGCCACTGCGACCCCTGGCCGGGGAACACGAACGCGATCTTGGCCGCGCCCGCCTTCCCCACTGTGACGGCAGAATGCGGCGTGCCCTCGGCGAGAGCGGTGAGGCCCTCGCGCAGGCCGTCTTCGGTGTCGGCGACGATCACGGCCCGGTGCTCGAAAGTGCTGCGGCCGCCGAGGGTGTGGGCGATGTCGGGCAGGGCAGCGGTCAGGTTCGCGCGCAGCGCCTCGGCTTGGCCCCGCAGGGCCTGCTCGGAGCGAGCCGACACGACGAAGGGCAGGGGCCGTCCGGCCTGCCGGGCGGCCGACTCGGCGGGATCGTCCTGGCCGTGGGCTGCCTCCTCCAGGATGAGGTGGGCGTTGGTGCCGCTGGCCCCGAACGACGACACCCCGGCCCGGCGCGGCCGACCGGTCGCGGGCCAGGGGGTGGTGTCGGTGAGCAGGTCGACCGACCCGCTCGTCCAGTCCACCTGGGACGTCGGGGCGTCGACGTGCAGCGTCCTGGGCAGGACCCCGTGGCGCAGCGCCAGCACCATCTTGATCACGCCAGCGGCACCGGAGGCGGCCTGGGTGTGCCCGAGGTTCGACTTGACCGCGCCGAGCAGCAGCGGCCGCTCCCGGTCGCGCCCGTAGGTGGCCAGCAGTGCCTGCGCCTCGATCGGGTCGCCGAGCGTGGTGCCGGTGCCGTGCGCCTCCACCGCGTCCACATCGGACAAGTCCAGACCTGCGTCGGCGACAGCGGCGCGGATGACCCGCTGCTGGGACGGCCCGTTCGGCGCGGTGAGGCCGTTCGACGCCCCATCGGAGTTGACCGCGCTGCCCTTCAGCACCGCCAAGACCTTGTGCCCGTTGCGTTGCGCGTCCGAGAGCCGTTCGACGAGCAGCAGCGCGGCACCCTCACCCCAGCCCGTTCCATCAGCCGCGTCGGCGAACGCCTTGCACCGGCCGTCCTGGGCGAGCCCGCTCAGGCGGCTGAACTCCACGAACGGCCCCGGGGTCGACATCACCGACACGCCACCGGCCAGTGCCAGGTCGCACTCGCCCGACCTCAGCGACCGAGCGGCCAGGTGCAGCGCGACCAGCGACGACGAGCACGCGGTGTCCACGGTGAGCGCGGGTCCCTCGAAGCCGAAGCTGTAGGCGACCCGGCCGGACAGGATGCTGGCGGTGGCGCCCGCGAGCAGGTGCCCCTCGACGTCATCCTCGGAACTGAGCAGCAGGTAGCTGTAGTCCTGCCCGTTGCTGCCCGCGAACACGCCGGTCCGGCTGCCGCGCAGGTCGTGCGGGTCGATGCCCGCGCGTTCGACCGCCTCCCAGGCGGTTTCCAGCAGGAGCCGCTGCTGCGGGTCCATCGCGATGGCCTCGCGCGGGGAGATCCCGAAGAACGCCGGGTCGAAGTCGGCGGCCTCGTGCAGGAACCCGCCCGCCTGGACATACGACGTGCCGCCGTCGACGTCCTCGGCGAACAGTTCGTCGAGGTCCCAGCCGCGGTCGGCGGGGAACGCGGAGATGGCCTCGTCGCCCGCCAGCAGCAGCCGCCACAGGTCTTCCGGTGTGGTGACGCCGCCGGGGAAGCGGCACGCCATGCCGATGATCGCGATCGGCTCGTCGACCGTCACACGCGCCGCGACATCCACGACCCGGGTGGTCCCGGTCAGCTCCGCGACGAGGTACTCGGCGAGCGTGGCGGGCTTCGGGTAGTCGAACACCAGGCCCGCGGTGAGGGTGAGCCCGGTCGCGGCGGCGAGCCGGTCGCGGACCTCGACCGCGGTGAGCGAGTCGATGCCGAGGTCCTTGAACGGCAGCTGCGCGCCGATGTCGTCCGGCCCTCGGTAGCCGAGCACGGCAGCGACTTCAGCACGCACCAGGTCGAGCAGGACGCCGGTGCGGTCGCCCTCGGGCAGGTCGGCCAGCCTGGACACCCACTGGGCGCGCACGTCACCGGCGGCGACGGGCTCGGGGTTCTCGTCGACCAGGTCGGCGAGCAGCGGACTGCGGCGAGCGCTGGTGAAGGCGGGGGCGAACACGGTCCAGTCGACGTCGGCCACGGTGAGGTCGGCGCGGCTGTCGAGAGCGCGGCTGAGAGCCTTGAGCGCCTTGGCAGGCGGCATCGGGCGCAGGCCGCGGCGCAGCAGTTGCTCGTGGCTGTCGGCGGCCATCCCGGCGCCTTCCCACGGTCCCCATGCGACGGACACGGCGGGAAGACCCTTGCCGCGCCTGGATTCGGCCAGCGCGTCGAGGTACGCGTTCGCGGCGGCGTAGGCACCCTGGCCGCCACCGCCCCAGGTCGCGGCGACGGAGGAGAAGTAGACGAACTCGGCGTCGGGCAGCAGCTCGTCGAGCAGCGCGGCGCCGACGACCTTGGCGCGCAGGACCTCGGCGTACTCGGCGAGGCCGGTCTCGTTGAGCGGCACGAGGTCCGAGACCCCGGCGGCGTGCACGACGGTGCCGACCTCGTGCTCGGCGAGGAACGCGGCGACCTGCTCGCGGTCGGTGACGTCGAGTGCGACGACCTCGCCAGTCCCGATCCCTGTGCGACTGGCCAGGATCACCCGCTCGGCACCCTGTTCGGCCAACCAGGCGGCCACGTGCGTGCCCAACGCGCCCGTACCACCGGTGACCAGCACAGTTCCGCGCGGCGCCCAGGGCATCCCGGCGGTGGGGACGGCTCGGGCGAGCCTGCGGCCGAACACGCCGGTCGAGCGGATGGCGACCTGGTCCTCACCGCTCGCGACGACGGCCACCAGCGCGGCCGCGGCACGGTCGTCCGGTACCGGCATGTCGACCACACCGCCCCACCGCACGCCCAGTTCCAGCGCGGCGACCCGGCCTGCACCCCACAGCTGGGCCTGGCTCGGCGCGGTGAGCCGGTCGGCGCGGCCGATCGACACGGCACCCCTGGTGACGATCCACAGTGGAGCGTTCAGGTTCGCGTCGCCGAGCGCCTGCTGCAGGATCACGGTGGCGACCTGGCCGGAGGTCATCGGCGGGTACTCGGCGTGCGCCGAGTCGTCGTCGGCCAGCAGGGACAGCACGGCGGTGAAGCCCATGCCCGCGACATCGCGCAGCCGGGCGGCGACCGACCAGCGGTCCACCTCGGTGCGGGCCAGCGGCAGTTCCACCACGTCGACCCCGTGGCCGCGCAGCGCCCGGACGGTGCCGATCACGGCCTGGTCGTCGGCCTTGGCGCTGGGGACGACGACCAGCCAGGTGCCCGGGGCGCTCGGCGCGGTCAAGCCGGTCACCGGGGTCCAAGTGGCGCGGTAGCACCAGGTGTCGACCTCGGTGCGGTCCCGCTGGCCGCGGCGCCAGTCGACCAGCGCGGGCAGGAGCGCGCGGACAGCGTCTTCGTCGGTGCGCAGGGTCGCGGCCAGCGCGGCCGGGTCGGCGCGGTCGACGGCGGTCCAGAACGCCCCGTCCTCGGTGCCGCCCGCGGACGCCGGGTCGAGCCAGTACCGGTCGCGGCGGAAGGCGTAGGTGGGGAGGGGGACGAGCTTGCCGCCCCAGGGCTCGAACACGGCGCGCCAGTCGACGCCGACACCGGTGGCGTGGGCGCGGGACAGGCCGGTGAGCAGGGCGTCGACCTCGTGGCGGTCGCGCCGGGACAGGGCGAGAGCGCCGTCGACCACGGCGGTGAGCGCGGCGTCCGGGCCGATCTCGACGAACCGGGTGACACCCGCCGCGCGCAGCCGGTCGACGGCGGCCGCGAACCGGACCGGTTCGCGCACCTGCCGCACCCAGTAGTCGGCGTCCACGTCGATCAGCAGCTCACCGGACACAGTGGACATAACGGGCAGAACCGCGCGGCCGTGCGCGATCCCGGCGATGGCCGCGCGCAGGTCCGCCAGCATGGGGTCCATGAGCCGCGAGTGGAAGGCGTGCGAGGTGGCCAGGTCTTTCACCCGGCCCGAGTGCTCGACGATCCGCTCCCTCAGCTGCTGGACGACCGCGCGATCCCCGGACAGGACAACGGAACGATCCGAGTTGACCGCCGCCAGGTCCACGCCGTCCGGCAGCCCACCGGGGAACCGGCGCGCGAGGGTCGACTCGCTGATCTCCACGGCCAGCATGGCGCCGCCCTCGGGGAGGGCACCCATCAGCCGGGCACGGGCGTTGACCAGCGTGCACGCGTCGGCCAGCGACAGGATCCCCGCGACGTGGGCCGCCGCGATCTCGCCGATGGAGTGCCCGACCAGGTAGTCCGGCCGCACGCCCCACGACTCCACCAGCCGGTACAGCGCGACCTCGAAGGCGAAGATCGCGGGCTGCGCGTGCTCGGTCCGCCCCAGGTCCCCGAACTCGCTGACCCCGAGTGCCGTCCGCACCTCGGCGAACGCCGCCGCGAACACCGGGAACGCGGCGGCCAGCTGCTCGCCCATCCCCGCCCGCTGCGCGCCCTGGCCGGTGAACAGGAACGCCGTGCGGCCGTCGTCCGCCGAGCCGGTCACGACATTGCCCGCGGCCCGACCGGCGGCAACGGCCCGCAACCCGTCGACAAGTTCGTCGCGATCCGCCGCGAGCACGACCGCGCGGTGGTCCAGACTCGCCCGACCCGTCGCCAGGGTGTGCGCGACGTCGAGCACGCTTCCCCCGAGCCCGCCCAGCAGCCGCTGCGCCTGCTCCCGTAACACCTCGAAACTGTGCCCGGAGACCAAGTACGGCACCTGCCGGGAAACACGGGGAGCCTGGCCCGGCTCGTCGGGCTCGGCGGACGGCTCGGGCGCGGACAGGATGACGTGGGCGTTCGTGCCGCTCATGCCGAACGACGACACCCCGATCCGGCGCGGGCGGTCCACCTCCGGCCACGGGCGGGCCGAGCTGAGCAGGCCGAGCCCGGTCCAGTCGATGTGCGGGGACGGCTCGCCCGCGTGCAGCGTCTGCGGCAGCACGCCGTGCCGCAGCGCCATGACCGACTTGATCACCCCGGCGACCCCGGCCGCTGCCTGGGTGTGGCCGATGTTCGACTTCACCGACCCCAGCCACAGCGGCTCGACTCGGTCGCTCCCGTACGCGGCCGCAAGCGCTTGCGCCTCGATCGGATCGCCCAGCACGGTCCCGGTGCCGTGCGCCTCGACCGCGTCCACATCGGACGGTGACAGGCCTGCGGCGGCAAGTGCCGCCCGGATCACCCGCTGCTGCGAAGGACCATTCGGCGCCGTCAACCCGTTCGACGCCCCGTCCGCGTTCACCGCCGTGCCGCTCACGACAGCCAGTACGTCATAACCGCGCCGACGAGCCTCGGAGAGCCGGGTCAGCACCAGCACTCCCGCGCCCTCGCCCCACCCCGTGCCGTCCGCGTCAGCCGAGAACGCCTTGCAGCGCCCGTCTCCCGCAAGCCCGCCTTGGGCACCGAACTCGCTGTAGAGGCCAAGCCCCGCCATGACCGTCACCCCGGCCACCAGCGCCAGGGAACACTCGTCGCCCTGCAACGCCTTGACCGCCAGGTGCAACGCGACCAGCGACGACGAGCAGGCTGTGTCCACAGTGACCGCCGGACCTTCGAGCCCGAGCGAGTACGCCACCCGTCCGGACACCACACTCGCGGCGCTGCCGGTCAGCAGGTGCCCCTCGGCGCCCTCCGGGATCTCCAGCCCGATGCCGTAGTTCGACGCCCCCGCACCCGCGAACACCCCGGTCCGGCTGCCGCGCAACGACAACGGGTCGACGCCGGTCCGCTCCAACGCCTCCCACGCGACCTCCAGCAGCACCCGCTGCTGCGGGTCCATGGTCAGCGCCTCGCGCGGGCTGATGCCGAACAGCGCGGCGTCGAACCGGTCGGCGTCGTCGAGGAACCCGCCGCGCACCGCGACCGGGTCGACCTCGATCCCCCGCCCCTCGGGGAACCCGGTGACCGCGTCGCGCCCGGCGCGGACCAGGTCCCACAGGTCGTCCGGGGTGCGCACGCCACCGGGGTAGCGGCAGCCCATGCCGACGACGGCGATCGGTTCCCGCAACGCCGCCAGCCGCTCGCGCGTGTCGGCGAGGTCGGCGGTGACCCGCTTGAGGTACCGCAGGAGCTTCTCGTCGTCAGCCATGTCGGGGTCCTCCACCACATCCGTCCGGGTCGGGGCTGCTGATCAGGCCGGTGTCACGACACGCCGAGTTCCTTGTCGATGAAGTCGAAGACGGCGTCGGCGGAGGCCGACTCCAGCCGACCGGCCACCCCTGAGCCGCCGGTCACGGTCTCCAGCAACGCCCGCAAGCGGTCCGCGATCGCGCTGTCGGCCAAGGCCCCCACCGGGAGCGCGGCCACTGTCGCACTGAGACGGTCGAGGTCGGCGATGGCGGCGGCGTCCGGGTCACCCGAGCCGACCAGGTCCCCCCACAGCCGGTCCGCGAGGTCGACCGGTGTCGGGTGGTCGAACACGAGCGTGGCGGGCAACCGCAGCCCGGTCGCGCCCGCGAGCCGGTTGCGCAGCTCGACCCCGGTGAGGGAGTCGAACCCGAGTTCCTTGAACGCGCGCTCGGGACCGACCGCGCCCGCGTCCCCGTGACCGAGGACGGCGGCGGCGTGGTCGCGGACGATGTCCTGCAAGGTCCGGCGCTGCTCCGGCTCGGGCAGCCTGGTCAGCCGCTCGGCCAGGTCGACCGGCTTCGCGGCCCCGGCCCGCGCCCGGGTCGGGGCACTCGGCCGGACCAGACCGCGCAGCAACGGCGGCACGTCCTGGACGGCCTTGAGGTCGAGGTTGATCGGCACCAGGTGCGCGTCCGGCAGGGAGATCGCCGCGTCGAACAGCGCCATCCCCTGCTCGGCGGTGATCGTCGCGCCCGCGCGGGCCTTGGCCGCCTGACCGAGGTGCCCGGTCATGGTGCTGGCCTGCTCCCACAGTCCCCACGCGAGCGACTGCCCGGGCAGGCCCCGGGCGCGGCGGCGGTGGGCGAGGGCGTCGAGCACGGCGTTGGCGGCCGCGTAGTTGGCCTGGCCCGCGGTGCCCAAAGTGGACGAAGCGGACGAGTAGAGCACGAAGAACGCCAGGTCGTGGGCCGCGGTCAGGTCGTCGAGCAGGAGCGCGGCGGTGACCTTCGGGCGCAGCACGGCGGCGAGGCGGTCCGGGGTGAGGGAGCCGAGCACACCGTCGTCGAGAACCCCGGCGGCGTGGACGACACCGGTGAGCCGCACGTCCGCCAGCACCTTGGCGAGGGCCTCGCGATCCGTGACGTCACAGGCGATCGCGCGGGCCTGCTCGGGCATGTCGGCCGGGGCGTTGCCGGAGCGGCTGACCAGCAGCACGTCCCGCACCCCGTGGACGTCGACGAGGTGCCGGGCGAGGAACCCGGCCAGGACGCCGCTGCCGCCGGTGATCAGGACCGTGCCGCTCTGGTCGATCGGGGCGGGCAGGGTGAGGACGTTCTTGCCGACGTGCCGCGCACCCGCGATGTGCCGGAAGGCGGCGGGCGCCTGCCGCAGGTCCCACCCGGTGATCGGCAGCAGGTCGAGCGCGCCCCGGTCGAACAGGGCCAGCACCTCGGCCAGGATCTCGCCCAACCGGTCCGGACCGGCCTCGACCAGGTCGAACGCCCGGTAGCCGGGGAGTCCGGCGCGGATGTCGGTCTTGCCCATCTCGATGAACCGGCCGCCATCGGCGAGCAGCCGCAGCGAGGCGTCGACGTACTCGCCCGCCAGGGAGTTGAGCACGACGTCGAACCCGCGGCCGGAGGTGGCGTGCCGCAGTCGGCCTTCGAAGTCCAGCGACCGCGAGGACGCCAGGTGCGCGTCGTCCAGTCCGGTCGCCGACCACTTGGCCGGGCTCGCGGTGCCGAACGGCTCCGCACCGAGGTGCCTGGCCAGCTGGACCGCCGCCATCCCGACACCGCCGGAGGCCGCGTGCACCAGCACCACGTCGCCCTCGGCCATGCCGCCCAGGTCGACCAGGCCGTAGTACGCGGTGAGGAACGGCGTGGGAACGGAAGCGGCCTCGGCGAAGCTCCACTGCGGACGCATCCGGGCGAGCGCGCGGCGGTCGGTGATGGCCTCGGGACCGAAGCACGTGGTGAACACGCCGAACACGCGGTCACCCGGCTCCACATCGGACACCCCGGTACCGACCTCGAGCACGACGCCCGCGCCCTCGGTGCCCATGCCCTGCTGGTCGGGCACCAGGCCCAGGGTGATCGCGACGTCGCGGAAGTTGACGCCCATGGCCCGCATCGCGACCCGGACCTCGTTCGGGCCGAGGCCCCTCGACGGGTCCGGCACGAACGCGAGGTTGTCGATGGTGCGGTCGCCGAGCACGTCGAGCCTGGTCCCGGGCCTGGGATCCAGGTCGGGCGCGGTGGCGCGGGCGAGCCGAGCGGCGAGCACCTGGCCGCGGCGGATGGCGACCTGGGGTTCGTCTACGGCTAGTGCGGCAGCGAGCGCGGGCCTGGAGTCCGGGTGGTCGTCGAGGTCGACAATCCCGAAGCGGCCGGGGTTCTCACTCACGGCTGAGCGGAACAGGCCATGAGCCGCCGCTCCAGCGAGATCGCGGACGTCCTCGCCCGGGGCCGTGCCCACCGCGTGGTGGGTGAGCAGGACCAGCCGGGAGTCGGCGAAACGCTCGTCGATCGCCCAGTCCTGGGCCTTGACCAGGGCTTCCTGCGCCGCGGCTGCCGGGTCTGACGCCGCCGGGGACCAGAGGACGTGCGCCGGGGCCGGGCCATCGGTCAGGTCGTCGAAGGTGGTGAACTCGACTGCGTCGCCAGTGGTGACGGGGACCCAGTCGACGCGGAACAGGGACTCGGTGTCGCGGGCGGCGGCGAAGGGGCGCAGCGCGAGGGACTCGATGGTGATCACGGGCGTGCCGTGCGGGTCGGTCGCGGTGACGGCGATGGTGTCGGCGCCGAGCGGGCTGATCCGCACCCGCAGGGCGGTCGCGCCGGTGGCGTGCAACGTGACGCCGGTCCAGGCGAACGGGAGCAGGGTGCCACCGCCGAGAAGACCGCCGAGGGAGGCGGCGTGGAGCGCGGAGTCGAGCAGGGCGGGGTGCACGCCGAAGGCGCCCGGTTCGGCCAGTTCGACCTCGGCGTAGACGTCGTCGCCGGACTTCCAGGCGGCGGTGAGGCCCTGGAAGGTCGGGCCGTAGCCGTATCCCGCCTCGGCCAGGGCGGCGTAGAAGCCCTCCGTGTTCAGGGGCTCACCGGTCGGCGGCCATGCCAGCGGCTCCGGGGTGATGGCCTTGTCGCTGAGAGTCGCGGTGGCGTGGGTGGTCCACTCACCGCCCGCCTCAGGTCGTGAGTGGACGGTCAGGTCGGTGCCGTCGCTGCGGACCTGGAGGTGGATGGCGGCGCGCTCGGGCAGGACGAGCGGGGCGCGCAGGGTCAGTTCGCTGACGTGCGCGCCGACGTGCAGGGCGAGGTCGACGAACGCGGTTCCCGGCAGCAGTACCGCGCCGTTGACCGCGTGATCGGCCAACCACGGGTGCGTCGCGAGGGACAACCGACCGGTCCACACAGTGCCTTCGTCACCGGCGAGCGGGACGGCGGCGCCGAGCAGCGGGTGTGCGGCATCGACGAGGCCCGCGGCGGTGACGTCCGTGCTGGTGCCGGGCTTCGGCCAGTAGCGGCGGCGCTGGAAGGCGTAGGTCGGCAGGTCCACGACCCGGCCGCCCCAGTCGCGCAGGACCTCGGTCCAGTCGACGTCGATACCCGCCACGTAGGCCTCGGCGAGCGCGGTCAGCCAGCGGCCGGGTTCGCCGCGGCGCAAAGTGGACAGAACCGTTCCGGTGGCGTCCTTCGCGTCGAGCGTCTCCTGGAGGCCGACCGTGAGCACCGGGTGGGCGCTGACCTCAAGGAACACCGTTCGGCCCGCGTCGATCAGACCTCCGGCCGACTGTTCGAACAGGACAGTGTCGCGCAGGTTGTCGTACCAGTAGCCTGCGTCGAGGCTCGCGGTGTCAAGCGCGGCGGCGGTCACCGCGGAGTGGAACGGGATGGTGCCGGTGACCGGGATGATCGGGGCGAGGTCGGTGAGCAGGCGGTCGCGGACGCGTTCCACGTGGGCGGAGTGCGAGGCGTAGTCGACCGGGATGCGCTTGGCCCTGATGTCGCAGTGGGCGCAGATGGCCAGCAGCTCTTCCAGCGCCTCGACATCGCCGGACACCACTGTGGACAGCGGGCCGTTGACCGCGGCGACGGACAGGGTCGGCCAGGACTCGATCAGCCGTCGTGCGTCGGCGTGCGGGACGGCGAGCGACACCATGCCGCCCTCGACGCCGCCGAGCCCGCAGCAGTCCTCCCACTGGCGGTGCATGTCGCTGAGCGGGGAGTTCTGCGGACACAGCAGCTCGGCGATGGCCTTGGCACGCAGCGCGACGACGCGGGCGCCGTCTTCCAGCGTCAGCCCACCGGCGACGACAGCCGCCGCGATCTCGCCCTGGGAGTGGCCGAGCACGGCGGCGGGCCGGACGCCCACGGAGATCCACAGCTCGGCCAGCGACACCATCACCGCCCACAGCACGGGCTGGACCACGTCGACCCGGTCGAGGTCACCGCCGCGCAGGACGTCGAGCAGCGACCAGTCGACGTGCGGGGCGAGCGCGCGTTCGCACTGCTCGATCCGGTCCCGGAACGCCGGTTCGCCGAGCAGGTCGACCGCCATGCCGATCCACTGGGAGCCCTGGCCGGGGAACACGAACACCGGCCCGGTGGACTTGGCCGTGCCGACAGGCTGCCTGCCGTCCGCGAGTGCCCGCAGGCCATCCTCGCCGAAGGCCACGGCTCGGTAGGGCAGCGCGGCCCGGGTGGTGGCGAGCGTCCAAGCGATGTCGACCGAGTTCGCCTCCGCGGTGGACAGACGGGTGGCCTGTTCCCTCAGCGCTTCGGCCGAGTCCGCCGAGAGCACCCACGGCACGCTCGGGCGTTCGACCGGAGCAGGTTTCTCAGTGTCGGAGAACGACTCCAGCACGATGTGGGCGTTGGTGCCGCTGACACCGAACGACGACACGCCCGCTCGACGCGGTCGCCCCTGGTCCGTCCAGCTGACGGGCTCGGTGAGGAGCCGGACGGCACCGGCGGTCCAGTCGACCTGGCTGCTGGGGGTGTCGACGTGCAGGGTCCGCGGCAGCAGGCCGTGGCGCATCGCCTGCACCATCTTGATCACGCCCGCGACGCCGGACGCGGCCTGCGTGTGGCCGATGTTCGACTTCACCGACCCCAGCCACAGCGGCGTCTCCCGCTCTTGGCCGTAGGTCGCCAGCAGTGCCTGGGCCTCGATCGGGTCGCCGAGCCGGGTTCCGGTGCCGTGGCCCTCGACGACGTCCACATCGGATGTGGTGAGTCCGGCGTCGGCGAGCGCCGCCCGGATCACGCGCTGCTGCGACGGCCCGTTCGGCGCGGTCAAGCCGTTCGACGCGCCATCGGAGTTGACGGCGGTGCCGCGGACCACGGCCAGCACTCGGTGCCCGTTGCGCCGGGCAGCGGAGAGCCGCTCGACGACCAGGACACCGACGCCCTCGCCCCACCCGGTCCCATCGGCGGCGTCCGCATAGGACTTGCAGCGCCCGTTCGGTGCGACGCCGTTCTGGCGGGAGAACTCGGTGAACACCCCTGGGGTCGACATCACGACGACGCCACCCGCGACGGCCATGTCGCACTCACCGCCACGCAGTGCCCGGACCGCCATGTGCAGCGCGACCAGGCTGGACGAGCACGCCGTGTCCACAGTGACCGCCGGGCCCTCAAGCCCGAAGGTGTAGGCGACGCGACCGGAGACGACACTCGCCGAGCTGCCCGTCGCCAGGTAGCCCTCGCTGCCTTCCGGGGCCTCGGCGAGCAGCGAGATGTAGTCATGGCTGTTGGTGCCCGCGAAGACCCCCGTGCTGGAGCCCTTGAGCGACAACGGGTTGATGCCCGCGCGCTCGAAGGCCTCCCAGGACGCCTCGAGCAGCAGGCGCTGCTGCGGGTCCATCGCCACGGCTTCACGCGGGGACACACCGAAGAGCGCGGCGTCGAAGTCGGCCACGTCGTAGAGGAAGCCGCCCTCGTGGGCGTGGGACGACGCGGGGTTGTCCGGGTCGGGGTCGTAGAGGCCGTCGAGCCACCAACCCCGGTCGGTCGGGAAGGGCCCCATGCCGTCCGCGCCGGTGCGCACCAGTTCCCACAGGTCGTCCGGGGAGCTGACGCCACCGGGGTAGCGGCAGGCCATGCCGATGATCGCGATCGGCTCGTTGGGGTCCGATGTGGTGGGTTCCTGCTCTGGCGCGCGCAGGTCACCGGCGAGGTGGTCGGCGAGCGCTTTCGCGGTGGGGTAGTCGAAGACGAGGGTGGCGGGCAGCGGCAGGCCGGTGGCGTTGACCAGGCGGTCGCGCAGTTCGACGGCGGTGAGCGAGTCGAACCCGAGGTCGTTGAACGGGCGGGTCGGCTCGATCGCCTCGGCGTCGCGGTGACCGAGGACGGTGGCCGCGCTGGTGCGGACGAGCGTGAGCAAGTCGCCCGGGTCGACTGGCTTCACCTCGGGCGCGGCGGCCTGCTCGGTGAACTCGGCGAGCAGCGGGCTGGGGCGGGACGTGGTGAACGCCGGGGTGAACCGGGACCAGTCGACGTCGGCGACGGTGACCGTGGTGTCGCCGTGGTCGAGGGCTTTCGCCAGTGCCGCGACGGCCAGTTCGGGGT
Source organism: Actinokineospora terrae (assembly GCF_900111175.1). GTDB lineage: Bacteria > Actinomycetota > Actinomycetes > Mycobacteriales > Pseudonocardiaceae > Actinokineospora > Actinokineospora terrae. The sequence continues at coordinate 340,154 of NZ_FOGI01000003.1, forward strand.
CCATGGCGGACAGTCCGCGACGGCGCAGGTACTCCTCGGCGTCCTCGGTGACCAGCATGCCGTCACCGGCCCACGGTCCCCACGCGACGGAGGTGACGGGGAGGTCGCGGGCGCGGCGGTGCTCGGCGAGGCCGTCGAGGTAGGCGTTCGCGGCGGAGTAGGCGGCCTGGTTGCCGCTTCCCCAGGTGGCGGCGATGGAGGAGAAGAGGACGAGGTGGGCGGCGGGCAGGAGTTCGTGCAGGTTCTTGGCGCCGGTCGCCTTGGCGCGCAGGACGTCGGCGAACTCACCGAGGCCGGTCTCGCCCAGCGGTACGGCTTCGACCATGCCCGCGGTGTGGAGGACGGCTGTGACGCCGTGGCCCGCGATGGCGTCGGCCAGGGCTTCGCGGTCGGCGATGTCGCAGGACTTGATGGTGACGCGGTCGCCGTGCCTGGCCAGGAGTTCCTGCGCGCGCGGGGCATCGAGGCCGCTGCGGCTGAGCAGGAGGAGGTGTTCGGCACCCCGGTCGAGAGCCAGGTCGGCGGCGCGGGCGGCGAGGGCGCCGGTACCGCCGGTGATGAGAACGGTTCCCTCTGCGTGCCAGGGGTTCGCCGCGCCCGCTGTCGCTCTGGTGAGTCTGCGGGCGTAGACGCCGGAGCCGCGGATGGCGACCTGGTCCTCTACGTGGGTGACGGTGGCGACCAGGCGGGTGGCTGCGCGGGAGTCGAGCGTGTCGGGGAGGTCGACCAGCCCGCCCCAGCGGCCGGGGAACTCCAGGGCGGCGACCCGGCCCAGGCCCCAGAGCGCGGCCTGGTCGGCGTCCACGGGCTGGTCAGCCCGTCCAACGGACTGGGCTCCCCTGGTCACGAACCACAGTGGGGCGGTGTTGCCCGCGTCGCCGAGCGCCTGGATGAGCAGCACCGGCAGCGCCAAGGCCGCGGGGAGGTCCGGGTACTCGGGGTGCGCCCCGCTGAGGGTGCCCGCGATGACGCCGTCGAACTCGCCCAAGACCTGCTGCGCGAGGCTCCAGCGGTCGGTCTCGTCGCCGGTGAGGTCGAGTTCGACGACCTCGGCGCCGTGCCCGCGCAGGGCGTCGCGGACGTCCTGCGGGCACGCGACGGCCAGCCAGGTGCCGAGGTCGGCCCGTTCCGGCTCCTGCACCGGGGTCCAGGTGGTCCGGTACCGCCATGAGTCCACAGTGGATCGGTCGCCCCTGCTCCGCCGCCACGCGGTCAGCGCGGGCAGGACGGCGTCGAGGGTGTCCTGCTCCAGGTCGAGGCTGGCCGCCAGCGCGCTGACGTCCCCGTGTTCGACCGCCGCCCAGAACGCGCGCTCGTCGTCAGCGCCCTCGATGACCGCGGGGAAGGTGTCCAGCCAGAACCGCTGCCGCTGGAACGGGTAGGTGGGCAGGTCCGCGGGCACGCCGCCGCCGATGACGTCCGCCCAGCGGACCTCTGTGCCACGCACCCACACCCCGGCAAGGGCCCGGACCGCGCTCTCGACCTCGCCGTGGCCTGCCCGCAGCACCGGCGCCGCGTGCCCCTCGACGAGGGCGCTCAGCACCCCATCGGGGCCCAGCTCCACGAAGTCGGCGACCTGCCCGGCGACCGCGTCGCCGAACCGCACCGTCTCGCGGACCTGCCGGACCCAGTACTCGGCCGCGTCAACCCTGGCCCCTGTCGCCGTGGGGACCATCCTGATCACCGGCTCGTGGTAGGTCACGGTGGCGGCGACCTGGGCGAACTCGGCGAGCATCGCGTCCATGTGGTGCGAGTGGAAGGCGTGCGAGACCCGCAGGGACTTCGTGCGCCGGGATTGTTCACCAAAACTACGATTCAACTGTTCAACAATCCCACGATCCCCCGATAGGACAATCGAACGATCCGAGTTGACCGCCGCCAGGTCGACGCCCGCGGGCAGGCCATCGGGGAACGCGATCGCCAGGTCGGCCTCGGAGATCTCGACCGCCAGCATCGCCCCGTCCAGCGGGAGGGCCTGCATGAGCCGAGCCCGCGCGGCGACCATGGCACATGCGTCGTCCAGCGAGAGGACCCCGGCGACGTGGGCAGCCGCGAGTTCGCCGATCGAGTGCCCGATGACCAGGTCCGGCGCCAGCCCCCACGACTCCAGTAGCCGGAACAGCGCCACCTGCAACGCGAACAGCGCGGGCTGGGCGTTGCCGGTCTGGTCGAGGTCGTCCCCGAACGGCACCCGGGTGACGACGGCGTCGTAGGCCTCGGCGAACACCGGGTAGGCGGACCGCAGCTCCTCGCCCATCCCCGGCCGCTGCGAACCCTGCCCCGTGAACAGGTACCCCAGCCTGCGCGGCTCGGCGATCCCGCGCGCGACGGTGTCGCCGTCGAGCACGACTGCCCGGTGCCCCAACGCCGCCCGGCCGACCGCCAAGGTATGGGCTACGTCGGAAGCGTTCTGCGACAAGGCATTCAGCGCGCCTAGCTGGGCGTCGAGTGCTGCCTCGGTCTTGCCGGACACCACCCAGGGCGCCACGACGGCGGGTCGGCTGGACTCCTCAGTGCCTTCCGGCGCCTGCTCGATGATCACGTGCGCGTTGGTCCCGCTGACCCCGAACGCGGACACGCCCGCCCGGCGCACCCGCCCGGCAGGCCACGGCTGGGCCTCGCGGAGCAGTTCCACCGCACCGGCGGTCCAGTCGACGTGCGGGGTGGGCTCGTCCACGTGCAGGGTGCGCGGCAGGACCCCGTGCCGCATGGCCATGACCATCTTCATGATCCCGGCCATGCCGGACGCGGCCTGCGTGTGGCCGATGTTCGACTTCAGCGACCCCAGCCACAGCGGCTCGGCCCGGTCCTGGCCGTAGGTCGCCAGCACCGCCTGCGCCTCGATGGGATCGCCGAGCCTGGTCCCCGTCCCATGCCCTTCGACAACGTCCACATCGGACGCGGATAGCCCGGCCGACGCCAGGGCCGCCCGGATCACCCGTTGCTGCGAAGGCCCATTCGGCGCTGTCAGGCCATTCGACGCGCCATCGGAGTTCACCGCGGACCCGCGCACGACGGCCAGCACGTCGCGCCCCTGCCGCCGCGCCTCGGCCAGCGGCATGACCAGCAGCGCGCCGACCCCCTCGCCCCAGCCGGTCCCGTCCGCGGCACCCGCGAACGACTTGCACCGCCCGTCACCGGCGAGCCCGTTCTGGCGGCTGAACTCGGAGAAGATGTCCGAGCTGGTCATCACCGCGACCCCGGCGACGAGTGCCATCCCGCACTCGCCCGCCGCCAACGCCCGCATCGCCAGGTGCAGCGCGACGAGGCTGGACGAGCAGGCAGTGTCCACAGTGACCGCCGGACCCTCAAGCCCGAAGGTGTAGGCGACCCGGCCCGACATGACACTGCTGGACGTGCCCGTCAGGTAGTGCCCCTCGGACCCGCCTGCCGTGTTCATCCCGACCCCGTAGCCGGAAGCCGAGGCGCCGACGAACACGCCGGTATCGGTGCCGCGCAACGAGTACGGGTCGATGTTGGCGCGCTCCAGCACCTCCCACGCGGCCTCCAGCAGCACCCGCTGCTGCGGGTCCATCGAGGCGGCCTCACGCGGGGAGATCCCGAACAGGTCCGCGTCGAAGGTGGTCGCGTCGTAGACGAACCCGCCCTCCGGCGCGTACGGCCCGTCCACGGTCCAGCCGCGGTCGGTCGGGAAGACGGACACGCCGTCGACCTCGTCGCGGATCAGCCGCCACAAGGCCTCGGGGCTGTCCACGCCGCCCGGGAAACGGCAGCTCATCCCGACGATGGCCACCCCGTCCGATTCCGCGTGGCCGACCCGGGTCACCGCGCTCGCGGTGGTGGTGTCCTCCGGGTGGAGTTCGGCGAGCAGGAAGTCAGCCAGTGCGACCGGGTTCGGGTAGTCGAAAACCGCGGTGGCGGGCAACGCGATCCCGGCGACGGCGGTGAGCCGGTTGCGGACCTCGACGGCGGTGACCGAGTCGACGCCCAGGTCTTTGAACGGCCGGTCGGAGTCGACCGGGTCGGAATAGCCGAGGACCACGGCGGTCTCGTGCCGCACGGCGTCCACGACGAGCCGCCGCCGCTCGGCCGGGGTGCGGTCGGCCAGCGCCCGGACCAGCGGCGCCCCCGCGGGCACGTCCGAGGCGACGACGACGTCCGGCGCGAACGCGGCGAGCAGCGGGCTGGGCCGCGAGGTGGTGAAGGTCGGGACGAACCTGGTCCAGTCGATGTCGGCGATGGTCACGGCCGTCTCGCCCGCGTCGACCGCGGCGGCCAGACCGGCGAGGCAGCGCTGCGGCGACATCGGGTTGATGCCCCGGCGCCTGAGGTACTCGCCCGCACCGCCTCGGGTTGCCATACCGGCGTCCGCCCAGGCTCCCCAGGCGATAGAGGTCGCCTTCAGGCCGCGTGCCTGCCGAGACTCAGCGAGAGCGTCGAGGTAGGCGTTCGCGGCGGCGTAAGAGGCTTGGTTGCCGCTACCCCAGACTCCGGCAATCGAGGAGAAGAGGACGAAGAGTTCGGCGTCGCTCAGGAGTGCGTCGAGGTTGGCGGCGCCGAGGACCTTCGCGCGCAGCCCGTCCGCGAACTCGGCAACGTCCGTTTCGTCCAGCGGCACCGAGTGGTCCACCCCGGCGGCGTGCACGACACCCACCACGGGGTGTGCTGCCAGGACTGCTTCTAGCGACGCCCGGTCAGCGACATCGCACGCCACGACCGGTGCACCCAGCTCAGCCGATAGCTCTGCCGCGCCCGGGGCGTCCATCCCGCGACGGCTGGCCAGAACGACGGAGGCACCCCTACCGACCAGCCATCGTGCGACCGAGGCACCCAAGGCCCCAGTGCCGCCGGTGACCAGCACGGGTCCAGCCAGCTTTAGCGGCGCCGTGGCGCGTGGCTCGGCCGATCGCTCCAACCGGCGGCCGAAGACACTCGACCCACGGACGGATACCTGGTCCTCGCTGCCACCCAGCGCGGCTACCAGCGCGGCGGGGTCGCCTCCGGAAGGCAGGTCAACCAGCCCACCCCACCGCGTTGGAACCTCTAGCGCCGCGACCCGACCCAGGCCCCACACCTGCGCCTGAACCGGATCGTCCAACCCGCGCGTGACGCACCACAGCGGCGCGGTTACCCCAGCGTCGCCGAGAGCCTGAACGAGCGTGAGGGTGCCACCGACGCCGACCGTGACCGCGTCGTCGTCGATGTGCGGTCGGTCGTCGAACGCCAGCAGGGACACCACACCGTCTGGGTAACCGACCTCGCGCATGCGTTCGGCCAACGTCCACCGGTCAAGGTCATCGTCCGCGAGCACGATCTCGACCGCTTCGACGCCTCTAGCCGCCAACGCGTCAAGGCACCACTGTCCGTCCACGCCCTCGGTCCGCACCACGGCCCAGGTCCCTATCGCGCCCTGTCCGGGCGTGAACGGTTTCCAGTCGACCCGGTAGCGCCAGGACTCGGCCGCGACGACGGGGGCCGATAGCCAGTAGTGCTGCCGCTGGAACGGGTACGTCGGTAGGTCTACCTGCACACCACCAGCGGCGAAGACCGACCAGTCGACCCGCACACCCGCGACGTGCGCCTCAGCGACGGCGGTGATCCAGCGGCGCAGGTCACCCTCGTCGCGGCGCAACGTGCCCAATGCGACGGCGGCCGTGTCCTGCAGGCCGACGGTGAGCACCGGGTGCGGGCTGACCTCGATGAACACGGTGTGCCCTGCCGCCAGCACCGCCGAAGTGGCCTGGTCGAACCGCACTGTTTCCCGCAGGTTGCGATACCAGTAGGCCGAGTCGAGCGCGGTCGTGTCGACGATGTCGCCGGTGACCGCCGAGTAGAACGGCACCTCGGCCGACCTGGGGGTCAGACCGGCGAAGTCCAGCCGGTCGCGCAGCCGCTCGACGTGTGCGGAGTGCGACGCGTAGTCCACTGGCACCCGCCGCGCGCGCACGCCCGCGTCCTCGCAGTGCGCCAACAGCTCGTCCAGCCCGGTAACGTCACCGGACACCACAGTGGACTGCGGCCCGTTGACCGCGGCCACCGACAGGCCCGGCCACCGCTGCACCAGCGTGGCGGCCTCCTCGTGCGGTAGGGCGAGCGACACCATGCCGCCGGTCCCACCGAGGACCTCGGCGATCGCCCGGCTACGCAGGGCCACCACCCGCGCGCCGTCGGCCAGGCTCAGCGCCCCGGCGACCACCGCCGCCGCGATCTCCCCCTGCGAGTGCCCGACCACGGCCGCGGGCGTCACCCCGACCGAGCGCCACAGCTCGGCCAGCGACACCATCACCGCCCACAGCACGGGCTGGACCACGTCGACCCGGTCCAGGTCGCCCGCGCGGACGACGTCGAGCAGCGACCAGTCGACGTACGGCGACAGCGCGTGCGCGCACTCGGCCAGCCGCGCGGCGAACACCGGCGAACCGGCCAGCAACCCGGTCGCCATGCCCGCCCACTGCGAGCCCTGACCTGGGAAGACGAACACCGGGGCTGCCTCGGAGCGGGCGACCCCGGTGATCACGTTCACCGCGGACCCGGCGCGCTCGACGGCGGCGAGACCGGCGCGGAGTTCGTCGACCGAGGTGCCGACGACGACGGCGCGGTGCTCCAACCCGGCGCGGCCGGTGGCCAGCGACCAGGCGATGTCGACCGGCCGTTCGTCCACACCGGACAGAGCGGCCGCCGCGGCGCGCAGGGCGTCGCCGGTGCGGGCGGCGACCGGCCAGGCCACGACGGCGGGCGGCGCGACCGGGGCGGCCTCGGCGGGCTCGAGTTCGGCTTCCTCGATCACGATGTGCGCGTTGGTGCCGCTGACGCTGAACGACGACACCCCGGCGCGGCGCGGGCGCTCGGGGTCGCGCGGCCACGGCGACGGCTCGGTGAGCAGCTCGACCGCCCCGGCAGCCCAGTCCACGTGCGGGGTGGGGGTGTCGACGTGCAGGGTCTTGGGCAGCAGGTCGTTCTGCAGCGCCTGGACGACCTTGATGATCCCGGCGGCACCCGCGGCGGCCTGGGAGTGGCCGAGGTTGGACTTCACGGATCCGAGCCGCAGCGGACGGTCGCGGTCCTGCCCGTAGGTGGCCAGCAGCGCCTGCGCCTCGATGGGATCACCGAGGGTTGTACCGGTGCCGTGCGCCTCAACGGCATCGACGTCGGCCGGGGCAAGACGGGCGTTGGCGAGCGCAGCGCGGATGACCCGCTCTTGGGAGGGGCCGTTGGGTGCCGTCAGTCCGTTAGAGGCTCCGTCGGAGTTGACTGCCGTGCCGCGCACTACAGCGAGGACCCGGTGCCCTCGCGCCTTCGCGTCGGCGAGCCGCTCTACGACCAGCACGCCCGCGCCCTCGGCCCACCCGGTCCCGTCAGCGGCGGCGGCGAAGGCCTTGCAGCGGCCGTCAGCGGCTAGGCCCTTCTGGCGGCTGAACTCGGTGAAGATGCCCGGGGAGGTCATCACGGTGACGCCACCGGTCAGCGCCAGATCGCATTCGCCGGCGCGCAATGCCTGCACAGCCAGGTGAAGTGCGACAAGGCTGCTGGAGCAGGCAGTGTCAACGGTGACGGCAGGGCCTTCTAGCCCCAGGGTGTAGGCGACCCGGCCGGAGACGACGCTAGGGGCGTTACCGGTGAGCAGGTGGCCTTCGGCACCTGGCGGTAACTCGCGAAGGCCAGCGCCGTAAGCGGAAGACGACGAACCGATGAACACGCCGGTACGGCTACCGCGCAACGACAGCGGGTCGAAACCGGAGCGCTCCACGGCTTCCCACGCGGTCTCCAGCAAGATGCGCTGCTGGGGGTCCATCGCGACCGCTTCGCGCGGGGAGATGCCGAACAGGGTGGCGTCGAACTCGGCGGCGGAGTGGACGAACCCGCCCTCACGCGCGTAACTGGTGCCCGGCGCGTCGGGGTCGTCGTCGAACACGACGTCCCACCCGCGGTCGGTGGGGAACGGCGAGACCCCGTCCCGCCCCTGCGCGACCAGGTCCCACAGCTGCTCCGGGGAGGTGACCCCGCCCGGGTAGCGGCAGGCCATGCCCACGATGGCGATCGGCTCGTGCGGCCTGTCCTCGGCCACCCGCAGTCGGCGGCGGGCCTGGCGCAGGTCGGCGGTGAGGCGCTTGAGGTATTCCAGATACTTCTTCTCGTCAGTCACCCGATGCCACCTTCTCCAGGGCCGACGTCCGCGCACAAAACCCGCCTGCCCGCCGCCGATAATCGGCGGGCATTCCGGGGCCAGAACACGACTCAGACCCTAGGAAGCACCGTCCTGGCCGGACAACCCCCTAGCCCCCCTAGCTGACCAGCCGTTAGGGGCTTGACACCCCGGGGCGGTCCGGCGAATTGGCGCGGCGCAATTCCGCCGCGCCTTTCCGCCCTTTCCACAATGGCACAACCGGCGGTCAGCGGCCGAGTTCCTGGTCGATGAGCGAGAGGAATTCGTCGTCATCGGCGGCGTCCAGGTCGCCCGCGGGCTCGGCGGGCGCCGCCCCGTCCCAGCCTGCCAGGAACGACCGCAGCCGGACGGCGAGCTTGATCCGGGTCAGCCCGTCCGGGGCCGCGCCCGCGAACGCGGACTCCACCGCGTCCAGCTCGGCCAGCAGCGCGTCGACCCCGGTCGCGGGGCTGAGCTCGGCGCGCAGGTGCCTGGCCAGCTCGGCGGAGGTCGGGTAGTCGAAGGCCAGCGACGAGGGCAGCGCGAGGCCGGTCGCCACGACCAGCTTGCCGCGCAGCTCGACCGCGGTGAGGGAGTCGAACCCGAGGTCCCGGAAGGCCCGGTTCGGGTCGACCCCGTTGTAGCCCAACACTTCCGCGACGGCACCGGTGACCAGCGCCAACAGGGTCGCGTCCCGGTCGGCCTCCGAGAGCCCGGCCAGGCGTTCCCGCAGGTCGCTGTCGACCGGTCGCGGGTCGTCCGGGAGGAGCTCGGCGAACAGGGTGCCGGGGCGGGCGGTGTGGAAGGAGTCGGCGAACCGGGGCCAGTCGACATCGGCCACGGTCACGGTCGGCACGCCCGCGTCCAGCGCCGCGCCGAGGGCTTCGAGCGCGTCGGCGGGGTCGAGGGCGGTGAGGCCGCGTTTGCCCAGGTAGTCCTCGGATCCAGCCGCCATGCCCGCGCCCGCCCACGGGCCCCAGGCCACCGAGGTGACCGGTTTGCCCGCCGCGTGCCTGCGGTGGGCGAGCGCGTCGAGCGCGGCGTTGGCGGCGGCGTACGCGGCTTGGCCTCCGCTGCCCCAGACGCCCGCGATGGACGAGAACAGCACGAAGGTGTCCACTGTGGCCAGTTCGTCCAGGTGCTGCGCGCCGGTTGCCTTGGCGCGCAGTGCGTCGGCCATCGTGTCGGCGTCGAGGTCGACCAGGTCGGCGACTCCGGCGACGCCTGCCGCGTGGACGATGGCGGTCACCGGGTGGTCCCGCAGCAACTGCCGAACCGCTTCCTTGTCACCGAGGTCGCAGGACACCACGTGGACCTGGGCGTCGATGCTCTCGACCAAGTCCGCCACTCCGGGTGCGCCCGCTCCACGGCGGCTGACCAGGACGAGTTCGTCGGCGCCTCGGTCGGCCAGCCAGCGGGCGACCTCGATGCCCAGTGCGCCGGTGCCGCCGGTGACGAGGACGGGTCCGGTTGGGCGCCATGTCTTGGTGGGCAACAACTTGGTGCCTTTCAGGCGCCGTGCCAGGAGTCCGCCGTCGCGCACGGCCACCTGGTCCTCGGTTCCCGCCAGGGCCGCGATCACGCCGGGGCCGTCGCCGTCGATCAGACCACCCCAGCGTCGTGGCCGTTCCAGTGCCGCAACCCGGCCGAGGCCCCAGAGTTGAGCCAGCTCGGGGTCCGTGGCCTCGCCGTCGATGGACACGGCGCCTTCGGTGACGCACCAGATGGGAGCGCCGTCCCGCTTGAGCAGGGCGACGGTGTCGTTGAGGCTCAACAGAGACACGATCCCGGCGAGTCCGTCGACCTCCTGCGTCACGACCTCGGCGCCGTGGGCTTCGAGGAGCTTGCCGATGCCGCGGGTGTCGTCACCCAGGACGGCCCAGGTCCCGTCGAGCCGGCCGTTCGGGGCCGCGACGGGTGTCCAGGTGATGTCGTAGGTGAGGTCATCGACACGGGAACGCTTGGCCGCCAACGGCCAGAACCGCTGCCGGTCGAACGCGTAAGTGGGGAGCGGGACTTGCCGTCCGCCCGCCACGAGCGGCCGCCAGTCGACCTCGACGCCTGCCTCGTGCAGCCGCCCGACCGCCGCGAGCACCGTCTCCCGCTCGCCCTTGCCCGCTCGCAACCCCGTCACGGCAACGTCGGCGTCGGTACCCACCAGCGCGGTCAGCACGCCGTCCGGGCCGAGTTCCAGGAACCGGGTGACGCCGCGTCGTCGGGCCTCGGCCACCGCGTCGGTGAAGCGGACCGGCTCACGGACCTGGCGGACCCAGTAGTCGGGGCTGCCCAGGTCGGCGTCGGGGTGCACGGTGGAGATGACGGAGTGGTGGCCGGGCGACAGGGTCAGCTGGTGCACGATCGCGCTGAACTCCGGCAGCATCGGGTCCATCCGGTGCGAGTGGAAGGCATGCGAGACAACGAGTCGCTTCACCCGCCGCCCCTCGGTCGACCAGCGCTCGGCGAGGGCGTCCACCGCGTCCTCGTCACCGGAGACCACCAGCGAGCGCGCGGCGTTGACAGCCGCGAGGGCAACACCCGGCGGCAAGTCGATCTCGTGCGGCTCGGCCTCGACCGCGAGCATGGCGCCGCCGGCCGGGAGTGCCTGCATCAGGCGACCGCGGGCCGCGACCAGCGCGCAGGCGTCGTCGAGCGACAGGATGCCGGACACGTGGGCCGCGGCGACCTCGCCGATCGAATGTCCGATGAGGACATCCGGTGCGATCCCCCAGGACTCGACCAACCGGTAGAGGGCGACCTCCAGGGCGAAGATCGCGGCTTGGGCGTGCACGGTGTCGTCGATCGCGTTGTCGTCGAACGGGAGCCGGTCGCGGATGTCGTCGAAGGCCTGGGCGAAGGCGGGATAGGCCCGCAGTTCGCGGCCCATGTGCGCGCGTTGCGATCCTTGGCCGGTGAACAGGATCGCCAGCCCGCCCTTGTCGGCTTGACCCCTGTCGGCCACCGCGCGCAGGCCCGTTGCGAACTCGTCGGCGTCGGTGGCGATGATCACGGCCCGGTGCGGGAGCTTGGCGCGATCAAGCAACGATGCGGCGACGTCCAGGGTCGGCTTGATGTCCAGCAGTGCCCGCGCTTGGCCGACGAGCGCCTCGGGCGACGCGGCGGAGAGGACGAACGGCACCGGTTCTTCCAGCTCCACTTGGGAAATGGCAGCCGCGGGGTAGTCCTCGATGATCACGTGGGCATTGGTGCCGCTCACGCCGAAGGACGAGATGCCTGCTCGGCGCGGTCGGTCGGCGGGCCATTGCCGGGGCTCGGTGAGCAGCGCGACGTCGCCGGCGGACCAGTCGACCTGGGCGCTGGGCGCGTCGACGTGCAGGGTCCTGGGCAGTTCGCGGTGGCGCATGGCCATGACCATCTTGATGATGCCCGCGACACCGGCGGCAGCCTGCGTGTGCCCGATGTTGGACTTCACCGACCCGATCCACAGCGGCTCGTCCCGGCCCTGGCCGTAGGTGTTGAGCAGCGCCTGCGCCTCGATCGGGTCGCCGAGCGAGGTGCCGGTGCCGTGCGCCTCCACAACGTCCACATCGGACGTTCGCAGGCGCGCGTCGGCGAGGGCGGCCTCGATGACCCGTTGCTGCGCGGGGCCGTTGGGTGCGGTGAGCCCGTTCGACGCCCCGTCTTGGTTGACCGCCGTGCCCCGGACCACGGCGAGCACCCGTCGTCCGGCCTTCAGCGCGTCGCCGAGCCGCATGACGACGAGGACGCCGACGCCCTCGCCCCAGCCCGTGCCGTCCGCCGCTGCCGCGAACGCCTTGCACCGCCCATCCGGCGCGAGCCCCCGCTGCCTGCTGAACTCGATGAACGCCCCCGGCGTCGACATGATCGTCACGCCCCCGGCCAGCGCCATGTCGCACTCGCCGCCCTTGAGCGCCTTCGCCGCGAGGTGCAACGCCACCAGACTGCTGGAGCACGCCGTGTCGACCGTCAGCGCAGGTCCTTCCAGGCCGAACGTGTACGCGATCCGTCCGGAAAGGACACTGGCCGCGTTGCCGGTCCCGATGTGCCCTTCCAGCTCGGACTTCCCGACCAGCAGGGCCGGGTAGTCCTGCCCGTTGGTCCCCGCGAACACCCCGGTCCGGCTGCCCTTCAGGCCCCGGGGGTCGATCCCGGCGTCCTCGATCGCGGCCCACGAGGCTTCCAGCATGAGCCGCTGCTGCGGATCCATCCCCACCGCCTCACGCGGCGAGATCCCGAACAACGCCGCGTCGAACTCGGTGGCGGTGCCGAGGAACCCGCCAACCCGCGCGTACGAGGTCCCGACCCGCTCCGGGTCGTCGTCGAACAACCGCCCGAGCTCCCACCCCCGGTCGTCCGGGAACCCCACCATCCCGTCCACCCCATCCCGAACGACCCGCCACAACCCCTCAGGCCCCTCAGCGCCCCCCGGCAACCGACACGCCATCCCCACGATCACCACAGAGTCCTCATCGACTCCGTCGCGCGTCCGAACACTCACCCCATCGCCACCGGCCGCCAGCACGCCCGGATCCACGGGCCCCCTGCGACCAGTCCGGCCAGCCTCAACGGCGACAAGGCCGGGCTCGACGATGGCAAGCCTGGGCTCAACGGTGGCAAGCCTGGACTCAGCGGCGACAACGCTGGGCTCGACGATGGCAAGGCTGGACTCAGCAATGGCAGGGCTGGGCTCATCTGCGACGAGGCTGAGGTCGACCGCGGCGGGGCCGGCCTCAACAACCCCCGAGCCAGACCTGTCCACGACCCCATCGAGCGACTTACCGGCCTCATCCACCCCCGGCTCGCGCGCGCCCGCCCGCGACGGCAGCCCCCACCCACTCCGGGGGGCGGCCCTGGTCCAGTCTACCGGCTCTGCGGGGTTGGGGGAAGGGTCGGCGGCGGGCTGTGGATGGGTGGTGGGGTTGTGGATAACCAGGGTGCCCAGGTGGGCGGCCACGGCGGCGGGGGTGGGGTAGTCGAAGACCACGCTTGCGGGTAGCGGGTGTGTGATCGCGGCGGAGAGGGAGTTGCGGAGTTCGAGGGCGGTCAGGGAGTCGATGCCGAGGTCGCGGAAGGCGCGGTCGGGGGCGACGGTGGGGTGGCCGAGGATGGCTGCGGTGTGGGTGATGACCAGGTCGAGCAGGTCGCGGACGGGTTCGGGGGTGTGGTGGCGGGTGGGGAAGTCCTCGAGGAGGGGGCTGGTGGAGGTGACGTTGGGCCAGTCGACGTCGGCGATCGTGATGGCGGTGTCGGCGGCGGAGAGGGCCGTGGCGAGCGCGGTCAGTGCGCGGCGGGGGGCCAGCGGGCGCAGGCCACCCCGGCGGAGGCGGGTGGAGACGTCGGCGGCCATGCCCGCGCCGGACCACGGGCCCCAGGCGACGGACAGGCCGGGGAGGCCCCGGGCGCGGCGCGACTCGACCAGGGCGTCGAGTTCGGCGTTCGCGGCGGCATAGTTGCCCTGGCCCGCGCTGCCGATCACACCGGCCAGCGACGAGAACACGACGAAGGTAGTCGCCGCAACGGCCAGCTCGTCCAGCCATCGCGCGGACTTCGATCGCAATACTGCGTCCAGGCGCGGCTTGGTGAGCGCGTCGAGTACTCCATCGTCAACGATGCCCGCCGCGTGGAACACCGCCCGCACTGGATGCTCGGCGAGCAGTCGCGCAACGGCGTCCCGGTCGGCAACGTCGCACGCAACGATGCTCACCGAGGCGTCCAGGCCGGCAACGAGCTCAGCGGCCCCGGGAGCGTCCGGCCCCCGGCGGCTGACCAGGACCAACTCCGTCGCACCCTGCTCGACCAGCCACCGCGCCACCTCCGCGCCCAGCGCCCCCGTCCCGCCGGTCACCAGCACCGGACCATCCGGCGACCACGTCCCCCGGGCACCCACCGCGGCACGCCGCAACCTGCGCCCGAACACCCCGGACGCCCGCACCGCGACCTCGCGCTCGTCACCGGCGAGCACCGCCGCGAACCGCCGGGCCGCGCGCCCCGTCAGCTCCGCGGGCACGTCCACCAGACCGCCCCATCGCCCGGGGACCTCCAGGGCGGCCACCCGCCCAAGCCCCCACACGCGGGCCTGCTCCGGGTCGACGGACTCCCCGTCGACAGCGACCGCACCCCTGGTGACACACCACAACGGCGCGGGCAGGTCCGCCTGGACCACACCCAGCACGTCCTCGACGGGCAGCAGCGCCACCACGCCGACCACCCCGTCGACCACCGGCAGCCCGCCCGGCGCGGCCGCCACGATCTCGACCCCGGCCAGCGCGCCCGCGATGTCGTCCGGAACCGCGCCATCAGGCGTGATCACCAGCCAGCGCCCCGATATGGTGCGCGACGCGTCGACCAGCGGCCGCCACGTGACCCGGTAGCGCCAAGAGTCCACAGTAGAGCGTTCGCGGTGGTCTCGACGCAATGCCGTCAGCATGGGGAGCACGGCAGACAACTGCTCACGCTCGCCTTCCGAGACCTGCACCGCGCCCGACTCGACAGCCGCCCAGAATCCGTCGTCAGCGGCGACCGCCTGGTCGAGCCAGTACCGCTCCCGCTGGAACGCGTACGTCGGCAGGTCAAGGGGAACCGCACGCCCCAGGATCGCGGTCCAGTCGACCCGCCCTCCATTCACGTGCAGGTGCGCCACGGCATCCACAATGGACTCAGCCTCGTCACGCCCGCCGCGCAGAACGGGGACAGCCGATGCCGCGACCGTCTGCTGCACCATGGCGGCAAGGACCCCGTCCGGGCCGAGCTCCAGCCAGGTGCCCACGTCCACCGACCGCACAGCGTCGGCGAACCGGACGGTCTCGCGGACCTGCCGCACCCAGTACTCGGGGGTCGCCACGTCCCCCACCGAGGTCGGCGCGAGCGGGATCTCCGGCCGCCGGAACACCAGCGTCTCCACGACCTCGGCGAACTCGCCCAGCATCGGCTCGACCAGGTGCGAGTGGAAGGCGTGCGATACCGAGAGCCGCTTCGTCCGGCGTCCCTCGATCCTGCCGTTCAACGACTCTATGGCCGACAGCTCTCCCGATAGGACGATCGAACGGTCCGAGTTCACCGCCGCCAGGTCGACCCCTGCGGGAAGCCCATCGGGGAACTCGGCGACCAACTCGGACTCGGAAGCCTCGACCGCGAGCATCGCCCCACCCGCGGGCAATGCCTGCATGAGCCGGGCGCGGGCGGTGAGCAGAACGCAGGCGTCGTCCAGCGAGAGCACCCCGGCGACGTGGGCGGCGGCCAGCTCACCGATCGAGTGCCCGATGAGGACATCCGGGCGGACGCCCCACGACTCCACCAACCGGAACACCGCGACCTGCAAGGCGAACAACCCGGCCTGGGCATAAGCCGTCTGGTCCAGCAAAGCCCCATCGCCGAACACGACATCGGCGAGCGGCTCGTCAAGCGAGACCCGCGCGCACACCGCGTCGAACGCCGCCACGAACACCGGGTACGCCGAGTACAGCCCTCGGCCCATCCCCACCCGCTGCGATCCCTGCCCGGTGAACAGGAACCCCAAGCGCCCATCCCCGGCGACACCCCGCACCAACCCCGGCGCCGGGCGATCGGCGATCAACGCCTCCAACGCCGCGGCTCCCGTGACCACCGCTCGGTGCGACAGGTCGGCCCGGCTCGCAACCAGCGCACGCGCTACCGCCGCATTCGGGTAGCGCCCAGCGAAGTCCCTGAGCCGCAACGCCTGCGCCCGCAGCGCCTCCGCACTACGACCCGAGACCACCCACGGCAGCACAAGGTCCTCGGCCTCGATGACCGGGTCGGCGCCCGGGTATTCCTCAAGGATCGTGTGCGCGTTGGTCCCACTCACCCCGAACGACGACACAGCCGCGCGCCGAGGTCGGTCCACCTCTGGCCACGGCCGCGACTCGGTAAGCAGCGATACCGCCCCAGCACCCCAGGTCACGTGCGACGACGGCGCGTCAACGTGCAGCGTGCGCGGCAGCACCCCATGGCGCAGTGCCAGCACCATCTTGATCACGCCGCCGACACCGGACGCCGCCTGCGCGTGCCCGATGTTCGACTTCAGCGACCCCAACCACAGCGGCTCATCCCGGTCTTGCCCATAGGTCGCCAGCAGTGCCTGCGCCTCGATCGGGTCGCCGAGCCGGGTGCCGGTGCCGTGCCCTTCCACCGCATCCACATCGGACTCAGTGAGCCCGCCTGAGGCCAGCGCCGCCTTGATCACCCGCTGCTGCGACGGACCGTTCGGTGCTGTCAAACCGTTCGACGCCCCATCGGAGTTCACGGCCGATCCGCGCACCACCGCCAGCACCCGGTGTCCATTGCGGAGGGCATCAGACAGCCGCTCCACCACGAGGACACCGACGCCTTCCGACCAACCCGTGCCGTCAGCCGCGTCAGCGAACGCCTTGCACCTGCCGTCCGCCGCCAACCCGCCCTGGGTGGCGAACTCCGCGAATACCGCTGGCGACGGGATGACCGTCACGCCACCGGCCAACGCGAGGTCGCACTCCCCGTCCCGCAGGGCCCGGATGGCCCAGTGCAGGGCCACGAGGCTGCTGGAGCACGCGGTGTCCACAGTGACCGCGGGGCCTTCAAGCCCGAGCGTGTAGGCGATCCGGCCGGACATGACGCTGTTCGCGGTTCCGGTCAGGAAGTGGCCCTCGATCTCGGCGGGCAGTTCCGCACCTGTCCCGTAGCCCGAGTTCGAGGCACCGACGAACACGCCGGTGGCCGATCCCCGCAACGACAACGGGTCCACACCCGCGCGCTCGAACGCCTCCCAGGCCGTCTCCAGCACGAGCCGCTGCTGCGGGTCCATCGCCAGCGCCTCGCGCGGCGAGATGGAGAACAGGTCCGCGTCGAACTGGGTTGCCGTGTCGACGAATCCACCGCGACGGGCGTAGGTGACGTCAGCACCGAGGTCCCAGCCGCGGTCAGCGGGGAAGTCCGCGATCGCGTCGGTTCCCGTGGTGACCAGTTCCCACAGGTCCTCGGGAGAGTTCACGCCACCCGGGTAGCGGCACGCCATACCCACGATCACGATGGGGTCCGTGGTGTCACGCGCCTGGACCGGTTGCGCGGACTCGGGCTTCTCCTCGGCGAGGAAGCCGAGCAGGTGATCGGCGAGAGCCTGCGCGGTCGGGTGGTCGAACACCGCGGTCGCTGGGATCGCGAATGCGGTGGTGGCCACCAGCCGGTTGCGGAGGTCGACCGCGGTGAGCGAGTCGAAGCCGAGTTCCTTGAACGGCTTTCCCGGCTCGATGGTCGTCGAGTCGGGGTGACCGAGCGCGTCGGCGGCGTGCTTGCGGACGAGAGCGAGCACCGACGCCAAGCGCTCCTGAGTGGACAAATCGGCCGTGGTCGACGCCCATGAGCCGTGCGTCGGCGCGGTGTCGGCGGGTACGAACTCAGTCAGCAACGGGCTCGGCCGGACTGAGGTGAACGCTGGGACGAAGCGTTCCCAGTCCACATCCGCGATGACCACGGCGGTGTCGCCGCTGTCGAGGGCGTCACCCAACGCGGACAGGGCGCGGTCAGGGCGCAACGGGTTGAGGCCGCGCCGACGCAGGTAGTCGGATGCGGCACCGGTGGCCATCCCGGCCGACCAAGGCCCCCAGGCGATCGACGTCGCACGCTGCCCGGCGGCCGCTCGGTGTTCCGCGAGGGCGTCGAGGTAGGCGTTCCCGGCCGCGTAGGCGGACTGGCCGCTGCTCCCCCACACGCCCGCGATGGACGAGAAGAAGATCAGGTGCGCGTCCGGGGCGAGTTCGTGCAGGTTGCGGGCGCCGAGCACCTTCGCGCGGGTCACCTCGGCGTACGCGGCCGGATCCGCGCTGATGAGCGGGGTTCGGGTGTCGATGCCTGCCGCGTGCACGATCATCGTCGCCGGGTGCCGGGCCAACAGCGCGGCCACCGCGTCCCGGTCGGCGATGTCGCAGGCCGCCACGTGCACGGGGACGCCCAGGTCGGGGGCTGTGCCGCCGCGCCTGCTCGCCAGGACCACCTCGGTCGCGCCCCGGGTGACCAGCCACCGCGCCACTTCCAGGCCGAGCGCGCCGGTGCCGCCGGTGATCAGGACCGGTCCGTCGACCGTCCACTGTCGCCGGTGCCCCAGGGGCGCCCGGCGCAACCTTCGCGCCACTGCGCCGTTTGGCCGCAGTAAGACCTGATCCTCTGTGCCGCCCAGTACCTTCGCCACGCGTGCATCGGCACCGGCGGGCAGGTCGATGAGCCCGCCCCACACCTGCGGCATCTCGATCGCGGCGACGCGGCCGACACCCCAGACCTCGGCTGCGTCGACCCCACCACGGGTCACGGCCCACACCGGGACGGTCGCCTCCGCCACCACGCGCAGGAGCCCGGGTGCGTCGACCTCGACCACCAACCCGCCAGCGTCCGCAACGTCATCGACAACGGTGACACCCGCCGACTTCAGGGCCGCCGCGACGTCCGCCGCGCCCTGGACAGCCCACTTGCCTGCGGTGACAGAGCCATCGTCGACCGGCGCCCAGTCGACCTGGTAACGCCAGTCCTCAGTGGATTCAATTCGCCGCCGGGGCTCCAGCCAGTACCGACTGCGCTGAAACGCGTAGGTCGGCAGGGCGACTCGCCGCCCACCCCACTGGGCGAAGACGGCGGACCAGTCGACGGCGACACCCCGTGTCCAAGCCGTCCCGACAGCCCGCACCAGTGCGGGTACCTCGTCTCCCGGGCGCACTGCCGGGGCCGTCACCGCACCGTCCACGCTGTGGTGCACCAGTGCGGACAGCACCCCACCCGGCCCGACCTCGACAAACGTCGCCGCGCCCGACTCGCGCACCGCCTGGCTGAACCGGACCGTCTCCCGCACCTGCCGGACCCAGTACTCCGGCGTGCTCGGGTCCCCGGCCGCGGTGCTCACCAGGGGAATCGTCGGCTTGGCGAACGACAGCCCGGCCACGACCTGCCGGAACTCATCGAGCATCGGGTCCATCAGGTGCGAGTGGAACGCGTGCGAGACCACCAGCCGCTTCACCCGGCAGGATTGTTCAACAAACCTACGATCCAACAGCTCAACAATCCCACGATCCCCCGATACGACAATCGAACGATCCGAATTGACCGCGGCAAGGTCCACCCCGGCGGGCAGGCCATCGGAGAACTGCGCGGCCAGGTCAGCCTCGGAGATCTCCACCGCCAGCATCGCCCCACCAGAGGGCAGAGCCTGCATCAGGCTGGCTCGGGCGGCGACCAGAGTGCACGCGTCATCCAGCGTGAGAATGCCCGCGACATGGGCGGCGGCTACCTCGCCGATGGAGTGGCCCACGAGAACATCAGGGTGCACGCCCCAGGACTCCAGCAGGCGGAAGGTCGCCACCTCGACGGCGAACAGGGCCGGCTGGGCGTTGCCGGTCTGGTCGATGGCCTCGTCCGAGTACGGCAGCCGAGCCCGGACGTCGTCGAAGGCGGCCTTGAACGCCGGGAAGACCCGCAGCTCCTGGCCCATGTCCGCCTGCTGCGAACCCTGCCCCGTGAACAGGAACGCGACCCGCCCCCGGGAGATCACCTGCCCCTCGGCCTCGAGAAGGGCCGTCCGCAGGTCATCCGTGGTCGCACCCACCACGACCAGCCGGTGGTCGAGATCAGCCCGCGCGCTGGCCAGGGACAATCCGACATCGACCGGGTCCAGGCCCGCAGAGTGCGCCGCCAGCCGCGACGCCTGTGCCCGCAGCGCGTCAGTGGAAGCCGCCGACAGCACCCACGGCACCACCGGATCGGCCGCACGAGGCTCGGCGACCACCACCGGAGCGGGCCCGGCCTGCTCGATGATCACGTGCGCGTTGGTCCCGCTCACCCCGAACGACGACACCCCGGCCCGGCGCGGCCGCTCCACACTGGGCCACGGCCGCGACTCGGTCAGCAGTGACACCGAGCCCGCCGTCCAGTCGACGTGCGGAGTCGGTTCGTCGGCGTGCAGGGTGCCGGGCAGCACGCCGCGCCGCAGGGCCTCGACGACCTTGATCACGCCAGCGACGCCGGAGGCTGACTGCGTGTGACCGATGTTGGACTTCACCGAGCCCAACCACAGCGGCTCGGCCCGGTCCTGCCCGTAGGTCGCCAGCAGAGCTTGCGCCTCGATCGGGTCACCGAGAACGGTTCCCGTGCCGTGCGCTTCCACCAGGTCCACATCGGACGGGGCCAGGCCGCCGACCGCGAGTGCCGCCTCGATCACCCGCTGCTGCGACGGCCCGTTGGGGGCGGTGAGGCCGTTGGAGGCGCCATCGGAGTTGACCGCCGTTCCCCGCACCACCGCGAGGATCTCGTGCCCGTTGGCGACCGCGTCCGACCGCCGTTCGACCACGAGGATACCGACGCCCTCACCCCAGCCGGTCCCGTCCGCGTCGGCCGCGAACGAGCGGCACCGCCCGTCGACCGACAGTCCCTTCTGCCTGCTGAACTCCGTGAAGATCCCCGGGGTCGCCATGACCGTCGCGCCACCGGCCAGCGCGAGCGCGCACTCCCCATTCCGCAGTGCCTGCACGGCCAGGTGCAACGCGACCAAGCTGCTGGAGCACGCGGTGTCCACGGTGAGCGCCGGACCTTCGAGTCCGAACGTGTAAGCGAGTCGGCCGGATGCCACGCTCGTCGCGATCCCGGTCAGCGAGTGCCCCTCGGACGGCCCGCTGTCCAACCCGTACAGCGAGGTCGCGACACCCATGAACACGCCAGACCTACTGCCGTGCAAAGACATCGGGTCGATCCCGGCCCGCTCGAACGCCTCCCACGTGGTCTCCAGCAAGAGACGCTGTTGCGGGTCCATGGCGGCCGCCTCACGCGGCGAGATCCCGAAGAGCCCGGCGTCGAACTCGGTGGCCGTGCTGACGAACCCACCGGCCCGGGTGTAGGTGGTACCCAGCCGCTCGGGGTCCGGGTCGTACAGCGCGTCGAGGTCCCAGCCGCGGTCGCGCGGGAACTCGCCGATGGCGTCCACTCCGGACACCACCAGCTCCCACAGCTCTTCCGGCGACCCGGCCCCGCCGGGGAACCGGCAAGCCATGCCCACGATCACGATGTCGTCCGCCCCGGCGTCGACCACCCGGGCCACGGTCTTCTTGGCCGCGGGTCGGGTTTCCGAGAGCAGAGCCGCGAGTGCCACCGGGGTCGGGTGGTCGAACACGATGGTCGGCGGCAGGCGCAGGCCGGTGGCCGAGTTGATCCGGTTCCGCAGTTCGACGGAGGTGAGCGAGTCGAAGCCGAGGTCCCGGAACGCCCGGCGCGGGTCGACCGCGTCGGCGGAAGCGTGGCCCAGGACCGCGGCCACGTGTTCGCGCACGAGGTCGAGCGCGTTGTCCGTGGTCAGCGACACGGCCTTCGCACGCCGTTGTGCACCGACGCTCATCCCGCGCAGGAGCGGGTGGGCCGATCGGGCGTCGACCCGCATGGGGAGGACGTGCGCTTGCGGGAGAGTTCGGGCCCGGTCGAACAGGGTCAATCCATCCTCAGTGGACAGAGCGGTCCCCAGTCGTTGACGGTCAGCGGTGGTGAGACTCGAAGTGATCCCGCTGGCTTCTTCCCACAGGCCCCAGGCCAGGGAAACCGCGTTCTTGCCCTGAGCGCGAAGCTGGTGCGCTAGGGCATCCAGGTAGGCGTTGGCGGCCGAGTAGTTGGCCTGGCCCGGGGTTCCGAAGGTGGCGGAGGCCGACGAGTAGAAGGTCAGTGAGTCGAGTTCGAGGCAGGCAAGGACCCGCGCCGCGTCGGCCTTCGGCCCGAAAACGGTCTGCAGGCGGTCCGGGGTCAGGTCGATGATCAGGCCGTCGTCGGCGATACCGGCCGCGTGGATCACATCAGTGGGCTGGTACTCGGCGATCACCTCGGACAACGCGGTCGGGTCACTGATGTCGCAGGACACGATGGTCACGTCCGCGCCCGGCAACTCCTGACTCGCCTGCCCGCTCCGGGACACGAGCACGAGCCTGCGAACGCCTTGGTCGACCAGGTGACGCGCCAACGCCGACCCGAGCACGCCAGTCCCACCGGTGATGAGCACTGTGGACAGTGGTCGCGGGATGGTGAAGACGTTCTTCCCCACGTGGCGGCCTTGTCCGAGGTGTCGGAACGCCGAGCGGGCGTCCCGGATGTCCCATGCCCTGGTCGGCAGCAGCCGGAGTTCGCCGTGTCCGAAGAGGGCGATCAACTCCTGGAGCATGGCCTGGAGGCGGTCCGGTCCGGCTTCGCTGAGGTCGAACGCACGGTAGGTCAGGCCGGGGAAGTCAGCCGGGTCACGCAGGTCCGCCTTGCCCATCTCGATGAACCGGCCGCCGTCGCCCAGCAACCGCTTGGAGGCGTCGATGTACTCGCCTGCCAAGGAGTTCAGGACGACGTCGAACCCGGTCGCGCCGAACTTCTGCTCGAAGCCGAGGTCCCGCGAGGAAGCCAGGTCCTCGTCGGCGAGACCGGTTGACGGCCACTTGGCCGGGCTCGCCGTCCCGGACACGTGAGCGCCGAGGTGCCTGGCGATCTGGGTGGCCGCCATACCGACGCCACCCGCGGCCGCGTGCACGAGGATTCGCTCGCCCGCGCGCAGGCCTGCCAGGTCGACGAGCGCGTAGTAGGCGGTCAGGAACGCCATCGGAACCGCGGCGGCCTCGGTGTACGACCAGGACTCCGGCATCGGCGCGACCAGTCGCCGGTCGACGACGGCGTGCGGGCCGAACCCGCCGGTGAGCAGCCCGAAGACCCGGTCGCCCTCGGCCAGGTCGGTGACCCCGGCCCCGACCTCGACGACCACACCCGCGCCCTCGGAGCCCATGACGGCCTGCTCGGGGTAGCTGCCGAGCGCGATCAGGACGTCCCGGAAGTTGATCCCCGCCGACCGGACCGCGACGCGCACCTCACCCGGTCGCAGCGTCTGGTCTGGTATGGACAGTGCGGCGAGGTTCTCCAGCGTGCCGCCGGTGGTGACGTCGAGGCGCCAGGGCTCGTCGGGGATGGCGATGCCTGGTTGGGCGCGGACGATGCGGGGCGCGAGAACGTTGCCGTCGCGTACGGCCAGCTGCGGCTCGTCCAGCGCGAGCGCGCCGGCGAGGTCGCTCACGTCGGTGGCGTCGACCAGTACGAACCGGTCTGGGTGCTCGGACTGGGCCGAACGCACCAAACCCCACGACGCCGCGGCCGCCAAGTCCGTGATGTCGTCGCCGGGGAGCGCGGCCACGGCACCCGAGCTGACCAGCACGAGCCGCGGGTCGGGGTTGTGCCTGATCCAGGCCTGCACCAGCCCCAGCGTGTCGGCGACGGTGTCGGGCATGGGGACCACGACATCGCGCACCTCGGTGTCGGCGCTCGCCGCCACCGGAACCCAGTCCACTGTGAACAGAGCATTGTCCAGCGACCGAGCCGACTTCGCCGCAACCCGCAGCGTCAGCGACTCGACACTGGCGACAAGGGCACCGTCATCATCGGTGACAACGACCCGAACAGCGTCAGGGGCGATCCGAGTCAGGTAGGCACAAAGGCGTTCTGCCCCGGTGGCGTGCAGCGTGACCCCGGCCCAGGCAAACGGGACCACGGGCTCGCCGCCATCAGAGTCCAACGCCAACGCATGCAACACCGCGTCAAACAGTGCCGGATGAAGCCCAAACCCAGTGACGTCCACAGGAGCACCGACCTCGGCGATCAAGCCCCGCCCGGTGCGGTGGACGGAGTGGAGGCCTTGAAACGCGGGCCCGTAGTCAAGCCCAGCCGCAGCCAGCGCGGGATAGAGGTCATCGAGTGCGGCAAGGTCACCAGCCACTTCCGGGGCAAAGGCCGATTCGGAGGTGGCTGTGCTGAGGACGCCGGAAGCGTGGCGGGTCCAGGTGGTGCCGGTGGTGGAGTGGATGGTGATGGAGCGGGTGCCGTCCGGGGTGGGGGCGGCTACGGAGAGTTGGAGGGTGGTGGGGAGGGTGAGCGGGGCCTCGATGGTGAGTTCGTCGAGGTGGGGGGTGCCGGTGGTGGCGCCTGCGTGGAGGGCGAGTTCGAGCAGGGCGGTGCCGGGGAGGACGACGGCGCCGTGGATGAAGTGGTCGGCTAGCCAGCCCTCGGCGGCAAGGGTGCCGGTGAACAGGTGGCCGCCGTCGCCGAGGGGGGTGGAGCCGGTGAGCAGTGGGTGGTTGGCGGGCTGGAGGCCGGTCGGGGCGGGCTTGGGCCTGGCCCAGAAGTGGCGGCGCTGGAAGGCGTAGGTGGGGAGGTCCGCTCCAGGGCCTCGGGTGGGCCACTGCACCGGTACACCACGGGTGAACAGCGTGGCCAGCGCGTGGTCGAAGGTGTCGATCTCCGGCTTCCCGGCCCGCACCAGCGGCACGGCGCCCGCGTCCAGGCTCTGCCGCACGAGAGCGGTCAGCACCCCATCAGGCCCCAGTTCCACGAACGTGCCCACGTCGCTGAGTCCGCTGACCGCCTCGTGGAACCGGACGGTCTCCCGGACCTGCCGCACCCAGTACTCCGGCGTCGCCGGGTCCCCGGTCGAGGTGCTCACCAGCGGAATCGTCGGACTGTCGAACGACAGACCCCGCACCACCTGCTCAAACTCGGCCAGCATCGGGTCCATCAAGTGGCTGTGGAACGCGTGCGACACCACCAGCCGCTTTACCCGACGAGATTGTTCACCAAACCTACGATCCAACAACTCAACAATCCCACGATCGCCCGATACGACAATCGAACGATCCGAGTTCACCGCCGCAAGGTCGACACCTGCGGGCAGGCCATCGGGGAACTCGGCAGCCAGCTCGGACTCGGAGATCTCGACGGCCAGCATCGCGCCACCCGGGGGCAGGGCCTGCATGAGCCGGGCCCGAGCTGACACCAAGGTGCAGGCGTCGTCCAGGGAGAGGATGCCGGAGACGTGGGCGGCGGCCACCTCGCCGATGGAATGGCCGACGAGGATATCGGCGTGGATGCCGCGCGACTCCAGGAGTCGGTAGAGAGCCACTTGGAGGGCGAAGATCGCGACCTGGGCGTTCCCGGTCTGGTCGATGGCGTCATCGTCGAACGACACCCGCGACACGACCTCGTCAAAGGCCTCCGCGAACACCGGGAACACCCGCAGCTCGCGCCCCATACCCGCCCGCTGCGACCCCTGACCGGTGAACAGGTACACCAGCTTCCCGTCCACCACCGACCCCTCGACAACACCTCCACCGCCCTCGGCCAACCGCCCCAGCGCGGCAAGATCACCACCCGGCACGACCGCCCGGTACCCCAGCGCCGCCCGACCGTGGACAAGCGTGTGTGCGACCGCTGCCGGGTCGGCAGGGTAGGCCTCCAGGAAGCGCACCAACCGCGCTGCCTGCTCCCGAACCCCCACCGCGGAAGCAGCCGACAGCACCCACGCGGAAGTCGCACCAGTTCGCGACCCAGGCTGCTTGTCGTCCACACTGGATTCGCGAGTCACCTCAGAGGCAGCACTCCAGTTGGGTCCGCCCGCCTCCAGGATCACGTGCGCGTTCGTCCCGCTGACCCCGAACGACGACACGCCCACTCGGCGCGGGCCCGGTGACCACGGCTGGGACTCGGTGAGCAGGGACACCGCTCCCGCCGACCAGTCGACGTGCGAGGTCGGCGCGTCGATGTGCAGCGACCGCGGCAGGACACCGTGCCGCATGGCCTGCACCATCTTGATCACACCGGCGACACCCGCGGCGGCCTGGGTGTGGCCGATGTTGGACTTCACCGAGCCCAACCACAGTGGTGTCGCGCGGTCCTGCCCGTAGGTCGCCAGCAGCGCCTGCGCCTCGATCGGATCGCCAAGTACTGTGCCGGTGCCGTGCGCCTCCACAGCGTCCACATCAGACGGATCCAAGCCTGCCGCAGCCAGGGCGGAGAGGATCACTCGCTGCTGGGACGGACCGTTCGGCGCGGTGAGGCCATTGGACGCGCCATCCGAGTTCACCGCCGAGCCGCGAACGACCGCCAACACGCTGTGCCCGTTCGCAATCGCGTCCGAGAGCCGTTCCACGAGCAGGACGCCGACGCCCTCACCCCACGAGGTGCCGTCGGCTGCCTGCGCGAAGGGCTTGCACCGGCCGTCCGCCGCCAGTCCGCGCTGGTGGGTGAACTCGACGAACGCACCCGGCGTCGCCATCACCGTCACGCCACTGGCCAGTGCGAGCGAGCACTCACCGTCCCGCAGAGCCTTCGCGGCCAGGTGCAACGCGACCAGCGACGACGAGCACGCCGTGTCCACAGTGACCGCAGGACCCTCAAGCCCGAAGCTGTACGCGATCCGTCCTGACAGGACACTCGCCGTGATCCCCGTCGACAGGTATCCCGCCAGACCTTCGGAAGCCAGCGCGACCCCGGCGTAGTCCTGCCCGTTGGTGCCCGCGAACACCCCGACCGGCTCACCCCGCAACGAGGTCGGGTCGATCCCGGCCCGCTCGAACACCTCCCACGTCGCCTCAAGGAGGAAGCGTTGCTGCGGGTCGAGGACCGTGGCCTCACGCGGGGAGATGCCGAACAGGTCGGCGTCGAACTCGGCGGCGTCGCGCAGGAAGGCGCCACGCAGCGAGTGTGAGCTGGACCGGAGGGCGTCGAGATCCCAACCCCGGTCCGTGGGGAACTCGTCGACGACCTCACGGCCGTTGGCGACCAGGTCCCACAGGGCCTCGGGCGAGTCGACACCACCCGGGAAGCGGCAACTCATGGCGATGATCGCGATGGGCTCGTCGGTCCGCGTGACGACCTCGGTCCGCGCTCGCGCTGTCTCGCCTCGTGCCTGGCGGCGGAGGTGTTCGGCCAGGGCGGTCGCGGTCGGGTAGTCGTAGACCAACGACGCGGGGAGCCGTTGTCCCGTCACGGTGGCCAGGCGGTCCCGGAGCTCGACGGCCGTGAGCGAGTCGAAACCCAGGTCCTTGAACGGCTTGCGCGCGTCGACCGACCCGGTGTACCCGAGCACGGTGGCCACCTCGGCGCGCACCAGGTCAAGCGCACCGCCGTCGTCCCATGTGGACTTCGAAACAGCGACGGCCGGAGTGCTCCAGGGGAGAAGCCGACTTGGCCTGCCGGAGGTGAAGACGGCGGCGAATCGTGGTCCGTCGATGTCGACCACGGTGACGTTGGTGTCTCCCGCGTCGAGCGCACGACCCAGCGCGGCCACCGCGCGGACCGGGGACATCGGCGTGAGACCGCGTTTGCGCAGGTAGTCCTCGGCATCGGCGTCCGTGAGCATGCCCGAACCGGCCCACGGCCCCCAGGAGACGCAGGTGGCGGACTTGCCTTGCGCACGCCGTTGAGCTGCGACGGCGTCGAGGTGCGCGTTCGCGGCGGCGTAGGCGGCTTGACCGCCACTGCCCCAGACACCCGCGATGGAGGAGAACAGCACCAGGTGGGCGTCGGGCAGCAGTTCGTGCAGGTTGGTCGCGCCGTCCGCCTTGGCGCGGGTGATCGCGGTGAACTCGTCCACAGTGGTCTCGGCGAGCGGAGTCGAGGCGACCACGCCTGCGGTGTGGAATGCGGCGGTGATGGTGTGTTCGGCGAGCAGCGCGGCGAGAGCGTCGCGGTCGGCGACATCGCAGGCGACGACCTCGGCTCGGGCGCCGAGGGTGGCCAGTTCTCGCACCAGGTCAGCGGCTCCGGGCGCGTCGGGACCACGCCTGCTGGTGAGCACCAGGTGCTCAGCACCCCGACCGGCGAGCCACCGGGCGACATGGCCGCCCAGCGCGCCGGTACCGCCGGTGATGAGGACGGTTCCTGTTGCGCGCCAGGGTATTCCGCTGTTCGCGGGAGCGGGGATCAGGCGTCTGGCGTAGGTGGCGTCGGCACGGAGGGCGACCTGGTCTTCGTCACCGGCGAGGACGGCGGCGAGTCGGGCCAGGTCAGGGGTGGTGTCGAGGTCGATGAGGCCGCCCCAGCGGTCGGGGTGCTCCAGGGCCGCCACCTGCCCGAGGCCCCAGAGTTGGGCGGCCGCAGGGTCGGTGACCGGGTCGGCGGGTCCCGTGGAGATCGCGCCTCGGGTGAGGACCCAGATCGGGGCGGTCGCGGTGCGCAGCAGGTCGATGACCGTCGCCGGGTCGGCGCCCGGGGCCACCAGGACGGCGGCGGGGTTATCGCTCCTGGGCAGGTCGGAGAGCGTGGGGTCGTCGCCGATGACGTGCCAGCCCTGGTCTCCGGCGGGCTTCGGGTCCACTGGGGACCAGTCGATCCGGTAGCGCCAGTCGTCGACCGCGGCTTCGGTGGACGCCGGTGCGAGCCAGTAGTGGGCCCGTTGGAACGGGTAGACCGGCAGCGGCACACGTCGACCTCGCGGCAGGACCGCCGTCCAGTCCACCGGCACGCCGACGACGTGCAGCCGCGCCACGGCGGTGAGCAGCGAGTCCGGCTCGTCGTGGCCCGCCCGCAGTGTCGGTACGCCGCCCACCAGCGCGGACAGGACCCCGTCCGGCCCGAGTTCCAGGTACCGCGTGCTCTCGTCCAGCCCGCCGACCGCGTCCGCGAACCGCACCGTCTCCCGGACCTGCCGCACCCAGTACCCCGGCGTGCTCGGGTCGCCCGTGGCCGTGGCCACCACCGGGATCGTCGGGCTCGCAAACGACAACCCCGCCACGACCCGCTCAAACTCACCCAACATCGGGTCCATCAAGTGCGAGTGGAACGCGTGCGACACCACCAACCGCTTCACCCGACGAGATTGTTCACCAAACCTACGATCCAACAGTTCAACAATCCGACGATCCCCCGATACGACAATCGAACGATCAGAGTTCACCGCCGCGAGATCAACGCCCTCGGGGAGGCCATCAGGGAACTCGACAGCCAGGTCAGCCTCGGAGATCTCCACCGCCAGCATCGCGCCACCGGTCGGGAGCGCCTGCATCAGACGGGCACGAGCAGCGACCAGGGTGCACGCGTCATCCAGCGACAGGATGCCGGAGACGTGAGCGGCGGCCACCTCGCCGATGGAATGGCCGACGAGGACATCGGGACGGACGCCCCAGGACTCGACCAGCCGGAACAGCGCGACCTGGAGGGCGAACAGCGCGACCTGGGCATTCCCGGTCTGGTCGATCGCGGCGTCGTCGAACGGGAGGCGGGCGTGGAGGTCGTCGACGACCTCCGCGAACACCGGGAACACCCGGAGCGCCTGCCCCATGCCCGCCCGCTGCGACCCCTGGCCCGTGAACAGGAACGCCAGATCACCGTCGACCGCCGTGCCCCGGACGACACCAGGACCCGACTCCCCACGAGCCACCGCGTCCAACCCGACGCGGCCCCCGACCACGACCGCCCGCTCGTCCAGCACGGCCCGAGTCGTGGCGAGCGACCAGGCGATGTCCACATCAGACTCTTCAACCGCCGCCAACAGTTCAGCCTGAGCCCGAAGCGCCTCCGCACTCCGCGCCGACAGCACCCACGGCGTCCCAACGACGGCCGGCTCGGCAGGCACCTCAACCGGTTCAGCCGCGTACGACTCCAGGATGATGTGCGCGTTGGTCCCGCTGATCCCGAACGACGACACCGCGGCACGCCGAGGCCGATCCACCTCGGGCCACGGCCGCGCCTCCGTCAGCAGCGACACCGCGCCCCGCCCCCACGCGGCGTGCGGGGTGGGCGTGTCCACGTGCAGGGTCTTGGGCAGCGTCGCGTGCCTCAGCGCCAGCACCATCTTGATCACGCCGGCCGCGCCGGACGCCGCCTGCGTGTGCCCGATGTTGGACTTCAGCGACCCCAACCACAGCGGCTCCACCCGCCCCTGCCCGTAGGTGGCGAGCAGTGCCTGCGCCTCGATCGGATCGCCGAGCCGGGTCCCGGTGCCGTGCCCCTCGACAACGTCCACATCGGACGACGAGATCCCGGCTGACTCCAACGCCGCCCTGATCACGCGCTGCTGCGAAGGACCGTTCGGGGCCGTCAGACCATTCGACGCGCCATCGGAGTTCACCGCCGACCCGCGCACCACGGCCAGGACGTCGTGCCCCCTGGCCACCGCGTCCGACAGCTTCTCCACGACCAACACCGCGACGCCCTCGGACCACCCGGTCCCGTCCGCCGCCCCAGCGAAGGACTTGCACCGACCGTCGACCGCCAATCCGTTCTGCCGCGCAAATTCTGCGAACACCGCGGTCGACGGCACGACGGTCACGCCGCCCACCAACGCCATCGAACACTCGTCCGCACGCAACGCCCGCATCGCCATGTGCAAGGCGACCAGCGACGACGAACACGCCGTGTCGATGGTGACCGCGGGCCCCTCCAACCCGAGCGTGTAGGCGACGCGCCCGGAGATCACGCTGTTCGCCGTCCCGGTGAGCGCGTGCCCCGCGACTTCCTCGGGCAGCGTGACCCCAGCGCCATAACCGGAGTTGGACGCACCGGCGAACACGCCCGTCGCACTGCCGCGCAACGAGTCGGGCGCGATCCCGGCACGCTCCAGGGCCTCCCAGCTGGACTCCAGCAGCAGTCGCTGCTGCGGGTCCATCGCCAGCGCTTCCCGCGGCGAGATCCCGAACAGTCCGGCGTCGAACGTGGTCGCGCTGTCGACGAATCCGCCCGCGCGGGCGTAGTCGACATCGCTGACCAGGTCCCAGCCCCGGTCGCCGGGGAACCCGGTGATGCCGTCGCCGCCGCGCGACACCAGGTCCCACAACTGGTCCGGCGAGGTCACGCCGCCGGGCAGCCTGCAGGCCATCCCGACGATGGCGATCGGCTCCCCCGCGGCGGCGACCAGGTCCCGGTTCTGCTTGCGCAGCCGCTCGGTCTCCTTCAGCGACGCCCGCAGCGCCTCGACGATCTGCTGCTCACGGCTCATGCTGGACTCCACGGGTTCGCGCCGCCGGGGCTGGCACGGTCAGGTACCGCTGCGAGGGGCTCACCCGGTCACGCACCCGGGTTGTCTAAAGCGGACTGGATGAGGGCGTCGACGTCCATCAGGTCGATATCGGAGCTGTCGTCGGCAACCGGTTCGGGGACCACTCGCAGCAGGTCGAGGATGCCCGCGGCGCGTAGCCGGTCGAGCGGGAGTTCGGCGAGCGCGCGGCGGATCTCGGCTTCCTCGGGGTCGACGGCCAACTCGTCGGCCAAGTGGTCGGCCAGCGCGGTTGGGGTGGGGTAGTCGAAGACGAGCGCTGTGGGCAGGTCGAGGCCGGTGGACTCGG
The DNA here is from genome assembly GCF_900111175.1 of Actinokineospora terrae. Classification (GTDB taxonomy): domain Bacteria; phylum Actinomycetota; class Actinomycetes; order Mycobacteriales; family Pseudonocardiaceae; genus Actinokineospora; species Actinokineospora terrae. Next base: position 371,324 of record NZ_FOGI01000003.1, read on the forward strand.
CCAGCCGGGTGCGGACCCGCACCGCCGTGAGCGAGTCGAAGCCCAGGTCGGCGAAGCCCGCGCGGGCAGGGACTGCGGAGACCGAGGTGTGACCGAGTACGTCGGCGGCGGTGCGGCGGACCAGGTCGAGCAACGCGCGTTGACGTTCGGCCGGGGTCGCGGTAGTCAGTCGGGTGGCGAAGTCAGTGAGCCCAGTGGCGTCTGCGGGAGCCGCCTGGAAGGCCGCGAGGAACGGGCTGGGGCGCGTGGCGGTGAAGGTCGGCAGGAACCGGTCCCAGTCGACATCGGCGATGACCACGTGGGTGTCGTTCGCCGCCAGGGCATCGCCCAAGGCCGCGACGGCCCGGTCCGGGGACATCGGGGTCAGGCCGCGTTCCCGCAGGTAAGCCTCGGCGTCACCCGATGCGAGACCACCATCCGCCCACGGTCCCCACGACACGGCGGTCGCCTTCTGCCCCCGGGCGCGGCGGCGAGTGGCGAGTGCGTCGAGCGCTGCATTCGCTGCGGCGTAAGCAGCTTGGCCACCACTGCCCCAGACGCCCGCGATGGAGGAGAACAGCACGAGGTGGGCATCGGGGAGCAGTTCGTCGAGGTGGCGGGCTCCGTCCACTTTGGCGCGCTGCGTCTCGGCGAGGTCGTCGAGATCGGCGATGGGATTGGTGCCCGCGACCCCGGCGGCGTGGATGACGACGGTGGGCCGGTACTCAGCCGTCAGGGCGGCCAAGGCGTCCCGATCCGCGGCGTCACACGCGACCACGTCGACCCGGATACCCAACTCGGCGACCAGTGCGCCTACACCTGGCGCGTCCGGTCCGCGGCGGCTGGTCAGCACGAGGTGGTTGGCACCACGGCGAACCAGCCAGCGGGCGACGTGGGCGGCGAGAGCACCGGTCCCGCCGGTGATCAGGACCGGACCGTCCGGAGTCCACCGCGTTCCGCTGGGTTTCGGCGCCCGCACCAGGCGACGGGCGAGCACTCGGCCGTCGCGGAGGGTGAGTTGGTCTTCGCTGCCGGACAGGGGAAGCGTGGTGGGCTCGCCATCGATGTCGATGAGCCCGCCCCACCGCCGCTCAAGTCCAGCGACTCGGCCAAGACCCCACACTCGGGCCTGGTCAGGGTCGGTGCCCGCGTCGCGGGTGGCGGCCCAGACGGGCGCCAAGGGGTTGGCTTTGAGGACGCGCAGGACGGTCTCGGCGGAGTCTGGCAGGACGAGGATCCCCTCGGCCGGGGTGTCGGCTACCTGCGCGAGGCTGACTTCGGCGACCTCGGCGGTCTTGCGGAGCGCCTCGACGATGGCGGGGTCGTTGTCGCCCACGACCAGCCAGTGGCCAGTGGCGGGTTCGGGGGTGACCTCGGTCCAGTCGACCCGGTAGCGCCAGGTGTCCGCCGCCGCAGGTTCGTCGGTGAGCCAGAAGTGCGTCCGGTCGAACGGGTAGGTCGGCAGGACCGCGCGCGGCCCGTCCCCCACGACAGCGGTCCAGTTCACCGGCACGCCACGGACGTAGGCGGCGGCTACCGCACTGACCGCGGTGCTCGGCTCGTCCGCACCCGCCCGCAGCATCGGTGCCCCGCTGCCCACCAGCGCCGACAGCACCCCATCCGGCCCCAACTCCAGGAAGGTCGCGTCGCCCAACCCCGCGACCGCCCCGGCGAACCGGACTGTCTCCCGCACCTGCCGCACCCAGTACCCCGGCGTGGTCGGGTCACCCGCGGCAGTGCTCACCAGGCCGATGGTCGGATCGGCGAACAAGAGCCCGCTGACCACCCGCTCGAACTCATCGAGCATCGGGTCCATCAAGTGGCTGTGGAAGGCGTGCGACACCACCAGCCGCTTCACCCGACGAGATTGTTCACCAAACCTACGATCCAACAGTTCAACAATCCCACGATCCCCCGATACGACAATCGAACGATCCGAGTTGACCGCAGCGAGGTCGACACCTGCGGGGAGGCCATCAGGGAACTCCAAGGCCAGGTCAGCCTCCGAGATCTCCACCGCCAGCATCGCGCCACCAGTCGGGAGACCCTGCATCAGACGGGCACGAGCGGCGACCAGCGTGCACGCGTCGTCCAGGGAGAGGATGCCCGCGACATGGGCAGCGGCTACCTCGCCGATGGAATGGCCGACGAGGACATCGGGGCGGACGCCCCAGGACTCCAGCAGGCGGAACAGCGCCACCTGGAGCGCGAAGATCGCAGGCTGGGCGTTCCCGGTCTCGTCGATCGCGGAGTCGTCGAACGGGACCCGAGCCCGAACGGCGTCGAAGGCCTCGGCGAAGGCCGGGAAGGTCCGCAACTGCTGGCCCATGCCCGCCCGCTGCGAGCCCTGGCCGGTGAACAGGAACACGAGCCGCCCAGGGCCAGCGACCCCGGTGGCGACAGGTGGGGCCAGCGGGTCGAGCAGGACAGCGCGGTGCGGCAGGTCAGCGCGGGTGGCGATCAACGCGCGGGCGACCTCGACCGGCGCAGCGGCGACCGCCGAGACCGCCGCCAACTGGGCGTCCAACGCGCCCGGACTGCCCGCTGACACGACGAGCGGGACGACAGCAGGCGTCGGATCGACCGCGCGGGGCGGCAGGACCTGCGCGGGAGCTTCCTCGATGATCGTGTGCACGTTAGTCCCGCTGACCCCGAACGACGAGATCCCCGCCCGGCGCGGCCGAACCCCACGGGCCCACGGCCGCGACTCGGTCAGCAGCGACACCGAACCCGACGACCAGTCGACGTGCTCGGATGGCGTCTGCGCGTGCAGAGTCACCGGCAGCACCTCGTGCCGCAGTGCCTGCACCATCTTGATGATCCCCGCCACGCCTGCCGCGGCCTGGGTGTGCCCGATGTTCGACTTCAGCGACCCCAACCACAACGGCACGTCACGATCCTGGCCATAGGTCGCCAGCAACGCCTGCGCCTCGATCGGATCACCCAGAACCGTGCCGGTCCCGTGCGCCTCCACAACGTCCACATCAGACGCCGAGAGACCAGCCGACCTCAGTGCCGCCCGAATCACCCGCTGCTGCGATGGGCCATTCGGCGCCGTCAAGCCATTCGACGCGCCATCCTGATTGACGGCCGAGCCGCGCACGACAGCCAACACCTCATGGCCCCGGGCGATCGCGTCCGACAGCCGCTCCACCAACAACACGCCGACGCCCTCGGACCACCCGGTCCCATCGGCCCCGGCGGAGAACGACTTGCAGCGACCGTCCGCTGCCAAGCCGCCCTGCCGGGAGAACTCGGTGAACATCCCCGGTGTTGCCATTACCGCGACGCCACCCACCAAAGCCATCGAGCACTCGCCGGACCGCAACGCCTGCGCCGCCCAGTGCAGGGCGACCAGCGACGACGAACACGCCGTGTCCACCGTGACCGCCGGACCCTCGAGCCCGAAGAAGTACGCCAGCCTGCCCGACGCCACGCTGGTCGCGGTGCCGGTCATCTGATGACCCTCCACTTCGGAGGAACGCACCGCAGCCCCGTACAACGACGCCGCGGCACCCACGAACACGCCCGCGTCAGTGCCACTCAGTGACAACGGGTCCATCCCGGCTCGCTCGAAGACCTCCCAGGAAGCCTCCAGCAGCAACCTCTGCTGCGGGTCCATGGCCAACGCCTCGCGCGGCGAGATGCCGAACAGGGTGGCGTCGAACCGGCCTGCTCCCTCGACGAACCCGCCGCGATCGGTGTCGCTGGTGCCCCGCTCCGGGTGCAGCAGTTCGTCGAGGTCCCAGCCGCGGTCGTCCGGGAACGGCCCGATCGCGTCGCCGCCCTCGGCGACCAACCGCCACAGGTCTTCCGGCGACTCGATGCCACCTGGGAAGCGGCAGCTCATGGCGACGATGGCGATCGGCTCGTCGACCGAGGCTCGCACGGGCGCCTGTTCGACCACGACCTCGGCGTCGAGGTGGGCGGCGAGTGCGGCGGGCGTCGGGTGGTCGAAGATCAAGGTGGCCGGGAGCCGCTGCCCGGTGGCCGTGGTGAGCCGGTTGCGCAGCTCGACGGCAGTGAGCGAGTCGAATCCCAGTTCGGCGAACGACCTGTCGGGGTCGATCGTGTCCACAGTGGCGTGACCGAGGACTGCGGCGACCTCGGTTCGGACCGTGTCGAGCGAGGACCGCGACCTGTCGACGACGACCTTCTTCGGGGCGGGTCGAGCGAACCCGCGCAGCATGGCCGGTCCGTCCGCACCGACCCGGCCCGCGTCGAGCGCGGCGGCGATCAGGTGCGGGCGCCCATCGCGGAGAGCGGCGTCGAACAGCGCCAGTCCATCCACATCGGACAGTGGAGCACCCAAGCGGGCGGCACGAGCGAGGGCGGCCTCGTCCAGGTGACCGCTCAGCTCGCCGACTCGCTCCCAGAGGCCCCACGCCACCGAAACCGTGGGCAGCCCACGCGCGGCTCGGTAGTGCGCCACAGCATCGAGCACGGCGTTGGCGGCTGCGTAGTTGCCCTGTCCGGGGGTGCCGAGAGTGGCGGCGACGGAGGAATACAGCACGAGCAACGTGTCGCCCGCCAGTTCCGCCAGGTGCAGTGCGCCTTCGGACTTGGCGGAGACCGACGTCAACCGGTCCGGTGTGAGCGACTCGATCAGGCCGTCGTCGGTGGCGCCTGCGGCGTGGACGATGGCGCTGAGGTCGGGGATGGTCGCGATCAGGCCAGCCAGGGCCGCGCGGTCAGCGACATCGCAGGACACGTGGGTGACCGCTGGGCCGAGGTCAGGCCCCACGCCGCGCCTGCTGGCCAAGACGACCTGGCGCACTCCGTACTCGGCGATCAGGTGGCCAGCCAGCAATGTGCCGAGTGCTCCGTTGCCGCCGGTGACCAGAACTGTCCCTTGTGGATCCAACTGGTGTGGCACCGTCAGCACGTTCTTGCCGATGTGGCCGCCCTGCGCGACGAACCGGAAGGCAGTCGACGCGGTGCGCAGGTCCCAGGAGCGGATCGGCGGCAGGGTCAGCGCGCCTTGGGCGAACAGGGCCATGATCTCGGTCAACATCGCGCGCAGGCGGTCCGGTCCGGCTTCCCACAGGTCGAACGCGCGGTAGCCGGGGATGCCCGTGCGGAGATCCGCCTTGCCCATCTCCAGGAAACGCCCACCCGATCGCAACAACCGGGCCGAGGCGTCGATGAACTCGCCTGCCAGCGCGTTGAGGACGACGTCGACCTCGGGGAACTTGTCGGCGAAGGCGAGGTCCCGCGATGAGGCGAGGTGGTCGTGGTCCAGTCCGGTCGCGGTCCACTTGGCCGGGCTGGCGGTGCCGAAGACCTCCGCGCCGAGGTGCCGGGCGACCTGGACGGCCGCGCCGCCGACGCCGCCCGCCGCCGCGTGGATGAGGACGCGCTCGCCGGTGGACAGGCCTGCGAGGTCGACCAACGAGTAGTAGGCCGTGAGGTACGCCATCGGGACGGCGGCCGCCTCGGCGAACGACCATCCGTCCGGAATGGACGCGAGGAGCCGGTGGTCGACGACGGTGCTGGGCGCGAATCCGCCACCGAGCAGGCCGAAGACGCGATCACCGACCCGCAGGTCCGCGACCTCGGGGCCGACCTCGGTGACGATCCCGGCGCCCTCGGACCCCAGATCGGCGTGCTCGGGGTAGGTGCCGAGGGTGATCAGCACGTCCCGGAAGTTGATGCCCGCCGCGCGCACGGCGACCCGAACCTCGCCTGGCGCGAGCTCGACCACGGGGACTTCTTCGGCGCGCAGGTCCGCGAGTGTCGTGCCGCCGGGAACGAGCCGCCATTGGGTGTCGGGGAGAGCGATGGTGGGTCGGGCGCGGACGAGCCTCGGCAGGTAGGGCACGCCTGCCCGGACGGCGACCTGGGGCTCGCCCGGGATGACGATGGGGTCGTCGTCGGTGTCGACGAGCGCGAACCGGTCCGGGTGCTCGGATTGCGCCGTGCGCACCAGTCCCCAGATCGCCGCCCTGGCCGGGTCGCTGATCGTGTCCGCCGGGACCGCCGCGACCGCGCCCTGGGTCACCACGGCGAGGGTGCCGGAGTCGTTCCGGAGCCAGTCTTGGATCGCGGCCAGCGTGTCTTCCACAGTGGAGGGTCGACAGATGTGGTCCGGCCGCGCCTGGGGGAGGCCGGTCGACACCCAGTCGATCTTGAAGAGGGCGCCCGCGCGGGCGGTGCCGACCGGGCGGAGGGTGAGCGAGTCGATGGTGATGACCGGCAGGCCGTCCGGGTTCTCCGCGTGGATCCGCACGGTGTCGCGACCGGTGGGCACGATGCGCACGGAGAGCCGGGACGCCCCGGCGGCGTGGAGCGTGACTCCACTGAGGACGAACGGAACCCTGGCCGCGCCGCCGGGCTCGGCTGCCGCCACGGCGTGGATGGCGGCGTCGAGCAGGGCGGGGTGCAGGCCGTAGCCTGCTCCGTCCGAGGTGGCGACCTCGGCGCGGATCTCGTTGTGCAGCAGCCAGTCCGGCTCACTGGGGCAGTCGAGGAGCTTGACGTTCGTGAGCGCTTGGAAGGTCGGGCCGTAGGTGAGTCCGGCGTCGGCGAGGGCTGGGTAGTGCCCTGTGAGGTCGATCTCGGCCGCGTCCGCCGGGGTGATCACGGAAGGGTTCGACGGTGTGGTGAGGGTGGCTGTGGCGTGGTGGGTCCACTGGCCGTTGTCGGGGCGGGCGTGGAGGGTGACCGCGGCGCCGTCGAGGGCGAGTTGGAGCTCTGTCGGGCCGCTGAGAGCGAGCGGGGCGTGCAGGGTCAGCTCGTCGACGGCCGGGGTGGCGGTGGTCGCGGCGGCGTGGAGGACGAGGTCCAGGACGGCGGTGCCCGGGACGATCACGTCACCGTGGACGCGGTGGTCGGCCAGCCAGGGGTGGGTCGCGGTGGAGATGACGCCGGTGAACAGGGTCTGGGTGCCTGCCGCGGGGGTGATGGTGGCGGCGAGGAGCGGGTGGTCAGCGGCGTTCAGACCGGCGGGCTTGGTGGCGGTGACCTGCTGCCAGTAGCGGTCCCCCTGGAAGGGGTAGGTGGGCAGGTCGACGAGCTGCCCACCCCAGGGCGCGAGGACGGCGGTCCAGTCGGGGTTGGCGCCGCTGGTGAACGCGTGCGCCACGGCGGCCAGCGCGGTCTCGACATCGTCCCGGTCCCGGCGCAGCAGCGGTGCTCCCGCTTCCACCAGGGCAGACAGCACGCCGTCCGGCCCCAATTCCACGAACGCCGCGTTCTCGATCTCGGCGACCGCCCCGGCAAACCGGACCGTCTCCCGCACCTGCCGCACCCAGTACTCCGGCGTGCTCGGATCGCCAGTCGCCGTGCTCACCAGGTGGATCGCGGGGGCGCCGAACCGCAGCCCGCGCGCGACCTGCTCGAACTCGGCCAGCATCGGGTCCATCACGTGGCTGTGGAACGCGTGCGACACCACCAGCCGCTTCACCCGGCGGGATTGTTCAACAAACCTACGATCCAACAGCTCAACAATCCCACGATCCCCCGATACGACAATCGAACGATCCGAGTTCACCGCCGCAAGGTCGACACCTGCGGGCAGGCCCTCGGGGAACTCGGCAGCCAGCTCGGCCTCGGAGATCTCGACAGCCAGCATCGCGCCACCCGGGGGCAGGGCCTGCATGAGGCGAGCGCGAGCCGAGACCAGGGTGCAGGCGTCGTCGAGGGAGAGGATGCCGGAAACGTGGGCGGCGGCCAGTTCGCCGATGGAGTGGCCGACCACGACGTCGGGGTGGATGTTCCAGGATTCGAGCAGGCGGAACAGGGCCACCTGGAGGGCGAAGATCGCGGGCTGGGCGTTGCCGGTGTCGTCGATCGCGGAGTCGTCGAAGGGAACCCGGGCGCGGACGCCGTCGAAGGCCTCGGCGAAGACCGGGTACGCGCGCAACCCCTCGCCCATGCCCGCCCGCTGCGAGCCCTGCCCGGTGAACAGGAACCCGAGCCGACTGGGCCGTGGCTCAGGTGCCGTGATCGTCCGGTCGCCGAGCAGCACGGCCCGGTGCGGCAAGGCGGCCCGCGCCGCCAGCGTCCGGGCGACGTCTACGGGGGTCGACTCGACCGACGCGAGACGCGCCAGCTGGGTGGAGAGCGCGATCGGTGAGTGGCCCGACACCGGCCACGGCAGCACATCCGGTGCGGGAGCAGATCGGGGCACCGCGGGCTGATCGGGCGCTTCCCCGATGATCACGTGCGCGTTGGTGCCGCTGATCCCGAACGCCGACACACCGGCCCGGCGCGGCCGCTCGGCCACGGGCCAGGGCCGGGCCGCGGCCAGCAGCTCGATGGAACCCGCCGACCAGTCGACGTGGGTGGTCGGGGTGTCGGCGTGCAGGGACGCGGGCAGGGTCTGGTGCCGCAGCGCCAGGACGGTCTTGATCACGCCTGCCGCACCCGCGGCCGCCTGGGTGTGGCCGATGTTGGACTTGACCGAACCCAGCCACAGCGGCTCGTCCCGGTCACGCCCGTAGGTTGCCAGCAGCGCCTCGGCCTCGATCGGGTCACCGAGCGTGGTGCCGGTGCCGTGCGCCTCGACAGCGTCCACATCGGATGGACGCAGACCCGCTGACGCCAAGGCGGCCCGGATCACGCGTTGCTGGGACGGACCGTTCGGCGCGGTCAGACCGTTGGAGGCGCCATCGGAGTTGACCGCCGAGCCTTCGAGCACGGCCAGCACGGGGTGGCCGTGGCGTCGGGCATCCGACAGCCGCTCGACCAGCAGCACCCCGACGCCTTCACCCCACGCCGTGCCGTCCGCCGCCTCGGAGAAGGGCTTGCACCGACCGTCTGCCGCGAGCCCACGCTGCCTGCTGAACTCGACGAACGCGCCCGGGGTCGCCATGACCGTCACGCCGGCGGCGAGCGCGAGCCCGCACTCGCCATTGCGCACCGCTTGCGCGGCCAGGTGCAGGGCGACCAGCGCCGACGAGCACGCGGTGTCCACAGTGAGCGCGGGGCCTTCGAGTCCGAACACGTAGGCCACCCGCCCGGACATCACACTCGCGGCGCCACCGGTGGCAACATGCCCTTCCGGCACGTCGACCGCGAGCGTGAGCCGCGTGTAGTCCTGCCCGTTCGTCCCGGTGAAGACCCCGGTTCTGCTGCCCCGCAATGACTTCGGGTCGATACCCGCGCGTTCGAAGGCTTCCCAGGTCGTCTCCAGGAGCAGGCGCTGCTGGGGGTCCATCGCCACCGCTTCGCGCGGGGAGATCCCGAACAGGTCAGCGTCGAACCGCGCCGGGTCGACCAGGAACGCACCCCGGTCCACATAGGAGGTCCCGGGTTTGCCCGGTTCCGGGTCGACCAGGTTGGCGAGGTCCCAGCCACGGTCGGTCGGGAACGGCCCGGTGACGTCCCGCTCGCCGACAAGCGCCGCCCACAGGTCTTCCGGCGTGTCGATGCCGCCGGGGAAGCGGCAGGCCATGGCCACGATCGCGATCGGGTCGTCGACCGAAGTGGTGGCGATCCCCCCGTCCACAGTGGATCCGCCTGCGAGGAACTGGGCGAGCGCGGCGGGAGTGGGGTAGTCGAACACCAGGCCAGCGGGCAGCGGCACGCCGGTGGCCTCGGCCAGGCGGTCACGCAGCTCGACCGAGGTCAGCGAGTCGAACCCGAGGTCGGCGAACGCCCTGTCGGCGGCGATCGCGTCGATCGACTCGTGCCCCAGCACCGCCGCGGCCTCGGTGCGGACCAGAACGACGAGATCAGTGCGGATCGGCCCCGGGCGAACCGGCGCCTCGACAAGGGGGACGAACTCTGTCAACAGAGGACTGGGGCGGCCTGCGGTGAACGTGGCCGTGAAGCGGGGCCAGTCGACGTCGGCGATGGTGACGGTGGTGGCAGGGTGGTCGAGCGCTTGGGCGAGAGCGGCAAGGGCGTGATCCGGTCGCATGGGCCGTAAACCCCGGCGGCGCAAGTAGTCCTCGGCTCCGTCGGCGGCGAGCATGCCCGCCCCTGCCCATGGACCCCACGCGATGCTGGTGACCGGAAGGCCGAGCGCTTGACGGTGCGCGGCGAGTCCGTCGAGTGCCGCGTTGGCCGCCGAGTAGGCCGCTTGCCCGCCCGCGCCCCAGGTCCCCGCGATGGACGAGAACAGGACGAGGTGGGCGTCGGGGGCGAGTTCGTGCAGGTTGAGCGCGCCGGTGACCTTGGCGTGCGCGACCCGGGCGAGGTGCTCGGCCGTCGTGTCGGTCAGCGGCGCGTCGTCGACGATCCCGGCAGTGTGGATGATCGCGTCGACCGGGTGCTCGGCCAGCAGGGCGGCGAGCGCCTCGCGATCGGTGATGTCACAGGCGACGACCGTGGCCAGCAGGTCCCCGGCACCTGGCGCGTCCTGACCGCTGCGGCTGGCGAGGACGATCTTGCCGGCGCCGCGGTCGGCGAGCCACCGGGCGACGTGGCCGCCCAGCGCGCCGGTACCGCCTGTGACCAGCACGGACCGGGGGCGCCACGGCTCGGCCGGGGACAGGGTGGCGCGGCGGAGCCTGCGGGCGAAGGCGCCGTCCTCACGGATGGCGACCTGGTCTTCGTCGCCTGCGAGGGCGGCGCGGAACAGGCCTGCCGTGTGCTCGTCGAGGGTCGTGGGCAGGTCGATGAGGCCGCGCCAGTGCGGGAGTTCCAGGGCGGCTACTCGGCCGAGACCCCAGGTGGCGGCTCCATCGACGCTGTCGAGGGCGCTCCTGGTGATCGTCCACACGGGAAGGCTCTTGTCCACTGCGGACAGGACGTCTTCGGGGGTGTTGGCCAGGCGGAGGATCCCGGTCGCTTCAGCGAGGTCGTCGCAGGTCGTGATCGCGGCGGTGATGTCGGCGGGGACCGGGCCATCGACGAACCACACACCCTCGCCCGGGGTCGGCGGGAGCGCGAGGGGGTGCCATTCGGCGGTATAGCGCCAATTCTCGATGGCAGGCAGGCGTTCGGTGCCGAGCCAGTAGCGCTTCCGCTGGAAGGGGTAGACGGGCAGGTCGATCTTGCGGCCGCGCCAGGGGCTGAGCATCGCGGCCCAGTCGACGCTGACGCCGTGGACGTGCAGGGTCGCGACCGCGCGGAGCAAGGCGTCCGGCTCGGGCTGCCCAGCGCGCAATGACCCTGCGAAGACACCGTCACCTGCCTCGCGAGCCAGGGCGGTGAGCACACCGTCCGGCCCGAGTTCGAGGAACCTGGTGACCCCGATCCCCCGGGCCTCCGTGACCGCGCCCGCGAACCTGACAGTCTCCCGGACCTGCCGCACCCAGTACTCGGGCGTACTCGGGTCACCCGTCGAGGTGGCCAGCACGGGGATCGTCGGACTGGTGAACGTCAGCCCCTCGACCACCCGCTGGAACTCGGCCAGCATGGGGTCCATCAGGTGGCTGTGGAACGCGTGCGACACCACCAACGACTTCACCCCCCGGGAACCGAATCGCAGCTGGTCAAGAGCCCCACCCTCGCCTGAGAGGACGATCGAGCGTTCGGCGTTCACCGCGGCCAGGTCGACGCCGTCAGGCAGACCATCGGGGAACCGCGCGACCAGGTCGGCCTCGGAGATCTCCACGGCCAGCATCGCCCCACCGGCCGGGAGTGCCTGCATCAGCCGGGCACGAGCCGCGACCAAAGTGGACGCGTCATCCAGGGAGAGGATGCCGGAGACGTGGGCGGCGGCCAGCTCGCCGATGGAGTGCCCGATCAGCACGTCGGGGCGAACACCCCAGGACTCGAGCAGGCGGAAGAGCGCGACCTCCAGGGCGAACAGGGCGACCTGGGCGTTGCCGGTCTGGTCGATAGCGCCATCGTCGAACGACACCCGCGCCACAACCTCGTCGAACGCCGCCGCGAACACCGGGAACACCCGAAGCTCACGTCCCATGCCCGCCCGCTGCGACCCCTGACCGGTAAACAGGAACGCCAGCCGACCAGGTCCGGCGACCCCCGTGACCAGCCCGGACGCACCAGTCCCCTCGGCCAGGCCCGAGAGCGCGGCGGAGTCCAGCGCGACGGCCCGGTGCTCCAGCGTGGCCCGCGTCGTCACCAGCGAGTGCGCGAGGTCCAGAGGATCGGCGTCGACCCGCCGCAGGTCAGCCGCCCGTGCCCGCAGTGCCACCTCGCTCCTAGCGGACAGCACCAGCGGCGCGACCGGCGACTGCGCCCGCTCGACAGGAGCCGCCTCGACATGGGACATCTCGACCGACGCCGACTCGATGATCACGTGCGCGTTGGTGCCGCTGATGCCGAACGACGACACACCCGCCCGCCGGGGCCGCTCACCCGAGGGCCACGGCCGCTCCTCGGCCAGCAGCCGGACATCACCCATCGACCAGTCCACATGGGACGAGGGTGCGTCGACGTGCAGGGTCCTGGGCAGCACCCCGTGCCGCAGGGCCTGGACGGTCTTGATCAGCCCGGCTAGCCCGGACGCGGCCTGGGTGTGGCCGATGTTCGACTTCACCGAGCCCAGCCACAGCGGCTCCGAGCGGTCCTGTCCGTAGGTGGCCAGCAGTGCTTGCGCCTCAATCGGGTCACCCAGCCGCGTGCCCGTGCCGTGCCCTTCCACAGCATCCACTTCGGACGCTACGAGCCCGGCGTCGGCGAGTGCGTCCCGGATCACCCGCTGCTGTGCCGGCCCGTTGGGTGCTGTGAGGCCGTTGGACGCGCCATCGGAGTTGACCGCCGAGCCGCGCACGACGGCCAACACGGTGTGCCCCTGGGCAACCGCGTCCGACAACCGCTCCACGACGACAACCGCGACGCCCTCGGACCACCCGGTCCCATCGGCGGCCTCCGCGTAGGCCTTGCAGCGGCCGTCCGGCGCGAGCCCGCCCTGCTTGGCGAATTCGGCGAACCCGGCCGGGCTGGGCATGACGGTCACGCCACCGACGATCGCGAACTCGCACTCACCGTGCCGCAGAGCCCGGGCCGCCAAGTGCAGGGCGACCAGGCCGCTGGAGCACGCGGTGTCCACAGTGAGCGCCGGGCCCTCAAGCCCCAGGGTGTACGCGACGCGGCCGGAGATCACGCTGGTCGCGGTCCCGGTGATCAGGTGCCCGCTGCCCTCGTCGGATTCCTGCGCGAACCCGTACCCGGACCCGGAAGCGCCGACGAACACCCCGCCGCGCGTGCCCCGGATCGTCCCGGCGTCGATGCCCGCGCGTTCGACCGCCTCCCAACTGGCTTCCAGCAGGACGCGCTGCTGGGGGTCCATCGCCGCGGCTTCTCGCGGCGAGATCCCGAACAGCTCCGCGTCGAACCCGGTGGCGTCGTGGACGAACCCGCCGACCAGCGGGAAGTCGGCGCCACTGAGGTTCCAGCCCCGGTCGACCGGGAACCCGCCGACACCGTCCCGGCCCTCGACGACCATGTCCCACAGGTCATCCGGCGAGGCGACTCCACCTGGGAGCCTGCACGCCATGCCGACCACGACGATCGGGTCGTCATCAACGATGACGCGCCTGGCCTCGGCCACCGAGGAAGGCGCATCAAACCGGGAACTCAAGTGGTTGGCCAACGCGAGAGCGGTGGGGTGGTCATAGATCAAAGTGGACGGTAGGGCGAACCCGACTGCTGTGGTGAGGCGATTGCGGAGGTCGACCGCGGTGAGTGAGTCGAAGCCCAGGTCGCTGAAGGTGGCGGCTGGGTCGATGGCGTCGCGGTAGCCGAGGACGCTGCCGATAGCCGTGGTCACCAGGTCCAGCACCACGCGGTGGCTTTCGGCTGCGGAGAGTCCACGGAGTCGCGACGACAGGGAGTCGTTGTCCGGGGCAGGTTCCTGGTCAGGGGTGAACTCGGCGAGCAGTGGGCTTGGACGGGCCGAGGTGAAGGTGGCCAGGAAAGTGGGCCAGTCGACATCGGCGACGACGCTCGTCGGGTGCGGGCTGGCGATAGCCGAGTCCATCGCGGCCAATGCGCGCGCTGGCGACAGTGGAAGAAGACCTCGGCTGCGCAGGAAATCGGCTGCGGCACCGGCCGCCATCCCTGCTTCAGCCCACGGTCCCCAGGCGATCGACGTCGTGGGGAGTCCGAGCGCAGAGCGGTGTTCCGCGAGGGCGTCGAGGTCGGCGTTCGCTGCGGCATAAGCAGCCTGGCCGCCACTGCCCCACACGCCGGCGATAGAGGAGAACAGGATCAGGTGAGCCTCAGGCGCCAGCTCGTGCAGCAGCCAGGCGGCGTCCGCCTTGGGGCGCAGGACCGAGGCCAGGCGCTCGGGTGTGAGGTCGGCGAGGGGAGCATCTTCGCCTACGCCCGCAGCGTGGATTACCGCCGTGACCGGGTGCGTGACGAGCAGAGCGGACAACGCCTCCCGGTCTGCCACGTCGCAGGTCACAACCTCGGCGGGGAGATCGGCGGCGCCCGGCGCGGCCAAACCTTGGCGGCTGGCGACGATTACGTGGACGCCACGGGCCGCGAGGTGTCGGACGACCTGGGCGCCGAGAGCACCGGTGCCGCCTGTGACCAGCACTGTCCCTTGTGGATGCCACGGAGCGGCGGCGCGCGCGGTGGCCTTGACGAGCCGCCGGGCGAACACGCCATCGGGTCGGATGGAGACCTGGTCGTGCGCACCGCCGAGCACGGAGGCCAGCCGGGCGACTGTCTGGTCGTCCAGGTTCTCCGGCAGTTCAACGAGGCCGCCCCAGCGCTGGGGGTGTTCGAGGGCGGCGACGCGGCCCAGGCCCGCGATCTGGGCCGTGCGTCGGGTGTCGCCGCGGGCGATGATCCACAGCGGGACCTGGGTGTCGCGGATGAGGCCGGGCAGGTCGGCAATGGCGGGCTCGATGACCGCGCCGGTGGCCGCGGCGGGGTCGTCGGTAATGGTCAGGCCCGCGGCCCTGAGGGGAGCCTGGAGGTCATTGGGGACCAGCCACACGCCGGTGGTGGGCGTCGGGTCGATCGCGGTCCAGGTGACGCGGTAGCTGTCCAGCGCGGGCGCGGTGGGGGCGTGGTCGAGCCAGAACCGTTCGCGCTGGAACGGGTAGGTGGGCAGCGGGACCCGCGCACCGGCGGGCACGAGCGCCGTGATGTCGAGGCTGGCCCCGCGCGCGTGGGCGGCGGCGACGGCGGAGATCACGGAGGTGACCTCGCTGCGCCCCGCCCGCAAGGTGGCGATGCCGTGGTCGACCAGCGCCGCCAGCACCCCGTCCGGCCCGAGTTCCAGGTGCGTGCCTGCCCCGGCAGTCCGCACCGCGTCGGCGAACCGGACCGTGTCCCGCACCTGCCTGACCCAGTACCCCGGCGTCGCGGGGTCCCCTATCGAGGTGCTCACCAGCGGGATCGTCGGCGTGGCGAACGAGAGCCCGGCCGCGACCCGCTCGAACTCCGTCAGCATCGGGTCCATCAAGTGGCTGTGGAACGCGTGCGACACCACCAACCGCTTCACCCGACTGGATTGTTCAACAAACCTACGATCCAACAGTTCAACAATCCCGCGATCCCCCGATACGACAATCGAACGATCGGAGTTGACCGCCGCAAGGTCCACGCCCGCGGGGAGACCATCGGGGAACTGCTCAGCAAGGTCGGACTCGGAGATCTCCACGGCCAGCATGGCGCCGGCGGTCGGGAGGGCCTGCATGAGGCGGGCCCGGGCGGCGACCAGGGTGCACGCGTCATCCAGGGAGAGGATGCCGGAGACGTGGGCGGCGGCCAGCTCACCAATGGAGTGGCCGACGAGGACGTCCGGGTGGACGCCCCAGGACTCCAGCAGGCGGAACAGCGCCACCTGGAGAGCGAAGATCGCGGGCTGGGCGTTCCCGGTGTCGTCGATCGCGGAGTCGTCGAAGTGAACCCGGGCGCGGACGGCGTCGAAGGCCTCGGCGAAGACCGGAAAAGCGGCGTGGAGTTCGCGGCCCATGCCCTCGCGTTGCGCACCCTGACCGGTGAACAGGAACGCGACCCCGTCAGCCACGACCTCGGGCGCGGTAGCGGCCAGGCCATCGAGAACGTCAGCGGTGGTGGTTGCCGCGAACGCGACCCGGTGCGGGTGGCGGGCACGGACCGCGAGTTCGCGGGCGAGATCCACCGGACGAGTCGACTCGGCGAGCGGGCGCAGCTGGTCGAGTCGAGTGGCGAGCGCCTGCGGTGAGTGAGCGCTGACCACGATCGGCACCGGGTGCGCCGATTCCGCAGCCGCCACGCCGGGTGACTGCGGGGCCTCCTCGATGATCGTGTGCACGTTCGTCCCGCTGACGCCGAACGAGGAGATCCCCGCTCGACGCGGCCGGTCCCGCCGGATCCACGGCTGCGACTCGGTCAACAATGACACCGAGCCCGACGCCCAGTCGACGTGCGGCGACGCGGCGGCAGCGTGCAACGTCGGCGGCAACACGCCGTGCCGCAACGCCTGCACCATCTTGATGACCCCCGCCGCGCCCGCCGCGGCCTGCGCGTGCCCGATGTTCGACTTCAGCGACCCCAGCCACAACGGCACGTCACGGTCCTGGCCATAGGTCGCCAGCAACGCCTGCGCCTCGATCGGATCGCCCAGAACCGTGCCGGTGCCGTGCGCCTCCACAGCGTCCACATCGGATGCCGACAGCCCTGCCGACCGCAGCGCCGCCTTGATCACCCGCTGCTGCGACGGACCGTTCGGCGCCGTCAAGCCATTCGATGCACCGTCCTGGTTGACCGCCGAGCCCCGCACCACGGCGAGGACCCGATGCCCGCGAGTGGCGGCGTCCGACAGCCGCTCCACCAGCAACACGCCGACGCCCTCGGACCAGCCGGTCCCATCGGCGTCAGCCGAGAACGACTTGCACCGACCATCGGCGGAAAGCCCGCGCTGGCGCGAGAACTCGGTGAAGATGCCCGGCCCCACCATGACCGTGACGCCACCGGCGACCGCCATCGTGCACTCACCGGATCGCAGCGCCTGCGTGGCGAGGTGCAGCGCCACCAGCGACGACGAGCACGCGGTGTCCACAGTGACCGCCGGACCCTCAAGCCCGAAGAAGTACGCCAACCGGCCCGACGCCACGCTGGTCGAGCTGCCGGTCAGGAAGTGGCCCTCGACGCCTTCCGGCAACGGGATCCCCACGCCGTAGCCAGAGTGGGCGACACCGACGAAGACGCCCGTCTGCGAGCCACGCACGGTGTTCGGGTCGATTCCCGCGTCCTCGAACGACTGCCAGGTCGCTTCCAGCAGCAGCCGCTGTTGCGGATCCATCGCGGTCGCTTCGCGCGGCGACACCCCGAACAGCCGCGCGTCGAACCCGGAGACGTCGTCGAGGAAACCGCCAGCCTGGGCGTAGGTCGTCCCCACGACGTCGGCGTCCGGGTTGTACAGAGCGCTCAGGTCCCAGCCCCGGTCGGTCGGGAACGGCCCGATGCCCTCCCGCCCTTGCGACACCAGGTCCCACAGGTCGTCCGGGGAGCCAACGCCGCCGGGGAAGCGGCAGGCCATGCCGACGATCGCGATCGGTTCGTCGGTCGACTGTGGACTCGCCACGATCTCGATCCGCCGTTCCTCGGCGGGCAGCAGCGAGAGGAGGTGGTCGACGAGCGCGGTCGGCGTCGGGTAGTCGAAGATCGCGGTTGCCGGGAGCCGGAAGCCGGTCGCGGTGTTGAGCCGGTTGCGGAACTCCACGGCGGTGAGGGAGTCGAAGCCCATTTCCTTGAACGGGCGGCCCGTGTCCGCCGAGGTGTGGCCGAGCACGGCGGTGATCTCAGCGCGCACGGTCGTGAGCAGCGCGCGGCCTGCCTCGGCCGGGCTGAGTGCGCGCAGGTGGTCGACTGACCCTGTGCGGGTGACGCGGCGTGGTGTGTGCACCAGTCCGCGCAACAGGGCCGGGACCGGGGTGAGTTTCCGCGCGGTGGCCGGGTCGTAGGCGATCGTGACCAGGTGAGCGCGGCCGTCGAGTTGGGCGGCGTCGAACAGTGCCAGGCCGTGGGCCTCGGTCAGCGCCGGACCGACCCGGGTCGCGCGGGCGAGGTCTACGGTGTCCAGGGAGCCGCTGATCGCGCTCGAGGTCGCCCACAGGCCCCAGGACAGTGACACCGCGGCAAGTCCACGGGACCGGCGACGGTGAGCGATGGCGTCCAGGACCGCGTTCGCCGCTGCGTAGTTCGCCTGCCCCGGCGAGCCGAACACCGATGACGCCGAGGAGTACAGGGCGAACAGCGGGATGTCGCCCACGAGGTCGTCGAGCACCATGGCCCCGATGGCCTTGGGCGCGAGCACGCTGGACACGCGTTCTGGAGTGAGGGCGTCGATCACGCCGTCGTCAGCGGTACCCGCCGCGTGGATCACGCCTGTCAGGTCGGGGATTCCGGCTACCAGCTCGGCGAGAGCGTCCGGATTGGACGTGTCACAGGCGACGATCCGGGCGCCGGGAACGTCTCCCGTGCCGCCGCGGTTGGCGAGGACGAACTTGCTCACCCCGTACTCGTCGGCCAGGTGACGCGCGATGATCTGGCCGAGAACGCCGGTGCCACCCGTGATGAGCACTGTCCCCTGTGGATCGACCGGCCGGGGGATGGTGAGCACGTTCTTGCCGATGTGCTTTCCCTGACCCACGAACCGGAAGGCCGCCTGCGCTTCCCGGACGTCCCAAGCCCGCCACGGCAGCAGCGTGAACACGCCGCGCGCGAACAGGTCCAGCACCTCGACGAGCATCTCCTGCAGGCGGTCCGCCCCAGCCTCGCTCAGGTCGAACGCGCGGTACCCCGGGATGTCGGTGCGGAGATCGGCCTTGCCCATCTCGATGAACCGGCCGCCCGCGGCGAGCAACCCGACCGAGGCGTCGATGAACTCGCCCGCCAACGCGTTGAGGACGACGTCGACGTTCGGGAACTCGGCGGCGAAACCGAGGTCTCGCGACGAGGCGAGGTGGTCGTCGTCTAGCCCGGTGGCCTGCCACTTGGCCGGGCTCGCGGTCCCGAAGATCTCCGCACCGAGGTGCCGCGCGACCTGCACGGCCGCCATGCCGACCCCGCCGGCAGCGGCGTGGACAAGCACTCGCTCGCCCGCGCGCAGGCCCGCCAGGTCGACTAGTCCGAAGTAGGCGGTGAGGAACGCCATCGGGACGGTCGCGGCCTCGGCGAACGACCAGTCGTCCGGCACCGGCGCCACCATCCGCCGGTCCACCACGACCGATGGCCCGAAACCCCCGGCGAACAACCCGAAGACGCGGTCGCCCGGCTTGAGGTCGACATCCGGGCCGACCGCGGTAACCACGCCAGCGCCCTCGGAGCCGAGCAAGGCGCGCTCCGGGTACTGGCCGAGCGCGATGAGGACGTCGCGGAAGTTGACGCCGGTCGCGTGGACCGCGATCTGGACCTGGCCGGGGCCGGGCTCGTCGATCGTGACGGGGGCCAGGGTGAGGGCGTCGAGTGAGTCGCCGCTCGGGTCGAGGCGCCAGGTGGTCGCGGTCGGCAAGGAGAGGCTGCCGGTGGCGCGGGCCAACCTGGGCGCGAAGATCTCGTTGCCACGTAACGCGAGTTGGGGCTCATCCAGGTCCAGCAGGGACGCGATGGTCTTGTCCGCCGGATCGCTGTCGGCGTCGAGGAGCAGGAATCGGCCCGGGTGCTCGGATTGAGCGGATCGGACCAGGCCACCTACGGCCGCGCCTGCGAGGTCCGTGATCTCGTCGCCGGGGAGTGCCGCGACGGCGTCGCGTGTGCTGAGGACCAGGGTCGAGTCGCCGAACCGATCATCGGCCAGCCAGGACTGGATCCCGGCGAGCACATCGACCACAGTGGACTCGATGTCGCCTGCGGGAACCTGCCACAGCACGGCATCGGCGGGCGTCCAGTCGGCGGGAGTACCACGTGTGACGGACTTGGTGGACTCGGCGGCCTGGAGCTGCGTCCAGTCGATGGCGAACAGATCGGCATCGCGGCGGGCAGGTTTGCGGAGGGTCAGGCTGTCGATCGTGATGACCGGAGCGCCCGCCGGGTCGGTGGCGACCAGGGAGTACGTGTCGGTCGCGGTGGTCCTGATCGCGACCCGGAGGCTGGTCGCGCCCGGGTTGTGCAGGGTGACACCGGACCAGGCGAATGGCAGACCGGCCTTGGCGGGATCGAGCCCGGTCGGGTGCAACGCGGCGTCGAGGAGCGCGGGGTGCAGGCCGAATCGGGTCGCGTCGCGGTGGGCATCGTCGGGGAGCGATACCTCGGCGTAGTAGGCGTCGTCGCTGCGCCATGCCGCTCGAAGGCCCTGGAACAGGGGGCCGTAGGCGAACCCATGGTCCGCTGCGGCCGCGTAGAAGGACTCCAGATCGATCGGTTCCGCTGCTGGGGGCCAGGGCAGTGTGGCGTTGGAGGGGTGTCCATCGGCACGGCGGATCGACTCGGCGCCAGGATGGCCCGTCGTCTGCGCCCCGGAGCCGACCGCGTCGGCTATCAGCGCCCGTTCGTGGGTGGTCGACGAGGCGGCGCGGGAGAGGCGGCCTTCGGCGTGGCGGGTCCAGGTGGTGCCGTCGAGCGTGGAGTGGATCTCCACCGTTCTGGTGTCGTCGTCGGTGGGTGGGGTGACGGTGACCTGGAGGCGGAGGGGGCCGCTGAGGGGCAAGGGGGCGGCGATGGTCAGGTCGTCGAGGGTTGGGTGGCCGACCTGGTCGCCCGCGTGCAGGGCCAGTTCGACGAAGGCGGTGCCGGGGATGAGCACGTCGCCCTGGATCTGGTGGTCGGTGAGCCAGGCGTGGGTGGTCGAGGTGAGGCGGCCGGTGAACAGGTGGCCGCCATCGGGTTGGGGGGCGGCGGCGCCGAGCATGGGGTGTTCCGCCGCACCCAAGCCTGCGGCGGTGAGGTCCGCGCGCGCGGACGGGCGCGGCCAGTAGCGGACGCGTTCGAAGGGGTAGGTGGGCAGGTCGATCCGGTTCCCGCCGGGCAGCAGTGCGGCCCAGTCGACCCTGGTCCCGAGGGTGTGGACACGGCCAAGCGCGTGCAGCACGGTCTCGTGGTCGTCGCGGCCCGAGCGCAACAGCGGGGCGGCGCCACCCCCCACCACCGCGCTGAGCACCCCGTCCGGTCCCAGCTCCAGGAACCGGTTGGCTCCCCTGCGCCGGACCTCGTCCACCGCCGCCGCGAACCGCACCGGCTCGCGGACCTGCCGCACCCAGTACTCCGGCGTGCTCGGGTCACCGGTGGACGTGCTCACCAGGGGGATCGTCGGCTTGGCGAAGGACAGCCCGTCGACCACGCGCCGGAACTCCGTCAGCATCGGGTCCATCAGGTGGCTGTGGAAGGCGTGCGACACCACCAGTCGCTTCACCCGACGCGATTGTTCACCAAACCTACGATCCAACAGTTCAACAATCTGACGATCCCCCGATACGACAAGTGAACGATCCGAGTTCACTGCCGCGAGGTCGACGCCAGCGGGGAGGCCATCGGGGAACTGGCGGAAGAGGTCGGCCTCAGAGATCTCGACGGCCAGCATGGCGCCGCCGGGGGGCAGGGCCTGCATGAGCCGGGCTCGGGCGGCGACGAGGGTGCACGCGTCGTCGAGGGAGAGGATGCCCGCGACGTGGGCGGCGGCGAGTTCGCCGATGGAGTGGCCGAGGAGCAGGTCAGGGCGGACGCCGAGGGAGTCCACGAGGCGGAACAGGGCGACCTGGAGGGTGAAGAGGGCGGGCTGGGCGTTGCCCGTCTGGTCCAGGTCCGACTCGTCGAAGCGGAGGCGGGCGGCGATCTCGTCGGCGGTCGCCCGGAAGACGTCGAACGAGCGCAAACCGTCGCCCATGCCGTGGCGCTGTGAACCCTGGCCGGTGCACAAGAACGCCAGCCTGCCGGGCGCGTCCACTCCGAACTCGACCGACGCAGGCGTCCCACCAGCGGCGATCTCAGCCAGTGCGGCGTCGGCGCCAGCGTCGTCGCGGGCTACGACGACCGCCCGGTGCGTGAGTGCCGAGCGTGTGGTTACGAGCGAGAACGCGGTGTCGAGCAAACCGTTGCCGGTCACCCGAAGTGCGGCTGCCTGCTCGCGAAGTGCCTCGTCCGTGCATCCGGACAACAGCAACGGCACCGCGAGCGGATCAGCGGCAACCACCGGCGGATCGACCTCAGGCGCCTGTTCGAGGATCGTGTGCGCGTTGGTGCCGCTGACCCCGAACGACGACACCGCTGCCCGGCGCGGTCGGTCGACCGCGGGCCAGGGCCGGTTCGCGGTGAGCGGCGCCACGGCTCCGGCGGCCCAGTTCACCTGCGGCGTCGGGGTGTCCGCGTGCAGGGTGGCGGGCAGCACGCCGTGCCGCAACGCCATGACGGCCTTGATGATCCCCGCGACGCCCGCCGCGGCCTGGGTGTGGCCGATGTTGGACTTCACCGAGCCCAACCACAGCGGCTCGGTCCGGTCGCGGCCGTACGTGGCCAGCAGCGCCTCGGCCTCGATCGGGTCGCCGAGTCGGGTGCCGGTGCCGTGCGCCTCCAACATGTCCACATCGGACGTACCGAGCCCCGCGTCCGCCAGTGCCGCGCGGATCACCCGCTGCTGCGCCGGACCGTTGGGCGCGGTCAACCCGTTCGACGCACCATCCTGGTTGACCGCGCTCCCCCGCACGACCGCCAGAACCCTGTGTCCAGCGGCAAGAGCGTCGGAGAGCTTCTCGACCACCAGCACGCCGACGCCCTCGCCCCAGCCCGTGCCGTCCGCGCCGGCACCGAAGGCCTTGCACCGACCGTCCGGGGCGAGCGCGCGCTGACGGCTGAACTCGATGAACGCCGCCGGGGTCGCCATGATCGTGACGCCACCGACCAGCGCCAACCGGCACTCGCCTGCCCGCAGCGACCGGATAGCCAGGTGCAGTGCCACCAGGGACGACGAGCACGCTGTGTCCACAGTGACCGCCGGGCCTTCCAGCCCGAACGAGTACGCGATACGTCCGGAAAGGACACTCGCCGCGCTTCCCGTGGCGAGATAGCCCTCCGCTGCCTCCGGGTCGGCGGCGATCACACTCGCGTAGTCCTGCCCGTTGGTACCGGCGAAGACGCCGACCGGCTCACCGCGCAACGAGGTCGGCGGGATCCCGGCGCGTTCCAGCGCCTCCCAGCACGCCTGCAACAACAGGCGCTGCTGCGGGTCCATGGCGGTCGCCTCACGCGGCGAGACCTCGAACAGCCCGGCGTCGAACTGGGTCGCGCTGTCGAGGAAACCGCCGGTGCGGCCGTAGCTGGTGCCGATGGTGTCCGGGTCGGGGTCGAACAGGGCGTCGAGGTCCCAGCCGCGGTCGTCGGGGAACGGCCCGATGGCGTCGCGCCCCTCGCTGACCAGCCGCCACAGGTCCTCGGGTGACTCGACGCCGCCGGGGAAGCGGCAGCTCATCGCCACGATCGCGATCGGCTCGGCTGCCCGCTCCTGCGCCTCGCGCAGCGCGCGGCGCGCGACCCGGAGTTCGCCGGTGACGAACTTCAGGTTCTCGAGCAGCTTCTTCTCATCCGCCATGATCAGCGACTCCCCGCCACGAACATCATCCGGACTTGCCGAACTCTTGGTGGATCAGGTCGAACAGCTCGTCCGCCGACGCGTCGGCCAGGTCGTCGGCCACCGCTTGCGACTCGGGTTCCAGCAGCGCCAGCAGACCGCGCAGCCGGGTGGTGATCGCGCTCGCCTCGGCCCCGGTCGGCGGCAGCTCGGCGAGCGCGGCTTCCAGCTTGTCCAGCTCGGCGACCGCGGGTGACCCGGGGTCCTCGGTCAGCTCGTCGAGCAGGTACGCGGCCAACGCCTCGGGGGTGGGGTGGTCGAACACGACCCCGGCGGGCAGGGCGAGTCCGGTCGCGGCGTCGAGCTGGTTGCGCAGTTCGACGGCGGTGAGGGAGTCGAAGCCCAGGTCGCGGAACGCGCGCCGCGGGTCGACCAGTTCGCCTTCGCGGTGCCCGAGAGCCGCTGCGGCACGGGCGGTGACCAGGTCGAGCACGAGCGAATTGCGTTGGCCCGCAGGGGTTTCGGCGATCACTGCGCGCAGGTCAGGTCCGGCGGTCGTCGGCTTG
The DNA here is from genome assembly GCF_900111175.1 of Actinokineospora terrae. GTDB lineage: Bacteria > Actinomycetota > Actinomycetes > Mycobacteriales > Pseudonocardiaceae > Actinokineospora > Actinokineospora terrae. The sequence goes on from NZ_FOGI01000003.1 coordinate 395,168, forward strand.
GTCGCGATCAGGCGCTCGAACAAGGGGTTGTGGCGGCCAGTGGCGAAGCGGGACCAGTCGATGGCGGCGACGGCGACCGTGGTCAGATCCGCGTCGAGGGCGTCGGCCAGTGCCGCGATCGCTCGGGCGGGGTCCAACGCGGTGACACCGGTGCGGTGCTGCTGATCCGCCGCCGCCGCATCGGCTCCCAAACCCGTTCCCGCCCACGGGCCCCAGGCGATCGCCGTGGCGGGACGGCCCTGGGCGCGACGGTGTTCGGCGAGGGCGTCGAGGTAGGCGTTGGCGGCCGCGTAGTTGGCCTGGCCGGGGTTTCCGACGACGCCTGCGAAGGACGAGAACAGCACGAGGTGCGCGTCGGGCAGGAGTTCGTCGAAGTGGCGCGCGGCCGCCTTGCTCTGCCATACGGCGTCGAACTGGGCGGGGGCGAGGGTGTCGATCACCCCGTCGTCAACGGTTCCGGCGGTGTGGAAGACGGCGGTGATCTCGTGTCCGGCGATCACGTCGGCCAGGGCGTCCCGACTGGTGGCATCGCAGGCGACGATCGTGACTTCGGCGCCGCGTTGCCGCAGGTCGGCGACCAGCGCATCGGCCGATGGCGCCTGCGGACCGCGGCGGCTGGTGAGGAGCAGGCGAGGAGCGCCCCGGTCGGCCAACCAACGGGCGACGTGGGCGCCGAGCGCGCCGGTGCCGCCGGTGACGAGGACGGTGCCGGTGGGGGCCCAGGTGCGGGTCTTGGTCGGGGTGGTGCGGGTGAGTCGGCGGACGAGGGTTGTGTTCTCGCGCAGGGCCAGTTGGGTCTCGGTGCCGGCTAGCGCCGCGTGGAGCTGTTGGGGGTCAACGGTTTCCGGGAGATCCAGGAGACCACCCCACCGGCGCGGGAGTTCCAGCGCGGCGACTTGGCCTAGGCCCCAGATGGCTGCCTGGTGGGGGTTGCGGGTTGGGGCACCGGGGGTTGAGACGGCTCCTCGGGTCGCGCACCAGAGGGGGGCGTTGACGTTCTGCAGGAGAGTGAGGACGGTCTCGGGGGTGGGGGTGGCGGCGAGGACGGCGGTGACCGGGAGGTCGCGGACGTCGTCGGTGGTGATGTTGGTGCGGGTGATGGTGTCAATGCCCGCGAAGGCCGCGACGATGTCGTCGGTGGGGTCGATCAGGAGCCAGGTGCCGGTGGGGGTGCCGGGGTGCTGGGAAGTGGGCGTCCAGTCGACCTGGTACCACCAGGAGTCGGCGGGGTTGGTCTTGGGCCAGAAGCGCTGGTGCTGGAACGGGTAGGGCGGCAGGGCCACGGGGGCGCCTTGCGGGAGCACCTTGGTCCACTGTGGAGTGCCACCACGGGCGTAGTCGTGGCCCACCGCCGCGAGCAGGGTGATCACCTCTCCCTGCTTGCGGCGCAACGCCGGCGCGGCACCGTCGACGAGTGCCGACAGCACTCCGTCCGGCCCCAGTTCGAGGTACCGGGTGTCCTCGGGCACTCGGCGGACCGCGTCGGCGAACCGCACCGTCTCCCGGACCTGCCTGACCCAGTAACCGGGCGTCGCGGGGTCGCCCGTCGCGGTGGTCACCAGCGGGATAGTCGGCGTGGTGAACGAGAGCCCGCTCAGCGCCCGCTCGAACTCGCCCAGCATGGGGTCCATCAGGTGCGAGTGGAAGGCGTGCGAGACCTGCAGCCGCTTCACCCGGCGCGATTGTTCAACAAATCGACGATCCAACAGTACAACAATCTGACGATCCCCCGATACGACAATCGAACGATCCGAGTTGACCGCAGCGAGGTCGACGCCGGTCGGGAGGCCGTTGGGGAACTCGGCGGCCAGGTCGGCCTCGGAGATCTCGACGGCCAGCATGGCGCCGCCGGTCGGAAGCGCCTGCATCAGGCGGGCCCGGGCGGCAACCAGGCTGCACGCGTCGTCCAGGGAGAGGATGCCGGAGACGTGGGCGGCGGCTACCTCGCCGATGGAGTGGCCGACCACGTAGTCAGGCTGCACGCCCCAGGACTCCAGCAGGCGGAACAGGGCCACTTGGAGCGCGAAGATCGCGGGCTGGGCGGTGCCGGTCTCGTCGATAGCGGAGTCGTCGAAGGGAACCCGAAGCCGGACAGCGTCGAAGGCATCGGCGAAGACGGGATAGGTGGCATAGAGCTCCTGCCCCATCCCCGAGTACTGCGACCCCTGGCCAGTGAACAGGAACGCCAGGTTCGCCCTGTGCTCGACCGATGACACCCGGTCCAGGCGGTCCCCAAAGTCGCCATCCACCACGACGACCGCGCGGTGAGGCAGTCGGGGATCCGTGGCGGCCAGCGCGCGGGCAATCGCGGTGGCCGGGAGGTCTAGGTGGGCGAGGCCAGTGGCACGGGCACGCAGGGCCTCAGGGGTGTGGGCGGAGAGGACCAACGCAGTGGGGAGTTGCGGCTCGGGGACGGGCGGCGGCGCCGGGACGTGTTCGAGGATGACGTGGGCATTGGTGCCGCCGATGCCGAAGGCGGACACGGCGGCGCGGCGCGGGCCCGGCTGCCACGGCTGGTCCTCGACGAGCAGGCGCATCGGGCCGGACCAGTCGATGTGCGGGGACGGCGCGTCGGCGTGCAGGGTGCGGGGCAGGGTGCCGTGCCGCATGGCCTGGACCATCTTGATGACCCCGGCGACGCCCGCCGCGGCCTGGGTGTGGCCGATGTTGGACTTGATGGACCCGAGCCAGAGCGGCCGCGGGCGGTCCTGGCCGTAAGTCGCGAGGAGTGCCTGCGCCTCGATCGGGTCACCGAGGGCGGTGCCGGTGCCGTGCGCCTCCACAGCATCCACATCGGACGGTCGCAACCTGGCGTCGGCGAGCGCCGCCCGGATGACACGTTGCTGGGACGGACCATTGGGCGCGGTGAGCCCGTTGGACGCGCCGTCCTGGTTGACGGCCGTGCCACGGACCACTGCCAGGATGGGCCGGTTCGCCGCGATGGCGTCCGAGTGCCGCATCAGCAGGAGAACGCCGACACCTTCGCCCCAGCCAGTTCCGTCTGCGCCAGCGGCGAAGGCCTTGCACCGGCCGTCCGACGCCAGTCCGTCCTGGTGCCCGAACTCCACGAACGCGGTGGGTGTCGACATGATCGTCACACCGCCTGCCAACGCCATGTCGCATTCCCCGCCGCGCAGCGCCCGCACAGCCAGGTGCAGCGCTACCAGCGATGACGAGCACGCGGTGTCCACAGTGAGCGCTGGACCTTCCAGCCCGAACGCGTACGCCACCCGACCCGACAGCACCGCCGCTGCACTGCCGATCGCGAGGTGTCCCTCAAGTCCCTCACCCGCTGCTGCGACAAGCGGTGCGTAGTCCTGCCCGTTGGTCCCTGCGAACACCCCGACGCTGGAACCCTTGAGCCCAAACGGGTCGAACCCCGCCGCCTGGAACGCCTCCCATGTGGCCTCCAGCAACACCCGCTGCTGCGGGTCCATCGCCAACGCCTCGCGCGGCGAGATCCCGAACAACGCCGCGTCGAACCCGGCCACGTCGTCCAGGAATCCGCCCACCCGCGCGAACTCCGGCGCCCCGGTGAGATCCCATCCCCGATCACCGGGGAATCCGCCGACCGCGTCCGCGCCTTCGCTGACCAGGCGCCACAGGTCATCCGGCCCGGTCACGCCACCCGGGAACCGGCAGGCCATGCCCACGATCACCACGGCGTCGTCCACCACCGAATGGGGGACTGGCAACTCAGCCTGTGGGCGAACAGGGAGTTCATGGCCGAGCAGGGTCTGCAGGTGGGCGGCAACGGCGGCCGGGGTGGGGTGGTCGAAGACGAGGCTGGCGGGAAGTGGGGTGTTGGTTGCTGTGGCGAGGGCGTTGCGGAGTTCCAGCGCGGTAAGCGAATCGAAGCCCAAGTCGCGGAACGCGCGGTCCGCGGGGACCGGGTTGGGGCGACCGAGGATGGCGGTGGCGTGAGTGCGGACGAGGGTTTCGAGGTGGCGGGCCAGGTCTGCCGGAGGGAGTTCCGGGAGGTCCGCGGCCTCGATGAAACCGGACAGAAGGCGGTCAGGGCGAGCGGGGAATCGCGACCAGGTGATGTCGGCGACGACGGTGTACGGTTCGTCGCCGTCGAGCGACTGGGCCAAGGCGGTAAGGGCAGCGTTGGGCGGCATGGGGTTCAGGCCCGCGCGGCGAAGTCGGTCGGCGACTGGACCTGCGGCCATGCCAGCGTCAGCCCAAGGACCCCAGGCGATCGCGGTTGCGGGACGGCCCAGGGCGCGACGGCGGGCGACGAGGGCATCGAGGGCGGCGTTGGCGGCGGCGTAGTTGGCCTGGCCCGCGTTGCCGATGGCGCCCGCGAGGGAGGAGAACACGACGAACGCGTCGACATCGCCGGCGAGTTCGTCGAGGTGGGCCGCCGAGTCCACTTTGGATCGCATGAGGGCGGCGAAGCGGTCCGGCGTGAGGGACTCGATGACGCCGTCGTCGACCGTGCCCGCGGTGTGGAAGATGGCGGTGACCGGGAGCTCGGCGAGGAGGGCGGCTACGGCATCGCGGTCGCTGGTGTCGCACGAGACAACTGTGGCCTGGGTGCCCAGATCGGCCAGTTCGGCGATGAGATCGGCCGCACCAGGAGCATGGGGGCCGCGGCGGCTGGCGAGGATGAGCGACGTGGCACCGCGACCGGCCAGCCAGCGGGCAACGTGGGCGCCGATGGCGCCGCTGCCTCCGGTGATCAGGACAGGTCCGCCGGGTCGCCATGCCGGGCGCGGAGCACTGCGCGGAGCGCGTTCGAGCCGCCGGGCCAGCGCTCCGTTCTGACGGAGCGAAACCTGGTTCTCCTGTCCGTTCAGGACAGTGGCGAGGCGGCCTGCGGAGCGCGGCGTGAGGGGTTCCGCGATGTCGATGAGCCCACCCCAGCGTTCGGGGTGTTCCAGGGCAGCGACCTGGCCGAAGCCCCAGATCGCGGCTTGGCCCGGGTTGGTCTCGGCTCGATGGGTGACGCACCAGACGGGGACCGTGGCGGCCTGCACGAGGCGGAGGGCGTCGTCCAGGTCACCCGTCGAGATGATGCCGGTGGCGTTCGTCGGCTCGGAGACGATCGTGGCGCCCGACGCGCGCAGGGCGTCAGCGACGTTGTCCGGATCAGGGCCGACGACGGCCCAGACGCCGGTCAGCGGCTCCGCCTGGAGGTCCAGCGGGTGCCAGGTGACGCGGTAGCGCCAGTCTTCCACTGTGGACACCAGGGCCTGGGAACGTCGCCAGGTGGCCAGCGCGGGGAGAACGCGGGCGAGGCTCTCCCGGTCGTCCACCTGCAAAGTGGCGGCGATGGACTCGATGTCCTCTTGCTCGATGGCCGCCCAGAACCGGCTGTCGACCGGTGCCACCGCGGTGTGGGAGATCCAGAACGGCTCGCGCTGGAACGGGTAGGTCGGCAGGTCGATCCGCTGACCACCCCAGTGCGCGAGCACAGCCCGCCAGTCGACCGCGCAACCGTGGACGTGCACGACGGCCAGCGCCCGGAGCACCGATGTCCGCTCGTCCACCCCGGCCCGCAACGTCGGCGTGCCCGCGTCGACCAGCCCGGACAGCACCGCGTCCGGCCCCAGCTCCAGGAACCGGGTCCCGTCCTCGACCCGCGCCACCGCGTCCGCGAACCGGACCGTCTCCCGGACCTGCCGCACCCAGTACTCGGGCGTGCTCGGGTCACCGGTCGAGCTGGTCACCATCGGGATCGTCGGACTGGTGAACGACAGCCCGGCCACGACCTGCCGGAACTCGTCCAGCATCGGCTCCATCAGGTGCGAGTGGAAGGCGTGCGAGACCACCAGCCGCTTCACCCGGCGGGATTGTTCAACAAACCTACGATCCAACAGCTCAACAATCCCACGATCCCCCGATACGACAATCGAACGATCCGAGTTGATCGCGGCGAGGTCGACACCTGCGGGGAGGCCATCGGGGAACTCGGCGGCCAGGTCAGCCTCGGAGATCTCCACCGCCAGCATCGCCCCACCAGAGGGCAGAGCCTGCATCAGGCTGGCTCGGGCGGCGACCAGAGTGCACGCGTCGTCCAGGGTGAGAATGCCCGCGACGTGGGCAGCGGCCAGTTCGCCGATGGAGTGGCCGATCAGCACGTCGGGATGGACACCCCAGGACTCCAGCAGGCGGAACAGGGCCACCTGGAGGGCGAAGATCGCGGGCTGCGCGTGACCGGTCTCGTCGATCGCGGCGGCATCGAAGGGGACCCGGGTCCGGATCTCGTCGAAGGCGCTCGCGAACACCGGGAAGACCCGGAGCTGCTCGCCCATGCCAGTCCGCTGCGAGCCCTGGCCGGTGAACAGGAAGGCCAGCCGGTGCGGGCTCGCCGCACCACGGATCACCGAGCCCGACACCAGGTCAGCCGCGAGATCAGCCAGGCCGCCCCGCTCGAACACGACCGCCCGGTGCGACAGCAGGGGACGCGCCGCCAGCGACACCGCGAGATCCGCCGACTCCGCGTCCACCTCCAGCAAGCGCGCAGCCTGAGCCACCAGCCCCGCTGGCGACGACGCCGACAGCAGCAATGGCGCGTCAACAGTCAACTCAGAGCGGAGGCCTGTGGCGGCAGGGGTTGGCGGTGCCTGTTCGAGGATGGCGTGGGCGTTGGTGCCGCTGATGCCGAACGACGACACCCCGGCTCGACGCGGTCGGGCGACCCCGGGCCACGGGCGCGCCTCGGTGAGCAGCGAGACCGCCCCGGCGGTCCAGGTGATGTGCGGCGACGGGGCGTCCACGTGCAGGGTGGGCGGCAGGGTGTCGTGGCGCATCGACTGGACCATCTTGATGATGCCGCCGACGCCCGCCGCGGCCTGGGTGTGGCCGACGTTGGACTTGAAGGAGCCCAGCCAGAGCGGTTCGTCGCGGTCCTGGCCGTAGGTGGCAAGGAGCGCGGACGCCTCGATGGGGTCGCCCAGCGCGGTTCCGGTTCCGTGCGCCTCCACGGCATCCACATCGGACACAGTGAGTCCCGCGTCAGCCAACGCCTGTCGGATGACCCGCTCTTGCGCCAACCCGTTGGGCGCGGTCAGGCCGTTGGACGCGCCATCCGAGTTCACCGCTGTCCCGCGGACGACGGCCAGCACGGTGTGGCCATTGCGCCGCGCGTCCGACAGGCGCTCGACCAGGAGCAGTCCGGCACCCTCGGCCCAGCTCGTCCCGTCCGCGGCGGCCGCGAACGACTTGCACCGGCCATCGGACGCGAGCCCGCGCTGGCGGCTGAAGTCGACGAACACCGTCGGCGTCGACATGACCGTCACACCGCCGACCAACGCCATGTCGCACTCGCCCGACCGCAACGCCTTCGCGGCCCAGTGCAGCGCCACCAGCGACGACGAACACGCCGTGTCGACCGTGACCGCGGGTCCCTCGAACCCGTAGGTGTAGGCCAGCCTGCCGGAGACCACGCTGCCCGCGCCGCCGGTGGCGATATAACCCTCCACATCGGACGGAACACTGCCCGACGCGTAGTCGTGGTACATCACGCCCGCGAACACGCCGGTTCGACTGCCGCGCAGGGAGGTCGGGTCGATGCCCGCGCGTTCGAAGGTCTCCCAGGACAGTTCCAGCATGATGCGCTGCTGCGGGTCCATCGCCAGCGCCTCGCGGGCGGAGATGCCGAAGAACTCGGGGTCGAACAGGTGGGCGTCGTGCAGGAAGCCACCGTGGCGCGTGTAGGTGGTGCCGGGGTTGTCCGGGTCGGGGTGGTAGAGCCCGGCGAGGTCCCAGCCGCGCGCGGTGGGGAACTCGCTGATGCCGTCACGGCCCTCGACCACCATCTGCCACAGCGACTCAGGGCTGTCCACACCGCCCGGGTAGCGGCAGGCCATGGCGACGATCGCGATCGGTTCGTCGACCGCCTCCTTGACGACCACAGTGGACTTGGCAGGTCCATCCGCAAGCTCTGCCTCGACGAACTGGGCGAGGGCGGCCGGGGTCGGGTGGGAGAAGACGACGGTAGCGGGCAACGGCAGCCCAGTCGCTGCGGTGATGCGGTTGCGCAGCTCGACTCCGGTGAGCGAGTCGAAGCCCAGGTCCTTGAACGTCCGAGTCGGGTCGACGCGATCGGTCGAGGAGTGACCCAGCACGTTCGCGATGCTCTGGAGGACAAGGGAATCGACATCGGCAGGCGCCACTGTGGAGGCTGACTTCGCCTTGAGCGAGGTCGCGACGGCGACGACGTGGGCGCGGTCCGGGGCGTGATCCAGCAGGGTCACGCCTTGCGCGGTGGTGAGCGTGCCGCCGAGGTGGCTGAAGCGGGACCTGTCGACGGTGGCGCCCATGCCGTCCGCCCAGTGGCCCCACGCCAACGCGCGCGCGGGCTGCCCGGAGGCTCGGCGATGGGCAGCGAGTCCGTCGAGGAAGGCGTTCGCGGCGGCATAGGCGGCTTGGCCCGCGGTGCCGAAGGTGCCTGCGACGGAGGAGAAGAGGGCGAACTCGGCGAGGTCGCCGCTCAACTCGTGCAGGTTGATCGCGCCATCCACTTTGGATCGAATCGCGGCGGCCAGGCGGTCGGCGTCGAGAGCGTGGACGGGGGCGTCGTCGAGGGTTCCGGCGGCGTGGATGATCGAGGTGACGGGGTGGGCGGCGAGCAAGTCTGCGACCGCTGCTCGATCGGTGACGTCGCAGTCGACGATCGTGGCACCCAGTTCGGCCAGTTCCGGAGCCGCCGCACTGGATGTCGCCCGGCGGCTCACCACGACCACCTGGACGCCGAGCTGGATGAGGTGGCGGGCAACGTGCACGCCCAGTCCGCCGGTACCGCCCGTGACGAGGACTCTGTTGCCCCAGTCTGCCTGCCCATCAACGGGAATCCGCGTCGGCTGGGGGGTGAACGTGCCGCCTGCCCTCACCGCGATCTGCGACTCGCCTGCCGGGAGGGTCGGCGGGAGCTCGCCATCGACGAGCACGAACCTGCCGGGGTGCTCGGTCTGGGCAGAGCGCACCAGGCCCCACACGGCAGCGGCTGCCGGGTCCACTGGTTCGTCCTGGATGGACACTGCGCCGGTGGTGTTCATGACCAACTCGCCGGATCCGCTGGTCAGCCAGTCTTGGACCACGCCGAGCGCGAGCCGGACAGCCGCGTGCGCTCGGTCGACCAGCGGGCCATCGGGGATCTCGATGACAGCGGTCTCGCCGAGCGGTGCGGTCGCCGGTACTTGCTGCCAATCAAGGACGTACGCGACTCCGGTTTCCCGTAGTTGCGCGGGGCGGAACGCCAGGGAATCGACGGTCAGCACCGGATTCCCGGCAGGGTCGACGGCGTGGAGTTCGTACTCGTCCTCGCCGCGCCGGGTGAGGCTGGCGTGCAGCGTGGTGGCGACCGAGTGCCGGGTAATCCCAGACCACGCGAACGGCAGCAGCGGCGCACCATCACGGGCAAGCGCGGGGCCGAGAGCGTGCAGAACCGAGTCGAGCACGGCGGCCTGCGGCCCATCCAGCTCGACCCGCGCGTGCACGGTCTCCCCGTCCCGCCACACAGCACGGAGACCTTGGAAGGCCGGCCCGTACTCGAACCCCAGGTCAGCCAGGGTGTCATAGGCGGGGTCCACAGCCTGACCGGCGGGGAGATCGACCGCACTCCAGGTGGACCTGGCGGCGGTGAGGGTGCCGGTGGCGTGGGAGGTCCAGGTGTCGGCGGTGTGGCTGTCGATGGTGATGGTGGGGCCGGTGACCGTGACGCGGAGGCGGGCCGAGTCGGTGGTGGGGAGGACGAGGGGGGCGAGCAGGGTCAGGTCGGCGATGGCGGGCTTGCCGACCTGGGCACCTGCGTGGAGGGCCAGGTCGACGAAGGCGGTGCCGGGGAGTACCGGGGTGCCGCGGACTGCGTGGTCGGCGAGCCAGGGGTGGGTGGCGAGGGAGAGACTGCCGGTGAGGACGAGGCCGTCGTCGAGGGTGATGGCCGCGCCGAGGAGCGGGTGGTCGGTGGGGGTGAGACCGGCGGCGGCCAGGCCCGACGTGGTGGGGGTCGGCCAGAAACGCTCGTGCTGGAAGGGGTAGGTCGGCAGGTCGATCAGTGCCCTGGGGCCGGTGTGGACGGCCTGCCAGTCCACCTCGACGCCGCGGACCCACAGGTCGCCGAGGGCGTCGGCGACGACCTCGGTCGACGGTCGCGTGCCCCTGGCCACTGGGATCCCGTCCGCGACCAGCGCCGACAGGACCGCGTCCGGGCCCATCTCGACGAACACCGACCCGGCCAGCCCGGCCACGGCGTCGGCGAAGCGGACCGTCTCGCGGACCTGCCGCACCCAGTACTCCGGCGTGCTCGGGTCACCCGGCGCGGTGCTGACCAGCGGGATGGTCGGCTCGGCGAACGACAGGCCAGCCACGGCGCGGCGAAAGTCCGCGAGCATCGGCTCCATGTGGTGGCTGTGGAAGGCGTGCGACACCGCCAGCCGCTTCACCCGCCGGGACTGTTCACCAAACCTACGATCCAACAGTTCAACAATCCGACGATCCCCCGATACGACAATCGAACGATCGGAGTTGACCGCCGCGAGATCAACACCCTCGGGGAGGCCATCGGGGAACTCGGCGGCCAGGTCGGCCTCGGAGATCTCGACGGCCAGCATCGCGCCGCCGGGCGGCAGGGCCTGCATCAGCCGGGATCGGGCGGCGACCAAGGCGCAGGCGTCGGGGAGGGAGAGGATGCCCGCGACGTGGGCGGCGGCGATCTCACCGATGGAGTGGCCGACCAGGGCGTCGGGGTGGATGCCCCAGGACTGGAGCAGGCGGAAGGTCGCGACCTCGAAGGCGAACAGGGCGGCCTGGGCGTTCACCGTCTGGTCGATGGCGTCGTCGTCGAACGGCAGCCGGTCGCGGATCTCGTCGAACGCGGCACGGAACGCCGGGAAGACCCGCAGGTCCTGCCCCATCCCCGCGCGCTGCGCCCCCTGCCCGGTGAACAGGAACGCGACCTTCCTCGCCGCCGCGCGCCCCGTGCTGACCAAGGCCGAGTCCCGACCGCCCGCGAGATCCGCCAACCCCGCGCGCACCGCATCGATGTCGCCACCGCGTACCGCAGCCCGGTAGTCCAAAGCGAACCGGGTAGTCGCCAAAGCCTTGCCCAGCAAACCAACCTCGACGTCGACCCCGAGCACCCGCGCCGCCTGAGCCCGCAAGCCCACGTCCGACCGAGCCGAGAGCACCACCGGGAAGGCAGGTCCGAACACCGCGGGCTGCTCGACCGCCACCGGAGGTTCCTCGATGATGGCGTGGGCGTTGGTGCCGCTGATGCCGAACGACGACACAGCACCACGACGGGGGCTGTCGGCGCGCGGCCAGGGCTGGGGCTGGGTGAGGAGTTCGACGGAGCCAGTGGTCCAGTCGACGTGCGGGGTTGGGGTGCTTGCGTGCAGTGTGGGCGGCAGAACGTTGCGGTTGAGCGATTCGACGAGCTTGATGAGCCCCGCCAGGCCAGCGGCGGCCTGGGTGTGGCCGATGTTGGACTTCACCGAGCCGAGCCACAGCGCGGTGGTCCGGGATTGCCCGTAGGTGGCCAGAAGGGCGTTCGCCTCGATGGGGTCGCCGAGGGTGGTTCCAGTACCGTGCGCCTCCACCACGTCCACATCGGACGGAGTCAGACCTGCGGCGGCGAGAGCGTCCTGGATGACACGTTGCTGAGCGGGCCCGTTGGGCGCGGTCAGACCGTTGGACGCACCATCGGAGTTGATCGCGGTGCCCCGGACGACGGCCAGCACCCGGTCGCCGTCGCGGAGGGCGTCCGAGAGGCGGCGGACCGCGACGACCGCGACGCCTTCCGCCCAGCCGGTGCCGTCCGCTCCCGCCCCGAAGGCCTTGCAGCGGCCGTCAGCCGACAGCCCGCCCTGGCGGGTGAACTCGGCGAAGATGCCCGGGGTGGACATCACCGTCACGCCACCGGCGAACGCGAGATCACACTCACCGGACCGCAGCGACCGCGCGGCCAAGTGCAGCGCGACAAGCCCACCGGAGCACGCCGTGTCCAGGGTAATGGCCGGTCCCTCGAACCCGAACGTGTAGGCGATCCGTCCAGAGGCGACACTCGCGGTGTTGCCGGTCAGCAGGTAACCCGCGGTGTCGTCGCCCGCTTCGTGCATGCGCGGCCCGTACTCCTGGGCCATCGCGCCGACGAACACCCCGGTTCGACTGCCGCGCAACGAGGCCGGATCCACTCCAAGGCGCTCAATGGCCTCCCAGGTGACCTCCAGCAAGTGCCGCTGCTGCGGGTCCATGGCCAGCGCCTCGCGCGGTGACACCCCGAACAGCGCGGCGTCGAAACCGGCGATGTCCGCGAGGAACCCGCCGCGCTCGGGCAGGCCGTCCAGGTCCCAGCCACGGTCGGTCGGCGGCGGGCTCAGTGCTTCCCGACCCTCTGACACCAACTGCCACAGGGCTTGCGGCGAGTCGATGCCCCCAGGGAGCCTGCACGCCATCGACACGATCGCGATCGGCTCATCGGAGGCGACAGCGACCCTGCGCCGCACGACCGGGGTCGACGCCCCGCGCAGGTACTCAGCGACCGCATGGGGCGTCGGGTGGTCGTACAACAGCGTGGTCGGCAACCGGACCCCGGTGGCCGCCGAGAGCCGGTCTCGCAGTTCGACCGCCGTCAACGACTCGAATCCCAGGTCCTTGAACGTCAGCCCCGGGTCGACGGCTCCGCTGAAGCCACCGACCACGGCTGTATGCGCGAGAACCAGGTCGAGCACGTCCCGAGGCGATTCCCCCGGCACGGCCTGCGGAACCTCGGCGTTCCCCGGCCGCCAGTGCCGCTCCCGCTGGAACGCGTAGGTCGGCAGGTCGATCACCGACCCGGCGGGGATCGCGATGTCCACCCCGTGCGCCAGCAGTTCGGCAGCGTTGCCCAGCAGTCGCTCCCGCCCACCGTCGTCCCGGCGCAATGAACCGACCACCACCGCGTCCACTTCGGACACCGTGTCCCGGACGGCGGCAGCGAGCACCGGGTGCGGCGTGGACTCGACGAAGAACCGGAACCCGGATTCGACGAGCGTCCGGGTAGCGGCGGCGAACTCGACGGTGCCGCGCAGGTTGCGGTACCAGTAGTCCGCGTCGAGCCCGGAAGTCCACTCCCCCGTCACGGTCGACAGGAACGGCACGTCCCCGGCGCACGGGGCGATGTCCGCGAGCGCGGTCAGTATCTCGTCTCGGATGGACTCGACATAGATCGAGTGGGACGCGTAGTCGACCGGAATCCGTTTGGTGTCAACGTCAACCGCCGCTGCGAACCCGTCCAGCGCGGAAGGATCACCGGCGACCACGACAGCCGAAGGCCCGTTCACCGCGGCCACCGACAGCGATGGCCAGTCCACCAACCATGTGCGCACGTCGACATCCGGGGCGGCCACCGACAGCATCCCACCCTGGCCGGCCAGTGCCGTGATCGCCCGCGCCCGCAGCGCCACCACCTTCGCGGCGTCCTCCAAGGTCAGCACCCCGGCGACGTGCGCGGCGGCGATCTCCCCCTGCGAGTGCCCCACGACCGCGTCCGGTACGACCCCGAGCGACCGCCACACCTCGGCCAGCGACACCATGACCGCGAACAGCGCCGGTTGCACGACGTCGACCCGGTCGAAGTCCCCCGACCGCAGCACGTCCGGCAGCGACCAGTCGACGTGCGGGTCGAGCGCCCGCGCGCAGTCGGCGATCTTCGCGGCGAAGACCGGCTCCGAGTCGAGCAGGTCGACGGCCATCCCCGCCCACTGCGAGCCCTGCCCGGAGAACAGGAACGCGATCTTGCCCTCGACCACCCGGCCCTCGGCGGCCCCTGCGGCGGGTAGACCAGCGGAAACGGCGGACAGAGCGGCCTTGAGACCATCGAGGTCGGCAGCGACGACAGCGGCGCGGTGGTCGAACGCGGTCCGGGTCGTCACCAACGAATGGGCGATGTCGTGGACCGACGCGTCGACCGAAGCCAGCCGCCGGGCCTGTTCCCGCAACGCGGCCTTTGTCTTACCGCTCACCAATGCGATGGAAAGCCCGTCGCCCGCGGATTCCGCGGACTTCTCCGACCCCGGGCCGAGCACGATGTGACAGTTCGTCCCGCCCATGCCGAACGCGCTGACCCCGACGATTCCCGGACCACTCAGCGGCGCCAATTCGGTCTGCACCCGCAGATTCAGCTCGTCGAGCGGAATACGCGGATTCGCCGACTCGAAATTGAGGCTCGGCGGGACAAGCCCGTGTTCGACGACCAGTGCGGCCTTGATCAGACCCGCGATCCCGGCCGCGCCCTCCAGGTGCCCGAGGTTCGTCTTCGCCGACCCCACAGGCAGCACAGCGGACCGGTGTCGCCCCAGTGCGGCGCCCAGGGCTGCGGCCTCGATGGGATCCCCCATCGGCGTGCCGGTGCCGTGCAGTTCGACGTAGCCGACGTCGTTGGGGTCGACGCCGAGGTGAGCGGTCCGCAGGACGTCTTCCTGGGCGTAGCGGCTAGGAGCGGTCAGGCTTGCGCCGCCACCGTCGTTGTTGACGGCACTCCCCAAGATCACCGCGTGGACCCTGTCGCCGTCAGCCAGTGCTGCCCGCAGCGGCTTCAGGACGACCAGCCCGCCGCCCTCACCCCGGACAAAGCCGTTAGCCCGAGCGTCGAAGGTGAAGCAGCGACCGTCCGGGGAGAGTCCACCGAACTTGAGCGCACTGACCGTGCTCTCCTCGGCCAGGTTAAGACTCACCCCACCGGCGATGGCCAAGTCAGACTCACCGCTGCGCAGGCTCTCGCACGCCAGGTGCACAGACACCAGAGACGACGACTGACCAGCGTCAACGGCCAGGCTGGGCCCACGCAACCCGAACAGGTAAGAGACGCGGTTGGCGATGATGCTGCGGTGAGTCCCGGTCAGCGTGTTCCGGTCGACAGCGCCCTCTTGGCGCAGCAGGGTCGTGTAGTCATCCCAGATCGCACCCACGAACACGCCGGTACGACTACCGCGCAGGTCTTGGGGCAACAGGCGCGCGTCCTCTAGCGCCTCCCAGGCCAACTCCAGGGAGAGCCGCTGCTGCGGATCCATCCCAGCGGCCTCGCGCGGGGAGATCCCGAAGAACGCCGCGTCGAACCGGTCGACGTGGTCGAGGAACCCACCCCGGGGCACCTCAGGCACTCGCCACCGATCGGTCGGCACCGGGGAAGTCGCGTCGACACCGTCGCGCAACAGGGCCCAATAGGCCCCCGGGTCGACGGCACCGGGGAAACGGCAGGAGAACCCGACCACCGCGATGGCCTCGGCGCGCACTGGCGACATGACTGCCTCAAACCCACTCGATACCGCGGATTCCCGCGCGGAAACCCACCGGAGCCGGGACGGAAACCCTCCATTTCCTCACTCGGGACCCTAGTTAGCCGCTTCCAGCGCGAACACCCCTACGCCGCCCCTAAACCCGGGCACGAAAACGGCGGCCCCCGTCGCCAGGACAGGGGCCGCCGTGGGGTATCCGCGCTCAGCCCACCGAGACGGGCTCCGCGATCCGCTCGCGCTCCCGCGCCTTGCGCTCCAGCCGCGCCTTCAGCTTGCGCGACTCGACCAGGTAGACCCACCCGGCCAGGCCGAACGCAGACAGGCCGAGCAGCAGCATCAGCGCGATCACCGGCCACTGCAGGCCCTCAGGCAGGTAGAGCGCCAGGAACCAGACCCGCTCGATCTCGCCGCTGAGCTTCATCCCCAGCGGCACCAGGCCCTGCGGGAAGGTGGCCAGGCAGCCGATGAAGAAGCTGGTCCACAGCAGGCCGCGCCGGTGCCGGGGCATCGCCTTGATCACGGAGGTCTCCGCGCTCAGCGCCGCCTCGTGCTCCTTGCCCGCGCGCATCAGGTACAGCAGCTCCGGCCCGCGCGCGACCAACCGCTTGGCCGCGACGCCGCCGAGCACCCAGTACGCGACGAGCCCGGTCAGCACGCCCGCCGGACCACCGGCCCAGCTCAGCAGCGGCAGGTCGAGGAGTTCACCGGCGAGCACGACGCTCAGCGCGGGGGTCGCCGCGGCGAAGACGAGGAACAGCGCGACAAAGCCCTGGCCGGTGACATCACCGTGCTCGAGCGGCGAGTTCTTGGCGCGGTGCGGGTCGGGCCCCGGCACGAGCTGGTCGACCGCGACCAGCAGCACCAGACCGGCGCCCCCGCCGAGGATGGCCGTTGTCGCGGCGAGCGCCCACGGCCACAGGTCGCCGTGGATCGCGGTGCCGACGACGGTGAGCACGAGCGACAGCGGGCCGAACCAGGTCAGCCACGCCAGCTGCCGCCCCCGCACGTCCGCGAGTTCGGTGCCGGGCACCATCAGCGTCAACCACAGCGCGGTGCCGTCCTGGCCGTAGAGGTTCGCGCTGGTCGTGGCCGCCAGCAGCGCCGTGATCGCCCCGACGAACGGCAGGAACCCGGTCGAGTCGAACATCAGCGGCAGCAGCCCGCTCAGGATGGCGAACACCGGCGCGACCAGCAGGCCCTGCACCCGCAACGGATCCCGCAGCCAGGTGCGGACCTCCTTGACGTACACGGCGGCCACCGGCCCGCGATCGGCCCACCTCGCCGCCGACTCCGCCGTGCTGCCGCGCACCACCGGCCGGGCGAGCCGCTGCGGGCCGAGCACCCGCCCCCACAGCACGACCAGCAGCACGACCAGGACCGCCAGCGCCACCAGCGGTCCGACGACCCACAGCCAGTCCCCGCGCCCGGCGGCCTCGACCGCCACGACACCCCAGCTGGACGGCAACGCGCGCACGGTCAGCGAGAACGCCCGCGAGAACCCGGTCTGCAGCACCACGTCCAGCGCGATGAACACGACCCAGCCGGACTGGCTGAGCACCATCATCGTCGCCGTGATCACCGCGGTCACCGCCGCGCCGGTGCGGGACCTGGCCAGCGCGCCGAAGAACCGGGCGGCCAGCCGCGACAGCAGCACCACCAGCGTCAGCTGGAGCAGGACGGCCGGGATCGACACGACGACCGCCGCGGCGCCGAGCCGGGCCGCGTAGACGACGAGCGCGGTGAAGGCGATCAGGGTGACCACCGTGGTGACACCGACGAAGGCCGCGCCGAGCAGCCCGATCGCGAGGCGGGTGCGCGGGACCGGCTCGAGCGCGAACTGCTCGGCGCGCAGCACCGGGTCGCCGCCGAACGCGGGGCCGAGCATCCAGCCCAGCGCCCAGATGGTGAAGGTGACGGCGAGCAGGTCGGCCACGGTGCCCGCGGCGGCGTCGGTGGTGGCCAGCGCGATCGTCCCGGCGGCGATGGCCAGCCCGGCCAGGCCGCCGGTGAGCATCCAGGTCGCCCGGGGACCCGCGATGGTGTGCCGCAGGACGGCCAGCTTCATCCGGATCAGGACGCCAGCCACGACAGGCCCTCCCCGCCGCCGACCTTGACACCCACCAGCTCGACGAACGTGTCCTCCAGCGACGACCCGCCGCGCACCACGTCCAGCGGTCCCTCGACGACCACGCGGCCCTTGGCCATCACCGCGACCGTGTCGCACAGCTGCTCGACCAGCGCCATCACGTGGCTCGACAGAAGCACCGAGCCGCCGCCCGCGACGAACCGGTTGAGGATGCGCTTGATGGTGGCCGCCGACACCGGGTCGACCGCCTCGAACGGCTCGTCGAGCACCAGCAGACGGGGGGCGTGCAGCAGCGCGGTGGCCAGGCCGATCTTCTTGCGCATGCCGGTGGAGTAGTCGACCACCAGGGTGCGCTCGGCGTCGCCGGCGAGCTCCATGACCTCCAGCAGCTCGGCGGCACGCTCGGCGACGGTCGCGGGGTCGAGGCCGCGCAACTGCCCCAGGTAGGTCAGCAACTCCCGACCGGTCAGGCGCTCGGGCAGGGCGAGGCCGTCGGGCAGGACCCCCATCAGCTTGCGCGCCGCCAACGGGTCGTCCCAGACGTCCACCCCGAACACCTCGGACCTGCCCTCGTCCGGCCGCAACAACCCGACCGCCATCGACAGCGCCGTCGTCTTCCCCGCCCCGTTCGGCCCGACCAGCCCGTAGAACGAGCCTGCCGCGACGGTCAACTCGGCGTGGTCGACCGCGGTGTACTCACCGAACACCTTGTGCAGGCCGAACAGCCGCAACGCCGCCGACCCACCCTCCACCTCGTTCACGCTTGGGGATCCCCTTCAGGCTCGTGGCCGCCCCACCATCATCAGCGCCCGGGGCGGAAGCCGCACCGGAACCCTGCCCCCGGCCACAGCGGCGGTGATCGTACCGTTGCTCGCCGTCACCGGGGTGAACCGCGGATCACACTTCTCCCCCACCACGACACCATCCGATGGCGCGTGTGGACGCGAACACCCCCACCCAGGCGGTCTGGACCACAGTCCACTCCCCCCGATTGGCAATTCCCACCACTCGCTGCCTCACCGCCGCAACCAGCCAACCCGTGGCGGCCTCACCTTCTCGACCCCTGACCCGACCTCCGCCATGCCACGTGCCCGCACCGCCCACAGGCAGCCACACCACACACAGCCAACCCCCTATCGCGCGAGGGCAACCCCAGCCACGCACAGGCAAACCCACCTTCCGCGCGCAACCCCACCGCACGCGGACAGCCAGACCGCACCCCGGCGCGCAGGCAGCGCCATCGCTCGCAGGTAGCCCCCCATCCGCGGGCAACCTCATCGCCAGACAGCCTTACCGCGCACAGCCAGCTTTACCGCACATGAGGAATCCACCGCACTCAGCCAGGCCCCCAAGGCAACCTCACCGCGCGCGAGAAGCACCACCATCTCCGGGCAACCGCACTGCACACGGGCAAACCCACCACAAGCTGCCGCCTCACCTGGCTCACCTCGAACGGCACCATCTTCGCGCTGTCCGGCACCGCCCAGGCAGCCCAATCCCACCGCACACAGACAACCTCACCGCGCGAGCAACCCCACCACCCGCACCGCACACGAGCGCTCAGCCAAGCCCAACGTCCGCAGGCAGCCTCACAACACGCGGGCAACCTCCACGGCACGCGGACAACCCCACCGCCCGCAGATAGCCCCATCACCCGCCGTCAGCCCCGACGCAACTGCCTCGCGCGCGCACGCCAGTCCTGCCCCAGCCCCCACCCTCTCCGGGGGGCGTCCCAGGTCCCAGCCTACCGGGAGCCGCCGACAGAGGATCTTGAAACGGCCGGGCGAAGATCCACATGTGGACAACTTCTGTCGCTGAGCCGGGTGAATCTCAGGGCCGGGCAACCAAAGAAGTGCCTGGTCAGGGGCACAGCGCCGCCGAAGGGGGGCCGCAAAGGGGGCCGCGAGAGAGAAGTCGTTCGGCGGGTGATCGACAAGAGGGTCGAGAACAACCAAGCAGTCCACTGTGGACGCTAAAGCGGGATGTTGCCGTGTTTGCGGGTCGGTGGGGTGGTGCGTTTGGTGCGGAGGAGGCGGAGGGCGGTGGAGATTTCGAGGCGGGTTCTGGCGGGTTGGATCACTCGGTCTATGTAGCCGCGTTCGGCGGCTGCGTAGGGGTTGCTGAAGGCTCGGCGGTACTCGTCGGCCAGGGAGGCGGCGACGGTGGGGCGGTCGGTGGGGTCGGCGGCCTGGAGGGTCTTGCGGTGCAGGATCTGGACCGCGCCGGTGGCGCCCATGACGGCGATCTCGGCGGTGGGCCAGGCGAGGTTGACGTCGGCGCCGAGGTGTTTGGAGCCCATCACCGCGTAGCCGCCGCCGTAGGCCTTGCGCAGGACGACGGTGACCTTGGGGACGGTGGCCTCGGCGTAGGCGTAGATCAGCTTGGCGCCGCGGCGGACGATGCCGCTGCGTTCCTGGACGACGCCGGGCAGGTAGCCGGGGACGTCGGCGAGGGTGATGATCGGGATGTTGAACGCGTCGCAGAACCGGACGAAGCGCGCCGCCTTCTCCGAGCACGCGATGTCGATCGCACCGGCGTTCACGAGCGGGTTGTTGGCCACCACCGCAACCGAGTGACCATCCACTCTGGCCAGTGCACACACGATGTTGCGCGCGTACTCCGGTTGCACCTCAAGGTAATCGCCATCATCCACAATGGCCTGAATCACCTCGGTGACGTCGTAACCCTGGTTCTCCGAGTCCGGGATCAGCGTGTCAAGCCGACTGTCCTGTTCGGTCACCACCGGTTCGTGATCGTGGTCGTACACCGGCAATGGATCCATATTGTTGCTGGGCAAGTAACCCAGCAACGTCTGCACCCACGTGATGGCGTCCTGCTCGTCGTCACCCACGTAGTGCGCGTTGCCGGACACCTCGCTGTTGACCGCCGGACCACCGAGTTCGTCGAGCGTGGTGTTCTCACCGGTCACAGCGGACACGACCTCGGGCCCGGTGACGAACATGTACGACGTCTTGTCCACCATCACGGTGAAGTCGGTGATCGCGGGCGAGTACACCGCGCCACCCGCGCACGGCCCCATCAGCAACGAGATCTGCGGCACCACACCGGACGCTCGCACGTTGCGCATACCCAGCTCCGCGTAATGCGCCAGCGAGACAACACCCTCCTGGATGCGCGCGCCGCCGGAGTCGTTGATGCCGATCACCGGGCAGCCGATGGTCAGCGCCAGGTCCATCACCTTGAGCACCTTGGCGCCGAACGCCTCGCCCATGCTGCCGCCCAGGGTGGTGAAGTCCTGGGAGAACACGCACACCTGGCGGCCGTCGACGGTCCCGTACCCGGTGACCACGCCGTCGCCGTACGGCCGGTTCTGCTCCATGCCGAAGTCGGTGCACCGGTGCCGGGCGAACTCGTCGAGCTCGGTGAACGACCCGGGGTCGAGCAGCAGGTCGATCCGCTCGCGGGCGGTCAGCTTCCCCTTGGCGTGCTGCCGGTCGACCGCGCGTTTCTCGGCAATCTCGACGGCCTGCGCCCGCCGGGCGGTGAGGTCGGAAATCCGGTCCGCGGTGGTCGACATGCCCGGCCCTCCTCACGACTCGATCCCAAGGTAGGACGTGCCCGCGCGGGGCAGGTACCCCTAGTCCCCCCTGGGCCGGCTACAGTCGGCGGCATGGGGGCGTTCGGGAGGTTCTGGCTGGCCGACGCGATCTCGATGTTCGGGACGTACATCACCACGGTGGCCGTCCAGGTGATCGCGGTGGTAATGCTGTCGGCGTCGGCGACCGAGGTCGGCGTGCTCAACGCGGCCAGGTGGCTGCCGTACCTGCTGTTCGGGCTCGTCGCGGGGGTGATCGTCGACCGCTGTAGGCGTCGCCCGATGATGATCGGCACCGACCTCGGCCGGGCCGCGCTGCTGGGGGTGATCCCCGCGCTCGCGGCGTTCGACCAGCTCAGCATGCCCGCGCTGGTGGCGGTCGTGTTCGGCGTCGGCGCGCTGTCGCTGTTCGGCGACGCGGCGTTCCAGTCGTTCCTGCCGCGCATCGTGGAGCGCGACCGCCTGGCGTGGGCGAATGTCCGGATCGAGCAGACCAGTTCGGTCGCCCAGACGTCCGGGCCGCTGCTGGGCAGTGCGCTGATCAAGTTCCTCGGCGCGCCGCTTGCCGTGCTCGCGGATGCCGTGTCCTACGCGGTGTCCGGGATCCTGGTCGCCACTCTGCGCGGGAAAGAGGAAGTGCCGGAACGGGTCGAGCGGCACCTTCTCACCGAATTGCGCGAGGGTCTGCGATGGGTTTACCGGCACCGGATGCTGGCGCCGCTGTCGATCACCTCGCACGCCCGGTTCCTGTTCACCGCGATGGCGAGCACGGCGTTCGTCCCGTACGCGGTGGCCGCGGTCGGCGCGACCGGGCTCGGCTTCGCCTACGCGGCAGCGGGTGTGGGGACCGTGCTCGGCGGCGCGGTGTCGTTGCGCGTGCACCGCGGAATCGGGCTGGCGCGGACGATCGTGCTGGGCCGGTTGCTGGTAGCCGCCGGGTTCGCCCTGGTGCTGACCGGGGACTGGGCGGTGTTCGCCGGTCAGTTCGTGGTAGGGCTGGGGCTCGGCGTCGAGGGGCCGCACGACGTCACCTACCGGCAACAGGTGACCCCGGACCGGCTGCAGGGCCGGTGCAACGCGACCATCCGGTCGTTCAACTGGGGCATGATCACCATCGGCGCCCCGATCGGCGGGGTGATCGGCGACCTGGTGTCCCTGCCGACCGCGATGATCGTCGGCGGCACCGGGATGACGGTGGCCGCGCTGACCCTGCTGACCTCGGCGTTCCGCGACGCGGACCTGCCTTCGCATCCAAGGTAGAACCCGGCTAGCCCTCCAACTCGCTGTCGATCAGGGCGAAGATCGTGTCCTCTGTGGCCTCGTCCAGGTCGTCGTCGGTGGCGTCGTCCGCCGGGGTCCACTTGGTCAGCAGCGCGGCGAGCCGGGCGCGGACCCTCGCCGCTTCCTCGGTGGACAGCGAGGGCAGGACGGCGTCGATGTTGTCCAATTCGGACAACGCGGTCACGGCGGGGCTCGGCGGCGCGGGAACCAGGTCGACGAGCAGGCGCTCGGCCAGGGCGACCGGAGTGGGGTGGTCGAACACCAGGGTGGCGGGCAAGCGGACGCCGGTGGTGGTCGTGAGGCGGTTGCGGAGTTCGACGGCGGTGAGCGAGTCGAACCCGAGGTCGGAGAACGCCCTGGCCGGATCGACGGCGTCGGTGCCCGCGAAGCCGAGGACCGTGGCCGCGTTGGCGCGCACGAGGTCGACGAGCACCCGGGTGCGTTCCGCGCCGGGCAGGGTGAGCAACCGTGCGCCCAAGTCTTGTGGTGCGGCGGTTTCAGCCACTCGACGGGCGGGGCGGGCGAGTGCACTGAGGACAGTGGGCGGGTCGTCGAGGGCGCGGGTGTCGATGGTCGCGGCGATGACGGCGGGGGTGGGTTCGACCAGTGCGCGGTCGAGCATCGCCATTCCCGCATCGGGGGTGAGCGGGGGGAATCCGGTCCGGGCGAGGCGGTCGCGGTCGGCGTCGGTCAGCGGGCCGAGCATGCCGCCGTCGAGATCCCACGGGCCCCAGGCCAGCGTGCGGATGGGGAGACCACGGGTGTGCCGGTGGTGCGCGAGGCCGTCGAGGAATGCGTTCGCGGCGGCGTAGGCGGCCTGGCCGGGGGTGCCGATCGTGGCGGCGATGGACGAGAACAGGACAAACTCGACTGCGTCCGGGACAGCTTCTTGCAACGCCAACGCGGCGTCGGCCTTGGCGTGCAGCACGGCGGCCAGCCGGTCGCCGGTCAGACCGGAGAACACGCCATCGTCAAGGACTCCAGCGGCGTGGAAGACGGATCGGACACCCAGGCCCGTCACCAGCTCGCGATCTGCCGCGTCACCGGCGACAACTCTTACCTCAGCGCCGAGTTCCTCCACACTGGACACCAGGTCATCGGGCGCTTTGCCGCTTCGGCTGAGCAGCACGATGTTGCGACGGCCTGCGGCGGCCAGGTGTCGTGCGAGCACGCCGCCAAGTGCTCCTGTGCCACCGGTGATCAGTACGGGGTCGTTGAGGTCCGCCTGAACCGGAAGCGTCAGTACGACCTTGCCGACGTGCTTGGCCTGACTCATGTACCGGAACGCCTCACGCGCCTGGCGAACGTCCCACGCCCTTCGCGGAGGCAAGGTCAGAGCACCCTTGGCGAACAACTCCATGACCTGGCTCAGGATCTCGCCGATCCGATCCGGCCCTGCCTCGGCGAGGTCGTACGCCCGATAGTCCACATCGGACACATCAGCGCGGATGTCGGTCTTGCCCATCTCCAGGAAACGCCCACCGGGCCGCAACAATCCCAGCGAGGCATCGACGAACTCGCCCGCCAGCGCGTTCAACACCACGTCCACCTTGGGGAACTTGTCGGCGAACGCGAGGTCCCGCGACGACGACAAGCGCTCGTCAACGAGGCCGGTCGCGGTCCACTTCGACGGGCTGGCCGTGCCGTACACCTCCGCGCCGAGGTGTCGGGCCAATTGCACGGCGGCCATACCGACACCACCGGCGGCGGCGTGCACGAGGACCGACTCACCGTCGCGCAGGTTCGCCAGGTCGACAAGGCCGTAGTAGGCGGTGGCGTAGACGATAGGAACGCAGGCGCCGTCAGCGAAGGCCCAGTCGTCGGGCAGGGGAACGAGGAGTCGCTGGTCGGTGACGGCCTCGGGTGCGAAGGCGGCTGAGAACAGCCCGAGCACGCGATCCCCGACGTTGACCTTGGTGACCTCGGGGCCGACCTCGATGACTACACCAGCCGCCTCGCCGCCGATCGCGACCTCGCCCGGGTACATCCCCAGAGCGTTGAGGACATCCCGGAAGTTGAGCCCGGCGGCCCGCACCGCGACCCGGACCTCCCCCGGCCCCAGGTCAGGCGGGGACACGGGGGCGAGGACGAGGTTCTCCAGGGTGCCGCGCCCGGTGGTGTCGAGCCGCCACGGGCCTGCCGGGGGCACCAGATCGGCGCCGGGATCCTGGACGACGCGCGGAGCCAGCACCGCACCGGAACGGATCGCGAGCTGCGGCTCGTCGGGACTGCGCACGAGAGCCGCCCACGGGTCGGCGTCGATGTCGACCAGCCGGAGCCTGCCCGGGTCCTCGGTCATCGCGACCCTGAGCAGGCCCCATACGGCGGCACCCGGCAGGTCCGGGACATCGTCGCCGGGTTCGGCGGCCACCGCGCCTCTGGTCAGGACGATCACCTGGGCATCGGCGGCCACGGCGAGCATCTCGGTGACGCGGTCGAGCAGGTCTGGTCCGGTTGAGCTGATGACCACCCGGTCCGCGCCAGTGTCGACCAAGGCGGCACCAGCGGCGGAGAGTCCCTGTGCCGCATGGAATACGTCATCGCCGTGGACCGCCCATGTCCGGGAGTCGGGGTCGACTCGCTGGACCTGTTGCCAGGCCAGGCGGTGGAGAGGTGGCGCGGTGGCCACTGCGGCGGTGGTGGTGACCGGGCGGAGTACGACGTTGTCAATCGAGATGACAGGCGCACCAGCCGGATCAACGGCGACGAGGGAAGCGCCCTCGGGCCCGCTGGTGAGACGCACGCGCAGGGTGGTCGCCCCAGTCGCGGCCAACTGAACCCCAGACCACGCGAACGGCACCCCAGCGGCCCCGGCCCCAGTCGCCGCCACCGCAAGCGCATGCAACGCAGAGTCCAACAGCGCCGGATGCAGCCCAAACCGGCCCGCGTTCGCGGTGTCCGGCAATGCGACCTCCGCGAAGACAGCGTCATCCGCCCGCCACACCGCGCGCAGGCCCTGGAAGGTGCGGCCGTAGTCCAGTCCGGCGGCCTGGAGCTCGCTGTAGAGGGAACTGATGTCGACGGCCTCACCCACGGGCGGCCAGGGAAAGTCAGCGGCGATGGTTCTGGTGAAGGTGCCGTCTGTAGCGACGTCGGCCGAAATAGGCGCTGCGGCATCTCCGGTGGAGGAGGTGACGCCAGAAGCCGTGAAAGCGCTCGGAGCGGCGGCTGACGCGGCAGCGCCCGAGGTGGCGGTGAGGGTGCCGGTGGCGTGGAGGGTCCAGGGGTGGGTGGGCCAGCCGGTGGGGGTGGCGGGGGTGCTGTGGATGGTGAGGGTGCCGGTGGGGGTGGTGGTGAGGTGGAGTTGGACGGCGCCTTGGGTGGGGAGGGTGAGGGGGGTGTGGAGGATCAGTTCGTCGATGAAGGGCAGGGCAGTGGCGTCGGCGGCTTGGAGGGCTAGTTCTACGAAGGCGGTGCCGGGGAGGACGGTTTGGCCGTGGATGCGGTGGTCGGCCAGCCAGGGGTGGGTGGTGGTTGAGAGGCGGGCGGTGAACAGGGTGCCGTGAGCGCCGGTGATGCCGGCGCCGAGCAGGGGGTGGTCGGTCACGCCGAGGCCTGCCGCGGTGACGTCACCGGTCCAGGTGGTCGGGGTGGGCCAGTAGTGCTCCCTGGCGAACGCCCGGGTGGGCAGGTCGACCCGGCGTCCGCCCCACTTCTCGGTCAAGGCGGCCCAGTCCACCCGAGCGCCGCGCACGTGCACCTCGGCGACGGCCCGCAGGATGGTCTCGACCTCGTCCCGCCCCGATCGCAACGCGGGCACGGCGGCCTGCTCGACCGCGGCGCTCAGCACACCCTCCGGCCCCAGCTCCAGGAACCGGGTGACGTCCTCAGCCCGCCCCACCGCGTCCGCGAACCGCACCGTCTCCCGGACCTGCCGCACCCAGTACCCCGGCGTGCTCGGATCACCCGTCGCCGTGGCCACCACCGGGATCGTCGGGCTCGCGAACGACAACCCCGCCACGACCCGCGCGAACTCCTCCAACATCGGGTCCACCACGTGCGAGTGGAACGCGTGCGACACCACCAACCGCTTCACCCGACGCGATTGTTCAACAAACCTACGATCCAACAGTTCAACAATCTCACGATCCCCCGATACGACAATCGAACGATCCGAGTTCACCGCAGCAAGATCCACCCCAGCAGGGAGCCCTTCGGGGAACTCCACAGCCAGGTCAGCCTCGGAGATCTCCACCGCCAACATCGCCCCACCCGGCGGCAAGGCCTGCATCAGGCGAGCACGAGCCGCGACCAGAGTGCACGCGTCATCCAGCGAGAGGATGCCGGAAACGTGGGCGGCGGCCACCTCACCGATGGAATGCCCGATCAGCACATGCGGCCGCACACCCCAGGACTCCAGCAACCGGAACAGCGCCACCTGAAGCGCGAACAGCCCGGTCTGCGTGTAGAGCGTCCGATCCAGTTCCAGACTGTCACCGAAGACAACCTGCTTGAGGCCAACAGCACCGAGCGGATCACCGTCCACAAGCGCCGCATCGACCCGCACGCACACCTCGTCGAACGCCGCCGCGAACACCGGGAAGGCCGCGTACAGCCCCGCCCCCATCCCCGGCCGCTGCGATCCCTGGCCGGTGAACAGAAACCCGGTCAACCCATCGTCGGCACGCCCGACAACCGCGCCGTCCAGCGAGACGTCACCGAAGAGGACCGCCCGGTGCTCCAGCACCCCCCGCGTCGTGGCCAGCGAATGGGCAAGATCGACCAGGTCGTACCCGCTCTCCCGCAATGCCTCGACCTGCGCGACCAAGCCGTGCTCCGTGCGCCCGGACACCGGCACCGCGACCACCGCGGGCGGCTCACCCACCGGCTCCGCCTCTGACTGCGACGGCGCGGCCTCCAGCACCACGTGCGCGTTGGTCCCGCTCATCCCGAACGACGACACACCCGCCCGCCGCGGCCGATCACCCGAGGGCCACGGGCGCGCGGCCGCCACCAGGGACACCGCGCCCGCGGCCCAGTTGACCTGCGGTGACGGCTCATCCACGTGCAGCGTCGCCGGGAGCACGCCCGCGCGCAGCGCCGCCACCATCTTGATCACGCCTGCCACCCCGGAGGCGGCCTGGGTGTGCCCGATGTTGGACTTCACCGAGCCCAGCCACAACGGCGTCGCCCGGTCCTGCCCGTAGGTGGCCAGCAGGGCCTCCGCCTCGATCGGGTCGCCGAGCCGGGTCCCGGTGCCGTGCGCCTCCACAGCATCCACTTCGGACGGTTCGAGTCCGGCGTCCGCGAGCGCCTGGCGGATGACGCGCTGCTGCGACGGTCCATTCGGTGCGGTGAGACCGTTGGACGCGCCATCGGAGTTGACGGCCGTGCCGCGCACGACGGCCAACACCCCGTGCCCGTTGCGAAGCGCGTCCGAGAGCCGTTCGACGAGGAGCACACCGACGCCCTCGCCCCAACCGGTGCCATCAGCCGCCGCGGCGAACGACTTGCACCTGCCATCAGCGGCGAGACCCAACTGTCGGCTGAACTCCACAAACGCCGAGGGGGTCGACATGATCGTGACACCACCGGCGAGCGCGAGTTCGCATTCCCCTTGCCGCAAAGCCCGAACCGCCAAGTGCAGCGCGACGAGGCTGCTGGAGCACGCGGTGTCGACGGTGAGCGTCGGTCCCTCAAGTCCAAAGGTGTACGCCACGCGCCCGGACAACACGGCGGCGGCGTTGCCCGTGCCCTGATGCCCTTCGCTGACGTCCCGCGCGCCAACGAGCAGTGCCGGGTAATCCTGGCCGCTGGTGCCCGCGAACACGCCGGTTCGACTGCCGCGCAAGGCATCGGGGTCGATGCCCGCGCGCTCGAAGGCCTCCCAGCTCGCCTGTAGGAGCAGGCGTTGCTGGGGGTCCATGGCCAGGGCTTCGCGCGGGGAGATGCCGAAGAACACCGGGTCGAACTCGGCGACGCCGTCGATGAAGGCGCCTTCGCGGACGTAGGAGGTGCCATCGCCGCCGTCCGGGTCGTAGACGCTGGCGAGGTCCCAGCCGCGGTCGGTCGGGAAGTCGCCGACGCCGTCACGCCCTTCGGACACCAAGCGCCACAGGTCTTCCGGGGAACGCACGCCGCCGGGGTAGCGGCAGGCCATGCCGATGATGGCGATGGGTTCGCCGTCCGCGGGCGCGGTGACCCGGTGGACCGCCTTGGCCTTCGGGCGGGCCAGGTCGAGCAGGTGTTCGGCCAGCGCGACCGGGGTCGGGTGGTCGAAGACGATGGTGGTGGCCAACTCCAGGCCGGTCGCGGTGACCAGGCGGTCGCGGAGTTCGACGGCGGTGAGGGAGTCGAACCCGAGGTCGGTGAACGCGCTCTGGGGCTTCACGGCGGCGCGGTCCGAGTGGCCGAGGACGACAGCTGCGTTAGTGCGCACCAAGTCGAGCAAGGTCCGCCGAAAGTCCTCTTCGGACAAGTGGTCGAACCGCGGCGCACTGGATGGCTCGACGGCCGGGGTGGGCTTTTCGACGAGGTCGTCGAAAAGGTGCTGGGGGCGGGCACTGGTGAACGAGGGGACAAACCGCTCCCAGTTGATGTCCGCGATCGTCACGCAGGTGTCCCGCTGGTCGACCGCCTGGGCCAACGCCGCGATGGCGACGGCGGGATCGAGCGGGTTGAGACCGCGTTTGCGCAGGTAATCGGCGGTGCTGTCGGCTCCTGCCATGCCCGCGCCCGCCCACGGCCCCCAGGCGATCGAGGTACCTCCTGCGGCCTCCGCGAGGGCGTCCAGGGTCGCGTTGGCCACAGAGTACGCAGATTGTGAGCCGCTACCCCAGGTAGCGGAGACGGAGGAGAACAAGACCAGGCGATCGAGGTCCGGCAGGGCGGCGACAATCCGCGCACCGACGACCTTGGCGTCGAGCGTCGCGGCGAAGTGGGCGAGGCCGGCGTCGGAGATGGGCGCGTAGTCACCATTTCCGGCCGCGTGGAACACCGAGCTCGGCGGGTGCTCGGTCAGGAGTTCCGTCAGGGCAACGGGATCGGAGGCGTCACAGGCCGCGAGTGTGATTCGCGTTCCGCTGGCTTCGAGTTCTCGCGCGAAGTCCACGGCTTCGGCCGCCCGACGGCTCGCGAGCACGATGTGCTCGGCTCCGCGTTCGACGAGCCAGCGCGCAACATGCCGCCCGAGCGCGCCGGTGCCGCCGGTGACCAGAACTGTCCCTTGTGGACGCCATGGTGTCGCGGCCGCCGCGGGCGAAGGAGCGAGACGCCGTGCGAACAGGCCGGATTCTCGGATCGCGAGCTGGTCCTCACCACTCTGAAGACCAGCGACCAAACGTCCAGCAGCAGCGTCGTCGAGTGCTGCGGGCAGGTCGATCGAACCTCCCCAGCGGCGGGGGTGTTCGAGAGCCGCGACTCGGCCGAGTGCCCAGAGGGGCGCGGCGAGCGGGTTGGCCAGCGGCTCGTCCACGGCCACCGCGCCCTGGGTGACCAGCCAGATCGGCGGGCCGTCCGCGCGGAGCAGGTCGAGGGTGTCGGCCAGCCCCCGGGTGAGGATGGGGTGGTCCGGGTGGTTCTCGGTGCTGGTGCGCAAGGAGATGACGGCGTCGGCGCGCGCGGGGTCGTCGGTCAGGGTGGCGCCGTGGCCGCGCAGGGTCTGGACGCACCACGTGGCCAGCGCGGAGTCCGGGTCGTCGGCGATGACGCACCAGGTGCCGGTGAGTGCGGTCGTGGTGGCGCTGGTCGGCTTCCAGGTCACGCGGTAGCGGAGGTTGGTTGTGGTTACGGGCCAGAAGTGGGTCCGCTGAAACGCGTAGGTGGGCAGGTCGATCCGGTTGCCCGGCTCGGGCCAGGCGATGGGGGCGCCGGACACGAACGCCTGCGCCAGCCCGCGCCACCACGTGTCGACACCATCCCGCCCCGCGCGCTGGAGCGGGATGACGGCAGCGCCCGGAACCTGGTCGCGCACGGCCGCCGACAGCACGCCGTCCGGCCCGATCTCCACGAACCGGGCGACCCCCTTGGCCGCCAGCGTGGTGACCGCCCCCGCGAACCGCACCGTCTCCCGGACCTGCCTGACCCAGTACTCCGGCGTGCTCGGGTCCCCGACGGACGTGGCCACCACCGGGATCGTCGGCCTGCCGAACGACAGCCCCCGCACGACCTGCTCGAACTCGCCCAGCATCGGGTCCATGAGGTGGCTGTGGAAGGCGTGCGAGACCGACAGCCGCTTCACCCGGCGGGACTGTTCACCAAACCTGCGATCCAACGATTCAACAATCCTACGATCTCCCGATACGACAATCGAACGATCCGAGTTCACCGCGGCAAGATCCACCCCAGCGGGAAGGCCCTCGGGGAACTCAACGGCCAGGTCGGCTTCGGAGATCTCCACGGCGAGCATGGCTCCACCGGGGGGCAGGGCACCCATCAGGCCGGCACGGGCCGCAACAAGGGTGCAGGCGTCGTCGAGGGAGAGGATGCCGGAGACGTGAGCGGCGGCAAGTTCGCCGATGGAGTGGCCGACCAGGTAGTCGGGCGTGATACCCCAGGACTCGACCAGGCGGAACAGGGCCACTTCCAGCGCGAACAAGGCAGGCTGGGCCGACTCGGTGCGATCGACGTCGGCAGCGGGATCGACGGCGAGGCGGTGGCACAGCGCGTCGAAGGTCTCGGCGAAGACCGGGAATCGACGCAGGTCCACCCCCATGCCGCGGTACTGGGACCCCTGGCCGGTGAACAGGAACGCGGTCTTGCCCGAGATCACTTCACCGACCACTGTGGACTCGTCCGGCGAGCCGCCTGCCAGTGCGGCAAGTGCGACGGCGCGGTCAGCACTGGGAATGACGACTGCGCGATGCTCTAGCGCAGCGCGGGTCGTGGCGAGGGAGAACGCGACATCACCGGCCGCGCCACTCACCGACACCAGCCGAGATGCCTGCGCCCGCAAGCCTTCCGGCGTCCGGGCGGAGATCAACCACGGCAAGTCGGTCTCACCGGGCGGACCGAGCTCGACTGGAGTAGCCTCTTCGATGACCGTGTGCGCGTTGGTCCCGCTCACGCCGAACGCGGAGACCGCAGCACGCCTCGGACGCTCCACTGTGGACCAGTCACGCGGCTCGGCGAGCAGCTCGACCGCCCCGGACGACCAGTCGACGTGGGGTGACGGAGCGTCCACGTGCAGGGTGGCTGGCATGACGCCGTTGCGCATTGCCTGCACGACCTTGATGACCCCGGCGATGCCTGCAGCGGCTTGCGTGTGACCGATGTTGGACTTCACCGACCCCAGGAAAAGTGGGACCCCCCGGTCCTTCCCGTAGGTCGCGAGCAGCGCGGAGGCCTCGATCGGGTCGCCGAGGACCGTGCCGGTGCCGTGCGCCTCCACAAGATCGATGTCGGCGGGTGTGAGCCGGGCGTCGGCGATCGCGTCGCGGATCACCCGGCGTTGGGCCTGGCCGTTGGGCGCGGTGAGCCCGTTGGACGCGCCGTCCGCGTTGACCGCCGAGCCGCGCACGACCGCCAGCACCCGGTGTCCCAGTCGGACCGCGTCGCTGAGCCGCTCGACCAGCAGGACGGCCGCGCCCTCGGACCAGCCGGTCCCGTCAGCACCCGCCGCGAACGCCTTGCACCGGCCGTCAGCCGCGAGTCCCCGCTGCCTGCTGAACTCCACGAACGCCGAGGGGTTGACCATGACCGTCACGCCACCGGCGATGGCCAGGTCGCACTCGCCCGCCCGCAGCGCCCGCACAGCCAGGTGCAGGGCGACCAACCCGCTCGAACACGCCGTGTCGACCGTGACGGCCGGGCCTTGCAGGCCGAAGACGTACGCGACTCGTCCACTGAGGACACTGGTCGCCGACCCGGTCAGTCCGTAGCCCTCGTCCGGGATCGCGTAGCCGTAGCCCGATGTCGCGGCGCCGACGAACACCCCGGTCTTGCTGCCGCGCGCGGCGGTCGGGTCGATGCCCGCGTGCTCGAAGACCTCCCACGACGTCTCCAGCAGGAGACGTTGCTGCGGGTCCATAGCCGCGGCCTCGCGCGGAGAGATCCCGAAGAACGCCGGGTCGAACAGCCCGGCCGAGTGCACGAACCCGCCTTCACGCGAGTACGAGGTCCCCTCGCGGCTGGACTCCGGGTCATACAGCCGGTCGAGGTCCCAACCGCGGTCGGCAGGGAAGCCGGAGATGCCGTCACCGCCGCGGGCGACCAGGTCCCACAGGTCGTCGGCTGAGTCGACGCCGCCGGGGAGCTTGCAGGACATCCCGACGATCGCGACCGGCTCGTGCGCGGCGGCGGTCAGGTCGCGGTTGCGGGCCTTGAGCCGCTCGTTCTCCTTGAGCGAGGTCCGCAGCGCCTCGACGTACTGCTCGACGGACGCGCCCATCGCTATTCCCCATCCCCGGCGGCCACCAGCCGCAATAGGTCCTCGCCCGCCATGCCGTCCAGGTCGGCGGCCAGGTCTTGATCGTCCACTTCGGTCTTCAGGCCCGCCAGGCGCAGCAGCTGGGTGAGCAGTCCCGCCTCCGCCAAGCGGGACAACGGGATGGCCGCGATGGCCGCCCGCACGTCCGCGTCCTCGCCGCCGATCAGCTCGGTGAGCAGGTGGTCGGCGAGGTCCGCCGGGGTCGGGTAGTCGAAGACAACCGTCGCGGGCAGGGAAAGTCCGGTTGCCGCGGCGAGCCGGTCGCGCATCTCCACCGCGGTGAGGGAGTCGAACCCCAGGTCGCGGAACGGGCGCGTGGTGTCGATCGCGCCGAGGTCGCCGTGCCCGAGGACGGTGGCGGCCTCCGCGAGCACGAGGTGGGACACGAGGTCGGCGCGTTCGTGCGCGGGCGTCTCGATCACGCGGTCGCGGAACCAGCCGCTGTCCTCCGGTTCGGCCGGGGTCTCCACCAGCTCCGACAGCAGCGGACTCGGCCGCGCGGCGGTGAAGACGGGCACGAAGCTGGCCCAGTCGACGCCTGCGACGGTGATCACCCGGCTGTCACCCGCGACAGCTTCGGCCATGGCGGTGAGCGCTTGGTCGGGGGCGAGTGGGACCAGGCCTTGGCGGGACAAGTCAGCCCCGGCGGCCATTCCGTCACCTGCCCATGGGCCCCAGGCGATGGACGTGGTGCGTGGTCTGGCTGCGGCGATGCCGTCGAGGTAGGCGTTGGCGGCGGCGTAGGCGGCCTGGTTGGCGCCGCCCCAGGTCGCGGCGGCGGAGGAGAAGAGGACCAGTTCGGCGTCGGGGCACAGTTCGGCGAGGTTGCGCGCACCGTCGACCTTGCCTGCGAAGACGTGCTTGAGCGCGGCCTCGTCGAGGTCGTGGATGCGCCCGAGCCCACCGACACCCGCCGCGTGGATGACCACATCGGGTCGGTACTCGGCCACCAGCGCGGCCACAGCGTCCCGGTTGGACACATCGCAGGCGACGACCGTGGCGGAGAAGTCGACCTGCGGTGCGCTCCTGCTCACCAGCACGACCTGATCCGCGGATGCCGCTGCCCACTTGGCGACGTGCCGGCCGAGGGCGCCAGTGCCGCCGGTGACCAAGACAGTCCCTTTGGGACGCCAGATGCCCTGTGGTGCTGGGGCTCGGCGGAGTCTGCGGGCTTCGAGGGTGGTGGTGATGCGGACTTGGTCCTCGGTTCCGGTGAGGGCGGCGATGAGCAGGTCCGGGTCGAGGTCGGCTTCGGGGATGTGGATGAGGCCGCCCCAGGTCGTGGGGTATTCGAGGGCGGCTGAGCGGCCGAAACCCCAGGTGGCGTCGTTGGCCGGGTCGTCGCCGGTGGTGATCGACCAGACCCTGGTGGACCGGGGCGCAAACGTTTGCACGGTGTGCAGGGTGGCCGGGAGGTCCTGAGAGGTGATGACGCCCGCCAGGGGTGAGCCGGGGTCTTCGTGGACGACGGTGGCGCCGTGGGACCTCAGGGCGCGGGCGACGGAGTCGGGGGTGTCGAGGAGGAGCCAGGTGCCGGTCAGGGGTGCCGTGGTGGGTCGCTTGTGGACTGGGGTCCATTCGGCTTGGTAGCGCCAGAGGGTGGTGTCGGCTTGGCGGGTGGGCCAGTAGCGCTCGACCTGGAAGGCGTAGGTGGGCAGGTCGATGATCGGGCCTTGGGTGAAGAAGGCCCGCCAGTCGACGGGGATGCCCTGGGTGTGGGCGGTGGCGACGGCGCGGATGAGGGTCGTGACGTCGTCGCGGCCCGCGCGCTGGGTCGGGATGCCGTCGACCAGCGCGGACAGGACGCCGTCCGGGCCCAGCTCGATGAAGCGGGTCACACCTTGTGCGCGTGCCTCGGTGACCGCGTCGGCGAACCTGACCGTCTCGCGGACCTGCCGCACCCAGTACTCCGGGGTGCTCGGGTCGCCCGTGGCGCTGCCCAGGAGCGGGATCGTCGGGGTGGCGAACGCGAGACCGCGCGCTACCTGCTCGAACTCGGCCAGCATCGGGCCCATCAGGTGGCTGTGGAAGGCGTGCGACACCGCGAGGGCCTTCACCCGGCGGGATTGTTCAACAAAACTACGATGCAGCTGTTCAACAATCCTACAATCCCCCGATACGACAATTGAACGTTCCGAGTTGACGGCGGCGAGGTCGACCCCCGCGGGCAGTCCGCCGGGGAACTCGCGGGCGAGGTCGGCCTCGGAGATCTCGACGGCGAGCATGGCGCCGCCGGCGGGGAGGGCGCCCATCAGGCGGGCGCGGGCGGCGACGAGGGTGCAGGCGTCGGGGAGGGTGAGGATGCCCGCGACGTGGGCGGCGGCCAGTTCGCCGATGGAGTGGCCGATCAGCACGTCGGGATGGACGCCCCAGGACTCCAGCAAGCGGAAGAGGGCGACCTCCAGTGCGAACAGGGCGGGCTGGGCGATGGCGGTGTGGTCGAGGTCGGACTCGAACACCGCAAGGTCGAGGCCCAGTTCCACGCACACCTCGTCCAGCGCCCGCGCGAAGGCCGGGAACGCCCGCAGCGCGAGCCCCATCCCGGTGCGCTGGGCGCCCTGGCCGGTGAACACGAACGCCACCGCCCCACCAGTCGGCGCCCCCACGACGACATCCGCCGATTCACGCCCCTCCGCCAGCGCGCGCAACCCCGCCGCCGGATCACCCGCCACCACCACGGCGCGGTGCTCGAACGAAGCCCGCCCCAAAGCCAACGACCGCGCCAGATCCACCGGCTCGGCCACCACTCCCAGCAATCGCGCAGCCTGAGCCCGCAACGCCCCCACCGACCGCCCCGACACCAGGAACGGCAACACCCCGGAACCGCCAGGCGCCACCGACAACGCCTCAGCGGGCCCCTGCGATACGACCCCAGGCGCATCGGCCCGCCCATGGCCCGACACGACCAACGGCGAAGCCTCAGAGCCCGAGGTCGGCGACGACAATGCCGCACCGCCCAGCGACACGACCCCAAGCGCATCGGCCTGCCCGGGGGCCGACTTGAGGAGCGGCGAAGCCTCGGAGCCTGGGGTCGGCACCGACAATGCCGCACCGCCCGGCGATACGCCCCCAGGCGCATCGGCCCGCCCGGGGGTCGACACGACGAACGGCGAGGCCGCACTGCCCGGCGGTGCGGCTGGCGACGCGCTAGCCCGTCCGGGGCTCGACATCAGGGACGGCGAGGCCTCAGAACCTTGGCTCGGCGCTGGCAGTGCCTCAGCATGCCCCGGCGGCGAGTCGGCCTGCTCGGGAACTGGGTCGCCTTGTTCGAGGATGATGTGGGCGTTGGTGCCGCTGACGCCGAAAGAGGAGGTGGCGGCTCGGCGGGGGCGGTCGTGGGTGGGCCAGGGGCGGGGGGTGGTGAGGAGTTGGACCTCGCCCCAGGGGACGTGGGGGGTGGGGGTTTGTGCGTGCAGGGTGGCGGGCAGGGTGGCGTGGCGGAGGGCCTGGACCATCTTGATGACGCCTGCCACGCCCGCGGCGGCCTGGGTGTGGCCGATGTTGGACTTGATCGAGCCCAGCCACAGGGGGGTGGCGCGGGACTGGCCGTAGGTCGCCAGGAGTGCGGCGGCCTCGATGGGGTCGCCGAGGGTGGTGCCGGTCCCGTGCGCCTCGACGGCGTCCACATCGGACGGGAGCAGGCGGGCGGCGGCCAGGGCCTGCTCGATCACGCGCTGCTGGGCTGGGCCATTGGGGGCGGTGAGGCCGCTGGAGGCGCCGTCCGAGTTCACGGCGGAGCCGCGGACCGTGGCCAGGACCGGGTGGCCGTTGCGGCGGGCGTCGGACAGGCGCTCCAGCAGCAGGACCCCGACGCCCTCGCCCCAGCCGGTGCCGTCAGCGGAGGCGGAGAAGGACTTGCAGCGGCCGTCGGCGGCCGTTCCCTCGTCGAAGCCGAAGCCCGCGAACATCATCGGGCCGGCCATCACCGTCACCCCGCCCGCGAGGGCCAGCGTGCACTCCCCCGACCGCAGCGCCTGCGACGCCAAGTGCAGTGCCACCAGGGACGACGAACACGCCGTGTCCACCGTGACCGCGGGCCCCTGCAAACCAAGGCAGTAGGCCACTCGTCCGGATAGGACACTCCCCGCGTTGCTGGTTCCCAGGTACCCGTCCAGCACCTCCGGGGGAACCGAGGTCGCGTAGTCGTTGTACATCACGCCCGCGAAGACACCGGTCCGGCTGCCGCGCAACGAAAGCGGGTCGATGCCCGCCCGCTCCACGGCTTCCCAACTGGTGTGCAGCAACAGCCGCTGCTGCGGGTCCATCGCGAGCGCCTCACGCGGCGAGATCCCGAAGAACCCCGCGTCGAACCCGCCCGCGTCCGCCAGGAACCCGCCCTCGGCGGCGGTGGGCAGCGCGGCGAGGTCCCAGCCCCGGTCGGCAGGCAGCGGACCCAGCGCGTCGACGCCACCAGCGACCAGGTCCCACAGGTCCTCCGGTGTCTCGACCCCGCCCGGGTAGCGGCAGCCCATGCCGACGATCGCGATCGGCTCGACCGCCCGGTCCTCCAGCTCGCGCACCTGCTCGCGCGCCGCGCGCAGCTCACCGGTGGCCCGCTTGAGGTAGGCGAGCAGCTTCTCCTCGTCGGCCTGCGCCATGACCGTCCTCTCAGGACTTCTCGAACTCGCTGTCGAGCAGGTCGAAGATCTCCTCGGCCGAGGCGGCCGCCAGGTCGGCCGTCTCGGCCTTGGCGTCCCACCTGGCGGCGAGCGCGCGCAGCCGGGCAGCGACCCGCTCCCGGTCGCTGGTCTGCTCGACCCCGCCGAGGGTCAGTTCCAGCCTGGTCAGCTCCGCGAGCACCTCGTCGGTGGCCGACGCGGGGGCCAGTTCACCGCGCAGGAACTCCGCCACCGCCCCGGCCGAGGGGTGGTCGAACACCAGCGTCGCGGGCAGCCGCAGTGCCGTCGCGGCGGCGAGGCGGTTGCGCAGTTCGACGCCGGTGAGCGAGTCGAGCCCGAGGTCGAGGAATCCCCGGTCCGGCGCGACGGCGGAGGAGTCCGGGTAGCCCAACACGGCGGCGACCTGGCCGCGCACCAGTTCGAGCAGGATCCGGCCGCGCTCGGCGTCCGACGCCGCGTCCAACCGGGCGCGGACATCCGCCACGGCCCGGTTGTCCGACCGCACCAGGGCCCGCAGGACCGAGGGCACCGAACCGCGGCCCCGCAACGCCCCCGGGCTGAACACCATCGGCACCAACGCCGACTCGGCCATCCCCGACGCGGCCGAGAACAGCGCCATGCCATCCTCAGTGGACAGTTGACCCAGGCCGGACCGCATGACTCGCCGGACGTCGGCGTCGGTCAGTTCCCCGGTCATGCCGGTGCGTTCCGCCCACGGCCCCCACGCCAGCGACACGCCGGGCAAGCCCTGCGCACGGCGGTGCTGGGCCAGCGCGTCGAGGAAGACGTTCGCGGCGGCGTAATTGGCCTGTCCCGCGCCGCCGAAGACACCGGCCGCCGAGGAGAAGAGCACGAACGCGGTCAGGTCGGAGGTCAGTTCGTGCAGGTTGACCGCGCCCCGGACCTTCGGGGCCATGACCTTCGCGACCCGCTCCGGGGTGAGCGCGGTCAACACGCCGTCGTCGAGCACCGCCGCCGTGTGCACGACCGCGTCCACCCGGTGCTCGGCGAGCAGGGCGACCACGGCGTCACGGTCAGCCACATCGCAGGCGACCAGCGTGACACGCGCGCCGAGCCCGGTCAGGTCGGCGACGAGGTCGTCCGCGCCGGTCGCTTGTGGACCGGAGCGGCTCGTCAAGAGCAAGTCCCGGACGCCGTGCGCGATCACGAGGTGTCGGGCCAGCGCGGCACCCAGCGTCCCCGTCGCACCGGTGACCAGCACCTGCCCGGCGAGTCCGGTCTCACCCGGGGTGATCGGCTGCCGGACCAGGCGGGGCGCGAAGGCTTGTCCGCCGCGCACCGCGACCTGCGGTTCCCCCGACGACACCGCCGCCGCGAGCAGCCCGGGTTCATCCACGTCGACCAGCAGGAACCGGTCCGGGTGCTCGGATTGCGCCGACCGCAACAACCCCCACACCGGGGCGGCCACCAGGTCCGGCGACTCCGCCGCGACAGCACCGCGAGTGGCGATGACCAGCGGCACGGCGGCGACCCGCTCGTCGGAGATCCAGGCCCGCACCAGCTCCAACGCCCGCACCGTGGCGGCCTCGGCGCCATCAGCGAGGTCGCCGGCTCCGATGAACTGGGCAACCACGACGTCCGAGTCGACGTTCGCCAGCAGGTGGTCGAGGTCCGCGTGTGTGCTCACCTCGTTGCCCGCGTCGACCAGTGCCGCACCCAGCGCGAGATCGTCGGACCCCAGCAGGGCCCAGCGCGACGTCCCGGGGTCGGCGAGGGTGATCGGGGTGGACCAGTCGAGCCGGAACAGCGCGTCCGAGATGGACCTGCGGGCGGTGGACAGCTCCGCGCCGATCGGCCGGGCCACCAGGGAGCGCACGTGCGCGACCAGGGCGCCCGCCGAGTCGGTGACGTGCAGTTCGATCCCGTCGGCGCTCTCGCTGATCCTGGCCAGCACCGTCTTGGCCGCGGTCGGCCGCAGGGTGACCCCGGACCACGAGAACGGCAGCTCGGCGGGCCGGTCCGTGCCTTCGCGCAGCAGGCCGATACCGTGCAGCGCGGCGTCGAGCAGGGCCGGGTGGATCGCGAACCCGGTCGATGGCACGTCCTCCGGCAGCCGGACCTCGGCGAACAGCGCCCCATCGCCCCGCCACGCGGCGACCAGGCCCTGGAACGCCGGACCGTAGCCGTACCCGAGGTCGGCGATCGACTCGTAGAAGCCCGCCAGGTCGACGGGTTCGCGCGACTCGGACCACGAGAACTCCACCGGGTCCGCCACACCGAGCAGACCCGACGCGTGCTTGGTCCACTCGACACCGTCCACACTGGAGTGGATCGACACCGTGCGGCGGCCGTCGTCATCGAGGGAACCCACGGCGACCTGCAACGACACGGCGTCCTGCTCGCTGAGCACCAGCGGTGTCCCGAGGGTCAACTCGACGACGTCCGGCGCGTCGACCTGCGCACCCGCGTGGGCGGCGAGCTCGACGAACGCGGTGCCCGGCAACAGGATTGTCCCCAGGACGGTGTGCTCGGCCAGCCAGGGGTGCGTACGGGGTGAGATCCGGCCGGTCAGCACCAGGCCGTCGCCGCCTGCCAGCGGGATGGCGGCGCCCAGCAGCGGGTGATCGGCGGCGGTGAGACCGGCGGCAGCGACGTCACCGAGCCCGCCCGACACCAGCTCCAGCCAGTACCGCCTGCGCTGGAACGCGTAGGTCGGCAGTTCGACGGCCCGCACCGGGAGGTCGGCGAACACCGTGGTCAGGTCGACCGGTCCACCGTGGACGTGCAGTTCGGCGGCGGACAGCAGGAACCGGGCCAGGTCGCCCTCGTCCCGCCGCAGGGTTCCCACCGCGACGACGTCGTCCACCGTCTCGCTGATCGCCGGGGTCAGCACCGGATGCGGGCTGACCTCGACGAAGAACCGGTACCCGGCGTCGGCCAGCGCACGGGTGGCGGACTCGAACTCGACGGTGTGGCGCAGGTTCCGGTACCAGTACTCGGCGTCCAGGGTGGTCGTGTCCAGCCATTCCCCGGTCACCGTCGACCGGAACGGCACCCGAGCGGCCCTCGGAGTGATGCCCGCGAGCACGCGGCGGAGTTCGTCGGCGATCCGCTCGACCTGGGGCGAGTGGGAGGCGTAGTCGACCGGGATCCGTTTGGCCCGAACACCGTCCGCCTCGCAGTCCGCCAGGAACTGCTCGACCTCGCCCGCCACCACGACCGTGCCGGGCCCGTTCACCGCGGCCACCGACACGCGTCCGTCGTAGCGGGTCAACCGGGCGCGGACCTCGTCGGCCGGGAGCGACACCGACACCATCCCGCCGTGTCCGCTCAGCGCGACGATGGCCTGACTGCGGCGTGTCACCACGAGTGCCGCGTCTTCCAGACTCAGTGCTTCAGCAACGTAAGCGGCCGCGATCTCGCCCTGCGAGTGACCGACGACCGCGTCCGGCTCCACGCCGTGCGACCGCCACAGCGCCGCGAGTGACGCCATCACCGCGAACAGGACCGGCTGGACCACATCGACCCGGTCCAGCCCGTCCCCGCTGGTCAGGACCTCCAACGGGTTCCAGTCGACGTGCGCGGCGATGGCATCGGCGCAGGCGTGCAACTCGGCGGCGAACACCTCGCTCGACTCGGCCAGTGTGGCTGCCATGCCGACCCACTGGGACCCCTGACCGGGGAAGACGAACGCGACCTTGCCGTCTTGCCGCTCCCCCTGGACAGCCGCGTCCAGATTGTCCAATGCGGACACTGCCGCATCGAGATCTGTGGCGACGAAAGCAGCCCGGTGGTCGAACTGGGCTCGCGCGGTCGCGAGCGAGTACGCCACGTCAGCGGCGGACGGCCGTTCCTGAACCAAGTACTCCCGCAGCTTGGCCGCCTGATCCCTGACCGCAGCAGTCGTCCGCCCGGACAGCACCCACGGCACCGGCACCGCGACATCAGCGGGTTCCGGTTCTTCAGCGAGGTACTGCTCCAGCACCAGGTGCGCGTTCGTCCCGCTGCCGCCGAAGGACGACACGCCAGCCCGACGAAGCCGGTCGACAGCGGGCCACGGCACCGTCTCAGCGGCGAGTTCCACCGCACCGGCGTTCCAGTCGACGTGCGGCGTCGGCTCGTCGATGTGCAGCGTCTTGGGCACCACTCCGTGCCGCAGCGCCAGCACCGTCTTGATCACGCCGGCCACGCCGGACGCGGACTGCGTGTGCCCGATGTTCGACTTCACCGACCCGAGCAGCAGCGGAACCTCACGCCCCTGCCCGTAGGTCGCGATCACCGCCTGCGCCTCGATCGGATCGCCCAACGTGGTGCCGGTTCCGTGCGCCTCGACAACGTCCACATCAGACGGAGTCAAGCCTGCGTCCGCGAGCGCCGCCCGGATCACCCGCTGCTGCGAAGGCCCATTCGGTGCCGTCAGACCATTGGAGGCACCGTCCTGGTTGATCGCACTACCCCGCACCACCGCCAGCACGTGGTGCCCGTCCCGCACAGCGTCAGACAGCCGCTGCACGAGGATCACGCCAACGCCCTCGCCCCAACCGGTTCCATCGGCGGCCGCGGAGAACGGCTTGCAACGCCCGTCAGTGGCGAGCCCGCGCTGCCTGCTGAACTCGGTGAACGAGGTCGGCGACGGCAGCACGGCCACGCCGCCCGCCACCGCGAGGTCACACTCGCCGCGCCGCAACGCCTGCACGGCAAGGTGAATCGCGACCAGCGAAGACGAGCACGCCGTGTCGACCGTGACCGCCGGACCTTCCAGGCCGAACGTGTACGACACGCGCCCGGACGCGGCGGCGGTGCCGGTCCCGGAGAGGAAGAAGCCCTCGGCGTCACTCCCCGGTGCGAGCGCGCCGATGCCGTACCCGACGAACGAGGTGCCGACGAACACGCCCGCCCGGCTGCCGCGCCGGGTCGCCGGGTCGATCCCGGCCCGTTCGAAGGCTTCCCAGGTGGCTTCCAGCAACATCCGCTGCTGCGGGTCCGTCGCGGTCGCCTCGCGCGGGCTGATGCCGAAGAACTCGGCGTCGAAGTGCCCCGCGTCGTGGACGAACCCGCCTTCGCGCACGTACGAGGTGCCGGGGTGGTCGGGGTCCGGGTGGTAGAGCGCGTCGAGGTCCCA
This sequence comes from Actinokineospora terrae, assembly GCF_900111175.1. Taxonomy (GTDB): domain Bacteria; phylum Actinomycetota; class Actinomycetes; order Mycobacteriales; family Pseudonocardiaceae; genus Actinokineospora; species Actinokineospora terrae. The sequence continues at coordinate 437,380 of NZ_FOGI01000003.1, forward strand.
GCCGCGGTCGTCCGGGAACGGCGTGATGGCGTCGGTGCCCGCCATCACCAGCCGCCACAGGTCTTCCGGCGAGTCGACGCCGCCGGGGTAGCGGCAGCTCATGCCGATGATCGCGATGGGCTCGTCGGACGCCCTCGCCTCGACCTGGGTGACCGCCTCCAGCCCGAGCACGTCCGCCAGCAGGTGACCGGCGAGGGCGCGCGGAGTGGGGTAGTCGAACACCAGGGTCGCCGGGAGACGCCTGCCGGTCGCCGCGGTGAGACGGTTGCGTACGTCTACGGCCGTGAGCGAGTCGAACCCGAGGTCGCGGAACGCCCGGTCCGGTTCGACCGTGGTGGCGTCGGCGTACCCGAGCGCGGCGGCGGCCTGGGTGCGGACGAGGTCGAGCAAGTACCCGGCGCGGTCGGCCTCGGGCAGGGCGACGACCCGGTCGCGCAGGTCGTCGCTCTCGGTCGCGATGTCCTCCACGACGGCCTCGGGGATCTCGGCGATCAGCGGGCGCGGGCGGGCGGCGGTGTAGCCGGGGGCGAAGCGCGGCCAGTCGATGTCGGCGACGGTCAGGCAGGTGACGTCGGCGTCCATGGCGCGCTGGAGTGCGGCGATGGCGGAGTCGGGGGCCATCGGACGCAAGCCGCGACGCCCCAGGGCGGCGACCGCGGCGGCATCGGCCATGCCCCCATCGGCCCAGCCGCCCCAGGCGATCGACGTGGCCGGACGGCCGTGGGCGCGGCGCTGTTGGGCGAGGGCGTCGAGGTGGGCGTTGCCCGCCGCGTAGGCCCCTTGCCCGGCTCCGCCCCAGGTCGCGGCACCGGAGGAGAACAGGATGAACGCGTCCAAGTCGCCCGCGAGTTCGTCGAGGTGCGTGGCGCCCGCGACCTTGGCGGCAGTGATCTGCGCCAACTCCTCTGCCGTGATGTCCGCGACGGGCGTGGACTGCGCGACTCCCGCGGCGTGGACGACGACGTTGACGGGGTGTTCGGCCAGTAGCGCGGCGACGGCGTCCCGGTCGGCGACATCGCACGCGACGACGACAACGCCCAGCTCATCCACCAGTTCCCGCGCACCCGGAGCGGCCAAGCCCCGGCGGCTGGTCAGGATGATCTTCTCGGCCCCGTTGTCGGCGAGCCACCTGGCGACCCTGGCACCCAGCGCGCCTGTGCCGCCCGTGACCAGGACAGTCCCTTGTGGACGCCACGATCGCGCGGCGGGGAGTTCGCCTGACCGGACCATGCGGCGGCCGAACACGCCCCAGGGCCTGATGGCGACCTGGTCCTCGTCCCCCGCGAACGCGGCCACCGCGCGGGCAATAGCCCGGTCGTCGGCCTCCGCGGGCAGGTCGAGCACGCCGCTGACCTGCGACGGCCGTTCCAGGGTGGCGACCAGGCCGAGTCCCCAGATCTGGGCCTGCGCCGGATCACGCAGCGGGTCGGTCCGCCCGACCGACACCGCACCCCGGGTGACCAGCCACAGCGGCCCATCGGACTTGACGGCCGCCAACACCTGGTCCGGCGCGGTGCCCAAGTCCAGCAAGGACACCACACCGGCGAACGTGCCCCCAGCGGGCACCTCGGCCACGACCTGCGGCTCACCACCGGCGGCAGCGATCGCGGCGGCGAACCGAGCGGCCAGTTCATCGTGCGCACCGGCGATGATGGCCCAAGCGCCGGACAGCCCAGGCGACTTCGGCACGGTCAGCTGCCGCCACACGACCTGGTACGACCATTCAGCCACTGTGGACTCTTCGCGGGCCCTCGCCCGCCACGCGGCCAGAGCGGGCAGGGCGGACGGGTCGATCCCCAAGGTGTCGGCGTCGCCGCGGTCGACGGCAGTCCAGAAGCGGGCGTCCTCGGCGCTGGAATCCGCGTCTTCCAAGGCTTCCAGCCAGTACCGGTCGCGCTGGAACGGGTAGGTGGGCAGGTCGACCCGGTGGCCGCTGTGGTTCCAGATCGGGTCGATCCCCCGCACGTGGGCCTCGGCCAGCGAGACGGTGAACCGCTCCAGGCCGCCCTCGTCGCGGCGCAGTGTGGCGAGCACGATCGGGTCGGCCACCCCGGCGTCGTCCGCGGTCTCACCGATGCCGCTCGCCAGGACCGGGTGCGGGCTGCACTCGACGAACGCGCCGTGGCCGTCGTCGAGCAGCGCGCGGGTCGCGGCGGCGAACTGGACCGGGCGGCGCATGTTGGTGAACCAGTAGTGCGCGTCGAGACCGGACGTGTCGAGCAGGCCGCCGGTCACCGTCGAGTAGAACGGGATGTCGGACGGGCGCGGGGACACGGGCGCGAGGACGGCCAGCGCCTCGGCGCGCACGGTGTCAACGACCGGAGAGTGTCCGGCGCCGTTGATCCGGACCCGGCGGACGCGGACCTGCTCGGCTTCCAGCTCCGCGACCAGTTCATCCAGTGCGGTATGGGATCCAGCCACCGCGGCGGACCGGGCTCCGTTGACGGCGGCGATGGTCAGTTCGCCACCGAAGCGCCCCAAGCGGGTGTTGACCTCGTCCGGCGGCAAGGACACGGCCGCCATCGCTCCTTGGCCGACGAACCGCGTCAACAGCTTGCTGCGCTCGGCGACGATCAACGCGGCATCGGCCAGGGTCAAGGCGCCCGCGACGTGCGCGGCGGCGATCTCTCCCTGGGAGTGGCCGACCACCGCGTCCGGCTCGATTCCCCGGTCCCGCCACAGGTTCGCCAGCGACACCATCATCGCGAACAGCACGGGCTGCACGACGTCCAGGCGGTCCAGCGACGCCGCACCGGGCTGGTCGAGCAGGGCGGCCTCGATGGAGAAGTCGACGTGCTGCTCCAGCGCGGCGGCGCACTCGCGCACCGACTGGCGGAAGACCTCGGACTCGGCCATGAGCGCGTCCGCCATGCCGGGCCATTGAGAACCCTGGCCGGGGAAGACGAACACCGTCCGGCCGGTGCGCCCCGTCACGCCGCGCACGAGTCCCGACACTGGGCGGTCGTCGGCGAGGGCGGTGAGCTGGTCGGTGTGGTCGGGTCCCAAGAGGACGGACCGGTGCTCGAACCGCGACCGCGCGGCCAACGAGAACGCGATGTCGGCCGGGTCGGCGTCAAGGTCGTGGAGCTGGGCAGCCCTCGCACGCAGACCTGCCGCGGATCGGGCGGACAGCAACCACGGCCCCGACTCACGTCGGACCTCCGCGCGCCTGGGCTCGGGCGCCTGCTCCAGGATGGTGTGGGCATTGGTGCCGCTCATCCCGAACGACGACACGGCGGCGCGGCGGGGACGCCCGGTCTCCGGCCAGTCGCGCCGCTCGGTGAGCAGCCGGACACCCTGGTCCCACGGCACGTGCGGGGTGGGCTCATCGATGTGCAGCGAACGCGGGAGGACGCCGTGGCGCAGCGCCAGCACCATCTTGATGACACCCGCGACCCCGGCGGCGGACTGGGTGTGGCCGATGTTGGTCTTCACCGAGCCCAGCAGCAGCGGGTGCGGGCGCTCACCGCCGTAGGTGGCGATGACGGCCTGGGCCTCGATCGGGTCGCCCAGCTCGGTGCCGGTCCCGTGCGCCTCCAGGACGTCCACATCGGACGCCGCGAGGCCCGCGCCCGCCAGTGCCTGCTCGATGACCTTCTGCTGGGCCGGACCGTTGGGCGCGGTGAGACCGTTGGACGCGCCGTCCGAGTTGACCGCCGATCCCCTGACCAGCGCCAGGACCGGGTGGTTGTGCTTGACCGCCTCGGAAAGCCGCTCGACGAGCAGCATGCCGACGCCCTCGCCCCAGCCCGTGCCGTCGGCGGACTTGGCGAACACCTTGCACCGGCCGTCCGCCGCGAGCGCCCCACCCTGGGCGGCGTCGATGAACATGCCGGGGGTGGTCATGACCGTGACGCCACCCGCGAGGGCCATGTCGCACTCGCCGTTGCGCATCGCCTGGATGGCCAGGTGCAGCGCGACGAGGCTGCTGGAACACGCGGTGTCGACGGTGAGGGCCGGGCCTTCCAAACCGAGCGCGTAGGCGAGCCTGCCGGAGATCACGCTGGTCGCGGCGCCGGTGAGCATGTGCGGGCGGGAGCCGTCCGGGATGTCGAAGCGGCCGATGCCGTAGCCGGAGGTCGCGGTGCCGATGAAGACACCGGTGCGGCTGCCCTTGAGCTGGGTCGGGTCGATGCCCGCGCGCTCGGCGGCCTCCCACGACGTCTCCAGCAGGAGACGTTGCTGCGGGTCCATGGCCAGGGCCTCGCGCGGGGAGATCGAGAAGAACGCCGCGTCGAAGTCGGGGGCGTCGTGCAGGAATCCACCGACGAAGCCGTGATCGGTCCAACCCCGGTCGCTCGGGACGGCGCCGATGGTGTCGACCTCGTCGACCAGCAGCTGCCACAACGCCTCGGGGGTGTTCGCGCCGCCGGGGAACCGGCAGGCCATGCCGACGATCGCGATGCGGTCGTCGGTGACCCGCTTCGTGGCCGTGCGCTTGGCAACCGGGGCAGCGGCGAGGAGTTGCCGCAGGTGATCGGCTACAGCGGCGGGCGTCGGGTGGTCGAACACCAGGCTGGCCGGGAGCGGCTTACCGATCTTGAGGGCGAGGGAGTTGCGGAGTTCGACGGCGGTGAGCGAGTCGAACCCCAGGTCCTTGAACGGACGGCGCGGGTCGATCGACGCGGCGGACGGGAAGCCCAGCACGGCGGCGGTCTGGGCGCAGACCAGGTCGTCGAGACGCGAGGTGTCGACCTTGGCGGTCGCGGCGGGCCGGACCAGCGCGGTCAGCAGCGGCGGCACCGGTTTGGTGGCCAGTGTCGGGCGGTCCAGGGCGAGCGGGACGATCACCGGGCCTGCGAGGGCCAGCGCACTGTCCAGGAGCGACAGACCATGGTGGACGGTCAGCGGCGGGTAGCCGGAGCGGGCGATCCTGGCGACCTCGGCCTCACCGAGGGATCCCAGCATGCCGCCCTCGGTCGCCCAGGCGCCCCAGGCCAGCGACAGGCCGGGCAGACCGGCGGACTGGCGCGCGGTGGCGAGGGCGTCGAGGTAGGCGTTGGCGGCGGCGTAGTTGGCCTGGCCGGGGCTGCCGAAGGTGCCCGCGATCGAGGAGAACAGGACGAAGACGTCCGGGTCGGTCAGCTCGTGCAGGTACTGGGCCGCAATCGCTTTCGGTGCCAGGACGGCGGCGAGCCGGTCCGGCGTGAGCGACTCGACCAGGCCGTCGTCCAGCACGCCTGCCAGGTGGAACACGCCGGTCAACGCAGGGAGGTCGGCGATGATGCTGCTGAGCGCGGCGCGGTCGGTGATGTCGCAGGCCACGGACCTCGCGCCGTCGACCACCGCGCGCCCGGACCGGCTGACCAGGACCACATCGCGGACGCCGGTGTCCAGCAGGTGGCGGGCCAGCGCCTGACCGAGTGCGCCGGTGCCGCCGGTGATCAGGACGGTGCCGTCCGGGTCGAGGGTGCGGGGCAGGGTGAGGACGACCTTGCCGGTGTGGCCGCCCTGGCCGACGAACCGGAACGCCTCGGCCGCGCGCCGCACGTCCCAGGCCCGGATCGGCGGCGGGGTGAGCGCGCCCTCGGCGAACAGGGCCATGACCCGGGTGAGGATCTCGCCGATGCGGTCCGGCCCGGCCTCGCCGAGGTCGAACGCGCGGTAGCCGGGGACGCCGGAGCGGACGTCGGTCTTGCCCATCTCGATGAACCGGCCGCCAGGGCGCAGCAGGCCGAGCGAGGCGTCCACGAACTCGCCGGCCAGGGCGTTGAGGACAACGTCGACCTGCGGGAACTTCGTGGCGAACGCGAGGTCCCGCGACGACGAGAGGTGGTCGTCGGCGAGTCCGGTGGCGGGCCACTTGGCGGGGCTGGCGGTGCCGTAGACCTCGGCGCCGAGGTGGCGGGCGAGCTGGACGGCGGCCGTTCCGACACCACCGGCGGCGGCGTGGATGAGGACCGACTCGCCGGGCTGGAGGTCCGCGAGGTCGACCAGGCCGTAGTAGGCGGTGGCGTAGACCACCGGGATCGCGGCGGCGGTGACGAAAGACCAGCAGGCGGGGATGGGGGCGAGCAGGCGCTCGTCGGTGATCGCCTCGGTGCCGATGGCGCCGGTGACGAGGCCCAGAACGCGGTCACCCGCCTGGAACCCGGTCACCCGCGGGCCTACCTCGGTGACCACTCCCGCGGTCTCGCCGCCGAGGTCGACCTCGCCCGGGTACATGCCCAGGGCGTTGAGGACGTCGCGGAAGTTGAGCCCTGCGGCGCGGACCTCGACCCTGACCTCACGATCGCCGAGTTCGCGGGGAGTCACCGGGGTGAGGACGAGGTTGTCGAGGGTGCCGCGTTCGGTGATGTCCAGGCGCCAGGGCAGGCCGGGGACAGCGAGGCCGGTGTCCACAGGGGACAATCGGGGCACGAGGGCATCGGTGCGGATGGCCACCTGGGGTTCGCCGGTGGCGAGGGCCTGATCGATGTCGTCGCCGTCGACCAGGACGATGCGGCCGGGGTGCTCGGACTGGGCGGAGCGGACCAAGCCCCAGATGGCGGCCTTGGTCGGGTCCACATCATCGCCCGGGATCGCCCGTACCGCGTGGTCCGTGCGGACGACGATGAGATCGCCCCCAGCCAGCGCCTTGTGCAGCCGGGGAAGCAGGTCATCCACAGTGGAGGGTTCGAGCACGATGTGCGGCGGAACCGGCTTGTCCGTGGCGACCGGGGACCAGGTGACGCTGTAGAGGTCGGCGGTGTTGGCGCGCTGAGGTCGGGTGATGACGCGCTCGACCTCGACGACCAACTCACCCGCCGGGTTGATGGCCACGACGCTGAACCCGCCGCCCGGTGTCGGGGACACCCTTGCCCGGAGTTCGGACGCGCCGGGCGCACCGAGGGTGACCCCGGCCCAGGTGAAGGGGATACCCGCTTCCTGGCTACCACCACGGGCGGCGACGGCCTGGAGGGCGCCGTCGAGGAGCGCGGGGTGGACCAGGTAGCCGCGTTCGTCGGTGGCCAGGTCGACGTAGACGTCGTCGCCGCTTGTCCAGACCTCGCGGATGGCCTGGAACGTGGGGCCGTAGACCAAACCGGCTGCGGCGAGACGGTCGTAGACGTGAGCAGGATCGACCGGTTCGGCGTCCGCCGGGGGCCACTGGGTGAGGTCGTGGTCGCGGACCTCGGCCGGAGCGAGGGTGCCGGTGGCGTGCCGGGTCCAGGTGCTGTCTTGTCTGGAGTGGACTGTCAGCGCGTGACCGGAGTCGGTGGGGGTCGTGGTCAGCTGGAGGTCGATCTGGCCTGCCGCTGGGAGAACCAGTGGGCTCTCCAGGACGAGTTCGGTGAGCGCGGGGGCGCCGAGGCGGACACCCGCGTGGAGGGCCATCTCGACGTACGCGGTGCCCGGCAGGACGATCTGGCCGTTGATGACGTGGTCGGCGAGCCAGGGGTGGGTGGATGCGTCGAGGCGGGCGGTGAAGAGGTGGCCGTCCGGGCCTTCGACGGAGCCGGTGAGCAGGGGGTGGCCGGTGACGCCGAACGCGGCGGGGAGTCCGGGGCGCGGCCAGTAGCGCTCGCGGGCGAAGGGGTACGTGGGGAGATCGACGACACGGCCGCCACCGAGCACGGCCCGCCAGTCGACGGAAACACCGACGACGTGCAGGGCCGCCACCGCGCGCAGCAGGGTCTCGGGTTCGTCACGTCCCGCGCGCAGGGTGGCGGTGCCGTCGACCATCGCGGACAGGACGCCGTCCGGCCCGAGCTCCAAGTGGTGCGTGGCCCCGGCGCGTTCGACCGCCCCCGCGAACCGGACGGTCTCCCGGACCTGCCGCACCCAGTACTCCGGCGTGCTCGGGTCGCCGGTGGAGGTGCTGATCAGCGGGATCGTCGGGCTGCCGAACGACAGCCCCGCCGCGACCCGCTCGAACTCGCTCAGCATCGGGTCCATCAGATGTGAGTGGAAGGCGTGCGAGACCTGCAGCCGCTTCACCCGGCGCGATTGTTCAACAAACCTACGATCCAACAGTTCAATAATCCCACGATCCCCCGATACGACAATCGAACGATCCGAGTTCACCGCCGCCAGGTCCACGCCCGCAGGGAGACCTTCGGGGAACTCGACAGCCAGATCGGACTCGGAGATCTCCACGGCCAGCATCGCGCCGCCGGGCGGCAGGGCCTGCATGAGACGGGCACGGGCGGTGACCAGGGTGCAGGCGTCGGGGAGGGACAGGATGCCCGCGACATGGGCGGCGGCCACCTCGCCGATGGAGTGGCCGATCAGCACGTCGGGGCGGACACCCCAGGACTCCAGCAACCGGAACAGAGCGACCTCGAGGGCGAACAGGCCCACCTGCGCGTTGGCCGTCTGCTCAAGGGCTTCCGCCGAGTCCAGCGTGAAACCGGGCAGCAACGCCAGAACCTCGTCGTACGCGGCAACGAACGCCGGGAAGACCCGCAGCCCCTCGCCCATGCCCAGCCGCTGAGACCCCTGCCCGGTGAAGAGGAACGCCAGCTTCCCCGGTGTCACCTCACCGCGCACCACCGCGGGCGAGTCGACGCCCGCCGCCAGCATCCGCAAGCCCTCGGCCCCGAACGCGACCGCACGCCGGTCCAGGTCCGTTCGCGTCGTCGCCAAGGACCACGCGACATCACCCAGGTCCGCCTCGACGTCCTGGAGCCGGGCGCCCAGCTCGCACAGCGCCGCGTCAGAGCGGGCCGACACCACCAGCGGTGCACCACCGGCCGTGCGACTTTCCGCCGCGACGGCGGGCAACGGGTCGGCCGGAGCCGGGGCTTCCTCGACGATCACGTGCGCGTTGGTGCCGCTCACCCCGAACGCCGACACCCCCGCGCGCCGGACCCGTTCACCACGCGGCCACGGCTGGTTGGCAGTCAGCAGCGACACCGCGCCCGCCGACCAGTCGATCTGACGGGAAGGCGCGTCCACGTGCAGGGTCCGCGGGAGGACCTCGGCGCGGAGGGACTGGATCACCTTGATCACGCCCGCGACACCGGCGGCGGACTGGGCGTGGCCGATGTTCGACTTGATCGACCCGAGCCACAGCGGCGCCGCCCGGCCCTGGCCGTAGGTGGCGAGCAGGGCCTGGGCCTCGATCGGGTCGCCGAGGACCGTCCCCGTGCCGTGCCCCTCCACAGCGTCCACATCGGACGGTGCGAGATCGGCGGAGGCGAGCGCGGAGAGGATCACGCGCTGCTGGGACGGGCCGTTGGGCGCGGTCAGGCCGTTGGAGGCGCCGTCGGAGTTCACCGCGGAGCCGCGCAGGAGCGCGAGGACCCGGTGGCCGTTGCGCTCGGCGTCCGACAGGCGCTCCAGCACGAGGACGCCCACGCCCTCGGACCACCCGGTGCCGTCCGCGGCGTCGGCGAAGGACTTGCAGCGGCCGTCCGCGGCCAGACCGCGCTGGCGGCTGAACTCGGTGAAGACACCGGCCGTCGCCATGACCGTCACGCCGCCCGCCAGCGCGAGGGTGCTCTCACCGGTGCGCAGGGACTGAGCGGCCAGGTGCATGGCCACCAGCGACGACGAACACGCCGTGTCGACCGTGACCGCGGGCCCCTCCAGCCCGAGCACGTACGCGACGCGACCCGAGGTCACCGCCGTCGCGCCGCCGGTCAGGAGATAGCCCTCGGTGCCCTGCGGGTCGCCGACCAGCAGCGACAGGTAGCTCTGGTCGTTGCTGCCCGCGAACACCCCGGTTCGGCTGCCGCGCAACGACTCCGGGTCGATGCCCGCCCGCTCCAGCGCCTCCCACGACGCGCGCAGCAGCAGCCGTTGCTGCGGGTCCATCGCCAGCGCCTCGCGCGGGGAGATGCCGAAGAACGCCGGGTCGAACGCCGCGGCGTCGGCGACGAACCCGCCGGCGTCGACGTAGCTGGTGCCCGGGGTGTCGGGGTCGTCGGCGATGCGGACGTCCCAGCCGCGGTCGTCCGGGAACCCGGTGATGCCGTCGCCGCCGGTCTCGACCAGCCGCCACAGGTCCTCCGGGGAGCTGACGCCGCCGGGGTAGTGGCAGGCCATGCCCACCACGGCGATGGGCTCGCGCGCGCCTGCCTCGACCTCGCGGAGCCGGGCCTTGGTCTGGCGCAGGTCCGCCGTCACCAGTTTCAGGTAGTCGCGGAGGGTCTCTTTGTCTGCCATCTACCAGGACCTCTCGGGCGGCGCACGACCGGCTGCGGGCGCGCGGAAACCGCACCGCGCGCAATTGGCACCTCTTCCGCGCGCCAACCATAAAGACGGCGGTCCCGACCGGACAACCCCTAGCAGGCCCCTACTACCGCACGGCCACCGGGAACTGGAGCATCCCCCTGATAATAAAGGAATCCCGGCGCCGCACCTGGCCGACCCGGCGCAGGTCCGGCAGCCGCGCGGCGAGCGCGACCAACGCGATCTCGGCCTCGATCCGCGCCAGCGCCGCGCCGAGGCAGAAATGGATTCCGGCGGAAAAGGACAACGTGTCCGGACCCGATTCCCGGGTGATGTCGAAACGCTCCGGCGCGGAATAGACCTCCGGGTCTCGGTTGGCCGCGCCCGCGCAGATCGCCAGTTCCGTGCCAGCCGGGACCAGGTGGCCGTCGAGCTCGACATCGGTGTGCGCGATGCGCCGGTACTGCTGGACCGGGGTGTCGTAGCGCAACGTCTCCTGCACCACCGCGGGGGCGAGCGAGGGGTCGGCCTTGAACATCTCCCACTGCTCCGGGTGCCGCAGCAGCGCGCGCACCGCGTTGCCGATGAGGTTGACCGTGGTCTCGGTGCCCGCCAACGGGAGGAACATGCACAGCGGCACCAGTTCGTCCATCGCCAGGCGGCCGTCGTCCACGGCGGGCAGCAGGTCGCTGATCAGGTCGTCGGCCGGGTCGGCCCGGCGCTCGGCGATGATGTCGGTGAACATGACCGTCATCTCGGCGATCGCGGCCCGCACGTCCCTGGCCACCTCGACCGAGGCGACGCCGTCGAGCAGGTACGCCATCCGCCTGCTGAGCTGGAAGAACGACCGCCGGTGCCGCTGCGGGATGCCGACGAGGTCGCCGATCACCCGCAGCGGCAACTGCTGGGCGAAGGCGCTCATCAGGTTGAACTCCGCGCGCCCGGCCAGGATCCGGTCGATCAGCTCGTCGGACACCTGCTCGGCCACCGGGGTCCACCGCTGGAGCCTGCGCGGGTTGAGCGAGGGCACCGACAGCTTGCGCAGCCTGGTGTGCTCCGGCGGGTCGAGGCCGAGCATGGAGTTGTCGAACGGCATGAACTCCGGCGCCTTCGTGCCGTCCGCGCGGCGCACGCCGAACCGCTTGTCCCGCAACACCTTGTTGGCCAGCTTGTGGCTCGCGGTCACCCACACGCCCAACCCGCTGCGGTGCAACGGGCCGCGGGCGCGCACGTGCTCGTAGAGCGGGTACGGGTCCTCCGGCGCGCGCAGCAACTGCGCGTACGGGTCGCCGCGGTCGCTGACGGCCCGCAAGTGGTCCTGCCACAGCGCCATCTGCGCCCGCGCCTGGCGGTCCGCGAGGTCGGTCATGGTCCCTCCCGCGCCACGCTAGACCGCGCGTCCCCCCTAACCTCAACCCCTAGGGCCATTGCGCCGTTCCGGTCGTGGGCACCCTGGACACCGTCCGGCGCCGCTGCTAGGGGTTGCCCGTCGTCACCGGCTGCCGGCACTTTGGCCCCCAGGCGCCGGAAAGTCCCCAACGCCCGCGCGCGGAGAGGACCCGGAGGCCATGGGCGCGCACGGCGTGGGTGACTCGTGGGTGCACCGGCTGCGCGCGGCGTCGCGGCCGGGCTGCCGCCTGGTCTGCTTCCCGCCCGAGGGGGCCTCGGCGACGTTCTTCCTACAGCTGGCCCAGTCCATCGCGCGGCCGGTCGAGGTGCTCGGCGTGCAGTACCCCGGGCGCCGCGACCGCAGGCACGAGCAGCCGGTCGCCTCGGTCACCGAACTCGCCGACCTGGTCAGCGCCGAGCTCACCCGCCGGACCGACCTGCCGATCGCGCTGTTCGGCCACGGCCTCGGCTCCGCCGTCGCCTTCGAGACCGCGGTCCGCGTCGAACGCGCGGGCCACCGCCCCATCGCGCTGTTCGCCTCGGGCGCCCCCAGCCCGTCGCGCCTGGGAACGCCCGCCTACCTGGACACCGGCGAGTTCACCCAGCCGACCCGGTTCCCCGCGCCCACCCCGCTGAGCACCCTGCGCGACGACCTGCGCGCCAGCGAGACCTACCGCTGGCACCCCGGCAACCAGGTCTCCTGCCACATCCTCACCATGATCGGCGACACCGACCCCGCGCGTTCGAACTCCAACTCTTCGCGGGCGGACACGGATACCTGACATCCTTCGTGTCCACAGTGGCCAACACCGTCTCCGAACGCATCACCGCCCTCTGCACCGGCTAGCCGGCACAGCGACCCTGCCCTACAGAGAACGCCATTCCAGCCAACCGGCAGGACGACCGGCCGGACCGCAACGCACCCCACCGCCGACACCGGACGCTACCCGGCACGAACCCCGCATCGGCGCCACCACTGAGCCCAATAGCCCCGCACGCCCCCGCCTGGCGCGAGGTCACCACCGGCTGGTTCGAACTCCAACTCTTCGCGGGCGGACACGGATACCTGACATCCTTCGTGTCCACAGTGGCCAACACCGTCTCCGAGCGCATCACCGCCCTCTGCACCGGCTAGCCCGCCCGACCAAGGGCCGGATTACCTTGCCCCGCCGAGAAGACCTGATGCTCCCCTGTGGACGGACAGGCCTGCGTGCAGGTCGGCGCGCTTGCGGACGCCCAGTTTGCGGTAGATCTTCGTCAGGTGCTGTTCCACCGTGCTGATGGTGATGAACAGCTTGTGCGCGATCTCCCGGTTCGTGTGCCCCAGTGCCGCGAGGGTGGCGACGCGGTGTTCGGCGTCGCTGAGGGTGGTGTGGTCGTGGGTGTCGCGGCGGGCGGGCAGGCGGGTGAGCAGGGCGCCGACCCCGCAGGCCGAGGCTTCGTCGGCGGCGTTCTTGGCGACCCGGCGGGCTCGGGTGGTGTCGCCGCGGGCGGCGATGGCGGCGGAGAGTTCGGCGGTGGTGACAGCGGCGGAGTAGCGGTCGCCGGTGGCGCGGAAGGAATCGGCGGCTTCCTGGAGCAGGCGAACGGGTTGGTGGCCCGCGAGGGCGAAGACGCGGACCGTGCGGGCGCGGGTGTGGTGGGCGGCCGCGGCGGGCAGGTCGGCCTGGGCGCGGGCCAGGTGGGTCGCGGCGCGGCGGCGGCCGAAGCGCAGGTGGGCCTCGGCGAGGTCGGTGCGCCAGGGCACGAGACCGGGCAGGTCGGCACCGGCGGCGGTGACGATGCGGCCGCAGGCCTGGAAGTCGGCGATGGCGGCGAGGACCCGGTCCGAGGCGAGGTAGTGGTGACCGCGGGCGCGCAGGTACCTGGCGCCGATCAGGGTGTCGCCCATGTCGTCCGGCACCACCTCGCGCAGCGCCGGGCTGTCGGTGATCCCCATCGCCGTGTCGGCGGCGATCATCGTCGCCAGCGGCAGCCCGATCAGCACGCCCCACGACCGCGCGGGCAGCAGGTCCAGGCTGCGCTGGGCGGTCTCGCACGCCGACCGCACCGCGCCCTGGCGCAGTTCGACCTCCGCGCTCACCGCCCCCAGCAGCGCCAGCCACGTCGTCGCCCTGCGCTGCTCGGCCTCGCCGATCAGCTTGAGGCACCACCGCTCGGCCAGGTCGACCCGGTCGGCCAGCACCAGCGCGGTCACCGCGCCTGCCAGCACCTCGACCGTCCGGTCCCCCAGCGGGCACGCGTGCAGCACCTGCTCGGCGTTGGCCACCACATCGGTCAGCGCCCCGCCGGTGAGCCCGGGGAGCAACGCGGCCGCGGCCCGCTCCCAGGGGGTGAACACCGACAACGACAGCCGGGAGCCGCGGATCCACTGGTTGGCCAAAGCCAGCCCGACGTCCTCTGTGGAGCTGTCCGGTTCGCTGTGCCACAGCGTGAAGCGCAGCGCGGTCACGGGGTCCACTTCGGACAGGAAGTGCGCGTCGGCCGGGTTGTGCCGCCAGAGGGCGCCTGCCAGGTCGGCCGCGGTCTGCTCCCGGACCCGGCCCGAGGTCATCGGCAGGGCGAGTTCGAGGCAGCGGACCGCGAACTCGCCGCGGTCGGTGGCGATGGCGTCGAGCGCGGCCGCCCGCAGCACCTCGACCACCCACTCGTCCAGCACCTGCTCGGCCACCTCGCCGGAGGCGACCACCAGCCGGGCCACGTCCATCGGTCGCGCGCGACGCCGGTGCAGGACCCGCGCCGCGCGCAGGTGTAATCGGGCCGACTCGGCGGGCGTGAGGCCACCGAGCACGGCGGTGCGGATCGCCTCGTGCCGCAGCCGCCAGCCCACCAGCACCCCGGCCGAGGTGAGCACGCCGGTCAGCCGCGCGGCCACCGCCTCGGTCTGGTCGGTCAGCTCGGCCAGCGCGCCTGGCGACGACCAGGTCTCCAGCACCGCCAGCGCCCTGGCGACGGCCAGCAGCCGCGGCTCCCAGCGGTGCAGGCAGGCGACGACGGCCTGGCGGAAGGCGAACCCCGGCTCGGCGGCGGTCGGGTCGGACCGGTTGTCGGCGATCAGCGCGTGCAGCAGCAGCGGGTTCCCGCCGGTGACGCGGTGGTAGGCGACGGCGGCGGTGTCGTCGCCGAGTTCGGCGCGCAGCAGTTCGGCGACCCCGGACTCGGTCAGCAGCCCCAGCCGCAGCCGGTGGTCGGCGTGCGTGGTCAGCGGTCCGGACAGCAGCTCCCAGTCGGTGACCACCAGCAGCACCGGCAGTCCGACCGCCCTGGCGCGCAGCTGCGCCAACAGCCCCAGCGACGCCGCGTCCACGTGCTGGACGTCGTCCACCGCGAGCACGACGGACCGCTCCCGCGCCACGCCGAGGACCCGGTCGACGAACTCGCCCTCCGCCGCGGGCAGCCCGGACTCCAGCTGGCGGACCGCGCCCAGCGGGATGTCCCGCTCCCCGCGCGACCCGGACGCCGACAGCAGCAGCGCCCCGGAGTCGGCGACCCGGTCGGCGAACAGGTCGAGCAGGCTCGACTTGCCGCTGGCGGGCCCGCCCGCCACCGCGACCACCCTGGCACCGCCCAACGCGCACTCGGCCAGGTGGCCGACCAACGCCTCGACCGCGCTGCCGCGTTCGACCAGTGCCATCCGGCCTTCCCTCCACACCCGGCGAGCGGCGTCCGACCCGGCAATCTACTCCGCTTGGCCGGTATCGGAGAAGTGACGACCATTGCCGGGAAGACATTTTCCCGTTAACGCCACGGGGTAGCAGGCCTTTTCCCGGACCGGGGTCGAATAGGGGTGGACAGGGGTGGACACCCGGCGCCCCTGCTCGACCTACCCGCAGGTCAGGAGCGATTGACGCCGGTACCGGGGTGGTGAGCGGGTTCCACCGGCCGGATAGGGGGTTGTCCGGCGGCGACCCGCCCTGGGATCGTCGGATTTCGGCGGTAGGAGAAACAGCCGTCGAGCATTCCCCAGCGATTCCGCGCCGGCGCGGGCATTGCGGTCGGCACCGCCGAGAGCGGGCACCGTGGCACCATCGCCCTGTAGGGACTCGCAGGGGAGAGAGGACTAGAGGGATGAGCACGGATCTGTGGCTGCGCCGGTTCCACCCGGCACCGCAAGCGGCCACGCGGCTGTTGTGCCTACCGCACGCCGGTGGCTCTGCCAGCTACTTCTTCCCGGTGTCGCGCGCGCTGAGCCCCCGGATCGAGGTCGTGGCCGTGCAGTACCCGGGGCGGCAGGACCGGCGCCTCGAACCGTGCGTCGAGACCATCGCCGAGCTGGCCGACCAGATCGCCGATGTGCTCCCCCCGTACCTCGACAAGCCGCTGACCGTCTTCGGGCACAGCATGGGCGCCTCGGTGGGCTTCGAGCTGGCGCTGCGGCTCCAGGAGCGCGGGACCGTCGTGCACGGCCTGGTCGTGTCCGGCCGCCGCGCCCCGTCGGCGCTGCGCGACGAGCGCAACCACGAGCTCGACGACGACGGCCTGATCCGCGAGATCAAGCGGCTCGACGGCACCGAGTCCCAGCTGCTCGACGACGACGAGATCCTGCGCATGGTGCTGCCCTCGATCCGCGCGGACTACAAGGCGGCCGAGACCTACCGGCGCGTCGACGGCCCCCGCCTCAAGGCCAGGGTGCTGGCGCTGACCGGGGACGACGACCCCAAGGCCACGCTGGCCGAGGTGGACAAGTGGGCCGACCACACCGACGGTGGCTACGAGCGCGAGGTCTACCCCGGCGGGCACTTCTACCTCAACAGCCACGTCCCCGCGGTGCTCGACCGGATCCGCGCGCACGTCGGCTCGCTCTCCACAGTGGACTAGCCGGCAGACCGGTCAACCCGCGCATCCCGGACAGCGCAGTACCCGTGGTGCGCTGACGGCCCCGCGCGGTACCTGCGGCGCGGGCCGTGCGAGGCTCACCAGGTCACGACGGAGCCTGGGAGCCGCAGCGATGATCGACGTGTTGTCCCCCGCCCTGACCTGGGTCTCGGTCGGGGCGGCGGTGTGGGCGTTGGTGCTCGTGCTGCTGAACCGGCCGCTGCCGATCGAGCGCGTGGACGGTAAGGCCTACCTCGCGCTGTTGGCCCTGATCGAGCTCGGACTGCTCGCACAGGCCGTGCTCGGGTTCATCAAGCTCGCAGGCGCCGACCACGACGTGCCAGGCCTGTCCTACGGCGGCTACCTCCTCGGCTCGCTGTTGATCCTGCCTGTCGCGTTGTACTGGTCGCTGGCCGAGCGCACCCGCTGGGGCACCGCGGTGCTGGTCGTCGGCGCGCTGGTGATCCCGGTGATGATCGTGCGGATGGGCCAGGTGTGGGCGCATGGCTGAGGCGCCGAACCCCACCCGCTCCGGGCCGGGCAGGCTGCTGATCGCGGTCTACGCCATCTTCGCGCTGGCCGCGTGCGCGCGGTCGGCCAGCCAGATCAGCACCCACTTCCACCGCGCGCCGCTGGCCTACCTGCTCTCGGCGTTCGCGGCCGTCGTCTACGTCGTGGCGACGCTGTGCCTGGCGCGGGGGACCAGGACGTCCCGCCGGGTCGCGGTGATCTCCTGCGCGGTGGAACTGGTCGGCGTGCTGCTAATCGGAACGTTCAGCCTGGTCCTGCCCAGTGCATTTCCGGACGCGACCGTCTGGTCGGTATTCGGTATGGGATACGGTTTCGTGCCGCTCGTCCTGCCCGTTCTCGGATTGCTCTGGATTCGCCGTACCGCACGGTGAACGCCAATAGCGGCCAACCGGGCACCCGCGCATCGGACTAGGCCATTGGTGGCGGAGCCCTGTCACTGGCCGTAGCCGCCGGGATAGGGTCATCGGACGCCCCACCGCCTCGCCGCCACCCCGTCCGGACCCCTGGGTCCACCACCCACAACCCCGGACGCACCCCTAACCTGCAGCAACTTAAGGCGCTCTTGATGTTTACAGTGGGCGATTCACCAACTGTTCGTGTTTGACTCGCTGTATTTGCTGTGACGGCCGGTCACAGGCCTACCGGCGAGTCAAGTCGTTGAATGCGAACCAAACCAATCGGACCGCGGTACGGCTGGCGCCGCAACCGAATGCTCCACTTGGTCCATTCGAAAAGCGAGAACGCATCAACATCACGCAGTGTTCATCCAGCCAATTGGCAAACCTTCCACAACCGCGGTGATTGCCGTTAGATTCACCGCAGAGCGTGGGGCAACGGGGAAAACACCGATCACCGAGCGTGACTTCGGGCGGGGTGGGGCCGGATGCGGAGCCGAGGGGCCGGAGGGGAAGGGGCGGGCGCATGGCGCTGGTCGAACGAGGAGAGGAACTTGCCGCGCTCGGGCGGTTGTACGCCGAGAGCGGTCGGGGTCGGGGACAGGTCGCGTTGATCAGCGGTGGTGTCGCCAGCGGCAAGACCGAGTTGCTGCACGCCTTCGCCGACCGGGTGGCCGCCGATGGCGCTGCCCTGCTCACGGCGACGGGGTCGCGCGCCGAGCGCACCCTGCCGTTCGGGGTGCTGCGGCAGCTGTTCGCCGGTCCGGCGTTGGCCGGGGCAGCGGCGGCGGGCATCGCCGAGCTGATCGGCGAGGTCGGGGGCGAGTCCCAACCGGACACCGGCGCGGTCCCGCAGGCGCGCACCGACCCGACTGCCGCAGACCCGGTGGCCACAGACCCAACAGCCATCGGTCGGACCGGCGCGCGGGTGCTCGACGAGGTCTGCGCGGCCCTGCTGGAGCTGGCGGCCGAGCGGACCGTGGTGATCGCGGTCGACGACGTCCAGTTCGCCGACGGCGAGTCGCTGCAGGCACTGCTGTACCTGCGCCGCAGGATGCGCTTCGCCCGGGTGCTGGTGCTGCTCACCGAGTGGGCGCTGCCGCGGCCGACCCAGGCGGTGTTCCGGGCCGAGGTCACCCGCCAGCCCAACACGACCCACCTGCGGCTGGCGCCGCTGAGCCTGGCCGGGGTGGCCGAGCTGCTCGCGGGCAGGCTCGACCCGGCCACCGCGGTGGCGCTCGCCCCGGTGCACCACGCGGTCAGCGGCGGCAACCCGCTGCTGGTCACCGCGCTGGTCAACGACCACCGGGCCGCGGTGCGGTCCGGGCTGCGCCCCGGCGACGGGGCCGTCGTGGTCGGCCAGGAGTTCGGCACCGCGGTGCTGGCCTGCCTGCACCGCTGGGAACCGGCGATGCTGCAGGTGGCCCACGGCCTGGCGCTGCTGGGCGACGCCGGGTCGCCGGTGCTGCTGGGCAGCCTGCTCGACATCACCTCCGACGCCGCCGCCCAGGTGCTCGACGTGCTGGAGCTGGCAGGCCTGCTCGACGGCGGCCGGTTCCGGCACCCGGTGGCCAAGGCCGCGGTGCTCGACAGCATCGCCCCCGCCGACCGGCGGACCCTGCACGCGCGGGCCGCCCGGCTGCTCTACCGCGACGGTGCCCCGGCCGACGAGGTCGCCCGCCACCTGACCGCCGCCGATGGCGCCGAGGAACCGGGCGAGCAGACGTGGGCGGTCGAGGTGCTGCGGCACGCCGCGCAGGAGGACCTGGTCGCCGACCGGATGGACCTGGCGGTGCGCAGGCTGGAACTGGCCGCGCGCACCAGCGCGGACGTCGACGAGCGCGCCGACATCACCACGCAGCTGCTGCGGGTCGAGTGGCGCCGCAACCCCTCCGCCGCGGCGCGGCACCTGCCGACGCTGCGCGCGGCGCGGGCGCAGGGCAGGCTGTCGGACCGCAACGCGGTCCACCTGGCCAAGTTCCTGCTCTGGTACGGCCACACCGAGGAGCTCTCCGGCACCCTGTCCGGGCTGGCGGCGGCCGCCGCCGACCGCGCAGCGCCGATGGCGGGCCAGTTGAGCCTGGTCTTCCACTGGCTGGCGTTCCTGTACCCGCCGGTGGTGGCCGGGGTGCCCGCGCCGGAGGCAGGGCAGCCGCAACCACTGCTGGCCAACCCGTGGACCCGCGCGTCGGCGATGCTCGACCGGGTGCGCTTCGGCGGCCCGCGCGAGGAGATCGTGGTCGCCGCCGAGCACATCCTGCAGAGCTGTCGGCTCGGCGAGCAGACGCTGGGCTCGCAGCTGTCCGCGCTGGCGGCGCTGGTGCACGCCGACCGCAACGACCGCGCCGCGCACTGGTGCGACTCGCTGCTCTCGGACGCCACCGCGCGCGGGGCGCTCACCTGGCAGGCCGTGATCGGTGCGATGCGCGCGGAAGTCGCGCTGCGCCAAGGGGATCTGCCCGCCGCGGCCGAGTTGGCGACCGCCGCGTTCGACAAGCTCTCGCCGCAGGGCTGGGGTGTCGCGATCGGCGTGCCGCTGTCGACCAGGGTCGCCGCGGCCACCGCGATGGGCAGGCACGAGGAAGCGGCGGCGCTGCTGCGCGTTCCGGTGCCGGACTCCATGTATCAGACCCAGTTCGGCTTGCAGTACCTGTACGCGCGCGGTTCGCACTACCTGGCCACCGACCGTCCACATGCCGCACTCGCGGACTTCCAGCGGTGCGGCGAGCTGATGTCCGGTTGGGACGTGGACCTGCCCGCGTTGGTGCCGTGGCGTTCCGGTGCCGCGCAGGCGCAGTTGGCGCTGGGCAACCGGGAGAACGCCCGCGCGCTGATGACCGACCAGCTCACCCGGCCCGGCTGCGAGGGCGCACGCACCCGCGGCGCGACCCTGCGCATCCTGGCCGCGGCGACCACCGCCGAGCGCCGGGTCCCGCTGCTCACCGAGGCGGTGGAACTGCTGCACACCGGCGGCGACCGGTTCGAGCTGGCCCGCGCGCTGCTCGACCTCAGCCACGCGCACAGCGCCGCCGGTGAGTGCGAGAAGGCGCGCACGGTGGCCAGGCGCGCGCTGCAGATGGCCAAGGGCTGCCAGGCCGAGCCGCTGAGCCGGGAGCTGCTGCCCGGCCGCGAGCCGGAGGTGCCCGAGCAGACCGGACGACACCAGGAGCCGACCGGCATGGACGCGCTGAGCGAGGCCGAGCGCAGGGTCGCGGTGCTGGCCGCGCTCGGGCACACCAACCGGGAGATCGGCGGGAAGCTCTACATCACGGTGAGCACGGTCGAGCAGCACCTGACTCGCGTCTACCGCAAGCTCAACGTGAGCCGCCGCACCGACCTGCCCGCAGGCCTGCCCCGGCAGCTGCTCGCCACGGCGGAGGAGAGGTAGGACCGGTAGCTCACCTGGGCAGTCGACGCCAGATCGCCCTGGGCAGCAGCCGCATCGCGAAGAACACCGGCCGCAGCACGCCGGGGACCCACACCTCCCCGGACCCACCCCGCCCGCGCCGCAAGGCGCGGGCGGTGGCGTTCGCGACCTGGGCGGGCGTGCTGGAGAACGGCGCGGGGGACATGCCCTCGGTCATCCGCCCGACCACGAACCCCGGGCGCACGAGCAGCAGGCGCACGCCGGAGCCCGCGAGTGCGTCGGCGAGCCCGCTGGCGAAACCGTCCAACCCGGCCTTGGCCGACCCGTAGACGTAGTTGGCCCGCCGCACCCGCACACCGGCGACCGACGAGAACACGACGATCTCGCCGCTGCCCTGTCGGCGGAGCCGGTTCGCCAGGTGTGTCAAGACAGCCACGTGGGCGACATAGTCGGTGTGGACGATCGAGACCGCGTGCTCCGCGTCGGCCTCGGCGGTCGACTGGTCGCCGAGGATCCCGAAGGACACGACGACGGTGCCGATCGGACCGTGCGCGGCGGTGATCCCGTCGAGCACGGACTCCTGCGCGGTGAGATCGTCGGCGTCGAACTCCACCGCGTGCACCGCGGTCGCGCCGCTGTCCAGTAGCGACACGCGCTCGTGATCAAGGTCACCGGACCGCCGCGCGGCCAGCACCACCACCCGCCCCGGGGCCAGCAACCCGGCCAGCTCCAGACCGATCTCGCTCCGCCCGCCGAGGACGACCACCGCACCGCTCGCAGCACTCATGCCGACAGTGTGTCGCGCTCACGCTGCGTCCATTAGAGGTATCCCTCCGTCACGCCTGGCCCAATCGGGCGCAAGATCGAGTGATGGGACGAGCACATGACTACTCGCGGTCTGCCTGATCGCGAGATCCGGTCTGTTCTCTTGGGTTATCACCAGCCGATTCGGGGACTGTTGTGTCACGAATTCGCGGTGCTAGCTTCGTGCGCGTCGACAATGGCGACGCGCCGACCGAGGCGGAGGCCGCGGCCCTTACCAGCGACAACATGAAGGTGAGACGCGTTCCGCCGGTCCTGACCGGATCCCGGTAATCGGCGCCCACGACATTGTCACCAGCGACGTCCCATCCGGACCTCACCCTTTTTCAGCACCCGCGACCCTTTCACCACCAGCATGGACAAGCGATTGGCGGTAGCACCGTGACCGAGACCCTGCGCCCTGTCGGCGGCGAGGCTGCTGCGCAGCAGAGCCTCACGACCGAGGCGGCGCGCAACCTCGCGACCACCACCAAGTCCGTCCCGCAGATGCAGGAGATCACCTCCCGCTGGCTGCTCAGGGTCCTGCCGTGGACCCACGTCGGGGGCGGCACCTACCGGGTCAACCAGCGGCGCAGCTACGTCGTCGGGGACGGCCGCATCGCCATCGACTACGTGGTCGGCGACGGCAGGATCGCCGTCGACCGCGGCGACGCCCAGCCCCGCGTGGTCGCAGGCGACCTGCGCGAGCTGTCCTTCCTGCGCGACTTCGACGACGAGGAGGCGCTCACCGCGCTCGCCGGGCTGTTCCGCCAGGAGGACTACGCGGCAGGTGACACCCTCGTCGAGTGGGGCCACGCCGAGGACCGCTTCCTGGTCATCGCGCACGGCCGGGTCGAGCAGTACGCCGAGGGCCACTACGGCGACGAGACCGTGGTCGGCGTCGTCACCGACGGCGAGTACTTCGACCAGTGGGGCCTGCTGCAGGAGCGCATCTGGGACTTCACCGCCAAGGCCGCCACCGCGGTGACGGTGCTCTCCCTGCGCCGCGCCGACTTCCAGGACCTGCTGGAGCGGGTGCCCTCGCTGCGCGCGCACGTCGAGTCGTTCCTCGCCAGCGGCGAGCACGAGCAGGACGGCGAGGTCCCGATCAACCTCGCCGCGGGCCACTCCGGCGAGGTCGAGCTGCCGGAAACCTTTGTGGACTACGAGGTCTCGCCGCGCGAGTACGAGCTGTCGGTGGCGCAGACGGTCCTCAAGGTGCACACCAGGGTCGCCGACCTCTACAACCAGCCGATGGACCAGGTCGAGCAGCAGCTGCGGCTGACCATCGAGGCGCTGCGCGAGCGCCAGGAGCACGAGCTGGTCAACAACCGCGAGTTCGGCCTGCTGCACAACGCCGACCCGCGCCAGCGGGTGCACGCCCGCACCGGCGCGCCCACCCCGGACGACTTCGACGAGCTGCTGAGCAAGGTGTGGAAGGACCCGTCGGTCATCCTGGCGCACCCCAAGGCGATCGCCGCGTTCGGCCGCGAGTGCAGCAAGCGCGGCATCTACCCGGCCAACGTCGACATCGGCGGCCACCAGGTGCCGTCCTGGCGGGGCATCCCGGTGCTGCCGTGCAGCAAGATCCCGATCAGCGAGTCCCGCACCACCTCGGTCATCGCGATGCGCACCGGCGAGGACAACCAGGGCGTGGTCGGCCTGCACCAGACCGGCCTGCCCGACGAGTACGAGCCGGGGCTGTCGGTGCGGTTCATGGGGATCAACGACAAGGCGATCCTGTCCTACCTGGTCACCGCGTACTACTCGGCCGCCGTGCTGGTGCCGGACGCGCTGGCCGTGCTCGACGACGTCCAGATCGGTCTCTAGGCACAGCCGCGGGTCCCGTGCCCGGCGCGGGACCCGCGCAGTCCGCACACTCACCACCTTCCGATGGGGGTTCCCCGCGTGACCGGTCTTCTCGACTCCACCTCCGAGCAACAGCAGCAGAGCCTGAGCACCAGGGCCGCGCGCAATCTCGCGACCACCACCAAGTCCGTCCCGCAGATGCAGGAGATCAGCCCGCGCTGGCTGCTGCGGATGCTGCCGTGGGTCGAGGCCCAGGGCGCGGTGTACCGGGTCAACCGCAGGCTCAGCTACACCCTGGGCGACGGGCGCGTCACCTTCACCAACACCGGCGCCGACGTGGACATCGTGCCCACCGAGCTGCGCGAGCTGGCGCTGCTGCGCGGGCTCAGCGACGACGGCGCGCTGACCGAGCTGGCCAACCGGTTCACCCAGCGCGAGTACCGCGCCGGTGAGGTCATCGTCGAACGCGGCCGGGCGGCCGACGCGGTGCACCTGATCGCCCACGGCAAGGTCACCACCTACACCGAGGGCCACTTCGGCGACGAGGCCGTGCTGACGGTTCTGGCCGACGGCGAGTTCTTCGGCGACCGCGGGCTCATCGACGTCGACGCCACCTGGGACTTCACCGCCAAGGCCAGCACGGCGTGCATCGTGATGTCGCTGTCGCGCTCGGAGTT
The DNA here is from genome assembly GCF_900111175.1 of Actinokineospora terrae. Taxonomy (GTDB): domain Bacteria; phylum Actinomycetota; class Actinomycetes; order Mycobacteriales; family Pseudonocardiaceae; genus Actinokineospora; species Actinokineospora terrae. Next base: position 461,262 of record NZ_FOGI01000003.1, read on the forward strand.
TCTGTCGCTGCAGGAGCGCTCGACCGCGCTGCGCGAGCACGTGGACGCCTTCCGGGCCACCCCGCCCGCCAAGGCGAACAAGCACGGCGAGGCCGAGATCGCGATGGCCTCCGGGCACTCGGGCGAGCACGAGCTGCCGAGCACCTTCGTCGACTACGAGGGCAGCCCGCGCGAGTACGAGCTGTCGGTGGCGCAGACCCTGCTCAAGGTGCACACCAGGGTCGCCGACCTGTACAACCAGCCGATGGACCAGGTCGAGCAGCAGCTGCGGCTGACCATCCACGCGCTGCGCGAGCGCCAGGAGCACGAGCTGGTCAACAACCGCGACTTCGGCTTCCTGCACAACGCCGACCTGCGCCAGCGGCTGCACACCCGCGACGGCGCGCCCACCCCGGACGACCTCGACGAGCTGCTCGCCCGGCGGCGCCGGTCGAACTTCTTCCTGGCCCACCCCAAGGCGATCGCCGCGTTCGGGCGCGAGTGCACCAAGCGCGGGCTGTACCCGCCGACGGTGGAGCTCGGCGGCAAGCAGGTGCGGTCCTGGCGCGGGGTGCCGCTGCTGCCCAGCGACAAGATCCCGATCACCGACACCGGCACCACGTCGATCCTGGTGCTGCGCACCGGGGAATCCGACCAGGGCGTGATCGGCCTGCACCAGACCGGGATCCCGGACGAGTACGAGCCGGGCCTGTCGGTGCGGTTCACCGGGATCAACGACAAGGCGATCATGTCGTACCTGGTCAGCACCTACTACAGCGCCGCGGTGCTGGTGCCCGACGCGCTCGGCGTGCTGGAAAACGTCCAAATCGGACTGTGACACCCCGCCGGTGGCCCGCGTTCCCCGCGGGCCATCGGTTCTCACCGCTGCCCCTGCTTTCCCGCCCTCCCACCCTTCTAGCCGGGCCCCGTCCGCCCGTCCAACCCCGAATCGAGGGACCGGCCCGTGTCCACCAACCCCACCGTCCACGTCCCCGGCGCCCGGCGCGCCGACGAGGGCGGCACCGTCGCCCACCGCGGTGCCCGGGACGTCCTGGCGCACAGCCGCGCCCTGGTCACCCCGGCGCTGCGCGCCGCAGTCGACACCCTGCCCGAGGCCATGCGGCACATCTCGGGCTACCACTTCGGCTGGTGGGACGAGCAGGGCGGGCCGACCGAGGCGGACGCGGGCAAGGCCATCCGGCCCGCGCTGGTGCTGACCGCCGCCGAGGCCGTGGGGGGCTCGCCTGCCGAGGCGCTGCAGGCCGCGGTCGCCGTGGAACTGGTGCACAACTTCACGCTGCTGCACGACGACGTCATGGACGGCGACCGCACCCGGCGCCACCGGCCCACCGCGTGGAGCGTGTTCGGCCTCGGCCCGGCGATCCTGGCTGGCGACGCGCTGCTGACGCTCGCGTTCGACGTGCTGGCCGCCAGCGACCACCCGCGGGCCCAGCCCGCCGCCAGGGTGCTGTCCGCGGCGGTGCTGGCCGTGCAGGAGGGCCAGGCCACCGACCTCGCCTTCGAACGCCGCGCCGACGTCACCCTCGCGGAGTGCCTGCGGATGGCCGAGGGCAAGACCGGCGCCCTGCTCGGCGGCGCCACCTCCCTCGGCGCGCTCCTGGGCGGCGCCTCCCCCAGCCAGGTCGACCACCTGCGCTCCTTCGGCGAGCGGCTCGGCCTGGCGTTCCAGCTCGTCGACGACCTGCTCGGGATCTGGGGCAACCCGGCCACCACGGGCAAGCCGGTGTACTCGGACCTGGAGAACCGCAAGAAGTCCCTCCCGGTCGTCGCCGCCCTCACCACCGACACCGCCGCCGCCAGGGAACTGCGCTCCCTCTACCACCGCGACGACGCCCTGACCGCCGCCGAACTCGTCCGAGCCGCCGACCTCGTCGACACCGCGGGCGGCCGCAACTGGGCCCGAACCCGAGCCGACGACCTCCTGGCCGACGCCGCCGACCACCTGGCCGCCGCCCTCCCCACCCCCCGAGCCGAAGGCGAACTCATGTCCCTAGCCGACATGATCATCCGCCGCGACCACTAGGCCCCTGGCCCGCCACCCTCCTCAGTGGACACCACCGGCGATGGCAGCAAAAGCCCTCAGCCCGCGTCGATGATTGTCAGGCCTGTGCGGTGGGGGGCTGTGCGGACTGTGGGGGTGGTCACCACGGTGGCGGGGGCGGTGAGGGTGACCATCTGCTCGCCGATTCGGCGGTAGAAGCGCGACTGGGCTCTGCGGCCGAGGAAGCGCTAGCCGGAGCGGATCGCGGGTAGGCGGGTGCGGCTGGGATCGCGACCGCGCCGGTGCGGGTGATCGGCAGCCTTCGTCGCTGCGCCACAGCCTTTGCCGGCAGTGGTGGTCGCTGCCACACCCGGCTGGATTGGTCGGCGGTCAGTGGCAGTTCGGCTAGCCGCGTCGATGATCGGCAGGCCCGTGCGGCGCGGTGCTGTGTGGACTGTGGGGCTGTCACCAAGGCACCGGAGGCGGTGAGGGCGACCATCTGTTCGCCGACTCGGCGATAGAAGCGCGACTGCGCAAAGCGCTAGCCGGAGTGGACCTCAGGTAGGCGGGTGCGGCTGGGATGGCGACCGCGCAGGTGCGGGTGGTCGACTGCCTTTGCCAGCAGCGGTAGTCACTGCCATGCCGGTTGGGTTGGCGGGCAGTCGGTGGTGGATTGGCTAGCCCGCGTCGATGATTGTCAGGCCTGTGCGGTGGGGGGCTGTGCGGACTGTGGGGGTGGTCACCACGGTGGCGGGGGCGGTGAGGGTGACCATCTGCTCGCCGATTCGGCGGTAGAAGCGCAGTTGGGTTCTGCGGCCGAAGAGGCGCCAGCCGAGGCGGATCAGGGGGTGGGCGGTGCGGCTGGGGTTGGAGTACGAGGTGGCGTGGAAGGTGATGGCGCCGGTGGTGTGGTCTTTGTGGAGGTGGAAGTCGACCTTGCCGCGTTCCAGGTGGCCGGTGAGGGTTTCGTAGGACCAGCCCCAGTGGGTGTGGGTGGGGGTGGACTCGTCGACGACCTCGGTGACGCGGACGCCCATGAGGAAGTGGGCGAAGAGGAAGTGGCCCTCGAGGACCATGTGCCTGCCCAGCAGCGGCGCGTCGGCGCGGTAGTGGGCCCGGATGAGTTCCGGTGGGGCGAAGTCGTAGCGCTCGACGAGGGCTCGGGCGCGGGACCACAGCTCGCCCGGTGGTCCCGGTTGCTCGTAGCCGAGGACGCGGGGGTGGTCGTCGGTGAGCCAGCCGGGGCCCACGGTGCCGCGGTCGTAGTTGATCGGGCGGTCGGCCAGGTCTGCCAACAGGTGTTCCGGCTGGTCCCGCCGGGATCGCACGACGCGCATGGGCCCAGCATGCCACCGGCTCAGGTCCAGCGACCGGTCCCGAAGGTGTCCTGGCCCGCGCGCAGCACGGCGCGCAGTTCCATCCTGCGGACCTTGCCGGTGCCGGTGCGCGGGATCTGTTCCCAGGTCAGCAGCACTGGATCGGCCAGCGCGGGCAGGTCGCGCAGCGCGTGCCGCCACTGTGCGGGGTCGAGGTGTCCGTCGCGAGTCACCACGACCGGCTGCGGCAGGCGGCCGGGAGTGGCCAACACCACGCACTCGACGACGTTGGTGACCCGCTCCTCCAGCACGTCCTCGAGTTCCACGCAGCTCTGCCCCGGCAGGACGTCGACCTCCCGGTCCAGCATCAGGTACGAGCCCCAGCGGGTGCGCAGGCCGATGTCGCCGGTGTTCCACCACTCGCCGTCGGTCTTGGCCAGCCAGCGGTCGTGCTCGCCGACGTAGTCGACGCACCGGGTCGGGGTCTTGGCCAGGACCAGGCCCGGGGTGCCGCGCGGGACCGGCTCGAACGTGCGCGGGTCGACCACGCGCAGCCGGGTGCGGCCGGGGGCGGGCCTGCCGAGGTTGCGCGTCGTCGGGTGTCGCGCGTCACGGGCGGCCAGCGAGCGGCGGGTGAGGAACCGGAAGGTCAGCGGGCCGGTCTCCGTCTGCCCCCACACCTGCACCCACAGCGGCCGCCGTCGAGTGGCCGCGAGGAAGGCGCGCACGGTCGGCGGGTGCACCGCGTCGAACGTGCTGATGAACAGCCGGACCCCGCGCAGCGGGTGGTCCGGTTTCTCCAGCAGCGGCCGCCACCGGACGAAGGTGGACGGCAGCGCCTCCAGCGTGGTCGGCGGGTGGTCGCGCAGCACGGGTTCCGCCGCGTCCGGGGCGTCGATGATGACGACCTCGCGCGGCGCCAGCCACAGCACGCTCGCCGTCCAGGGCACCGCGCGGCCGTGGCTGTACGAGATCGCCGAGCACACCGTGTCGCGTCTGCGGGCGGAGACGATCGGCAGCCGGGTGGACTCCGCGCCCGCCAGGCCGTGCACCAGGGTGCGGTTGGTGTGCACGACCAGCTTCGGCACCCCGGTGGTCCCGGAGGTGTGCACGACCAGCAGCGGGTCGTCATCGTCGCGAGTGGACGGTGGTGGCGGTTCGCTGCCCCACAGGCGTTCGAGGTTGATGGTGTCCGGGTAGCGGCCTTCGAGGGTCACGGTGCGCGCGGCGCGGGCGATGAGCGTGATGCCGTGCGCGCGGGCGGTGTCCAGGACGGTGCGGGTGGTGATGAGCAGCGCGGGTTCGAGCCGTTCGAGCAGGACCTCCAGCGCGTGCGGGGCCAGTTGGTCCGACAGCAGCGCCGGGACGGCACCGACGCGCACGGCGGCGCACGCGATGAGCACGTAATCCCAGTGGTTCGGCTTGACCACGGCCACCCGGTCGCCCGGCTTCACCCCCGCCGCGTGCAGCCACCCCGCGACGTTGCGGACCAGCGCGGCGACGGCGGGCATGTCGTAGCTGGTGCCGAAGTCGGGGGCGATGTCGAGCGGGCGGGACAGCACGACCCTGGTGCCGACCCGGCGGGCGACCAGGTCGTCGAACAGGGTGCCCAGATCACGCGGCTTGCTCATCGGCGCCCTTCCGGCCGATGACGGTGATCATCACCTGGGACAGCCAGCGGGTCCCCGGGTCGTCGATGTCGGCGAGCGCGGCGTCCACCTCGGCCGCGGTCACCAGCCCGCGCCCGACCATGGCGGGCTTCAGGTGCTCCAGCCACAGTGCGAACCAGCGGCCCTGCGGGGTACCACCGGTGATCACCTCGGCCCGGCCCTCGGCGCGCACGTCCCGCAGCCCGGCGCCGTGCGCGAGGTCGACGTCGAGCAGCCCGCAGCGCGGGTGGTAGCCGGACTCGGCCATCACCGCGTACGCCGCGTCGCGGACCCTGGGCCGCAGCACCCCGCCTGCGGTGGCCAGCGTGGTCGCCGTGTCGGTGTCCTCCAGCACGAGGTGCCCGCCGGGGCGCAGCGCGGCGACCATCCGGCGCACCGCGGCCGCCCGGTCCGCGAGGTGCTGCACCACGAGCCGCGCGTGCACCAGGTCGTAGTTGCCGCCGGGCACCGGGTCGCGGCTGATGTCGCCGCGGTGCACCGAGACGCCGCAGCCGCGCAACCAGCCCAGCCGGGAGGTGTCGATGTCGAGGGCCGTGACCGCGGCGCCGCACTCGGCCAGCCACGCCGCGATCGACCCGCGCCCGGCGCCGATCTCCAGGCACCGGCTGCCCCTGCCGACCCCCAGCGCGGCGAGGCGGCTGGTGGTGCCCGGGTCCCAGAGGTGCTCGCCGAGCGAGAGCCTCTCCTCCTCCCGCGCGAAGGAGGTCGCGAACACGTAGCTGATCGTCGCGGGCTCAGCCACGGGCCACCGCCGGGGAGTCCACAACGGACAGCCGCTCGGCCACCAGTTCCGCCGAGCGCACCGCGGCCTCGCTGCTGGGCCGCATCGCGTACCAGTCGCCCACGTACTCGACCGCGGCAGGCGGCCTGCCCGCGAACCCCGCGCGGGCGTTGAGCGCGGCGGGGGTGGGCATCGGCAGCCCGTGCTCGAAGCGGGTGACGATGGTGCCGCGCAGGGCGTGCGCGATGCCGGGCAGGTACTTCTCGGCGTGGGCGATCAGGGTGCGGCTGATCTCGTCGTCGGTCTGCTCCAGCAGCGCGGGCACCGCGGCGGGCGTGGCGACCAGGCTGACCATGCCCCGGTCGACGGGCACCCGGCCCAGGTGCTTGCGGTCGTCGACGACCAGGCCCGCCAGGACCTGGTTCTCCACCTCCGGGACGGCGAGGGCGAACGAGCGGCCCAGTCCGTCGAGTGGCCGCGACAGCAGGCAGACGACCTTCACCATCGGCCGGTACTCGCACCGCCGCACGTACTCGGGCGCGCCGCCGTGCAGGGTGACCGCGAGCGGGGCGGGCACGGCCATGACGATGGTGCGGGCCGTCAGCGGGGTGCGGTCGGCGACCAGCCGGGCGCCGGTGTCGGTGGTGACGACCTCGCGGACCGGCACGCCGGTGCTGACCTCCACCTGGTCGGCCAGCCGCAGCGCCAGGGTGTCCATGCCGTCGCGGAAGGTGCGGAAGGTCTTGGTGGCGCCCACCGCGAGGGTGTGGCTCAGGAACGGGCCCGCGCACGCCTGGGTGGTGTCCCAGCCGAAGTAGCCGCCCGCCAGCGGCTGGAACAGGTAGTCGTGCAGGTCGCCGCGGGAGATCTCGGCGATGGTGCGGTCGCCGAGCGGGGTGGCCTCCGGGGTGTCGACGTCGTAGGCGCGGCGCCTGGCCGCGGCGCCGCCGAGCAGGCCCAGCAGGGTCAGCCGGGCCGGGACGCCGAGACCCGCGCCGGTGAGCAGGCCGATCGGGTCGCCGACGTGGCCGCGGGCCTTGCCGTCGCGCCAGACCGCGAGGTCGGCGCCGATCAGCGGGACCTCGGCGTCGGTGAGCCGCAGGTCCTCGATCAGCCGCCAGGTGGCCGGGTAGCCGGTGCTGCCGATCATCTCGGCGCCGGTGTCGGCGAGGTAGCCGTCGCGGCGCTCGGTGCGCATCCGGCCGCCGATGTGCTCGCCGGACTCGAAGACGTGCACGGACCTGCCTTGGGCGCGCAGCCGGTAGGCGGCGGCCAGCCCCGCGATCCCGGCTCCGACGACGGCGACATCCAGATCTGGGCTCACGAACCGGCTCCAACGACGAGGATCAGGTTGACCGCGACCAGCGTCGCGGTGGTGGCGCGGTGGGCGCGCAGGCCGAGCAGCCTGGCGGCGAGCAGGTCGCCGAGTCCGACGCCGCGGCGCAGCTGCGCGACCCGGACCCCCATGGCGGGCAGCATCGCCAGCGCGAACCACCACGGCGCGGGGCCGAGCCCGGCTGCGGTGACCACGAGGGCGACCTCGGCGACGGTGAGCCCGGCGATGAACGCGCGGTTGGCCTGGGCGCTGACGATCGCGGCGACCGTCGGGCGGCCGACGGCGGCGTCCCCCTCGGCGTCGCGGGTGTTGGAGTACACCCCGAACAGCAGCGGCCCGAGTCCGAACAGGACGGCCTGCACGGCGCCGAACCCGGTGAGGCCGCCGGTCGACAGGCCGACCCCGACCAGCACCAGCCCGGTGCCGAACCCGGCGAGGAACACCTCCTGCCAGCCGCGGTAGCTGATCTTGAGCCCCCAGGAGTACTGCACCGAGGACGCCAGGCACAGCGCGGCGAGCAGCACGGTCCACAGTGGAGCGAACGGCGCGATCAGGACCGCGAGCAGCCAGAGTGCCGCTCCGGCACCCGCGGCCGCCCAACCGAAGCGGATGGCCTCGGCCTCGCTGAGCTCCCCGGTCAGCAGCGGCTTGCGGGCCAGCTTGCGCGCGGGCGCGTCCGGGCCGTAGTTGGCCGCGTCGCTGCCGTCGCGGTAGCCGGTGACGTCGTCGAAGGCCACCGACCCGGCCACCACGCACACCGTGCCCAGCCCGAACACCAGCAGCACGGCCAGTGCCGAGGGGCTGAACCCGGCCAGCGCCCAGGCCAGCGGGAACGCGAGGTAGTAGTCCCAGACGTCGAGCTTGGCGAGCCTGGCGTAGGCGCCGAGCCTGCCGCGGGTATCGGGCGCGGCCAGCGGGCCCTGGGACAGCGGCATGGTCATCGGGGGCTCCCCGGGAAGTCGCAGACCGCGTCGGCGATGTGCTCGACCTGGGCGTCGGTCAGGTGCGGGTAGATGGGCAGGGCGAGGGTGCGGGCGCTGGCCAGTTCCGCGTGCGGCCAGTACTGCCCCTGCCGGGCGTACGGGGCGAAGGCGGGCTGGGCAGGCAGCGGCGCGGGGTAGTAGACGTGGCTGTCGACGCCCCTGGCGGCCAGGTGCCGCTTGAGGTCGTCGCGGCGGTCGGCGAGCAGGGAGTAGACGTAGAAGCAGCGGCCGGCGCGGCCGGGCGGCGGGGGCTGGACGCCGCGCTCGACCAGCGGGGCGAACCGGGCGGTGTAGTAGTCGGCGATCTCGGCGCGGCGGCGCAGCCTGGCGGCGAGGCCGGGCAGCCGCTGGAGCTGGAAGTCGGCCATCACCTCGTCGAAGCGGCTGTTGTGGCCGACCACGTGGTGCACGAACCGGGTCCGCCCGTCCTGGCCGTGGTTGCGCAGCATCCGCGCCATCCGGCCCAGCTCGGGGTCGTCGGTGACCACCGCGCCGCCCTCGCCGATCGAGCCGAACGTCTTGACCTGGACGAACGAGAACACCCCGGCGTCGCCCCAGCGGCCAGCGGGCACCCCGCCGAGCACGCCGCCCTGGGCGACCGCGGAGTCCTCCACCAGCCGGACACCGTGCCGGGTGGCCAGCTCGCGCATCGTGGGCATGTCGGCCATCACCGAGAACATGTGCGCGGGCATGATCGCCGCGGTCCGGCTGGAGATCGCGGCCTCGACCTCGTAGGGCTCGATGACCATCGTCCACGGGTGCACGTCGGCGAACACCGGCGTCGCGCCGACGGAGATCACCGACGACGCGAGCGGGGCGCAGCCGAACGCGGGAACCACCACCTCGTCGCCCGCGCCGATGCCCATCGCGCGCAGCACCAGCGTCAGCGCCGTCGTGCCGCTGCCGCAGGCGACCACGTCGGCGGCACCGAGGTCGCGCCGCAGCGCCTCCTCGAACGCGGCGGTGCGCTCGCCGAGGATGAACCTCTGCTCCGGCGCGGTGCCGATGCGGAACACCGTCTCCAGCAGGGCGTCGCGCTCGCGGTCGAACAGGTCCGGGGGGAAGAACGGGAGGGTCACGCGCCGCCCCCGCCGTAGAAGGCGCGGATGAGCGAGCAGACCCGGTCGACCTGGGCCTCGGTGAGGTCGGGGTAGAGCGGGAGGGCGACGGCGTTGGCGCAGGCGGCCTCGGCGTGCGGGAACTGGCCGCGCCGGTACCCGAGGTGGGCGAAGCAGGGTTGCAGGTGCAGCGGGACCGGGTAGTAGGTCTCGGTGCCCACCGAGTGCGCCGACAGGTACGCGGCGAGGGCGTCGCGGTGGTCGACCTCGACCAGGTAGACGTAGAACACCGGGTTCGTGTCCGCGTCCCGGTGTTGCACCGTGGGCAGGCGGCGGATGCCGGGGCAGCCGCGCAGCGCCTGGGTGTAGTGCGCGGCGAGGGTGGCGCGGCGGGCGATGTCGGCGTCGAGGGTGGCGAGCTTGGCCAGCAGCACCGCGGCCTGCACGTCGTCCATCTTGGAGTTGCAGCCGGGCAGGACCGTCTCGTTCGAGATGCCGGGGAAGTTGTCCAGCGTGTGCCCGAACCGGCCGTGGTGGCGCAGCGCGGCGGCGGTCTCGGCGATCCGGTCGTCGTCGGTGATCACCGCGCCCGCGTCGCCGAGCGCGCCGAGGGTCTTGGTGGGGAAGAAGGAGAGCACCCCGCCCGCGCCGTGCAGGCCTGCGTGCAGCCCGTCCCAGCGCATGCCGATCGCCTCGGCGCTGTCCTCGACGACGGTGAGCGCGTGCCGCTGGGCGAACGCGGTGACCGCGCCGAGGTCGGCGAGCTGGCAGAACAGGTGCACCGGCATGACCATCCTGGTGGCGGCGGTGACCGCCACTGTGGACACGTCGACGCCGTAGCCGACCGGGTCGATGTCGGCGAACGCGGGCCGCCCACCGGCCAGCACCACCGAGGACGCCGAGGCGACGAAGCTGAACGCGGGCACGACCACCTCGTCGCCCGGCTGCAGGCCCGCCGCGCGCAGCAGCAGCACCAGCGCGTCGGTGCCGGAGTTGACCCCGACCACGTGCCGGGCGCCGAGGTACTCGGCCAGGGCGCGCTCGAACCGGCCGACCAGCGGGCCGTGCGAGTACTTGCCGCGGTCGACCACCGCGTCCAGGTTGGCCTTGACCGAGGGCCACAGCGCGGCGAACGACGCCGCCTGGGTGAAGAAGGGCACCGCGGGCGCGGCCGCGGTCCCCCGGTCCGCGACTACCGCGGCGTGCTCCATGCCTGTCCTTGCCCGTCCTCGAAGACCAGTACCGCGACCGGTACCGCGGTGCCACGCCGCACCCGGCGCGCGGTCCAAACTAGGTGGTGGGCATCCGTTGCGCGGCAACGCAAACAAAAGATCACACGGACGTGTGGCGGTGCCGGGTCCACGTTGACACCCGCGGCCGCGGCGACCAGGGTTTGGCGCGTCCCGAGGTCGCCAGGAGGAGGCACGCCACCCATGCTGGGCACGCTCGTGGTCGGGCTCGGTCGGGCAGGCGCAGGCCTGCACCTGCCGGTGCTGCGCAGGCTCGGGCACGGCGGCGGCAGGCCGTTCGGGCGGCCGCCGATCACCGTGTACGACCCGAGGCGCAGGCTGGGTGACGCCGACCTCGGCGACGTCGCGGTGGCGCACTCGCCCGCGCACGCCGCGACCCTGGTGGATCCCGATCGGACGGTGGTGCACCTGTGCACCGGTCCGAGCGCGCGGCTGCGGCCGCTGACCGAGCTGGCGGACCTGGGGTTCCGCCGGTTCCTGGTGGAGAAGCCGCTGGCGGGTGACGAGGTCGAGCTGCGCGAGGTGCTGCGGCTGCGCGAGCACGGCAGGCTCGACCTGCTGCCGGTGGCGCAGTGGCGGTGCAGCGAGCTGACCACGCGGCTGCTCGGCGTGCTGGCGGGCGGGCGGCTGGGCCGGTTGCGGTCGGTGGAGTTCACCCAGTCCAAGCCCCGCTTCGCCAGGACCCTGGCAGGCGACGACCACCCGTCGGCCTTCGACGTGGAGGTCCCGCACTCGCTGGCGGTGGCCCTGCTGCTCGCCGGGCGCGGCGAGGTCGTGGCGGCCGGGTGCACCGACATGCTGCTCGGCGACGCGGTGTTCCCGTCGCTCGGCGGGGCGTGGCTGCGGCTGCGGCACGCCGACGGCGTGCTCACCGACATCCGCGCCGACCTGACCGCGCCGGTGCGGGAGCGGCGGGTGACCGTCGAGCTGGAGGGCGGCACGCTGGTGGGGCACTACCCGATCAGCGCGGCGGACGAGTACGCGCAGCTGTCGGTGCGCACCAAGGGCGGCAAGGTCGAGTCGGTGTTCCGCGACGACTCGCTCGGCGCGTTCATCGCCCGCGCCTACCGGCACTTCGAGGGCACCGAGCCGATCACCGACGAGCCAGCGACCGGCGCCACCGTCGTGTCGCTGCTGGCCGAGGCGAAGCGGGTGGCCGGGCTGCGCGCGCCGGTGGAGGTCCCGAGGTGACGGTGCTGGCCGGGATCGGCGACGAGGCCGGGCCGGGGCTGGCCGAGCAGGTCGCCGCGATCGCCGCGCTGGGCTGGTCGGCGATCGAGCTGCGGTCGGTGGACGGGGTGCCCTTCGCCGCGCTGGACGAGGCCGCGTTCGACGCGGTGGCCGCGACGCTGGCGGAGCTGGGGCTGCGCACGGTGTGCGTCGACTCGCGCATCGGCGACTGGTCGACCTCGATCACCGGTGACTTCGGCCGCGACCTGGAGGAGCTGCGGGTGCTGGCCGAGCGGTGCGGGCGGCTGGGCACCCGGTACGTGCGGGTGATGTCGTACCCGAACGACGGCCTGCACGACGACGAGTGGGAGCACCGGGCGCTGCGCCGGATGCGGGAGCTGGCGGCGCGCGCCGAGCAGGCGGACCTGGTGCTGCTGCACGAGAACTGCGCGGGCTGGGCCGGTGCGGACGCGGCGCGCGCGGCGCGGATGCTCGAAGAGGCCGACAGCCCGGCGTTGCGGCTGCTGTTCGACACCGGCAACGGCATCGCCTACGGCTACCGGGCGGCGGACTACCTGCGACCGCTGGTGCCGCACATCGCGCACGTGCACGTCAAGGACGGCTTCGTCGGCCCGGAAGGTCCTGAGTGGACACTGCCGGGGCACGGCGAGGCCGATGTCGCGGGGTGTCTCGCGCTGCTGACCGAGAACGGCTACCAGGGCGCGCTGTCCATCGAACCGCACCTGACGCTGCGCCCGCACGAGTCCGAGGGCGGCACGGGAACCGCGGACGGCTTCATCGAGGCGGGCCGCGCGCTCGAGGCCTTGCTCGCCCCAGCGGGCCGGTGACGTGGCCGAGTTCACCGACACCGACGCGGCCCTGCTGCTCCGGTTGATCAACCTGCCCACCGCCGGTCCGATGGAGGGCGTCGAGCCCGCGCTGCTGTGGGAGGCGCAGTACCTCTACGCGGACGCGGCGAGCGGGTTCTCCGTCGTGCACCACGCGCCCGCCGACCGGTCCGCGATGGACCTGCCGGGGGTGCCCGCCGCGGTGCGCGCGGCCGCGCAGGACCCGACTTTCCTGGCCAACCAACCGAACCTGGTGCTGCGGCTGGGCCCGGCGGACGCGCCGACGGTGATGTTCAACGTGCACCTGGACACCGTCGCCGGGCACGAGCGCGGCGGCTACGACGGGTGTGTGATCCACGGCAGGGGCGCGGTCGACGCCAAGGGTCCGGCGGTGGCGCTGCTGGCCGGGGTGCGGGACGCGGTGCGGCGGGACCCGAGGGTGGGCACCGAGGTGTCGGTGCTCATCCAGGCGGTGGCGGGCGAGGAGGGCGGCGCGATGGGGACCTTCGGGACCCGGCCGCTGGTCAACGCCGGGTACTACGGGGCGCTGAACGTGTTCTGCGAGCCGACCGGGCTGCGGTACCTGACCAGGGCCACCGCGTCGGCGACCGCGCGGGTCCGGGTCGCGGGCACCGGGTCGATCGACGACCGGCCCGGCGACGGCCACAACGCCACCGTGCTGCTGGGCTTCCTCGCCCAGCACCTGGCCGCCCGGCTCGCGGGCACGAAGGCGTGCATCGCGGGCCTGCACACCGGGACCAGGCACAACCGCGTCTACGGCGGCGGCGACCTGCTGGTCAACCTCGCCTACGCCGACAACGGCGACGCGCTCACCACCGCGCTCGAGCAGGCCGTCGCCGATGGCGTCGCCCGGTTCGGGCAGGTGTTCGCCGAGGTCCCCGAACTGGCCCGCACCGCAGCCGACGCGCACCGGGTGACCACAGTGGACTGGATCAAGCGCGGCCTGCCCGCGCTGTCGGTCGCCAACCCGTGGCTCGACGCGCTGATGGCCGAGGCCGAGGTGCCCGCGTGGCCCGCGCACGAACCCGCGTTCACCTGCGACGCCATCTGGATGGCGGGGGTGAGCGGTGCCGCGACGGCGGTGCTGGGCCCCGGTGACCTCGCCGCCAACAACGCCCACGCCGAGGGCGAGTTCGTCGCCGTCGCCGACCTGGCCGGGTTCGCCGACCAGGTCTCGCGCGTGCTGCGTACCTTCGCGAGCACGCCCCGCCACATCCCGCACCCCCGCTGGTCGACTCCCCCGATGAGCACGGTTCCCTCTACCGAAACGGCATGGCGATGACCGACCTCGCTCCTCCCCCCACCGACTCCTCCCCCGTGACCGTGCGCGTCACCCACGACGACCTGCTGCGGTTCACCGCCGAGGTGTTCACCGCGCACGGCATCCCCCCGCACCGCTCGATGGCCGCCGCGACCGCGTTGTGCCACGGCGACATCACCGGCACCACCTCGCACGGGCTGGTCAACCTGACCCGGATCTACCTGCCGCTGCTGGCTTCCGGCCGCGCGCGCGCCGACGCCGAGCCGAGGGTGCTGGCCGACCGGGGCGCCACCGTGCTGCTCGACGGCCAGGGCGCGCTCGGGCTGTGGCTGGCCGGTGAGGCGATGGACCTGGCCGCGCGGCGGGCCGCCGAGTACGGCATCGGCCTGGTGTCGGTGCGCGGCGGCACGCACTTCGGTTGCGCCGGACCGCACGCGCTGCGGGCGGTGGCGCACGACATGATCGGCGTGGTCGCGGCCAACTGCGGGCACCAGCGGATCGCGCGGCCGCCGGGCGGGCGGGTGCCGATGCTGGGCACCAACCCGCTCAGCGTGGCCGCGCCTGCCGGGACGAACCCGCCGTTCCTGCTGGACATGAGCACCACCACGGTCCCGACCGGCAAGGTCAGGGCGGCGGCGCGGGCGGGCACGGACATCCCGGCCGGGTGGCTGGCCGACGACGCCGGTGAACCGGTGACCGACCCCGGCCTGTTCGACACCGGCGACGCGCACCTGACCTGGCTCGGCGGGCCGGGTTCGGGGCAGTACAAGGGTTTCGGGCTCGGGCTGATGGTCGAGGTGCTGGCCGCGCTGGTCCCCGGCGCGGGCCTGGGCCCGTCGCAGGCGGCGCTGTCGGTGGACCGGACACCCGACGACGACATCGGGTACCTGGTGCTGGCCATCGCCCCGGCCGCACTGCGCCAACCCGGTACCTACCAACGGGAAGCGGGCGCGCTGTTCGGCGCTCTGCTGGCGTGCCCACCGGTCCAGGGCGGCGCGGAGGTGTCGTACCCGGGGGTGCCCGAGGCCAGGCACGCCGAACTCGCCCGCCGCGACGGGGTACCGCTCGACGGCGCCCTGTTCACCGAGCTGGCCGACCTGGCCGAGCGGCTGGGTGTGCCGCTGCCGGAGGTGTGCTGATGCGCATCGGCGTGATCGGCCTCGGCGTCATCTCCCGGTACTACCTGGCCGCCCTGGGCGAGGGCGGGCCGGTGCGGCTGGCGGCGGTGTGCGACGTGCGGCCGGAGGCCCTGGCGCCCTACCGCGACGAGGTCCCGTGCTGGCGCGACCACCGGGACATGATCGCCGCCGGTGGCCTGGACGGGGTCGTGGTGACGGTGCCCAACGACCAGCACGCCCCGGTGTGCCGCGACCTGCTCGACGCCGGACTGCCGGTGTGCGTGGAGAAGCCGCTGGCGACCAGGCTGCGCGACGGGCTCGCCCTGGCCGAGTTGGCGGCGACCCGGGGCGCGGTGCTGTTCACCTCGTTCCACCGCAGGTACAACGCCAGGGTCGGCGCGCTGCTGGAGTCGCTGCCCGCCGGGGTGCCGGTGGAGTCGGTGCGGGTGCGGTACCTGGAACGCATCGAGGACCACGTCGGCGAGGACGGCTGGTACCTCGACCCGGCCCGCTGCGGCGGTGGCTGCGTCGCCGACAACGGGCCCAACGCCTTCGACCTGGTGCGCCAGCTGGTCGGCACCGCGCAGGTGTCCGGTGTGGACATCACGCGGGACTCGCTCGGCGTCGACCGGCGCGCGGTGGTCGACCTGGTGGCCGAGTCCGGCGCGCGGGCCACCGTCGAGCTGGACTGGGACCACCCCGGCGAGACCAAGGACGTCGAGGTCCGGCTGGCCGACGGCACGACCAGGGTGGCCGACATGCTGGCCGGGTTCGCCGGGTTCAAGCAGTCGCTGTGGCACGAGTACGCCGGGGTGCTGCGCGCCTTCACCCAGGCCATCCACACCGGCGGGGTCGACCGCGACGGGCTGGCCGCCCTCGCCACGGTCGACGCCGCCTACCGGGCCGAGCAGTGGTCGCGGCCCGCGATGATCGGGGAGACGACATGATCGAGGACGGCAGCAAGCGCACGGTGTCCGGGGTGCTGGTGAAGGTCCTGGTGCACCGGCGCGACGACCGGGGCATGCGGCTGGAGGAGTTCGCCAGCCGGTGCGTGCGCCAGGGCGAGGTGCACGAGCTGGTGACCACCGACCACGCGGTCGGCGACGGCAGCATCGACCGGGTCGGGTTCCTCGGCTTCGCCGAGATCCGGCACGGCGGGGTGATCGACCGCGGCGACGAGGTGCGCATCGGCGGCCAGGTCGTCGGCACCGTGCTCGGCTTCGACGCCTGCCACTTCCCCAACCACTACAACATCCTGATCAGCCGGGAGTCGCCGGTGACCGGCGAGCAGATCGCGCTGTCGCCGGAGTCGGCCGTGCAGTTCGTGCAGAGCGCGCCGTGAGGCGGGCGGTCGTCGCGGGCGGCAGCGTCGCCGGTCTGCTCGCGGCCAGGGTGCTGCGGGACTGGGCGGACGAGGTCGTGGTCGTGGAGCCGGACCCGCTGCCCGCCGGTCCGACCAACCGGCCGGGGACCGCGCACGGGGAGCAGTTCCACGTGCTGCTGGGGCTGGCGCAGGAGCTGCTCGGGCACTGGTTCCCGGACCTGCTGGCCGACCTGGTCGCCGATGGCGTGGTGGTGTGCACGCCGGGGCAGGACGGGCGGATGTTCGTCGACGGGCGGCCGCGGCCGGTGGTGCCCGGTGACGTGCTGGTGCCGTTCTACCGGCCGCTGCTGGAGTGGCACATCCGCGAGGCCGTGCTGCCCTCGGTGCGGCTGGTGGCCGACCGGGTGGTGGGACTGGTGGGCGGCGCCGAGGTGCGCGGGGTTCGACTCGCCTCAGGGTCCGTTGTGGACGGTGCGGACCTGGTGGTGGACGCGACCGGGCGGGGAAGCCGGTTGGGCGCGTGGTTGGCCGAGCTGGGCTTCCCCGCCCCGCCGCGGCAACGGGTCGGCCTGGACCTGGGGTACGCGACGGTGCTGTTCCACCGGTCCCCCGGGGAGCGCCTGGACGACCTGCTGGCGGTGCACTCCCTGCGGTCGCCCGCGTCGTCGCGGCCGGGGGTGAGCTGCGTGGCGCCGATCGGGCCGGACCGCTGGATGTGCACCATCTCCGGCTACGGCGACGACCGCCCCACCCGCGACCCCGACGAGTTCACCGCCCGCTGCCTGCTCGAACCCGCCGACGCGTTCGCCACCCTGGCCAAGACCGGCACCCCGGCGGGCCCGGTGATCACCCACCGCTTCCCGCACAGCCTCCGCCGCGACTTCCACGCGATGCCCGCCTTCCCCACCGGCCTCGTCCCGATCGGCGACGCGGTGGCGTCCTTCAACCCGATCTACGGCCAGGGCGTCCCCTCCGCCGCCCTGCACGCCTCCGCCCTCGCCGCCTGGCTGCCCACCGGCGACCCGGTCACCGGCTACTTCCGCCGCCTCAAGGTCATCGTCGACACCGCGTGGCAGACCAGCACCACCGAAGACCTCCGCCTCCCCCACGTCACCGCCACCCGCCCGCTCACCTACCCCCTGCAACGCGCCATCTCCACCGCCATCGACCACGCCGCCATGACCGACCCCCTGGTAGCCCAACGCTTCGTCGAGGTCGTCAACATGCGCATCCGCCCCACCGACCTGCTCACCCCAGCGGTCCTCGGCCGCACCCTGCTGGCCACACTCCGCAAGAGCTAGGCCCGCAGGGGTAGCCACAGTCCCCCGCCTGCCCGCTGCCGACGTGGAAGGGCTACAAGCGTTCGACGTTGTCGCCGTCGAGGTGGCCTCGGGTGTCGAGGATGGACTTGGCGGTGTTGGCGATGTGGGGGAGGTCGTAGCAGCGGTGGGCTTGCAGGAGGATGACGAGGTCGGCGTCCGGGTCCACCGCGGGGGAGGAGGGGACGGGGTCGTCGTCGACGGTGAAGCGGGGGGCGTGGGGGTCGTGGTAGGAGACGTGGGCGCCGAGGGCGCGGAGTTGGCGGACGACGCCGGTGGCCGGGGATTGGCGCAGGTCGGCGACGTCGGCCTTGTAGGTGACGCCGAGCAGGACCACGCGGGCGCCGAAGACGCGGCCGCCGTCGCGGACCAGGATGTCCCTGGCGCGGCGCACGACGTAGCCGGGCATGCCCGCGTTGACCTCCTGCGCGGTGGTGACCATCGAGCACGGCAGGCCCTCGGCGCGGGCGCGGTTGGCCAGGTAGCGCGGGTCGACCGGGATGCAGTGGCCGCCGACGCCGGGGCCCGGCGAGAACGGCTGGAAGCCGAAGGGCTTGGTCGCCGAGCAGCGCAGCACGTCCCACACGTCGACGCCGAGCCGGTCGCAGAACACCGCCAGCTCGTTGACCAGCGCGATGTTCACCAGCCGGTAGCTGTTCTCCAGCAGCTTGGCCGTCTCCGCCTCGCGCAGCCCGGCGGCCACCACCACCGAGTCGACCAGCAGCTCGTAGAACGCCGCGCACCGCTTGGCGCACACCGGGGTCAGCCCGGCCACCACCTTGGGCGTGTTCTCCAGGACGTACTCGCCGTTGCCGGGGTCGATGCGCTCCGGGGAGTAGCCGAGGTTGAAGTCCACCCCGGCCACCAGCCCGGTCGACTCCAGCACCGGCAGCAGGACCTCCTCGGTGGTCCCCGGGTAGCTGGTGGACTCCAGCACCACCAGGCTGCCCGGCCGCAGCCGCGCCGCCACCGCGCGACCGGCGGCCAGCACCGCGCGCAGGTCCGGCTCGCCGTCGACCAGCCCGGTGGGCACGCAGATCACCACCGTGTCCGCTGTGGACACCGCGTCGAACGCGGTGCTGGCGGTGAACCCACCGGCGCGCATCGCGGTGACGGCCTCGGCGCCGATGTCCTGCACGTGCGAGCGACCCCCGGTGAGCCCGGCGACCACGGCGGCGTCGGTGTCCACCCCGACCACCGTGAGACCCGCCGCCACCGCACGCCTGGCCAGCGGCAGTCCGACGTAACCGAGTCCGACCACCACGAGGTCCGCTGACACGGGATCGATAGTCCTTCCTGGCGGTGGGGGCCGGGGCTCAGACGCTGAAGCTGCCGACCGGGCTGACGTGGGTGCCGTTGCCCGGCTTGAGGGTCTGCACCGGGAAGATCGGGAAGGTGCACTTCGGGTCGAAGTAGATGGTCACCACCCGGTCGGTCTGGTTGATCAGCACGTGCGAGGCGAACGGCAGGCTGAAGCAGCCGCTGGGTTCCTTGTAGACGGTGACCGGGGTGAACTCCATCTGGAAGACCACGACCTGGTCCGGCTGCGGCGGCGGGGGCAGCTCGGCACCGGCCGAGGTGGCCGTGGCGAGGGTGGCCAGTGCCGCCGCGGCGAACGCGGCCGAGATCTTGCGGGCGAACCGCATGACGGGTCCTTCCTGGTGATCGGGTGCGTGCTGCCCATGCTGGTCATTTCCAGACCCACTCGCAGTCGCTGAGTCGGGTACGGGTTTTCACCTCTTCGATAAGTGGCGCGTGACCGCCGGTATCCCTACCGTCCGCTAGGTCACCGCATGACCGGCGAGAGGCAAGGTGGAGATGACCCGCTACGACTGGGCGCGATCACACCCCGGTATCGACAGCGTCGTGGCGGGCGTCGCCCCGGTCGTCGCCGAGGCCGCCGGTCACCCGGTCTACCAGCGGATCACCACCCCGGCCGAGGTCGCGGTGTTCATGAGCCACCACGTGTTCGCGGTGTGGGACCAGATGTCGGTGCTCAAGCGGCTGCAGAACGAGCTGACCTGCGTGCGGGTGCCGTGGGTGCCGACCGGCGCGCCGATCAGCCGCAGGCTGGTCAACGACATCGTGCTGGTCGAGGAGAGCGACGAGTTCGGCGAGGGGTTCGTCAGCCACTTCGAGCTCTACCGGCACGCGATGACCGAGGCGGGCGCCGACACCCGCGCCATCGACGCTTTCCTCGACCTGCTGCGCGCCGGGTCCGCGGTGCCCGACGCGCTCGCCGCCGCGGCCGTGCCCGGTCCCGTCGCCGACTTCGTGAGCGCGACGGGCGCTGTGGTGAGCAAGGCACCGGTGCACTGCAAGGCGGCGGCGTTCGCCTTCGGCCGCGACGACCTGCTGCCCGCGCTGGTGCCGCACGAGGCGGGGTCGCTGCCGCTGCTGCGCCACTACGTCCGTCGCCACCTGGAGATCGATACCGAGCAGCACACGCCGATGGCGATGCAGATGGTGGCCGACCTCTGTGGACCGGACGAGGACAAGTGGGCCGAGTGCGTCACCACCGTCGTGGGCGTGCTGCGCGCCAGGATCGGGCTGTGGGACGGCGTTGTCGAGGCCGTGGACCGCGAACTGGCCAACGCCTGACTACGTGTGTCCCATTGGGATGATGGCAGATACCCCCGATTTGGGTACACGCGAGCCAGTCCCGGTGGCGCCCAGCGTTGCTAGTGTCGCTTTTGCGGGGCCAGATTGCGAAACATTTGTGGCTTCGGCTCCCGCGTTCACACAGCCAAGCACATGAAGGAGCGAGGTCGTGACCGCTAGCGTCCAGGACAGCAGGCTCAAGCGCCGGTTCGAACTCTGGGACAACAACGGGGACGGGGCCATCGACCGGTCCGACTACGAGAGCGAGGCCAGGCGGATCCTGCAGGGCTTCGGCGAGCAGGAGAACTCCCCCAAGGGCCGCGCGCTGCTCTCGGCGTACACGACCATGTGGGAGTCCCTCGCCGACAAGGCGGGTAGCGGCCCGCAGGGCCAGGTCACCCTGGAGCAGTTCATCCAGATCACCGAGCGCGAGATCGTCCAGGCCGGGGACGCGGGCTTCGACCGCAACCTGCGCCCCTCCATCGAGGCCATCGTGGACATCGCCGACACCGACGGCGACGGCGAGGTCAGCTCCGCGGAGTTCAAGCGCTGGATGCGCGCCGCTGGCGTCGACGAGCGCCAGGCCGAGCAGTCCTTCAAGCAGCTCGACACCAACCACAGCGGCACCTTGTCGGTCGAGGAACTCGTCGACGCGGTCCGCGACTACCACCAGGGCAAGCACGACATCTCGCTGCTGGGTAACTAACGACCTAGGAGACCCCTGTTCGCGAAGAGCGCGAACAGGGGTCTTTCGTTGTGTCTACCCGGGGGGCGACCCCCCGGACCCCCACGGTGCGGTGGGCGGCGGAACCAGCGTGGTGGCGTTGCGAGATCGACCTGTCGGCCGTGGACAGTCTGAATGTCCTCTGTGGACGATCAGCCGCGGGGGTCGGCGATCGCCCAGAGGTACTGGACGGCGTAGGCGCGCCAGGGGCGCCAGGCCGAGGCGTGGGCGGTGAGGGCGGACGGGGTGTGCGGCAGGCCGAGGGCGCGGGAGGCGGCGCGGACGGTGAGGTCGCCGGGGAGGAAGGCGTCGGGGTCGCCGAGGGCGCGCATGGCGATGGTCTCCACGGTCCACGGGCCGAAGCCGGGCAGTGCGGCCAGTCGGGCGCGGGCGCGTTCCCGGTCGGCGCCGACTCCCAGGTCGATGGCGTTGGCGGCCAGCGCGGCGACCAGGGCGGCGATGGTGTCGCGGCGGGCGCGGGGCAGCGCGAAGCGGTCCGGGTCGAGCTCGGCGAGGGTGGCCGCGGTGGGGAACAGGTGGGTGAGCGCGCCACCCGGGTCGTGCACGTGGTCGCCGTGGTCGTGCACCAGCCGGGCCAGGTGGGACTTGGCGGCGGCGATGGACACCTGCTGGCCGAGCACCGCGCGGATGGCGAGTTCGCCGCCGTCGACGGTGCGGGCCACCCGGCGGCCGGGATCGCGGCGCACGTGCGGGGCGAGCACCGGGTCGGCGGCGAGCAGGTCGTCCACCGCGATCGGGTCGGCGTCGAGGTCGAGCAGCCTGCGGCAGCGGCTGATCGCGCGGGCCAGGTCGCGCAGGTCGGTCAGCGCGAGCTGGCAGGCGATGTGGTCGGTGGTGGGCCGCAGGGTCGCGATGCCGGTGCCGTGCGGTAGTCGTAACGTGCGCCGGTAGGCCCCGTCGCGCCACTCCTCGACGCCGGGGATGGCGGTGGCGGCGAGGTGGCCGAACAGGTTGTCCGGGCACAGCGGTTGGCGGAACGGCAGCCGCAGCGAGATCACCCCGGGGCTGGCGACCTGTCTGCCCGCGCGCAGCCGCAGCTCGGTGGGCGGCAGCGCGAACACCTCGCGCACGGTGTCGTTGAAGGTGCGGATGCTGCCGAACCCGGCGGCGGCGGCGACCTCGCTCATCGGCAGCGCGGTGGTCTCGATCAGCAGCCGGGCGGTCTGCGCGCGCTGCGCCCTGGCCAGCGCCAGCGGTCCGGCGCCGAACTCGGCGAGCAGCTGGCGCTCGACCTGGCGGACGCTGTAGCCGAGCCGGGCGGCGAGACCGGGCACCCCGGCGCGGTCGACGACACCGTCGGCGATCAGCCGCATGGCGCGGGCGGCGAGGTCCGCGCGCTCGTTCCACTGCGGCGAGCCGGGGCTGGCGTCCGGGCGGCAGCGCTTGCAGGCCCGGTACCCGGCCTGCTGCGCGGCGGCCGCGCTCGGGAAGAAGGTCATGTTCTCCGCCTTGGGCGGCATCCCGGGACAACTCGGCCTGCAGTAGATGCGGGTGGTCCTGACGGCGGTGTAGAACCAGCCGTCGAAACGCGCGTCCCTGGACCGCACCGCGCGCACGCAGCGGTCGAAATCCTCATGCACCCGAACAGGATGGTGGTCGGCCGTACAGCGTCATTGGCGGTAAAACGACTTGACAGTCCAGAAAGCAGTGGCGTCGGATTCCAGCCAGCCGATGTCGGTGCGGGCTGCTTGTATGCCCGCATGACGACTTCCCAACAGGACCGAGCGGCCGCGCTCACCGCGCTGCACACCAGCGGAACCCCGTTGTTGCTGGCCAACGCCTGGGACGTGGCCAGCGCGGTGGTCTCGGCAGCGGCTGGGATCCCCGCGGTGGCGACCACCAGCGCGGGGGTGGCGTGGGGGCTGGGCGCCCCGGACGGTGACGCGTTGTCGCGAGCGGCGGCGGTGGACCTGATCGCCCGCGTGGTGTCCGCGGTGGACGTGCCGGTGACCGCGGACATCGAGTCCGGCTTCGGCGCGACGGCGGACGAGGTGGCCCAGACGGTGCGCGGCGTGCTGGCCGCGGGCGCGGTGGGGGTGAACATCGAGGACACCCACGACGGCGGGCTGCGCCCGCTCGACGAGCAGGCGGACCGGCTCGCGGCGGCCAGGTCGGCGGCCGACTCGGCCGGGATCGCCTTGTACATCAACGCCAGGACCGACGCCTACCTGCGCGGCTCCGGCGCCGACGAGGCCGAGCGGTTCGCCATCGCGGTGCGGCGGGCGGGCGCCTACCTCGACGCGGGGGCGTCCGGCGTGTTCGTGCCGGGCCTGACCGACCTGGACGTGCTGGCCAGGCTGGTGCGCGAGATCCCGGCGCCGGTCAACGCGATGGTGTACCCGGGAGCGCCGACGGTGGCCGAGTTGATCCCGACCGGGGTGGCCAGGATCAGCCTGGGCGCCGCGATCGCGCAGTCCGCTTACGCGTTGGTGCGGCGGGCGACCAGGGAGCTGCTGGAGTCCGGGACCTACGAGTCGGTGGCGGAGTCGCTGTCCTGGGGCGAGTTGAACGCACTGCTTGCCCGCTGACCGCCCACCGGCGTCCGCTGACCGTCCGGTTGGGACGCGAGGCCGTCCATGATCCGCGCCAGCCCGTACCGGTAGACGTCAACGCGGGCAACGGAATCGGCCGCGGTGGTCCCATGATCCCCAAGCCCGTCAGTGCCTTGGGGACCGTCAGTGCCACTGGGGACAGTGGACTGGGCGTTCTCGCGGTCGCGGTCGTCCTCGGTGGCGATGCTCTGCCAGGCGTGGGTAAGCAGGAGCGTGTTGACCGCGGTCGCCTCGTCGCCGAAGCCCGCGCGGTGCAGGACGGCGAGACCGCGGTCGATCAGCTCGCGCAGGGCGGGCACCCGCTCACCGCGCACGGCGAGGCGGCGCGCGGTGCCGGGGTGGCGGCGCAGCACCGGTCGCGCGTCGGTGAGCAGCCGCTCGAACCACGCGCGCCACGGCAGGTCGTCGTCGGGCAGCGGCAACTCGGCGACGACCCGCTCCAGCACCGCGGCGACGACGGACTCCCGGTCGCCGACGTGGTGGTAGACGACCGCCGGGTAGGCGCCGATCTCGGCCGAGAGCTGGCGCAGGGTCCAGTCCTCGAGGCCGTGCCGCGCGGTCAGGCCGAGCGCGGCGGCCACGATCCGCGCGGGGGTGACGGCGGTCTGCCGCTTGCCGCTCACCGATGCATACGTGGCCATACGTGCACAGTAATGGGTGTCCCGCCACGCGTGGCCAGGAACCATTCGGGGTACCTGGTCCGTTGAGAAGGCAGAGCACCTGGAGCAGGAAGGAGCCGACGATGCCACTGCTGAAGAGGCTCACCGCGTTGGCGGGGGCCGCTGCCGCGGCGACCAAGTACGCGAGGAAGAACCCGGAGAAGGTCAACCGGATGGCCGCGAAGGCCGGTCATTTCGTGAACCAGAGGACCCGGGGGAAGTACAGTCGCCAGATCGATAGCGCGGTCCGCCGCGTGCACACGGCGACCAAACCCCGCTGACCGAGCCGGTGGGCCGCCGCGTCCGGCGGCCCACCGACCAGCGATCGCTACAGCTCGGACACCCGACCGGCGTCGACCTTGAGGTCGCGCGTGGTGGACACCGCGTCCAGCATCTTGCGGTCGTGGGTGACCAGCAGCAGGGTGCCCGGGTACTCGGCGAGCGCGGCCTCGAGCTGCTCGATCGCCGGGAGGTCGAGGTGGTTGGTCGGTTCGTCGAGCACGAGCAGGTTCACCCCGCGGGCCTGGAGCAGGGCCAGGGCCGCGCGGGTGCGCTCGCCGGGCGAGAGGGTGGCCGCGGGACGCAGGACGTGCGCGGCCCGCAGGCCGAACTTGGCCAGCAGGGTGCGCACGTCCGCGGTCGGCCAGTCCGGTACCTGGCGGCTGAAGGCGTCGAACAACTCCTCGCCGCCGAGGAACAGACCTCGTGCTTGGTCGACCTCACCGACGACCACACCGGGCCCTAGATAGGCAGATCCCGACGTCAGTTCGGCGCGGCCGAGCAGGGCGGCCAGCAGGGTCGACTTGCCCGCGCCGTTGGCGCCGGTGATGGCGACCTTGTCCGCCCAGCCGATCTCCAGGCTGACCGGGCCGAGGGTGAACCCGCCGCGGGTGACCACCGCGTCGGTCAGCGCCGCGACGACCGCGCCGGTGCGCGGGGCGGCGGCGATCTCCATCCGCAGCTCCCACTCCTTGCGCGGTTCCTCCACCACGTCGAGCCGCTCGATCATGCGCTCGGTCTGGCGCGCCTTGGCCGCCTGCTTCTCGGTCGACTCGGCGCGCAGCTTGCGGCCGATCTTGTCGTTGTCGGTGGCCTTGCGCCGGGCGTTGCGCACGCCCTTCTCCATCCAGTTGCGCTGCAACCGGGCCCTGGCCTCCAGGGACGCCCTGGTGTCGGCGTAGTCCTCGAAGGCCTCGCGGGCGTGCTTGCGCGCCCACTCGCGTTCCTCCAGGTAGGCGGTGTACCCGCCGCCGTACTCGCGGATCTCCTGCTGGTGCAGGTCGAGTTCGAGGACGCTGGTGACGGTCCTGGTGAGGAACTCGCGGTCGTGGCTGACCACCACCGTGCCGGTGCGCAGCCCGGAGACGAACGCCTCCAGCCTGGCCAGGCCGTCGAGGTCGAGGTCGTTGGTCGGCTCGTCGAGCAGGAAGATGTCGTAGCGGCTCAGCAGCAGCGAGGCCAGGCCCGCGCGGGCGGCCTGGCCGCCGGAGAGCGACACCATCTCCTGGTCCAGCCCCACGCCGAGGCCGATCTCGGCGACCGCGACGGCCGCGCGCTCGTCGAAGTCGGCGCCACCGAGGGCGAGCCAGCGCTCCAGCGCGACGGTGTAGTCGTCGCCGTCCGCGCCCGTGGCGAGCGCCTCGGCCTCGGCGTCCATGATCCGCTGCGCCTCGGCGACCCCGGTGCGCCTGGCCAGGAACGCGCCCACGGTCTCCCCCGGCCTGCGCTCCGGTTCCTGCGGCAGGTAGCCGACTGTCGCGGTCGGCGGGTTCAGCCGGACCTCGCCGTCCTCGGCAGGCAGCAACCCGGCCAGCGTCCGCAGCAGCGTCGACTTGCCCGCGCCGTTGACGCCGACCAGCCCGATGACGTCGCCGGGGGCGACGACCAGGTCGAGGTCGGTGAACAGCACGCGGTCGCCGTGCCCGGACGCGAGTCCCTTGGCCACCAGTGTCGCGCTCATGACAGCTCCGCCCGCAGGGTCGCCGCGACCTGGGCGACGGCCTGCCGCGCGGCGTCGAACCTGGCCAGGCGGCGGAAGAAGCCGTGGATCATGCCCTGGTAGCGGACGCTGACCGCGGGCACGCCCGCCTCGGCCAGCGCCCGCGCGTAGGCCTCGCCGGGGTCGCGCAGGATGTCGTGCTCGGCGGTGATCACCAGCGTCGGCGGCAGGCCTGCCAGCTCGGCGCTGCCCGGCGCGAGGTCGGGCTGGTCGCGGTCGACCCCGGCGGGGGCGTAGGCGTCCCAGCAGAACTCGAGGCCCTGCGGCAGCAGCCCCGGGCTGTCCACATCGGACAGCTCGGCGGTGTGGTCGGTGATCGGGCAGACCAGCACCTGCGCGGCGAAGGGCCTGCCCCGGTCCCGCGCGCGGCGGGCGGCGACGGTGGCCAGGTGCGCGCCTGCCGAGTCGCCCGCGATCGCGACGCGGCTGACGTCCAGGCCGAGCTCACCGCCGACGCGGCGCAGCCAGGCGACCGCGGTGTCGACGTCGTCGATGGCGGCGGGGAACGGGTGCTCGGGGGCCAGGCGGTAGTCGACGGCGACGATCGCGGCACCGGAGAGCGCGGCGAGGTAGCGGCACAGCGGGTCGTGGGTGTCGAGTCCGCCCATGGCCCAGCCGCCGCCGTGCAGGTAGAAGGCGACCGGAAGCGGGGTCTCGGACGGCGGGAGGTAGAGCCGGACCGGCACGCCGTCAGCGGACCCGTCGGACACCGCGGCCAGCGGCGTGCCCGGTCCCGCCTCGGTGAGCGTGGTGGCCGCGAAGCCCGCCCGCGCCGCGGGCAGGGTCTCGACGGTCAGCGGCGGCGGGACGCCACCGGCCTTGGCCACGGCGAGCACCTGCGGGTGCAGCACGACACACCTCCGGACGGACTGCGGTCACCACCCCGGCGGCGGCACCGCGTCAATGATGTCCGACCGGCCAACCCAATTCGGGACGGGCCTGTGGTCGGGGCTCAGCGGGCGCACCGGCAGCCGGTAGCGGTCCAGGTACGGATCGGGCTCGGGGTGGCCCGCCACGACACCGATGCCGATGAACCTGGCCCGGCCGAGGTCCAGGTCGAACATGTCGAAGGTGATCACCCAGCCCGGCGGCGGCCAGTCCAGCGCGGCCTCCCCGAGGTCCCCCGAAATCGTCACGACACCCGCATCGCTTTTCACTCGTTTGATGTAACCAACTGAGACGTTGGAGACTCTAGCGTCGCTCACGGTTGGTAACCGATTTGCCGCTCATTGGGTGAAGAGTTTACTAAACCGACTTTCGTAGGGTGCCCTACCTGCGGCGACCCGCTCTAGCGTCACCCCATCACGCCGACCGGACCCCCTCGATCGGTGGTCACCGATCCGGGTTAGGCCGGAGTGGTTGCTCACCCCGGGCACCCCGGGACCCCTGCGAGCAAGGAAGAGGACCATCCCCATGCGCAGCAGCAGCACCAGAAGAAAACAGGCGTTAGTGGCGATCGGCGCCATCGGACTGGCCGCGGGCGCGGCCGTGGCGCTCACCCCGGCGGCCACAGCGGCCCCGGCGGCGCTCGTCCCGGCGCTCCAGCGCGACCTCGGGCTCAGCACCGAGCAGGTGCACCAACGGATCACCGCCGAGACCTCGGCCAGAGCGCTGCTGCCCACCGCGCGCACCGCCGCGGGCGAGGCGTTCGGCGGGTCGTGGCTCGACCAGGGCGCGCTCGTGGTCGGCGTGACCGACGCGAACCGGGCGAACGCGGTCCGCTCGACCGGCGCCCGGCCCGCCGTGGTGACCCACAGCGCCACGGACCTGGACGCGACCAAGGCCGCCATCGACCGGCAGGCGGGCGCGGGGGCGCCGACCGGGGTCGCGGGCTGGTACGTGGACGTGCCGTCCAACTCGGTCGTGCTCACCGTCCGGCGCGGCGCGACCGGCGCCGACGTGACGTCCTTCGTGGACAAGGCGAAGGCGGCTGGCCCGGTCCGCGTCGCCGAGACCACCGAGTCGCCTCGGCTGTTCGCCGGGTCGATCGTGGGCGGGAACGCCTACTACATCAACGGTTCCAGCCGCTGCTCGGTCGGGTTCTCGGTCGAGGGCGGGTTCGTGACGGCGGGCCACTGCGGCACGCAGGGTTCCTCCGCGACCGGTTCGGACCAGAGTCCACTGGGGACCTTCGGCGGTTCTTCCTTCCCGGGCAACGACTACGCGTGGGTCGAGGCGAACTCGTCGTGGACGCCGTCGCCGACCGTCAACGGCTATGGCAACGGGAACGTGACCGTGGGCGGCTCGTCCGAGGCGGGTGTCGGCCAGAGCGTGTGCCGGTCCGGCTCGACCACCGGCTGGCACTGCGGCACCATCCAGGCCACCAACTCCACGGTGAACTACCCGCAGGGCACCGTCACCGGGCTGACCAAGACCAACGCGTGCGCCGAGCCGGGTGACTCGGGCGGTTCGTGGGTCAGCGGCGACCAGGCCCAGGGCGTGACCTCGGGCGGGTCAGGCGACTGCTCCTCCGGCGGGACGACGTACTTCCAGCCGGTCAACGAGATCCTCTCGGTGTACGGGCTCTCGCTCGTCACCGGCTGAGCCGATCGGCGGCTAGACCGGGACCCTGCCTGGGGTGCGCCAGGCAGGGTCTCGCCGCGTCTCAGGCGATGTCGACCAGCGCGGTGAGCAGCCGGTCCACATCGGACACATCGGTGTACGGCGCGATCCCGGCCCGGACCGCGCCGGTGTCCTCGATGCCGAGCAGGCGTGCGCACTCGATGGCGTAGAAGTGGCTGGCGGGGGCGTTGACGCCCGCCAGGGCCAGCCGCTCGTAGACGGTGGCTGGCGCGATTCCGTCTACAGTGAACAGGACGGTGGCTGTCCTGGCGCGCTGCGGATCGCCGTAGACCAAGACGTCGGGCAGGGCGCGAAGACCCATCTCCAACCGGTCGAGCAGGGCGGCCTCGTGCTCGTGCAGCGCGGCCAGCGACCGGGTCAGCCGTTCGCGGCGGGTCCCGTCGCCGGGCACCAGGTTGGCCATGAACTCGATCGCCGCGGTGCTGCCCGCCAGCAGCTCGTAGGGCAGGGTGCCCAACTCGAACCGCTCCGGGACGGCGTCGGAGGACGGCAGCAGCTTGTCCGGCCGGATCGTCTCCAGCAGCTCGGGGTCGGCGACGACGGTGCCCATGTGCGGGCCGAGGAACTTGTACTGGGAGCAGGCGTAGAAGTCCGCGCCGAGCGCCTTGACGTCGACCAGCGCGTGCGGGGTGTGGTGGACGCCGTCGACGTAGGTCAGCGCACCGGCGGCGCGGGCGGCGGCGGTGATGGCCGGGATGTCGGGCTGGGTGCCGAGCAGGTTCGACGCGGCGGTGACCGCGACCAGCCGGGTCCTCGGGGTGAGCAGGTCGGTGATCGCCTCGACCGGCAGCACCCCGGTCTCGCGGTCGAAACCGGCCCACCGGACCGTGGCGCCGACCGCGGCCGCCACCTGCACCCAGGGCCGGATGTTGGCGTCGTGGTCGAGCCTGGTCACCACGACCTCGTCGCCCGGGCCCCAGTCCTTGGCCAGGGCGCGGGCGAGGTCGTAGGTCAGCTGGGTCATGCTGCGCCCGAACACCACCCCCCGCGGCTGGGCGCCGAGCAGGTCGGCGACCGCCTGCCTGGCGTCGGTGACGACGAGGTCGGCCCGCCGCTCGGCCGCCGTCACCCGCCCCCGGTTGGCGACGGCGGCGACCATCACCGCGGCCACCGCCTCCGCCACGTCCACGGGCACCTGCGAGCCGCCCGGCCCGTCGAAGTGCGCCGCACCCTCGGCCAGCGCGGGGAACCTCGCCCGCACCGCCGCCACGTCGTAAGTCATCCCATGACTGAGCACACCCCCGAGCGTAGGTGCCGGGCGTTCCGCAGTGCGGGAAGAGTGACCAGGCCCTTTGACGCGGCCATCCGGGGGTGTCACGGTGGCGCAAGGCACTTACTGGCGAGGTGACCGAGTGGCTCAGGTAGCGGCCTGCAAAGCCGTGCACGCGGGTTCGAATCCCGTCCTCGCCTCTGTCGTGACCCCGCACGACCAGCTGGACCAGCACAAGGAGCACGTGCAGTGACCACCGCCATCCACATCCCCGGGTACCTGGCAGGCACCTGGGACATCGACCCCATTCACTCGGACGTGTCGTTCGTGGTGCGCCACCTGGGCCTGGCCCGCTACCGGCGCAGCTTCGAGCGCTTCAGCGGCGTCATCGTGACCGCCGAGGACCCGTTCGCCTCCACCGTCACCGCCGAGATCGACACCGCGTCGTTCGACACCGGCCTCGACGTGTTCAACCGGCACCTGCTCGGCTCCGACTTCCTCGACGTCGAGACGCACCCGACGGCCACCCTGGTGTCCACCGGCCTGCGCCAGCACGGCGACGACTACCAGCTCGACGTCGACCTCACCCTGCTGGGCACCACCCGCCCGGTCACCCTCGACGTCGAGGCCCTCGGCTTCGGCATCGGCATCGACGGCGCCCAGAAGACCGCGTTCTCCGCCGCCACCACCATCAGCCGCGCCGACTTCGGCCTGACCTACCAGTCCACCCTCGCCAACGGCAACTTCGTGATCAGCGACGAGGTGCGCGTCCTGGTGGAGATCGAGGCTGTCCTGCGCAAGGAAGGGTGACCCCGGCGTAAAGTGGCCCCATGGGGACGGGTCGGGAGGCCAACATCAGGGTCGGCACCTCCGAACGCGAGCAGGCCGTGGCCGCACTGGCCGACCACCTCGCCAACGGACGCCTCGACCTGACCGAGTACGAACAACGCGTCACCGCGGCGGCCGCCGCCCGCACCAGAGCGGACCTCTTGACGCTGTTCGACGACCTCCCCGAACCTGGGCCGTTTGTGGCTGCTGCCGTGGCCGTGGTGCCTCGGGCTGACGACCCGCTACTGGAACGGCCGGCTCCTCGGCGCAACACCCGGGGGCTGGCCGTTTTCCTTGGGGTGGCGGCGGTGAGCACGCTGGTGGTGGTCGCGGTGACGGCTACTTGGTGGGCGTTGGCGCCGTTGGCTGTGATGGCGTTGATTCTGGTGTTCGCTTCGTAGGGGCGGTTGTCCACAGGGTGGTTGTTTGGCCTGGGCGTTTTGTCGGCCTCTGCCGGTAGGCTGTATATCGGGGGCTGCTCTGGGCGGTTTGATCTTGAGCTGAGGGGTGTTCCTGCTCTCGTGCTCGCCTGCGGCGTCGACGATTAACGGCTCGCCTTCGGCATTGCGTTGGGGCGCGAGTTTCGAGCTGTGCTCGATGGGGTGGACTTGTTTTGCGTGGGGCCCCGGCAGTACCCGTGGCAGGACCACAAAGCAGGGGCCGAAAAGCAGGCCCTGCCGCGTGGACGACGCTACGGGCACTGCTCCCCCACGCAAAACAAGTCCACCCCATCGAGCCGGCTTGGCACCAGCGACCCCGAGGAGCGCTTGTGGGCCAACGTTGTTTGCGGGCGTGTGGGCCAACGTCTGAGAGGGGCGCGTTCGGACCAACGCCTGTGAGGGGTGCGTTTCGGCCAACGTCTGTGAAGGCCGGGTGGAGATCATCGTCGCCAAGTCCACCAGCTCGGATCAGCCGCTTTGAGCCGACGATCCTCCAGCGCAGGGACCTGTCCACAACCCCGTCAACCATCCACAACCCCCAGCCAAGCCCTATTGACAGATCGTCCTGGTCGATAGGTTCAGAGATGGGGCCCCGGGCCCCGGGAGGGTGGGCCCCCGGAGCAGAGTTGATCTTGA
>NZ_FOGI01000003.1:494855-552855 GCF_900111175.1 Actinokineospora terrae
TGCTTGCGACACGATGTCGCATGCGTCAAGTGGATGCACCGATATGGAGGTCTGATTATGTCGGAGGTGTAGTCCCGGCTTTGTGTCCAACAAGCTGTCCCCGCTTTCGACGTGCGTTGCTGGTAACGGCAGGGTGCGAAGCTCGAATGGAAGCCGAAGGGTTCCTGTTCCATCCGGGAGCTACGGGCGAGGGGAAGATCGGACGGGTGAATGCAGTGAACCCTCAGTGATGCCGCGTTAGGTGGACCCTCGCCGGTGGGAGATATCAGGCGGGGTATAGGGCTGGCCGTTGAGAAGCGGCAGGTGCCGGTCATGGAGCAAGGGTTGACCGGGTGGACATCACCGCCCCGCGGTCCAGGGGGCACCCACCCCGACCGTTTCTTGCGCATGTGGAACGTGGTAACCCCGTCGAGGTCCATGAGGACTCCCTCGTGGTAGGCCGACCGCGAGGGAAGCGGAACTCCTCGGCGGGATCGGGATGATCCAAGAAGCGAATGCCGGCGGCCGAAAGGAAACGGGAAACCTGTGCACGAGTTCCCGACTCCTCCAGGAGGGGTGCGCGGACAACCGGCCGGATACGGGCGTATGCCCGGCTCGAAAGAGAGCTGACGTGGATCAGGTGAGTCTGTGAGGGTGGTGTGACCGTGACGTCGGAACCGAAGGGCAAGTTGGACGCCATCACCTCGGTGGTGGCGAACGGACCGGAGAACGGCCTTTTCGAATGGGACCGGGTTGACTTCCCGGCAGCGGAAAGGCACGTACGGCGGCTACGGCAACGAATCTTCACGGCGAGCAGAGCGGGAGATCTGAAGAGGGTACGAAATCTTCAGAAGTTGATGCTGCGCAGCCGGAGCAACACGCTGGTCAGCGTGCGACGGGTGACGCAGGTCAACAATGGGCGCCGGACGGCGGGAATCGATGGCCGGGTCGTGGCCTTTGATGACCAGCGCGCCATGCTGACCTGGTGGATACATCACCAGGTCCGCCCGTGGCGGGCGAAGCCTGTTCGGCGAGTGTATATCCCGAAAGCCAATGGGAAGCAGCGTCCGTTGGGCATTCCGGTGGTGGTCGATCGAGTCTTGCAGGCTCGCATGGTGAACGCGCTGGAGCCTGAATGGGAAGCCCGGTTCGAGCCGAAGTCCTACGGATTTCGGCCGGGGCGCGGCTGCCACGACGCGATCGGGCAGATCTTCGGGTCGTCGCGGGGCAAGAACCCGCGACGGAAATGGATACTCGACGCGGACCTGGCAGCTGCGTTCGACCACGTCAACCACCGTTTCCTGTTGGACATGCTCGGGAACGTCCCCGGGCGGGATCTGATCCGGCAGTGGCTCGCGGCGGGCGCGGTCGACAAGGGCAGATTCATTCCCTCGGAGGACGGAACTCCTCAGGGTGGGGTGATCAGCCCGTTGCTGCTGAACATCGTGCTACACGGAATGGAGGGCGCCGCCGGCGTGCGCTACATGAGGTGGGTGGACAAGGACGGTTACGCCATTCCGAGTTCGCCCGTTCTCGTGCGCTACGCCGACGACCTTGTCGTCCTGTGCCACACGCGGCAGGACGCCATCGACGTCAAAAATCGACTGGCTGAGTGGTTACGGCCGAGAGGGTTGACCTTCAACGAGGACAAGACACGTATCGTCCACATCGACGAGGGTTACGACTTTCTCGGATTCACCATCCGCCGCTACAACGGGAAACTGCTCATCACGCCCAGTCGTGACGCCATCACCAGAATCAAACGACGGCTACGTGCGGAGATTAGCGCCCGTCGCGGGCAACACGCGCTGTCGTTGTTGCGCGTACTCAACCCGATCGTGCGCGGCTGGTCGGCCTACTACCACACCGTGGTATCCACAAGAGTCTTCCAGAACCTGGACGACTACGTGTTCCACCTGCTCTACAAGTGGGGGCTGCACCGTCACCCGAGAAAATCGAGACGGTGGATGGTATCGCGGTACTTCGGACGGTTCCACCCATCCAGAAACGATCAATGGGTCTTCGGTGACCATGACACCGGGGCCTACCTGCATCGGTTCGGGTGGACCAAAATTGTTCGGCATGTCATGGTCGTCGGCACGTCGTCGGTGGATGACCCCACACTGACGGACTACTGGAACAAGCGTCGCCGCAAGAAACAGCTACCAGTCGACAACACGACCCAGAGGCTGCTCCGGCAGCAACAGGGACAGTGTCGACTCTGCGGCGACTACCTACTCCACGCCGACCGACCGCCAGCGAACCCGCACGAATGGGAACAATGGCTACGAGTGGTCACCAAAGCGATCGTCCACGGACACCTCGCTCAACGACCACCCGACACACCGAGCACCGAATCACTCCAGCTAATACACACCTACTGTCAATCGAGCAACAGGCAGTAGCCCTCAAATCCCACCGAACGCCATCAAGACTTGCTTGAGCCGGATGCGGTGAAAGTCGCAAGTCCGGTTCTGAGGGGGCGGGGACGCAGTAATGCGTCCCCGCTACCCGGCGGTTCCGAGTGGGAAGCTCCGCCGGGTTGCGAACAGGCGCTGCCCGGGTTCATTCCGGCAGGTCGCTCGCTCACAGTGTTGGGGACGGACGCGCAGGGACAGCCGTTCAAGAAGACCTATCACGGGAAGGCGAGCAGGTGAGTGAGGAGCGCGCACCCATCACCCATGGGGGGTTCATCTCGATGGACGCGATTCCACCGGGGGTGGATCTCGTCCAAGAGGTGCGGGCCATCAACGACGCGGGGGTTCGGATCCCGTGGATGTGGGTGCTCACCGAGGTGCGGGTCGAGTTCACGGCCGAGGAAGACCAGCCCGCGCTGACTTTCGGTGTGCACAACGAGATCGGCGCGGTGCAGTGGGATGAGGGCGAGGACACGTACCTGCCCGTCGAGGGATCCAACCAGGAGTGGGTTGCCTACTGGTTGGCAGGCTCCCACGAATCCTATTTGCAGCCGCATTCCGAGGTCCCTGTTGAGACCGCCCTGCGTGCTCTGGCGGAGTTTCTGGAGACTCGGCGGCGGCCGACGTGTGTGGAGTGGCGGAGAGGGGAGTCGTTGGTTGAGGCGCTGGAGGGGGCGGATTAGGTCAGGGACTCGATGATGTCGGCGGCTTTGGTGGGGCCGCCGGAGGTGTGGGTTTCGGTGCGGAAAGTGGCGAGGTTGGCGCGGATGGTGGGGTCTGTGGTGACGTGGTGCAGGTCGGACAGGAGGCGGGTGGGGGTTGCCTCGTCCATGGGGAGGTGGGTGCCCAGGCCCAGTTCGGCGATGCGGGGGGCGTTGAGGAACTGGTCCACCGCCTGGGGGACGGCGATCATGGGGACGGCGAAGTAGAGGGCTTCCATGGTGGAGCCCATGCCCGCGTGGGTGATGAAGGCGTCGGCTGCCGCCAGGGCGTTGACCTGGGGGATCCACTGGACGACTTCGATGTGCGGGGGGACAGGGCCCAGGGTCGCGGGGGTGATGTGCTTGCCCACCGAGAGCAGGACGTGCCAACCGTCCAGGTCCGCGAAGGCTGTGACGCAGGTGCGGTAGAAGTCCGGGCGGTTGGTGTAGGCGGAGCCCAGGCTGATCACGAGAACCTTCTTGCCTGGCGGCGGGGTCCACTTTCCCTGGTGGGTGCGTTCGTCGATGCTGGGGCCGACGAAGGTGTATTCGGGGCCCACAGTTTCGCCGCGGATTTGCCAGGAGCGGGTGATGGTGACGATGCAGCGGCGGGGGGCGTGCTTGATTTCCTCGGTGGTCAGTGACACGCCGCAAGACGCCACAAAGGCCGAGAACTCGGCGTCCATTTCGGCTATTTCTGGGCGCACCGGGGAATCGAGGCCGAAGTACTCGCGCCAGCCCTCGAAGGCCACGTAAGTCGGCGACAGCTGGACCGCGGGGACGCCCCACTTGGCGGCCAGGACCGGGGCGTGCCAGGCGCCGATGTCGTAGACCACCGCATCCGGCTCGTCACCCGCGTACAGGGCCTCCACCTGCGGGGTCACCGCCAGGAACTCGTCGTGGAACAGGCGTTGGGCGCCGACCTCGTCGTCGGGCCAGTCGGCCTCGCCGGACGGGAAGGTGGACGAGTACGGCAGGGCCTGGGCACCGGCGGCGGAAACCGCGGCGGCGAAGTCCGAGCGGACCGAGAAGGTGACCCGGTGGCCGCGCCGGACCAGTTCGGCGACAAGAGCGAGACTCGGGTTAACGTGACCGTGCGCGGGGACGGCCATAAACGCTACATGCACAGCAAAGCTCCTCACTCCGGAATGAACAACGACGACGGAGGGCCGATTACCGGTACAGGAGCACAAGCAACGCTACCAGACACGCAGGCGCCCAATCACGCGTTTTTCCGGCCGCCACTGGTAGACAGATGACATCCGGGTGGGCGAGGAGCTAGTCGCTTCCTTACCCACCCGGATGGGGTTCACCCCTTCACGCAGACGACCTGCTTGAGCCGGGCCACGACCTCGACCAGGTCCGACTGCGCGCGGATCACGTCGTCGATGTCCTTGTACGCCGCCGGGATCTCGTCGACGACGCCACTGTCCTTGCGGCACTCGACTCCCGCGGTCTGGGCCGCCAGATCCTCTGCGGTGTAAGCCTTCCGGGCCTTCGTGCGCGACATCCGGCGCCCGGCGCCGTGCGACGCCGAGGAGAACGAGTCCGGGTTCCCGAGCCCGCGGACGATGTAGGACCCCGTGCCCATCGACCCCGGGATGATGCCCATGTCACCGAGCCCGGCCCGGATCGCGCCCTTGCGGGTGACCAGCACGTCCTCGCCGAAGTGGGTCTCCTCGGCGACGTAGTTGTGGTGCACCGAGATCGGCTCGTCGAACCGCACCCCGTGGAACCGCTTGCGCAGCACGTCGCACACCAGGCGCAGCATGACCGCGCGGTTGCGCCGCGCGTAGTCCTGCGCCCAGTACAGGTCGTGCCGGTAGGCGGCCATCTGCGGGGTCCCGGCGATGAACACCGCCAGGTCGCGGTCGGGCAGCCCCTGGTTGTGCACCAGTTCCTGCGCGACGCCGATGTGGTGCTGCGCCAGGATGTTGCCGATGCCGCGCGATCCCGAGTGCAGCATCACCCAGACCTGCCCGGACTCGTCCAGGCAGACCTCGATGAAGTGGTTGCCGCCGCCCAGGGTGCCCATCTGGACCAGCGCCTTGCCGCTCTCGCGCTTCACGACCGGCGTCAGGTCACCGAACGCCTTCCAGAACTTCTCCCAGTCGGCCGCGTCGCGCGCGGTGAACGCCTCGCCCCTGTGCGACGCACGGCCCACCGGGACCGCGGCTTCCAGAGCGGTCCGAAGTGGAGCGAGCGACTCGGGCAAGTCGTTGGCCACCAACGACGTCCGGACCGCGGTCATGCCGCAGCCGATGTCGACGCCGACCGCGGCAGGCGACACGGCGCCGCGCATCGCGATCACCGAGCCGACCGTGGCACCCTTGCCGTAGTGGACATCGGGCATGACGGCCACGTGCTTGTAGGTCCACGGCAGCGCGGCGATGTTGCGGAGCTGTTGCATCGCGACGTCTTCGACCTGCTCCGGGTCTGCCCAGAGCCGGATGTCGACGTTCGCGCCGCGGATCGTGGTTGCTGCCATGCCCGGAAGGCTATGCGAGACAACGCCTCCGACACGACCGGATTAGCGCAGCAGCCCCGCCCGCCGCCACAGCTGCCGCGACGGCCCGCCGATCATGCCGGTCTCGGTGAGGAACTCGACGACCTTCTCGACCATCCAGCGCCGGGTCTCCCGGAAGTGCGGGTTGGCTCGCGCGACCTCCCGGCCGACCCGCGGCGCGACCCCGATGACCTTGTAGACCCGCGGGTTGACCAGGGCGTCCATCACCGCGATGGCCGTCGCCGCGGTCGCCAGCCGGTGCCACTCCAACTCGGCGCGGTTGAGGCCCGGCGCGCCGCGGACCACCTCTTCGCGCGCGTACCGGACGTGCCGCGCCTCCTCGATCACGTGGATGCGGTTGACCATCCGGATCAGCGGCTGGATCGCCGGGTCATCCATTGTGGACCGCTGCAACCGGTCGGTCGCCTCCTCGGCGACGAGCACCGCGGCGAACATCGACGGCCCACCGGCGACGGCCTTGTAGACCCGCCCCAGGTTGTGCAGCAGCTTGCCGGGGCCGTAGTTCGGCGTGTCGAACCGGGCGATGGCCTTGGCGAACATGATCGAGTGCCGGGTCTCGTCGCCGACCTCGGTCAGCGCGTACTGGGCGTGCGGGCTGCGCGGGTCGAGGTCGTAGGCGTACCGGATGAGCAGCTGCATCAGGATGATCTCGAACCACAGCCCGACCCCGGCGATGCTGGCCATCTCGTGCTTGGACAGCTCGATCCGCTGCTCCTCGCTGAGCCCCCGCCACAGGTCCGTGCCGTAGAGCGAGACGCGCTCCATCGGCATGTACGCCTTCTCCCGGTCGAGCGGCGCCGCCCAGTCGATGTCGACGAACGGGTCGTAGGAGGTGCGCGCGGACGCGTCGAGCAGGCGGGCGCTCACCTGGTCGGCGTCCTTCGGTCGAAGTACACGAGCCATGGTGTTTCCACCCTCCGGGTCCTGAGGTCAGGAGTGTTACGTCAGGTAACAGTTACTTGTCGTCCAGGGTCACCGAAAACTGGGGGGCCTGTCAAGGAGAACCGGCGGGCGAGCGGACGCCGGACTAGCGTCGGGACCATGAGTGCGGCGACGAAGATCCTCGACACTGTGCTGGACCGGGCGGTCGTGCCGGGCTACACCAAGATCGGGTACGAACTGCGCAGCAAGTTCTGGGCAGCCGACCCGACCCCCGGCGCGCTCGAGGGGAAGACGGCCGTCGTCACCGGCGCCAACTCCGGCCTGGGCAAGGCGACCGTCGCGGCGCTCGCAAAACTGGGTGCCGCGGTGCACCTGGTCGTCCGCGATGCAGCGAAAGGTGAGCGCGCCCGCGACGAGATCGCCGAGGACGTCCCGAACGCGCACCTGGAGATCGGCGAGTGCGACGTCTCGAACCTGGCGAGCGTCCGCGAGTTCGCGAAAGCCTTCACCGCCCAGCACGGCAGCCTCGACGTCCTGGTCCACAACGCCGGATCGCTCCCGCCGAGCCGCAGTGAGACCCCCGAGGGCAACGAGGTCACCCTCGCCACGCACGTCCTGGGCCCGTTCCTGCTGACCGGCCTGCTGCGCGAACCCCTGGCCGCCGCCAAGGGCAGGGTCGTGTTCGTGACCTCCGGCGGCATGTACGCCGCGCGCCTGCACAGCGACGACCCGCAGTACCGCAAGGGCGAGTACAAGGGCGGCAAGGCCTACGCCAGGACCAAGCGGATGCAGGTCGTGCTCGCCGAGCAGTGGGCGCAGCGGCTGGCCGACGCAGGCGTCACCGTCCACAGCACGCACCCCGGCTGGGCCGACACCCCCGGGGTCAGCGGTTCGCTGCCCGGGTTCAACAAGGTCATGGGCCCGCTGCTGCGCAGCCCGGAACAGGGCGCGGACACCGTCGTCTGGCTCGCCGCCGCCGACGAGCCGGGTCACTCGACCGGTGGGTTCTGGCACGACCGCCGGGTCCGCCCCACGCACTACCTGCCGTGGCAGCACGACGACCCGCAGGACCGCAAGGAGCTCTGGGACCTCTGCGTCCGGGAGACCGGATTGGTGATCTAGTCCCCCACAAGGCCACCAGCCACGACCGGGTGAAGGTCAGATTGCGGTGCCGCTGACCTGCGCAGACGCTCGAAGCATGGATAAAAGACATCGCATCGCAGCCGCTGTCCTCGCCGTGACCGCGCTAGTGCTCGGTCCGGCCCAGGCATCCGCCGCCCCGCTCGGCAAGCCCAAGACCGCCCACGCCAAGAAGCTCGCCGCGGAGTACCTCGATCGGGCGGGCCCCCTGGCCCGGGCCGTCGCGGTCGAGTTCGGCATCCCCGCGTCGGTCACCGCGGGACAGTCGATCCTGGAGTCCTCCTGGGGGCAGAGCAGGCTCGCGGTCACCGACCGGAACTTCTTCGGCTTCAAGTGCCTCGCGACCGGGCCCGGCCCCATCGCGGTGGCCTGCCACGACTACCCGACGACCGAGTGCACCCCCGACTGCCACCAAGTCCAGGCCCTGTTCCGGGTCTACGACTCGATGCTGTCGTCCTTCCGGGACTACGGCCGCGTGCTCTCTACCAGCAAGAACTACACGGCAGCCCTACCTCTGAAGCATGACCCCAACGCGTACGTGACCGAGGTGGCCAAGAAGTACGCCACGGACCCGAACTACGCGGCCAAGGTCATCCGCATCATGCAGGAGAACAACCTCTACCGACTAGATGCACCGTTGCCCTAGGTAGCCGATCAGACACGATCGGCATCGGTACCGAGAAAGTTGCCCCCCAGACAAAATAGGGTCCCTAGTCCTGTATTTCGCGCTACCCCCCGCGCTCTGTTAGGGGTGAGAGTCAACGCCCTTGGCGCAGGAGGAACGCGATGTTGTGCACGGTGGAGCTGGACGAGGAGATCGCCGCACTAGAAGCGTCGTTTGGCCCCTGCGTGCCGCAACAGCAGGCCCGCTATGGCGTCCACTTCCCTACCGTCGCCGACCGCGACAACCTGGACCTGGTAGTCGCAGCCGCGATCGGTGGTGACAACAGCGCCACTGAGCAGCTGCTCATCTTCTTGCGCCCGCTGGTGCTGCGGTACTGCCGGGCGAAGCTGGGCAGGCTCCCGCGCTCGTTCGCGACCGCCGACGACGTCGCGCAGGAGGTGTGCGTCGCGGTGTTCCGCGCGCTGCCGACCTACCAGCAGCTGGGCAGGCCGTTCCTGTCCTTCGTGTACGGCATCGCCGCGCACAAGATCGCCGACGTGCACCGGGCCAACTCCCGGGACAAGTCGGACCCGATCGCCGACACCCCGGACACCGTCAGCCTGGAGGACGGCCCGGAGCAGATCACCCTGCGGCACGAGCTGGTCGAGCAGACCGGCGCGCTGCTGCGGACGCTGACGCCGAGGCAGCGCGAGATCCTGGTGATGCGGATCGTGATGGGCATGTCCGCGCAGGAGACCGCCGAGATCGTCGGCACCACCGCCGAGGCGATCCGCGTCGCGCAGCACCGGGCGCTGAACCGGCTGCGCAAGACGCTCGCCAGGCACTAGAGGCACCAGAAGCACTAGAGGCACGAGGGCGGCTAGAGGACTTCCGAGGGCGGGAGAACCGCCAGCCGTGGTCCGGTCGGGGGGACCGGACCACGGCTGGCGCGAGACTCGTCCGGTGTGACTCGCGGGGGGCGAGCCGCACCGGGCGATGGGGGGAGGACCGCTGGTCGTGGCCTGTGGGGGATGGGCCACGACCAGCGGTTTTCAGTGCTCTAGGGCGGTACGGCCGACACCCGGCGGGAACCGGGTCTCGTTCCGGTCGATCTTGGCGTTGCCCGCGGCGATGAGGTCTACATCGAGCACGTCAGCCAACCGGATCAGGTAGAGCAAGACGTCCGCCATCTCGTCTTCGATGCGGGCGCGCGCGTCCGGGTCAGTCGGCGCTGCCTCGGCCTCTTCCGGTGTCAGCCACTGGAAGAGTTCGTTCAGCTCCCCTACCTCCCCGGTCAAGGCCATGACCAGGTTCTTGGGGGTGTGGAACGGCCCCCAGGCGCGGGCGTCGGCGAAGGCTCGTTGGCGGGCGGAGAGTTCTTCTAGGGTCACGGGTCCGTCTTCTTCTTCGACCGGAGCAGGATCTTGTCCGACTGCGGCACGGACTTGCCCGCTGACGGGATCTGCTCGACGACCACCCAGTTGCGGTCGACCAAGAGTTGCCTACCTTGCCCCGTTGAGTCTTCCTCGGTCAGGTAGTAGAACCCGGCTTTCTGCATGGCGTCTTGTGCTGCCTGGTGGTCCATCCCGACCACGTTGGGCACTTCGGCGTTCTTCACGGCCGAGCTCGGCGGCGCGAGGGTCGGCGGCTCGGGGATCTGGGTCGGGCCAGGACCGCAGGCCACGACGGTGAACAGGACCAGGACGGCGGTGAGCGCGCGGGTCGTCACCGTTCCATGATCAGCGATCCCGACCGGCCCCGCCAGCCGCCCGCCTGCGCCTGGCCTGGTGCCACGCGTCGAACTCCACGATCGCCGGGCCGAACGCCATCAGCAGCAACAGGCTGATCCCCAGCACCGCGCCGACCCACACCAGCACCGCTACCACCATCACGCACCTCCGTTTGAGCGTTTCCCCTGCTCAACCAGCGTGCGCCGAGCGGGGGCGTCGCGAATCGGCCAGAGAGGTACGGCGCACGGGCCAACTGGTCGGTCCTGCTCCGACCAGGTTCGGCCGATCGGCTGATGCCCGAACGCCGGTCGACCGAGGCGGCGGGCGCGGAACGCGCCTACGTTTCTCAGCCATGGAGCTGCTCGCACCCACCCGCCGCTGGCTGGCGGGGCTGCTGGGGATGGCCTACCTGTTCGACGTGGTGGTCAACATCGGCAGCGGCTGGGCGGCGGAGGCGCTGGTGCCGGTGCCGCTCCTGGCGTTCACGCTGGTGGCGCTCGCCCGACCCGCTCTGGGGGTGGCCGGGGGCGCGCTGTGGCTGGTCGGGGTGTCCGTCGCCGCCCTGGCCACTGGTGTGGGGATCTCGAACCGGATCGGCGTCGAGGGCTTCCTGCTCTCCGAGACCGTGGCCATCGGCGCGTTGACCGCGATCGCGGTGTGGCGGTGCCGGGCGGGTACCTCGGTCACGCTGGTAGGGCTGCTGGCGGCAGGCGGGGCGGTCGCCGCGCTCCTTCGGCAGCTGACCCTGCACTACGACCCGGACATCGCGGTCGCCGAGGTAGTGCTGTCGGTCCTGAGCGGCGCCATTGTCATCGTGGGCGGTTGTCTCGTCGGTTACGCACTGCGCGCGCACGAGGAGCGCGGGTCGCTGACCAAGGCGGGCGATCTAATCCGGCGGCAGTGGCCCTTGGCGGTGGCGTTGGCGGTGCTCATGCTGGTCGACCTGACCAGCACGGCGGGGAACCTCACCGGCTACAACCTGATCTTCGTCGCCCTGTTCGCGCTGATCGTGGGCACCGCGGTGTGCGCCGTGCTCAGCCCGACGGCCCCGCTGCGCTACGCGGTCATCTCGACGGTGGCGATGCTGTCGGCCACCATCGGCCTCGCCCCGATGATCTTCCTGTTCGGCTACAACGACCAGTTCCCGGTCCCGGTCAGCATCGCCGCCGCCCACATGGCCCTGGTGGCCTACCTGGTGCGGTACGCCA
Source organism: Actinokineospora terrae (assembly GCF_900111175.1). GTDB lineage: Bacteria > Actinomycetota > Actinomycetes > Mycobacteriales > Pseudonocardiaceae > Actinokineospora > Actinokineospora terrae. Next base: position 506,044 of record NZ_FOGI01000003.1, read on the forward strand.
GCCGCACGGACGCGGCGGTCGGTATCGCCGCGCTGGCGGGCGTGGACTTGATCTCGGTGATCTCCGTGGTGGGGTCGATCGGGATGAGCCGGGAGTTCCTGCTGATCGCGGCGTTCCTGCTGGTGGTGTCGATGGCGACGGGGCAGTACTTCCGGTCGCGGGACCGGGAGCGGGCGCAGACGGTGCGGGTGGCGGTCACCGGGGCGCAGCAGGCGGAGCGGATGGCGCTGGCCAGGGAGTTGCACGACGTCGTGGCGCACCACGTGACGGGGATCGTGGTCGCGGCGCAGGCGGCGCAGCTGGTCGGTGACGCCAACCCCGCGGCGGCGGTGCACGCGTTGGGCCGGATCGAGGCGGCGGGCGGTGAGGCGTTGGCGGCGATGCGGATGCTGGTGGGCAGCATGCGCGGCGCCCCCGTGGCCGGGGCCGAGGGCCAGGCGACGATGGACCTGGCCGCCGACCTGCGGTCACTGGTGCACAACTTCCACGGCCCCGAGATCGACATGAGCCTGGACCTGCCGGTGTCGTTGCCCCCGGAGGCGGGCCGGTCGGTGCTGCGGATCGTGCAGGAAGCGCTGACCAACGTCGGCAAGCACGCCCGCGACGCCCAGCGGGTGACGATCACCATCGGCGTGGTCGACGACGAACTGCGGCTGCGGGTCGCCGACGACGCCACCCGCGTGGAGATGCGGCCGCCCGGCGGGTCCGGCGGCTACGGTCTGGTCGGCATGCGGGAGCGGATCGACCTGCTCGGTGGCCGGTTCGCCGCCGGACCGGGCGACCCGAACGGGTGGATCGTCGACGCCGGGTTCCCGCTGCGCACCGACCGGAAGGGCTCAGCATGATCCGCGTGCTCATCGCCGACGACCAGGAGATGGTCCGGGTCGGCTTCCGGATGATCCTGGAGTCCCAGGAGGACATGTCGGTGGTCGCCGACGTGGCCAACGGCCTCGACGCGGTGTCGCGGGCCAGGGAACTGCGCCCCGACGTGTGCCTGGTCGACATCCGGATGCCCGGCCTCGACGGACTGGCCGTGACCAAGACCCTGGCCGGACCCGACGTGGTCGACCCGCTCAAGGTCGTCGTGGTGACCACCTTCGACCTCGACGAGTACGTGCACACCGCCCTGGCCAACGGCGCCAGCGGCTTCCTGCTCAAGGACGCCGGACCGGCGCTGCTGATGGAGGCGGTGCGGGCCGCCGCCCGGGGGGACGCGCTGGTGTCGCCGCAGATCACCGTGCGGCTGCTGCGGCACTTCGCCGCGCCCACCCCGACCGGCGCCAACCCGCTGACCGAGCGCGAGACCGACGTGGTCCGGGCGACGGCCAGGGGACTGACCAACACCGAGATCGGCCAGGAGCTGTACCTGTCGCTGTCCACGGTGAAGACCCACCTGGCCGCCGTCCAGGGCAAAATCGGCGCCCGCAACCGGGTCGAGATCGCCGCCTGGGCGTGGCGGACCGGCCTGATGGCCGACTAGGCCGCCAACTTGTCCCTGGCCTCGGCGGCGACGGTGGCGAGCCGGTCGAGGCTGTCGCGGGTCATAACGATCTCGAAGCCCTCCATCCGCCCGCCGAAGTAGACCGACATGGCGGACGGACCATCGGGTGAATAGCTGATTTCGCACCCGTCGTCGATCTTGGCCCAGGTGTTCATGTGGAAGCCGGAGTGCATCGCGTTTACCTCTTTCGGGAGGGGTTGGCACGGAAAGCGTGCGGCGTGATGCAACAGGTCCGAGGGTCCGCAGCGCAACCTTTCACCGGGGTCATTCACCCGTAAAGGCCATGACAACGGCGTTGTATTGCAGGCTGCTCGTCGGGACACTTTCACCGCGAATGCAAGATTCCCGACGAACGAGGAGCAGGCGCACGTGCGTGAGACGACAACCGGCTCGACCGTGCCGCGCAGGCAACTGGGCCGATATCTCCGCGACCTGCGCGGCCGGGCCCGCCTGACGGTCCGCGCGGCGGCCGCGGAGCTGGAGTGGTCGGAGACCAAGATCTGGCGCATCGAGACCGGCCAGACCCCCCTGCGCAGCCTGGACACCGAGGCGATGTGCAAGATCTACGGGGCACCCGACGACGTGATGGAGTACCTGAAGGAGCTGTCCAAGAAGACCAAGGAACAAGGGTGGTGGCACGCCTACGGGGAAGCAGTTCCCGATGGTTTCGGTCTCTACATCGGCCTCGAAGAAGCGGTGTCCTCCATCGATTGGTACGAATCAGATCTCATCCCAGGGCTTTTTCAAACAAAAGAGTATTCAAAAGAGATCATTCGATCTCATCATCCAAATATTTCAGAAGATGTTCTTCAGAGTCGTGTTGCATTGCGGACAAACAGGAAGAATCTACTCACTCGGGTGACAGCCCGCCCGACAATCTCCGCCCTGTTGAATGAAGCAATCCTGCGTAGGCAGATCGGCGAGATCGACGTGATGGCGCGGCAGCTAGATCACTTGGCAGAGTTGTCGCAGGTGGATACAGTGAGAGTGCGAGTTGTTCCGTTCGCAGCGGGTATGCACCAAGGACTCGTTTCCGGCGGGTTCATGGTCATGCACTTCCCCGAGTTCGGGACTAGAGAGTCCGAACCACCAGTAGTGCACACCGAGGGCCTAGTAGGTGAACTGTTCTTGGACAAGCCGAGTGAGGTGGGGCGCTACAGCGCCGCGTTCCAGGACATGTGGGGGAAGGCGCTCGACGAACGGGACAGCTTGCGGTTCATCCACCAGACCAAGAAGGAGCTTCGCCCGTGAAGTGGCGCAAGAGCAGTTACAGCAATGGTTCCTACAGCTGTGTTGAGGTCGCGTTCCGCGACCTCAACACCGTCCTCACCCGGGACAGCAAGCAGGGCAGCGGTCCGGCTCTGCGGTTCGGCCGCAAGGACTGGGCCGCGTTCCTGCGGACCGTCTAGCCGATCGTCTTCACGGTCAGCTGGTTGCCCGGCGGGGTGCCCGCGCACCCCGTTCCCGGCAGGTCCACGAAGGCCGACTCCGTGTCGTGCGGCGGGTACACCCGCAGCCCGCGCACCGGGGTCGGCCGGCAGACCTGCGGGTCGTAGTTCTGCACGTTCACGAACCCGACGTCGGACGTGGCCGAGGACCCCGGTTCCAGGCGGACCGGGGCACCCTTGGTGCCCACCCGGTACGCCGCCGGGCCGACCTGGTGGCCGTCGTCGCCGGTCACGTACGACACCCCGGGGAAGCCCTGGATCACGCAGGTGCGCCGGCCGGAGTTGGTGAAGACCAGCTTCCGGAACACCGTCCCGGCCGCGGCGTCGCCGTCCTGCACGGCCAGCTTCAGCTCGTCGACCTTGCAGTCGTCGGTCGAGGCGGGCTCGGCCGGTTCACCGCTGGAGGTCGGCGGGGTGGTCGGGGGTTGCGACACCGTGGAGGTCGCCGAGGGGATCTCCGCCTGGGGCTGCTGGGTCTCCGAGCGCTGCCCGGCGCAGCCCGCGACCAGGACGAGGACCGCCAACCCGATACCGTTTGTCACCCACCTCATAGCTCCACAATGCGCCAGTTTCCCACCTTCCGCCACCTGGCCGGTCTTCACACGCGCGAGTACCCCGTGGGAAGAATTGCCGCCCGTTCGGGGGTAGTTACTGGCGGGAACCGGCCAGTAGCGTCGCGGCATGGGGTCGGCACGATTACCCGGGGGCGAAGTGGCCAGGGACCGGCGACTGACCTGGCTGCTCGGCTCCAGCGCGCTGTCCAACCTGGGCGACGGCATCGGCAAGGTGGCCTTCCCGCTGCTGGGCGCCAGCCTCACCCGCGATCCCGTGCTCATCGCCGGGCTCTCCGCCACCGCCTTCCTCCCCTGGCTGCTGTTCGCCCTGGTCAGCGGCGCCCTGGTGGACCGGGTCGACCGGCGCAAGGCGATGCTGCTGGCCAACACCTCCCGCGCGGTCATCGTCGGGGCGCTCGCCGTCCTCGTCCTCTTCGACGCGACGACCATCTGGCTGCTCTACGCCATGGCGCTGCTCATCGGCACCGTCGAGACCATCGCCGACAGCGCGGCCCAGGCGCTCATCCCCGCGGTCGTGCCGCGGTCCGGTCTGGAGTCCGCGAACGGGAAGCTGCAATCCGCCGAGATCGTCGGTCAGACCTTCCTGGGCGGGCCGCTCGGTGGCGTCACCTTCGCCGCGTTCGCGGCCTTGCCGTTCGTGCTCAACTCCGCTGGGTTCGCCATCGCGGCGATCTTCCTGCTGGCCATCCGGGGCAGCTACCGGCCCAAGGTCGAAGGTCCGGCGCCCAAGCTGCGGGTGCAGCTCGCGGAAGGGCTCGGCTGGGTCCGTAGCCGTCCGCTGATGGTGCAACTGGTGGCGTTCGCGGCCGCGCTGGCGTTGACCTCAGAACTCGCACAGGCCCTGCTCGTGCTCTACGCGCTAGAGGACCTCGGGCTGACTAGCGCCGCGTTCGGCGTCTTCGCCCTAGTCGGCGGCGCGGGAGGGCTTGTGGGCGCGGCGGTCGCACCGCGGCTGACCAGGGTGCTGTCCCGGCGAGCCGTGCTGACCTCGGCCGTCGCCGGGTGCGCGGTCGCCTTCGGGGTCATGGGCCTGGTCTACGAACCCGTCTCGGCGGCGCTGCTGTTCGGCGTGTTCGCCGCCAGCGTCGTGACCGTGAACGTCATCATCGGCGCGCTGCGGCACGCGTTGATCCCGGAGCACCTGTTCGGCCGGGTGCTGGGCGTGTGGCGCACGGCCGTGTGGGGCGCGATCCCGATCGGCGCGCTGCTCGGCGGGGTGCTCGCGGCCTGGCTGAACACCCGGGCCGTCTTCTTCATCTCCGGCGCGCTGCAGCTGGGCCTGGCCGGGGCGTTGTGGGCCGTGATGGCCAAGTTCGAGGCGGAGATCGACAGCCTCGACACGGCGGGGGAACCGGCGTTGTCCGGGGAGAGCGCGCCCGCCGGGGCGTAGCGCACCCTCCCCGGCGCGACTACTTGCTCGCGACCTTGCGGTACTTCGACACCGCGAGCGGCGCGAAGATCACCAGGATGCCGACGCAGGCGAGCAGCGCGTAGAGCGCGGCGTGCTGCGCGGGCCACGAGTCGGACTGCCCGAGGACACCCGTTCGGGCCGTGTTGCCGAACAGGTCCCGCGCCGCGTCGGCGATGGCGGTGATCGGGTTCCACTCGGCGAAGACCTTCAACGGCCCCGGCATGCTCGACGCCGACACGAACGCCGACGAGATGAACGTGACCGGGAACATCCAGATGAAGCCCGCGCTCTGCGCGACCTGGACGCTGCCCGACACCAGGCCGACCCACGCGCCGATCCAGGACATCGCGAACGAGAACACCAGCAGCAGCAGGTAGCCGAGCACCGCGTCCAGGAAACTGCCCCGGATCCGCCAGCCGACCAGCAGCCCGCACAGCGACATGACCAGCAGGCCGATGGCGCTGACCGCGAGGTCCGACGCCGTGCGGCCGACCAGCACCGCCGCCCTGGTCATGGGCAGCGACCGGAACCGGTCGATGACGCCCTTCTCCAGGTCGGCGGCCATGCCGATGGTCGTGTACGCCGAGTTGAACGCGACCGTCTGGGCGAAGATGCCGCCCATCAGGAACTCGCGGTAGGCGGCGGGGTCGTCGCCGATGCTGTTGCCGAACACGAACGCGAACAGCAGCACGAACATGATCGGCTGCAACGTGGCGCCGAGCAGCAGGTCGGGCTGGCGGCGCACGTTCATCAGGTTGCGCCAGGTGACGACCCCGCTGTCGCGGGCACCGGCGGTGATGACGCTCATCGGGTCTTGGCCTTCCTGCCCTTGGTCTTCTCGGTCTCGGTCGCCTCGACCTTCTCCTCGGCGACGTGGCCGGTGAGGGCGAGGAACACGTCGTCGAGGGTCGGCCGGTGCAGTGCGACGTCGAGCACCGCGACGTTCTCCTGGTCCAGCCTGCGCAGCGCCTCGACCAGCGCCTTCGGGCCGGTGTCGACCTTCACGTGCACCCGGCGCTGGTGGTCCTCGGTGGTCGGGGTGTCCGAGCCGACCTCGGCGAGCACCCGCGCGGTCGCGGCCAGCTCCGCGGCGTCGGCGACCACGATCTCCAGCCGCTCACCGCCGACCTGGGCCTTGAGCTGGTCGGCCGTGCCGCCCGCGATGACCTTCCCGTGGTCGATCACCAGGATGGTGTCGGCCAACTGGTCGGCCTCCTCCAGGTACTGGGTGGTCAGCAGGACCGTGGTCCCGTCGGCCACCAGCTCGCCGATGACCTCCCAGGTGTCGAGCCTGCCGCGCGGGTCGAGGCCGGTGGTGGGCTCGTCGAGCACGACGACGGCAGGCTCGGCCACCAGCGCGCCGCCGAGGTCGAGCCTGCGGCGCATGCCGCCGGAGTAGGTCTTGGCCGGGCGGTCACCGGCGTCGTCCAGGCGGAACCGGGAGATGAGCTCCCGCGCCCGCTTCGACGCGTCCGCGCGGGACATGCCGTAGAGCCTGCCGACCATGTAGAGGTTCTCGTAGCCGGTGAGGTGTTCGTCGACGGCCGCGTACTGGCCGGAGAGCCCGATGGAGCGGCGGACCGCGTCCGGGTCGGCGACGACGTCGTGGCCCGCGACGAACGCCTGGCCGGAGTCGGGTTTGAGCAGTGTGGTGAGGATGCGGACGGTGGTCGTCTTACCGGCCCCGTTCGGCCCTAGCAGGCCGAGAACGGTTCCGGCTGGGATCTCCAGATCGACACCGTCCAGGGCGCGGGTTGACCCGAAGGTCTTGACCAGCGCTTCCGCGCGCACAGCGATCGAGGACGCGGGCGGGGGCATGAGCCCTCCCTGAATAGACAGCAGTTGAGTACGCGGCGGAGGGTAGACCCACCCACCGACAACTTGCCGCGATTTTCGTCAACCGGACTTTCCCCCACTTGGCGCGGGGGCGCTACAGGTCTACTCCGGTCCACTCCAGACAGTGCCACCCGGCCGGTCGCGGCTCCAGCAGCACGTGCCCGGTGTTGGGCAGCAGCGCGGCGTTGGTCACCTGCGCGCCGACGTTGTCGGCCAGCCATTCCGCGCCGAGGCGGATGATCCCGCCGTGGCTGACGACCACGACGAGCCCGCTGGGGTGGGACTCGCGAATTCGCTCGATCGTGGACAGGTAGCGCTCTCGGATCTGCTCGCCGCTCTCACCGCCGGGCATCGCGGCCGCGAGATCACCTTGGGTCCAACGCGTGTAGACCTCACCAAAGCTGCGCAGGGCGTGCTCGTCCGAGCGGCCCTCCAAATCACCGACCTGTAACTCGTGCAGGCCCTCCACGACATCCACGGCCAACCCGTGCTGCTTCGCGACCGGTGCCGCTGTCTCCTGTGCGCGGATGGCGATGCTCGCGTAGACGGCGACCACCTCATCCCCCGCGAGGCGCTCCGCTAGCGCTGACGCTTGGCGGTGGCCCATCTCGGTAAGAGACGGACCGGGCGGTCGGGAGTCGAGCGCGTGGCGGAGGTTAGAGGGAGTCTCGCCGTGCCGGGCGAGCATCAATCTCACGGCTGCTCGCCGCGGAGGAGCGCGGCCACCCACGTCCCGGACAACTCGTAGTCGGCAGCGCGATGCGGCGCGGTCACCTCTGTCGCGTTGCCTTCTGCCTTGGGATAAGAACCCAGGAACAGGACCCTCTGACTCCGGCGGCGGAGCGCGCCTAGAGCGTCGGCGACGCGGGGCTCGGAGATGTGGCCGTCAAAGTCGAGGTAGAACCGGTACTCGCCGAAGCGGTTGCGCAGCGGGCGGGACTCGATGCGGGTCAGGTTGATGCCGCGGCTGGCGAACTCGTTGAGCACCGCCGCGAGCTCCCCCGGCTGGTGCGACAGGACCACGATCACCGAGGTGCGGTCGGCGCCGGTCGCCTCGGGCAGCCGCTCGGGGCGGGCCAGCAGCAGGAACCGGGTGATCGCGTCGCGCTCGTCGGCGACGTCGGTGGCCAGCACGTCGAGCGAGTAGTGGCTCGCGGCGACCGGGGCGGTCACGGCCGCGTCGAACTCGCCGGACTGCACGCCGACCGCGGCACCGGCGGTGGACGAGGCAGGCCTGCGCGCCGCGTCCGGCATGGTGTCCTGGATCCAGCGCTCGACCTGGGCGAGGGCGTGCGGGTGGCTGGCGATCGAGCGGACGTCGGCGGCCTTGAGGCCGGGGCGCACCAGGATCGAGAACCGGATCGGCAGCAGGTACTCGGCGAGGGCGACCACCGGCGGGGCGTCCGCGGCGAGGGTGTCCATGGCCGCGGAGACCGCGCCCTCCACCGAGTTCTCGATCGGCACGCACGCCAGCTCCGCCAGCCCGGACCGGACCGCGCCCACGGCCTCGGGGATGGTCGGCATGGGCAGGAAGTCGGCGCCGGGGGCGAGGGCCCGTGCGGCCTGTTCGGTGAAGGTCCCCTTGGGTCCGAAGTACGCGGTTGTCGGCACGCGGACCACAGTACGCAGGCCCAACCGCTGCACGGGGATGTGGCGCTTGCCAAACGGCGGTTACCCCCGGTGTCCCCCGGATGCCATGCTGGCAACCGTGACCGCGGACTCGGAGACCGGCATGGTCGCGGCGACCCGCCGCGGGCCCGGCCCCCTCGAACTGGTCCTATGCGCGGTGGGTGAATCCCTCGCGACAGCCTGGGAAACAGCCGCCGAAGGTAGGCCGCACATCCGTGTCCATCGTGGATCGGTGCTAGAGGTTCAAGCGGACGCGGTGGTGTCTCCGGCGAACTCCTACGGCTGGATGCGCGGTGGCGTGGACGCTGTCTACGCCGAGCACTTCCCCGCGATCGAGCAGCGGGTCCGTAGCGCGGTCTTGGCCTACCACGGCGGTGAGCTTCCGATCGGCGAGGCGTTGATCGTGCCTACGGGCGCCAAGCGGCCCGCGTGGCTCATCACCGCACCGACCATGAAGGAGCCCGCGCAGGCTCTCGCGGCCGAGACCGTCCACCCCTATCTAGCCGCTAGGGCCGTTTTCCGGCTCTGGCGGGACGGGGTGTTCGACAACGGCGCACCCGTGCGGGGGACAGTGGGGACGATCGCCATGCCGGGGCTGGGCACCGGTGTCGGCGGGGTGCCACCGCACGTCTGCGCGCGCCAGCTGGCCGCCGCCTGGGACGCGGTGTTCGAGCCGGGCAGTGTGGCACGAACCTGATGTTCGCGGCGACGTCATGTGCGCCACACCTGTTGTCCCCTGATCGGTGCATTCGGTCACAGCGCGAACCCCGCCCCAGCACCTACGTTGACTCCCGTACACCCATTCCGGCGCGAGGGAGCCCGAGATGGCGCGGGTCCGTGAGCTGAGCCCCTACGTGGAGCTGCGCCGCGAGCAGTGGCGGGAGCTGCGCGAGTCGACGCCGCTGCCGCTGAACCTCGACGAGCTGGTCGAGCTGCGCGGGCTCGGCGACCCGGTCGACCTGGACGAGGTGGTCGACGTCTACCTGCCACTGTCCCGGCTGATCTCGCTGCAGGTCGCGGCCAGGCAGCGGCTCTACAACACCACCGTCGAGTTCCTCGGTGAGGACAGTCCGGCCAAGGTGCCGTTCGTGATCGGCATCGCTGGCAGCGTCGCGGTCGGCAAGTCGACCACCGCCCGGCTGCTGCGGCTGCTGCTGGCCCGCTGGCCGGACCACCCGCACGTCGACCTGGTGACCACCGACGGCTTCCTGTTCCCGCGCGCGGAGCTGGACCGGCGGAACCTGATGAGCCGCAAGGGCTTCCCGGAGAGCTACGACCGGCGGGCGTTGCTGCGGTTTGTGTCCGAGGTGAAGGCGGGCGCCGACGAGGTCCGGGCGCCGGTGTACTCGCACCTGGCCTACGACATCCTGCCCGGCGAGGAGCAGGTTGTGCGCAGGCCGGACATCCTGATCGTGGAGGGCCTGAACGTCCTGCAGCCCGCCGCCAGGCTCGCCGTGTCGGACCTGTTCGACTTCTCGATCTACGTCGACGCGCACTCCGACGACATCGAGCGCTGGTACATCGACCGGTTCCTGGCGCTGAGGCACACCGCGTTCTCCGACCCGGCGTCGCACTTCCACCACTACGCGAGCCTGACCGACGCCGAGGCCGTCGCCGAGGCGACCCGGCTGTGGAAGCAGATCAACGAGCCGAACCTGGCCCACAACATCCTCCCGACCCGGCCACGCGCGACGCTGGTGCTGCGCAAGGGCGCGAACCACCGGATCAGCCGAGTTCGACTCCGTAAGCTCTAGAGCCGTGATCAGGGTGCTGCTCGTCGACGACCACGAGGTGGTCCGGCGCGGGCTGCGCGACCTGCTCGACGGCGAGGACGACATAGAGGTCGTCGCCCAGGCTGGTGGAGTCGGCGAGGCTCTTGCGCTGACTTCGTCGTTGGCCTCATCGCGGCCGGTTGACGTCGCCGTTGTCGACATGCGGCTGCCGGACGGGGACGGGGTAGCGCTGTGCCGGTCGCTGCGAGCGCTGGCGGTGCCTCCGGCGTGCCTGGTGCTCACGGCGTTCGACGACGAGTCCGCCCTCATCGAGGCGATCATGGCGGGCGCGGCGGGCTACCTGTTGAAGCAGGTCAGAGGGCATGACCTGGTGAACGCGGTGCGTGAAGTCGCCGCGGGTAGGTCACTCCTCGACCCGGTGACGACGGCCCACGTCCTGGACCGGATGCGACGCAGCGTGGAGGCCGACGAGCTGGCGGGCCTCACCGAGCGCGAACGCGAGGTGCTCGCCCTGGTCGGCGACGGGATGTCGAACCGCGAGATCGCCGAGCGGCTCTTCCTGGCCGAGAAGACGGTCAAGAACCACGTCACGTCGGTGCTGGCCAAGCTCGGGATGCAGCGCCGCACCCAGGCCGTCGCCTGGTTCGCCCGACGGCGCTGACCTGCCGCCTCGCCCACGAAGGCGGGACTGGACAGGGGAACACGAGTGGGTCCCGTAGACTCGGTTGGCCGATTACACCTTTGGGGGCCCGTGTGCGAACGCTGGACCACGCCGACTTCCTGGACATGCGGCGCTTCCCCGCGCTCGACGGGTTGCGCGCGTTCGCGGCGGTCATCGTCATCATGTTCCACTTCGCCGGGCCCAAGTACCTGTGGCTGTCCGGCTGGACCGGCGTCTACGTGTTCTTCGTGCTGTCCGGGTTCCTGATCACCACGCTGCTGCTGCGCGAGCAGGACCGCACCGGGCGGGTGTCGCTCAAGGCGTTCTACCTGCGCCGGGTGTTCCGGATCCTGCCGCCCTACCTGGTGATCCTGGGCGGCATCGTGATCTTCGTGTACCTGCGCGGCGAGTTCCGGTTCCGGTTCATGCCCGAGGTGCTGCCGTACTACCTGACCTTCTTCAACGAGTTCCTGCCCGGCGTCTACCCGACCGCGCCGGACAACTTCTTCTCCGGCTCGTGGACGCTGGGCATCGAGGAGAAGTTCTACCTGTTCTGGCCGTTCCTGCTGGTCATGGCCGGTGCGGTCGGGCTGGCGGCGGCGTGGCGCAAGCTGGCGTTCGCGGTGGGCGCGCTCGCGGTGATGATCGCGCTGGTGCCCATCACCAGCGGCTGGCTGATGCACGGCTCGCAGAAGACGCTCTACATCTCCACGATCCACTACTCGATCCTGCTGATCGGCTGCGTGCTGGCCGTGGTGATGCACCACCGGCGCACGTACGCGCTGGTGAAGCCGCTGACCCACCCGCTGGCGGCCATCCCGGTCGTCGCCGTGTTCGCGGTGCTGCACGTGAACATGGAAGACCTGTGGTGGGACACCGAGAACAACCTCGCGCTGTTCCTGGTCTACGGCGTGGTCGTGGCCCTGCTGCTGGTCGTGCTGATCGCGCCGGGGCCGATGCGGTGGGTGCTCTCCACCAGGCCGATGCGGTTCGTCGGCGAGCGGTCGTACTCGCTGTACCTGCTCCAGCAGCCGGTGCACTTCATCGTGGTGCTGACCATCCCGTCGCTGGCGCAGAACCGGCTCATCACCGCGCTGGTGGTGGTCCTGGTCGGGCTCGCGATCGCCGACCTGATCCACCGCTGGGTCGAGCAGCCCGCGATCAACTACGGCAAGCGCCTGATCGCCCGGCGCCGGGCCAAGCGCGCCGAGGCCGCCCAGGCGATGGACGAGACCCAGCCGATCCCGGTCACAAAGGTCGCGACACCCGCCTGAGCGGGACCTCCCAGGTCACGGTGGTGCCGCTGCGGGGGGACGAGCGCACGTGGCAGTGCCCGTCGACCTGCTCGGCGCGTTCCCTGAGGTTCTTCAGGCCGCGCTCGGAGACCCCCTGCGGGATGCCGCAACCGTCGTCGGCGATGGTCAGGCGGAGCGTGGCGGGGGTCCGGACGAGGTGCACCGCGACGCGCAGGGCGCCCGCGTGCCTGACGACGTTGGACAGGGCCTCCCGGAGCGCCGCACGGAGGTGGTCGGCCAGGTCAGCGGGCACGTCCGCGATGTCGCCGGTGATCTCGAAGCTGGGGTCGAACCCGAGCAGTTCGCGCGCTGTGGCGACCTCCGCCTCCACGGACTCGGCCAGGTCGGCCTGCGGCGCGGGGTCGGGGTTGCGCAGGGTGCGGACGACGGCCCGGACATCGGCGATGGCGGCGTCGAGCTGATCCACGGCGTCGGTGAGGCGGGTGGCGTCCGGCTTGGGGAGCTTGCGCGTGGGGCGGCGGGCTAGAAGGTCCAACTGCATGCCTGCGGCGTAGAGGCGCTGGATGATCACGTCGTGGAGATCGCGGGCTATGCGTTCGCGTTCTTCATAGAGGCCGACGCGCTCGTGGGCGTTACGTCCTTCGGCTAGGACTAGGACCAGGCCAGCTTGTGCGGCGAAGGCTGTCAGGACCTCCACCGTGCCGCCGGTGAAAGGCTTGCGTCCCCGGCGGCGGTAGACGGTGAGGGCGCCTAGACGTGACTCGCGCGTACCGAAGGGGGCAGCGGCGAAGGGACCGTAGGCGGTGAGTTCACGGGGGACGTAAGGGGACGTGCGCGGGTCCGTGGTCACGTCATCGGCCACGATCGGAACGCCACCCCTAGCAACCCTCGCCGCCGACGACCGCGACGACAGGACCAGGCCGATGGGATTGGTCGCGCGAGCCCCGTATGCCGCCTCCACGGTGAGGGAGCCGTCATCGCTACCGGCCATGACTAGCCCTAGATCCGCCTCAGCCAACTCGGCGGCAGCGCGCACTACGAGATCCAGCACTGCGTCCGGGTCTTGGCCGGAGAGCGCTGCCGTGGCGATCTCGGTGGAGGCGGTAAGCGTCCGCGCGGCGAGGGTGGGGTCCATGGTCACCATCAGGCTAGGCCCTCACCAACGCGTTCCAGCTGGAGGTCGTGGCGCACGGGATCGGCCTGGGGTGGGGCGAGGTGCACGGTGATGTCGGCGTGGGTGGCTTCTTCGGGGCGGTGGGTGATGTGGAGGACGGTCTTGCCTGCGAGGGCTTCGCGGAGGGTTTTCAGGACGCGGGTGGCGGTGGGGGTGTCCAGGTGGGCGGTGGGTTCGTCGAGCACGACTAGGTCGGCGTCGGCTAGGAGGGCTCGGGCTAGGGCTAGGCGTTGGGCTTCGCCGCCGGAGGTGGTGGTGGCGGTGGTGTTCAGGTCGAAGCCGGGGAGGGCTGACTGGGTTAGGGCAGCCGCCAGGTCCGCATCGGTGGCGTGGGGGTTGGCGAGTTTGAGGTTCTCGCGGACGGTGGTGGAGATGAGCATGGGGTCTTGGGGGCACCAGGCGACGGTGGGTGGGCGGGTCAGGGTGCCGGATTCCGGGGTCAGGAAGCCGAGGAGCACGGCCGCCAGGGTTGATTTGCCCGCGCCGGATGGGCCGACGACGGCTGCGTGGGTGCCGGGGGGCAGGTGGAGATCGAGTCCGCTCAGGGCGGGTCGCGATGCGCCGGGCCAGCGGGCGGTGACGTTCTCCAGGTGGACGGCGGCGCCGGGAGTCCACTGCCGGGGACCGGCGGGCGGGGCGGACTCGAGGGCGGTGATGCGGGTGTGGGCGGCGCGCAAGGCGGTCAGGTGGGTCATCGCAGGCGGTAGGAGCGCGAGGACCTCGGCCAGCGCGAGCGGGACTAGAGCCACGATCGGGATCAGAACCGGGTCGATGCCCACGGCCAAGTAGGTGCTCACGACCGTGGCCGCGCCAAGAAGCAGGGTGATCAGCGCCTGACCGGCTCCCGCGCCGAAGGCCTGTCGCTTGGCACGGGCCACGAGAGCAGCGTCGGCAGAGGCTAGAGCCGCGCGGTGCTGGGTGTGCCTACCGAACGCGATCAGGTCTGCCGCGCAGGCGAACAGGGTGAGCACCCCAGCCGCGACAGTGCGTCGGCCCTCCGACAGCGCGGTAGTGGCCCGGCGCTCGGCGACAAGAGACACCAACGGCGCACCTAGACCGGCAAGGACCACCGCGACCGCTAGGGCGAGACCAGCGCTCGGCAGGATCGCGGTCTGCACGGCGATAGCGGCAACGCACGCACCCAGGGCCACCAGCGGCGGCACCAACACGCGCGGAGTCAGGTCGCGAACCGTGTCGACGTCATCGACGAACCGGCGCAGCCCCTCACCCGATCGCAGGCCGAGCGCCCGCGCAGGCCCGATGCGGACAAGCGCTTGCCACAGACGAACCCGCAGGTCAGTCGCGGTCCGGAAGACAGCGTCGTGGACGGCGAGGCGCTCGGCGTAGCGCAGGGCTGCCCGGGCGAGGCCGAAGGCGCGGACACCGACGACGGCGACGGACAGGGTGAGGATCGGCGGCTGCTGGGCGGCCTTGGCGATCAACCAGGCCGACAGCGCGGCGAGCAGCACGCCACACACGAGCGCCGCCGACCCCAGCGCGGCACCGCCCAGCATCCGGCGGTTGATCAAGCCCCGCAGCGAGTCGGACCCGGCCACCGCCTCGTCCGCGACGTCCACGTGGGGGCGGGCGACGGGCTCCGTCTGCGCTGCCTCGACCGCGCGGTGGGTGGCCATGATGACGGCGACGCCCCGGTCAGCGGCCTTCTCGATGGCCGCCATGACGGTGGCCGCGGTAGCCGGGTCGAGGTGGGCGGTCGGCTCGTCCAGCAGGAGCAGGCGCGTTCCCGGTCGAGCCAGGGCCCGCAGGAGCGCCACCCGCTGCCGCTCCCCCGCCGAGAGTTCAACAATCCTACGATCCAACAAGTGAACAATCCCAAGCTCGGCAGCCAAGCCCGGGTCGTCGACCTCATCGGCCACAACAGCCTCAGCGAACTCAGGCCGCTGTGGCACCCACGTGACGACTTGTCGCCAAATCGACATATCGACATCGGATAGGGGAGTGCCGTCCACCTCAACAGCGCCCTCGAACGGCACGAACCCGAGCAGCGCGGCGAAGGCAGTCGACTTGCCCGAACCACTGGCAGAGCTCAACCGGACGATCTCGCCCGGCCGCACCACCAACGACAGACCATCAGGCGCGTACCCACCGCGTCGATGCACCCGCAAGCCGTCGATCCGCAGCTCCCTGAACCCATCGACCGCGCGACTCCCGCGAGCAGCGACGACCGGGATCTCCGCGACCCGCCGAATCGCCTCTAGGCCATCTTCGCTGGCGTGATGGGCAGCCCCAGCGGCCCGCAGCGGCAGGTAGCACTCAGGGACCACGATCAGTACGAACAGACCCACGGCCAAGGTGAGGTCACCGGCCACCAGCCGCACACCGATCACGACCGCGACAAGCGCCACCGACAGCGTCGCCACCAGCTCCAGAGCGAACGCCGACATGAACGCCACTCGCAGCACACCGAGCGTGCCGCGCCGATGAGCGTCCGAGACCGTCCGCACGGCCTCCGCCTGCGCCGACGCCCGCCGGAACGCCGTCAGGACCGGCAGCGCGCGCACCAACTCCAGCAGGTTGCCCGACAACCGCTCGGTCGCCGCAGCGGCGGGACCCACCCGGTCTTCGGTGTAGCGACCGATGACCACCGCGAACAGCGGGATCAACGGCACCGTCAGCGCCACCACCAGAGCAGAAGGCCAGTCCACGAACAGGATCGATGCGCCCACCGCCAACGGCGCCACGGCAGCGGTAACCAGCGCAGGTAGGTACACCCCGAAGTAGGCGTCCAGCGCGTCAAGCCCGCGCGTCGCCAGCGAGGTCAGCTCCCCCACTCCACGCGCGGCGATCCACTCGGGCCCTAGAGCCAACGCACGATCCAGGGTGATCGCGCGCAGTTCCTCTTTCGCCCCAGCCGCCGCGCGCGTTGAGACCACCTGCGTCGCCCAGCCCAGGAGCGACCTTGCGACCACAGCGCCAGCCAACACAGCCAACGTCCGCGACGAAAACCCGGTAAGAACCGAAGCCAGCGCCCACGCCTGCACCACCAGCGCGGCAGCGTTGACGACAGCCAACCCGCCACTCAAGGCCAACGCCCGGCGCGCCGACGGGAACAGTCCCGGCAGCGCGCCGAGCGGGCCCCTCCCGGACCGACTGGCGGGTCGAGGCTGTCCGGGAGGAGTCATGGGACGTGCACCGGCGGGATGTGCGCCGTGCTGACCCGCTTGCGGAACACCCAGTAGGTCCAGCCCTGGTAGACCAGCACGGCGGGTGTGCCGAACAGGGCGACCCAGCTCATGACCTCCAGCGTGTACGGGCTCGACGCGGTGTCCGCGACGGTCAACGAGAACGCCGGATCCACAGTGGACGGAAGCACGTTCGGGTAGAGCGCGCCGAACAGGGCGACGACCGTCGCCACGACCGCGACCCCCAGCGCCGCGAACGCTTGGCCCTCGCGCCCCGCCGTGAGCCGTTCGAACGCCAGCGCCGCGACCACGATGACAACGACCACGGCCGTCCACGTCCACCACTTGCCTGACGTCAACTGCACAACCACCAGCAGCCCGGCCAGCGGCAACAGCGCCCATGGCCCTACCCGAGTCGCGAACGCGCGTGCTCGGTGCCGGATATCCCCATCGGTCTTGAGCGCGATGAACACCGAGCCATGGACCAAGGCGAACCCGACCAGCGCCGCCGCCCCCAGTAGCGACTCAACGGTGACGGCCGCGAACGGCGATCCCACGCGGTTACCGTCAGCGTCGATCGGTAGGCCCAACACCGTCGTGGCCACCAAGAGCCCGACCCCGATGGCCGCCACGAGCGACCCGGCGACGATCACCCGGTCCCACCAGCGGCGCCACCGGTCCGAGTCGACCTTCCCGCGGTACTCGAAGGCGACACCGCGGCCGATGAGAGCGACCAGGAACAGAAGCAGCAGCAGGTAGGTCCCACTGAACAGGGACGCGTACCAACCCGGGAAGGCAGCGAAGGTGGCGCCGCCCGCGACGAGCAGCCACACCTCGTTGCCGTCCCAGACCGGCCCGATCGTGTTGATCATGACACGGCGCTCGGTGTCGTCCCTGGCCAGTACCGGCATCAGCATGCCGACGCCGAAGTCGAAGCCCTCGAGGAACAGGTAGCCGAGCCAGAGCACGGCGATCACACAGAACCAGAGGTCGGCGAGATCCACAGTGGACTCCCAGTCGATGGCGGGCTAGTAGGCGAAGGCGAGGTGGTCGTCGGACGTGCCGTCCGGCTTCTTGGGCGGCATGACCCCGGCGACCCCGCCGCGCACGTACCGGGCGATGAGGAACACCTCGACCACCGCCAGCGCCCCGTACACCAGGGTCAGCGTGATCAGCGACGTCCACACCTCCCCCGTGCTCAGGCCGGACACCCCGCGCGCGGTGAACATCCACACACCGTCCACACCGGACGGATTGGGCACCACCACGAACGGCTGACGGCCCATCTCGGTGAAGATCCAGCCGAAGCTGTTGGCCAGGAACGGTGTCGCGATGCCCGCGAGGGCCAGCCGGGGGAACCACTTCCCGCGCGGTATCCGCCCACGTCGGGTCACCCACAGCACCCCGACCGCGGCAAGAGCCGACAGCGCGCCGAAGCCGATCATCAGCCGGAAGCCCCAGTAGGTCACCGGGAGGTTGGGAACGTAGTCGATGGGCTGACCCGAGAGTTCACCCAGCCGGTCGTCCACCGGGTAGTTGGCGCCGTAGCGCTCGCGGTACTCCTGCACCAGGTCCTCGATGCCGCGCACCTCGCTGGTGAAGTCGTTGTGCGCCAGGAAGGACAGCAGCGCGGGCACCGTGATCGACTTGACGTCCTCGCAGTCCGGCCTGCTCACGTCCCCGATCGCGAAGACCGAGAAACCGGCGGGCTGCTCGGTGTGGCACAGCGCCTCGGCGGCGGCCATCTTCATCGGCTGCTGCTCGAACATCAGCTTGCCCTGCAGGTCGCCGGTGATCGCCAGCGCCGCGAAGGCCACCGCGCCGACCCAGCCGCCGTAGCGCACCGAGGCCCGCCACACCGGCCGGTTGCCGTCGTCGCCGTGCTGGTCGTCGCGGGTCCGCCAGAGGTGCCAACCGCCGACACCGACCAGGAACGCGCCCGCCACCGCGAAGCAGCCCGCGACCGTGTGCGGGATGGCGGCCAGGGCGGTGTTGTTGGTCAGCACGGCCCAGATCGAGGTCAGCCGCGGCTTCCCGTCGACCAGCTCGACCCCGACCGGGTGCTGCATCCACGAGTTCGCCGCCAGGATGAAGTACGCCGAGGCGACCGTGGCCAGGCTGAACGCCCACGCGCAGGCCAGGTGCACCCGCTGGGGCAGCCGGTCCCAGCCGAAGATCCAGAGCCCGAGGAAGGTGGACTCTACGAAGAACGCGACCAGCCCCTCCATCGCCAGCGGCGCGCCGAACACGTCGCCGACGAACCGGGAGTACTCGCTCCAGGCCATCCCGAACTGGAACTCCTGCACGATGCCGGTCACCACGCCCATGGCGAAGTTGACCAGCAGCAGCTTGCCCCAGAACTTGGTCATCCGCAGGTACTTCACGTCGCCGGTGCGCACCCACGCTGTCTGCATCCCGGCGACGAGCACCGCCAAGCCGATGGTCAGCGGCACCATCAGAAAGTGGTAGACGGTGGTGATCCCGAACTGCCACCGCGCCAACTCCAGAACGTCCACGGTGAACAGTGTCGACCCGCGCGACGCGTTTTCGCAGGTCCGCGAGTCCTGTCTAGCCGGGACGTAGGTCCCGTGAGGGGACACACGTCCGTGGCCCCACCCACAGCGGTTAGGCTTACCGAGCCAGAGGGGAGTAGTTCCCGCGACCGTGCGCTTCTGCGGTCCGGCGAGGACATCGACATACTGACTCGAGTTTGAGTCCGGTGCCTCACCCGCGTCCACGCGGGCGAACGAGACCTCCGGCCGGGTAGGACCATGCCCGGTCGGAGAACGCTCGCCTTCCTCCGTCCGGGCCTCGGACGTGGAGGACTTTGCTGTGGGAAGTGCCCTTATCGCGTTCGCCAGCGCTTTCGCCCTGGTGCTCGCCGTCGAGCTACCGGACAAGACGCTGGTGGCGACCCTGATCCTGACTACGCGTTACCGCGCGCTACCTGTGTTCGTCGGGGTAAGCGTGGCGTTCGCGGTGCAGTGCGTCATCGCGGCAGCGTTCGGTGGCGTGCTCTCGCTGCTGCCCGACCAGGTGGTGGCCGCCGTCGTGGCCGCACTGTTCGCCCTGGGCGCGTTCCTCCTTCTCAAAGAGGGGTTCGCGAAGCAGGAGGAGGAGACTGCCGAGGCGCAGGAGGCGACGCCGACTGCGTCGTTCTGGCGAGCCGGGTTGACCTCGTTCGGGGTGCTGTTCGCCGCCGAGTGGGGCGACGCCTCGCAGATCGCCACCGCGGGGCTGACCGCCAGGTACGCCGAGCCGGTGTGGGTCGGCCTGGGGGCCTGGGTCGCGCTGGTGCTGGTCGCGGGGATCGCGGTGCTGGTCGGGCGCAAGATCGCCGAGCGGATCAAGCCGCAGCTGATCCAGCGGGTCGCCGGGTTCGTGTTCGTCGGGTTCGCGCTGTTCGCGACCTACGAGGCCATCTTCGGCTGAGCCGCCGAACCACAGCTACGACCGCGTTGGGTCGTAGCTGTGGAAGGCGGGGCTAACGCAGCGACTCGGCGATGATCGCGGCGGCCGCGACCACCTTCGGGCCGACGACAGCGCCATCGAGCGGTTCGAAGGTGACAACGCCGACGCTCGCGCGCAGGTCCAGGACGCCGCGCACCGGTGCCGCTATCCCGTAGGCGCCGGGCTGCAACTCCCCTACCGAGCCCAACCAGCCCAGGTCGCCCGGACGCATCGTGATGGCCTTACCGGCCGCGCCCTTGTGCAACGGGTGACGGGTGCCGACGCGGTAAGCGACGTGGTAAGTCGTCCACGACGGTTCCACGACGGCGACTGCCTGCGCCTCATCGCCATCAGCGACGGTGAGGTGAGCGGTAGCGCCAACGGCTTCCGCCAGCTCACGCAGCGCCGGTAGGGCCGCCACACGAAGCTGCGGGGCGACCTTCGCGGCGAGTTGGAGTAACCCGAGCCCGAGGCGGACCTTCGACCCCTCACGGCGGACCAGCCCGCGCGACTGCAACGGCACCAACAGCCGGTACACCGCCGCACGGCTGGCCCCGATCGCCGCCGCGAGATCGCTTATCGTCGGCGCCTCGGTGTCGGAGTCGGCCACCGCCTGGAGCAACGCCAGGCCGCGGTCGAGGGTCAGCGAACTCTCCTTGGCCACCGGGACCGCCTGCCGGGTGACCGGCCCCGTCGACCGTATGCCAGGCACCGGTCAGTCCCCCGCGGCCAGGATCGTCCCGGCCACCTCGGACAGGCCGATGACCGTGCCGTCCGGACCCGGCGCGGTCGCGGTGATCACGATCGTGTCGCCGTCGAGCAGGAAGGTGCGCTCGCCGCCGTCGTCGAGGGTGATCTTCTCCTTGCCGCCCCAGCTCAGCTCCAGGAACGAGCCGCGCTGGTGCTTCTCCGGACCGGAGATGGTGCCGGAGGCGAACAGGTCGCCGGGGCGCACGGTGGCGCCGTTGACGGTCATGTGCGCCAGCTGCTGGGCGAAGGAGAACGCCATGCCCGCGAAGTCGGGCTTGCTGACCAGGGTGCCGTTCCAGAACACCTGCAGGTTGATGTCGAGGCCCCAGTGGGTGTCCTCGACGAGGTAGTCCTGCCTCGGGTGGCCGGGGTCGGGCACGGGGACGCGCGCGGCCGCGAACGCCTCCAGAGGGGTGATCCAGGCGCCGATAGACGTCGCGAACGACTTGCCCAGGTGCGGGCCGAGCGGCACGTACTCCCAGGCCTGGATGTCGCGCGCGGACCAGTCGTTGACCGTGACCACGCCGAACACGTGGTCCGGCGCGGCGGAGGTCGACACGCGGCGGGCGACAGGGCCACCGCACACGAAACCGATCTCGGCCTCGATGTCCAGGCGGACGCTAGGGCCGAAAACAGGCCCGTCGTCGCCCTTGCGTTGACCGTGCGGGCGCTCGACATCGGTGCCGGAGACGATGACCGTGCCGGAGCGGCCGTTGTAGCCAACGGGCAGGTGGCTCCAGTTGGGGAACACCGCTTCGCCATCGGGCCGGAAGATGCGGCCGACGTTCTCGGCGTGGTTGCGCGACGAGTAGAAGTCGACGTAGTCGCCGACGGTGAACGGCAACCGGGTCACCGTCTCCGACAGCGGCAAGAGCACCGCACCCTCAGGCGCGGCCGTTGCCTTAACCAGCTCTGTCAGCCGCGCACGCAGCGCCGACCAGGCAGGCCTACCAGCGGCCAGCAGCGGGTCGAGCGAGTCAGCGGCAACGAGCTCGGCCAACTCTGCCGTGAACTCGTCCGCAATGGGCCTCAACGGCAACGCGTGGTCACCTACGCGCACCGCGACAGCAGGACCCTCCGCGGTCTCCACGACGCCGTAGGGCAGCGTCTGGGGGCCGAAGGGCTTGTCCGCGGCGAACGCGGGGTCGTCGATCCAGCTCACAGCAGGCCCAGCCCTTCCAGGTCCTCCACCGGCTCGCTCAGCGAGCACGATCCGTACGAACCGAACACCGCCCGCACCGCGTGCGCGGCCTGGTCGGTCAGCCCCTTGGCCTCCTCGGCGAGCACGGCGCCGTCGGTCTCCGACAGCGCGGCGCGCACGTCACCGCCCGCGAGCAGGCGCGAGGTCGCGACCAGCAGGTTCAGGAAGCCGTGGTGGTCGAACCCGGTCTCGTGGTCGGTGTGCCGGACGGCGTTGTGCAGGCCCGCGGTCGCCTTGAACGACGCCTCGCCCCTGCTGATCACCGCCAGGAAGTCGGCCACCTCGTCCACGCTGGGGAACGCCTCGCGGCTGAGGCCACCGCAGCGGATCTTGGGCCAGCTGCCGTGGTCGACGACCCTGCGGATGCCGTCGAGCCACTCCACGCCGCCGCGGCGCGGCTCGACCACGCGGATGACGTCCTCGGGCACGAACTCGTTCACCCGCTCCAGCCACACGTCGTCGACGTCCGCCGGGGCGGGCATCTCCACCATCCGCAGCGCGAGCAGCTCGGCCCGCGACTCGACGATGGACAGCGCCTTGGGCACCCCGCCCAGGCCGGTGTCGATGACAAGCGAGAGCGCCACCGGCTTGGCTGGCTTCGCCTTCACCAACTCGGTGATCAGCTCGGGCAGGCGGGAGGCGTTGCACAGGAACAGGCCCATCACGCCCGCGTTCCCGCCGTCGCGCCCGGCGAGGTGCATGCGCACCGCGTCGGGCATGGGTGCGTTGCCCGGGGGGAACAGGGCCGCGTCGTCGACAAGCCGCGCGAACAGCGGCGGGATGCCGCGCGGACCGGGGCCTGGGAGGGGAGCTGCGCTTGACACGGCTGACACGCTAGTAGCGTACCGCCAACTGAACAAAGATGTCCGGTAGGCGGACACAGCAACTGAGATTCTGAGAGGTCTCCGGAGGAGCACATGCCGCACTACCGGCGCGTTGGGGACATCCCCCGCAAGAGGCATACCCAGTTCCGGTCGCCGGAGGGGAAGCTCTACGCCGAGGAGCTGATGGGGGTCGAGGGGTTCTCCTCCGACTCGGCTCTGCTCTACCACCGCCACCTGCCGACCGCGATCGTGAACGCCGAGGTCGTCGAGGACTTCCGCGGCGCGCTGGTGCCGAACCACCCGCTCAAGCCGCGGCACTTCCGCACGCAGGGCCTCAAGTTCAGCGCGGACACCGACGCCGTGACCGGCCGCAGGACGCTGTTCGGCAACTCCGACGTGATCATCGGGTTCGCCACCGCGTCCGCGCCGAGCCCGCTCTACCGCAACGCGGTGGGCGACGAGCTGTTCTACGTGCAGGGCGGCAGCGGCACGGTGGAGACCGTCTACGGCGCTCTTGAGGTGTCTGAAGGCGACTACCTGGTCATCCCGACTTCGACTACCTACCGCGTTGTGCCCAACGGCGAGATGCGGCTGTTCATCGTCGAGGCCGCGGGGCACATCGGCCCGCCCAGGAGGTACCTGTCGTCCAAGGGCCAGTTCCTGGAGCACTCCCCCTACTGCGAACGCGACCAGAGGGGTCCGACGGAGCCGCTGCTCGTCGAGGGTGAGGATGTCGAGGTCCTGGTCCGGCACCGGGCAGGCCTAACGCGGTTCACCTACGCCAACCACCCGTTCGACGTGGTCGGCTGGGACGGGTGCCTGTACCCGTGGGTGTTCCACATCAACGACTTCGAGCCCATCACCGGCCGCGTGCACCAGCCGCCGCCCGTGCACCAGACCTTCGAGGGCCCGAACTTCGTGGTGTGCTCGTTCATGCCGCGCAAGGTCGACTACCACCCCGACGCGATCCCGGTCCCGTACAACCACGCGAACGTCGACTCCGACGAGTTGATGTTCTACGTCGGTGGCAACTACGAGGCGCGCAAGGGCTCCGGAATCGGCATCGGGTCGCTGTCGCTGCACCCGAGCGGGTTCACCCACGGCCCGCAGCCGGGCGCCGCGGAGGCCTCCATCGGGGCCGACTTCTTCGACGAGACCGCGGTGATGGTGGACACCTTCCGGCCGCTCGACCTGGGCGAAGCCGCCACCGACAGCGAGGACCCGCGCTACGCGTGGAGCTGGAGCAAGCGCGGACCGGACTGGAACTGACGTCGCGATCGGGCGGTGTTCGCATTGTGAATACCGCCCAATCGCGATCGGGCCACACCTCATTGTCCGCAAATCACCAACTGGAACCAGGGTCGCATTTGGAGGGTGGATTCCCCTAGGATCTTGGCCCTGTCCCGGTACTGGGTGGGGTAAGGGTGGGCAATGGGTTATGCGAGGGAACTAGCCGATCCATGGGGTCTGCTCCTGGCGGCGAGCGCGGCCGGGGTCGCCTGGGCGATCCACTTACCCCCGTGGATGACGCTGGGGGTCGGCGTCGTGGTGCTCGGCGGCAAGGCGGGCATCGCCCGGCTCATCCAGGAGCCCGAGGAACCACCGGCGCCCGCGATCGAGCCTGACTCCGCCGAGGACGTCTGGCTGCGCCGCTTCCACGCCACCCGCGCGGAGATCGACCCCAGGTTCGACGAGACCATGGACGTGCTGGACCGGGCGCTGCGCCGGTTCGCGGTCCGGGCGTCGGCCATCGTGCGGGTCGAGGTCGCCGCGGACGACGTCGCCGAGCTGACCCGGCTGACCGACACCTACAACACCCTGATCAGCCAGTTGGAGGCCGTGGTCACCGCCGTCGAGGACCTGGTCGGCGTCGAGGACCCCGCCGAGGAGTTGGCCGAGGTCAGGCAGGCCGCCCTGCGGACAGAGCGGGCCACCCGCGGCTGGGGCGACGCCGGTCAGGAACCGAAATCGGCCCGGCTGAGGAACGGATAACCGGGAATTCCCGCCACCATCTGTTTGCCCTCCCCCGGTATACCTGCCACCCAGAGTTTCCCCGTAGCGGCGACATTCGCACGGATAGCGTGACCAGCGCGCGTTAGTTTCACCGGCACGGTTCGGCCATCTGCGAACGTGGCTTGCATGGTCACCGTTTCCCGACCAACCCGAGTCGGCTCCGGTAGCTCTACCGCCACCGCGTTCCACGGTCCCGCTGACAGCAACTTGTCGACCTTTGCCCAGTACAGCGCCTTGTAGAGCCGCCACGCGAAGAAGCCCGCGATGACGAGCGTGCCGACGAACACGCCGATCGCCAGGCCGACCTGGCCGGCCTTGACCCCGCGTTGCAGCAGGTCGACGACCACGAAGCCCGCGAAGGCCAGGAGGACCACCGGCGCGACCATGTCGGTGCGCGAACGCTTGCGCGGGGCGGCGATGACCTTGGCCAGCACCGCGTCACCGGAGGCGAGTGAGGCCCTCGCGGGGTCCGGCTGGTCCACAGTGATCTCGTACCCGGTGGACAGGTCCGTCGTGGACACCCGCGCCTGCCCCAGCGGTAGCGCTAACCCTGTCGACCGGATGGCGACCCAACCCTTGTCGTCCGGGCCTACCAGCCAGATCTTGCTGGTACGGGCAAGGATCTGCTGCGCCGCCCACGGCAGCGCAGGGGCCAAGATGCTCAACGACTTGCCGTAAGCCTCTTTGACTACCAGCCGCGCGCGCGGAAAACCCTTGCTGGGCCGGTAGACCTTGACCGATGCGGCACGCCACGGTTCCGCGCGCAGCAACCGCCCCGCCGGACCGATCCAGAAGCCGGTGATCACCAACGCCAGGACCGAGGTCACCACGAACGCCAGCGCGGCGATGGCCAGCACCGCGATCCCGATCCAGCCACCACCGGCGACGATCAGCCAGACCGCCGGTACGGCGAAGACGACGGCGGCCAGGGGCAGGCCGATCAGCGGCAAGCGCAGCGCGGAGAGGGCCTTGGCGGTGGCCAGGTCCTCGATCGCGGGCCTGCCGGTCGGTGCTTCGACGGCGGGTGCCTCGCTCATGTGCCCTCCTTGTCGGGTGCGGCGCGGGCAGCGTAGCCAGTTCGTGGGATACCGACGCCACGACTTCCCAGCGGACCCACCTGCAAGTTAGGGTGACCTAACTCAGGAGGTGAGTCGTGACCAGATCGGACGCACCACGTCCCCCCGCGCCGCACCCGGCCGAACGCGCGCGCAGCATCGCCGCACTCGGCGGGCGCGCGACGCTGGTCCCCGCCGCGGACCAGGGGCAGGGCGACCGGGTCGTCCCCCTCCTGCACCACGCGCACGCCGACGGCTCGGTCAGCGTCCTGCTGCCCGACGACCACGAGCTGGTCGCCACCGCCTGGCAGGCGCCGCGCGGCGAACTGGCCACGATGGTCGAGCTGGCCGACACCGCCCCGGTCCCGCTGCGCGAACCCGTCCGCGGGCTGCTGTGGATCACCGGCTGGCTGCGGGCACTCGGCGACGACGAGGCCCGCGCGCAGGCCGTGCTGGTCGCCGAGGAGCGGCCCGACCCCCGGCTGCTCGACCTCGGCCACGGCGCGGCACTGCTGCGGCTGGTGCCCGCCTCGCTCGTGCTCGCCGACGCCGAGGGCACCCACTCGGTGGGCGTCCCCGCCTTCACCCAGGCCGAGCCCGACCCGTTCGTCACCTTCGAGGCGGGCTGGCTGCGCCACCTCGAGCTCTCGCACACCGACGTCGTCGGCTCCCTGGTCCGACACCTGCCGGAAGACCTGCGCGGCGGGCACGTGCGACCGCTGGGCCTCGACCGGTTCGGGCTGCGGCTGCGGGTCGAGGCCATCGACGCCGACCACGACGTCCGGCTCGCGTTCTCCCGGCCGGTGAGCGACCCGAGCGAGCTCAGCGCCGAACTGCGCAGGCTCGTCGGCTGCCCGTTCCTGGCCGGCAGGCACACCGGGTAGGTTCGCCCGGGTGGTGAACCTGCGCGCGTGGTTCGCGCCGGAGCGGCCGGGCGACGACCTGATCCAGGACCCGGCGCAGCGGCGGCTGGTGTGGATCGAGCTGCTCATCGTCTTCGCGGTCACGCTCGGGCTGTCCGGGCTGAGCAGCCTGGTGTCGCTGGTCGACGCGCTGCTGCAACCAGTCGCCCTGAACCAGCAGACCGTCGCCATCAACGTGCCGCAGGCCGACCTCGACCTGCTCGACTTCATCAAGCAACTACTCGGCGTCATCCGACTCGTCGCGTGGGGCGCTCTGGGGCTGTACCTCCTCTATCGGGCTGGAACGCGGCTGCACCAGGTCGGGCTCGATGGGCGCCGCAAGGGTCGTGACGCCGCTGCCGGGGTCGGTCTGGCGGCGATCATCGGACTACCGGGCCTGGTGTTCTACCTGGTCGGCCACGCCATCGGGATCAGCCTGGCAGTGGCGCCGTCCACGTTGGACGACTCCTGGTGGCGACCGATCGCGCTGACCCTGCTGGCGGCGGGCAACGCGTGGGCCGAGGAGGTACTCGTCGTCGGGTACCTGATCACCCGGATGAGGCACCTGGGGTTCCGGGAGAACTCATCACTGCTGTTCGCGGCGGTGGTGCGCGGGTCGTACCACCTGTACCAGGGCTTCGGCGGATTCATCGGCAACCTCGTGATGGGCCTGGTATTCGGCCGCGTATGGCAACGAACCGGGCGGCTGTGGCCGCTGGTCATCGCACACACACTGCTGGACTTCGTGGCATTCGTGGGCTACTCACTACTGCGCGGCAAGGTGTCCTGGCTGCCGTAGCCCGATTTATGCGGTGAGCAGGCCGATTCCGATCGAGACCACGCCCACGGCCAGGGAGAGCGCGCCGAGCCAGATCAGGGCGATGAGGCGGTTGGGTTTGGTCACCTCGCCGCGGCCCATGGACGAGAAGAAGAAGCCTGCGGAGATCAGGGCGGCCGCGGCGGGGACGCCGATGCGGGCGATCCAGCCGATGGGGCCGTCGAGACCTGCTGCGTCGGCCAGGAGGAGGCAGACGAGGCCGAGGGTGACGAGGACGCCCGCGTGGGCGTGACCCGCGCGGGCGAACTTCTGCTGGAACGGGGTGAGGCGCTGGTCCCCCCGGGCGAGGCGCAGGAGGAACCAGCCGCCGAACTCGATACCGACGACGGAGAGCAGGACGGTGCCCGCGAGCAGGCGGCTGGGATCGGAGATGGTCAGCATGGCGATAGATTACAGTGTTACGTAACAGCGTTTCAATACCTTTGCCTGGCGGATCACCGCAGCTCGAGGTACGAATGGGTCATGGCGGGGCTGGGCGAGTACCGGCGCAAGCGCGACGCCGGGAAGACCCCCGAGCCCGTGCCGGTCGACGACGCCCTGCCGGTGGGCGGTGACGACACGTTCGTCATCCAGGAGCACCACGCGTCCCGGCTGCACTGGGACGTGCGCCTCGAACGCGGCGGGGTGCTGGTGAGCTGGGCGGTGCCGCGGGGGCTGCCCACCGAGCCGGGCGACATCCGGCTGGCCGTGCACACCGAGGACCACCCGATGGAGTACGCGACCTTCGAGGGCGAGATCCCCAAGGGCGAGTACGGGGGCGGCCGGATGGTGATCTGGGACCGCGGCACCTACGAGACGGTCAAGTGGAGCGACCGCGAGGTGGCCGTAGTGTTCTCCGGCTCGCGGGTGCGCGGTAAGTACACCTTCTTCCATGGCGGTAAGTCCGAGAAGGACTGGATGGTGCGCCGGTCAGAGCCACCGCAGCAGTCCGACTGGGTAGCGCTACCGACGTCGCATGAGCCGATGCTCGCCAGTCCGGGCGCACTGCCGCCGGACGACGACGCCTGGGCATATGAGTTCAAATGGGACGGTGTGCGCGCCCTGGCGAGAGTGGACAGTGGGCGACTGCGACTGTTCTCGCGCAAGGGAAACGACATCACCGGCAGCTACCCCGAGCTGCGCACGCTGGGTGAGGAGCTGGGTAGCACGCAGGTGTGGCTCGACGGGGAGATCGTCGCGTTCCGCAACGGGAAGCCGTCGTTCGCCGAGCTGCAGAAGCGGATGCACGTCTCCGACGAGCGGATCGCCCGGAAGCTGGCCGCGGAGACACCGGTGACGTACGTGGTGTTCGACGTCCTGCACCTCGACGGCCGCCCCTGCCTGGACCTGCTGTACACGCAGCGCCGGGAACTGCTGGTCGGCCTGGACCTGCGCGGGCCGCACTGGAACACCTCGCCCAGCTACCCCGGCGACGGCAGCGCGGTGCTGGAGACGGCGCGCGAGCAGGAGCTGGAAGGGATCATCGCCAAGCGGCTCGGCTCGCGGTACCACCCGGGTAGGCGATCGCCCGAGTGGCTGAAGATCACCGACCAGCGCGCGGTGGAAGTGATCATCGGCGGCTGGCGGCCCGGCGAGGGGCGGCGGTCGGAGGTGTTCGGGTCGCTGCTGGTCGGCATGCCGACGCCGGACGGGCTGCGGTACGTCGGGCAGGTGGGGACCGGGTTCACCGACGAGGTGCTGCGCACGTTGACCGCGAAGCTGCACCGGCTGGAGCGCAAGACCTCGCCGTTCGGCACCGAGGTGCCGCGCGACCGGGCTCGCGGGGCGCGGTGGGTGCGGCCGAGCCTGGTGGGCGAGGTCGCGTTCCTGCACTGGACCGACGACGGACGCATGCGCGCGCCGACCTGGCGTGGACTGCGTGCGGACAAGGACCCGTCGGACTTACCGGTGGCGGGGTGGCGCGAGTGACCGGCGAGGTGCTCGTCGAGGTCGAGGGCAGGCGGCTGCGCCTGACGAACCTCGACAAGGTCCTCTACCCGGAGGACGGCTTCACCAAGGGCGACGTGATCAACTACTACAGCCGGGTCGCCCCCGCCCTCACGCCGCACCTGCTCGACCGCCCGGTCACCTTCCGCCGCTTCCCCGACGGGGTCGGCAGACCGGGCTTCTTCGAGAAGAACGCCTCCCGCCACAGCCCCGACTGGATCCGCACGGTCACCATCGAGACCCCCGGCAGCACAACCGGCGCCGAGAGCCTCGACTTCGCCCTGCTGCGCGACCTGCCGTCACTGGTGTGGGCGGCGAACCTGGCCGGGCTGGAGCTGCACGTTCCACAGTGGACTGTCGGCTCCCGGGGCGCGCGGCGCTCCCCGGACCTGCTGGTGTTCGACCTGGACCCCGGCGCACCCGCCACGGTGGTCGAGTGCTGCGTCGTCGCCCTGCGGCTGCGGGACGCGATGGCGGCGGACGGCCTGGAGGTCGTCGCCAAGACCAGCGGCTCCAAGGGCATGCAGCTCTACGCCGCCGTGACCACCAGTTCCCCGACCCGGACCTCCGACTACGCCAAATCCCTCGCCGAACGCCTGGAACGCGACCTGCCCACCCTGGTCACCTCCCGAATGGCCAAAACCCTCCGCCCCGGCAAGATCTTCATCGACTGGAGCCAGAACAACCCCAACAAGACCACAATCGCGCCCTACTCCCTGCGCGCCCGCCCCACCCCGACCGTGTCGACACCGGTGACGTGGGCGGAGGTGGAGTCGTGCACCTCGGTCGCGGACCTGACCTTCACGGCGGACGAGGTCCTGGACCGGGTGGACGACCACGGAGACCTGTTCGCGCCACTGCTCACCAAGGGCCCGAAGCTTCTCGCCCAAGGCCTACCCGAGGACAAGGGGCGCTGAGCCGAAGGCGACGTTGAAGCGGTCGCACCAGATCACTGTGCTGCGGATGTCGGTGAGGTCGGCGTCGGCGGGGATGGGGTAGTTCTGGTTGCCGTCGGTGGCTTTGAGGTCGCCCAAGGGGACGTAGCGGATGTCGTCGTAGGCGTGCCAGTCGGCGGCGGCGGGGGTGGCGGAGAGCCAGACGTGGACGTCGGGGCCGTCGGAGGTGGAGAAGTTCTCCAGGCGCAGGACTCTGGTGCCGTCCTGCTCGAGGATCCGGGCGGTGCCGCGGGTGGGGTGTTCCTGGCTGACGAAGGTGCCCTCGGCGAGGACCTTCGGGCCGGGCGGGTTCACCGGGACCGCAGTAGTGGACGCGACAGCAGCGGTTGTGGACACAGCGGCGGGGGTGGTGAACGGGAGTGCCTCGTCCACCGAGCTCCGGGTGACCAGGCGCCAGGGCTGGAACAACCACAATCCAACGGCAACAGCCACTGTGACGGCGACAATGCCGCCCCACACAGCCTTCCGACGCAACGATCGATGCATGAAACGAGCCTTTCGGTTAACGAACCGGCTACCATCCTGGCGATGTGTGGCGTTCTCCGCCATCATGCCCGGTCGCGGGCGGTGTTTTCCGAAGCGAGTCGTTACGCTCGCAGGTGTGACCGCCTTCCCGGATGTCCCCGATGCCGAGCAGACAGCGGCAGCGCCGCGCGTGGACAGCGAGGTCGGACCGCTGCGCACCGTGCTGCTGCACCGCCCGGGCAACGAGCTCAAGCGGCTGACCCCGCGCAACAACGACCAGCTGCTGTTCGACAGCATCCCGTGGGTCGACCGGGCGCAGGACGAGCACGACGCGTTCGCCGACGTGCTGACCGGGCGCGGGGTCGAGGTGATGCGGCTGTTCGACAGCCTGGTGGTCGCGCTCGCCGACGAGCGCGCGCACGCCGCCGCTGCCGCCACCGCCGTCGACCGGCGCAGGTTGGGCACCGAGCTGGCCGACGCGCTGGGCGCCTACCTGTCCACTGTGGACGCAAAGGGGCTCGCCGACGTGCTCACCGGCGGCATGACGTTCGAGGAACTGCCCGCGGCCGAGGGCGCGTCGCTGGTGCGCAAGATGCACCACCCGCACGACTTCGTGGTCGACCCGCTGCCGAACCTGCTGTTCACCAGGGACTCCTCGGTGTGGATCGGCAACCGGGTGGCGATCGCGTCGCTGGCGATGCCCGCGCGGGCCCGCGAGACCGCGCTGCTGGACCTGATCTACGCCTACCACCCGCGCTTCCGCACCGCGGGCCGCGCCTACGGCGCCCACTCGGCCCCCGTCGAGGGCGGCGACGTGCTGCTGCTGGCCCCCGGGGTCATCGCCATCGGGGTCGGCGAGCGCACCACCCCGGCGGGCGCGGAGTCCCTCGCCCGGTCGGCCTTCCGCGACGGCCTGGCGCACACCGTGCTGGCGGTGCCGATCGCGCAGGACCGGGCGACCATGCACCTGGACACCGTCTGCACCATGGTCGACCGGGACGCGGTGGTCATGTACCCGGCCATCCGCAACACGCTGCGCGCCTACACGCTGCGCCCGAGCGAGACCGGCGTCCAGGTCGACGGCCCGGCCCCGTTCCTCGACGCCGCCGCGGCCGCGATGGGCATCGACCGGCTCCGGGTGATCGACACCGGCCTGGACCCGGTGACCGCCGAGCGCGAGCAGTGGGACGACGGCAACAACACCCTCGCGCTGGCCCCCGGCGTGGTGGTCGCCTACGAGCGCAACGTGGAGACCAACTCCCGGCTGGAGGACGCGGGCATCGAGGTCCTGCGCATCAGCGGCTCCGAACTGGGCACCGGCCGCGGCGGCCCCCGCTGCATGTCCTGCCCGGTCAGCCGCGACCCGCTCTAAGCCGCCCGGCCCCACCACGCCCCGGCACGGGTGTGGTGGGGTGGAGCCCATGCTCAGCGACGCCGCGAAGACGTACCTGCACGACGACCTGCGCTGGATCCGCGCGGCCACCCTCGCGAAGCTCGACGGGCTCGGCGAGTACGACATCCGCCGCCCGCTCACCGCCACCGGCACCAACCTGCTCGGTCTGATCAAGCACCTGGCCGCCTGGGAGGCCAGGTACTTCGGCGAGGTCTTCGCGCGGCCGTTCCCCGAGCCCCTGCCCGAGCGCGGTGCCGACATGTGGGCGACCGAGCACGAGTCCCGCGCCGAGGTCATCGACCGCTACCGGCGCGTGTGCGACCACTCCGACGCGACGATCACCGCCCTGGACCTCGACGCCCCCGGCCACGTGCCGTGGTGGCCGTCCCCCGAGGTGACGCTGTTCAAGGTCCTGGTCCACTTCCTGGCCGAGAACAACCGGCACGCGGGCCACGCCGACATCCTGCGCGAACAACTCGACGGCGCGGTGGGTGACGGGGAAAGCGCGGCCGGTAGGGAACCCGCCTTCTGGGAGAGCCGCCGTGCGGAAATCGAGCGGGTCGCCGAGGCAGTTGGCCAAGCCCCGGTCAATTGACCCCAACTAAGGCGAGCCTATCTTTCCCCATTCGCCGGACAACCGGCGTAAGATGAACAGCAGAGCGCCGCCAAGATCATTGTTCAGCGCGGCGGGTGATCTTGCAAGGACCGGGTCGATCCCGCAGGTCAGGACCTGTCCCACGATGCGGTGAAGCCGGTCGGCGGAGTTAGGAATGGCTAACCTCAACAAAGGTTCGAAAGCCTTGCCTAACGTGATCGAAATAGCCCGCCAAATGGGGTTCCGGTAGCGCGGGAACGCGGCGAATCGCGTACCGTCCCATGGCATGACTTCCAAGTTCCACAAGCTGCTGCAGGTGCAGATCCGCAACGAGTTCGCCGCCTCCCAGCAGTACGTCGCGCTTGCGGTGTGGTTCGACGGCCAGGACCTCCCCCGCCTGGCCAAGCACTTCTACCGGCAGTCGCTGGAGGAGCGGAACCACGCGATGATGATCACTCAGTACCTGATGGACAACGACATCCCGGTGACCGTTCCCGGTGTCGACGAGGTGCGCAACGAGTTCGCGGACGCCGCCGAGCTGGTCACCCTCGCCCTGCAGCAGGAGCGGGCGGTGACCGACGAGATCGTCAACCTCGCCAAGGTCGCCCGCGACGAGGAGGACTACAAGGGCGAGCAGTTCATGCAGTGGTTCCTCAAGGAGCAGGTCGAGGAAGTGGCGTCGATGCGCACGCTGCTCACCATCGTCAAGCGCTCCAACGGCAACCTGTTCGACGTCGAGAGCCACCTCGCCCGCGAGCACGTCGGCGACAGCGGCACCGACCCGCTGGCCCCCCGCGTGGCCGGTGGCGCGCTCTGACCGCAGGTGAGGCGCGGGAGCAGCCCCCAGGCCCGCTCCCGCGCCTCGGCTACCCGAAGCACATCTGCTTGTCGGTGTAGAGCACGACCTCGTCCACCTTCGAGCCGCCGCCGAAGCCGAACGAGTAGACCTTCCCCTGGTCCAGCCGCACGATCCGGTACCCGTGCTGGTCGGTGGTGGCCGCCGGGTACGCGGTGCGGAACTCGGCCAGGGTCGAGCCGTGGCCGATGCCCTCCGGGGTGCGGGCGCCGTGCGGCGGGAAGATCGCGGTGACCCCGTCGGTCGCCGAGATGCCGACGCTGCCCTCGGGGTACCCCTTGAACGTGTAGTTCGTGCACTCCGGCGACCCGTTGTCCTGGCGGACCAGGTCCCCGGTGGCCTCCGCGTCGGCGATCGACATGCCGATCCGGATCTTGCCGAAGCCCGCGGGCCGCAGCTCGGGTACGGCGGGCGGCTTGACCACCGAGGTCGTCACCTTGCCGGTGGACGTGGACGGCTTGGTAGTCCCCGCGGTGCCGCCCGCCGAGTTCGACCCGGTGCGGTCCGGCGGCACGGCGACGGAACTCGGGGTGGTCGTCACCTTGAGCGTGGCCGACATCGTGGGCACGACCTGCTGGCCGGGCGGCGACGACGAGCTGTTCGTCATCCCGCTGAGCACCACCCCGCCCGCCACCAGCACGGCCACGGTCAGCGCGCCCCCCGCCGCCACCACCGCGTGCCGCCGCTTGCGCCGCCTGCCCGCCCCGGTCACCACCGCGTCGGTCGCACCCGGGCGGACCGGGACGTCCAACCGCTCGTCGGCGAACAACCTGCGCAGCTCGTCGTCGATGTCCATGCCCATCACCTGCCCTCCGCGGAAGCACCCAGCCGCGTTCGTAGTGTCCCCATCGCCTTGCTGGCCTGGCTCTTCACCGTCCCGGCGCTGACGCCGAGGGTGTGCGCGATCTCCGCCTCGGAGAGGCCCTCGTAGTACCGCAGCACGACCACCGCCCGCTGCTTGGCGGGCAACGACCGCAGCGCCTGCCACAGCGGCTCGTCCTCGAAGGCGTACCGCACCCGGTCGGCCGGGGCCTCCGGGATCTCGGCGACCAGGTTCTCCCTGCGGGTGCGCCGCCACCGGCTGACGTGCGCGTTGGCCATCGACCGGCGGGTGTAGGCGAGCGGGTCGCCCGCCTTGCGCACCACCGACGACCACCGCGACCCGATCTTCTCCAGCACACCCTGCACCAGGTCCGCCGCGTCGTGGGGGTTGCCGGTGAGGGCGTGCCCGTAGCGCAGCAGACCGGGCATGGCGCCTGCGACGAAGTCCGCGAACTCGTCCATCCCCACGTTCTCCCCCTGAAGATCGCGTTCCGCGATGATCTCGATCATCGCACTCACGACACGCAGACCTCGTGCTGGCTGCGCAGGGAGAACGCCACGACCTTGCCGTCGACGACGGCGAAGTCGTACCGGTTGCCCGAGTGCCCGGGGACCGCGGTCACCTGGTGCGACCCCGGCCAGCCCTGCTTCAGGTTCGGGTAGGCGCGCTTGACCTCGGCCGAGGTCGATCCGACGCCGATGCCCTCGGGCGTGTGCGCGCCGCCGTAGCCGAAGATGAGCGAGACCCCGTACTGGTCGGAGATCCCCACGGCACCGGCGCCCTCGACCTGACCGGGGGCGTCGTGGGCACGGCACTCCGGGCTGCCCCCGCCCACCGGCTCGCTCAGGATGCGGCCGGTCGCGACCGCCTCCCGCTGGGACATGCCGATCTTGAGCGTGCCGTAGCCGTCCGGCCCGAGGACCGGCCCGCTCTTGGCCTGCGGCCTCGGCTTGGCGGCCTGCTGCTTGACCGGTGCGTTCGGCTGCGCGGCGGGAGCGGTCGTGGCGGTGACCTGGGCAGGCGCGGGCTCGGCCGCGGTGGTCGACGGCGTGCTCGACGGCGTGCTCGACGGCGTGCTCGACGGCGTGCTCGACGGCGCCGTGGTCGGGCTGGGCGCGGCCGCCGGCACCGGGTCACCGCTGCACGCGGCGAGCAGGAACCCGGAGGCGACGGCGGAGATCAGCAAACCCTTGTGCAGCAACGACTTCCTGGACATCCGAGTTCCCCCTCGATGGTGCGGCAGGCCCCTCCAGCCGCTGACACCAAGAGCACGCGGAGCCCCGGAAACCGGTTGCCGTGCGTTACACCACCGTTATCTACCGCTGCGCCAACGCCGCGGGGAGCTCGAACGTGCCGTCCGGGCCAGGGGGGAACTCGTGCACGCCGACCACCGCCGAGGCGGGGATCGGCCCGTACACGTGCGGGAACCACGGCCCGCCCGGGATCGGCGGCGACCCGGCCTCCCAGCGCAGGGGGACGCCCAAGCGGGCCGGATCGACTTCCAGCAACAGCAAGTCGGTCCGGCCCGCGAACAGGCGATCGGCGGGCAGGTGCACGGTTCCGGGGTCGGAGCAGTGCACGAACTCGTCGCCGTCGAGTGGGGTGATCTCGTCGGCAGGCCAGCCCGCGGTGGTGACGATGTGCAGGATCACCGGATGGTGATCTGCCGACCGAGCAGACCGTCGCGGGCGCGGCGCTCGTCGGAGGTCAGCGGCTCGTCGGCCAGGGAGGCGAGCGCGGCGTCCAGGCGGGTGCCGAGCTGCTCGACGGCCTCGGTCCACTCGCGGGCGTGCGACTCGCGGTCGAGGTCCCACACCGGCACGAGCAGGCCGTGCGCGCGGAACGAGCCCGCGTACCGGGAACCCTCCCCGAGGGCGAGCTCACCACGGGCGTGCAGCCGGGCCAGCGCCGCGAGCAACTCCTCCTCGGGCTCCGGGCGCACCCAGCGCAGGTGCGCCTTGTCGCCCGCGTCGACCCAGTACGCGGCCGGGCCGATGCGCTCGGTGGGCAGGATGGCGCTGTTGGCGCGCTCCAGCGACAGGGCGACCTCACCGCTGGGCTCGCTGCCCTCGGGCATCCACCAGGAGAAGTCGCTGTGCACCGTGGCGTCGAGCGGCGCGTCGAGGTCCACCAGGTCCTGCAGGCGCTCCGGCTTGTCGCCCGCGTCGGTGTCGGGGCCGACCACGGTCAGCACGTCACCCGCCTCGGCGGTCAGCGCCCACCGAACGGCGCGGGCCAGGTCGCGGCTGATGTCGCTGGACCGGGTCTGCACCTGCAACCCGACGTAGGCGACACCATCGGCGCGGACCAGCGCGGCGGCGGCCATCGGCAGCACGGTGGCGAGCGTGATCTCGCGCTCCTGGCCGACCAGCGGCAGCACGGCGGTGCCGGAGGGCACGAACTCGCGCAGCGCGATCAGCTCGCGCTCACCGGCGAGCCCCTCGAACGGCCGCGCGACGGCGACCTCGACCGCGCCACCCGCCGACCCGTGGCACGCCTTGTAGCGCTTGCCCGACCCGCACGGACACGGCTGGCGGGGACCGATGCCGGAGGCGTCCGGCGCCTTGGCCTTGCTCTTCACGGCGGATCGCCTGGACATCGGGCTGCTCCTCGTCGACCTGGGATGCGGTGTGCGCCGACGCTACCCAACCCCGTCAGCCCCCCGGCGACCACACCCCTTAGTCCTTACGCTGACCGACAGGAAGGGGTGACCAGTGATGGTGTTCGACCTGGCTGATCCAGCCTTCATCGATGACCCTTACCCGGTCTTCGCTTCACTGCGTGCCGAGAGAGAAGTCCACTGGCACGAGCAGTTGGGCCTACCGGTGGCGTTGTCCCACGCGGCTTGTTCGGCGGTACTTCGCGACCGCGGGCTGGGGCGGTTGTGGAAGGACAAGGAGCCGGTGTCCGCGTTCGCGGCCTTCAACATGCTGCACCGGAACTCGCTGCTGGAGAACGAACCGCCTACGCACACCCGGCTCCGGCGGCTGGTGTCGGCGGCGTTCGGGCGCGGGCACACCGAGCGGCTGCGGCCCGTGGTGGAGGCGTTGGCCGATCGGCTGGTGGCGGACCTGGCGGCGCGGATCACCGCTGACGGGTCGGCTGACCTGCTGGAACACGTCGCGGGGCCGCTGCCGGTCGAGGTGATCGGGGAGCTGCTGGGGGTGCCGCCGTCGGATCGCGGGCTGCTGCAGCCGTGGTCGAACACGATCGTGAAGATGTACGAGTACGGGCTGCCCGCGGACCAGGCCGCCACGGCGGAACGGGCGTCCGGGGAGTTCGCCGCGTACCTGCGCACGCTGACCTCGCGCCCCGGCCTGATCAGCGACCTGGTGGCCGTGCGCGACGGGACCGACCGGCTGACCGACGACGAACTCGTCGCCACCGGCGTCCTGCTGCTGATGGCGGGCCACGAGGCCACCGTCAACGTCATCGGCAACGGCGTCCTGGCCCTGCTCCGCCACCGCGACCAGTGGGACCTCCTGGTGTCCACACCGGACCTGGTGCCCAGCGCCGTCGAGGAACTCCTGCGCTACGACTCCCCGCTGCAACTGTTCGAGCGCACCGCCACCACCGAGGTCACCGTCGCAGGCCACACCATCACCCCCGGCACCAAGATCGCCGCCCTCCTCGGCGCCGCCGCCCGAGACCCCGCCGCCTTCCCCTCCCCGGACCGCCTCGACATCACCAGAACCCCCAACCCCCACCTCTCCTTCGGCGCAGGAATCCACTACTGCGTCGGGGCTCCACTGGCCCGGGTGGAAGTCGCGGCGGCTCTACGCGCGCTCACCACACAGCTGCCGCACCTACGGCTGGCGGCGGAACCCGTGCGTCGCCCGGAGTTCGTGATCCGAGGCCTGCGCAGCCTGCTGGTCCACTGAGGACAGCTCAGCGGCTGGCGGTGGTGGGGCGGGGTGCGCGGGTGGGAGCGGCCGCGGTCTCGACGCGGACTACGCGGAGGCGGCGGACTGATGAGGGGACGATGGGGGCCAGCAGGAGTGAGAGCCGGTCCACGACGCGGATGGTCAGGATGGCTGTGGCGGCGGCGGCGAGGTTGGTGGCCGCGGTGAGCAGGACGCCGTCGGCTTGGGCTTGGGCTGAGTCCTGGAGGCGCCAGAGGAGGGTGGTGGCGAAGAGGAGACCGCTGGCGGACCAGGTGAGCCACCACGTGATGAGCAGGGGGCTCGGGCGCGGACGGCCTGCGGCGGGGCGGCGGAGGATGGCGTGTTCGAGTTCCGCCAGGACCGCGCCGGGGACGACCAGGTTGACGCCGGGGACCAGGATGCCGGGGACGAGGTGCCAGTCCGGGCGGGCGGGGGTGTAGCCCGCGGTCTCCGCTGCGGCGTCGCGGGCGGCGTGGAGCCACCAGATCACCGTGGTCACGCTGATGATCCCGGCCGCGATGGACAGGACCGAGCCGGTCGTGACCAGGCTGTCCGACCACTGGACCACGCCACGCGACAGCGCCCCGGTGCGGCTCTCCAGCAGCAGCACGTACCGCCAGATCTCCGCGCCAGCCGCGATCACGGCCACCGCAGCCAGCAACCACAGCGCCGACGCCGCGAAACGAGCCCGGCCACGGACCCGTTCGACCGCCGCGGGCGCCTCGTCCGCGACCCCGACGACGGCAGTCGGCCAGCGCCAGGCCAAGGCCGGGAAGCCCCACCTGGGTGGGGTGCGGTAGCGCGGTGGGCCGAGGTAGGGCAAGCGGAGACGCGGGGGCTCCGGTGCCCGCTGCGTGGGCGGTGGGGTCGCCACCCACTCGTAGCCCTGGTACACGGCTAGATGACCTGCGGGTCCTGGCCGGACGAGCTGACCACCGGCTGCCCGAGCGCCGACCAGGTCTGCATGCCGCCGTCGACGTTGACCGCGTCCCAGCCGTTGCCGTTGAGGTACTGGGTGACGCGCGCGGAGCGGCCACCGGAGCGGCAGATCACGAAGACCTGGCCGTCCGCGGGCAGCTCGTCGAGCCGGGCCGCCAGCTCGCCCATCGGGATGTGCCGGGCGGTCGGCGCGTGCCCGGCGTCCCACTCGTCCTGCTCGCGCACGTCGAGGAGGGTGGCGTCGGCGGGGATGGCGTCGACGGTGGCGGTGGGCACGCTGGAAGGCATCACAGTCGTTGATGCTGCCACGCCCGGGCGTAGGACGCGGGTGAAGGGTCTCACGCGGCGGCGACCCAGGCCGCGACCTGGGCCAGCTGCGCCTCGGTCATCGGCAGCGTCGTGCGGCCGGGCAGCCGCTCGGCGCCGTCCGCGGTCTGCCGGAGGTGGACCGAGCCGAAGCTGCGGACCTCCAGCACCACCAGCGACCCGTTGGGCCGGAAGATCCGGGCGCGCATGGTCAGCGTCACGTACGGCTCGGACGGCACCTCCGGGTAGACCTGCACGACAGTGCCGTCCTGGGTGACGAGCCGCTTCGGTGGTTCGCAGTTGCTGTCGGTGAAGGCCAACGCGTCCGCGAACGAGGTAGGGCTACCGGTGAAGATGGCGCTACGGACGGCGAGACTGCCCACGCCGTTCGTGTCAGTCAGGTCCAGGTCGGCCAGAGTGCCCGAGGTGCCGCCGGTCAGCGCGTCCCAGTAGCCGATCTTCGTCTTGGACAGCACCTTGCTGACCGCCGTTCGGGTGACCCCGAGCACGGCGCCGGACACCTCCCCGTAGCCGACCTGCGGCTCCCCGGTGACCGGGCAGACGTACCGCGGCGGCCCCCCGCCGTTCCACAGGCGCGGCGTGGTCGAGGGCCGCAGGTCGACCCGCGGCCAGTCCGCCTCGCTCGGCAACAACCGCAACACGGCAGGCGGCATCTGCGCGCCCTGCAACCAGGACAACGACCCCGTGATCAAGCCGACCACCAGCACCATGATCGTGGACGTCTTGGCCGCCCGCACGTAGACCAACCGCCTGCCACGCCGGACGACCTCCTCCAGCGAGGTGGTGCCCGCGGGGGCGGGACCTGCCAGGAGATCGCGCAGCGCGTGTTCGTCGACGGACATCAGGCGCTCCTCGTGCTCTCCGGGTAGGCGGCCCGCAGCGCGGCGAGGCCCCGCGCGGTCTGGCTCTTCACGGTGCCCGGTGAACACCCGAGCGTGGCCGCGACCTCCTCGACCGACAGGTCGGCGACGAACCGCAGCACCAGAACGGCGCGTTGCCCGGGCGGCACCCCCAGTAGAGCCGCCCGGAGAACGTCGCGCTCCGGTGCCGCGAACTCCCCGCAGACCGGCGTGTCCGGCACCTCGGCGACACTGTGCTCGCGGGCCCGCCCGCGGCGTTTCGTGTCGAGGAAGGTCCTGGTCAGGACCGTGCGCAGGTACGCGTCGGCGGTCTCCAGCCGAACCTTCGGCCACCGCGCGTAGACCTTCACGAACGACTCCTGGGCCAGTTCCTCCGCCAGTGACCAGTTCCCGCACAGGGCGTGCGCGATCCGGCGGTAGGTGTCGAAGCGAGCCGAGAAGAACTCGGCGAACTCCTCGTCGCGAACCCGCAGCACCCCGCGCCCTCCCCCGGTCTCACCCGCACATACGCGGCAACCGGACCGGGGGTTGCACGGTCAGCGCCGGTGTCGTCCGTTCGCCAGCCGGGTGTGCTCCTGGACGGTGCCGAACCGGGCGATGTCGCGGTCGCGGATGAAGCCGAGCCGGTCCGGGGCGTGCATGCGCAGCCTGGTGCGGTTGGTGTCCGGCGGGACGCGGCTCTGGGTGGCCTTGCTGGTGATCACGACGACCAGGAACGCGACCGGCACGGTGACCAGCGCGGGTTGCAGCAGGAACGACGGTGCCCAGCCGCCGGTGTAGCCGCTGACCGTGGTGAGCACGATCGAGGTCAGCACCATGCTGCCGCCGACGACCATGCCCGCGGCCGCCCCGACCCAGGTGATCTTGCGCCACCAGATGCCGAGCAGCAGCACCGGCGAGAACGTGGACGCGGCCAGCGCGAAGGTCAGCCCGATGCTCAGCGAGATGTCGCTCGGCCGCAGCACCAGCGCCAACGCCAACGGCACCCCGCCCGCGAGCGCCGTGCCGAACCGGAAGTCGCGCACGCGGCCCTTGAGGATGTCGGTCGACAACACGCCCGCGACGCTCACCACGAGCCCGGACGAGGTCGACAGGAACGCGGCGAACGCGCCTGCCGCGGTAACCGCGCCGAGGATCTCCCCCAGCGTGTTAGGCGCGATCTTCAGCGGTAGCGCCAACACCGCCGCGTCAGTCCTACCGGCCACCAACAACTCCGGCGCGTACACCCGGGACAGGGCGCCGATCAGGATCGGGAACACGTAGAACAGGCCCAGCAGCAGCAGCACGTGCAGCGTCGTGCGGCGCGCGGCCTTGCCGTCCGGGTTCGTGTAGAACCGCACCAGCACGTGCGGCAGCCCCATCGTGCCCAGGAACAGGCCGATGATCAGCGAGTACGTGGTGAACAGGTCGCCGGTCCCGGTGACCGGCCGCAGCCAGGACGCGTTGTCGAGCACCGCGGGGTGCACCACCGGCGTCTCGCTGCCCGACGAGAACCGCAGCTCCGTGCCCTCGTCGACCGGGTGGTCACCCGGGCCCCAGTAGGTCGGACCGGTGACGGCCGTGCCGTGCACCCGGCCGTTCGCCCACAGCAGCACGCCGTCCTTGACCTGGAGCACCACGTCGGTCTCGACGGTGACCACGGCGTCGCGGGTGAACCGGGGCGGCAGCGGTTCCGACAGCCCGGTCGCGCCCAGGCCGCTCACCCCGCCCTGGCTGAAGAACAGCACGCACAGGATGAAGGTCGGCGCGGCGATGGCGAACAGCTTGAGCCAGTACTGGAAGGCCTGCACCAGCGTCACCGCGCGCATGCCGCCGCCGAAGACGTTCACGATCACCAGCACCGCGACCAGCGCCGA
The DNA here is from genome assembly GCF_900111175.1 of Actinokineospora terrae. Lineage (GTDB taxonomy): Bacteria > Actinomycetota > Actinomycetes > Mycobacteriales > Pseudonocardiaceae > Actinokineospora > Actinokineospora terrae. The sequence continues at coordinate 548,324 of NZ_FOGI01000003.1, forward strand.
CCCGATCCAGCTGGGCACCGAGGGCAGGATCTGGTGCACGGTCAGCCCGGCGCCCTGGAACTGCGGCACCAGGTAGAGGATCCCGATGAACACCACGGTCGCGGTGGCGAGCCTGCGCAGACCCGCCGACCCGAGCCGGGCCTCGCAGAAGTCGGGCAGCGTGTAGGCACCGGAGCGGCGCAGCGGCGCGGCGACGAACAGCATCAGCACCAGGTAGCCCGCGGTGAAGCCGATCGGGTACCACAGCGCGTCGGCGCCGTCCTTGAGCACGAGCCCGGCGACGCCGAGGAACGACGCCGCCGACAGGTACTCCCCCGACACCGCCGCCGCGTTGCGCCGCGACCGCACCGTGCGCCGGGCGACCAGGAAGTCCTGGGTGGTGCTGGCCAGCCGGGAACTGCGGAACCCGAGGGAGAAGGTGACCAGGCTGACCAGGCCGATCGCCACCACGGCCCACGGGTTCAGCTCCACCGCGTCACTTCTCGACCATGTCGACGAAGTCGCGCTCGTTGCGCTCGGCCACCAGGTTGTACCAGTAGCCGATGGCGAACAGGACCGGGAACGGCAGCACGCCCAGCAGCAGCCAGGGCAGCGAGACGCCTGCGAACTCCACGTCGGAGAGCTCGGGGAACAGGTAGAAGGCCAGCGGCAGCGCGCCGAAGAGCAGCATGGTGCCGATCGCGAACTTCACCGCGTCCTTGAACTGGGTGCGGATGAACGAGCGGACGACCTCCTCGGCCCAGCTGGTCTGCTCCTCCAGCTCGACCACGGTGCGCAGCACGGTGACCGGCGCGCGCGAGTCGGCGAGGACGACCTTCTTGCGCCGGGGTCTCGGCGCGGGTGAGTCGCCGGGCCCGTTCACGCGCCGCCGCCCCGGACGAGCCGGTCCTTGAGCTCGCGGGTGTGCCTGCGGCTGACCGGCAGCACCTTCTCCTCGTGCCCGATCACCACCGAGTAGCCCGACCCGCCCATCCGCAGCTCGGTGATCAGCGAGATCGGCACCAGGTAGGAGCGGTGGATGCGCACGAACCCGGCCTTCTCCCAGCGCTCCTCCAGCTGCGCGAGCGGGATGCGCACCAGGTGCGAGCCGTCGGAGGTGTAGAGCCTGGCGTAGTCGCCCTGCGCCTCGACCCAGCGCACCGACGCCCGCGACACCAGCTTCGTGGTGCCCGCCAGCTCGACCGGGATGACCTCGTCGTCGCGCTGCTCGGGCACCGGGTTCTGGCTGCCGCCGCCGTTCTGGTGGATCTTGGCGAGCACCCGCTCCATGGCCTTGTCGATGCGCGGCTGCTCGGCGGGCTTGAGCAGGTAGTCGACCGCGCCCAGCTCGAACGCCGCGACCGCCTCGTGGCTGTGCGCGGTGACGAACACCAGGATCGGCGCGGGCTTGAACCCGGCCAGGACCTTGGCCAGCTCCATGCCGGTCAACCCGGGCATGTCGAGGTCGGCGAAGACCGCGTCGACGACCGAGAGGCCCTGGTCCTTGCGGCCTGCCAGCTCCGGGTCGTCGCCGGAGAGCAGCAGCAGCGCCTCGGTCGCGTCGAACGCGGACAGGACCCGGCGCACGTGCCGGTTGCCGTTGAGCCGCTCGACCAGCACGTCCATGCCCGCCTTCTCGTCGTCGACGGCGAGGACGACGAGTCCGGGGCTGTTGTTCGCAGTACTCACGGGTCAACGCAATCTTGGCGAGTGGTCGGTGGGGGATCCATGGGCGGTGCGCCCGTCCACAGGGTGAAGCATTCCGCGCGATTGTGACAGGGCCGTCACCGTTCGCGCACCCCCGCCCGCTCTAGAGGCCGAACCTGGACCAGGTCGCCCTGGCCTCCAGGGCCTGCACCGCGGCCAGCACTCTGTCCGAAGTGGACGCCAGCACGGCCGGTCCGCCCGCCAGGCCGAGCCGGGCCAGCAGCGCCCGCTTCGGTTCGGCCACCGAGATCTCCGCGGTCGGGAACCGCTCGGCGATGACCGAGCGCAGGCTGCCGAGCCCGTCGACCAGACCGAGTTCCAGCGCGCGCCGACCGGTCCAGACCTCGCCGGAGAACAGGTCGGTGTCGCCGCCGTTGAGCCGGTCGCCCCTGCGCTCGCGCACCCAGCCTGCGAACTGGTCGTGCAGGTCGCCGAGCTGGCCCTCCAGCCAGTGCACGTCCTCGTCGCGCTCGGGCAGGAACGGGTCGAGCCGCACCTTGCGCGTCCCCGCGGTGTGCACCCTGCGCTCGACGCCGAACCGCTCGATCAGCCCCACCAGCCCGAACCCGGACGACACCACCCCGATCGACCCGACCAGCGACGACGAGTGCGCGAAGATCTCGTCACCCGCGCAGGCCAGCAGGCACCCACCGGAGGCGGCCACGTCCTCGCAGAAGGCCAGCACCGGCACGCTCTTCTTGGCGGCGAGCTCCCTGACCCGCTCGGAGACCAGCGCGGACTGGGTCGGCGCGCCACCGGGCGAGTTCACCGCCAACGCGACCGCCACCAGCCGGTCGTGGTCGAACGCCCTGGTCAACGCCGATTCGACGGTGGTCGTGTTGATCGCCCCCCGGGCGATCGGCGACGGCGACGGGGTGATCACGCCGTGCAGCCGCACCACCGCGACCACCGGTGCGCGGTCCCCGCGCTCGCCGATGCGGGGCAGCCTCGCCAGCTTCTCGGTCACGCTCATACCGCGCAACCCTACGTCCGCCCAGCTGAGAACGGCGTGTGACCAGGCCCGGAGTGTCGCCGGGCCCGGGGGTCACGGCGGGGGGAGGTGACCGTTGGGGCTGTCGTCGTCGGGGTGGTCGTCACCGGCGAAGTTGGGCAGGTCGGGCCGGACCCCGGGGAAGTACTTCGGCACCCGCAGGGTCACCTTCATCCCGGCACCCGGCGCGGTCTCGACCATCAGCGCGTAGTCGTCGCCGAACACCTGCCGCATCCGGTAGTTGATGTTGCCGACGCCGACGTGCGCCCCGCTCTTGTGCGCGTCCCGCAGGTCCTCGAACAACCGGTCGGCGTCCATCCCGACCCCGTCGTCCTCGATCGTGATCAGCGCCTCGTTGCCGTTGTCGTGCGCGAACACGCTGACCGTCCCACCCCCCGGCTTCTTCGCGATCCCGTGCCGCACCGCGTTCTCCACCAGCGGTTGCAGCACCAGGAACGGCACCACCACCGACTGCACCTCCGGCGCGATCCTGAGCCGGACGCTCAGCCGCTCGCCGTACCGGGCGCACTCGATGGTCAGGTACCGGTCGATGTTGCTGAGCTCATCGGCGAGGGTCGCGAACATCCCGTTGGACCGGAAGGAATACCGCGTGAAGGCCGCGAAGTCCTGCAACAACTCTCGAGACTGCTCGGGGTCGGTGCGGATAAGAGAGGAGATGGTGTTGAGCGTGTTGTAGATGAAGTGCGGCGAGATCTGGGCTCTAAGCGCACGCAACTCCGCTTGCGCCAACTGCTGCTTGGACTCGTCGAGCTTGGCCAGCTCTAACTGGATGCACAGGAACCGCGCGACCTCATCCGCCGCCCGGATCATCCGCTTCCCGTCGACCCCACCGACGACGATCAACGCACCCTCGACCTGCCCGTCGATGATCAGCGGCACGATGACGGCGGTCCGCATCGGGCAACTGCCCCGGCGCCTGCACTGCAGGTTCTCGTGCTGGACGTGCGCCCGGTGCCCCTCCCGCACGGCCTCGACGATCTGCTCCTCGAGATCGGCGTAGTGCTCGTTGGCCTGCCCGTCCCAGGACAGCAACCGCCCATCACGGTCGGAGATCCCCACGGCGACGCACTTGAGCATCTCCAGCAGATGGGTCGTGGCCTGATCCGCCGCCTGCTCGGTGAGCCCGTTGCGCAGTTCGGGAGCGGCCTTCGACAGGCGCTGCACGGTGTCCAGGACGGCGTCGTGCACCGAACCCGCCTTGCGCGGCCTGCAGAGGAAGACGAAGAGCCCGAGCACGATCAACGTCGCCACAACACCGACGAACGCGCGCTCGGTCAGGAAGTCCACCTGGTCATGCTCCCGGTTGGCCGCAGGGCGGGACAAGGACGGGGTCAAGGTACCTGGGGGGTGTGCGGCTCTGGGTCTCGGCTTCGTTGGGGCCGGGGACGGCTCGCCTTCGGCATTGCGTTGGGGCGCGAGTTTCGAGCTGTGCTCGATGGGGTGGACTTGTTTTGCGCGGGGCCCCGACAGCACCCGTGGCAGAACCACAAAGCAGGGGCCGAAAAGCAGGCCCTGCCGCGTGGACGACGCTACGGGCACTGCTCCCCCACACAAAACAAGTCCACCCCATCGAGCAGTTGGCACCAGCGACTCCAAGGAGCGCGTGGTTGGCCAACGTCTGTGAAGGCCGGGTGGAGATCATCGTCGCCAAGTCCACCAGCTCGGACCAGCCGCTTCGAGCCGACGATCCTCCAGCGCGGGGACCTGTCCACAACCCCGTCAACCATCCACAGACCCCGGCCAAGCCCTATTGACAGATCGTCCTGGTCGATAGGTTCAGAGATGGGGCCCCGGGCCCCGGGAGGGTGGGCCCCCGGAGCAGAGTTGATCTTGA
>NZ_FOGI01000003.1:553115-624911 GCF_900111175.1 Actinokineospora terrae
GCCAAGCCCTATTGACAGATCGTCCTGGTCGATAGGTTCAGAGATGGGGCCCCGGGCCCCGGGAGGGTGGGCCCCCGGAGCAGAGTTGATCTTGAGCTGGGTGGTGGCGGCGGGGGCGTGGAGGGTGGGGAGTGGTTGAGGATTGTTGTGGGGCTAGGGGATTACGGGTTCTGCGGCGGGGGTTTGGGGGGTGGTGACCAGGTCTCGGAGTTGGGACAAGAGGTCGGGGCGGCTGGTGGCGCCTAGGCGGGAGCGCATGCGGGCCATGTGGTGTTCGACGGTTTTGGCGGAGATGAAGAGGCGGTCGCCGACCTGTTTGTAGGTTAGGCCGGAGAGGACTAGTTCGGCTACCTGGAGTTCGCGGCCGCTGAGGGGCGATTCCGGGGGGTCGTCGCGGGTGGGGGTGGGTTGGAGGGTTCTGGCGCAGTCGAGGAGGGCGAGCATGCGTTTTCGGTCGGGGGTGCGGGTGGCGGCCTGGCCCGCGAGGCGGGCGGCGTCCCAGTGCAGGCCTGCGGTGTGCAGGGCGCGGGCGGCTGACTCGACACGGGGGGCGTTGATCGTCCCCGCGAGGATGTCGAGCCAGCAGCGGGCGGCCTCGGTCAGGGCCATCGGGAACTGGTCGGTGAAGGCGCTCAGGAAGTCGACGTGTTCGCGGGCCTGGGGGATGCGGGACGCGGTGATCTCGGCGTGGAATGCCTGCCAGCGCGGGAAAGCGGACCACGCGGGCGGGTTGCCGAGCGCGTCGAGCAGGGTCCAGGCGCGGTCGAGGTGGGGGGCGAGGCGGTCGCTGTCGCCGAGGCGGGCGGCGGCGATGGCGAACTCGCCGAGGGGCAGCAGGGTGAACAGGTCGATGTCGTGGCGCACGACGGCCTCGTTGGCCTGGTCCCACCCCCGGCGCAACGTTGCGAGATCACCGGCTCGGCGTGCGGTTCCAACAGCCAGGCCGACAACGAACAGGTGGTCACGAGGAGTTCGCGCCGGCTCCGGCACCGGCACCGACTCGCCGCGCAACAGTGCGGCCCAGGCGGCCAGCAGCGCGTGCCTGGTGCGCAGCAGCTCACCGCCGGTGCAGGCCCGGGCGAGCAGCGGTTCGGCGATGCCGGTCGCGCCGGTGTGCATGGCGAGGATGGCGCCCAGCGCGGCCGGGCTGTCGGGCACCAGCACGTCCCGCCCGACCGGCTCCATGACCTCCGCCGCCCTGACCACAGTGGACAGTGCGGTACCGTCGCCGGTGATCGAGTCGACGATCCCCTTGGCGGCCAACGAGATCGCCGTGTTGAACAACGTCGGCGGCGCGGCGCCGTCGACCGGCATGGCCGACTTGGCCTCAGCGAGCCTGCCCGTCGCCGCGAGGCCGATGGCGGCGAACGCACCCGAACCCGCCCACCGGTACAACTCCGCGCTGCGCGTCGTCTGACCCCGGTGCGCCAGCGCGGCGGCGGCGACGAGGGCGGCCCGAGGCTCACCAGCGGCCAGGAGCGTGTCCGCCCGGCGCAACGCGGCATCCAGGTCACCCGCACGGGCCTCGGCCTCAGCCCGACCGACCTCGTCAACGGGGTGGCCGGCGTTCTCCGCCGCCTGGTGGAGCCGCACCGCGAACCCCGGCTCCGCCTCGGCAGCGGCAGCCGCGTAGACAGCCCCCGCCGCCGGTCCGGACGCGGAGGCGGCCAAGAGCGCGGCCGCGAACTCCCCGGTCGGCCCGGTGCGGGTCAGGCGCAACTCCGCCAACCCGCCGAGCACAGCGGTGCGCTGGTCAGCGGGCACCAGCGCCCGCAGCACCGCGGCGGCCAACGGCAGCAACGACCCATCAGCGGCGAGCAACCCCGTCGCCCGGGCCTCATCGACAAGGGCCGCGGCCTCGGTCGTCGGCACGCCCAGCAGCCCGGCGAGCAACGTTGCGTCGGCGTTGACCTCGGCGGCCAACAGTGCGCGGACCTGGTTGCCGGTCAGCTGGTCCAGGTCGAGCCGGAACTCGTCGACGGCGGCGGCCGGAACGGTGTCCTGCCCGGCGCCCAGGTGCGGCGCGAGCCGGTGCACCAGCCCCGGGACGCCACCGGTGTTGGCATGCACGAACGCGGCCCGACTGGTGTCAACCCCAAGGGCCGCAAGACATGCAGCGGTACGACCGACATCGAACGCCCGCAGGACAACCTGTCCCCGCAACCGCCCCAACAACGCCGTGAGCCCAGCAGGCCGTGGCCGGGGCCGCGCGGCGACGACCAACCCAGCGGACTCGTCCGCCAGATGATCCTCCAGTGCAGCGAAGTCCTTGTCACACAACAGATGCGCGTCATCGACGAGCACGAGCCCACCCGACACACCGCGCCGGTAGCGGTGCGCCCCATCCGCCGTGGCAAGCAGATCGAGCAACGCACTCTTGCCGTACCCGCCGGGCGCGATGACAGCGAGCCGTACCGGAGCGAGTTCACCACCGGTGATAGCCCCGCACAACCTCCGCGTCGGCTCGTCCAGCACCAGCTCGTCAGGCCCGGCGTGCCCGGGGATCACCGGCCACTCCGGTCGCGGAGTCTCGGGATCACCGGTCGCCCCGGCGGCCGAGGCGGAAGCGGCGGGGTGGGGGTTCGAGGGGGATGACCTCGATCGGCGGGCGCGGCGGGGGGTCGTCTGTCACGTCTAGTCCATCCACAGTGGAATCCAGAACCGGGAACAACGCTGGCTCGCTCTCCGGGTCTGGCAGGGGTTTCACCGCCGCGGCGGGGAGTTCGGGAAGCGGCGCGACGGGGGCCAGGGCCAACGCCGCTCCCCTGGCGGCCGCGGTGGCGGGGTCGTCGAGCACCGGGCCGGGGGCCAGGGAGGCGACGAGGGGGATCTTGGCGGTACCGCCCGCGACGACCGCGGTGGGGGCCTGGCCGAGCATGGCGCGGGTGGCGGCCAGCGCGGGCAGGAGCACCGGGGCGGCCAGGTCGACGAGTTCGGCGCGGGTGACGGTGACGTCCGTGCGCAGGTGGGGCACGGGGACGCGGACCTCGGTCGCGGCGGAGAGGCGCTCCTTGGCGGTGGCGCAGGCGGCGCGGAAGGCGGTGAGCAGGGCCGGGTCGGGCTGGCGGGTCAGCACGGCCGTCGTCTCGAGGTCGGTGCCGCCGGTGATCGCCGCCGGTGGGGTCGCCGAGGTGACGACGTGCCGGTAGAGCGCGTCGTCGACCGCGGCGCCTGCGCGAGGGGTCACACCATGGGCAACGACGTCGAAGGCCACCGGGTTACGCACGAGTAGCGCGTGGTCGGCCCGGTGCCCGCCGAGCAGGGACACCACCAGCGGCGTTCCCGCGGGCACGGGGGTCTCGGCGTGGTGCGCCTCGGCGGCCGCGGTCACGGTCGGCAGCAGGACGACCCCGGGCAGCCCGGCGTCGGCGAGCGCGTCGGCCAGCAGCCCCCGCCGGTATGACCCCCACTCAGGTGGGTGGGTGACTGCCAACCGGCTCGGCGGCCCGCCCTCGGCATCGGCCACCACGTCGACGACCCACCCGACGAGCGCGGCGACCAGGTTCTCCGCCGGGTAGAGCTCGCCGGCGACCAGCACCGGGACGTCGTCGCCGACCCGGTCGAGCACCGCGCGGGCGATCCGGTCCGGCTGCTCGACCCCAGCCCGCTCCGCGGCCGCGCCGACCAGCACCTCCCCCTGCGGTCCCAGGAAGATGGCCGAGGGCAGCCAGCGCGCGGAACCGTCGAGCGCGACCACCTCGACCGGCCCGAAGCCCGCCCCGACCCGCCTGCGCACGGCGGCGGCGCACCGGGTGCGGCCGATGTCGACGCCGAGCACGTACGGCGGGGAACCGGGCATGGCGGTCGGTCCTCCTCGTCGGTCACGGGTGCCCCAGTTCGTACCAGGCGACCATCCCCCGTCAGCAACCCCGAGTGGTAGGCACAACACTCCCTAACCCCCTAATAGGTGAATAGTCACCGACCCATCAGTGGGGGATTGAGACAGGGAGTGATCCCCGATGGCAGCGTCCGCCATCCGGCCTACCGTTGGTGATCATCCGCCAGGGTCGATGCCCCCGGTCCCCTCGCGGAGGGAATCGGCGCAGGTAGCCGAGTCCCGTCCCCGCCAGTCCCCACCCCCCGAGGAGAAGCGTTGTCCAGCTCCGGCTCCGGCCAGCCCACCCAGGCCGCCCAGCCCGTCGCGCCGTCCGAGCCGGTCGCGGCCCCCACCGACCTGCCCGTCGAGTCCGGCCAGACCCTGCACGAGTTCGTGCTCGGCCTGATCTCCGACGACGCCGCGCGCACCGCCTTCGCCGCCGACCCCACCGGCGCCCTGTCCGGCGCGGGCCTCGGCGCCGTCTCCGTGCAGGACCTGCAGGACGCGCTGCCCTACGTCGCCGACTACGCCCCCGCCGCCGACCTGCACGCGGTGTCGCAGGTCCTGACCTCGGCGACCACGGTCACCGGCGACGTCGACCCGAGCGCGGCCGCCGGTCAGCTGGACCTGGGCTCCGACTGGTTCTCCAGCACCAGCGCGCTCGACCTCACCGACGGCCTGCACGCGGTCACCGCGGGCGCCACCGAGGACCTCGGCTACGCCGCCGACCTCACCGCGCACGACTCGCTGGTCGGGGCGTTCGCGCTGGAATCCGAGCAGGTCAACGGTTCCGGCCAGGTCGCGGTGTCCGAGGACGGCTTCGCGGCCGCCGCGGGCTCGGACTTCGGTTCGGTCACCGCCGCGGCCAACACCGCCGGTGCCGCCGCCGGGGTGGACGCCGCCGGGTTCGCCTTCGGCGCCGACCTCGATGTGTCCTCTGTGGACTACCTGGACGCCTCGGACCCGACCGCCGCGCTCGACGCCGTCGCCCTGCCCACCGTCGAGGTGAGCGCCGCGGGCACCGGCTCACTGAGCAGCGCGGGCCTGACCGACCGGTTCGACCTGCCCGCCATCGACCCCACCGGTGCGCTGGACACCGACTCGTTGCGCGGCACCGACCTCACCGCGGGCACCGTTGCGGACTTCGTCAGCTCCGGCGGCGAGCTGCTGCACGGCTCGCCGACCGACCTCGGCGGCTTCCTCACCGGTGCCTCGCCGTTGACCGAGGTCGAGGAGATCAGCGAGCACCTGCGGGCCACCCTGCCGCAGCCGGTTCCCGCACCGGAGCCCGCGCAGCACCTCCCGGTCGACACCGGTGCGCTGCCCGAGCTCCCGGAGCTGCCCGGTCACCTGCCCGCGCTGCCCGGCGACCACCTGCCGCAGCTGCCCGGCGGTCTCCCGCAGCTGCCGACCGACCTGCCCCAGCTCCCGCACCTGCCGCAGCTCCCGGTCGACCTGCCGCACCTGCCCCAGCTCCCGGTGGAGGTGCCGGACCTGCCGGTGGCCAACCCGCTGCCCGAGGTGGCCAGCCACGTGTCCCACGGAGTGGGCGGCCTGACCGACGGCGTGCTCGGCGGTCACGACCTGCCCGACGTCGGCGGTCTCACCGGTGACCTGGACCTCGGCCACTGAGCCACCCCGCGGTGAGGGCGGGGTCTGTCCCAGCGACGGGCCCCGCCTTCTTCACCTATCCGGGGGAACAGGGCATCCTCGAAAGGGTGATGACCGTGCCCCCCTGGGTGGACCTGTTGGACGACACGATCCGCGCCTGCGCGACCCACGAGCGCCACGACCTGGTCGACCGGCTGCTCGACCGGCGCGCGGGTCTGCTGGAGCCGGGTCGCCGCGTGGTGGTCGCGGGCTACCCGGGCAAGGGCAAGAGCCACCTGGTGAACGCCCTGGTCGGGGCCGAGGTGTGCCCGGTCGGCGATGACCTGACCACGCTCGCCCCGACGTTCGTCCGGCACGCGGACAGACCCACCCCGGTGCTGGCGCCGTCCGGCCACTCGCCGCGCGAGGTCGGGCTGCCGCGCGCGCTGCTCGGCGCCGGGCTGGTGCTGGTCGACTCCCCCGGTTTCGGCGCGCCGGGCTGCCCGCGGACCACGCGGGCGCTGGCGGTGCTGGCCGACGCCGACGCGGTGCTGGTGGTCACCGACGCGACCAGCGAGCTCAGCGCGCTCGAGTTGGAGCTGCTCACGCACGTCAGCAGGCTGTGCCCGACGGTGCTGGTGGCGCTCACCAAGATCGACCTGGTGCCCGGGTGGCGCCGGGTCGCCGAGGTCGACCGCGGCAGGCTCGCCGAGGCCGGGGTGGTCGCGCCGCTGGTGCCGGTGTCGTCGGTGCTGCGCGCGGCCGCGGTGCGCAGCGAGGACGCCGAGCTGAACAAGGAGTCCGGGTTCGCCGAGCTGATCGGCTGCCTGCGCCGCGACGTGCTGGCCGACCCGGCGCGGGTGGCCGCGCGGGCCGCGGCGGCGACCAGCGGGATGGCGCTCGAGCAGCTGATCACCCCGTTGCGCGCGGAGTTCGACGCCGGGCTCGCACCCACCGACACCCGGGCGCTGGCCGAGTGGCAGTCGGCCGGACGCCGGGTGGAACGGCTGCAGCGGGAGAGCGCGCGCTGGCAGACGCAGCTGGCAGACGACGTCGGGGACCTGTTGGCGGACCTGGACTTCGACCTGCGCGAGCGCACCAGGCGGATTCTGCGCGAGGTCGACGACTACTTCGACGCGGCCGACCCGGGCACCGTGTGGGAGGAGTTCGGCGACTGGATGCACGACTCGCTGACGGCGGTGGCCGAGGTCAACTCGGGGTGGCTGGTGGAACGGTTCGAGTGGATCGCGACCCGGGTCGCGCGGCAGGCGTTGCCCGGCAACGATGTCGTCCCGAATGAGTTGTTGCGCGCGTTGGGCGGGAGCTGGCACGACGACCTGCGCAAACCCAACATTGAGCGCTTCTCCCCGGCGCAGAAGGTGTTCGTCGGGTTGCGCGGCTCCTACAGCGGCCTGCTGATGTCCGGTCTGGCGACGACGCTGGCGGGCCTGCCGCTGATCAACCCGATCTCGCTCGGCGCGGGTGCGGCGTTCGGCGCGCGCAGTGTCTTCGAGGAGCGCGGCGCCCGGCTCAAGCGGCGCCAGGCGGTGGCCAAGACCGCGGCGCAGCGGCACGTCGACGACTTCTTCCTGCGCTACGGCAAGGAAGCCAAGGACGCGACCCGCACGGTGCACCGCGCGCTGCGGGACCGCTGCACCGAGGTCGCGCACTCCCTGCGCGAGGCGGCGGCGGAGTCGGCGCGGGTGATCAAGACCGAGCTGGAGGCCGAGTCGGCCCGCAACACCGCCCGGCTCACCCAGGTCCGGCGGGACCTCGAACGCCTGCTGGCGCTGCGCACGCGCATCGAGGCCGCCCGGTGAGAACACCGTGACCGACCTGCCCACGATCACCTGGGGCCTGCTCGAACGGGCCGTGCGCGAGGCACCCCCCGCGGCGCACATCGCCGACGACTGGCTGGGGCGCTTGGGAGGGCCGGTGCGCGTGGGGATCACCGGTGCCCCGGGCGTGGGGCGTTCGACGGTGGCGCAAGCGTTGGCGGGTACCCAGTTCGAGGTCGTCGAGGGCGACGACGCGGTCCGGCTGCACCTGGTGCGACGGCCGGACGAGCCAGTCGCAACCGATGCCGTGTCCACCATCGTGGTGCTGGCCCGGGCGGACGAACTGGGCGGCGGCCGGGTCGACGCTGTCGCGGCAGCTGCTCGGGTCGCGGCCCGACACGTCCAGGGCGACCTGGGGGAACAGTGCCAGACGGCGGTGGCGGTCGCGGCGTTGCCCGCGGTGGGCGGCCTGCGGTTGACCAGGGACGACGCTGCCGCGCTCGCAACGTTGGCCAGCGAGCCGGACACGTTGCTGTCGGTGGACCGGCTGCGGGCCAGGGTGGGCGACGCGTTGCCCGCGAAGCTGGGGATCTTCGGCGTGCGGGTGGCGGTCGAGCTGGTCAGGCAGGGTGCGGCGGTGCCGTCCGGGTTGGTGCACCACAGCGGCGTGCAGGACCTGCTGGACGCGATCGGCACCCACTTCCTGGCCAGGTCCGCGGTGTTGCGGGCGCGGGCGGCGTTGCTCGCGATCACCCCGGCGTTGCGCGGCCACCCGCTGTCGGCCGAGGTGGAACGGGTGCTCGCCAGCGCCCACGAACCCCGTGAGCTGCGGCTGCTCGCGGCGATCGACGCGGGCCGGGTCAGCTTCGGCGACCGGGACGAGGAGGCGCGGCACCTGCTCGGCGCGCGCGGCACGTCCCCCGCCGCCAGGCTCGCGGTTAGCGGCGACCCCTTCCGGGCACACCTGCGCTGGCAGGCGCTCACCGAGTCCCCCGACCACACCCACGCCGAACAGCGGGCGGCGGCGGTGGTCGCCAGGAGTTGCGAGGCGCTGGTCGCGGTGGGCGCCGTCGAATAGCGGCTGGTCCCACCCCGGGATACCGTCGTCCCGGTCACCCGTGGTGGATGAGGAGTTGCCAGCGTGCTGTGGGGTTCTGGACACGACCGGCTGCTCGCGTTCGTCTACCGCTGTGTCGGCTGCTGCGTCGTTGACCAGCGGTTGGTCAACGACCTGACCGTCGAGGTCGTCGCCTCCCTGCACGAGCGGCCCGACATCGACGACGACGGCGACCGCGACCGGGTGGTCGACCGGCTGGTCTCCGCGCTGGCCCCGCACGCCGATCCCGACACCATCCAGGCCGCCGTGCGGTTCGCCGCGTGGCTCGACCTGGTGCCGCGCGGGGGCGCCGACCCGCACACCAAGGTGGGCGCGGTCCGGCGGTTCACCCGGCACCTGCCCGTCTTGGCATGACCGCCCGCCCTGGCTTGATCGCGGTCGCCGGTGCCGGTGGGTACGTCGGGCGCAAGCTGGTCCGCGCGCTCGACGGGCCGGTCCTGGCGCTCGGTCGACGGGTCGAGGCGCTGCCGGACGGCGAGAACGTGCGCAAGGCGGCCGTCGACGTCACCGACACCGAGGCGTTGACCGAGGTGCTGCGCGGTGTGGAGACGGCGTACTACCTCGTCCACGGCATGGCGGCGGGCGGTGACTTCGCCGAGCGCGACCGGGCGACGGCGGCGTCGTTCGCGGCCGCGGCCGAGCAGGCGGGCGTCGGACGGATCATCTACCTGGGTGGACTTGGCCAGGGGCAGCTGTCAGCGCACCTGGCCAGCAGGCAGGAGGTCGGGCAGGTCCTGGCGCAAGCCGGTGTGCCGGTGGTGGAACTGCGGGCCGCGGTGATCATCGGCTCCGGCAGCATCTCGTTCGAGATGCTGCGCTACCTCACCGAACGGCTGCCGGTGATGATCTGCCCGCGGTGGGTGGGCACGCGGGTCCAGCCGATCGCGGAGGCGGACCTGGTGGCGCACCTGGTGCGCGCGGCGGATCCGGACGTGCCGGCGGGCGTCCACGAGATCGGCGGCCCGGAGGTGGTGACCTACCTCGACCTCATGCAGACCTACGCGTCCGTGCGCGGGTTGCCCCGGCGCCGGATCGTGCAGGTGCCGCTGCTGACCCCGGGGCTCTCGGCGCACTGGGTCAACCTGGTCACCCCGGTCGACCGGTCGGTCAGCCGCTCGCTCATCGACAGCCTCACCACCGATGTCGTGGTCACCACCCCGAGCCCGGTTTTCGCCATCGAGCCGACCCCGGTCGCCGAGGCCATCCTGTCCACATTGGACGCCCAAAAGGACCGGGTCGCCGCCAAGGCCTTCGACTTCACCAACGGCGTCCTCGACGGCGTCTTCACCCTCGCCACCGACGTCGACATCCCCCACTCCGACACCCCGGCCGCCCGCCTCGACCTCCGCCGCTGCGGCGGCTCCCTGCGCTGGTACGGCTGGGCCTGGGCCTGGTGGCTCCGCATGCTCCTCGGCCGCCTCTTCGGCGAACGCCTCTCCTTGCACCGCCCGGCGAAAGTCACCAAGGGCGCCACTGTGGACTGGTGGACAGTGGCGGAATTCGGCGACCAGTACATCGTGCTGCGCACGGAGAAGTGGTTCTGCGGCGAGGCGTGGCTGGGGTACCGGATCAGCGGGACGAAGCTGCGCCAGGTGGGGGCGTTGCGGTCCCGGGGGTTGCTGGGGTGGGTCTACTGGCGGGCGGTGTACCCGATCCACCTGGTGGTGTTCCGGGTGATGGCGCGCAAGCAGGTCACTCGGGCGCACGCACTGGCGCAGCAGGGTCACTGAGGCTTCGACAGCCAGCGCACCAGTTCGAAACCTCGCACTGCCGCGGGGACCGTTGCCGAGCAGGTCAGTGGGGTGTCGCTGCGGTGGAAGGTGGCGCGGACTTCCAGGATGGCGCCGTCGAGGGTTACTTCCCATTGTTCGTGGCCGGTGTGGCGGACCGACTGGGGTGGGAAGGAGCCGAGGCGGGTGTCGCCGGATTCGGCACGTGCCAGGTCTTGGGCGGCCTGGACCGGGGCCGAATACGTTGTTCGGCCGCGGAAGTGGGCCAGTTCGAGCAAGCCTGCCTCGTGCTGGTGGACGATCCGCGAGGCCAGCTCAGGCGGGACTTGGCCGTAGTAGAGGCCATGTGGCAGTACGACCATGTTGCCCGCGAACCGATCCCCGCCCACGTGCGTGCACTCCCACGTCTCCTCCGGGCGCACCGAGGCCAAAGCCGCGGCAAGGGGTCGGCCACGGATCGCGCAACAGGCATCGTGGCGGCTATGCGCGCACACCAGGTAGATCGGCGCCGACGAGAGTTCACCGCGCGGCGCGGCCAATCCGAGGTCGGTCAACTCAAGGGGATCGCGGTAGGAACTCCACCACGCGCGCTCCTGCCCAGGGGTCGACTCGACGAACGCCCACCGCCGTAGACCCTCGCGCGCGCGGCCGGGGCGGCGGATCAACAGCACCCGCGCGTGCACCGCCTCAGCCTGCGCGGCGATGGCGGACACGACCTCGTCCGGCAACGACGAGTCCCGCCACGGGTGCGGACCCCACGGGCCCGGTTGTTCGACCAAGATCCAGTGCCGGACCGGCGGAGCGCTGGCGCCGAGGGGATCGCCTCGGCGGAGGCAGCCGTCGGCGCAGCGCTCCACGGGGTGGTCAGCGGTCACAGGGGACGAGGATTCCCTCTCGCAGGAGTCTGCGCACGAGGACTGTCTGGTCGGTCACCGGCAGGTCGGGCAATTCACCCACGACGCACGGCTCGCCGGTCAACAGTGCGCGGACGGCCGCACCGGTGCTCGACGGCAGGGACAGTTCGTCACCAGGGACCTCGACGACGACCTGATCACCGTCTTCGCGTAACCGGTACCGCAGCCCGGACCGCAATCGCACCCACGACCCCGTCGTGGCATTGTGCGCGGCAGCCGCCTGTGCCAGCGGCCCCATCGGCTCCGGCCGTGTTCCGTGCCACACCCGGTCCCTGACCCGCCGGACGACCTCGTCCACCGGCGTTTCCCGCAACACGCGCGCCAGGGCCTCGACCGTCGCGTCGAGGTGCGGCGCCACCTGGTCCGGATCGGCGACGTCGATGCCGAGGGGCAGGGTCGCGCGCAGGTCGTCGTCCCGTCCCGCCAACCCCAGCAGCGCCTCGACCAGCGTGTACCGGGTCAGCACGTGCACCCCGACCGTGAGGTGCGCGGACACCTCACCCAGAGCCGTGGCGGAATGCAGGTACCCACGCGGCAAGTACAACGCGTCGCCGGGGTTGAGGGTTTCCTCGATCAGCGGTGCCTCGAGCGCACGAGCCGCGACCGCGTCGGCGTGCTGGTCCCACGGCTGGCTCCGCAGCGGGTCGTGGTGCACGGGCGCGTGGACCCGCCACCGCTTCTGGCCCGCGACCTGGAGCACGAATACGTCGTGCACGTCGTAGTGCGCCGAGAACCCCTGCGACGACGGTGGCGTGATGTAGGCGTTGATCTGCACCGGGTGCCCCAGGTCGACGCCGAGCTGACCTGCGAAGTCGATCAGCGGCGGCCACAGCCGGTGCAACCCCTGCAGCACCACGGTGGCCCCGGTGCCGAACAGCCGCGCCACCTTGTCGTCGGAGACCTGGTCACCGATCTCCGCGCCGACCCCGCCGCCCGAGGTGAACTGGTTCGACGACAGCACCGCGCCGTCCTTGGCGACCCGCAGGAACGGGGTCCGCAGGCCGCGCCGGGACAGCAGCTCGTCCACGTCGGCGAGGGTCAGCAGGTCGTCGAACCCCTTGGGCAGCCCGCCCGCCGGGGTCAGCAGCGGCTGAGCGCCCCAGAACGTGGCCGCGAACTCGTCCGGCTCGACGCCGACGCAGCGCCGGACGGCCGGGCGGTCCGTGCTGGACCACCCGACCGGGGGCAGGGGACTGGCTGTCATCGGGCGCTGCCGTCGGCACCGCCATCCGCGCCGCCGTCGCCGCCCGCACCGCCGTCCGCGGCACCGTGGTCCGATCCGGCACCGCCGTCAGCGCCACCGTCCGCGCCGCCGTCGTGACCACCCGGCACGCCGGACGCGCCGTGGTCGGCGACACCCGCGCCGCCATCGGCACCCCCGTCGGCACCGCCGTCGCCGCCCGCGCCACCGTCCTTGGCGCCGTGGTCAGAACCAGCGCCGCCATCGGCTCCCGCGGTGTGGCCGCTGCGGATGTCGTCGTCTTCGAGAGACATGGCTACCTCCTCGTGGTGGGTGACCCATCAGGTGGGTCCTCGCCTTGGTACCCCCGAACGGGTCAGGCCATGCGCGGATCCACCCAGTGGGTCGGTCACAGGCCCTATACCCCGGGACGGCTCGGTCATGCGCGGAATCCACCCATCGGGCATCACGTTTGCCCCGGGTGGGGGTCGGGTAACTCAGGGCGGGGCGGAACGCGCGGGAGGTGCGATGGGGACGCCGACGTTGCTCGACGACCGCTATCTGGTCGGCGAGCTCATCGGTTCGGGGGGCATGGCGGACGTGCACCGCGCGGTGGACACCCGGTTGGGTCGTCCGGTCGCGGTCAAGCTCTTCCACCCGAAGGCAGACGGCGGGACCGTCGCCAGGCTCGACACCGAGGCCAGGCTGCTGGCCGGGCTGTCGCACCCGGGCGTGGTCCGGGTGTTCGACGTCGCCGTGGACAACGAGCGCCCGTACCTGGTGATGCACCTGGTCGAGGGCGGCACGCTGCGCGACCGGCTCGACCGCGGTCCGCTGCCCGCCACCGACGTTGCCGCGTTCGGGACGCGGCTGGCCGAGATCCTCGGCTACGTGCACTCGAACGGCATCGTGCACCGCGACGTCAAGCCGTCCAACGTGCTGATCGACGACGAGGGCGCCTGCTACCTGGCCGACTTCGGCATCGCGCGCGCCCTCGGCGGGGCCAGGCTGACCTCGACCGGGCACTGCGTCGGCACCGCGGCCTACCTGGCGCCCGAGCAGGTCCGCGGTCAGCTGACCGGACCGGCGGGCGACATCTACTCCCTCGGGCTCGTGCTGC
The DNA here is from genome assembly GCF_900111175.1 of Actinokineospora terrae. Classification (GTDB taxonomy): domain Bacteria; phylum Actinomycetota; class Actinomycetes; order Mycobacteriales; family Pseudonocardiaceae; genus Actinokineospora; species Actinokineospora terrae. The sequence goes on from NZ_FOGI01000003.1 coordinate 566,362, forward strand.
TGGAGTGCCTGACCGGCGCGACCGCGTACGAGGGGTCCGACATCGAGGCGGCGATCGCCCGGCTGACCCGCGACCCCGAGATCCCGGACTGGCTGCCGACCGCGTGGGTCGACGTGATCACCGCGATGACCCGGCGCGAGCCGGACGACCGGCCGGACGCAGCCGAGTGCGCCAGGCTGCTGGCCGCGGCGGCGGGCTCGGACCCCGTGCAGGCGCCCTCGACCGCACCGCGGCCCGCCCGGCGCGACGTGACCGCCCACGCGCCGATGGACTTCGCCGACGAACCGCACGCGCGGCGCACCCCGTCGCGGCTGGTGCACGCGAGCCTGATGGCCGGGGCGGTGCTGATCGGCGGGGCCGCGGTGCTGCTCTCGACCGGGTCGTCCACCGCCGACCCAAGCCCGACCCCGGCGGCGGTCACCATGACAACGGTGCCGACGACCACCCAGGGCATGGCACCGATGCCGATGGGCGTCGCAACGGGTGTGATCGAGGTGCCCACCGTGCAGACCAAGGTGGTCACGATCACCCGCGAGCAGCGGCCGCGGTTCACCTGGCCCCCGTACCCGGGTGGCTGGGGCGACTGGGGCGACGGCGGCTGACCCGATCGGTGACCCCGCCCACAGCGGGCCCTGATCAGCGGCTCGACCTGCGGTCGGCGCTCATTCGCCATCCTGCGGCCCGACCCCTGGTCCCCATAGGCTTGGCACCGCGCGACCCCGAGATGTGACCGCCTCGCGCCGTACCCCGCGGCCGGGCAAGAACGAGGAGACCGTGTGCGGCCCTGGCCTGGAACCCCCTACCCGCTCGGCGCCACCTACGACGGGGCCGGCACCAACTTCGCCGTCTTCTCGGAGGCGGCGAGCCGGGTCGACCTGTGCCTGTTCGACGCCGACGGCACCGAGCACCGGGTGCGGATGCCGGAGGTCGACGGGTTCGTCTGGCACTGCTACCTGCCGGGGGTGCTGCCAGGCCAGCACTACGGCTACCGGGTCACCGGCCCGCACGACCCGTCGTCGGGCCAGCGGTGCAACCCGACCAAGCTGCTGCTCGACCCGTACGCCAAGGCCGTTGGCGGCGAGGTCGACTGGGACCAGTCGGTGTTCGGCTACACCTTCGGCGAGCCGGAGCAGCGCAACGACGAGGACTCCGCGGCGCACACCGTCAAGGGCGTGGTGGTGAACCCGTTCTTCGACTGGGCCAACGACCGGCCGCCGAAGACGCCCTACAACGAGACGGTCATCTACGAGGCGCACGTGCGCGGGCTGACCATGCGGCACCCCGGCGTGCCCGAGGAGCTACGCGGCACCTACGCGGGTCTGTCGCACCCCGCGGTGATCGAGCACCTGCAGCGGCTCGGGGTGACCGCGATCGAGCTGATGCCGGTGCACCAGTTCCTGCACGACCACGGGTTGCAGGAGCGGGGGCTGCGCAACTACTGGGGCTACAACACGATCGCGTTCTTCGCCCCGCACGCCGACTACGCCGCGCAGACCGCCCAGGGCGCGCAGGTGGCGGAGTTCAAGGCGATGGTGCGCACGCTGCACGAGGCGAACATCGAGGTGATCCTCGACGTGGTCTACAACCACACCGCCGAGGGAAACCACCTCGGGCCGACGCTGTCCATGCGCGGCATCGACAACGAGGCGTACTACCGGCTCGTCGAGGACGACCAGCGCTACTACATGGACTACACCGGCACCGGGAACTCGATGAACGTGCGCAACCCGCACACGTTGCAGCTCATCATGGACTCGCTGCGGTACTGGGTCACCGAGATGCGCGTGGACGGGTTCCGGTTCGACCTGGCCGCGACCCTGGCCCGCGAGTTCTACGACGTCGACCGGCTCTCGGCGTTCTTCGACATCGTGCAGCAGGACCCGGTGATCAGCCAGGTCAAGCTGATCGCCGAGCCGTGGGACGTCGGCCCCGGTGGCTACCAGGTCGGCAACTTCCCTCCACTGTGGACGGAGTGGAACGGCAAGTACCGCGACACGGTCCGCGACTTCTGGCGCGGTGAGCCCGCGACGCTGGGCGAGTTCGCCTCGCGCATCACCGGCTCGTCCGACCTCTACCAGGAGGACGGCCGCAAGCCGTTCGCGTCGATCAACTTCGTCACCGCGCACGACGGGTTCACCCTCAACGACCTGGTGTCCTACAACGAGAAGCACAACGAGGCCAACGGCGAGGACAACCGCGACGGGGCCGACGACAACCGGTCGTGGAACTGCGGCGCCGAGGGGCCGACCGACGACGCCGAGGTCAACGAGCTGCGAGCGCGGCAGCGGCGCAACATGATCGCCACCACGATGCTGTCGCAGGGTGTGCCGATGCTGCTGCACGGCGACGAGATGGCCCGCACCCAGGACGGCAATAACAACGGCTACTGCCAGGACAGCGAACTGTCCTGGGTGGACTGGTCGCTGGCCGATACGCACGCCGACCTGATCGACTTCACCGCCGGGGTGGTGGCGCTGCGCGCGCGGCACCCGGTCTTCCGGCGCCGCCGCTTCTTCGCGGGCAGGCCGATCCGGCGCGGCGACGAGCTGCGCGACATCGCCTGGTTCACCCCCTCCGGGCAGGAGATGTCGCACGAGGACTGGGAATCCGGGTTCGGCCGGTGCATCGTGACGTTCCTCAACGGCGAGGGCATCCCGGACCTGGACGCGCGCGGGGAGCGGGTCACCGACGACTCGTTCCTGCTGTGCTTCAACGCCCACCACGAGGACATCTCGGCGATCGTCCCGGACGGCGACTACGGCGCCGAGTGGGAAGTGGTGCTCGACACCGCGACCGGCGAGGTGTCGCCGCCGTTGGCCGCAAAGTACTCGGGCAAGAGCGAACTGGTCCTGCCTTCGAGGTCCCTCATCGTGTTGCGACGCACCGGGAGCGAGTGATGCGGTCGACCTACCGCGTTCAGCTGCGGCCGGGCTTCGGGTTCGCCGAGGCCGCCGCGATCGTCGACTACCTGTCCGACCTGGGCGTGGGGGCGCTCTACAGCTCGCCGATCCTGACGCCGACGCCGGGGTCCACGCACGGGTACGACGTGGTGGACCCGTCCCGGGCGAACCCGGAGCTGGGTGGCGAGCCCGCGCGGAAAGCGCTGGTGGACCGGTTGCGCGGCGCGGGGTTGGACCTCGTCGTCGACATCGTGCCGAACCACATGGCGGTGGAGGTGCCGTCGACCAACAAGTGGTGGTGGGACGTGCTGTCGCACGGCCCGGCCTCGCGGTACGCCCGGTACTTCGACATCGAGTCGTTCCCGGTGCTGCTGCCGGTGCTCGGGTCCGATGAGGACGTGTCCGAGCTGAGCGTGGACGGCGATGTGCTGCGGTACTACGACCACGCGTTCCCGATCGCGCCGGGCACGGGTGAGGGCAGCCCGGCCGAGGTGCACGACCGGCAGCACTACCGGTTGATCGACTGGCGTCGGGCCGGGCAGGAGCTGAACTACCGGCGGTTCTTCGACGTGACAACGCTTGCGGGCGTGCGCGTGGAGGACGAAGAAGTGTTCGAGGCGACCCACGGCGAGGTGCTGCGGTGGGTCGGCGAGGGCGATGTCCAGGGGTTGCGGGTCGACCACCCGGACGGTCTGGCCGATCCCGGCGGGTACGTGCGGCGGCTGGCCGAGCGGGCCCGGTGCTGGATCGTCGTGGAGAAGATCCTGGAGCCAGGCGAGGAACTGCCCTCGTCGTGGCCGGTGGCGGGGACGACGGGGTACGACGCGCTGCGCGAGGTGTGCGGGGTTTTCGTCGACCAGAGCGCCGAGGGGGCGTTCACCAAGCTCGCGGACTCGCTGGGGGTGCCGACGGACTACCCGGCGGTGGTCGACGAGTCCCGCCGGTTGATCACGTCGCGGTCGCTGGCGGCCGAGGTGCGGCGCATCGCCTCGCACGTGACCGGTGTGGACGGTGAGCTCGCCCGGTCGGCCGTGGCGGAGTTGATGGTGGCGTTCCCGGTGTACCGGTCGTACCTGCCGGAGGGGGTCGAGTACCTGACCGCGGCCCTGGCCCGGGCGCGGTCGCAGCGGCCGGACCTGGGGGCGGCCCTGGACGCCATCGACGCCCAGATGCGGGCCGGGGGCGAGCTGGCGACCCGGCTGCAGCAGACGTCGGGGATGGTGGTGGCCAAGGGGACCGAGGACACCACGTTCTACCGGTACACCCGGTTCGCGGCCCTCAACGAGGTCGGCGGCGACCCGTCGCACTTCGGGGTGAGCGTCGAGGAGTTCCACGCCGCGCAGGCGCACCGGGAGGCGACGCACCCGCTGGCGATGACCGCGCTGTCCACTCACGACACCAAGCGGTCGGAGGACGTGCGGGCGCGGATGGCGGTGCTGTCCGAGATCCCCGACGAGTTCGCCGAGGCGGTGCGCGGGTGGACCTCTCGGCGCGGCATTCCCGAACCGTCGCTGAACCTGTTGGCGTGGCAGACGTTGCTGGGGGCCTGGCCGATCAACCCGGACCGGCTCTCGGCGTACCTGGACAAGGCCGCGAAGGAAGCCAAGATCCGCACGTCGTGGACCGAGCACGACGAGGAGTTCGAGGAGACCGTGCGGGCGTGGCCGCGCGCGGTGCTCGGCGACGCGGGACTGCTGGCCGAGGTGAAGGCGTTCGCGTCGCGGATCGCGCCGCACGGGTGGTCGAACTCGCTGGGGCAGAAGCTGTTGCAGCTGGCAGGCCCTGGCGTTCCGGACGTGTACCAGGGCACGGAGCTGTGGGATCTGTCCCTTGTGGACCCGGACAACCGGCGGCCGGTTGACTTCGCCGACCGGGCGGAGCTGCTGGCCAAACTGGCCTCGGGGTGGCCGCCGCCGATCGACGAGACGGGGGCGGTGAAGCTGCACCTGGTGCGCACCGCGCTGCGGTTGCGCCGAGAGCGGCCGTCCTTGTTCACCGGGTACACACCTTTGTACGCCAACGGTTCTGCCGCGCGGCACGTGGTCGCGTTCGAGCGGACGGGCCTCATCGCGGTGGCGACCCGGTTGCCCGCGACGCTGCCGGGGTGGGCGGACACGGCGCTGGACCTGCCCGCGGGCGAGTGGGTGGACCAGTTGACGGGACGGGTGACGGACGGGCGGTTGGCGGACATGCTCGCCGACTACCCGGTGGCGCTACTGGTGCGGGGGGCGTGATGGCCGAGCCGTTCAGCGTGTGGGCACCGCAGCGGTCGCGGGTGCGGCTCGACGTCGGCGGTTCGTGGCACGAGATGGCCCGCGACGACCGGGGTTGGTGGCACGCGGAGGTTCCCGGCGCCGGGCCGGGCACGGACTACGCGTTCCTCGTGGACGATGACGACACGCCGCTGCCGGACCCCCGGTCGCTGTGGCAGCCCAACGGCGTGCACGGGCCGTCGCGGCGGTACGAGCACCGGGCGTACGAGTGGTCGGACTCGGCGTGGACCGGGCGTCCTGTTGCCGGGCGGGTCATCTACGAGCTGCACGTCGGGACGTTCACCACGGCGGGGACGTTCGACGGGGCGGCCGAGAAGCTGGACCACCTGGTGTCGCTCGGCGTCGATTTCGTGGAAGTGTTGCCGGTCAACGCTTTCGACGGCGTGTCGGGGTGGGGGTACGACGGCGTGCTGTGGGGCGCCGCGCACGAGCCCTACGGCGGGCCGGACGGGTTCAAGCGGTTCGTCGACGCCTGCCACGCGCGCGGGCTCGGGGTGATCTTGGACGTCGTCTACAACCACTTGGGACCGTCCGGCGCGTACCTGGACCGGTTCGGGCCGTACTTCGCGGGCAAGAACCTCTGGGGTCCGACGATCAACCTGGACGGGCCGGATTCCGACGAGGTCCGCCGGTACGTCATCGACAACGCCCTGGGCTGGCTGCGCGACTTCCACGTCGACGGGCTGCGGCTCGACGCGGTGCACGCCCTGGTGGACACCCGCGCGACGCACCTGCTGGAGGAGTTGGCGGTCGAGGTCGAGGCGCTCTCGACCGGGCTGGGGCGGCCGTTGTCGCTGATCGCGGAGTCGGACCTGAACGACCCCCGGCTCGTGACCCCGCGCGCGGGCGGCGGCCTCGGCCTGGACGCGCAATGGTGCGACGACCTGCACCACGCCCTGCACGTCGCGCTCTCCGGGGACACTTCCGGCTACTACAAGGACTTCGAGGGGCAACTGCCCACAACGTTGCGCTCGGCGTTCTTCCACGCGGGCACGTGGTCCTCGTTCCGCCGCCGCACGCACGGCCGCCCTGTTGACGTCCGGACCACACCGGGGCACCGATTCCTGGCCTACTTGCAGAACCACGACCAGATCGGCAACCGTGCGACCGGCGACCGGCTGACCGCAACGGTCTCCCCCGCCCGCGTCCTGTGCGGTGCGGCACTGGTCTTCTGCTCCCCGTACACCCCGATGCTCTTCATGGGCGAGGAGTGGGCGGCTGGCACCCCGTGGCAGTTCTTCGCGTCCTTCCCCGACCCGGATCTGGCCGAGGCAGTGCGAACAGGCCGCCGCCGAGAGTTCGCCGACCACGGCTGGGGCGAGTCAGAGGTCCCAGACCCCATGTCCCCCGACACGGTCGCAGCGTCCACTCTGGACTGGTCGGAGCTCGCGTCAGCTGATCACCGATCCGTGCTGGAGACCTACCGGGCACTGATCGCCTTGCGCCGCAACCACCCCGAACTAGCCGACCCCCGCCTGGACCGCTTCACCGTCGAGGACCACGACGGGTTTCTCCTGCTACACCGGGGATCTCTGCGAGTGGCCGTCAACCTGAGCCCCTCACCGGTGACAGTTCCCGTGCGAGCGACGTCCATTCTCCTTGCCGCCGAAGGGGTCTCCAGCTCCCCGGAGACCCTGACCCTCCCGCCGGACACCTTCGCGGTGGTCGGCATCTAGCACCCGGTTATCCACAACTCCCGGACTTCTCCACAGGTAGTTGTGCACAAGATCCGCCGGCACTCACCGAGTTGTCCACAGCCCAACCGTCAAGCGACCGCTCTCGTCGGCGCCTCCCGTTAGGCTGTGCATCGGGGGCTGCTCACTGCGGTTCGATCGTGAAACCCCGCGCGCGCAAAGGTCTTGGCCGTGTCGTGCGGGACACGGCCAAGACCTGCGGCACCGCGGTCGATCTACTCCACGGTGCGCCGGTACCGGACCTCCCGTCGAGGGCCGGGAAGGGCGAACTTGCGGATGAGGTAGGTGAGGGCGGCGCCGATGAGGAGCCACACGATGGCGGCGGTGCCGTAGTTGAACAGCACGGCCGCCTTCTCCGACGCCGGGGTGAAGAGGCCGTCGAAGCCGAGCGACACCCCGGAGGAGAAACCGTCGACGAACGAGGCGAACCCGTTGCGGGGGTTGGCCTCGGCGAGGACCAGGATGATCTGCGCGACCAGGACGACCGCGAACAGACCGACCACGAACGTGATCGCCGAGCACACCATGCGCACCGTGCGCACCCGGCTGGCGTAGCTGTCCTCGACCCGCTCGCTGACCACTTCCTCCTGGGCGGCGGGCCGGACGTACTGGTCGTCCCGGTCCACCGGCAGGGCTTGGGTCCGCCGCGGGTCAGGCTCTTGCGGAACTGTCATGCGTCCATGGTGACACCACCGGGTGCCCCCTGCTTGACAACTCAGCCGCGGGCCGGGTAGCGCTCCGCGAGCCGGTCCAGGGTGGCCCGGATGCCGTGCAGGTTCTTGGCCGGGAACCGCACCCACTCCAGCAGGAATCCCGCCTTGGCCGTGGACCAGTCGAAGGTCTCGGTCACCTCGGTGCGCCCGTCGCCGAGGTCCCGCAGCTCCCAGCGCCACCGGTGCCCGAAGAAGTGCCGCCACGCGATCCGCGTGCCCTCCTCGAACTCCACCACCGTGTTCAAGATCTTGTACGGCAGCCCGATCCGCATCTCCATCCCGAACCGATCCCCCAACCCCAGCCGCCGAGGCCCCGCACTCCGCGACCCGACCACCGTCCCCGACCCATCGATCACCGGGTGCTGAGCCGGGTCCGCCAGCATCTCGAACAACTCACCGGCCCCGACCCCCACCACCCGAGTCGCACTGACCTGCCGCTTCACCATACCCACATGTTACCCGCCGGTACACGCATCCGGGTGACAGCCCACCCCCGCCTTGCCAGAGCCTCCGCACCCGCCCACCCCCGGACTCAACGCCCGAAGCGGCCCCTACTCCCCGCCGCAGCCCCAGTCATCGAAGTAGAGCGGCCCCGGCCCAACTCGACCCCCGAACCAACCCATTCACTCAACCGCCCCCCCGGATCCAGCCCAACGACGCCACGGCCCCAATCCCGCCTCCTTACCCCCACGCGCCACCCCGCGCCCCACGCCAAGCCTTAAGCCACCCCGCCCGCTTACCCCACCCCAGCCGCCTCGCGCGCACGCGGTCCCGACCCGGCCCAGCCCCCACCCTCTCCGGGGGGCGTCCCAGGTGCCAGCCTACCGGCACCCCCCGACAGTGGATCTTGAAAGCACCCCGAACAAGATCCACATGTGGATAACTTCTGTCCCTGAACCGGGTGAATTGACGAGCAGGCGACTGCCCCCTGAGCAGGGACAACGCAGATCCGACCCCGCAGCCGAGGCCCGCCAGCCGCGAGTCGCCCAAAACGAGGGGGCGCCGCCGCGGGACTCAGTGGGTCAGGAGCTGCGCCATGCTTTCGCGCACCGTCGGGTCCGGTTCCGCTGCCACCGCTGTGCGCAGGGCTGACTGGACCTCAGGCTGCCAGGACTCCGGCCCCCAGCCTGTCAACGTTCGCACTGCCATCACACGGTTGCGGACGACTGGGCACCGTAGCGATGTCAGGACGAACTCGACGCCCTGTCCGGGGAAGTCGCGCAATGCGGTGACCACGACATCGAGGACGACGTGGTCGGTCCAGCGGGCACCGATGCCGGGGATGTCGTCCGGGCCGGTGCCGAGTTCGGACAGCGGGAGCACGTCCGAGGCGAGGGAGAGGATGCGCGGGAGGCGTTCCGAAGTGGCCTGGGCGAGCAGGCCGGTCCAGTCGGCCGGGGTGCGGGCGCGGCGGAGGCTGGCGGGGAAGCGGTCGATGCCCAGGGCGGTGGCGGCGTAGCAGGCGTCGTGGAAGGCGCGGTCGTCCGGGGAGTCGAGGTCGGCGAGGGTGAGGTCGCGCCAGCGGGGCTCGGCCATGAGGTCGCGGCAGCCGCGCACGAGGGTGTCGTGGCGGGCCAGGTCCCAGCCGGCCGCGTAGCGCTGGTCCCAGCCCGGACCGGAGAGGAACTCCTCGACCCGGGCGGTCGTGACGAAGTGGCGCAGCCGGTCGGCGCGCCGGGCGAGGTGCCCGATCAGCAACGACAGGGCGATCGGCGCATCGTTGTAGTCGTCGATGTCCTCGGCCGGTCCGCCCTCGATCAACGCGCACAGGATGTCGGCGGCCGCGTCGAGCAGCTCCTCGTCGACATCGGGTGCGGACAGCGCGGGCACGAGTCCACCGATGGTGGCGGCCCGGTGCGCGAGGTACCCGTCGAGCACCGTGTTGCGAAAACCGCCGCGCAGCAGCCACTCCCGCAGCCGGGGCCCGGTGCCCTCGCCGAACCGCTCGACCACGCCGATCCGCCCCCAGCCCTCGACCCCGTCGACCAGGGCGAGCAGCGCGGGTTCCGGATCGGGCTGCGTGGCCTCGACGGCGGCGAAGGCGAACGCGGTGAACTCCTCGTGCTTGCCCAACAGCAGCAGCACGTCCAGGTCGCCGGGCCCGGCGCCGAGCCCGAGCAGCGCGATGCCGAACTTGACCGGCGCGCGGTGCCCCGACTCGGTCGCCAGCCGCCTGCCCAGCTCGCGCACCGCATCCGGCCTGCCGAGGGCGCGCACCCCGGCCAGCACCTCGTCGAGTTCGGCGAGCACCTCCCGCTCGCACAACGCGGTGTAGAGCGGGCCGTGGTCACCACCGGTGATGGCGGCGGCGACCAGCGCGGGCAGGTCGGTGGTGACGTCGGCCGGGTGGTAGGTCAGCGCGGTGCCGTCCGACCAGGGGACCAGACCACCGCCCCGCCGGTGATCGATCTGGGCGTCCGGCAGCTCGTCCCCGCCGGGGAGCAGGCCGCGGCCGCGAGGATCGAGGTGTCCGGCGATATGGTCGTGGATCGAGGGCACGGACCCATTGTCGCGCGTGCATCCGACACTGCCCTCGACCAACTCACCACTGGCGTGATCAATGCGGCCACGCGTGCAGCCGACACTGCCCGCGACCGGAGCGATCAGGGCAAGCGCTTGGTGAGCAGCTCGAAGGCGAGGTCGGTGCGCCGCGGTTGGCCGAAGCGCTCGTCGCCGTAGGGGAACGGGATGAGCAGGCCGGTCCGCTCGTAGCCGCGGCGGACGTACCAGGCGACCAGGTCCTCGCGCGCGGTCAGCACCTTCATCCGCAGCTCCGGCAGTCCCCAGTCCTGGCTGACGACGCGCTCGGCCTCGGCCAGGGTCAGCCGCCCGATGCCACCGGCCTGCTTGGCGGGGTCCACGGCGAACATGCCGAAGTACCCGGCGCCGTCGACCTCGGCGACGTGGCAGCAGGCAACGACGGCACCGTCCTGTTCGGCGATGACGACGACGCTCTTGGGCGCGGTGATGACCTCGGCGACGCCCTCGGGGTCGGTGCGCTGGCCGTCGAGAAGGTCGGCCTCGGTGGTCCAGCCGACCCGGCTCGCCTCGCCCCGGTAGGCGGACTCGACCAGCGGTACCAGGGCGTCCACGTCGGCGATCGTGGCGCGGCGGAAGGTGAGCACGAACCGAGCCTAACCCGCGACGGCCGGTGACTACGCTGCCCGCATGGGACTGTTCGGTCGCAGGAAGGCCAAGGCGGAGGCCGCCGCGCTCGCCGAGCACCTGGTGCTGGACCGGTGCTGGGACGACTTCGCCCTCGACGTCGGGGTGGACGCCGTGGTCGACGGGCACCGCAAGGCGGCGCTGGCCCTGCTGCGGGAGAGCCGCGACGCGCACGAGACCCGCACGCAGCGCGTCCGGGCGCTGGCCGACGCGGCCATCGGGCAGTCCACCGACATCCGCGAGCTGCTCACCGCCGACGAGCTGGACCAGGCGACGGCCTCGGATGTGCTGCTGTGGCTGGGGAGCACGCTGATCGCGGAGGCATGGAAGATCCGCGGCGGTGGGACGGCGCGCGGGGTCGGGGAAGAGCGGTTGAAGCTGTTCTCGTCCCGGCTGCGCGAGGCGCGCGACCCGTTGATGGCCGCGGCCCGGCTTGCCCCGGACGACGCGACGCCGTGGGTGGAGTTGCAGCGGTACGCGCGCGGGATGCGGTTGGACCAGCCGCAGCGGGACTTCGTGTGGCTAGAGGCGATGCAGCGCTGCCCGACCTCTTATCCCGCGCACGCCGGGCGGTTGCAGACCCTCGCGTTGAAGTGGGGCGGGTCGCACGAGGAGATGTTCTCGTTCGCGCGGGACACAGTGGCCAAGGCCGCGCCCGGTAGTCCCCTGGTCGCGATGTTGCCTACGGCGCACGCCGAGTACCTGCTCAACGAGGGCGACAGGTTCATCGCCGAAGGTAGTGCGTGGGCGTACGTGAAGCTCAACGCGCGGTACTTCACTCCTGAGTTACGCGCCGAGTTGCGGGAGGCGGACTCCAAGGGGTCCGCCTCCGGCGTCTACGCGAAAGACGTCCACAACCTGTTCGGGTGGGCCATGTTGGAGTCCGGTGAGCCAGACCGTGCCCGTTGGCACCTGGAGCGAGTGGGTAACCGGCCATCGGCTCTGCCGTGGTCCTACAGCGGCGAGCACGCCTTCGCCCGGGCCCTGGTGCGGTTGGGCGTGACGATCTAGCAGTCCTTCCACCAGTAGTCGAGCTTGGGCGGCACGGTGACGTCGACGTGTTCGCCCGGCTTGGGGATGGCCACGGTGACCCCGCGCTTCTCGGCCTCGACGAGCAGCCGGTCGACCGGGTCCGTCCACGGGTGCGGCGCGAGCGAGAACGTCGCCCAGTGCACCGGGATCAGCAGCTCGCCGCGCACGTCGACGTGGGCGTCGATGCCCTCCTCGGGTGTCATGTGGATGTCCGGCCAGCCCGGCGCGTAGGCACCGATCTGCACGAGGGTCGCGTCGAACGGACCGTACTGCTCGCCGATCTCCTTGTAGCCCGCGAAGTAGCCGGAGTCCCCGGTGTAGAACACCTTGTTCCTAGAACCGGCCACGACCCAGGACGCCCAGAGAGTGCCATCGCGCTTGAACGCCCTACCCGAGAAGTGCTGGGCGGGGGTCGCGGTCAGGGTTACCCCGCCGATCTCGATCGACTCGTGCCAGTCGAGTTCGATGATCCGGTCGGCTGGGACTCGCCAGCGCTCAAGGTGCTCACCGATCCCCAGCGGGACGACGAACGGCGCGTCCTGGGTGCGTACGAGCGCACGGATCGCGGCGAAGTCGAGGTGGTCGTAGTGGTCGTGGGAGATGACTACGGCGTCCAGCTTCGGCAGCGCCTCTATGCGCTGCGGAGGCTTGTGCAGACGTCGCGGGCCGACGAGCCGCGATGGGGAGACTCGGTCACTCCACACCGGATCTAGCAGCACTCGCGAGCCGTCTAGCTCCACCAAGCTGGTCGCGTGCCCGTGCCACGTGATGTGCAGGCCGGTGTCGACGGGGGCTAGAGGCTCGACGACAGGGATAGGCCCGGAGGGTTTGCGCAGGCCCTTGTTCTGCCTCAGCGCGCGCAGGGTGTTGCGCATGGCGTCCGGGTCCACCTGTGTCGGTGGGGCCTGGTTCCGGAACGCGCCATCTCGGTACTGGGGTGACTTGGTGACCCTGTTCCCGCGCGGTCGCCTTCCTAGCGCTACCGGCACGTCCCAGGCGACCCAAGCGACGGCGGCAGCGACTACCGCTAGCGCGGTCAGGACTCGTCTCATTCCGTTGATGGTCCTCGCGACAGCCTGTGATCGCTCTCAGTGTGGCCGCGATCCCGATCACAGGGGGTCTGACTAGCGCTCTCTAGCAGCTAGACGCAGTCGCATGGCCCTGCGGGCGACGAGCCCTAGACGGGGCGAGCGCACCGACACCGAACTCAGGAAGGCAGGGTCAACGCGCAGGCTGGCGGGCGCCGGGTAGTCCTCGTGCGGGGCGTTGGGGTGCTCCGGCGGCAGCAGGTCGAGGATCGCGCGCAGTGCCCAGCGGGCGTGGCCCTGGTACGACCAGACCACGGACTCGGTGGTGAACACGTCCCAGTCCCGCACCAGCCGCGATCTCGCCGCGGTCACGTCGTGCGCGTCCTTGATCACCACGTAGTCGACGTGGGTCTCCCAGGCGTAGGTGGCGACGATGGCCTCAGGCCGGTCGGCGCCCCCGCACAGGTAGACGGTGAAGCCGTCCGAGACGACCGACCGGAGCAGGTCGTCGATCTCGCTGAGGTCGGACGGTTGTGACTGCTGGCAGGGCTGGCTCATCGTGATCACCCGATTGGCCGGTGTCCTCGCCGGGTTGGTGCAGGCGGCAATGACACGGTGTGTTCGTACTGTCTGTCTACCTCACCCGAATGACCCATGGGGGTGGAGTGATGTCAATGACACAAAGAAGACACATATCGATGCTCCCACACCTGCGGGTGATGGGCTCCGAGGTATCGACCGGGTAAACGCAGCACGTTAAGTACCCACCCGACGAAAGTTCCACCCAAAGGGGTGACTACTCTCACGGCGCACCACCGTCGGTGGCTCGACTGTGACTCGTTCGTGTCGGGGGCCACGGGCGCCCTGCTGAGGATGGAGTTCCCTTGCGCATGTCCTTCTCCCGCGACTGGCTCCGCTCCGCGGGCCGCGTCGCCGTCATCTCCGCTGTCGCGGGCCTGTCCCTGCCGCTGTTCGCGGGCACCGCGAGCGCGCACACGCCCTCTTACGGCGCCCAGTGCGACCGCGAGACCGGCGTCACGACCGCCTGGGTCGAAGCCACCGCGTACGACCCCTCTGACAACGTGAAGAACACGGTCGTGGTCAAGGACGGCGACAAGACGCTCGTCAGCGAGACCTTCAAGGCCGGTTTCGAGCGCAAGTCGTGGCAGCTCGACGGCTCCGTCGACCACAAGATCTCGTTCGACATCGACATCACGCCGGACCCGAACAAGCCCGAGTGGGAGCTGCACAAGGTCTTGGACGTGAAGGCGTGCAAGATCGACACCACCACGACCACGAAGCCGTCCGAGACGACGAAGCCCACCTCGACCACGACCGTCTCGACGACGCCGTCGTCGTCCGCGCCGACCACGGCCAGCACCGTGATCGCGCCGACCACGACCACCAACCCGAACGACCTGCCGGACACCGGCTCGAACGTCGGCCTCCCGCTGGCCATCGGCGGCCTGCTGGTCCTGGGTGGCGGTGGCGCCCTGTTCGCCGCGCGCCGGGCGAAGCGCGGCAACAACTAAGCACGTGAACGCGGAACGGCCGGGCCTGCGGTAGGCCCGGCCGTTCCGCGTTTTACGGGGTCGGAGTCTGAACCGGACTCGTGATGGCCTCGAACACCAGCATCGTGTTGACCGAGACCACCTCGGTGCGGCTGAGCAACCTGGCGATCAGCAGCTGCTGCAGGTGGCTGGTGTCCGGTACGGCTACCTGGATGAGGTAGTCGTCAGGACCCGCGACGTGCAGCAACGAGACTGTCTCCGGCTGCTCCAACACGAAGGCCTTGAACTCTTCGACCACGCGCTGTCTGTGAGGTCTTACCCGCACCGACAGCAACGCGCTTATAGGCCTACCGAGCGCGGCGAGGCTTACCGTCGCGTGGAAGCCAGTGAGCACGCCTCGTCGCCGCAGCGAGCGCACCCGCTCCAGGGCTGTCGACGGGGCGACGCCGACTATCGAGGCGAGTTCCTTGTTCTGCAACCGGGCGTCGCGTTGCAGCTCGCGCAAGATGGCGAGGTCGGTTGCGTCGATGTCGGCTGGCTGGCCCATGCGTGTCCTGCGTCCCTCTGCTGCGGATCGGTCTCCCCGAACTTAGGTCAGCGGTGGGCTTCCTTGAGCGCGTAGTCCAGGTCGGCCTGGATGTCGTCGACGTGCTCCAGCCCAACCGACATTCGCACCACGGCCGCGTGCGGTTTGGCCGACGCCTCGACCGGGCGGTGGGTGAGCGACGCGGGGTGCTGGATGAGGGTGTCGACGCCGCCGAGGGACACGGCGTGCGTGATCAGCCGCACGGCCGCCACCGTCCGCGCGGCCTCGTCCAGGCCCGCGACCCCGAAGGCGATCATCGCGCCGGGGCCGGACATCTGGGTGCCGACAAGAGGGCCTGACGGGAAGTGGACCCGCTGTACGTACTCGTGATCGGACAACCAGGCGGCGAGCCTCTTGGCGTTGTCCTGCTGCGTTAGGACCCGGATCGGCAGGGTCTGCAAGCCACGGTGAAGCAGGTAAGCGGCGAGCGGGTGCATCAGACCGCCGGTGACCGCTCGCACCTGCCGCAGCTTGGTGGCCCACTCGGCGGAGGTAGCGACAACGCCGCCGATGACGTCACCGTGTCCACCGAGGTACTTGGTCGCCGAGTGCAGGACCATCGTGGCACCGTGCTCGATTGGACGCTGCAAGACCGGCGTGGCGAAGGTGTTGTCCACGATGACGGAAACACCGTTGGCTTGCGCTGCCACGGCCGTTAGGTCAACCAAGTCGAGGGTGGGGTTCGCGGGAGTCTCGACCAGGACGAGCCCGGTGTCCTTACGCAACGCAGCCGCGATGCCGTCAGCGGTCGTCCAGGTGACTGTTGTGCCTAGAAGTCCACTAGCGAGCACATGGTCCGAACCGCCGTAGAGCGGCCTCACCGCCACAACATGAGGCTTCCCCGCGGCGACGGTGGCAGTAAGACACGCAGTCAACGCTGCCATCCCGGAACCGAACGCTACGGCCTGCTCGGCCCCCTCTAACTGCGCTAACGCCGTCTCGAACCGTGCGACGGTGGGGTTCCACAGCCGCTGGTAGACCAGCCCGCCCTCGGCAGGCGGTAGGCCACCGGTAGCGAGTGCCTCGTAGGCAGCGCCACCGGACTCGATGTCGGGGATCGGGTTGGTGGTCGACAGGTCAATCGGGGGGACATGGACGCCGAGCTTCGCGAGGTCTTCGCGCCCCGCGTGCACCGCCATGGTGGCCAGACTGTTCATCCCGCACTCTCCTCAGCTCCCACCCAGAATGAGCCGTCCCCCACCCCTCCCGACCCGGCGCCGAACCCCACCACCCGATTCCCGCCTCCCGCTCTCCACCCAGTTCGGCTCCCACCCTCCACGCGCCACCCAAACCGAATCCGATTCGCCTGCCGCTCCACCTCCCGGCCTGCGGATCCGTCGATTCCCGCCTGCTTGGCCACCTGTGGAGTTCACCCGGTTCAGCGACAGAAGTTATCCACATGTGGATCTTGTTCGGGATGCTATCAAGATCGACTGTCGGGGGGTGCCGGTAGGCTGGGGCCTGGGACGCCCCCCGGTGAGGGTGGGGGCTGGGCAGGGTCGGGACCGCGTGCGCGCGAGGCGGCTGGGGCGGGATAAGTGGCTTGTGCGGGGTAAGAGGCTCGCACCGGGGACACAGCCAGTAGCGGGGTTGAGGTCGGCGTCAGAGGTGGAGCGCGCCGAGTCGGGAAGAGGGTGATGGGCCGGTGTGGGGCGAGCAGTCGAGGGGCTCGTAGCGCTGGGGGGACGCCAGGCAAGGGGGGCGGCGGCCGGAGGGGGGTGAAAGGGATTCTGGTTAGGACGGTCGTGGGGGTTCGTGGGTGGCCACCAGGTTCTCGATGATCGTTCGCGTTTGGTCGAGGGTGTCCTGGTGTCCGGTGTGCGAGAGGCGGAACGCGAGGCGGGTGAGGACGTCGGCGAGGGTGGTGCACTGGAGGAGCGTTGTGCGGAGGGCGGGGGTGTCGGGGAAGGCGAAGTGGCGGACCAGGAGGGTGGCGAACGCCTCGGACAGGGGGTCCCTGGTGTCGTCGGCGGGTTCCAGTTCGCCCGCGGCCAGGCCCGCGCCGCTGATGGCGCGGAAGCCTTCCTCGGTGCGGCACATGTCCACATAGACCGCGTAGGCCCGGTCCAGCGCGGCGCGCCACGTGCGGACGGGTGTGGGGTCGGCGAGGACGCGGTCGCGGAAGCGGCGGGTGTTGCGGTCGACGACGGCGCGCATGACGGCGGTCTTGTCGGGGAAGTAGCGGTAGACCGATCCGATCGAGACGGTGGCGGCCTTGGCTATGTCCGCTGTGGTGGTGGCGGCGTAACCCTTGCCTGCGACGACCCTGGCCGCGGCGTCGAGGATCCGCTCGATCTGGCGGCTGGCCCGATACTGGGTGGGCGTGCGCCGGACCCGGTAGGGGGAGTCTGGAACGGTCACGCGGCCATTGTGCCCAGATGGATTCGGACGTTCGGCCCAGGTGGAGGAATCCTTGTCGGAAACATGCGTGTTCTGCCGAATCATCGCGGGCGAACTCGAGGCCGTCATGGTCTACGAGGACACTGACGTGGTCGCCTTCCTCGACCACCGCCCGCTCTTCCGCGGGCACGTCCTGCTCGTCCCGCGCACGCACGTGACCGTCCTCAGCGACCTGCCAGCCGAGCAGCTCGTGCCGTTCTTCGGCGCGGCGCAGCGGCTGGAGCGGGCGGTCGAGGACGGGCTCGGCGCGGACGGGTCGCTGGTGCTGATCAACAACATCGTCAGCCAGTCGGTGCCGCACCTGCACCTGCACGTGATCCCGCGGCACCGCAAGGACGGCCTGCGGTTCTGGCTCGGCCCGCGCCACCCCTACGACGCCGAGCACCCGGCCGAGTCGTACGCGGCCAGGATCCGCGATCAGCTGGGGTATAACGGTCAGTAGCGCGTCGACCCCAGGGAGCGGCGATGGACCCGGCCGAGCGGTTCACCCACCTCATCTCGCCCACCTCGGTCCCGCACCTGACCGAGGTGCTCGCCCGCTGGCTCTGGGACGGCCACCAGGCCGCCGCCGACCTGCAGCACCTGCGCGAGGACGACGAGCGCGGCACGTGGGCGAACCCGGTCAGCTACGGCACCGACCGCTACCAGTACCTGGTGAACACGGCTGACTCGCTGCGCACCGAGGTCGACGGCATCGAGCCGGACCGCGGCTTCCAGTCGCTGCTGCTCAAGCTCCCGCACGCGGCGATCTACCCGCTCAGCGCCCCATCCGGCCCGCACGGCCCGATGGGCACCGCCAGCGACCTGCGCCGGGAGCTGCTCGGCGAGGGCGAGCCGCAGGAACTGGCCCTGCTGAGCAGGCGCGAGCTGTGGGTGGACGGCCGCGACCTGGTCCTGCTCCCCTGGCAGGGCAACGAGGACGCGGGCCTGATCGGGCTCTGGGCGGGCATGGGCGTCACCCGCAAGGGCGACGGCACCCGGGTCACCTGGGACTGGCTGGTCGAACTGGACCTGACCGCGGGCGAGGGCCAGGCCACCCTGTTCCCCACCACACCGCGCCGCCCGAATCCGCACACCCGCCGCGACCTGGCCTGACCCGCCGCACCCTCGGCCTGCGGGGGCGCGATCGCGGGCGGTAGGCGAGGATGGCGCGGTCGCTGTCGTCGTAGGTGGGAGTCCGGTCGGTGCCGCGTGAGCCTTTCGACCCGCCCCGGTTGACCATGGCGCGGCGGCTGGCCGGGAACGGGGTCGGTGAGCTGTCCGAGCGGGTCGGGGCCGATGTCGAGGCGTTCGAGCTCGGGCAGGTGCACCCCGGCGCCGACGTCCAGCGGGAGTTGGCGCGGGCGCTCGACGTGCCGGTGGCGTTCTTCCAGCCGGGTAGGCCGCGGCTGCACCTCGACCTCGCCCGCACGTCCCTGCCGCGTGGTGCCGAGCAGACGGCCGCGGCGGTGGAGTTGTTGTGGGAGGTGCTGTGCGAGGTGCGGCAGCACGTCGACCTCCCGGTCGCCCGGTTCGGTCCGCCGACGTTCCCGACCGCGCTCGCGCGCCGGGTCCGGGCGGCGTGGGGCGTGGACGCCGGGCCGCTGCCGAACCTCATCGGCCACCTGGAGGACCAGGGGGTGCTGGTCGCCCTGGTGCCGCAGACGTCGTGCGCCGCGGACCTGCCCGGCAACACCGTGATCGGCGTGGTCGCAACGATGTCGCTGGTGGAGCGGCGGTGGGCTGTCGCCGAGCAGTTCGGGCACCTGTTGTCGGGCTCGGGCCATGCGTCGGCAACGGCGTTCGCCGCGGAGCTGTTGATGCCCGCGGACGCGTTGGCTTGCGCGGGTCGTGATCCCGTTGAGGTCGCGGCCCGGTTCGGCGTGCCCGTCGACCGTCTGACCAGGCGCGCGCGGGCACTGGGGATCCGGCTTCGCACCGTTGCCGGGGACGGGGGCGTTGCTGAAGACAGTGGCGTTGCGGATGGTGGCGCTGCCGATGCGCCCGAGGCGCTGCTTGAGGCAACGCGGATGGCCTTCGCCGATCCGGTGCCCGAGTTGGCGGCCGCGTTGCGCGTGCGACCCCGGGCCATCGCCGGGTTGCTCGGCGTTGTCCCAGCGACAGTGGGACGCCACCTCACCGCCGTGCGCTAATTCGCCGCGAACACCGGCACGCACCGTCGCGGCTCGGCTACCGTCCGTTGGAGCGGTGGCGGAAATGCGGACGTCCGGGTACTTGCTTTCCGCCCCCGCACCGGACACATTGGTTCAGACCACTTAATGGTTCAGACCACCAGGGGGCGAGATGGCGATGATCAGGCCGACCGAGCTGACCGCCGGGATGTGCGTCGGGCTGCTGGGCAGACGCGTCGCCGGACCGCACTGGACCGGTCGCCAACTGTCCTGGGTGGACACCCGCGCCGACTTGGGGCACCCGGACGGCGGCGCGCAACTGGGCGGCAGCGTGCAACTGGGCCGGATGACCCCGCTCGGCCCCCGGCACGTGGCGACGCTGGTGCTCGACGGGCGGGTCACCGGTGCCGTGCCTGCCGAGGGCGGCTGGGTGGTCGGCGGCGACCCCGCGTTCCTGCGCCGTGACGGGCGGGTCGTCGCGCTGGACCTGCCGACGTGCGACGGGATCTGGTGCGACCCGGCCGGGCGGCTGTGGCTCGACACCGGGCACGCGCTGGCCAGGGTCGACCTCGGCGGCCGCGTGTGCACCGTGCTCGACGGCCCGACCGACGCGCTGGCCTGGAGTCCCGACACCCGCACCCTCTACCGGGTGTGCGACGGCGGGCTGGTCGCCCACGAGTTCGACCTCGCCAACGGCACGACCGGCGCGGCGCGGCGGCTGGTGTCGTCGGCGCGCGGGGTCACCACCGATGTCGACGGGTTCGCCTGGGTGGCGGGCGGGAACACCGTGCGGCGGGTGGACCACACCGGTGTCGCGTACACGATCGTCCGGCTGACGGACGCGGTGGCGATCGGCTGCTGCTTCGCCGGGTCGACCCTGTTGATCACCACCGCGGACGGCACCGTGCACGCCTGCGCGCCCGGCACGACCGGGGCGCCCTCGGTGCGCTGGACGGGCCTGCCCGGACGGGGCAGGACGGACGCGCCCGCGTTCCCCTGACCAGACCAGGGTGATCACCGACCGCTGCGGCCGGTTCGTATGTTCGAGCGAATCCGCTTGATCGGTCTACAACTCGACGGCGCCAACAGGTACCCACCTAGGTGTGGACACTGCAGCGCGTTGGCGCGCGCCCGCCATCATCCTCGGGGTGGCCGCGCTCGCTCCCCTCGCGGCAGGCCTCGTGCTCGGCTGGGCGAACTGGGTGACGGTGCCGGTCACGCTGGTCGCGCTCGGCATCGCCGGACTGGTCGTCAAGCAGGTGCTGTTCTACCGCGAGCAACGCGAACTGCGCGCGGCGGCGGTCCGGGAACGCGCCAAGCCCGCGCCGGAACCGACCCCGCACGCCGAGCACCACGTGCCCGCGATCCCGGTGGACAGCGCGGAGCCGTACTACCGGTTCGTCCTCACGTGCACGGTGTGCTGGCAGCCGAACGCGAGCCTGCCGCAGCACGGGAACCTGCGCGGGCTGGCGGTGCACTCGATCCTGGAGCGCGCGCGGTCGGTCACGGTGACCGGGTCGCCGACCGAGACCGAGGTGGTCCAGACCCGGCTGGCGGCGGAGTTGGGGGCGATGGCGCCGGACCGGTCGGGCCAGATCATCGCGTGGGCGGAGAACGTCGGGCTGGCCGTGCCGGAGGAGGACGCGCGGCGGCTGGACCGGCTGACGGAGCTGCGCAAGGAGAAGCAGGTCCGCCACCACGAGCAGGAACTCGAGCAGCGCACCCGCGCGTACCTGGCCGACGAGATCCTCACCGACCCCGGCACCGCCGTCGTCTGGTGGCTGGCCCGGCACCCGGAGCAGGTCAAGGAAGCCGCCGACCTCATCCCCACCTTCGCCAAGATCACCGCGGCCGTCACCAAGACCGAAATAGCCCCCCAGTACGCCGAACGCCTCGACGAACGCCCCACCCTGAGCGCTGTCGGCTGGCCCCGCCTCAGCGGAACGTCCGAAGAGGACAGACGAGCCCTACCGGTGTCGGACGCGCCGGAGCAGCCGCTGTGGCCGCGCGGGAGCCGCGACCACGGGGATTTCGATGAGCCGGAGGATGGCGGGAGCAGCAGTTCCTCGGCTCGGTGATCTTGGGTTTTGGCCGACTTGGGGTTTGGGGCGGGCTCGCTGTTGGGGGCTTGGCGCTGAGCTGGGGGTTCTTGGGGTTGGGAGCGTGGGGTTTCACCCGGTTCAGGGACAGAAGTTATCCACATCTGGATCTTCGGCAGCCTGTTTCAAGATCGTCTGTCGGTGGGTGCCGATAGACTGGCACTGGGACGCCCCCCGGTGTGGGTGGGGGCTGGGCAGGGTCGGGACCGCGTGCGCGCGAGGCGGCTGGGGTGGGGTAAGCAGGCGGGGTGGCGGGTAAGGGGCTCGCGCGGGGTTAGCGCCGGTGGCGAGATGGGCGGCCCGCGGGGCAAGCGGTCGTCATCGGGGCAAGCAGCGAGATAGGCGGCGAGTGGCGAGGTAGTGGCCGGCATCGGGGTAAGTGGCAGCTGGCGGGATAAGCGGTCCCGGCGAGGCAATAGGCCGATGGCGGGACAAAAAGCGACTCAGGGCGATTGGCCAACATCGCGGCAAAAGGCCAAGAGCGGGGTAGGGGCCAGCGCGAGGTAAGAAGCCGATGTCGAGGGCAAGCGGCCGATGGCGGGACAGGCGGCTGGCGTCGGGGTAAGTGCCGGTGGCGGCATAGAGACCAACGCGGGACAGAAATCAACGTCGAGGGTAGGCGGCTGATGGCGGGGTTGGGCGTCGAGGCAAGCGGCAAAGGGGCGGCCGATGCTGAGTAAGAGGCCAGCGTCGGACAAGAGGCCAGCGGCGAGATGAGCCACTAGAAGCCGGAAGCGTGCCAGGGGACGCTGCGGGGGCAAGAAGCTGGCATCGGGGCAATGTGCCGGGCAGGGATAGAAGGCCGCAACGGAGACAAGAGACCGGCGGCGGGGTAGAAGCCGACGCGAGGCTAGAGGTGCGGGGCCGTGCGGGGCAGGGGCAAGTGGACGGTGGCGGGCTAGTGCGGCGTAAGAGGCCGATGCGGGCCTGACGCAGTGTGGGTCAGGGCTCGTTGCCGGAGCTTGAAGGTCCGGCGAGTGAGCGAGCTGGAGGCTGGGTGGGGTCCACTGTCGCCCGGGGGGCACAGGACGAGGGCCAGGAATGTGGCCGCGCGGACACCAAGCCGGAGGAAGGCGCGGCTAGGTGTGCCTGTCCGCGGGGGCCCGGGAGAGGGCCTAGATGCGTGACAGGCCCCGGTGTCGGCTCCACCCGACCTCCGGGGCCCGCCGTCCCCATCGCGCGAGGGCGCGGTGCGCGGTGTCCCGGCCGCGGCGACCGCAGAGGCGATGCGGACGGACGGTGATCCGCTGCCGACCCTGCACGGCGCGGTCCACCGTTCCGACGGCAATGGTCCCCGGTTCTGGGGTTCGCGGCAACGACGTCCATCACTTAGCGGTCATCAAAATTCTTAACTCACCGGGCGCGAGCGATCGACTACACTCTTTCGGCGCAGCGGGGGAGCCACCCGGCGCGGTCGAACCGGACGTACCGGGCGCAACCGGGGCACTGCGGGCGGTCAGGGCAGTCGCGCATCCCACAAACAAGCCTTTGCTGCGTTAAGGCCCGATCGGGTGACGTCACCGCGCCCCGACCATCCGGGGGTCACCGGTGGTGCTCGGCACGCCACCTGGGGTAGCTGGGGTTGCGGTCGACGAGGCTCTCGTAGGCCTCGGTGACCGCCTGGTGCAGCAGCGCGGGGTCGAGCGGACCGAGGTCCTTCCAGGCGAGGTCGAGCCGGTTGCAGATCGGGTCGCCGATCAGCGGGCGCACGACGATGCCGCGGCCCTCGCTGGAGGTGGGCTGGGCGAGGCTGACGCACTGGCCGCTGTTGACGAACTCGCGGGCCGAGTTCGAGTCGCTGATCTCGTGGGTGATCCTGGGTTCGAACCCGGCGGCCCGGCAGGCGGCGCGCAGCGGGCCGATGCCGCCGTGGTCCTCCTGCGGGTCGATCATCCAGTTCTCGCCTGCGAGGTCGGCCAGGTCGATGACATCGCGGCCCGCGAGCGGGTGGCGCTCGGAGAGGGCGACGAACTCCGGCTCGCGCGCCAGCACCAGTTCGCGCCGCACCCCCTCGGCGGTGCCGATCTCGAAGCCGATGACGTCGCACAGCACCGCGGCGTCGAGCCGCCCGGCGCGGACCCGGCCCTGCAGGGCGGCCGCGGACGGGTCGGTGTGCACCTGGATCGCCAGCGGTGGCGCGTCCGGGCCGTGCAGCGCGGCGTAGGCGGCGCCGAGCCGGGGGACGACGACCGAGAGCAGCGGGCTGGGCCTGCCGCCGATCTTGAGCTCGACCGGGCCGCGCGGGGTGGACAGCGAGCTGGTCTCGCCGCGCAGGTCGGCCATCTCGTTGACCACCGACCTGGCCCTGGCCAGGACCGTGCGGCCGAAAGAGGTGGGCACCACGCCGGTTCTGGCGCGTTCGAAAAGGGGCGCGCCCATGGCCCGCTCAATCCGTTGAAGTTGAGAAGTCAACGAAGGTTGGGACAATCCGAGAACCGCGGCGGCCTTGGTGATACTGCCCTCGTCGGCCACCGCGATGACAATCCGCAGGTGTCGGAACTCCAGTTCCATGGTCGACATGTTATGGCCCCGGATTATGCGGCCGACATGGGGAACGGGCGTGAGAACCAGCACCACACCACCGGCCCATCGCGGCGCTTGTCCACGGGATCGGTCCCGGTCGCGCACCCTGCGGTTTCGCCGGGGCCGGGCGCGGACCGAGGAGGAGCGGCAGGCCCCGGCTTGGGGGGTGTACCGGGGCCTGCCCGGCCGACCGCAGCGCTGCCCGTACCCGGGGGGAGGGCGGTGGGCGCGTCCGGCGGTCGGGTCTGTGGGGTGCTCCCGCTAGTGGTCTACCCGCCGTCGAGCCGGGCGAAACGGTCATCGACCGGGGACAGCACGAGGCGCGCGACACCCCCGTCGACCCCGCGCAGTTCGACCACCAGCCCGTCGACCACCGCGGCGTCCCCCGGGTTGAGCGTGATGTCCACCCCGCCACCGGCGACGCGCACCCGGTCCTGGCCGACGTCAGCCTTGAGCCTGGCGTCGAACACCTCCAGCGTCGGCGACCCGGAGACGGTCAGCTCGCACCGGGCGGCCGCGCACCGCCAGGTCTCGTCCTCCGACCCGCACGCGGCGACCCCGGCGCCCACCACGAGCGCCGAGGCGACCGCGCCGCACCGCAGCAGCGATCTGCGCACCATGTGTTGCGCATCGACACCGGGCGCGGCCCCGCTACAGGGCCTCACCCGGCTGGCCCATCAGACGTGGAACTGGTCGTGGCGGGCGTAGAACTCGGTCCACTCGGCCTCGGTGAGCTCCCGACCGGATTCGGCGATCTCGGCGAGTTCGACGAAGTAGTCCTCCCGCGGCTCCCCCGGCGCGAACAGGATCAGCATCGAGGCGGGCTCGTCGGACTCATTGGTGAACGCGTGCACTCCGCCTTCCGGGACGTAGAGGAAATCGCCCGGTGTGGCGGTGACCCAGCGCTGCCCGTCGAACAGCCGGACGGCGCCTTCGACGATGTAGAACGATTCGGAGATCTTGCGGTGGAAATGCGGTTTCGGCCCACCGGCGTGCGGCGCCATGTCCCACCGGAAAAGCCCGAACTGGCCGTTGGTGGCCGTTCCCGGTGCGACGAAGTGCGCCGAGGTGGTGGGCCGGTCGAGCACCGTGATCTCGTCCACCGGCCGGAAGCGGGCGTTGTGCTCGCCGGTGGTCCCCAGGTACGACATGGTTCTCCTCTCGCCAGGTGGTCCACTCTTCCACCAACCGCGACCGCACCGCACCCTCCAGAGAGGACTGCCGCTAGTCGTCGCAGGCCAGCCTGCGAGCGCGGACCGGGCGGGGAACCCTGGTGAGCGCCCGGACCCGGCGGGTTCGACCGTGCACGGCCAGGAACGCGAGCAGTTCACCGTCGACCGCGGCGGCGAGCCTGCGCTGGGCCCAGTCGGACGCGGCGAGCACCGCGCCGGGTGAGACCGGCTTGCCCGCGAGGGCGTCGTGCAGCAGGCACCACTCGGCCAGCCGCGCGGCGACCGGTTCGGCGGCGGCGACGGCGGGTCGCACCCTGGCCGCCCACCGGCCGAACCCGGGGCCGCGCTGGGCCCGGTCGTCGATGCGGGCGATGGCGGCGGCGCTGCCGGTGGCGGGGTCCGGGTCGCGCAGCACGGCGGCGAGGAACTCGGCCTCGTCGGCGGGGTCGGCGGCGCGGTACCAGGCGAGCCTGCGCGCCGGGTCGGCGCCGAGGGCGCGGTGGTCGCACCCGGTGCACTCCGCCAGTTCCGCCACCGCCGCGATGTGGTCCAGCAGGTTCACCAGTCGTCCTCCGCCGAGAAAGATCCACCGCGGAGGATAGTCGGGTGCCACCCGCCGCTGATCATCGGCGCTACCCTTGGCCGATGCGGTTCGGTACCCGGGTTGACATCGCCGCACCGGCGGCACACGTGTGGGCGGTCTACCGCGACGTCGAGCGGTGGCCGGAGTGGACGGCGTCGGTGACCTCGATCACCGTGCTCGACGACGGCCCGCTGCGGATCGGGACCAGGGCCCGGATCCGCCAGCCCAAGCTGCCCACCACGGTCTGGACCATTACCGAGTTCGACGACGGCCGGTCGTGGACCTGGGTCGCGGGCGGCCCGGGCGCGCGAACGGTTGCCACGCACACCGTCGAGCCGCTCGGCGACGGCGCGCGGGCAGTGCTGTCGCTGGAGATGACCGGCCCGCTCGGGGTGATCATCGCCAGGCTCACCGCGGGGCTCACCGACCGGTACCTCGCGCTGGAGGCGGAGGGGGTGAAGGCGCGGTCCGAGGGCTCGCGGTGACGCCCTCGGCGAAATCGGTTCGACCTCAGCGCGCGCACGTGCGAGGCTGGGACCACCACCCGTCTCGCCTGGAGGTCGCCACCATGTCCGAACAGCCCGGCCAGACCGAGGAAACCCCTGGCACGGACACCGAGGACGTGAAGGCCCGCTTCCGCGAGGCGCTGGCCCGCAAGCAGGCCCAGTCCAAGAACGGCCAGGGCCACGCCGACTCGGCGTCCAAGGTGCACGACGCGCACGGTCGCGCGGGCGCCAAGCGCCAGTTCCGCCGCAAGAGCGGCTGATCCAGGACACACCCCGGAAACTGGCCGGCCCCGAGCGCTCAGACCGCGTTCTCGAGGTCGGCCAGTTCCGTGTCCAGGTGGGTGAGCAGCCGCTGCAGGTGCGGCACGGTGCGGCGGCAGCCGGTCAGGCCGAACTCCAGCGAGCCGTTGTAGCTGGTCACGGTGATGTTGAGGGCCTGGCCCTCGTACGGGATCGACACCGGGTACACCCCGAGCATCCTGGCGCCGTTCCAGTACAGCGGTTCGGTGGGGCCGGGAACGTTGCTGATCATCAGGTTGAAGCCGGGCGGGGTGAGCCGGACGGCGCCGGGCAGCAGGCCGAGCGCGAGCGGGGCGAACGGGATGGCGCTGAGCGCGGTCACCTGCAGCTGCGACATGCCGCGGTAGACGTCCTTGCCGCTGCGGGTGGACTCGGTGATGGCGGCGAGCCGGTCGGCGGGGTCCGCGCGGTCGGTGGCCAGGGTGCACAGGATCATGCCGAGCGCGTTGCCGCCCGCGCTGTCGTCGCCGTTGCGCAGCGACATCGGGACGGCGGCGACCAGCGGCCGCTCGGGCAGCGCGTCGAGCTCCAGCAGGTACCGCCGCAGGGCCCCGGCGCACATCGCCAGCACGACGTCGTTGACCGTCGCCCCGGCCGCGTCGCCGACCGCGCGGACCCTGGCCAGCGGCCAGCCCTGGGCGGCGAACCGGCGGGCGCCGGTGATCGGCACGTTGAGGATCGAGCGGGGCGCGGCGAAGGGGAGCGTGGCGGTCTGCGCGCGGAAGACCTCGTTGGCGTACTTGGCGAGGGCGGGGCCGAGCCCGGCGATGTCGCGCAGCACCGCGCCGACGCCGGTGCGCGACCGGGGGCCGCTGGGCTCGTCCTGGCGGGCCGCCCACGGCGGTCGGGTGTCGCGCACGGTCGGGTCGGCGGTCAGCGAGCGCTGCAGCAGCCGCAGCGCGGAGACGCCGTCGAGCAGGGCGTGGTGGACCTTGGTGTAGAGCGCGAACCGGTTGTCCCGCAGGCCTTCCACCAGGTGCGCCTCCCACAGCGGGCGGTGCCGGTCGAGCAGCGAGCCGTGCAGCCGGGAGACCAGCTCCAGCAGCTCGCGGACCCGGCCGGGGGTGGGCAGCGCGGAGAGCCGGACGTGGTACTCCAGGTCGAGCCGGTCGTCGTCGGTCCACATCCACTGCCCGACGCTGCCGACCGGGTCGCGCGGCCTGCGCCGCAGCAGCGGGTGGATGTCGCTGGTGTCGAGCAGGGCGCGGTGCAGCTCGCCGACGTAGTCCGGTCCGGCGCCCTCGGGCAGTTCGAACAGCTGCAGTCCGCCGACGTGCAGCGGGTGCTCGCGGGACTCACCGAGCAGGAACATCGACTCCGTGACGGGCATCAGCGGCACGGTCGGCCTCCTTCGCACTCGGTGGGCGCGGACCCGGCGAACGCTGCCACCGCGGTCCTCGTCGCGCAAACCCCGCAGGTACCCCGCGATCGGCTACCGCGAATCGGAGTCGATGAGGTAGCGGCCGTCGAGCAGGACGACCTTGACCGTCTTCTTGCCCGCGACCTCCCCCGCCGCGCCCTTGACCGTGACGTCGACCGGCACGTTCACCGAACCGTCCTGGTTGGACGTGACGCCGTTGGCGTTGCGGGAGGCGATGTACTGGAACTGGCCCCAGTACCGCTCGAACCCGGCGTAGTCGCCGAAGACGGCCTTGCCGTTGGGGCCGAGCATCTCCCAGCGCTGCTGGGGCGGGCTGTCGCTGCCGTAGTAGGCGATCACCGCGCGCCCGGCGGCCGGGTAGTCGCCGATCTTCTGCGACTGCACCGGCTGGGCGGAGGTGGTCGGCGCCTGGGTGCTCGGCGGGTCCTGGCTGACCGTGACGATGGTGGTGGTGACGGTGTTGGTGCCCAGGGGCTCCTTGGAGCTGGTGAGCACCAGGGTGACGGCGGCGGCGAGCACGACGACGCCGAGCAGCAGGGCGATCAGCACGCCCCGCTTGGGTCCCTGCTGCGCGGGCTGGCGCTGCTGCCCGTGCTCCCCCGGCGGCAGGCGCCGGGGCGGCGGCGGGGCCTGGCGGGGCTGGGCGCGCATCGGGTTGGGCCCGGCGGGCACGGTGCGCTGCTCGAAGGCGGGGACCTGCAGGGGCGCGGTCGGCAGCGCCAGCATGGACGCCGCCTCCTCCATGGTCGGCCGGTCGGTCGGCTCGGGCCGCAGCAGCGTCATCAGGGTCGGGGTGAAGGCGCCCGCGCCGCGCGGCGGGGTGACCTCGCCGGAGGCCACCGCGTGCAGCAGCGCCAGCGGGTTGGGGTTCAGGCCGAACGGCGGGCCGCCCTCCACGGCGTGGTAGAGCGTGGCGCCGAGGGAGAACACGTCGGAGGACTGGCTGGGTTCGTTGCCGCGGGCGATCTCCGGGGCCAGGTAGGCCGGGGTGCCCGCGAGCATGCCGGTCTCGGTGACGGTGCCGTCGTCGATGGCCCGGGAGATGCCGAAGTCGGTGATCTTCACCGTGCCGCCCTCGGCGAGCAGGATGTTGCCCGGCTTCACGTCGCGGTGCACGATCCCGGCCGCGTGGGCGGCGGCGAGCGCGGCGGCGACCTGGGAGCCGATCGCGGCGACCTGCTCGGGCGGCAGCGGGCCGTCCTCGGCGATGACCGCGGACAGGCTGCGCGAGGGCAGGAACTCCATCACCAGGCAGGGGTCGCCGTCGTGCTCGGCGACGTCGAGCATCGCGATCGCGTTGCGGTGCTGCAGCCGGGCGGCGATGCGCGCCTCCCGCATGGCCCTGCGGCGCGCCTCGTCGGTCTGCGCCGGGGTCAGCCCGGGCCGGATGATCAACCGCTTGAGGGCGATGACCCGCTCCAGGCGCTCGTCGCGCGCCCGCCACACCACACCCATAGCGCCGCTGCCGACAGGCTCCTCGAGCCGATAACGCCCGGCGATCAACTCACCCTGTTCGATGACCAGGTACTCCTCGCGTGCGTGGACTGACCCCCGAGTGGAGGGACCGAGAGTAGCGAATCACACCGACGGGCGATCATCCGTCCACGTGTGGTGGTTTGCTGGATTCGGTTCGTCACAGCGAGTTCACGGTCCGGGGTCGTCCCGGCACGCGGGCGCGCTCAGCGGTCAGGCGCGAGCAGCCCGTCGGTGATGGCGCGCAGCAGCGGCCCCCTGGCCGCGGCCGGGAAGCTGAGTTCGCGCTGGGGATCGTTGCCGCGCACGCGCAGCAGGTCGGCCGAGGCGGAGAGCAGGACGCACGCGCCGGTGGTGCAGCGGGAGCCGCGCCGGAAACCGGTCTCCCCCGCCCCCGACTCGCTCGACGTCACACCGGACATGGGCCGCCCCCTCCCTGCCCCGACACCGACGACCCGGTGGACGGCGCGCGCCGGGCGCGGGCGACCAGTGCCGAAAGCAGGCACACCTCGGGTGGCCGGGTTGGCGCGTTCGACCACACCGCTGGGGGTAACGACGTCGGGCGACCTCGTCACCTCAGGTTACCGGATGGTTACGAGACGCGCCAATACCCTCCGCGACCCGCTGGGCGCGGTCGCGGAGGGTGGCGACGAGGACAGGTGGCGGACCTCAGCCCGCGAGCAGCCCGCCGGGCACGAGGTCGAACTCGCCGTTCTTGACCCCCGCGGTGAACGCGACCCACTCCTCGGCGGTGTAGGTGTGCGCGGGAATGGTCAGGTTCTTGGAGTCGCGCAGCGAGACGGTGCCGTCCGCGAGCACGGCGACCTGGACGCAGCCACCGGTGGAACAGAAGCTGCTCTGCTGGTAAATGGTGTTCATCGGGGCGGTTCTTCCTTGCTCGAATAGTATTCCATCATCGAACGAATCATGTCCCGGCTGTCCTCGACGGAGAGGCACTTGCGGCCGAGGTCATCGAAAATCCGCGTGTAGCGGGTGATGTCGCTCTCTTGCTCGAGCCACCGATCACCAGCGCTGAGTTCGATGTGGACCGAGTTGCGGTCGTACTCGCTCTCGAACGTGAAGACCACGAACGTGCACTGGATGGCGATATCGGGCCCTGCTGCGAAGGGGTAGACGCGCAGGGTGACACCTTGACGCTCACTCGCCTGCAGCAGCGCGGCCAACTGGTCGGCCATGACCGCCGACGAACCGACGACGCGGTGCAGCGTCGCCTCGTCGACGATGACGCCGATCCTGGGCTGGTCCTCGCGCTCGACGAGAATATCCTGGCGCTTGAGGCGCAGGCGGACCCGCTTCTCGCGTTCGACATCGTCATCCCGGGGGTAGATGGCGCGGAACAACTCGCGCGCGTACTCCTCCGTTTGGAACATTCCGGGAAATGTCGACTGCACGTAGTAGCGGATGTTGGAGGCTTCGGATTCCAGCGAGATGAAGGTGTCCATCGCACTGGACACCACATCCGCCAGGTCCTGCCACCACGCCTGCCTGCGGCCGTCCCCGGCCAGCCGCAGCAATTGGTCGCGCAACCGCTGGTCGCCGACCCCGTAGAGGTCGAGCAGGTCGCGCACGTCCCGTGCCTTGGGCACTCCCTGCCCGGTCTCCAATCTGCTGATCTTCGACGGCGAGCACTCAAGGTGGTCGGCCGCGTCCTCGAGGTGCAGCCCACGCAGCTCGCGCAGCCTGCGCAGTTCCTGCCCCAGGCGACGCCGCGGGATGAGCGGCGTTTGCGACGGCATCAACGCCTCCTCGCGCCATGCAATTGCCGGACGGGATTGCTCGCCCGGATCGATGTTCGACGGTACCACTGGTTGAACTTGGCACGACCAGCGGATGGCCTGTTCCTGCCGCCCGTGACCAGGCTCGATCCACTGAGGACCGGAGGTCGCGGACTTGCACGGTGCAAGTGCACGACACCCGGATGGGTGTGCCCCGAACGGTGTACGGAACGACGGCGAGTGGCCGAATTTCGACGCACTTGCCTCATGCACTTGCACTGAGCACTTGTATCGCGCGCGTGAATCTCGGAATCTGAAGACGGACTTGCGTAGCCGCCCCCGGTGGGCGGCCCGGCCCGAGGGGAGCGCGCGATGACCCGACGACGCAGGCTCGGCGACCACGGCGGCCCGCGGCGACCGAAAGCCGCGAAGGCGCTGTTCATGATCACCACCGCGGTGGCGGCCTGCCTCGGCGCCGCGGCCTGCGGTGGTGCCCGCGACCGGACCGGTACCGGCGTCACGCTGGTGATCGCGGTGACCGCGGTGGCGACCGAGCAGCGGCCGACGCTCACCGCGGCGGCCAGGGCGGAGGTCGCCGCCGCGCTGGGCACCGACCGGGGCCGACTGCGGATCGTGATCGGCGGCGTCGAGCGCCCGAGGGTGCTGGAGGACGGCGACATGCGATTGCGCCGGGGCACCCAGGTCGAGCACGACACCGCCCGCAGAGCCGAGCTGACCAGGCAAGAGGTGCTGCGGATCGGCGCCGTGCTCGGCGACGCGGACAGCGCGGCGGCCGAACTGGACCTCGTCGGGCTGCTCGACGCGGTCGCCCGCGTACCGGGACCGGCCACGGCCGTCGTCATCAGCTCTGGCCTGCAGACATCCGGTCCGCTGGCCGTCGCGGCGCTCGGCTGGGACCGGATCGGCGCCGCCGAGGTCGTCGACCAGGCCGTCCGGGACGGTCTGGTGCCCGATCTGCGCGGCAAACGGGTGGTGCTGAGCGGGTTGGGCGAGGTCAGGCGGCCGCAGGAGCCGCTGCCCGCGCCGCTGCGGGACCGGCTGGCCGCGATGTGGACCCGGTTCTGCCAGGCGGGCGGCGGCGACTGCTCGGTCGACACCGAACCGCTGGCGGGCGGTGAACCCCGGTCCACGACGCCGGTGCCGACGGTCGCCATCCCCCAACTGCCCGCGATCACCGCACCGGCGGTGGCGGCGGGGCCGGTCGAACTGCCGAGCGACATCCTGTTCGGCCCGGACTCGGCCGCGCTGCTCCCGGAGGCCGACCCGCTGCTGGCCGGGTTCGCCGCCGCGCTGCCCGCGGGCGCGCGGGTCCACCTCCTCGGCCGCACCGCCTCGGTCGGCGCGCCGGACTCCGCGCGGGCGCTGAGCCTGGGCCGCGCCCGCGCCGTGGGCGACGCGTTGGCCGCCCACGGAGTCCCCGCGGCGGCGTTGACCGTCGAGGGACTGGGGTTCGACGCGCCCCTTGTCCCCGACCGCGACCCCGGCGGGGTGCTCATCCCCGCCGCGGCGCAGCGCAACCGGTCCGTCTCGCTCATCGTGACCCGCCCGTAGGGAGACCCGCCATGCGATCCCGTCACTTGCCGCTGTCGCTGTGGTTGCGAC
The DNA here is from genome assembly GCF_900111175.1 of Actinokineospora terrae. GTDB lineage: Bacteria > Actinomycetota > Actinomycetes > Mycobacteriales > Pseudonocardiaceae > Actinokineospora > Actinokineospora terrae. The sequence goes on from NZ_FOGI01000003.1 coordinate 599,171, forward strand.
ACCCCGTCGTCGCCGCGAACGCCACGTTCCTGGCGCGGGGCACCGAGAACGGTGAGCTCGCGCACGAGGTCCGGGGCCTGGGAAGGGCGGGCAGGCTCGTCCACCGCCGCTCCCGCAGGCTGGGTCGGTGGAGCAAGAGGGCCTGCTCGGCGGCGGCCGCGTCGACCGCCCACCGCGCCAGCGCCCTCGCTGCCGCGGACACCACTCGTGTCCTCGGCTTTTCCTACCACACAACGGCCGCGCGGGGATGGGCCATCAGCGCCACAGAGGCACGCCCGTTGCTCGCCGCGACGCTGCGCACCATCGATGAAGAGGTGTCCGCGGGCGTGACGACCCACCACCAGAGCAGAAGTCGACTGATAACCGCGATCGCCTACCTGCTGCTCGCCGTCGACGCGGTGGCCCTGTTCACCGTCGTCGCCCTGCTGCTCAACCTCGACTGGGCCGCACCCCAACCCGCGCCGATGGCCACCGCGGTCGCTTTCTCGCTGTTCGGCGCCGGGGTGCAGGCGAAGCTCGCGGTCGAGTTGGGCCGACGCGCGTGGACCCGGCGGGTGGGCGGCGGCGAGGGGGTCGTGATCACCTGGACGGCGGTGCTGCTGCTCGTGGTCAGCGGGTGCGCGGCGGTGTCGATCCTGCTGCGGCTGCGGCACGAGGGCGACCTGGTGGACCAGACCTCCGTGGCGACCGCCATCGGCCTGGTGCTGGCCGGGTGCACCCTCGCCGCCCCCTGGATCATCGTCCAGCAGGAGACCTTCGACGGCTCCCCCTTGACCCGCCGAGCCGCCACCCTCACCCGCGTCATCACCCGCGCGGACGCCGAACACCACCGCCACCTCCGCCAAGCGCACCGCCATCTCACCCGGGCCCGCCGCCTGACCGCCCGCGTCCACCACGAACACGACCGAGCCCTAGCCCGCGCCGCCCGCTACTACCTCCCCGCCCACCGAACCATCCTGCTGTCCCGCTCCCTGGCCGGTCCATCCCCCGATCACCCGCTCAGCCCAACCGCCCCGGGCACGGGCTTACCTATCCGGCTGCCGGTGGATCGAACCCCGCTCACCACTCCCCTGGACCAGGCACGCGCCGCGGTGGCCGAGGCCGAGGCATTGGCTGGTCAGGGTTTGCGCGCGACGATGGCGTAGGTGAGTGACCGGGCGGGGTTGGTGGTGACCGGTTCGTCGGGGCGCCAGAGAGGGGTCCAGACGACGCCGGGTGGGAGGGGGGTCAGGCCTTCGACCAAGGCGGCTACCTGGGTGCGGTCGCGGGGGGTGGCTGGGGAGCCGCTGCTGGCGTAGAGGCGGAGGACGTCTTCGCGCTTCTCCGGTTCTTCGTCGGCGGTGCCGTGGGTGATGGCCACGTGGCTGCCGGGGGCGAGGGCGTCGTAGTAGCGGCGGAGTGGTTCTTCGGGGGCTTCGACGAAGTGCAGGACCGCGAGCATGAGGAGGCCGACCGGTCGGGTGAGGTCGAGGACCTGGGCGGCGGCGGCCAGCACCGCGTCGGGGTCGCGGAGGTCGCCGAGGACGGCGGTGGCGTTGGGGGCGTCGGCGAGTTCGATCTCGCTGTGGGCGATGGCGATCGGGTCGTTGCCGACGTACAGCACGCGGGCGCCCGGGCGGTCTCGTGGACGTTGCCGACGGTCGGGATGCCGGAGCCGAGGTCGAGGAACTGGGTGATGCCGTCCTCGACGCAGGCGCGGACGGCGCGGCGCAGGAAGGCGCGGTTGAGGCGGGCCGCGTCGGCCGCGCCGGGCATGACCCGCAGGAACTGCTCGGCGAACGCGCGGTCCGGCTCGAAGTTGCAGGCCCCGCCGAGCAGGTAGTCGTAGATCCGCGCGGGGTGCGGTCGCTCCGGGTCGATCTCGGCCACAGTCAGTCCTCCACCCTTGCCCCGGGACAAGCGTAGCCGGCGCCGGGCCCGACCGCCCCCGGAACGCACAAAGGGCCCCCGACCACCGTGGTCGAGAGCCCTTTGTGGACTGTCACATGTGGACTGCGGGACCCGCGGTGCGCAGCTCCTCCGGCACACCGGGGCGCAGCACGAAGGCGCAGATCACGCCGCCGACGCCGAACAGGATGGCGCTCCAGGTGAACGCGGCGCTGTAGCCGGACACCGCGGCGGCCATCGGGTTCTTGCCCTCGGTGAGCGAGGCGGTGACCGCGCTGGCGGCGATGGTGCTGAACAGCGCGGTGCCGATGGAGCCACCGATCTGCTGCACCGCGTTGATCGCCGCCGAGGCGACACCGGCGTCCTGCGGGTCGACGCCCGCGATGCCGACGTTCATCGCCGACGCCATGGTCAGGCCGATGCCGAAGCCGGCGACCAGCAGCGCGGGCAGCACCGCGGAGGCGTACTTGCTGTCGGCCTCGAGCAGCGCGAGCAGACCGATGCCCGCACCGGCGAGCAGCATGCCGACGGTCACCAGCAGCCGCGGCCCGACCTTGGGCAGCAGCACGGTGGTCGCCAGGGTGGCGCCGACCATCAGCGTGCCGATCATCGGCAGGAAGCCAAGACCGCTGGTCACCGGGGTGAACCGCAGGTTGACCTGCATGAAGTAGGTCAGGAACAGGAAGATGACGAACATCCCGGCGCACAGCACGAAGATGGCCAGGAACGAGCCGCCCCGGTTGCGGTGCAGCAGGATGCGCAGCGGCAGCAGCGGGTGCGCGGACTTGGTCTGCCAGGCGACGAACGCGGTCAGCAGCACGCCACCGGCGATCAGGAAGCCCCAGGTGCTCGGCGAGCTCCACGACTCGGACTCGGCGTTGCCCAGGCCGAACACCAGGGCGAACATGCCCGCGGTCGCGGTGACGACGCCGATCAGGTCGATCTTGGGGCGCTCGGTGGCCTCGCGGCCCTTGGTCAGCAGCGAGACGCCGCCGAAGAAGCCGATCGCGGCGAAGACGAGGTTGACGTACATGCACCAGCGCCAGTCGAGGTACTCGGTGAGCACGCCGCCCAGCAGCAGGCCGATCGCGCCACCGGCACCGGAGATGGCGCCGAAGATGCCGAACGCCTTGCCGCGCTCGGACGGGTCGGTGAACGTGGTGGTCAGCAGCGACAGCGCGGCGGGGGCCAGCAGCGCGGCGAACACGCCCTGCCCGACGCGGGCGGCGACCAGCACCTCGAAGCTGCCCGCGGCACCACCGACGGCGGAGGCGATGGCGAAGCCCGCGACGCCGATCAGGAAGGTGATCTTGCGGCCGAACAGGTCGGCGACCCGGCCGCCGATGAGCAGCAGGCTGCCGAAGCTCAGCGCGTAGCCGGTGATCAGCCACTGCCGCTGGTCGTCGCTGAAGAGCAGGTCCTGCTGGGCGGACGGCAGCGCGATGTTCACCACGGTGGCGTCGAGGATGACCATGACCTGCGCGATGGCGATGACCGCGAGGATCAGCCAGCGCTTGGCGTGACCGTGGTCCGGTTGGGTGTCAGCGGGTGCCGGTGTGGTCACGGGTGGGCTGGAATCGGACAGAGTCAAGGTTTTCTCCCCCTGCTGCGGATGTCCACTGTGGTGTCGTGGCGACGCTAACACGGAAGCGGAGGTTCATCCTCCACTTTTGCGCTAAGCTGAGAGCGTGACCTCAGACACCGAGAGCAGTAATCGGCCGCTGCGCGCCGATGCTGAGCGCAATCGCGCGCGGATCGTCGAGGCCGCCAGGGTGGTCTTCGCCGACCACGGTATCGCCGCCTCCCTCGACGACGTCGCGCGCGCCGCCGGGGTGGGCATCGGCACCCTCTACCGGCGATTCCCGACCAAGGACTCGCTGCTGTCCGCGGTGTTCGACCAGGTCGTCGCCGAGATCACCGACACCATCGACTCGTGCGCCGCCGACCCGGACCCGTGGGCCGGTCTGGTGCGCCTGGTCACCTCGGTGCTCGAACGCCAGTCCGGCGACCGCGGCGTGGTCGAGATCTGCACCAGGGCCGACTTCGGCCAACTCGACCGGATCGCCGCCCACTACGTCCCCGCCGTCGACGGCCTGGTCGCCAGGGCCAAGGCCGCGGGCGCGGTGCGCGCGGACATCACCGGGACCGACATCAGCCCGATGATCGTCATGCTCTCCGCCGTGAGCACCGCCACCCGCAGCGCCGACCCCGACCTGTGGCGCCGCTACCTGGACCTCCTGTTCGACGGCATCCGCGCCCCGGGGACCGGTGAACTGCACCCCAACCGGGTGTCCCACAACGGACTCATGGCAGCCATCAGCTCAGCCCGACCGTAATCACCGACACGGCGGGGCGTAGGGGCGGTCACCCATGTAGTGGCGCCAGTCCTGCTCGGTGATCGGATCACCGGCGGTGGCGCAGATCGCGGCCCGGATCCGTGGGGCGTCGGTGGGCCAGAGTTCGACGCCTGTGCTGTTGCGGGCTATGGCGAGTACGTCGGCGTCCGGGGTGAACGCGACTGCCTCCACGCCTGCGTCTTGGGAGATGGGTAGGTAGTAGCGCAGCACGGGCGCGCCGCCGGTGGAGACGTCCCAGATCTCGGGGCGGCTGAGTTCGCGTCCGAGCTCGCCGTGCAGGCTCAGCAGGGCGACTTTCGTGCCCGTGGGGTCGAACACGATCTCACCGGTCCCCGCACTACCAACGGTCGTGATCACCGGGGCGCCCGCGGGCAGGTGGTCCCGCAGCCGCACCAGCACCAGACTGCCTCCGGTGTCGTGCACCACGACCAGTTCCCCGTCCGGGCTGACGGCGAACGAGCCCGCCGTCTCCGACACCGCGACCTCCCACCGGCGGGCAGGCCGGGCCGGGTCGGTGATGTCCCACCCCTGCACACTGGTGTCGCCAAGGGTGACCAACATCGAGCCGTCCCGGGAGAAGGCGAGCTGTCGGGATTGCTGCCCGGTCTCGAACAGCGGCCGAGGATGCCCCGGGTCGGCTATGTCGTAGATCCTGATGGTCGGTGACGGTCCTTGGTAGCGCGCGTCCGACACGGCCAGCAGCGGCCGGTCGGGGTGGAACGCGATGGACAGGATGCCCACCGCGATGTCGTCGATCGAACCGAGAACCGGCACACCCGGCGCAGTGGTGTCACGCAACACCAAACGCCGCCCGTCAGGACCGTCCGTGGTGGCCAAGACCGTTCCGTCGCGGTTGAGTGCGATGGCCGAAGAGCGGTAGTCCCGACCCTCACGCGCGACGACGGCGATCTCGCGCGGCGCGGCGACCGCGGTGATGTCCCACAGCAGGTCCCGGTCGGAACCCTGCACGGCGAGCATCTCGCGACCCGCGGTACCGCCCGTCGCGAAAGCGGATCCGGCCAGGAGCGGTGACGGCAGGAAGGCGACGACGCCGGGTTGGTCCGGGTTGGCGAAGTCGGTCACGTGCACCCCGGACTGGGTGGCGGTGAGCAGGCGCCTGGGATTGTCCCGGTCCAGGAGCACTGGACCGAGAACGGTGTCGGGCGCGGACGACGCCCCCGGCACCAACACGCCCCCGTCGTACTTCACCACCACCACCCGGTCGCACACCGCGATCAGGGTGTCCTCGACCGGGCTGAAGGCCAGGAACTCCGCGCCCCACAGCTCCTGGCACAGCTGTTGTTCCTGCTGGTACGGGACCCGGGCGGGCTTGGCGGGGTCGTCGAGCCGCCACACGTCCGGGCGGTCGGCCAGTCCGGCGGTGGCCAGCAGGGTCCCCGCGCGGTTGAACGCGACCCGGTGCAGCGGGTTCGCGGGCTGGTGGTCCGGGTGGCCGTACCCGACCTCCCGCCACGCGGTGAGTTGCGCGCCTCCCTTGTCCCACAACCGGATGACGCCGTTGGCGCTCGCGGCCGCGAGGAGTCCACGCTCGGGGGACACCGCGAGCGAGAGCACCGGGCCGTCAGTGACCACAGTGGACACTGTCCCGCCTTTGGCGTCCCACCGCAGGATCGACCCCGACTCGGTACCCGCGTAGACGATCCCGCCGCCCGCCGCGATGGCCGTGACCGGGTCCTGGGTCGTCCACACCGCGGTGTCGCGGGCGGCGCGGTAGTCGCCGATGTCCCACAGCCGGACCGACTTCGCCGATTCGACCACCGCCAGGTCCGAGCCGTCGACCGCGATCAGGCCGGTGCGCACGCCGTCGATCAGCGCGGGTCCGGCCTTTCCCCTGAGTTCGACCGAGTTCCCGGTCGCGATCGCCAGCACTCCGTTGCCCTGCGCGATCTCCAGGGCCTGCTCGCCCGCGTTGATGACACCCGGCGTGCGCTGGCTGTCGAGGACCGCGCCCAGGCCGATGTCCGGGTCGATGTCGTAGGCGGCGAGGCTGAGCTGCTTGGCCAGGCCGGGGTTTCCCTCCCGCAGGTTCCCGGCCTCGGCGGCGACGTGGCGGGCCAGGTCCCGGTCGGCGGCCTTGGTCGACTCCTGCCGGAACAGCACCATGGTGACGACGCCCGCGCCCGCCAGCAGGGCCAGCACCGACAGCAGGGCGATCGCGGTGCGGGTCCTGCGCCTGCCCCGCCGTTCCTGGCCGTACGAGACGGCGACGAACTCGGCCTGCGCGGGTTCCAGCTCGGCCACCCACTTCCGCACACCCGCGAGCCGATTTCCCCGGTACAGCAGGGAAGTGTCGCGGCCAGCGCGTTCCCACGCCTCGGCGTCGTCGACCACCTGCTGGCGCACGCGCAGCGAGTCGCGGTCGGCGTCGACCCACTCCCGCAGCCGCGGCCAGGCGCGCAGGAGCGCCTCGTGGCTGAGCCGGACGGTGCCGCGGTCGAGGGTCAGCAGGCGGGCGCGGGTGAACTCGTCGAGGACGTGGCGGGTGGCCGGGGTGTCGGGGAGGGCGGCGCGGTCGACCGGGTGGGCGAGGTCGGCGGTGCCGACGCGGACCAGGCGGGGCAGCAGTTTCCGGGCGGTGTCCTGGTCGGCCCGGTCCAGCGCCGTGAAGACGGCCTCGGCGGTGGTGGCGATGGCCTGCTCGATACCACCCGCCTCGCGGTAGCCCCGCACGGTCAGCCGGGAACCGTTGCGGTACCGCCACGTCGACCAGAGCGCGTGCGAGAGCAACGGCAGCGCGCCCTCGGTGGCGTCCCTCAGGATCACGTCGGCGAGCCCGTCGTCGAGCACCAGGCCCGCCGCTGCCGCCGGGCGTTCGATGGCGGCGCGCAGTTGCTCCTGGGTCATGGGTTCGACCAGCACCTGGCGGTCGCGCAACACGGCGAGCAGCTCGGGGTGGGCGGTGGCCTGGCTGTAGAAGTCGGCGCGCAGTGCGATGACCACGCGGTTGGTGCTCGCGGTGAGCGCGCGGAGGAAGGCGTTGCGCTCCGCGGGGTCCTGGCAGAGGGTGAACAGCTCCTCGAACTGGTCCACCAGCACGAGATCGGCGTCCAGGTCAGCCGCGGCGGGTGGGTGCGCGCCGGGGGTGACGCGCAACGTTGTCCATCGAGCGGATCCCGGGATGCGGTTGGACCGCACGCTCGCAAGCAGGCCCGCGTTGAGCAACGATGACTTGCCCGACCCGGAGGCACCGACCAGTGCGACGACCCCGGGCTCGGCGAGGGCGTCGACCAGCCGCGTTGTCATGTCCTCGCGGCCGAAGAACACGCCCGCGTCGTCCACGCCGAAAGCGTCCAGGCCGGGGTACGGGCAGCGGCCGGGAGCGGGGTCTTCGAGCTGGCTGTGGTCGTCGAACCGGTTCCTGGTCAGGACCAAGCCGCCGGACCGGTCGCCCGCCTGGCGGCGCGGCAGCGGTTTGCCCTGCTCGCGCAGCTTGCGGAAGACGGCGTCGTACAGGTCGTCGAGGGTGAGGTCGCGGGGGCCGCGCGGGTCGCCGTTGGTGAGGACGTCGATGACGGCGCCGGAGAACGCGGTGTGCTCGGCGTCGACCGGCGCGGCCGCGACCCGCTCCGCGGAGCCGATGAGGTAGCGGCCGTGCGCGGGGTCGAGCGGGAGCACCGGGTGGTCGGTGAGCGAGACGCGGCCGGAGAAGCAGCAGTCCAGCACCACGACCACCGACGGCGCCCGGCACACCGCGAGGGCCTGCCGCAGGCTCGCGAACGACAGCGCCTGGTGCTCGGCGAGCCCCGGCTCCAGCTCGTCGGTGTCGCGCGCGGCCAGGTACAGCTGGTCGCCGGGGCCGAGCAGGCCGTGGCCGATGAAGTAGACGACCAGGACCTCGTCGGCGAGCCTGGCCTCGCGCGCCACCGCCGAGGCCATGGTGCGCGCGTCCGCCGGGTCGAGCACGGCGGTCAACCGGTCCTCGCGGACACCGCAGCGGTCGAGCAGGGCCGCGCGCAGGTCGTGGAAGGTGCGCTCGACCGGGGGCAGCGACGGCAGCCGCGTCCCGTCGTGGTCAGCTGTCGCGATCAACACGACCCGCGCCGCCGCAAGGTCAGCCATGATCTCCCCTCGCCGCGACCGAGGGTAGCGGTGGTTGATCTCATCCGGGCACAAACCTGGACCGTTCGCGACCACGGCGGCATGCTGTGCGCGTGGCTACCGAGAACCCAGCGTTCGACCTGATCGGCAAGCGGTACGACGAGTCGTTCGTGGAGCGCGACGTCCAGATCGCCGAGGCGGCGTGGCTGGTCGACCAGCTGCCTGCGGGCGCCCGCGTGCTCGACCTCGGCTGCGGCAGCGGCCTGCCCACCGCCCAGCAGCTGCTCGCGGCCGGGCTGTCGGTCGTCGGCGTCGACGAGTCGCGGGTGATGCTGGACCTCGCGGCCGACAACGCCCCCGGCGCCGACTACCGGCACGGCGACCTGCGGGAACTCGACGAGCTGGGCAGCTTCGACGCGGTGGTCGCGTTCTTCGCGCTGCTGATGCTCCCCAAGGCCGACATCGAGGCCACCCTGCGCGCCATCCACGGCGTCCTCACCGGCCCCCGCCTGCTGCTGCTGAGCATGGTCCAGGGCGACTTCGACACCTTCCCGGTCAACTTCCTCGGCGCCCCCACCACGGTCTCCGCCTACCCCCCGGACCAACTCCGCGACATCGTCACCGCCGCGGGCTTCACCGACGTGACCCTGCGCGAGTTCGAGGCCGAGGCCGAACCGGGCCGCATCGAGGTCCAGCTCTACCTCCGCGCCCGCGCCGCCTGACATCCCCGGGGCGCCACGCTATTACGGCGTCACGATCCAGCGCGGGGTCGCGATCGAATGCCGCGCCGCGATCGAGTGCGGAGTCACGATCCAGTACGCCGTGGAGATCCAGTGCGGCCGTGCAGATCCAGTGCGGTGCCGAGAGCAGGCGCCGAGCCGCGATCCGGTGCGGCCGTTGAGTTGTCCACATGGGTCTGACCTGTCCACAGGCCCTCGGTTCACCCTCTTGACAAAAGCCGCGAAGCGATAGGCTGGATGCGGGTGGCCCCCGGGTGGGTGGGGGTCTGCCGTCCGCCGGGGGTGGGCGGCGAGCCGGGTTTTCCCGGGGACGGCTGGGGCTCGCGGGGGCGGCCCGGGGGTCTGGCCGGAGTGAGGGGCGCGGAAGACCGGGGATCGGCGAGGGTGTCGTGGCCGGTGGGCTGGTGGGGGTGGGTCCGGTGGGTCCGGACGATCACGACCTGGTTGTGCGGCGCGGCGTGCGCAGGTCAGCAGAAAACCAGCGACCGCTGGGTCGCGGCACACAACGCGACCCAGCGGCCTGTGGTGAGGAGACTTCGGGGAGTCCTACAGCCAGTCGGTGGCGGAGAGGCTGCCGCGCAGGCGGGTGAGGGCTCGGTGCTGGGCGACGCGGACCGCGGTGGCGGTGAGGCCGATGGCGGCGGCGGTTTCCTGGGCGGAGAGGCCGACGACCAGGCGCAGGACGAGGATCTCGCGCTGGCGGGGGGCGAGGGTGTCGAGCAGGGTCGCCAGGCGGGTGCGCATCTCGGCGCGGAGGGTGACCTGCTCGGGGCCGAGGCTGTGGTCCACGGTGTCGGGGACGTCGGCGACGGGGTCGGAGCGGTCGCGGCCGGAGCGGCGGTAGTAGTCGGCGACCTTGTGGGAGGCGATGCCGTAGACGAACGGCAGGAACGACTCCTTGTCGTCGGAGTACCGTGGGAGGGCACCGAGGACGGCGAGCAGGATCTCCTGGGCGACGTCGTCGGCGGAGGAGAACGCGGAGCCGGTGCGGCCGATGCGGGCGCGGCAGTAGCGCGTGATGGCCGGGTTGATCCAGGTGAACAGGGTGCCGATGGCCTCCTGCTCACCGTCGAGCGAGGCGGCGACCAGCTCGTGGAAGGCCGAGCTCTTCAGACGGGCGAACACGGCGTCGGTCCCCGGGGTCCTGGTGGCGGGCTGGGCGACCGGAGACGGGGACGGAGCCGTTTCCGACACGGACGAGGAAGCTGTCGTCGCACTCACATGAGCCCCCAGATGTTGCGGCGCACCGATTAAGGCGGGAGGTACGCCGTCGAGGTCCGGAACGGCGTTGGTGTCCCGGCTCACCGTTGCATCCGCCCGTGTGACCGTCGGATGCGATGGTGAACCTGACGGAGAGTGATGGTAGCCGGGGTGATGACTGTGCACCAGGGGTATCGCTGCTGCATACGGGCGATGTTTTCGTATTCAACCTCACAGCCGGAAGGGCACAACGACCCTACCCGGCCCGCGGTTGGACCCCGGTTCTCGGACAGTCTGCTGCGCCATGCGCCCGGTCAGTGGTCTGGGTCACTTCGGTGCATGCTCGGCGCGGGTGGGGATATTCCCAGGTGAGACGTACAGTAGCGGTGCAGACCCGATCCGGGAACCACTATCGGGGTGTCGTTTTCTCGCCGGCGAGGCAACCTTGATCCACCTGACCGCCGAGCGTCACCAGCGCCGGACGATCATGATTACTCCGTTCGTGTACTCCTTCTCACGAATGGAGTACGACTAGACATACGGAAACGAGCATGATCCACTCGCGGCGTCACCCTACCGAGGAGTACACCCCTGCTGACCTGGGAAAACTCGAGGTCAGCGGGCGGTTTGACACCGACCCGGCCGGTTCCTAGCGTTGCCTGCTTGTCTGGCCACGGCCTTCACCCGAACGGGGAGCCCCACTCGTATGGACACCCGCCCACGGCCGACCGTCGTGGTCCTGCACGGCGCCGACCGACCGCCCGGCCTCGGCCGGGTCGAGGCCGTCGCGACCGTGCGGCACGCGACCGCCGACCGGCTCGGCGGCGCGCTCGACGGCGCCGACGTCCTGTTCGTCTGGGACACCCGCACGACCGCGCTGGAGCGGGTCTGGCCCGCCGCCGACGCCCTGCGCTGGGTGCATGTCGCGGGCCCCGCGGTCGGCCACCTGCTGTTCCCCGCCCTGCGCGACAGCGGTGTCGTGCTGACCAACTCGACGGGCGTCTACGACGAGCCGGTGGCCGAGTACGTCCTCGGCCTGGTGCTCGCCTTCGCCAAGCACCTGCCGACCACCCTGCGCGACCAGCAGCGGCGCCGCTGGCAGCACCGCGAGACCGAGCGCGTCGCCGGGTCGCGGGCGCTGGTGGTGGGCACCGGGCCGATCGCGCGGGCCATCGGGCGCAAGCTGGGCGCGGTCGGGGTGACGGTGAACGCCATCGGCCCCACCGCCCGCACGGGTGACCCCGATCTGGGTGACGTGCGGCCGATGTCGGGACTGAGAGCAGCGGTCGCCGAGCACGACTGGATCATCCTGGCGGTCGCGCACAACCAGCAGACCGCGGGACTGATCGACGCCGAGCTGCTGCGGGTGGTGCGGCCGACCGCCCGCCTGATCAACATCAGTCGGGCCGGGCTGGTGGTCACCGCCGACCTGGTCGACGCGCTGGACTCCCGGCAGCTGGCCGGTGCCGCGTTCGACGTGTTCGCCGACGAGCCGCTGGCGCCGAGCTCGCCGCTGTGGGGGATGCCGAACGTGGTGATCTCGCCGCACCTGACCGGCGACGTGGCGGGCAGGCGGGAGGAGCTGGTCCGCCGGTTCACCGAGAACCTGACCGCCTACCTCGCGGGCCGCCCGCTGGCCAACCTGGTGGACAAGGCCCGCGCGGGCCGCTGATCCGCGTATCGGACTCGATCGCCGGTCGTTGCTACTCTAGAGTAGGTACTGCGGGGTAGGAACGACGCCCCGACGGCCGAGCACCGAGGAGCACGATGGCGGGCACCGATGAGCGCGGACACCCCAAGCGCGATGCCATGGGCGCGGCACTGGCCGTGCTGAACCGGCTGGCGAGCACCACCGTCTTGGACCGGCTGGGGCTGCGCAAGCCGGTGGAGCGCGGGGTCTACCAGGCGACGAAGAGCGGGTTCACCGCCGCGGGCGCTGCCAGCCGGACCTTCGCGAGCGCGCGCAAACTCGGCGCTCCGCACCGTCCCGCGTTTGGTGGCGACCCCGGCCTGTTCGACCTGACGCCCACCGAGGACCAGGTGATGATCAAGGCGACGGTGGCCGAGTTCGCCGCCGAGCGGCTGCGCCCGGTCGCCACCGAGGCCGACGCCCGGTGTTCGGCACCCGACGACGTGTTGCGGACCGTCGCGGAGATGGGCGTCACGCTGGTCGGCGTGCCGGAGGCGCTGGGTGGGGTCGGCGACGAGCGGTCGGCGGTGACCAGCGTGCTGGTGGCCGAGGCGATGGCGCACGGTGACATGGGGTTGGCCGTGGCGTGCCTGGCGCCGTCCGCGGTGAGCACGGCGTTGGTGCTGTGGGGGGACGCGGAGCAGCAGGCGACCTACTTGCCGTCGTTCGTGGGTGACAACGTTCCGGCCGCGGCGCTGGCGATCCAGGAGCCTCGGGCGCTGTTCGACCCGTTTGCGTTGCACACCAAGGCATATCGGACTCCGAGCGGTTTCGTCCTGGACGGTGTGAAGTCGATGGTTCCGCGGGCGTCGGAGGCGGAGCTGTTCGTCGTCGCGGCCGATGTGGACGGTCGTGGGCCCGCGCTGTTCGTTGTGGAGTCCGGGAGTTCCGGGGTGTCGGTGGAGTCCGATCCCGGGATGGGGTTGCGGGCGGCGGGGATGGGCAAGCTGCGGTTGGACCAGGTGGCCGTCCCGGCGGGTGCGCTGCTCGGCGACGGCAAGGCCGAGGCGTACGCCGAGTGCGTCCGGTTGGCGCGGATCGGTTGGTGCGCCTTGGCTGTGGGGACGGCCCAGGCGGTGCTGGACTACGTGATCCCGTACGTCAACAGCCGGGTGGCGTTCGGTGAGCCGATCAGCCACCGGCAGGGCGTCGCGTTCATGGTGGCCGACATCGGCATCGAGCTGGCGGGCATGCGGCTGCTGACCTACCGGGCGGCGGCGCGGGCCGAGCAGGGCAAGTCGTACGCGCGGGAGACGGCGCTGGCGCGGCGGCTGTGCGCGGAGAAGGGCATGCGGATCGGCAACGACGGCGTGCAGCTGCTGGGCGGGCACGGTTTCGTGAAGGAGCACCCGGTGGAGCGGTGGTACCGCGACCTGCGCGCGATCGGGCTGGCCGAGGGGATCGTCCTCGTCTGAGGGCGGGAGGAGACACGATGATCAACCTTGACGTCCCGGCGAAGTTCGCCCGGCTGGTCGACCAGGCCCACCAGGCGGCCGCCGAGTTCTTCCGGCCGCACTCGCGCAAGTACGACCAGGCGGAGCACACGTACCCGCGGGAGCTGGACATGCTCGCCGCGCTGCTGGACGGGCTGTCCGCGTCCGGCGGCGGGGCGGGTGCCGGTGGGGTGCGGCGGGGCGCGGCGGCCTCGGGCAACCAGAACGGCGCGAACCTGCGGCTGCTGCTCGGCACCATCGAGATGTGCTGGGGCGACGTCGGCCTGCTGCTGTCCATGCCGCGCCAAGGCCTGGGCAACGCCGCGATCGCCTCGGTGGCCAACGACGAGCAACTCGCGCGCTACCAGGGCAAGTGGGCGGCGATGGCGATCACCGAACCGGACGCCGGCTCCGACTCGGGCGCGATCAGGACCACCGCCGTGCTCGACGGCGACCACTACGTGCTCAACGGCGAGAAGATCTTCGTCACCGCCGGTGAGCGCGCCGACTGCGTGGTCGTCTGGGCCACTTTGGACCGCTCGCTGGGCAAGGCCGCCATCAAGTCCTTCGTCGTCGACCGCGGCACCCCCGGCTTCACCCTGGTGCGGCTGGAGCACAAACTCGGCATCCGCGCCTCCGACACCGCGCACTTCCGCCTGGAGGACGTCCGGGTCCACAAGGACAACCTCCTCGGCAGCCCCGACATCCAGGGCTTCGCGGGCGTCATGCAGACCTTCGACAACACCCGCCCCCTGGTGGCCGCCATGGCCGTGGGCGTGGCCCGCGCCGCCCTGGAGGAGGTCCACCGCATTCTCGTCGAAGCAGGCGTCACCATCGACTACGACCGCCCCGCCTTCTCCCAACCCGCCGCAGCCGCCACCTACCTCCAACTAGAAGCCGACTGGGAAGCCGCGTACTTGCTGTCCCTGGAAGCCGCGTGGATGGCCGACAACCGCAAGCCCAACTCCCTGCAGGCCAGCATCGCCAAAGCCAAAGCAGGCCGCTCGGCCTCCGACATCACCCTGCGCTGCGTGGAACTGGCCGGAACCCTGGGCTACAGCGAGAACTCCCTGCTGGAGAAGTGGGCCCGCGATTCGAAGATATTGGACATCTTCGAGGGCACCCAACAGATCCAACAACTCATCGTGGCCCGCCGCTTGCTCGGCAAGTCGTCGACCGAGCTGAGGTGAGCGCCTAGTCCCAGTAGTTGAAGAGGGCTTCTCCGACTGTGGTGGGGCGCCAGTACTTCGGTGTGGTAGGTGAGCACGCACTCGTGGAAGTTCGGAGTGACGCCGGTGGCGAGGCGGAACTCGACAGCCGTCGCCGCGGTGTGGCGGGCCAGTGCGTGGCAGGTGCCGCGGAAGGTTCTGAAGTCGTCCACCGGGATGTCCTGGCTCGGGGGACCGGGCAGGTGTCCCCCGAGCGAGCGCGGTCAGCCCAGGCCGAGTTCGCGGGCGATGAGCATGCGCTGGACCTCGCTGGTGCCCTCGCCGATCTCGAGGATCTTGGCGTCGCGGTAGAAGCGGCCTACGGGGAACTCGTTCATGAAGCCGTAGCCGCCGAAGATCTGGGTGGCTTCTCGGGAGTTGTCCATGGCGGCGTTGGAGGCGACGAGTTTGGCGATGGCGGCCTCGCGCTTGAAGGGCTGGCCGCGCAGCATCTTGGCGGCGGCGGCGTAGTAGGCGAGGCGGGCGGTGTGGACGCGGGTCTCCATGTCGGCGATCTTGAACTGGATGACCTGGTACTCGCCGATCTTGCGGCCGAAGGCCTCGCGCTCGCGGACGTACTTGAGCGACTCGTCGACGCACCCCTGGGCGAGACCGACCGACAGCGCCGCGATGGCCACCCGCCCCTCGTCCAAAGTGGACAGGAACTGGGCGTACCCGCGGCCGCGCGCGCCGAGCAGGTTCGCCTCCGGCACCCGCACGTCGTCGAAGGCGAGTTCGTGGGTGTCCGAGGCGTTCCAGCCGACCTTGGAGTACTTCTTGCCGACGCTGAAGCCCGGGGTGTCCGACGGGACGATGATCGTCGAGATCTCCTTGCGGCCATCGGCCTTCACGCCGGTCACCGCGGTCACCGTGACGTGCGAGGTGATGTCGGTGCCCGAGTTGGTGATGAACGCCTTCGAGCCGTTGATCACCCACTCGCCGCCGTCGAGGCGGGCCGTGGTCCGGGTCGCCCCCGCGTCGGAGCCGCCGCCGGGCTCGGTCAACCCGAAGGCGCCCAGGCGTTCACCGGCGGCGAGTGCGGGCAGCCAGCGCTGCTTCTGCTCGTCGGTGCCGAAGCGGTACAGCGGCATCGCGCCGAGCGACACCCCCGCCTCCAGGGTGATCGCGACCGACGAGTCGACGCGCGCGAGTTCCTCCAGCGCCAGGCACAGCGCGAAGTAGTCGCCGCCCATGCCGCCGTGCTCCTCGTCGATGGGCAGGCCGAACAGGCCCATCGCGGCCATCTTGGCGACGATCTCGTACGGGAACTCCTCCCGCTCGTAGAAGTCGCCGATGACCGGGGCGACCTCCTCGCGGGCGAACTCCTGCACGGTCTTGCGCAGCGCCTCGTGCTCCTCGGGCAGGGTCAGGTCGATCACGTCAGTCCTCCGATGGGGTTACCACGGCAAGGGTCTGGTTCAGCGCGACCTGGTTGCCCGCCTGCACCAGCAGTTCGGAGACCACACCGTCGACCTTCGCGGTGATGGTGTGCTCCATCTTCATCGCCTCGACGACCAGCAGCGGCGCGCCCGCGACCACCCGCTCGCCCGCCGAGACCTTCACGACCAGCACCGTGCCCGGCATCGGGCTGGTGATCGGCCCACCACCGCCCGCGGCGGCAGCCGCACCCTCCAGAGTGGAGCGCTCGGCAACAGCCCAGGTGCGGCCCTCGGCGGCCAGCCACAGCGTCTCATCGTCCAACGCCCTGGCGTACCGCAGGTTCCGGCCACCATAGGTCACCAGCAGCGAGCCGTCCACAAGCGACACGGAGGCGTCCACAACGGACCCTTCCCCCACCTGGACCCGCGCCGAAGCAGGCGATCCGGTCACCAGGACGGTCACGTCCCGGTCGCCGCAGGTCAGCCGGAACGGGATCGCGGCCGCCCGCCCGACCCGCCACCCGCTGGGCACCGACCACGGGTCGACCACGCCGTCAGCGGGCTGCAAGGCCAGCAGCTCGTCCAGCGCCGCCGCCGCGAACACCTCGTCCGGCACCGGCTCGGCCCTGGTCAGCTCGTCCAGCCGCCGTTCGACCAGCTGCGTGTCGAGCCTGCCCGCGCGCACGTCCTCGTCGGCGAGCAGCGCCCGCAGGAAGGCGATGTTCGTGCCCACCCCGAGCACCGCGGTCGACGCCAGCGCCGCGGACAGCCGGTCGATGGCCTGCGCGCGGTCGGCGCCCCAGGTGATCACCTTGGCCAGCATCGGGTCGTAGTCGGAGCCGACGACGGATCCGGGCAGCAGACCGGAGTCCAGCCGCGCCCAGTCCGCTGTGGACGACCGCACGCCGAGCACGCGCCCGCCGGTGGGCAGGAAGCCGGTGCTCGGGTCCTCGGCGTACACCCGGGCCTCGACCGAGTGCCCGCGCAGCACCACGTCGTCCTGCGTGAGCGCCAACGGCTCCCCCGCGGCGACCCGGATCTGCTGCTCGACCAGGTCGAGCCCGGTGACCTGCTCGGTGACCGGGTGCTCGACCTGGAGCCGGGTGTTCATCTCCATGAAGAAGAACTCGTCGGGCCGGTCCGCGGAGACGATGAACTCGACGGTGCCCGCGCCGCTGTAGTCGACGGCCTTGGCCGCGTCGACCGCCGCCGCGCCCATCCGCGCCCGGGTGGCCTCGTCCAGCAACGGCGACGGCGCTTCCTCGATGATCTTCTGGTGCCGCCGCTGGAGGCTGCACTCGCGCTCACCGAGGTGGATCGCGTGCCCGTGCGAGTCGGCCAGCACCTGGATCTCGATGTGCCTGGGCCGCAGCACGAAGCGTTCGATGAGCAGCGTCTCGTCGCCGAAGGACCCGCGGGCCTCACGCCGCGCCGACTCGATGGCCGCGCGCAGCCCATCCCCCGACTCGACCAGCCGCATGCCCTTACCGCCACCGCCCGCGGACGGCTTGAGAAGCACCGGGTAGCCGATCTCCTCCGCAGCGGCCACCAGATCGTCGTCAGACATACCTGGCTGGGTACGCCCAGGAACGACAGGCACCCCGGCAGCGCTAACGGTCAGCTTCGCCCGGATCTTGTCGCCCATCGCGTCGATGGCGGACGCGGGCGGCCCGATGAAGACCAGCCCCGCGGCCGCGCAGGCCCGCGCGAACTCGACGTTCTCGGCGAGGAACCCGTACCCCGGGTGCACCGCCTCGGCGCCGGACTCCACCGCGGCCGCGACGACCTTGTCGATGGCCAGGTAGCTCTCACGCGCGGCGGCGGGCCCGATGCGCACGGCCGTGTCGGCCTCGCGCACGTGCCGGGCGCCCGCGTCGGCGTCGCTGTAGACCGCGACCGACCGGATGCCCAGCCTGCGCAGCGTGGTGATGACCCGGACGGCGATCTCGCCCCGGTTCGCGATCAGGACACTGGAGAACATGCTCACATCCGGAAGACGCCGTAGCGGACAGGTTCCAGTGGCGCGTTGGCCGCGGCCGACAGCGCCAGGCCGAGCACCTGGCGGGTGTCGGCGGGGTCGATGACCCCGTCGTCCCACAGCCGGGCGGTCGAGTAGTACGGGTTGCCCTGCGCCTCGTACTGGTCGCGGATCGGCGCCTTGAACGCCTCCTCGTCCTCGGCCGACCAGTCGCCGCCGCCACCCTCGATCTGGTCGCGGCGCACGGTGGACAGCACGGACGCGGCCTGCTCGCCGCCCATCACGCTGATCCGCGCGTTGGGCCACATCCACAGGAAGCGGGGCGAGTACGCGCGGCCGCACATCGAGTAGTTGCCCGCGCCGAACGAGCCGCCGATGACGACGGTGAACTTGGGCACCCGGGCGCACGCGGTCGCGGTGACCATCTTCGCGCCGTGCTTGGCGATGCCGCCTGCCTCGTAGTCGCGGCCGACCATGAAGCCGGTGATGTTCTGCAGGTAGAGCAGCGGGATGGAGCGCTGGTCGCACAGCTCGATGAAGTGCGCGCCCTTCATCGCCGACTCGGCGAACAGCACGCCGTTGTTGGCGACGATGCCGACCGGGTGGCCGTGGATCCGGGCGAACCCGGTGACCAGGGTCGAGCCGTACTCCTTCTTGAACTCGCGGAACCGGCTGCCGTCCACGACCCTGGCGATGACCTCGCGCACGTCGTAGGGGGTGCGCGAGTCGGTGGGCACGACGCCGTAGAGGGTCGACGGGTCGACCGCGGGCTCCTCGACCGGGGCGACCTCCCACGGGCGCGGGGCGCGCGGGCCGAGGGTGCTGACGATGGACCGGACGATGCGCAGCGCGTGGGCGTCGTCGTCGGCGAGGTGGTCGGTGACGCCGGAGACCCGGGAGTGCACGTCGCCGCCGCCCAGTTCCTCGGCGGTGACGACCTCGCCGGTCGCGGCCTTCACCAGCGGCGGGCCGCCGAGGAAGATCGTGCCCTGGTCGCGCACGATGACGGCCTCGTCGCTCATCGCCGGGACGTAGGCGCCGCCGGCGGTGCACGAGCCGAGCACGGCGGCGATCTGCGGGATGCCCTTGGCGGACATGGTGGCCTGGTTGAAGAAGATCCGGCCGAAGTGGTCGCGGTCGGGGAACACGTCGTCCTGCTTGGGCAGGAACGCGCCGCCGGAGTCGACCAGGTAGACGCAGGGCAGGTTGTTCTGCAGCGCCACCTCTTGGGCGCGCAGGTGCTTCTTGACCGTCATCGGGTAGTATGTGCCGCCCTTGACGGTGGCGTCGTTGACCACGACCACGACCTCGCGGCCGGACACCCGCCCGACGCCGGTGATGACCCCGGCCGCGGGCGCGTCGTCGCCGTAGAGGCCGGTCGCGGCCAGCGGGGAGAGCTCCAGGAACGGCGACCCGGGGTCGAGCAGCGAGTCGACCCGGTCCCTCGGCAGCAGCTTGCCCCGGCCGACGTGCCGGGCGCGCGCCTTCTCCGGCCCGCCGAGCGCCGCCTGGTCGAGGCGCTCCCGCAGGTCGTGCACCAACTCGTCGTGCGACGTGACGTTGCGCTGGAAAGCCTCGTCCGCCGGATCCACGGCACTGCGCAACCTGGGCGCGTCCATCCCGCTCCTCGCGCTGTTAGCCACCGTTAACTGCCTCTCGAATGTTAGCGCTCGCTAACACCCAGGTCCAGCGCGCGGCCCGGTTGCTCCGTCCGGCCCTGTCCCCAGGGGGTGCCTCCATGGTGGGACGCCCGGGCGGGGCGCACCGGCCGCGCACCCGAACGGGCGATGGGGTCCGGACACGGCGGAGGGGCCGCCCGAGCGCCGGGCGGCCCCTCCGTGAGTCCGATCAGGTGTGCGCGGTCAGCCGGTGACGGCGCGGAGCGCGGCGTAGTAGCCGCTGTTCTGGCCGGTGGTGTTGGGGTGGTAGGACTCCTCGACCGGCCAGGTGACGCTGTTGAGCCAGCGGGTGCCGGAGGCGCAGATCTCGTGGTTGGTGAAGGTGGTGCGGGTGTCGACGAAGGTGAAGCCGAAGGCGGCGGCGCGGCCCGAGGTGACCGTGGCCAGGACGTCGGCGGACTGGTTGATGGCGGCGCGCTTGGTCTCACTGAGGCCGACGACGCAAGAGCCGCTGGTCTTGTAGATGCGCGGGTAGCCCAAGACCACGACGCGGGCCGAGGGGGCGCGGTCGCGGATAGCGCGGTAGACCGAGTCGAGCCTGCCCGGCAGCGTGGTGCGGGCGAAGTTCTGGGCGGTCTGGTTGCGGCTGACGCAGGCCGAGTCGGAGCTGAGGTTGCACTCGGTCATGACGTTGGCGAACCCGGCGTCGTTGCCGCCGATGGAGATGGTGACCAGCGCGGTGTCCGAGGTGACGGACCCGACCTGGCCGTTGAGCACGTCCTGGGTCACCGCGCCGGAGCAGGCGGCGAAGGTGAAGGCGGACGGGGCGTGCGAGTTGGCCCAGAGCTGGGGGTAGGCGTTGGCACTGCGCTTGCACGAGCCGCTGCTGCCGTAGCTCCCGGCACCGAGACCGGACGAGTAGGAGTCACCGAGTGCGACGTACTTGCCGACGGCGGCTGAGGCGGGGGTGGCCAGGCCGACCAGGGCTAACACGGCCAGGACGACGATGGGCAGGGTCTTGGGGACACGCATTAGAGGCCTCCGGGGCAGGGAGGGATTCCCGACAGGATCATCACTACCAGCCACCGGGCGAACACGGAACTGCTCGGTAACTTATTCACCCTTGCCACTTGGTGAACGCCATCCGGTTAGTCACCGCTAACCCCCTACACCCCCCTGCCATACGATGAACTGGTGTCACCAGCAGCGGAGCCCGTCGCGGACAAGCCGAGCAGGCGGGAGCAGATCCTCGCGGCGGCGGCGGAGCTGTTCGCAAGACACGGGTTCCACGGGGTGGGCATCGACGACATCGGCTCGGCGGTCGGCATCTCCGGCCCCGCCCTCTACCGGCACTTCCGGTCCAAGGACGCGATGCTCGGCGAGATGCTCACCTCCATCAGCGAGGTGCTGCTCGACGGCGGCCAGTCCCGGGTCGGCGCGGCCCGCTCGCCGCACGACACCCTGGGCGACCTGGTGCGGTTCCACGTGGACTTCGCGCTGGACAACCCGGCGCTGATCACCGTGCAGGAGCGCAACCTGGGAAACCTCACCGACCCGGACCGGCGCAAGGTGCGCGGGCTGCAGCGCCGCTACGTCGAGCTGTGGGTCGAGGTGGTCCGGTCCGCGGTGCCCGAGACCGAGGAGCCGACCGCGCGGGCGCAGGCGCACGCGGTGTTCGGCTTGATCAACTCGACCCCGCACAGCAGGCACCTCGACCGCGCCCAGATGGCCGACCTGCTCACCGGCATGGCCTTAGCAGCCCTCGTGCAGTAATACTCTCTCCCGCCACCCGGCATCGTCCCCGACCTGGCGGCGAACCGTCCCGGTAACTCACGCCACTCGCCCGCAAGGGTCTGGACCACCTCCCACCTGGGGGGATGGCGTCACCTGACCGGCAGGGTCCCACCAAGTCGAACGTCCCTGTCAGGGCAAGACGTTCGGCTCCTGTCCGGCTACCCTGTCGGGTGAGTAACCTTCCGGTCACCGAGCGGTGAGCAGACCAAGTGACGGGCGGCGACGGTGAGCGTGCCGGGGATGGACCGGGCTGGCGCGGACGCGACCAGCTGGGTCCCGGATGGGATCGACCTGGAGCGGCCGAGCGCGGCGCGGCTCTACGACTACCTGCTCGGTGGCGCGCACAACTTCGCCCACGACCGGGAGCTGGCGGAGCGGTTCATCAAGGCACAGCCCAACGGGCGCGAGATCGCCAGGCACAACCGGTCGTTCCTGCGGCGCTCGGTGCTGATGCTGGTCGAGCTCGGGGTGCGCCAGTTCCTCGACCTCGGCTCCGGCATCCCGACCGTGGGCAACGTGCACGAGATCGCGCAGACCGCCGACCCGACCTCGCGGGTGGTCTACGTGGACTACGAGGAAGTCGCCTACGCCCACAGCATGATGATGCTGGCCGACAACCCGCTGGCGACCATCGTGCAGGCCGACCTCACCCGCCCGCAGGACATCCTGGACGCGCCGCAGACCCGCGAGCTGCTCGACTTCGACCAGCCGATCGGGCTGCTGATGGCCGGGGTGTTCCACTTCGTGGCACCCGAGAAGGACCCGGCGCGGCTGGTCGCGCAGTACCGCGACGCCATCGCCCCCGGGTCGTACCTGGCGTTCTCCCAGTTCACCAGGGACCTGATGCCGACCGAGATGGACCGCATCGTCGAGGTCATGAAGTCGAGCAGGGACCCCATGTACCCGCGCTCGCACGCCGAGATCACCGCCCTGTTCGCCGGGTTCGACCTGGTCGAGCCGGGGATCGTGCCGACCGCGCTGTGGCGGCCCGACCTGGGCTTCGACGACGGCGGCGACCCGAACCGGGCCGGGATCTACGCGGGCGTCGGGCGCAAGCGCTGACGCCATGAGCCATGCCTGACCCAGCCCAAGACCTCGACGGCGACCACGCGGGCCTCATCGGCGCCTGGATGCGCGTCGTCGCCGCCACCGCCTACGTGCCCAGGTCGTCGACCGAGGTGCGCACCCTGCTCACCGCCCTGCTCGGCAGGCTGACCGACGCGCTCGCCGGGTCCGATCCGGACACCTCGGTCGGACCGCGGGTCGGCGAGCTGATGGTCGAGGGGGCGCTGACCGGGGAGAGCACCCTGGAGGGCTCCCTCGGCGTGCTGGCCGACGGGCTCACCGACGCCGGGCACGGCGCGCGGCCGGTGGCCAGGCTGCTCGCGTCGGTCTCCGCCGGGTACGCCGCCGCGCTGCGCAAGCGGACGCTGGCCCAGCAGGAGAACATGAAGCTGGCGCTGCTGACCGCCAAGCAGCGCGCCGAGCGGGACCGCCGGGCCACCGAGAGCCGGTTCCGGGAGGTGTTCGACGCGGCCGCGGTCGGTATCGCGATCACCGAGCTGGACGGCACGTTCCTCGAGACCAACCCCGCGCTGGCCACGATCCTGGGTCGGCCGACCGAGGACCTGCGGCAGCGCACTCTGGTGGAGTTCATCGCCGACGACGACGAGCCGCCGCTCGTGGTCGGTGAGGCTGACCGGCGAAGAGTGATCAGACCTGGTGGTGACACCGCGTGGGTCTACCTGACGACGTCAATGCTCAGAGACGACAACGGGGTCGCGCGCTACCGGGTCACGATGGTCCAAGATCTCAGTGAGATCCAGCTGCTCGGCAACCAGCTGAGCCACCAGAGCCTGCACGACGCCTTGACCGGGCTGCCGAACCGGATGCACTTCGAGTCGCGGCTGGAAGCGATGCACGCGCAGACGCCACCGGAGCGGTTGCTCACGCTGCTCTGCCTTGATTTAGACGCGTTCGCACTGGTCAACACCACTTATGGACACTCCACCGGTGACCGCGTGCTGCGCACCGTGGCCAACCGGCTCACCGCGGCGGTCTCGGCTAAGAAGGCGTTGGTCGCGCGTATCGGTGGTGACGAGTTCGCGGTCCTGATCGCGCACGAGAGCCCTCCGCCGCCGGTGTCGACGCTCGTAAGTGCGCTAGAGGTCGAATTGTCCGAACCGGACTATGACGGCGGTGGCGTCGGCCTCGCCGTTAGCGCTACCACCGGCGCGGTCCGTTGCACCAAGGCGGAGATGTCCGCGACCGAGATGTTCCGGGCCGCTGACGCTGCCCTGCGGTACGCGCGGTCGCTGGGCAAGCACCAGTGGGCCGAGTTCGACGCCCACGCCGACCGGGCCGCGCGCAAGCTCGGCACGCTGGCCACCGGACTGCCCGCCGCCTGGGAGAACGGTGAGCTGAGCATCGCCTACCAGCCGGTCGTGCGGCTCGCGGACCTCACCCCGGTCCGGGTGCGGGCGCTGGCCCACCTGCCGACCGACCGCGACGCCGCCGAACTCGCCGAGCTGACCGGCCTATCGGTGCCGCTCGGGCCGTGGCTGCTGACGCGCTCAGCCGAGCACCTGGACCGCTGGCTGGCGCGGTTCGAGCCGGTCGTCGACGAGGACGAGGCCGTGCACCGGGTGCTGCTGTCGCCGACCCAGTCCGCCGACGCCGACCTGTCGGCCACAGTCAACGCGGTGCTCGGCGCGACCTGCGCGGCCCCCGGCTCCCTGGAGATCGGCCTGGACACCGCCGCGGTCCTCGGCTGCCGCGGCGACGCCCAGGACAACCTGCGCACTCTCAGCGACATCGGCGTCATCACCGCGGTGCACGGGTTCACCGCGGTGCACGGGTTCACCGGAGGACCCCGCGAGGTGGCCATGGTGGAGCGGTTCGGCGTGCGGACGGTGATCCTGTCCGACCCGTTCGAGGGCTGGCGCCCCGACTGGCTGCCCCGCGAGGCCGTCCCGGTCCGGGCCACCGTCGAGCTGATCGCGGCACTGCGCTCGGCGGGCGCCTCCGTCGGCGTGCTCGGCGTCCGCGACCACGCCGAGGCCACCTGGTGGGCCGAGCAGGGCGTCCGCACAGCGGAAGGTCCGGCGTTCGGCCGTCCTGGCGGGGTGGACGACATCGCCCCCGCGCGCGGGTGAACCCCCAACCACCGCTCACCGCCAACTGAGCGACCGACCTCCCCACGCGGCGGCCCGCTATTGCAGGATGAGGGACGTGGACGAGTCCGACCCGGCGCGCAGGCAGCGCCTCACCAACGCCGCCGCGGGCGCCCTGGCCGCCATGCGCGCAGGCGAGGACGACGGTGCCCTGGACCGGGTAGCCGCCGCCGTCCAATCAACCCCCAACAGCCACGTCGACGCCCGAGAACTGATGCTCCTCCTCTTCCACGAGTGCAGCGCCATGGTCTCGGCCCTCGGGTCCGGCGGGACCACGCCGGTCAAGATGCAGGTGTACGACGACGACGGGCACGAGGTTCCGATCGACGAGGCTGATCCGCCGGTGCGCACTGCGGTGCGGACGTTGTTGGCGCAGGTGCACGGGGATACGGATGGGGCGAAGGCGCAGATCGAGATCGCGTTGACGAACGCGGCGCCGGAGGAGATGGCTACGTTGATGGTGCAGGCGTTGCGGTGGACTTTGCGGTTGTCGGAGGAGTGCGTTAGTCGGGGGTTGGCGGTGCCTTCTTGGGTGCGGGAGGAGTGAGGGGCGCTTGATCTTGTGGGTGGGGGTTGTCCACAGGGTGATTGCTTGCTCTGCCCGGTTTGTCGGTGGCTCTCGGTAAGCTGTATATCGGGGGGTGCTTGGAGGAGTTTGATCTTGTGGGGGCCGGTTGTCCACAGGGTGGCTGCTCGCTCGGCGCGGTTTGTCGGTGTGCGCCGGTAAGCTGTGTATCGGGGGCTGCTTTGAGCGGTTTGATCTTGGGCTGCGGGTGTTCCGGCTCTCGTGCTCGCCTGCGGCGTCGACGGTGGACGGCTCGCCTTCGGCATTGCGTAGGGGCGCGAGTTTCGAGCTGTGCTCGATGGGGCGAACTTGTTTTGCGCGGGGCCTTGGCCTCAATTGGTCGATGCGCCGGTGTGGGATGATCTTCGTGGTCGAGTGATCGGAGATCGTGTTTGGTGGCGTGTCGTGTGGTGTTGGGTTTTGACGAGCGGGAGACGATCTCGCGGGAGTTGCGGGCTGGGCGGTCTTTCCGGTTTATTGGGAGGGTGTTGGGGCGGCATCATTCGGTGGTCGCGCGTGAGGTGGCTCGTAATGGTGGTCGTGTCGCTTATCGGGTGTGGGTGGCGCGTAAGCGCGCGAGGGTGATGCGGGCGAGGCCGAAACCGCGGAAGCTGGAACGAGCGGGTCGGTTGCGGGATTATGTGGTGGCGGGGTTGAAC
>NZ_FOGI01000027.1 GCF_900111175.1 Actinokineospora terrae
GTGGAGCTAACGTCAATGCATGAGAACCACCCCGTGGTGGCCAGGGGGCCTGAGCTCCAGGTCACGCTGGTAGGGCAACCAGTCGGGCCAGCCGCCGAGGCAGGCCATCATGCACCGTAGCCGAGTACCCCGTCCTCGATCGCCGTAGCCACAACGGGCCAGGGTGGTCCGGGCACACCGACGGCCGACCAGTAGGCCCGCTGGTGTCGCACCAGCCGACCGAGTCCCACTGCGGCCAGCTCAGGCGGAATCCGACGGAGCACCCGATGCAGGGCGTGCCGAGGTCCCCGCCCGGACGGGGCTATGCCGTTCATGACCATCAGCGTCGCCGTGCGAACGGCATCGAGGGTGTCAGTGGAGCACCTGGCTGGCGCGTCTCCGAACGCTGCGCTCCTCCATGAACCGGCGGAGAGGAGCCATCGCAGGCGTTCGAGGCCAGAGCCGATATCGGTGGCCATCCTTCCCGGCTCGTCGGTATGCCACAGGAGCACCGCATCGCTAAACCCAACGCCGTCGCAGTCGCAAAACAGTGTTACGCCACTCACAGAGCCCCGTTGCCAAACGCTGAGATCCCCGCGGATAGTCAAGCGCCCTGCGTGGATACCGAGCGCTGACAGTGCTGCGATCCAGCCATCGAACAGTTCGACGTGACGTTCAGGCCCACTCACTCTCTGCACACACGACAGGTTGACGAACGCAGTCAGGAACCCGTCTTGGAGCACCCCAGCGTCGTCCCGTTCGCCCGTGAACCTGACGACGGGTTGCGGCAAGTACCCCTCGCGCAGCACACGCGGGCAGCCGTCCTTCAACCACGGGTCCAACCCCTGGATCGCGGAGACGAGTAGATCGGTGTCGCGTCCCCAACGCAGCGGCAAGAGGGCGGGACGCGGGACCCCTAGTCGCGCGAACTCATTGCCGATGACGTTCATCACATGGCGCGGGTCGAGAGCACCAGATCGCCTTGGAGTTGACGCAACCACAGTTCGGTGTCGCATCGAGAACTGCTCGCCTACCACCTGAAGGTGCCACCGGTCACCGAACCGATGTTCGAGTGCGGCCAAGAGGCGAGCGGTCATCTCATCAGGCAACGTCAGCTCTCCGAAGCGCATCGAAATGCGCCCGCGGGTCGAACCGACGCAAACCGGTCTCTTGAACGTCGCGAGCGTCCAGCCGCTCAACCTGACGAACCGTGTCGGCCAGTCGCGCGGCAGCCTGTGAGTCACCTAAGCCCCCGACGTGGGCAACCGCACCGGAGCGAGGACACAACGCGACCTCTGCGCACGTTCCCGATCGCCATGCCAAAGCCGCTACCGGCGTACCGCACCGGAGGGATTCGCCGAAGACGGCCGCGCCCGCCTCCACGTAGTTGTCGGCGCACGTGTAGACCATGACCGCACCCTCACCGAGAAGATCGAGCTTCGCTCGGCCTGCCACCTCACCGGCCAGGTCCACGTGGTTAGCCCCGAGTGCATCGGCATGAGCCTCGGCGTACCCCCGATCGAGGACAGGCCCGATCAGCCGAATCCTGCGCCCGAGCTGGCGGGCTGCCTCAATGGCGATGTGTGGCGCCTTCTGGCCGTCAATCCGTCCGATCCAGACCAGATCGCGCCCCCGGGCCGCTGGCGGCGGGCGCTCCTCGCCGAGGCCGAACTGAACGCTCAGTGCCTGCACCGGCCTGTGCTGGGCGTACAGCTCGACCATCTCGGGCGAGTAGCAGAACAGCGTCGACCGATCCCCATCGAACGCCTCGGGCGCGTGCCGGAAGTTCGGGTCGTGTTGGAACGTCACGACCCGCGCCCCCAGTTCCTCCCATGTGCTTCGCCACGCTGGCAGCGATGGGTACTCGTGCCCGACGACCAAGAGGTCGAGGTTCAAGGCGCCAAGGTCGTGCCGCGCAGCACCGCTCGACGCCGCGTCTTCGAGACGGAGAGGAGTCCGACGGAACTCCGCCGGGACGTCTTTGCGCCATCCCGGTCCGATCAGGTGCACCTCGTGGCCCGCCTGGCGCGCACCGACAGCAACGGCCCACAACCAACGCTCGATGCCGCCGTAGCCATGCGGGGGGAACGAATACTTCGAGGGGAAGTCGCAGACTCCTACTTTCACGTGGCGGTTGTCCCATCGGGGTTGATTTGCCGGTAACCAAGGTATGGCACCAGTGCCGCAGGAAGCACGACCGATCCGTCCGCCTGCTGTCCTTGCTCCAAGATGGCAACGAGTGTGCGGCCGATAGGCAGACCGGAGCCATTGAGTGTCGCCGCGAACCCCTTCTTGCCGTCCTTGCTCTTAGTACGAATGCCCGCTCGCCGCGCCTGGAAAGTCGAACAGTCCGAACAGCTTGAGATTTCTCGGTAGCGCTTCTGGCTCGGCAACCACACCTCAATGTCGTAGGTAAACTGAGCAGAGAAGCTGATATCGCCAGCCGCCAACGCGACTACCCGATAAGCCAATCCCAATTCTTGGAGGCACGCCTCCGCTTGACCGAGCATCTTCTCCAACTCTTGGCTTGAGTTCTCGGGGGCGCAGATCCGCACCATTTCGACCTTTGCGAACTGGTGCTGCCGGATCAGACCGCGAGTGTCACGACCGTAGGAGCCTGCCTCGGATCGAAAGCAGGGCGTCCACGCGGTGTAGGCCAGTGGAAGATCCTCGGCTGCCAACGTCTCGCCAGCGTGGAGGTTGGTCAGCGGGACCTCGGCTGTGGGCGTCAAGAAGAGAGTTCGGTCGCCTACTCCCGTCCTGAACAGATCCTGCTCGAACTTGGGAAGCTGCCCGGTTCCAGTCATGGTGTCGCGCGTGACCAGCGCTGGCAGGGAGAACTCTACGTAGTCGTGCCGCTTGGTGTGGATCTCAAGGAACAGCGTCGCGATAGCTCGCTCAAGCTGCGCGCCGACGCCACGCACGACTGCGAATCGCGGACCCGAGAGCTTGGTCGCCCTAGCAAAGTCGAAGATGCCCAATCGTTCGCCGACGTCAACGTGATCCGCGGGAGTGAAGTCGAAGGCGGGTGGAGTTCCCCAGGTACGAACCTCAACCGCGAACTCATCCGAGTCTCCATCTGGGCAGCGATCCTCCGGTAGGTTCGGAACCTCAAGCAGGAACCGTCGCAGGTCCTCCTCGATCGCCTTGTGACGGTCTTCCCCGGCTGCGATATCCGTCTTCAGTCTGCGGGCTCGCGCCACCAGGTCGGCCGTGTCCCCGCCAGCCTTCGACACCGCGCGGACCTCGCTTGCGATCTGGTTGGACTCGGCGCGTGCCCCATCCAGCCCTTGGATCAGAGCACTCCGATCGGAGACCAGCTTCTCCAACTGGTCCACATCGAGTTGGAAACCACGTCGTGCCAACTTACGCACGGCATCCGTGGCGGGATCGAGCAGAACACGAGGATCGTGCATCGTGGTGCATCCTTGTTGGAGTCGGCTGTGGGGTTCACAGCCTATCGGGACGGCCGCGCACGGCGTTGACCTGCGCACACGTGATGCGCTCGATCGGTAGCGCTTGGCTACCTCTTGCCCGGAACCGACCTGGCGAGCTGCCCTTGGAGCTGACGGACGAGCGAGCCAAGATGTGGGTCATCCAAGATCACCGGAGTGACGTAGGGAGCCTCGGGCAACCGTAACCCTGTCGCCAGGTCTGCTTGCCCGTCGAGAGCTGCGATAACAATCGAACACATGATCCCGTGTCCTACGATGAGACGCGGTCCCGGGTGCGTCAGCGCAGCCGCGAGACCATCGACCAGCCTTGCAGACGCCTCATGCAGCGACTCCCGCGAGCCAGGTGGTCGAACGTGACGTCCGTACTTGTCTAGCCAGGCTCCGTACACCATCCACGGGCCGCCCTCGAAAGCTCCGTAGTCGACCTCGTCCAAGCGGCCCTCCTCGTAGCGGGCGGGAAGCTGCGCACCCACCGCTAGGTCCGCGGTCTCCCGAGCCCTCGGGAATCGGCTGGTTAGGCACGTTCGCACCGTGGCAACCCACGGCGCAACTCCAAGCGCCCTGCTCTGACCGCGGCCTGTCTCATTCAGCGCAAGTTGGACGTTTGGATCACCGTTGACCAGGTAGGACGCGCTCGCATCCGTCGTGCCGTGCCGCACGATGTAGCTGACGGTCAACCTGAACGCCTCCTAGCAGACCTTTGATCAAGGGCCTGGAGAACGCGCAACATGGAGTCAACCTGGGGCTCCTCGTTCTCCAAGTAGTAGAGCGCACCATCAACGGCCAAGGTAACCATCCATTGGATAGCCTCTTCGGCAAGGTCGGCCGCCTGCGCGAAACACAGATCCAGTCGCTGTTGAAACCCAGTGTCAAATTGGTAGTACACTGCCCAGAACGCCCAGTCGTAGGCAGGCGAACCGATGATCGCATGTGGATCAATGAAGACCGGACGACCCTTGTGGTCAAAAGCGACGTTCTCGGCATACAAGTCGGAATGCAGCAATGCCCGGTGCCCACGGTCCACACATAACGTGCGGGCGTGATCCAACGCGGTCGCCACCAGCCGAGGACCAACCACCTTGGCGAAGATCCTGGATCGCCGCTCGATACGCGGGATCACCGTCTCCTGGTAATAGCTCACGAGTTCTGGAAGGTCAGGCGACGGCGGCACCTCGTCTTGGTGAAGACACGACAACGAGGCCGCGACGCGTTCGACGTGATCGGTCGGTCTCGGACCGCCGCCCGGCCTGCCGCCAACGAGTTCGGTGATGAGGACCTGGTCGGGTTCATCAACCCCCATGAGCGCACAGACCCCTCGGCCGTGCCAATGGCGCAAGGCTGCGACCTCGCGCATAAAGCGGTTCCGGTCCGGAAGGGCCTTGATGACAACTGACTGGGCTGACTGCGTGACGCCGACAGCGATGACCGAGGTCCAGCCCGCATCGTGGTAGCCAACCACGCGCAGACCGTTGCGTTCAGCGACACGCAGTACCACGTTCTCAACGTCGCCCAACCACTCTTCTACGCTGGAACCATAATGCTCAGTCAGTCGCTTCACCGTGCCGAGCGGCAACCGCGGCGCCAACATGGGCATCACGCGAGCCGGAGATCGCCATGCACGAGTTCATCGGTCAGCGCCGGAAAGTTGCTCAGAACGTCCTCGACTACCTCTCGCACTGCGTGCTGGTTGACTTCGCTGTTGGTCATCCGGACCACCGTCTGCCAAGGTCGGGAGAGGTCCTGACCCGTCGCGCTGACAAGGTGTACCTCGGCGTACCCCCCGTACATGGTGTGCAGCCGCTCCGCGATGCGGCGGGCAGCGATGTTGTAGAGCTTGCCAACGTGGTAGACGGGGTTTTTCCCGTTGGCACCTTCGAGGTTCATCGGGCGCAGAGGGGTGATCAATCCGTTCACCCGATTCCCCCGCCCCACAACACCTTCATCCCCGGACTCGATCGAACTGCCCGAGTAGGTCATGTACAGCTCGTCACGATCAGGGATATCGCGCGCGTTCAGCCGGAAAGTCACCTCGTGGTCGGGAAGCTCGAATTTGGCGAGGTCCGCACACTCGTTTAGCACGTCGTCACAGTTGGCGAGATAGGCGCGCCTGCTGGGCACATGAGTGGACTTCTGAGGCACACAGAGCACCACATCTACCTGGTCGCCTTCGCCCATGGCCATTACCTTGACGTCCGTTCCACACCACGGGCGAACGTCAGTGAAGCTGTTCGTGGTCGAGAACCTGTCCGCTAGCGATCGGACGAAGGTTTCCACTACGTCATACGGTGCCCAGCCGGTGCCGAGGGACGTGTCGTTGGCTATCAAGGTGCGCCGCTCGCGCAGTTGGTTCGCAGACGAAGGGGCGAACCAGGAGGTTCGTTCCGGCTTGTCACCGCTTGTGTAGACGGCGCCCGGGCTGGAGTTCGTTGTCACGTTCAGCTCGACACGCAGATGGTCATGCAGCTCGGGCAGGCGCTCACGAAAGAAGGTGCGGACCACGCCGACGATCAAGTCGTCCACGGGGATCTCCTCCTTCCCGCATTTGCGGGTCGCGCGGCCGTTCACTAGCACGCGCACGGGGTCCACCATCCGCCCCCCGCCGTACAGCACCTCCGATCGCCCACCGAGCAACGCCAACTTGTCGAAGTTGTGATGAAGGATCGCACCGACGTTGTCGAGCGTCCAGCGGCTGTACGCGCGGGACAGTTCCTCCGCCAAGTGGTCTGCAAGGGTGTCCGGATGGCCCCACCCCTTCCGCTCGACCAGGCTCACCGAGGTCGCAGGTGTGACGCCGGAATGGAGGGTGAAGTGCGATTCACCTTGACCGAGCTTGCTATTCATAGGTTGAATCTCCCGAGTCGGACGTTCTTTAGAGGTTTATGAGCTGCGTCGACTATTCGCTTGGATAGAAGCGATCAAGTAGCGCATCCACCACGGTTTCCACATCGCCACACCGGGACCAAACGGCATAGTTCTCAGCCAATGGGTCCGACGACGCCAGGCGATTTTCCATTCTGGACGCGACGGTGAATGATTCGACGCTGACGACCACGGTATCGATGTGGTTGTCAGAGGTGAACCGGTAGAGCTGGATGCCGCCGAGGCGACTGCACGGGAGCGGGATCGGCAGACTCCCAAACCCGAGCTCACGCAGGCGTGCCACCTGTGTGGCAACCGTCCGCTCCATCGCTCCCCCCTCTGCGGCGTCTCGCTTACCCTAAGCCGCGTACCTACGTGGCTTGTATACGCCGTCTAGGTGAAGCTGCTTGTGGTGCGTCGTTACGCTGGTGCCGCCGCGCGCGATGGGCGCCGTCGGCCAGAGGCGAGGAGGGCTCCGTGCCAGTTCGTAGCGACCCGACCGTTCGTCGGCGGCGGCTGGGCCGGGAGTTGAGGCAGCACCGCGAACGGGCGGGCAAGACCCACGTCCAAGTGGCGGAGGCCCTGGGTTGTTCCGACGCGAAGGTGTCCTACATGGAGGCCGGGAGGTATCGCGTCCAGTTTCGAGATGTTCGGGACATGTTGGAGTTCTGTGGCGTTACCGACGCCGCAGTGGTAGATCCGCTGGTCCAGATGGCCAAGGAGTCCGGGTCGAAAAGCTGGTGGCAGTCGTACCGCGACACCATGGCCAACAACTTCGGCACCTACGTCGGCCTTGAGGGGGAAGCGCAGGTCAAGCACCACTTCGAGCTGCATGTCGTGCCGGGCATCCTCCAGACCAACGACTACGCGCGGGCGCTCGCTCGGGCGAGCACTCGTGTTCGCCCTGATGCGATCGACGAGGTCGTCGCGCTTCGCGCCGACCGGCAGAAGCGACTGGACGAACCTGACGCACTCGAACTGCGGATGGTCATCGACGAGGAAGCGCTTCGCCGCCCCATCGGCGGGCGCGCCGTCTGGCGTTCGCAGCTTGAACGCCTCCTGGCCCTCGGCGAGCGGCCCCACGTAGTGCTTCAAGTCCTGCCGACTGAAGTCGGTGAACATGCCGGACTGGCTGGGTCGTTCACCATCTTGGAGTTCGACGGAGACC
>NZ_FOGI01000011.1:0-55030 GCF_900111175.1 Actinokineospora terrae
TCTTCAGGCCCCGCCTTTGTGCTCTTCCCAGGAGGTCGCAGGGGCCCCGCGCAAAACAAGTTCGCCCCATCGAGCACAGCTCGAAACTCGCGCCCGGGCCAATGCCGCAGGCGAGGCGTTGATCGTCGACGCCGCAGGCGAGCACGAGAGCCGGAACGCCCCACCACAATCCAGTCGCCCCACCCCACCCCATCAGCCACCATGTCCCGATGCGCGTAATCCGTCACACCACCCTCCACGACTTCTGGTCAGCCGTAGAGCACCTCTACTCCGCCGACCCAATCCGGCACACCGTCGCCATGACGGTCCTCACCCGCCTCCAAGCCCTACCCGAGCCGCCAGCAGACATCACGCTGCTCACCACCCACGACGGTGACGCACTAACCGGCGCGAGCTTCCAGTTCGGTCCCTGGCCTCTAGCCCTATCCGGGCTCCCCACCAGCACCCACGACGCCGTCATCGAGGACCTCCTGGTGCATGGCGACACAATCCGTCGCGCACAAGGCCCGCGTGACGTCGCCGACCACTTCATCGTCCGGTGGACCAGCGCAACCGGTACGACCGTCGAGCGACTGCGCTCCGAACGGCTCTTCCGGCTCGGCGACTTGGTGCACCCCACCGTCGAGGGCCAGGTCCGGTTCGGCACCATCGACGACCTGGAGCTCCTCGGCAGGTGGTGCACCGGGTTCAGCGACGAGGCCCTGGACGGCGACGAGGGCCTTCCCGATCCGGTGGAGTTCGCCCGGGACGCGGTGGTGGGCGGGCGTGGTGTGGCGATCTGGACCGACGGCGTGCCGGTCGCGATGGCCATGGCGACCAAGCCGGTCCGGGGGATGTCGCGGATCGGGCCGGTCTACACGCCCAAGGAGCACCGAGGACACGGGTACGCCAGCGCGGTGACCGCCGCGGCAGCGCGGTGGGCCGGGGAACGGGGTGCCGACGACGTGCTGCTGTTCGCTGACCTGGACAACCCCGTCGCCAACTCGATCTACCAGCGGATCGGCTTCCGGCCGGTGTTCGATGCCGTGGAGGCGACCTTCGCCGGACGGAATACCCTCGGGGCGTGACGTCAGTTCTGGTCGTGCAGCTCGATGACACCGATCCGCCCGGCAGGCTCGCCGAATGGCTGGCCGACGCCGGAGCCGAGATCACCCTCGCCCAGCCCTACCGGGAGCCGCTGCCCGAGGGGGAGTACGCGGCGGTCGTGTGCCTGGGCGGGCCGATGGGGGCGAACGACGTCATCGACCACCCGTGGCTGGTCGACGTGCGCAGGCTGCTGGCGACGTCGGTGACCAAGCGGACGCCGGTGCTCGCGGTGTGCCTGGGTGCGCAGCTGCTCGCGGTCGCGACCGGTGGCGTTGTCGAGGTCGGGGACAACGGTCCGGAGGTCGGCGGCGGGCTCGTCGCCAAGCGGGACCTGGGTGCCGCGGACCCGTTGTTCGCGGAGCTGCCG
The DNA here is from genome assembly GCF_900111175.1 of Actinokineospora terrae. Classification (GTDB taxonomy): domain Bacteria; phylum Actinomycetota; class Actinomycetes; order Mycobacteriales; family Pseudonocardiaceae; genus Actinokineospora; species Actinokineospora terrae. Next base: position 1,454 of record NZ_FOGI01000011.1, read on the forward strand.
ATGATGCCGGACGTGGTGCAGTTCCACCACGACGCCGTGACCAGGCTGCCCGTCGACGCCGCGCTGCTCGCCTCCGCGACCCGGTACCCGAACCAGGCGTTCCGGGTCGGGCCGGTCGCCTACGGCATCCAGTTCCACATCGAGACCACCCCCGAGACCCTGCTCGCCTGGGCCGCGGACAACCCGGAGAGCGCCGCGTGGGCCAAGCCCGGCGCGTTCGAACCCGACCGGGTGGCCGAGCTGCACGACGACGTCGAAGAGGTGTGGCGGCCGTTCGTCGAGCGGTTCGTGCGGCTCGCCCGGGGTGAGCTGGCCCCGGTGTCGCCCACCCGGCCGACGCTCCCGCTCATCTGACGCCATGGCCGACTCCGCGCGCCACATCTCCTCAGCCGCCCGCTTCGGCCTGACCGACCCGCGCGCGGAGCAGGACCTGCGCGCCGCGGGGCTCTGGGGTGACGCCGGACCGCGGCGGGAGACCATCCTCAGCGCGCTCTCCCGCAGCCCGGACCCGGACCTGGCCCTGCGCGGCCTCGACCGGATCCGCGAGGCGGACGAGGACGGCTGGCTGGTGCTGCGCGCCGAACTGGAGTCCGACCGCAGGCTGCGCGCGCGGCTCATCGCCGTGCTGGGGTCGTCCACCGCGTTCGCCGACTTCCTCACCGCGCACCCGGACCAATGGCGCAGGCTCGATGGTGGCGGTACCGCGGTAGAGGACTACACCGCAGCCCTCTATGCCGCCGTCGATGCCACAGGCGACATTCCTACCGCCGCTGTACGGGGACACGACGCCGTGCGCGCGCTCAAGTCCGCTTACCGTGGCCTTCTCATGGAAGTCGCCGCGGACGACTTGGGCCACCTCGTCGACTCAACGCTGCCGCGTCCTGACTACGACCACGTCGCCCGGCAGCTCAGTGAACTCGCGGAGGCCGCGCTGCGTGCCGCGCTCGCTGTCGCGTGGGCCGAGACCGGGGGCCAGAGCACCGCGCGGCTCGCGGTCATCGCCATGGGCAAGTGCGGTGGCGGCGAGCTGAACTACGTCAGCGATGTCGACGTCGTGTTCGTCGGCGAGGACGACACGGCGGTCGCGACCAGGGCGGCCAGCGCGATGATGCGGGTCGCCACCGAGGCCTGCTTCGAGGTCGACGCCGGGCTGCGCCCCGAGGGCCGCAACGGGGCGCTGGTCCGCACCCTCGACGGCCACAGCGCGTACTACAAGCGCTGGGCCAAGACCTGGGAGTTCCAGGCGCTGCTCAAGGCCAGGCCGGTCGCCGGGGACGCCGAGCTCGGCCAGGCCTACCTCGACGTCGTCACCCCCATGGTGTGGACCGCGGCGGACCGGGAGAACTTCGTCCCCGAGGTGCAGGCCATGCGCAGGCGGGTCGAGGACCACGTGCCGGCCGAGCTGGTCGACCGGGAGCTCAAGCTCGGCCGCGGCGGCCTGCGCGATGTCGAGTTCGCCGTGCAGCTGCTGCAACTGGTGCACGGCCGCACCGACGAGCTGCTCCGCCTCGGGTCCACAGTGGACGCACTGGCCGCGCTCGGCGCGGGCGGCTACGTCGGCCGGACCGATGCCGCCGAGCTGGCCGACTCGTACCGGTTCCTGCGCACCCTCGAACACCGCCTGCAGCTGCAACGGCTGCGCCGCACCCACCTGTTCCCCGCCGACAGCGAGACCGACGACCTGCGCTGGCTCGCCAGGGCCAGCGGCATCGGGCCCGAGCGCGGCCGCAACGCCGCCCAGGTCCTGCTGGCCGACTTCCGCAGGCACACCAACCGCATCCGGCGGCTGCACGAGAAGCTGTTCTACCGCCCGCTGCTCGACGCCGTCGCCCGCGTCCCGACCGAACAGCTGCGGCTGACCACCAACCAGGCGCACGCCCGGCTCGCCGCGCTCGGCTACAGCTCGCCGCAGGGCGCGCTGCAGCACATCAAGGCCCTCACCGAGGGCGTGTCCCGGCGCGCGGCGATCCAGGGCGCGATCCTGCCCGTGCTGCTCGACCTGCTGGGCTCCACACCGGACCCCGATGGCGGCCTTCTCGCGTACCGCAAGGTGTCCGAGGCGCTGTCATCCACGCCCTGGTACCTGCGGGTGTTGCGCGACGAGGGCGCCGTTGCCGAACGGTTGGCAACCTTGCTGGGGACGTCCAAGCTGGTGCCAGACCTCGTCGTGCGCGCGCCCGAGGTGTTGCGGCTGCTCGCCGAGCCCAAGGAATTGGCACTCCGTGCGCCCGCCGAGGTCGCGGAAGCATTGCGGGCAGCGGTGAAGCGGCATGGCTATCTGGGCAACGCCGTTGCCGCGGCACGGTCGTTGCGTCGGCACGAGCTGTTGCGGATCGCTTGTGCTGACCTGCTCGGGTTCACAGATGTGCTGTCGGTGTGCTCGGCGCTGTCGAGCGTGTGGTGCGCGGTGTTGCAGGCTTCGCTGGCCGCGGTGGACCGGGCTGAGGCGGCGTCCGCGGGCGGGCACCTGGCGACGATCGCCGTCATCGGCATGGGCAGGCTCGGGGGCAGCGAACTCGGCTACGGCTCCGACGCGGACGTCATGTTCGTGTGCGAGCCCGCGCCGGGCGTCGACGACAGCGACGCCCTGAAGTACGCGGGCCGCGTCGCGCAGACCGTGCGCAAACTGCTCGGGTCGCCCACGCAGGACCCGCCGCTCCAGGTGGACGTCGACCTGCGGCCCGAGGGACGGCAGGGCGCGATCGTGCGCACCATGGAGTCCTACCGCGCCTATTACGCGCAGTGGGGCGAGATCTGGGAGGCGCAGGCCCTGCTGCGCGCCCACCCGGTCGCGGGCGACGAGGCCCTGGGCGCCCGGTTCATCGAGATGATCAACCCCATCCGCTACCCGGCTGGCGGCCTGGACGCCGCCCAGGTCAGGGAGATCCGCCGCATCAAGGCCAGGGTCGACACCGAACGCCTCCCGCGCGGCGCCGACCCCGCCACCCACACCAAACTGGGCCGAGGCGGCCTAGCGGACGTCGAGTGGACCGTGCAACTGCTGCAGCTGCGCCACGCCCACACCGAACCCGCGCTGCGCACAACCTCCACAATGGACGGCCTAACCGCCGCCACCGACGCAGGCCTACTGACCCCCGAGGACGCCACCGCCCTACGCGAAGCCTGGCTCCTGGCCACCCGCGTCCGCAACGCCGCCACTTTGGTCCGAGGCAAGCAAACCGACCAACTCCCCACCCACGGCCGAGAACTGGCCGCCGTAGCCGCCGCCATGGGCACCCCCCTGACCGAAGACCCCGGCACCTTCACCGACACCTACCGCCGCACCACCCGCCACGCCCGAGCCGTCGTAGAACACGTCTTCTACGACTAACCCCCTCACGCAGTCGGCCTCGACGTGCCCCTCTCAGTCGTTGGCCTCAACGCGCCCCTCGCAGGCGTTGGTCCCACGCGCCCCTATGCAACGTTGGCCAACCACGCGCTCCTCACGATCGTTGGCCGACAACCGCTCCTCGGATCCGCTGGTGCCAGGCCGGCTCGATGGGGTGGACTTGTTTTGTGTGGGGTGGCGGCGTCCGTAAACTCGCCAGCGTGGGGGAGGGCCGTCTCTTCAGGCCCCGCCTTTGTGCTCTTCCCAGGAGGTCGCAGGGGCCCCGCGCAAAACAAGTTCGCCCCATCGAGCACAGCTCGAAACTCGCGCCCCGGCCAATGCCGAAGGCGAGGCGTTTCCGTCGACGGCGAAGCCGAGCACGAGAGCCGGAACAACCCAGCTCAAGATCAAACCCGCCACAGCAGCCCCCGATATACAGCCTACCGAGAGCCACCGACAAACCGGTCCGAGCGACCAAGCCCCCTGTGGACAACCCCCACCTACGCTCCCCCCATGACCTGGACCACCCCCATCACCGTCCGCAGCTACGAACTAGACGCCCTGGGCCACCTCAACCACGCCGTCTACCACCAATACGCCGAAGTAGCCCGAGTCCAAGGCTTCGCCGCAGCAGGCTGTGAATGGGACGGCCTCATCAAAGCAGGCACCGCCCCCGTGCTACTCCAGTCCACAATCAACTTCCGCCGCGAGCTCCGCGCAGGCGACACCGTCCACGTAGACCTGGTGCTCAAGTTCGGCGCAAGCAAGACCTTCTCCGCCGATTCCACCATCACCAAGCTCGACGGCACCGTCTCCGCCGAGGTCACCTGTCTGCTCGGTCTGATGGACCTCACAGCGCGCAAGTTGGTCGCCGACCCCCAGGCCGTGCTCGCTGGGCACGGCCTGGACGTCAGCGTCTTGGGCTAGGCGAGGACTTCGTCGACTCCGTGGTCGACCAGTTGGGTCTCGGCCGACTCGGCTACCGCGCGGCGGAGGAGTTCGCCCGCGAGGGCGGGGGACTGCAGGTCGAGCGGGCCGTACACCGGGACGTCCAGGCCTGCCTGGGCTTCGCGGACGGCCAGGGGGGAGGCGGTGAGCAGGCCGCTGACCGCGAGGACCGGGTGGTTGCCCGCGCGCAGCCGCTGCACGCCGTAGAGCGCGCCGGAGGAGTCGGCGGCCGCGAACAGGACGCCGCTGGTGATCTTGCGGATCTCCGGGCGGTCGAGCAGTTGCGCGGTCTCGGGCTGCAGCAGGCCGTCGGCGATCTCCAGCACGATGGCGTCGACGCCGCGGGCCATCAGGTGGCCGTGCAGCAGCAGGGAACTGGTCACCAGGCGTTCCAGCGGGATGCGGAACGTGGTGGCCATGCCCGCGTCGGTGAAGTCCAGGGCCGCCACCGCGCCCGAGTCGCGGAACAGCCACGGGTCGCCGCCCGCCGCGGTGCCGGTCAGCTTCGCCGCGCCGACCCGCAGGCCGGAGCGGGACAGGCCGTGCACGAGGGACGCGCACGTCGTGGTCTTGCCCGAGTTCATCGACGTGCCGACCACGACGAACGTCGGGGGCTTGCGCAGCGCGGCCAGCGGGGCGCCCAGCGCCAGGTCGGACACGTTGATGACGTGCCCGGCGTGGTCGCCGACCAGCCCGAGCGGGCGGACCGTGGTCGGCGCGCTCACCGCGGCGTTGCGGCTGCGGACCTTGCCCAGCACGCCACCGGCCGCGACCAGGTCGCAGGCGCCGAGGTCGTCGGGCAGCTCCGCCTCGAAGTGGTCCGGGGCGTAGCGCGCGCCGTAGGCGACCAGGATCTCGTCCCCCACGTACAGCTTCGCTTTCCGGCCATCGGTCAGCTCGAGCACCTGGTGGTACCCGACCTTGGTGACCTCGGCGAGCACCAGGTCCCCGTGCCGGGGTTGGTGATCGCTGTGGTGGACGAGGCTCAGGCTGGCGCAGCGATCGAGGTTGCGCACGGAGTAAGCCGTTTTGAGGCGTTCGACGCGCGCGGCATCAAGGGGTGCGAACATGGCTGGGTCCTCGTCGATAGCGGGGAAACGTCCGAACGAGACGTGACCGGACGTGTGCGCGGGAGCGTAAAGCCTGCCGAGCCGACAAGGGAATCCCGTACCAGGTCTCGATTCGGGAAACAGTTCTGTAACCCAGCTAACAGTGCTGGTGGAACCGGATGGTCTACCTGATCGGGTGGATTTCAGGCAGGCCCCGGCCACGCCGGACGCACCCGCAGCGCCACCCGACCGGCCCGCACCCCGGCCACCCCGGCCACCACCGCCCCCGGGTCGACCGCGGCGCGCAACGCCGAAGCCGGGTCCACTTGCGCCCCCAGCAGGGCTTCCTCGTCGAACACGGTGACGGTGACCTCGGTGGTGACGACGAACTGGCGTCCGGTGTTGGTCATGGCTCCGAGCCTGCCCGCGACCACCACCCCGGCACATCCGGACCGGACCCGGGTTCGTTCTCAGGGTCTTCCCCTCCGGGACGCCGAACGGCCGAGGGGCTGGCAGCCCCTCGGCCGTCGAGACTTCTTACGCTTACCGGGTCACACGTCGTAGTAGAGCCCGAACTCGTAGGGGTGCGGGCGCAGGCGCAGCGGGTCGATCTCGTGCTCGCGCTTGAACGCCACCCACGTCTCGATCACGTCGGGGGTGAACACGCCGCCCTCGAGCAGGTAGTCGTGGTCGGCCTCCAGCGCGGTCAGCACCTCGCCGAGCGACGCCGGGACCTGCGCGACCTCGCGGGCCTCCTCCGGGGGCAGCTCGTAGAGGTCCTTGTCGATCGGGGCGGGCGGCTCGATCTTGTTCTTCACGCCGTCCAGACCGGCCATCACGATCGCGGCGAACGCCAGGTACGGGTTACCCGAGGAGTCGGGGCAGCGGAACTCGACCCGCTTGGCCTTGGCGTTGTTGCCGGTGATCGGGATGCGCACGCAGGCGGAGCGGTTGCGCTGCGAGTAGACCAGGCTCACCGGGGCCTCGTAGCCGGGCACCAGGCGGTGGTAGGAGTTCACCGTCGGGTTGGTGAACGCCAGCAGCGACGGGGCGTGCGCGAGCAGGCCGCCGATGTAGTGCCGGGCGGTGTCGGACAGGCCCGCGTAGCCGGACTCGTCGTGGAACAGCGGCGTGCCGTCCTTCCACAGCGACGAGTGCACGTGCATGCCGGAGCCGTTGTCCCCGAAGAGCGGCTTGGGCATGAAGGTGGCCGACTTGTCCGCGGCCCACGCGGTGTTCTTGATGATGTACTTGAACAGCTGCAGGTCGTCCGCGGCGTGCAGCAGCGTGTTGAACCGGTAGTTGATCTCGGTCTGGCCGCCGGTGCCGACCTCGTGGTGCGCGCGCTCGACGTTGAAGCCCGCGCCCTGCATCTTGAGCACCATCTGGTCGCGCAGGTCGGCGAAGTGGTCGACCGGCGGCACCGGGAAGTAGCCGCCCTTGAAGCGGGTCTTGTACCCCTTGTTGTTGCCGTCCTCGAGCGCGCCGGTGTTCCACCAGCCCTCCACCGAGTCGATCTCGTGGAACGAGCCGTTCTCGGTGTAGTCGAAGCGGATCGAGTCGAAGATGTAGAACTCCGCCTCGGGGCCGAAGTACGCGGTGTCGGCGAACCCGGACTCGGCGATGTACTGCTCGGCCTTGCGGGCGATGTTGCGCGGGTCGCGGCTGTAGGCCTCGCGGGTGAACGGGTCGTGCACGAAGAAGTTCAGGATCAGCGTCTTCTCGATCCGGAACGGGTCGATCCGCGCCGTGTACGGGTCGGGCAGCAGCAGCATGTCGGACTCGTGGATCGACTGGAACCCGCGCACGGACGAGCCGTCGAAGGCCAGGCCCTCGGTGAAGGCGTCCTCGTCGAACGCGCTCGCGGGCAGGGTGAAGTGCTGCATCACGCCCGGCAGGTCGCAGAACCGGACATCGACGAACTTCACGTCCTCGTCGGCGATGAAGCGCAAGACCTCGTCGGAAGAGTTGAACACGCTGCTTAGCTCCTTCGTCTCCGTCACGGGACCAGACCCGGCCCACCGCCGTCGCGGCCCTGCCGTACCCGCTCGGTGATGACGCTATGAGGGCGGTGTTGCCCGACCGTCACCCGGATGTTTCGCCAGTGTTAACGACGCCACGACGGCGGTGACGAGCATGCCAGGGCGCGTCCGAGCGGGCACCTTCTACGCTGGTCGGGTGAGCAGATGGACCGGGACATGGCTGTCCGGGCCCGGCGCGGGCCTCGACCCCGCCGACGGCCCCGTGCGCTACCGCGGCGAGCGCCTCGGCGCGCCGGAGAACGGACCGGGGTCGGTGGCCTCCAACGGCATCCGGCTCGGCGCGCTGGTGATCGACCTGGTGCTGTCGTCCCTGGTGACGTCGGTGTTCCTGCGGCCCGACTACGACGACCCGACGCAGATGTGGCGGTTCAACATCTGGGCGGGCCTGGTCTGGCTGCTGATCACCGTCGCCGGGGTCGCGCTGGCCGGGTTCACCCCGGGCAAGGGCCTGCTCGGCCTGCGCGTGGTCCGGATGGACGGCACCGCCCTGGTCGGCCCGTTCCGCGCCCTGCCGAGGACCCTGCTGATCGCGGTGATCATCCCGGCGGCCATCACCGACAAGGACGGGCGCGGGCTGCACGACCGGCTCACCGGCACGATCGTCCTGCGCACCCGCTGACCCGGCCGTTCAGGCGCCCGGTTCGACCAGGTGGACGGCGTTGGCCGCCGTGGTGAAGCCGACGGTCCGGTAGACGCGGTCCGCGTCGTCACCACCGGGGGTGAGCCAGGTCAGGTCGGCGCCGCCCAGCTCGGCCGCCACCCGCACGGCGTGCGCGGTGACCAGCGCGCCGAGCCCCCGGCGCCGGTACCGCTCGTCGGTCGCGACCCCGACGACCTCGGTGATCCCGTCCGCCACCTGCGTCCACGACGCGACCGCCGCGGCCTCCCCGTCGACGGTGGCCAGCACCGACCCGCCATCGGCAGGCTCCGGCGGCGGCCCGGTGGGCACCTCGACCGGCATCCCGAACGCCGCACCCGCCACCCGGGCCCCGGCGACCCGCCCGGCCTCGGAGCTGACGTACTCGATGGTGACCCCGTGCTCGGTCTCCGGGACCCGCACCTGCCCCGGCACCAGGGTCATGACCGGCAACCGCGCCGTGACCTGCAACCCCGCCGCCTGGAGCAGCTCCGCCGCCCCCGGACACGCCTGCGAGATCAACTCGAACCGCAACGTCCCCGCCGGGAAGACCTCCCGGAGCAACTCAAGCCCCTGCGCCACCTCACGGGCATCATCAACCTCTTCCCCCGGCCGCGACGCGACAGCGTAAGAGAGGTAGGCAGGCCCATCCGTCGCGATCAACCCGGTGAACGGCCCCGCAGGCACCACATGCCTGGTCTGCAACAACACCGGCACCCCGTCATCCCCCACCACCCGCCTGGCCCGACTCAACCCAGACAACTGCGCGGCAGCGATACGAGACGCGAGCGGATCAGCAAGAGGCACGCGCGGACGTTATCCCCGCCCGCCCGTGTCCGCCTCTCGTTATTTGAGGTCCAGCGACACCGGGAACGGGATGTCTGTCGTGTAGTGCCCGGTGATCTCGTCGCCCGAGTGGTAGCCGAACTGCTCGCTCAGGTGAGCGGGCAGCAGGGACGTCGGCTCGTCGAGGTCGACGATCCAGTAGTGTGGGATCCCGGCCTCGGCGTACTCCGCGTACTTCACGACCCGGTCGGTCCGCTTGGAGCCGGGGGAGACGATCTCGATGACCACCAGGACCTCCGCGGCGCGGAGCAGGCCGCCCGTCTCCTGCCTGCGGGCCACCTCGGCCTTCGGCACGATCACCATGTCCGGCCTTCTGCTGTATCCGGGGCCACCCGGGTCCGCGATGCCCAGATCGATGTCGACCTCGAGGATCAGGTCGAGGTCACTCGGTAGTTGGTCGAACAACTGGTAGCCGAACCCGAACATCGCCTTCTGGTGTTCGGGCGTGGGGCTTGGGGACATCAACAAACGGCCCTCTAGCAGCTCTGTGTAGCCGACCGCGACCTCGTCGAGGTCGGCGTACTCCGCGATGGTCAGTAGGTGCGTGGGCGCGCTGGATTCGATGTGATGCCGTCGCATCGCGATCACGGGCTCCTCCTCGCAATAGACCAAAAGGGTGCCACGGGGCTACGACAAAAAGTCTAGCGGGGTGCCTACCTGCGGCGCATTGTGCGCTGGACGCTGCGCATCTTGGCGCCTGCGGGCATGGGGCCCTTGGGCATGGCGGCGCCGCCGCGGGCGGAGATGGCGGCTAGGCGCTTCTCGACGGTGTCGATCTGGGCGGGGCGGAGGTTGTTGGGGAGCTTCATCAGGTGCTTCTGCAGCTTGCTGAGCTCGACCTGGCCCTCGTCGCGGCCGACGATCACGTCGTAGATGGGGGTGTCGCCGACCAGGCGGGCGATGCGCTTCTTCTCCTGGGCGAGCAGGGTCTTCACCCGGTGCGGGGCGCCCTCGGCGACCAGGATGACGCCGGGGCGGCCGAGGACCCGGTGGATGACGTCGAGCTGGGTGGTGCCGTTGACCGCGGTGGCCACCCGCCAGCGGCCGCGCAGGAAGTTCTCCAGCACCCAGCCCGCCGCCCCCGGCTGGCCCTCCGCCTTGCTGAACTGGGTGCGCTGCACCCGCCGCCCGAACAGGATCACGGCCGCGAGCAGGCCGAACATGATGCCCACCGGCAGCAGGTACCACTCGATCCCGAGCAGCAGCCCGATGCCGAAGGCCACCCCGCCCAGCACCACGACGGCGCCGATCATGAGCGGCAGCAGCGCCTTGTCTTCCTTGCGCTGCATGGAGAACGCCTGGAAGATCTGCGCGCGCCGGGCCTTGGACGCTGCCTTGCGCGTCTTCTTGGCTTCCTTGGCGGCCGCCTTGTCCTGCTTAGCCATAACCACCAGGATACGGGGCCGCCTCCCCCGGTTGGTGGGCGCGCTCTGTCAGGATGCACGGCATGGCTGGCGCGGACACGGACCTGATCGCCGGGCTCGACCCGGAGCAGCTCGCCGCGGTGCGCGCCCCGCGCGGCCCCGTGTGCGTGCTCGCGGGCGCCGGGACCGGCAAGACCAGGACGATCGTCAGCCGCATCGCGCACCTCATCGGCTCCGGCCACGTCACCGCGGGCCAGGTCCTCGCGGTCACCTTCACCGCCCGCGCCGCGGGGGAGATGCGCACCCGCCTGCGCGCGATGGGCGTGCCGGGTGCCCAGGCCCGCACCTTCCACTCCGCCGCGCTGCGCCAGCTGCGGTACTTCTGGCCGCGGGTCGTCGGCGACGCGCAGTGGGACCTGGTGGAGACCAAGCTGCGGCTGGTCGGGCAGGCCGCGCACCGGGCGGGCACGGGCACCGAGCGGGAGGCGCTGCGGGACCTGGCGAGCGAGATCGAGTGGGCCAAGGCGTCGCTGATCGCCCCGGAGGACTACCCGGCCGCGGCCGCCCGCGTGCGCCGCGACACCCCGGCCGCCCCCGAGCTGGTGGCGAAGGTCTACGCCGGGTACGAGGCGGTGAAGAACGCGGCGAGGCAGCTCGACTTCGACGACCTGCTGCTGCACACCGCCGCCGCGCTGGAGGAGCACTCGGAGGTCGCCGAGGAGTTCCGCGACCGGTACCGCAGCTTCGTCGTCGACGAGTACCAGGACGTCACGCCGTTGCAGCAGCGCGTGCTCGACGCCTGGCTCGGCCGCCGCGACGACCTCACCGTCGTGGGTGACGCCAACCAGACCATCTACTCCTTCGCGGGCGCCTCGCCGCGTCCGCTGCTCGACTTCACCCGCCGGTTCCCCGAGGCGGCCGTGATCCGCCTGGAGCGCGACTACCGGTCGACGCCGGAGGTCGTGTCGCTCGCGAACCGGGTCATCTCCGCGGCCCGCGATAGGCCTGCCGGGTCCAGGCTGCGTTTGGTCGGTCAGCGCCCGGCAGGGCCAGAGCCGAGGTACGCCGAGTACGACGACGAGCCCGCTGAGGCCACCGCGGTCGCTGCCCGGGTCAAGGAGCTTGCCGAGGCTGGTACCCCTCTTAGCGAGATCGCGGTCCTCTACCGGATAAACGCCCAGTCGGAGGTGTACGAGCAGGCGCTCACCGAACTGGAGATCCCCTACCTGGTGCGCGGGGGCGAGCGGTTCTTCGCCCGCCAGGAGATCCGCCAGGCGGTCGCGGCGCTGCGCACGGCGGCGTTCAACGCCCCCGAGGGTGAATTGCCCGCGGTCGTACGGTCCGCGCTCGCGCCGGTAGGGCTGACGGAGGAGCCGCCCACGGGTGGGTCTGCCCGTGAGAAGTGGGGCTCGCTGTTAGCCCTGGTCGAGTTGGCCGAGGAGTTGGCGGCCGCGGATCCTGACGCTGACCTGCCGCGGTACGTGGCCGAGCTCGACCAGCGCGCTCAGGCCCAGCACCCGCCCACGGTCGAAGGCGTCACGCTCGCCTCCCTGCACGCGGCCAAGGGCCTGGAGTGGGACGCGGTGTTCCTCGTCGGCCTTGTCGACGGCACCTTGCCCATCCAGCACGCCGACGGTGATGACGCTGCCATCGAGGAGGAGCGCCGACTGCTTTACGTCGGTGTAACCCGTGCGCGCGAGCACTTGTCGCTGTCGTGGGCTCTTGCCCGAACCGAAGGCGGTAAGCGCTACCGCAGGCGAAGCCGGTTCCTCTACGGCCTGATCCCCGAGAACCACCCCACCGCGCGCGTCGCGGCGTCCCGGCAGCGCGAGATGCCGCGGCAGGCGATGGCGCGGGGGATGAACCCGGTGCGCTACTGCCGGGTCTGCGGCGACAAGCTGGTCGGCACGATGCCGGTCAAGCTCGGCCGCTGCGAGAGCTGCCCGTCCGACCTGGACGAGGGCCTGCTGGAGAAGCTGCGCGAGTGGCGGATGGAGCGGTCGCGGGGGCTCAAGGTCCCGGCATACGTGATCTTCACCGACGCGACGCTGCTGGCCATCGCCGAGCAGCGCCCCGCCGACCGGGCCGCGCTGGTGGCGATCTCCGGGGTCGGCGCGACCAAGCTGGACCGGTTCGGCGCCGAGGTCCTGGCCATCGTCGCCCCCTGAACAACTGGTCGAGCTCCCAGAACCACGGGTCGAGCGCCCCGGCCACCGGTCGAGTGATGTGTGACCGGGGTCACGGGAAGTTCTGGAAATTGGGTTGCACGGCCTCTATCAGGGCCAATAATCTGCTGAGGCAGGGCACGAAGTGCCCTGGACAGTCCAGCCGAGTGATCAAGCGTAGCAGGAAGGTGGTGGCCACGATGGTGATCTTCATGACGAACCAGCAAGGCACCGGCTTCCCGTCGTCCGCTTGCGTTTCCGCTCGTCTGCGCGCCATCGGCGGCTATGTCCCCGCCACGGCGTGGCGCAGTGAGCGCGGCAATGGCACCGGTGTCTTCACCGGGGCCGCACAGGTCGCCGCCACCACCACAAAGACGGCTCCGCCCGTCGTCGTCGAGCACGCGCTGCCGGTCACCACCGCCCGCACCGCCGATCTCGTCGTGAAGCAGCACCCGTCCGCAGCCTTGGGCTGGGGGACTTGACGCGCCGTCAAGTAACTCCAGGCCCCGAGGCCGCGGACTCCGACACCGGAGACCGCGGCCTTTTTGTTTGCCCAGGAACACCACCACATGACACGTCACCAGGTTTCCCCAGAGCACCACCAGCAGGTTTCCCAGACTTCACAGGAGTTCACCACCATGAGTACCGCCACCGCACCCCCGCCCGGGGTGTTCCCCGACCTGCTGAGCCCCTCGGGCTCGGGGGTCAGTGAGCTGCTCGACGCGGCTCCCTCGGCCGGTTTCGACCTGCCCTGCCGGTCCACCGCGAACCCCGACCTGTGGTTCGCCGACGCCCCCGCCGAGCTGGAGCGCGCCAAGGTCCTCTGCGGCGACTGCCCGGTCCGGGCGGCCTGCCTCGCCTCCGCACTCGCCAGGCACGAGCCGTGGGGTGTCTGGGGTGGGGAGATCTTCGAGCGCGGCGTGGTCATCGCCCGCAAGCGGCCGAGGGGTCGTCCGCGCAAGGAGGACGTCGTCAGGGACGCCGCCGAGCTGGTCGCCCGCGAGCAGAACGAGGTCGCCGCATGAACGCGCTGCTCAAAGACCCGATGTTCGACTTCAAGCCAGAGGGTTCCCCGCAAATGTTGATCTATGAGAATCTCGCCCGTTCTCGAAGGCTCGAGGCGGAGCAGGCAGCGCACGCGCGGCGCCTGGTCCGCCGGTTGAGCGCGGCCAAGCGGTGGCAGCGGGTCTCGCAGTGGGCGGCACGGCGCGCCGATCGCGCCACCGCCACGCTGTAAGTCCGCACCCGAGCCCGAAACCCACCGTGGTCCCCCGCGGTGGGTTTCGGCCGTTCGGGTGGAGAAACACGGTGGCAACCCCGATGTCATCGAACCCGCCCATGCCGGCGCTACCGTGGCCTTTCCTGCCCTCGAGCAGCGTCTGGACGTGGTGATGCACAGCGACGACGCGAGCACCGCCGGTGGCGGGCGCGAGCGCGCGGTCGAGGTCGGGCGCACCGGCGCCCGGTTCGGCCCGCCGGGACAGTGGCGCGGCACCGACGACGAGGTGGAGCTGCCCGGCCCACCCCCCGACCTCGGACTGGTCGGGGCCCGCTTCGGCGGCCGCAGGCGCCTCGAGGCCGTGCCCGCCGAGGAACCCGAGGTCGAGCCGCCCGCCGCGGCCGAGCCCGAGGTCGACCCGGAGGCCATGTCCGACGCCGAGTGGATGTCGCGCCCGCAGGCCCACGCCCTCGTCCGCCCCTACGCCTGGACCGGCGGTCGCACGACGGCCAGGGCCGACCTGGCCCTCGAGGCCCTGGTCAGCACGGTCGAGGTGCCCGCGCGGGCGTCCTGGGAGCACCGGATGATCACCGAGCTGTGCCTGAGCCCCCGCTCGGTCGCCGAGGTCGCCGCCCTGGTCTCGGTCCCCCTCGGCGTCGCCAGGGTCCTCATCACCGACCTCGCCGAGCGCGGCGTCCTCGCCATCCACCAGGCCGCCGAGGGCGTCCCCGACCTCGACTTCATGAGCCGGGTCCTCTCCGGGCTGCGCAAGCTCTAGCCCTTCCGCTGACTTTCCCCAACCCGCCACCGCGCCTAGCGTCGGTGCCATGGCGCACGCGCACACCCACGACGGCATCGACTGGGCGGCCCGCGTCGGCCACCTGCGGCGGGCCGACGAGATCGAGGCCGACGCGCTCGCCGCGGTGGCCAGGCGGTTGCTTGCCCTGCTGCCCGGCAGACCGACGGTGGTCGACGTCGGGTCCGGCACCGGCGGCATGGCGGCCGCCCTCGCCACCGAGATGGGCGACGAGGGCGGGCGGGTCGTGCTCGTGGACGCCGAGCCCGCGCTCCAGGAGATCGCCGTGGACCGGGTCAGGGCCGCCGCGGGGGACCGGGTCGACGTGGTCACCGTGCTGGCCGACGCCATGGACCCGGACCTGCCCGGGCTCGTCCCGCCCGGTGACCTGCTGTGGGCCTCCGGCGTCGTGCACCACCTGCCCGACCAGCTCGCCTGCCTGACCGCGCTCGTCCGGGTCCTGCGCGCGGGCGGGCTGTTCGCCCTGCGCGAGGGCGGCCTCACCGCCCGGTGCCTGCCCTGGGACCTGGGCCTGGGCGAACCCGGCCTCCAGGACCGGCTGCACGCGGCGCGCGACGCGTGGTTCGCGCGGATGCGGACCACCATGGACGGCTCGGTGCGGCTGCCGCTCGGCTGGAATCTCGCCATGGTCAAGGCCGGTCTGGTGGACGTGACCTCGTTCAGCTACCTGGTCGACCTGCCCGCCCCGGCGCCGCTGCCCGTCCGGCGCGCGGTGGCCGACTGGCTGGGCGGGCTCGCCGCGGTGGCGGGGGAGGGTTTGGGCTCGGCGGACCAGACGACGTTGCGGCGGTTGCTCGACCCCGACAGCCCTGATTGGGTGGTGGACCGCAACGACGTGTTCGTGCTCGGGGCGTCCACGGTGTACCTGGGATCGGTGATCTGATGGCAGCGGTGATCTGATGGCAGCGGTGATCTGCTCGATGTGCGGGCGCGACCGCGGCGGCGACCCGCCGGTGGAGGCGCTGGCCTGGGTGGCCGAGCAGGACGAGCGCGGCATGACGTGGCTGTGCCCGGCGTGCGCGCGCAAGCACGTGCGCGACATCGAGGGCAAGCTGCCTGCCGACTACTGGTGAGCGCTCACTCCTCCTCGGCGAACCCCGGCTGCCACCGGGTGATGATCGCGCGCATGGAGAACTGGGCGTCGAGTTGGCAGAGTATGCCGGTCGCGCCCGCGGTCACCCGCTGGACCAGCAGGTACTGCGGCGGCAGGTTCAGCGACCGGCCGGTCTTGAAGTCCTGGCCGCGCAGGTCGCCGACCCGTTCGGCCTGCCGCTGCATCCAGGCCCTGGTGAAGTGGAACGTCTCCACCGAGGCGGGCTCGGCGAACGGCGCCAGGTAGGCCAGCACGTGGTCGGGGTCGAGCCGCATGCCCTCGCGGATGAAGCCCTCGTCGCGCATGAGCTCCATCAGCTCCGCCGAGCGGCCCTGCAGCGACAGCCGGGTCATCGCGCCCAGCGGCCACGGCAGGCCCTCGGGCAGCCGGGCGACCGCGCCGAAGTCGATCACGCACAGCCTGCCGTCCGGCGTGAGCATGAAGTTGCCCGGGTGCGGGTCGGAGTGCAGCAGGCCCGCGCGGGCGGGCGAGGAGAAGTGGAACTCCGAGAGCAGCCTGCCCGCGGTGTCGCGCTCCTCGCGGGTACCGCTCCGGATGACCGCGGCCAGCGGCGTGCCGTCCACCCACTCGGTGATGGTGACCTTCGGCGCGCTCGCCACCACCCGCGGCACCAGCACCAGCGGGTCGCCCGCGAACGCCTTGGCGAAGGCGCGCTGGTTCTCCGCCTCCGCCCGGTAGTCGAGCTCCTCGACCATCCGGTCGGTCAGCTCCTGCAGCAGCGGCTTGATCTCCATGCCCGGCGCGAACGGCTGGAACAGCCTGCTGAACCGCTGCAGCTGCCGCAGGTCCGACAGCAGCGCCTCGTCCGCGCCCGGGTACTGGACCTTGACCGCCACCGCGCGCCCGTCGTGCCACACCGCGCGGTGCACCTGGCCGATGCTCGCCGCCGCCGCGGGGGTGTCGTCGAACTCGGTGAAGCGCGCCGCCCAGCCCCGGCCCAGCTGCTGGGCCAGCACCCGGTGCATGGTCTGCGCGCTCATCGGCGGCGCCGCGGCCTGCAGCTTGGTCAGCGCCTCCCGGTACGGCTCGGCCATCTCGTCGGGCACCGCGGCCTCGAACACCGACAGCGCCTGGCCGAACTTCATCGCGCCGCCCTTGAGCTGCCCGAGCACGGCGAACAGCTGCTCGGCGGTGCGGGCGGACAGCTCGGCGTTGACCGCCTCCGCGCTCTGCCCGGCCAGCCGCTTACCCCAGCCGCCGACGGCCCGGCCCGCGACCCCGAGCGGGATGCTGGCCAGCCGAGCGGTCCGCGCGGCGGTCTTGCGTGGCATCTCGGTCACCCCCCGATTGTCCCTTGTCCCGCGCCGCGATCGCAGGTGTTTAGCGCTCCGAATATGGGAAGACGCCTCACACCGACCGCGTCCGCCCAGCTCGGACCGCGGAACCGGACAGCGGTGCCGAATGTCCCCACCCGGGTTGTTTAGTAGCCCGATCGGGGCGGACTACCCGGTCTGGCCGGGGTCGCGCGCCCGGATCAAGTGGCGGTAGGTGGGCTTGGTCGCCGCTCCGCACGGGCAGCTCGCGTGCGGCAGCCACCGCCGATGGTCGACGGTCGCGGTCAGCGGGTCGACCTCCACGGTCGCGTTCCAGGTCGCGGGCGGCCTGCCCGTCGGCTCGCGCAGCCACGACACCGCGCGCAGCACCTGCGTCACCGCCAGCCCCGCGGTGAGCTGCGTCGAGGCCAGGTCGGCCGACTGGGCCCGGCCCGCGAGCTGGGTCGCCAGCCTCGGCCAGCACGGGTCGAGGTCGGTGCGGTGCTGGTCGGCGCAGTGCAGGCAACTGCTCACCCCCGGCACCACCAGCGGGCCGACGATCCCGACCCCGTCGCGCACCAGGACGGCCAGGTGCGGCTGCCCCTGGGCGGCCAGCGCCGACGCCGTCGCCGGGTCCGGCACCAGGGCGTCGGCCAGGACCACCAGATCGGGCCGGAACCGGGTGAACCGCCGGAGGACGACCGCGTGGTCGACGCTGCTGACCGACTCCTGCGCGGCCACCACCCGCGGCCTGCCGACGTCCTCGGCGCGGTACCCGGTGCCCACGTCCTGCGCCAGCACCGACCCCCGCGCGGACACCTGCAACCGACCGACGCCGGACGCGGCGAGCAGCCGGGCCACCGCGATCGCGAGCCTGCCGTCGCCGTCCACCCGCACCCGCAGCCCGGCCCGGTCGCCGGGCGACGGCAGCCCCGGGCGCAGCGCCGCGGTCAGCTCGTCGGCCGCCAACCTCGGCGGCACCCGCGCCGACCTCGCCGCGTCGTCGACCAGGCCGTGCTCGACCAGATCGCGCACTAGCGCCCGCAGCATCCGCCGGTGCGGCGGGCCGACCCCGGCCACGACCTCGTCGGCCGTGCGGACACCGGTGAGCCCGGCGGCCGCCGCGGCCACCTGGTCCGGCAGGCCGCTGACCACGAGCGCCCGCCGCGGGTCGAGGCCGAGCTGGAGTTCGCCGTCGCGGCGGCGCAGCACCGCGAGACCCGGCCGCAGCCGGGGTCGTCGAGGGAGGGTCCGTTCACGCATGGGCACCAGGGTGCCCGCCTGGGCCGGATGGCGGATCGAGTTGTCCACAGGTGGAGAGTCACACCCGCCCGGTCCTCCCGCGTTGTCGGTGTTGCCCCTTACGGTTGTCCCCGTGGCCGAACCCCGCGTCGAGGTGCGCCGGAGCAAACGCAGAACCCGCACCGTCACGGCGTACCGCGAAGGTGACACCGTGATCGTCCTCATCCCGGCGAGGCTCTCCAAGAAAGAGGAGGCCCACTGGGTCCAGGAG
This sequence comes from Actinokineospora terrae, assembly GCF_900111175.1. Taxonomy (GTDB): domain Bacteria; phylum Actinomycetota; class Actinomycetes; order Mycobacteriales; family Pseudonocardiaceae; genus Actinokineospora; species Actinokineospora terrae. The sequence goes on from NZ_FOGI01000011.1 coordinate 19,749, forward strand.
ATGCAGCGCAGGCTCCTGCGCAGCGAGACCAAGCGGCGCTCCCCGGCCCGCACCTCCGACTCCGCCCTGCTCGAGCGCTGCGGCGAGCTGTCCGCGAGCTACTTCGGCGGCCAGTGCCTGCCCCGCTCGGTCCGCTGGGTCCCCCCGATGCGCACCCGCTGGGCGTCCTGCACCCCGGTCGACCGCACCATCCGGGTCAGCGAACGCCTCCGCGAGGTCCCCGCCTGGGTGCTCGACTACGTCCTGGTGCACGAACTGGCCCACTTACTCGTCCCCGGCCACGGCCCCGACTTCTGGGAACTGGTGCACACCTACCCGAGGACCGAACGGGCCGTGGGCTACCTGGAGGGCCTCTCCGCCGCCGCGGGCTGGGGGATCGCCACCGAGGAGTGACCGCGACAACGGGGTGACTTGCAAAAACGGAGTGACCGCGACAACCGAGTGACCGCGACAACGACGAAGGTGGCCGACCGGAAGATCCCTGGTCGACCACCTTCGGTGCGTTCCGGCTAGTCGGTCTCCCCGCCTGGCTTCTTCTCCTCGCCCGCCTCGCGCTCGGCTTCCTCGGTGCGCTCGAGCTGGGCGATCGGGTCGTCGGCCGGGCTGGAGCCCAGGCGCTGGATGAAGTCGATCGGCTCGTCCAGGTCCTCGGTGGTGGGCATGAGGTCGGGGTGCGCCCACAGGCCGTCGCGAACGTCGATGCCGTGCTGGTCGGTGACCAGGCGCCAGAGTGCGGTGGCGGCGCGCAACCTGCGCGGCCGCAGCTCCAAGCCGACCAGGGTGGCGAAGGTTTGCTCGGCCGGGCCACCGGAGGCGCGGCGGCGGCGCAGGGTCTCGCGCAGCGCGTCGGCGCCGGGCAGCCGGTCGGTGACCGCCTCGCCGACGACCAGGTCGACCCAGCCCTCGACCAGGGCGAGCAGGGTCTCCAGCCGGGTGAGCGCGGCCTGCTGCTCCGGGGTCGTCTTCGGCTCGAGCATGCCCGACTGCATGGCCTGCTCGATGGTCGCCGGGTTCGCCGGGTCGACCTGGGTCGCCAGCTCCTCCAGCGCCGAGATGTCGACCTTGATGCCGTTGGCGAACTCCTCGACCGCGCCGAGCAGCCGCTGCCGCAGCCACGGCACGTGCGCGAACAACCGCTGGTGGGCGGCCTCGCGGGCGGCGATGAAGACCATCACCTCGCTGGCCGGCCGCTCCAGGCCCTTGGTGAACTCCTCGATGTTGGCTGGCAGCAGCGCCGCGGTCGCGTCCGGGCCGAGCGGCAGCCCGATGTCGGTGACCGTCAGCACCTCCGACCCCAGCTGCGCCAGCGCGCCGCCCAGCTGCGAGCCGAAGGCCATGCCGCCCATCTGCCCGACCATCGCCAGCAGCGGACCGGCCTGCGCCTTGGCCTCGGCGGGCAGCGCCTCCACCCAGGCCCCGGCCATCCGCTTGGCCACCGGGTCGCACAGCCGCTGCCAGGTCGGCAGCGTGTGCTCGACCCAGTCGCGGGCGGTCCAGGCCTTGGTCGTGGTGGCGCCCGCGGGCAGCGTCGTCACCGGGTCCAGCCACATCTCGGCCAGGTGCACCGCGTCGGTGACCGCCGTGTGCGCCTCGGCTGGCGCGGTGAACCCGATCTGCCCGGCGAGCTTCTGCACCGCGATCTGCTTGGCGAGGTCGTAGTTGACCGGCCCGCTCGACGTGCTCGCCTGGCTCATCATCTGGCCGAGCTGGCTGAGCATCTGGCCGAGCTGGTCGAACGGGTTCTCCTGGCCGTCGCCGCCCTGCTTGCCACGGTCACGGTCGTCGGGGTTCGGCATGTTGAAGCCGAACGGGAACTCGTTCATACGTCCACGGTACGCGGCATCCCGGCCCCCGCGCCGTCCGGTGATCCGCCCTGGGCGAACGCACGTACCCTGTGGCGTCGTGAGCACCGCACCGGAGTCACCCACCCCCCAGCCGCCCGCCCCGGACGTGCCGCTCGTGCGGGCGGGCCTGACCCGGCGCGGCTGGACGATCGTGGTCAGCTCCGTGCTGACGGTCGCGCTGCTGCTGGTCGGCCTGCTGGTGCCGATCCCGTACGTCTCGCTGGGCCCCGGCCCGACCTACGACACCCTCGGTGACGTCGACGGGGTGCCGATCGTGCGGGTCGACGGTGAGAAGAGCCACGCCACCACCGGTCAGCTGCGGATGACCACGGTGTCGGTCAACGACGAGATCAGCCTGTTCGGCGCGCTTGGCCTGTGGGTCAGCGGCCGCTACGCGGTGGCCCCCCGCGAGGACTACTTCCGGCCGGGGGAGACCGAGGAGCAGATCGAGCAGCAGAACACCAAGATGTTCCAGGACTCGCAGAGCAACGCCGAGATCGCCGCGCTGCGCCACCTCAAGTACCCGATGAAGGTCATCGCCACGGAGATCACCTCGGGCGCCCCGGCCGACAAGGTGCTCGCGCCGGGCGACCAGCTGCTGGTGGTCAACGGCAAGAAGGTCGCCGCGGCCGCCGACGTGCGGGCCGCGCTCGCGGGCACGACACCCGGACAGGGCATCTCCATCACCTACAAGCGTGAGGGCCAGGAGAGGTCGGCCACCATCACGCTGGCGAAGGCGACCGACTTCGGCCAGGAGGACCGGCCGGAGGGCTTCATCGGCCTCGGCGCCGGGGAGCGCCCCGACGTCGCCTTCAAGACCACCATCTCGCTGCAGAACGTCGGCGGCCCCTCGGCGGGGCTGATCTTCGCGCTGGCGATCATCGACCGGCTCACCGACGAGGACCTCGCCGGTGGCGCCACCATCGCGGGCACCGGGGAGATCGACGCGGCGGGCAACGTCGGCCGCATCGGCGGCATCCCGTTCAAGATGGTCGCCGCGAAGGAGGCCGGGGTGAGCGTGTTCCTGGTCCCCGAGGGCAACTGCGCCGAGGCCAAGGACAACGCGCCGGAGGGGCTGCGCCTGGTGAAGGTGTCCACCCTGGACGGCGCGGTGCAGGCCCTGCAGGACATCAAGGCGGGCCGCCCGGTGCCCGGCTGCTAGCGGAAGGTGTCCAGCAGCGCCGTGGTGAGGTTCTGCGCGAGGCCGGGGTGCTCGACGATCTCGTCGACGCCCTCGCCGTCCGCGCCATCGGCACCGCCGCTCGACCGCAGCCGCAGCACGCACGCCACCGTCCCGTCCCGCAACACCGCGGCCACCAGCCGGGCCTCGCGCGCGGCCGGGTGGTCCACCGCGGCGGCGGACACGGTGTCCGTGTCGGCGTCCGGCAGTTCGGCCTCCGCCTCCGGCGGCAGCATGACGATCTCCTGCGCCAGCGCGCACCCCACGACCGCGTCCGGCCACAGGATCGTGCCGAGCGCGACGCCGAGGTCACCATCGGGCAGCGCCTCTTGCGCTACCGGCGTCAACGCGGCGTCGGGGTCGACCTGGCCGACCAGGTCCGGCTCCTCGCGCAGCAGGTGCGCGGTCGGCACCAGCGCGAACAGTTGCGGCGGCTGGTCCCAACCGCCGGTCGCGACGAACTCCTCGACCTCGCGGGCCGCGGTCGGCAGGTCCTTGGTGCTCACGCGGGACATGGTCGCAGGGGCACCGGAGCAGGCGACCACGCACCCCGCCGGTCCACGAGTAGTCCACAACCCGCCGGGTTATCCACACATTTCGGACACCCGCGCGGGAACCCGGACCGGCCCTAATAGAGTTGAACAACCAGGACGGCCCAGCTCGTCCGTGGTGAACGTCGAAAGCCAGCGAACCTGGAGCGTGCCCAGTGGCCACTCGGCCCCCGATCGGTCTGCCGAAGCTGTCGCGGCGCAGTCGGATCCTGCTCATCATCGCCGCCGCGCTGATCCTGTTGTTGTTGGTCGGGTCCCGGCTGCTCAGCACCTACGTGAACTGGTTGTGGTTCGGTGAGGTCGGGTTCCGCTCGGTGTTCACCACCGTGCTGTGGACCAGGATCGCGCTGTTCTTCGCCGTGGGTGCCCTGGTGGGTGGCGCGCTCGCGGTGAGCCTGTGGGTCGCCTACCGCACCCGCCCGGTGTTCGTGCCGGTGTCCAGCGCGGACGACCCGCTCGCCCGCTACCGGTCCACCATCGTGCAGCGGGTCCGGCTCTTCGGCATCGGCCTGCCGGTGATCATCGGCCTGATCGCGGGCTCGGCGGCCCAGTCGGACTGGCAGCAGATCCAGCTGCTGCTCAACGGCGGCGAGTTCGGCGTGCGCGACCCGCAGTTCCAGATCGACATCGGCTTCTACGCCTTCACCCTGCCGTTCATCACCTGGCTGATCAGCTGGCTGTTCGTCACCGTCGCGGTGGCGTTCTTCGGCGCGCTGGTGACGCACTACCTGTTCGGCGGGATCCGGCTGGCGGGCAAGGGCGGCCAGCTCGCCGCGCCCGCCCGCATGCAGCTGTCGATCACCGCGGGCGTGTTCGTGCTGATCTACGCGGTCGACTACTTCTTCGAGCGCTACGAGTTGCTGTTCAACAAGCACGACCTGTTCAGCGGCGCGAACTACACCGACCTCAACGCGGTGCTGCCAGCCAAGCTCATCCTGATGTTCATCGCGGGCTTCTGCGCGGTGGCCTTCTTCGCAGGCGCGTTCCTGCGCAACCTGCAGCTGCCCGCGATCGCGACCGTGCTGCTGATCCTGTCCGGCATCCTGGTCGGCGCGGCCTGGCCCGCGGTCATCCAGCAGTTCTCGGTGCGGCCCAACGAGAACGCCAAGGAGTCGCTGTCCATCCAGCGCAACATCGAGGCGACCAGGCTGGCCTACGGGCTCACCGACAAGACGGTGAAGACCGAGGACTACGCGGGCACCACCGACGTCTCGCCAGCCAAGATCCGCTCCGAGCAGAGCAGCTCCAACACCATCTCCAACGTGCGCCTGCTCGACCCGAACATCCTGGCGCCGACCTTCACCCAGCGCGAGGGCCGGGAGAACTTCTACGGCTTCCCGGAGAAGCTCGACGTCGACCGCTACACCGTCGACGGCAAGACCCAGGACTACATCGTCGCCGCGCGCGAGATCAAGACCTCCGGGCTCACCGAGACCCAGGGCGGCTGGATCAACCGGCACATGGTCTTCACCCACGGCAACGGGTTCGTCGCCGCGCCTGCCAACACCATCAACTCGGCGCTGCAGGACTCCAACGACCAGGGCGGGTACCCGGTCTTCAAGGTCAGCGACCTGACCAACGACGGCCCGATCAAGGTCAAGGAACCGCGGATCTACTTCGGTGAGCTGGCCACCGACAACTACGCCATCGTCGGCGGCAAGGACAACGGCCGCCCGCTGGAGTACGACACCTCCACCAGCACCTTCAGCTACACCGGCGCGGGCGGCGTGCCGATCGACGGGCTGTTCAACAAGCTGGTCTTCGCCGCGCACTACACCGAGCGCAACATCCTGTTCTCGTCGCAGATCGAGGACGGCGCCAAGATCATGTACAACCGCAACCCGCGGGACCGGGTGAGCTCGGTGGCGCCGTGGCTGACCCTCGACGGCGACCCGTACCCGGCGGTGGTCGACGGCAAGATCCTGTGGATCATCGACGGCTACACCACGCTGGAGAACTACCCGTACGCGCAGCGGACCTCGCTCGGCGAGGCGACCACCGACTCGCTCGACGGCGTCGTGCGGCAGGACAACCGCACCATCAGCTACATCCGCAACTCGGTCAAGGCCACCGTCGACGCCTACGACGGCACGGTGAAGCTGTACTCGATCACCGACGACGACCCGGTGCTCAAGGCGTGGCAGGGCGTCTTCCCCGGCACCGTGCTGCCGTCCTCGGACATCTCCGACGACCTCCGCTCGCACTTCCGGTACCCGGAGGACCTGTTCAAGGTCCAGCGCGAACTGCTCTCCAAGTACCACGTGTCCGACGCGGTCGAGTTCTTCTCGCAGAAGACCTTCTGGAACGTCCCGGCCGACCCGACCGAGGACGGCGCGTCCAACGCGGCCAACAACGGCGCCAAGCAGCCGCCGTACTACGTGCTCGCCCAGGCGCCCGGCCAGACCAAGGCGACCTTCCAGATCACCAGCGCGCTCAACTCGCTGAACCGCCAGTTCCTCGCCTCGTGGGTGTCGGTGTCCTCCGACCCGGCCGACTACGGGCAGATCAGGGTGCTGCGACTACCCACCTCCGGCGCGGCCCAAGTGGAGGGTCCCGGCCAGGTGCAGAACCGGTTCCAGACCACACCGGAGGTCGCCGAGAACCGAACGCTGTTCAACAACCCCAGCGTCGCGCCGAGGTTCGGCAACCTGCTGACGCTGCCGGTCGCGGGCGGCCTGCTGTTCGTGGAACCGATCTACATCCAGCGCAAGGACGCCAACGCGTTCCCGCAACTGGCCAGGGTCCTGGTGTCCTTCGGCAACAAGGTCGGGTTCGCGCCGACCATCGACGAGGCGCTCGACGAGGTCTTCGGCAAGGGCACCGGCGACATCGCGCCCAAACCGGGCGAGACGACCAACCCGCCCAGCAGCACCGCGCCACCCACCTCGACCACGACACCACCGCCCGGCACCGGGGGCAGCGAGCTCGACCAGGCCGTGCAGGCGCTGAACACGGCCATCGCGCACCTGCGCCAGGCCCAGCGCGACGGTGACTTCACCGAACAGGGCAAGGCGCTGGCCGAACTGGACGCCGCCGCCAAGCAGTACGACGAGGCCAAGGCCAAGGCGGGCGGCACGACCACCACCCCGTCCTCACCCGGCGCCTCCCCATCACCCACACCAGCCCCAGGCGGCTGATCCCGCACCACCGACCCGGCAGGCCCGCCCCGCGACCCAGCGGCGGCGGGCCTGCCGCGTTTTCCGGGTTTCGCCGCCGCGAAAAGAACCGACACCGGTGACCCCACTCACCAACGCCCGCCCCGATTTGCCGTAACCCCACCCCCCGTGTACTGTTACAACTACCGACGCGGGGTGGAGCAGCTCGGTAGCTCGCTGGGCTCATAACCCAGAGGTCGCAGGTTCAAATCCTGTCCCCGCTACAAGGCTGGAGGGCCCCTATCCACGGAAAGCGTGGATAGGGGCCTTTTCGCGTTGTATTTGGGGGCCGAGCCCCCAAGCCCCCACGGTGCGGTCACTCTCGACCCAGCGTTGGCTCGCTCAGGCCTTCGGCCTTCGCGTCGAGTATGTAACCAATGAGCTTGTCGCCCACGGGGCGGGGGGCGCGTAGTGCGAGGGACGAGCACGTAGCTGGTGGGGCTCGTGTCGTGTGGGTGGCGGGTGGGTACCCCCGGTGAAAAGGGGTTGAGGGTGGGGTGTAGGGTTGGTTTTACCACCGCGGGGTGGAGCAGCTCGGTAGCTCGCTGGGCTCATAACCCAGAGGTCGCAGGTTCAAATCCTGTCCCCGCTACGAAGAATGAAGGCGGCACCCTTTTCGGAGGGTGTCGCCTTTTTCTTTTGGGCTTGAGGGGCGATGTTCGGGGTGGGGGATTCCGCTTGGGGGCGGGGTCAACGGGGAGTTAGTCCTGTATGGACTGTTTGATGGTGGAGGGGGTTGGGGGCGGGAGCGAGATGCGCGTGCATTTGCTTGGGAGGGTGGGGGTTGCGTTTGGAGGGAACGGATGTCGGGGGTGGACGTGCTGATAAGTCCACTTGGGACTGTGGGTGGGGGTCTTACTGTGACAGTCGTGGGGGGAGTGCACTGGGTGGGGGGTGCGTGGGGGCGGCGGTTTCCGGACGGGAAGCTGCCGCCGTTGGGGTGATCTGGACCACAATGGGGGGTGATCTCCGGCGGGAACCCGCGTCCTGCGGCGACTACGGTTCGCCCACCCACCACTGGGCCGAACGGGTAGCGGGCTGGGAAGAGATCCACTCCTTCGGGGGAGCAAGCTCGCCGAGTCCACGTGGGATAGTCCCGTTTTGGGCCAACCGGGGACACCTGTCGTCCGCTGATCGGTCCCGGGTCGGGTGTCCGTCAGCACCCCGCCGCCGATCAGCCACTGTGGACTGGCGCACATGGCCACTGTGGACAGCGCGCCCGTGTCGTGGGACCGTGGTCTTGTGTCTGAACTGAATGCGACCGCCGCCGCCCTGCTCGGCCTGCTGCACGAGGGCCCGCAGACCGGTGGCCAGCTGGTGTCCGCGGCAAGGGAGCGCTTCGGCTCCTTCTTCAGCGTGACCCGCAGCCAGGTCTACCGCGAACTGCCCGCCCTCGCCGACGCGGGCCTTGTCCGGCTGGGCAAGCAGGGTCCCCGTTCCAGCCAGCAGTACGTGATCACCGCGGCTGGCAAGAAGGCCTTCAAGACCTGGCTCGGTGGCGAGCCGGGACCCGACCACCTGCGCAGCCCGCTGATCCTGCGCCTGGTGCACGCGAGCACGCTGACCGCCAAGCAGCGGGTCGGCCTGATCGACTCGGCCAAGCAGGTCTACAACGGCGAGCACGAGGCGGCCAAGACCGCCGTCAAGACCGCCGAGGACCCCTACGCCAAGGCGATCGCCGAGTTCGGCGTGGCCAGGGCCAAGGCCGTGCTGAAGCTGCTGGAGTCCATCCCCAAGTCCTGACCTGGCTACCGCCGCAGCGGCGGCGCCCGCGTCCGCGTAGTCTTTTTCGACGTGAACCCGGACGTCGCCGCTGACCTCAAGGAACTGTCCACCTCGCTGGCCAACGTCGAGGCGGTGATGGACCTCGAGGGGTTGCGCGCGCAGATCGCGGAGCTGGAGGAACAGGCTGCCCGCCCGGACCTGTGGGACGACCCCGAGTCGGCGCAGAAGGTCACCAGCAAGCTCTCGCACCGCCAGGGTGAGCTGCGCAAGGTCGAGGACCTGCGCTCGCGGCTCGACGACCTCGCGGTGCTCTACGAGCTGGCCGAGGAGGGTGGCGACGAGGACGCCGCCGCCGAGGCGCGCACCGACCAGGACAAGCTCAAGTCCGACATCTCCTCCCTCGAGGTGCGCACCCTGCTCTCCGGCGAGTACGACGGCCGCGACGCGCTGGTGACCATCCGCTCCGAGGCCGGTGGCGTCGACGCCGCCGACTTCGCCGAGATGCTCATGCGCATGTACCTGCGGTGGTCGGAGCGGCACGGCTACCCCATCGAGGTGTACGACACCTCTTACGCCGAAGAGGCGGGCATCAAGTCGGCGACGTTCAAGATCGCCGCCCCCTACGCCTACGGCACCCTCTCGGTCGAACAGGGCACCCACCGGCTGGTGCGGATCTCGCCGTTCGACAACCAGGGCCGCAGGCAGACCTCCTTCGCCGCGGTCGAGGTCGTCCCGGTCGTCGAGCAGACCGACCACGTCGACATCGACGAGAAGGACCTGCGGGTCGACGTGTACCGCTCGTCCGGCCCCGGTGGACAGGGCGTCAACACGACCGACTCCGCGGTCCGGTTGACCCACATCCCGACCGGCATCGTGGTGTCCTGCCAGAACGAGCGCTCGCAGCTGCAGAACAAGGCCTCCGCCATGGCGGTGCTGCAGGCGAAGCTGCTGGAGCGGCGCAGGCAGGAGCAGCAGGCCAAGATGGACGCGCTGAAGGACTCCTCCAGCGGGTCGTGGGGCAACCAGATGCGCACCTACGTGCTGCACCCGTACCAGATGGTCAAGGACCTGCGCACCGAGCACGAGGTGGGCAACCCGGCCGCGGTGCTCGACGGCGACATCGACGGCTTCCTCGAATCCGGCATCCGGTGGCGCAAGACCCACGTGTGACCGCTCGGACACCACCGGTGACCAGGCGCGTCCGTAACGGACACCGAGGCTACGGCTCGATAACAACTGAAGGTAGACTCGCCGACCGTGATCCGGCTCGAACAGGTTTCCAAGGTCTACAAGACCTCCACCCGGCCTGCCCTGGAGAACGTTTCCGTGCAGGTCGACAAGGGTGAGTTCGTCTTCCTGATCGGCCCATCGGGCTCGGGTAAGTCGACCTTCCTCCGGCTGCTGCTGCGCGAAGAGGTCCCCAGCAAGGGGCGCGTGTACGTGGCGAACTTCGACCTGACCAGGATGGCGCGGCGCCGGGTGCCCCGGCTGCGGCAGTCCATCGGCTGCGTCTTCCAGGACTTCCGGCTGCTGGCGAACAAGACCGTCGCCGAGAACGTGGCCTTCGCCCTGGAGGTGATCGGCAAGCCCCGGCACACCATCAAGAAGGTCGTGCCCGAGGTGCTGGAGCTGGTCGGGCTGGAGGGCAAGGCCGAGCGGATGCCGCACGAGCTCTCCGGCGGCGAGCAGCAGCGGGTGGCCATCGCCCGCGCGTTCGTCAACCGGCCGCTGATGCTGCTGGCCGACGAGCCGACCGGAAACCTCGACCCGGACACCAGCCAGGACATCATGCTGCTGCTGGAGCGGATCAACCGCACCGGCACCACGGTGCTGATGGCCACCCACGACCACTCCATCGTGGACTCGATGCGCCGCCGGGTGGTCGAACTCGACCTCGGCCGCGTCGTCCGCGACGACGCCAGGGGCGTCTACGGCGTAGGTCGCTGAGACTGAGTCACTCTCTCCCGCCGCCCGCCCCCTCGTCCCCGCCCGGCACCGTCCCCGACCTGGCGGGTCGACGACCACCACCGGGCGGCGGGAACCCAGCCCACCAGTAACCATCCGCAACAGCGAGGAAGCCCAGCCCGATGCGTGCCAGCTTCGTGTTCAGCGAGGTCGTGACCGGTCTGCGCCGGAACATCACGATGACCATCGCGATGATCATCACGACCGCCATCTCGCTGCTGCTGCTCGGCGGTGGTCTGCTGGTGGTGCGGATGATCGACAACACCAAGGAGCTCTACCAGGACAAGGTCGAGGTCAACATCTACCTGACCAACGACGTGTCCGCCTCGGACAAGGACTGCAAGGCCGACCCCTGCCGGGGGCTGCGCTCGCAGCTGGAGTCCGACCCGGCGGTGGAGCGGGTGGAGTTCGAGAACCGCGACCAGGCCTACGAGCGGTTCAAGCGGATCTTCGAGGCGCAGCCGGAGCTGGTGAAGCTGGCTCGGCCGGAGGCGCTGCCGTCCTCGTTCAACGTCCGGCTCAAGGACCCGGACCGGCCCGAGGTGATCATCCAGACCTACAAGGGCAAGGCCGGGGTCGACTCGATCGGCGACCAGAGCCAGTTCCTCGACCGGTTCTTCAGCGCGCTCAACGGCGTGCGCAACGCGACGTTCTTCATCGCGGGCGTGATGGCGGTGGCGGCGCTGCTGCTGATCTCCAACACCGTGCAGCTCTCGGCGTTCACCAGGCGCACCGAGGTCGGCATCATGCGGCTGGTCGGCGCGACCCGCTGGTACACGCAGCTGCCCTTCCTCCTCGAGGCGGTGGTGACCGGCATCATCGGCGCCCTGGTGGCGATCGCGATGCTGGTCGGGGCGAAGCTGGCGTTCCTCGACGACGTGCTCGCCCAGCCGATCAAGTCCGGGGTGGTGAAGTCGGTGGAGGCCGGTGACCTGGCCTTCGTCTCGCCGATCCTGCTGCTGATCGCGATCGGCGTCTCGGCGTTCACCGGGTACGTGACCCTGCGCCTCTACGTGCGCACCTGATCCGGCGCGCGCTGCGTAGAGTTCCACGTCATGGCGAAGGAACGCGGCCGCAAGGCGATCGTCACCAACCGCAAGGCCCGGCACGACTACGCGGTCATCGACACCTACGAGGCCGGTGTGGTCCTGGTGGGCACCGAGGTGAAGAGCCTGCGCGAGGGCAGGGCGTCCATCGTCGACGCCTTCGCCACCGTCGACGACGGTGAGGTGTTCCTGCGCAACCTGTTCATCCCGGAGTACACGCAGGGCACCTGGACCAACCACGAGCCGCGGCGCACCCGCAAGCTGCTGCTGCACCGGGCCGAGATCGGCAAGCTGATCGGCAAGATCAAGGAGTCCGGGGTCTCGCTGGTCCCGCTGTCGATGTACTTCTCCGACGGCAAGGTCAAGGTCGAGCTGGCGCTGGCCAAGGGCAAGAAGGCCTACGACAAGCGGCAGGACCTGGCCAAGCGCGACGCCAACCGGGAGATCGCCAAGGCGGTCGGCCGCCGGGCCAAGGGCATGGGGTAGGTCGGGACGGCCCCAATGGGCCACGTCGAGGGGGTACGCCGCCAAGTCGGGGACGATGCCGGGCGGGGACGAGGGGGCGGGTGGTGGGGGAGAGTGATACGGACTGGGTCCGCGGCCTGGGGGTGCCGGGGCTGGTCGACGTGCACGTGCATTTCCTGCCCGAGCCGGTCCAGCGCAAGGTGTGGGCGTACTTCGACGACGCCGAGCGCAACTACGGCACGGCGTGGCCGGTCCACTACCGGACTTCGGAGAGTCAACGCGTGGCGACGCTGCGCGAGCTCGGCGTGGTCCGGTACGCGCCGTTGGTGTACCCGCACAAGCCGGGGATGGCCGAGTGGCTCAACGAGTGGGTCGCGGAGTTCGCGGCGCGGGTGCCGGAGGCAGTGCCAACAGCGACCCTCTATCCGGAACCATCGGTCTCGCGGTACCTGGAAGCGGCGCTGCGCTCGGGCGTGCGGTGCGTGAAGGCGCACGTGCAGGTTGGCGCCTACGACCCGCGAGACGCCCTCCTAGGGCCCGTGTGGGGCATGCTGGCGGACGCGGGGGTGCCCGTGGTCGTGCACTGTGGACACGGACCGTTGCCGGGCGCGTTCACGGGGCTACCGGTCTTTGAAGAGGTGCTGCGTCGCCACCCAGCGTTAACGGTCGTTCTGGCGCATGCGGGCATGCCGGAGATCTCGCGTGCGTTGGACCTAGCGGCGCGGTATCCGCGGGTGCACCTGGACACGACCATGGTCGGCGTCGGGTTCACCCTCGGATCGGCGCCGCTGCCCGCGGACTGGACGGCTCGGCTGGCCGACCTCGATGACCGGGTGGTGCTGGGCACGGACTTCCCCAGCATCCCGTACCCGTACGCCGAGCAGCTGCGGGCCATCTCGGGCTGGGCGCAGGCGCCTGGCCTGGGCGAACCGTTCCTGCGGGCGGTGTTGCACGACACCGGAGCCCGGCTGCTCGCTCTGGGCGAACACCCCGGGGGAACATAGCCCGGCTCAGGGAAGTTGACGTGATCAGACTCAACTCCTGGAGGCTGATCCCATGTCCGAGGCTCTGAACCTGCCGGTGCTGCCGCTCGACGACACGGTCCTGCTGCCCGACATGGTCGTGCCCATCCAGCTCACCGGCTCCGACAACGCCACCGAGGCCCGTGCCGCCGTAGCGGCCGCCCAGGCCGCGGGCGACGAGGCGCGGGTGGTGCTCGTGCCCAGGTTGGACGGCAAATACGCCCGGGTCGGCACGCTGGCGGTGGTCGAACAGGTGGGCAGGCTGCCCGGTGGCGAGCGCGCCGCCGTGGTGCGCGGCACCGGCCGGGTCCGCATCGGCGCGGGCACGACCGGTCCGGGTGCGGCGCTGTGGGTGCAGGTCGAGACCGCCGACGAGACGACCGACGCGCGCACCCGCGAGCTGGCCCGCGAGTACAAGGGCCTGGTCACCACGATCCTGCAGCAGCGCGGCGCGTGGCAGGTCGTCGACAGCGTGACCCAGGTGGACGACCCGGCCGCGCTGGCCGACCTCGCCGGGTACGCCGCGTACCTGTCCGACGAGCAGAAGGTCTGGCTGCTGGAGACGACCGACGTCACCGCGCGGCTGGAGAGGCTGCTGGAGTGGGGTCGCGAGCACCTGGCCGAGCTGGACGTCGCCGAGACGATCCGCAAGGACGTCAAGGAGGGGATGGAGCGCCAGCAGCGGGAGTTCCTGCTGCGCCAGCAGTTGTCGGCCATCCGCAAGGAACTGGCCGAATTGGACGGTAAGCCTGCCTCCGAGGAACAGGACTACCGGGCGCGTGTGTCCGAGGCAGACCTACCGGAGAAGGTCCGCGAGGCAGCGCTGTCTGAAGTGGACAAGCTGGAGCGCACCTCTGAGCAGTCACCGGAAGTCGGCTGGATCCGCACCTGGCTCGACACGGTGCTGGAGATGCCGTGGAACGAACGCACCGACGACGCCTACGACATCACCGGTGCGCGGGCCGTGCTTGACGCTGACCACGCCGGGCTTGAAGACGTGAAGGATCGCGTTATCGAGTACCTGGCCGTGCGCAAGCGTCGGGACGAGCGAGGACTCGGCGTGGTCGGCGGTCGTCGTAGTGGCGCGGTGCTGGCCCTGACCGGTCCGCCCGGGGTCGGTAAGACCTCGCTGGGTGAGTCGGTAGCGCGGGCGATGGGACGCAAGTTCGTCCGGGTCGCGCTGGGTGGGGTCAGGGACGAGGCGGAAATCCGGGGCCACCGGCGCACCTACGTCGGCGCGCTGCCCGGCCGGATCGTGCGCGCCATCAAGGAGGCGGGCTCGATGAACCCGGTCGTGCTCCTCGACGAGATCGACAAGGTCGGCTCCGACTACCGGGGCGACCCGACCGCGGCCCTGCTCGAGGTGCTCGACCCGGCGCAGAACCACACCTTCCGCGACCACTACCTGGAGGTGGAGCTGGACCTGTCCGACGTGGTCTTCCTGGCCACCGCCAACGTGGTCGAGGCCATCCCGGCGCCGCTGCTCGACCGGATGGAGCTGGTGCAGCTCGACGGGTACACCGAGGAGGAGAAGGTCGTCATCGCCCGCGACCACCTGCTGCCCCGGCAGCTGGACCGGGCCGGGCTGACCGCCGACGAGGTGGTCGTCACCGAGCAGGCGCTGCGGCTGCTGGCGGGTGAGTACACCCGCGAGGCCGGGGTGCGGCAGTTGGAGCGGGCGATCGCCCGGGTGCTGCGCAAGGTGGCCGCGAAGTTGGCCGTGGACGAGGCGTTGGTGCCCTCACGTGTGGACGCGCAAGACCTGCGCGGTTATCTCGGGCAGCCGAGGCACACGCCAGAGTCGGCGGAGCGGACCGCGGTGCCAGGTGTGTCTACCGGGCTCGCTGTCACCGGCGCGGGCGGCGATGTCCTGTTCGTCGAGGCGTCCCTGGCGGAGAAGGAGACAGGTGCGGCCGGGGTGACGTTGACCGGGCAGTTGGGTGACGTCATGAAGGAGTCGGCCCAGATCGCGCTGTCGTTCCTGCGGTCGCACGGTCCCGCGTTGGGGCTGCCGGTCGCGGAACTGGCCGAGCGGGGCGTGCACGTCCACGTCCCGGCGGGCGCCGTGCCCAAGGACGGGCCGAGCGCGGGCATCACCATGACGACGGCGCTGGCGTCGCTGCTGTCCGGTCGGCCCGTGCGCTCGGACGTCGCGATGACCGGCGAGGTGTCGCTCACCGGGCGGGTGCTGCCGATCGGCGGGGTGAAGCAGAAGCTGCTCGCCGCCCACCGCGCGGGCATCACCACGGTTCTGTTGCCGCAGCGCAACGAACCCGACCTGGACGACGTGCCGGAGTCGGTGCGGCAGGAGCTCACCATCCACCTCGTCAGCGATGTCCGTGACGCGCTGCGGTTGGCCCTAGAGCCGCAGGCAGCGCAACTGGCTGCGTGACGCCGAGCAGCGGGTGGGCCGATAGTGGCCCACCCGCTGCTGTTTACAGCGGCTGGAGGCTGGGCGCGCGGCTCCACTGGCGCTCGGTCCTAGTGCAGAGAGCTACGCCGGCAAGGACTAGGATTGCCCACGGGACTGGGCCTTCGAACAAGTTGGGGCCGTCAGGTGAGAAACCGCGGACGGTCAGACCTAGCAGTCCGGTCGCCGCGAAGAGGAAGCCTGCGGTGACGGCGCGGGCTGAGGGGATAGCCCTTCCGGCACCGGTTTCGAAACGGCCGAAGACACGGACTAGAGCGGCGAGCACCAAGCCGACACAGGTCACCCACATCGGTGCTACCGCGAACCACTCGACCGAACCCGGCTCCGGCGTGCGGTAGCCCATGCCGAGGACCATGACACCCGCGACGACCACGAGCGCGGGCATGTGCCAGAGGTAGATCGTGGTGCTGCGCGCCCCGACCGCCCGGATCGCCGGACCGTCGAGGCGGTTCAGCACCGGCCTGGCGAGCAGCAGCAGGCCCAGTTGGCCGACCGCGAGCGGCAGCAGGACGGCGGCGGGCGGGCTCATGTTCGACATCGGCGCCCCGGGCATCCCGATCATGCTCGGCGCGTACGGTCCGAACGCGACCATCGCCGCGACCACCGCGAACCCGCCGACCGCCATCGCCGCGTGCGCCCGCCTGCCCAGTTCGAGCCTGCCGTCGGCGTAGCAGATGCCGAGCTGGTGCACCGCGACCCAGACGACCACGGCGTTGACGAACCCGGCCTCCGGCAGGCCCGCGAAGCGCACCACGTCCACCAGGACGGCCAGCGCGGCCAACGGGACCAGCACGCCGAGCCCGAACCGCTCGTGCGCCCGCGCCATCACCGGCGTCGCCGCGACCACGACCAGGTACACCACCAGGAACCACAGCAACTGCGCGCTGATGCCGCCCGCGAGGTCAACCGGCTGCGGCGCGACCCCCGCGCGCAGCAGCAGTTCCGGCAGCACGACCCAGACGGCGGCCAGCGGCAGCACCGGCACCACCAGCCTGCGCAGCCGTCCCGCCAGCCACGCCCTGGGGTGCCCGGTGGCGCGGTAGGAGTGCAGGTTGGCCGCGCCGCCCGCGAAGAACACGACCGGCATCACCTGCGACAGCCAGGTCAACAACCACCACCCCGGGGTGGCCAACGCGTTCCCGGTTTCCACGGTGTGCCCATTGCCCGCCAACACCGGCATCAGCCAGTGCTGGCCCACCACCAGCACCACCGCCGCCACTCGGATCACGTCCAAGAACGGGTCCCGCGCCGTCCTGCCCACTGCCGTCCCCCTGCCTTTCGCCGCCGTCCTCCTGCCGGGTTCGAGCATGTCGGGACGGGTGCGCCGGGGCAGCGAGGCCAGCAGGTGTCCTGATCCGGGTGGCGGCACCAGCACCGGGGGTGGGGACAGCCCTACCGGTGTGAATTCACACGCGCTTTCGTTAATTCAACCGGCAGATATGCGGCATCGTGCGGCGATAGGGCACGAGCTATGGACTGAACAGCGGAATTCATTCCCGTGTCCTGGCGGCACCGGGTGTGATCGTGGTTGTTTCTCACGACCGGCATGCCGAGCCGGTAACGAACGTCGTCCCCTGATCCCTGCATCGCTTTATTGGAGTAATCCCATGAGACAAGTTCGCGCGAGCCTGCGCAGACGCGTTCTCGGCGCGGGGGTGGTCGCCGCCACCGCAGCCGCGTTGGTGGTGGGCATCGGAACCGCCGAGGCCGCGGAAGGTGCCGTCATCGGTGCCGACCGCGCCGACGCCATCCCCGGCAGCTACCTGGTGACATTCAAGGACAGCGCCGCCATCACGTCCGATGTGGACCGTGCGGTCGCCGATGTCGCGAGCCGCTACGGCGCCACCGCCCGCACCACGTGGCGCCACGCGCTGCGCGGGTTCGCGGCGTCGATGTCGGCCACCCAGGCCCGCAAACTCGCCGCCGACCCGGCCGTGGCCCTCGTCGAGCAGGACGCGGTCGTGCGGGTCGCCGGGAACCAGCCCAACCCGCCGTCGTGGGGCCTGGACCGCATTGATCAGCGCAACCTGCCGCTGGACCAGAACTACAACTACGACACCACCGGTGCGGGCGTCACCGCTTACATCATCGACACCGGTATCCGTACCTCCCACCGCACCTTCGGCACCAGGGCCACGTGGGGTACTAACACCGTCGACACGAACAACACCGACTGCCACGGCCACGGCACGCACGTGGCGGGCACGGTCGGCGGCACCGAGTACGGGGTCGCCAAGGACGTCAAGCTGGTCGCGGTCAAGGTGCTCAACTGCGCCGGTTCCGGCTCCAACACCGGCGTGGTGAGCGGCGTCGACTGGGTGACCCGCACCGCGACCAAGCCCGCCGTGGCCAACATGAGCCTCGGCGGCGGCGCCTCCGCGACGACCGACACGGCCGTGCGCAACTCGATCGCCGCGGGCATCACCTACGCGGTGGCCTCCGGCAACGACAACACCAACGCGTGCAACTCCTCCCCGGCACGCGTGACCGAGGCGCTGACCGTCAACGCCTCCGCCGAGTCCGACGCGCGCGCGTCGTTCTCCAACTACGGCACCTGCACCGACCTCTTCGCGCCGGGGCAGAACATCACCTCGTCGTGGAAGGACAACGACACCGCGACCAACCGGATCAGCGGCACCTCGATGGCGACGCCGCACGTGGCCGGTGCCGTCGCGAGGTACCTGCAGGGCCACCCGAGCGACACGCCGCCGCAGGTCGCCACCGCGATCCTCGCCCAGGCGACCTCCGGCAAGGTGACCAACCCGGGCACCGGGTCCCCGAACAAGCTCCTGTTCACCGGTGAGAGCACAGGCACCCCCACCACCGTCACCCCGCCCGGCAACCAGTCGGGCACGGTAGGCACACCTGCCAGTCTGACGCTGTCGGCCAGCGGTGGCACCGCGCCGTACACTTGGACCGCTTCTGGTCTGCCCGCCGGGCTGTCTATCTCTACGGGCGGCGTTATCTCCGGTACCCCCACCACTGCGGGTTCCTACAACGTGACCGTGACCGCTACCCCCTCGGCAGGCACGCCGGGTAGCGCCTCGTTCACGTGGACGATCGTTGCCCCGCCCGCGGGCGACGCCGAGGTCACCGACCCCGGTGACCAGACCGGCCGTGTCGGCTCACCGGTGAACCTGACCCTGCGGGCTACCGGCGCCACACCGCCGTACCGCTGGTCCGCCGTGGGTCTGCCTACCGGGCTGTCTATCTCTACCGACGGTGTCGTCACCGGTACGCCTACCACAGCTGACATCTACGGCGTCACCGTCACCGCTACCCCGTCGTCGGGCAACCCGGGCAGCGTGAAGTTCAACTGGACCATCACCGACGCGCCCGGTGGCGACATCACCATCGGCGACCCCGGCCCGCAGTCGGGCAAGGTCGGCGTGAAGGCGGGCCTGAAGCTGGTCGCCACCGGTGGCACGGCCCCGTACTCGTGGTCGGTCACTGGCCTGCCGGACGGTCTTACCTCCGACCACGGCGGTAGCGACACCCTGGTTGTTCGCGGTACGCCGAGCAAGGCAGGCACGTTCCGCGTGACTGTTACCGCCACCGGCACCACTGGCGGCAGCGGCTCGGCCAGCTTCGACTGGACCATCAGCGATGGCGGCGCCGTTATCACCATCACCGACCCTGGCGCGCAATCGGCGAAGGTCGGTCAGCGGGTAAGCGTCGCGCTATCGGCTTCCGGTGGCACTGCGCCGTACCGCTGGACCGCGCGTGGCCTGCCCGGTGGGCTTTCCATCGACGGTAGTGGACTCATCACCGGTACTCCTACCGCTGAGGGCACGTACTCGTCGGTGGTCTTCGCGGCCGCCACTGACGGCCAGGGCACTGTCGTCATCGACTGGACCGTTGGCCCTGCCGGCACCTGTAGCGCCAACCCGCAGCTGGTGACCAACCCCGACCTCGAGAACGGCAGCTCCGGCTGGACCCAAACCGCGGGCGTCATCGGCTCCCACGGCGGCCAGGGCATCCCGGCGCACAGCGGCACCTACTCCGCGTGGCTCGGCGGCCGCGGCACCACCGCCACCGAGAACTTCGGCCAGTCCCTCACCATCCCGACCGGCTGCACGTCGTACACCTTGTCGTTCTGGCTCTACGTCAACACCTCCGAGACCACCCAGACCCTCGAATACGACAAGATGTCCGTCCGCTTCGGCACCACCACCCTCAAGACCTACTCCAACCTCGACGCAGGCGACTACCAACAGATAACCGTTGACGTCAGCGCCTACGCGGGCCAAACCACCACCCTCCAATTCCTCTCAACCGAAGACGCCTCACTGCAAACGTCGTTCGTCCTCGACGACATCACTCTCGCAGTGAGCTGAAAAAACCGCTCGCGGGGCGGCCTCAACCCCCGCCCCGCGAGCGAACACCCACCCGCGGCCCCCGGTGCATCCCACCGGGGGCCGCGGGCAATCCATTAGCCCTTGAAGTGCCCCAGAACGCCTTCGCGCCAAAACTGGAGGTTATGGGGTCTCGATCTCCGCGGGCGTAGGCGCGGCAACGTCAACGGCCTGTCCCCAGTCGCTGTAGGTGGCGCGAGAGGATTTCCCGCTCCGGTCGTCGATGTGCGCGTCGAACCGCACCAGTCGCCCGCCCGCACCGACCCACACGTCCACCGGGAACGCCCTGTCCGGCAGCATCGACAGCACCGTCTCGCTGACGCCGAACCCGGACCCGGTCGGAGTCACCTGCACCCGGTACCGAGTCGTGTCGCCGTCCTGTGCCGACTCGATCAGCTTGCCCGCACCGAGGTCCGCCGCCAGCACGCGCGGGTCGAGCGACCCGAACCCGCCCGTCACCGCCGCGATCGCCTGGTCCGACTTGCCGGTCGACTTCGGACCGATCTCCCGCCACAGTCGGCTCGGCGGTCGAGACAAGTACGTGTGCTCCCCGCGCACAAGTACCTTCCACGTCTCCTGCCCGTTGCCCACCTCGATCTGCAAAGCAGGCCCAGGTTGCTCCAACCGCGCCGCGCCCGAGGACACCATCGACTCGTAGCCGGGCCTGGACGGGATGGTGATGCGTACCGTCTTCTCCCGGTTCGCGGCAGCCTCTAAAGCTGACCCGAGTGCCTTAGCGTCACCGTATTCGGCGACAAAGTCCTTCGAGCATCCAGATAACGCCAACAGCAGGCAAACCACGGCGACGGCACCGCGCATAACGACCACCCCCTAGAGCCGCACAATAGCCCTAGCCGCGGTCGAGAAAGGTAAGGACCGCGCGGACCCTGCGGTGCTCTTCCGAGCTGGGCTCCAGCCCGAGCTTGGAGAAGATGTTGCCCACGTGCTTCTCGACCGCGCCGTCGGAGACCGTCAGGGAGCGGGCGATGGCGATGTTGGACAGGCCCTGCGCCATCAGGCCGAGGACCTCCCGTTCGCGCGGGGTGAGCAGGTCTATCGGGTTGCGTCGTCCTCTGGCCATGAGCTGTGCGATCACCTCCTGGTCGATGCAGGTGCCGCCACCGGCGACTCGGTGCACGGCGTCGACGAAGTCCGCCACGTCGGCGACGCGCTCCTTGAGCAGGTAGCCCACGCCCCCGGCGCCCCCGGCCAGCAGTTCCACCGCGTAGCGCTCCTCGACGTACTGCGAGAGCACCAGCACCGGCAGCCCGGGGATCTCCTCGCGGGCCCGCAGCGCGGCCCGCAGGCCCTCGTCGGTGAACGTCGGCGGCATCCGCACATCGACGATCGCCAGGTCGGGGCGGTGTTCGCTGACCGCGCGCAGCAGCCCGTCCCCGTCGTCGACCGCCGCGACGGTCTCGATGTCCTCGTCGGCGAGCAGCCTGGTCACCCCGACGCGCAGCAGCACCGAGTCCTCGGCGATCACCACGCGCACGGGAGGTCTGCCCTGATCACTGTCGGCCCACCGATGGGGCTCACCACGGTCATCACGCCGTCAATCGTCGCAGCGCGGTCCGCGAGCCCGGCGAGGCCACCCCCCGGACGCAGGACGGCGCCTCCGTCGCCATCGTCGGTGATCTCGACGACGACCTGGTCGCCGGTGGCCCGGTCCGCGCGCCACACCCGCACCGTGACCGCGTTGGCGTTGGAGTGCTTGGCGATGTTGGTCAGCGACTCGCCGACGATGAAGTAAGCGGTGCTCTCCACCGCCGCGGGCGGCCGTGGCTCCACGTTGACGGTTACCTCTACCGGCACCGGGCACTTAGCCGCCAGCGATGACAGTGCCGCGTCCAGTCCCCGGTCGCCGAGCACCGCCGGGTAGATCCCCCTCGCGAGGTCACGCAACTCGGCCACGGCGAGCTTGGCGTCCGCGTGCGCCTCATCGATCAGGGCCTTGGCCATCTCCGGGTCCGCGTCCAGCTTGCCCTTGGCCCTACCCAGCCCCATTGCGACAGCCACCAGGCGCTGCTGCGCGCCGTCGTGCAGGTCGCGCTCGATGCGCCTGCGCTCGGCCTCCGCCGCGTCGACCCCTCGGGCTCGCGACGCCTGGAGGCGGTTCGCCCGCGCGGTCAGGTCCTGCGTGCGGTCGGGTCCGAGCATCGCGATGGTCAACTGCGAGTGCAGCCAGGCGTAGCGGGGTGCGAGGAACAGCGCCAACGGGAACAGCGGGATGCTCACGATCCCCAGCGCGAACCCGATGATCGACAGCGGGAACTCCATCATCAGGTAGGTGACGTCCCGCCAGGTCCGCCGATCGGTCATCAGGGTCTGCCACTGCCGCAGCACGCCGTCCTCGCCGGGGACCATCACCGGCCGTGTAGGCAGATCAGCGCCGAGCAGCAACCGCGCCCACGCTCTATGCACGTTGCCGAAGGCCCTCGCCAAGAGCGCCGCCCCGACAAGGATTGCCACACCGACCCAGATCACCACAGTGCTGATACCGACGCTGATAAGCGTGACCGTGACGACGAAGGTGAACAGGCTAAGAGGGAACGCGCCGATCAGGTACGCGATCGCTCGTGCGGGGTGAGGGTAGGTGCGTGACTCCATCGTTAGACCCCACTCGGCAGCGGCTCGGCACGGTAAGAGCCGAAGAACGACGGCGCAGGACCCAGCAGCGCCCTGGCGTAGTAGGCGTGTGCCCGACCGAGGCCCTTGGTCACCGGTAGCGCCACCGCCAACAGCAGCAGCCCCAGCGCCGCGAACGGCAGCGACTCCACAAACGAGTCCACCACGATCAGCGGGTGGTCCCAGTCGCCGACCCGCCAACTCGCCTCAGGCAGGTACCGGTAGTAGATGGGCAGGAACAACAACCCGAGCGTGAGCGACCACATCGTGATCATCACCGTGAACTCGAACACCCCGATGGGCAGCAACAGCACGAAGTAGCTCACATCCCGCCACGTCGCGACATCCCGCACCCGGGTCTTCCACCGCCCTCGCTCCGGCAGCGGCACGTACGGGCTGGCGATGTAGGTGTCGAGCATCGCGTAGACCCGCGCCCGCTCCACCCGAGCACCCAGCCTCGCCCCCATGACCGCCAACGCCAACACCGGCAGCCCCACCCAGACCACCGCCGTGCTCAACCCCACGCTGAACAGCGTCACCACCGCCACGAACCCGGCGATCCCCAGCGGCAAGTTCATCGCCAGGTACCCGAGCGACCCCAGCACCGACGGGTTCGGCCGCGTCCCGTCCCGCTCGATGACCCCACCGCTGTCGACCGCGCCCATCGCGTCTCGCCTCCTCATGCCGTTGACCACCAGCATCGCGGCCGGAACGGCTCCCCTCCATGGGGGACGCTACCGAGCCAGGGGTAGGGCTGGCCCTACCTCCGGTATCCGGGATGAAACAAGAACCCGGGAGCGTTAGACTGGACGGAAGTTGTCCCAACCCACACGGGGGTGAACGGTTTCGACTCTGGACGTCGAGTCAGGGGAAGCGTGCAGGTGCAGGCGAGATGACCACCTCAAGCGTCGCTCGCAAAACAATAAGCGCCAAGACTAACAGTCGCGCTGACTTCGCCCTCGCTGCCTAAGCGAGCGCAAGTCTGTCGGCCCGGGGAAGCCTCCGCCCCGGTAGCCGGCATCAGCTAGGAGGCTCACCGCCCGCCCCGGTCACGGGGGCGAAGCGGGAAACCCACAGTGGCTGGGCCCGTCACACCGGCTTGTTCGCGTGACCGGTGGGGCCGAGTAGAGACACTGCGAACTGCGCACGGAGAAGTCCTGGTGAAGCGACAGAGGACCCGGGTTCGATTCCCGGCACCTCCACGAGCGACGGGCGACCCATACCTGCGGAGAGCGCAGGTGGGGTCGCCCGTCAACGTTTCTGGGGGACGACCCCAGACCCCCACGGTGCGGTGGGCGCGTGGCGGGGGATGGGCGCGTTGTGTGGTCGGTCTCGAACCAGCGTGGGGCTGGGCCTTTGGCCTTCGCGGGGTTAGGTGGGGTGGGTGGATACGATCTTGGGGGAACTGGGGATGGGGGTTGTGGTGCGTGGGGTTGTTGTTGGGGTTGTGGTGTGTTTAGTGGGGCTGGTGGGGTGCTCGGAGAGGGCTTCCGAGGGCGTTGGGGGGACGACGGGGGCGCCTAGTACGGCGGCGTTCCCGGAGCGGCAAGGTCTGGTTCGAGCTCGACCAGGGCAAGGCGGACAACCCGATCATCCGCGTCTTCACGGCGTTCGCGTCGATCGACCCGCGGCAGGTCGGTACCGCGGTGACCAAGGGCACCCTCGTCGAGGCCAAGCGGGACTACCTCGACGGGCAGGAACTCGCCAAGTACACCCTGGACATCGACGCCACCGCGCTCCCCCCGGACGTCTTCGGGATGCCGATCGGGGACTACGAGACCGAGACCGACAAGGTCAAGACCGAGGTCTGGGTCGGTCCCGGCGGCAAGCTCGCCCGGTTCCAGGCCAGGGTCGACGCGCCGGGCGTCGAGGACGTGGTGGTGAAAGTGGACTACCACCACTGGGGGGACGCGGTGAACGTGCAGGCGCCCCCGCCAGGGGAGGTCGAGGCGATCAGCCCCTGATCGTCTCGGTGAGGAGGAGGTTCGAGGAGTGCGCGGCGGTGGTGAGGCGTTTGCCCGGCCAGCTCAGGACCGCGAGGGCGGCCGTCTTGAACTCCGGGCGCGTGCCGGTAAGAGTCTCCACGACGTCCTCTAGGTCCGGGTTGTGCCCGATCAGCAGGACCGTCTTCGCACCCTCTGGTACTGACCGCAGCACGGTCAGTATCGACTCGGCGCCCTCCCCGTAGAGCTGCTCGTCGAAGGTCGTGGGTGGGACGGCGGTTAACTCGGCCGCGGCCAGCTCCCAGGTCTGCCTGGTGCGGGTCGCGGGCGAGACCAGGGCTAGGTCGATCGCCTCGACGTTGTCGGCCAACCACCTGCCGACCGCGGGGGCGTCACGCCGACCTCGGTCGTTGAGCGGGCGACGGTAGTCCGGCACGCCCTCCGGCCAAGCCGACTTCGCGTGTCGCAGCACCACCAACCGGCGCATGGGCTCCTCCTCATCAGTGGAACCCCCATCGAACCAGCTTTACTTTCGTCAGTGTCGACAACGCACCCCTGGCTTGTAGCGTCGGTCGGGTGGAACGGACGCGAACAGTCGCCGTTGATGTTGCGATCGGGGTAAGCCTCTGCACGTTGTTCGGCCTAGAGGTCCTGTTGAACATGCCGGTCTCGAAGCTCACGTGGGACGTGTTCGCGTTGTTCGGCCTGCTCGTGACCGCGGTCGTAGTGTCCCGGCCGCAGCCTCTCGCGTCGTTCGTCCTGGCTTCTGCCGGTCTGGCTTACCTGGTGCTGGCGGGTGTCGGGAGCGCCAGCTACACCATTGCCGCCGTGTTGACGAGTTACCTGCTCGGGCGCCGCTTGGAAGGGCCTCGACCAGCCGTATACGCGTTCAGCGCTCTAGCCGCCGCCGGGCTCGGTTACGCCATGTTGCTGGGTGTCATCCGGGGCAGGTTGGACACGCAGGTCATGCAGTGGCTGTGGATGGTGTTCGGCCTGGTCCTGCTCGCCGTCTTCCCGTGGTTCGCGGGCCGGTTCATGCGGCAGCGGGCCGAACTGCTGCGGGCCGGGTGGCAGCGCGCCGAGCAACTGGAGCGCGAGCAACGGATCATCGCCGAGCGCGAGCGGCTGCGTGAACGGGCCCGTATCGCCCAGGACATGCACGACTCGCTTGGCCATGAACTGGCTCTTATCGCGCTCCGCGCCGGAGGCCTGGAGGTCGATAGAGGGCTCGATCAGCGCCACCGCCAGGCGGCTGGCGAGCTGCGCATGACCGCCGGACAGGCTTCGGAGACGCTGCGCACGATCATCGGCCTGCTGGGGGAGCCGGGGAGGCTGGCACCGCTGCGGCCTACCAACGACTCCGTCGCGGACCTGGTCGAGAGGGCTAGAGCCTCCGGCATGGCCGTCGACCTCGATGGCGAGGTTGACGTGACCGGGGTTGTTGGGCTCGCCGTGCGCCGGGTGGTGCAAGAGGGCCTGACCAACGCGGCCAAGTACGCCCCTGGGGCCTCAGTGGACGTGCGGGTCGAACGGAACGAGAGCTTCACGTCGGTGTCCGTGGTCAACGGGCCTCCGGTCCGGTCGGTTGCGGCTGACGGAGGTACCCAGCGCGGGCTCATCGGGCTGCGGGAGCGGGCGTTGCTCATGGGTGGCACGTTCGCCGCCGGGCCGGAGGACGGTGGGTTCGCGGTTCGGGTACGGCTACCGCATGACGCGGGCACGGTCGTCGAACCTATCGAGACGACCGAAAGTGTCCGCGAACAAGTTAGGCGTACCGCCCGCCGTGGGCTGATCGTCGCGGTGGGCGTGCCTGCGGCTATCGCGACCGGTCTAGTGGCGGTGATGTTCGGCTATTACGCCTATTCGGTCACGCACTCTGTCCTACCGCTAGAAGACTATGACCGGCTGTGGATAGGTCAGTCCAAGGAGGGAGCGGAGGACATGCTGCCGGAGATGGAGATGCTGGACGCTCCGAGCATGCCCAACCCGCCCGGGGCGGGATGCCGTTACTACCTAGCGGAGCCCGCCATCCTCAACTTCAACACCGCCGTACTCAGGGTGTGTTTCGACGGCGACCGGTTGGTGGCCAAGGACGTTGTCAGGGAGCCCCATCAGTGATCCGCATCCTGCTCGCCGACGACGAGGCCATGATCCGCGCAGGCGTTCGCGCGATCCTGGCCGCCGACGACGGGATCGAGGTAGTCGCAGAGGCGGGAGACGGTCGGACGGCGGTAGAGCTAACGCTTGCGCACAGGCCTGACGTCGCTCTACTCGACATCCGCATGCCCAGCATGGACGGCCTTGCCGCCGCTGTTGAGATCCGCCGGTCTGCGCCGGACACCGCGGTCATCATCCTCACCACCTTCTCCGAAGACTCTTACATCGCGCAGGCGCTCGGAGGTGGCGCGAGCGGGTTCCTACTCAAGTCCGGTGACCCACGAGAGTTGATCGCGGGCGTGCACGCTGTCGCCGAGGGGGCGGCCTACCTGTCGCCCCGGGTCGCTTCGCGGGTCATCGCGGAGCTGTCATCCGGGCCCGCCGCGCGCATGGGCGCACGGGTTGAGGCGCGGGAACGGGTGGAGGCGCTCACCGCGCGGGAGCGGGAGGTGCTCGCGTTGGTCGGCGCCGGGCTGGCCAACGCGGAGATCGCGCGACGCCTGCACCTGGTCGAGGGCACCGTGAAGGCGTACGTCAGCGCGATCCTGACCCGCCTCGACGTCCGCAACCGGGTGCAGGCGGCGATCATCGCGTACGAGGCCGGTCTCGTCGGGCCGACACCCGCTTGATCACGAACCAGCCGACGGCCAGCACGACCAGGCCGAGCACGACCTTCTCGAACACGGAGGCGTAGCCCTCGATGAGGTGCCAGTTCTGCCCGAGCAGGTAGCCCGCGAGTACGAACGCGGAGTTCCAGATAAGACTGCCGGCGGTGGTAAGAAGCGTGAACTTCACCAACGGCATGCGGTTAAGTCCCGCTGGGACGGAGATAAGACTGCGGAAGATGGGCAACATCCTGCCCAGGAACACTGCTTTGCCGCCGTGCTTGTCGAACCAGCGTTCCGTTCTCTCCACATCGGACACATCGAGCAACGGGATCTTGTCCACCAGCGCACGCAGCCGCTCCCGGCCCAACTTCGCTCCGAGCCAGTACAGGGCTAACGCGCCCAGGACTGAACCGAGCGTCGTGAAGAAGATCGCGCTGAACAGCGTGATGCCGCCACGACTGGCGGCGAAACCGGCCAGCGGTAGGAACACCTCGCTCGGTAGCGGTGGGAACAGGTTCTCGGCAGCCACAAGCAGACCGGCGCCAGGGCCGCCGAGCATGTCCATGACGTCCAACGCCCACCCGGTCAGCCCGCCCTCGGGTCCGCTGCTCACGTGTCCTGCCTCCTTTCGCGCCTGCCCGATGGCGTACCCGTTTTGTCGGGTTTCGGAACCCGCGACTCGATCACACCCCGGATGTCGATCACATCGCCCCCTTCGTCGGCTGCCCACGACGCTAGGGCGCGCACCAGTCGGGGCGCAGTGGCTGATCGACACCCCCGGACCCCCGACTTTCGTCAGCCCGAATCACCTGTCCGAGTGAGGCGAACCGCCGTGTCCGCTGTCAATATGGCTGTGTGGAGCCATTTCCGACTACCTGGTCGGCGGGTTCCGCTGGGGAGATCGCTTCCGGAGGTCCCGGTACTCGCGCAGGACGAGCGCGATGGTGATGAGGTCCAGGGCGGCGAAGAACGGCAGCGCGATCGAGCCGGTGTGCACGGCTCGGATCAGTTCGTAGACGACGAAGGCGGTGAGGATGAGCGCGGCGATGGGGTACGCGGGACGGATCTGGCGGTACAGGGCGGCGACGAGGCCCAGTTTCACCATGCCGTGCAGGAGCAGGAAGACGACGGCGAAGACCCGGGTGCTGGGGTTGCCGAAGTCGCGGATCGCGTTGGCCAGGTGGTGGGCGAGGGTCCCGTCGTGGTTGCCCACCAGGTCCCGGGTCAGCAGGTCGTTCGCGAGGCCGGTGAGGACGGTGGTCGGGATGATGGCGAGCACCAGGCCGCCCAGCAGTTGCGCGCCGCCGTCGACGGCCTTGACGGCCAGGGCCGCTCGGAACAATCCATGCACCGGACCAGCATGGGCCCGCCTGCGCCCGCTGTCCTGGCGAGGGTCACCGGCCGCGGTTGATCGTGTGCCGGGTCGGTGGGGCCGTCATCGGGTCCTCCGGCCAGCGGTGCTTCGGGTACCGGCCGCGGAGTTCGGCCCGGACCTGCTGGTAGCCGCCCGACCAGAACGAGGTCAGGTCGGCGGTCACCGCGACCGGGCGACCGGCGGGCGAGAGCAGGTGCAGCACCACCGGCACCCGGCCGTCGACCAGCGTCGGGCCGCTGGTCCAGCCGAACACCTCCTGGATCTTCACCGGCAGCGCGGGCGCGTCGCCGGAGTAGTCCAACCGGATCATCGAGCCCGAGGGGACCTCGACCCGCTCGGGGGCCAGCTCCGCCAGCCGACCGGCCTGCGGCCAGGGCAGCAGCGTGCGCAGGGCCGTAATCATGTCGAGCTTGCGCAGGTCGGCGCGGTTGCGGGCGGACCCGATCCACTGCTCGCCCGCTGCTACGAGCGCCTCGTCCGTCACCTCCGGCCATGGCGGGCCCAGCACGCGGCGCACCAGAGCCAACCGGTCCCGCAGGGACGCCGCCGCCGGGGAGAACCGCACGACGCTGAGACCTTCCCGGCGCAGCCCGGTCAGCACCGCCTCCCGCACCGCCGCGGTGGGTGGGTTCGACAGCGGTTTCTCCCGCAGCACGATCGCACCGAGCCTGCGCACCCGGCGGGCGACCACATCGCCGTCCGCCCAGATCACCTCGTCGCCCTCGACCAGCAGCGGTGCCGCCGCGCTGACCGCCAGGGCCTCGTCAGCGCGGGCCGCGAGCCGGACCCGTCCGTGCGCGGCGCCGGGGCGGCGCTCGGCGATGGCCACCGCCAGCCACTCCGGGTCGCCGAGGCCGCCGGGCGCCTCGACCGCGGTGCCGTTGACCATCAGGTACGCCGTGGACCCGGGGGAGCGGCGCCTGGCCAGGCGCTCCGGGTGCGCGAGGGCGACCACCAGCGCCGGGTCCACCCGCGCTCGCGTCGAACCGGGGACCAGCGCGGTCAGGCGGTCCACCTCGCGCCGCCACCGGCCCGGGTTGGCGCGGAGAGCGCGCAGCGCCGCCTCCAGGTCGACATCGGTGGCCAGGGTGTCGTCGTCCAAGACGGCCACCACCTCGGCGGTGGCCCTGGCGCCCAGCTCGGCCGCGCCGTCGAGCAGGGCGCGGGCCAGTCGCGGGTGCAGGCCGAGCCGGGCCATTGCCCGGCCCCGGTCGGTCACCGCCCCATCGGCGAGGGCGCCCAACGCGGTCAGGGTCTCCCGACCTGCGGCGAGCGGACCCGCGGGCGGCGCGTCCCACCAGCGCAAACCCGATCCGTCCGGGGTACCCCAGCACGCCAGCTCCAGCGCCAACCGGGTCAGGTCGGCGGTGCGGATCTCCGGCTCCGGGTATCGGGGCAGCGTCGCGTGCTCGTTCTCCGGCCAACACCGGTAGACCCAGCCAGGAGCTTCTCGGCCCGCGCGACCCGCGCGCTGCTCCGCCACCGCCGCGGACACCCGCACCGTCGTCAGCCCGGCCATCCCGCGCCGGTGGTCCACGCGTGGCACCCGGGACTGTCCGGCGTCCACCACGATCCGCACACCAGGCACCGTCAGGCTCGATTCGGCGACCGCGGTCGAGAGCACGACCCGTCGGCGTTGACCCTGTCGGAGCGCGGCGTCCTGGTCGGTGCTCGTGAGCCTGCCGTGCAGGGGGAGTACGTCAGCGTCGACTCCGCGCAGGGCGTCCGCGACCCGTCGAATCTCGGCGGCGCCGGGCAGGAACACCAGCACATCGCCGTCCTGCTCCGAGAGAGCACTGTGGACGGTCCTCGCGACGCACTGCTCTATGCGTTCACCGCGCAATGGTGGGCGGTAGAACACATCGACCGGGTAGGTCCGCGCCTCGACGCGTATCACCGGTGCGTCGCCGAGCAAGGTGGCGAGCGTGTCGGAGGCGACGGTGGCGCTCGTGGCCAGCAGTCGCAGATCGGGGCGGAGCCCGTCGCGGGCATCGAGCAGCAGTGCCAGCAACAGGTCGGCGTCGAGGTGCCGCTCGTGGCACTCGTCGAGCAACACGGTGTCCACACCGGACAACTCGGGGTCGCTCTGCAAGCGGCGCACCAACAACCCGGAGGTGACCACCTCGATCCTGGTGTCACGCGAGGTCTTGCGGTCACCCCGCACCGAGTAGCCGACCGTGCGGCCCACCGGCTCGCCGAGGAGGGCGGCCATTCGTGCCGCGGCAGCCCGGGCGGCGAGCCTGCGCGGCTCGGCGACGACGACCTTGCCGGTTTCGGCCAAGGCCAACGGCACGAGCGTGGTCTTGCCGGTACCCGGGGGCGCGACCAGCACCGCCACGCCGTGGTCGGTCACCGTTCGGGTGATCTCGGCCAACGCGGCGCGCACCGGCAGGTCGGGCAGGTCTCTCGGGAGCACCGCACCAGCTTCTCAGGTTGCGCTCAGCGTGCCCGGGTAGCCTCGGTGACCGTGACGAAAGGGACGGTGTTCGACATCGTCGGCACCCTGTTCCGGCTCGGGTTGGCCGGTGTGTGGCTGGTGTCCGGCTGGCTCAAGGTGAGCGACCCGAACCAGACCTACATCGCCGTGCAGGCCTACGACGTGCTGCCCGGCGGGTTGGTCAGCGTGGTCGCCGCGGCGATGCCGTTCCTGGAGCTCGCGCTCGGCGTGCTGCTGCTGCTCGGCCTGGGTACCCGGCTGACCGGCGTGCTGTCGGTGCTGGTGCTGCTGGCGTTCATCGCCGCCGTGGCCCAGTCCTGGGCACGGGGCCTCAGCATCGACTGCGGCTGCTTCGGCGGTGGCGGAGCGGTGGCCGAGGGCGACACGCGCTACCCGCAGGAGATAGCCAGGGACGCGGGCTTCCTGCTCATGGCCGTGTGGCTGGTCGTGCGACCGCGCACCCGGCTGTCGCTCGACGGCCGCTTCGCGCCCACCGCGGCGGACGAGGACGTGGAGCCGGACGACGACCTCGACGACGCTGACCTCGACGACGCTGACCTGGATGGCACCGATCTGGATGGCACCGATCTGGATGGCACCGATCTGGATGGCACCGATCTGGATGGCGCGCAGCTGGATGGCGCCGGCCCGGCCAACACGAGGTTGGGCGGCGCGGGGCTGAGCGGCGCGGGGTCGGCGGGCGTGGGTCTGGTGGACGGGCGCGCGCCTGCGAGCGGGGCGCGGGTGGACGGGGCACGAGCGGATGAAGTGCCGGGACGTGACGAAGCGCCGGGGCGTTCGTCCGGAGAGCGTGGGCCCGCGCGGTAGCGGGTCGGTGGTGACGGCATTGGTGATCGGGGCGTCGGCGGGTTCGCGGGCCGGCGGGCTGGAGGAGAGGTACTGATGGGCGGAGCGCAGCGCAGCGCGCGGAAGCGGCGGCAGAACCAGACGGCCGGTGGCGGTGTGGCGACCTCGACCGGGTCGAGGGGCGCCGCGGCGGCCAAGGCGGGTCCGGCCGGGCGGAAGGCGAGTCCGGTCGCGGCGGCCAGGCGCTCCGGCGGGAATCGCAACCCGATCATCGTCGGCGTGCTGGTCGTGGTGGTCATCGCGGCGGCCGTGATCGGCGGCGTGATCTACACCAACAGCCAGAAGAGCGCCACCGAGGGCGCCGCCATCGCGCCCAAGTCCGTGAGCGTGACCGTCCCGGTGACCAGGGACGGCGCCGTCGTCGTGGTCGGCAAGGCGGACGCCAAGGCCACCGTCGACGTCTACGAGGACTTCCTCTGCCCGGCTTGCCGCTCGTTCGAGGACACCTACGCCGGGCAGATCGAGGGCAAGCTCACCGACGGCACCCTCAAGGTCCGCTTCCACATGCTCAACATGCTCAACGACCGCTCGGACCCGGCCGGGTACTCGACCGACTCGGCCAACGCCGCCCTGCTCGCCGCCGACGAGGGCAAGTTCCTCGCCTTCCACAAGAGCCTGTTCGCCAACCAGCCCGAGGAAGGCGCCCGCGGCTGGACCAAGGAGCAGCTCATCACCCTGGGCGGCGCCCTCGGCCTGACCTCCCAGGCCTTCACCGACGGCGTCCGTTCCGGCAAGTACGACCAGCAGATCACCGACGCCTTCAACCAGGTCAGGAGCACCGACTACCTGCAGCAGGAGTACAACGGCCAGAAGGCGTTCGGCACCCCGACCCTCGCCGCGAACAACAAGGTCATCGACACCAGCGACCCGAACTGGCTGAGCGCCCTGACGGGCTGAGCGCCCTGACGGGCTGAGCGCCCTGACGGGCTGAGCGCCCTGACGGGCTGGTCCGTGTGGTCACTCCCTGATCAGTGGCCCGCGTCCTCGTGGCGCGGGGCGTCGGGTTCCAGGTGCTCACCCGGGCGCCGCTTGGTGGGCGGCACCGTCTGGGTGCTCGTGGCCGCCGGGCGAGGCGAGCTCGGCGTCAGTCCCAGGTCAGGCCAGGCAGGGGGCTGTCGCCGTCGGTCCAGCGGGCGAGGCGTTTGGCCTTGCCGGTGTCGGTGCGGGGGATGGCGCCGGGGGGCAGGACGCGCACGTCGCAGCCCACGCCGAGGCGTTCGCGCAGCGCGGCGGTGAGGGCCGCGGCCACGGGGGCGGGGTCGATGTCGGTCCTGGTCTCCACCGCGAGCCGCAGTTCGGGGCGCGCGGGCACCCGGCGGTCCTCGACAACGAGGTAGTGCGGGCTGAGCCGGGCGTCGGCGAGCAGCACCGCCTCCACCTCGGTGGGGAACACGTTGACCCCGCGGATGACCAGCATGTCGTCGGTGCGGCCGAGCAGCTTCGACATCCGGTGCGGCGCGTCCGCCGTGGGCGGGGTGAGGGTCGCGACGTCGCCGGTGCGGTAGCGCAGCAGTGGCATGCCGGTCTTGGTCAGCGTGGTGAACACCAGCTCGCCGGGTGTCCCGTCCGGCACCGGCTCGCCCTCGGCGTCGACGCACTCGGGGTAGAAGTGGTCGTCGGCGATGTTGAGCAGCCCACCGGAGTCCAGCGCCTCGCACGCCACCCCCGGCCCGATGACCTCGGACAGCCCGTAGATGTCCAGTGCGCGGATCCCCAGCAACCCCTCGATCTGGACCCGCATCTCCTCCGTCCACGGCTCCGCCCCGAACAACCCCACCCGCAGGCTGTTCGGCGCCCCGCCCAGCGCCTCACCCAGGTGGATGGCGTACGACGGCGTGCAGGTCAGCACGTCCGGCCGCAGGTCCTGGATCAACCGCACCTGCCGCTCGGTCATCCCGCCCGAGAGCGGCACCACCGTCGCCCCCAACCGCACCGCCCCGTGGTGGATGCCCAACCCCCCGGTGAACAGCCCGTACCCGTACGCGTTGTGCACCACGCTCCGGCTCGTCACCCCGGCCCCCGCCAGCGCCCGCGCCACCACCTCCGCCCAGATCTCCAGATCCCGCGCGGTGTACGGCACCAGCGTCGGCCGCCCACCCGTCCCCGACGACCCATGAACACACACCACGTCATCGGCATCCACCGCCCGCAACCCGTACGGGTAGTGGTCCCACAGATCCCGCTTACCGATCGTGGGCAACCGCCGCAAACTCACCAGGTCGACATCACCCCCACCGGTGACCCCGCAGTCCCGCAACCGCTGCCCCTGCACGCCCCCAGCGGCCAACAACCGGTCCACCAGCCCACGCAACCGGTCGAGCCGCAATCCAACCCCCAACACCTCACCAGCGGTCATCCCCACGGTCTAACACCCCGAACCCCCCGACGGGAACCCCCAACCCACCCCCCGATTTCACCCACCCCCACCCGGTGTTGTAACGTATGCGCAGCACGCCGGGTACTTCACCGGCATGACTGGTACGGGGCTGTAGCGCAGTTGGTAGCGCATCACACTGGCAGTGTGAGGGTCAGGGGTTCGAATCCCCTCAGCTCCACAATTGAATGTTCGTCATTTTCGCCCGCTGACCTGCGTGAACTTGGTCGGCGGGCGATCTTGTTTGTCCGTCCCGAATGGACGGTGACGGCGGTAAGTGGAGCGAAACTGGAGCAGCGCCCGAAATCCCGCGATATAGGGTCATGGGTTTGCTCCAGCTCCACGTAGACGTTCGAAGGCCATGTCGTGTTCGTGGGGTAGTTCCGTGCCTTGTGGGGCGGCGTCCCGGTCGTGGCTGTGCACGTGGATGTGGTCGATTTGGTTCCGTGTCCTAGGTGGCGGTCCTGGGGGATCGTTGCGGCAGAGCGTGCCGCGGTCAGGTCGAGGGGCGAGGTGGTTGCGCCGTGGTCTCTCGTAGCAAGGTGGGAGGCGGGGGTGGGTGGCCGGTCAGTCGGGACATGGCGTGCGCGATGGCCCAGCGGTGACGGCTCAACCACTGCGGGCTCGGGCGGTGCGGACTCGGATACGCCTACCTCGCGGCCATTGCCGCGGTCGCTCGACCAACTCGGCCCGGTGCCACATCGGGACGCACGCGGCGGCCACCCACGGACCCGGTCAACTGCCTGCTGTCCTTCGGCTACGCCATGCTCCGCGTCGCCGTCCACGGCGCCTGGACCAGGTCGGCCTTGACCCCTACCTCGGATTTC
Organism: Actinokineospora terrae; assembly: GCF_900111175.1. GTDB lineage: Bacteria > Actinomycetota > Actinomycetes > Mycobacteriales > Pseudonocardiaceae > Actinokineospora > Actinokineospora terrae. Next base: position 54,704 of record NZ_FOGI01000011.1, read on the forward strand.
TACGGCATCTGTCAACTTGACCGCGGTGCGTTCAGCGCGGCTCGCCATCTCGGTGCCGCTATGGACGCACGGCACCACGGGCCGTTCATCATCTGATAGAACCACCCATGGCCTGTCAACAGCAGGTACGTGTGTGAGGTGCCAGAGGCGCCGCACGCGTGTTCGGAACCTCTAGCGTGCGTTGACACGCCGGGAGGTCCCGAACCTCGACACGGCGCGTCATCCCAGACAGCGGGACGATCAACCGGACCGAATGACCTGCCATTGGCATAACCCCTGCTCAGGCAGGGCAGCGCCGACCCTCGCGGGTCGGCGAGGATCGCAACC
>NZ_FOGI01000011.1:57647-134947 GCF_900111175.1 Actinokineospora terrae
GCAGCGCCGACCCTCGCGGGTCGGCGAGGATCGCAACTCTCATCGACCACGGACGGGTGCAGGTTCGGGCTGACCGTTAGCGCCCGGCGTTCTTAGGCGGCGTCGGGGCTGACCGGGAGCAGCCCGATGTCGTCGTTGATGATCGGGCCGGTGCGGATCAGTTGGCGAGGGCTCGGGTGATGGAGTCGTCGGTGCGGTGACGGCGGACCGGGTCGCCGAGGTCTTCGATGGTGAGCCAGGCGACGGTCATCCCGGCCTCGACCGCTGCTGGCGGGTACGGCCACAGCGATGGGTCAAGCATTCCCGCCCTCCCACTCGCGAGTGGGAACTTGTCGAAGCGGAGGCGGCCCCACCACCACCATCGCTCATTCCTCGGCGGCACGTCTCGGCGGAACGGGTTTCGGATACTCGGGCTTCGGCGAAGCCGACGCCTGCCTGACCGCAGCGAGGCCAGTCAACGCTCGGTGATCAACGACGGCCAGAGCGCCGATGGGGCGGCTACGAGGCGGCAATGAGGCGGCACTAGGTTTGACCTGCGCAAACGACTTTTCTGAGGTGGTAGTCCGAACGGGTGCGGCTCGCGGAGCGGGTGATCAGTCGTGACCGGTAGCTGGTTATCGTGGTGGGTGACCGAGGGGTGAGGTGGTGTTCATGGGCAACCGGCGAGAGGCGTTCGCCGCGCGGCGTGAGCAGATGGGCTATACCCAGGAGAACTTCGGGGCGGCGGTGGGGGTGGAGTTCTCCACTGTCGGACGTTGGGAACGGGGTGACCTGACCCCGCAGCCGTATCGCCGCCACCGTATTGCCCAGGCGCTCGGTGTGAGCCTGGACGAGTTGGGTGCGTTGCTCACGCCACCCCGGCAGACTTCTACCGTTGCCGTTGTAGTACCCGACTCTGCGGAGGCCGACGATATGAACCGTCGAGACCTGCTGCGCTTGTTCAGCATGACGGGTGCGCTGCTCGGGCTGTCTGCTGACGAGGCAGCTCTCGGCGATGTCGACCGGTTCGCTGCGGGGGCTCGCACCGGCATGGTTGACACGGCCGGGGCATCGGAGTTCGCCCAGCTCAACTCCCACCTGTGGCGCGTGTTCGCCCTGTCACCGACCAAGGCGCAAGCGTTACCACTGGTGCGGGCCCAGCTCCATGTGCTCACTGACTCGCTACGCCGACCGCAGACATCGGCCATTCGGCGGTGGCTGTGCGAACTGACCGCCGACCTGTATCAGCTGGCCGGTGAGATCTTCTTCGACGGCGATCGGTACACCGACGCCGCCCACTGCTACGCGCTGGCGGCGACAGCGGGCAAGGAGGCAGCCGCGTCTGACATGTGGGCCTGTGCGTTGACCAGACACGCCTTCATCGCCGTGTACGAGCGCCGGTTCGCCGAGGCCGTACCGCTGCTCGACCTGGCCGCCGGCCTTGCCCGCCGAGGCGACCCCGCCCTCTCGACCCGGCAATGGGTCGCCGCTGTACAGGCAGAGACCTACGCTGGTCTCGGCGACCTGGATGGTTGCCAGCGCGCACTCGACACGGCCGCCGAAGTCCAACACCTGCGCGGTCCGGTCCACAACGGCGGTTGGCTGCGGTTCGATGGTTCCCGCCTGTCCGAGGAACGCGGCACCTGTTACGTCACTCTGGGACGCTACGACCTCGCTGAGGCCGCCCTGACCGATGCGCTGGCTGGCGCCTTGACCGCCCGCCGGAAAGCCGGTGTGCTCACTGACCTGGCGATGATCGGAGTGCATCGGCGCGATCCTGACCAGGTCGCGACCTACGTCAACGCCGCCCTGGCCACCGCCCGCCAGACCGGCTCCGGAGTCATCGCACGCAAGCTGCGCGGCCTCCAGCCGAACCTGACCCCATTGCTCACCGATCAGCAGATCCAGCGACTCGATGCAGAGATCACCGAACTCGTCGGCAACCGCGCCGCATGATGGAGGACGACAGGATGCACAACGACCGTGGCCGTGTGTTCCGTGAGGCGTGGATCGCCGGAGTCACCAAGCACTACCCGGGCGAGCCCAAGCCGGGCTACATCACCCCGTGGGACCAGACTCCGGACTGGGAACGCGAAGCCGCGACCGCCGTGTACGACCAGGTCCTCGCCTTCATCAAGGCCACCGACGGCGCCACCGCCAAGCTCACCCCGGACCAGAAGGGCCGTTTCGTGGCGCTGTGCTGGATTGGCCAGATCTACAAGCACTTCCCCGACCCGAAGCCGTCCTACGTCGCGGACTGGGACGACCTACCCGATTGGCAGAAGGCTACGGACATCGACATCTTCGAGCGCATCGAACAAGACAGCTGACCTGTATGACGGCATTGGAGACATACGGCGTGGTCACTCGCTAATCAGGCCGGTGGCGAAACCCGCAAGAGAGGGTGAACGGCGCGGACGGCAAGCGGGGGACTTGCGGCTCGGCGTGAGGCGATGGGCTTCACCCAGGAAGGACTCACCGCAGCTGCGGATGTGGAGTTCTCCACCGTTAGTCAGTGGGAAACGTGGTTGCGATGACGCCTCAGCCGTCGCGGCCTCCTCGAATCGCGAAAGCACTGGGAATCTCTCTCGACGAGCTGAATCTGCTGCTCGGGCGGTTCCCGGCTGCCGGTTCGCAGGACCTGCCACAGCCGGTCATAGGGCAAGCTCTTCGAGCGGTCCCCACAGACCTCCCCCTTGTCGAGCTCGCCAGTGCCGGCAATCACGGCCGCGTATGACCTTGTCGGGAGCCTCGACATCGGTCCGGTGCCAGCTGGATTCTTCGCAAATCGCGCACCGCCAGCGTCACGCGGCCCATAAGCCAATGCCGCGAGTCAACTTGCATCATCGCAGCTCGGAGATAGCGTCGGCCTTTTCGCGAACGGCGCGGTTGGCACGCCCGGCAGCCTGTCACGGTCGACCGACGCCACCGCGACCTGGGCGTTCGTACTATCCGCACAGATGACGTCCAAAGGGACATATGTAGTCAGCCCGCGCGGCCAGTTCGGCGCGCCGAAACCTTGCTTGACCTGCCCGAATTTCTGACTCGGCGGGATTGGGCCAGAGGTTGCTATCGGGGATCGTTCAAGGCCTGCTGTGCGAACTGGCGGAGTTTGTCGATGGTGGTGATGTTGATTCGGCGGTAGTGGACTGTGAGGCCGTGTGGTCGGAGGTCGGCGATGGCCTTTTCGACGGTCCGGTGGGCCATCCCTGCGAGAGAGCCGAGGTCGTGCTGGGTGAGCGGGGGAAGTTGCCCTCTGCCGTCGATGAGGTCGGCATGGTTGTCGACGAGTTCGAGGAGCAGTATGGCCAGTCGGGTCGAGGCTTTCCTGATGGTGGTGTCGAGTTGGCGGCGGTTGGCCCAGCGCAGGTGTGATTCGATCGCCCGGCACAGGTTGATCGTGAGGTCTGGATGGGTTGTGAGCATTCTGGACAACGTGTGGGTGCTCATGGTCTGGACTAATACGGCGGTGGCCGCTTGTGCGGTCGTAGCCTGAGGGGTGCCGGGGCGGAGTGCGCTCGCCTCGCCGATCATGTTCCCGGCTCCGCGTAAGCCAAGGAGGGTTTCTGTGCCAGTGGCGGTGTGGGCGGCTATCTTGACCGTGCCGTCGAGGATGAATGATGCGGTTGCGCAGGTGTCGCCTTCGCGCAGGAGGGTCGTGCCCGGCGGATGGCTGATGGTGTGACTGACCTGAAACAGCATGCTCCTGGTCTCGGCGGTAAGCGAACCGAGCAGCGTGTCGGCGGGCCACTGAGCGCTCTGAAGCGACCGGAGCATGTCCGATGTGGACAATCCGACCTCCTTGTCGGGGTGTAGGGCAGGAGATTGCTTGTCGGGTGGCGAATGTGGCGTCCTATCCGATCGGACGTCGTAGTTCGAGCCGCGCGGCGACGAACGGGTGCTCCGGAGAGGGCCAGGATGTAGATCTGCCACTTCGTCGGAGGCGGGTGCTCCGGTGTTGACTGGTCCGACATGCTCGGCAGCGAGACCCGCGAGGTTTAGGCGACCGTGGGGCGTCCATTGCGCCGTCGGGGAAGCTTGGCGGTGGTGGTGTTTGTGTCAGGCGCGGTTGTGTTGGTGAGATCGGCCGTGTCGCTGGAGTGTCATGGTTGGGTCAGCATGGTGTCGATAGAGGTGCTGGCGGCGCTCAAGAGCGCGGTGACGCGTGTGATCGCCCACGTCGAGGGCCGTGTCCGGGTGACGAGTAGGGCGTGTGCGCGCTCGAGTACGACGCGCGCGTCGTGCGGACGGTGCTGGCGCAGGTGCAGTGCGCCGAGTTCGGTCAGGGCCGTTGCCTCGCCACGGGGATCGTCGTTGTGCTGGTGATGGTTAACGGCGAGGATCAACCGCTCGTGGGCCAGGGCGTGGTCGCCGCGGGTGTCGATGACGAGCGCGGCGAGGATCATCACCTCGCCTACCCGAACGGGGTCTTTGGTCGAGGTGGTGTCGATGAGGGCAGCGGCGGTGGTGGCGTCGCCGATATCGAGGTGGGCGCGGGCCAGGCGCAGCGTCATGGTGTCGATGATGGGTTGGTCGCCGAGGCCGCGGGCGCTGAGATGGGCCGCTGTGTGCACGGTAATGGCGAGGTGGGCGCTGTCGGTGGGTAGGTGTAGCCGGGCCCAGGGCAGCATCGCGTCGGCGATGCGGGGTATGGCTGCCGCGATGGTGGTGTCGGTGAGGTGATCAGGGTCGGTGGCCGCGCGCAGGCATTGCAGGAGCGCGGGTGCGGCGTGGTTGAACCAGGCCTGTGCTTGATGGTGGTCGTGGAATTGCGCGGCCTCGCTCACTGATCCTGGTGGGAGTACGGCCCGGGAGGCCGGTGTGACCAATCGGTGACCGGGGTCGAGCACCCCGGCTGCGGCCCGCGCGGCTGCTTGCCACCACAGCACCGCGCGCCGCGTCCCGATGCGTGTGTCGGCGTGGGGCTGCGGTGGGGCTGTGGCCGTGGTCTCGTAGCAGTGGTCGTGGCCGCAGGAGTTGGCGTGGCGCAGGGTCCGGTCCACCAACAGCATGTCGAGTAGGCGGCGGGTGTGGTCGTGGGAGGTGTCCAGTACGTGAGCGGCCACCGTCGGGGTGAACGGGCCGGGAACACCGGCCAGTCGCCTCGCTGCCCACGACTGCGCACGTGGCGTGGATGGCCGCGGTGGGGTCATGTCGTCTCCGGGCGGGTTGGAATGCGGTCATCGGGTAGTCGGGGGTCGGCGCGCAGCAGACGGTGGTCGAGGACTCCGCGGCAGGCGAGGTCGTCGACGAGGGTGGTGAGGACACGGATTTGGTCGCGCCAGCGGGTAAGTGGGCGCGGTTCGAGGGCGGCGAGCCATCGTGCTGAGCTGACGCCCAGGACTCCGGCGGTGAGGTAGAGGCGGGTGACGCGCAGGGTCCGGCCGTCTTCGTTCGGGGGGATAGCCGAACCGGGGCCTGGGGTAAGTGCCCGCAGTCGTTGGGCGTCGAGGTTGGCGTGGTCGCGGGCCTGAGTGATCAGCTCGCCCAGGGTGGGCGCGCGGTGGCCACGACGGTGGTGGCGCGCGGCGCCGTGTAGTTGGCCCGCGGTGGTGCCGTCCAGGGCGGCGAGGACCGCGGCCCCACTGAAGCCGAGGTTGTCGCAGTGGCGCAGGAACTCGGAAACGGTCATGGGAGCAGACCCGCTCTCCCATGCGGCGGACCGATCCATCCTCTTCTTCGGTGAGACTGGGGAATCGGGAGGTGAGGGTTGGTGGTGGCGTGTGGCGGTGAGCAGGGCGCCGAGGGCGGTGGCGATGGTGGCTTCGTCTGGACGGGGCGGGCGCGGCGGGAGCGCGTGGGCCACAGGTAGCAACGGCGTGAAGATGGCCCGCAGGCGCTGTGCTTGGGCGCGAGGTAGGTCGATGGTGTGGTGTTCGCCGTCAAGACCAAACGTCACCGTGACGTGGTCGGTGCCGTGGTTGGGTTCGTGCCGCCACGCGGCGGGAAGGACTGTGGGCGGGGTGGCGGGGTGGCGGTGCAAGACCGCGGTCAGGGCTGTCGTGGGGCGGTCAAGGAGGTCGGCGAGGGTGCTTTCGGAGATCGGGTCAAGCACCGTGATGCAGGTGTGGGTGTCGGCGCGTACCCGGTTGGCCCATCCGGCCAGCAACGCGGCATCGGGGGCCGGATCGGTGGCGAGGCTGTTGAGATCGACCATTCGGGTGCCCGGCGGGAGGGTGACCCCAGCGGGCACCGAAGCGGGATGGTGGAGACCGTTCAGGTGAGCTAGGCGGGCGAGGACGGCGGCCGTGGCCGTGACCGGGCAACCGCCAAGGCGCCGTACCAGCAGGATCCAACAACCGGTGGGCACCGGCAAGGACCCCTTCTCGTAGTGCGCCAGGGTGAGGGCGCCCAGGGTGGGGCTGTGCAGAGCGGCGGCGCGGACGATCCCGAGGCGGGTGCGTCGACGCAGGTGGGTGAGCACCTCGCCCGGTACTCCGCAGGGGTCCTGTGTGGTGGGTGTCCAGGATCCGATGGCCGGGCAGTTGCCGAGAGCGCGGAGCTCGACTCGCGCGATCAGGGTAACGAGATCGGTCTTGAGGTGAGCGCAGTAGTCCAGCAGCTCTGGCAGCGGAGGATCCACTTGGGTGCTTTCCCACTGCCACACTGTGTCCGGGGCTATGCGGCTGCCCTCGACGGCCTCGTCAACGGTGAGACCGGCGTGACCGCGGTTCTCGCGAAGCAATTCCGCGAGAACCGCGGTCACGGTGTCCGGGCAGGAAGGGGCCTGCCCGTACCCGGAGATTGGGGCGGCCACTCGTGCAACACGGTCTCGTCCGCGTAGGCGCGCCAAGGGGATCGGCAGCGCTCCTGCGGTAGCGGCCTCCCCGACCGCGCGGGCGGCGACGGCGGCGTCGGCCACGACCCGGTCGAGGGTAACGCCGGTGGCGAGTGCGGCGATCACCGCGGCGGGCGTCTTCAGTCTGGGGGCTTGCTGGAGCAGTTCATCCGCCCACAGCCCGTCCACCTCGGTCGCAAGGGACGGGCCGGTCACAAGGTGCTGGCGTGTGCTGGCCCTGGGCTGCCGGGACTTGCTGTGCTGTCGCCGTCGTGTGCGCGCCAGTGCGGCGGCGGCCATCGTGGACCGCAGCGTGTCCGGTGTCGCGCCCTCCAGCGCGGCGAGCACTCCCGCAGCGGTGATTCCGTATCGCCTGCACAGGCCATCGAGCGCGACCACGCTCCCGCCGCCCGTGTGGGCGGGTGCGGGCAAACCCGCGCGGCGCGCCACTGTCTGGACCACCACCGAGATCATCCCGGCGGCGTCCGCGATCCCGAATAACGCGGCAGGGTCCCTGCGCGCTCGGCCTGAGCGACGGGTGGGCGCTGCGATAGCCCCTGCCGGACGGCGCTGCGGCGGTACGGGCCGCGATGACGTGATCTGTGGCGGGGTGGGTACCGCGTCGGAACGTGGAACGGGTTCGAGGAGTTCGGCGACCCGCCACCGCGCCGTCCACGGGGCCTCGGCGACCGCTAGGACTCCCGACACTGGCACCTTGAAGGCCCGGCACAGCATCACTAGATCCCCGACGTAGAGGGTCTCTTCCCCGCGCTCCAGCGCGGCGATACGTGCGGGTGGCAACGCCAGGCTGCCCACCATCTCGGTGCACCGTGACTCGCTCCACCCATGCACTTGTCGCAGCCCGCGCAACGAAGCCCCTAGCAGCACCGCCGTCGTTCCACCAGCAGGTTTGCGGGTTTGCGTTGGCGCTTGATCGTCATGGGCAGCGGTGGAGGAATCGATGACGCCGAACAGGTCAGCGGCCGACACGCCTAGCGACCGGCAGTACCGCAGGAGGCCGATCACCGAGGGTTCGCTCCCGTTAACCTCCCACATCCCTGCGCTCGCGCGGGTATGAGCCACCCGCCACACCACCGAGGCATGGCGGTCGGTGACTGCGCGGCGCACCCGCGCCAACGCCACTCCCAACCGGGCAAGCAAGGCCACGGTGAGATCGTCAAGTCCATGTCCGGGAAACCGAAGACGTCCGAGATCGACCTTGGAACCTATCGCGACCACACCCGGGCGCGCGGCCATGTCAACTCCCTGCGCTGTGTCGGCCCGGCGCGTCGTCATGATCGCCCCACCGTCGACCGGGTCCGCGTGATCCCGCCGACATCGGTCGCCGGTTCCTGACTGACAGGACCGTCGTGAACCGTCTGACCCATGACGGCGTCGTCGCCTCTGCCGCTGGGGTCCGCATGACCGACGCGACGCGCGCAGGCGCGCGGCGGACGTAGTGCGTGGTGAAGGAACGGGAAAGGCCTGCCCGACATGGGGTACACATGATGTGCAGCACGTCTGCTCAGCTCAGAGTAGTGGCGTTGTGGGCGATATGCGCCACGGCCAGAGGCACCACGGACCGGCAGCGCAGCATCAACAACGCCAGGGCTGCCGCCCACACCACAGTGGCAGCGGCGGCCGTGACCCCGAGGTGCAAGTGGGCGACAGCCCGATACCCCGCCACCACCGCGATGATCGCCCACACTGGAGTTCGCGCTATGGACAACAGAACGATGACGGTCGCGGCGGCGACTTCCTCGGCGATGCCGGTGAGCAGTACCGGCCACAGAACGAATCCGTTGTCAGCGGGCACCGGCCCAGGTGCGCCTGCCGCGATCAACGATTCTGCTGCCACGGCACAGGCCCGCATCGCGATCCAGGCCAGGCCGCAGACGAGCGTGAGATCCCATGCCTTATCCCACCTGCGCGGCAAGGTCAGCCCCAACGGGCGCCATCCCACGGTCAGCCACGCCATGGCCAAGGCGGTCAAGCAAGTGACGATCTCGACGAGGGTAGCGGTCAGCGGTGTGCGGGTCCCGCGAATTCCCAACGAAGTACCGGAAAGCAACTGCGCGGCGTTGACCATCGCCACACCGCTGGTGATCAGCACAACAGCGGCGGCCATCACCCACGCGCGACGGCGCGACATCGACTGAGGCGGTGGTTGCGGAACGAAAGGTTCACGCAATGACACCGACTTCGTCCGCTGCGACGTCCGAACCGAGGTGTTGGGCAGCATCATATGCTCTCTGTGACATGTCGACCGTTCGACAGGTAGCCGAGGATTGCTGGTTCATATGCTTGATCAGGTACAGCTTGTACGTTCCGAATGGACTGGTCTGGCCAACCTCGTTGGCGGACAAGGAGATCCTTGTTGCCAAGATGTTCACGTGCGTGCCCGCAGGCGCCGTCGGGCGACGGGTCTGACCATGCAGCGCAGGCGGGCGACGAGCTGGTCCAGCTCACAGTTCAACTCGGATGAGATCGGCGGCGCGATGTCAGGGCCACCCGAAACGATGGTCGTGGGTTCTGGCGTGCGCAGTGCGATGTGCAGATGCCGGTCAAACGCGTCGGCGATATCGGTGCCGACCTCGGTCAGTTCGACACGGACACGTCGTCTGTCCTCCGTGTCAGCGACCCGGTACACGAGCCCGACGCCGGCGAGACGGTCGATGAGTGCGGTGACTGACGCCGAGTTCAGGTTCAACGCCGCGCCCAGCTCACCCGCGGAATAGGCGAGGTCGCGGGTCGCGACGTGCAGCACGGCCCGCAGGTCGGTCGGGTGCAAGCCACAGGCTGCGGCGAAGGAGACCATGACGCGATCGAGCGCCAGAGCCAGTGCGACCATCGTCTCGGACACGGGCGGCGGTGAAGTGCTCACACAGCCGCGCGAGTCTTCCCCGGCGTCGACGCGGATACGGGAGCTGCTCACCGGGTGCCCGCGCTCGCTCGGTCCAGTGCTGATCATGATTTGCCTCGGGTAGTGCAGCGGTAGCGGGCCGGTCACGTGCAAGCGCAGCACTCATGACCGGCCCAAGGCGGACTATGGAGTGGCGACTTCGTCGAGCAATCCCTGCGCCTTCGCCACACCGAGGTCAGACTTGGCCGCACACACATTGTCTGGGCGCCGCGGACGAAGGAAGACCGCGACCCGGTGGGCGAGTGCCCACGCAGCAATGATCTTGTCCAAACTCGGTGAGCCGGTCCTCGGCCAGGTCGACGACAGCGGCGATCGCGGCAACATCACCCCACGCATCTGCACTGAATCAAGCTCACTTTCGCTTTCCCGGATAGCCGAGGTCCCACAGATGCGGTCGTACCGTCGCATCCATCGCCCCGCCAGCGCGACACCAGTCAACGCTGTCCCGCACCCCCATCACCAGAGCGGCCATACGGCGATTGTGGGGCGCCCACAGGGCGGCATCGCGCTTGACCACCACGTTCCCTGGCGACGGTAATAGAAGGCCACTTTCGAGTACCTGAGCAGACATCGGCATCCCGCCGTGTCGCGGAGGCCAGGGCGTTGCGCCCCCGACCGGCCCGCCTTGCCGGGCTTGAGGCGTTCCGGTCTCGGGCCATGCCGCTACCGCAAGTCCTTCGCCGTCAGCCGTCCAGACCAGCGGCGGGTTTTCACCACCGTCAACGGCATCCAGGCCCCCTAGCGTGGGACCTTGGTGTCGTTGGTGGTTGACTGCACCAACTCCGCCGACTCACGGACTTGGATTCCCGGGCTTTCATGGACGCCTATGGCGGTTATGACATGACCGCGTGGTTCAGCCACCGCATCCTGGCGACTATCGGAGAACTACGTTGGACGGCTCCATCTTGGTAGTGCGGAGACCAGCACGGAGGCGGTCCGACAGGTATGGTGCCGTGTGGCGTACCTGCGTGGCGAGGTCGAGCGTCCTTGATCGTCAGCCTTTGCGTCGGCGGCTTTCCACTTACTCATAAATGAAGATCTGAGGTGGCAGACGGTGGACCGGCGACAGGAACTCTCTGCTCGGCGCGAGGCGATGGGTTTCACGCAGGAATCGCTTGCGCAGAAGCTCGGTGTGGAAGTCTCGACGGTCGGTCGATGGGAACGTGGCACGCTCACGCCACAACCTTGGCGTAGGTCGAGAATCGCATCCGAACTCAGGCTCTCGCTCGCCTAGCTCCACGCACTGCTCAATCCATCGACCTCCGACGCCACGTCTGCTGAGGCAACGGTCAGCAGACGTGTAGTCATGCGGGACACAGCTCTGCTGACGGGCGCGATCCTGGCGCACCGTTGGCCCCCTGCGCCTGAGAACTTCACCGAAGTCACCTCGGACGAATATGCTTTGCGAGGTCTTTCCTCGACCACGGCGGCTGTGACGCGGTTGCATCAGGCCTATCAAGCCGCTCGATACGCCGAGGTAGGTGGCGCACTGTCCACCGTCAATGACGCCATCACGGCCTTGGTGTCCACCAGCCGGGGACAAGAACGACGCCAGGCTCTGGTTCTGGAATGCAGTGCCGCAGTGGTGGAGGCGAAGCTGACAACCAAGGCAGGTGACGGTGCGGCGGCACGGGTTGCCGCCGAGCGCGCGAAAGTGGCTGCCGACGACGCTGACGACCCGTTTGGACAGGCTGCTGCGGCCTACCAGATGACTTGCGCCTTGCTCAAGCTCAACCAAGCCGCCGCAGCGGAGGAACTCGCGGTCGGTTCAGCCTCAAGCGTGGCTGGCGATGATCCTCGCCGCATCAGTTGGGCGGGCGCGCTGACGTTGATCGCGGCGATCACCGCAGCACGGCGAAACGACCTCGCCACTGCCCATGGCAGGCTGGACACAGCACAACGACTCGCAGACCGGCTCGGACGAGACGCCAACATCGGCTACATGGCGTTCGGCCCCGCCAACGTCACCATCCACCGCATGTCGGCTGCTGTGGCGTTGGACGATCCGTACCAACTGCTCGCCACGAGCGAACGACTCGATGCCACGCGGATGCCCGCGGGATTGCGCGGACGGCGAGCCCAGTTCCACCTCGACAGCGCTTGGGCCCACACCCAGATCGACGAGGATGCCCTTGCGGTGCTGCACTTGCTGGAAACCGATCGGATCGCCCCCGAGATCGTTTACACCAGTCGTGCGGCCCACAACCTCATCCGAGACCTGATGGCACGGGAACGGCGCCGTGAAGTACCCGGTCTGCGTGAACTGGCGATCCGTACCGGAGTGGCGGCGTGAGCCATGACCGCGGCTCTGCCTACCTCGTGGTGGCGGCCGCGCCGCCGGTGCTGAAGATCGACGAGTTCGTTGCTCTGCTGTCCGAGCAGGGATGGCGGGTATCGTTGATCGCCACTCCCGCAGCGGCCTCATGGATCGATCTCGACACACTCGCTGCCGAAACCGGCTGCCTGACGCGGGTGACCGCGCGTCCACCAGGCCAACAGGACTCGTTGCCGAGGGCGGACGTCGTCATTGCAGCGCCGCTGACGTTCAACTCCCTCAACAAGTGGGCCGCGGGTATCAGCGACAGTGTGGCTCTGGGTGTTTTGAACGAGTTGCTCGGCGCCGAGGTACCGATCATCGCCGCACCGTGCGTGAAAGCATTGCTGCGCAAGCATCCCGCGTACGCCGACAGTGTAGAACGCCTCACGCTGTGCGGGGTGGTCATGCTTGACCCCGACGCGGTGACCACACGCGCCGACGATGGACTTGCCGCCTTCGACTGGGCGCAGATCCTGTCAGCCGTGGCCGTGAGCACCAGCGACGGGTAGTCGAGCGGTTGACGTCCGCCGCATGATCGCGAGGCCCGTCGAGGTCACAGTGCTGCCGCGGCTGGCAGGCGTCCGAGTACGGGAAGCGGGACGAAACTCTCGGCGTGGTCGACGCCGATGCGTGCGCCCCACATCCGGGCGAGGTTCTCAGCCATCGGGCCGAAGTGTTCGGCGATGGGCTGGGAGGCGTGCGCGGTCAGGGCGCGTTGCTTGGTTGCCCAGGTGGTGGTGATATCGACGGTAGTGTGGGCACGAACGGGACCGTCGAGGGTGAGGCTGTTATAGGTGTCGGTGGTGTAGACCCGCCGAGGGCGTCCGGTGGCGATGACGACCTCGGGAAGTGCCTCCAGCACGGCGTCGGCGATGCGTCGGTGGTCGGGGTGCACATCGCGTAGCGGGTGGGTGAGGACGACCTCGGGGCGAGTGTCCAGCAGCAGTTCGCGTACGGTCGCCGCGGTGGGCTCGTTGATCAGGTGGAGCCCGGCGCCGAGTACGGCGGCCCCGGCGGCGGCCTCGCTGGCGCGGGGCTCGGGGTGGCGTGGGACGGCGATGGTGACCTTGGCTCCGGCGGCGGTGCAGAGGGCGAGCGTGCCGCCTGCCCAGAGTTCGGCGTCGTCGGGATGAGCCATCACGGTCAGCACCGAGCCAGGTGGGATGAACGCGGCTGTGGTCATCGGAGTCACCACAGCCCGAGCTTGTCGATGACCTCGGCAGGGGTGGGCAGCGCACGGCTGCTGCGGCCGGTGGGTAGCAGGGGCAGGGCGAGGTCGGTGCGCATCCTGATCAGGTCGCGCCAGCCGAGGACCTGGTTCCAGGCTTCGGCGACGGCCTTGCCCTTGGTGCCGGTGAGCCGTCCGGAGTCGGGGAGCTGGTCGAGGGTGAGGCCGCTGGCCAGGAGCGTGGCGGCGGTGCCCGTGCCGACGCCGCGCACGCCGGGGATGTTGTCGGCGGGGTCGCCGGTGAGGGCACGGTAGTCCGCCCACTGGGTCGGTTGGACCTGGTAGCGGTCGAACACGGTGTCGGGTTCGATGTGGCGGCGGCCTCGCTTCATGGCGGTGTTGAGCACCCGGACGCGGTCGTCGATGAGCTGGTAGAAGTCGCGGTCACCGGACATGATCCACACCCGGCGCTTCGGATCGTCGCGATGGACGTGGGTGGCAAGGGTGGCGATCACGTCGTCGGCCTCGGCGGTGTCGATTTCGATCCAGGCCAGCTCGTAGGCAGTCAGCGCTTCCTGGACGTGTGGGATGGCGCGGATGGGTTTGAGCGCGGCGTCGTCGAGGACGCGGTTGGCCTTGTAGTCGCTGTCGGTGGCTTGGCGTTCGGCCGCGCCGTGCTGGCCGTCGAACACCACGATCACCTCGGGCGGCGCGGTGAACTCTTCGCGGATGGCTACGCGCAGTAGCGCGAAGAAGGCGAACTCGGCGGTCAGGTCACGGGTCTTGTCGCGAGAGTGGATCGCGGCGGGGAAGCCGAAGGCTCCGCGCCAGAGCAGATTGTGGCCGTCGACCAGCAGAAGTGGGACATCGGTCATCACCGCACCGCCTTGAGGAAGTCATGGGCGACTGTGGTGGGCAGATAGTCCCGCGAGCGGTAGTACGCAGCCCGTGATAGCACTGCGTAGCGTACCGGATCATCGAGGAGGGCTTCGGCGGCACCCCACAGCCCGAACTCGCCGTGGGCGCGGGGCACCACGATCCCGCCGGCTTTCGCCCCGGTGTCGATGAGGGCGGGAAGGTTGTCCACGTCGAAGGCGACAACCGGGGTGCCGACGCTCATGGCCTCCAGGGCGATGAGCCCGAAGGTCTCCTTGGTCGAGGGCACGATGACGACGGCGGCGTCGGCGAGCCACGGCTGGACCTCGTTCCAGGGCAGGCCGCCGTCGCGGATGCTGCCCATGAGCAGGTGGGTCGTGGAGTGGGCGCAGCGGCGGTACTCGGCGGCCTGTGCGCCAACAGCGTGCTCGAACCCGGCCTCGGCGAGCACGACCTCAATGCCGCGGTCGACGAGGTGACCGGCGTCGAGCAAGGCGCGGACGTTCTTCTCCGGCCCGAGCCGGGCCAACACCCGCATCGGCCCGCCCAGCCGCAGCGCCTCGCGTTGGCGGGCGTCGGGCGCGCCGTGATCATCGAGCAGCGCGTTGGGCACGATCTGCCAGCAGGTGCTGTCGTACCCCCGGTCGTGGGCTTGATCGAGGACCGTGGTCGACGGCGCGACCACCACGTCGGCGCGCTCCAAGGCGGGTGTGAGGTCCTGGTCGTGGCCGACGACGTGCATCGCCAGTACCGTGCGCACGGCAGGGCAGGCGGGGGCAAGGCGTCCGAGTCCCCAGAGGGCGTCGACGTAGACCGCGATGTCGACGTGGTGGCGGTGGTAGAGGGCGCGCAGGTCGGCGGCGATGATCTCGTCCTGGCCGTGCGAGCTGATTGCCTCGCGTAGTTCGTTGTCGGCGGCGGGGAAGGTGACTTCGGCCGAGCCGAGCACGATCAGATCCTCGTCCAGTTCGTCCTTGGTCGGGTCGGGTTTGACGGCGGTGATGATCAGGGCCCGGTGTCCGAGTTGACGTAGTCCGTGGGCTAGGGCGGCAATGGCGCGTTCCATCCCGGCTGGGGCGTTGTGGGTGTAGGAGGCCAGGACGAATGCGACGGTGATCGACTTGGTGGCCTCAGGCATGGCTGGTCACCTGCTCGGGGATGGGTATGTCGGTGGTCGGCTGGTCGGGGCGTTTCTCCCAAGGGAAGGCGACCCAGTCCGACACGGTCCACACCGAGTAGTCCGGGCAGGTCTGCGCCCCGGAGTTCAGGCACAGAGTCGCGGTGATCACTCGGGCGTCTGGGGCGAGGACGGGGGTGAGGACGTTGCGGAGTGTGTGCAGGGTTGCTCCGCTGCCGCAGATGTCGTCGACGACGAGGATGGTGCCGTCGAGCTTGCGGCGGCCGAGGATGCTGTGGAAGGTGTCGAAGTCGACGGTGACCTTGCCGGTGGCCTGTTGGTAGAGGCCGTCGTCGGCGTTGTGTCTGGCCTGCACGGTCCGGGGGTTCACGCCGAGACGGTCGGCGAGGATGCGGGCGGGGGCGATGCCACCGTTGGCGATGCCGATGACGTGGTCGACCTTCGGATGGTCGCGGCTGATGGCGGCGAACAGCAGCAGGCAGGCTTCGCCCAGGGCCTTGGGGGTGACGCTCCAGACGCGCTGGTGCTCGAACACGCGCTGTGCGGTGCGGGTCATGCCGAACCGTCCCGTTCGGCCACGGCCAGGCTGACCGGCCCGCTCAGCGGGCGCAGGGCGGCGATGGCTGCGCTGTCCGGGGCGTTGCGCCAGACCTGTCCATCGGCGCGCACGACCGTGAACCCCGCGGCGTCGGCTCGGGTTCGCAACCGCACCGGAACCGGTGTCGCGCCGAGCACGCCGACAAGGTGGCGTGCGTCCTCGTCGGGCACCTCTTCGGCATCAGCAAGGGAAGCACCTTCGCCGAAGGGCAAGTACTGCAGGACGGTCACGCCGTGGACGCCGAGCCGGTCGGCCAGCTCGACCAGCTCGGGTAGTCCGGGGGCGCTGGAGCGCATGAGCACGGTCTGGATCTGGGTAGGAATGCCGTGCGCGATGGCGGCACGGATGCCGGCGACGGCCATGGCGAAGCTTCCCTCGCCGCGCCAGCGGTCGTGCCGCTTCGGGTCCGGGCCGTCGAGGCTGACCCGGATCGCGTCCACTCGGCGGGCAAGGGCTTCGGCACGGCGGGGCAGGTGGGTGCCGTTGGTGGTGACGCTAACCGCGCAGCCGCTTCCGACCAGCACGTCGAGCAAGGTCGGCAGGTCGCGGATGAGCAGCGGTTCACCGCCGGAGACGTCAACCCCGAGCACGCCCGAAGCCGCGATCCTGGCCGCGACCTCGGCCCGCTCGCCGCGGCCGAGCTCCGGGACGGACTTGTCGTCAAGGCAGTGCGGACAGGCGAGGTTGCAGCGCACGATGGGCGACCAGCACACACTGACCGGCATCCCGGCGCCCAGCTCGCCGGGATGGACTTCCGGCAGAGCTGCTACGTCCTCTGCGGCCAGGGCAATGCGTCCGGCTGGCATCGGCTCGCCGGCTTGGCGGGTCAGGCCGGTGAGTGGGTCGTAGACGACACCGGTCCCGCCGCGCGTGCCGGAGCCGACCATCCGGCGCGCCGAGGTGCGGTCAGTGCTGGCGGTCGAGATGGTCATCGGTGAACCTCACAGTGGGTGAGCAGGCTGGACATGGTGGCGATGAAGTTCTGGGTGCGGCCACGCGGGGCGGGCAGTTCCAGCAGGTCGCGGTAGCGGGCCAGCGTGCGCGGCCAGCCAGCGAGCTTGTGCTGCCACTGCTCGGCGGCATCGGGTGGATCGAGATGGAACCCGACGGCCTGGCGCAGCGGGATGACCAACAGCCCAGTGGCGATCAGGCACGCTCCGAGGTAGGTGTCCTCCATGCCCCATCCCAAGCGGCCGAACTCGGCGTCGAAGCCCCCGACGTCCAGCACGGCGGCACGCGGTACGGCGACCAGGGCGGTGACCACCATGCGCGGCAGATCCCAGTCGTAGTACGACTGCCCGTACCCGAGATCGATGAAGTCGTGGGTGTCATCGAGCGGGCGACCATCGAGCGGCTCGGCCAGTGTGGTCCCGCTGTAGGGCAGCACCGTCTTTGGAGGTGGCCGCCACACGACCCTGTGGTCTGCCGCGAGGTTTGGAATACGCCTCGAAATGGCTGGATCCCGGTGGTGGACCTCGTAGCGAACGTTGTGGCGGAACCCGACAAGCACACTCGTGTCGGTGGCACGAGCGGCTATGTCGGTGATCACGTGCGGAGGAATCACCATGTCGCCGTCGAGGTACAGCACGGTTTGCCCGTGCGCCAGGGCGGTGCCGACGTTGCGGGCGGTGGCCGCGCCCATTCGCTGCGGTAGCCGCACAAGCCGGTCAACCACCCGATGCCCCGCAGCGACCTGAACCGTGTCGTCGGCGCTGAAGTCATCGACGACGATGACCTCGAACTTGTGCCGGTGGTGTTGGGCGTCGAGCGCATCGAGAACGGTGGACAAACTATGGCCGACTTGGTAAGCAGGAATGACCACGGAGACGGTCTGCGAGGCTGCCAGCCAGCAAGTCGCAGGGGTCGCCTGGTGCCATCCGATCCCGTCGGCAAGAGCCTCCCAAGCGTGGACGCTGGACGAGTGATTGTTGCCCTGGTGCTGCAGATGCCTCCGCAGCGGCAGCGAGCCATCAGCGGACCGTCGCGTGGTCACAACCAGCCCCACCCAGCCAGCATCGTGCGAACGTCACGCCAGTCGACAGGATTGGGCGCTAGCGTCAATGTGAGCGGTGGCGCGTGGTCGAAAAGGCACTCGAGAGCTAGCTGATAGAGCGGTTCCAGCACCACCAACACGTGCCGAAGCTCCTCGGCCAGCAAGTCGGTGGTCAGGTGTTCGGTGATGCGAGCCTGGAGGACTCGCGCCTCGCCGCGGGTGCGCAGTTTGTGGTCATAGGTGCCAACCGTGTCGTCGGGGTGGAGCAGACCGTGTTCGGCGGACAGGATGCGCACCCGCGCTCGGTGCTCGGGAGACAGTTGATCGCGAAGCTGCGGCACGAGCGCGCCTTGGTAGAGCTCCACTGCTGGGACAGGATCTGTGGTGACCAGCTTCTCTCGGCTGCAAGAGACAATGATCAGCCCTTGCTCAGGTTCGAGCCTGGTGCAGGTGGTGGAGGTCATGACTGGCGTACCAGCCGAATCCCGATGCCCGGCGAGGCCAACTCGGCGGGCGCCGCGTTGCGGAAGGTGGTGCGTGCGTACAACGGGGGTGAGGCGTAGGAGCCGCCGCGCAGCGTGACGCCACCGCCCATCGTGGAGCGGGCAGTCCACTCCCACACGTTGCCCGCCACGTCCAACAGCCCCTCCGGCGTCGCCCCGGCCGGGTGGGAGTCGACCGGGCAGGTGGTGTCGAGGCCGCGGCCGCGCAGGTTCGCCAACTCGGGTGTCCAGCCCTGCTCGCCCCACGGCCAGCGTCGGCGGGCGGCTCCGCCCGCCATCCACTCCCACTCCGCCGAGGTCGGCAATCGCCCACCCAGGGCGCGGGCGGTCTCGGTGGCCTCGGCATGCGTCATTCCGGTGACCGGGTGCAGTTCGGGTCCAGCACGGCGCTCACCGTGCAGTTGGGCGTAGGTGATCGGGGTGCGCGTCCACAGCAGTGTGCCGACCTTCACCGGTCGGGCATCGTCGCCGAACCGGCAGGTTCCTCCGGGTACCTCGAGCCACTCGATGTGCATGGTCAACCCCCGATCAGAAACAAGTCTTCGACGTTGGCGTGTGGTCGTACGCGGCTCTTGGATTCATTGGGGCGCAACCCGAGCCGGGCGAGAGCGTCGACGATGTCCGAGTAGGCGTCGTAGGCCTCGGCGGCATCAGTGGCGAAAGCGGCGTAGTTGTCGGCGAAGCGCACCACCCGCAGCCCGCCCAGCAAGGCATCGGAACGAGATAGGCGCAGGTTGATCAGCAGCGGCGCGAGCCCGGAACCCGGCGCGACCGGGTACGGCATCGCGGACAGCGCGGTACGAAATCGGTCGAGAAAGGTTCCGTCGTGGACGTGCTGGGCACACCAGTCGACGACCTGCTCGACCGTGGCGTCCTCGGACACCGAGGCCACATCCACGTCGGCGACCGCGCGCAAGCCAGCATCGACGTGAGCCGCGGCCTGGCGCAACGCGGTGATGCGGTTGCGGCGAGGCCGATAGCCGGACACCCAGTCGGCCAGCACCTGCGTCTCCAGGACCGGCTCGAGAGCGTTGCGCAACGCGCGGTGCACCAATCGGTCGATCATCGTAGGCACGCACACCGTCATCGACTTGCCGGTATAGGTCGGGAAAGCCACTTCCCGAACCGGTCCCGGCTGCCAGGTGCCTTCGGCCAGCTGCTCGGCCAGTCGGGGCAGCAGTTCGACCGAACGCCTCCGCAACTCCCCGAGCGTCATCCGGTCCGCACCAGGGGTGGAGGTGCGTCTCCCACACTGCCGCAAGGCGGTCCGCAGGCGCTTCTCGTCCAGCAACGGCATCAGCGAGTGCGCTTGCCGGACAGGGGCTGGCGACACCATGCGCGGTTGCGCTAGCGTCGGGCCCGCTTGGGCGGCAGGTACGCTCCCCCGATCACCGAGATCAGGCTCGCACCCCAACACGCGCGAGCTGTGAACGAGGGAAAGACGGCCCCGCCCAGGCCCGGAACTTGGCGGCTTCACATCCACGATCCTCACGCCCCTTTACGCGGCCCGGTAGATGGCGGGATCAGCAATGTTGTTGTCGAGAAAGGCTTCCCGGCGCTCGGTGCCCGTCCCGCAGTGTGCCCCCCGGCCCCGGTAGCAGGACCACGTGCGGGCGAACGGCACCGTCAGCGCCTCGCCGACGCCATCGATGTCGATCTTGGTCAATGGCAGGAACGGAGCGAGCACCTGAAACCCCGGTACCAACAGCCTCTCGTTGGCCACCAGCGCGCTGCGGGCGAATCGCTCCGCGAACTCCGGCAGGCAATCGGAATAGATGGCGTGATCTCCGGCGTTCGCGCCGAACGCGACCGCGTCCGCGAGCACCACGATGGCGACCGCCACGGTGATATCGAGCATGATCGCGTTGCGGTTCGGAACCACCGTGGCCGCAATCGACTCGGCGGTGTAGTGCCCATCGGGCACCGCCACCGGGCTGTCGGTCAACGCCGAACCGGGCAGCAGCGCACCCAGGCTGGTCCGGTCGATGATTCGGTGCGGGCTCAGGTGCAGCCGTGCGATCTCGGCGGCGTGGCCGAGTTCGACGCGGTGGCGCTGCCCGTAGTCGAACAAGACCAGCGTCGGGCGGCTGTGGCGCGCGGCCAGCCAGTAGGCCCGCGCGGTGGAGTCCAAGCCGTCGGAGGCGATGACGACTGCGTGTTCGAGGTGGCGGTGTTCGGGGCGTTCGATCATCATGTCCGGTCACCACGTCCGCGTGAAGGTGCGCCGAATCGCGCCGACTACGGCTCCCCAACTCGGGAGTTCGCCGCCCGCCTCGGGGCGCTGCAACCAGCGCAGGCCGCCCTCAGCCGCGCCAAACGCGGGCAGCGCGACCGTGTCGCCCGGCCTATACCACCCGACCTGGGCGGAAACGAGATCGTCGACGGTCGACTGGCGCATGGGCGTGCGCGGCCGGGTCAGGAAGACCCAGTCGACCGTCTTCTCGCCGGACACGACGACGATCGGAGCGCGCATCATCGCCCGGATCAGCTCGTGGTTTACCTCGCCGCCGAACCCGGCCCACATCACCAGCGCGTCGACCGTCTCGCCCAGGCACAGCCGGACTTCACCGCTTTCCGAGTCGAGCGTCGTCGGCCAGCTCAGCAGGTTCGTGTAGTACCGCCGAAGCACGCTCGGGGCGATGTGGTCGTCACGCTGCCGGGTGTCGGTCGCGGTTGCTGTAGTCATGTGAAGGCTCCCGTAGTGCAGGGTTGGTGCGGCGGAGCCGAGGCGCCTCAAGGGAAAACCTCGGCCCCGCCGTGATCGAGGACGCGGCACTCATGGCCGCGCGGATTACGCTGATCATCGGTCGGCGCGAGTTCACGAGTCAGGGAATGTCAAGCCTCGCTCCGACCCCATACGGGCCGACCGGATGCGGAGCGCACAGTCGTGGGCGGGTTGTCGACACGGGCCACGCGGCTTCGCTTTCCCTGCTGAAGCCCAAGCCGTGCGTGCCGACCGTCTTCAGCGCGTGTGACAACACCGGTGACGGTGGCTGCTTCGGCTCACGCCAATGCTTGCCGACGTAGGACGACACGGCCTGGCTGTGTCTGCCGGACGTGGCCTCGGAGCGTTGTTGCCGGGACGCCAGCACCAGCAGGCAACTGACGAACACCACAGCGGCGACGGCCGTGATGACCGGAGCCAAGGGCATCATGAGGCCTCACCTCGCAGGGAGGGGATCGCGGCGGAACCAGGTATCGGGGTCGTGGTTCCGCCGCGACATGACGGTGAAGCAGAGCGCCCTGCGACGGTCGCGTGACCACCGTCGCCGTACTGCATCACCGTGCTCGCCATGCCGATCTCCTCGGAGGAGCCAGATCCGCCGGGGGCAGGGGCGGCGGCCACCTCAACAGCCGTGGCGATAGCGGAGCGGAACTGCTCGGCCTCAGCGGCGTCGAGCCTGGCAACCTCACCTGGGGGTGCCATCACTACGACGTTCGAGCCACGCACGAGCACCGTCAAGCTCCGAGGGCGGCCGGCGATATCCCGGCACGTCACCGTCCAAGCTCTGTGGTCGTTCATCGTGCGTCACCGGCTCGTGCGGTGGCCCAACTCCGTACCCACACCGGCTGCACGAGAGAACACGGCACAGCGAGCTTTGTTCGTAGGCATCGCGAAACCGCAGGTTCCGCGAATCGCTGGGAGAGTGTCATCATCTACTCCGTAACTCAGCGAGTCCCGATTTTCTTTTCCCGAACTTCCTGCTACTCCCATAGTGTTGAGCGTTTGGTCATCCGCCTGCCGAACCGGCAGCGTGCACGGATTACGGCGTTAGGTGCTGGTAGAACCGCTGTAAGACCTGCCCACGCAGCTAACCGTCCGCGACGCGCGGCGAGCCAGAGCGGGGGCGCGGCGGCGATGGGGCGTCAACGGGGCGGCAGTGGTGATGAACTGCGGAAATGACAACAGAATCGCGATATGCCATCTGGGTGAAACCAAGGGCCTCTGTGTATCCCTCAGAAAAGTGCAGTCACGTGGTCGTGGGTTGTGGTGCCGGACTGACTCGTCCGGAGGAACAGGCTGACGAGACCCGAGGGTGGAAAGTAGCCGTCGATCGTTACCGGGATGATGTCGTCCGCAGCGGACATGCGCCTTGACCTGCCCAAACAGGGACGGGACCATCAGCAGACCGAGCCGCTACGAACGGGGACGAGCATGACGCTGCGACGAAACAGCCTGGCCCGGCGACGAGCGGCGATGGGGTACACCCAGGAGACGTTCGCGACTCGACTCAAGCTCGACCGGTCCACCGTCGCCCGGTGGGAACGCGGTGTCCAATCGCCTCAGCCTTGGAACCAGGCCGACGTCGCCGAGGCTCTGGGGATCACCCCAGAGGTGCTCGATCAGTACCTCACGGAGACGGCTGCCAGCGCTGCACCTGGCCAAGATCACGTCAGCCTCGCTCCACGGCGTTCGTCCGGAGTCGATCTTGTGGCGGTAGCTCACCTGCGGCAGGAAGTGCAAGCCCTAGGCGCACGCTATGACCGAACTCCATCCATCCCCCTTCTGGCCGATGCAGGCCCCACGTTCGGACAGATCGCCCTGCTCGCACGCGAGGCACCGTACGGACGCGTGCGTCGCGAGCTGAAGGCGGTGGAGTCGGAAGCTGCAACGTTGATGGGACAACTCGTCTGGGATGCCTCCCAACGTCGTGATCAAGACAGCGCGCGTACCTACTTCGACCAAGCCGCGTCTGCGGCGCGCGAAGTCGGCGATATCATTGCGGAAGGGCAGGCAATACTTCGCGCAAGCTACCTGGCTCTCTACGGCGACCGCGACCCACGCGCTGGTCTCGCACTCACTCGACACGTCGCGGAGATGACGTCCGCCAGCAGCTCGGCACTTACGGGGCTGGCGCTCCTCCATAACGCTGAAGCCCACGCCATGCTGGGAGACGTACGTGGCTGCGAGATTGCACTCGCAGATGCCGAGGTTCACTTCGACAAAATCACCGAGAATGACCCGGCGTATCATCTATTCTCGGATAGTCAATTCGCTCGGCTTGCGGGGTCGTGCTATCTATTCCTCGGCCATCACCGTCGTGCCCAGAATATCCTCGAAAAGGCTGCCCGTGCGACCGGGCGGCTAAGCAAATCACGAGCAATCATTCTTGGCAATCTCTCGCTCGCTCAAGCCCGGCAAGGCGAACCGAACGCTGCCGCCGCTGTCCTGCATGAGGCCATCGACATCATCGAAGCCACGCGGGGCGGGGGTGGCATGAACATCGCCTTCGACGCTGCCCGGGAGCTACGACGTTGGCGCGCCGAATCCTTTGTTCAGGATCTTCACGACCGCTTGTTGGCCCTGATGACCGCCGCGTAAGGAGCGACACTGTGACGACGTCCATCGATGACCTGAAGAATGCGGCTCGCAACCAGGTATGGGCTGCCCTTACCGCTTGCGGGGCCGTGCATGATACCGACGTCTACGGCCGCATCCCCAACTTCGTCGACTCGCACCTCGCTGCCGACCGCCTCGCTGCGTTGCCAGCCTGGCAGTCAGCCGGAGTGGTCAAAGCTGTACCAGACAAGGCTCAGTTGCCCGTCCGAGCCCGAGCGCTCCGTGAAGGCAAGATAGTCTACATGGCCGTTCCGAAGCTTGCCAAGCAACGCCCCTTCTACCTGCTTGACCCCGAACACCTCACCGTACCTCCCGAACAAGCCGCCGATAGTCACGTCGCCGCTGACATCGCCCCCACTGTCGATGTAGACAGCCTGCTGCCAATCGACCTCATCGTGTGCGGCAGCGTCGCTGTGAACCGTCACGGCGTCCGTCTGGGCAAGGGCGCTGGCTACTCTGACTTGGAGGTCGCACTTCTTCAGGAAGCGGGGCTCATACGACAAGAGACCGTGATTGCGACCACCGTGCACTCACTCCAAGTCGTCGACGGCGAACTTCCCGAGTCAGAGCACGACTTCAGCGTCGACCTCATCGTCACGCCTGACGAAGTCATCAATTGTGCTCCACGACGTCGTTCGCCAGGATTGCTTTGGGAATGCCTCCCCGCCGAGAAGATCGCCGCCATCCCTGCTCTCGCCTCAAGAGCCTCTGCACCTCGTCGTAGCTAAGCGATGCTGCAAATTGACTTCAGCAGGTGGGGTGAGTCCTCTCCTGACGGGAGGTCAGCGACCGTGATCGCTTCGGACAAGCGAGACTGACCTCCATCAGGTGTCCCATGCTTGGGCATTTTGCATTCTTACACAATGTCAGCTTGCTTTGCCACATTGCGGGCATCTATGACCGCTACGCGGACGTGAGAAGCCGCCGCGCTCTAAGGGCCAGTCGCGCTCAACAGGACGGTCGCTACGGCGCCCAATGCGAGGAAGGGGCCGAGCGGCATCGGGTCGTCACTCTTGACACGTCCGGTCGCTCTGAGCGCAATCCGAACGATCGCTGCGAGCAACCAACCGAGAAATGTTCCAGTGAACAGCGCCGTCCAACTCCACCAGCCAAGCGCGAGCCCCAGGAGACCGGCAAGCTTGACGTCACCGGCACCGAGTCCGCCGACCGCGAGCGCGAGGCCGAGGTACGCCGCGGCGAGGACGGCCATGCCGGTCACCGACCGCAGCAACTGGTCATAGCTCGACTCAAGCACAGCATCCGCACCGAAGGCGGTTGCGAGGACGAGGTAGCTGGGCAGCACCACCGCGCCGGGAAGACGCTGCTCAGCCAAATCAATCATCACGAGCGGCACCAGCACGGCTGTTAGGTAGCTGTACGCCAACAGGGCGACGCTCCAGTTCAGCCGCCAGGCCAATGCCGTGAACAGCAGCCCGGTGAGCACTGTCGCCACCATCCAACTCCAACGACTGAACGGCTTCGTCCGCAGCAGCGTTCGTGTCAAGAGGCCGAGAAGGATCCCAGACAGCACGCCGAGCGCGGCCCACGAAATGATCAATACCAGGGAGGTCAAGCATCCTCACCGCCTATGACCCTTTGTAGCAGTATTGACACCGCGTTCGCCTCCAAGATGAGGTGCTCTTCGATCTAAGGGATACCTCGTGACGACTCGCCGAGTGACTGAACTAGACCGATCGGGTGAACTTTGCGGGTGGCCGCCATGCCGACTTCAAAGTCTGTGCTTTCCGACTTTGCAGTCGGTGGGGGAACGTGGTGTAGACGTGTTAAGTGTCACGAGACACAAGACGATCGTTACGGAAGTGTGGGGGTGCGCCTGTGACAGGGGGGATGTTTCGCTCCTGGGGTGGTCGCGCGGTCATGGGCGCGATGAGCCTCGTAGTTCTCGCAGCCTGTAGCTCAGGCAATTTGGGGAGTCCGCCGTCCGGGACGTCGGGTCCTGCGGGGGCCCCTTTGGCGACATCGAGCCCGACCACCTCGCTGTCCGCAGGAGACAAGGCCAACAACGAAGCTTTGGCCGCGTACTTGGGGATGTGGAAGGACTTCGCCATCGCGGGAGTCACATCGGACTGGCAATCGACGGGCCTCGTGCGGCACGCAACCGGCATCGCCCTAACGAACCTGACGCGCGGACTCTATGCCGATCGCTACAACGGGCTGGTGACCAAGGGCGAGGCCACCCATGACGCCAAGGTGATGTCGGCTGAGCCTGCTGACAAGCCAACGAAGATCATCGTGACCGATTGCAGCGACTCCACCAAGGCGCTGAAGCACCGCGCCGACAATGGTCAACTTGCCGACGACACGCCAGGTGGGCGCCGGTTGATCAATGGCCAAGTGGAACCTCAAGCTGACGGATCTTGGAAGGTCACTGATTTCGCGGTGCACGAGGTGGGATCATGCTGACAACCAAACGACTTTCTATCGTTTCCGCCGCAGTCGGCATCGGGATGCTCCTCGGCGCCGCGCCTGCCCTCGCTGGCGACAACTACGGCAACGTCAACTGCAGTCAGACTCCCTCTCCGTTGTGCGACCTGGGGGCTGGCACGAGCGGTGACCCCAACAGGCCGGGGGGAAACGGAGGCTCCAACAAGCCGGGCCGCCCTGGAGGCAACGACTCGAGCACCGGCAGGCCCAGCAAGCCCGGCGACACCATCGTCGGCGGTGACTCGGGCCTGGCGAGTTGTTCTTACCTCCGGAGCGATTACCAGCCACCCTCCGGTGGCGTCGTCACGGCCGCCTACAAGCCGCCGACGACCAACGGCGGCGTGGTCCACGCCGCAGTCTTCCGGCCGACAGCGTTTCGTGCTCAAGCGGCGCAGCCTGGCCAGGGGCCCGGCGCGTGGTACGTCTGGCAATGCACTACCCAGGGCGTCACCGATGGGCTCTACCGGCCGCCGGTATGGATCGCCGACGGACAGCAGCCCGGCGCGGCCCTGTTGCCCTCACCCGCCGAGCTCGCGCAGATGGCCCGCAAGCAGCTCCGGCTGCCCTCGCCGTCGATCGCGGCGAACCCTGCTGGTGACCAGTTGGTGAATCTGCCGACCTGGATGTGGCTGTCCGGCGGCTGGGGACCGGTTTCGGCCACCGCCTCGGTTCCCGGTGTGTCGGTGACGGCGGTCGCGACGCCGACCTCCGTGACCTGGGCGACGGGTGACGGCTCGACCGTCACCTGCACCGGCGCCGGAACGCCCTACAAGGCAGGCACAGATCCGAAAGCGCCATCGCCGGATTGCGGCCACGTCTACCGCCGATCGTCAGCGAGCCAACCAGGGCAGGCGTACCCGGTGACGGCGACCGTGCACTGGACGGTGACCTGGTCCGGTGCGGGCCAGGGCGGGACGTTCCCGGACATGACTACGACGGGCAACGCGACCTTCCGCGTGGCGGAGTCGCAGGCTCTTAACAACGGCGGCGGCTGACCCCCGCCACTGCCTCCCCGCGAGGCACCACTTCCCAGCCCACAAAGCGATGACCACCTGTTCCGCTCGCTGACCATCCTCTGGCGACGCGGCGCACTACCCCCATGCCTTTTGGAGGTACCGGCGTGAGTACCAACACCACGATCCGGCCCGATACCGACCGAGTCACGAGCACGGCCAACGGCCCCTGGATCAACGACGGCAAGAAGCCTCCCGCCTCGCGGTTGCGCACCACAGGGCGCCGCCGCAGCGTGCCGTACCTGTTGCTCGGCGTGCTGCTCGTCCTGGCGTGCGTGGGTGGCTTCGTGCTGATCTCGCTGAACTCCGGAGATCGGCAGGCGGTGCTCGCGCTGGCTCGCGGCGTGCCGGTAGGGCACGTGCTGACCACACAGGACCTGCGCCAGGTCAACGTCGCGGTCGACCCCGGTGTCGCGGTCGTCGGCGCGGACCAGGCGGCCACCGTGGTCGGCAGGCCGATGGCCACCAGCCTGTCGGCCGGGGCGCTGCTCACCCCGGACGCCGTCGGCGGCGCCGCGCTCCCGGCTAACGGGCAGGCCATCGCCGCCCTCGCGCTCAAACCAGGCCAGTTCCCTGCGGAAGTCGGACCGGGAGCACGGGTGTCGGTGGTGTTCGTGCCCGGCCAGGCTGGAACCGCGACCAGTCCTCCCGCCGATGGCGGCACGGTCTGGCCCGCGGTGGTGACCAGCGTGAGCACCCCGGCGAACGACCAGAACACCGTGGTGTCGGTCCAGTTGTCCGAGGCCGCCGCCCGCCAGGTCGCCGCGGTGCCGGCCGGTCAGTTGTCGATCGTGATGCTCTCTGCTGGGGGTCGCTGATGTTGATCTCGGTCCTGTCCCTGAAAGGCTCACCGGGCGCCACCACGCTGGCCGTGGCCTTGGCCGCCCGCTGGCCCGCTCCGGCACGTGCACTGGTGGTCGAGGCTGACCCGTCCGGCGGCGATCTCGGCCTGCGGTTCTCGCTGACCTCGACACCGGGCCTGGTGAGTCTCGCCGCCGCCGCACGCCGCAGCGGCGACGCCGACCTGGTGTGGCGGCACACCCAGCAGCTCCCCGGCGGCCTGCCGGTGATCGCCGCCCCACCCGACGCCGACCAGGCCCGCGCGGCACTGTCAGCCTTGGCTCCCGACCCGACCAGCGGCCTGGGTGTTCTGCGCGCGGCGACAAACCAACCGGGCACGGTGGTCATCGTCGACTGCGGGCGCGTGGACCCCGGCTCGCCCGCTCTGCCGATCGTGCGCGCCTCCGACGCGATTGTGCTGCTGTCGCGGGCTCACGCCGACGACCTCGCGCACCTGCCGCGCCGGCTGCCCACCGTCGGCCGCTGGAGCCCCAACCCCGTGCTGCTGCTGGTGGGCGAGGGCTACTCCACCGCCGAGGTCGCCCGCGAACTCGGCGTGCCGCCGCTGGGGCGCGTGCCCGACGACCCGAGCGGCGCGGCCGTGCTGTGCGGGCGGCCGAACAAGCTGCGCTGGGGGCGCAGCGGCCCCGCGCATTCGGCGCTCGGCCGCTTCGCTCACCGCGTCGCCACCGAACTCGCCACGCGCGAGCGCGCACCGGCCAGCCAGAGTCAGCCCCGACCCGCTGAGCCGGTGACGCAGGTCCCGGTCCTGCGCTCGATTCCGGGTGTGCCACCCGGCGCGGCCTCGTCCAACGGCGTACGCGTCGCGCCGACCGCCGCGACCGATCACCGCGACCAGCAGGGAGGGCAGGCATCGTGACGTACCCGAGCAACCAGTACCCGGCGCCGGTGCCTCTGCGCCCCCACCAACAGCAGCCCGGAACGGCCCCGTTCGGTAGCGCCGCACCGGGTACAGATACTGGCGTGCCACCGCTGGGATGGGGCACCGACGAGGACACGGCTGACTTGTCAGCCGCCACGACGCGGCTGAGGCAGCACCTGCGGGAGCGGTTGAACGCCGAACTCCCGCAGAGGGTGGCCGATCAGCAGGACCGCACCGGAACGACGGCCAACCGCGAGGCACGTCGCGAGCTGGCACGCGGCATCCTCGACGAGGCGCTGCGGGTGCACACCGAGAACGAGCTGGCCGCGGGCCGGCAGCTGCTGCCGCGCGAGGTCGAGCAGCGGGTCGTGGGCGAGGTCGTCAACGAGCTGTTCGGCATGGCCGGGCTCCAGCCGCTGCTGGACGACCCGATGGTGGAGACGATCAACGCCAACCGCTTCGACCGGGTGTTCGTCCAGTACAACGACGGCCGCCGCGCCCCGGTCGGGCCGATCGCGGGCTCGAACGAGGAGCTGACCGACCTGGTGCGGCTGCTCGCCGCACGCGCGTCGAGCCAGGAGCGGCGGTTCGACCAGGGCTCCCCGGCGGTCAACCTCCAGCTCCCCGGCGGGGAGCGGCTCTTCGCGGTGATGGGTCTGACCGCCGGGGGCGTGACCGCGCTGTCGATCCGCCGCCACGGCTACCTCACCGTCACCCTGCCGGAGCTGCGCCGCCGAGGCACCGTCGATCCCGGCCTGGAGCAGTTCCTGCGGGCGCTGGTCAAGGCCCGCAAGAACGTCTTGATCACCGGCGGCACCGGCGCGGGCAAGACCACCCTGCTGCGTGCGCTGGCGTCCGAGATGGACCCGCTGGAACGCATCGTCACCATCGAGGACGCCTTCGAACTCGGCCTGGACCACGACCCGGACATCCACGCCGACGTGACCGCCTTCCAGGCCCGCGAAGCCAACGTCGAAGGCGAAGGCGCGATCAGCCAGGCCGAACTCGTGCGGTGGGGCCTGCGCATGTCGCCGGACCGGGTGATCGTCGGCGAGATCCGCGGTCCCGAGGTCATCCCGATGTGCAACGCCATGTCCCAGGGCAACGACGGCTCGATGGCCACCCTGCACGCCTCCAGTTCGCGGATCGCGTTCACCCGCCTCGCCTCCTATGCCGCCCAAGGTGTCGAGCGGCTCCCGCTGGAGGCCACCAACCTGCTGGTCGCCTCGGCTGTGCACTTCGTGGTGCACCTGGCCCGCGCCGAGGACCGCCGCACCCGTGTCGTGTCCTCGATCCGCGAGGTCGTCGGCGCCGATGGCCCGCAGGTGATCTCCAACGAGGTCTACCGCCCTGGTCCCGACCGCCGCGCGCGCCCCGTCGCCGGAGCGCTGCGCAGCGACACCCTCGACGACCTGGCCGACGTCGGCTTCGACCCCGGCGTGCTGGAGAACCCCGAGGGCTGGTGGGCGCCGTGAGCATCACCCTCAGCCCCACCACCGCAGCCGCGGCGCTGCTCGGCGGCGGCACCGGGCTCGGCCTGCTGCTGGTGGTCCTCGGCTGGCGCGGAACCGACCCCCGGCGTCAACGCCGCACCCGGACCCGCGCGGCCGGGACCGTGGACCAGCACCGCAGCCTGCGGATCGCGCTCGCCATCACCGCCGGGGTGGTGCCCGGTCTGCTCACCGGCTGGGTCGTCGGCGCCGTCCTGGCCGGCGTCGCCGCCTGGGCGCTGCCCAGGGTGCTCGGCCGCGACCCCGAACACGCCCGCCGAGTCGCACGGATCGAGGCCATCGCCACCTGGACCGAGATGCTCCGCGACACCCTGTCGGCCGCCGCCGGTCTTGAGCAGGCCATCCTCGCCACAGCGCCGCTGGCGCCGACGGCCATCCGCGGCGAGGTCGGCGAGCTCGCCACCGGGATCGAGAACGGCGACCGGCTCGCACCCGCACTACGCCGACTCGGCGAACGCCTCGACGATCCGGTCGGCGACCTGGTCATCGCCGCCCTGCTGCTGGCCGCCGAACAACAGACTCGCCAGCTCGCCGAGCTGCTCGGGTCGCTGGCCGACGCCGCCCGCGGGCAAGCCTCGATGCGGATGCGCGTCGAGGCCGGAC
This sequence comes from Actinokineospora terrae, assembly GCF_900111175.1. Classification (GTDB taxonomy): domain Bacteria; phylum Actinomycetota; class Actinomycetes; order Mycobacteriales; family Pseudonocardiaceae; genus Actinokineospora; species Actinokineospora terrae. Next base: position 88,557 of record NZ_FOGI01000011.1, read on the forward strand.
GCGCCCGCACCCGTACTTCGGTGCGCGTCATCGTCGGCACCACCCTGGCCTTCGCCGTCGCCGTGGTGCTGCTCAACCGCAACTACATGGGCGCCTACGACAGCGCCGCCGGGCAGATCGTGCTGCTGGGCATCGGAGCGCTGTTCGCCGCAGGGATCGCGTGGCTGAACCGCATCGCCCGCGTCGCCCAGCCCGACCGCTTCCTTTCCACCGCCGAGCAGGACCCGGCAACCCGCCCGGCACAGGTCCTCGTCACCGCGAGGCAGGAGTGAACACCATGATCACCTACATCGCCCTGGGCATCGGATCCGGGATCGGCCTGTGGGCCTTGGCGGTCTACCTGTTCCCGCCACGACCTGCCCTCGGCGCGGTCCTGGCCCACGCCACCGCCCCACCCGCTCCGCCACCCATCCTCGCCACCGACGACACCGGCTGGGCCGCACGTCTCGGCCGACCCGCCGTCGCCCCCTTGCGCGCGTTGGGGCTTCCCGGCCCGCGCCTGGCCAAGGACCTGGCAGTCATCGGCCGTTCGACCTCGACCCACCTGGCGGAGAAAGCCACCCTCACCGTTGCCGGGTTGCTACTGCCCGTCCTGCTGACCGTGGTCCTCACCGTGGCCGGACTCGGACCCGGCTTCGAGTTCCCGATCATCGCCGGACTCGTCCTGGCGGCCGTCGGGTTCGTCCTGCCGGACCTGCAGGCCCGTTCCGACGCCGCGAAGCTGCGCACCGGGTTCCGCCACGCGCTTTCCGCCTACCTGGACCTGGTGTGGATCACCCTGGCCGGGGGAGCCGGGGTCGACAGCGCGCTGGGCGACTCGGTCAACATCGGACGAGGGTGGGCGTTCGAGCAGATCCGCCGAGCCCTGGACACCGCCCGCCTCACGCGCACGACGCCGTGGGCGACGCTGCGCCAGCTCGGCGAGGAACTCGACGTGACCGAACTCGCCGAACTCGCCGCGTCGGTCAGCCTGGCCGGCACCGAGGGCGCCAAGGTCCGTACCTCCCTGGCCGCCAAGGCCGGAGCGCTGCGCACTCACCAGATCACCGAAGCCGAGGGCGACGCTCAGGCCGCTACCGAACGCATGAGCCTGCCGGTGATGGCTCTGTTCCTCGGGTTCCTGGCCTTCATCGCCTACCCCGCGCTCACGCAGGTCCTCAATGGACTGTGACATCTCGCGCGGGCAACGACCGAACGTGAACGACAAGGGAGGACAACACGATGCGCACTCAAGTGGAGGCATTGTGGACAGTGGTGCAAGCACGGTGGGAGGAGCTGCGCCGACAGCCGGAGGCCGGGTACTCGACCGAAACCGTCCTAGTGACCGCACTGCTCGTCGTGGCCGCGCTCGCGGTGATCGCGATCGTCATCGCGAAGGTCACCGAGAAGGCCAACGGCATCACCATGTGATCCCGATGAGCCACAGGCACAGCAAGCGGTCACCAGTGACCCGCGCCGGATGGTGTCGAGTCCGTCGAGCGCTGCGCGGTGACCGTGGCTCGGTCAGCGCGGAACTGGTCATCGCGACACCCCTGCTGTTGCTGATGCTGATGGCCATCGTGCAGTTCGCGCTCTGGTCACACGCCACCCACATCGCCCAAGCCGCCGCCTCGCAGGGGCTCGCGGTCGCACGGTCCCAGAACAAGACCGCCGCGGCCGGCACGTCCAGCGCGCGGCAACTGCTCGACCAGCTCGCGAGCGGCCCGCTCACCGGCTCCGCCGTCACCTCGGATCGGAGCGCGGCCTCGGCGTCGGTGCGGGTCAGCGGGACCGCGACCTCGGTCGTGCCGTTCCTGAGCCTGCCTGTGCACGCCGAGGCCGTCGGGCCCGTCGAACGCTTCGTCCCCGACCTGGCGAGCGGGTGACTCGCGATGACACCGCAGACGATGCCATCGCAGACGCCGCCCCGCGCGCCCGTCACGTCCCCAGGACGGCGTCACGGGCGCGTGCGCCCCGGTTGGCGGGGGTGGGCGGCCTGGTGGCGTGCTGATGACGGCTCGGTGGCCGCCGAAATCACCATCGCCGCGCCGTTCCTGGTCATGCTGCTGGTGTTCGTCGGGGTGGTCATCCACCGCGGGGTGGACGCGCGGATCCGCATCGACGACGCCGCCCACCAGGCGGCCCGCGCCGCGAGTATCGAACGCACCCCGACGGCTGCGACCGCCGCGGCCCAGTCGACCGCCGCGACCGCGCTGTCCTCGGCGGGGGTGACGTGCGCTTCCCTGTCGGTGAGCACGTCGACCGGCGGCTTGCGCCCCGGCGGCACGGTCAGCGTGACCGTGTCCTGCGCCGTCGACTTCGGCGACGCGCTCATCCTCGGCGTGCCCGGCGGCAAGACCCTGTCGGCCACCTCGGTCGAACCCGTGGACCTCTGGCGTTCGACCCTGAACACCGGGAGCCGGACATGACCCGGCGAGGCCGCCACGCTCGGCGCCGCCGTTGGTCGACCTCGTGGTCGACGTGGTGGCGCACGCGCCTGCGGTGGTGGCGCGCCGACGAGGGCCGCGTGACCGCGTTCGTCCTGGCGCTGACCGTCGGCATCCTGGCCTTGGCCGGCCTGACCCTCGACGGTGGCCTCGCGCTGGCCGCAAAAGTACGGGCCAACGGCCAGGCCGAGGCCGCAGCCCGCGCAGGGGCCCAGGCCATCGACCTCACCGCCTACCGCGGCAACGGCACCCTCCAACTCGTGCCCGCCCAGGCGGTCGCCAACGCCCAAGCGCACCTGGCCGCCGAGGGCGCCTCCGGCACGGTGACCGTCTCGGGCGACACCGTCACGGTCACCGTGACCGCCTCGCAGACCACCCAGTTGCTCGGGCTCGTCGGTATCGGGTCGCTCCAAGTGCACGGGCAGGGCAGCGCACACCCGCAGCGCGGGGTGACCGCGATCGACCCATGACCACACCGTCGCCCGTCGTGAACATGGCATCGCAGAGAAGGAGAAGCAGCATGGCAACGCCCGAGGAGATCCGTCAGCGGGTCGAGGAGGCCGACACCGCCCGCAGCGTCCGCAGGGCCGCGGCCGCGCAGCAGGTTGGCGAACTCGCGGGGCGCCGGGCCGCGATTGTCGAACAGCTCGCCGAGGTGGAGCGTGAGCTCGGCGAGGTGCTGGCCGACGCCCAGGACGTCATCGACGTCGACGAGCTGGCGGCGTTCACCGACCTCAAGCCATCCGACCTCACCGGGTGGCTCGTAGCCCGCAAGCCCGGCCGCGGCAAGCGAAAGAAGGCCGTGACCACGACCGGCGCGCCGGGTGAAACGCGCTCCATTTCCGGACCGAGGACACCGGCACCTGAGCAGAGGTCCAACTCCCGCGAGGGCTCGACCGCTGCCGGGACGGACAAGCCCGAGCCGCTCGTCGCCCATGCGAGTTGACCGCGCTCGCGTCGCCCACGCGGTTCGCCCATAGCTCCGACTCATCACGGCCGTGTGACCGGGCGGCGAGCGAACACGTCCAGTTCTGCTGAGGAAACGAGAACGTCATGGCCACATCACCGCATCGCTCCCGCCGCAAGCCGCGTCGGCCGCCGCGAACGCGAGGCCGGATGTGGCAGGGCATCGGGTGGGTGCTGGGATTCCTCGCGAGGCTGGTGCGCGCACTGCTGGCGGCTGCCGTCTTGGTCGCGCTGCTGGCCGGGTTGCCGTGGGCGTTGACGCACTTCGTCGGCTGGCCCCTGCCGGACCACCTGCCCTCCTGGGCGGAAGTCCAGGGTGTCCTGCTCGGCCCGATGACCACCACGTTCCTGCTGGACTTCCTCGCCTGCCTGACATGGCTCGTGTGGGCCTTCTTCACCCTCGACGTCGCCCGCTGCGCGGTCGAGATCGCCCGCGACGCGGCGATGCCCGACCTGTCAGCGGCCGGACCGGTGCACCGAATCGCGGCCGTGCTCGTCGGCGCGGTCCTGATCTCCATCCTCGGCCACCGCGCCGGCCTGCCCGCCACGAGCCCATCCGCTGCGGACGGTGCCGCTGCTGACGTGGTGGCGACGGCTCCCGCGTGGAACACATCCACCGAACCAGCAGAGTTCACTGGGGTGCGACCGGCCGCCCACAGCGTGCCGTATCCCCACAAGGCGACCGGAGCGACCGAGCAGCCCAGCCGCGCGAAGTCCGCCGTGGTGCTTTCGTACAACCCCGACACCGGCGTGTACGACTCGCTGTGGCGGATGTCGGAACGCACCCTCGGCGACGGCAACCGCTGGCCGGAGATCTACGCACTCAACAAGGGCAAACCCCAACCGAACGGCGGCACCTTCACTCGCCCCAGCCTGATCTTCCCCGGCGAGGAGATGGCCCTGCCCGACGACGCCACCATCAGCTCCCCACCAGCCACCGCCCCGGTGCCACCGCCAGTAACGCCGCCCCCTGCACCCGAGCCCCCACCCACCAGCACGACGACACCGGCCCCCTCCACAACAGAACCACCCGCTACCACCGAAGCCCCACCGACCACTCAGGCGCCACCGACGACCCAAGCACCGCCGAGCACCGACGCGGTGGGCGAGCCGGGAATCAGCTGGGGCGAGGAACTATTCGTCGGCCTTGGCCTGGCCGCAGCGGTCAGCGCCGCCCTGGTCGCGACCCGGCGCCGGAATCGACGCCGGTACCAGCCAGGCAGCGGCGACCGCAGCGACCTGCCCGTCGCCCCGGTCGTCTACCAGCTGCGGCTGGCGCACCTGCGCGCCGACCACGACGACACCACAAGCGCCGACGATGAGGTAGATCTCGACTGGCCCAGTGAGCGCCCACCACGCCGACCGGCACCGCCGCTCGTACTCGGCACCCACGCCGACACCGACATCCCCGACGACCAATCACCGGTCCTGCCGGTCGGTGTCCGGGTCGGCCGCGAGGTTGCCGTGGACATCGCCTCCGCACACGGCCTGGGCCTGCTCGGCGCGGGTGCCCCCGCAGCGGTCCGTGCGCTGCTCGTCACCATCCTGAGCACGGCCTTCACCACCACCCACAGGCCGGCCACGGTCATCGTGCCGGTCGACGACCTCGCGGCCCTGTTCGGCAGGCGCGTAGCGCAGGCACCGCTTCCCGCGGGTGTGCGGGTGGCAGCCGACCTGGACGCCGCTCTGGACATGCTGGAATCCGAGACCTTGGTGCGCGTCGGTCAACTCCGGCCCACCGGCCAACCCTGGGAACCCGTCGTGCTGGCGGCCCGCGCACCCGGCCGCCAGGCCCGCAGGCTGCAGGCTGTACTGGACAACGGCTCGACCGTCGGCGTGACCGGACTGTTGCTGGGCCAGTGGAGCGCCGGGGTGACCGCCTACGTCCGCGACGACGGCACCATCTCCACCACCAGCCCTGGCCTGGGCGAGCCGCTGCGCGGCGCCCGTGTGTTCCGACTGGGCGACGATCACCTCGCCGACCTGCTGGACCTCCTGCGTGACGCCAACCCCGGCGACGAGTCCGAGCTCACTGCTACCGCCGGCGACGAACCGTATCCGGCTGTCGTGCCGCGTCCTCACGTCGTCGTGGCCGGTTCCGTTCCCGTCACCGTTGAGCCCCCGGACACCGTGGTCGACCGCGGCGCGCGCACCGACGATCGCGGACATGCAGTCGGTGAGGACACGAGCCAGTCGCCGGTCGCCGACACAGACCTGGAGCTGCTGGCAGCCCCAAGCGATGACGACCGGCGAGGCGACGGTGAGCTGGAGATCCTTCGGCCGGAGCCCGCGCCCGCGACGTCACCCGGTCTTCGGCTGCGCCCCGTCCAGCCTGTTCGCCCCGACGCCGAGCAAGCAACCCAGAATGCCGGTGAAAGCCACCGGCCGGCGGGGAGCCGACCACAGGGCCCCGCCGAGCCTCGCGAGGTGTCGTCCGCGCCGTTGCGCGTCAGCGTGCTCGGGCCGCCGCGGGTGTGGTGGCGTCCCGAGCCAGCAACACCCGATGGCGAGGCCGCCGAACGCGAGATCACCTCGGCGTTCCAGCCACGCCTGCGCGAACTGCTGGTCTTCCTGGCGCTGCACCCCGACGGCGCCAGCCGCGAGGCGCTCATCGCCGCCCTGTGGGCAACAAGCCCACCGGAGCGGACCACCAACGCGATGAACACCTCGCTCTCGCGCCTGCGCCGCGCCCTGGCCGCCGCAACCGGCAACGTGTTGTCCGACCTCGTGGTGGTCGGCGAGGGCCGCTACCGGCTGGACCCCGACCTGGTGGAGATCGACTACCACCACTTCGCCGCCGCCGTGGCCGCCCGCCGCACCGCCGTCACCGACGCCGACCGGGTCGAGGCGTACCGGCGGATCGTCGACAGCTACACCGGCCCTCTGGCCGACGGGTTGAGCACCGACTGGATCGAGACCGCCCGCGAGGCCATCCGCCGCGACGCGATCGACGCCGTCGCCGCCCTGGCCCGCGCCCTGGTCGAGGACGACCCACAGCAGACGCTGGACCTACTCGAGATCGCGCGCGCGTTCGACCCGCACAACGAACTGATCTACCGCGACATCATGCGCCTGCAGGAACGCCTCGGACAGCTCGACGCCATCCCGCGCACCCTGACCCTGCTGACCACACGGCTCGCCGAGGTCGACGATCGGCCCACGCACCAGGCCGTCGACCTGGCCGACCGGCTACGTCGCCGCCACGACGCCCCCGGAGAAGCCGGGGCGAGCCGACCGCGGGCGCAGCCGAGCCGGATGAACCCCGCAGGCACCCTCGTGCGCGGCGTTGGGTCACCCGACGCCGCCACCGGCACGAGGGCGACGTCCAGCGGAGTGGAACCGGCCGTCACCGGCCGGGGAGTCGAGATCCACGACATCATCGAGAATGGCCGCCTCCTCGCCACTGCGACGGCTGTGCGCTTGCGCCTGCGAGAGCAATTCCGGATGAGCACGAGTCCACTTGAGCAGAGGCTCTGCCAGCGTCAACACCTCGGCCACCGCCGGGGTCAACGAGTACGCGACTTCCGGCGGAAAAGACTTATCGCAACTCTCGCGGACGATGAGTCCCTGCTTGCGCATCTTTTTCAATGTGCGCGCCAGAATGCTATCGTGCAGTACAGCGTGTTTGTCCGTCCAATTCTCGTCGATGGAATACGAGTTCACCGTGGAAAGAATCTCTACCCGACGCAGCGGGCCGTCCCGGAGTGCCACCAGGATGGCGGGCACCCACTTGTCCCCGAAAAGGTTCTTCAGGTCGTACACTCCACGAAGGACCCTGTCGTCTCGCTCCGTCACCGCGCCTCCCCGTGTGCACTGACCGGGCCCCCACTGCGCGCCCGCTCGTCACGTCCTGCGGCACGCCCTTCCCCGAGCCTGCCGTCGAGGCGATCGTGCCTGCTCAGCGCGACCGCTCCGTCACCCACCGCCTCCCCTGGCGACGGGCGTCGAGCTCCCACGCTACGCCAAACGGTCGAAATCGCCCACCGTATTCCTACTCAACCCAACTCCGATGAAATGTCACCCGGCGTAGCCGGTATGGAGATCGACAGCGCGTACGGTCACTTCCGTTGGGGGTTCATACGGGGGATCACATTGGGGATCAGGTTGGGGATCCTGTTAGAGCGCCACCCCCTCCGGCCAGTAAAGACGCCGGTCAGAGGGGTTGTAGGGGGATCCGCTGGTATCCCAGACTCGCTTGGCCACAAGCCGGTGAACACATCGGGGCGGACTGGTGGCCGGCTGCCTGCCCTGTCGGGCTCGTCGTCACCCCTGCCTCGTGACTGCGTTCTCTCTGCCCTAATTCCTCCCCTCCTAATGTTCTCTAAACTCCTTTCTTTTATTCCTTATGCGTCGCCGGCTTTCGTTTGCCCGCTCGTCTCCTGCTGCTTGTTGCGCTCTTTGGCCTGCGGAAACGCGATGGCATTTCGGTCGGAAATGCGCGGGCGCACGCTAGCCCAATTCCCGGAATGGTGACGGCGGTGGCCGATCGAAAAGAGTCTTGAAAATGAGCCGCTAAACCTATTGCATGACGCGCGGCGCAGAGTCATAATTGAATTGTCGCCGGGGGAGCCGGAAATAACACCGAATACCACGCCCGGCGCGAGCCATGTTGAAAACGGGGAGTCAATTATGTGTTACGCCGACACCGTGACGAATGACGACGGAACCGCCACCGCGTTTTGCTACTGCGGATGGTCGGCGGACCACGCCACCCCGGAAGCGGCGGACACCGACGCCGAACGGCACCAGACCGCCGCCGACGCCGCCGAGTCCGCGCTCGCCGCCTGACCCGCCGCCCGTACACCCGAAAGGAACGCCCGCGATGACCACGCCCACCCCGCCCGCCCCGGCACCGACCACCACGCCGACCGCCCCGGCGGGCGCGCCGAAACGGCTCGGGAACGGTGAACTGCGCGCGATGGTCGCCAAAGTTCTCGCGGACAACGCGGGCACGGAACTCACGCCGCGCACCATCGCGCACACCCTGAATCGGTCATCCGGGGCGGTGGGCAACGCGTGCAAGGTGTTGGCGGACCGGGGGGAGGCCGAGGTCGCTTCCACGTCCCCGCTGGCCTATCGGGCGACCGCGACCACGGCGTCCGCCGCCGCGCCCACGATCACCCCCGCCCCACCGCGCACGCCCCGCTCGAAGACCCCGAAATCGACGACCAGCGCACCGGCCGCGGTGCCCACGACCACGCCTGCCCCGTCGGGTGCGGGCGGGTCCGCCGTCGGGTTGGCGGGCGTGGTCACCGGTCCGGTGAAACGCCCCAACGGGATGGACTACCACCCCCGGTTGCTGTCCGGGATGCCGGACGTGACCGCGCTGCGGCGGTTGCGGGACGCCGGGGTCGCCGCCCTGATGTACGGACCGCCCGGCACGGGCAAGACGTCGGTGGTGGAGGCGGCGTTCCCGGACTGCATCACGGTTCAGGGCGACGGGGACACCGTGGTCGCCGACTTCGTGGGCGACTACACCAAAACCCCGGACGGCGAGTTCGTGTTCGTGCACGGTCCGCTGGTCCACGCGATGCGTGACGGGGTGCCGCTGTTCATCGACGACGCGACGCTGATCCCGCCGACCGTGCTCGCCGTGGTCTACCCCGCGATGGACGGACGCCGCCAGATCGTGATCAAGGCCAACGGCGGCGAGGTCGTGGACGCCGCGCCGGGGTTCTACGTGGTCGCCGGGCACAACCCCGGCGTGCACGGGGCGGTGCTGACCGACGCCCTCGCGTCCCGGTTCTCCGTGCAGGTTCAGGTGTCCAGCGATTACGACCTCGCCGACCAGTTAGGCGTGGACAAGAAGGCGGTGCGCGTGGCGCGCAACCTCGCCACCCGGCAGGAACGGGGCGAGGTCGGGTGGGCACCCCAACTGCGGGAACTGTTGGCGTTCAAGAAGATCGCCGCCGTGTTGGGCGTGGACGCCGCCGCCGGGAACCTCGTGGGCATCGCGCCGGAAGAGGACCGCGCCACCGTCGCCGCCGTGGTGCGCGACGCGTTCGGGCGCACCGTCACCCCACTCGCCCTCGGTGCCCGCATCACCACCAAACCCTGACCCCCAACCCGCCCGCCCGGCGAACCGCGCGACCGTCGCGAAAGGACCCGTAACCGTGAGCACCCACTTCACCACCGACCCGACCGCCACCGGTGCCGCCGTGTTCCCCGCCCGCCCCGAATGGCTGACGCTGTCCGCCGCCTTCGCCGACGAGGTCCCGATCATCGCCGACCGCGACGACCTCCTGGTCACCGTCGCACCCGGCGCGGGCGGGGGTGCCCCGGCGTGTTTCTACCCCGCCCGCGCGCTGATCGAGGTTGACGGTGACCACCTCGGGGTGGACCCCGCCACCGTGGACCCCGCGAACCTGTCCGACCGCCCCCGCTACGCCCCGGCATGGGGTGCCCTGACCCACGAATGCGGGCACGCCCGCCACACCGCCTGGGAACCCCCGGACGACGCCCCGCCCGGCGTGGTCGCCGCCGCCATGCTGCTGGAAGAGCCCCGCATGGAAGCCGCACAGGTCCGCCGCCGCCCCGACGACCGGCACTGGTTGCGGGCGTGCGTGAAGGGCATCGTCGCCGCCGACCTGCACCTGTTCGCCGACCCCGCCACCGCCCCGCAAATGACCCCCGCGCACGCCGCGCACACCGCCGCGCTGTTGCTGGGACGCGCCGACGGCGGGGTGCTCACCCGCGCCGAGGTCGCCCCCGTCGCCCGTGTCATCGAGGACGTGCTCGGGGACGAGGTGCTGGGCAAGTTGCGGGCGGTGTGGCGCAAGGCGTTGCGCACCGCCGACGATGACGGCGAGACCATGCTCGAACTCGGGCGGCAGTGGTGCGAGATCCTCGGCACCGACCCGGACGCCGACCCCAACACCCCCGCCGACCCGGACCCCGGCGCGGCACCCGACCCGTCCGGTACCCCCGACCCGTCCGGCGGCACCCCTGGCACCGGTACGCCCAACGCCCCCGCCGACCCGTCGCCGTTGGCGGACGCGATCGCCGCCGTGCTCAACGGGGTGGCGGCGAAGGTGGCGCGGGAGAAGGCACCCGAGGACCCCGCCGCCGTCGCCGCCGCCGAAAAGGCGAAAGCCGACGCCGCCGACAAGGAGGCGCAGAAGGCGGCACGGCGGGTGTTCGCCGCTGGTGGTCCCCGCACCGGGATCACCCGGCTCGCGGGCACCCGCCCGCCCACCCCGGAGGAGCGCACCGCCGCACGGGTGTTGGCGCGGGCGTTGGACACCGCCGGGGTCCGGGAACGGGTCGCGGTGAAGTCCACCTCGGACGTCCCGCCGGGACGGTTGCGGATGCGCGGGGTGCGTGCCGCCGAAGCCCAACGTGCCGCCGGGGCGGTGGTCACCGCCGAACCGTTCACCCGCACCACCCGCACCCCGGTCACCGTCCCGCCGTTGCGAGTCGGGGTCGCGTGCGACGTGTCCGGGTCGATGCGGTGGGCGTGCGCGCACGTGGCCTCGGCGGCGTGGATTCTGGCCAACGCCGCCCGCCACACCAGGGTGCCCACCGACACCGCGAGCGTGATCTTCGGCCACCACGTGCGCCCGCTGACCCACCCCGGCCGCCTGCCCGCCGAGGTCACCGAGTTCGAGTCCAACGACAACTGGGAGGACATCCCGGTCGCGCTGGACGCCCTCGACGGTGCCCTCGGGCTGTCCCGCCCCGGCGCGGCGCGGCTGCTGGTCATCGTGTCCGACGGCCAGTACCGCAACCAGCCCCGCATCGCCGGGCAGCGCAAACTCGACCGGTTGCGCGCGTCCGGGTGCGCCGTGCTGTGGCTGACCACCGGCACCCACGACACCCCGCTCGACGGGTCCACCGTCCACGTGCTGACCGACCCCACCACCACCGCCCGCGCCATCGGGCACGCCGCCACCGCCGCCCTCCGCGCGACCACCCGCTAGCCCATCGGTCCGGGGCGGGGCACCCGCCCCGGACCACCCACCCACCCACACCAACCCACGACCACGAGGTGACCCCGCGATGACCGACAACCGACTCGCCACCGTGGGCGACGTGATCGCCGCCCTGTCCGCCTACGACCCGACCACGCCCCTGCGCATCGCCGCCCAACCCGGCTACCCGATGGAACACCACCTCGCGCGCGTGGTGCGCACCCCCGACGACGCCGAAGGCGACGGCACCCCGCCCACCGACCCGCCCGTCGTGTGGCTCGGCACCGGTGAGCAGGTCGGCTACCTCCCCGCCTCCGCCGCCGACGCCCTCGGGTGGTCGCGATGACCACGACCTTCACCGTGCTCGCCGAGCTGCCCTCGGCCGGCGAGGCCGCGGCGCGAGGCGCCGGCCAAAAGGCGGCGAGCTGAGGCCATGTCGACCAAGACCGACTTCTACCTCGGGCGCGGCCATGACGCCGAGTGGCTCGGCTCCCTGCAATGGGAATGCGAACCCGAGAACCTCCAGCGCGTCCCGCCCGGACGCCTCGCGCTGACCGCGACCGACGAGCCCACCTACCGCGCCGCTGTCGCCGACCTGTTCATCACTTGGGAGACCGAAGGCATCGGCGCGGCCTACCCCCGCCGAACCGGATGGCCGTGGCCGTGGGCGACCAGCCACGTGAGCAGTTGGATCGTCGCCTTCGACCCCGCCGCTCCCGGCGTGTTCCTCACGGTCGGCGGCGGGGTGCGCTGGGAACCACTCGACCCACGCAACCCCCGCGAACCCGCCGAGGACATCGGACCCCCGGACATCGAGGCGTGGCTGCGCGCACCCGCCGACCCGCCCTCGGTCCCGCTCCCGCTCATGCGCGACCCCGACACCGGGCTGCCCACCGCCGCCGGACAGTGCCTCACCAACCCGCACGACACCCAACACAGCACCCAAGGAGAAGGCCGATGACCACCCACAACCCGCACGAGGCCGAAGGCGTCGCACGCAGCTTTACCGAGAACGGCTGCACGGTGACCTCGATCATCTACGACCCCGCCGACGCGCAACAGATCTTGTACGGCACCGTCACCCGCGACGGCGTACTCGTCGGCAGCTACTACTGCGCCGACCGCATCCGCCAGCGGGACTGGCGGATCGTCACCGCCGACGGTCACGACCTCGCCGTCGACGGCACTCCCGTCCGGCCGTTGGACGAAGGCTCCGCCGTCATCGTGCTGACCACCATCCTCACCGCGCCCAAGCACGAGATCGACCAGCGCCTTCGGGACGCGACTCGTCCACCCCGGTGACCTCGAACCACCAGGCCATGTCTCGCGGACACCACTCACCCGCAACCTGCCCACCTGGAGGACAGCTGTGACCACGCACCACGGCGCGACGAAGCCAACAATTCCCGGCACTCTGCCACCCGAGACCGTGTTGCTCGCCCCCACGGTTCCGCCCGCCGTGCCGATGTGCCCGCCCGCTGGGGCGTGGGGTCTCGTCGTGGTCGCCGTGCGGACCACCGACGCCGCCGGAGCCCCGGTCAGCTTCGCCGGGACGCCCCCGCACCCGACCCCGCGCACACCGACACCGCCGCCCTGCTCGCCGGGGCGTGGCTACCCGAGCCGCCGCCCGCCACCCTGCACGCCGGGGACGTCGTGGTGCGCCCGCACACCTCGACCACTGACCCCGCGCTGACCGATGTCGAGGTTCTCGCCGCGATGCGGGGCGAGTGGCGCACCGTGCGGACGTGGGAGGCGGTGGACGCGCGCTGGCCGCATGAGGTCGCCATGACAGTGCTGGTGCACATGCGCTACCTCGCCGACGCCGCCCTTCAAGACGCGCAGTGGGTGACGCTGACAGGGCCGATCGCAGCCGCGATGCCCGACTGGCTCTCGCGCGGACTGGGCCTTGCCGGCGAGCCCGCGGCCTCGGCGCCTCGCCGCGTACCAGACGGCCTCGCCGAGCTGCTCGAGGCCGAGCTGCTCGCCGAGGGCGACCAGATCGTGCTCGACGAGCACACTGCCACCGTCCAGGCAGGCGGGGTTCTCCACCACGGACCGGACGAGTTCGCCGTGTCGACCGTCAACGCCCTCGCCACCCACCTCTGCGACTTCACCGCGAACGGCTGGCACCTGTGGCGACGCGCTCACGACAACCGCCTGCTGGCCGACCTGCGCACCGAACTCGCCCGTCGCTGAACCGAACCACCCGGAAGGACTCCGAGATGACCAGCACGATGACCGAACCAGACGAGACCACCGGCACCAGCCCACAGCGCTACCACCACACCCGCACCATCGAGATCGCCGGACGCACCGTCCGAGCCCACGTCGAACGCGACTTCTACATCAACCAGAGCCGCGCCGTCGCCGAGGTCCTCAACGACCAGATGACCTGGACCAGCCTCGCCGCCGACGCGCCCAGCGACTGGTGGCACAACACCCCAACACCAGGACCCGACATCGACGACCCCGCCCGGTTCCTCAGCCCCGTCACCGAACGCCTCCTCCAGCGCGCCGCCACGATCCTCGCCACCCCGCCGACCACACACACCATCTCGCCGCACCTGCACGGCGCGATCAGCGCGCTCCTGGCGACCAGCTACGGCTACGACGCCGAGCACCGCATCGATCCCGACGAGATCACCTGGGCCTACACCCACGGCGGTGCGCTGCACATCATCGAACACCCGGACGGCAGCGTCACCTTCACCAAACACCACCGCGAGGACTGCCCCTTCATCACTAGCCGGGGCGCGCAGGAGTGCGACGAGGACTGCTACTTCCCACACCCCGCCGACGTCGAACGCGCACACGGCCGATGATCCCCACGACCGCCGACTTCTACGACGAAACCGGACGCTGTGCCCGCTGGCTTGGAGCCATCCACGGCAACGCCGACCCCGAAACCCTGCGGGCCTTCGACTCCGGCCGACTCATGCTGGAAGCCACCGACCCGACGACGTTTGCCGACGCCGTACTCGACCTGCTCGACGTGTTCACCCAGCAGAACCTCGGACAAGGTCATCATCCCCGCGACGGCTGGCCGTGGTCATGGCCGGACAGCCGCAGCACCGACTGGATCTACCTCTTCGACCGAGGTCGCGCGTGGGTGATCACCGGCCGCATTTGGAGCTACGCGATGCCGCGAGTTGACCACCCGCCACAACGACCCGCAGCGACCGGGCACGCCCCACCCGGACCAGACCGAAAGGTACGACAGCACATGCCCGACCTCCTAGACCTCTCCGCACCCCGGCCGCAGTGCCCGGACTGCGAGGTCGCCATCGGCCAGCCACACGTCGAGGGTTGCGACGTGGCCAGGTGCCTGCGCACCGGACTTCAACGCCTGAGCTGCGAGCACGAACACGACTGCGGCAAGGACACCTGGTCCGGCCGCTGGCCCGGCGAGACCGACTGCGAACGCCTCGGCTGGATGATCGGCCCCGGCCTACCCGACCTCAACCGGCTTCTCACCGAGGCGACGTGGAACCCCGCCACCCAACAATGGGACGCCGTCTCCTAGCCAATCCGCACCACCCACCCAACCCCAGCGGGGCGGCCACGCACGCCCCACCCACCAGCGACCCCCAACGGGTCGCTGGTCGGCCTTCACGACCAGCCCATACAGACACCGCCGTGCCAGCATCGACCCGCACAACATTGCGGGCCGCAACGCCTCCGCGCCTCGCCTTCCGTTGAACGGCCCGGCCCCGAGAAGGCCCCCGGCCCTTGAGTTTCGCCGGCCGAGGTCAATGTTTTGCGCCGAGAGGCTATGGAGGCACGTGCTCAGGTGAACATCCGCATGGTGCACCACGGGGGGCTCCCTAACTCGCTGCGGCACGAACCGGTGCGGAAATTCTTGCGGGAAGTAGGGCGCGCCTGTTCGCCTGCTATCGGCTCGCCCCACCGCGACAAGGGTCAGCGGCTACTTCCGCGTCATCGAATTATCAAGCACGTCAACGATTTACACGATCACGACAGCCACGATCGAACCGCATAGGGGTCGTCCCCTGCTGTCGGTCCCCGCCCGCCGTTGGCGACATACAACCCCGGAAACCCCTACCTACGAACGTTAAACCCCCGGACGCCGTCGTGCCCCCAACGATAATCCGTTGGAGGCACGTGACGATATGGACCGCCCGACACCGGGGACGGCTACTCCGTTGTCGCCGCAGTCGTAGCGGCGAGGGAGTACTTCCTCGGCTTGTCACTGGTTCGCACGGCGTAGCCGCTCTCAACCAGCTTCTCCAGCGCGTTGTTTACCGCACCAGAGGATCGGTCCAACGCCTTGCCGATCGCGTTCGGACTGAACTCGCCCGAGTTGTCCCGCAGGTAGTCCTCGACCATGCCGCGCAACGCCCCCGGTGCCAACCGCTGAGACTTCTCCGACTGCTTCCCCGGCTGGTCGTCGGTGGGCTGGTCGTCCGTGGTGGTGGACCAGCGGTCGGCGGGACGGGAACCGCCGTCGGCGATCCTGGCGGTGCGGGCGACGAGGCCGTCCTTCTCCCAGCGGGTGAGGATCTTGGGTGCGGTCGACTTGCCGATTCCGGCGGCGGTGGACAGGGCGGTGGCGGTGCTGCCGGGGTTGTCCCGGAGTGCCTGCCACAGCTTCTCTTCGGTCTCCGTGCGCGGCTTCGCCGGGTCGGTCGCCGGAGTCGGGACGGCTCGAAGGGTGCGATTGATGGACATGACTACCTCGCATTGGTGACGGGTCAGGTTGGGTGGTCATGCCCCGGCCGGAGCGGGTGCGGCCCCCCGGTGCGCATCCGGTGGTGTGTTGGGCCGCACGACTATGGACGCTTCCTTCGGCGCATGAAGTCAAGCGGTACATCAAAACCCCTTGTCTCCTGTGGACGTACGCCGCGTCGTGTCACGTCGTTAGTACAAACCGGTCCACTTCGCGCCTATGCCACCCACGGGCGTTGACACCTCCGCGCGCACGAAGCGTCCATACACGTCGACCCGACCACGAACCGTTGGAACCAAAGGGGGTTGACCGAATGCGCGACTTGAACGAACTCGCCACACCCGCGCGCCGGCCGCGGCGGGACCGCGGCGCCCACAGCTCGAACTTGCGCCTTGGACGTATCGGCGAGGGCACGGGACGCAGGAGCGCGGCGTGATCGCCTTGACGGCGCGGGACGTGCCCGAGATCCGCGCACGCATGACTGACTGGGCACGCGACCCCACGCTTGACGGCGCGGGCAACTGGTTCCGCTTCTTCCTGGGACCGAGGCCGATCTGGATCGACCCGCACTTCGCCGGTCCGGAGGACAAGCCGTTGCTCGGCGGCGAGCGCGTGAACGTCCTGCGCCGATGACACCACTCCCACCGTGCGACCACCCCGATCTGAAGGGCACCGCCATGACCGCCGGTTCCGATGCCGTTCCGCCCCACCAGCACGCCGCTGCCGTACCGAACACCGCTATGCCACCCGACGACCCCGCGACGCATCCCGCGCCGTCACAAGACGACGAAGAGACGGCGTTGTTGCGGTGGGAAGGGCTGCCCGCCGACGCGACCGTGCTCGTGCCGTCGCTGGGCCCCACACCGATGCGCGTCCCGGACAACGCCTGGGCGATGCTCGTGCTCGCCGTGGACATCCTTGGCGAGGTCGATCCCGACACCGCCGGACAGGTCGCCTTGTTCGCCGGGAGCTGGCTCGCCGACCAGCCACCCGCCGATCTCCACGAAGGCGACCTCGTCATCCGCCCACTCCCACCCGAACAGGACCTCGGTAGGCCGGACGACAACCACGTCGCCGACGTGGAGGTGCTGCTGGCCTACCGAGGCCGGTGGATGCCCATCGGGCGCTGGGCGGGAGTGGATGAGCGCTGGCCGTGGACGCTCGCACCCACGGTCGCCGCCGCGATGCGGCTTTACATCGACGCCGCCGAGACGCTCAGCCGGGAGGCGGTGCTGACCTCCGAACGCCCCGGATCCTCGCCGCTGCGTTGGGCGGGAACGGTCCTGAGCGACCTGATGTCGGCCGACCTGGTGACCTACGGCGAGGAACTCGTGTGGGAACGCTGCGCGGGCGAGGTGCGCCACACCGCTCGACTGCGGATCGACGGCACCTTCCTGCTCGCGGACGGCGAGCGGGTCTTCGCGACCCCGTCGGCCGCCGCGACCGCCCTGAGCGGCAAGCACCACCACGGCTGGAGCGCGTGGCGACGCACCTCCGACGGCCGCTTCCTGGCCGACCTGCGCGCCGAACTCCGTGCCCGGCGGGAGCGGTAGTCCACGCGCCACTCGACATCACTCCCGAGTCACAAACGCCTTGTCGGACCGCCCGACTGTGGTGGGCGGTCCGACGGCGTTCACTCACGAAGGACTCGTCATGGCTGAACCTGACGTCCCGGCGGACCTGCAGGTTGTGTGGGGCGCGCGGGTCGAGATCGAACGTGGCTACCGGTTGGAGGCGATCGCCGTGGCCATGTCCGCCGACATCGCCGAGCTGCGCGAGGACGGCGGTCTTCCCGACCACATCCACACCCGCATCACCGTGCTGCCCCAAGACCGGCTGCTGGAGATCCGGGTCGAGGGCCTGTCGGTCGAGACCGATCCGGACCGCACCATCAGCCGCGAGGTGATGAACACGCTGTTCGAGTTGGCCAGCGACCACAACATCATCACCCTCGATGCCGTCTCGCCGCCGCTGTTCACCCAGCGGATCGTGCTGGTGGACCCCTACGGCCAGCCCTTCGCCGCCAAGATCGGTGCGGGCATGGGCGAACCCGAACCGTTCACGCCGCGATAGAGGCCGCCGGGCGGGTTGCCCCTGCGTAGTCGTCGCCGTTGTACCGGTAGTTGTCGATCTGTACCGGTTGCCCAAAGGTCGGCGCGTTGATCATGAGTCCGCCGCCGATGTAGAGGCCGACGTGGTGGATGTTGCCGGGTGTGCCGTAGAAGACGAGGTCGCCCGGCAACAGCGGCTGCCCGGCCGGGACGCGCGGGCCCGCGTCGAATTGGGTCTGGGCGGTGCGGGGCAGGTTCACTCCGGCGGCGGCGTAGGCGGCCTTGGTCAGCCCGGAGCAGTCGAAGCCCGCGTGTCCGCCGTCGGGGCCGTTGCCGCCCCACACGTAGGGCAGCCCTCGTTGCCCGCAGGCGTGGTTGATCGCGGCGAGGGTGATGGCGTTGGGGGCTTGGATGGCGTTGCAGTCGCCGTTACCGACGCTGGTCGCGGCGGCCTCGGCGTACTTGGCGGCCTGTTCGAGGACCTTGTCGACGTACCAGTTGGCGTGGTTGTAGGCGAAGATCGCCGCTCGGAGGTCGCCTCGGCGTACTCCGTTGTCGCACAGCAGGAAGGCGGCGGCGTGGATGGCGTCGTGTGGGTTGTACCGCGAGGGCGGGCTGGCGCCGCCTGGTGGGATCTGGTGGGCGGCGATGACGCCGTTGAAGGTCGGTGCGAGGAACTGCATCGGCCCGCCAGCCCCGGCGAAGTTCTCGCCCTCGGTTACCCCTGGTGCCTTCAGGCGGCCGTGGTCGGTCTCGACCTTGCCGATCGCGGCGAGCACGGTCCAGTCCAGGCCGGGGCAGTCCGGGGCTGCGGTGACGTAGAGCAGGCAGTACTCGGGCGGGATGTCGGCGATCGGTTTCGTGCAGTCGATGGTGGTGTTCGAGGAGCTGCCGAACAGCGCGTCCACCACGGCACTCACGCTCTGGCCGATCATGACGGGGATGAGCAGCAGGATGGCCGCGGCTCCGATGGCGATCTTGGCGAGCACGCTCTCACCACCTCCCCGGCTGGCCCGCCCCGCGTGGCGCCCGTGGGCTGGTCGCGGTGGGCGGCATCGGCGAGGGCGGCGACATCGGTTGCGGTGAGTCGACTCCCGCCGGGGTCTCCTCGGTGGGCGTGACCGGCGGAGGCACGTGCGGCCAGGCGTCGGGCAATCCCGACAGCGCTCGCCGGGACGCTCCGGCCGGGGCGTTGAGCGGCAGCCAGACCTCGTCGGCCGGGCTCGGGTGGACGGCCTCGGGGTTAAGCAGCTCGGCAGCCGCGGTGGCGATCGGCACCGAGCGCCGGTCGTCGAGCTCGCGCCACGCCTTCGCGAGCAGCCGGCGGGCGGCGGCCTCGCGCCGCGAGGTCGGCAGCCACACCAGCAGCGGCGTGGTGATACCGGTGGCTTGCGCGAGGGCGGCGTAGCCGGCCAGTTTCCCGGCGAGCTTGCTCAGCGGCTCGGTCCCGAAGTCGTACTCGAGGAACCACTCCATCTGCCGGTCGTTGCTCTGACCACCGTGCTGGTCGTGGTACCTCCAGCGGCCGTAGCCGTCGGGTTTGATCAAGTCGCCGAAGTGGCGGGCGCAGCGGGTCTCCGACCACCACGCCGCCAGCTCGACCTGTTCGCCGGGGTGCGGGTGGCGAGCGCGGTCGACCAGGGCGGTGAACCACTCGTTGACGCCGACGGTGTGGGCCAGGCGCAGGCTGTGGGCGACGCCGAAGACCCGGTCGTGCCGGTAGCCGAGTTCCTTGAGGTCCAGGCCGTCCTCGGCGGCGAGCACGGCCGCGCCGGCGGGCGCCAGGACGTAGTGCATGGGCGCGGTGCCGAGGGTCACGAACGGCTGGAACCGGTCGACGACACCCCACAGGTAGAGCTCACGCAGCCGCATCCGCCCGGAGCGGAAGCTGGGAAAGGCCAGGGCGGTGATCTGGTGTGCGGTAAGGACTTTGTGTTCCCAGAGCATCCGGGCGATCCACTTGTCGCGCGGGGTCAGCCGCCACGCCAGGACGGCTTGGTGCTCGGCGGTGTTCGCGACACGCGGGGTGGGCCGGGTCGGCTTGTGGCCGCGCAGAGCGCGCTGGCGGGTGGGATTGGTGATCATTGGGCACCTCCGGGTGGGCAGGGCGAAACCGCCCCGGCGCGAAGCGCGCCGGGGCGTGATGGACGGGGCGGAAGAGCGGAGGGTGAGGTCAGCCGTTGCGGCGAGGGTCGGCGCTACGCGGGCGCGCGACGGGCTCGTTTCGGCTCGCGGGTCGCGACGGGCCCGACGAGCCGCGAGGCGGCCGAGTGCCGGTGGTTGCGGACCCGCCGGTGGCGGCCTCGGTCGCGCGAGTCCGCGCCGTGCGGCGCGCCACGCCGCGGATCTCCCGTGCCCGTCCGGGAACGGCGGGCGGGAGGGGCTGAGTGAGCATCGTGAACGGCTGAGCTTCCTCGCCGTTGAGCACCAGGCGCACGGCGGCGTGATAGACGCCGAGGTGGGCGAGGTCGTGGTCGGACAGCCGCGGTGCGGTGTGGCGGGACAGTTCGCGCGAGTCCTCGGGGCTGGCGTTGAAGAAGATCTTCGAGCGGGCGTTGGTGGACATGCCCTCGCGCAGTTCGCGGGGGAGCTGGCCGAGGTGTTGGTGGGCCAGGGTCATCGCGACCCGGAACCCACGGGCCTCGGCGAGCATGTCCTCGATGGGATACGGCAGGTTCAGGAAGTTGTGACACTCGTCGATCACCATCGAGGCGTCCCGGCGTTGCCGCTGCGGTGTCCGCGCCCGCCCGGTGGTCGCCTGCCAGGTCCGGGCGACGACCAGCGATCCGACCAGCCGGGTGGTCTCCTCGCCCAGTGAGCCCTTGGGGATGCGCACCAGACAGATCCCGCCGTCGAGAACCTGACCCATGTCCACTGTGGAGTGACCGCCCGCGATCGCGTCGCGGACGAACGGCCGCAACAGGAACGCGCGGAGTTTGTTCATCAGCGGACTGATGACCTGTGAGCGCGACGAGTCGGTGAGTTCCTCGTACCAGGACCAGAACCCGCGCAGCACGGGGTCGGTGATCCCGGCGGTGACCCGGCTGCGGAACGCCTCGTCGGCCAACAGCTTGGGCAGGTCCGCCAGGGTGGCGACGCCTTCCTGACTGCGCAGGGTGAGGCAGGCGGCGCGCATGACGTCGTCGGTGCGCGGACCCCAGAACGCCGAGTAGACCCGCCGGAACACCGACACGAGGTTGTCCACGGTCAAGTCGGTCTCCCCGCCGTCCAAGGGATTGAGGCACGGCGGCCGAGACTTGCTGTCGGCGTCGAAGATCACCACCCGATCGGCAGCCGAGCGCGGAAGGCGGGACAGGACGTCGGTGACGAGGTCGCCCTTGGGGTCGATCAGCACGATCCCGCGGCCTGCCTCGGCGTCGGCCAGGATCATGTTGCCGAGCAGGGTCGACTTGCCCGAGCCGGTCGCGCCGATGACGTGCAGGTGGTGGCGGGCGTCCGGGACGCGCAGGGCAACGGGGCGCTGGTGGCCGGTGTCGGTGACCCCGATCGGCTTGGCCTCCGGCCCCGGTGTGGCGATGCCCGGTGGGGGCGCGATCGCTCGGGCTCCGGCGCGTTGGATGCCGGGGATGGCCTCGTCGGTGGGCAGGTGCGCGATCGCGGCCAGCTCGGGCACCGACAGCAGGTCGCCCCGCCCCAGACGACGGGAGTCGATGACACGGCCGGGGTTGCGGACGCGGTGACGGGTGTAGTGGTTGTGTTCGGTGTAGGAGGCGAACGAGGCCGCCAGGGCGTGAGCCCGTCCGCGGGCGACCTCCCGTGTGCGGCGGACCTCGGCGTCGTCGGTATCGGTGGGCAGCAGCGTCGCCACGGCGTAGCGGACGACCGTCTCGAACTGGCTACCGCGCTGCTTGCCCACGATCGCGCGATTCTGCGCGGAATATTCCAGCGAGGTCTGCGGATCGCTGTGCAAGGCCCCGGTCTTCGTCCACGCCGAAGCCGTACGTCGCGAGCGGCTGCCCGTGCTGGGGGTGATCGCGTCGAGCAGGCGACCGACCAGGCGGGTCGAGCCGCCGGTGTGGACTCGTCGGGCGGCGCGGCGGGCTTGCTGGACGCGGCGGCCGGTGACCGGGCGGGCCAGCACCTGCACGCAGGCGTACTCCTCACGTCCAAGTCCGACCGGCGCGCCGATCAACGCGCGGATCGGGTCGGCGTCGAAGGCGCTGCGGAGGGGCAACGCCTCGGGTCGCGCCAGCCGTAGCTCGCCGCCGACCACCAGGCGCCGTTGCTCCTCCTCGGGCGTCGGCAGCGGTGGCTCGGCCGGACCGACGCGGGTGTGCGCGCCTGGCCAGGCCGCCTCCACGGCGCGTTCGACCAGGCCGGGTGGGATGACACCGGGCACCCACAAGCGGATCGCGACCCCGGCCTCGGAGAACACGTACTCGCACGCCACGTGCGGCTGGCCGGTGAACGCCCGCCGCCACCCAGGGCGCAGCAGGCCGACGAGGTTGGACCACAACGCGGCCCCACCCGCGGGATCAACCTGCGGCGGGGCGAGCACGGTGACCTGACGGGCGTCGGCCAGCAGCGCCTCGTGGCAGCGGCGGGCCCACCACCGCCGGCCGAGCACGATCCCGGTGATGAACACCGCGAGGACCGGCGCCGCGATCGGGCCCCAGTCCAGGGCGAGGTCCCGCAGCCGGGCCAGCAGCGCGAGTAGTGCGCCGCCGGGATCGCGCAGGTAGTCCTCCATCCACCCGGCGGCGACAAGCGTCGTCGAGTGCGTGGGCGGGGTGGTGAGGAGAGGTGTTTCCGGTGGCTGGTTGGGGGCAGGCGGTACCCACGTCAGTGTTCGGGGCAGCATGAACGAGTCCCTTCACGGGAGAGGTGCGTACGAGGTGGTGGTGCGCGCGTGGTCAGGCGGCGTCGAGGTGGACCTGGTCCTCGTCGTCACCGGAGTCGGAGCCGAACTCGTCGCCGTCGAAGCCCAGGTTGACGAACGCGGCCTCGGCCTCGTCGACCGGTTCGGCGGTGTCGGCGTACGCGGCGAGTTCGGCTGGGTTGCTGGTGACCAGGTAGTGCTCGGTGGGTGAGGCGATGCTCTGGAACGCCACCCGCTGCGTGCCGGCTGACAGCAGGCCCTGGCCACGGTCGGCCGAGAGCAGGAACGCGCGCTCCCCGGCGGAGAGGTCGAAGGTCTGGGTGATCTCGTCGATGGCCTGCGACGCCTGCCGCAGCAGGATCTGGGTTGCCGCGTTCGCCACGACAGCCTTGCCCAGGTCGCTGCCGAGCACGTCGGCGGTGTCCTGGGTCGCCACGGTCAACCCGGCCCAGTGCTTGCGCGACGCTTTGGCCATGCGGAACAGGAACTCCGCCCCGGACTTCTCCTTCATCAGCAGCCACGCCTCGTCCACCACGACCAAACGCGGGCGCCGGATCGCCGGATTGCTGACCCGCCGCCATACCGCGTCGAGCGTGAGCAGGGTGCCGATGCCCTTCAGCTCGTCCGGCAGGTCGCGGAGGCTGAACACCACGAGGTGCCCTTCGGGGTTGACGCTGCTGGGCCCGTCGAACAGCTGCTTGAACGCGCCCTCGACGAACGGGTGCAGCCTCGCCGCCAGCTCGCCCGCGGCCCGGTCGCCGGCCTGCCCGGCGCCCGCGAGCTGGTCCCGCAAGACCCGCAGCGTCGGGGACGGCCGGGTCCAGGTCCGGGCGTCGGCGGTGATCCCCACGCTCTGGTACGTCGCGGCGATCGCCCGGTCCAACGCCGCCCGCTCCGCCGCCTCCAGCTCGCCACCGACCAGAACGGCGATGACGGTGTGCAGGAACAGGCTGCGCCGCACGAGCGCGTCTTTCGGGGCGGTGCGGCGGCCGTCGGCACGGGTGTGGATCGGCAGATCGAACGGGTTGAGGCGAACGCCTCGCGCGCCGAGGTGGACGTAGGTGCCGCCGACCGCGGCGGCCAGCCGGGCGTACTCGTCCTCGGGGTCGACGACAGCGATCTCGATGCCCCGGTACAGGCTGCGCAGCAGCTCCAGCTTCACCAAGTAGGACTTGCCCGCGCCGGAGCGGCCGAGGATCACCGAGTTGTGGTTGTGCATCCCGTCGCCGAACCGGTCCCAGTGCACCAACCCCTGGGAGCCGACGTTGTAGCCGTAGAGCACCCCTGACGGTGCCGCGACCGAGGTGGGGTCCGGGGCGGGCAGGTCGGGGCTGGTGAACGGGAACGCCGCCGCCAACGCCGAGGTGTCGAACGTCCTGCGCATCCCGATGAGGTCCAGGCCCATCGGCAATGTCGACACCCAGCCCTGCAGGGACCGGTAGGTGGTGTGCTTCGCGTCGAGCAACAGGCTCGCGCACAGCGACCGCAGCGCGGCTACCTCGTCGGTGAGGACTTTCTCGGTGGCGGCGTGGATGGTCAGGTACAGGCCGACTCGGAACAGCTTTCCCTCACCGCGGGCCACCCTCGAACTGAGGTCGTAGGCGTCTTCGGTGGCGGCCTCGACCTGCGGGTCGAACAGGCGGCCGTGCTCGGCGGTGTGGCGCCGCCCGGCCTCCAGCTTCGCCAGTTGCTTCTTCAGTCGGGAGGCGGCGGTGGCGGGGTCGATCGGTTCGATGTGCACCGAGACGTCCAGGCGGTCGGGGTAGGTCAGCAGCGGCGACAGCCAGCCGGGGTGCACCTCGCGCGGGAAGCCGACCACGGCGAAGCTGGAGACCCATTCGCCGCCGACCTCCAGGTGCCGGGCGGCCACCGACAGGGCGTCGGGTGTGAACGTGGCGGCGGCCGACGAGGCCGCCGGGGCGGCCGGGTTGCCGCGGGTCTTGCGTGTGCGGGAGGCCATCAGGACCGCCCCCTCTCGTCCTCGTAGTCGTCGTCCTCGTAGTCCCAGTCGTCCTCGTACTCGTCGCTGTCCTCCGACTGCCTCGACGGCGCGTGGGTGGATGCCGTGGTGGTGTGCGCGAAGTAGGAGCCGTCGTCGATGTCGTCCTCGGTGAGGTCCGCGCCGGAGGTGGTGATGACCTCGTCCGCGCCGGCCAGCCCTGCCGAGGGCGGGAGCAGGCTGTCGGGGTTGCACGCCGAGGCCAGCACTGCTGTGGCCTGTCCGGCGTCGAGCGGGGTGACGACGATCCCGGCCGGCGACAGCAGCTCGATCGCCTCGCCGAGACGGCGCACCAGACGGGACTCCGCCGCTCGCCGGGTTCCGGCGTCCACCTGACCGGCCGCCTGTTTGCCGCGCTTGCCCACCATCGACCCGAGCACCGCCATCGGACCGGGCCCGCCCAACCCGTCGGTCGGGGTCGCGATGCCGAGCGGCTCGCGCAGCACGAGCAGCACCTGGCGGCGCAGCAGGTCGGATTGCTGGCCGAGCTGGACCAGGTAGTCGGCGTGCTCGACTGCGGCGGCCTCCAGCGCGGGATGCGGCAGGCCGCCCGCGCGCTCCCGCAGTTCGGTGATCTGGGCGGAGAGGTCGAGTCGTTCGGTGCGCACGAGCACCTGCACCGGCGTGGTCAGCGAGTGCAGGTAGCGGCCGAACGAGGCGACCAACGCTTCCTGCTCGTTCGGTGTCCTGAGTGCGAAGTTCACCGTCGAGGCGACCGCGACCACCGCCAGACCGTCGGCGCCCAGGTCGACTACGCCGGTGTCGGTGACGGCCTCGGCCGGCAGCCGCAGCGCCGAGGGCGACACCTGCTCGGGCTGCCCGGTCCGGCCCTTGCCGCCCTTGCCGCCCTTGCGGCGACCCGCAGCCTGGCCGGTGGTCCGGTCGGTGTCCGGGGTGAGCCAGGCAGGGGCTGGGCGCACGCCCTCGGGTGCGGCCACGCGGTGCCGGGGTGCGACCCGTTGGCGGATCGCGGCGACGAGCAGTTTGTCCATCGGCATCCCGTCGCGCTTGCCCAGGGCGAGCATCGCCGAGGCGGCGCCGACCGGGACGGCGAAGGCAAGGAACACCGGGATCGGGACGAAGGCACGGGTGGCCGCCCAGATCAGGTACAGCACCGCCCCGGCAGCGGCGAGAATGGCCAGTTGGCGTGCGGTCAGCGGCCCGAGGACACGGTCGTGCATGTCGACGTCGGCCGGGATGCGGACGGGAGCGGTCATGAGGACTTACCTCCTGGTTTGGGGCTCGGCCGTGCCGGTGGCGGCGGTGGTGACGGTGGTGAGCTGAAGACCGGCGTCGTCGGCGGCTTGGGTGGCTTGGGCAGATCCAGCGGCAACCGCAGCTGCTGTCCCGTGCGCGGCGCGGGGCGAGGCGAGGGCGCCGGTGGCGGAGCGGGTGCGGGCTGGGGCGCGGGAGCCCGACGCACGCCGTCCAGTGGCAGCGGGTACTGGCCGCTGCGGGTCGCCCGGTTGCCCTTGTACGGGTCGAAGGGCAGCTCCGGCTGGACTGTCCGACGTCCACTCGGTCGTGGGCTCGGCGGAGGCGGCGGACTCGCCGGGCGCGGCACTCGACGCACCCCGTCCAGGGGCAGCGGGTACTGCCCGGACCGGTTCGGGCGGTTGCCCCGGTAGGGGTCCAACGGCAACTCGAGCTGCTTGCCGCCGCCCGTGCGGGTGCGACGGCCGCCGGTGTCCGTCCCGGTGGGTGAGGCCGGTGGTGGCGTCGTGCGCTGGACGTCCAAGGGCAGCCGGTACTGCCCGTCGCGGCCGAGCACGGGCTTATTCTCCGGCCAGCCGTCACCCAAGGGCAGCGCCAGCTGGCGGCCCTGCGGACCAGAGGACTTCGGAGTCGGGCCGGGCTTCGGCTTCGGCTTCGGCGCGGGCTTGCCCGTCGGGCGGGTCCGGCGCACGCCGGGCAGCGGCAGCACGTACTGCCCGTTCGCGGTGGTGCGCGCGTTGGCGTACGGGTTGGACGAACCTCCGCTGTCGCTGGAACCTCTGCCGCCGTTGCCGCCCCGGCCGCCGCCCGAGGGACGAGGCTTTGGGCTCTTGCCCCCGCCGCCACCGCCCAGCAAACCGAAGGTCTTGTAGGCGAGGAAGCCCTTGACCAGCGACCCGATCAGACCACTCCGGCCGCCACCGCCGCGCACCGACGACAGCACCCAGAACGGGATCTTGAACAGGATGTACATCAGCGCGAGCGCGACGAGGAGGTTGACCAATCCGGAGACGGTGGGGCCGAAGACGGTGAACCCGCCGGGGGCGAGGAACACCTTCATCGCGGTGATCAGGGTCAGGCTCTGGCCGAGTTGGATGGCGAGGCAGCCGCCGTAGGCTTTCCACCACCAGTAGGCGATGCCCTCGGTTTGGGGCAGGGCGTGGAACATCAGCGCCAGGGGCGCCCCGGCGATGAGGATGATGGTCAGCGCGACGCGCACGACGTAGGTGATGAGCAGGGCGACGAGCATCCCGGCGAGGAAGATGCCGATGAAGATGATCCAGATGCCGCCGTTGAGGCTGCTGAGCACGAGGTTGCGCAGCGTCTCGCCCGCGGAGTTCGCGTCGACCCCGCCGCCCATGATTGCCGCGACGAGTGCGTTGGCGATCTGGATGCCCTTGGTCGCCACCCACACCGACAGGGCGCCGGCCAGAAATCCGACAACCAGACGGGGTGCGAGTTCCTTGATGGAGTGTCGGGTCTGGACGGTCTGGTAGCCCATCGCGATGACTCCGGCGATGAGCACGAGCAGGCCGTAGGCGATGAGCAGGATCTGCCAGGAGTTGTCCCACAGCTCGCCCACGCGCGGCAGTGAGTCCGGCATCGGTGCGGTCAACAGCGTCTTGGACAGCAGGTCCAGTAGCGGGTTGAGCGCCTCGGTGACGATGCCCCGGAAGAAGGCGTTGATGGCCTCGGTGATGCAGGCACCGATGTCGGAGATCCCGCAGTCGTCCTCGGGCTCCTCGCCCTGTCCGGGCTGCCCGGTGCCGGGGTTGGTCGGCGGCGTGGTGGTGGTGCCGGGCTGCGGGATGCAGCCCTCGCCGGTGCACGGCGGCTTGGTTGGAGTGGTCGTCGTCGGCGTGGGCAGCGTGCAGATCGGCAGCGGCGGCGAGTCCGGACCACAAGGGTCCGGGTCGACCGTCGGGATCGGGACCGGCGGCTGGTTGGTCGGCGGTGCGGGTTGCGCGGCGGCGGCCGGGGCCACTCGTGTGCCGGAGTCCGGACCGACCGCCGCCGAGGCGAGGGTGCCGCCCAACAGGACGACCAGGCTCACCGCCAACGCCACCAGCGCCCGGCTCCGCGAGAAGCGAAGGACTCGCCCGATCCGGCGGGCCCGCCGGGGGCTCGCGACCGGAGGCGCGAGCATCTCCCGGCGATCCGCCGACACCGATCCGCTTCGCGCGGTGGGCGTCGTGTCGTGCAGTGAGCCGACGGTGGGGCCGACCGATGTGCGGCGTGGGGCAGACCTGACCGGCCTGTTCGGCGGGCGCATCGGTCAGGCCCCCACGATGCCCTTGAGCACGGTGACGACCAGTGGAGCGAGTGCGGCCAGGGCGTAGCCGATCCCGGCCGCCCTGAAGCACTCCTTGGCCTTCTCCTGCTCGCCGGGGTCACCGCCGCCGAACACGCGGCGGACGCCCCCGATGGTGAGGAACACCGTCGCCAACCCGGCGAGGATGCCCATCAGCCAGTTGCGGATGTTGGTCAGGACCTCGTCGACGCTGCCCGCGATCGCGAGGACCACCGTGTCGGCGTGCGCCGTCGCGCCGGAGGCCAGCAGCGCCACCACGACCAGTTCGGCGACCAGCAACACACGACGGCGGATGCTGCGGCAACGGTCGCTCCGCCCACCAGAGATCGGAGGTGTATCGCCGTCGCGGGCCGGCCGCTGCGGGCCCGCGCACGTCGGCGTGTGGGCCCGCGAGGTCGCCTCGCGGCGACTAACAACAGGCCCGCGGTGAGGCCGGTGGTGACCGGGCCAGCGGGGGTGGTGAGGAGGAACAGGGGTGCGAGTCAGGCGCATCGCGACACTCCCGGAGTCGTGCCCGACGGCCGCTGTGCCGAGTGCTGTGTGGACTCGCGCGGCGGCGTGGGCGAAGAGGTGGTGTGCGCGGGGGTGACTGGTTTCCTCCCGCACCCCTGAACTCCGGAAAATCGGCCCTGCGGGGACACGTGGTCGCCGACTTTCTTCGCCGTGCGCGTCGCCAGATCAGTGACATTGCGTGACGGCGAGGTGGCGTCGATCGAGTGCTGGGCGGCGGCGGTGATGGTCACCGCGTCGGCCACCTGGGTCGCCACGTCGTCCTCGCGCGGACCGGAGTGCGGGGTGTCGGCGGTGTCGTCGAGCAGGTAGGCGACCAGGCGGTGCTCGGCGCGTTGGCGCGCCTTCTTCGCCGCTTGGTAGGAGAGGTTGCGTTTGGCCGCGGCGTCGGCCAGCGGCACACCTTCCAGTCGGGTGGAGCCGATGAGTTCGGCCTCGGTGGAGGTGATCGCGTGCTCGGCCACAGCGCGAGCGAGGACGAAGTCGGGATGGCCCCACGGGGGCGGCGGCATCGTCGAGCGAAACCCGTGTCCCGAGGGCACCGGCGCGTCCAGCGCCTCGCGCACGCACGCGTGGCCAGCGCGGTAGGCGGCCCACCGCAGACGCAACATGACGCGCGAACGGCGCAGCTCGATCGTGGCGAGCTCGGCGACGAAACCGGCGAGCACCGCGGCGTGGATGTCGCTCGGGTCACCGGCGAACTTCGCCGACAAGGTGGCGGCGATGGAGATCAGCGCGGGCAGCGCGACACCGACCGCGCCGACGGTCCAGGCGCCACCTTCGGTGCGGGCGAGCAGGACCAGGTGTGCCCACGCCGCGTCCCGCAGTGTCTGCGGACAGCGACGGCGCAGCAGCCGGTCGCGCAGCTCGTTCAGCGGCACCCGCCGCGCCGGAAGACCGGGGAACAACCGGCCGTCCACCGACACCGGATTCGGCCCGGCGACCAGCCACTCGAACGCCGACCGCGCCGCGTCCAGCGGCATGGAGTCGCGCTCGAAACCGGAGCGCGGAATAGCCTCACGTGAACTCATGGAATGGCTCCCGAAAGCAAGTCGGAATCAACGACTCGCCCAGGACGCCACAGCGAGTAGTACCAACCGATAACCAAACTGGTACCGAACTAGTACCGCAGAGGTACCGGCGATCATCACGCCCGCGACACAGGCGTCACAAGATCCACTGCGGCCGTCTTCATGGATCACCGAGCACGTGAAATCAAGATCCAATCAACTTGCCCGGTAGTACCCATCTAGCTGGCCAAACCGGTTCCCAGTACTAGTTCGGTACCAGTTCGGTCACAGCCGTGAGCGCGCCGTCACGCGCTGCGACCGGCCGGAGTGCCCGCGATCTCCGCCAGGATCGGAAAAAGCGCTCGGCCCCTTCTTCTGGACTCGCCGCCTCCCTCTGCGCGGACACGCGCGCGCGAACCTTTCCCGACTATTCGCGCCATGAAAGTCGGTTGAGAAAAGTGACGGAGGCGTGTCCCCAAAGGGGCCGTATTTCGGAGTTCAGGGGTGTCATCAGCGCCTCACACCGACAGGCGCACCCAGCCTGGCGAAGGGACACCCGTGACCCAGTTCGACAACTCCGCCCGCCGCACGCCCCGACGGCGGGCCGACGCCACCCACCCGGCTCCGGCCCGCCCCGGCGGGCACCGGGGCGGCGACCGCCGACCCTGGCCGACCGCTCCGACTACCACCCGCGTCAGCCCCGGCAAGCCCGCGAAGTCCACGGCGGGCACCGGCCGCTCGCGCTCGCGCGGGTCGGCCTCGACCCCGACCCCGGCGACCGTCTGGACTGCCGGCTCAGCACCGATCGACCTCGACGCCACTTGGCCCGCGACCCTCGTCAAGCGGATCGTCACCTCGTTCAGCAAGCCCGCCGAACGAGTCGTGCTGCTGGACTGGTCCACCCCCGACCACACCCGCCCGACGCTCGGCGTGGTCGGTGCCGACGGCGTCATCGACCACGGCCCCGAAACCGAGCCCGACCCCGAACTGGCCGACACCATCGCCGCCGTCGAACGCCTCGACCGAGCCGCGCGCGTCGAGCGAGTCCCGGTCGACGCGACGTCGACCGGCCCGGTGTCCCGCCCGTTCTGGGCCGACCTCGTCGGCGGGGTGGGTCCGGCTCCTGCGACCATCCCCACGGCACCGGAAGTCGCCGTCGAGGTGACCTTCCCGGACGCGGTGACCGAACCCGTGGACAGCGCCGACTTGATCGTCACCAGCCTGCCGCCGCACCGCTCTGGCGACCACGGTCACGGCAACACTGCCGACCTCATCGCGCTCTACGCGGCACGGCGGCTCCGGGTCGGCGGCATCCTCGTCGTGCTCACACACTGTGACTGGACGTCGGGCGAGCTGACCGACCCGACGGGCGCGGTGGTGACCGCCGGACAGAACGCCGACCTGCTCTACCTCCAGCACATCGTCGCCCTGCACACGCCCGTCCGCGACGGCCGTTTCCACCTCGCCGACGCCCACTCCGACGGAGTCCACGGCGACCGCGACACGGACGACGGTGACGCACGTGCGCGTCACCGCGCCTCGGTGCGCGGCCTGCCCGCGCCGCATCGGCGCATCCACTCCGACGTCCTCGTCTTCGTCCAGCCGCACGACCACCAGCCGACGTCCCCGGCGTCGCCGAGTGCGCCTGCGGATGCGGTCTCACAGCCCGGAGACCTCCGATGAACCGCACGCCCAACCCCGCGCCGAACGGCGCCCTCGCCCACCCCGGACTGCACCGCCAGGAAGGCACGCCCGTGACGCACGACGCCACCCACCAGCCCGCCACTGAGCCCTCCGCGACCACCGCCGCAGCGGTCGGCGACGAGCCGACCCAGCGCATCCCACGCGCGCTCATCGCCGCACTCGACACCCCGCCCACCGCTGTGGATAACTCTGTGGACAGCGGTGAGCGGAAGGACGGCGCGGAGCCGCCAGCGGTGTCGGTGTGGACAACCGCGCAGACCTCGCCTGCCGCCCAGCGCAAGAACAAGTACACGCCCGAGTCGACCGCGCACCCGGCCAAGATGCTGCCCGAGGTCGTCCGCCACGCCGTCACCCACTACACCCGGCCCGGCGAGCTGGTACTCGACCCGATGTGCGGCATCGGCACCACCCTCGTCGAAGCCGTCCGGCTCGGCCGCCGCGCCGTCGGCGTGGAGTACGAACCCCACTGGGTCGAGGTTGCGAACGCGAATCTTGACGTCGCGCGGGAGCAGAGCGTCGGCGGTGACAAGGGGATCGACGCACGGGTGTTTCACGGCGACGCCCGCCAGCTCGTGACGCTGCTGCCGCCCGAGTACGTCGGCCAGGCAGCGCTCGTGGTGACCTCCCCGCCCTACGGTCCCTCGACCCACGGACAGGTCTCCGTCGCACCCGGCGAGGGAGTGCAGAAGTACCACCACCTCTACGGCAACACCCTCGACCGCGGCAACCTCGCCAACATCGGCCACCACCGGCTGCTGGCCGGATTCACCCGGATCCTCGCCGCGCTACGCACCTTCCTCAAGCCCGGCGGGCACATCGCCATCACCATCCGCCCCTGGCGCGAACACGCCGAACTGATCGACCTGCCCTCCCAGATCCTCGCCTGCGGACGCACGGCCGGCCTGATCCCTGTCGAGCGCAACGTCGCGTTACTCGCCCGCGCCGCCGAGACCGACCTCGTGGCCCGCGGGTCGTTCTTCCAACGCGACTTCATCCGCAAGCAGCGCGAGGCAGGTTTGCCGCTGCACCTGATCGCCCATGAGGACGTCCTCGTGTTCCGCACCGGCCTGCGCGAGTCCGTCGGCAGCAGCGCGCCCGGTACTTCGGCGGGGGACGTGGTGGATCTCGCGCGGTACCGCTCGCGGCGGTCCGCGGGTGCCGCGCGTAGCAGTGCGGGTGAGCGAGGCCAGGCGGCATGACACGTCGTTCGTCGCGCTCACGCCGCGAGCGGACGGCCCGTCCGCTCCCTCCCGGGACGGCGCAGCTCCGGGCGTTGGGCAACGGCGTGGTCTCCCAGCAGGCCGTCCGTGCGGTGGCGCTGCTGCTGGACGACCTCGCCGAACTCCTCGACATCAACACCAACCACCGGTCCCGCGCTGGGCAGGAGGTGACCGCGGCATGACCACGACAAGCCTGATGACGCCCGACTCTGGGCCCGCCTTGCGACTGCTGTCCCTGGGCGCCGGAGTGCAAAGCACGACCGTCCTGCTGCTCGCGTGCGAAGGCGAGATCCCGCGCTTCGACGTCGCCCTCTTCGCCGACACTGGCTGGGAGCCACGCGCGGTGTACGCGAATCTCGAACGGCTGTCCACGCACGCCCAGAGACACGGCATCCCGGTGCGCCAGGTCTCGGCCGGCAACATCCGCACCGACGCCCTCGACCCCAAACACCGCTTCGTATCCATGCCCCTGCACACCCTCAACCCGGACGGGTCGCGGGGCCTCGCGAGGAGGCAATGCACTGCGGAATACAAGATCACCCCGCTCAAGAAGACCGCGCGGGAGCTACTGGGATGTCCGCATCCACGCCGGGTGCCACGTGGGTTGTACGCCGAACAGGCAATCGGGATCAGCACCGATGAGTTCACGCGCGCGAAGGACTCCGGGCTTCGGTTCCTGCGCAACGTCTTCCCGCTGATCGAGCTCGGCTTCGACCGGTCCCGGTGCATGGAGTTCCTGGCCGACCGGGGCTTCGGGGAGACGGTCAAGAGCGCGTGTGTCGGGTGCCCGTTCCACGGCAACGCGGGCTGGCGTTGGGTGCGCGACCACGACCCGGACGGCTGGGTCGAAGCGGTCGAGTTCGACCGCGCCATCCGCCACGGCTACCCGCGCGCCACCACCCAGGGGCAGGAGTTGCGTGGGCAGTACTTCTTGCACCGTTCCTGTCGTCCGCTGGACCAGGTCGACCTTGATGCGCCCGCGAAGTCGAGGACCAAGAAGCACCTGCGGCTTGTCACCACCGACTCGGCAGACGGCGTGGAGGAGGACGGTGACCCGGACGGTTGCTCGCCCTGGTCGTGTAGGTCCGGCGAGCCGGTCACGGCGACTACACCGAGCGTGGATCACGGACACCGCGAGCGTGCGGCATGAGCGTCGCGAGCACGCCACCGTCGCGGCTCACGCCCGCATCGCCGAGCTGGTGGGGCCGGACGCTGGGCTCGCGGCACGTGGTCTTTGCTGTGGCGGCGGTGATCGGGTGCCTGCTCTCGATCACTCGTTTGGCAAGGTCGCCTACTCGCGTCGCTACCGCCACAGACCCGGTCGCACGAGTGCGGCACAGCAAGCACCCCAGCCGCCCCGTGTCGACGCCGCGCACCTGGCAGTACGACTGGACAACCGCGCCGCGATCCACTCACGACAAGGACAGGTCACATGCCCGAGTTCGTTCCCATCCCTGAGGCCACACCCCCGACAGTGGCGGACCCGGTCGCACTCCTGCACACTCCCGCGCAGGCCGCAGAGCTGCTCAACGTCAGGGAGTCCTGGCTCCGTAGGAAAGCCGGGCAGCGACAGATCCCGGCGAGCTACCTCGGCAAGCACCTGCGCTTCTCCGATCACGATCTGCACGCGATCGTGGACATGGCCAGACGACAGGTCCGCGGCGGTAGGACACCGCGCCGCCACTGACCGTGGCCTTCCGCCCAGGCCGTCAAAGAACTTGCAAGTCTTAGTGCCGCAACGCTTGCTCTCTTGTTCGAATGGAGCGTCCATGTGCGTGTCACGCGCGCACGACGGATGACGGAGGAGACACCGGATGGCCTGGGTCGAACGCAGCGGCGGCCAAACCTGGCGAGTCCGCTACCGGCGAGACGACGGCACGATCGGTGCCCTTCCCGGTTTCCCCAGCCGGAGGGCAGCGCAGGACCAAGTCGACGACATGGTCTCGGAACAACGCAAGGGACTCTGGTTGGACCCAGCCAGGGGAGAGGTCACCGTCGACGAGTTCGTTCCCGACTGGTTCGACGCGCTCGACGTCGATGTGCGCACCGAGGAGAACTACCGGGGCATCATCCGCAACCACATCAGCCCTCGATGGGGCCAGACCTCCCTCGTCGACATCAAGAACCTTAAAGTCCACGCCTGGGCCAAAGACCTGCGCGCCAGCGGCTTGGCCCCGGTCACGGTGTCCGGTTTCGTGAAGCTGCTGTCGCAGATCCTCTCCGACGCCACCGACGAGAGGCTCATCGCGGTCAACCCCATCCGCCCTCAACGCCGAGGCAAACGCCGCCACACCGGCCGCCCCCGGGAGAAGACCTGGGCCGAACCGGTCGAGGCATTGCACGTGGCCGACCAGATCAACGCCTGCTACGGCCCCGGCGGCGCGATCCTGGAGATCACCGCTGCGTGGACCGGCGCCCGCTGGGGAGAACTCACCGGCCTGCAACGCCCCAACCTGCACCTGTCAGACGACGACGACGCCGGCTTCATCATCATCGACCCCGACACCGGCTGCCTGCACGAATCGGCAGGCGGCAAACTCTGGCTCGGCCAACCCAAGACCGACGCCTCGGCCCGCCGAATCGATCTCGCGCCCTTCACCGTGCGCCTACTGCGCCACCACCTCACAACCCACAACCACCCACACGTATTCGTCACCCCAGACCACCAACTCCACCGACGCAGCAACTTCGCCCGACGCGCCCAACGCCCAGCCGCCGACGGCAACCTCGCTATCCCCGAACCCACCATCCGCCTGCAGCCCGCAAAACTCGGCCTCACCTTCCACGGCCTACGCCACGGCCACAAGACCTGGATGATCGAAGACGGCATCCCCGAGATAGCCCAAGCCCTCCGCCTCGGACACGTCCTCGAGGACAAAGTCCGAGAGACCTACTCCCACGTCGCCAACGGAGTCAAAACCCGACTCCTCCAATGCCTACAAGACCGCTGGGACAAAGCTGTCGCCGACGCGCGCGGCGACCTCGACGGTACCTGGCGCAGCGCTGCGTAGCTCAGGGAACTGAGCCGCCCGTCCGGCTGAGCTGGTTGCGCACGTATGCCTACCGAACCATCCGGTCCCGGAACGTGTGCGGTCATACACGTGACGATTCGCAACCCTCAAGCGCTGCCTACTGGTTTGGTTGCGCGGGGCGATCAGCATTCTACTGGGGCGCGGCCCAAGGGTGGCCCGGTCACGCCATTGCTGGCACGCGGAACGGGATACTTGTACACCCGAGGGGCACCGCGACATCCACACCGTCGTCGGCCAGTTCACGGACCAGCGGGTAGACGACTTTGGGAACATTCCCTCGCGTCAAATACGCGGCAGCGCGATTCAGGATATCGGTCTCTGTCTCAAGCTGTCGGTTCCTATGTCGCAGCTCAGCGAGCTCCTTCCTCTCCGCGTTCGACAACCGAGCCGCGCTACACCGTTCTGGTCAACATCGGCCTGGGTATCTAGTCCCTTTGACAGGATTGGCTTGTCCATCAGATCAACGGCACCGGCACCCAGTGGTTCCCGCACGACCAACTCGGCTCGACCCACGCCTTGCTCGACAGCGCCGGCACCATCACCGGTCACTACGGCTACACCGAGTACGGGTCACAAGCCACACGGGTGCTGCCGGCACGGCCCCGCACTACACGGGCGGCTCCACCGACGCCGAGACCGGCCTGCTCTACCGCCCCGCCGTTTCTACGACACAGCCACCGCGCAGTGCCTCACTCGACCCGATGATCAACTACACCCGCACCCCGGACACCTACGTGGGCGCAGACCTTCAACGACATCTAGATCGCCCCCGGTCTTGTTTGACTCCTGACCCGTGAGGACAGTTGGCTTGAACATGAGGTTCTCCCTAGGTGCCGGGGACTGCGGCAGCTTCGGAACCACTAGCGTGCGCCGACACGCCGGGAGGTTCCGAACTGTCGGATGGCGTGTCATCCCGCATAGCGCGACGACTGACTCATGGCAGGAACTCTTGATTGGTAAAATCCCTGCTCACGCAGGGGCAGCATCGGCCCTCACGGGTCGGTGAGGATCGCAAATCCATCGTGCCGACCGTCAAGTCGACGAACTCGAGGCAGCATCGGCCCTCACGGGTCGGTGAGGATCGCAAACCACGGCCAGGACGCGGGCGAGGGTACGCAGGTGCAGCATCGGCCCTCACGGGTCGGTGAGGATCGCAAAGACTGGGGTGACGGCACCAGCACCACCGGCACCGCGGGCAGCATCGGCCCTCACGGGTCGGTGAGGATCGCAACGAGGAGACCCTGGGCGCCTCGCTCAACTCGCCCATCAGGCAGCATCGGCCCTCACGGGTCGGTGAGGATCGCAACTAGGACCTCATCCCCCCGGAGTCGAGCTTGGGGGATGGCAGCACCGGCCCTCACGGGTCGGTGAGGATCGCAACGGCCAGACGCTCACCTTCGCCAAGATCAAGCTGCTGTACGTGCAGCACCGGCTCTCACGGGTCGGTGAGGATCGCAACCCCACCCCGCACCTCGCCCTCGGCCCCGGCGCCGAGCAGCACCGGCCCTCACGGGTCGGTGAGGATCGCACTAGGGTCCACGCGGCCGCCCTGAGTCGTCAGCCACATCACCGCCGCTGCTTCCAATCATGTTTGACCATGAAGCCCGCCGAGGCGCGGACCCAACAGGAAATGGTCACGCAATGAGCCCCTACTTGACAGGCTCTGTCCCGCCGAGTCGGTAATCGAAGTCTATCGGTCCGATTCCTACTCTGAGTGGGCCAAGGAGTAGGAGGACCGCAACGAAGATCGCCCCAAGGACGACCAAAGCTACGCAGATGCGGGCCAGTGAACTCCAACTGTGAGTCCAGCGGTGAACCACCGCTGCCCAGTTCGCTGGATCCGTCTGGTGGGTAGACGAAGGGTCGAGCGAGGTCTCGTCCATCGTGAAGTCTCCAGGTCGGCGGGATGTGTGGGACATGACGTCGTTGCGATGTCTGCAGGCTGCTGCGGTGATCCTGCGGAGTTGTCAGACCTCAACGCCAAAATGTGCGGTGTCGAGATCAGCCTGTCCTTCGGTCTTGCTGACAGGAACGCACTCTGCGCAGACGGTCGTGGGGCAGGTGCCGGATGCCGACTGGCGATGCTCCTGTTGGCGCCAGGCTCGGCGCACACGCTAGCACCAGATGATCAACTTCCGCAAAGCCAAGACATGAACTGACTGTTCGCTGAGGCAAGACATGAACCGGGTATGCTGGGTTCGTGCCCTGAGCCGTGGCCGGGGTGTGCAGCGTCGGCGTTGTGCTGGCGAGGGTCTCAACATGTCGTGCCTTTGCGGTGCGCTTCGCAGCAAGGCGGTCCTTCCTGGAGAGCCTGGAGGGACTGTCTTGTTGTGGTGACGACGCTTGGATTGCCGGCGTGGTTGTCCGGCTCGGGGTGAGTGCGGGCTTGGTCTAGTCGAGCGCTTCTTTGGTGTGATGTCTTGTGGGGCTGCTGGCGCGTGCGTAGCTGCGGGCGTTCGCGGCCGCGCGGGGTGTTGGTGGAAATGGCGTGAGGGTTCGCGTTCATGATGTCGACCTGACTGCGCCGCCCGGGTTGGGCCGTTCGGGTGGTTGCGTCGTGGGGTGGCGGCTTTGTGGCGTTTGTTGTCGGTGGGGGTCTCTAGGGTCTGTGTACTCGTCGGGGATGGCTGCGAGGGTGAGGTTTTGTCAGTTGTGGGCGCATAGTCCTGCGTTGGAGTCGGGGTCGTTGCATTCGTTGGTTGATCATGTTCGGTCGACGGCTGCGTTGGCGGGTGGGTTTGCTGAGTCGTTCGGTGCGGGGGAGTTGGCGTGGGCGTTGGGGTTGGTCCATGACGCTGGTAAGGCGCGGTGTTCGTGGCAGGACCGCCTGATCGCAGTCGGGACCTCGGGCGCGAGCATCGGTATCCCGCACAAGGAACTGGGGGCATCGTTCATCGGTAAGCGGGCGGGTGTGGCTGCGTTGGCGGTGTTGGGGCACCACGGCGGCCTGTCGTCGGCGAGGGACTTGAAAAGGTTGGTGCCGGAGGCGGATGCGGGGGAGGTGTTGGAGCGGTTCTTCGGGGTGGTGCCGGAGGCGCGGGCGTTGGGGGAGGGTGCGTCGTTGGCGCCAGCGGGGTGGGGGCGGGACCCGTTGGTGTGGGAGATGGGGGTGCGGATGGTGTTCTCGGCGTTGGTCGACGCCGACTATCTGGATACCGCCGCGCATTTCGATGGCTCGGGCCGCCCTCGGGTGGCCGATCCGGTGGATATGACGGTGTTGTGGAACCGGTACGAGCGCAGCCGGACCGCGAAGCTGGCCTCGGCGAAGCCTTCGGTGGTGAACGAGGTGCGGTCGCGGTTGTACGACCGCGTGGTCGGGATGGCCGAGGGGGAGCGTGGGGTGTATCGGTTGCCCGCTCCGACGGGGTCGGGCAAGACGTTCACGGCGGGGGGTTTCGCGGTGCGTCACGCGGCGCGTCATGGGATGGCGCGGGTGGTGGTGGCTGTTCCGTTCACGACGATCA
Organism: Actinokineospora terrae; assembly: GCF_900111175.1. GTDB lineage: Bacteria > Actinomycetota > Actinomycetes > Mycobacteriales > Pseudonocardiaceae > Actinokineospora > Actinokineospora terrae. The sequence goes on from NZ_FOGI01000011.1 coordinate 127,902, forward strand.
CCCAGCAGAACGCGCAGGTGTACCGGGAGTTGCTGGGCGAGGATGTGGTGTTGGAGCACCATTCCAACACCGAGCTGGACACGCGCGGGCTGCGGTTGGCCGCGGAGAACTGGGATGCGCCGTTCGTGGTGACCACAACGGTGCAGTTGTTCGATTCGTTGTTCGGGCGGAAACCGGCTCGGTCGCGGAAGCTGCACCGGTTGGCGAACGCGGTGATCGTGCTCGATGAGGTGCAGGCGTTGCCGGTGTCGTTGCTGGTGCCCATCCTGGACGGGTTGCGGTTGTTGGTGCGGCATTTCGGGGCCACGGTGTTGTTGGCCTCGGCTACGCAGCCGACGTTCGAGCGGCTGGCGGTGTGGGAGTCGTTGGGCATCAAGGAACTTGTCGAGGACCCGGTCGAGTTGTCGGCGTCGCTGCGGCGGGTGCGCTACGAGTGGCGGTTGGACCCGAAGCCGGCTACGGCGCAGATCGCCGCCGAGGTCGCGGGAATGCCGCAGGCGCTGGTCGTGGTGAACACCGTCAAGCAGGCCCGCGCGATGGTCAAGGCGGTCAGGGAGAACAACCCGGCTGCTCCGGTGTTCCACCTGTCCACGCGGATGGTCCCGGCGCACCGACGCAAGGTGCTCGACGATGTGGATCGTCTACTGGGCGAAGCCAAGCCGGTGCTGGTGATCTCGACGCAGCTGGTCGAGGCCGGGGTGGACCTGGACTTTCCGGTGGTGTTCCGGGCGTTGGCCCCGGCGGAGTCGTTGCAGCAGGCCGCCGGGCGTGCCAACCGCGAGGGTAGGCATTCCGAGTTGGGGCGGGTGGTGGTGTTCGACGCTGCGGACGCCCCGGCGCCGGCGTTCTACCGGGCGGGGATCGACAAGACCCTCGCGTTCTTCGGCCCGGGCAAAGCCGATCCGGACGACTCCGCGGTGCTGAACGCCTACTACGGCAGCCTGTACGCCGCGCTTGAGGTGGACAACGGACCGCGGGCGAAGGCGATCCAGGGCAACCGGCGCACGCTGGACTACCAGGCGGTCGCCGACGGGCCGGTAACCGATACAGGCACCCGAGACAACAAGCGCAGACGTGATTCCGGTTTGGCGTTCCGGATGATCGACGAGGACCAGGTGGCCGTGGTGGTGACCGGGTACGGCGACACCGGCGAGGTGCGGGAGGCGTTGCGGCGTATTCGTGCCGGGGAAGGCCCGTTGAGACGGGAGTTCCGTGTGCTGCGTGCGTACACGGTCTCGCTTCCCAGATCGGTGGCCACCGCCCCGGCTGTGGCCGCGCTGTTCCGCCCGGTCGTGGCGGGGCAACGCGACCTGTGGGAATGGGTCGGCGACTACGACGAGCAGGTCGGCATCGATGAAGGCGAGATCGGAAAGGAAACCGTGTGGTGACACTGGATCTGCCGCGTTCCCGGTCGGGAGCGCCGCCGGTGGTGGTGCAGGTGTGGGGTGAGGCCGCGTTGTTCACCCGCCCGGAGTTGAAGGTGGAGCGAGTTTCCTACCCGGTGATGACCCCATCGGCCGCGGTCGGGGTGTTGGAGTCGATCTACTGGAAGCCGGAGTTCTCCTGGCGGGTGGTGGCCATCGAGGTCCTCAACGAGATCAAGCAGTTCACCCAGCGCCGCAACGAGACCACCGACCTGGTCTCGTTGGCCGAGGCCGCCACCGGGCGCAGAAGGGTCGACACCGCCGCTCACCGGGTGCAGCGCAACGCGGTGTGCCTGCGCGATGTGGCCTACCGCGTCCACGCCCACGTGGAGTTGGCGCAGCGTGCCGACAAGCCCGAGGCCGCCTACCGTGACCAGTTCCGCCGCCGGGTCACCCGGGGGAGTTGCTTCTCCCAGCCCTACCTGGGGACCCGGGAGTTCACCGCGTTCTTCGGCGACCCGGACACCCGGGCCCCGCTGAGTCGCTCGGAGGACCTGGGGATCATGCTGCACACCGTCGACCACAGCAGTACCCCGCCGCGGTTCTCCTGGTTCACCGCCAGACTCGACGACGGCGTGCTACACGTTCCGGCCCAGGGCATCCCCGCGAGCCCGGTGACCTGATGCTGCTGCAGCGCCTGGCCGAACACGCTCGCCAGGACCCCGAGTCCCGTCCCTTCCACCGCGCCCGCGCGTTCCAGTGGCAACTGCGCATCGGCGTCGACGGGCGTCCGCTGAGCGGGCGCCTGGAGTCCCTCGTCGTCCTCGACGCCAAGGGCAGACCCCGCGGGACCGAGCACGTCGTGCCCGCCATGGTCCGCACGGTCGGCGTGGCCCCCAACCTCGCCGCCGACGACGCCCAATACGTCCTGGGCTGGGGCGACGCTGAGACGAAACCGGAGCGAGTAGCCCTCTGTCACGCCGCGTTCGTCGAGTTGACCGAACGCTGGGCCACCAGTCCGTCGGGCTTGACCGACCCCGTCGCCCAGGCGGTGGCGGCCTTCTACCGGGCCGGTGGCGCCGCGGGGATCCACCCGGAGCCGGAGGTGACCGCCAAGCACGGGATCGTGCTCACCGTCGAGGACGGCCCCGCCGTGACCCATGCCTACCGGGCTTCGTCGGTGGCGCCTTTCTGGGAAAGCGAGGTCGCCCGCCGCAAGGGCGGAACCGGGACCGGGCTGTGCCTGGTGTGCGGGACCACGGCCCCGCTGCTGGACACCCTGCCCAGCAAGGTGCCCTCCCGGTTGGTCCCCGGCGCGAGCAACGACGCGGCACTGGTCAGCGTCAACGAGCGGGTCTTCGGCTACGACCTGAGCACCCAGTTGACCGCCACCCCGATCTGCATTCCGTGCGGGGAGTCGGTCTCCGCAGGGCTGGTGCGGGTCCTGTCCTCGGTGAACACCGCTTCCTACGGCGGGCAGGACAGCCGCCTGGCGTGGTGGACCACCGAACCGGTCGAGTTCGACCCCATGGACCTGGTCCTGCGCGCCGATCCCGCGGCCGTCGCCGGATTCCTCGACACCGTCCACACCGGACGACCCGCTGCCGCGGACATCGACCACACCCGTTTCTGCTCGTTGACCGTGGGCGGCAACATCGCCCGCGTCATGGTCCGCGACTGGCTGGAGATGCCCCTGCGCGATCTGGAGGACAACGTCACCGCGTGGCTCGCAGACCACCGCATCGTGCCGTTGCGTACCGGGGACACCGAACACCAGTCCCTGCAACGACTGGTGACCGTGACCGGACGCTGGCTGCGCAGGGAGAACCGGTACGCGTTCATCGGGGCCAAGGGCGCCGACCGCCCAGACGGGGTGCAACGCGACCTGCTGCGCGCCGCCATCCGTGGCCGTCCACTGCCCCCGGCGTTGCTGGCGCACCTGCTCAACCGAGTCCGCACCGACGGGCACCTCGACACCGCCCGCGCCGCGCTGATCCGCCTCGCGGTGTATCGCTCACCGCTGACCTCGGAGAAACCCATGCCAGGACTCGACGACACCAACACCGATCCGTCCTATGTGGCAGGCCGCGTGTTCGCCACCTTCGAGAACATCCAATACGCCGCGTCCGACGGGCGGCTCAACACCACCTACGGTGACCGCTACTTCGCGGGCGCCATCACCAACCCGCGCGCCGCGCTGATTTCCGGCCGCAAGGACGCCAACGCCTGGCTGCGCAAACTGCGTCGCGGCAACAAAAAGGGCGTGGCCATCAACAGTGAGAAGACCCTCGACGAACTGTTCGGCCTGCTCACCGCCAACGGCGGGATACCCGGCCCCACCACTCTCACCCAACAGTCGATGTTCCTGCTCGGCTATCACCATCAGCGCGCCCATCGCTTCGACACCCTCCGCACCACCACCGCTGCCGTCGAGACCACCGAGGAGACCCCCGCATGACCAACCCGTACCTGGACCCCACCGTCCGCCACGACATGGTGTTCCTCTTCGACGTCACCGACGGCAACCCCAACGGCGACCCCGACGCGGGCAACCGCCCCCGTACCGACGACGAGACCGGCCAGGGCCTGGTCACCGACGTCGCCCTCAAGCGCAAGATCCGCGACACCATCTCCCTCGCTGCCGGGGACGACCCCCGCTTCGGTGTCTTCGTGCAGGCCGGATACGCGCTCAACCCCCGCCTGGAAGCCTCCTACGCCGCCACCGGCCTGACCCTCGGCGACAAGAAGATCACCACCGAACAAGCCGACCTGGCCCGCGCGTGGCTGTGCGAGCGCTACGTTGACATCCGCCTGTTCGGCGCGGTCCTCTCAGTCGGCAAGACCAACCGGCTCGGCCAGATCCGCGGGCCCCTGCAACTGGGCATGGCCCGCAGCATCGACCCTGTCTTCCCCATGGACCACGCCATCACCCGGGTCACCCAGACCAAGCAGGAGGACATCGACAAGGGCGAGTCCACCGAGATGGGCGGCAAGTGGACCGTCCCCTACGGCCTTTACAAAGCCGAGATCTACTACTCGGCAACCCGGGGCGGCCAGACCGGGGTCGACGCGCGTGACCTGGAGCTGTTCTACCGCAGCCTGGAGATGATGTTCGACCACGACCGCTCCGCCACTCGCGGCACGCTGACCCCGCGCGGGCTCTACGTCTTCAGCCACCCCGACGCCTTCGGCGCGGCCCCCGCCCACCGCCTCACCGAACGCGTCCGCATCACCCGCGCCGCACCCGCCGCGGACGAAGCCCCGCCGCGCACGTTCGGAGACTACGTCGTCTCCGTCGAGGACGACGGCCTGCCCGGCGGGGTGTCGCTGACCAAGCTCATCGCCTGATCCTGCCCGGTGTTCACCGACACCGACACCCCGGGCGAGCCGCGCAGCATCCCGATCTCCGCGCTGGAGCACCACGCCTACTGCCCGCGACAAGCCGCGCTCATCCATGTGGAGTCGTACTTCGATTCCACTGTGGACACTGTGCGCGGCGACCTCGCGCACGCCGCCGTCGACCGGGGCGGTCAACGGCGAGACCGTGACGGCAACAGGGTGTGGCACTCGCTGCCGGTGTTCAGCCACACACTGGGTTTGCACGGCATCTGTGATGTGGTCCGGCTCGACCCCGACGGCCCGGTACCGATCGAGCACAAGTCCGGTGCCTACCAGGCGGGTGGTCCCGCCGATGTTCAAGTGGCCGCGCAGGTGTTGTGCCTGCGCGAGATGTTCGACGCCGCCGTCCCGCTGGGAATCGTGTTCACCGGCAAGGACCGACGACGCCACGATGTCGTCGTCGACGACGCGCTACGGACGCGGGTGGTCGAGACGACCCGCGCCCTGCGTGCCCTGCTCGACGCCGCCGAACTCCCGGCCCCGGTCAACGACCGCCGCTGCCGCCGCTGCTCGCTGCGCCCGGGCTGCCTACCCGACGCGCCCGCCCACCCCACCGACCTGTTCACCCCGCGACCCGAAGCGACCTGGGATGACTGAACTCCTGCGCACCCTCTACGCCACCACCCCGGGAACCAGCCTGCACCTCGACGGCGACACCGTCCGCGTCGTACACCCAGAGCGCCCCGGCCGCCACCTGCTGCCGCTGGTCCGACTCGATCACATCGTCGCCTGGAACGGAGTCACCCTCACCGACGACCTGCTCCACCGCTGCGCCGCCGACAACCGCTCGGTCACCTGGATCACCCGCAACGGGCGCTTCCTCGCCCGCACCAGCGGTCCCACTACCGGCAACCCGCACCTACGCATGGCCCAGTATCGCGCGCACGACAACGCCGAGCACCGACTCCGGATCGCCAAGAGCTTCGTCGCGGGGAAACTCCACAACTACCGCCAACTCCTGCTCCGCGCCGCCCGCGACACCACAGGAACCCGCCAGAGCCGCGTCCGAGACATCGCCGAGCACCACGCCACCGCGCTGACCCAACTCCATGACGCTCAGCGACTCGACGAAGTTCTCGGCATCGAAGGCAACGCCGCCCGTGCCTACTTCCAGGCACTCGATCAACTCGCCCCCGGTGCCACACCGGGACGCACCAGGCGACCACCCACCGACCCGGTCAACTGCCTGCTGTCCTTCGGCTACGCCATGCTCCGCGTCGCCGTCCACGGCGCCCTCGAACAGGTCGGCCTCGACCCCTACCTCGGCTATCTCCACGGCATCCGACCAGCCAAACCCGCCCTCGCCCTCGACCTCATGGAAGAACTACGCCCCCTGCTGGTCGACCGCCTGGTCCTCACCATGGTCAACCGGGGACAACTCCTCGCCCGCCACACAGAGGAGTTGCCTGGCGGTGCCGTGCACCTGACCGACGAAGGACGCAAGGTGTTCCTCGAACAATGGTCGTCGGCTCGAGAACGCACCTGGCGGCACGCCGGACTCGATCGCGACATCCCCGCCGCGCTCCTGCCGCTCGTGCAGGCTCGCCTGCTCGCCCGCCACCTGCGGGGAACCGCCGACGCCTACCTACCCTGGACCCTGACCTGATGGAACTGCTCATCACCTACGACGTCGACACCACCACCCCCGCAGGACAACGCCGCCTGCGCCGAGTCGCGAAAGCCTGCGAGGGCATCGGACACCGCGTCCAGAAGTCCGTCTTCGAAGTCGTCTGCGACCCGGTCCAACGCCTCCGCTTGGAAGCGGCCCTCACCGATCTGATCGACCCCGCCACCGACTCCATCCGCATCTATCAACTCGACCGCGGTACGTTCAGCGCCGCTCGCCATCTCGGCGCCGCTATAGACGCACGACACCACGAGCCGCTCATCATCTGACAGAACCGCCCCATGGCTTGCCGACAGCAGGTACTTGTGCGAGGTAGAGGCACCGCACGCGGCTTCGGAACCCCTAGCGTGTGTTGACACGCCGGGAGGTCCCTAACCTGCGCACGGCGCGTCATCCCAGCCAGCGGGACAATCAACCGAATCGAAGACCTGCCGTTGGCAAAACCCCTGCTCACGCAGGGCAGCGCCGACCCTCGCGGGTTGGCGAGGATCGCAACGGCTTGACGCCGAGTGACCGCGCGTCGTTGAGCATCGGGGGCAGCGCCGACCCTCGCGGGTTGGCGAGGATCGCAACCCCGCGGCCGCCGCAGCGTTGCGGGCGGCGACCGCGCAGCGCCGACCCTCGCGGGTTGGCGAGGATCGCAACTTCAACGAGGT
>NZ_FOGI01000011.1:136890-302761 GCF_900111175.1 Actinokineospora terrae
AGCAGCGCCGACCCTCGCGGGTTGGCGAGGATCGCAACGAGTGGCAGACCTACGACCTGCGCGACCCCGCGCAGCAGCGCCGACCCTCGCAGGTTGGCGAGGATCGCAACTCCTACGACGACCTGGTCGTCCGCTCCCCGCGCTACGGCAGCGCCGACCCTCGCGGGTCGGCGAGGATCGCAACCATGCCCTCGTGCAGCAGGCGCGCGCGGTGGGGATGAGGCACTGATCCTCACGGGTCGGCGAGCAACGTAACTCGTGGCAGGCATGCAACTGGTCGGTGGTTGCTTTCAGCTTGTCTGCACACTGGTTCTGGTGGAGCAGATCTGGAGCATGGCTCGGAGTTGAACGTCACCGAACGGGACTCTATGGCAGGAAACAGTACGCATCTGTGTCGGCTGATCAGGGGATACGCGATTCGCGCTGGTGAGAGCATTAGGTGAACCGGACTGGCAGTGTGAGGGTCAGGGGTTCGAATCCCCTCAGCTCCACCCAACTCAGGCGGCCTATGTCCATCGATTGCATGGACATAGGTCGTCTTTGTTTGTTGTGGGGGCCGAGCCCCCACACCCCCACGGTGCGGCGGTCGCCGGACCCAGCGGGGGCTCGCTCGGGCCTTCGGCCCTCACATCGAGTTTGTAACCAGTTGAGCTGTCGCCCACGGTGCGGTTGGTGGCGGAACCAGCGGGGGTCGCTTGACCTTCGGTCATCGCAACTGCGATCAGCTTCGTTGAGCTGTCTCTGTTCCCTGCAAGGTGGACTGTGCTTTGAAGTCCAGTGGCTTGGCGGTGTCCTGCACGAGGGCGGTATCGGGAACCGCGCGGGAAGTGGGTCCACTATGGACTGGTATGTCGGTTGACGGGGCGGTGGGGAGCGGGTGGCGGATTTGCATGCCGCGTTCGCGGATCCGGCCGTTGATGCCGTGATATACGCGATCGGGGGGCGGCACTCCGCCCAGTTGCTCTCGGCGCTCGACTTCGGCCTGATCGCCGATAATCCGAAGGTGTTGTGCGGGTACTCGGATGCGACGACGCTGCTTTCCGCGGTGCACCAGCAGACCGGGTTGGTCACGTTCTACGGGCCCGCGTTGATCCCGCAATTCGGTGAACTCCCCGAGCCGTACCCCGAGACCGTCGAGCACTTCACCCGCGTCGTGAGCACGGCGGCCCCAGCGGGAGTCCTGCCCCGGTTCGACTACGAGGTCGTGGACCTGGATTTCGACCGCAGGGAGCGCGAGCAGCGGCCCCGCGACCGTCGTCGGCCGTTGCCGCGGAAGGTGTTGCGGGGTGGGTGGGCGAGAGGGCCTGCGTTCGCGGCGTGCCTGCCGTCGTTGTGCACGCTGATCGGAACGCCCTGGATGCCCGATTTGGCAGGACATGTACTATTTCTCGAAACCCCCGAGCCGCCCTACGGTGCGCCCACCGCTGACTCCCACCTCTGGCACTTGCGCAACGCCGGGGTGCTCGACGACGTCGCGGCTGTGGTCTTCGGCAGGCCGCTCGGGTGGTCGGCCGAGGAGGACGTCGCCTTCGAGGTGGCCGCGCTCGAATGCTTTGGCGGTGGGGCGTTCCCAGTTATGGCCGAGGTGGAGTTCGGGCACACCAACCCCATCGCGACCATCCCGCTCGGGGTGGACGTCAGCGTCGACGGCGACGAGATCGCCATCCTGGGCCTCGCCGTCGCCTGACGCGGTGGTGCTTTTGGAGCAGTGGCGGACGGAGTAACGGGAGGCCCGGCGTCAAGATCTGGCGGCATCCTGGCCAACCTGGTGAGAACTTGTCCGGAAAGTCCGAAAAGTGCCGGGACTATTCGGCGAAAACGGTCTGAGCGGACACAACCCGTGGTCACGGCGGGTATGGATGATCTTGACGGTCCGAGTGGGCCGGTGCTGCGCCAGCCGAAGGACTTGCCAGATGTTGACAGTTGCGACCCTGGGCTTTTGTTTTCCTTGACTCGCATTTGAGCAAGACCAATGCTTCAGCGCGCTCGGTGCTGTCCTATTCCTCCCCTGCGGTGTTCTGCCCACGAGGCGGGAGCCGGTCGTGCCGTGCGCAACCCTGCACAAAGGAGCATTCGGATGAAGCGCAGAACGATGGCGGCTGGTGTCGCCTTCGCCGTGCTGGCCGGGGGGACGGTCGCGTTGACCGTCAGCCCGGTGTTCGCCAGCCAAGGGCAGCAGGCCCAGGTCCAGGACCGCCAGGCACTGGCGATCTCGGCCGCCGACCGCGCCGCGAACAGCGGCCTGGACGCGCTGGCCAAGGGCCCGGACGAGGCCTACTCCCGCGACCTGGTCAACCCGTTCTTCAACGACCTGTACTCGGTCTCCTACCAGCGCAGCTACCGCGGCCTCCCGGTCGTCGGCGGCGACGCGACCGTCCTGGCCGACGGCCAGGGCCGCGTCCAGGCCGTGATGGCCGCGACCAAGGCGAAGGTGGCTGTCCCCTCCACCTCCGCCAGGGTCACCAAGGCCGCCGCCGAGCAGACCTCGCGCGGCCTGCAGGGCAAGACCACCAAGGTCGAGTCCTCGCGGCTGGTCGTCAAGGTCACCAACGACGCCCCCTCGCTCGCGTGGGAGCACCTGGTGGTCGGCTCCACCAAGGAGGGTGGCCCGAGCCACCTGACCGTCTGGGTCGACGCCAACTCCGGCGCCGTGCTGGACAAGGTCGAGGACGCCGCCCACGGCACGTTGAACAGCGAGTGGAACGGCAACGTCAACATCGACACCACCAACTCCGGTGGCACCTACCGCATGGTTGACCCGAACCGCCCGGGCCTGCAGTGCGCGGACTACTCGAACAACACCGTCTTCTCGAAGTCGTCGGACTCCTGGGGCACCGGCAACGCCACCTCCAAGGAGACCGGCTGCGGCGACCTGCTCTACGGCGCCCAGCAGGAGTGGAACATGCTCCGCGACTGGCTGGGTCGCAACGGCCACAACGGCTCCGGCCGCAGCTGGCCCGCGAAGGTCGGCCTGAACGAGCAGAACGCCTACTGGGACGGCTCGACCGTCACCATCGGCCGCAACGGGTCCAACAAGTGGATCGCGGGCATGGACGTCGTCGGCCACGAGTACGGCCACGGCCTGGACCAGAACACCCCCGGCGGCACCTCCTCCGAGGCGGGCCTGGGTGAGGCGACCGGTGACATCTTCGGTGCGCTGACCGAGGCGTACGCCAACAACCCGAAGGACCCCGCGGACTACCTCGTCGGCGAGACGATCAACCTCGTCGGCAACGGCCCGATCCGCAACATGTACCAGCCGTCGCTGGTCAACAACGACCCGAACTGCTACAGCTCCTCGATCCCCAACACCGAGGTGCACAAGGCAGCGGGCCCGCTCAACCACTGGTTCTACCTGCTGGCTGAGGGCACCAACCCGGGCAACGGCAAGCCGAACAGCCCGACCTGCAACAACACCACGCTGACCGGCGTGGGCATCCAGACCGCGGGCAAGATCTTCTACGGCGGCATGCTCCTCAAGACCTCGGGCATGACCCACCGCAAGTACCGCATCGCCACCCTGACCTCGGCGAAGAACCTGGACGCGACCTGCGGTCTCTACAACAAGACCAAGGCCGCGTGGGACGCCATCACCCTGCCCGCGCAGACCGGTGAGCCGACCTGCACCCCGTCCGGCGGCAACGAGTTCTCCCTGTCGCTGAACCCGTCCTCGGGCTCCATCGCCAAGGGCAACTCGGGCACCTTCTCCGTCGCCACCCAGACCACCTCGGGCTCGGCGCAGAACGTGAACCTGTCCGCCTCGGGTCAGCCCTCCGGCGTGACCGTGTCGTTCTCGCCGACCTCGGTGCAGACCGGCGCGTCCTCGACCGCGACCGTGGCCGTCGCCTCGTCGGCCACCAACGGCACCTACACGATCACCGTGACCGCGGCGGGCGCTACCAGCCACACCGCGACCTACTCGCTGACCGTGACCGGTGGCACCGACCCGAACCCGAACCCGACCGCGCCGGACATCGACGTGGCCGCTGTTCAGGCGCACATCTCGCAGTTCGGCACGATCGCGTCGCAGAACGGTGGCAACCGCCGCGCCGGTAGCGCGGGTCACACCGCCTCCGTCGCGTACATCAAGGGCAAGCTGCAGGCCGCGGGCTACACCGTGGTCGAGCAGGTCTGCTCCTCCGGCTGCACCTACCGCTCGAACAACCTGATCGCGGACTGGCCCGGTGGCGACACCGCCCAGACCTACATGTTCGGTGCCCACCTCGACGGTGTCGCGGCCGGCCCCGGCATCAACGACAATGCCTCCGGCTCCGCGACGCTGCTCGAGGTCGCGCTCCAGCTCGCCGCCAAGAACCCGACCATGGTCAAGCACGTGCGCTTCGGTTGGTGGACCGACGAGGAGCAGGGCCTCAACGGCTCGAAGTTCTACGTCAACCAGCTGACCTCCGCGCAGCGGTCGCAGATCAAGGGTTACTACAACTTCGACATGGTTGCCTCGGTCAACGGCGGCTACTTCATCAACAACATCAACACCGCCGTCGCGACCCCGCTCAAGGAGTACTGGACCTCGCTGAACCTGGCTCCCGAGGAGAACACCGAGGGCGCTGGCCGCTCGGACGACTACTCGTTCCAGAACGCGGGCATCCCGTCCTCGGGCTACGCCTCGGGTGCCTCGGCCCGCAAGACCTCGGCCCAGGCGCAGAAGTGGGGCGGCACGGCGAACTCCGCCTACGACCCCTGCTACCACAGCTCGTGCGACACGGTGAACAACATCAGCGCGACGCACCTGAACCGGTCCGCTGACGGTGTCGCCTACGCGATCTGGAAGCAGGCCGTTGGCACCACGCCGAACCCGACCAACGACTTCTCCGTGTCGTTGAGCCCGACGTCCGCGTCGGTCCAGCCGGGCGGCTCCACCACCACGACGGTGTCGACCCAGACCACCTCTGGTTCGGCGCAGAACGTCACCCTGTCGGCCACCGGCGCCCCCACCGGCGTCACCGTGTCCTTCAACCCGAGCTCGGTGCAGACCGGCGCCTCTTCCACCGCGACGATCAACGTCGGTTCCTCGGTGGCGGCGGGCAACTACCCGATCACCATCTCCGGTGTCGGCTCCGCCACCCGCTCGGCGACGTTCACCCTGACCGTCGGCAGCACCAACCCGGGTAACTGCACCGGATCGAACGTCATCGTCAACGGTGGCTTCGAGTCCGGCACCACGCCGTGGACCCTCACCTCGGGTGTCCGCGACAGCAGCGCCCAGGAAGCGGCCCGCACCGGTAGCTGGAAGGCCTGGCTCAACGGCTGGGGCTCCACCCGCACCGACAGCGCCGCGCAGACCGTCACCATCCCGGCGGGCTGCTCCAACTCGACGCTGACCTACTGGCTGAAGATCACCACCAACGAGACCGAGAACGTGGTCTACGACCGCCTCACCGTCACGGTGAACGGCGCGTCGGTCGCCTCGTACTCGAACGTCAACGCCGGTGGCGGCTACATCCAGCGCACCGTCAACGTCGGCTCGTACGCGGGCCAGTCGGTCACCATCAAGTTCAACGGAGTCGAGGACGCCAGTCTCCAGACCAGCTTCCTCATCGACGACGTGGCACTGCAGACCAGCTGACCGGGCAGGACAACTGAATAGGTAGTGCCGCTGGAGCGGGGTGGGACCCTTGGGTCCCACCCCGCTTCGCTGTTCGGGGGGTTCGACCGGATCGCTCGTCAGCAGTGGAGTCACCGCGGGGAACTCGGCCCTGCGCCTGCCTGCTTCAGCCCGCCGAGCGCGGTCCGGTCGGATCGGACCGCCGCCCTGTCGTCCGCCACTCCCCGATGCACGGGCTGGGTTTCCGCCTCGACGTCCACGACCCCGATGTGTGGGCCGGGCCTCCGCCGTGAGCGCCCACGACCCTCGACGTGTGGACGATCACACACCCCGAACGCCCGCCCACCCCGCCCCGGCGCCCGCCCGACCAAGATCAACTCCCCGACCCGGGGCCCGCCCTCCCGGGGTACGGGGTCCCACGTTCGAGACTATCGAACTCGGCCGCTTGTCAAGAGGGGGTGGCGGTGGGCTGTGGATGGTTGGCGGGGTTGTGGACAAGTCGTCCTGGGATCGCCTGGGGCCACGAGAAACGGTGTGGGACTGGCGGGTGTTGCCCTGAACGCACCGGGGGCCGCCTCTTCGCGCAGAGGCGGCCCCCGGCGGTCAAGCGGCTACCTCACCCAGCCGGGCAGGCCGGGGAACGGGCCTGCGGGCAGGGGGCGTGCGGTCGCCGCGATGGACGGCCCCGTGGTCGGCTCGACGGCGGCGCAGCGGGTGCCGTCGCGGGGGGTGCGCAGGGTGGTCAGGTAGGTGTCGGCGATGCCGATCGTGCAGTCGGAGCGGGGGTAGACGCCGTGGCCCCAGCCCTCGTAGGTGACGAGGACGGTGGTGTCGCGGGTCTGCCGGTGCGTGGAGACGGCCCAGTCGTGGCCGGTGGCCGGGTCGTGCACGGCGTTGAGCATCAGGATCTTCGGGGCGGTGGTGATGTTCAGCCGGTGTTGCGGGTTGGTGGCCTTGGGCAGTCCGATGCAGCCGACGGTCGCCACGTGCCCGAGCACCGAGCCGCGCATGTGCGGCGCGAGCCGGTTCGCGGTGGACACCAGGGTGGCGAGTTCGCGGTGGTTGCGCACCCGGAAGTCCCAGTCCTGGCAGAACACCGAGGTGAACGGGTTCTCCACCGGCTCGGTGCTCGCCGCCGCCCTGGTCGCCGCCGGGGTGTCGAGCGAGGCGAGCGCCGAGGCCAGCGTGGCCCACTCGGGACCGTAGAACGCCCCGAACGAGGCGTTGATGATCTGCGCGGACGTGACGGGCGTGGTCTGGTCTGAGGGATCCACGATCTCGCCCCGGTCGGCGCGGGCCAGCAATTCGTCCCACCACTTCGCGACGTCCTTGCCGTGCAGCGCGCACGACGTGGTCCGCTCGCACCAGCGCACGAACTCGGTGAACGAGTCTTCCGCGGTGGCCGCGCTCTCCGCGCCGAACCGGGTGATCCCGGCGCTGCGGTCCATGTTCGAGTCGATGACCATGGCGCGCAGGTTCTGCCCGAACTCCTCGGCGTACTGCTGCCCGATCAGCGTGCCGTAGGAGACGCCGAAGTAGTTGATCTTCCGCTCGCCCAGTGCGACCCGAAGCGCATCGATGTCGCGCACCACCGACTTGGTGTCGACGTGGTCGAAGATCGGCCCGCTCTGCGCGCGGCAATCGGCGGCCAGTTCCCGGTTGTAGGCGGCCAGCGCCTCGAACTCCCGCTGGTTGGCCGGGTACAACGACGGCTGCCGCGCCACCACGTCCGCCGAGCACTTCACCGGCTGGCTGCGCGCCACCCCGCGCGGGTCGAACCCGATGATGTCGAAGCGCGCCAACACCTCTGGGCTGAAGAACCGCTCCGCCCCCAGCGCGAAGTTGACCCCGGACCCACCCGGCCCACCCGGGTTGATCACCAACACCCCGATCCGCCTACTCGGCTCGGTCGCCTTGCGCCGAGCCACCGCCAGGTCGAACTTCTCCCCCCGCGGCGCCCGCCAGTCCACCGGCAACCGCACCGTCCCGCAGTCCGCATCCCCCCGCTCCGCACAGGGTTTCCAGTCGATCCGCCCCCCGCGCTCCTGCACCTGCGCCCCGGCTAAGGACACACTCCCCACCACCAGCGCGATGGCCGAGGCCACCACACCCACTACCCGCGTCGTCGCTCGCACAGCTCCCACCCCTTGTCCGTCCACAGTGTCCATTCCCCCGCGTTCGGGTCCCGCGAACACTCCCAGCAGCCGATCACCGGTCACAACATGCTGGGGGAGGACCCGGTGATCACACCCGGGAATGACATGACTCGACTCGCCCCCTAGGGCTGACACCGAAGCCATCCGGCCCACCGGGCAGATCCGGACCGCGGTCCCCGGAGGCCGTTCGCCGTACAGCAAACGCGCGCTACGGCATGATGGCCCCATGGCACTGAGCGCGCGCTTCCAACCAGGGGCGACCCGCAGGCTGTTCGTGAACCGCGAGTCCGCGATCGCGAAGTTCGACGCCATGCTGGCTGCCGCGGGCACCCGACCGCAGGTGCTGCAGCTCAGCGGGGTCGGCGGGATCGGGAAGTCGCGGCTGCTCACCGAACTGCGCGCGCGCCTGGCCAAGGACCAGCCCGTCGCCCTGCTCGACCTGCAGGTCCCCTCCCAGCGGCAGCCGGAGAACGCCCTTGCCGTGCTGCGCCACCAGTTCGGCGCTCGGAAGATCAAGTTCCACCGCTTCGACATCGCCTACACCGTGCTGTGGCAACGGCTGCACCCGCACCTGCGCGTCAGCGCGGACCTGGCGCTCGCCGAGCGCAGCGAGGTGATCGGCGAGATCCTCAACGACGCGACCGGCATCCCGGTCTTCGGCACCGCGGCGCGCCTGCTGCAGACCGGCGCGGGCAAGATCCGGCGCAGCAGGCTCATCCAGTCCGACCAGACGTTGCAGGAGCTCGATCACTTGACGTTGCCCGCGTTGGAGGAAGCCGTCTCCTACCTCTTCGCGGGCGACCTCAAGGCGGGCGCGGACCAGCCGTACGTGCTGTTCGTTGATGCCTACGAAGCGCTGACGGGGGAGGGGCAGGCCGATGTCTGGCTGCGCGACGTGGTGGCGCAGTTGGACACCGGCCTCGTCGTCATCGCCAGCAGGGAACTGCTCGGCTGGGAGCGGCACGACCCCGAGTGGTCCACTCGCACCACCACCATTCGCGTTGACGACCTCCCCGTCGACGCCCGCCACCGGTTGTTGGCCGCGGAGGGCGTCGACGACGAGGGCGAACGTGACGCGATAGCCCGGTCCAGCGCGGGCGTGCCCTTCTACCTGCACCTCGCGATCGACGCGCGCAAGCGGTCCGGGGTCGCGACCGTGCACGAGCCGGTGTCGCACCAGGTGGTCCTCGAACGGTTCCTGCACCACGTGCGGCCCGATGAGGTCCGCACGCTCGAACTGCTGAGCCTGCCGCGCACCTTCGACTTCGAGATCTTCCAGGCGCTCACCGAGGGGTACGGCCTCCCGAGCCACCGGGACGCGTGGATCTCGCTGATCGGCTACTCGTTCGTCTACCCGACCGACGAGTCCGACCGCACGACCCGGTTCCAGTTCCACCAGCTCATGGTCGAGGCGCTGCGCGGCCGCATCGACGCCGAGGTGACCGCGGACCTGCACGGCGCGTTGCAGGACCTGTGGCTCGCCAGGGCGGAGGTGCCGATGGACCGGGTCACCGCGTTGCGGGAGGCCGCCTACCACGGCATCCGGGCAGGCAGGCTCGACGCCGTCGACCTCCTCCAGTACGCCGACCGGATCGCCGCGGCGGGTGGGAAGCAGGGCATCGACGGGGTGCTGGCGGACCTGGAGGCGTACCTGCGGCGTGCCCGCGACCGCGGCGAGGACGTGCGGCAGTTCGCCGACCTCACCCGGTGCCTGCTGGCCGAGGGCGCGCTGCTGATCGGTGACGCCAAACTGGCCGACGGTTACACGGCGGGCGCCCCACCCGCGGCCGGACCTGTGGCGGAGCGGTTGGCGCTGGCGGCGGCGAACGCGCGGCGGATCCTCGGCAAGACGGACGAGGCGCTCGCGGCGTACACGGCCCTGTGGACCACCGGGACGAGTCGGGTCCGGCTCGGTGCCGGGTTGTGGGCCGCGGACCTGCACATGGCCCAGGCCCGGTTCGCGCGCGCCATCGAGCTGTGCGCCGAGCTGACCACGCTCGCCGATCCCGACGACCACGAGTTCCTGGGGGACGTCGCGCGGCTGCGTCATCTCGCCTACCGGTTCGCGTTCGAACCGGACCGGGCAGCGCACTACCTCGCCGAGGCCGATGCGCACTACCGGGCAGCGGGAACCGTCATCGGACAGGCCAATCTGGCCACGAACACCGCCGAACTGCTGGCCATCACCGATCCCGCGCGGGCGGTCGCGGCCGCGGGCAGGGCGATCGAGGTGCAGCGCGAACTCGGGGCCTTGCACGAACTGGGCAAGGCGTACACCGCGCTCGGCCTGGCCCAGCTGTCCACCGGCGACCTCGACGCCGCCGAGCGGACCTTCGCCGACGCCTGCGACACGCTCGACCGCGCCGGGTACCGCTCCGGACGGGCCAGGGCCGAGCTCTTCAGGTCGGCGCTGCACGCCCGGCGCGGCGACCGGGCCTCGGCGGTCGCCGGGGTCCGCTGGACCGTCGCCGAACTCGAGGCGGCCAACGTCTACCCGACGCTCGTCCTGGTCGCGCGGGCCGCGCTGGCCCTGTACGGGTGGACCGATCCCGAGGTGTCCGCCGCCGCCGTCCGGGCCCGCGGCAAGATCGAGCCGCCCGACCCGACCCGGGACCTCGACCACGACGCCCAGCGGCTGATCGCCCGGGTGCTCGGTGTCGACCCGGATGCCTGCTACCGCGAGGCGCTCACCCGGACCGACGCAGCGGCGGGCTTCTACAACCACAACATCCGCGTGGACGGTTCGACCGGCGCGGTGAACGTCCGCATCGCGATCGCGGACGCGGACGTCATGGACCTGCGACTCTGGCCGGAACCCGAGGTGCTGCGCGCGATCGAGCCGCATGTCACCGCGGCGCCGCGGCTGCGCTGGGCCTCGGAACAGCCCAGCTACCAGGTCCACGACTTCATCCACGGCCAACTCCTCGACGACGTCGCGCCCCGTGGGCACGCGGTCCCCGCAGGCGTCATCGGCGATGTGGTCCACCTGTTCAGTGAGCTGGACCGCGTTCCGCCAGACGCCCTACCTCGGCCGACGGGGTGGCCTGAGGATGACCCGGCGGCGTTCGCACGCAGGCTGTCGGACGTGACCCAGGGGGTCTACGAGACCAACGCGGAGTCGTTCGCGCAGGTCTACCGGGACCTCGGAGTTCCGCGAGACCCGCTGGAGTCCGTCCTCGACGGCTGGCGGACGGTGCGCCACCGCCCGTTCCGCCTGGTACACGCCGACGTGCACCGCAAGAACATGATCATTCAGGCGGACGGCACGATCGCGTTCATCGACTGGGAGCTCGCGCTGTGGGGCGATCCGGTCTACGACGTCGCTGGCCACCTGCACAAGATGGGGTACCTGCCCGACGAACTCGACGCCTTCCACACGGCCCTGGCCGCCGCCGACCCACGGGCCGCTTCCGCTTCGTGGCAGGAGGACCTGGCCACCTACCTCGGTCATGAGCGGATCAAGTCCGTGATCGTGGACGGGGTCCGCTACGCGAAACTGCTCGCCGAAGGCAGTCGGAGTCCGCGGCAGGAACAGGAACTGGTCGCGAGCCTGGTCGGGAAACTGCGTGCCGCGCGCGCTACCTGGGGACAACAGGTCGACGTCGACTCGGCGGCTGTCGAGGCCGCACTGCGTTCCTGGCAGTGATTTCTCGGATGTGTCCCCTGTTCACCGCCAAGCCATTCTTGATCACCATGGGTGAGGTAGACCCGGACGCGTGACAGAGCACAAGGACTGGCGTTGGACCGAGGTGGCCATCGCGGTGGTGTTTCCTGGGGCGGTTTTGGGGCCGGTGTCGCGGTGGCTGGAGTTCGGCTTGCCGGGGTGGGTGCGGGGCACGGCGGATGTGGTGACTGTGGTGTTCGGGGTGTTGGTGGCGGCGTACCTGTTCTCGGACCGGGGTTATCGGGCCGTGATCAGGCGTGGGCGCGGGGTCGCGGGGGTGGTCGCGCCGGTGGTCGGGGTGGGGGCGGTGGCGGCGTTCTTGGTGGTCATGGCTTATGCCAACGTCGAGGAGGACTTCCTGGAGGGGCAGCAGATGCCGCAGGTGTGGGCGCTGGCGCGTGAGGTCGCGATGGTGGGGTTCGTCGCACTGCTGCCGGTTTACGTGGCGTTGCGGGCCATTGGCGGCAGGGGATCGGTGGATGAGTCAGTGGAGTGAGTCGATTGTGGCCGGGTCCAGGTCGATGCCCAGAGCGGCAGCCAGCACGTGGGCGGCGAGGCGAGGCGGGATGGCGTTGCCTATTTGTTGGGGGATGTCGTTGCCGGACCACGGGTAGTCGGGGGGGAATGTTTGCAGTGTGCCCGCTTCGGCGGGGGTGAAGCGGGGGAGTTCCGTTCCGTCTTGTGTGGTCAGGCGGTTGCGGGAGATCTTGCCGGTGACCGTGGCGGCGGGTTCGGCGGAGGTTCGGCGGCCTCGGGCTTTCGGGTCGCCGCCGGTGCCGTAGTTGGAGATGACCACGAAGTCGTCGCGGTCGAGGGCGTCAGCCATGGAGCGCCAGCGGGGCAGTCCGGGGACCGGCGCGGACCCCTTGCGGTAGCGCTGGTGCGTGGGCTGGGGCAAGGACGGTTGGCGGTCGCGGCGGGCGATGAGGATGGCGCGGCGGCGGGTTTGCGGGACCCCGTACTCCTCGGTGTGCAGGATCCCGAGGTCCGAGCGGTACCCGATCCCGGCGAGCGCCTCCGCGACCGCGACCCACACCGGCAGCACCGCCTGCACCTGCTCCAGGACGATCGCCTCGTACGGCCGCCCCAGCCGGTGCGCCTCCAGTGCCCACCGCAGCGGCTCCAGCACCAGTCCGGTCCGCTCGTCGTCCAGCCCGGCCAGGTCGTCGCGCACGTCCTCGCCCGCGGCCATCCGCTTCACGAACCCGAGCACGACCTCGAGCGCCCGTCGACCCGCCCCGGAACCGGCGACGGTGTACGTCTGGCACGGCGGCCCGCCCGCCAGCACCGTGGCGTCGGGGAACTCGGCGGGCCCGTGGTCGCGGACGTCGCCCACGACCGTCGCCAGCCCGGCCGCCGCCCTGGTGGCGCACGCGTTGCGGTCCCACTCGATCCCGGTTGCCACTACCCCGAGCCACCGCGCGGCCACGTCGAGTCCGCCGGGACCGGCGAACAGGTCGACCATCGCCACCGTCATAGCGGCCGAGTCTAGGTAACGGCTGCCCCGCGTCCCTTGATGGCCGCGCGGTCGCCGACTAGCGTCTGCGCACTTCACCCCAGCCGAGGGAGGCGCGAATGGTGTTCGCCAGGGTGGCGACCGTGCTGCTCGCCGTGGTCGCGATGATGATCGGGGACTCCCGCGCCTCGACCCAGTGGATGACCTACCTACCATTCTGAGTCAATTCTATGTATAAGTGGAAAGCGCCATTTGAGTACGGCCCGGTTGCCCATAAAATGCCCGCGATCGCACCGTTTGTCCGCTTTGACCTGCACCTTCACGGTGATGACGTTGTGAAGATTTAGCCGTGTGAAGGACCTGGTTTCACTCGCTTGCGCGGGGATAGCGTTCGGCGCCAATAGTTCATCCCTGCGTTTTCCAGGTTTCCCTGCCGTGGATTTCCCAACCACGTGAGGCCTGGGAAAGGAGCACCATGAAGCCGGCACATCGCCTGCTCGCCGTCGGCGGCGCGGTCGCCGCGGGACTGGTCGTCGTCGGGACCGCCATCGCGGTCCCGAACACCCAGGCCCAGCCCGCGACCGCCACCACTGCCGCCCAGGCACAGGCCAACGCCACCAGCGCTGTCTCGGCGCTGGTCGCCAACCCGCCTGCCGCACTGCACGCCAGTGGCAAGGACAAGTTCGTGCAGAAGGCCGTGCGGTCCGCCGGTGGCCTCAACTACGTCGCCTACGACCGCACCTACAAGGACCTCACCGTCATCGGCGGTGACTTCGTGGTCGCCACCGACGACCAGGGCACCGTCAAGGCGACCTCCGTCGCCCAGGACAACACCCTCGGCGAGGTGGACGTCACCACCGCCAAGCTGACCCAGGCGGGTGCCGACGCCATCGCGCTCAAGCAGGTCACCGGCGGCAAGTCCAACGGCGCGGGCCGCAAGGTCGTCGTCGCCGAGGGCAGTGGGCGCCTCGCCTTCGAGAGCAACGTGATCGGCAAGGACGAGCACGGCCACGCCAGCGCGCTCAGCGTCTACGTCGACGCCCAGGACGGCCGCGTGCTGCGCACCGTCGAGCACCTCGCGGAGGGCACCGGCACCGGGTACTGGAACGGCCCGAACCTGCCGCTCAACACCACCAAGTCCGGCAGCACGTACTCGCTCAAGGACCCCAGCATCACGGGTCTGGACTGCCGCGACTACAGCTCCGGCGCGGTCTTCTCCGGCTCCGACGACTCGTGGGGCAACGGCACCGCGACCAACAAGGAGACCGGCTGCGCCGACGCGCTGTTCGTCGCCCAGACCGAGAACAAGATGCTCTCGCAGTGGGTCGGCCGCAACAGCTTCGACGGCCAGGGCGGCGCCTGGAAGATCAACGTCGGCCTCGACGAGCAGAACGCGTACTACTACTCCTCGCGCCCGGCGTACGTGAACCTCGGCCACAACCCGCAGGGCCAGTGGGTCGGCTCGCTCGACATCCTGGGCCACGAGATGGGCCACGGCATCGACGACCACTCCGGCTCCGGCGGCTTCTCCGGTGGTGGCACCCAGGAGTTCATCGGTGACACCTTCGGCACCGCGACCGAGTGGTTCGCCAACGAGCCCTCGGCCTACGACGAGCCCGACTACATCATGGGCGAGGACACCAACCTCGTCGGCTCCGGCCCGATCCGCTACATGTACAAGCCCTCCCTGCACGGCAGCGACCCCAACTGCTACTCCAGCAGCGTGCCCAACATGGAGGTGCACGCGGCGGCCGGTCCCGGCAACCACTGGTTCTACCTGCTCGCCGAGGGCTCGAACCCGAGCAACGGCCAGCCGGTCAGCCCGACCTGCAACAACACCACGCTGCAGGGCATCGGCATCCAGAAGGCCATCAAGATCATGCACGGCGCCGTGCAGCTGAAGACCTCCAGCAGCTCCTACCTCAAGTACCGCACCTGGACGCTGACCGCGGCCAAGAACCTGTACTCGGGCAGCTGCGCGGAGTTCAACGCGGTCAAGGCCGCCTGGGACGCGGTGAGCGTCCCGGCCCAGTCCGGTGACCCGACCTGCACCGGTGGCACCACGCCGCCGAGCAGCACCACCACGACGCCGCCGACCACCTCGTCGACCCCGCCGACCACGAGCACCCCGCCGACCACCACGACCCAGCCCCCCGGCGGCTGCTCCGGCCAGAAGATCCTGAACCCGGGCTTCGAGTCGGGCAAGACCAGCTGGACCGACCCGAACACCACCATCGGCAACTGGACCAGCTACCGCGAGCCCGCTCGTAGCGGCACCCAGTCGTCCTGGCTCGGTGGCTGGGGCTCGGCGCACACCGACACCGTCTCCCAGTCGGTCACCATCCCGGCCGGGTGCCGGGCGACGCTGAGCTTCTACCTGCACATCGACTCCGCCGAGACCGAGAACCTGGCCTACGACAAGCTCGCGGTCACCCTCGGCTCGACCACGGTCGCCTCGTTCTCGAACACCAACAAGGCGAGCGGCTACGTGCAGAAGACCTACGACGTCTCCGCCCTGGCAGGGCAGACGGTGACGTTGAAGTTCGCGGGCAGCGAGGACAGCAACCTGCAGACCTCGTTCGTCCTCGACGACCTGGCGCTGACCCTGGGCTGAGTCCCCAGAGCAGTCCGGTAGGGATAACAGGGAAACGGGCGGGCACCCGGGGTAACACCCGGGTGCCCGCCCTCTTCCCATTCAGTAGCTCACTCGTGCTCGTGCAGGTGCGTCCTGACGTGGTTGTCCAGCGCGGCCCGGATCGCCTTGTACGACTTGGGCTCCGCGGTGGCGGCCACTCGAGCGGTAGGACCGTTCGGGCCCGCGAACGGCTTGCCCGGGGTGTAGAGCCACACCTTCAGCAGTTGCCGGACAGGCCTACCGGGCGCGATCCGCTCGGCCAGTGCGGTGAAGTCCTCGATCCGGCCGGTGCCGCCCTTCTTGGTGGCCTGCCAGGTCTTGAGGATCTGGAAGAACTTCTCGTCGCCGACCTGCGAGCGCAGCGCGTGCACGGCGGCGGCACCCCGGTCGTAGACCGCGGCGTCGAACTGCCGGTCCGCGCCCGGGTCACCGGGCAGGACCTGCCAGAACGGGTCGTCGGCTGGCTTGGAGTCGTAGACGTACTGCGCCAGCTCCGCCGCCGTGCCCTCGCCGACGTGCTCCGACCACAGGTACTGCGCGTAGGTCGCGAAGCCCTCGTTGAGCCAGATGTCGCTCCAGCGGCCCACCGCGACGCTGTCGCCGAACCACTGGTGGGCGTTCTCGTGCGCGACCAGCGAGGCGTTCGAGCCCGCGATGAACCCGCGCGCCCCGTACACCGGCCTGGTCTGGTTCTCCAGCGCGAACCCGATCGCGGTGGTCACCACGCCGCCCTGCGCCTCGAACGGGTAGGGCCCGAACTGGGTGGCCAGGAACTCGTTGATCTCCGGGGTGCGCTCGACGCTGGCCTTCGCCGCGCCGAGTGAGTCGCCCAGGTCGGCGCCGTAGGCGGTCACGAACGGCTTGCCGTCCGGCGTGGTCTGCCGGTTGACCTCGAACTTGCCGACCTCCAGCGAGGTCAGGTAGGTGGCCTGCGGCTGGGTGCTGCGCCACCACCAGCGGGTCCAGCCGGTGCGGTTCTTGGTGGTGCGCACCAGGGTGCCGTTGGACAGCGCGACGACGCTGTCGGGCACCTCGACCGACACGTCGAAGGTGGCCTTGTCGGTGGGGTGGTCGTTGGACGGGTACCACCAGGACGCGATCTCCGGCTCGTTCACCGCGAGCGCGCCGTCGGCGGTCTTCACCCAGGAGGTGAACCCGTTGATCTTCACGGTGGACGGCCGGTCGTTGTAGGCGACGACCACGGTGACCGGGGCGCCCTTGGCCAGCGGCCGCGCCGGGGTGACCACCAGCTCGCCGTCACCGGCGGCGTTGGCCGAGAAGGTCGCCGCCACGTTGTTCACCAGCACCGACGAGACCCGCAGTCCGAAATCCAGGTTGAATCTGGACAATTCCTGCGTGGTGGTCGCGGTGATGGTGGTGGTACCGGACAGGACATCCGTCGTGGGCTGGTAGGTCAGTCGGATGTCGTAGTGCGAAACGTCATATCCGCCGTTTCCGGCATTCGGGTAGTACGGGTCGCCGACGCTCGGCGCACCCGGGCCGGGTGCGGCCGCTGCGACGCTGGTCAGCAGGGTTGCGGCGACGGCAGCGAGCGCTGCGGTGGATGTTCCGCGAACAGTTCTGCGCATGATTCCCTCCCTCGTGGGCGCCGCCGAAGGTAGTGCTTTCCGGGCCGTCGACATACAGCCGAAAGTGGGCTCCTACAAACTGGGAATCATTTATTTCACCACTGCAAGCGATAGCGACGAACGACGTGGGCCATTGCGGCTAACCCGTCGTGTGCCATGCTGGCGGCGTGCTCAGCGACGACCTGGTCCGACTGCGGCAGGCCCGCGACCGGATGGACCGCGACTACGCGCAGCCGCTGGACGTGGCCGCGCTGGCCAAGGGGGCGCTCATGTCCTCCGGCCACTTCTCCCGCAGCTTCCGCGCCGCCTACGGCGAGTCACCGCACAGCTACCTGATGACGCGGCGCGTCGAGCGGGCCAAGGCCCTGCTGCGCCGGGGCGACCTGAGCGTCACCGAGGTGTGCTTCGCGGTCGGCTGCTCGTCGCTGGGCTCGTTCAGCTCCCGGTTCACCGAGCTGGTCGGCGAGACCCCCAGCGCGTACCGGGCGCGCTCGCACGACGACGCGGTGGGCATCCCCGCCTGCTACGCCAAGCGCTTCACCAGGCCGGTCCGCCACCCGGTCACGAATGGAGAAGCGACCGGGCCGGGGCCGAAGTAGCGTCGTCCACATGGCACTGACGATCTCGCACACCTTCATCGCCGTCCACGACCACGACGCGGCGCTGGCCTTCTACCGCGACGCCCTCGGGCTCGAGGTCAGCAAGGACGTCTCCTACGAGGGCATGCGGTGGGTGTCGCTGCGCCCGCAGGCCCAGCCCGAGCTCGAGATCGTGCTCGAGCCGCCCGCCGCGGACCCGAACACCTCCGCCGCCGACCGCGCCGTCCTCACCGACCTGCTCGCCAAGGGCCTGCTGCGCGGGGTCATCTTCGCGACCGACGACTGCGACGCGACCTACGAGCGGGTCGCGGCCAGCGGCGCCGAGGTCGTGCAGGAGCCGATGGACCAGCACTACGGCGTTCGGGACTGCGCGTTCCGGGACCCTTCTGGCAACCTGATCAGGTTCACCCAGGCCAAGCAGGCGTAACACCCGGTAGGCAGGGGCCGACATCCTGTTGGCGCCGCTCGGGACCGGGGCGGCGCGGAGGGGGTTGGTGCGGTCAATGCCGGGCAAGTCCCGCGCCGTGCTCATCGGCACGTCGACCTACAGCGACGCCGACCTGCCCGACATCCCGCAGGTCGGCCCCGGCCTGGCCGAACTGGGCCGGTTGTTCACCGCGCTCGGGCTGGTGCAGGGCTGCGACCTGCTGCTCGACCAGCCCAGCGTGCCCGAGCTCGGCCGCGGCCTGACCGCGGCGATGGACCTGGCCGAGGACCTGCTGCTGGTCTACTACATCGGCCACGGCCTGGTCGGCCGCTCGCACGAGCTGTACCTGGGCATGCGCGACTCGGTGCCCGCGCACCCGGACTTCGGGTCGCTGTCGTACAACTCGCTGCGCGAGCGGGTGCTGGACAGCCCGGCCGCCACGAAGATCGTCATCCTGGACTGCTGCTTCTCCGGCCGCGCGCTCGGCTCGGCGCTGTCCTCCCAGGTCGACGAGCTCATCATCGACGGCACCTACCTGTTGACCTCGTCACCGCGCGACAGGGTGTCTCTTGTGCTGCCTGGTGAGGAGCACACTGCCTTCACCGGCCGCCTCTTGCGCCTGCTCTCCACCGGCATCCCCGGCCGCGGCGACCACGTGACCATTGACGACGTGTACCACGAACTCCTGCGGGTCATGACCGCCAGCGGTCTACCCCGCCCCCAGAAACGCGCCACCCGCGCCGCCGACCAGTTCCGCATCCCCAACCGGGCCGCCGTTGTCTCTCCTGAGGACCTGCGCGCCCAGGTCGAGGCTGTTGTCGACGTGGCCCGCGCCTCCGGCTGGCCTACCGCGGTCGATGACCTCACCGGCCTGCTCAACCGCCAACTCGACTCCCTCCCGACCGACCACCCGGACGTCCTGCGCACCCAGTCCCACGTGCTGTTCGCGCTCGCTGCCGGTGGTGCCGCCGCTGAGTCCGCCGGTCGGTTGGCCGAGGTGCACGCCGCCCAGGTCGGTGTGCACGGACAGGACCACGTCGACCCGCTGCGCACTCAGCACTATCTCGCCATCTGCGTCGGCGAGAGCGAAGGGCCTCTTGCGGCTATCCCGCTGCTGAGACTGCTGACTCCCGCGCAGCGCCGCGTGCTCGGGTACGAACACGAGGACACTCTTCGCGCCCACCACACGTTGGCCAGGTATCTCTACCGGTCAGGAGCGGTGGAAGAGGCACAGGTGCTGCTGGAGGAGGTGCTCGTGATCCGCGAACGAGCCCTGGCGGCCGACGACCCGGTGCTGCTGCGGAGCAGGCGCGACCTGGAGCTGGTGCGGGGGTGGTCCGGTGGTTGAGGGGTTCGAGGGGTTCACCGCGGACGCCCAGCGGGTCATCGCCCTCGCGGAGGCTGAGGCCGGGCGGTCGCACCACGACTACCTCGGGTCCGTCCACCTGCTGCTCGGCCTCGCCCGGGGGCCGGGCCACGCGTCGCGCGTGCTGGTGGGGGAGAAGCTCGGGCCGGACGTGCTGCGCGCGCGGGCCGAGTCCCACGTCCGCCGCGGGGTGTCGACCGGCCGGGCACCGCTGCGGGTGGCGGCCGAGGTGCGCCGGGTGGTGGAACACGCTCGGGAAGAGGCCGCCGAGCTGGGCCGCCCGTTGGTCGACACCGAGCACCTCTTGCTCGGCCTGCTCAGCGAACCCAACTGCGTCGCCGCCCAGATGCTGCACAGCCTGGGCGCGGACCGCTTCGACCTGCGCCAACGGGTCATGGCAGCGCTAACTCCGACCCCCCGCCCTACCGGCAACCGGCCGGTCGACCGCTACACCGAGGCCGTACCTCCCGCGCCGGCTCTTGGCCGTGACGCCGAGATCGACCAGGTCGTGAGGATCCTGGGCCACCGCACCGGCGGCGTCGTCCTCCACGGACCAGCGGGCATCGGCAAGTCCGCGGTCGTGCGCGGGGTCGTCCACCGGATCAGCACCGGCAAGGTGGTCCGCGCCCTCGCCAACCGCCCGGTCCGCGTCCTGCGCGCCTCGCTGGTGACCGATGTCCGTGAACTGGTGGAAGAGCTCCTCCAGCTGCACTGCGTGCTCTGGGTCCCCGTGCCATCCCCGCAGGCTTCGGCGGTCTTGACCCTTGCCAAGCAGCTCGGCGTGAGGGTCATCGTCACTACCGACGACCTGTTGAAGCTCCCCGAGGACAGTCCCCGCGAGACCGTCGAACTCGCGCCCTTGACCGTCGACGCCACCGTCCAGGTCCTCGCCACCCTCCGCCCAGACCTCCAAACCCACTACGCCATCACCATCACCGACGACGCCTTGGTGGCCGCAGCAGAATCCGCCCCCACCCCCCTCCCCGGCGCCGCCATAGATCTCCTGGAGCACCTCTGCTCCCGCGCCACAGACTCGGTCCTTACCGCCGACCACGTCCGCCCCACCCGAACCGCACCCACTGACTTCGACACCGACATGTGGTCCCTCGGGTGATGGTCGACCAACTTCTGTTCGGCTGGCGTCCAGGGCAGGGGTACGACGTCGTCGCGGCCTCGATCAGCGACCCTCAGACCTGGGTTGACAGGTTGCGCCCACACGTCCGCTTATACGGGTTCGAGCACATACCGCCACCGGCTGACGCCCTGTCCTACCTGGTCTTCCCCGACCACACAGCCGCCGTGGTGCGTCGGTTCAACGACGGCCCCACGGTCGGTCTCGGCACTACGCACGCCCTAGTGGGACAGCAGTCCGATCTCACCCCGGAGACCGCGCTCGGCCTGGCCAACTGGGCCGGCTGGCTCCAGGCAGACCCTCTTACCCCAGCAACCCTGCCCGACGGCGTGGTGGCGCCGGCCCAAGAGGCGATCCGCCGAGTCCAACCCAGGTTGGCCGCGCTCACCAGGACAACGCCCATCACCATCGTCGGCTGCCCCGAGGACGACAAGATCCCGCTCCTCTGGTGCCTGCGCCCACGCTCGTTCACGACCCACCACCACACCCCCGAGGCCGGGGTGGACGTCGTCTTCCTCCCCGAAGGCTGACGTTCGCGCTGGTCAGGGCGAATTCATCGCCCGACCGATGAGTTTCTGCGCCCGGTCCCGTTACACGGGTACAAGGATGGCCACCGAGGCCCCCGACCCGAGGAGACACAGCAATGGACTGGCAGCTTCAGGTAGTCGTCGTTCCGGTTTCCGATGTGGACCGCGCGAAGGAGTTCTACGCGGACAAGCTCGGGTTCCGGGTGGACAACGACTTCCGCGCGGGCGAGCACTTCCGGGTGGTCCAGGTGACCCCGCCCGGCAGCGCCTGCTCGATCACCTTCGGCAAGGGCATGGGCGACGGCGAGCCGGGCAGCGTGAAGGGCTGCCACCTGGTCGTCACCGACATCGTGGCCGCCGGGAAGCAGCTCGACGCCGCCGGGGTCGAGCACTCCGGGCCGCAGCACTTCGTGGACGGCGTGATGACCCCCGGCCCCGACCCGGAGAACCGCGACTACGGCTCGTTCATCTTCTTCGCCGACCCGGACGGCAACGCGTGGGCGGTGCAGCAGGTCGTCACCCCGGCCAGGTGAGCGGTGACCGACTTCGAGCAGTACCGGCGTGAGCTGCACGTCCACTGCTACCGCATGCTCGCCTCGTACGAGCAGGCCGAGGACGCCGTGCAGGAGACCTTCCTGAAGGCGTGGCGCGGCCGGGAGGGCTTCGACGGCGGCAACACCAGGGCGTGGCTCTACAAGATCGCGACCAACGTGTGCGTCGACCAGGCCCGCTCGGCCACGGCGCGCACCGAGGTGGCGTGGCTGACCCCGTACCCCGACCGGGAGCTCGACGAGGTCGCGCCGACCGCGCAGGAGCCGCACGTGGTGGCGGTCGCCAGGGAGACCATCGAGTTGGCCTTCCTGGCGGCCCTGCAGGTCCTGCCCGGCCGCCAGCGGGCCGCGCTGCTGGCCAGGGAGGTGCTGGGGATGCCCGCCGCGGAGATCGCCGACTTGCTCGGGGTGAGCGTCGCGGCGGCCAACAGTGCCCTGCAGCGGGCCCGCGCGACCCTGCGCGACCACCTGCCTGCCCGGCGCGACGAGTGGGCGGCGCGGGAGCCGACAGTGGCCGAGCGGGACCTGCTCGCCCGGTTCATCGACGCCCACGAGCGGTGCGACGCCCCCGCGGCGCTGGCCGTGGCCGCCGAGGACATCCGGGTCACCATGCCGCCCAACCCGCTGCGCTTCGACGGCCGCGACGCCATCGCGGGCCTGCTGGAGCGCGCCTTCGGCCCCGACCGCGACGGCGACTGGCGGCTGCTGCCGACCACCGCCAACCGGATGCCCGCCGCCGCGAGCTACCTGCGCAGGCCGGGTGACACCGAGTTCCGGGCGTTCAAGCTCGACGTCCTGCGGGTCGAGGCCGGGCTGATCACCGAGATCACCACCTTCGGGTACGCCCTGTTCGACCACTTCGGACTGCCGATGCGGCTGCCGTGAGGTGCACAGGGTCCACATAGGTCGGCCACAACGGGGGCAAAGCGTCCGGGCCGATCGTTGTGGGCATGGAGACGGTGCTGGCCCCGGTGGGCGGACGGACGGACAACGGTGACCCGGTCGTGCTCGACGTGGTCATCCCGGTCTACAACGAGGAGCGGGACCTGGAGCCCTGCGTGCGGACGGTGCGCGCGTACCTGGCGGTGTCGGTGCCCTACCGGTTCCGGATCACCATCGCCGACAACGCGAGCACCGACAGCACGCCGCTGGTCGCGCGCGGGCTGGCGGAGCGGTTCCCCGAGGTCGCGGTGCTGAGCATGGCCGAGAAGGGCCGGGGGCGGGCGCTCAAGGCGGCGTGGCTGGCGTCCGACGCGGCGGTGGTCGCGTACATGGACGTCGACCTGTCGACCGACCTGGCCGCGCTGGGGGCGCTGGTGGCGCCGCTGCTGTCCGGGCACTCGGACGTGGCCATCGGGTCGCGGCTGGCCAGGGGCGCGCGGGTGGTGCGCGGCGCGAAGCGGGAGTTCATCTCGCGGTCGTACAACCTGATCCTGCGCGCGGTGCTCGGGGCCAGGTTCTCCGACGCCCAGTGCGGCTTCAAGGCGTTGCGCGCCGACGCGGCCCGCTCGCTGCTCCCGCACGTGGAGGACACCGGCTGGTTCTTCGACACCGAACTGCTGGTGCTGGCCCAGCGCGGCGGCATGCGCACCTACGAGGTCCCGGTCGACTGGATCGACGACCCGAACTCGTCGGTGCACATCGTGGCGACGGCGGCCGCCGACCTGCGCGGCGTCGCCCGCCTGTGGCGCTCCCGGTCCCGCAAGGCCGGCCGCGCCCTCAGGTACGCCCGCGTCGCGGCTCCGGCGTGGTGAACCCGTGCGTGAGCAGCTCCCCGGTCGGCACCGGGACCCGGAGGTAGGCGGTCTGGGCGAAGGACTTGACCCGCACCGGAACCGGGACGTAGAGCCCAGGGTCGTCGTTCGCGTACCCCGACAAGACAGCGTCCACGTACGCCCGCTCCGACACGACGGCAGCGACCTTGGTGCCTGGCCCCGACCGCTCCAACAACGCACGCACGGGCCCGGCATCGAGTAACCGGTGCGCCTGCACGCGGGCCATACCGCTACCTGCCGTGATGGACCTACCTCCGGTGAGCGGTCCTATATGGATGGTCGCCCGCATCCGCACCCCGTCGCTCAGCACCTCTTGCAACGCAGGCAGAAACGGGTTCAACAGCCGCGGTAGCAGCCCTGACCGCAGCCCTAACACCCACCCGTCCCCCGTGCTCACGCTCAACGAGGCCCGCCCCCACTCGGCCCCCAACCCACAAACCTCCAACGCCCGCACCAAAACCCGCGGCACCAACCCCGTCAACGCCGCCTGCTCACGCCCCAGCCGCCCCGCGAAGTCCTTGACATCCACCACCAAAATAGCCCGATACGGCGGCAACTCCACCCCACCACCCACTGTCGACTCCTCTCACCAGGAGCCCCCACCCTGCCCACCCCACCCACCCCCCAACCGTCCGCCACCGGACTGATTCCACCGTGGAAACCACCGCGCCCTTTCGTGCCCGATGCCCAGCGCCCACAACCGCGCCGCCCCCACTGGCCTGGCAACCCCTGCGTCTTCACCCAGCCCAGCGACTCCGTGCGCCTTTACCCAGCTACTCGCGACCCTGTGCACTCCGTGCAGCCATCGGCAACCCTGTGCACTCCACCCAGCCCAGCGACCCCGCGCACCACCCCAGTCCTGTCAACGCCTAGTGCTTCGCCCAGTCCAGCGCCCTCAAGCACTCGACGCTGCCGTCGCGATGCGTTCCGCCCCCCGCTGCTCCGCGACACGGCACCCCCGCACGCCCCCAGCGCCGCCTCGCGCTCCCGCGTTACCCCTGAGATGCCCCCGCCACGACACGTCACCCCCGCATGCCCCCCAGCGCCGCCTCGCGCTCCGCGCTGCCCCGCCGCGCACTGCACCCCCAAGCTGGGTGGTGCCCCTCGTCTCCGCACTGCCTAGCGCTGCCTTCCGCCCCCACCACCCAGCGAGGTCCCGCGCCTCCGCGCTGCCCCACACCGCGACATGCCCGCGTCCTACCCCGTGACGCAGCGCGCCCAGCGCCACCCCTTGCGCTCCACCACAACGCTTCGCGACCCCGTAGTGCCCCCCTGCGCCACCCCGCGCCTCTTACGCCCTCACCCCGCCACACGCCCGCGACCGGGGCGCAGCCCCCACCCTCTCCGGGGGGCGGCCCCGACGCCAGTCTAACGAATGTCAAGCCCCCGCAGGCCAAGTCCGGGCAATCTGTGGACAACCCGACCGATGTGGATAAGCCCGACCAGCGCGGCCGGGACCAAGCGGCTCAGGCTTCACCCGATTGAGAGCCCAGCGCGCCGCGCCAGTTCCGACCTGTCCACAACCACCAACCGCGGCCCACGCCCCAAAGCCCCGCATCGCCGCAACTCCGCGATCTGTTCGGCAACAGTGCTCCGCGCCATCCCCAACGCCTCCGCGACCGCCTCTTGCGACAACGGCACCCGCCGGTCCGACCCCTCTGCGCGGTCGATCACCTCCAGCAGCAGCCGCGCGACTCGAGCGCCGCTAGACAGGTGCACCACCGGAACCGCGCCCACCATCGCCACCAGCTTGATCCGCAGGTACTCCCTAACGGCGCCTCTAGCACCACCCGCCAACACCCCGTCCAACACCGCAGCCCCCAACACGGCAACCGTGCACCGGTCCAACGCCACCACCGACGCCGTTCGCGTAACCCCCGCCTCTGGCGCCAACTCGCCCACCAAGTCCCCGGGCCCGCGCAACGACACCAGCAGCTGCGCCCCCGACACGTCCGACACCATCACCCGGACCCGCCCTCGCAGCAGCGCTAACACCTGTCCGCCCGGTTCGCCCTGCCGCAGCAGCACGGCACCTCTCGCGTACTCCCGCGCTGTCCCAGCGGCTACGACCGCTGCCCATAACCGCGCGCCGACCAGGGCTTGGAAGGTCTGCACACTCTCCACCTACCGCCCTAAGACCCGCTGCGCGCGCTAAGAGCGGCCTGGTTCGCCCGAACTGATCACGTGTGGCCCCCTCGTCAACCTGGACAGAACTTGGTCAACCGGTGCCTGATCCCCGCCGGTCCGCGTCGCGGCGGTTTACCGTCGGGCGCTGTCGAGCAGAGAGGAGCTCCACCATGGAGACCGAACATCCGAGGTGAGTAGCGCGCCGCCCACCGCCCGGCGATGATCACGGTGACCTGGTGAGCGGCGGAGGGTGGCCCATGCGACTTCCGAGTGACCTGGTGGCCGAGTCCCTGATGGCCTACCTCTCCGAGGAGGACCGCGCGCACGTGGTCGGGACCGGGACGCCGCGGGTGTTCGGCGCGGGTGAGACGTTGCTGCGCCAGGGCGACCCGACCGACCACGTGCTGGTCCTGGTGCACGGTTGGGCACGGGTGCTGACCAGGCGCGCGGACGGGCAGACCGTGCTGGTGGCGTTCCGCGGCCCCGGTGACGTGCTCGGCGACCTGGCCGCGTTGCACGGGTGGGTGCGGTCGGCGGATGTGGAGAGCCTGGAGGAGGTGCACGCCGTGCACTTGCGGGCGCACGAGTTCGGCACGTTGCTCGAGGAGCGCCCTTCCGTTGCGATCGCGATGGTCAAGCAGCTCGCGGCCCGGCTGCGTGAGGCGGAGAACGCCCGCGCCGAGTTCGCAACGATGCACGTCACCGAGCGCGTCGCCGCCTATTTGCTCTGGCTGTCGCACACCTACGGCGTCACGACCGACGCGGGTGTCGCGTTGCGCGTCCCGTTCACCCAGCAGGACATTGCCAACCGAGTCGGCGCCTCGTTGCGCGCGGTGGCCAGGGCGTTCGCCGTGTTGCGCGACCGCGGCATCGTCGTGAACACCCGCAGGCAGACCGTCATCGCGCGCCCGGACGTGCTGCGCGCCTTCGTCCGCGAGGTTCCCGAGCTCTGATGTGCCAAATGGCGTGCTGGGGGCGCGCCACAGGTCATCGCGAGGGCGTTGTCCCAGGGGCATCCTTGGTCTTGCGAGCGAGATCCGGGGAGGGATCGGGATGAGGATGCTGATGACGGTGGGATCGGTAGCGCGAATCGGTTTCTGGACTTTCCTGGCCGGGTTCGGTTCCGGCATGTTGCTGGTCATCGGTTTCTGACCGGCCACCACGGGTGTTTCACCACGGGGGAGTCGTCTGCCCTTGAGCTGGAGGAGGTGTGTGCGATGGAGAGCCACTGGATCCTGTTCTTGCTGGTCTGAGCGCTGCCGCCGCTCGTCGGGGGGTGGGCGGCGGCAGTAGGGGGAATGGGGGGTGGCGCCCGGTCCGCGTCGGGGTAATGCGGACCGGGCGCCCTTCTTTCCGCCATTGTCGGCGGGATTGCGCGGCGGTCGTGGTAACGGGAAGGCGGGTGCGGCGATGCTGGTGGGTGGAATGGGCGTGCGAAAGGGTGGTGGCCGGGTGGGAGTCGAGATCGCCGATGTCGTCGCCGAGCTGAAGGAGGTCCGCCGGGGTCGGGGCGTGCGCTCCGACGACCTGCACCACCGGGTCGGCCCGGCGCTGCGGATGGCCTGCGACATCACCGACCTCGACGACCCGGCGCTGGTGCGGCGCAAGCTGGTGCTGCGGCTGACCCACCTGGGCGCTCGGCTCCCGTCCGACCTGAACCTGGCCGCGACCGCCGCGCTCGGCCTGCACAAGGAGGCCGACGGCGGGTTCCTCGACCAGCGGATCGACTGGCTGGCAACGAGGTTCGACCGCGATCCGCGTACCGCGCGCAGGCGGGTGGACAGCGCGTTCCAACTCTTGGCGGAACTGCTCTACGACGCGGGCATGCGCGACCGCAAGTCGGGCTCGTACTCGCCTGACGGGTGGTACGTGGAGTCCCTGCGGGCGGCGCTACGGCTGGATCTTGAGGTACCGACGCTGACCGAACAACGGCAAATCGTTGCCGCAGTAGATGAACTCGACGAGTTGGTGCTATCGCTGAGTGCTCCGCGCGATCAGGCGATGCCGGACGGACAAGCGATCACCGCTGAGATCGCCTACGGCGGCGAGATCGTCGAGGAGCAACGCGTCTCCTCTAGCCACACCCGCTTCATCGTCCGCTTGCCTAGTCCGCTGAGTCTTGGACAGCGGCATGACTACAGCATCAAGTTCACCTCTTACCCGCGATCGTGGATGCGGCCGTACTACGTGTTCACGCCGTTGCGCCGGTGCGAGGAGTTCACGGTTCGCGTGCGGTTCGATCCCACGCATCCGCCGAAGCGCGTGTGGCGCATCAATGGCTTGCCCGCCAAGGCTTTCGAGGACTTCGCCCCGGGCTCGGACAGCCTGGAGATCGACCGAGTGGGGGACGTCGCCCTGGAGTTCCACGACCTCCAACAGGGCCTCAGCTACGGCCTGCAATGGCACGACTAGCTTTCCGTTCGCCCTAAAGTGAATCCGCGTCCGCTTCGGGTGAACTCCCTGGCACGCCAGCACTTTCCCGGGACACGATGGATGCATGCGACTGCTCCTCATCCTCACCCTGCTGCTGACCGCACTCCCCACCACCGCGACGGCCACAGTCTCCGCGGCGATGGCCGCATCGCCCGCCACTACAACCTCGACACCCACTGAGATCCAGTGGCGCGCATGCCCAGGCGGAACCCGCGCGGCGGATGCGGGCCTGACGCCCACCGCCCGATCGCCTGCCGCGCAAGGACAACAGTGTGGCCAGATCCGGGCGCCCCTCGACCACGGCAAGGCCAACGGTCCAGCGATCACCATCGCCGTATCTCGGTTGACCGTGGCCGAT
Organism: Actinokineospora terrae; assembly: GCF_900111175.1. Lineage (GTDB taxonomy): Bacteria > Actinomycetota > Actinomycetes > Mycobacteriales > Pseudonocardiaceae > Actinokineospora > Actinokineospora terrae. The sequence continues at coordinate 165,249 of NZ_FOGI01000011.1, forward strand.
CCCGCTGTCCGCCGCGGTGTTCTGCTCATCGTCCCCGGCGGCCCTGGTGGCGCGGGACTCGACCTGCCCGGCCTGTTGGCGACGCTGATGCCGCCGGAGGTGCTCGCGCGCTACGACCTGGTCAGTTTCGACCCGCGTTTGGTTGGTCGCAGCACCCCGGTGACCTGTGGCATCCCGGAGTCCCGCCTCATCGACATCGAGCCATGGCCGCGGCCGGGGTTGGCGGCGTCCATGGACCGGATCGCTGCGGGGTGTGATCCTCGGTTGGCGCACACCAGCTCCGCGGACATCGCGCGGGACATGGACCTCGTCCGCCGGGCGCTAGGGGAGGAGCGGTTGTCGCTGCTCGGCTATTCCGCGGGGACCTACCTGTCGGCGGTGTACCAGTCGCTCTTCCCGGACCGGGTGGACCGCGCGCTACTCGACAGCGGCGGCGATCCCGCCCTGGTGTGGCGGGGCATCGTCCGAGCGTGGGGCGCGGCGACCGAGGCACGGTTCCCCGACTTCGCGGCCTACGGCACCCGCACCGGCCTGGTGGCGAGCCCAGCCGAGGCCCGGGCCCTGTACTTCACCCTCGCCGCCCGGCTCGACGCCCGGCCGGTGACACTGCCGATGGCAATGCCTTGACCGGCCCGGTGTTCCGGGAGGCGACCCGGCAGGCGCTCTACTCCGACCAGTCGTTCCCCGGCCTGGCAGCGCTGTGGTCGGCGCTCCGGGACGGGCGAGCGCCGAGAGTGACACTGGCCCAGGTCGTCCCGATCCTGGCCAGCAGGGCGGCCCCTGCCGAACCCGGGTGGCCCGCGGTCCCGCCCGATTCCTTCGCGGTCGGCTTCCTCGGCGTCGTGTGCCGTGACGCCGCCTGGCCACGCTCCGCCCACCGGTACGCGGCAGACGTCGCAGTCGACTCACTCCGCTACCCCATGGTCGGCTCGATGTCCGCAGGCATGTTTCCCTGCGCACGGTGGCGCTTCCCCGCTGTCCCACCGGTCACGCTGCGTCCAGCCGCCAGAGACACCCTCGTCCTGCACAACCTCCGCGACCCGGCAGCCCCCATACCCGGCGGCCGCGCCCTGGCATTAGCCCTAGGCCCCAAGGCCCGATTCCTGTCCTTCGACCAAGGCGGCCACGGGACCTACCTCCTGTCGGCCAATCCCGAAGCGAACGCCATCGGTGCGGCCTACCTGGCCCACGGCCTATTACCCGGCTAGCAGCCAACCGAGCCATTCCCTCCGCGCTTGTCGTTGAGGGCGAATACTCCACACCGACTACCGACGCCCCTGCAACACCTTCGCCACGACCATCACAGCGGTCATCGGACTATACTTTTACGCCCGCTCTGAATAACCCTTGTCGGCAGGCCAGGACGTGGTGTTCCGATCTCGCACGATTCCCGATTGCTGAAGACAGTGGAAGTCGTGACGACGACCTTCGAACGGTTCCGACACCCATACGAGTTGGCCGTTGAGGGTGCGGGCGACCTGGACGTTGACCCCGGTCTTGCGGTGTCGCCGCGAGTGCAGGCCGGGTTGTGATGCCCGTGACCAGCAGGGCAACAGTGTTCCATCGACGATGTGGCGCCGTTGGTCGTCCACATCGTCAACCGTGGGGTGAGTGTCTTCGGTGTGGTAATCAGATTCTCTCAAACGGGCCGCCGTCTATTTCATCCACCCCCACCTTGACGATCATCCGATCGCCGGTAGACGGCGTCCTGAATAAGCCTCGTTGTCCACCCGCCAACCCAACTGATCATCTCCAGCGATATCTGCCGCTGCCTGTCCAGCAGGCGCCTTGGCGAGTTCGGCGACGACATTCGTATCGGGAGGTCGAGTGCAGCCGTTAACCAGGCAAGCGTGACCGCCGTGGACGGGGTCTGCTGCACGACTAGGTGACAGCGGTAGTCACGCAGCCTGGACGGCCGGCGTGGTCATGATTGTCTCGTAGTGGACGGGTCCCCGGCCGAGGGTGGTTTGGCGCCTGTGGCGGTGGTAGGTGCGTTCATTCCGGGTGACGATCGCGGTCCGGAGTTCGTCTCGGGTGGTCCAGGCGGGTCGGTCGAGGGTGTTGTTCTGCAGCAGCGCGAAGAGCTCTCCATTCGGCGTTGTCGCCCGCGGCGCCGACGAGGCCCATCGAGCTGGTCCGGCCCTGGCGGGCGAGTGCGCGAACGAGTCTCCTTGATCGGAATTGCGATCCGCGGTCGGTGCGGAGCACGCAGCCAGCGACCTCGTCACGTCACACGCCGGCGTTGGTGAGGGCGGTGACGGCGAGATGGCCTCGCATCCGGGAGTCGATGGAGTTACCCACGATCCGTGTGGAGCAGCCGTCTCTGACCGGCTGGGCACGCCAACGGCAATGGGCTTGGCGGGCGATCCCGGGTACCCGGCAGGTCACGGCGACCGAACCCCGTTCGCGGCCGGCTCGCTCACGAGCGGGTAGAGCCCCTTCCCAGCAGGTTCGCCTGCGACAAGTACGCCGCCGCGCGGCGCAGCACCTCGTTCTCCTGCTCCACCAACTCGTGGCGGCGACAGTGGAGTGAGTGGGGGAAGGGGAGTAGGAATTGTCACCTGCGTGATAAGTGGGGCGGCGTTTTTTGGAATGCTGTGACAATGGGGTTGATGACAAGGGAAAGGGGGGTTGCTGTGGTCGGGTGATAACTTCGCCGGGACTTCTTGCGGGTGTACTGGCCGGTAGTTAGCGTGGGCCCACGGCGGCTTTCTGCTGATTATCCCGGGTTGTTCGCACCCGAGGGAGGAATACCGTGAATCCTGCCAAGATCTCTAGGACCCTGGTCGCGGCGGTGGCGGGCACCGGTGCCGTGGGGCTGGTGGCGGCTGGGCTGCTGCTGGGCTCCGGTGCAGGCGTGGCCGAGCCGGTCTCGTTGACGCTGAACTACACCTGCCCGTTCCCGCTGATCGGCAACCAGGCCATCAAGGTGGTCATCAGTTCCGACATCCCGGCCAGTGTCGGAGTCGGGGAGCCGACCGGCGCGTTCGACATCACCGCGATCACCACCGTTCCGGACACCGCCACCCAGGGGCTGACCCTGGTCGGTGCCGCGACGGTGGAGGGCAAGGCGGTGTCGGGGGCCAGTGTGGCGGCGCCGGGGGTGACGGTGCCGGTCAGTGTGCCGATCACGGTGGAGAAGACACCGGTGCCCGCGTCCGGGGCGTTCGACGTCAAGGCCACCGGGCAGACCCCGTCGCTGACGTTCACCCAGGCGGGGACGGCGCGGATCAGCGTCAACGAGTTGACGTTGACCCTCACCCCGAAGAAGGCGGACGGGACCCTGACCGGGCTCGGCACGTTCGACTCGCCCTGCACGCTCAACCCCGGCCAGGACAACACCCTGCACACGTTCCAGATCACAGGAGGCACCACCCAACCCACGACCACCACCACCCAGTCGACGCCGACCAGCACCACCACCACGACGCCGACCAGCACGACGCCGACAACGACCACCACGCCGACCAGCACCACGCCGACGACCACGAGCACGACGCCGACGAGCACGACGCCCACCAGTACGTCGTCCACCGCCACGACACCGTCGACCACGTCAACGACCCCGACCACGTCGACGACCACCCCGTCGACCACGCAGCCGCCCGGTCCCGGGGTAAAGGTGGACTACGACCTGACCGGCAGTTCGACCCTCAAGGCGCTCAAGGGGTCCGTCGCGCTCACCGGTGGGTTCAGCGCGGAGGCGGATCTGGCGGCGGGGCGGTACACCGGCAAGCTCGCGCTCAACCCGACCAGCGGCAGGTTCACCATCCTGGGGTTCTTGCCCGCGACGTCGACGGTGGCGTTCGAGCAGGTCGGCACCGCGGGCGGCGCGCTGAGCACCGGCGCCATCACCTTCGCCGGGAAGCTGGACATCAAGATCACCCGCATCGCCGTCCTGGGGCTACCCGTCTACCAGGGTGACACCTGCAAGATCGTCACCCCGTCCGAGGTCACCCTCACCTCGGTCGGTCCCTTCGACGTCCTCAAGGGCGGCAAACTCACCGGCGGCTACGACCTCGGCAAGGTCAGTGGTTGCGGCAAGCTGAACAACCTCATCGCCCCTCTCATCACCAGCAAGGGCAACACCATCGACGTCACCCTGGCGATCAAGAAGTAGCTCGGCACGGCCAACCCCGGGGCTCTTCTCCACCCGCTTGAGGAGTCCCGGGGAGTCGCCGTGCCGCTCCGCGGTTCCTCGGGCACGCGACCGAGGAACCGCAGAGCAGGGGGCGCGTCATCGGGGCCGGTGGGCTACTGCTGGTCGGCCCACTCGGGGAGCCGGGCGGCGATGTCGGTGGGGCTGGGCATGGTGGCGATCTCCTCGGCGAGCGCGGCGACGATCTTGGCCGCGGTGTCGTCGGCGAGGAGGTCGGTCGCGGCCTCGGTCAGGGCCGCGGCGGTGACAGCGTCGCCGAGGAGTTGTTTGGCCGCGCCCGCGGTGGTGAAGGTCTCGGCGTTGGTGAACTGGTCGGCGCCCTGGGGGACGAACAGTTGGCGCACCCCGGCTGCCGCAGCGCCGAGGGTGGTGCCGGAGCCACCATGGTGGACGACCAGGTCGGTGTGGGGGAGCACCTCGGCCTGCGGGACCCACGACTCGATCGCGACGTTCGCGGGCGGTTCGCCGAGGGCGCTGAGGTCGACCGTGGGGCCCGCGGCGACCAGGACGCGGTGGCCGGTGGCGGCGAGGCCGTCGATGGCCTCGCGCAGGACCGCCGGGTTGCCGAACGCGGTGCCGAGGGTCAGGTAGATCAGCTTGCCCCCGCCCTGCGTGACCGCCGCCGGGAGCTCGCCCGGCGCGGCGAAGGCCACCGGTCGCAGCGGGACCCTGGTCGCGTACTCGGCCAGGGTTTCCTTGTCCTGCAACGACTCCGGGTAGATGTCCAGGTACGGGCCGCCGAACCCCAGCCTGTTCGTGCCGTCGAGTTCGACGCCGAACTCCGCGGCGAGGGTGGGCAGGATGTCCTTCAGGGCGGGCAGGTGGGCGAGCGAGGTCGGCTTGCTGATCCCGTGCGCCACCGCCGGGATGCCCGCGAGCTTCGCCGCGATCGCCGCACCGAACGCCGCCGACTCGTTGACGACCAGGTCGAAGTGCCGCTCCCGGAACAACGGCAGCAGGTCGGCGACGGCCTGCCGGGGCAGGACCTCACCGAACACCCGCATCGCGGCCCCGGTGACCTCCTCCGGGTCCATGTCCTGCAGGGTCCGGTCGCCGACCACCCGCTTGAACTCGGTGGCCATGTCCCCGCCCGCGTGGACGGTCTCGAACCCCAGCGCGGCCACAACGGGGTGGAACGTCTCCCAGGTGGCGTACGTGATCTCGTGCCCGGCCGCCTTGGCCGCGATGGCCAGCGGCAGCAGGGGGAAGGTGTGCCCGTGCGCGGGCAGACTGCTGAAGAGGATCTTCACCCTCTCCAAGGTAGGCAACATCGCCGCCCCCGGGCGAGTGATTTGCCCGCAGCGCCCGACTGCTGTCGGAATCCGCCGGAAAATCTCACCCCAGCGTGGCCAAGAACACCACCCGCGAACCCGGCGCGCGATCAGGTCCGGCCCAAGCGGCGGTGCGTGGGTGCGGCGAGCCGAACCTCGGCGCGGCCTGGACTCGGCCTGTCGTGCGCGTGAAGGTGGAACGGCGAGTCTTACCCCAGCGTGGCCAGGTACACCACCGACTAGCCAGTGCGCGACCGGGATTGGCCCACGCGGTGGCCGGCTTTGCGAAGGCGCGGCGAGCCGTGATGGGGAGGCTTATCCCAGGGCGGCAAGGAAGACCGGCCGATGCGTTCGGAGCAGGGTGCGGCTGGACTCTGCCCACTCGATCGCCCGGGATGTAGCTGAGGACGTCGCGGCCCTTCTCGTCCACGCCGAGGTGGCGCGGGGCGTAGGGGTAGCCCGCGGTTTCCAGGTACCGCAACACCTCCGCGGCGAACGCGGATCGACTCCGCCGGACCGTGTCCCCGACGCGGACGACCTCCGCGGTGTTGTTCCCCCCGACGAGGTGCTCCTCCACCATGCCCACACCCTCGGCTGATGACCAGGCCGAAGTCAACAGGCGAGGGTGTGGGGAGGCGGTCAGCGCAGTGCGGGCGGGAGTTGCGCCGGGTCCCCGGTCGGCCAGGTGAGCGGGTCGCCCAGGGGGACCAGGTCGGTGAGCTGGAGGACCGACCACGGGGAGATGTCCAGGGTGCCGGTGCTGACCTCGTCGAGGAAGTCCGGCCAGGTCAGCCAGCGGACGGAGTCGACCTCGGCGGGGTTGGGGCGGGGTTCGGTGTCGACCACGACCCGGTACACCGGGCAGATCTCGTGTTCGACGATGCCGTCCGGCATCACCGCGCGGTAGCGGAACGCGGGCAGGATCAGTTCGACCTTGTGCGGCCCCGGTAGGCCCAACTCCTCGACCAGCCTGCGCGACACCGCGTCGAGCGGGGACTCGCCGGGGGCGGGGTGCCCGCAGCAGGAGTTGGTCCAGATGCCCGGCCACGTCTTCTTCGTCAGCGCCCTGCGGGTGATCAGGAAGCGGCCGTCGGTGTCGAAGACGTAGCTGGAGAAGGCCAGGTGCAGCGGGGTGTGCTCGTGGTGCACGGTGGCCTTGTCCGCCGTGCCGATGCTGTTGCCCGCGTCATCGAGGAGCACGACCTGTTCGGCGATTGTCACCCGGTCACTGTGCCGTCACACCCTGCGCAGGGCAAGCCACAACCGGTCCCCCGATCGGGGCCAGAACGGGGGACCGGCCACTCACAGTTCCGCGGGCGCCTCGATGCCCAGCAGGTCCAGCCCCAGCACCAGCACGTCCGAGGTCACCTTGGTCAGCGCCAGCCGGGACGCGCGCACCTCGTCCGGGACGTCCGGGCGCAGGATCGGGCAGCTGTCGTAGAACGTGGTGAACGTCGAGGCCAGGTCGTAGAGGTACCCGGTCAGCTTGTGCGGCGCGTAGCCCTCCACCGCGGCGGTGATGGCGGCGGGCAGTTGCAGCAGCCGCACCAGCAGCGCGCGCTCGGCCGGGTCGGTCACCAGGACCTCGCCGAAGCGCGGCGTGCCCGCCTTGCGCAGCACCGACTGGCACCGGGCGTTGGCGTACTGCAGGTACACCGAGGTGTTGCCCTCCTTGGCCATCATCCGCGACCAGGTGAAGACGTAGTCCTTCTCCCGGTCGTTGGACAGGTCGGCGTACTTGACCGCGCCGATGCCCACCGCGCGGGCGACCTCGGCCTGCCGGTCGGAGTCCAATGAGGACCGTTCGGCGACCGTCTTGGCGGCCTGCTCGACGGCCTCGGCCAGCAGGTCGGCCAGCTTGACCGACTCGCCGGAGCGGGTGCGGATGGTCTTGCCGTCCTCGCCGAGGATGGTGCCGAATCCGATGTGGACGCTGGTCTGCGCCTCGGTCAGGTACCCGGCCTGCCGCGAGGCCGCGAAGATCATCGCGAAATGCTGGGCCTGCGGGGTGCCGACCACGTAGAGCAGGTCGGTCATCCCGCGCTCGGTGACCCAGTACCGCACGGTCGCCATGTCGGTGGCCGCGTAGCCGTACCCGCCGTCGCTCTTGCGCACGATCAGCGGCAGCGGCTCGGCCTCGCGGTTGGTGAACCCGGGCGGGAACACGCACACCGCGCCGTCGCTGATCTCGGTCAGCCCCTTGGCGGTCAGCTCGTCGATCACCGTGTCCAGGTACGGGTTGTAGAAGCTCTCCCCGTAGACGTCGCCGGGGGTGAGCAGGATGCCGAGCAGCTCGTAGGCCTGCTGGAAGTGCCGGGTGGACTCCTCGACCAGCGCCCGCCACAGCGTCAGCGTCCCCTCGTCGCCGCCCTGCAGCGCGACCACGCGCGCGCGGGCCCGGTCGGCGAAGGTCGGGTCGGCGTCGAACTTGGCCCTGGCCTGCTGGTAGAACCGGTTGAGGTCGCTGATGCCCGAGTCGGCGCCGTGCCCCTCGTCGACGAGGTGCTCGATGAGCATCCCGAACGGGGTGCCCCAGTCGCCGAGGTGGTTGTGCGGGACGACCTCGTGGCCCGCGAAGCGCAGCAGCCGCAGCAGCGCGTCGCCGATGATGGTCGAGCGCAGGTGCCCGATGTGCATCTCCTTGGCCACGTTCGGGCTGGAGTAGTCCAGCGCGAACCGGCGCGGCTGCTCGACCGGCGCGACCCCCAGCCGGGTGTCACCCACCAGGGCGCCGACCCGACCGGCCAGCCACTCGTCGCGCAGCCGCAGGTTGATGAACCCGGGCCCGGCGACCTCGGGCACCTCCAGCAGGTCGGCCGAGTCCAGGTGCGCCACGATCGCCTCGGCGACCTCGCGCGGCGCCTTGCCGATCTTCTTGGCCAGGCTCATCGCCGCGTTGCACTGGTAGTCGACACCCTCTCGGGTGGACGGTCGGATGACGGCCTCCGCCGGGGTGATCTCCAGACCGAGTCCGCGCCGCAGCGCCCCGGCCACCCGTGCCCCTAGCTCCAGCCCGACATCCCCGTGCGCCACCCTGGCACCTCCTCGCTTCTCGACACCGAGTATCCCAGGGTCGCGCACGGGGATTTCCGCCGCCCGCCGCGGCTCGGCTCAGCAGGTCGACTTCTGCGCCCGTCCGGCGAACCTGGCCTCCAGGAACCCGTACGCCTCCGGGTAGGCCGCCACCGCGCCGCCCACGTGGGTGGGTGCCACGTTCGTGGCGAACCGCACGTTCGCGCCGAGCCCGCACCACCGCCGCGCCAACGCCCGGCCGGTCGCGTACGGGATCACGTCGTCGAGCAGCGAGTGCGTCACGAGCACCGGCACCGCGGGCTTGCGCTGACCCAGCAGCTGCTCGGCCACGATCGTCCGGAACGGTTCCTCGCCCAGCAGCGCCGCGATCGGTCGACCGTCGCGGGTGAACCCGGCGGTCTTGGCGAAGGCGTAGCGGGGGATCGACTCGAACAGGCACTGCCCCTTGATGTCGGTCAGGAACCGCTTGCCCTTGTCGTTGAGGTAAGAGGCCGCGTCGATGCCATAGGACGCCTCAAGCCCCGCCACCGCGTAGCCGACGAACGCGACGTACAGGCTGCCGTCGAGCGTCGTGCCCACGTCGGCGAGGTCGGCCGGGACCGCTCCCGCCGAGACGCCCCGCAGGTCCAGTTCCGGCGCGTACGTCCCGGCGAGTTCGGCGGCCGACGCGGCGGCCCCGCCGCCCTGCGAGTACCCGACGACCGCGACCGGCCCGCGGTCCGGCAGTTCCGGCAGCTTCTGCGCCGCGCGGATCGAGTCGAGCACCGCGGTCCCCTGCACGACCCGGCTCATGTACGTGTGCACGCCCGGCGTCCCGAGCCCCTGGTAGTCGGTCAGCACGACGGCCCAGCCCCTGGCCAGCAGCCCCGCCACGAACGGACCCTCGTACTCCATCCCGGCCGCCAGCTGCCGCGACGGCGCGCACTGGTCGCCGAGGCCCTGCGTGCCTGCCGCGTACCCCACGACCGGCCGCACGCCCGCGCCCGTCCACGCCCTGCGCGGCGTGATCACCGTTCCCGTCACCGCGATGGCGGCACCCGTGCGGTCGCTGGAGCGGTACATGATCCGCGTGACCGTGCCGTCGACCCTGATCAGCTTCGCCGGGTCGACGAAGAACTCGGAGGGTTGTGTGCGCACGAGATCGCCGTTGTGCGCGGGCAGCGTCGCGGGCGGTTGGTAGAAGTCCTCTTGCGCCGTGGCGACCGCGGGCGCCGCGACAATCAGGGCACTCACGGCGAGCACGAGTGGCCCGAGCCGCTTTCGGTTGAGTGGCATGGGTTTTCCTCCGACCTGGTGGGGTACCGGATCGAAAGCTACTGACAGGTATGGCCACTGTGCTCGTCGTCACAACGAACTTTGTCCACCGCGACAACCGGGGAAATGGCAGTGGGGGCCACGACGCCCGTGCGGTAGGCGGTGGCCCCCACGCCAACTGGAGCCACTGCGTGGGACAGGCTCCTGGCCGGGCTGGCTTCGTGTCCTGGCTGGTCGGGGCAGGGCGCGGCGGTGGGGGTTCTGCACGCCCACCGCCGCCGCCACGCGTTCCCCAGACCCGCAGGGGGGCGGTCCGCGACGGGCGGCCTGCTCGGTGCAGGGTCCCCGGGCCCCCAGCCCTCGTTGGGGGTGCTCCGGCGAGTTGAGCGGTGTTCCCGTCGCGTGGAACGAAGTCAGTATTTGTTAACCACCGTGAACATGACAAGACGGTGCACCGGTGCGGAATTTCCCGTTTCCCAGTTCTGCGCCGTTCAGCTCTCGGCCAGGTCCCGTTCCACCGCGGCCAGTTCCGCCGCGCTGCCCTGCACCTTCGGCCCGGTGAACCACTTGCGCGCCGACACAATCCACCACAGCGCCGCCCCGCCGAGCACCACGGCGAACGCGATCGGGGTGTAGTTGAGCGAGTCCCAGGTCACCGGGTACACCTGCGGCAGCATGAACAGCACGAAGATGAACCCGACCCAGATGGTCGCGATCGTCCCAATAGGACGGCCCCAGCGGCCCAGGTGCCACGGTCCCGGCGTGAAGTCGTCACCGGCCCGCACCCGCAGGAAGATCGGGATGACATAAGCCGTGTAGAGGCCGACGACGGCGATCGAGGTGACCGCGGCGTAAGCGGTGTAGCTCCACAGGTACGGGACCGCCAATAGGAACGCTCCCACCGCCGCCAACCACACGGAATTCGTCGGCGTCCTGGTGCGCTTGTTGATGCGGTGCCACACCCGTGAACCGGGGATCGCGCCGTCGCGGGCGAAGGCGTAAATCATCCGCGAGTTGCCGGTCACCGCGGCCATCCCGCAGAACAGCTGCGCGCCGACGCAGATCAGCAGCAGCACCTTGCCGGTGGCGAGCCCGACCGCGTCGATGAACACCTGCGCGGGCGGCACCCCGGTCGCCGAGTTGACCGCGCCGTCGTAGTCCTGGATGGCGAAGGTCAGCCCGATCAGCAGCACCCAGCCCGCGGCCAGCGACACCAGGATGGACATGACGATCCCGCGCGGTCCGGCCACCGCGGCGCCTCGGGTCTCCTCGGTCATGTGCGCGGACGCGTCGTACCCGGTCAGTGTGTACTGGGCCAGCAGCAGGCCGATGAGGAAAACGTAGACCGGTGAGCTCCACCCCGTCTGGTTCACGAACTCGCCGAACACGAACGACGCGTCCTGGTGCTTGTCCGGTACTACAGCCAGCACGATCACGATCGCCAGCACGCCCAGTAGGTGCCACCAGACGCTGACGGTGTTCAGGATCGCCACGACTCTTACGCCGAAGGTGTTCAGCAGCGCGTGCGCCAAGAGGATGATCGCCAGCAGCAGCACGGTGTGCCCGGGCGTCGCCGCGAAGCCGAATTGCAGGTCTAGGAACGCGTTGAGGAACAGCGCCGCGCCGAAGTCGATGCCCGCGGTGACCGCGACCTGCCCGACCAGGTTGAACCAGCCGGTGAACCACGCCCACGCGGGCGCGTTGCGCTTGGCCAGCTTCGCCGCCCAGTAGTACAGGCCGCCCGCGGTCGGGTAGCTGGAGCACACCTCCGCCATGCCGAGCCCGACCAGCACGACGAACACGCCGACCAGCGGCCAGCCCCAGATCATCGCCGCCGGTCCGCCGGTCTTCATGCCGAACCCGTAGAGGGTCAGGCAGCCGGACAGGATCGAGATGATCGTGAAGGACACCGCGAAGTTGCTGAACCCCGACAGCGAGCGGCGCAGCTCCTGGGCGTAGCCGAGGGAGTGCAGCCTCGCCTCGTCGGAGTCGGAGTCGGCGGGGGTGTCGGGAGTCTCGGAGGTGGACTTGCCGGAGGTGGACATACATCCTCCAATGGATCGAAGGCGCTCCATTGCTGGCCAACAAGTGTGATCCTCGCTACTCGGCCGGTCAAGGTCCATTCGCGGTGACCTGTCGACTTCGCCGGGTAGTCACCGGCTGGGCCAGGTCGGCGGCTTCGCGGCGTGGCGGTTGCGCGGCGGGCGCGGCACTGCGAGCATGCTGGGGGATAGCGCTCCAATGGTCTTTTCCCGATCCTTTGCGGGAGGTAGGCGTGGCCGAGACCGGGTTGCCCCTCGAACGGCTGCGCGCGCTGGCCGACCAGGGCGAGGTCGACACCGTCCTGGTCGCGGTCACCGACATGCAGGGCAGGCTCCAGGGCAAGCGGGTCACCGCCCGGTTCTTCTTCGACGAGGTCGTCGCCAACGCCACCGAGGCCTGCGACTACCTGCTCGCGGTGGACGTGGAGATGAACACCGTCCCCGGCTACGCCAGCTCGTCCTGGGAGGACGGCTACGGCGACTTCGTCCTGCGGCCGGACCTGTCCACCCTGCGGCTGCTGCCGTGGCACCCCGCGACCGCGCTGGTGCTCGCGGACCTGGAGCTGGTCGGGGGCGGCCCGGTCACCGTCTCGCCCCGGCAGGTGCTGCGCCGCCAGCTCGACCGGCTCGCCGAGCGCGGCCTCACCGCGTACGTCGGCACCGAGCTGGAGTTCCTGCTGTTCAAGGACACCTACGAGCAGGCGTGGGACGCGGGCTACCGGGGCCTGACCCCGGCCAACCAGTACAACGTGGACTACTCGCTGCTGGGCACCGGCCGGGTCGAGCCGGTGCTGCGCGCGATCCGCAACGGCATGGCGGGCGCCGGGATGTACCCGGAGTCGGCCAAGGGCGAGTGCAACCCCGGCCAGCACGAGATCGCGTTCCGCTACGCCGACGCGCTCACCACCTGCGACAACCACAGCGTCTACAAGACCGGCGCCAAGGAGATCGCGGCCGCGCTCGGGCACAGCCTGACGTTCATGGCCAAGTACAACGAGCGCGAGGGCAACTCCTGCCACATCCACCTGAGCCTGCGCGAGGTCGACGGCACCCCGGTGATGGCGGGCGACGACGAGCACGGGTTCTCCCCGCTGATGCGGCACTTCATCGCCGGTCAACTGGCCTACCTGCGTGAGCTGACCTTCCTGATGGCGCCTAACGTGAACTCTTACAAGCGCTTCGCCGATGGGTCGTTCGCGCCAACGGCGTTGGCGTGGGGAGTGGACAACCGCACGTGCGCGCTACGGGTCGTCGGGCACGGACAGTCGCTGCGCGTGGAGAACCGGGTACCGGGCGGTGACGTGAACCCGTACCTCGCCGTGGCCGCCATGATTGCCGCCGGGTTACGCGGCGTCGACGAGCGTCTACCGCTGGAGGACCCGGTGACCGGCAACGCTTACACTGCCGCCAAACCCCGTGTCCCGACCACCCTGCGCGAGGCGGCCGACCTGTTCGCGGCGAGCACGGTCGCGGCTGAGGAACTCGGCGCGGACGTGGTCGACCACTACCGCAACGCGGCCGCGGTCGAACTGCGTGCGTTCGACGCCGCCGTCACCGACTGGGAGCGCGTGCGTGGCTTCGAACGGCTCTGACCGGCCGCCGGTCATCGGCATCACGACCTACCTGGAGAACGCCACCTTCGGGATCTGGGAAACCGAGGCCGCGGTCCTGCACCGCGACTACCTGGACTCAGTACGGGTAGGTGGCGGTAACCCGGTCCTCTTGTCCCCGATCGGCGACTGGCGCCCCTCGACCCTGGACTGGCTCGACGGGTTAGTGCTGTCCGGCGGCGCTGACGTTGACCCGGCGCGATACGGCCAACCGCCGCACCCAACCACTGGGACCCCTCAGCCACTACGGGACGCGTCGGAGTTTGCACTGTTGGCTGCCGCGATCGAGATGGACTTGCCTTTGTTGGCCGTCTGCCGCGGCCTTCAGGTGCTCAACGTGGCTCTTGGCGGGACCTTGCACCAACACACACCCGAGATCGTTGGCACCAACGATCACCTCCCGCACGTGGCGTCCTTCGGTAAGACGGAGATCTCGGTGACGCCGGGGTCGCTGCTCGGCCGGATCCTGGGGGAGTCCGTGTCGGTGCTGTGCCACCACCACCAGTCAGTCGACCGAGTAGCCGACGGCCTCCACGTCGTCGCCCACGCCCAGGACGGCACGGTCGAGGCCCTGGAACTCCCCGGCCGCCGCTTCGCGCTCGCCACCCAATCCCACCCGGAACAGAACGCCGACGACGCCCGCCTGTTCACCGCCCTGGTGGACGCGGCCAGGGCCAGGAGGGAAGACCGATGACCGCGTTCGAGGTCGTGAACCCGGCGACCGAGGAAGTGATCGCCTCGGTCGGGTTGGCCGGGGTGGACGAGGCCGATCGGGCGATCGAGCGGGCCGCGGCGGCGTTCGCGGGGTGGCGGGCGGTGGCGCCTGCGGATCGTGCTCGGCTGTTGCGGCGGTTCGCGGACGCGGTGGACGCGGATCTGGAGAACCTGGCCGGGCTCGAGGTGGCCAACGCGGGGCACACCATCGGGAACGCGCGGTGGGAGGCGGGCAACGTCCGCGACGTCCTGCACTACTACTCGGCCGCGCCGGAGCGGTTGTTCGGGCGGCAGATCCCGGTCGCGGGGGGTGTGAACATCACCTTCGCCGAGCCGCTGGGGGTCGTGGGGGTGATCGTGCCGTGGAACTTCCCGATGCCGATCGCGGCGTGGGGGTTCGCGCCCGCGTTGGCGGCGGGCAACACCGTGGTGCTCAAGCCCGCCGAGTTGACGCCGTTGACCGCGCTCCGGCTGGCCGAGCTGGCGCGCGAGGCTGGTATCCCGGAGGACGTGTTCCAGGTCGTCCCCGGGCGGGGCGATGTCGTCGGGCAGCGGTTCGTGACGCACCCCGCCGTGCGCAAGGTCGTGTTCACCGGGTCGACCAGGGTCGGCAAGCAGATCATGGCCGGGTGCGCCGACCAGGTGAAACGGGTGACCCTGGAGCTCGGCGGCAAGAGCGCGAACATCGTCTTCGCCGACGCCGACCTGGCGAAAGCAGCCGCCACCGCCCCGTACGCGGTGTTCGACAACGCCGGTCAGGACTGCTGCGCGCGCTCGCGGATCCTGGTCGAGCGGTCGGCCTACGACGAGTTCATGGCCGCGTTCGAGGTGGCCGTGCGCGGGGTCGTGGTCGGGGCGCCCGGCGAGGAGACCACGGAGATGGGGCCGTTGATCTCCGCCGCGCACCTGGACCGGGTGCGGTCCTATGTGGACGACGCGCCGGTCGCGTTCCGGGGTGCCGCGCCGGACGGGCCGGGCTTCTGGTTCCCGCCGACCGTGCTCGAAGCGGGGAGCTACCGGGCCCAGTCGGAGGAGGTTTTCGGCCCCGTCGTGTCCGTGGTCCCGTTCGCCGACGAGGCGGAGGCGCTGCGGCTGGCCAACGACACCGAGTACGGCCTGTCCGGGTCGATCTGGACCCGCGACGTCGGCCGGGCGCTGCGGGTCGCGCGCGGGGTCGAGGCCGGGAACCTGTCGGTCAACTCGCACTCGTCGGTGCGGTACTCGACGCCCTTCGGCGGCTTCAAGCAGTCCGGGCTCGGCCGCGAGCTCGGACCGGACGCGCTGGCCGCGTTCACCGAGGTCAAGAACGTCTATGTGGACACCCAGGAGTGAGCATGCGTCTAGAGGGACGGGTCGCCGTGGTCACCGGCGGCGCCAGCGGCATCGGTCTGGCGTCGGTCCGGCGGCTGGCCAGTGAGGGCGCCAAGGTCGTAGTGGGTGATATCGACCCATCAAGCGGGCGGAAAGCGGCCGAAGAGGTGGACGGGCTGTTCGTCCAGGTCGACGTGACCAGTGAGGACGAGGTCAAGGCCCTGTTCCAGGCCGCCGCCGACACCTACGGCTCGGTCGACATCGCGTTCAACAACGCGGGCATCTCCCCGCCCGAGGACGACTCGATCCTCACCACCGGCCTCGACGCCTGGCGCCGCGTGCAGGACGTCAACCTGACCTCGGTGTTCCTGTGCTCGAAGTACGCGATTGAGCACATGCGCCGCGCGGGGAAGGGGTCGGTGATCAACACGGCCTCGTTCGTGGCGGTCATGGGCGCGGCGACCTCGCAGATCTCCTACACCGCGTCCAAGGGCGGGGTGCTGGCGATGAGCCGGGAGCTGGGCGTGCAGTTCGCCCGCGAGGGCATCCGGGTGAACGCCCTGTGCCCCGGACCGGTGAACACCCCGCTACTGCGCGAGTTGTTCGCCGCGGACCCGGAGCGCGCCGCCCGTCGCCTGGTGCACATCCCGCTCGGCCGCTTCGCCGAGCCGGAGGAGATCGCCGCCGCGGTGGCCTTCCTGGCCAGCGACGACTCGTCGTTCATGACCGCGTCGCAGTTCCTGGTCGACGGCGGGATCTCGGGGGCATATGTCACTCCCGAATGACCCGCTCGACCCGGCCCTGGCCGCCCTGTTCCGCCCGGTCCGCGCGGGCAACGCCCTCGAGGAGACCATGGAGCGCATGCTCCAGGCCATCCGCCTCGGGGTCGTGCCGCCGGGCGGGCAGCTGCCACCCGAACGTGAGCTGTCGTCACGCCTCGGGGTGAGCCGGGTGACCTTGCGTGAGGCTTTGCGGGCGTTGCAGGAGTCCGGCCACGTCGAGTCCCGGCGCGGCCGCTACGGCGGCACCTTCGTCCGCGTCCCGTCGTCGGACCCCCTGCCCGCCCCGGACCGCGACGCCATCGAGGACACCCTCACCCTGCGCTACGCCCTGGAAACCGGCGCCGCCGAACTGGCCGCCGCCCGCTCCCTACCCCCGGCGACCCGCCGCCACCTGCGCGGCTGCCTCGCCGACGCCTCCGCCGCGGGCATCGACCACTACCGCCGCACCGACTCCCGCCTGCACCTGGCCATAGCCGAGGCCACCGCCACGCCATCCCTGACCGCCGCCCTGGCCGACGTCCGCACCCGCCTCAACGCCCTCCTGGCAGCCATCCCCCTGATCCCCGCCAACCTCACCCACTCCAACGCCCAACACAAGACCATCATCGACGCCATCCTCGACGGCGACGCCACGGCGGCCCGCGCCGCGATGGCCGAACACCTGGCCGGAACGGCGGCGCTTCTGCGGGGTTTCCTGGCCTGAGGGCTACTTGGTGACGATCGGCTCGGGCTCGGCGAAGTTGTCGCCGCCGGGGGGTGAGAGGCGGGTGGTGTGGAGGGAGATCACGCGGCCGTCGGTGCAGGTGATGCGGAGGTCGGTGACGCCCTTGTCGACGGCGTAGGTGTCGATGCTGGTGATGTCGGGGTGGCCTGCTGCTTGGAGTTGCTCGCGCAGGTAGTCGACGAAGCGGTCGCGGCGCATCAGAGAGCCGACTCGGGGATCGCGTACGCGGCGTGGGCGGGGACACCGGGGCCGCTGACCTCGCGGACCATGATGGTGGCTCGGGCGCCGCTGGCGAAGTCCACGCGGAGCCTGCTGTGCCCCTTGTCGATCTTGACCACCTCGGTGATCTCCGGGTGGTCCTTGCTCAGGACGTCGAACAGCACGTCATCGAGTTCGCGGCGGCGCATGGATCAATATAGGCACACAAAGGCCCCCGAAATGATCCGGGGGCCTCGTGTCAGCTGACTCTGGTGAGGAGGCTGGTGAACGCGCGGGTGGGGAACCGGAGGGTGGGGGTCGGGTTCTTGGTGTCGCGCAGGTGGACGGTGGTGGGGGTGGGGTGGGCTACCTCTACGCAGTCGTTGTTGCCGCCGCCTGTGCCGCTGAAACTGCTGCGGCGCCAGGTCATCGGGTGACGCCGGTGAGGAAGGTGGCGAATGACCCGGGAGTGAAGCGCAGGGTGGGCGCGGCGTTCTTGCTGTCACGAAGGTAGACAGTGGACTCGGTGACTGGCATGGCTACCTCGACGCAGGCGTTGTTGCCGCCCCCGGCGCCGCTGCGGCTGCTACGACGCCACTGAAGCTCGTTCACTTGCTCAAACTCCTTACTCTCGCGCGGATCACCTCCGCGCTGGCCTCTGGGTCCAGACTGGCGGTCCGAACCTCGTCGAACATGGTTTGGAAGTGCTGGACGTCGCTTTCATTCTCCACCCACACACCACCGGCTGGGTGCTCCAGATACACCACATCCGAGTCACCCTCGTCGCCGAAGGTCATGATCCAGCAACCCCCGGACATGTTGCCGTAAGCGCCTGTCTCGAACGGGATGATGTGAACAGTCACGTTCGGTTGCTCAATGAGTTCGAGTAGCCGCTGCAACTGATCGCGAAGCACCTTGCTGCCTCCGACTTCCCGGTGCAGCACGGCGATGTCCAAGCAAACGCACAACTCGATCGCGTCTGGACCTTCCAGGTAGCGCTGGCGTTCCAGTCGGATGTTGACAAGTTCGTCCACATCGGAGGTCACCTTGGCGGTGGCGAAGACTGCCATCGCGTAGTCCGCTGTCTGCAGAAGGCCTGGGATTACTGAGGTTTCGAGGATGTAGATCTGCTCGGCCTCGCGCTCGGTGTTGACGAGTTCGCGGAAGGCTTTGGGGGAGTCGGCGGGGAGGCGGATCTTGGGCATGGTGACCGAGGCGGCGTCGTAGAGGGTGCTGGCCTTCTCCTCGGCGTCGTCGCCCGCGCCGTAGTAGGTGAGCAGGACGGAGACGGCGGCCCAGGCGGGCTTGTAGATGCCGTTCTCGTACCGGCTGATCGTGCTCTCCTCCGTCTTCAGCTTGCGTGCCGCGTCCACCGCGCGCAGGCCCGCTGCCTCTCGGAGTTCGCGCAGGTATCGGCCGAGTCGCTTCTTGCGTCGGGTCGGGGTTGCCGCCATGGGATGAGCCTAGCGACTGTCCGTGTGGAGCATGTGCACTCTAACGGGGCATTGTTGGAGCAACTTGCGCCGGCCTAGGTTGGCGTCACCACGAACCGATGACAGGAAGGTGCCCCCATGCTGCGCTCCGATCTGGAGATCACCACCTGGGCCAAGATCAACGACAGTTGCTCGATCTCCGCCGAGGTGGAGGGGACTGACCTGGTGGTGCGCTTCGCCGGTCAGCTCGACAACTTCGAGGTCCTGTTCACCCCCGCCAGCCTCGACCAGCTCATCACCGCGGCCACCGAGGGCCGCGCCCTGCTCAACGCCTGACCCCGCCGTCCGACCCGCCGCCGGTAGAGGGCATTCACCTCCTCCGAACGGACCTGTGACGTACCTTTTAGGGGTCCGTTCCACAGCCGAGGGGGTGCACCACATGCCGGACGACCGGCGGCGGGTCCCCCCACGCCGCCCCCAAGATCCCGAGGCCCCCCGTCCTGCCCGGCGGGCCCCCGAACCCCCGCCGGAGCGCACCCGCCACTCGGGCTCGCTCGACGGCTCTCTCGACCCGATCCCCTCCCGCCCCACCAGCGCCAACCCCGGACCGCCTCGTCCGGCCCCCGCCGGGCAGCCACCTCCCCACGGCCGCCCCGCGACCGGCCAGTCCGCGAACGGCCGCCCCGCGACCAGCCAGCCCGCGAACGGCCGGCCCACGCACCCGCCCCGCCCGGTGAACGGGCAGCCGCTCAACGGCAGGCCGATCCGCCCGGCGACCGGTCGCCCGGCGGCGGACCGGCCCGCGGCAGGCAGGCCGCCGCACGCGCGAGCCCACCCCGCCGAGGCGCGGACCGAGTTGATCCCGCCGGTCACCGACGACGATCCCACCGAGTTCATCCGGGCCCACCGCGGCTCGCTCGGCTACCGGGACCCGGAGACCGAGCGCATCCGGCCCGCAGGCCAGGACGAGCCGGACGACCGGGTCCACCTCGACGACCTAGCCGACTACGACGACCACGACGACGACAACCACGACCCCGACCACGACGACGAGTTCGACGATGACCCTCCGCCGCCCAGGCGCAAGGAGAGCGTCGCCTCCGTCATCGTCCGGTCTGTCGGCGAGATCATGGTCACCCTGGGCGTGATCGTGCTGCTCTTCGTCGTCTACGAGGTCTGGGTCACCGACCTGGTCTCCGCCGAGAAGCAGGAAGACGTCACCGTCGCGCTCGACGACCAGTGGCAGCACCCCGGCCCCGCCGATCCGCAGCGGCAGCAGAAGTTCGAGTTCGCCGACGGCGAGGGCATGGCGAAGCTCTACATCCCCGCGCTCGGCGACGACTACCACTTCACCATCGTCGAGGGCACCTCCGCCGCCGACCTCGAGACCGGGCCCGGGCACTACAAGAAATCCGCCCTGCCCGGCCAGCCCGGCAACTTCGCCGTCGCCGGCCATCGGGTCGGCAAGGGCGCTCCGTTCAACGACCTCGACCTGCTGTCCTCCTGCGACGCGATCGTGGTCGAGACGCAGACCTCGTGGTTCGTCTACCGGATGCTCCCCACCTCCGACGACGCCAAGAACTGGGCCGCCAAGGCCGCCGACCCGAGGTGCGCCGGGGTGGCCCCGCAGACCGGTGACTACGCCAGGGCGACCGGCCGCCAGATCGTCACCCCGCAGCAGAGCGAGGTCGTCGCGCCCGTTCCCGGCAACCCCTCGGCGAAGACCCCGGCCGAGCAGCGGCAAAAGATGATCACGCTGACCACCTGCCACCCCAAGTTCTCCAACCGGCAGCGGATGGTCCTGCAGGGCGTTCTGGTGCGCGAGCAGCCCAAGAACGCAGCGGCGCCCACTGAGGTTCCCGCCGAATTGCGCGAGACCGCCTAGCAACGCCCCATGGTCCACTTCACACACTGCTGACCAGCATCGTTACCGACATTTACCCGACCTGGTGAATCCGGCGGTGCTGGCGCGCGCCGCCCGTGCACCCAAGGCAGATTCCGATTCGTCGGAAACTGTCGTTCTGCATGGGAGTCGGACATGTCCATAACGAGAGCGGTCCGCCGTGGCCTAGCGGCGGTATTGGCAACGGTGACCGCCGCCGCCGGGGTCGTCGTCCTGGGGGTCGCTCCCGTGGAGGCCGCGGTCGTACGCCCGTTCACCCTGAACTACGACAAGGAGCTCTACGGCGACTTCGTGCAGGCGGGCAACGGCAACATGCAGTGCCCGAGCGTCTCCGACCCCGTAGACCCGTTCGGTGAGCCGATCGCGACCTGCGCGCAGTCCCAGGCCAGGACGTACACCGCGTCCACCGGCATCAACGACAGCTACTACATGCGGTGGGCCGACGTCGACGGCTCCGCCGCGACCTACAACTCCAGCACCGGCTCGGTCACCGTCCCGGCGGGCGCCAAGATCGACTACGCCCGGCTGAACTGGGCGGGCGACACCGGCACCATCCGACTCGCCGACGGCACCATCTCGGCCGCGCCCGGCTGCAACACCCGCCAGTTCCTCGCGGGCGGCGGCACGGCGGTCCTGCCCTCGGGCACCCCGGAGTCGACCTCGGCCCGGTTCACCGTCGGCGGTGTCACCCAGGCCGTCGCGCCCGCGGTGATCAGTCGCGACGCGCTGGCGAACGTGCCGAACTCGCAGCCGCAGTTCTACACCGCCTACGCCAACGTGACCGCGCAGGTCGCGGCGAACCTGACCACCGGGTCCGCGCAGACCATCACCGTCGGCAACGTGTGGTCGCCGCAGGGCTTCGGCTGCTTCGCAGGCTGGTCGCTGGTCGTGGTCTGGTACTTCGACGCGCCCAACGGTGACGCCCCCGCCAAGCGCGAGGTCTACATCTACGACGGCCACGTGCGCCAGTCCTCCGCCGACGCCGCGACCACCACGACCGTGTCCGGCTTCCGCGTGGGCGACAACAACGTCCGCGTCGGCGTCACCGCCTACGAGGGCGACTTCAACATCAGCGGCGACTCGTTCGCCATCAACGGCACCGCCGTGGAGGAACCGATCTCGGCGGCCGTGACGAACAACTTCTTCGTCTCCTACGCCGAGAACGACGTCAACCCCGCCGTCGACAACAACATGAGCGTCGACTCGAAGGTGGTCGCGACGAACCTGATCACCACGGGGTCCACGTCGGCGACACTGACCTTCGCGACCTCCGGCGACACCTACCTCGCCGAGAACCTCGTGCTGTCGGTGCCGATCCCGTCGATCAGCGTCACCAAGACGCTCAACGCCCCCGGCCCGTACAAGCCGGGTGACACGGTGACCTACAACTTCTCCATCGTCTCGCCGGGCGGCTCCAGCGCCACCAGCGTCGAGGTGGACGACCCGCTCGCCGCGAACTGCGACAAGGTCATCGGCACGCTGCTCGCCGACGTGCCCTACACCTACTCGTGCACCGGCCTCGCGGGCTCGGACGACTACATCAACACCGCGACGGCCACCGGTGACAGCTCCTTCGGCGACCCGCTCACCGGCACCGGCGAGGTCCCGGTCACGGTGATCAACCCGTCGATCGACATCACCAAGGTCGCCGACCAGGCCACCTACACCACCGGCCAGACGATCACCTTCACCATCACCGTCCACAACGACGGCGACAGCCCGATCACCGGCATCTCGGTGAGCGACCCGACCGTGCCCTCGTGCGCCAACGCCACGATCGGCACCCTGGGCGCGGGCGGCAGCACCAGCTACACCTGCACCGCGACGGCGCCGATCACCGGTGACAGCAACACCGCCACCGTCAACGGCACCGACCAGCTCGGCGATCCGATCAGCGACTCGGCCACGTCCTCGGTGCCGACCGTGGGCGAGATCTCCGGCCGCGTGTTCATCGACCGGAGCAACAACGGCACCTACGACCCGGGCGCCACGCAGTACGACACGGGTGTCTCCGGTGTGACCGTCACGCTGACCGGTACTACCGCGGGCGGTAGCCCGGTCAACACGCCTGGCACTACCGCAAGCGACGGCACGTTCGTGTTCCCGAGCATCCAGGCCGGTACGTACACGGTCACCGAGACCCAGCCCGCCGCCTACGACGACGGCACGGACACCGCGGGCACGCACGCCGTGTCGGGTGGCAACGACATCTTCACGGTGACGTTGACCTCCGGGCAGTCGAGCACCGGCAACCTCTTCGCCGAACTGGCGACGTCAAGCCTGGCGGGTCGCGTTTACCTTGACGCCGACAACAGCGGCACGGTCAACGGCGCCGAGGGTGCGCTCACGGGCAACCCGGCGGTGACCATCTCGCTGACCGGTACCGACAACGGCGGCAACGCGGTCACGCTGTCCACGACGACCAACGGCGCGGGCAACTACACCTTCTCCGCGCTGCGGCCCGGTACCTACACGATCACCGAGACGCAGCCTGGCGGGTTCACCGACGGCAAGGAGACCGTCGGGACCTCGGGCGGCACGCTGTCGCCGCCGAACGCCATCAGCGCCATCTCGCTGGCGGCCAGGACGAACGGCACCGGCTACCTGTTCGGTGAGTACGTGGCCACCTCGATCACCGGCAGCGTCGTCGACGACGGCGGCAACGCCATCGCCAACGTGACGATCACGCTCTCCGGCGACGCGTCGGCCACCACCACGACGGCGCCCAACGGCACGTTCAGCTTCACCACCCTGGCGCCCGGCACGTACACGATCACCGAGACCCAGCCGATCGCGTATGGCGACGGTCCGGAGAGCGCGGGCAGCCCGGCGGGCAACATCTCGGTCAACGACGTGATCAGCGGCATCGTGCTGTCCTCGGGCACCGCGGGCGCCGAGTACGTCTTCGCCGAGGACCGCGGGTCCATCGCCGGTGTCGTGTTCGACGACTACGACAACGACGGGATCAAGGACGCGGGCGAGCCCGGTCTGGCGGCATCGGTCACGCTGACCGGGGTCGACGCCAACTCGGTCACGATCACCCCGGTGACGATCACGTCCAACGCCACGACGGGCGTGTACACCTTCCCGAACCTGCTGGGCGGCACCTACGTGGTGACCGAGGCGACGCCGGGCAACCGGCTCGACGGCAAGGAGACGGTCGGCAGCACCGGTGGCACGCTGTCGCCGCCGAACGCGATCACCAACATCACCCTCGCCGGTGGTGAGGACGCGACCGGCTACACCTTCGCCGAGCTCACCGCGTCGTCCATCTCGGGTCTGGTCACCGACGACTCCGTCGACGCCCACCCGCTCGCCGGTGTCACGCTCACCCTGACCGGTACCGATGATCTCGGCAACCCGATCCCCACGCCGGGATCGCCGACCGTTCCCGTCACGGTGGTCACCGGGCCCGACGGCACCTACTCCTTCGACAACCTGCGGCCCGGCACCTACACGATCACCGAGACCCAGCCCAACGGATACGGGTCGGGGTCGTCGGCCGCCGGTTCGGAGGGTGGCGACGACTCGCTGCCGAACGTGATCGCCGAGATCATCCTCGACCCGAACAAGTCGATCACGGACTACAACTTCGTCGACGCGCTCGGCTCGCTGACCGGCACGGTGTTCCAGGACAACAACAAGAACGGGATCCAGAACCTGCCCGGTGACATCGGGCTCCCGAACGTCGTCCTGCACCTGACCGGCACCGACGTCAACAGCCAGCCGGTGAGCCTGACCGCGACCAGCAAGGGCGACGGGTCCTACCTGTTCCCCGACCTGGTGGCGGGCACCTACTCGCTGACCGAGGAGCAGCCGGACACCTACAACGACGGCCAGGACACCCCGGGAACCGGCGGCGGGTCGACCAGCGGGTCGGACACCATCACCCCGATCACGATCACCGCGGGTGAGGTGGCGAGCGGCTACAACTTCGCCGAGTACCCGGACTCCATCGGTGGCCGGGTGTGGGTCGACCTCGACGGCGACGGCGTGATCGACGTCGACGAGACGACCTTCCTGGCCAACGTGACCGTCACGCTGC
The DNA here is from genome assembly GCF_900111175.1 of Actinokineospora terrae. GTDB lineage: Bacteria > Actinomycetota > Actinomycetes > Mycobacteriales > Pseudonocardiaceae > Actinokineospora > Actinokineospora terrae. The sequence goes on from NZ_FOGI01000011.1 coordinate 189,728, forward strand.
AGGACGGCAACGGCGTGCAGATCACCACGACCACCACCGACTCGAACGGGCACTACTCGTTCCCGAACCTGCCGCTGGGCAACTACATCGTCGTGGAGACCCAGCCGGTCGGGTACGGGTCGACGACGCCGAACACGGTGCCGGTCACCCTGCTGCAGATCAACCCGAACACCATCGAGGGCAAGGTCGTCAACTTCGGTGAGCGGCACGGCAGCATCGGTGACTTCGTCTGGAGCGACACCAACGGCAACGGGCTGCAGGACAGCGGCGAGCCGGGTGTGGCCGGGGTGACCCTGACGCTCTACAGCGACACGGGCACGCCGATCACGACGACCACCACCGACGGCGACGGCAAGTACCACTTCGCCGACCTGCCCTCGGGCACCTACTACGTCGGCGTCACGCTGCCCGCGGGCAAGTCGTTCACCAAGCCCAACGTGGAGGGTGACGCGACCAACTCCGACGTCAGCTGGGTGACCGGCGTCAGCGCGGCCCTCGTGGTCGAGCCGGACGGCAACGGTGCCATCCCGCAGCTGACCGATGTGGACGCGGGCCTGGTCACCAAGGTCGTCGACCTCGCGGTGGGCGTCACCACGCCGACCCCGAGCGCCAACATCGGCCAGACGGTGATCTTCACCGCCACGGTCGCCAACACCGGCACCTCACCGGTCCAGGGCGCCCGGACGACGATCACCATCCCGGCGGGCCTGAGCGTGGTCTCCGCGGGCGGCACCGCGGTTCCCGCCGCGAGCTCGCAGGACATCAACGCGGCCGCGGCCATCGAGTGGCAGTGCTCCACCGCCGGGCAGGTCGTCACCTGCGCGACGGACGCGATCATCCTGCCGGGCCAGTCGCTCGGCGCGATCACGGTGAACACCACGGCCACCCGCGCGGTCACCGACACGACCGCCCGGGCCACGGTGACCCTGGCCGACGGCTCGTCCGACGACAACCCGAACAACGACGCCGCCGTCGTCACGGTCGGGGTGTCGGCCACGTCCTCCTCGGACCTGGTGGACACGGGCGCCGACGTCAAGTGGCCGTTCTTCGGCGGCCTGTTCCTGCTGCTGGTCGGCTCGGTGACGGTCTTCGTCACGCGTCGGCGGCGGGGGAGCAGTAGCGAGTGATCTGTAGCTAGGTAGGCACGAGGCCCGCGGGGATCCCCGCGGGCCTCGTCGCGTGTCGGGGCTGATCGCCTGGGTCTGTGCGCGGTGGCCCTGGTGGGGTTCGTCGTTAGTGGGGTGGTGGTTGCGACTGGTCGGTCGCTGGATGGGGTGTGCCGGGGGTGTCGCGTGTGGACCCTGCTTGTGGCGGGTGTTGTGACGGGGCGTTATGTGCATCGCTGGGTCGTGGTGTTCTTTCGTTATCTGATTTCACCTGTTCAGCCCAAAAAGTCGATCAAGGACTTGTGTCCGTAGCTGACTGGCCGTAAACCATCACCCATCAGTGGGTCAGTGGTAGGAGGCATCATGGGTCAGCCGGTCAACGCCAACTGGCAGGGGTTCTGGTCGGACACCGCGCGCGAGCAGGGGGTGGCCATCTGGGACAGCGCGCCCGGGGTGACCTCGACCGCGCACCTGCCGTTGTTCGAGCAGCACTTCGCCGTCGACCTGCCGGTCCTCGACATCGGGTGCGGCAACGGGACGCAGTCCGCCGCGTTGGCCGCGCACTACCCCCGCGTCCTCGGCCTCGACTTCGCGCCCGCCGCCATCGAGCACGCCACCGCGCTGTACGGCGACTCCGGTGTCGACTTCCGCACCTTCGACCTGGCCGACACCACCGCCGCCACCGCCCTGCACGCCGAACTCGGCGACGTGAACATCTACATGCGCGGCGTCCTGCACCAGATGCCCGACGACCGCCGCGCCGACGCCGCCGCCTCGCTGGCCACCCTGATCGGCGCGTCCGGCCACCTCTTCGCCGTGGAACTCGCCCCCGCCGCGGGCGAGACCATCAAGTCCGCGATGTCGGAGAGCCCCACCGCCGTCCCCAAGATGCGCCAGGTCTTCAAGCACAACCTGACCCCCGCCGCCTGGGTCGACGGCAAGCTCGAGGAGCTGCTGACCGGCGCGGGCCTCACCATCCTCGACACCGGCCCCATCACCCTCGAGGGCACCGACACCCGCGTGGACGGCACCCGCCTGGACCTCCCCATGACCTACGCGGTCGCCCGTCGCGCCTGACCCCCACCCACTCCGGCAGGCCGGGCTGCCGGGGTGGGGCATGATCCACGCCACTCCCGCGGGCGCGGGTGGGTGGATAGGGTCGAGGGGTGATTGAGCAGATCCTCCCGGCCGCCGCGGTGGCGGTGGAGGCGTTCGTGGATCCGGTCGGGGCAGTGCTGTTGCCCGAGGAGGAGCCGTTCGTCGCCAAGGCGGTGGACAAGCGGCGGCGGGAGTACACGACGGTTCGGCACTGCGCTCGGGTGGCGCTGGGGCGGATGGGGCGCGCGCCCGCGCCGATCCTGCCGGGGGAGAAGGGGGCGCCGCGGTGGCCGGACGGGGTGGTCGGCAGCATGACCCACTGCGCCGGGTACCGGGCCGCCGTGCTCGCTGAGTCCGCGCACCTCACCACCATCGGCATCGACGCCGAACCCCACGTCGCCCTCCCCGACGGTGTCCTCGACGCCGTCAGCCTGCCCGACGAGCGCGACCACCTGGCCGACCTTGCCCGCCGCGCCCCCGACGTCCACTGGGACAAACTCCTCTTCACCGCCAAGGAAAGCGTCTACAAGGCCTGGTTCCCCCTAGCCCGCACATGGCTCGGCTTCTCCGACGCCCGCCTCCGCCTGAACGAGGACGGCACCTTCACCGCCGCCCTCCTGGTCCCCGGCCCCACCGTCAACGGCACCGAACTCACCGGCTTCACCGGCCACTGGACCACCGGCGAAGGCCTCGTCATCGCCGCCATCGCCCTGCCCTAGACCAGTTCGGCGGCGAGCTTCGCCAACTGCTCACCTTCGTAGCGCAACAGCAGTCCCCGGATTCCCGCGACGGCCTTGTGCTGCTGGTGGGTGTGCAGGTCCAGTTGCCGCAGCGCCCGTGCCCACTGCCAGTCATCCGCCATCCCCTGCGCGAGGACCTGCAGCCCGTGCTCGCCGTCGACCCGCCGGTGCAACCCGCGCTGGGCGGACGGCCACCGGGTGATGATCTCCGCGAGTACGACCAACTGCCGCGCTTCCTCGACCAGCTGCGCCGTCCCCCGTCGGCGGATGAGCACGCGCAGGTAGTACTGCCACGTGGTCAGCAGCCGCTTGGTCTCGCGGACCGACGGCGCGGGCTGGTCCCGCAGCCTCTCGGCCATGCGCTCCCGCACCCGGGGGTCGTGCTCCAGGAAGCTCACCGTCTTGGTGACCTCGGGGCTGCTCGGACGTGCGGCGGTCGCGGGTGACAGCGTGGCGACGTGCTGGTGCGGGAGGTCCTCGACGTTGTCCGCGAGCGGCCGCCGGTCCGTTGGCGCGACGCTGCCGAGGAGGTTGCCGAGCACGCCACCCACCGCCGAGTGGGAGACGGTGGGGACGGTGATCGGCAGCTGGATCAGCTTCCGCAGGAAACTCCACCCCGGCGTCGGGTCGTCACCGTGCAGCGTCTTGCCCTGCAACGCGGAGTGCACCTCGTCCAGGTGCGTCGCGACGGCGGTCGTGTCGAGGCACAGGACGAACCTGGTGACCGGGAAGGTGCGGGTGACGAACAGGTTGATCGCCTCGAACACCTCGGCCGTGGTGCTCGGCGCGCACCGGTCGAGGTCGTCGATGAAGACCACCAGGTGGTGCCCGGCCGCCTCGACGTCGCGCAGCACCGCGAAGACGTCGTGCTGCGCCAGGTAGAGGTAGCCGGAGCGGGCGTTGTGGTACGGGTCGCGCAGGTCTTCGTCGGTTGGGTTGCCCGCCAGGGTGTTGCTGAGTGGACCGACGAACAGGTCAGTGGGCAACAGCGCCGTCGCGGGCTTGAGGTAGCGGTAGGCCGTGTGCGCGGCCCCGGCGGCGAGGAGCGCGACGATCAGCAGCACCGCGATGTTGGACCCCGCGATCTCGACCCACCTGACCAGGACGTACCGGTCCATCGACCGCGCCATCTGCGCCGCGATCGGTATCACCAGCGCCAGCACCGCCGCCGTGAGCAGCGGTGACCACGCGTTCTTCCGCAACGCCTTGCGCAGGCGCGTGCGGTCGACCCGCTCGATGTTGCGCTGGAACCAGTACCGCTCGGTCGCGGCATCCCCGGTTGGCAACAACCGTTCCCCGACCGCGTCGAGCAGAGTCTTCGCCAGCCCCGCCCACACCTGTTCGCCGGTCTGGTGCGCCCACGGCTCGAACCGCGCCGTCACCACCGGCGGTCGCGTGTTCTCCTTGGCTTGCGGCATCATCCTCTGTGTCCACAACGGACGTTTGTTGCCGCCGAGCGCCCGGTAGGCCGCGTGCGCCCTGAGCCGCTTCGGCCGCTCCGCCTGATCGACCGCTCGCGGCAACGCCACGACCTGCCGCTCGGTCAACTCGATCAACGATGTCTTGCCGGTTCCCCACGCCCCATCCAGCGCGATGACGGTGGGCCCTGCCAGGTCGTCGGGCCCACTTCCCCTCGGGGACACCAACTCCACCAACGTGTCCACCGCCGCCGCTCGGTCGAGCAGGTCCACCTCGGGTGGGCGATCGCCGTAACCCCGGGTCCGCACCACCCACTCCGTGTCGGCTTCGTCGTCCACCGGTGCGAGCGCGCTGGGCGCGTAGGCGACCAATGCCCTGAACGCTTCCGGCGTCACCACCACCGCGGGTGGCATCGTCAGGGGCGCGAGCCTGGACATCTCGGCGACCACCGCTTGGTGCAACTCGACCGGGGTGATGAGCCCATCGCCGTCCGCGTCCGCCGTCCCGGTCCGCAGCGTCCTGATCAACGCTTGGACGAACAGCGAGCGACCGGGGCTGTCGATCATCTGGGGTATGCCGGAGTTCGTGAACGAGTACTGGAGTTCTTCCGCGGACACCATGGCGAAGATGCCGCTACGGCTGGCGAAACTGCCTGCGGCAGTCAGATCGATGATCGTGCCGAGGTCCGTCGTCCCGAGCGTGTGGCAGTCGGCGACGAAGATGACCTGGCCGGAATGGCTGTCGCGGACGAGCGATGTGAGGCGTTCTGCGGATAGTGCCGTGGCGGCGAGGTCGTCGGCTCGCGAATCGACGGTCGTCAGGAACAGTCCGCGCTGCTCGTCGTGCAGGACGTGTCCGCTGAAGTAGATGACCACGAGGTCATCCGGTCCCGCTGTGCCCAACAGGTCGATGACCGCCGGGATGACCTCTGTGGTCGGCCGGTCCAGGAGCACATCGACTGTGTAGTCGCCGATGGACGGGTCGGCGAGGATCTCGGCCAAGGCTGCGGTATCGCGTGTCGGCGCCTGTAGCCGGGCCAGTCGCTCGTCGGTGTACCTCCCCGCCCCGATGAGCAGTGCTCGCCGTGTGCCTGTCATGCACGCCCTCCCCTGTCTGGAGGTACATCGTACGGCTGCGGGTATCCGCTTGTACTCGGAATACGCGGAACGATCCGGTGGTCTGGGCCAGGATCAGGGGTAACGCGGGGTGTGAGCTGCGGGGCGGGTGGGTGTGTGTTCCGGGAATAGGGCGGCGGTTGTCGCTGGGCATTGCTTGTTCGGGTGAGCTGAATACGTTCCTCAACGGAAAGCCCTGCGTGAGGAAGGTTTGGTCACAGTGGACGCGAAATGGCGATGGTGGGCCGCGGGGGCGGCCTTGTGCTTGGTGGGCGGGTTGTCCGTGGCGGTCGGGGTGCACGGGGGTGCGGTGGCTCAGGGGCGGGGGTCGGCCGAGGTGGTGGTGGTTGGGGCCGGGGACATCTGCGGGTCCAACTGCAAGCAGACCGCCGATCTGGTGAAGGCGGCCAATCCGGCGGCGGTTTTCACCACCGGTGACAACGCGTACGATAACGGGGCGCTCAGTGATTATCGGACCTACTACGAGCCCGCGTGGGGGCAGTTCCGGTCGTTGATCAAGCCGACGCCGGGGAATCACGAGTATCAGACTTCGGGTGCGGCCGGGTATTGGGATTACTTCAACGGGGTCGGGAACAACAACGGGGTCGCGGGGGAGCGCGGCAAGGGGTACTACAGCTGGGATGTCGGCGATTGGCACTTCGTCGCGCTCAACAGCAACATCTCGATGTCGGCCGGGTCGGCGCAAGAGGTGTGGTTGCGCAACGACCTCAAGGCCACCGGGAAGCCGTGCACCGCGGCGTACTTCCACCACCCGTTGTTCACCCGCGGCTCGCACAGCCCCACCACCACGGCGCGCCCGATCTGGCAGGCGCTGTACGACAACAAGGCCGACCTCATCCTTAACGGCCACGACCACAACTACCAGCGCTACGCCCCACAGCGCCCCGATGGCACGGCTGACGCGACTAACGGCATCCGCGAGGTCCTAGTCGGTACCGGTGGTCGGGCGTTCTACACCTTCTCGCGCACCATGCCCAACATCGAGGCCAGTAACGACAACACCTACGGCATCCTCAAGTTGACCCTATCTGCCACCGGTTACCGCGGTCAGTTCGTGCCGGTCGCTGGGCGTACCTTCACCGATGACTTCTCCGGCGCGTGCAAGCAGAAGGGCACTACAGGCGGGTTCTCCCTGACCGCCGACCCTGCCACTGTCGCGCCCGGTGGGTCGACGACCACGAAGGTCACCGTAAGCGGCACCGGTTCGGCCAACCTCAGCCTGTCAGGGCTGCCGTCCGGTGTTACCGCGAGCATCCAGCCCAATCCGGTCACTGCCCCTGGTGCCGCGACGGTCACCCTCAACGCGGCCGCTAGCGCCACACCTGGCACGACCACGGTCACGGTAAGCGGCACTGCCGGGGGTCAGACCAAAACGACGACGTTTGCGCTAACTGTCGGGTCGCCATCCAGTGACGTCTACTTCGACGACTTCGAGCGCGACACTGGCTGGACGGTCGGCGCCTCCGACACCGCGACCACCGGGGTCTGGGAGCGCCGCGACCCCGAGGCGACCGCCGAGAACGGCGACAAGCAGCTCGGCACCACCACCAGCGGCAGCAACAGCCTGGTCACCGGTCGGCTGGCCGGGTCGGGCGCGGGCAGCTACGACGTCGACGGCGGTCGCACCTCGATGCGGTCACCGGCGATCACCCTGCCCAGCGGCCAACCGCGGCTGTCGTTCCGGTGGAGCGTCGGCCTCGGCGCGAACGCGTCCACAGAGGACTACTTCCGGGTGACCGTGCAGGGCACCAGCAGCACCGTCGTGCTCGAGCAGAAGGGGACCGGCGCGCACGTCAACGGGTCGTGGCGCACCGCGTCGGTCGACCTGTCGGCGTTCGCGGGGCAGACGGTCCGGCTGCTGGTCGAGGCGGCGGACGGCGGGGCGACCAGCCTGGTGGAAGCCCAGGTCGACGATGTCCGGGTCAGTCGGGGGTAGGGGTGTACCTGCGCGAACTCCCGCGCGGGGCCGCACGGTCGGCGGCGAGCAGGGTGCCGTCGACCGTGCTCGCCCTCGGCGTGGTCAGCCTGCTCACCGACATCTCCGCCGAGATGGTCACCGCGTTCCTGCCGATGTACCTGGTCTACGGGCTCGGCGCGGGCTACCTGCACCTCGGCCTGGTCGACGGCCTCCACACCGGCGCCACCGCCCTGCTGCGCCTCGCGGGCGGCCACATCGCCGACCGCACCGGGCGGCCCAAGGCGGTCGCGCTGGTCGGGTACGGCCTGTCGGCGGTCACCAAGCTCGGCTTCCCGGCGGCGGGCTCGTCACTGCCGCTGATCGGCGGGCTGCTCGCGGTCGACCGGGCGGGCAAGGGCATCCGCACCGGACCGCGGGACGCGATGATCACCTTCGCCAGCCCGGCCGGGCAGTTGGGGCGCGCGTTCGGCGTGCACCGGATGCTGGACGCGGTCGGGGCGCTGCTCGGGCCGGTGGTCGCGTTCACGCTGATCGCCCTGGCCGCGCCCGACTCGGTGTTCGTGGTCAGCTTCGGTTTCGCGGCGGCCGGGGTGCTGGTGCTGGCGACGTGGGTGCGCGACCCGGGCGGTCGGGTGCAACGCGTGCAGGGGGCCGGTGAACGCCAGGTCCAGCGCGATCCGGTCGGTGATCACGTCGTGCCGGAACTGGGCGGTGAGCGGGCGGTGGGTCTGGCCGGTCGCCTCGATGCCGGTGACGGTGAGGCCGCCGTCACCGGTGCGGTGCCGTTAAGGCCGGAGCGGCTGGACCTGCGGGCGTTGCTGCGGCCCGAGTACCGGCGGGTGACGGTGCTGGCCGTGCTCCTCGGATTCACCACGGTCAGCGACGCGTTCCTGTTCCTGGCCGCCCAGCAGCGGACCGGGGTGGACCCGGGGTGGTTGCCGCTGCTGCCGGTCGGGGTCGCGGTGACCTTCCTGACGTGCGCGGTCCCGGTGGGGCGGCTCGCTGACCGGTTCGGCCGGTGGCGGGTGTTCCTGCTCGGGCACCTGCTGTTGCTGGTTGTGTACGGGTTGCTGCTGGTTGGCGGGCAATGGCCGGTGTTGCTGGTGGCGCTGGGGTTGCACGGACTGTTCTACGCGGCGACCGATGGCGTGCTCATGGCGTGCGTCGGCGCGTTGGTGCCGGAAGAGCAGACGGCGGGTGGGCTGGCGGTGGTGCAGACGGCGCAAGCGCTTGCCCGGACGTGCGCGGCGCTGGGTTTGGGGCGTTGGCGGCTACGGCTGGGTTGGGTGTGTCGTTTGTGTGCTTTGGGGTCGGGCTCGCTGTGGCGGTCGTGGTGGCTTGGCGGTTGCGGTGATGTGTGGTCGTGCCTGGCGTGCGGGAGCGGCGGTTGTGGTGCTGCGGTGATGGATCAGGCAGGCCGGGTCTTAGTGCGGGAGGTCGGCGTGGGTCTTTCGGCGTGGGCTTGCCAGATGCGTGCTGGGTTTCGCTGGGTGGGCGTTGGTGGTGGATGTCGCGAGGTGGAGGTGTGCGGTGAGGAAGCTCTTCGGTGTGGCGGCCATGGTCGCGGTGGTGGCGGCGACGGTGGCGTATGTGGTGGTGTCCGCCGAGTCGAGCGGCGCGGTGGACCTCACGGCGTCGGACTCGTTGCTGTATGTGGACAACGGCCGGGTCGGGCGGGCGCCATTGGGTGACCCGGGGGCGGGTGGGCCTGGCGGGATGCCGTGCTTGCGCGTCTACGCGGCTGGTGGCGCGGCGGTGTGCCTGCGTGCGGTTGCCGTGCCGCCGAGCTTTGAGGCCGTTGTCTACGCGGGCAATGACGCGGAGAAGACGATCCCGCTCGACGGCACTCCCAGCCGCGCGCGGGTGTCCCCCTCGGGGCGCCTGGTGGGGTGGACCGTGTTCCGCGAGGGCGATTCGTACATGCCCGCGGGCTACTTCTCCACCACCGCAGGCATTTACGACCGCGTCTCGGGCACCCTCTATGGCTCGATGGAGGATTTCACCGTCCAGGGCATCGACTCCCATGACCGCAACTTCTGGGGCATCACGTTCACGCCCGACGACAAGGGTTTCTACGCGACCCTCGCTACCGGCGGCACGACGTGGCTGGTCAAGGGGGACCTTGCCAGCCGCACGATGGTTCCGGTTCGCGAGAACGCGGAGTGCCCGTCCCTTTCGCCTGACGGGGGCCGTGTTGTCTACAAGAAGCGGGTGGGGGACAAGTGGCGGCTGCACCTGCTTGAGCTGGGAACAGGGCAGGAGCGCCCCCTCGGCGACACCGCGGAAGTCGACGACCAAGCCGCCTGGCTCGACGACCGCACGATCCTGTACTCCCGCCCAGGCCCGGACGGCCACCCCGCCATCCACAGCCTGTCCACCGATCCCTCGGCCACACCCCGCTTGATCCGGGCGAACGCGACATCGCCCGTCGTAACAGTGCGAACCGATCACTCGACTGAAGGGTGAAGTGGAGATCGGGAGGGCGCATGCTTGAGGAAGTCGCGGCTTTGGCCGCAGCCGGGGGAACGGCGCTGGTGGAGGCCGCCGCCACCGACGCGTGGGAGACCGCCAAGCAGAGGATCGCCGCGGTGCTCGGCGGCGGCGACAGCCGCAAGGTCGAACTGGCCGACACCCGCATGGAGAGCACGCGAACCGAACTCGCCCCGCTCACCGGCGCCGACTTGGAGCAGGCGAGGACCGCGCACGCCACCGTGTGGACCACCCGGCTGCGCGACGCGATCGAAGAGCGCCCCGAGGCGGCCGACGCCCTCCGCGACGCCCTCGCGGCTCTGCCTGCCACGGGCATCTCGATCAGCGGAGGCGTGTACGTCGCCGGGAACTCCACCACCGTCGCCACCTCGGGCGGCATCGCCGCGTCGGTCATCCACGGGGGTGCGTCGACCTCCGGAAACCCTCCCCAGCCGGGAGCGGCCAAGGGCTGACCGCTCCCGGGGACACGTTCGTCTTCGCCCAGCAGGCAGTTGTCGCGTCCAGCGGCGGGATCGCCTCCCGCGGTGACCTGTTCGGGTCTGCGCCGGTAGATCTCTCGGTGCTGGCCGAGTCGGTGACCCCGCCTCCGATCAACATCACTCGACGCCTGCGAGGCCGCGAGGAGGTGATCGAAGCCCTGGCCAACCCAGCCGGAGGACAGGCTCACCTGCTGCACGGCCTCGGCGGCAGCGGCAAGACCTCGATCGCCGTCGACATCGCCCACCGCCCACTCGACCGGGACGTCTGGTGGATCTCGGCGGTCGACAGCGCCACCGTGCTGACCGGCCTGCGCACCGTCGCCCGCTTGGTCGGCCTGACCGCCGACGCGCCGACCGCGGACGAGTTGTGGGGAAGGCTCAACGGTCGCACTAGGCCGTGGCTGCTCGTCATCGACAACGCCGATGATCCTTCCTTGCTCGACTGCGACCCGGGCACTCTGGTCGCGGGCCGGGGTTGGGTGCGGCAGCCGCGTTCCGGCCATGGCCAGGTGATCATCACCAGCAGGCTGGGAGGCGATCCGGACAAGTGGGGGACCTGGCTCACCACCCACCCCATCCGCATGCTGACCCCAGCCGACGGCGCGCAAATCCTCTTCGACCACACCAACCACCGTGGCGGTACCCAGCGCGAGGCTGAGGCCCTGGCCACCCGCCTCGGTGGACTGTCCCTGGCCCTTACCCTCGCTGGTGCCTACTTGGCGCAGGCTATCGACGACCCGTGGCCCGACCCGGCCACACCGCGCTCCTTCGCCGAGTTGCACGCCGTTTTCGACGACAGCCACGCAGGTGCTCTGGGCATCGCCACCGGCGAACAACTCGGCAACCACTTGGTCGACCGCATCTGGCAACTCGCCGTCGACCTCCTCAAAACCCGCGACCTGCCCCTCGGTGCTCCGTTCATGCACCTGCTGGCCCACTTCGCGGACGCCCCCATCCCTTACCGGTTGTTGCTGGATCCCGAGACGGTCACCCAGTCCCCGATCTTCGCCGCTCTCGACCACGCCCAGGTCAAGGCCTTGCTCAAGGGAGCGTCCCACCTGGACCTCGCTGAGATCAGCCACATCCCCGAGCACCCCACGTTGCGCATCCACCCCCTGATGCGCGACGCGGCCCTGCGCTACCGCGACGCCGACCACGACGACCCCGAGTACATCGCGCTTGCCGCCACCCTCCTCGTCCACGCCTGTGCGGGGGAGGGCGAGGAATCGATGGAAGACCACCTGCGCTGGCCGTTCTGGGTCCTGTTCTCCCCCCATGTGGTGCACGTGTGGCGGAAGTTGGTGGCCAGCGCGGACCCCGACCCCGTGTTGATGGGGCACTACGCGCGGATCGTCTTGTGCGTCGCCCAGTTCGTGAGCGCCCGGGGTCTCGTCGACCAGGAGGGTGCCGAGTTCGAACGACTCAGCGGTGAGTTCGACCGCCTTTTCGGTGCGGACAGCAAACACACACTGCTGGCCCGGCAGGGCGCGGCGTACATGCGCATGAGAGCAGGCGACTGGCGTCGGGCACGAGTCGAGATCAACTCTGTCCTCGCCCGACAACGAATGATCCTCGGCGAGGATCACAAGGAAACCTTGTTCTCGCGATTCCACCTCGCCAGAACGTTCCTGATGGCAGGCGACCTCGCTACCGCGGAATCGCAGGCCGCTGCCCTCTTCGAGACCATCCGAGGTGTCTTCGGCGATACCCACGCGTACGCGCTGGGAGCGCGGACCTTGTGGATCACGGTGCTCACGGAGATGGGCAGGTACGACCAGGGCCGAGTCGAGAGCGAGGCGGCACTGGTGCTCTCACGTCGAGCCTTCGGCGACGAACATGCCAGCACCATGGAGATCCGCGCGAGCTATGCCAACCTGCTCCTGTACTTGGGGGACGATGCTGCCGCGGAAATCGAACTCCGCTCTCTCGCCGAGGACTCTGGTCGACTCAGAGGACCGCGGGATCTGACAACTCTCAACGCTCGCAATGGCCTCGCCGAGATCTACGTCCGGCGGAGTGACTACGTCGCCGCACTCGCGGTGTACGAGGAGGTCCTCCCGGCCGTGATCGATATGTTCGGACCAGCTGGGCAGGAGACGTTGGCGTTGCGGTGCAACCGCGCGAGGTCCCTCCAAGCTGCGGGTCGCTTCGACGAGGCGATGGTGGAGTACGACAGCGCTCTCCCCCTGTTCCTGGGGAACTATGGTGACCAGCACCCCGACACTGTGAAGATCCGGGTCAACCGCGCCGCGCTCCTGTCGATGATGGGACGGCGAGTGGAAGCCGAGAGCGAGATGCGGGCCGCGCTGGACATCCAACTTCGCACGCTCGGCCCTGATCATCCGAACACCCAGGTGGTCAAGAAGAACCTCCAGGCCATCCGACAGCAAGCCCTGGGGTTGGGCAGGCCGGTGATGTGGCATGGGCCTGGGAAGCGGAAGAAGAAGGGGAAGAAGCGCTAGTCGGGGAGGGTTGCGGCGGTGATGGGGCGGGTCTTGGTGGCGCGCCAGGTGGGGATGAGGGTGGCGGTGAGGGTGAGGAGGGCCATGGTGGTGGCTATGGCGAGGTAGATCCATAAGGGGCCGAGGGGGAGGAGGGAGTCGCGGACTACGAGGGTGAAGGGGATGAGGGTGCCTGCGGAGACGGCGGTGCCGAGGGTGAGGCCGACGAGGGTGGTGAGCAGGGCCTCGGTGGTCATCATGCGCAGGACCTGGGGGCGGGTGGAGCCGGTGAGGCGTTGGAGGGCGAACTCGCGGCGGCGGGTGGTGGTGGACATCGCGAGGGTGTTGATCACGGCGATGACGGTGTAGGCGATGATCATGCCGACGAGGGTGTAGTTGACCCAGGCGCCGATGTCCTGGCCTTTCTGGAAGGCGGCGGTGAGGGACTCGCGGGTGCCGATGACGGCGTCCGGGGTGGTGGCGATCGCGGCGGCGAGGGCTGTGGTGTCGCCGCGGAGCAGGATCTGCTGCGGCAGGGCCGTTGTGGTGTGGGGGAGCACCAACGAGGTCGGGGCCAGGATGGTCTCGAAGCCGGGGACGCCGGTGAAGGTGGCGGTGACCGTGACCCTGGTTTCCGCGCCGTCGCCCAGGCGGACGGTGAGGGAGTCGCCCGGGTGGTAACCGAGGGACTGCGGTGCGGCGATGGCGTTGCCGGACAACCTGTCCAGGGTGCCCTCGGTGAGGGTCACGGCGGTGGTGGCCGAGATGTCGCCGGAGACGGCCTGGGTGGGGAAGCCGTCGTCGTCCTGGCCGGAGTGGAACGGGGCGGTGATGTACATGCGGGTGCTCGTCAGCGCGGTGGCGGCGGTGATGCCGGGGGTGGCGCGGAGGCGGTCGGCGAGGTCGACGGGGAGTCCACCGGTGGTGGAGGTGACCACGGCGTCGGCGCGCAGGGTGGCGGCGTAGGCCTCCTGGGTCACCGCGACCTGGGTGGTCTGGAGGTAGATGTTCGCGGTCGCGATGCCGGTGGCCAGCATGATCGGGGTGACGGCCGAGGCGAGCCGGACCGTGCGGGCGCGGGCGTTGAGCAGGCCCAGTTCGCCCGCGACACCGGTGACCGCTCTGAGCGGCCAGCGCAGGACGGCCACCAGGAACCGGGTGATGCCGGGCGAGACGAGGGCCAGCGCGATCGCCCAGAGGATCACGGACGGTCCGGCGGTGCTCGCGGCGACCGGGCCCTCCATGACCGTGACGGTGACGATGGCCAGCGCGAGCCCGCCGCCGAGGGCCAGGAACGCCAGGACCGCGCGAGGCGCGCTCAGCCACCGCGCCTCCAGCGACGACTCGGTCAACGCCTCGGTCGGCCGGGTTCGCGCTGCCCGCCTGGCCGCGACCAGAGCCGCCGCGACCGTCGTCAGCAGACCGGACCCGACGGCGACGATCATCGGGATCCAGCCCTGGTGGAACACGACCCCGGCCGACACCACGCCCTTGGCCACGAGCTCGTCGAACAGCAGCTCGCCGATCCACCGCCCCGGGACGCAGCCCAGCACGGTCGCCACGACGCCGACCAGCAACGCCTCGTTGAGCACCATCCGGCGCAGCTGCCCCGGTGTGGTGCCGATCGCGCGCAGCAGGGCCAGTTCGCGGGACCGCTGCCGCACGGACAGGCCGAGCGTGGAGGCGACGACGAACACCGCCGTCGTGATCGCCAGGCCCCCGATGACCCCGGCGAGCGCGATCAGCCCGCCGCCCTTCTCCTCGGCGTCGGGGTGCTCGACCAGGCCGCGGTCGTCGCCCGCGAGGACGACCCCGAACCGGCTCAACCGCTCGGACAGCGCCGCCAGGTCTGTTCCGGGTATGGCCACCACGGACACGCTGTCCACAGTGGATCGCCCGGCCAGCTCGGCGACGTCTTTATCGGCGAACACCGGCCACTCGGATGTCCCGGCGACGTCGAACTCGCGTGACTTGCCCCGGTAGGAGACTGTGACTTTCTCGCCTGCCCCAGCGGGCAGCCATACCTGACCCGGCGCGGTGGTCTTGCCTGTGGACGCCGAACCGTGCGCGGTGGTGGGGACGCCGTTGATGGCTACCGGGAACGACACGTCCGGTTCGGCTGAGCGCACCCCTTGCACGCCCTTGACCTGATCGACGACGGCTGGAGCCAACCGCACCCGCTCGGTCAGGAGCACGGTGTCGGTGTGGTGCTTGTCGTCCTCATCGGACGGATCGTCCCGCGCCATCTCGAACTTGTTGGGCGCCACCACCTGGAGATCCGCGTGCGCCAACCGCTGCGGCGGGGTGGCGGTCCGGATCCCGGTCTCCATGAGACCGGCGCAGGCCAGAACCAGCGCACTGCCGAAGAACAGCGCGACGAAGGTGCCGAGGAAGCCGCCCTTGCGGAAGCGCAGGGTGCGCAGGGCTAGGCCAAGCATGGTGCTACCACCCTGGTTCGGCTGTGGGCCATCTTGTCCACTGGTGCCTGATGCTGATCGCGATGGCGCAGGGGACGGAGGGTTAGGCCGAGCATCACGCCACCACTCTGGTGCCGGAGCCCGGTATCGGGCCGCTGCGGTAGAGGTGTCGTCCGGACGCCCGTTTCCGTGAGGCTGGCGGAGGCTAGTACTAGGGCGCTGCCGAAGAACAATGCGACGAAGGTGCCGAGGAAGCCGCCCTTGCGGAAGCGCAGGGTGTGGAGGGCTAGGGCGAGCATGGGGTCACCGCGCAGGTGGGAGAGGTGGGCATCAGGCTGCTGCCCAGGCGCCGAGGTGGGTCATTCGGTCGGCTACGGCTTCGGGGGTGGGGGAGTGGAGTTCGCCGACCAGGGTGCCGTCGGCGAGGAAGATGACTCGGTCGGCGAAGGAGGCGGCTACCGGGTCGTGGGTGACCATGACGATGGTCTGGGATGACGCGGTGACTGCTTGGCGGAGGAGGGTGAGGACCTCGCGGGCGGTGCGGGTGTCGAGGGCGCCGGTGGGTTCGTCGGCGAAGATGACGGCGGGGCGGGTCACCAGGGCCCTGGCGATGGCGACGCGTTGCTGCTGGCCGCCGGAGAGCTGGGCTGGGCGGTGGCCGAGGCGGTTCTCGAGGCCGACCCGGTGCACCACCTCGGACATCGCGGCGCGGTCCGGTGTGCGGCCAGCCAGGCGCAGCGGGAGGGCGATGTTCTGCGCGACCGTCAACGCGGGCAGCAGGTTGAACGCCTGGAACACAAAGCCGATCTTGTCGCGGCGCAGCCTGGTCAGCTGGTTCTCCCCGAGCCCGGTCAGCTCGACCCCCGCCAGCTCCACCGACCCGCTGGTCGGCTTGTCCAACCCGGCGGCGCAGTGCAGGAACGTGCTCTTGCCGGACCCGGACGGCCCCATCACCGCCGTGAACGTCCCCCGCTCGAACCCCGCGCTCACCCCCGCGAGCGCGGCCACCGCCCCGCTGCCCTTGCCGTAGACCTTCCGCACCCCGGACAGGCGCACCGCGTCACTCACGTCTTCTCCCCGTGTCGATTCGACCTGGGACAGACGTTAGGGCGCTGAACAGCCGGAACCCATGGCGCTGGCACTAGTCTTCGGGGTAGGGCTAGCACTACCTCCGGCGGCGTCGGCTCCCCGCGGCGGCCGCCCCGGCGCCCACGATCAGCACGATCGCCGTCAGCCCCCAGCGCCGCTTCTCCTCGGTGCTGCTGCGTGCCCGACCAGCCGCCCGGGGGTCCTCTGTTGGCGTCGTCGGCTGCGGTCGGTACGAGCGCTTGGTCGTCAACTCAGGCGGTGGCGGGACGGGCGGAACGGCCGTGGTCGGTTGCAGCGGAGGCGGGGGCACCACCGGGATCGGGGTCGGGCTGATCACCGGCGGCGACACGGGAACCACCGGCGCACGGGCGGGCGGCGGCGCCGGAACAGGCGCCGGGCCGGGAGCCGGGCCGGGA
Source organism: Actinokineospora terrae (assembly GCF_900111175.1). Taxonomy (GTDB): domain Bacteria; phylum Actinomycetota; class Actinomycetes; order Mycobacteriales; family Pseudonocardiaceae; genus Actinokineospora; species Actinokineospora terrae. The sequence continues at coordinate 206,477 of NZ_FOGI01000011.1, forward strand.
GCCGGGGCGGGCGGGGTCGGCTGCGGTGTCGTCGCGGGTGCCACCCCCGGCAGGCACGCCGTGGCGTCCGACGAGCTCACCGCGGGCCACGAGCCCACCTCCGTCGCCGCGCCCGTACCCAGGTCGATCCGGAACAACGGTGACCGCCCCGCGATCCGGTTCGCGGCCGCATAGAGCGCGCCATCGGGAGCCAGCACCGCGACCCCGAACGACGCACCCCCCGGCAGGCCCGTTGTCGCTACCTGGACGACCTGCCCGTTCCTGAGGTCGACCCGGACCACCCGGCTGCCGCTGTAGTCGGACGCCACCCCGTACGCGACCCCACCGCGCACGTCGAAGTCGTCCACGCCGACGATCAGCCCCCGCGGCGAGGTCATCACCGCGTCGACCACACCGAGGTAGGTGTTGCTCCCCGGGTCCAGGTCGATCCGGTAGATGGCCGAGTCGACGCGCACGACCAGCTCGGAGCCGACGATCGTGCCCGCCGTCGCGCTGGTGAACCTGTCGTTGGGGAAGTTCAGCTCGTTGACCCTGCGCACCGGCCCGTGGTCGATGACGTCGCCCTCGGTGCCGATGGACACCACGTGCGCGCCGTCGCCGAACGTCCCCTCGGTGGAACGCGTGGACAGCCCCCACAGCGAGTTCGTGTCCTCGGAGTAGGCGATCGCGTTGACCCGGTAGCGCAAGGTCGCTATCTGCTGCGCCGCGGTGTTGGCGAGGTTGACCCGGCTCAACACCGAGAACCCGGTCACGTCCGTGCTGTGCACGCGGAAGAACGTGCACGACACCGGTGCCGCCTCGCCTTCCGCGAGCCCGAGCACGGCGCCACCGGCCAACACCACCCCTACGGCGCCGACGGTCGCGAGGCGTTTCATTGCAGTCGCGCCTGCGCGCTCTCGAACGCCGAGGGCTCTACCTTCGCCCCACCGCTGTAAGGGTTCTGCAATTGGTGCGTCGCGAACAGCAGCAGAGAGAGCGTTCCGGCCAGAATCGACACGATGACGATATGGGTAATCGGCCGAGGCCCACCGAACATCAGCGGTAGGGCTACCGACATGACGCTGCCCGCGATGAGCGCGAACCACAGCACGTCACTGATGCCGTTGCCCGCCGCGTTGAGCCTCTCCTGCCGCGCCTGGTAGACGTCCCACAGCTTGTTCGCCGCGTCGATCTTCTGGTTGTTCTGCCAGTCGTCGTTGGCGGGCGCCTTCGCCACCGCCGCGCGCATCCGCTCCAGCATCGACCACCCGTCGCCCGCGACGTCGTCGTTGCCCTGCTCCATGTCCGGCCACTCCTGCTCGACCACGGTGGTGGCGTAGTCGGCGCTGAGCCTGCGCACCTCGGACGCGGTCGGCTCGCCGAGCGAGTCCGTCGCCCACCTGGCCGCGACCAGGTTCTCCGCCTCGCGGTACGAGGTGTCCTCCGCGGCGCTGGTGCCGTCGAACAGCGAGATCAGCACGAACGCGAGCAGCACGGCGTGCAACCCGCCCACGATGGTGAACACCTGACCCGCGGCCTCGTTGTTGTCGACGGTGCCCAGGGTCTCGCCGAAGCGGCGGATCAGGTACGCGACGGCGGCGGTGGCGATGGCCGCGCCGAAGACCCAGATCAACCCGGAGAGGTAGATGTTCATCGCAGCTTCAGGTGCCCTTTCGCAAGAACATTCACGATATGGCGCACGGCGGTCCGTGACGCAGCAACTGTGCCGGAAGGACGGTCGCCGGTGCGCGGCGAGAGTGACCGAACTACTCGATCGGATTACCAGCCATCGTGAATTCCGCGCTACCGGCGAGTCCACAAGGTAGTGACCGGCGCGGTTGGCCCACAAGGGCGCCGGGCGAAAGCCCCTATTCGTTGCTCCTGAATGACCGAATAGCGGCACGCCGGTCCGGCCGGGCGCACCCAGGCGAGACCGAGCCCACCGGACGCGGGGCTTGATCGGCTGTCGGGGTGATGGGAACCTCTGCCGTGGTGACCACGCGTGCTCGCCGGGGCCGCGGGCACTCCCTCCACTGTGGAAGTGCCGCCCGGTCGGTCGGGTCCCGGGTCACCCGCGGCAGTTCACCCCCCGAGGAGTCCCCATGAGCGACGACCGTCGCCAGCGCATCGTGTCCGTCCTGCACGCGGCCTTCGCCGACCTGATGGCCGCCGACCCCACCGCGTTCCGCAGCAAGTTCCGCAAGATGGCCGCCGAGCCGTTCGCGTTCTACCGGGGCAGCGCCTGCCTGTTCTACGCCGACATGGTGGACGAACCGGACGAATGGTCCGACCCGCGCACCGGCCGGGTGTGGATCCAGGGCGACCTGCACGCGGAGAACTTCGGCACCTACATGGACGCCGAGGGCACCCTGGTCTTCGACGTCAACGACTTCGACGAGGCCTACCTGGGCGCCTTCACCTGGGACGTGCGCCGCTTCGCCGCGAGCATGGCGCTGCTGGGCTGGCGCAAGGCGTTCCCGGACGAGGCGATCACCCGGCTGGTGCGCGCCTACACCGAGACCTACGTCCGCCAGGTCCGCGAGTTCGCCGACAAGCCGGGCGACGAGATGTTCAGCCTGCGCCTGGACAACACCGAGGGCGCCATCAACCAGGTGCTCCTGCGGGCCAGGCTCGCCACCAGGGTCGGCCTGCTCAACGAGACCACCAGCGTGCGCGACTTCGACCGCGTGTTCCGCGTCGGCCCCGGCGTGCGCAAACTCGACGACGAGGAGCGCGCCAAGGTCGAGGCCGCGTTCGAGGGCTACCTCGACACCATCCCCAGCGGCAAGCGCGCGTCGAGCAGCCTGAGCTACAAGGTGAAGGACGTGGTCGGCCGCAGCGGGTTCGGCATCGGCTCGGCCGGGCTGCCCGCGTACAACGTGCTGGTCGAGGGCCGGTCGCAGGCGCTGGAGAACGACGTGGTGCTGTCGATGAAGCAGGCCAACGTCGCCGCGCCCAGCCGGGTGGTCGACGACGAGAAGATCCGCTCGTACTTCCACCACCACGGCCACCGGACCGCGGTCTCGCAGCGGGCCCTGCAGGCGCACGCCGACCCGTGGCTCGGCTTCACCGAACTCGACGGCACCGGGTTCGTGGTGGCCGAGTTGTCCCCTTACGTCACGGATCTGGACTGGTCCGACCTCACCGAACCGGGTGACATCCTCCCGGTGGTCGAGTACCTCGGCCGGGCCAGCGCCAAGGCGCACTGCGTGTCGGACTCCGACTCCGAGCAGACCCTGGTGGACTTCCAGGTGGAGGAGGCCATCGCGGGCGCCATCGGGGACCGGGAGGGGCCGTTCGTCGACGCCGTGGTGGACTTCGCGCACCGCTACGCCGAGCAGACCCGTCTTGACCACAGGCTCTTCGTCGAGGCGTTCCGGGGTGGTGAGATCAAGGGCGTCGAATCCGTGTGAGGGTTCACCGGATCGGGGTACGTAGCGCCGGGCGGAGCTGAGGAGGTTTCATGCCTGATCTGATTCTCGGTCCGGTGCTGCGGCACGTCGACTCGACATCGGCCACGGTGTGGGTGGAAACGGACGCGTCCTGCGACGTCACGGTCGCGGGGCGGTCCACCCGCACGTTCGAGGTGCTCGGGCACCACTACGCGCTCGTCGTGCTCACCGACCTCGAACCGGCGTCGGTCACCGAGTACGACGTCCGGCTCGACGGCACCGTCCGCTGGCCGGAACCGGGCGACGACCTGCCGCCCAGCCGGATCCGGACGCTGCCGGACGGCGGTGACCACGACTTCCTGCTGCTGTTCGGCTCCTGCCGCAAGCCGGAGAGCGACGACCCCACCGAGCACAAGCTGTGGGGCACCGACGCGCTGGCCGCCTACGCGCTGCGGATGGCCACCCAGGAGGAGGTCGACTGGCCGGACTCGCTGGTGCTGCTCGGTGACCAGGTGTACGCCGACGAGACCAGCAAGGCCACCCAGGAGTGGATCAAGGGTCGGCGGGACGCGAGCAAGCCGCCGGGCACCGAGGTCGCCGACTTCACCGAGTACGTGCGGCTCTACCACGAGTCCTGGTCGACCCGGCTGGTCCGCTGGCTGTTCGCCACCGTGCCCACCTCGATGATCTTCGACGACCACGACGTGCGCGACGACTGGAACACCTCCCAGACCTGGCGCGACGAGATCGAGGCCACCGACTGGTGGGCCAAGCGCGAGCGCGCCGCCGTCGTCTCGTACTGGATCTACCAGCACATCGGCAACCTCGCGCCGCAGGAGCTGGCGCAGGACGAGACCTTCCGCGCGGTCACCGCCTCCGGCAGCGACGCGGTGTCGGTGCTCAGCGACTTCGCCGACGTGGCCACCCAGGAGTTCAACGGCCGCAAGGGCACGAGGTGGAGCTACCGGCGCGACTTCGGCAACGTGCGGCTGCTCGTGGTCGACACCCGGTCGGGCCGCATCCTCAAGGACGGCCACCGCTCGATGGTCGGCGACGGCGAGTTCGAGTGGATCGAGGCCAACGCCGACGGCGACTACGACCACCTGCTCATCGGCTCCTCGCTGCCCTGGCTGATGCCGCACGTGATCGCGCACGTCCAGTCCATGAACGAGGTCTCCTGCCGCCGCACCGACTGGCGCGGCAGGCTCGCCGAGAAGCTGCGCCAGGCCGCCGACCTGGAGCACTGGCCGTCCTTCCGGGCGTCATCGGACCGGCTGACCCGACTGATCCGGCGCATCGCCGAGGGGGACGCCGCGACCGTGTGCGTCCTGTCCGGGGACGTCCACCACGTGTACGCCGCCGAGGCCACCTTCGACCGGCCGGTCAACGCCCGGGTCTACCAGCTCACCTGCTCGCCGCTGCACAACGCCGTCGAGCGGTTCATGCGGCCGCTGTTCCGGCTGGCCTGGTGGCAGCCGCTGGCCGGGGTGCTGCGCCGGTGGATGTACCGGTCGCCGGAGATCGAGCCGCTGCCGGTGGACTGGACGAAGGTCGCGGGCCCGTTCTTCGGCAACGCCGTCGCCACGCTGCGGGTTCGCGGTCGGGACGCGGACGTGGTCATCGAGATGGCAGGCGACGGCGACGACGGGCCGACGCTGCGCCCGCTGCCCGCCGTCGCGCTCACGGCGGGTCGCTCGAGCTGACCCGGGCGCCCGCTCCTAGACTTCGCGGCGTGGAATACCAGCTCACCGCCGATGTGTCGCCGCCGTCGGACACCGACCTCGACCCGTTGCAGCGCCACGGTGTCGCCGCCGTGCTCGACGAGCAGCTGGAGCTGCTCGCGGGCATCGAGGGACCGGACGGGGTCGAGGTAGAGCCGCTGGACCACAGGGTCGCGGTGCACCCCACCGGCGCCGTCATCACCTGGCTGCTGGACGCCCCCGCGCTGTCGTTCGCCGAGGAAGCGGCCAGGCACGTGCTGACCGAGCTGCTCGCCACCAGTGAGCTGCTCTCGGACTGGACCCTGGGCCGCTGCGAGGTCATCGCCTCCGACGACGACCTGGCCGCCGCGCTCGGCCAGGACGACCCCGAGCTCGACGACGAGGACGAGGACGAGGAGCTGAGCCCGGAGGAGGTCGCCGCGCTGCGCGACGAGCTGCTCGTCTCCGCGGGCACCCTGCGCGCGTTCGGCCCCGAGGCCTTCGGCCACGACCCGGCCGACCCGGACAGCCCGGTCTCCGCCGAGGCCGCGCGCCTGGTCGCCGGCGCGCTGGTGCAGGCGATGGAGATCCTCACCGACGAGCTGTTCGCCGACGTGCAGGAGCTCGAGGACGCCGAGGAGACGGCCAGCGAGGTCGACGCGCTCAGCGTGCTCAACCAGCTGCCGCTGCGCTACGCCGAGCACTACGGCGCGCTGTTCGCCAAGCAGTTCCTGGTGGTCAGCGCGATCCTGGGCTACCGGCTCGCGCAGCCGGGCTGGACGCCGCCGCTGTGCACCGCCGAGGCGCTGGCGCTGCACGTGCTCAAGGCCGAGGCCGGGGTCCAGCTCGACCTGGCCGGGCTGCTCGACGAGCTGCCGCTCAAGGACATCTTCGCCGCCTTCGACGCGCACGCCTTCGCCGACCTCGACCACGAGCGGCTCTTCGACCTCGACGAGGAGACCGGCGAGGACGAGATCGACCTGCTCGGCACCCCCGGTCTCGACATCGACGAGTGGTTCCTGCCGCGCGGCGCCGAGGTCCTGCACCCGTACCTGGCCGCGGAGTCCGCCGCCAGCCACGCCGAGTAGCTCCCACCTTCCGGACACCGTTGACCAGCCGTCGCCCGACTGGTCAGCTTGTCGCTGTGCGTCCCTCCCCGATCACCGGCGGTCGATGTCAGGGCTGAGCACCATCGCGTCTCAGCCCTCCTTCGAACCCAGGGATAACCATGGCCTTGTCCGCGCTGCCCACCCACACCGAACCCTTGAGCGAGCCAGCCAGGGTCACCCTCACCGTCCACGTGACCGCCGAGGCCGACCGCATCCCGGAACTCACCGCCGGTCTCGTCAACGCCCTCAACGCCCTGGGCCGCGACGAACTGGCGGTCACGGTGGACGGCCCGGTGGCCCCGGTGCTGCCGCTGCCCGCCCGCAAGACCGCGCCACTGCGCGTCCAAGCCGACGCCCGCCGCGTGCTGTGGCGCGACCGCGAGGTTGTCCTGACGCGCCTTGAGTTCGACCTCTTGCTCTACCTGGCCACGCACCCGAACCGCGTCCATCGCCGCCGCGCGCTGATGACACAGGTCTGGCGCACCACGTACGTGAGCGAGCGGACCGTGGACGTCCACGTGCGGCGCTTGCGGGGGAAGATCGGGGGCGGCGAGCAGTTGATCCGCACCGTGCGCGGGGTCGGGTACCAGTTGGCCGACCCCGCAGTAGTCGCCGTGGAGCGGGGATAAGGCTAGTCGCCGTGGAGCGGGGATAGGGGCTAGTCGCGGTCGAGCGGGGCTAGCGCTACTGCAGCGGCTTGCGGCCGGTTTCCTGCTCCCACTTCGACAGCTGCTGCTCCAGGGCCTTCATGATCTCGAAGACCTGCGACGGGGGGATGCGGACGCGGGAGACGATGCGGGCCGGGGTGGCGAGGAACTCGGTGCCGCTGTCGTCCTGGGCGGGGTGGTTGGGGCCGACGATGGTGGCGAAGTCCAGCACGAAGGACTCCTTGTCGTGCCAGACGACGGCGAAGTTGGCGTAGTGGCCGACCTCCTGCTCCGGGGGCATGTTGACCATGAAGCGGGATTCCAGCGGCTGGTCCATCTGCGTCCTCTCGTCGGCCTCTGGCCGCGATGCTAGCCGCGTTCGCGGAACGCCCGGCGGTACGCGGACGGGGAGGTGCGCATCGCGCGGGTGAAGTGGTGCCGGTAGGTGACCGGGGAGTCGAAGCCGACCGCGGCGGCGACGTCGGGGATGGGGTGCTCGCCGGACTCCAGCAGGGCGAGGCTGGCCTGGACGCGCTGGGTGATCAGCCAGCGGATGGGGCTGGTGCCCGCGGTCAGCCGGAACCGGCGCAGGTAGGTGCGGGTCGACAGGTGGGCGAGCCTGGCCAGCGACTCGACGGTGATCGGCGCCGCCAGGTTCGCCAGCGCCCACGTCATGCTCGCGGCCACCGCGTCCTCGGTCGGTTCCTGCACCGGCGCCTCGATGAACTGCGCCTGCCCGCCCTCGCGGTGCGGGGCCACCACCAGCCTGCGCGCCACCGCGTTGGCGACCGTGGCGCCGTGGTCGGCGCGGACCAGGTGCACGCACAGGTCGATGCCCGCCGCGCTGCCCGCGCTGGTGAGGATGTCGCCGTCGTCGACGTAGAGCACGTCCGCGTCGACCTCGACCGCCGGGTGCCGCTCGGCCAGCAGCGCCGCGTACTGCCAGTGCGTCGCCGCCCGCTTGCCGTCGAGCAGCCCGGCCGCGGCGAGGGCGAACGCGCCGGAGCAGATGGACACCAGCCGGGCGCCCCTGGCGTGCGCGGTCCGCAGCGCGGCCACCACCGGCTCCGGCACCGGCGACCGCACGTCCGACACCCCGGGGATGATCACCGTGTCGGCCGCGGCCAGGTCGTCGAGCCCGTACCCGGCCAGCATGGTGGCCCCGCCGACCACCCGGACCGGGCCGTCCGCGCAGATCACCAGCCGGTACCACGGCACGTCCAACTCGGGCCTGGACAGGCCGAAGACCTCGGTCACGATGCCGAGTTCGAACGGTGACATGCCGTCGTAGGCCAGGACGCTCACGGTGCGGATGGCGGAATGTTAGCGCACGGCGGCGTCCGCGCCACTTCCTCGACGGTCGGCACACCCGCAGGATCAGCGGCATGAACGCCATCGCCCACTTCACCGCCCGGCTCACCTTCGAGACCGACTCCAGCGACGTGCACGCCACCCTCCCGGCGGGCGGCTTCACCCTCGTCGACACCCGCTCCGCCGAGGCGTGGGCCCAGGGGCACGTGCTCGGTGCCATCCACCTGCCGACCAAGGACATCGCCGCGCGCGCCGCCGAACTGGTGCCGGCCGGGACCCCGGTTGTCACCTATTGCTGGGGACCGGGGTGCAACGGCGCCACCAAGGCGGCACTGGAGTTCGCCCGGCTCGGCTACCCGGTGCGGGAGATGCTCGGCGGCTTCGAATACTGGGCCCGCGAGGGATTCCCGGTCGAGGGCCGCTCGGTGCCGGTCGACCCGTTGACCACCGTCGTCACCGGGGGTTGCGGCTGCTAGACGGGGTCCACAGTGGACGGGTTGGACCCAATGGCCCAACGTGGAACGGAAACCGTTTCACCCCCTGGGGGCGAGGGTATCTACCCGGCATCACGCGATGTCCGGGAAGGAGAACCCGATGTCAACAGGTGCGATCATCGGCATCGTCGTCGCGGTCGTCGTCGTTGTCGCCATCATCGCGGTGGCGCTGCGGGCCAAGGCGCGCAGCAGCCACCTGCGAGACCGGTTCGGGGACGAGTACGACCGCACGGTCCGCGCGAGCTCCAAGCGCGAGGCCGAGCGGGAGCTGCTCGGCCGCGAGAAGCGGCACGCCGAGCTCGAGATCCGCGACCTGACCCCGGCCGAGCGCGAGGACTACACCTCGCGGTGGTCGTTGGTGCAGGCCGAGTTCGTCGACCGGCCCGGTGCCGCCGTCGACGAGGCCGACCGGCTGGTGACCGCGCTCATGTCCGACCGCGGCTACCCCGTCGACGGCGACCACGACCAGCGGGTCGCCGACCTCTCGGTCCGCCACTCGTCCACTGTGGAGCACTACCGGCTGGCCCGTTCGGTGCGCGCCAAGCACACCGGCGACGGGGACGCCTCCACCGAGGAGCTGCGCGAGGCGATCGTGCGCTACCGCGCGCTGTTCGACGACCTGCTCTCCGACGGTTCCGGCACGCCTGTCGACAAGTCCTCTGTGGACGGTCAGGTGACGGACCGGGCGGACACCGCCCACCCGCACGACGCCCGCCCCGCCACCCAGTGAGTCAGCCCCACGTCCCCACGGAAGGCCCAACCGTGACCAAGCCAGACAACGAACACCGGCTCCAGACCGAGGACCTGCTGGTCGACCGCGACACCGAGCACGCGACGACCGGCACCGGAAGAAAACCCGACGCGGACACCCACGACGGTGACATCCGCGACGGGGACACCTACGAGGGCGCCCGCGACGGGGACACCCGCGACGATGTCTACCGCGACGGCGAGGACACCCGCACCGCTGACACCACCTACGCGGGCACCACCCACGGTGACGCGGCCGACACCCCGCGCGGGGACTCGGCCTACCGGGACTCGGGCTACGCCGACGACGCTTATAGCGACACCGGCTACGGCGACCGCGACGAGGCGCGCACCGACCCGCCGAACTCGCTGACCGACCCCGACTCGACCGGCGCCGGGTACGCGGAGCCCGCCGGGTCCACGCACGCGGGGGCCGAGCACCCCGGGTCCGAACACACCGAGGCCGAGTACACCGAGAACGCGCCCACCGCGGCGATCCCCGAGCAGCAGAGCGTCCGCGAGGCAGGCCTCCCGGTCGCGACCGACGCCGAGGAGCCCGCCGCGCAGCTGTTCTCCGAGGACGAGGTCGGGCGCTTCCGCGAGCAGTGGCAGGCCATCCAGACCACCTTCGTCGACGACCCGCAGGACGCGGTCCGCGGCGCCGACCACCTGGTGGCCGAGGTGATGCAGGCCCTCGCGGCGACCTTCACCGAGCACAAGCGCGGCCTGGAAGAGCAGTGGCAGGGCGGGTCCGAGGCGCAGACCGAGGACCTGCGGCTCGCGCTGCGCCGCTACCGGTCGTTCTTCCACCAGCTCCTGCACTCCTGAGCTGTCGCCAGGTCCCCGTTTCCGGCACACTGCCGGGGGCGGGGATCTCGGCACGTCCGGAGGTGGTTCGGTGTACGCGCTGTTCGACACGGCGATCGGCCGGTGCGGGGTCGCCTGGGGTGAGCACGGCATCACCGCGGTGCAACTGCCCGAGCGCACCGAGTCGGCGACCGCGGCCCGGCTGCGCCGCTACGGCACCGAGGCCGAACCGCCCGCCGCGGTCGCGTCCGCGGTCGTGCGCATGACCGCCCTGCTCGACGGGGAACGCGACGACCTCACCGACATCGTCGTCGACCCCGAGGGCATTCCCGAGTTCGACCTGCGCGTGCACGCTGTCGCCCGCGCCATCCCGGTCGGCGAGACCCTCACTTACGGCGAGGTCGCCAACCTGATCGGCCTGCCCGGTTCGGCGCAGGCTGTCGGCCAGGCACTCGGCCGCAACCCTTACCCCATCGTCGTTCCGTGCCACCGGGTGCTGGGCGTGAACGGGAAGGTCGGCGGGTTCTCCGCGGGCGACGGCGCGGTCACCAAGCTGCGCATCCTGGGCATCGAGGGCGCCGCGCCCGGCGGCCAACCGTCCCTTTTCGACTGATGGGCGCCGACGCCCGCCTGCGCGAGGCACTGGTCACCGGGCCGTTCAGCCTCGCGCTGCGGCTGGCGCTGCGGGCAAGCGGGCTGAGCCTCGACCGCGTGCAGCACCGCCTCGCCGAACGCGAGGTGCCGGTGAGCAAGACGGCGCTGAGCAACTGGCAAAGCGGCCGCACACAACCGGAACGGCCGGACTCGTTGCGCGCACTCGCTGTGCTGGAAGAGATCCTGGTGCTCCCGGACCGCGCTTTGTCGTCACTGCTTGGCCCCCCGCGCCCGCGCGGCCGGTGGCTGACCCGCGCGCCGGACGACATGCGCGCCGACCAGGCGTGGGCGCGGCCGGACGGGTTGCTGCGCACGCTCGACAGCCTCGGGACCACGCTGGCCGCGGTCGACCGGATGTCGAAGGTGTCGCTCCAGGTCATCTGCGTCGTGGGCGCGGACCGGTTGCTGTGCCGGGTCGAGCACGTGGTCGTGCTCCGGGCCGAACAGGCGGGCGTCGACCGCTACACCGTCGCCTACCGCAGCGACCTCGGCGAACCGGAGATCACCGCGACGGTCGGGTGCAGGCAGGGGCGACGGCGCGGCGACGCGGAGACCGGGTTCACGACATTCGAGTTGTTGCTCGACCGCGGCCTGGCGGCGGGGGAGTTGGTGTCACTGGGGTACACGATCGCTCCCGGGTCGCCGGAGCTGTACCACTCGCAGCGGATCGGGGCGGCTACGCGGGTCTACGGGGCGATGGTCCAGTTCGACGCGGCCGCGCTGCCGGTCCGGGTCTACCGCCGCTTCCAGTCCTCCGTCGGCGAAACCGGCTGCGCGGAAACCGATCTCCAACTCGGCGCCACCGCCACGGCACAACACGTCGAAGCCGACCCACCACCCGGCATCCACCGCCTCGGCTGGGACTGGGACTAGGCCGCTCGTGCCGCTGTGATCCTGAGGCGGATGGGGGCGTAGTGGGCGGCTACCGCGGTGGCGAAGCTGTCGAGGTCGTTGGCGCGGGCGGCGGTGACGATGTCGCGGTGGAGCGTCACGGTGTCGTGCTCGTCGGTCGGGAGGCCCAGGTGGGGCGCGACCGTGGTGTAGACGTCCCAGAAGGCGTCGGTGAGCTGGCTGACCAGTTCGTTGCCGAGGGGGTGCACGAGCAGGGCGTGGAACGCGCGGTCGGCGCCGAGCGGGTCGTCGCCGGTGTCCATGCGGTCGACCAGGGCGTCCAGGCTGGCCAGGTGCTCGGCGTCCAGGGCGGTGACGATGCCCGCCGCGTTGCCGCGCTCGAACAGCTCGCGGACCTCCACCAGGTCCGACAGCACGCCGAACTCGTCGTCCGGGCTGAGCAGGCCGCGGAAGGTCAGGCCCTCCACCAGCGCCGACAGGCTGAGGCCGCCGACGTAGGTGCCGTGCCCGTGCCGCACCTCGACGATGTCGAGCGCGTCCAGCGTCTTGATCGCCTCGCGGACACTGGAACGGGAGGCGCCCAGCGCGGCGCACAGCTCGTTCTCCGTGGGCAGCGGGGCACCCGGGCGCAGGCGGTTGTCGAGGATGTAGCGCTTGATGCGCTCGCTGACCTCCTCGCGCAGCAGCGACCGGCCGACCCGTTCGTTGGACACCACCTCGGGCAACCCCTCTCCTGTCGTGGGCGACACCCTCTCACGTTCCGGCTGCCCCCGCGTCGGGCGATCGGGGCACCGCAGCTGAATCGATTTTGACACCCGCTCGGGCCAGTCGGTAGTTTCGGTGGCGCGGTGCACGCCAGTGTCGTCGTTCGCCCGGGGGAACAACACCGACGATGCCCGGAGAGTAGTGACGATGAGCGTGCCGTTGAACTCGGTCGTTGCCGATGTGACCGCGAGGATCGCCGCCCGCAGCGCCGGGAGCCGGTCGGACTACTTACGCCGGATGGCCGCCGCCGTGACGCCGCGGCCGATGCGCGCCGGGCTGGGGTGCAGCAACCTCGCGCACGGGTTCGCCGCCTGCGCGGGACCGGACCGGCTGGCCGTCAAGGGGGTCAGCGCGCCGGGGGTGGCGATCGTGTCCGCGTACAACGACATGCTCTCGGCGCACCAGCCGTTGCACGAGTTCCCCGGCTGGATCAAGGAAGCGGCCCGCCAGGCCGGTGGCGTCGCGCAGTTCGCCGGTGGGGTGCCCGCGATGTGCGACGGGATCACCCAGGGGCGGCCGGGCATGGAGCTCTCGCTGTTCAGCCGCGAGGTCATCGCCATGGCCACGGGTGTGGCGCTCTCGCACGACATGTTCGACGCAACGTTGCTGCTCGGGGTGTGCGACAAGATCGTCCCGGGGCTGCTGATCGGCGCGCTGGCGTTCGGCCACCTGCCCGCGATCCTGGTGCCCGCCGGGCCGATGGCCTCGGGGCTGCCCAACGGGGAGAAGGCGCGGGTCCGGCAGGCGTTCGCCGAGGGCAAGGCCACCCGTGACGACTTGTTGGCCGCGGAGTCGGCGTCGTACCACTCGCCGGGCACGTGCACCTTCTACGGGACGGCGAACTCGAACCAGCTCGTGGTCGAGGTCATGGGATTGCACCTGCCCGGCGCCAGCTTCGTCCCGCCCGGCACGCCGCTGCGGCGCGCGGTGACGGAGGCCGCAGCGCGGCGGGTCGTCGAGATCACGGCGCAGGGCTCGGAGTACACCCCGATCTCGCAGGTGGTGGACGAGCGGTCGGTGGTCAACGGGGTGATCGCGTTGTTGGCCACGGGCGGGTCGACCAACCACACGCTGCACCTGGTGGCCATCGCCGCCGCGGCCGGGATCCACCTGACCTGGGACGACTTCTCGGACCTGTCGTCGGTCGTGCCGCTGCTCGCCCGGGTCTACCCGAACGGGTCGGCGGACATCAACCACTTCGTTGCGGCGGGCGGTGTCCAGTTGCTGATCGGGGAGCTGCTCGACGCCGGGTTGCTGCACGGCGATGTGTCCACAGTGGCCGGTCCGGGGCTGGACCGGTACCGGCAGGAGCCGGTGCTCGACGGCGGGGTGCTGCGCTGGCGGGACGGGCTGCGCGAGTCGGCCGACCTCGACGTGCTGCGACCGGTGTCGGCGCCGTTCGCGGCTGACGGCGGGCTGCGGATGCTGGCCGGGAACCTGGGGCGCGCGGTGATCAAGGTGTCGGCGGTGGCCGAGGCGCACCGGGTCGTGGAGGCGCCCGCGCGGGTGTTCACCACGCAGGAGGCGGTCGCGGAGGCGTTCCGGGCGGGGGAGCTGGACCGGGACGTGGTGATCGTGTTGCGGCAGCAGGGACCCCGGGCGAACGGGATGCCGGAGCTGCACGGGCTGACGCCGTCGTTGAGCGCGGTGATGAGCAGGGGGCACAAGGTCGCGCTGGTGACCGATGGGCGCATGTCCGGGGCCTCGGGCAAGATCCCCGCCGCTATTCACTGCACGCCGGAAGCCGCGGCGGGTGGTCCCATCGCGTTGATCCGCGACGGCGACCTGGTTCGGTTGGACGCGGACGCCGGGCGGGTGGATGTCCTGGTCGCCGCTGAGGTTCTTGCGGCGCGGACGCCCGAGGACGTCGTGCCCGCGGAGTGGACGGGCACCGGGCGTGAGCTGTTCACCGCGCTCCGTCGCGCCGTGGGCCCTGCCGACCAGGGCGCAAGCGTTTTCGCACCGTTCGACCTGGTCCCGGCGCTGTGAGGAGTCGTTCGATGAGCTTGCTCGATGTGTCGCCGGTGGTGCCGGTCGTGGTGGTCGACGACGTGGCGCGCGCGGTGCCGTTGGCCGAGGCGTTGGTGCGCGGCGGGGTCCGGATCATCGAGGTGACGCTGCGGACCGACGCGGCCCTGGAGTCCATCCGGCGGATCGTGGACGAGGTCCCGGACGCGGTGGTCGGCGCGGGCACGGTGACGACGCCCGCGCTGGCCGCCGCCGCGTTGGCCGCGGGCGCGAAGTTCCTGGTGACCCCCGGCACGACGGACTCCGTACTCGCCGCCGCCGCGGACACCGGCCTCCCCGTCCTCCCCGGCGCCGCCACCGTCTCGGAAGCCATGCGCCTGGCCGAACTCGGGTACTCGGACCTCAAGTTCTTCCCCGCCGAGGCCGCGGGCGGCATCCCCTTCCTCAAGTCCATCGCGGGCCCGCTCCCCACCCTCCGCTTCTGCCCCACCGGCGGCATCACCGCCACCACAGCCCCCACCTACCTATCCCTCCCCAACGTCGGCTGCGTAGGCGGCAGCTGGCTGACCCCCACCACCGCCGACCCATCCACCATCGAACGCCTGGCCCGCGAGGCCACCGCTCTCCGCTCCGGCTAGCCCCGCCTCACCGCTCCCGGGAACCCGGATCACACCCTCGTCCAGCGGTCGAATTGGTTGAGACATCTGACCTCTTCGGCTGGTAGTCTGCGCACTGCTGCACTGTGGGCGCCGGTAATGTGCAGCTCTGAGCACGGAGGGTGGCCATGTCGTTCGTCGCGGTGGAAATCGCGGGGCAGCCGGGGTGTTGGGGGCGGGTGAGCGGGGCGCCGGTGGCCCGGGTGGGCGAGCGGGTGGCTGTGGTGGGGTGCGGGACGTCGTGGTTTGTGGGGATGGCGTTCGCCGCGTTGAGGAGTGCGCGGGGGGAGTGGACGGATGCGTTCGCGGCCTCTGAGGCAGACCTGGGGCGTGGGTACGACCGGGTAGTGGCGATCACGCGGTCTGGGACGACCACCGAGGTTGTGGATCTGCTGGAGCGGGTCGACCTGCCGAGCACGGTGATCACGGGGGTTGCGGATTCACCTGCGGCGGAGTTGGCCGGCGAGACGGTGTTGCTCGACTTCGCCGATGAGCAATCCGTGGTCCAGACCAGGTTCGCGACGACCGCACTGGCGCACCTGCGGGCGTCGCTCGGGGAAGACCTGTCCGCGGCCATCGCCGACGCGGGAACGGCGCTCGAAGTTGACCTCCAGGACCTCCCGGACGCCGAGCAGTTCACCTTCCTCGGGCAGGGTTGGACCGTGGGACTCGCGCACGAAGCCGCCCTGAAGATCCGGGAAGCCGCCGGGTTGTGGAGTGAGTCGTACCCGGCCATGGAGTACCGGCACGGGCCGATCAGCATCGCGCAGCCGGGTCGGGTCGCCTGGGTGTTCGGGCAGGCGCCGGACGGGCTCGAGGCGGACATCGCCAAGACCGGGGCCACCTACGTCGGCAGCGACCTGGATCCCATGGCGCAGCTCGTGCTCGCCCAGCGGGTCGCGGTGGAAGCCGCGCTGCGGCGGGGGTTGGACCCGGACCGGCCGCGCAACCTCACCCGTTCCGTCGTCCTCGGCGCCTGAGATGCCACTCGTCCCCACCGCCGCCATCCTCGGCGCCGCGGCCGGTCGCGGTGTCGGGGCGTTCAACGTCATCCAGGTCGAGCACGCCGAAGCCGTCGCCGCCGGTGCCGAGCGCGCGGGTGCCGCGGTCGTGCTGCAGATCAGCGAGAACTGCGCGCGCTACCACGGCGCCCTGGAACCCATCACCCTCGCGACCATGGCCGTTGCCAGGAACGCCAGCGTGCCCGTCGCGGTCCACCTCGACCACCTCGAATGCACCGAGCTGGTCGAGGAAGGCCTGCGCCTCGGCGTCGGCTCGGTCATGTTCGACGCCTCCGCGCTGCCCTACGCCGACAACGTTGCGCTCACCACCGCCGTCGTGCGCCGCTGCCACGCGGCCGGGATCCCGGTCGAGGCCGAGCTCGGTGAGATCGGCGGCAAGGACGGCCACGCGCCCGGCGTGCGCACCGACCCCGACGAGGCCGCCGCGTTCGTCGCCGCGACCGGGGTGGACGCGCTCGCCGTCGCCGTGGGCAGCAGGCACGCGATGCTGACCAGGGACGCCCGGCTCGACCTCGCCCTGGTCGCCGCGATCCACGCCGCAGTGCCGGTCCCGCTGGTGCTGCACGGGTCCTCCGGCGTGCCGGACGCCGCGCTCGCCGCCGCCGTGCGGGCGGGCATCACGAAGGTCAACATCGGCACCCGGATCAACGCCGTGTTCACCGCGGCCGCCCGGTGCGCGCTCGCCGACGACGAGTCCCTCGTGGACACCAGGAAGTACCTCGGCCCGGCCCGCGCCGCGGTCGCCGCCGAGGTGGCCGGACTGCTGGGTGTGCTGGGCGCGGTCCCGGCACGGAAGATCGGGACAACCGGATGATCCTCACCGTCACCGCCAACCCCGCCCTCGACGTGAGCTACCGCGTCGACCGGCTGCGCCCCGGCCACGTCCACCGCATCGGCGCGGTGTTCGAGCGCGCGGGCGGCAAGGGCTTCAACGTCAGCCGGGTGCTGCACGACCAGAGCGTGCCCACCAGGGCGCTCGGCCCGGTCGGCGGCATCCTCGGCGACTCGCTGCGCGCGGACCTGCTCGACGCCGGGTTGCCGCACGACCTGCTGCCGGTCGCCGCCGCGACCAGGATGACCATCGCGGTGGTCGCGGACGAGGCCACCACGTTCAACGAGCCGGGCGGCCCGCTCTCGGCGTTCGACTGGTCCCGCCTGCACGACCTGGTGCGGTCGTACCTGCCGCGCACCGAGGTGCTGGTCTGCTCGGGCAGCCTCCCGCTCGACGCGCCGGACGAGTCCTATGCGGACTTCGTCGCGCTCGCCGCGGAGTTCGGCGTGCCGACCGTGGTGGACGTCGGCGGTGCCCCGCTGCGCGCGGCGGCCGAGGCCGGGGTCGCCATCGTGAAGCCGAACGCCGAGGAACTCGCGGCCGCGGTCGACGACGACGACCCGGTGGCCGGTGCCCGGCAGCTGCGCGCGCTGGGTGCCGAGGCCGTCGTCGTCTCGCTCGGCGCGGACGGTCTGCTGGCCGCGACCCCCGACGGCGAGTGGCGCGCGACCCTGCCCGAACCGGTCGCCGGCAACCCGACCGGCGCGGGTGACGCCGCCGTCGCCGCACTCGCCGACAGCCTCCGCCGCGGCCTCACCTGGCCCGAACGCCTCCGCCTCGCCGTCACCTGGGCAGGCGCCGCCGTCGCCGCCCCCCTCGCGGGCACCGTCGACCACGATGTCCTGCGCGCCCTCTACAACCAGGTCGACGTCACCCCGCTCTAGTCACCGTGGGGATGCCCACTGAGCAGCGGCACCAGCCTCCCGGCGACCTAGGATGCGCGGGGAGGCGATGCGACCGATGGGTGAGACAGTGGGCGAGGAACCGGACTACCGGTTCACGCTGGCCAACGAACGCACCTTCCTGGCCTGGGTCCGCACCGCCCTCGCCCTGGTGGCAGGCGGCGTCGCGGTCTGGCAGTACCTCCCGGACATGGGCCTGCCCGCCCTGCGCTCCGGCATCGGCATCGCCCTGGTGCTCCTGGGAACCGTGCTCGCCGCACTCAGCCACCACCGCTGGCGCGTCACCCAGCGCGCGATGCGCTCGGGGGAGCCGCTGCCCGCCGGTCTCCAGGTACCGCTGGTGGCCATCGGGGTGAGCGTGGTGGCAACCGCGGTCCTGATCCTCGTCATCGTCGGCCGGTGACCGTGAGCGGTGCCCCTGTGACTCCTGGTCGCCCACTGATTACTGTGGACGGTCGGCTGTGGCCATTTCCCTAACAGCCGCTGAAGCGATCTGCCGCGCATCGATCGCGGGCGGTGGGCTGTGACCACTGAGGACCGTGGGTTGCAGGCCGAGCGGACGCGGTTGGCGTGGTCGCGGACGGGGTTGGCTTGTGCCGGGGTGGGGGCCTTGCTGCTGCACGGGGCGATGACGCCCGTGGCGGTGGGGGGTGGGGTGGGGGTGTTGCTGTGCTCGCTGGCGATGGTCCTGTGTGGAGCGCGGCGGTACCGGGGGCGGGTGTTGGTGCTGCCCGCGTGGGTGGGGCTGGTGGCGGTGGTGCCGTGCGTGGTCGTGGTGCTGGTGTTGGTGGTGGGGCAGCGGGGGTGACCCGGGGCCGGTGCGGCACCACCGACCCCGGGCTCGCACTCGCTCGGACCCCGCCCCGCCGCAGGAGGGGGGCGGCGGGCTTCGACGCGGGGGCCGTGAGCCTGGTGCCCGGGCAGTATCCGCTGGTACCCGGCAGGTGGTCCAGCCCTACCGCGCGGTAGGAACGCCGCGGTCGTCGCGCTACGCAGTGTGGAGTTCACCCGGTGTGGGCTCACTCGATGGTGGCACAGTCCGCGCGCGCCGGGTGCGCCGAAAGCAAATGTGCGTAACGTGGCACCAATCGGGGAAACCGCAGGTCAGCGCGCTGTCGAGAACAGGGCCCCACACGGGACGGGGGAAGCGGCATGGATGGTGTGGCATACCAGCGCGCGCTGGGGCGTGAGTTGCAGCAGTTGCGGATGCGCCGAAGGTGGACGCGGGCGCAGCTCGTGCAGCGGCTGCCCAACGAGCTCTCCGCCCAGGCGCTCGCCTCATACGAGACCGGGACCCGCTCCTGCACCGTCGTCCGGTTCGTCCAGTTGTGCACCGCGCTGGAGGCCTCCCCGCACGACCTGCTGGAGCGGGTGCACGACCAGGTCAGCCACGAGGAGTACCCGGCGTCGCTGAAGGTCGACCTCACCGAGCTGGCCAGTGACTCGCGCCCGGAGCTGGCCCCGGCGCACCGCTGGGCGGTCACCGAGGTCGCCAGGCACGCGGCGAGCACCCGCGACCTCGACATCAGCGCGCTGGAGTCCCTCGCCGCCCTGTGTGGACTGTCCACTGTCGAGCTGGTCCGGATGCTGCGCTCCGGCGGCAAGGTCGACGCGGTCGCCGAGTAGTGCCTGGGAGCACTGCTCCTGGGGTGGTCTAAGAGCGGGTAGCCGCCAGGCGAACGGCGGTTGACCGCCAGGGCGGTGCACGAGCCCGCGGTCGGTCGCCGATCGCGCGGGCCCGCCGGTGTTCGGTGCATATCGTCGCGACCATTGCGCGCGTAACAGCTTCATGATCGGTACAGCCCCGCGCGGGGAGAACTCCACTGCGCCGGGGTGCCCCTCCGTGGGCGCCTGCGGGCCGATCGGCGACCGCGCCGGGGGAGATCGCCGCGCTCGACCGGCCGCGGGCCTTTGTCGCCGAATTCGTCCGCTTCGGCGATGTCGATCAGCCGTCCGCCGCGCCGGGCGTCGCTGCGGGCGATCGCGCGGACACCGCAAGTGCCGCAACGGATCCAGCCCGGGTGTGACCCGCGCGACCTTCTCGGGCGAATGTGGACCCAGGTCCAGCCGAAAACGTTGCACGCACCCCGCGACCGTGACCGGATCGGCACGCAGCGTTCCGGTTTACAGCCTTTACCGGCGGCCGTGGTGGTGATTTTCCGCCACCTGGCGAGATCTATAGCGGCTAAGGCGTTACACGTGGTTTCCGAGTTGTGACAATTGGTTGCCCGTCGTCCGTCGTGAGCGTGATCGCAACCGAGCGGACGCCGTGGATTTTTCTCCCGTACACCCCGGAACAAGACGATTCGCGCACACGTCGGGGTGTGCCAGTTGATGGGAGAAACCTCGATGGCCCTCGCTCGCTTCCAGATCTACAGATCCGCCGACGACGCGGTGACGTGGCGGTTCCTCTCCGCCAACAACCGCAGCCTCGGCCAGGCCGCGCAGCGGTTCGTCGACGCCGAAACCTGTTCACGGGCGATGTTGGAACTGCGCACCAGGCTCACCGAGACCTCGGCCACCACGGCGCGGGAGACCCCGTCGCAGTTGTGGTCGTGGCGGGTTCGGCTCGCCGGGCTCGACCTCGCGGTGTCGAGTCGGAAGTACCACCGGCGGGTGCAGGCGCAGTACGCGTGCCGCAGTTTTCTCGGCCTCGTCGCCGAAGCCCAGATCGCCGACCTCCCGCGCGTGGTGCATTTCTGATGCTCGGATCCGCCCATTCCCGGCGCTGCCATTCGGCGTATCCGAGGTCGGAGAATCCGGTGCGTTCGTCCGTTGTTCACACCGGGATGTGGACGCGGCCAACTGGGCGGGTTTGGCTATCGCCCATAACCCAGTCTGCGATCCGGAGCAACCCCAGATGACCCAGTTGACGAGCGCGCCCGGTCCGGTCGCGGTCGCCGAGGCACCGCGCAGGCGGGTGTCGCTGCCCGGCGGGATCGACCGGGTGTTCCGCACCGTGCTGCGCGGCGCCGGGTTGACCGTGCTGGCCCTGATGGCCACGGTCGGCGTCTTCCTGCTCATCCGCGGCCTCGGCGCGTTCTCCAGCGCGGGCTTCGGCTTCGTCACCACCCAGGCGTGGCAGCCGGACTCGGGGAACTTCGGCATCGCCGCGGTGCTGGTGGGCACGCTGCTGATCGCCTCGGTGGCGCTGGTGGTCGCCTTCCCGCTGGCCACCGGCATGGCCCTCTACATCTCCGAGTACGCGCCGCGGCGCGTGCGCGGGTTCTTCACCAGCCTGATCGACCTGATGGCCGCGGTGCCCAGCGTCGTCTACGGCCTGTTCGGCTCCACGCTGCTGCAGTGGAAGGGCACCGACATCCCGAAGTGGCTGTCCATCCAGTTCGGCTGGATCCCGTTCCTGGACGTGCCCGAGGCCGACCCGGACAACCCGCTCTCGCCCAACGGGGTCTACATGACCTCCACCTTCTGGGCGGGCCTGGTGGTCGGGTTCATGATCATGCCGTTCATCTGCTCGGTGATGCGCGAGTCGTTCACCCAGGCGCCGCAGGGCGAGCGGGAGGGCGCCTTCGCGCTCGGCTCGACCCGCTGGGGCATGATCCGCAGCGTCGTGCTGCCCTTCGGCCGCTCCGGCATGATCGGCGGCACCATGCTCGGCCTGGGCCGCGCGCTCGGCGAGACCATCGCGGTCGCCATGATCATCTCGCCGGTGTTCGTGATCCAGCCGCACATCCTGGGCTCCGGCGCGAACTCGGTCTCCGCGCTGATCGCCCAGCAGTGGGGATCGGCGAGCCCGTTCGGCCTCGGCGCGCTGATGGCCGCGGGCCTCGCGCTGTTCATGCTGACCCTGGTGGTCAACTTCGCCGCCTCCGCGGTCATCGCCCGCAGCCGGTCCGGCCAGGGGAGTGACGCCTGATGTCCACAGTGGAGCAGACGCCGATGGAGCAGCCCGCCCAGCGGCAGGGTCAGCCGAGGCACAGCAGACAACAGCAGGAGACGACCCGGGAGATCCCGGCCCACCAGGGTGGTGCCGACTTCATCGGCCAGGTCACCACCCGGCAGCCGGGACCGCCGCGCGTCGGCCCGCCGGAGGTCCGCCGCGACACCAGGACCATCCGCGGCACCGACATCGTGGCCGCGTTCGGCGCGCTGGTCGCCGCCGCGGCGCTGACCGGGGTGCTCTTCGACCAGATCGCCCCGTTCTCCGGGGTGGTCGGCTTCATCGCCATCGCCTACCCGCTGTTCCTGGCGATCTACGCGCTGCTGGTGTCGCTGGAGGAGAACGCACTGACGGTGCGCGACAAGGTGGTCTCCGCCGTCGTGCACAGCACGGCCGTCATCGCCATCGGCGCGCTCGGCGCGATCATCTTCTACCCCATCTGGATGGGCTGGGACGCGCTGTGGAAGTCCAACTTCTACACCGAGGACATGGCCGACGCGGGCACCCTCGACCCGCTCGAGCTCGGCGGCATCCTGCACGCCATCGTCGGCACGCTGGAGCAGATCAGCATCGCGCTGGTCATCACCGTCCCGCTCGGACTGGCCACCGCGGTGTTCCTCAACGAGACCAGGGGCGTGTTCACCCGGCTGGTGCGGACCGTGGTGGAGGCGATGACCGCGCTGCCCTCCATCGTGGCTGGCCTGTTCGTCTACGCCTCGCTGATCCTGCTGCTGGGCTTCCAGCGCTCCGGGTTCGCGGCGGGTACCGCGATCAGCATCATGATGCTGCCGATCATGATCAGGGCCGCTGACGTGGTGCTGCGGCTGGTGCCCAGCTCGCTGCGCGAGGCGTCGCTGGCGCTGGGTGCCGGGCAGCTGCGCACGGTGTGGCACGTGGTGCTGCCGACCGCGCGCTCCGGCCTGACCACCAGCGTGCTGCTGGCCACCGCCCGCGGCGTCGGCGAGACCTCGCCGGTGCTCATCGCCGCCGGGTTCACCCCCTACCTCAACGCCAACCCGTTCGTCGACGCCCAGGTCTCGCTGCCGCTGGCGACCTACCAGATGGTCGGCTCGTCCGAGGAGACCATGCAGACCAGGGCCTTCGGCGCCGCGACAGTGCTGATCGTGCTGGTGCTCGTGCTGTTCGTCCTGGCCCGGGTGCTCGGCGGCCGCGGCGCGGGCGCGCTGTCCAACGGCCAACTCCGCCGCAGGGCGCGGGCCTCGGCGCGCGACCGGGAGCGCTACATCGCCGCGCGCGCCCACCAGCAGGCGCACTTCCTGCCCGACCCCCAGCAGCCGCCCGGCCCGCAGCAGTACGGCCCCCAGCAGCCCAGCCCCCAGCAGCCCGACCCGCAGCAAGGAGCTCAGTCATGACCCCGCAGGGACGCACGCGTGGGCGGGTGGTGGGCCTGCTCACCACGCTCACCGTGCTCGTCACCGTGGCGGTCGGGTTCGCCCCGGCCGCGTCCGCCCAGGGCTACGTGCCGATCAGCGGCTCGGGGTCGACGTGGAGCTTCAACGCGCTCGACCAGTGGCGCAAGAACGTCCAGCAGTTCGGCATCCGGATCAACTTCTCCGGCACCGGCTCGACCGACGGCCGCAACCAGTTCAAGGCCAACCAGGTCGACTTCGCCGTCTCCGAGATCCCCTACGGGCTCACCGACGGCGGCGTGAAGGACGAGCCGCCCAAGGACGGCAACTTCGCCTACATGCCGATCGTCGCGGGCGGCACCTCGCTGATGTACAACCTGAACATCGGTGGCAAGCGGGTCACCAACCTGCGCCTGTCCGGCGACACGGTGACCAAGATGTTCACCCGCAAGATCACCATGTGGAACGACCCGGCGATCGCCGCGGACAACCCGGCGCTGAACCTGCCCGCCCGGCAGATCCTGCCGGTGGTGCGCAGCGACGGGTCCGGCTCCACCGCGCAGTTCACCAGCTACCTCGCCGACCAGCACGCCGCGGTGTGGGACGAGTTCTGCGCCAAGGCGGGCCGCAAGACCCCGTGCGGGTTCACCTCCAGCTACCCCGCCTACGCCGGGATCGTCGGCCAGGTCGGCTCGATCGGCGTGGCCAACTACGTGCGCCAGGCGCAGAGCGACGGCGCCATCACCTACGTCGAGTACTCCTACGCCAAGAACGCCGGTTTCCCGGTCGCCAAGCTGCTCAACAAGAGCGGCTACTACATCGCGCCGACCGCGCAGGCCGTGGCGGTCGGGTTGCTGCAGGCGCAGATCGACCCCAACGACCTGACCCAGAAGCTGCAGGGCGTCTACAACTCGACCGACAGCCGCACCTACCCGATGTCGAGCTACAGCTACATGATCTTGCCGACCGCGGTGAAGGGCAACTTCAACGAGCTCAAGGGCAAGACGCTCTCGGACTTCGCCTACTACTTCCTGTGCGAGGGCCAGCAGCAGGCCGAGCGGCTCGGGTTCTCGCCGCTGCCGATCAACCTGGTGACCGCGGGCCTCAAGCAGGTGGAGCGGATCCCCGGCTCGACGAAGAAGCCGACCGACATCTCCAAGTGCAACAACCCGACCTTCTCCACCAACGGCTCCAACACCCTGGCCGAGACCGCGCCGCGGCCCGCTGACTGCGACAAGGTCGGCTCGACGGTCCAGTGCGACGCCGCGGGCAAGTCGGTGACCAAGAAGGGCGGCACCACCAAGACGACCGGCGCGGCCAAGCCGGGGGAGACGGCGCCGGGTGCCGCCGAGGCGGCGGGTACCGATCCCGGGGCGGCGGGGGCGACCGGGGGCGACACAGCGGCCGAGGGGTCCGCCGACGGCGAGGGCGATGCCGGGACCGACGGGGGCAGCCTGTCGGCGATCCCGGTCTCGGTCGACCTGCCCCAGGACGACGGCACGCTGCTCGTCGTGGTCGCCGCGGTGCTCATGGTGGTGCTCGTCGCCGGACCGCCGCTGGCGGCCCGGCTGATGCGGGGCAAGGGGGGATCATGATCCGGCACCGGGTGGGACGACTGCTGCTCGTGGCGCTGGTGCTCGCGACCGGCGGCGCGCTGATGGTGCCCGCCACCGCGGCGGCGGCGCCGACCACGCCTGCCCCGGCGTCCGCGGTGACGGTGAGCGGCTCCGACGCGTTCGCGTCGTTGAGGTTCACCGTCGCGCAGACCAAGGGCCTGATCAACCAGACCGTGCACCTGTCGTGGACCGGCGCCAAGCCCACCGACTCCGGGCGCGGCTACAACTACCTGCAGATCATGCAGTGCTGGGGTGACGACGCCGCGGGGCCGCGGCGCGAGCAGTGCCAGTACGGCACGCCGATCGCGGCCTCCTACATCTCGGCGGCGCAGTGGTCGCGCTCGCTGTCGGTGCGGCCCAAGAAGCTGCCCCCCGGCGAACCCGACCCCCCGGGCGTGCTCATCGACAAGGCGGAGCTGACCCCGGAGCAGACCGACAAGCCCGGCTCGGCGACGTACCTGCCGTTCGTCCCGGTCGAGGCCTCCGGTCCGCCGACCAAGCCGAGCGAGCCGGGCTACGGCCTGTACTTCGACCCCAGCACCACCAACGAGGTGCAGTTGGGCGTCACGAGGGAAGACGGCAACGGCGCGATCGACTTCGAGATGCAGACCACGCTGGAGGCGCCCGGCCTCGACTGCGGTCGGGTGCGCACCTCGGGCCCCGACGCGGGCAAGCCGCGGCACTGCTGGCTGGTCGTGGTCCCCCGCGACGACACCGAGGTCAACGGCAAGAAGGTCACCGTCCCGACCGACCAGGGCGGGCACCTGCACGACTACCTCGACTCCTCCCCGCTGAGCCAGTTCAACTGGAACCGGCGGCTGCCGCCGATCCGGCTGGACTTCGAGCCGGTCGGCCTGTCCTGCCCGCTGGGCAAGGCCGAGCGCGCCCTCAGCGGCAACGAGTTCGTCGCCGACGCGGTCCTGCGCTGGCAGCCCGCGCTGTGCGCGAACGACGGCCCGGTGTTCGGCTTCGTGCAGATGCCCGACCGGCAGGCCCGCGACCTGCTCGGCGGCGACGACCCCGGGCTGGTCTTCCTCGCCAAGCCTGCCGCCAAGGCGTCGATGATCGACGACAGGGCGCTGGTGTACGCGCCGGTCTCGATCTCGGCCTACACCGTGGCGTTCATCATGGAGCGCCAGCCGCCCGGCAACGCGCCTGCCGAGGTGAAAGCCAACGACGGCAAGCTCATCGAGCAGCTCAAGCTCACCCCCCGGCTGGTGGCCAAGCTGCTCACCCAGTCCTACTCCGGGGCCATCCCCGGCGGACCGGACTACCTCAAGGGCAACCCGACCCGGCTGAGCCAGGACGAGGAGTTCCTCATCCTCAACCCCGAGTTCCGCAAGTACGCCTCGCTGAGCATGTTCACCGTCGACGCCATGGCGTCCTCGGTGGACATGGACGCCAACGAGTCGCTGTGGGAGTGGGTCAACGCCGACCCGGAGGCGCGCGCCTGGCTCAACGGCACGCCCGACCAGTACGGCATGAAGGTCAACAAGAACCACCAGAACGTCGCGCTGCCGGTGCAGAACTTCCCCAAGTCCGACCTGACCTGCGTGCAGGAGAAGGTCAACGGGCTCAAGGCCGAGGTGTGCGGCAACACGCGCCACCCGCTGGCCGCGGACATGCACGAGGCGGGCCGCTCGGTCAACCGCGGTGACACCCTCGGCCGCGAGCCCAACGGCGTGCGCGACCCCAACGACCGCGAGCGCTCGGCCTTCTCCAAGATCGGCCGTTCCGTGGTCGGCAAGCGCGCGATGCTGGCCGTGGTCGACACCGCGACCGCGCGGCGCTACGGCCTGACCGAGGCGCTGCTGCGCAACGCGGCGGGGGAGTTCGTCGCCCCGAGCGAGGCCGCGGTGCTCGCCGGTGTCGCCGAGATGACGCCGAGCGACACCCCCGGCGTGAAGATCACCAACCCCCGGCCCAAGGCTGCGAACGCCTACCCGCTGCCCGCGGTCACCTACGCCGCCACCGCGCCGTCGATGCTGACCAAGGACTCGGGCAAGGACTACGCAAGGCTGCTGCGCTACGTCACCGGCGACGGGCAGGTCCCCGGTGAGGGCACCGGCAAGCTGCCCGCGGGCTACATCCCGCTCCCGCAGGACATGCGCGACCAGGCCGCGGCGACCGCGACGGTGATCGAGCGGGACGCGGGCATCAAGCCGCCCGTGCCGCCGGAGCCGGTCGAGGAGCCCGCCGCCGACACCGCGACCGAGGACCCGGCGCCCGCGCCGGAGCCCGCGCCCGCACCGGAACCCGCTCCGGCGCCCGCACCCGCTCCGCAGGCCGCCGTGCCACCGGCGAAGACGACCCCGGTGGCGCAGAGCAAGACCACACCGTCCACTCCGGTCGCGTGGGTGATGCGCTACCTGCTCGCCGGGCTGCTCATCGCCGGTGGGCTGACCACCGCGGCAGGCCCGGTGCTGACCAGGCTCGGCGCCCGCACGAGGGTCGGGTGAGCGGCGGTGGTGCGCTCGGTAGTCCGTTCGTCACTGTCCAGAGTGGACAGTCTGTTGCCAACGCCCTGTTCGCCAACCGGCCATGTAGCGGTGCCTGGGATGACAACTGCGCCGCGATACACCGGGTGTGGGGACGATCCGGCCGCGGATCGCGCGGGCGTGGCGAGGGGGTGAGACGGCCGACCGGCCCGAGGCGGAGTAGCGACTCCGCCACCGGACCGGCCGGACCTGCTGCGTGGCTCCGGTGGTCAAGGCCTGACAACCACCCACCGGGACGTGCTCGGACACCAGTCCGCGCACCACTGCGAAGAAAAGGATACAGGTAGTGAGCAAGAAGCAGCGTTTGATCGTCGTGGCCGCCGCCGCGCTGGCGATGGCAGCGGCGTTCTCGACCACTGCCCAGGCGGACCCGACCGGTGCGCCGACCTTCCGCGAGCTGGTGGGCACCGGCTCCGACACCACCCAGACCGTGCTCAACGGCCTGGCCGACGTCGTGACCATCAACGGCACCAAGGTGCTGGGCTCCTACGACGCCCGCGGTACCGCGAACATCACCACCAAGGACGCGGCGACCAGCCCGAAATGCACCTTCGTGCGCCCGGAGAACTCCGGCCAGGGTGTCACCACGCTGAAGAACAACCTCACCAGCGGTGACGGCTGCGTGCAGTTCGCGCGCTCGTCGTCGAACTCGGCCGCGGCGAACCCGGACCTGAAGTTCATCCCCTTCGCCATCGACGCCCTCACCTACGCGGTGCGCAGCGACAGCGCGGTGCCGAAGAAGCTCACCAAGGCCCAGCTGACCGCGATCTACACCTGCACCAACACCGCGTTCAAGCCGCTGGCGCCGCAGTTCGGTTCCGGCACCCGCTCGTTCTTCGTCCGCTCGGTCATGCCGACCGGCACCGTGGACTCGGCGAACCTGTTCGGCCCGACCGGCCAGTACCCGTGCGTCACCGACAAGGACGCCGCGGGCGAGGGCATCCAGGAGCACGTCGGCACCTACCTGACCGACACCCGCCACCTGCTGCCCTACTCGATCGCGGTCTACAACTCGCAGGTCTACGGCAACGCCCCGGCCGCCCAGGGCAAGGCTGTTCTCGGCACCGTCGACAACATCCAGCCGACCAACCTGAACACCTCCTCGGTGTTCAAGCGCGACGTCTACAACGTGATCCCGGCCGACAAGCTGACCGTGGCCCCGTACAGCACCGTCTTCGTCGGCGGCGACTCCCTGATCTGCCAGCGCGGCGACATCATCACCCGCTACGGCTTCGGTGTCGCCGGCAACTGCGGCGTTCCGGTCCAGTAACTCCCCACCCCCTTTTCTTCGCTGTTCCCCAGATCACGGAAGGTTTGCACACCAGTGCGCGCTAACTCGTTCGCCCGCAAGCTCGTCGGCGGGGCCATCGTCTTCGCCGCGGCGACCGCGGCCACCCTCGGTGCGGCCGGTATCGCCGCCGCCGCCGCTCCCGCAGGCAACCTCGGCACCCTGAGCATCAACAAGACCACCGGTCTCGACACCGACGCCCCCACCTACACCACCTCCGCGGGCTGCACCCCGGACTCGGACGGCTACAGCCTGTTCGTGTACGGCCCGGGCGCCTGGGACGCGGGCTTCACCGCGACCCCGGTCACCGACGTCGGCTTCTCCCAGAGCGGTGGCTTCCCCATCGTGCAGGGCCTGTCCTTCAAGGACATCGCGGTGGACAACGCCACCACGATCGTCCCGGGCAAGTACACCGTCGCCGCCTACTGCGTCGACCAGTTCGGTGCCTCGAACAAGGGCGCGTTCACCCGCGACATCTGGTTCACCTCCGCCACCGCGTGGCGCGACACCGACCCGAACGCCCAGGTCGCCACCACCACCGCGCTGTCGGTCTCCCCGGCCGCCCCGGTGGCCTCCGGCACCAACGTCACCCTGACCGCCAACGTCACCCCGGCCACCGCCGCGGGCACCGTCCAGTTCAAGGACGGCGCCAACAACCTCGGCTCCCCGGTGACCGTGGTCAACGGTGTCGCCACCTTCTCCACCACCGCGCTCGCCGCAGGCACGCGTTCGCTGACCGCCTCGTTCTCCGGTGCCGGCTTCGCGACCTCCACCTCGGCCGCCGTGTCGTACGTGGTCAACGCGCCGGTCGCCGTGCCGACCACCACCGCCCTCGCGGTCTCCCCGAGCGGCACCGCCGCCGCGTACTCGCCCGTCACCCTCTCCGCCACCGTGAACCCGGGTGCGGCCGTCGGTGCGGTGCAGTTCTTCGACGGTGCCAACGCCCTGGGCAACCCGGTCGCCGTGTCCGCCGGTGCGGCCACGCTGACCACCTCCACCCTCGCGGTGGGCGCGCACAGCTTCACCGCGCGCTTCGTCCCCACCAACGCCGCCAACTACGCGACCTCCGTCTCGGTCGCCGTCGCCCTGGACGTCACCCCGTTCGCCGGTGTGACCGCCTCGGAGACCATCACCACCACCGTGCTCGCCGGTGAGCTCCTGATCAGCGTCGCGAACCAGAACGTGGTCCTGCCCTCGCCGGTCATGGCCGCCGACGGCTCGCTGCTGACCACCTCCGGCTCGCTCAACCCGATCAAGGTCACCGACACCCGCGCGGGCAACCCGGGCTGGAACGTCTCCGGCCAGGTGTCCGACTTCTCCAACGGCGCCAACTCGATCAACGGCGCGAACCTCGGCTGGACCCCGAAGCTCGTCGACAAGTCCGCCCCGCAGGTCATCGCGGTCGGCGCGCAGGTCAACCCGGCCAACGCCATCGCCCCGGGTGCCTCGGCCCCCAACGGCCTCGGCCTGGCCGCCGCCCGCGTTCTCGCCACCGCTGCCGCCCTCGGCGGCAACGGCACCGCGAACCTGTCGGCCGACCTCGCGCTCAACGTCCCCACCTCCACGGTGGCGGGCACCTACTCGGCGCTGCTGACCCTCACCGCCATCTGAGGTAGCCCCGAGAACGGCTGACAAGCACAGCCAGTGGGGCGGACCGGGCCAGGTACCCCGGTCCGCCCCACGCCCTTGACCCTCTACTAAGGACTCTGACATGACGCGGATCTGGCGCCGCGCGGTGCTCCCCGGTCTGCTCGCACTGCTGGCGACCACCCTGGTCCCGGCCGCGGCGAAGGCGCAGCCGCAGGCACGGGTTGCCGCGGTCGCGGCAGCACCCGCCACCTACGGCGTGCGCCCGGCGACGGCGCAGGCACCGGACAACCGCCCGAACTTCAGCTACAGCGCCACCCCCGGCGCGGTCGTCGTCGACTACGTCGCGGTGTCGAACGTGTCCAACGACCCGCTCTCGCTCAAGCTCTACCCCAACGACGCCTTCAACACCCCCGACGGCGGGTTCGACCTGCTGGCCTCCAGCGCCAAGTCGGTCGACGTCGGCTCGTGGGTCACCGTGGAGACCGGCCAGGTGGAGATCCCCGGCCGCTCCACCAAGATCGTGCCGTTCCGGCTGGCCATCCCGCAGAACGCGACCCCGGGCGACCACGTCGGCGGCATCGTCGCGGCGCTGGTCACCGAGGCCACCAACGCGGACGGGCAGAAGGTCGCCGTCGAGCAGCGCGTCGGCGCGCGGGTCTACCTGCGCGTCTCGGGTGACCTGCTGCCGAAGCTGAGCATCGACGAGCTGACCGCGGACTACGAGCACGCGCTGTTCGGCCGCGGTGACACCGTCGTCGAGTACACCGTGCGCAACACCGGCAACGTCCGCCTGGGCGGCAAGCAGAAGGTCACCGTCGAGACCCCCTGGGGCTCCGGGACCGCCGCGCCGAACCTGCCCGACCTGCCGGAGCTGCTGCCGGGCAACTCCTTCCGGGTGCGCACCGTCGTCCCCGGCGTCCTGCCCGCCGGTTGGCTGGACGCGCTGGTGCACATCGACCCGGTCGCCGCGCCCGGCCCGCAGCCGCGGGCGGTGGCCGTCGACGCGAGCGTCACCGTCGTCGCCGTCCCGTGGCTGGTCCTGATCCTGCTGCTGCTCGTGGTCGCCCTGGTGCTGTTCCTGCTGTGGCGCAGGCGAAGGCGCCGGGCCAGGACCACACCCGAGCCCGAACCGATGCCGGAGGTGGAACATGCGGTCTGATCGCTACCTGGTCGCGGCGCTGCTCGCGGTCCTGCTGGGGTTGTTGTTGCCCGGTACGGCTTGCGCGGACCGCGTCGGCGGGCTGCTGGTGACCCCCGGCGAGAGCGTCGACGAGGTCCCGGTCCGGCTCAAGACCGACAAGGGCTGCCCGCAGGGCGCGACCGGCTACATCGCGACCATGAAGGGCCACGGCCTCGACAACGTCGTGGTGGTGCCGACCTCGGACGTGCTGCTCTCGCACACCCAGGGCTTCGTCGTCCCGGTCGCCAACACCTTCCGCGACTACGCCACCGACAACAAGACCACGTTGCAGGGCAAGTACGAGATCACCCTGAGCTGCATCGACGCGTTCTCCCAGCAGAACTTCGGCGACTTCACCGCCGTCGTCGACATCCCGACCGCGGGCCACTACGCGGCGGTCGGCGCGGCCAAGGGGCCCGCGCGCAACACCGACCCGATCATCCCGCCGGAGCTGGGGCTGAACACGCCGCAGAACCCGGCGCCCGCCCCGCAGCCGGGCCAGGCGCAGCCGGAAACCCAGGCGCGGCCCGGTGCCGCGCAACCCGATGGCGAGCCGGTCGACACCGCGGCACCCGCCGCCGAGGGCGGCTCCGGCGTGCACCCGTTCCTCTACCTGGGTGGCGGGGTGGTCGTGCTCGTCGGGGCCGTCGCCATCGCCGCCGGGGTGCGCAGGCGCGCGGCCACGGCCGCCGAGGACACCGAGACCGAAACCGAGTGACGCCGAACCCGGCCGCAGCTCATGAACTGGAGGCAGAGAAGTCATGCGTAAGCGCCAACTGATCGCGGCAGGCGCGGCGGTCCTCACGACGGTCACCGCGGGCATCGTGCTCGCCGCGACCAACAGCCAGGCCGAACCGCCCGCGGCCACCCTGGGCACGTTGTCCTTCAGCAAGCAGTCCGGTTTGGACACCGACGCGCCGGTCTACACCACCTCGGCGCCGTGCGTCGAGAACTCCGACGGCTACCGGCTGTCGATCTTCGGCCCGGCCAAGTTCGGCCCCGGTCTCACCGGCGCCCCGGTCTCGGACGTCGGCTTCTCCACCACCGACCCGATCCAGGTGACGCAGGGCCTGACCTTCAAGGACATCGCGGTCGACGCCAACGCCACCATCGTCGCCGGTGAGTACACCGCCGTCGTCTACTGCGTCGACTCGTTCGAGGCCGCCGACCGGGGCACCTTCACCAAGAAGTTCTACTTCACCGACGCCACGCACTGGCAGGTGCGCAACCCGGCGGACCCGACGACGACCACGACCACCACGACGACGGCCCCGCCGACCACGACGACGACCACCACCACGGTCCCGCCGACGACCACCACGACCACGTCGACGGTCCCGCCGACGACCACCACGGTGCCCTCGACGACGACCACGACGGTCGAGCCGACGACCACCACCACGGTGGCGCCGACGACGACCACGACGACGGTCGAGCCGACCACCACCACGGTCGAGCCGACCACGACCACCGTCGAGCCCACGACCACGACGGTCGAGCCGACCACGACCACCGTGGCCCCCACGACCACGACGGTCGAGCCGACGTCGACCACCACCACGGTGGCGCCGACCAGCTCGACCACCACCTCGTCGACCTCGGTGACGACCACGACGAACTCGTCGACCACCTCGTCCTCGACGACCTCGTCGTCGGGTTCGACGACCACCACGACGACGACCACGAACCCGGTCCCCGGGCTGCTGGGCACCCTGACGCCGAGCAAGGAGTCGGGGATCTCCACCGACGCGGGCACCTTCACCACCGAGAAGGGCTGCGTCGAGGCGTCGGACATGTTCCTGATCAGGATCACCGGGCCGGGTGACGGGTTCAAGGACGGCCTGGTCATCACCACGGTGACCGACCAGGGCTACTTCGAGGACCAGCCGATCGTCGGCACGCAGACGCTGAGCTTCCGGGACGTGGCCAACGACAACCAGGCCACGATCGTGGTCGGCGCCGACTACACCGTCGAGCTGCACTGCATGGACAGCTTCGAGTCGAAGTCCAAGGGCTTCTTCGCCGCCGTGGTGACCTTCTCCAACGAGCGCAAGGACCCCGACGACGCCAAGCTCCTGCTGCACGACTGGACCTGGAAGAAGGGCGCTCTCCCGACGACCACCTCGGGCCCGACGACGACCACCACCACCGTCGCGGGCGGTAGCACCACGACCACCGTCCCCGGTGGCGGCACCAACCCGACGACCAACGACCCGACGCCGCAGGGCAGCGCCGGCAGCGGTGGGCTCGCCAGCACCGGTGCCTCCGTGGGTCTCGCGCTGCTCGCCGGTACCGCGCTGGTCGGCTTCGGCGCGCTCGCGCTGATCGCCTCCCGCCGCCGCCGGGCCGCGGCCGCGCCGGGTGAGTGGCCGACCGAGAGCTGATGACCGCCACCGGTGTGCGCCGTGGGATGCCTCCCGCGGCGCACACCGGTCTCCCCGAGAGGACACCAGGGTGACCGTGCTCGACACGACCCCACCGGCCCCGCCGCCACCCGGCGTCCCGCACGCACCGCCGCCCCCCGGCGTGCCGCAGGCGGGGCCGCCGCGCTACCGGCCGGAACGACCGGCGCTGGTGCTGGCCGGGCAGATGCTCGCCATCCTCGGCGCCGTGCTGCTGTGCTTCGTCGCGCAGCTCACCCTGCTCGGCGGCCTCAAGCACGAACGCGACCAGAACTCCGCCTACGACGCCTTCCGCACCGACCTGGCCAAGGCGACCGCGCCGGTCACCGGGCTCGACGGGGGCAGGCTGCTCGACAGCGGCACCCCGGTGGCCATCCTCGAGATCCCCCGGCTGCGGCTGCAGGAGGTCGTGCTGGAGGGCACCTCGGCGCGCACCCTGAAGTCCGGCCCCGGGCACGTCCGCAACACCCCGCTGCCCGGCCAGTCCGGCACCAGCCAGATCTTCGGCCGCAAGGCCGCCTACGGCGGACCGTTCGCCGAGATCGACAAGCTCCGCCAGGGCGACGAGATCGTCCTCACCACCGGCCAGGGCGAACACCGCTACCTCGTGCAGGGCGTGCGCCGCGCCAACGACAAGGAGCGCACCGCCCCCACCGGTGAGGGCCGCCTGACCCTGGCCACCGCGGACGGCTCGTACTTCCTGCCGACCGACATCATCCGGGTCGACGCGCGGCTCGTCTCCGAGGTCCAGGACAAGACCAGGCAACTGCCCTCCTTCGCCGTCCCCGACAACGAACGCGCCATGGTCGGCGACCGCTCCGCCCTGGTCCCCATCGCCCTGTGGACCCTGATCCTGGCCGCCGCCGCCGTCGCCGCCGTGTACGTCCGCCACCGCGTCGGCCGCTGGCAGACCTGGGTGATCGGCGTCCCCGTCATCGGCGCGGTGAGCCTCACCCTGGCCGACCAAGCCGCAGCGCTGCTGCCGAA
The DNA here is from genome assembly GCF_900111175.1 of Actinokineospora terrae. GTDB lineage: Bacteria > Actinomycetota > Actinomycetes > Mycobacteriales > Pseudonocardiaceae > Actinokineospora > Actinokineospora terrae. The sequence continues at coordinate 241,149 of NZ_FOGI01000011.1, forward strand.
CCTGATGTGACCGGAGGACCGATGACCAGCGTGTTGCCCCATCCCCAGCCCACGGCCGCCGCCGAGTTGGCGAGCATCGACGCGCGGGAGGTGTCCGCGTGGTTCGGGGAGCGCAAGGTGCTCGACCGGGTGTCGTTGTTGATGCCGGGCGGGTCGGTGACCGCGTTGATCGGGCCGTCCGGGTGCGGGAAGTCGACGTTCCTGCGGACGTTGAACCGGATGCACGAGTTGATCCCCGGGGCGTCGTTGGCCGGGGAGGTGCTGCTCTCCGGGACCGACATCTACGACCCGGCCCGCAAGCTGACCGACGCGCGCAAGCAGATCGGGATGGTGTTCCAGAAGCCCAACCCGTTCCCGGCGATGTCGATCTACGACAACGTGGTGGCCGGGCTCAAGCTCACCGGGCTCAAGGCGAGCCGGTCCGAGCGCGACGACCTCGTCGAGCAGTGCCTGGCCAAGGCTGGCCTGTGGGTGGAGGTTCGCGACCGGCTGCGGCAGCCCGGTGGCGCTCTCTCCGGCGGGCAGCAGCAGCGGCTCTGCATCGCGCGGTCGCTCGCGGTGCGGCCCAAGGTGTTGCTGATGGACGAGCCGTGCTCCGCGCTGGACCCGACCTCGACCCGGCGCATCGAGCAGACGATCGCCGAGCTCGCGCACGAGGTGACGATCATCATCGTGACGCACAACATGCAGCAGGCCGCCCGCGTCTCGCAGCAGTGCGCGTTCTTCCTCGCCGAGCAGGGCACGCCAGGGGTGATCGTCGAGGCCGGGCCGACGACGCAGATCTTCGGCGCGCCGGTCGACCAGCGCACCGCCGACTACGTGCACGGCCGCTTCGGCTGATCAACCCGATCGTGGGGTCGGCGCGGACCGGGTCACGCGGGTAGCGTGGGAGACCGGCACGGTTCGCGTGGGGGTGTGGTGGATCTACGGTTGGACCCTGCGCCCGCCCCGGGGGTCGTCCTGGTCGCCATCGGCGGCGAGGTCGACCTGGTCGCGGCGGGCATCCTGGAGCGGTTCCTGCTCGGCGCGGTCGCCGAGCAGCGCAGCAGCAAACCGGGGCTGATCGTCGACCTGTCCGACGCCGAGTTCTTCGGCTGCGCGGGACTCAACGCGCTGCTGGCCGCCCAGCGCAGGCTCGAGCGCACCGGCGGCTGGCTGCGCCTGGTCGACATCTCCGCCGCCGTCGCCCGCGTCCTCGACGCCAACGGCATGAACACCCACCTCAAAGTGACGACCTCGGAGAAATAAGTGCCGATCCCGACCGGGGACGACCTGGCCCGGTCGCCGCACCTGGTGACCGAGTTCGCCTCGCCCGCCGACGAGTTCCTGGCGCACGCCTGCCTGACCTACGGCGGCGACGACGAGGCCAGGGTCGCGCACGCCGGGGACCTGCTGGCCGCGCACCCCGGCATCGACGGGATCGCCGTCGCGGTGGTGCTGGGTGATGTCGCGCGGGTGCGGTCCTGGATCGAGCGGGACCCCGAGGCGGCGACAGCGCAGACCGGGCCGTTCGCGTGGGAACCGTTGCTGTACCTGACTTACGGCCGGTTCGGCGGCGGCGACCCGGTCGGTGTCGCGGAGGCGTTGCTCGCCGCGGGGGCCGACCCGAACTCCGGGTACCTCTGGGAGGGCCTGCCGTCGCCGTTCACCGCGCTGACCGGGTGCTTCGGCCGCGGCGAGGGCGACCAGCCGCCGCACCCCGATGGCCTCGCCCTCGCCCGCGTGCTGCTGGTCGCCGGTGCCGACCCGAACGACAACCAGACCCTCTACAACCGCCAGTTCCGCACCGACGACGACCACCTGCGGCTGCTGTTCGAGTTCGGCCTCGGCCGCGGCGCGCCCCGGTGGCCGATGGCGCCGGAGCCCGCGCGGATGCTGCACGACGTGCTGCTGTGGGCGGCCTCGACCGGCCAGCGCGACCGGGTGGCCCTGCTGCTGGAGCACGGGGTCGACCCCGACCCCGGCATCGAGGGCCACCCGATCCACCGCGGCGCGACACCGCTGGCGCTGGCCGAGCGCGCCGGGCACACCGCGGTGGCCGACCTGCTCCGTCCTTAGTGGACCGGGGCTCAGCCGGTGCCGAAGGTCTGCGTCCAGTAGATCCGGTAGCTGCCGCCCTTGTACATCCCCACGCCGATCTCGGTGGACTTGCAGTTGAGGATGTTGGCGCGGTGCCCGGGGCTGTTCATCCACCCGGTCATGACGGCCTCCGGGGTGGCCTGGCCCGCCGCGATGTTCTCGCCGCTGGCCTTGGTGTAGCCCTCGGCCTTGATGCGGTCCCACGGGGTGCGGCCATCGGGGGAGTTGTGGTCGAAGTAGCCGCGCACCGCCATGTCCTGGCTGTGCTTGCGGGCGGCGGTGGCGAGCTTGTCGTTCCACCGCAGCGGCCCGCACCCGGCCTCGGCGCGCCGGGCGTTGACGATCTCGACGACCGCGAGCTCCTCGGGCTGGCCGCTCCCGGCGGTGGTGGTCGTCGGCTTGGGCGCGGTCGTCGTGGGCTTGGTCGTGGTCGGCTTGGTGGTGGTGGTCGTCGTGGTGGTCACCGGCACCGTGGTCGTGGTGGTGCTCGTGGGTATGGATGTGCTCGGCGCGGGGCTGGAGCCCGGGTGCGGCCGGGTGGGGTGCGGCCTGCTGGGCGCGCCGTGCAGCGGCTCGCCGACCAGCGCGGCGGGCAGGTCCTGCCGGGCCTCGGTCTGGTTCGGCCAGGCCATCACCATCGAGATGGCCGCTAGCGCCGATCCGGTGGCTGCGGCGGCCAACACGGTGACTCGGCGTCGTGATTTCACGATGGGTAATCCCTTCGGGCGGATCGCGTGTACGCCGGTTGGACGGAGGTCTTGCGCTAGGGATTACGGTCTGAGGCCGAACCGAACGCGAATTTTCTCCGCGGAGGCCCGCCGTGCGACCCAACGACCCCACCGACGCCGACCTCGTCGCGCGTGCGCGAGCGGGGGACACCGGGGCGTTCGCCCAGCTCTACGACCGGCACCGGGACCCGGTGACGCACTTCCTGACCAGGTTCGTCGGTGATCGGCACCTCGCCGAGGACCTCACCCAGGAGGCGTTCGTCAGCGCGATGCGCAACCTGGCGTCGCTGCGCCGCCCGGCCCGGTTCCGCCCCTGGCTGTTCAGCATCGCCCACCGGGGTGCGCTGGATCACATCCGCCGCGGCGGCCCGGTCCTGCTGGCCGACCTGCCCGATCTCGTCGACGCGGGGGACCATCCCGCCGAGGCCGCCACCGCCACCGAGGCGACCCGGCTGGTGTGGGACGCCGCCGCGAGCCTGGAGCCGCGGCAGCTGGCCATCCTCGAACTCACCCTGCGTGATGACCTGACCACGCCGGAGCTGGCGCACGCGCTCGACGTCAGCACCGCCCATGCCGCCGTCCTCGCGCACCGCTCCCGATCCGCCCTGGCCAACGCCGTGCGGATGCTGCTGCTGGCCCGCGACCCGGCGCACTGCCAGCGCCTCGCGGCGATGGTCCCCACCCGGCCGCGCGCGCTCACCCGGTCACAGCGCGTGTCCGTCGACCGGCACCTGCGCCGCTGCCAGGACTGCCGCGAACTGGTCGGTCGGCTCACCGCGCCGCTGGCCGTCCTGGCCGTGCTGCTGTCCGACCCGGCGCCCTCGGTCGAGGACCCGGCGTGGGCACTGGTCGACCCGCGCAGCCACCTCGCGCGCAAGGTCGCGGTGACGGCCGTGCTCACGCTGGGGCTGACGGTGGCCGTGTCGCTCTCGCCGCACAGCCAGATCCCGCCGGACACCGCGCCGCCGGTGGTCACGACCACCACCGCGATCCCCGCCGTGACCACCTCCGAACCCAGCCCGGCGCCCACCACGACCACCCGGCCGCCGATCGCGCCGCCCGCGGTGAGCAGCGCCCCCGCCGTCGCCCGGCCCGCGTCGGAGCCGTCGCGGCTGGTCGCCGAGCTCAACGACCGCCGCCTCGACCTGGGCTGCCGCCCCCTCCAGGTCGACTCCCACCTGACCACCGCCGCCCAGCGCCACAGCGCCGACATGGCCACCGGCGACTACATCGGCGTCAAGTCCCCGTCCGGGGTCACGGTGTCCGACCGAGCCCAGACCGCGGGCTACCCGGGGATGGTCGGCGCGTTCGTCGCCGCCAGCCGCGAGACCGCCGACGACCTGATGCCGCTGCTGTCGGACTCCCCGGCACTGACCTGCGGCACCAGGTCGATCGGCACGGCGAGGGCGGTCGGCGGGTCCTGCGGCTTCTACTGGACCCTGCTCTACGGGGCCGACTGACACATCGCGGAAAAAAAGATCCGGCCGCGATGTCGAGAACGCGTCACCGGCTCCGTCCCCGCCCTGGAACGCGGCCACACCGGGCCGCACCAGCACCGAGGAGAACCACGATGGCCAAGTACCTGCTTCTCAAGCACTACCGCGGCGCCCCGGCGGCGGTCAACGACGTGCCGATGGCGCAGTGGACCCCCGACGAGATCTCCGCGCACCTGGAGTACATGAACGACTTCGCGGCGCGGCTGGAGCAGACCGGCGAGTACGTCGACGGCCAGGCGCTCTCGCCGGAGGGCACCTTCGTCCGCTACGACGGCGAGGGGCGCCCGCCGGTGACCGACGGCCCGTTCGCCGAGACCAAGGACCTCATCGCGGGCTGGATGGTGATCGACGTCGACAGCTACGAGCGCGCCGTCGAGTTGGCGGGCGAGCTGTCGGCCGCCCCCGGCGCGGGCGGCAAGCCGATCCACGAGTGGCTGGAGCTGCGCCCGTTCTACGGCGTGTCGCCCACCATCACGGAATGACCCCGCCGGTGCACGAGGCCGTGCTGCGCGGCCTCATCCCGGGCGTCCTCGGGATCCTCGTCCGCCGCGGAGCCGACTTCGCGGCGGCCGAGGACGCCGTGCAGGACGCGCTGCTGGAGGCGGTCCGGGTCTGGCCGACCGACCCGCCCCGCGACCAGAAGGGCTGGCTGGTCACCGTCGCCTGGCGCCGGTTCCTCGACGCCACCCGCTCGGAGAGCACCCGCCGCCGCCGGGAGGAGCTGGTCGAGGAGGAACCGGCGCCGGGGCGGGCGGTGTCAGTGGATGACACCCTCCAGCTCTACTTCCTGTGCGCCCACCCCTGCCTGACCCCGTCCTCCGCCGTCGCCCTCACCCTCCGCGCGGTCGGCGGCCTCACCACCCGGCAGATCGCCCAGGCCTACCTCGTCCCGGAAGCGACGATGGCCCAGCGCATCAGCCGCGCCAAGCGCACCGTCTCCAGCACCCGCCTCAACCAGCCGGGGGACGTGGCCACCGTCCTGCGCACGCTGTACCTCGTGTTCAACGAGGGCTACTCCGGCGACGTCGACCTCGCCGCGGAGGCCATCCGGCTCACCCGCCAACTGGCCGCCGCGATCGACCACCCCGAGGTGGCCGGGCTGCTCGCGCTGATGCTGCTGCACCACGCCCGGCGGGCGTCCCGGACCGGTCCCGCTGGCGGCCTGATCCCGTTGGCCGAGCAGGACCGCGGGCTGTGGGACACCGCCCTGATCGCGGAGGGCGTGGACATCCTGCAGTCCGCGCTGTCCCGCGACCGGCTGGGCGAGTTCCAGGCGCAGGCGGCCATCGCGGCGTTGCACGCCGACGCCCAGGTGGCCGCGGAGACGGACTGGGTGCAGATCGCCGAGTGGTACGACGAACTGGTCCGGCTGACCGACAGCCCGGTGGTCCGGCTCAACCGGGCGGTCGCGGTGGGGGAGGCGGACGGGGCTCGTGCCGGGCTGGCCGCGTTGGCCGGGCTGGACGAGTCGCTGCCCCGGTATGTGGCCGTGGCCGCGTACCTGCGGGAGCGCGACGGGGATCTGGTTGCCGCCGCGCGGTTGTACGCGGAGGCGGCGGCCAAGGCGGGGACCCTGGCCGAGCGGGAGCACCTGACCCGCCAGGCGGCTCGGGTGAACGCGGGACTCGCCTGAGTCCGGGACCGGCTCTCACGCGCGTCCATCCCACCACTCCCGGAAGGACTCCTCGGCTGGCGCCGGGAGGTCCCGGGCCTGGGTCCACCGCCGCCACGGCCCAGGCAGCCAGCAGGCCAGGCGAGTACCCAGGGCGGTCACCCGGCGGACAGCGGCGAACCGCGAGGAGCTGCCCAGCACCCACGCCGCCGCGCGCATGATCGCCCGTTCGCGCGGCGGGTGGGTCACCTTGCCGCGCAGGTGCACCAGCGCCCGGGGGATGTCGATCTTCACGGGGCAGACGTCGAGGCAGGCGCCGCACAGGGTCGACGCGTACGGGAGGGAGTCGGCGACCGGGTCGGGGCCGCGCAGCTGCGGGGTCAGGATCGCGCCGATGGGGCCGGGGTAGACCGAGCCGTAGGCGTGGCCGCCGACGCGTTCGTAGACCGGGCAGACGTTGAGGCAGGCGGAGCAGCGGATGCAGCGCAGCGCCTCGCGGCCGATGTCATCGGCGAGGGCGGTGGTGCGGCCGTTGTCGAGCAGGACGAGGTGGAACTCGCGGGGGCCGTCGCCGGGGGTCGTCCCGCGCCAGACCGAGGTGTACGGGTTCATCCGCTCGCCGGTGGCCGAGCGGGGCAGCAGTTGCAGCATCACCGCCAGGTCCGCCGCGGTCGGGATGACCTTCTCGATGCCGACCACGCTGATCAGCACCTCCGGCAGCGTCAGGCACATCCGGCCGTTGCCCTCCGACTCGACCACCACCAGCGCGCCGGTCTCGGCCACCGCGAAGTTCGCGCCGGACACCGCGACCCTGGCCGAGAGGAACGCGCGCCGCAGGTGCGCCCTGGCCGCGGCGGCGAGAGCGACCGGGTCGTCGGTCAGCTCCGGGTCGACGCCGGGCATCTCGCGGCGGAACAGGTCGCGGATCTGCGCCCGGTTGCGGTGGATCGCCGGGACCAGGATGTGCGACGGCCGGTCGTGTCCCAACTGGACGATCAACTCGGCCAGGTCGGTCTCCAGCGCGGTGATCCCGGCCGCGGCGAGCGCCTCGTTCAGCCCGATCTCCTGCGTCGCCATGGACTTGACCTTGACCACCTCGGACGCGCCCGCCGCGCGCACCAGCCCGGCCACGATCCCGTTCGCCTCGTCCGCGTCGCGCGCCCAGTGCACGACCCCGCCCGCCTCGGTGACGCGGTGTTCGAGCTGGACCAGGTAGGTGTCCAGATCGTGCAGGGCGCGGTCCTTGATCGCGCGGCCCGCCTCGCGCAACTGCTCCCAGTCGTCGCGCTCGGCCACCACGGCGGCCCGTTTCGCGCGGATCGTCCCGGTGGCGGCGCGCAGGTTCGCGCGCAACTGGCTGTCCCCCAACGCCTCGCGCGCGGCCTCGGGGAACGGCGGCATGCCGAGCCAGGTGCTCATGTGCCCGCCAGGATCTCGGCGACGTGCAGCACGCGCGTGCCCGACCGCCACCGGGTCAGCAGGCCACCGATGTGCATGAGGCACGAGTTGTCGACCGCCGCCAACACCTCCGCGCCGGTACCGAGCACGGCGCGCGCCTTGTCGGTTCCCATCGCCACCGAGGTGTCCGCGTTCTTGAGGGCGAACGTGCCACCGAACCCGCAGCAGTGCTTGGCGTCCGGTAGGTCTATCAGCCGCAGGCCGCGTACCGCGCGCAGCAACGTGGTCGGGCGATCACCGAGGTCGAGCAGGCGCAGACCGTGGCAGGTCGGGTGGTAGGCGACCCGGTGCGGGAACGCGGCACCCACGTCCGTCACCCCCAGCACGTCCACCAGGAACTCGGTGAACTCGTAGACCGGCGGCGATTCCCCCACCAGGTCGCGGTAGTTCTCCCGGACCATCGCCACGCACGACGCGGACGGGGACACCACGTGGTCGAGACCTGCGAAGTCGCGGACGAACTTGCGCGCGAGCGGACCGCACTCGCGCCGGTAGCCGGTGTTGAAGTGCGCCTGCCCGCAACAGGTCTGCGCCCGCGGGAACACGACCTCGTGCCCCAACCGCTCCAGGACCTGGACCACGGCCTTGCCCGCGGCCGGGAACAGCGTGTCGTTGAGGCAGGTGAGGAACAGCCCGACCCGCACGGTGTCCTCCTCTCGCTGGGCCGACACCCTTTATCGCACAGGCCGGGCGCCGGTGCGCGGAGTTGTCCACAGGCCGGCCCTGTCCACAACCCCCGGAGTTGTCCACACCCCGGTGCCCCCGCCGCTCGCACCCCTCGCCGATCGACCAGAATGCAAAGAGGAAGTGACCAACACGTGGGAGCGAAGGCCGATGACCACAGCAATCCACCAGCGCATCGCCGAGGAGCTCGGGGTGCGCGAGCGGCAGGTGGCCGCCGCCGTCGAGCTGCTCGACGGGGGCTCGACCGTGCCGTTCATCGCCCGCTACCGCAAGGAGGTCACCGAGGCGCTCGACGACACCCAGCTGCGGACCCTGGAGGAGCGGCTGCGCTACCTGCGCGAGATGGAGGAGCGCCGCACGGCGATCCTCGACTCGATCCGCGAGCAGGGCAAGCTCGACGACGCGCTCACCGCGCAGATCATGGCGGCCGACTCGAAGGCGCGCCTGGAGGACATCTACCTGCCGTACAAGCCCAAGCGGCGGACCAAGGCGCAGATCGCGCGCGAGGCCGGCTTGCAGCCGCTGGCCGACCAGCTGCTCGACGACCCCACGCACGACCCGCGCGAGGTGGCCGCCGGGTTCGTCGACGCGGACAAGGGCGTCGCGGACGCCGGGGCGGCGCTGGAGGGCGCGCGGGCGATCCTGGTCGAGCGGTTCGCCGAGGACGCGGACCTGATCGGTGAACTGCGCGAGCGGATGTGGACGCGCGGGGTGCTGGTGTCCAAGGTCCGCGAGGGCAAGGAGGAGGACGGGGCGAAGTTCTCCGACTACTTCGACTTCTCCGAGCCGTTCGGGCGGCTGCCGTCGCACCGCGTGCTGGCGATGCTGCGCGGGGAGAAGGAAGAGGTCCTCGACCTGGCCCTGGAGCCGGACCCCGACGCGGACCCGACCGCGATGCCGCCGGTGCGCAGCGACTACGAGATCCGGATCGCGGCCCGCTTCGGCGTGGCCGACCGGGGCCGCGCGGGCGACAAGTGGCTCTCGGACACCGTGCGCTGGGCGTGGCGCACCCGGATCCTGGTGCACCTGGGCATCGACCTGCGCTCGCGGCTGCGGCAGAACGCCGAGGACGAGGCCGTCCGGGTGTTCGCCACCAACCTGCGCGACCTGCTGCTGGCCGCGCCAGCCGGGACCAGGGCCACGATGGGGCTGGACCCCGGTTTCCGCACCGGCGTCAAGGTGGCGGTGGTGGACGCGACCGGCAAGGTGGTCGCGACCGACGCGATCTTCCCGCACGTGCCGCAGCAGCGCTGGGACCAGTCGCTGGCCACGCTGGCGAAGCTGGCCGCCGAGCACCGGGTCGAGCTGATCGCGATCGGCAACGGCACCGCCTCGCGGGAGACCGACAAGCTCGCCGGTGAGCTGATCAAGAAGTTCCCCGAGCTGAAGCTGACCAAGGTCGTGGTGTCGGAGGCGGGCGCGTCGGTGTACTCGGCGTCGGCCTTCGCCTCGCAGGAGCTGCCGGGGATGGACGTGTCGCTGCGCGGCGCGGTGTCGATCGCCCGGCGGTTGCAGGACCCGCTGGCGGAGCTGGTGAAGATCGACCCGAAGTCCATCGGCGTCGGGCAGTACCAGCACGACCTGTCCGAGGTGAAGCTGTCCCGCTCGCTCGACGCAGTGGTCGAGGACTGCGTGAACGGCGTCGGCGTCGACGTGAACACCGCGTCCGCCCCGCTGCTGACCAGGGTGTCGGGCATCGGCGCGACGCTGGCCGAGAACATCGTGGCCCACCGCGACCAGCACGGCCCGTTCCGCACCAGGAAGGGCCTCAAGGACGTGGCCAGGCTCGGCGCGAAGGCGTTCGAGCAGTGCGCGGGCTTCCTGCGCATCCCCAGCGGCGACGACCCGCTCGACTCCTCCAGCGTGCACCCCGAGTCCTACCCGGTGGTCCGCCGCATCCTCGCCTCGACCGGCGGCGAACTGCCCACGCTGATCGGCAACACCGCGAAGCTGCGGTCACTGCGCCCCCAGGACTTCGTCGACGACACCGTCGGCCTGCCCACCGTCACCGACATCATCGCCGAACTCGAGAAGCCCGGCCGCGACCCCCGTCCCGAGTTCAAAACCGCCACCTTCGCCGACGGCGTCGAGAAACTCGGCGACCTCCGCCCCGGCATGACCCTCGAAGGCGTGGTCACCAACGTCGCCGCCTTCGGCGCCTTCGTGGACATCGGCGTCCACCAAGACGGCCTCGTCCACGTCTCCGCCCTCTCCCACAACTTCGTCAAAGACCCCCGCGAAGTAGTCAAGTCCGGCGACGTGGTCCGCGTCAAAGTCCTGGACATCGACATCCCCCGCAAACGCATCTCCCTGACCCTCCGCCTGGACGACGACCTCCCCACCCCCGGCACCCCCACCCAACCCCGCCGAGGCGACAACAACCCCTCCCGCCCCCGCCCCGCCCGCACCAACCAACCCAACCCCCGCTCCCGCCAGTCCACCCCCCCACCCCCCACCGGCTCCCTAGCCGACGCCCTCCGCCGCGCCGGCTACAAAGACTAGGCAGGGAGTAGAAGAAGGGAACGGTGGAAAGGGTCGGCCCCAACCGGTAGGGACTGCGCGACTCGGTAAGGACTATGCGAAGTTGGCCAACCACACGCCCCTCTGAAACGTTGGCCGACAAGCGCCCCTCTACGACGTTGGCCCACCACGCGCTCCTCGGAGTCGCTGGTGCCAGGCTGGCTCGATGGGGCGGACTTGTTTTGTGTGGGGGGACGGCACCCGTAGCGTCGCTCACCGTGGCAGGGCCTGCTTGTGGGCCCCTGCTTTGTGGTTCTGCCCGGGTGTCGTAGGGGCCCCGCGCAAAACAAGTTCGCCCCATCGAGCACAGCTCGAAACTCGCGCCCAGGCCAATGCCGAAGGCGAGGCCCCATCCATCGACGCCGCAGGCGAGACCGAGAGCCGCAGAACCCCAACCAGCGACAAGGCGACCCCCATGACCGCCCGCGACGAGATCCTCCGCCGTATCCAAGCAGCCCTCGGCAACGACAGACACGACATCCACGTCCCCACCAACTACCGCACCCAAGCACCCAAAGGCACCGACATAGTCGAACTCTTCGCAAAAAGAGCCGCCGACTACCGCGCCGAAGTCCGTCGAATCACCCGCGACATAGCCGCCGAGGTGCGACAGGTAGTGGCCGAGCGAAAAATCACCACCATCGCCGTCCCGACAACCTTCCCCGAGCACTACCTGACCGACCTCAAAGCAGACATCAAACGAGACGACCCACCCCTCAGCGCCGCCGACCTCGACCACACCCAAGCAGTAATCACCGAATGCGCCACCGCCATAGCCGAAACCGGCACCATAATCCTCGGCGCCGACCAAGGCAGGCGAGCCCTCACCCTCCTCCCCGACACCCACATCTGCGTAGTCCACACCGACCGCATCGTGGGCACCGTCCCCGAGGCACCGGCAGTCCCCACCCCCGCCACCTGGATCAGCGGCCCCTCCGCCACCAGCGACATCGAGCTGCACCGCGTCGAAGGCGTCCACGGCCCCAGGACCCTCATCGTGCTGCTGGCAGCCCCATGAGCACCGAACCCCACCGGGTGCAACGTCGCGCGCCCACCACACCCACCGCGGGTTCGTGAACCGCTGACGTGACTGGGTGTCGCACTGTCCACAGTGGTGGGACGGCGCTACTCGTCCAATGTGGTCGGAACCGGCGTGGACGCAGACGGTCCGTCATCATCGGAGCTCGGGCCGTAGCTCGATGGTATGGGGGTCATACCCGGAATGGTGGTCTGTGCGGCTGCCCATTGGCGCGGTGGCGGCGGCACGCCCACGATCGGATGGGGGATACCGCCATCCGATTGGAGGATCTGTGCGCACACTGCGGAAACCGCTCGCGCTCGCTGTCGTCGTCGCCACGGTGACCACAGGGCTCGCCGCCGTCCCGGCCACCGCGGCGCCACCGGGCGTCACACCCTCCGTTGTGGACGTCGTGCTCACCCCGGGCGGGTCGACGACCATCGCCAAGGCGGTGACCACCCCGTCCATCCCGGTCAACCCCGACGTCGTGTTCCTCGCCGACACCACCGGCAGCATGACCGCGGCGATCGCCAACGTGCGGTCCAATATCGGCAGCCTGGCAGGCACGATCCTCACCGAGCAGCCCACCGCCCGGTTCGGCGTCGCCGAGTACAAGGACATCAAGGACACCATCCCGTACCGGGTCAACCTCCAGCCGACCGCCGACATCGCGGCCGTGCAGGCGGCGACCACGCAGTGGGTGGCGGCCGGCGGCGGTGACTTCCCCGAGGACAACATCAACGCCCTGTACCGGATGGCCACCGGCGACGTGAACTTCCGCGTCGGCGGCGCCCGGGTGATCGCCATGTTCGGTGACGCCCCCTCGCACGACCCCAGCGGCGGCCACACCCTCGACGAGGCGATCGCGGCGCTGCAGGCGGCGAACGTGCGCGTGATCGCGGTCAACTCCTCCGGTCTCGACAGCAAGAAGCAGGCCACCGCCCTGGTCAACGCCACCGGTGGGGTGCTGATCAACAACGTGGCCTCCAGCGCCGTCCCGCAGGCCATCCTCGACGGGCTGCACGGCATCAGGGTGACGGTCAGCCCGACCGTGCAGACCTGCGCGCCGGAGTTGACCGTCAGCGCGACCCCGGTCACCTCGGCCACCGCGGCCAGCGGCCAGGTCGTCGCCTTCACCGAGACCATCACGGTGAGCCCGAGCGCGGCCCCCGGCAACTACAGCTGCGTGGTCGACTACCTGGTCGACGGCGTGTCGCTCGGCTACACCCAGTCCACCACGGTCCGGGTGCTCGGGCTGTCGATCAACGACATCACCGTGCAGGAGCCGCGGGTGCTCGGTTCCGGCTCCGCGGTGTTCGCGGTGACCCTCAACGCCGCCTCGCCGTCGCCGGTCACCGTCAACTACGCGACCACCGCGCTCACCGCGACCGCGGGTGTCGACTTCACCCCGGTGTCGGGCACGGTGACCTTCGCCCCGGGTGAGACGTCGAAGACGGTCACCGTCCCGCTGATCGGTGACCTGCTCGACGAGGTGTCCGAGACGTTCCGGGTGACGCTGTCCGGCGCGACGGGGGCGGGGATCGTCAAGGCGGTCGGCACCGCGACCATCCTCGACGGCAACCGCAACGGCAGCTACACCTGCCAGGCGACCGCCGCCAAGCTGGTCGCGCTCGGCGTGGTCGGCGCGACGGCCGCCGTGGCGAACACGGCCAACGACCCGTGCGCCGAGGCCACCGCGACCCTGATCAACGCCTCGCTGCCCAGCGGCATCCTGACGGTGATCACCGGCGACGTCAGCAGCACCACGAACCTCACCCCGGACGACCAGTCGGTCCTCCCGGTGGCCGGTGACAGCGTGGTGTCGACCGCTGATGTCAGCAGCACCACGATCACCCTGCTCGGTCTCGCCAACATCCAGGTCGGCGCGGTCACCGCGTCGGCGGGCTACACCTGCACCGCTGGCCCCGGTGGTGTGCTGACCCCGGTGTTCAGCGCGTCGTCGAACGTGGCGTCGCTGCGGGTCAACGGCCTCAACGTCGCCGTCGGCAGCGGCACGCTGGTCATCCCGCTGGTGGTCGGCCAGTTGCGGATCAACGCCACCACCGTCGACGCCAACGGCCAGTACACCCGGCAGGCCTTCGCCCTGGACACCTCGGTGGCCACGGTCGTGCTCGGTGAGGCCAAGGTCGGCCTGAAGGGCACCGCGCTCAACCCGACCGCGAACCCCTGCGTCGCCTGATGGTCCGGTAGTGGTGGTCCGGTAGTGGGGAAAGGCCCCGTCCCGAGTCCCGGGACGGGGCCTTTCCGCTTCGTGTTCGATCAGACCGCGGTCACGCCGGTCGCCTGCGGGCCCTTCGAGCCCTGGCCGACCTCGTAGCGCACCTTCTGGTTCTCCTCCAGCGTCCGGAAACCGGCCGTCTGAATCTCCGAGTAGTGCACGAACACGTCAGCGCCGCCGTCGTCGGGGGCGATGAAGCCGTACCCCTTCTCCGAGTTGAACCACTTGACGGTGCCCTGGGCCATGCTTGTCTCCTAGCCGTCCTGCTGGAGGGTGACCGCTGGTGCGGACATCCCAGCCGCCCACCCGTCCCCGACGTCCCAGGCGGGCGTCACGGGGGCGATGCGAGCGACCACAGCCAGTCAACCACAACAGACCGACAACGGGGAGGAACCCGCGCTGGGTCTTACTTCCGCCCGCGCGAGCGCCCCGCGGCCAGCGCCGACAGCGCGCACAGCCCGGCCCAGATCCCGGCCACCAGCGCGGACTTGCGGCGCGCGTCGGCGTCGGGCAGCCCGGTGCCGAACCCGACCGCGTCGGCGATGTCGGCGCTCACCCGCACCGCGATGGCCGTGCGCAGCGCCGTTCCCGCGGGGGCGACCGCCATCGCCAGCCCGGTGGCCACGTCCCTGACGCCGATGCTCCTGGTCAGCACCGCCACCCCGCGCGCGGGTTCGCCGGTCAGCGTCACCAGTCCGGTCGGCTTGGCCATCAGCGCCGGTCGGATCGTGACGGCGGCGCCGTAGGCGGCGGTGGCGAGCCCGAGGGCGCGCGGGATCCAGGTCAGCTTGGCCATGCCCGCAGGTTACCGAGGTGGGTCGCCCAGCACCCCTCGGAGCGCCTCGGCGAACGAGCGCCGGAAACCCTCGGCGTCGAGCGGGACGGCGCCCGCGCCCGCGATCCGGTCGAAGATCATCCCGTCCAGGAACGCGACCAGGGCGCGCCCCTGCCGGTCCGGGTCGGTCGCGCCCGCCGCCGTGAGCAGCGCCGAGGCCAGCACCCGGTACCGCTCGCCGACCGCGACCAGCGTCGCCCGCAGTTCGGGCCGCCGGGTCGCCTCCAGCGACAGTTCGTACCTGGCGACCATCCGCGCCCGGTGCACCGTCACCGAGCGCTCGGCCATGCCCGCCATCACGTCGGCGAGGCGGTCGGCGGAGATCCGCTCCGGCAGCGGGGTCACCGCGGCCAGTTCGTCGGCGTCGAGGTCGGCGAGTCGCTCGACGGTGGCGGCCAGCAGCGCGTGCCGGGTGCGGAAGTAGTACGAGCACGAGCCCTCGGGCAGCCCGGCGGCCCGGTCGACCGCGCGGTGGGTCAGCCCGCGCAGCCCCTCGGCGGCGAGTGTGGCGATCGCCGCGTCCGCGATCTCGTGGGTGCGCACTCTACGAGTGTAGAGTGCTCTACAGGTGTAGAGGGCGACTGGAGGAGACATGCGCACAGCGGCGGTGGTCGGCGGCGGGATCGCGGGCCTGGCGACGGCGATCGGGCTCGGCGAGCGGGGCTGGCGGGTGTCGGTGTTCGAGCAGGCGGCCGGGTTCGCCGAGGTCGGGGCCGGGATCTCGCTGTGGCGCAACGCCCTGCGGGCCCTCGACGCGCTCGGCGTCGGCGACCGGGTGCGGGCCAGGGGCGCCAATCCGGGTAACGGTGGCCTGCGGGACAAGCGCGGCCGGTGGCTGGCGGCGTCCTCGGCGGCCGACCTGGTGATGATCCACCGCGCCGACCTGCTCGAAGTCCTGCTCGGCGCCGTCCAGCCCGAGGTGCTGCGGCCAGGCACCCCGGTTGACCGGCTGGCGGTCGTGGACGGCAAACCGGTCGTCAACGGGGAACGGTTCGACCTGCTCGTGGGCGCTGACGGCCTCCACAGCACCGTCCGCGCTACCTTCTGGCCGGACGCCAAGCCGCCGCGCCCCGCCGGGCACACCGCGTGGCGCATGGTCCTGCCCGCCAAGGGAGTCACACCTAGCGAGACCTGGGGTGACAGGCAGGTCTTCGGCATCTTCCCCATGAGCGCCGACAGGGTCTACGCCTATGCAGCCGCGGTAGCTCCACCGAACACCGTCTTCCCTGAAGGGGACCTCGCCGAACTACGACGCCGCTTCGCGGACTGGCACGACCCGATCCCCAGCCTCGTCAATGCCGCCGAGACCGTGCTGCGCCACGACCTCTACTACTTGCCGGACCTGTCGACCTATGTTCGCGGCCCGGTCGCCCTCGTCGGCGACGCCGCTCATGCCATGACGCCCAACATGGGCCAAGGCGGCTGCCAGGCACTAGAGGACGCGGTGACCCTCGCGGCCACAGTCGACGACCTCGCCCACTACGACGCCCTGCGCAGGCCGCGTTCGCAGCGCATCGCCCACCGCTCGCGCAGCACCGGCAAGTTCGTCCACAGCGGCGCTCCCTGGCGCGACACCCTGGTCCGGTTGCTGCCGTCGAGCCTGGCCACCAAGGCCGTCGACCGGGCACTCGACTGGTACCCGCCGGTCACCACCCCGGCTTGAGGGAAGATCGTGGGGTGCAGATAGCCGCGACCAAGGACCTCTGGCAGCAGATCTTCGGTGACCAGTGGGAGCCGCCCGCGACGATGGTGCTGGTCACCGCCGGGGCGGCGCTGGTGCTCGTCCTGGTCAACGCGCTGTGGCGACCCGCACGCAACGTGATCACCATCGTGCACGAGGCGGGCCACGCGCTGATCGCCCTGCTCGCAGGCCGCAGGCTCACCGGCATCCGGCTGCACTCGGACACCTCGGGCGTCACCGTCTCGCGCGGCAAGCCGGAGGGCCCGGGGATGGTCTGCACCGCGCTCGCCGGGTACGTCGCGCCGTCGCTTCTCGGCCTCGCCTTCGCCGCCCTGCTGGGTACCGACCGGGTGACGGCGGTGCTGGTGATCTGCGCGGTCCTGCTCTTCGCCGTGCTGATCATGATCCGCAACGCCTACGGGGTGTTCTCCATCGTGGTCACCGGCGCCGTGCTGTTCGGCGTGTCCTGGCTGGCCACCGACGAGGTCCAGGCCGGATTCGCCTACCTCATCGCCTGGTTCCTGCTCCTGGGCGGCCTGCGCCCGGTCTTCGAGCTCCAGGCCAAGCGCAGGCGCGGCCACGCCCGCGACTCCGACGCCGACCAGCTGGCCAGGCTCACCGGCGCGCCCGGCTTCTTCTGGGTCGGCACCTTCGCGATGGTCAACACCGGCGCGGTGCTGCTCGCGGCGGGGTGGCTGCTGCTCTAGCGTGCGACCGCGCTCGGCGTTCGCCCGTTGGGCGTGTCCTCACCGGCACCTCGCGCGTTGTGCTCGGCAGGACCCCACCGAAAGGTCGACACCATGACCGAGGCACAAGGGCGACCCCAGCGACGCACCCAGCGCGAGCGCCGCGAGGCCACCGTGGGCAAGCTCGTCGACGCCACCATCGCCGCCATCTCCGAGGTCGGCTACGCCAAGGCCTCGGTGCAGGAGATCTGCCGCCGCGCGGGCGTGTCCCACGGTGGGCTGTTCCGGCACTTCGAGACCCGGCTGGACCTCGTCGTCACCGTCACCGAGGAGGTCGGCCGCCGCCAGATCGCCGGGTTCGTGGCCAAGGTGCACCCGTTCTTCGCCCAGCCGGGTGACCCGGCCGGGTCCGAGGACTTCGTGGAGGTGCTGCGGGCCATCCGGGAGGCGTCCCGGTCGCCGCTCAACATCGTCTGGTTCGAGCTGCTGCTGGCCGCCCGCACCGACGACGAGCTGCGCGCCCGCCTCGCCCCCACCATCGAGGCCTACTCCAAGGACATCTACCTCACCGCGCTGCGCATCCCGGCCATCGCCGCCCAGCCGGACGAGATCCGCCAGGTCGCGGTGTTCACCGGCCTGCACATGTTCGACGGCGAGACCTTCGTCAACGCCGTCTACCCGCGCCCCGACCTCGACGAGAAACGCCTGCGCTTCGTGGCGGCCTTCTATGCGTCGACCCTCACCGGTAGGACGGACAGTTAGCGCTGGTTGTCGGGCAGCGTCGACCCTCGCCGCTGCTCCGGAACGCGACGGTTAGCGCAGGTGGGCCATGCGGCAGACTCCACGCCAAGTCAGGCCCACCTGCGAAGGGATCGATCCGTGTCCGACCAGCCCACCATCGGCGAACTCGTCTCCGCGTGCGCGACCAGGGCGTTCGCCGCGGCGCCGTCGCTGGCGGGTGCGGACGACGAGACCATCGACAACGCCATCGCCGAGATCGCCGCCCGGCTGTCCTCCGCCCGGGCCAAGGTCCTCGCCGCCAACGCCGAGGACGTCGCCGCGGCCGAGGCGGCGGGCATGAGCGGTGGCCTGCTCGACCGGCTGCGCATCACCGAGGAGCGGCTGGCCGAGATGGCCGAGCAGCTGCGCCTGCTCGCCTCGGTGCCGCACCCCGAGCGGTCCCGCGAGGTCCGCGCCCTCGACGGCGGTCTGCGCCTGGTCGAGCTGACCCGCCCGGTCGGCGTCATCGGCGCCAACTACGAGGCCAGGCCGAACGTCACCGTCGACATCGCCTCCCAGCTGGTGAAGTCCCGCAACGGCGGCGTGCTGCGCACCGGCTCCGCGGCCCTGCGCTCGGCGACCACCCTCATCGAGCACGTCGTCGCCCCCGCGCTGTCGGACGCGGGCCTGGACCCCGACGCCATCCAGCTCGTGCCCAGCCCGGACCGCGAAGCTGCCGGCGCCCTGGTCGACCTGCCGCACCTGGTGCCGCTGGTCATCCTGCGCGGCAGCGGCGAGAGCACCCGCGAACTGGGCCGCCGCGCCGCCGCCTCCGGGGTGCGCACGCTCGCGCACGCCGATGGCGGGGGAGTCCTCTACTACGACACCAAGGCCGACCCGGCCGTCGCCGAGGACCTGATCACCCGCAGCCTCGACCGGCTCGGCGTCTGCAACCGGCTCAACCTGCTGCTGGTCCACCGCGACGTCTACGACGCGGCGCTGCCCGGCATCCAGGCCGCCCTCGCCGCCGCGGGCGTCACCGCCTCGCTGCCCCCGCACGACCACGCGGTCGGCTACGAGTGGGCGCTGGACTCCGACCGCGAGGCCACCGTGACCGTCACCCCGGTCGACGACCTCGCGCACGCCGCCCGCGTCGCCAACACCGAGACCTCCGGCCTGGCCGCGGGCATCGTCACCGCCGACCGCGCGCGGGCCGAGCAGTTCATCGCCGCGTACACCGGAACGGGTGTCTTCTGGAACGCCCCCACCCGCCTGCTGGACGGCTTCAAGCTGCTCGGCGTGCCGGAGACCGGGATCAACATCGACCGCGTCCCCGGCCCCCGCGGCCCGGTCACCTTCACCGACCTGACCCTGCGCCAGTACGCCGTCCTGCCGGTGTGAGCTGGGCAACTGCTGATCGACAGTTGTCCACAGCACACCGTCCCCACCCGAGCCCAGGCCCACCACCGGGGCTACGATCCCCCCAACGGGCCGATCTGCCGGTCCGCCCGAGGACGCCCACCACCAGCAGCAGGAGGCAGGAGTGACGGCAGTAGCCCCGCAGCCGATCGCCACGCGGCCCTACCCGGCGCGCGAGACGGCCAAGGGTTCGTACCTGCTGCGGCTGTTCCGCACCACGGACCACAAGCAAATCGGCATCATGTACCTGGTCACCTCGTTCGCCTTCTTCATGGTGGGCGGCGCGATGGCCATGCTGATCCGGTCCGAGCTCGCCGTTCCCGGCCAGCAGTTCCTGTCGCAGGAGCAGTACAACCAGCTGTTCACCATGCACGGCACGATCATGCTGTTGCTCTACGCGACGCCGATCCTGTTCGGGTTCGCCAACTTCGTGCTGCCGCTGCAGATCGGCTCGCCGGACGTGGCGTTCCCCCGGTTGAACGCGTTCTCGTACTGGCTGTACCTGTTCGGCGGCCTGATCGTCATGTTCGGGTTCCTGACCCCGGGCGGCGCCGCCGACTTCGGCTGGTTCGCCTACACCCCGCTGTCGGACAAGATCCACTCGCCCGGCGTCGGCGCCGACCTGTGGATCACCGGTCTCGCGGTCGGCGGTCTCGGCACCATCCTCGGCGCGGTCAACATGCTGACCACCATCGTCTGCCTGCGCGCGCCCGGCATGACCATGTTCCGGATGCCGATCTTCACCTGGAACATCCTGATCACCAGCGTGCTGGTGCTGCTCGCGTTCCCGATCCTCACCGCGGCCCTGTTCGGCCTGCTGGCGGATCGACAACTCGGGGCGCACGTGTTCGACCCGGCCAACGGCGGCGTCATCCTCTGGCAGCACCTGTTCTGGTTCTTCGGCCACCCAGAGGTCTATATCGTCGCCTTGCCCTTCTTCGGCATCGTCTCGGAGATCTTCCCGGTCTTCAGCCGCAAGCCGCTGTTCGGCTACCGCGGCCTGGTCTACGCGACCCTGGGCATCGCCGCCCTGTCGGTCACCGTGTGGGCGCACCACATGTACGCCACCGGCGCGGTCCTGCTGCCGTTCTTCTCCTTCATGACGTTCCTCATCGCGGTCCCGACCGGCGTGAAGTTCTTCAACTGGATCGGCACGATGTGGAAGGGGCAGCTGACCTTCGAGACCCCGATGCTGTTCAGCGTCGGCTTCCTGGTCACCTTCCTCTTCGGCGGCCTCACCGGCGTGCTGCTCGCCGCCCCGGCGATCGACTTCCACGTCTCGGACACGTACTTCGTCGTCGCGCACTTCCACTACGTGCTCTACGGCACCATCGTGTTCGCGACCTTCGCGGGCATCTACTTCTGGTTCCCGAAGATCACCGGCCGGTTCCTGGACGAACCGCTGGGCAAGCTGCACTTCTGGACCACGTTCATCGGCTTCCACGGCACGTTCCTGGTCCAGCACTGGCTGGGCAACGAGGGCATGCCGCGCCGCTACGCCGACTACCTGCCCACCGACGGCTTCACCACGTTGAACATCGTCTCGACGATCGGCGCCTACATCCTGGGCGCCTCGACGCTGCCGTTCATCTACAACGTGTTCAAGAGCTACCGGTACGGCGAGATCGTCACCGCCGACGACCCGTGGGGCTACGGCAACTCCCTGGAGTGGGCCACCAGCTCCCCGCCGCCGCGGCACAACTTCACCGAGCTGCCCAGGATCCGCTCCGAGCGGCCCGCCTTCGACCTGCACTACCCGCACATGCGGCAGGCCACCGAGGCGGACAAGTACGTCGGCCTGCTGGGTGGCCACGGCCACAAACCGGCCCCTTCCGAGGTCATTGCCGAGAAGATGAACACCGACGAGATCTCGAAGGGCGACCCCACGTTGCCCAATTGAGCGAACCCGGCCGCCCGGCGTCGACCGAGCGGGACCGGTGGAAGGACTGAGACGGGTGGAGCCCAGGCGCGCGAGCTGCCTTCGCTCCACCCGTTTCCGCGTTCCCGGAAGATCCACTGTGGACTTCCCGGCCCGGTCGGCGGCAGCCGAGGACGTCTGCCACGTGCGCCGACCCGGCTCCGCTCACCCGATTCCCGCGCCGAGGGCAGCCGACGACGCCTGCCACGGCCGCACCGGCCCCGCCGGGAACCGCAGGCACCGCACCCGCCGTGACCCGGCCGAGGGACGTGCCACCATCCGCACAACGCCCAGTCACCCCTCAGCCCGGTCCGCGCGCGGCGGCCCCGGGCCAGTCGTCATGGGAGTCACCGGATCGTGTCCACCTCAGCTGGTCCCCACCCCACCCCCGTCCTGATCACGGTCACCGGACCGGACAAGCCCGGGGTCTCCTCGGTGCTGTTCGCCGCGTTGACCCGGCACGGGGTCGACATCGTCGACGTCGAGCAGGTCGTCATCCGCGGCCAACTGGTGCTCGGCGCGCTGGTCAGCACCGACCACGACCCCGAGGGGTTGCAGGAGTCCGTCGAGCAGGCCATGGCCACCGTGGCCATGCGCGTCGACGTGGAGATCGGCGTCGACCAGCAACCGGGCGCGGCCTCCACGCACGTGCTGGTGGTGCTCGGCCGCCCGGTCAGCGCTCGGGCCCTGGGGGCGGTGGCCAGGCGGCTGGCCGCGCTGGACATCAACATCGAGGCCATCCGCCGGGTCGCCGACTACCCGGTGACCGGCCTGGAGCTGCGCGTCTCGGTGCCGCAGGACACCGACGAGGCGGACGCGGCGCTGCGGTCGGCGCTGGCGGAGCTGTCGGTGAAGGTCGGCCTGGACATCGCCGTCGAGCGCGACCTGCTGGCCCGCCGCGCCAAGCGCCTGATCGTCTTCGACGTCGACTCGACCCTCATCCAGGGCGAGGTCATCGAGATGCTGGCCGCCAAGGCGGGCTGCGAGGCCGAGGTCCGCGACATCACCGAGGCCGCCATGCGCGGCGACATCGACTTCACCGAGAGCCTGCACCGCCGGGTCGCCACCCTCGCGGGCCTGCCCGCCACCGTCCTGACCGAGGTCGCCGACGCCCTCGAACTGACCCCCGGCGCCCGCACCACCATCCGCACCCTCAAACGCCTCGGCTACCGCTGCGGCGTGGTCTCCGGCGGCTTCACCGCCATCATCGACCGCCTCGGCGAAGACCTGGGCCTCGACTTCCAAGCCGCCAACGAACTGGAGATCATCGACGGCGTACTGACCGGCCGCGTCATCGGCGACGTCGTCGACCGGCAGGGGAAGGCTGTTGCCCTGCGGCACTTCGCGGACGCTTTCCACATCCCGCTTGAGCAGTGCGTCGCGGTGGGGGACGGGGCCAACGACATCGACATGCTGTCTACGGCTGGGCTGGGGATCGCGTTCAACGCCAAGCCTGCGCTGCGGGAGGTGGCTGATACGGCGTTGTCGCATCCTTATTTGGATGTGGTGCTGTTTGTGTTGGGGGTTACTCGAGCTGAGGTCGAGGCAGCAGACCTGGCGGACGGGTTGGATCCGGAACGCGTCTGATCCTGGGTTTGCGCGAGGGTTGTGCGGATGAACGTGGCCAGTTCGGTGACGGCGGGGTGGCTGGGTGGGTTGTTCCAGGCCAGGTGCAACTGGAGGGCGGGGGCATCGGTCAGGGGGCGGTAGGTGAGGCCGGGGAAGGTGTGCATCGCGGCGGTGGCGGCGGCGCTTACGCCTATGCCTTGGCCTGCGGCTATGGCGGCTAGCCAGTCGTCGGTGTTGTCTACTTCGAGGATGGTGGTGGGGCGGGCGGTGGGGCCCCATAGGGCGGCGGTAGTGCTACCGGTAACGGGGTTGATGACTACCGGGTACGTGACTAGATCGGCCAGGGTCAGGGTTTCGTAGGCGGCAAGAGGGCTGTCGGCGGCTATGGCGGCTACTCGGGGTTCGTCGTAGAGGTGAGTGCTGCGGACTCCGGGGCTGCGCAACGGATCGCGCACTAGAGCGGCATCGACGCGGCCGGAGGCTAGGCCGGTGGAGCGGTCGTCCATGCGCAGCAGTTCCAGTGGCATGCCCGGGTGTTCGCGCTGCCACCGCCGCAGGATGGTCGCGGTGTGCTGGCCTAGCGCCGACCACGCGTGACCCAGCCGCAGCGGCCAGGTCCCGGCGCGGGACGGGTCCAGTGCGGCGTCGACCGCGGCGACGGCGGTGGCGGCGCGGGCGAGGAACGCCTGGCCCGCGTCGGTGAGGCGCAGGTGGTGGGTGGACCGGTCGACCAGCCGCACGCCCAGGTGCGCCTCCAACGCCTGCAACGTGCGCGACAGGGCAGGTTGGCCGGTGTGCAGCCGCGCGGCCGCCCGGGTGATGGTGCCCTCTTGCGCGATCACCAGGAAGGCCCGCAGGTGCCGCAGCTCCACCGTCATGTCTGTAGAGCATAACCGCTGGTGGACTGACATTTCCCGGCGAGATCCGGCGGCCGTAGCGTCGGTGTCGTGACCACTGCCTCCCTCGCCGTCGCCCGGGTGCCCCGGGTCAGCGGCCACGTCGCCGGTACGGGCCTGGTGCTGGCCGGGCTCTTCGCGCAGGAGTTCGGCGCCGCTCTCGCCGCCGGGCTGTTCCCCCGGGCGGGCGCGTCCGGGGTGGCGATGCTGCGGCTGGTCGTCGCCGCGGTGGTGCTCTGGGTGGTGTGCCGACCGCGGGTCCGGGGCCGCAGCCGCGCGGACTGGACGGTCATCGCCGCGTTCGGGGCGACGCTGGCGTGCATGAACATCACCTTCTACCAGGCCATCGACCGGATCCCGCTCGGTGCGGCCGCCGCGCTGGAGGTGTTGGGGCCACTGGCTTTGTCGGTGATCACCGCGCGGCGGGCCAGCAGTTGGCTGTGGGCCGCGCTCGCGCTGGCCGGGGTGGCCCTGCTCGGCCGCGACGGGTTCGACCGGCTCGACCCCGTGGGTGTCGGCTTCGCGTTGGCAGCGGGCGCGTTGTGGGCGTGCTACATCGTGCTCGCCGCCCGCGCAGGCAGCCGCTTCCCCAAGGCGGACGGCTTAGCCCTAGCCATGGCAGTCGGCGCTGTCCTCAGTCTCCCCATCGGCCTGATCGACGCGGGCACCCGGCTGCTAGACCCCGTCACCCTGGCCCTAGCCGCCGCCGTGGGAATCCTGTCGTCGGCCCTGCCTTACACCCTGGAACTCCTGGCCCTACGCCGAATCACCCCCGCCACCTTCGCCGTCCTAGCCAGTCTCCTCCCCGCTCTAGCCGCTGCCGCAGGCTTCTTAGTCCTAGGCCAACACCTGGCCCCACTCGACCTCGCCGCTATAACCCTGGTCATCACCGCCGCCACCGGCGCCGTCCGCACCGCACCCCGTGCCCCACTCACTCACAACAGCCCCAACGCCGTCCACAATGGCCCAACCATCCACAGATCGCCCGAATCGACACCGCACCCGATCGGCTCACCCCACTAGGCTGGGATTCGGGGGCTGCTCAGCTTGCTACCAGCGGTGCTCACCGTCCACTCGGACGACCACAACACCTTCAACCACGCGCTGGCTCGGCCAAATCCGCTCGTCCCACAGCAAACCGCCAGCCACCCAACGCACCTCGCGTGCCATCCACAATGGCCGCCTTGTCCACAGATCGCCCGAATCGGCACCGCGGCCGATCCGCCAGCCCGGGTAGGCTGGATTCGGGGGCCGCTCAGGCGCCGCCGACCGTGTCCGTCGATCGTGGGGAAGGCCGTTGAGCATCCTCGAGCCCCTTGCCGCTCGGTACGCCACCTGGTTGCGCCTGCCCGCCGAGGCCACCAACGACACCGGTGACGAGGACCCCGCCCTGGTCCGCGCGATGCCGATCGTCCTGCGCGTCGAGCGGGAGCCGCAACCGGCACGGACCGCACTGCTCGAAGCCGCGGCCGCCGCGTCCATCGCGGTGTGCCTTGACGAGCGTGCCGAACCGGACGGCCCGTGGCACGACGAGGTCGATGCGTGGGTGCGGGGGCGGATCCGCAAGGTCTCCCGTCGTGCGCGGGGTGCTCACTGGGAAGCCGTGCAGGACCTCCCCGGCATCACGGTCACCGTGAACGGCGCGCAGGCCCGCGCGCTCGTCCCCGGTCTGGTCGTCGAGTCGCCGAAGGTGTTGTCCCGGTTGCAGATCTCCGGGAGCGAGTTGCCCGCCGACGAGCCGGGGCCCGCCGATCCCGGCGTGCCGGTGCTCTGGCTCAACCCGGGCGTGCCCATGACCGTGGGCAAGGCCGCCGCGCAGGTCGGTCACGCCACCATGTTGCTGGCCGCCCTGCTGCCCGCGTCCGACCTCGAGTCCTGGTCCGCCAAGGGCTTCCCCTGCGCGGTCCGCACCCCCACCCCGGACCGCTGGCGCGCGCTGCACCCCGCCGAGGACCCCGACACCGCCTGGCACACCCACGGCACCACGGCCGTGCGCGACGCGGGGTTCACCGAGGTCGCCCCCGGCACGGTCACCGTCATCGCCCAGTGGCAGCGCTGACCGAGCGCGTCGCTAGTTGCGCTGCCAGATGACGAACAGCCCGTCCTCGATCGTGGTCATCGCCTCGACGAACGCGTCGTTGTCGAAGTCCGGCAGCGACTGCAACCGGGCCATCAGGTCGTCGGCCGACGGGTGACCCGCGGGCACCGCGCACCCGCCGCCGCCGGAGCGGATCAGCAGGAAGAAGACGTCTTCCTTCCACGGGCCCTCCGGGGTGGTGCGGATCGCGACCTCGGCCAGGTCGGTCCAGGAGACGGCCTCCTCGGTGCCGTCGGCCAGCGTTCTGCGCACGCCATCGTCGTCGACGACGATGCCGCCGTCGCCGGGAATGACAGAGCCGTCGCCGGGAATGACAGACACGCGTCCTCCGCTGGGGATCTCGATGAGCACTCTCAGCTCGCCGCGGCCAGTCGGCGCAGCGCGGCCCGCACGACCTCGGGATCGGTCGTCGGCCAGAACGGGGGCAGGGACGCGCGCAGGAACCCGCCGTAGCGGGCGGTGGCCAGGCGCGGGTCCAGCACCGCGACCACCCCCTTGTCGTCCATGGACCGCAGCAGCCTGCCCGCGCCCTGGGCGAGCAGCAGCGCGGCGTGCGTGGCGGCGACGGTGAGGAACCCGTTGCCGCCCCTGGACTCCACCGCGCGCTGGCGGGCCGACGCCAGCGGGTCGTCCGGGCGGGGGAACGGGATGCGATCCATCACCACCAGCGTCAGCGACGGTCCCGGCACGTCCACCCCCTGCCACAGCGACAGGGTGCCGAACAGGCAGGTCTGCGGGTTCTCGGCGAACTTCTTCACCAGCAGCGCGGTGGAGTCGTCGCCCTGGCACAGGATGTCGACGTCGACCTTGTCGCGCAGCTCGGCGGTCGCCTGCTTGGCCGCGCGCATCGACGAGAACAGCCCGAGGGTGCGGCCACCGGCGGCGGTCACCAGCTCGCGCAGCTCCTCCAGGTACGCGGGCGGCAGGCCGTCGCGACCGGGCGGGGGCAGGTGGCGCGCGGTGTAGAGGATGCCGGAGCGCGGGTGGTCGAACGGGGAGCCGACGTCCATGCCGGTCCACCGGATGTCGTCGGACGGTTCCTTGTCGGTGGCGGTGCCCTCGGCCTTCACACCGACCCGCTGCTTGCCCGGTAGCCCCCACTGCTTGGCCAACGCGTCGAACGTGCCGCCCAGCGTCAGCGTCGCCGAGGTGAGGACCGTGGTGTTCTCACCGAACAGCCTCTCCCGCAACAGACCCGCGACACCCAACGGCGCCACGCGCAACGTGACCGGTCGCGGCCCGGCGGCGTTGATGTCACCGCTGACCCACACCACGTCCCGCAGCTTCGCGTCCTCCGACCCGAACGCGTCGAGAATGCGCACCGCGGTGTCGTGCACCTCCTCTAGCGCCGACAACGCGAGCTTGCGCGCCGTGGACGCCTCGGGGTCTTCCTTGCGGTCCGGCCCGATAGAGGTGACGCAACCGTGCGCGGCGTCGCGGATGGCCTGGAGGGTGACCGCGACCGGCTCGGGCAGGTCGTCGAGCCTGCCCGCCGGTGCCTCGGACAACAGCATCGCCAAGCCCTCGCCCGCCTCGACCAGCCGGTCGGCGACCTCGTCGGTGACGAGCTTGCCCGAGCGGCGCGCGGCGATGGCGATCGCGGTGGCCGACAGCTCGCCGGTGGCCACCGAGGTCACCCGGTCCACCAGGTCGTGCGCCTCGTCGATGATCACCACGTCGTGCTCGGGCAGCACCTGCGCGGTGCCGAGCGCGTCGATGGCCAGCAGCGCGTGGTTGGTGACCACCACGTCGGACTTGCCCGCCTCGGCCCTGGCCTTCTCGGCGAAGCAGTCGGTGCCGATCGGGCAGCGCGACACCCCGAGGCACTCGCGCGCCGACACCGACACCTGCCGCCACGCCTGCTCCGACACCCCGGGCACCAGCTCGTCGCGGTCGCCGACCTCCGTGTCGCTGGCCCAGTCGCGCAGCCTGCCGACCTCGCGCCCGAGCCGCGACACCGCGAACGGGTCGAACAGCACCTGGTCGTCCGGCTCCTCCTGCGGGCCGTCGAGCCGGTGCAGGCACAGGTAGTTGCGGCGCCCCTTGAGGATGGCGAAGGTCGGCGTCCGCTTGAGCGACTTGGTCAGCGCCTTGGCCAGCCGGGGCAGGTCGCGGTCCACCAGCTGGCGCTGCAGCGCGATGGTGGCCGTGGAGATCACCACGGACTTGCCGTTGGCCACGGCGTGCCGGATCGCGGGCACCAGGTAGGCCAGCGACTTCCCGGTCCCGGTACCGGCCTGCACGGCCAGGTGGTCCCCGGTGCGGATGCTGCTGTGCACGGCCTCGGCCATCTCGACCTGCCCAGGGCGCTCCGCCCCGCCGACCGCCTCGACCGCGGTGGCGAGCAGCTCGCGCAGCGAGGGCAGGGAGTCGGACATGGCGGAGACGGTACCCGGGAGGCCCGTCAGTCCCGCCCGCAGTCCCACCCGGCCGCCGGTGTCGCCTGTCCGGGTGGCGGTCCGGTTCTGCCGGGTGACTCTCGCTGCCCGCCTGGCAGTGGGGGCGCGCACGCGATCCACTCGGAACGAGAGGATCGTTCACCTAACGGAGGGAGTTCGACATGTCACCGGTCAGGTCACTGCGGATCGGCGTGTTGGCGGTCACCACGGGACTGGTCGCCTTCGCGGCGCCCGCCGGGGCGAGCGTGCCCGCCGACAGCAGCGCCACTGTCGGCGTGGCTGTAGCCCTCGTCGGCACCGAGGCGATCGACATCGGCCCGCTGGCCCCGTG
The DNA here is from genome assembly GCF_900111175.1 of Actinokineospora terrae. Lineage (GTDB taxonomy): Bacteria > Actinomycetota > Actinomycetes > Mycobacteriales > Pseudonocardiaceae > Actinokineospora > Actinokineospora terrae. The sequence continues at coordinate 269,535 of NZ_FOGI01000011.1, forward strand.
CGCGGCGGGTGGCCCGGGGATCGGCACCACGACCGGTCAGGCCTCCGACGCGGGCCTGGTCAGCTACGGCCTCGGCAGCAGCACCTGCTCGTTCGACCCGGCCACCGGCGCGTCGTCGGCCACCGTCAACGGCAGGCAGTTCGAGCTCAACCGCAACAGCGTGGCGGGCGTCCCGAAGATCAAGATCGGCACGTTCTCGGTGTCCTGCCACACCAACGAGGAGGGCGGCGTGTCCACCTCGCTCTCGCTCGGCGGCGTCGTCGGGCTCGACCTGCCCGAGGAGATCCCGCCCAACCACACCATCCTGGTGCCCGGGTTCTTCGAGGAGGACCCGCCGATCGCCAAGATCGTCCTCAACGACCTCGTCGAGGCCGAGGCGGTCGAGGGCGAGGCGCCGGACAAGTCGCTGACGGTGCACGCCGCCAAGATCTGGCTCTACCCGGACGCCGACCCGCTCGGCCCGCCCACCCCGGGCAGCGGCTCCATCACGGTCGGCTCGGTCACCTGCAACCCGGCCCACGACTGAGCCGGGATACCGCTCGACCGGCCGGGCGAACCTCGCTAGGCTGTCCGACATGACTGCCGGGTCGGCCTCGCGCCGCACACAGAACGGGCACCCGGCCCGCGCTTGATCACCCGGCGGGCCCGCGGCCCGCCCCCCTCGCGTTTCCCCAGTTCCCCTGGAGGCGCGAGGAGGTGAGAAGCAATGAGTTGGACGGACTTCCAGAACACCCACGCCGTAGGCGACGTCATCGAGGGCGTCGTGACCAGCACCGTGCCCTTCGGCTCGTTCGTCGAGTACGCGGGCGTGACCGGGCTGGCCCACGAGCAGCAACTGCCGGTCGGCACCACCGTGTCGGTCCGCATCCTGGCCATCGACCCGCAACAGCAGCGGTTCAGCCTGGCGCAGGCGTGAGGTAGGTGCTGGTCCGGGGAAGGTGAGATTCCCCGGACCAGCACCCCCGATTAGAACACGCCCCCACCCTCCCCGGCTGGTCATAGCCCCTCGGTGCCCGCCCGGCGTCGGCCGCCACGGCCGCTAGTCCCCATGCGCCCCTCTGCAACCTTGGCCTCAACGCGCCCCTCTGAGGCGTTGGCCAGCCACGCGCTCCTCGGAGTCGCTGGTGCCAAGCCGGCTCGATGGGGTGGACTTGTTTTGTGTGGGGGGACGGCACCCGTAGCGTCGCTCACCGTGGCAGGGCCTGCTTGTGGGCCCCTGCTTTGTGGTTCTGCCCGGGTGTCGTAGGGGCCCCGCGCAAAACAAGTCCACCCCATCGAGCAAAGCTCGAAACTCGCGCCCGAACGCAATGCCGAAGGCGAGCCGTCCACCGTCAACGCCGCAGGCGAGCACGAGAGCCGGAACCCCCAGCTCAAGATCAAACCCGCCAAAGCACCCCCCGATATACAGCTTACCGACCAGCACCGACAGAACCCACCCAACGCCGCCCGCCCACAACCCCCTCAACCATCCACACCCACCAAACACCCCTTGACAAGCCCAACAACCGCCCCCTAATGATCCAACGCCACAACCCGTGATGGCAGCTCCTTGTTCCGCCGCGTCTTAGTCCACCCATTCCGCCCCTGAGCCATCCGAAGCGCAGCCCGCCACGACGTGATGTAAAACGTGTAGATATAGAGCGCATAAGCAAGCCCATACCCGATCGATCGAAGGAAGCCCTTTCCGGGCTCACACCGCCGCCGATAAATCGGACCCCAGATAACAAACGGCAACAACCCAAAAGCGCCGTACACAGTGAACAAGAGCCATGCGCCGTCGGTGAACCACGTCCACACACTCGAGAAGTCTGTGGCAGCGCGGTAGCCGAGCAACAGGAACGGGATCGGATAGATCAGCGTCCCCAGCAGCTGCATCCACGGCTGCGCCAGGTAGTACAACATCTCCGCCGCGCCCAGGGTTGACAGGTGTTGGGAGTCGAAGATGCGGCGGATGTAGCGGCCGCATTGCATTGTGCCTTGGCCCCAGCGGGTTCGTTGGGCCAGGAAGCGGCGCAGGCTGTAGAGCGCTTCCTGGTCGACGTGCGTGTCCACGGTGAAGCCGGTTTTCCAGCCTGCGGTGAGCAGGTGGACGCCCAGTTCGAAGTCCTCCAGGAGCGCGCCGCGCCACGGGCCCAGGCCGTGTGCGATGGAGTCCAAAGCGGACAGTCGGGTGAACTGGCCGTTGCCGCCCATCGCGATGGTGCCGGTCTTACCCCGGGACAGCTGGATGGCGGCGATGGCGCTGCGGAACTCCAGGTCCTGCATGCGGACCATGGCCAGGCCGAAGCGCCGCCGCCAGCCGCCGGTGTCCGGGGGTGGGGTGCCCCGGTTGCTCATCCGGACGTCGACCTGGACGGCGCCGACACCGGGGTCGCCGAAGAGGTGGTCGGCGGCGCAGACCGACAGGCAGTTGGCGGCGGGGCGGCCGTCGGCGTCAACCACCACGATCACCGCGCGGTCGGTGTCGGCGTGCTTGCCCATCCAGTTCTTCAGCGCCCGGTACGCCGAGTTCAGCGCCGCGCCCTTGCCGGTCCGCGCGTTCGGCAGCTTGCGGCACACCAGGTGCAGCAATCGATCCCCGCCGTGCCGAGGGCCCTGCAACGCCTGGACGACGCCGACCGTGTTGTCCGTCGAGTCGTCATCGATCACCCAGACATGGGCGTGTGCGAACGTGCCGCGCAGGTATCGCACCGTGTCGCCGATAACGGCCTGCTCGTCCCGGCACGGCACGAAGAAATGCCACTCCAACCGGTGTGGATCGCCAGGTGCCGCCCGCCGGTAACGCAGATACGGCACAACGATGAGACACACGTAGGTCATGAACGCAACGGACATCGTCAAAGCGAGGGCTTGCGTGAAGCCGAGCAACAACGGCAGGTTCACCGCGTCGCCTTCCACACGAACAGCACCAGTGCGGCCGCGCCACCCACGACGCTCACGATGGACCCGAGGAAGGTGTGGCCCCAGTAGTAGCCCTGGTCGGTGCCGAGCCAGTCGATCAACCCGACGAGCGTCAGCACCCGCAGCTGGTTGACCACCACGACCGCGATCCCCGCCAGCAGCAGCGCGACGAGCACCCGGCCCGCGATCCGGCCGCGCAGCGCGACCATCACCGCCGCGACCACCAGCAGCGGCAGCACCAGGAACGCCGACGTGCACTCCGGACTCATCCGCAGCCCGAACGCGTGATCCGTGCCGAGTCCGAAGTAGACCGTCTGGCGCTCGGCGACCAGGTGCACGCCACCCGAGGTGATCAGCCGCAGGATCCCGCTCGCCAGCGCCATCTCCGCGGTCCGGTAGAGCCGGTTGCCGACCACGAGCGCCACCGCGGCCGCCACGAGGGCGATCGCGACGAGCTTCGTCGATGGTCGGGATACCGGCAGCGCGTTGGCCAGGGCCACCGCCGCTCCCTCCTCCAAGAATCGCGCGTCGTTCACCCGACGCGTCAGGAATTCCATCGGCCACACCACCACCAGGGCTACATCCGCGATCCGGGTGACGAAGCCCGGAAAGCCAATGCACCCAGCGTCAGCAGAATCGTGAAACCAGGTCGTGATCCACTCGATCGGGTTGCATCGGCGCAGATCTGTGATCTCTGGCCGGTCGCCGGCGATACGCCTTCCGCAAGCCCCGGTCCCCACCGCACTCCCGTGCGGATCTCGTGGGCGGCGACTCTCTCGAATCCCTTGGAGGAACAACGATGTACCAGCGTTGGCTGCGCCGCGCCTGTGCCACCGGTGTGGTCGCGTCCGCCGTCCTGCTCGCCGGTGCGACGCCCGCCGTCGCCGCCCCCGGTGACGCGTCCGCCCACGTCGCCTCGGCGCGGGTCGCGCTGCTCGGCCAGACCACGGCCGCCGTCGGACCACTCGCCCCGAGCGCCGCAGACGGTCCCACCACGGCCGAGCTGTCGAACGCCGCGGTGCCCGGTGTCGCCACCGCGCGCCTGGTCAGCAGCAGTGCGATCCGCGACGACAACACCGGTGTCGTGCGGGCCAGGGCAAGCCTGACCGATGTCGGTGTCGTGCTGTCCAACATGGGCACGGTCGGTGCGATCACCGTCACCTGCGAGGCCACGCAGACCGGCATCACCGGCCGCACCTCGCTCGCCGACGTCTCCCTCAAGGCGGCGAAGGTCCCGCTCGACCCGCCCGCCAACACCACCGCCGGGGTGCCGAACGTGGCGTCCCTGGTGTTCAACGAGCAGATCCGCAACCGCGACGGCAGCCTGACCGTCAACGGTGTCCACTTGCGACTCAACGCCGTCGTCGGCGAGGGTGACCTCGTGCTCGGCAGCGTCACCTGCGGCGTGGCGGCACCGCCGATGCCGATGGCGTCCGGCTCCGGCCTGTGGGCCGGGATCGGTCTGCTCGCGCTGGTGGCGCTACCCGTTGGGGTTACGGCAATCCGGCGCCGTCGCGTCGACACGGCCTGAGCGGGGAGGCCACCATGTACCGAGCACCCACCGGAGGTGCCATCGGCGGCAGCGCGGGGCTTGCGATGACGGGCGCCGACGTCGGCTGGTGGATCGCGCTGGGCCTCGCCCTGCTCGTCACCGGCTTCCTGCTGCTGCACGCCAACCGCCGACGCGCCAGACGCGTGGCGAACTGATCCGAAGTGGATCCCGGGTGCGCCCACCCCTCCCCACCGGTCCCGGGATCCACTTCGCTCCCTCCCCTAAGGAACACATGCGCAACGAGGTCCTGATCCTGGTCGGCACCCGGCCGGAGGCGGTGAAGGCGGCGCCCGTCGCGCTCGCGGCCGCCGCCGACCCCCTGCTCGTCCCCTACGTCGTCCACAGTGGACAACACCCCGGCATGGTCGAGCAGGCGCTCACCCCGTTCGGGCTGGGTCCGGACGAGGTGCTGGTCGTCGACCGGCCGGTCGGCGGGCAGGCGGAACTGGTCGGCGCGCTGCTGCCCAGGCTGGACGCCGTCCTCGCCCGCCGCGACCCCGGTGTCCTGCTCGTGCAGGGCGACACCACCACGACGCTGGCAGGCGCGCTCGCCGCGTTCTGGCGCGGCATCCCGGTCGCCCACCTGGAAGCGGGACTGCGCACCGGCGACCTCGCCGCGCCCTTCCCCGAGGAGGGCAACCGGCAGATGGTCGCCAGGATCGCCGCGCTGCACCTGGCCCCCACCGAGGACGCCGCCGCCGCGTTGCGCGCCGAGTCCGTGTCCGGCGCCACGATCGAGGTCACCGGCAACACCGTCGTCGACGCTGTCCGCCACATCGCCTCAGTAGACCTACCGGCCGCGAACGCCCCACTGGCCCGACTGGAACAAGACCTCGACAGCACCGGCGGCAGACTCGTCCTGGTCACCGTGCACCGCCGCGAGTCCTGGGGGGCGCCGCTGGCGGGCATCCTCGGCGCCGTCCGCACGATCGCCGACCGGCACCCCGACGTGCGCGTGCTGCTCCCGGCGCACCCCAACCCCGGGGTCCGCGCCCAGGTCGCCGCCGTGCTCGGCGGCCACCCCGGGATCGTGGTGACCGACCCGCTGGACTACCCCGACCTGGTGCGCGCCCTGCGCCGGGCGGCCCTGGTCATCACCGACTCCGGCGGCATCCAGGAGGAGGCGCCCACCTTCGGCGTCCCGGTCCTGGTCGCCCGCGACGTCACCGAGCGCATGGAGGCCGTCCGCGCGGGCTGCGCGCACCTGGTCGGCACCGACCGGGTGAAGCTGCTCGGCGAGGCGGAGCGGGTGCTGGTCACCGGCCAGCGGGTGCCCGACACCGACAACCCGTTCGGCGACGGGCACGCCGCGCGCCGGGTCTGCGCCGCGCTGACCAGGCTGCTCTCCGGTCAGCCGACCCTGGGCGTCCCGACCAGCGTGACGTCCGCCGCCCTGAGGCCCGCCAGCGCCGACTCGACGGTAGGCGCGGCGACGCCCGCGGTGAGGTCGAGCAAGACCGTGGTGGTGAAACCGGCCGTGGCCGCGTCGATGGCCGTCGCGCGCACGCAGTGATCGGTGGCGATCCCGACGACGTCCACCCGGGTCACCGCGCGTGAGCGCAACCAGTCGACCAGCGGCACCTCGGCCGGGCCGACCCCCTCGAAGCCCGAGTACGCCGCCGCGTAGGCCCCCTTGGAGAAGACGGCCTCGATCGGCGCCACGTCCAGCGCGGGGTGGAACGAGGACCCGGCGGTGTCGACGACGCAGTGCACCGGCCAGCTGTCGACGAAGTCGGGGGTGTCGCTGAAGTGCGCGCCCGGGTCGATGTGGAAGTCGCGGGTCGCGACCACGTGGTCGTAGTCCGAGGCGGCCACGTGGGCGGAGATCGCGGCGGCGACGGCGGCACCACCGGTGACGGCGAGGGAACCGCCCTCGCAGAAGTCGTTCTGCACATCGACGACGATCAACGCGGACTTTCCGAGGTCGGTCATCACGGCTCCAGGTACACGGTGGGGATGGCGGGGTCGCCCGCGGACAGCTTCAGGCCCTCCCAGGGGAGGCTGACCAGGCCCTTGCGCACGCGGGTCCTGCTGTCCTCCAGCGTGGGCAGATCGGGCACCGGTTGTCCACCGCGCATCAGGGGGATCTGCAGCAACCGGTCGTGCTCGCCGACCTCGGGAGCCGGGCCGCCCGCGGCGTAGATGACCTCTTCCAGCGCGGTGCCGGTCGGCTTGTGCCTGCGCAGCGCCAGCTTCCGGCCGCCGCGCGACTCCTTGTGCGAGCTGCGCTTGGCCACCGGCCGCCCGTCGACCTCGACCAGCTTGTAGACCATCCCGGCGGTCGGTGCCCCCGACCCGGTCACCACCGAGGTGCCCACCCCGTAGGCGTCGACCGGCTCGGCCCGCAGCGACGCGATGGCGTACTCGTCGAGGTCGCCGGACACCACGATCCTGGTCTGGGTGGCGCCGAGCCCGTCGAGCTGCTCGCGGGCGTGCCTGGCCAGCACCCCGACGTCACCGGAGTCGATGCGGATCGCGCCGAGCCCGGTCCCGGCCACCTCGACCGCCGTCGCGATGCCCTGGGTGATGTCGTAGGTGTCGACCAACAGCGTGGTGCCGACACCGAGGGCGGACACCTGCGCGGCGAACGCGGCGCGCTCGTCGTCGTGCAGCAGCGTGAACGCGTGCGCGCAGGTACCGGCGGTCGGGATGCCGTAGGCGCTACCGGCGGCCAGGTTCGACGTAGTGGAGAACCCGGCCAGGTAGGACGCACGGGCCGAGGCGATCGCCGCGACCTCGTGCGTGCGCCGCGAGCCCATCTCGATGATCGGCCGCCCGTTCGCCGCGCCCGCCATCCGCGCCGCGGCCGAGACGATGGCGCTGTCGTGGTTGAGGATCGACAGCACGACCGTCTCCAGCACGACCGCGTCGGCGAAGGTGCCCGTCACGGTCAGCACGGGGGAGCCGGGGAAGAACAGCTCGCCCTCGGGGTAGCCGTCGATGTCACCGCTGAAGCGGTACGCGGCCAGCCACTCCAGCGTCGCCGCGTCGACCACCGAGGTCTCCCGCAGGTGCGCCAGCTCGGCGTCCCCGAACCGGAACGCGGCCGCCGCCTCGACGACCCGCGCCGTCCCGCCGACCACCCCGTACCGGCGCCCGTCCGGCAACCGCCTGGTGAACACCTCGAACACGCAGGACCGCTCGGCCGTGCCGTCGGCCAGCGCGGCGGAGAGCATGGTCAGTTCGTAGTGGTCGGTCAGCAGTCCGGTACTGACCGGACCCACGCCGCTCGCACCCGCGTTCACACCCATGGGCATGAGCCTATGTCGTGTTACACCTCTAGCGGCTGATTGGCCCAGTCGGGCACGATCGGTGATCGAGTAGTCCGATCGAATGAAGATCCGCCGGTGTTCGCGAAACGGGTCATGCCACCATTGACCCATGACCGCAGCCGTCGACATGGAGCAGACGCAGGCGACGCCGTCCAGCTCGGAGGTGGTGGCCGAGGACCGGCCCTGGCAGACCGTCGTCTGGAACGACCCGGTCAACCTGATGTCGTACGTGACCTACGTGTTCCAGAAGCTGTTCGGCTACAGCAGGGACAAGGCGACCAAGCTCATGCTCGACGTGCACCACGAGGGCAAGGCGATCGTGTCGTCGGGGACCAAGGACAAGGTGGAGGCCGACGTGGCGAGACTGCACGCCGCGGGGCTCTGGGCGACGATGGAACACACGTCATGAAGCCGTGGAAGCGCAAGGGCGACCTGGTGCACGCCGACATCGACCGGCAGGAGGCCGCGGTGCTGCGCGGCCTGGTGTCCCAGATCGACGACATGCTGCGCGCGCGCATCGAGGAGACCCCGCAGGACGAGCTCGCGGAGCTGACCGGCATCCGCACCGGCCCGTCGACCTCCCCGGACGACCCGATCCTGTCCCGGCTGCTGCCCGACTTCCACCGGCTCGACGACGACAACCCCAGCAAGGCCGACCTCGACTCGGCCGCGGTGCTGCGCTCGCTGCACGAGCCGACGCTGCTCGACCTCAAGACCGGGGTCGCCGCGGTGGTGCTGGAGACCTGCCCGATGTACGGCGGCGGGATCCGGCTCTCGCTGGAGCAGGCCGACGCCTGGCTCTCCGCGCTCAACGACGTGCGGCTGGCCCTGGGCACCGCCATCGAGGTCACCGAGGACATGCCGGACGAGCTGCCCGACGACGACCCGCGCAGCCCGCACCTGTCGGTGTACCACTGGCTGACCTGGGTGCAGGAGTCCATGGTGCAGGCGCTCTCCACGCCGTGATCACCCAGGTCCCGGGGGTGCGGGTGGGCCACCACCACCGGTTGGGCGGCGGGTGGGCGACCGGGACCACGGTCGTCCTGCTGCCGGAGGGCGCGGTCGGCGGGGTCGACTCGCGTGGCGGTGCACCTGGGACTCGTGAGACGGACCTGCTCGCCCCCGAGAACCTGGTCAGCAGGGTCGACGCCGTGTGCCTATCCGGCGGTAGCGCCTACGGGCTGGCTGCGGCGGATGGCGTTATGCGCTGGCTCGGCGAGCGCGGTGTCGGGTTCCCGGTAGGGCCAGAGTCGCACCACGTCGTACCGATCGTTCCTGCGGCGGTGCTGTTTGACCTACCTCGCGGTGAGTGGGGTAACCGTCCGGATGCGGAGTTCGGGTACGCGGCCTGCGCGGCTGCCTCTGATGGCCCAGTCGAGATGGGCAGCGTCGGGGCTGGAGCCGGTGCCAGAGTCGGGTCGCTCAAGGGCGGTATCGGCTCGGCCAGCGCAAGAGTGGGCGAGTTCACAGTTGGCGCTATCGCCGCGGTCAACGCCAAGGGTGAGGTGGTCGACCTGTCCACCGGCGGCTTCTGGGTCGACGGTGAACCGGGGGAGTTCCCGCCCGCGCCGGGGAGGGCCGCGCGGCTGGCGGTGCGGTCTTCGGATCTCAACACCACCATCGGCGTTGTCGCCACCGACGCCGCCCTGGACAAGGCGCAGTGCAAGCGGTTGGCCATGGCCGCCCAGCACGGGCTCGCCCGAGCAGTGCGCCCGTCACACACCCTTTTCGACGGCGACACCGTGTTCGCGGCCGCTACCGGGGTCCGCCCGGTGTCCTGCCCGGACGAGCTGGACGCGCTCTATACCTCGGCGGCCGAGGTGTTCGCCCGGGCTGTCGCACACGGCGCGCTCACCGCCACCACCGTCGGCGACCTGCGCTCATATAGCGACATTTGGGGATGAACTGCGGGTCTCGCACTCGATTGGCGGCGGCCGCCAAGCGGGGACGATGCCGGGCGGGGACGAGGGGGTGGGTGGCGGGAGAGAGTGTCACTGCGGCCTCCCACACACTGGGAGGTGTGGATCCAGCCCGTAGGATGGTGCCGTGCTGACGATCCGCCGAGACCTCGTGGACGCGATGGTGGCGCATGCCCGCCGCGACCACCCGGACGAGGCGTGCGGCGTCATCGCGGGACCCGACGGCTCCGACCGCCCCGAGCGGTTCATCCCGATGCTCAACGCGGCCCGCTCGCCCACGTTCTACGAGTTCGACTCCGCGGACCTGCTGCGGCTGTACCGGGAGATGGACGCCAACGACGAGGTGCCGGTGGTCATCTACCACTCGCACACGGCCACCGAGGCCTACCCGTCGCGCACCGACGCCAAGATCGCCGCCGAGCCGTACGCGCACTACGTGCTGGTCTCCACGCGCGACCCGCACGAGCACGAACTGCGCTCGTTCCGCATCGTCGAGGGCGTCATCACCGAGGAACCCGTCGAGGTCGTCGAGTCCTACCGGTTCGCCCACACCGGACCGGACGACGTCCCAGAGCTGTGAGTTCCCCCGTGCCGCGGAATACCCGCGGCACCCGCGCGCGTCCCTTCCCTTGAACCCACCTCCCGGAGGATGACCCACCATGGCCGTCACCGTCTCGATCCCGACCATCCTGCGCACCCACACCGGCGGCGAGAAGACCGTCCCGGCCGCGGGCGACACCCTGGCCCAGGTCATCGACGACCTCGAGGCCAACCACGGCGGCCTCAAGGCCCGCCTGGTCAAGGACGGCGTGCTGCACCGCTTCGTCAACGTCTACGTCAACGACGAGGACGTCCGCTTCGCCGGTGGCCTGGAGGCCAAGGTCGCCGACGGCGACAACGTGACGATCCTGCCCGCCGTCGCCGGTGGCGCGCGCTAGTTTTCCGGCTTCGCTTGAGGGGGATCCGTGGCCCGCTACGACTCGCTGCTCGACGCGCTGGGTGACACGCCGCTGGTCGGCCTGCCCCGGCTGTCCCCGGCGCCGACGGTGCGGCTGTGGGCCAAGCTCGAGGACCGCAACCCGACCGGCTCCATCAAGGACCGCCCCGCGCTCGCCATGATCACCGCCGCCGAGCGCGACGGCCGCTTGGCGCCCGGGGCGACGATCCTGGAGCCGACCTCGGGCAACACCGGCATCTCGCTGGCCATGGCCGCCAAGCTCAAGGGCTACGGCCTGGTCTGCGTGATGCCGGAGAACACCTCCGAGGAGCGCAAGCTGCTGCTGCAGGCCTACGGCGCCCGCATCGTGTTCTCCCCGGCGGCGGGCGGCTCCAACGAGGCCGTCCGCCGCGCCAAGGAACTCGCCGAGCAGCACCCGGACTGGGTGATGCTCTACCAGTACGGCAACCCGGACAACGCCGCCGCCCACTACACCGGCACCGGCCCCGAGATCCTGCGCGACCTGCCGTCCATCACGCACTTCGTCGCGGGCCTCGGCACCACCGGCACCCTGGTCGGCGTCGGCCGCTACCTGCGCGAGCACAAGCCCGACATCCAGATCATCGCCGCCGAACCCCGCTACGGGGAGCTCGTCTACGGCCTGCGCAACCTCGACGAGGGCTTCGTCCCCGAGCTGTACGACCCATCGGTCCTGAGCAGCCGCTTCTCCGTCGGCTCCTACGACGCCCTCCGCCGCACCCGCCAACTCCTGGAAACCGAGGGCATCTTCGCAGGCGTCTCCACCGGCGCCATCCTGCACGCGGCCCTCGCCTCCGCCGAGAAAGCCGCAGGCGCGGGCGAGGAAGCCGACGTCGTCTTCATCGTCGCCGACGCAGGCTGGAAATACCTCTCCACCGGCGCCTACAGCGGCACCATCGACGAAGCCTCCGACCGCCTTGACGGCCACCTCTGGGCCTGACCGTCCCGCGCGCTCGGTGCTGGCGTGCGGGGCTAGTAGCAATGTCGCGCTGAGGAGCGGAGTCGTCGCGGACTGCTGACATCTCGCGCAGACAGCGGTCGCTTGGACCTCGTGCAGGCAGCGGTGTGCGGGCTGGTGCCCCTCCACCGTGTGGGCGGCCCAGCGAGTCGCCTTGGCGTACGAACGCGGAAGCGCGCATGTCCATCGCCGCCGACGCGAGTCGGGAAGCGCCTGTCCACCGGGTGCGTGCGGCGGCACCATCGACGAAGCCTCCGACCGCCTCCGGGCGTAGTCGCGCGTGCTCCGCGCGGGGGTGATCGGCGACCTCGGTTCGGTCGCTCGGTAGTGGGTGCGGGCCTGGTGGGTGGGCGTGGTCCGGGGCCGGTCGGGCGCTAGGTTCTGCGGTATGGCCGGTGTTGTCGAGGTGCTGCGGAGCGCCCAGGTGCCTGCTCCGGTGGAGCGGGTGTGGGCGATCGTGTCGGATGCGGGGCGGGCGCCGGATTGGTTCAGCTTCGCGGAGCGGACCGAGGTGTTGTCCGGCGATGGGGTCGGGCAGCGGCGCAGGCAGTTCGGGCTGTGGGGGAACCGGCGGTCGGAGATCGACCAGGAGGTCGTGGCCTTCGACGCGCCGGTGCTGATCGGGTGGGTGCACAAGGCGGAGCGGTTGGACGGGAAGGCGGCGCCGACGTTGGCGAGGTCGACGCGGTTCACCATCGAGCTCCAGGCTGACGGCGAGCGGACGACGGTCACCCTGCGCACCGTCCAGGAGCCGGTCGACGCGCTGCGCGGGTTCCTCATGCGCACCGCGTGGACCAGGGAGATCAAGCGCCGGATGGACGAGTCGCTGGCCAGGTTGGCGCGGGCGGCGGAATCGGGGTGACCTCCGGGGTTTCGCCGGATCCGGTGCCCCGCGCGAGCACGTAGTCTCACGGGTGTGAGCACCGCGCCCGTCCAGCCGAGCAAACCCGCAGCCCGGGTGTTCCCGCCGAACCCGGTGCAGGCGGTCATCGTCGTCGGCGGGTTCGCCGCGCTGCTGTACCTGATCGAGTTCCTCGATGCCGTGCTGCCCGCCGACCTCGACCAGTTCGGCATCATCGCGCGCGACAGCTCCGGGCTCGACGGCATCCTGTGGGCGCCGCTGCTGCACTCGGGCTGGGGCCACCTGGTGTCCAACACGCTGCCGCTGGTGGTGCTGGCGTTCCTGGCGATGGCCAACGGCCTGTCCCAGTGGATCGCGGTCACCGCCACCATCTGGCTGGTCAGCGGCGCGGGCGTGTGGCTGACCGCCAACCCCGGCACGGTCACCGTCGGCGCGTCCGGGCTGTGCTTCGGCTGGCTGCTGTTCCTGCTGGTGCGCGGCCTGTTCACCCGCAGCGTCCTGCACATCGCGCTGGCGCTGGTGCTGCTCGGCTACTGGGGCACGATGCTGTTCGGCGTGCTGCCCGGCGACCCGGGGATCTCCTGGCAGGGCCACCTGTTCGGCGCGCTCGGCGGCGTGCTGGCCGCCTGGCTGGTGTCGATGGGCAACCGGTCGGTCACCAGGCAGGCCGCGTGAGCGCCCCGATCGGCATCTTCGACTCCGGCGTCGGCGGCCTGACCGTCGCGCGCTCGATCATCGACCAGCTCCCGCACGAGCGGCTGCGCTACCTCGGCGACACCGCCAACACCCCGTACGGCCCGCGCCCGATCGCCGAGGTCCGCGAGATCACCCTGCGGCACACCGACGCGCTGGTCGGCAGCGGCGTCAAGATGCTGGTCCTGGCCTGCAACACCGCCTCGGCCGCGTGCCTGCGCGACGCCAGGGAGCGCTACGACATCCCGGTCGTCGAGGTCGTCGTCCCCGCCGTGCGCCGGGCGGCCGCGGTGACCAAGACCGGCAGGGTCGGCGTGATCGGCACCACCGGCACCATCCGCTCCCGCGCCTACGACGACGCCTTCGCCGCTGCCCCGGGCATCGCGGTCACCGGCACGGCCTGCCCCAGGTTCGTCGACTTCGTCGAGCGCGGCATCACCTCCGGGCGCCAGGTCCTCGGTCTCGCCCAGACCTACCTGGAACCGTTGCAACAGGCCGCTGTGGACACACTCGTGCTCGGCTGCACGCACTACCCGCTGCTCACCGGCGTCCTGCAGGTCGTGATGGGACCGGACGTGACGCTGGTGTCGAGTGCGGAGGAGTGCGCGAAGGACGTCTTCCGGGTGCTCACCGAGACCGGTCTGCTGACCGAGGACGAGGACGAGCCGGTGCACGAGTTCAGCGCGACCGGTCCCGCTGAGCCGTTCGACCGGCTGGCCCGCCGCTTCCTCGGCCTCGGCGCGGGCCTTGCTCCATTGGCTCGATGGTGATCGTGCCGCGATGCCCGCTGTGACAGGCTGATCGGTGTGCTGCTGACCGTCCTCGGCTGCTCGGGAAGCGTCCCGGGCCCCCACGCCGCCTCGTCCGGGTACCTCGTCGAGGCGGACGGGTTCCTGCTCGCCGTCGAGCTCGGCAGCGGCACCCTCGCCGCCATGCAAGCGATCCGCGACCCGTTCGCGCTGGACGCACTGCTGTTCTCCCACTTGCACGCCGACCACTGCGCGGACTTCGCGTCGCTGACCGTCTACCGGCGCTACCACCCGCGCCCCACCAGGGATCCCAGGGCCAACCGGTTACCCGTGCACGCGCCTGCGGCCGCCCCGCGCCGGTTCGCCGGGGCGTACGCGACCGACGAGGCCGAGTTGGCTGTCACGGATCTGTCCGATGTGTTCGACTTCCGCCCGCTGCGCGCCGGGACGTTCCACATCGGACCCTTCGAGGTGACCGCGGCGACCGCGGCGCACCCGTGCGAGGCCTACAGCTTCCGGATCGCCCACGGCGGCCGGTCCTTGGTGTACACCGGCGACACCGGCCTGTGCGGTCCGGTCACCGCGCTGGCCGATGGCGCGGACGTCGTGCTCGCCGAGGCGTCCTGGACGCACGGCTCCGGCGCCTCGACCGCGATGCACCTGTCCGGTCGGGAGGCCGGTGAGCTCGCCGCAGTGGCGGGCGCAGGCCGGTTGCTGGTCACCCACATCCCGCCGTGGACCGACCGCGACGCCGTGCGCGCGGAGGCCACCGCGGCCTTCCCCGGCGAGGTCACCCTCGTCCGGGAGGGCGCGGCCTACGAGCTCTAGCGGTGGCCGGCTAGGCTGACCGGGTGGTGAGAAGCGACGGCAGGAACGACAACCAGCTCCGGGACATCACGATCACGCGCGGGTACCAGGACTGGCCCGCCGGATCGGTGCTGGTGTCCTTCGGCCGCACCAGGGTGCTGTGCGCGGCGAGCGTCACCGAGGGCGTCCCGCGCTGGCGCAAGGGCTCCGGGCTCGGCTGGGTCACCGCCGAGTACGCGATGCTGCCCTCGGCGACCAACACCCGCGGCGACCGCGAGTCGGTGAAGGGCCGCGTCGGCGGCCGCACGCACGAGATCAGCAGGCTCATCGGCCGGTCCCTGCGCGCCTGCATCGACCTGTCCGCGCTCGGGGAGAACACCATCCACCTCGACTGCGACGTGATCCAGGCCGACGGCGGCACCAGGACCGCGGCGATCACCGGCGCCTACGTCGCGCTGGCCGACGCCATCACCTACCTGGGGGCCGCGCGCAAGCTCGCCGACCCGCAGCCGCTGTCCTGCGCGGTGTCGGCGGTCAGCGTCGGCGTCGTCGGCGGCCGGGTGCGCCTCGACCTGCCCTACGAGGAGGATGCGCGCGCCGAGGTCGACATGAACGTGGTCGCCACCGACGCCGGGACGCTCATCGAGGTCCAGGGCACCGGCGAGGGCGCCACCTTCGCCCGCTCCACCCTCGACGCCATGCTCGACCTCGCCCTCGCGGGCTGCGCCGAGCTCAACCGCGTCCAGGCCGAGGCGCTCGCGCTGCCCTACCCGGGCACCCTGCCCGAGCCGAAGGGCTCCCGGTGACCCGCGTCCTGCTGGCCAGCCGCAACGCCAAGAAGCTGGCCGAGCTGCGCCGCATCCTGGCCGCCGAGCGGGTCGAGGGCATCGAGATCGTCGGCCTCGACGACGTGCCCGAGTTCCCGGAGGCCCCGGAGACCGGCGCGACCTTCGAGGAGAACGCCCTGGCCAAGGCCCGCGACGCGGTCGCCGCGACCGGTCTGCCCGCCATCGCCGACGACTCCGGCATCGCGATCGACGCCCTCAACGGCATGCCCGGCGTCCTCTCGGCCCGCTGGTCCGGCGGCCACGGCGCCGACGAGGCCAACCTCCACCTCGTCCTGGCCCAACTCGGCGACGTCCCCGACGACCGCCGCGGCGGTGGCTTCGTCTGCGCCATCGCCCTGGTCCGCCCGGACGGCACCGAGACCACCCTGCGGGCCGACTGGCGCGGCGTCATCACCCGCGAACCCAGCGGCACCAACGGCTTCGGCTACGACCCCATCTTCCGCCCGGACGGCCACGACCGGACCTCGGCGGAGCTGTCCCCCGCGGAGAAGGACGCCATCTCCCACCGCGGGCAGGCCCTGCGCCTGCTGCTGCCCCACCTGGCCGCGCTCGCGTAGTCAGGACAGGTACGGGTCCAGGACCGCCGCGCCCGCGGTGACGGCCTTGCGGGCACTGGCCCAGCGGGTGCCCAGGGGGTACTCGGTGAGCAGGACGACCGTGTAGCGCCAGTGCTCGCCGACCAGGCCGGTGGTGTGCACGACGATGTCGTTGGTGCTGTTCGACCAGCCCTGCTTGACCGCCCAGGTGGCGGAGATGGCGGTGGGGATGCCGAAGGTCTGGTCGAAACCGTCCGCGGCCTCGGGGGTCGAGGCGGCCAGGGCGTCGACCACGAGGTCCCGGTCGGCCGCCGGGAGGTCGTCGAGGATGTAGTCGTAGACCCCGGCCACGTCGCGGGCGGTCAGCAGGACGTCGCCCCAGCGGCCGACGATGGCGGGCGGCTCGGTGCCGGTCAGGCCCATCCGCCTGGTCGAGCGGGTGAGCAGGTCGACGCCGCCCTGGCGGACCCACAGCGCGGTGGCGATGTCGTCGTCGGAGGCGCTGAGCATCGCGGCGATCTGCTTGCGGGTCGCGGCGGTCGGACCCTCGGCGAGGACGTCGACCGCGATCACCAGCTTCACCAGCGACGCCGACCGGAACTGGCGCTCCGGCTCGACCGCGACGACATCGGCCCCGGTGTCGCGGTCCACCACCAGCACCCCGACCCGGGCGGTCCCCAGCACCGACCGCACCGCCGCGGTGATCGCCGCCGGGTCGGGCATCTCGGCCGCCCTGACCTCCGGCGCCGCCTGGACCGTGGGCGCCTTGGTCGGTGTCTCGGCGGCGGTCTGCGCAGCGGTCGTCTGGGTGAGTACCTGCACGGTGGGCTGCTCCGCGGCCGACCCGCACCCGGCGACGGACAAGGCGACGAGGCCGATCAGAGCCAGGTTCCGGAGTGGGCGCACGTCCGGTGAAACGCCACCCCACCGGGGAAGGTTGACCCGGTCGGGCGGCAACTTCCCTGGTGGGCGGGCCGTAACGGCACCGCACCGGGATCCGTTGCCCCGACCGGGCGACCCTCACCGGATTCTCAGACGGAGATGTCCCGGCGCAGCTTCGCGACGTGCCCGGTGGCCTTCACGTTGTACCCGGCGTGCGCGATCTTGCCCTCCGGGTCGACCACGAAGGTGGACCGGATCACGCCGGTGACCGTCTTGCCGTAGAGCTGCTTCTCGCCGTAGGCGCCGTACGCGGTCAGGACGGTCTTGTCCGGGTCCGACAGCAACGGGAAGGTCAGGCCCTCCTCGGCGACGAACTTGGCCAGCTTCGCGGGCTTGTCGGGGGAGATGCCCAGGACGGTGTAGCCGGCGTCGTTGAACTCGGCGAGGTTGTCCCGGAAGTCGCAGGCCTGCTTGGTGCAGCCCGGGGTGGAGGCGGCCGGGTAGAAGTAGACGACGACGGACTGGCCGCGGAAGTCCGACAGCGACACCTCGGTGCCCTCGCTGTCGGGAAGGGTGAACTCCGGTGCCGCGTCACCGGGGGACAGGCGCAACTGTTCGGTCATGCCCAGGACGCTAGCGCGCCGCTACGCCTGCCCGTCGAACACGGTCACCACCGCCGCGCCCGCCGGGTCCGGCTGCGCGCTGACCACCAGCGCCGCCTTCTCCGGCGGCAGCGCGAACGCCACCAGGAACCGCGTGCTGCGACCCGGCGCCACCGCCTCCGCGCCCACCGCTCCGGTGTACCCCTGCGCCGAGTCGACCACCTGCCTGCTCGCCGCCCCGTCCGCCACCGCGGACAACGACAGCAACGTCGGCGAGTACGGCGAGGTCCCGTCGTTGCGCACGGTCATCTCGAACCCGACCGCCCTCGACACCGCCGGGAACGCCGACCCGGTCGGCACGAACGACTTGGGCGCCGACACGGTGATCGTCAACCCCATCCCCAACGCCGTCGGCTCCCCACTCCGCGTCGGCTGGCTCACCCCGGCCAGATCCGCGCTCGTAGGCACCGGCGCCGTGACCGTCGCCGAGTACGCGGTGGCGCTACCGCAGCCGGTGATCGCCACCAAGAGCGCGCAGCAAGCGGCCACGAGCGCGACGATCTTCACGGGACATGCCTCTTCCTGGCGGGGACTCGAGCTGTGCACCCCCACCATGGCACCAGTCCCCGCCACCCCGCCGAGCCGAATAGGCCGTTGAGTCGTACCTGGTTCCGCACTGTGGCCGACCCGTGATCACCGCCGCACCCAGCGTGACCACCCCCACTGCCCCCCGTGTCAGTCGATCATCCGATGATCGCCACCGGACCAGCCCCCGCACCTCGTCGACCGACTCTCACCCGCCCCTGAACTTCACCCGGTTCAGCGACAGAAGTTATCCACATCTGGATCTTCGGAAGGGTGCTTTCAAGATCGCCTGTCGTGGGGTGCCGATAGACTGGCACTGGGACGCCCCCCGGTGTGGGTGGGGGCTGGGCCGGGTCGGGACCGCGTGCGCGCGAAGCGGTTGAGGCAGGGTAAGAGGGCTCATGGCGGCGCAAAGTCGCCACCCGCACGCCGCGTCGTAAAACGCCGCCCCGCAGGTGACAGCCCATTTGGTCGCACACTGGACGCGATGGCCGAAGGCCAAGCGGCCAACGCCGGTTCCGCCGCCGACCGCACCGTGAGCGACAAGCGCAGCGGCGACATGCTCGACGCGAGGCCCGTCAGACCCGTGCGAGCACGCTGGGTCAGGCCCCCGCCGCCCCATGGGCGACAACCCATCAGTCACACACCCGATGCGACGGCCGAAGGTCCGAGCGAGGCCCCCGCTGGCCCCAGTCCGCTCCAGGTGTTCCGCTCGTTCGTCCGCTACGCAAGCTCCGCAGGACTCCCCGCTTCACACCTTCCGCGCCCACCGTGCCGTGAGCCACAACCCCGCCGGTTACCCACCTTGATGCGACGACCGAGCGGCCATGCTGGGGCAGACGCCCGCCCCACCGTGGCCGACAACCCCATCAGAAACGCCCGATGCGACGACCGAAGGCCAAGCGGCCCGCTGGGTCCGCCGCACCATGGGCGACAAGCCCACTGGTTACCTACTCGATGTGAGGGCCAACGGCCCGAACGAGCCCACGCCGGGTCCGCAGCCCACCGCACCGTGGGCGACAAACCCATTGGTTACACACTCGACGTGAGGGCCGCTAGGCCCGAGCGAGCACCGCTGGGTCGAGAGTGATCGCACCGTGGGCGACAGCCCTGTTGGTTACCTACCTTGATGCGATGACCGAGGGTCGAGCGAACCCCGCTGGGTCCGGCGCCGACCGCACCGTGGGGGTCCGGGGGCTCGGCCCCCGGGTCGGAGGACGAGCGACCCCGTCCACGCGTTCTGTGGACATGGGTAGCCCAGAGCTCGTGGGGCCGGAGAGACTCGAACTCTCACTGGCACGGACCTAAACCGTGTGCCTCTGCCAATTGGGCTACGGCCCCCGGGTAGCGTTCACAGCCTAATCGGCGTGGCCCGTGCGTGGGCGGGGTGGTCGGTGATCTACCGTTGGGGCTGTTGGTTGGGTTGCGAGGAGGATGCAGTGGCGCGGGATCCCGACACCATCCAGCGTGAGATCGAGCAGGCGCGGGACGCGCTGGCGGCGACGTTGGACCAGCTGAGTGTGAAGGCCAGTCCGAAGCGGCTGGTGGAGAGTGCGAAGTCCGGCGCGCGGTCGCGGTTGGACGACCCGAAGGTGCGGTACGCGCTGATCGGGGTGGGCGTGCTGGTTGGCCTGCTCGTGGTGCGGCGGTTGTTCCGCTAGGCCATGGCCGCTGGGGGCGGTGCGGGGGCTTTGTCCGTGCGCGCCTGGGTGGGGATGGCGGTGACCGGGTTGTCCAGGCCGAGCCGGGCGGTGAGGTAGGCGGCGGTGAAGCCGACCGCGTCGCCGTCGAGGGTGTGCACGACGGTGCGCTTCTTGTCGTTGGCGAGGAGTTCCTCGACGAGGGTGTCGGCGCGTTCGCGGGCGGTGACCAGGTCGGGCGCGGTGGCGGTCTTGGTCTGGCCCTTGGCCTTGACCTCGACGGTCCAGTCGGTGCCGCGCGCGGTGTAGTTGGCCAGGATCGGTTCGTACATGGCTCGCCCCTCCTGCTCCGGTGCGTCGCGGGGAGGCGAGGCGTGCGTCCCCACACCGCTGAGCTTGCGCGCCGTGGCGGGTTTCCGCTCGTCGACGGCGGCGGACTGGGCTTCTACCTGGGGTCGGCCAGTGCGTCGAGTCCGCCCCAGAGGACGCGGGTGAGGTGGTCGGCGGCCTGGTCGGCGGTGATGTCGTCGCGGCCGACGTACCAGAGGGAGAGCCGTTCGCAGGCGCCGACGACGGTCTGGGCGGCGACTTCGAGGTCGGTGGGCGCGGTGTCGGGCAGGAACGCCGTGAACAGCGCGATGTTGATCTCCACTTGTTCCTGCCGGACGGCCTCGACCTCGGCCGCGGCGGCCT
This sequence comes from Actinokineospora terrae, assembly GCF_900111175.1. Taxonomy (GTDB): domain Bacteria; phylum Actinomycetota; class Actinomycetes; order Mycobacteriales; family Pseudonocardiaceae; genus Actinokineospora; species Actinokineospora terrae. The sequence continues at coordinate 290,010 of NZ_FOGI01000011.1, forward strand.
GACCGGCGACGGCGGCCTCGTTGCGCAGGACCAGCGACCAGGCCCGGCGGTGGGCGTCGGTGAACTCGAAGAAGGCGACCAGGCCGCGGCGCAGTGCGTCGCGCGGGTCGGTGGCGCCGATGACGGCCTGGGTGGTGGCGGTGGCGAGGTGGGCGCGGGCCTGGCGGATGCAGGCGACCAGCAGGCCTTCCTTGGAGCCGAAGTACTCGTAGATCATCGGCTTGGAGACCCCGCAGCGCTCGGCGATCTCGTCCATGGAGGCCGCCAGGTAGCCGCGGTCGGCGAAGATCTCCTCGGCGACGGCGACCATCTGCCGCTCGCGTTCGGCGCGGGGCATGCGGCGCTTGCGGGTCTGCTCCGGCGCGGTGCTCACCACGGCACTCTACCGCAAGTAACCTACTTCCAGTAAGGTGACCGCGGGTAACACCTGATCGAGGGCATGGAGGGCCGCCATGGGCAAGCTCGTCAACACCGGTGTCGTGGTGATCGGCACCGGGTTCTCCGGCATGGGGATGGCCATCCAGCTGCGCAAGGAGGGCCGCGACGACTTCGTCGTGCTGGAGAAGGCCGCCGACTTCGGCGGTACCTGGCGGGACAACACCTACCCCGGCTGCGCCTGCGACATCCAGTCGCACATGTACTCGTTCTCCTTCGAGCAGAAGCCGGACTGGACCCGCTCGTACGCCCCGCAGCCCGAGATCTGGCAGTACCTGCGCGACGTGGCCGCCAAGTGGGACCTGGCGCGCAACACCCGCTTCGGCGTCGAGGTGACCGGCGCGCGCTGGGACTCGGGCGCGAACCGCTGGCACGTCGAGACCTCCGGCGGCGACACCTACGTCACCCGGTTCCTGGTCGCGGGCATCGGCGCGCTGCACCTCCCGGCCATCCCCCGGCTGCCCGGCATCGAGACCTTCGAGGGCGCGGCGTTCCACTCGGCCCAGTGGGACCACGACTACGACCTGACCGGCAAGCGCGTCGCGGTGATCGGGACCGGGGCCAGCGCGGTGCAGTTCGTGCCCCGCATCGCGCCGCAGGTGGCGGAGTTGACGCTGTTCCAGCGCACCGCGCCGTGGGTGATGCCCAAGCCGGACCACGGGATGCCCGCCTGGTCGCAGGCGCTGTTCGCGAAGGTCCCCGGCGCCCAGCGCGCCTACCGGCACCTGCTGTACTGGATCAACGAGGTCCGCGCGGTCGGCTTCAACGGCCACCAGGGTGTCCTCAAGCTCGCCTCGAAGCTCGCCGCGCACAACATCACCCGATCGGTGCGGGACCCGGAGTTGGTGCGGAAGCTGACCCCGGACTACGTCATGGGCTGCAAGCGGGTGCTGATCTCCAACGACTACTACCCGACGTTCAACCGGTCCAACGTGCACCTCGACACCTCGGGCGTCGCGGAGGTCCGCGCGCACAGCGTCGTGGGCAAGGACGGGCGCGAGCACCCGGTTGACGCGATCATCTACGGCACCGGGTTCCACGTCACAGACTCGTTCGACTACCTGAGGATCACCGGCCGGGACGGGGTCGACCTGGCCGGGCTGTGGCGGGAGCGGGGCATCAACACCCACCTCGGGATGAGCGTCGCAGGCTTCCCGAACCTGTTCTTCCTACTCGGCCCGAACACCGGGCTCGGCCACAACTCGGTGGTCTTCATGATCGAGTCGCAGATCCGGTACGTGGCCGAGGCGCTGCGGCTGGCCGACCGCGACGGCGCGGAGGCGCTGCAGGTGCGGGTCGCGGCGCAGGAGTCGTTCAACACCGAGGTGCAGCGCAAGCTCGCCGACGGCGTGTGGACCCGCGGCGGCTGCACCAGCTGGTACCTGGACTCCCAGGGCGTCAACCGCACCATCTGGCCCGGCTTCACCTGGCGCTACTGGCTGCGTACCCGCCGCGTCGACCCGTCGGACTTCGAACTGCTCACCCGCACCCGCGCCACCGCCGGAAATGGCGCGAGCGACCCGGCGGCCGTCCGCTAGTTTCGGGGGCATGGCCGCAGACCCCAACAGCGCGACGATCGCCACGAACCGGCGGGCCCGGCACCACTACGCGGTGCTCGACACGGTCGAGGCGGGCGTCGTGCTGGTGGGCACCGAGGTCAAGAGCCTGCGCCTGGGCCGGGCGTCGCTGGTCGACGCGTTCGCCACCATCGACGACGGCGAGGTGTGGCTGCGCGGGCTGCACATCAACGAGTACGCGCTGGGCACCTGGACCAACCACACGCCCCGGCGGACCCGCAAGCTGCTGCTGCACCGGCGCGAGATCGACAAGCTGTCGCAGAAGGTCCACGAGTCCGGCCTGTCCCTGGTCCCGCTGTCGATGTACTTCACCGACGGCCGGGTGAAGGTCGAACTGGCCCTCGTCCGCGGCAAGAAGACCTGGGACAAGCGCGCCGACCTCGCCGACCGCGACGCCAAGCGCGAGATCGAACGCGCCTTCGCCCGCCACATCAAGGGCAAGCGCCACTAGCGCCGCCGCCCGTGACACCATCCACCCCGTGCCCCGCCTGTTCACCGCCCTCCTGGGCCTGGTCGACAAGTTCGAGGAACGCGGAGTCCACGTCCCCGGCGCCGACGACGGCAAGATCTCCCCATGGCGCGACTTCGGCTGGCTGATCGCCGCCTGGCTGGTCGCCATCGGCTTCTTCATCCTCTTCTTCGCCCTCGCCGCCTGAACCCGACCGGCTCACTTCGGGCAGTTCGGCAACGGGTCCCCACCCGGTTAGGCAGGTGCGACTCGGCCCTCGACGCCTGCCCCTGCCGTCGGGATCACTGCCGCTCGGCCTCTGGTGCGGCGGTGGGCTGTGGTGTCTAGGAGAGCGCCTACAGTGCGGCGGCGCGAGGGGGTTGCGTTGGGTTGGGATGCGGTGGCGAGCAGTGTGGGGTCTAGGCGTAAGAGGGTGGAGAGGGCGCGTTGGGGGGCAGTGAGGGTGGCTAGGCCTGGGGGGACGGGGGGTTCCACTTCGTTTTCGGCGGAGGGGGTGAAGGCGTCTTCGTTGCGTTCCCAGGTGCCGTAGGCGGCTAGCCACGCGAGGTAGAGCGGTCGGAGATCGCCTGCGGCCAGTTCGAGGCGAATCCCTGCGATCGCGGGAAGCCACCCGCCAGGGTCGTGGGTGAGGATCTCGCGGTCCTCGTCGGTGATCTGGAAGTCGAACACCGCGAAACCGCCTACGACCCAGGCGTCCACGAAGTCATCGACGCGGTGGTCGTCGATGACCGCGGCGTCCACCGCCGTGTCGGGTAGCCGCAACATCACCCGGTGGTCGCCCCAGTCGGTGATGTGCACGTGGGCGTCGTAGTACCGCGACATCAACTCCGCTGGGTCGCCCTTGAAGTCGCCCCAGTGGTACTCGTTCGCGAACGTCGTGGCGGTGATCTCCGCCCGGCTGGACAAGGCGCGGACAGCGCGCTGCTCGGCGAGTCCCAGGGGTCGGTCGACCGCCAGGAACCCGTAGTACTGGTACTCGCCCACGGGGCTACTCGTCGAAGAACTTGTCCACCTGGGCCAGGACCTCGTCGACGTTCGAGTTGTTGGCGAGTTTGGCTTTGAAGTGCTTGTCGCCGTCTTTGAGGTCCAGGTCCAGGACGACGGCTTTGCGGCGGGTGCTCAGGTAGGTGAAGACGGAGCGGATCATGACGGCGCCTGCGCCGCCGCCGCCGAGGGCGATGGTGAGGGCGTCGATGGCGGCGCCCATCTCGCCTTCGCGGATGGGGGCGTCGCGGAGGCGGACCCTGCCGCGCAGTTCGTCCTCGTCGCGCAGCCAGGTGGCCAGTTCGCGGAGGTCGTCGTCGGTGCCGGTGAGTGCTGCCTCAGTCACTCGTCCAGTGTACGTAGCCGATCACTCCGCCTGGGCCCTGATGTGCGCGACCAGTTCGATGGTGTCCATCCCGCACAGCTCGGCCAGCCGGTCGAGCGCCGAGCCGTCCAGGTGCACCTCGTCCTGTTCGGACAGCAGTTCGGCGGCCCAGCGGCGCAGCGGCATCAGCTGGGGCCGGTCGTCGGCGGCCGCCGCGTGCAGGTCGACGCGGACGCGGCCCAGGGGGGTGTCCGCGAAGACGCGGTCGTGCACCCGGGCGATCAGGTCGTGTGGCAGCGCCTCTAGCGCCACGCAGATCTCTACGAACCGGACCACCGAACACTGCCGGGTGCCCAGTTCGTAGGTCGCCAGGGTCTGCAGCGAGATCTCGCTCTGCAGCCTGCCGTTGAGCTCCTTGCGGGTCCAGCCCCGCTGCTTGCGCAGCCTGCGGATCTCGTCCCCGAGCACCCGCTGGTAGGTCGCCGCTTCGATGCGCAAGGTCCGCCCCTCCTCGACCGGCGCCGCTGAACGCCGACGCCTCCACCACAGGAAGCGATCAACCCGCCCGCCCTGACGCGGGTTCGGCGAAGTTGCTCCGATCGAGTGAGGGCGAAAGCCTCAGTTCACACACGGAGGCCCGGTCTGCACCGCGGCGCGGGCACCCAGGTCGAGCAACGGGGCACCCGTCAGCCGCTCGCCGGGGGTACCGGCGGTGGTGCTGAAGTCCTTGCCGATGATGACGGTGACCTTGCCCTTGGTCAGGTTGGTGTCCGCCTCGCTGGTGGCCTTGCCGCCGAGCGCGTCCACGACCGACTTGCCGCCCGCCTCCTCGCCCTTGGCGTAGCGGACCACGGTCTTGGACCTGGCCGCGGCGTTGCCGGTCTCGCCGGTCGGGAAGCCCTGGCTCTCCAGGGTGTCGGCCACCTCGGCGGCCAGCCCGGTGCGGCCGGACCCGTTGAGCACCGACACCGTCGGCTTGGCCGCGGGCGCGTCGGCGGTCCCGGTGGTGGGGGCGCCGCTGCTGGGCGCCGGGGTCCCGCCGGTCAGCAGGCCGGTGACGAACTCCTTCACCGCCGTGGGGTCGACCTGCACCGCGCTGCCGTCGCTGGGGGTGCTCAGGTCGAGGGTGCCGTGCGGGATCGTCTCGAACCCGACGTCGCCACCGGTCACCGAGATCATCTGCTGCGCGAACCGCATGATGTCCCAGTTCTTGTCCAGCACCACCGACTTGCCGATCGCGGTCTTGAGCTGGTCGAGCACCTGCGAGCCGGGCGCCAGCACGTCGCCGGAGACCATCTTCTTCGCCATGGCGCTCATGAACACCTGCTGGCGGGTGATCCGGTCGATGTCGCCGTTGGGCAGCCCGTGCCGCTGCCGGACGAACTGCAGCGCCTGCACCCCCTGCAGGGTCTGCGTCCCGGCCGGGAAGTTCGCGCCGGACAACGAGTCCTTGGTGGCCTTCTTCAGGCACACCTCGACGCCGCCGACCGCGTTGGTGATGTCGTAGAAGCCGAGCAGGTTGACCTCGGCGTAGTGGTCGATGGTGGCGCCGGTGAGCTTGGTCAGGGTGGCGATCAGGCTCTTGGCGCCCTCCTCGTTGGACCGGCGCTCCAGCTCCTTCTGGTCGGAGACGCCTTCCTTCTGAAGCTGGCCGCGCGCGGCCAGCTTCGCCCTGCTGTAGGCGGAGTTGACCTTGTGCTTGCCGTAGCCGGGGATCTCGACGTACGAGTCGCGGGGGATCGAGATGCCGACCGGCTTGCCGCCGTTGTTCGGGATCCTGATCATGATCAGCGTGTCGGTGTTGGTCTCGCCGTCGGACTTGCCGCCGTTGAGCATCGCCAACTGCTCTTTCGACAGCGGGTTGCCCTGCGCGTCGGTTCGGCTGTCCACGCCGACCATCAGGATGTCCACCGCGCCGTCCGCGGGCTTCTCCCCGGTGTCCTCGACCACGTTGGCCTTGGTGACCCCGTCGGAGAACGAGTCGGTCACCTTCCAGTAGTAGCCGGTCGCGGCGAGCACGACCGCCGAGAGCAGCGCCACCGCCGTGCGGCCCGCGACCATCCCCGGCTTGGGCTTGCGCGCCCGCGTCGACGACGGCCTGGTGCTCGGCCGGATCCGCTCGGTCTCGGCCGCCCCGGACACCCGCTTGCGCGGCCCGGACCCCTCGCGCGCCCCGGCACCGTCGCGCCGCCCCGCGCGGACCCCGCTCTCGCGACCGGCCGCACCTGCCCGGCTCGCGCTGTCCCGGCCCACACCGTCCCGACCCGCACCGTCCCGGCCCGAGTTGCTCCGGCTCGGCGACTCGGCCCGGCTCGCGCCGTCCCGACCGGGAGCAGCCGCTCGTCCGGCGCGCCCCCGCGCCCGGTCGTCGCCGCGCCCCGCCTCGGGTCGTGGCCTGCGCGCCCCCGCGTCCCGCGTCCCGCGCTCGTCCCGGACGCCGCGGTCCCTGGCCGGGTCCTGCCGCGGCCGCTCGGGCCGCGCGGCCCGGTCCTGGCCGTCGCGCGCCGCCCTGGGGTGGTCGCCGGGTGGTGGGACGCGCCTGCCTGGGGCCTGGGCGCGCGGTGGTACGGGTCGACCCGATCCCGCGCGATCGCCTGGCCTCGGTGGCCGGTACTCCACGCCCCGCTCCTCCCTGTCGCCTGACGCCGGTCGGCCCTGGGCGCGCTCGTCCGCCGGTGAAAAGTAAGACGCGCGCGAGGTGTCCCAGGTTGTCCGTAGCGTGACATATCCGGATGTCCCACCGGGCACGGCACACGTCCCACCGCCCCCAGCACGCCCCTATCGAGTCACACCCGCGCCCGTGACCTGCGGTTGCTCCAGGCGATCACCCGGCTGGCCGCCGCGAGCACCGCCACCCCCATCGTCGCCCCGTAGAGCCCGACGCCCGGCCCGAGCGCCGATCCCATCGGCGGCAGGCAGGCGACCGCGGTCACCAGCCAGGGCCAGGCCGTGCCGGTGGAGCCGATGCGGACCGCGTGCAGCAGGTACCAGCCGAGCAGCAGGTGGATGGCGCTGGTCATCGGGTCGACCGGGATGCCGAGCAGGACCGGGTCGTGGTGGGCGCCGGTGAGACCGCTCAGCGCGAAGCCGATGATCCCCAGCGCGCCGTAGCCCGTGCCGATGGCCGCCGCGACCGGGTCCCAGCGGCTCACCGGGAGGTCGTCGGGGCGGATGGTCCCCGGCCCGCCCCGGCCGCGGCGCTCGAACAGCAGGAACGCCAGCACGGTCGGCACCGCCAGCAGCACCAGCGCGAGCAGCGTCCTGGGCTGGGTGGCCCAGCTCAGGACCGTGCCGGGCACCCCCGCGCTGGACGCGGCCCCGATCACGCCCGCCAGCAGCAGCATCGCGCACAGGTACACCAGGTAGACCGTCATCGGCGCGTTCCGCAGCCGGTGCACCGCCCTGGCCACGCCGCCGTGCGCGATCACCCGGACCCGGTCCCGCCCGGGAGCGACCACCAGGCACACCTGCACCAACCCGACCAGCAGCACCCCCAGCGCCGAGGGGACGAAACTCGCCGTGCCAGCCGGTACCGCGATCAGCCCTTTGTCGTGGCCGCCAACGGTTGTCAGCAGCACCAGGCACACCAACGCGCAAGCTGACACCACCGGCAAGGCCCGGCGCGGCAGGTGGTCGAACGACCCATCGGCGTAGTGCATCGACAGTTGCCCGAACAGGGCCGCGAGCACGATCCCGCCCGCGTAAGCGGCGATGGTCCCGCTACCGAACAACCCGAGCCCGGCGACGACAAGAGCCTGCGCGACCGGCGTCCCGACCGGGGCTCGCTTGTGCAGCCAGTGCATCGCGGGCGTCATCCCGACCACCAGCAGGTACAGGCCAAGCAGCCACAGCGGTTGCGTGATGAGTCGGGTGAAAGCATCGACGGCAGCGTCAGAGGCGTTGAGCAGGTCTAGAGACAGCGGCACCACCAGCCACGCGGTGACGAACGCCAGCACCGGCCGGATCAGCCAGCACACCCGCCCGGCCAGGTAACCGCCGTAGCCGGTGCCGTCCGCCAGCGCGGCCCGCCAGGCCAGCAGGTTCGAGTCGCCGCCCGCGAAGAAGAACAGCGGCACCAGTTGCAGCACCCAGGTCAGCGGCCACAGCGACCCGATGCCGGTCCCCAGCAGCGGCGCGAACGCCAGCGCGGACTCCGCCAGCACCACCCCGGCCAGGCTCACCACCCGCAGCATCCCCAGGTACCCCGCTCGGTCCCTGGCGCGTTCCCCGATCGGCACCGCGCCGCGCGGCACCCCGGTCCTGCGGCGGGCGAACGCGGGCACCCGCACCGCCAGCAGCAGCGCCACGACCAGCAGCGCGACCACCCAGGTCCCGATCGGCTCCGCCCGCGGCGGACCCCAGCGCTGGTGCCACGAGTTGGCGACCAACCCGGCCGCGTACAGCGACGCCACCAACTGGCACGTCCCGGCCGCCCCGCGCGGGTTCAGCTCGCACTGGCGGTGCATGTCTCTGGCGAGCCGGTCGTCCAGGGCGCGCCGCGGTCCCGGTCCGAGCGGCTGGCCCTTGGCCGAGGCGTACCGCAGGAGGTCGTAGCCGAGGTCGTGCGCCTTGCAGCTGGCGGAGAAGTCCCAGCGGGAGTTGTCCTCGCCCCACGGCGCCGAGCACCCGCCGTCGACGTGGACCGCGCGCCTGGTGCCGTCCGGCGCGGTCAACCGGCCGGGCGTGACCCCGGACACCCGGGTGAAGTCGGCGGGCAGCAACGCGATCGGGTCGCGGCCGGAGCCCGGGTCGAGCAGGGCGTCGATGGCGGCCGCGGCCTTGGCGACGTCCCCGGTCGGTGGCGTCGTCGGCTCGGTCGGCGCGCGCGAGGCCACCACCCCGTAGCCCCCGGCGACCAGGATGACCAGGACGAGCCAGCCGACTCGGCCGCGCAGCCGCACCGGCCCCCGGTGCTCCGGCGGATCCGGTCTCGGCGGTGCGGCGATGGTGGCCGTCACGATCGGAGATCTCCCACTCGGGGGAGGCTACCGCCGCTCGACGCGCGCGAAGGGCGGAAAGGCGCTAGGGGGTGAGACCCGGGCCGTGGCACGGCGCACCCCCAGGACGCCGCGCCACGAAAGGTCCCCCCGCGGACCCCCGGTCCCCCGACTTCACACGCTACGGCCTGCCCTGGCATCCTGCCTGTACCGCGCACTGCCGCTGCCCGAACCGGAAACAGGGCCGCCGACCAGGCACAACCGGGGTAGTCGATGTACTACGATCGGCAACCGGCAAGTCCGTTGCCCCGCTGGCGGCAACTCCGGCGGCACCCCCGACCGGTGGGCGGGCGGAGCGCGAGGCGAGGCGAAGGGGAGCAGATGGTCGACCCGCCCGGCGCGTTCGGCGAACTCCTCCGCTCGCACCGGACCCGGGTGGGCCTCACCCAGCAGCAGCTCGCCGAGCGCTCGGGGGTGAGCGTGCGGGCGCTGCGCTACATCGAGCGCGGCGAGGTCGGCATGCCGCGGGCGGACTCGCTGCGCAGGCTCGCCACCGCGCTCGGCGTCACCCCGGAGGCGCTGGCCGAGGGCGCCGCCGCCCCGGCCAAGCCCGCGCGGCCCACCCACCTGGTGCTGGGCGTCCTCGGCTCGTTCACCGTGGCCCAGGGCGAGAAGGAGATCACCGTGGGCGCGCTCAAGCAGCGCATCCTGTTCGCCCTGCTCGCCCTGCACCCCAACCGGCCGGTCAGCCGCGAGGAGATCGTCGACGTCCTGTGGGGCGACGACCCGCCGGAGAGCAGCCTCGGCCTGATCCACACCTACGCCTCCCGGCTGCGCCGCGTCCTGGTCGCCGCGGGCAAGCGCAACGCCGCGGTGATCAACGCGACGCCTGCCGGCTACAAGCTCAGCGTGCGGCCTGATCAGCTGGACACGCTGCGCTTCGAGGACCTGGTGCGCCGGGCTCGTCTGGTCCGCGGCAGCGACCCGGACCAGGCCGCCGACCTGCTCGACGAGGCACTGGCCTGTTGGCGCGGCCCCGTACTGGCAGACCTACCGGCAAGAATGCGCAAGCACCCCGCCGCGGTAGCGCTGACGGCAAGGCGCCGCGAGGTAGCGCTCACTCACGCCGATGTCGCTCTCTCGCTCGGTAGGCACGCCAGGGTCGTTGCCGGTATCCGGTCGTTGGCGCACGAGGAGCCGCTGCACGAGGGACTGCACGCCCGGCTGATGCTGGGTCTTGCCGGTACCGGCGAGCAGGCCGAGGCGCTGCGTGTGTTCGCCGACATCCGCACCCGCCTCGACGACGAGCTCGGCGTCGAACCCGGCCTGGAGATCCAGGACGCCCACCTGCGGGTGCTGCGCGACCGCCCGCCGCCGCCCACCGTGCCCGAGCCCGTCGCGCAGCGCCCGCCCGCGCAGCTGCCCGCCGAGACGCCCGGGTTCGTCGGCCGGGCGCAGCCGCTGACCGACCTCGACGACCTGCTCGACCACGTCGAGGGCAGCCCCGGCGTGGCGATCGTCGCGCTCTCGGGCACCGCGGGCGTCGGCAAGACGGCGCTGGCGCTGCGCTGGGCGCACCGGGCGCGCGACCGGTTCCCCGACGGGCAGCTCAGCGTCAACCTGCACGGCTACGCCTCCGGCACCCCGCTGACCACCCAGGAGGTGCTGGTCCGGTTCCTGCACGCGCTCGGCGTCGCCCCCGAGCGGGTGCCGATCGACCCGGACGAGGCCGCGGGCCTGTACCGGACGCTGCTGACCGGCAGGCGGGTGCTGGTGCTGCTGGACAACGCCGCGACCGCCGAGCAGGTGCGGCCGCTGCTGCCCGGCTCGTCCGGCTGCCTGGTGCTGGTCACCAGCCGCGACCGGCTCACCGGGCTGACCGCGCAGGACGGTGCCCACCAGGTGCCGCTCGACGTGCTCGACCCGGCCGAGGCGGTCGACCTGCTCGGCAGGCTGGTCGGGGTCGGCCGGATGCGCCGCGAGCCCGACGCCGCCGCCGAGATGGCCGCGATCTGCGGGCACCTGCCGCTGGCGCTGCGCATCGCGGGCGCGAACCTGGCCATCCGGCCGCTGATCAGCATCGCCGACTACACCCAGGAGCTGCGCGAGCGCGGCCGGATGTCCGGGCTGACGGTGGCGGGCGACGAGTCGGGCGCGGTCAGGGCCGCCTTCGACCTGTCCTACGAGAAGCTGGTCCCCGCCGCGCGCAGGCTGTTCCGGCTGCTCGGCGTGGTGCCCGGCGCGGACGTCGACGCCGAGGCCGCCGCGGAGCTCAGCGGGCTCGCGCTCAACGACGCGACCCGGCTGCTGCGGGTGCTCGACCACGGCAACCTGATCCGCGAGCACGCCAGGGGCCGCTACACCTTCCACGACCTGCTGCGCGAGTACGCCTCCGGCCGGGCCGACGCCGAGGACGCCGAGACCGACCGGGTCACCGCCGTGGTGGCGCTGTTCGACCACTACCTGCGCGAGATCGAGGCGCACAGCGCGGTGCTGTGGCGGGTCGGCGCGATGCCCGAGCACGGCTCGGAGGAGAAGGCCATCGCCTGGCTGGACGCAGAGCGGGCCAACCTCGTCGCTGCCGCTACCGCCGCGTCCGGGCTGGGGCTGCACCGTTACGCGTGGCGCTTCGCTGAGGCTCTTAGGCCGTACTTCTGGAACCGGGGCCACGGCGCTGACGGCCTCGCGGTGGGGCACGCCGCTCTAGCCGCGGCCAGGGGCGCCAAGAACCTGGACGCCGAGGCTTCCGTGCACGATCTGCTCGGCCTGATCCACACGAACCTCAGCGACTACGTGGCCGCGATCGAGAGCCACCGGTGGGCGCTAGAGCTGAGTCAGTCCACTGGCAACCGGATCGTGGAGGCGGCCGCACTGCACAACCTGGGCCGTGCGCACTCCCAACTCGGGCAGCCGGCGCAGGCGTCGTCGTTCTATGAACAGGCCCTGGATCTGAACCGGGTCATCGGCAACCGCTTCGGCGAGGCGGGCGCGTTGAACTACCTCGGCGGGACAGCGCTATCGCTGGGCCGACCGCAGCAGGCCATAGAGCGTCACACCGAGGCCCTGGAACTCAGTACCCGCATCGGCAACCGGCACGTACAGGCTGCCGCCTGCCAAGGACTCGGTCTGGCCCACTGGGCGATGGGTGACCTACCGAAGGCCGCGCAGCGCTACCGCGAAGGCATGGCCATCTGCCGCCGGTACGGCTACCGCCACGGCGAGGTCAGCATGCTCATCTGCCTCGCGGAGACAGGCTGCGACGCGGGCGACTACGCCACCTCCGCCGCCCAGGTCCGCAAGGCCATGGACGCGGGCAGGCAACTCGGCGAACGCAGGCACGAGGTCAGCGGCCTGGACATCCTGGCGACCATCCAGCAGCGCACGGGGGAGTGGTCGTCGGCGGCCACCCACTACACCCGGGCGCTGAGCCTGGCCCGCGAGATCCGGTTCGGCTTCGGCGAGGCCTCGGTGCTCACCGGCCTGTGCGCGCTGTTCCGCCGCACCGGCGACCCCCGCTCGGCCATCGAGCACGGCACCGGCGCGCTCGCCCTGATGCGCGACACCGGCATGCGGCTGCTGGAGGTCAGGGCGCTCACCGAACTGGCCCACGCCCACCTCGACAGCGGCGACGGCCACCGGGCCACCGAGCACATCGACCGCGGCCTGGAGATCGCCCAGCGCACCGGCCAGCAACTGGCCGAGGCCAGGGCCCGGCACGTCCGCGCCCTGGTCCGCCAACTGGACGGCGACCGCCCCGGCGCCGTCTCCGACTGGCGCGCCGCCCTCCCCGTCTTCGAACGCCTAGGAGTCCCCGAAGGCGCCCACGTCCGCGCCCTCCTCTCCGCCTTCAGCGCCGACTGACCCACCACCCGCCCAGCCCCCCGCCCCCCCGTCTCGGACCCGCCTGGGCCCCATCGAGCACTCCCAGCCCACCACCCCCGGCCCGAAGACGCACCCGACCGCCTCACCCGGCCACCGTCATTGCCCCGGCCCCGCCCGTCGAGGCCCTCGCGCGCCCAACTGCT
>NZ_FOGI01000001.1:0-447366 GCF_900111175.1 Actinokineospora terrae
CCGGACAATCATTCGAGAAGCCCCCCACCTTTATTGGTGGGGGGCTTTCTCGTGTTCAAGAACAGCCGCCCCCAACAACGTTGGCCCACCACCCGGCCCTCACGATCGTTGGCCGACAACCGCTCCTCGGAGTCGCTGGTGCCAAGCCGGCTCGATGGGGTGGACTTGTTTTGTGTGGGGTGGCGGCGTCCGTAAGCTCTCCGCGCGGGGGAGGGCCGTCTCTTCAGGCCCCGCCTTTGTGCTCTTCCCAGGACGCCGCAGGGGCCCCGCGCAAAACAAGTTCGCCCCATCGAGCAAAGCTCAAAACTCGCGCCCCGGCCAATGCCGCAGGCGAGGCCCCATCCATCGACGCCGCAGGCGAGACCGAGAGCCGAACAAAAAAAATCGCGCCCCCGCCAATGCCGAGGACGCGACCAAGCAGACACCCCACCCCTCACCCGATCGGCAGCTCCGCCCGCACATCATCCCCGTGATGCGTCAAAGTAGCCCCACAAGTCCGCAACGCCCCCAACGCCGCCGAGTTCCCCGACGTCGTGTCAGCCACGATCGTCCGAACCCCCGCGGCGGCAGCCTCAGCCACCAGCGCCCGTAAAGCGGCAGTCCCGATCCCCTTGCCGCGGGCAGACCGACCCAGCCACATCCCCGTCTCGGCCTCGTCCTGCGACACCCGCGCCATCCGGATCATGCCCGTCAGGCTGCCCTCGGACTCGACCGCGTACATCACGGTGCCGTTGGCGCCGTGGAAGTGGGAGCGGTGGAACTCGCGGAAGGCGTTCTCGGTCGCCGGGGTCCAGGTGTCGGCCCCGTCCTGGGTGGGCATGACGTCGGTGGGGCGGGCCTCGTGGACGGCCACGCTGAGCAGGCGCTCGGTGGTGGCCTCGTCCAGGGGGACCAGGCGGACCACCGGGTTGGTGGGCTTGTCGGCCCGGACCACGTCGTGCATGCGGTCGAGGAAGCGGCGGGCGACCGCCAGTTCCGAGCCGTCGAACTCGCGCATCGCGTCGACCATGTCGGTGATGATGCCACCGTAGAACGACCAGCCCAACCGGATTGCCTCGTCCTGCACGGTCAGCAGGACCCGTCTGCGGTCGCGGTTGTCCCTGGTCCGCCGGACGTACCCGGCCCGGACCAGGCGGTCGACCAGGGCGGTGACCGAGGCCGAGTTCAGCGCCAGCTTGCCGCTGAGCCAGCCCGGTGTCGCCGCCAGCTCCTCGCGCCGCGCGTCCAGCAGGTGGATGAGCGCGCGCAGGTCGGTGGGGTGCAACCCGTTGGCCGCGGCGAACTCCGCCGCCATCAGGTCGAGCCTGCCGGTGATCCGGCGCAGCAGGTGCACCAGTTCCAGTCCCGCGTCCCCGTCGTCCACGTCCACGTGGCACCTCCGCGTGAGCGCTGCCGTCGTGGGCAGCGCGCCGAGTGGAAAGAAAAGCAAGCCGTGCCGGGCGGGGGAACGGGCTGAGCGGCTGCCTGGGGGTTGACCCAGGCAGCCGCCCACATCCGGCCCGTCCCAGCCGGAGATCTAGCCGCGCAGCGCGGTGATCAGCTCACCGTTGGAGGTGTCGCCGGAGAGCTCCCAGAAGAAGGAGCCGCCGAGACCCTGCGCCTTGCCCCAGTTGCGCTTGCCCGCGACAGTGGCGGGGGTGTCGTAACCCCACCAGTTGCCACCGCAGAACGCGTAGGCCGTGCCACCGATGGTGCCGGTCGCGGGGCACTTGGTCTTGAGGACCTTGTAGTCCTCGAAACCGGCCTCGTAGGTGCCCGGAGCGGCGGCGGTCGCGGTGCCACCCGGGGTGGCCTGCGTGACGCCGGTCCAGCCGCGGCCGTAGAAGCCCACGCCCAGCAGGATCTTGCTCGCCGGGATGCCCTTGGACTTGAACTTGTTGATCGCGCCCTCGGTGGTCCACTTGTCCTTCGGGATACCGGGGTACGCGGTCAGCGGCGAGTGCGGGTTGGTCGGGCCCTTGGCGTCCCACGCGCCGAAGAAGTCGTAGGTCATCGGCATGACCCAGTCCAGGTACTGGACCGCGCCCGCGTAGTCCGCGACGTCGAGCTTGCCGCCGTCAGCACCGTCGGCCGAGGTGGCCGCGGTGATCAGGTTGTTGGCGCCGAACTTGTTGCGCAGCGCCTGGGTGACCGCCTTGAAGGAGTCCGGGCCGCTGGTGTCGCAGGTCAGACCACAGGCGTTCGGGTACTCCCAGTCGATGTCGATGCCGTCGAACACGTCGGCCCAACGGGGGTCCTCGACCAGCTTGTAGCAGGAGTCCGCGAACGCGGCCGGGTTCTTCGACGCCTGGCCGAAGCCACCGGACCAGGTCCAGCCACCGAAGGACCAGAGGACCTTCAGGTTCGGGTACTTCTTCTTCAGCTTGCGCAGCTGGTTGAAGTTGCCCCGCAGCGGCTGGTCCCAGTTGTCGGCGACACCGTCGACGCTGTCGGCCGCGGTGTAGGCCTTGTCGTAGTCGGCGTAGGCGTCACCGATGGTGCACTGGCCGTTCTGGACGTTGCCGAACGCGTAGTTGATGTGCGTCAGCTTCGCCGCGGAACCGCTGGTGTCGACGTTCTTCACGTGGAAGTTGCGCCCGTAGACGCCCCACTGGATGAAGTAGCCCACGAGCTTGTCACCGGGGGGCGGGTTGCCCGTGGTGGTGGTCGTCGTGGTCGACGACGAGGTCGTGGTGGTCGTCGAGGACGAGGTCGTCGTCGTCGTGGAGGACGTCGGACGAGTGGTCGTCGTGGTGGTCGTCGTGGTGGACGAGGAGGTGGGGTTGGTGCCACCGCCACACGGCTGGCCGTTCAAGGTGCAGTTGCTCGGCGAACCGGTGCCCGAGCCGTTGAACCCGAACGAGGCCGTGCCACCGGCCGGGACGTTGCCGTTCCAGGACAGGTTCGTGAACTTGTAGTGGTTACCCGTCTTGGTCAGTGCCGCGTCCCACGCCGACGGGATGGAAGTGCCTGCCGGGAGGTCGAACTCGACCGCCCAGCTGCTCAGCGCGGAGCTGCCACCGTTGCGCACGGTGACCTTGCCCGTCCAGCCGGAGCCCCAGTCCTGCGTCTTCTGGAACTCGGCGGTGGGCGAGGCGGCGCCACTGGCTGGCGCGGCCACGATTCCGAACGTGACGGCGGCCGCGGCGATGGCCGCCGCGGTCAGGTGCCATCTGATCCTGGACAATTGTTCACCTCGGGAGGGAGCAGGGATAACACGGTCTACCGTGGTCCAGACCAATTCTTCGGGACAAGGTCTAGACCAATAGTCTCACTCGAATGGAGCAGTGGCGCCAGTCGAACGGACCGTCTGGGTGCGCGTGCGACCACGCGCGGTCACCGGTCGGCGAGACCGGTGGGATCGGTGTGCCTGGCCAGGCCGGACACCGAGGAACCGCTGATCACCTCCGCCGCGGCGCGCAGGCTCGACCTCGAGCCGCCGAAGGTGTCGATCCGGCCCAGGGTGCCCAGATCCGGGCCTGACGTGCCGGTTTCCACGTGCACGACCGCGGTCGCCGTCCGCACCAGGCCCGCGACGAGGTCCAGCACCGCCGGGTGGCGGTGGGCGTCACGGGTGGTCACGACGACTTCCCGGCCGCGCGCCAGGTCGAACAGCTCGCCGGGCTGCGCCGCGGTGACCCGCACCGCCCTCGCGCCGGGGAGCAGTTCGACCAGGTGTGGACCAAGACCCCACGGGACGTGTCCCGCGGCGATGGTGGGCTCGACCTCGACGTCGACCACCAGCGGTTCAGGGGAGAGCGCGGGCAGGTGGCTGGTCCGCAGCGCCTTGCGCGCCACGGCCATGCCCAGTTCGACATCATCTCGGGCGGTGACCCCGCCGTGCGGGGGGACACCGAGCGACCTGGTGCGCTCAGCGGCCTCCGCCAAGCGCTCCTCGGTCAGCGTGCCCGCGTGCACCTCGGCCACGATGCGCTCCACGATGGCCGCCACCGCGTCGGCGTCAGCGATCTCGCCGCCGATGCACAGCGCGTCCGCGCCCGCCCTCAGCGACCGCACAGCGGCGTCCGCGAGGCCGGCCGCGTTGCCCAGGTGCCCGGCCACCGCGCCCATCTCCAGCGCGTCGGTGACCACGGCCCCGGTGAAGCCGAGCTGACCGCGCAGCACCTCCAGGATCGCGGTCGGGTTGACCGTGGCGGGGTCGGGACCCCACTGCGGCACCACCAGGTGCCCGGTCATCACCGACCGCACCCCGGCGGCGATGGCGGCCCGGAACGGCACGAGCTCCACCGCGTCGAGCTCGTCGGGCGTGCGGGGCAGCACCGGCAGGGTGAAGTGCGAGTCCGAGGTGGACGCCCCGTGCCCGGGGAAGTGCTTGGCGCAGGCGGCGACACCGGCGCTCTGCATGCCGCGCACGTAGGCGGCCACGTGCGCGGCCGCGGCGTAGGGGTCCGCGCCGAACGCGCGCACCCCGATGATCGGGTCGTCCAGGGTGAGCGTCAGGTCCGCGCACGGCGCGAGGTCCAGGGTGACCCCGCAGGCCGCGAGCCGGGCGCCCAGCGCGGTGCCGACCTCGGCGGTGAGGCCGAGGTCGCCCGCCGCGCCGAGCGCGAGCGGTCCCGGCAGCGTCGAGCCGGTGGCGGCGTCGAGCCTGGTGACGTCGCCACCCTCCTCGTCGATGCCGATGACCACGTCGTCGCGCTCGCCGCGCAGCTGCGCGGTCAACGCGGCGACCTGCTCGTCGTCGACGATGTTGCGGCCGAACAGCACCACCCCGCCGAGCCCGTCCGCGATCCGCTCGCGGACCCAGTCCGGCGCGCTCGTCCCGGCGAACCCTGGCAGCAGTACCGCCTCGGCCAGCGCGTGCAGCCCCGACCGCGCCATCAGCCCTTCACCGCCCCTGCGGTGGAACCGGAGACCAGCTTGCGCTGCACCAGCAGGAAGAAGATCAGCGCGGGGATCGCGTAGATCACCGAGGCCGCCATGACGCCGCCCCAGTCGGTGCCGAACGCGGTCTTGAACGACGAGAGCCACACCGGCAGCGTCTGCTTGTCCTTCTCGCGCATGAACACCAGCGCGTAGAGGAACTCGTTCCACGCGGTGATGAAGCTGAACACCGAGGTGGCGACCAGGCCGGGGCCCAGCAGCGGCAGCGTGACGCGGGTGAACACGCCCCAGCGTCCACAGCCGTCGACCATCGCGGCCTCTTCCAGCTCGATCGGGATGCCCTTGACGAAGCCGCGCAGCGTCCACACCGTGAACGGCAGCGTGAAGGCCACGTACACCAGCAGCAGACCCCACAGCGAGTTGAGCAGGTCGGCGTCGCGCATGATCAGGTACATCGGGATCAGCAGCGCCTCCAGCGGCGCCAGCTGCGCGATCAGGACCAGCAGGATGAAGCCCTTGCGGCCGCGGAAGCGCAGCCGCGCCAGCGGCACCGCGGCCAGCAGCCCCGCGGCCAGGGCGCAGGCGACCGCGCCGAGGGTGACGACGAGGCTGTTGGTGATGAAGGTCGCGAAGTCCGGCTTGGTGATCGCGTTGACGAAGTTCTTCAGCGTCGCCGTCGTCGGGATCAGGTCGTAGGCGGGCGAGAGGATCTGCGCCGGGGTCTTGAGCGCGGTGGTGAACATCCAGTAGGTCGGGAACAGGAAGAACCCGGCCAGCACCAGGCCGAACACCGCGAGTGCCACGCGCTGGGCGGGCGACTTGTGCAGCATGGCTCTACAGCTCCGTTTCCGGTGAGCGGATCAACAGCCGCATGTACCGCCAGGTCACCGCCAGCAGCACGACCAGCATCAGCACCGCGACCGCGGCCGCCACGCCGAAGTGGCTGCCCGCGATGCCCCTGAGGTAGAGCAGCACCGGCAGGGTCGTGCTCTGCCCGTCCGGGCCGCCCTGGCGGATCGCCCAGACCTGGGTGAAGACCTTGAAGTCCCACAGCACCGACAGGAACGTGACCAGGGTCAGCAGCGGCCGCACCGACGGCCAGCTCACCGCGCGGAAGGCCGCCCACCCGGACGCGCCGTCGATCGCGGCGGCCTCGTAGAGGTCCCTCGGCGTGTTGACCAGTCCGGCGTAGAGGGTGAAGGCGATGAACGGCACCGCCTGCCACACCACCAGCAGACCGATCACGGCCAGCGTGGAGGTGCCGCTGGTGAACCAGGAGTAGCCCTTGAACGAGTCGAACCCGATCAGCACCAGGGTCTTGTTCAGGATCCCGTACTGCTGGTCGAAGATCCACTGGAAGATCGTGGTGGTCGCGATGATCGGCGTGGCCCAGGCCAGCACCAGGCAGACCTGCAGCACGACGCGCACCCACCCGCTCAGGTGCCGCATCAGCACCGCGATGCCCAGGCCCAGCAGCAGGGTGGTGAGCACGACGACCGCGGTGAACATCAGGGTGCGCAGCCCGATGACCCAGAACTCCGGGTCGGTCAGGATCGCGGTGTAGTTGTCGAAGCCGACCCACTTGAGCTCGCCGCGGACCAGTTCACCGAGGTCGAGCTTGCGGAAGCTGATCGCCAGCACCTGCAGCGCGGGCCAGGCCAGCAGCGCCAGCATCAGCAGCACCGCGGGGGCGAGCATCAGGTAGGGGAGGGCTGTCTCGGACAGGGGGCGTCGGGCCCGGCGCCGCGCGCCGGGCCGCGCGGCCGGCGGGGGGGTCCCCGCCGGCCGCGCGGTGTCCACGGTTGAGGTCATCGTGTCCCGCTAGCTGGAGAACGCCTTGTTCAGCGCGTCGTTGGCGTCCTTGGTGGCCTGGTCGATCGACTTGGCACCGGTCAGGTAGGCGGTGAGCAGGTCCTTGATCGGGTTCTGCCCGGCCTCGATGGTCGCCCAGCCCGGGGTGGCCGGGACGGCCTTGCCGTTGGCCGACGCCTTGGCCATCGCGGCGTTGATCGGGTCGGCCTCGAGCAGGCTGACGTCCTTGGAGGTGCCCGGGATCATGCCCGCCTTGGCGAAACCGGCCTGGTACTTGTCGCTGGAGATCAGCTTCAGGTACTCCTTGGCCAGGTCCTTGTCCTTGCTGTTGGCCGGGACGGCCAGGTTCGAGCCGCCCTGGAACACCGGCGCGGTCTTGCCCGCGGTCTTGGACGGGATCGGGAACGCCCCGGTCTTGTCCTTGATGGTCGGGTCCGACTTGGCCGCGGTGGCCAGCTCCCACGGCAGGGCGACGAACATGGCGACCTTGCCGCCGCCGTAGATGCCCGCCTGCTCCGGGGTCTGCTCGTCGGCGTCCTTGGGCGCCTTGGTGCCCGACTCCTCGACCAGCTTCTTGTAGAACTCCAGGCCCGCCTTGGCCTCGGCGCTGTCGAGCGAGGCGGTGAACTTGGTGCCGTCCTTCTTGGCGATGTCGCCGCCCTCGTCCCAGATGAACGACAGCAGGGTGTACCAGTTCTGGCCGGGCAGGTAGAGCGCCTGGAAGTCCGGGTCGCTGCCGAACTTGGCCTTCAGCTTGCCGATGGCGGCCAGCCACTCCTCGCGGGAGGTGGGCGGCGCGGTGATGCCCGCCTGCTCGAACAGGTCCTTGCGGTACAGGATCTCGCGGTTGGCGGCGTAGAACGGGATGGCGTACTGCTTGCCGTCCCACGAGCCGGAGTCCTTGAGGCTGCTCAGCCAGTTGGCGCCGTTGAAGTCACCGGTGCTGGCGGTGAGGTCCTCGAGCACGTTCTCGCTGGCGAACTTGGGCGCCTGGGTGTTGCCGATCTCGATCACGTCGGGCGCGTCGTTGCTGGCCAGCGCGGTGGTCAGCTTGTCCTGGATGCCGTTCCACTGCTGGATCTCGTACTTGACGGTGACGTCCTTGTGCGAGGCCTGGAACTCCTTGTGCAGCTCGTCGGTCAGCGTGGTGGGAGCCGACCCGTTCATCAGCCACACGGTCAGCGTGCGCGGACCCGAGGGCGCGCTCGTCTGCCCGGCGCTGTCGTTGCCGGAACCGGACCCGGCGCACCCCGCGACCGCGAGTGCGACCGCGAACCCCCCGACCAAAGCCTTCGACCAACTTCTCACGGTGATGCATTCCTTCCGGACGCTGCTCCTCCCGGCACGAGAGGAGCGAAGGACTTGAGTGGTTTAGACCATTGCGATTAGAGTGGTCCGAGCTTCTCCGGCTTGTCAAGATAAATGCTTAAACGTGACATCAGATGTCCACCCCGACACGGGTCGCCGACGCACGGGCGAGCGAGGAACAACATGGGTGAGAACCTGCTCGGCGATGCCGTGGAAAACGGGAAGAAATCGCCTCGAACACCGAAGCACTGGGAGCTCAAGGAGCGCCTGGCCGAGCTGCTGCGCGCGGTCTCGCCCGGCGGCTCGCTGCCCGGTGAACGCGCCCTGGCCAGCGAGTTCGGCGTCTCCCGCACGACCGTGCGCAAGGCGCTGGCCGAGCTGACCGCCGAGGGTCGGCTGACCAGGGTGCACGGCAGCGGGACCTTCGCGGGGGAGGGCAAGCTGACGCAGCGGCTGCAGCTGTCCTCCTACACCGAGGACATGCGCTCGCACGGGCGCAGACCGACATCGTCGCTGCTCGACGCCCGGATCGGGGCCGCCGACCCGGAACTGGCCGCCCTGCTGGGCATCCGCTCCGGCGACGACGTGCTGCGGCTGCGCAGGCTGCGCCGGGCCGACGGCGAGCCGATGGCCATCGAGACCTCGCGGCTGCCGCTGCCGCGCTTCCCCGGCCTGGACCGCTACGTCGGCGACGGCTCGCTCTACGGCGTGCTCTACCAGCACTACGGGGTCGAACTGGGCCACGCGGAGGAGACCATCGAGACCGCGCTGGCCACCCCGGCCGAGGCCGCGCTGCTCGGGAATGAGGCCGGTGCGCTCATGCTGCTGCTGTCCCGGCATTCGTTCGACACCGACGGCCGACCGGTGGAATGGGTTCGGTCGGTATACCGCGGTGACCGTTACAAGTTCGTTGCGACCCTGGTGTCGCCGCAATCGTCGGATGATTCCATTGCGGCCAGGGTCGAGCGCTGAACAACGATTCCGGTCCGGCGGGTTCGCCGGGCCGGAATGCATTTCCCGACCACCGGATCCGACCGCGCGCGCGGTGTGCCGCGGCCGGTGCCCGGTGATTTCGGGCGAGTGCTGATCGACGCTGCCGGTGCGCTCTCCTCGCTGTCGGTGCCTGCTCTGCTCGGGGGTCTCGCGGGTGGTGCCTGTGTCCTCGGGGGTGGTGCCGGTGCTCTTCGGGCGCGCGGTGCCGGGTGCCGGTGGGGTCGGCGCGGCGGCGGCGGTCACCGGTCCGCGCGGGGACGGCCGGGCACGCCCGGTCTGCGCTGCCAGGGCAGGGGTCCGGCCAGGGGCCGGTACTCCACGCCGAGTGCGTCGAGCCGCGGCAGGTGGTGGGTGGCCACCCGGTCGACGAACTCATCGAGGTCCACGGGTCCACGTGGACTCCAGACCACCTCCGCGAACGCCGCGAGGCGGGGGAAGGCAGCGTAATCGACGCGCCTGCCGTTGTCGAAGTACTCCGCCCACAGCTGCGCCTGGGCGCCGAGCACGCGGTGGTGCGCCTGCTCGGGCAGTTCGGCCGGGATCGGTTCGTAGGCGCGGACGTCGGCCAGGGTGCGCACGAAGCCCACCGGGATCGGCTCGTCCGGGTCGTCGGACTGCCGGTGGTCGAGGTACACCCGCTGCTCCGGGCACATGACCACATCGTGCCCCGAGACCGCCGCGCGCACACCCGCTGCCTCGCCCCGCCAGGACGCCACGACCGCGCCTTCCGGCAGGTCACCGGCGTCGAGGATCTCGTCCCAGCCCAGCACGCGTCGCCCGTTCGCGGCGAGGTGGCCCGCCAGCGCGCGGATGAACCAGGCGTGCAGGTCGTCGGGGGAGTCCAGGCCGAGTTCGGCGACCCTGGCCTTGACCGCGGTGCTGGCGTGCCACTGCGTGGTCGGGACCTCGTCGCCGCCCAGGCAGATCACCGGGGAGTCGAAGATGGCCATGACGTGGTCGAGGACGGCGCGGAAGAAGTCCACGGTGGACTCGGCCGGGTTGAGCACGTGCTCGCTGACGCCCCAGCCGTGCCACACCTCGACCTGCTCGCCGGTGACGCCCAACTCCGGGTAGGCGGCGATCACGGCCTGGCTGTGCCCGGGGACGTCGACCTCGGGCACCACGGTGATGTGCCGGGCGGCCGCGTAGGCGACGATCTCGCGCAGGTCGGCGGTCGTGTAGAAGCCGCCGTGCGGGCGGTTGTCGTGCGTGGGGTCGCCGTCGGGCTGCCTGCCCACCCAGGTGCCCGCCCGCCACGCGGCGACCTCGGTGAGCCGCGGGTAGCCGGGTACCTCGACCCGCCAGCCCTGGTCGTCGGTCAGGTGCAGGTGCAGCACGTTGAGCTTGTGCGCGGCCATCAGGTCCAGGAAGCGCAGCACCCCGGCCTTGGGCATGAAGTGCCGCGCCACGTCCAGCAGCACACCGCGCCAGCCGAACCTCGGGTGGTCGGTGATCTCGCCGAGGGGCAGTTCCCAGGTTCCGCGATGGATGTCCGCGGCCCGGAAGGCGTCCGGCCCGAGCAGTTGGCGCAGCGTCTGCGTGGCGTGGAACGCGCCTGCCGCGTCGTGCGCGACGGCGTCTACGCCCGTGGACGTTATGGAAAGTCGGTATCCCCCGGGAAGTGGCACGGCGACCGGGTCGAGCGCCACTGTGGAGGTGTCGAGCACCGCGGCCGGGTGGTCGACCACGAGCACTCCGGGATCCCGCCGGGCCGAAACCGGCTGGGGGAGCAGGGTCTCGAAGCCGGTCATCGGAGCAGCGTCCCTTCCACCTACGATGTTGCGCTCTGTGCAACATTCGTTTCACTGGCAGCAATGCAGTGGATGGTAGGGCCGCCATCGCGGCGGCACAAGCACCGCGCGGTCAGGCGAGGGCGACCCAACAGGCACCACGCACCGTGACCTCACCCGCGATCGGGCCGAGCCGCCCGGTCGCCGGATCACGCGGCAGCCAGGTGACCGAGCCGGGGCGTTGGTTGGCCACGTAGAGCCAGGTCCCGCCCGGTCCGAGCGCGCAGTGCCTCGGCCAGGCACCGCCCGTCGGGGAGGTCTGGACCAATTGTGGCGCACCGGGGCCGATCCGCAAAACCCCGACCGCGTCCTCACCGCGCGTGGTCACGTAGAGGAACCGCCCGTCACCGCTGGCGGCGATCTCCGCGGGGTAGGTCGGGTCGGGCGCGCCGGGCCCGGTGACGGTCACCGACTCGCCCCGGGTCAGCGTCCCGGCCACCGGCTCCCAGTCGGCGGTGGTGATCGTCGGGGTCAGCTCGCCGAGCACGAACACCCGGGTGCCGTCGGGGTGGAACACCAGGTGCCGCGGCCCGGTCTTGGCGGGCAGGTCCATCCGCGAGTGCTCGGCCAGCGCCCCGGTGGCCCGGTCGAAGCGCAGCACGAACACCGCGTCCAACCCGAGCGCGACCGCGAGCAGCCACCGGCCGGTCGGGTCCGGCACCACCTGGTGCGCGTGCGGCGACGCCCCGCTGCCGGGGACCTCCAGCAGCAACGCCGCCCCGAGCGGGCCGAGGGACCCGTCCGCGTCGATCGGGTGGCTGGCGACCACGCCGTCGCTGTAGTGCGCGGTCACCAGGTGGTCGCCGAAGACGTCCAGGTGCGTCGGACCCGCGCCGCCGGAGGGCTGCGCGGTGAGCACGGCCGGGCGTTGCGGGTCGGAGATGTCGACCGCGGTCACCACGCCGTCCGGGAGTTCGGACACCGCGTACAGCGTGGCGCGGTCCGCCGAGAAGGCCAGCGCGGACGGCTCGCGCACCTCGGGCAGCGCGGCGGTCACCGTCAACGCGCCGTCCCGCGCGGTCGCCACGACGAGCCCGTCGCCGTCGAGGGTTCCGATGTAGACGGTCTGGGTCTCGGGGCTGGTCATCTCAGGCACCTGTCCGTCGGATCGAGTGGCCGGGCAGCGCGCCGGTCGGCTCGCCGTCGCTGAGCACCGGCACGCCGTTGACCAGCACGTGCTCGATGCCGGTCGCCCGCTGCCTCGGCTCGGTGTAGGTCGCGGTGTCGCCGACCGTCGCCGGGTCGAACAGCACCAGGTCGGCCGCGTACCCGGCGCGGACCAGGCCGCGGTCGGTGAGCCGGAGCCTGCGCGCGGCCCGGCCGGTCAGGTGCGCCACGCACTCCTCCAGCCCGAGCACGCCCTCCTCGCGCACGTAGTGGCCCAGGTAGCGGGGGAAGGTGCCCCAGGCCCTGGGGTGCGGCCGGTCGCCGACCAGCAGCCCGTCGCTGCCGCCGGTGTGCCCGGGGTGGGTCATGATCGCCCGCACGTTGGCCTCGTGGCCCACGTGCATCAGGCACGAGGTGCCCAGCCGCTCGGCCAGCAGCGTGTCGGCGAACAGCTCGAACGGCGCGACCCCGGCCGCGGCGGCCGACTCGGCGACCGAGCGGCCGACCAGGTGCCGGTTGGCGTCCAGCCGGACCCCGTTGACCTCGATGGTGGTCCAGTCCACCGGGACGCCGTGGCAGCCATCGGACCCGGTCACCTCCAGGTCGACCCTGACCCGCTCCCTGATGTCCACATCGGACAGTCGAGCCAGCGTGGCGTCCACCCCGCCCTCGGCGGCCCAGCTCGGCAGCAAGGCGGACAGGTAGGTCGCGCCCGCGAGGTACGGGTAGCTGTCGAGGGTGATGTCGGCACCGCGCGCGGCCGCGGCGTCCAGCAGGGCCAGCAGGTCTGCGGCCCTGCCCTCGTTCTCCGGGAAGTTCATCGTCGCGTGCGCCAGGTGCAGCGGGCAGCCGGTGCGCAGGCTCAGCTCGACCATCTCCTCGTACGCCGCGAGCGCGCCCGCGCCGTAGCTGCGGTGGTGCGGGCTGAAGTAGCCGTCGTGCGCGGCCACCACCTCGCACAACGCCTCCAGCTCGGCCAGGTCCGCGTACATGCCCGGCGCGTAGGTCAACCCGGCCGAGAGCCCGACCGCGCCCTCGCGCAGCCCGGCCGCGGTCACCTCCCGCATCCGCGCCAGCTCCGCCGGGGTCGCCCGCCGGTCGTCCCAGCCCATGACCAGGATCCGGACCGTGCCGTGCGGGACCAGGTAGGCGGCGTTGACCGCGATCCCCTTGTCCAGCCTGCCCAGGTAGCAGCCGACGTCGCGCCAGTTCCAGTCGAACCCCGGCGGGTCGCCGTTCCACCCGGCCAGCTGCGCGCGCAGCGGTTCGATGGTGTCGTCGTCGACCGGGGCGTAGGACAACCCGTCCTGCCCGAGCACCTCCAGGGTCACCCCCTGCGACACCTTGGCGACGTGGTCGGGCTCGGCCAGCAGCCGCAGGTCCGAGTGCGAGTGCATGTCGATGAACCCCGGCGCCAGCACCAGCCCGTCCGCGTCGACCACCCGCCCGGGCCTGCTCAACCCGCCCGCGGGCTCGATGGCGGCCACCCGGCCCGCGGCGACGTGCACGTCGGCCCGGTAGCCGGGTGACCCGGTGCCGTCTACGACTGTTGCCCCTCGGAAGAGGATCCCCGGTGCGGTCATGTCAGAAGAAGGTACGGACAAGGTCCACGACCGTCTCCCCGTCGGTCCCGGTGACCGGCACCAGTTGCCACTTGTCGAACACCGTGCACGGGTGCGAGAGGCCGAGCCCGACCCAGTCGCCGACCGCGATCCTGGTGTGCGAGCCGACCGCGAGGAACCCGTGCTGGTCGTTGAGCGCGGTCACCCTGGCGTCGTGCAGCCCGTGCGTCCCGGTCGGGGTCCGCAGCACCTGCGGCTCCGGCAGGTCGATGTCGTAGGGCACGTCCCGCTTGCCGACCGCCAGCAGCGCCAACCCCGGCTCCGGCCGCGACACCACCTGCGCCCACGCCCGCAGCGCCGAGCGCAGCGGCGGCACCGACGACACCCGCGGGTGCGCGCCGAGCGGGGAGATGTCGCGGTAGAACCCGTCGTCGTGGGTGATGTAGGCGCCGCTGCGCAGCACCGGCAGCACGGGTAACCCGGCGGGCCACGGCGCGGTGAGCGCGTCGGCGACCCGGTCGAAGAACGCGCTGCCGCCCGCGGTGACCAGCACGTGCTCGGTCTCGAACCTCCCGCGCAGCATCGCCACCGTCTCGCGCAGCCTGCCCAGGAACGCGTCCACCGCGGCCAGGCTCGACTCGCTGGCGTCCGGCCCGGCCGGTCCCTCGTAGCCGCCGACGCCCGCCAGCCGCAGCACCGGGCTGGCCACGACCGCCTCGGCCACCGCCCGCGCGGTGGACTGGTCGCGGACCCCGGTCCGCCCGCCCGCCACGCCGACCTCGACCAGCACCCGCACCGGCCGCGCCACCGGGCCCGCCGCGGTCAGCCCCTCGGTCATCAGCTCGACGCCGCGCACCGAGTCCACCCAGCAGGTGAACTCGAACTCCTCGTCGGCGGCCAGCTCGCCTGCCAGCCACGCCAGCCCGCCCGGGTCGAGCAGCTCGTTGGCGAACAGCACCCGGCTCACCCCGAACGCCCGGTACACCCGCAGCTGCCCGACCGTGGCCGCGGTGATGCCCCACGCGCCGTGGTCGAGCTGGCGGGCGAACAGCGACGGCGCCATCGTCGTCTTGCCGTGCGGCGCCAGCGCGAGCCCCCGCTCGGCGCACCACGCCGCCATCGTCGCCAGGTTGTGCTCCACCGCGTCGTTGTCCAGCGCGACCACGGGACCGATGAACCCGTCCCGGAACAGGCCGGGCCGCCGCGCCACCGCCTGGCCGACGGTCAGCCCGAACAGCGCGTGCGGGACCGACTTGAACCGCCAGTCCAGCGGTTCGTCGGCCAACCCGGCCACCGCGGTCCGATCGATGCGCCCGGCACCAGCCACCGTGCCCCCTCGCAGTCGTGGGGGCGCTGGGCGCTCCCGGTCGTCGTCGGCCGGTGTGCCGACCACCCCCACCCAACCGCGCCGGTGGTGGCGGCGTCACCCGCCGACCAGGCACTCTGGCGGTTCCCACGCCACGGGACACCGCCAATACGGTGGATTGCGTTCCGTGCAACGACTAGTGCGCCATGTGCTACGCAGTGTGTAGCATCTCGCGGGTACCGGTTCAACGGCGCCGGTCGCGTGGCTGCTGGAGGCTCGGTGCACAACGCAGGGGTGGAGGTCGTGTGCCTCGGTGAGTCCATGGCCGTGTTCGTCCCGGCCGAGCCGGGGCCCGCCGACCTGGTCGAGACCTGGACCAGGACCGTCGGCGGCGCCGAGTCGAACGTGGCGCGGACGCTGGCCGGGCTCGGGGTCCGCTCGGCGTGGGTGAGCGCGGTCGGCGACGACCCGTTCGGCCGCGCCGTGGTCGCCGCTGTCGCCGCCGCCGGGGTCGACGTCTCCGGGGTGCTGGTCGACCCGACCCGCCCCACCGGCCTCTACATCAAGGAGAGCGACGCCGCGGGCAGCCCGGTCCGCTACTACCGGCGCGGGTCGGCCGCCTCGGCGATGGGGCCGGACACCCTCGACCGGGTCGACCTCGCGGGCGCCCGGCTGGTGCACATCAGCGGGATCACCGCCGCCCTGTCGCCGGACTGCCTCGCCCTGCTGCGCGCGGTGCTCGACCTGCCGAGGACCGCGCACCAGGTGTCGTTCGACCTCAACTGGCGGCCCGCGCTCTGGGCCGGGTCCGACCACGGCGTCCTGCGGGAACTGGCCGACCGCGCCGACATCGTGCTCGTCGGCTCGGACGAGGCCGAGGTGGTGTGGGGCGCCGCGACCCCGGCCGAGGTCCGCGCCGTGCTGCCCACCCCGCACACGCTGGTCGTCAAGCAGGGCGCGGTCGGGGCGACCCTGCTGCGCCACGGTCAGCCCGAGGTGTTCGAGCCCGCGCTGCGCGTCGAGGTCGTCGAACCGGTCGGCGCCGGTGACGCCTTCGCCGCCGGGTTCCTCGCCGCCGCCCTGCGCGGCGAACCGCCCGCCCGTGCCCTGCGCGCGGGCCACATCCGCGCCGCGACCGTGCTGCGCACCCACCACGACGTCGCCGACCCGCTCCCGGCGCCCACCGTCGACGACCTGCTCGACGCCGACCCGGCCGCCTGGGCCGCCACCAGCTGGACCGGTGCGGGGATCGGGGTGCGCGCCCGATGAGCCAGAGCCTCGACCGCGCCCTCGTCCTGCTCGACGCCCTCGCCGACGGCCCGCGGACCCTCGACCAGCTCGCCGAGCAGGCGGGCGTGCACAAGACGACCGTCCTGCGGCTGCTGCGCACCCTGGAGTCCCGCCGGTTCGTCCAGCGCGACGACGCCCGCCACTACCGGCTGGGCACCGCGCTGTTCGACCTGGCCAACCGCTCCCTCGACAGCAGGGACGTGCGCCGCGCCGCCGAACCCGCGCTGCGCGAGCTCAACGAGCTGACCGGGCACACCGTGCACCTGGCCAGCTACGAGGGCGGCGAGGTCGTCTACATCGACAAGTTCGAGAGCCGCCACCAGGTCCGGATGTACTCGCGGGTGGGCAAGCGCGCCGCGCTGCACTGCACCGCCGTCGCCAAGGTCCTCGTCGCCGCGATGGACCCGGACCGCCGCGAACGCCTCGCCGCCACCATCGACTACGTGCCGATGACCGCCAACACCATCACCACCGCCGAGGCCTACCTCGCCGAACTCGCCGTGGTCGCCGAGCGGGGCTACGCGCTCGACGACTCCGAGCACGAGGACTTCATCCACTGCGTCGCCGCGCCGGTGCGCGGGCAGCGCGGCGGGGTGATCGCCGCGGTGTCGGTGTCGGTGCCCAAGGTCCTGCTCGACCACGACGGGCTGCTGGCCCTCGTGCCCGACCTGCTGCGCACGGCCGCCAGGGCATCCGCGGCCTGCGGCCACACCGCCGCGCTGACCTGACCCGCACTGAATCCCTTGCCGATCCGTCGATCCGAGTACCACCGAGAGGAACACCATGCCCAGGACCGCACTGACCCCGTTCTCCGCGCCGTCGGACGTGCCGATCTCGCCCGGTGTGCGCAAGGGCGGCATCGTCCAGGTGGCGGGCCAGGTCGCCTTCCACCCCGAGACCGGCGCCGTGGTCGGCTCGACCGTCGCCGAGCAGACCGAGCAGACCATGCGCAACGTCCTCGCCGTCCTCGCCGAGGCGGGCGCCACCGAGGCCGACGTGGTCATGTTCCGCGTCTACCTCACCGACACCGCGCACTTCGCCGAGATGAACGACACCTACGCCAGGTTCATCTCCGACCCGCGCCCGGCGCGGACCACGGTCTACGTCGGACTGCCGGAGGGGCTGCTGGTGGAGATCGACGCGCTGGCCGTGCTTGACTGAAATCGGGCACGGGGGGCGATCAACCACGCGGGGCGTGGTGCGTCACTAGGGGTGAGCAAGCTCCCCGCGAGGAAAGGGTGACGATGGTCTTCAAGAAGGTGCTGCGGGCGCTGGGGGTCGGCGGGCCGTCCGTGGACACGGTGCTGTCGAACTCCCGCGTGCACCCCGGCGGTGTGCTCACCGGCGAGGTCAGGATGGTCGGCGGCGACGCCGACGCCGACATCGACTACGTCGCGCTGTCGCTGGTGGCCAGGGTCGAGCGGTCCGACGACAGCGTGGCCCCGGTGGAGTTCGACCGCGCGGTGGTCGCGGGCCGGTTCAGCCTGCCTGCCGGTCAGCAGCGGTCGATCCCGTTCCAGCTGCCGGTGCCGTGGGAGGCGCCGCTGACCGAGGTGTTCGGCACCCACCTGCACGGCATGGCGCTGGGTCTGCGCACCGAGCTCGCGGTCGCCAAGGCCGTGGACAAGGGTGACCTCGACCCGGTGCAGATCGTGCCGCTGCCCTCGCAGGAGGCGGTGCTCGGCGCGTTCGGGCAGCTCGGTTTCCGCTTCAAGACCGCGGACCTGGAGGCGGGCCGCATCCACGGCGTGCACCAGCAGCTGCCGTTCTTCCAGGAGATCGAGTTCTACCCGCCGCCGCACCTGGCGCGGGGCATCACCCAGGTCGAGCTGACCTTCGTCACCGAACCGCAGGGCATGGCCATCGTCCTGGAGGCCGACCGCCGCTCCGGCCTGTTCACCGCAGGCGGCGACGTCTACGGCCGCTTCCACGTCAGCCACCACGACGCCGAGCGCACCGACTGGCGCGCCCGCGTCGAGGAATGGCTCACCCAGGTCTCCGGCCGCCGCGCCCAGTCGCACGGTTCCCATGGCGCCCACGGCTTCCACGGCGGCCACCACGGCGGCCCCGGCGTCGGCGGCGTGGTCGCGGGCGCCGCCGCGGGCGTCGTCGGCGGCATGGTCCTCGGCGAGGTCTTCGACGAGATCGGCGACTTCTTCGGCGGGGACGACGACTAGCCGCTGCCGGTTCTGTGCGTACGGGTGACACCCGGGCCGAGTACCGTGGCCCGGGTGTCACCCGATTTCGAGCAATTCTGGCGCGAACGCCACCTGTGCACCCTGACCACCCTGCGCCCCGACGGCACCCCGCACGTGGTCCCGGTAGGAGTCACCTACGACGCCGGAGCACGCGTGGCCAGGGTGATCACCTCACGAGACACCCGCAAGGTCCGCAACGCCCTGGCCACCGGCCGGGTCGTGGTGTGCCAGGTGGACGGTCGCAGGTGGACCTCCCTGGAGGGCACCGCCACAGTGACCGACACCCCCGACCGAGTCGCCGACGCCGAACGCCGGTACGCGGCCCGCTACCGCGAACCGCGCCCCAACCCCGACCGCGTGGTGATCGAGATCGCCGTCGAGCGGATCCTCGGCACCGTCCGCGAGTGAGCTACCGGACCGTCCCCGCGGCCTTGAGGCCCGCGTAGTCGCCCGCGCCCAGCAGGCGGCGGGAGGTGTCGCACGGGGCGCTGGAGGGGGTCATGGTCTGGGCGGCGCTGCGGACCTGGTCGACGTGGGCGAGGCCCGCGGTGTGCAGGCGTTCGTGGGTCATGGTGGTCTCGAGGTCGTAGAGCTGGCCCGCGCAGTTGGCGGGCTTCGAGGTGAACCAGGTGTAGACCACGTTGTCGATCAGCGCGTCCGAGGCGATCACCACGCCCTTGGCGTTGAAGAAGGTGCACGTGTACGCCAGCACCTTGGGCGGGAGCGCGCCCCAGCCGGTCACGCTCTTGCCGTCGTTGCCGGTGCAGGTGAGGTCGCTGGCGACCTGCGGTTTGGCGGTCGAGGTGCCCCCGTACTTGTACGCGGTGGTGAAGCTGGTCGCCAGGCCGCACCGGTTCGCGCCCTTGCCGACGGTGTCGCCGGATGCGGTGATGGCGGCCAGGGCGGTGCTCGCGACGGCCGGTGGAGCGCCCTCGCCGTTGTAGAACCAGTTGTACGTGCCCGTCACCCGCCACGTCTTGATCGCGTAGCTGGTGTCGGTGCACGAGGTGTCCTCCGTGGGCGCCGCGGCTCCCGCGTACTGCGCGTCGTCCTCGTCTGCTGCGTAGATCGCCTGCCCCACCACGAAGACCTGCTCGTCGGCCACTGTCGGCCCTGGCACGGACCCCGGCACCAAGACGATGGCGGCGGCGAGTGCTGCGGCGGCGACAACGGTGACCTGGCTTCGGCGCATGACATGTCCTTCCACTCGGCGAGATGTGGCGTGGGTCACTAACGACGGTAGAGTGCCCATTCCGGGGAGCGAGACAGTTGAGCGGACAGTTGCGATTTGGTTGCGCCGAGTAACACCCTGTGGGTGACATCCGCGTCGTGCGGGCCGGTTCGTCCCGTTTTACGGTGAGGATCACGCCGGGGCCCGCACGAGCCCCACGTCAGAGGGGGTGAACGGGGGCGATGGCGCGGATCCTCGCGGTGGACGACGACCCGGACGTGCTGGGTGTGCTCCGGCTGCTGTTCGACGCCTCCGGCCACGAGCTGCTGTGCGTCGGCGACGGCCGCGCGGGGCTGCGGCTGCTGCACCAGACCCGCCCGCACCTGCTGCTGCTCGACCTCGGCCTGGTCGCCGGGCCCGGGATGGACGGTTGGGGTGTGCTGGAGCGGGTCCGCGACATCGCCGACCTGCCGGTGCTGCTGCTCTCCGCGCACGGCGGGGTCGCCGACAAGGTCCGCGGCCTGCGCGGCGGCGCCGACGACGTGCTCACCAAGCCCTTCGCCGCGATCGAGCTGCTGGCCAGGGTGGAGGCGCTGCTGCGCAGGTCGGGCGGCGAGCTGGGGGAGCGGGCGCAGGTCTACGACGACGGCGAGGTCCGGGTCGACCCGCGCACCCGCCTGGTCAGCGTGCACGGCCGCGAGCTCGAGCTGACCGGCACCGAGTTCCGCCTGCTCAACGTGCTGGTGCGCAACCCGGGCGCCGCGCTGACCCTGGCCGACCTGCTGGCCTCGGTGTGGGACGACCCGACCGGCATCGCGCCGGACCGGGTCAAGTTCGCCGTGCTGCGGCTGCGCCGGAAACTGGGCTGGGCCGGGAACGGCTCACCCCTCTCGGCCGTGCGCGGCGTCGGTTACCGCTATCGGCCGAGAGGGGTGAACCGTTCCCGACCGGTTACGTCGAGATGAGTGCTTCCTTAACGAGTGGCTCGCGCGGCGAGGGCCTTCAGACCCGCGTAGTCACCCGCGCCGAGCAGGCGGCGCGAGGTGTCGCAGGCGGAGCTGGCGGGGGTCATCACCTGGGCGGCGTTCTTGACCTGGTCGACGTGCGCGAGCCCTGCCGTGTGCAGCCGCTCGTGGGTCAGCGTGGTCTGCAGGTCGTACTTGGCGCCGGTGCAGTTCGCGGGCTTGGTGGTGAACCAGGTGTAGGCCACGTTGTCGATCAGGGTGTCGGAGGCGACGACCACGCCGCGCGCGTTGTAGTAGGTGCAGGTGTAGGCGAGCACCTTGGCGGGCAGCGCGCCCCAGCCGGTGACCGACTTGCCGTCGTTGCCGGTACAGGTGGCGTTCGTGGCGACCTGCGGCTTCACCGACGTGGTCCCCGCGTAGGTGAACGTGCTGGTCAGGTTCGCGGGCTGGCCGCAGCGGTTGGCGCCCTTGGCGACGGTGTCGGAGGCGGTGGTGATCGTCGACAGCGCGGTCGAGGCGATCGCGGCGGGCACGCCGGTGCTGTTGTAGAGCCACTTGAGCGTGGTGACCTTCCACGGCTTGAGCGCGTAGGTGCCGTCGGTGCACGAGGTGTCCGCGGTGGCCTTGGCCGCCGAGAAGGTGTTCGCGTCACCCTCGCCGGTGGTGCCGGTCTGGACCTCGCCGGACTCGTCGAAGGTGTAGGCGGTGGCGACCAGGTACAGCTCGTCGCTCCCGGCGGCGTCGGCGACCGGCTGCTCGACGAGCATCACGGCGCAGGCGGCGAGAACGGTGGCCAGTGCTGCGGTCGTCTTGCTGCGTCGCATCGGATGCCCCTTCGGCTTGTGGCTTGTGGTGACAAGCGTCAGCCGATAGGGGAGCGAGCCGGGTACGCGGGAAGGTGTGTTTTGGGTGCGCGGTGACCGCGCGTCAGAACCAGGCGATCTGGTCGAGGGAGCCCAGCGGCGGGCGGTCGAGGTCCTGCGCGACCAGTGGCGCGGTGTCGGCCGCGGTCAGCTCGGGGGCGAACCGCAGCCCCACCCGCTCACCGAGCCCGGCGACCGCGACCTGGTAGACCCGGAACTCCTCGAACTCCAGGCTCTCCACCCGGTTCAGGTTCTGCGTCAGCACGAACGCGCTTGCCCGGAGCGTGCCCGACTGCACGGACGCGATCACCTTCCAGAACTCGCGGGGCAGCGCGACGCCCCGGTACACCCGGTCGTCGGCGCCGAGCACCGGGCCGCCGAACACGCTCACCCGCAGCCGGTCCACCTCGACGTCGGTGTAGAGGGCGTCCTCCAGCCTGCCCCACAGGCCCTGCCGCACGCTCTGGTTGAAGTCGTCCACCTGCGGGGTGATGTTCGTGAAGCGGAACGAGTCGCGGTTGGCCGCCTTCGCCTCCGGCAGCGACCCCCACAGCAGGTCCGCCCGCCGGGCCAGGTGACCTCGGTCGAGCCGGTTGCCCGCGTACACCTCGTCGCCGACCTGGACCTGCGCGGGCAGCCGGGGGTCCTTGCTGAACTCGATCCCGGTGCGCGGCAGCTTGTGCATCCGGCCGCCGTCGATGTTCCACGCCACCCACCTGGCGAACCGCCGCGACCGGCTCAGCGCCAGCGAGAAGTGCGTGTAGTCCACCGTGCTGGTCCCGTCGAGCCGCACGGCGTCGTCCTCGAGCGCCGGGTCCAGCCCGGGCGCCGGCAGGGTCACGTCCAGGAAGTCGGGGTCGTAGCCCATCCTTGGCCTCCGGTCCACGCGGGTGGCTAGACCGTGCCGTTGATCACCCCGCGTTGGCAAGGCACCCGGGCCGGATCTGCCCCCGGGGAGGGTGCCCGGATGGCCGTCGGGGCAACCCGGAGTGGTCGGCGGCGGGATTGGTACAACCCGGTAGCGCTCCCAGCACACGGCGTACGGGTCGACTACCTGCTGTTCACCCCGCCGGCCATCCCAGCGCACGGACCGGTCACTTCCGCTTGTGGGTGAACCGGTACGCTTCACCCTTGCGTACCGCGTGTGATCGCTGGCGCTGAGTTAGATTGATCTTGACTGGATCGGGTCTGTCACTCGCCGGGGCGATAACCCGCCTGGTGGCGTGCGTGGCAAACCGACAAGTGTGGAGAGCTGTGAAGCGGAACAGCGGGTCGCCCGCCAAGTCGACCACGACGATCCGGTCCCGCCTCACCGGCGTCGTGGTGGTGCCCAGCGTCATCCTGCTGGTGATGTGGGCGGTCTTCTCGTCCTACACCGTCTTCGACGGCATCTACCTCAAGGCCGTGACCAGCGGCGTCAAGGACGCCTCGATCCCCGCGGTCGACACCTTCGCCGCGCTGCAGCGCGAGCGCCAGCTCACCATGACCGCGCTGAGCACCGCGAACCCGGACACCCTGGCGCTCAAGACCCAGCAGCAGACCACCGACAAGGTCGTCGGCGAGCTGCGCGTCGCCCTCGACGGCCTGGCGGCCAACGCCCCGGCCGAGGTCAACGCCCGCGTCCAGGCGCTCAACCAGGCGCTGGCCCCGCTGCCGCAGCGGCGCGCCCAGGTCGAGTCCGGCCGGGCCAACCGCGACGAGATCTACACCTTCTACAACACCGTGCTCGACGCCGGCGCCGCGCTGTTCGACACCCAGGCCCGCATCGTGCCCGACTCGGTCGTGGTGCAGGCAGGTCTGACCGCGACCGACATCTTCCGCGCCGCCGACCGCATGTCCCGCGCCTCGTCGCAGGGCGCGGCCGCGCTCGCCGCCGGTGCCTTCACCGCCGACCAGCACGTCGAGTTCGCGAACCTGGTCGGCTCCTACCGCTCCGTGCTGGCCACCTCGGCGAGCGCGGGCACCGACGAGGTCAAGGCCCACTACCAGCGGCTCACCGGCGCCGAGTCGTGGCTGCGGCTGACCGCGGCGGAGAACGCCCTCATCGGAGCCGCCCCCCGCGCCGCCGAGAACGGCAACCGCCGCACCGAGCCGGTCGCCATGCCGGTCGGCGCCGGTGAGTGGGAGGCCGTCACGCAGAGCGCCTCAGAGGAACTGATCAAGCTCGCCGTCGAGCAGGCCACCGGCGGTGTGGAACTGGGCCTGCAGCGCGCCGACGACAAGTTCTTCGAGGTCATCATCGGCAGCCTGATCGCGCTGCTGGCCGTGGTCACCGGCATCGTGCTCGCCGTGCGCATCTCGCGCAGGCTGGTCAACAAGGCCCTGGTGACCCGGCTCGACCAGCTCAAGAGCGACTCGCTGCAACTGGCGCACGAGAAGCTGCCCAGCATCGTCGACCGGCTGCGCCAGGGCGACCGGGTCGACGTCGGCGCCGAGGTGCCGCCGCTGGACTACGGCACCGACGAGATCGGCCAGGTGGCCGACGCCTTCAACGCCGCCCAGTACACCGCCATCGCCGCCGCGGTGAAGGAGAGCCAGGCCCGCGAGGGCGTCAACCGCGTCTTCCTCGGCATCGCCCACCGCCACCAGGGCCTGGTCCACCGCCAGCTCAAGATCCTGGACAAGATGGAGCGCGAGGAGGAGAACCCCGAGCACCTCGACTCCCTCTTCCAGCTCGACCACCTCGCCACCCGCGCCCGCCGCAACGCCGAGAACCTGATCATCCTCGCCGGTGAGCAGCCCGGTCGGCAGTGGCGCAAACCGGTGCGGCTGCTCGACATCCTGCGCGCCGCGGTCGCCGAGACCGAGCAGTACGTCCGGGTCCGGGTCCGCCAGGTGCCCGACGTGGCGCTCAACGGCGTCGCCGTCGCCGACACCATCCACCTGGTCGCCGAGCTGGTCGACAACGCCGCGTCGTTCTCCCCGCCGCGCTCCCAGGTCGAGGTCTACACCAGCCAGGTCTCCGGCGGTGTCGTCGTCGAGATCGAGGACCACGGGCTCGGCATGACCGCCGAGGACCGCGAGCAGCACAACCAGATGCTGGCGCACCCGCCGGAGTTCGACGCGATGGCGCTGCGCGGCGAGTCCCGCCTCGGCCTGTTCGTGGTCGCCCGGCTGGCCGCGCGCCGCGCGATCCGGGTCGAGCTGCGCGAGTCGCCCTACGGCGGCACCGTGGCCCTGGTGTTCATCCCCGCCGACATCGTCGCCGAGACCCCGGACTTCGTGCCGGAGTCCGACGCGCCGAGCCCCCGCCCGCGCAAGGCGCTCGACCGCGGCGCCGGTGCCGTCGTCGACAGCGACACCGTGGTCGAGCTGGTGGAGCCGCGCGGGGGCATCGACAAGTTCTGGTCCGACGCGGTGGGCGACGACCTCGCCCACGCGGATCTGTGGCCGCTGACCGACGAGGAGGCGCCCGACCACCACGCGGGTGCCGGCGCCGCGAACGGGGTGGGGGACTCGCACACGGACAACGGGCACCGCGACGGTGTGAGAGCGGACAGCGCCGACGGTGCGCGGTCCGGGGCCGGTGACGCCACCGGGCGCGGGGATCGGCCGACGCTGCCGCGCAGACAGCGCCAGCAGAACCTCGCCCCGCAGTTGCGCGACGAGCCCGTGCTGCCGGACTGGGAGAGCGAGCCGGAGCCCGCGGAGCAGTCCGAGCAGACCGCGAAGCGGGTCCGCGACACCATGGCGGCCTTCCAACGCGGCACCAAGCAGGCGCGCCGGACCGATGGAGCACAGCAGTGAACCCCCCGGGAGCGGCGGCGGGGTTGATGGCGGGGACGACGGGGAAGGAACAGCCCAAGGTGAACGACAAGATCGGTCAGGACCACCAGCTGAACTGGCTTTTGGACGACCTGGTCCGCCGGGTCGTGGGGATCCGCCACTCGGTCGTGCTCTCCGCCGACGGACTGCTGCTCGGCCGCTCGGCCGAGCTGTCCAAGGACGACTCCGAGCACCTGTCGGCGATGGCCTCGGCGTTCCAGAGCCTGGCCCGGGGCACCGGCCGCCAGTTCGGCGGCGGGCAGGTCCGGCAGACCATCGTGGAGATGGACCACGCGTTCCTGTTCGTCACCGCCGCGGGCCGCGGCGCCTGCCTCGCCGTGCTCGGCGAGGAGGACGCGGACGTCGGCATGATCGCCTACGAGATGAACATGCTGGTCAAGCGGGTCGGCGCGCACCTGGCCTCGGCCCCGCGCGGCGGCGCCCCGGTCACGGTGACCGGCCGACGGCCCTCGTGATGTCCGGCGAGGCGGACTGGTGGTTCGACGAGGCGGCCGGACCCCTGGTCCGCCCGTACGCGATGACCAGGGGGCGCACCAGGCCCAACGCGCCCAACCTGAACCTGGTCACCCAGGTCCGGGTCGCCCGCCAGCCGTCGGACCCCTCGACCCTGTCCCCGGAGCACCTGCAGATCATCGAGCTCTGCACGGTCCCGCTCTCGGTGGCCGAGGTCGCCGCCTACCTCAACGTCCCGCTCGTGGTGGTCAAGGTCCTCATCTCCGACCTGATCGAACGCGGCGACGTGCAGGCAGGCGCGCTGTTCCAGACCACGGAGATCAACGACACGAAGTTGCTCCAGGCGGTACTCGATGGCATTCGGAGGATCTGAACAGGTGAGCGACACCCCGGTGGTCCCCACCTCCATCAAGATCGTGGTGGCAGGCGGCTTCGGCGTCGGCAAGACGACCATGGTCAACTCGGTCAGCGAGATCCCCCCGCTGCGCACCGAGGAAGTCCTCACCGAGGCCAGCGTCGGTGTCGACGACATGCGCGGCATCGAGGGCAAGGAGACCACCACGGTCGCCCTCGACTTCGGCCGCATCACGATCAACCCGCAGGTGGTGCTGTACCTGTTCGGCACCCCCGGCCAGAACCGCTTCTGGTTCATGTGGGACGAGCTGGCCCACGGTGCCTTGGGCGCGATCGTGCTGGTCGACACCCGCAGGCTCGACTCCAGCTTCCCCTCGATCGACTTCTTCGAACGCCGCAACATCCCCTTCATCATCGCCGTCAACGGCTTCGAGGGTTCCTGGGAACACACCGCCGAGGAAGTCCGCCAAGCCCTCGACATTGCCCCCACAGTCCCCATAATCAACTGCGACGCCCGCATCAAGGACTCCAGCAAGGACGTCCTGGTCGAGCTGGTCCAGTACACAATGGACCTACTCAGCAAAACCCCCGTCTAGCCCCACTCCCACCCCTCACCACCACCCCGCCGCCCCAACCCCCGGACTTCAATCCCATCAAGATCAACTCCGCTCCGGCGGCCCACCCTCCCGGGGCCCGGGGCCCCATCTCTGAACCTATCGCGATGGCTGATCTGTCAATAGGTCTCGGCCGGGGGCTGTGGATGGTTGAAGGGGTTGTGGACAGACGTCCCTTCGCCGGCCGCTCATTGCGCTCGAAGCGGCTGGTCCGATCCGGCGGAGACTTGGGACGGTGGTCTGCACCCGGCCTTCACGATCGTTGGCCAACCACGCGCCCCTCTACAACGTTGGCCTCCACGCGCCCGCAAACAACGTTGGCCCTAGACCGCTCCTCGGGGTCGCTGGTGCCAAGCCGGCTCGATGGGGTGGACTTGTTTTGTGTGGGGGAGCGCCAGTCGTAGCGTCGTTCGCGGACAGGGCCATGCTTTTCGGCCCCTGCTTTGCGGTCCTGCCACGGCTGGTGTCGGGGCCCCGCGCAAAACAAGTCCACCGCATCGAGCACAGCTCGTAAATCGCGCCCGGGCCAATGCCGAAGGCGAGGCGTCCACCGTCGACGGCGAAGCCGAGCACGAGAGCCGCCAGTCCCTCAGCTCAAGATCAAACCGCCCCGAGAAAGACACCCCAATTGCCACCCCACCACACCATCATCGACGTCCACACCCTCCTAATCCGCCACAACCACCTACTCCTGACCCGCCGCCGCAGCCACTACGGCAAAGGCATGTGGCACCTACCCTCCGGCAAGCTGGACCCCCATGAGTCCCTCCCCGCCGCCGCAGCACGTGAAGCGTTCGAAGAAGTAGGCGTCACCATCGAGCCCGACCGCCTCCGCCACGTGCACACAGCCCACGTCGCGGACTCCGGTCCCACCCCACGCCTCGGCATCTTCTTCGAGGCACGCCACTGGATCGGCGAGCCGGAGAACCGCGAACCCGACAAGTGCTTCGCGGTCGAGTGGTTTCCCCTCGACGCGCTCCCGGACAACGTGATCCCCTACCCGCTGGCCGGGATCCGGGCTTACCTCGACGGCACCACCTTCACCGCCACCGGGTGGGGGACTCGACCTCGGTAGCGCTCAAGCGTCCGTCTCGTCCTCGAACTCCCCCAGGATCTCCTCCAGCAGATCCTCCAACGCCGCCAACCCCACGATCTCCGCCCCCGCCGACACCAACGCCAACTGCGCCCGTTCCCCCCGCATCCGAGCCACCGCGTCCGCGGCCGTCGACTCAGCGGGCAGCACCAACGGCTCGGTCATCAAATCCCCAGCCAGCACCGAAGACCCGGACAACGTCGCCCGCACCGCGTCCCGAACGTGCACCAACCCGGTCGGTTCCCCAGCCGCGTCCAGCACGATCAACCGAGATCGCCCACTGGTCCGGCACACGTCCTCGATCTCCGCCACCGTCGCCGAGTCGGGGACCGCGACCATTGCCGAGCGCGGGGCCATCACCTGTTCCACCGTCGTCCGTTGCACTTGGAGCACGCCGGAGAGGATCTGGTGCTGCTGTTCCGGCAACAGGCCGTGCTCCCGAGACTCCCGCAGCAACATCCGGAGGTCGTCCGGTCCGTGTGCCTGCGCCAGGGTGTCTTGCGGTTCGACCTTCACCGCGCGCAACGTTGCGTTGGCCAGGCCGTTGAGCATGGTCAGCACCGGGCCGGTCACGCGGGTGAACGCGCGGAACGGCAGCGCGAGCCACAGCGCCGACCGCTCCGGGTGCGAGATCGCCCAGGACTTGGGGGCCATCTCGCCGACGACCATGTGCAGGAAGACGACGATGACGACCGCGAGGACGAACGCGATCGGGTAGCTCCACGACGGTGACAGGCCGAGGGTGGTGAACAGCGGGTCGAGCAGGTGCGCGACGGCGGGCTTGGCCAGTGCGCCGAGGCCCAGGGTGCACAGGGTGATGCCGAGTTGGGCGCCCGCCAGCATCACCGACAGCTCGCGGGTCCCCGCGACCGCGGCCCGCGCGGCGCGGCTGCCCTCGGCGGCGGCTTCCTCCAGCCGGTGCCGCTTGGACGCCACGAGGGCGAACTCGGCGGCGACGAAGAACGCGTTCGCGACCAGCAACACGAACGACACCAGCAACGCCGGTCCGGTGCTCACGCCGACACCTCCGCCTTCGAGCTGACCGACACCAGCACCGTGCGCGGCACGTGCCGGTGCACCTCGGTGACGGCGACGACCGCCTTGTGCGGGCCGTCGTCGAGGTCGGCGTCGGCGATGCCCACCTCGACCTCCACGTGGTCGCCGGGGCGCGGGACCCGGCCCAGGCGCTGCATGACCAGGCCGCTGACCGTGTCGTAGCCCGCGCTCTCGGGCAGTTCGATGCCGGTGACCTCCGCGACCT
Source organism: Actinokineospora terrae (assembly GCF_900111175.1). GTDB lineage: Bacteria > Actinomycetota > Actinomycetes > Mycobacteriales > Pseudonocardiaceae > Actinokineospora > Actinokineospora terrae. The sequence continues at coordinate 28,751 of NZ_FOGI01000001.1, forward strand.
CGTCCACCCGCCAGCGGGCGGGCACCGACCACGAGCCGTCGGCGTGCGCGATCGCCTGGACCTCCATGTGGTCGTCCTCGTCGAGGATCTCGCCGACGACCTCCTCGGCGACGTCCTCGAACGACACCACGCCCGCGAAGCCGCCGAACTCGTCGACGACGCACGCCAGTTGCCGGTGCTCGGCGCGCAGCCGCTCCAGCACCTCGGGCAGCGGCAGGCTGTCGGGCAGGTACAGCGGCGCGACCGCGATGTCGCGCACCGGGGTGCTCGCCCGCGCGGCCGGGGCCACCGTCAGCACCTCCGCGATGCCGACCACCCCGATCACGTCGTCGACGTCCGCGCCGACCACCGGGAACCGGGACCGGCCGGTGTCGAGCAGTTCCACCACCCGGACCGTCGGGTCGTCGGCGCGCAGCAGGTGCACGTCGACCCGCGGCGTCATCACCTGCCCCGCGGTGAGGGTGCGGAAGTCGAGGCCGCCCTCCAGCAGCCGGGACGTGCCCGCGTCCAGGTGACCGCCCTGGCGGGACTCGTCGATGATGCCGCGCAGGTCCTCGGCCGTGGCGCCCTGCGGCAGCTCCTCGATCGGCTCGATGCCGACCGCGCGCAGCAGCCGGGTCGAGGCGCTGTCGAACATCCGGATCAGCGGCCCGGCCACCGCCAGGTACACCAGGGTGGACCGGCTCAGCGCCTTGGCCAGCGCCTCCGGCTTGGCGATCGCCAGGTTCTTGGGCGCGAGCTCGCCGAAGACCATCTGCACGACCGTGGAGAACAGCAGCGCGACCACGATGGACAGCGCCGTGCTCAGCCCCGAGGGCAACCCGGCCAGGCCGAGCAGCGCGGCGGTGCCGTCGCCGAGGAACGGCTCGGACACGTAGCCGACCAGCAGCGCGGTCACGGTGATGCCGAACTGGGCGCCGGAGAGCATGAACGACAACCGCTGGGTCACCCGGTACGCCCGTTCGGCCGCCTTGTCGCCGTCCTCGGCGAGTTGGCGCAGCCGGTTGCGGTCCACGGCGACGTAGGCGAACTCCTGCGCGACGAAGTACCCGGTCGCGGCGGTGAGGAGCAGGACGGAGACGAGTCCGACGAGGATCAGCACCGGCCCTCCGGGGCGGTGGTGCCGGGGCGGCGGTGGTGCCGTGTCGGGGGCCGGGCGCTACCCGGCCCGGGACTGCAGCCGTCGGTGGAACTCATGCGACCAACGCTAACACGATGTCCGTTTCACCGGGCGGCGCGCGCTGAGCCCGGTGTCCATCATGGACTCTTCGGGGAGTTGGCCTGCGGTGCCGCTGTCAAGCCGACACCCCGATCGGACCATCGGATGTCTCACGTGACGCAGATCGCCCTCACCTTCGGCGCCCACGCAGGGTCACGGCCACGCGCACGCGCACCTGCACGGGCGCCAAGAGGACCAGACCACCCCGTACCACCCGCGCCGGGGTGTAAGCACTGCTCAGTCGATCTCGGACGGGGTACGGATATACCGGTAAACTTTTCACGAAGTGAATTGCTTCACACGAAATCGGTCGCTTTTTCGCGACCCTCCGTGCAGGCCGCAATGTCACTAGCACGGCGCCCACAATCCGGCAACGGCGGTTTTCGGCAGCTCTTCTCATTTACGCTCAGTAAGAGCGCGTGCGGAGTGGATCACCGCCTTGGCGGTACTGGCTTGTTCGTATTCACCCGTACGTTGCCTGGTGTCGTCGGTGTGGGTGAATGGCTGGGTAGGGGTCTGCAGGTGAGGATCACGCGGTCGAGGGCTGTGACGCTCAACGAACACACCGGGGCCCAGGTGCGACGGCTGTGCGCCGTGCTCGGTCTCGCCGAGCAGGCCGACGAGGTCGCCGCCGTGCTCGCCGACATCATCGGCCCGGCCGGTGCCAGGGCGCTCGACGAGCCGCCGCTGTGGCGCTCGGACGTGGCCGACGACCACACCCCGGTCGAGTACTCCGTGGCGTTCGAACAGGACGGTTCGCACACGCTGCGGCTGCTGGTCGAGTCGGTCGCGCGCAGGCCGGGACCCTCGGCCAACCTCGACGCCGCGCTGTCCTGTCTAGACCGTCTGGCCGAACGCTACCCGTTGGCGCTGGACAGGTTCGACGCCGTGCGCGGGCTGTTCCTGCCCGACGAGCCGCGCGGGGTGTTCTCGCTGTGGTTCTCCATCGTGGTCACCAGGGCGCGGGTCGCGGTCAAGGTCTACCTCAACCCGGAGGTGCACGGCCAGGCCGCCGCACCGGGGCTGGTCGCCGCCGGGCTCGACCGGCTCGGCCTGACCGCCGCCTGGCCGGACCTGAGCTCGCACGCGCCCCGCCCGACGTCCACATTGGACCGGTTCTCGTTCTTCGCCATCGACCTCGACGACTCGCCGCGCTCGCGGGTCAAGGTCTACCAGAGCCACTTCCGCGCCGGGCTGCGCGAACTGGCCCACCTCGCCGCCGCCTGCCCGCTCACCGACCAGGACGTGCTCGCCGACTTCGAGTCGACCATCGGCGGCCTCGACAGCTACGACGGCAGGCCGCTGGTCACCAGCTACATCTACCTGGCCGGGCAACGCGAACCCAGCGGGTTCTCCGTCTACCTGCCGGTCCGCGACTACGTCCCCGACGACGCCGTGGCGCTCACCAGGACCAAGACCCTGTTGTCCGGGCACGGCTTCGACGCCGCCGTGCTCGACCGCGCCATCGCCGCGGTGACCAACCGTCCACTCGAGTCGGGGGTGGGGCTGATCGCGCACGTGTCGCTGCGCATGGGCCGACCGCGGCCGGGGATCACCGTCTACCTGTCCGCCGAGGCCTACGCCGTCGCCGCCCCCGGCGGGGTCGCGGCAGGCGCGGCGTAAATCAGGGAAACAGCCGAGGAAAAGGACGTAAACCGCAGATGCCGCTCATGGAGCCGTACCGCGTCAAGGTCGTCGAGCCCATTCCGATCCTCACCAGGGCCGACCGGGAAGCGGCCATGGCCAGGGCTGGTTACAACCCGTTCAACCTGCGCGCCGACGAAATCACGATCGACCTGCTCAGCGATTCCGGGACCGGCGCTCTCTCGGCCGCGCAACAGGCCGCGGGCGCGATCGGCGACGAGACCTACGCGGGGTCGGCGTCGTGGTTCCGCTTCCGCGGGGTCGTCGACGAGCTGACCGGGTACCCGCACATCTTCCCGGTCCACCAGGGCCGCGCCGCCGAGCGGATCCTGTTCAACGCGCTGCTCGAGCCGGGCCAGTTGTGCGTCAGCAACACCCACTTCGACACCACCAGGGCCAACGTCCTGCTCGCGGGCGGCACCCCGGTCGACCTGCCCTGCGCCGCGGCCGCCGACCTCGACAGCGACCACCCGTTCAAGGGCGACATCGACCTCGACGCCCTGCGCGCGACCCTCGCGGGCCCCGAGTCGGTCGGCGTGGTGGTCATGACCATCACCAACAACGGCGGCGGCGGTCAGCCGGTGTCCATGGCGAACCTGACCGCGGTGCGCGACCTGTGCCGCGAGCACGGGGTGCCGTTCTTCCTCGACGCGGCCCGTTTCGCCGAGAACGCGTGGCTGGTCGTGCAGCGCGAGCCCGGCTGGTCGGACAAGACCCCGGCCGAGGTCGCCAGGGCCGCGTTCGACCTCGCCGACGGCGCCGTGGCGTCGCTGAAGAAGGACGCCATCGCCCACATCGGCGGCTTCCTCGCGCTGCGCGACCCGGACCTGGCCGCCCAGTGCGAGCTGGTCCTCATCGCCACAGAGGGCTTCCGCACCTACGGCGGCCTCGCCGGGCGCGACCTGGAGATGCTCGCCCAGGGCCTGCGCGAGGTCGTCGACCCGCGCTACCTCGCCGCCCGCGCCGCCGCGACCCGCTACCTCGGCGACCTGGTCAAGGCGGCGGGCGTGTCCATCGTCGAACCCGCGGGCATCCACGCCCTCTACCTCAACGCCGGGCGGCTGCTCACCCACCTGCCGGCCGCCCAGTACCCCGGGCACGCGCTGGCCACCGAGCTCTACCTCGCGGGCGGCATCCGCTGCGCCGAGCTCGGCACCCTGTACCTGGGGGAGGAGGACGAGAACGGCACCCTCGTCAAACCCGCCCCATTCGAACTCGTCCGCCTGGCCATCCCGCGCCGGGTCTACACCCAGAGCCACCTGGAATACGTCGCCGAGGTCATCGCGGAGATCGCCAAGAACCCCGAACGCGTCCCCGGCTACCGGATGGTGTCGTCACCGCCACTGCTGAGGCACTTCAACTGCCGCGTGGAGCCGGTGCCCGCGTAGTTCCCGGTGCCCGTGTGGTTACCGGTGCCGTGGTGGGGCTGGTGAGTCGCTGGGGGTGCCGGTGTCGGCGTGGGGCTGGTGTCCCTCGACGAACTCGGCGCCGCCATCGAGCAGCACGGTCACGCTGAACTGGCCAGAGGCCGAGCGGTGCTAGCGGCGATGACAGAGCCACCACGCGGCGTTGACCACCTCGTCGAGCTGGTGATCGATCAGCTACTCGGCCCGGTTAACGCCAACGGCGCCGAGGCCGTGTTGCCGCGCGGTCGCCGGAACCGTGCTGGAGCCGGTGCTCGCAGGTAGCCGGTGTCGGCGTAGTGCCGGTGTTCGCGTGGTTGCCGGTGCGGTGGTGGGGCTGTGCCTGCATCGTTGCCGGTGCCAGCGTGGGGCTTGGTGCCCGCGTGGTTGCCGGTGTGATGCCGGTGGCCGTGTGGTTGCTGGTGTCGGCGTGGTGCCGGTAGCCCGCGTGGAGTTGGTGTCCGCGTAGTTACCGGTGCTGTGCTGGAGTCGGTGCTCGCGGGGTTGCCGGTGCCGGCGGTGGGCTGTGCTCGTGGGTGCCAGGGCTGGCGTTGAGTTGGTGCTCGTGTGGTTCTCAGTGCCGCCACAGGGTCTCTGCCTACGCTGGTCCGCGTGGCTGTCGAGGCGCGGACCAGGCGGGAGACCGGGGTGCTGTGGGCACTCGGTGGGCTGCTCGGCGGTGTCGTGCTGCTGCTGGCGTTGCACGTGCTGCCGCCGACTGCCGACATCAGCCCGGTGCGGCGCACGATCAGCGAGTACGCCCTCAGCGGCAGCAAGTGGCTCTTCGACACCGCCCTCGTGCTGATCGCCACCGCGTCCGCGCTGGCCTTCACCCTGCTGTGGCGCCGCCGCGCGCACGTCCCCACCGCGGTCCTGGGCGCCATCTGGACCCTCAGCCTCCTGACCATCGTCCTGTTCACCAAGAACAACTGGTCAGTAGGCCCCAGCACCGGCGGCACGATCCACCGCTACGCCAGCGTCGCCGCCTTCCTCGCCCTGCCCCTGGCCACCTTCCCCGCCGCCCGCCACGTGTTCCCCGACCACCGCGTGTGGCGCTGGTCCACGCAGGCCTTCGCCACCCTGTCCCTGCTCTCCTTCGGCACCATCGTCGTAGGCGCCCTCAACATGCTCGCCGGTGGTCCGCCGTGGTGGCGCTTCGTCCCGCTGGGCCTGGTGGAACGCCTCATCGCCCTCTCCGCAGTAGCGGCCCTGCTGCTGCTCATGCTCGGCCTGCTCCGACAGACCGGGGGGCCGCCCAGCGCGGTTCGATCATGGGACCGCCCCGGGACGGGGTCGGGTTGAGCCATCTCGACCAGGGGGTGTTCGGGCGTCCGGTGTCACGTCGGACGTCCGACCGGCGATACGGTGGTCGTGATCGAAGTCTGTACCGATGAAGCCTGGTCACCGTCGGTCGTCGGCGTTTACCCGTTCGGGCGACCCGCGGTGCGCCGCGCCCCCCGCCTCCCCGAGACCGACCGCGCCGAGGCCTTCCTGCTCGGCCTCTACCCCGGTGCCCTGCGCGTCCGCTGGCACCGGCCCGGCGGCGGGCAGGTCGCCGCGCTCGCCGTGGACGACGAGCCCGACAGCTGCCCGACCACGGCCGACCAGGCCGACCGGGTGGCGAGCTGGCGCGGATCCGTCGGCTGGCGGACCGACTGGGGCACTGTCGAGGTCGCCGACCCGCCCGACGCCGCGCGGCTGGTGGTCACCGAGGTGCTCGACCCGCTCGGCCTCGACCACCGCGCGGTCTACTCGACCCACTGCGTCCCCACGTACTTCGTGAAGTCCGGCGACCGCCAGGCCAACGCCATCGCCGAGTACGACCGGTTCGCCACCGCCGCCGGACTGCCCCGCTCCGCGCTGCACCGCCGCCCCGACCGCCGCGAGCTCGTGCACCGGGCCCTGCGCCACGAGGGCCGCGAACTGCTCCGCCAGCTCAAGGACGCCGACGCCCCGCTGGTGATCACCCTCGGCCGGGAGGCGGCGGACGTCTTCGCGGGCCTCGCGGGCACCGACCGCGTCCCCTTCCGCCTCACCGGCTCCTACGGCACCCCCCACCACGTCCCCCTCGGCGCCCGCGAACTGCGCTGGATCCCCCTCATCCACCCCGCCACCCGCCGCGGCGTCGGCTGGCGCAACACCCATGCCCGCTGGGCGCTGGAACACAGCAAGTGACTCACATGTCGTCGCGCCGGGCGAACAGCGCGTGGACCTGCTCGGGGTCCGACGCCAACGCCGACGTCAGCTCGTCCTCCGTCACGACCGGGTGACCGAACTCGGGCTGGTCGGTGTGCCGCAGCCCCGGGCTGTTGAGCCGGAGACCGCTGTCGTCGCGGTAGCAGCAGTACGGCAACCCCGCGTCCTGCAGCCGGCGGGTCAGCCGCCATTCCCGCGGCTGCGAGCACTCCACCCGGACACCCCGGGCGCGCAGGGCGGGGATCACCCGCTCGTAGGAGTCGTCGGACAGCGGGTTGCCCTCGACACTGACGCCCAGGAGGGTGGTCACGTCCAACAGCGGACCCAGGTCGACGACCAGGTTGCGCGCGAGTTCCGCCCGCACCAGCGGCAGGGCGTGGAGTCCCGCGAGTGAGACGAGCCCGCTGTCCCTGACCACCAGCGACCGCAGCCTGGCCAACTCGGCCACCTCGGTCAGGTCGACCGGATCGCACCCGAGCAGGACAAGCAGCTCCAGGCCGTCGCAGCGCCGCAACCCGGTCAGGTCACGGGCGTTGCTGAGTGCCAGCCGACCGATCCCCGCCCACTCGTCGTCCCGCGCGGGTAGCGCGTGCCCGACAGCGTCCTCCACCGCTGCCGCGACCGCCGGATCAAGTGCGCCACCCATATCCGAGCCTCCTCGTGCGTATTACTTGACGATGAGCTTGGTGTAAGCCGTCAGGAAATCGGTATCGACCTGGGCGTAGTTCGCCGTGTGGATTTCACTCAACTTGCGGAGCGTGATGTTGTCGTGCCGTCGTACAGTCACCTGGGGGTCGCCCACACCGGTGACTTCGATCTCCTTGTAGGTGGCGTCGATCTCGATCTCCCACAGTTCGGGTGCGAACGAGTCAATTTTCCCGTCCCACATCAACTTCCCGTCTACGAGCAGCGAGTGCATCACTCCGACGAACTCGGCGGGCGTGCCCTTGGGGTGGTTCTTGACGAACTTCAGGAAGTGCCCGCGCAGGCTGTTGTGCCAGATCCCGTCCCGGCCGTTGTAGATGTTCTTGCCCTTGTTCGAGAACGCTCCGGCGTGGACGTGGATGGATTCCTTGCCGTACCTCTTCACCGTGTTCGAAGGGGTGATCTCCCAGATCACGTGGCAGGTATACGAGCGGAGTTCGTGCTGCAGGGTCACCCAGTCGTCGGCGATCAGGGTGCCGTGCTGGAGGTCCTTCCGACTCCGCACGGCGACTTCGAGGACCTCGCCGATGTAGTTCGTCGGTATCCACTCGTGCATGCCCTCGTTCGCACCCCGGTACTCGCCCTTCAACCAGGCGCGCGACCCCGGGTGGGTGTCCCACAAGGTCTTGAACCGGTCGTAATCGATCTTCATGACGGTGCCGCCGCGCGCCATTGACCTGAGGAAGCCGATGACCCCGTCCGGGTGTGAGCGAACGGCGTTCTCCAGGTCGACGTCCGGTGGCGGGGTGCTTCCCGGCAAGGGGAGGTATTTTCCGTAGTGCCCCTTGGTCACGTCGAAGGCGAGGGTTGTGTAGTCCTTCCCGCCTTTTCCCCTGGTGTGTTCCGTGACGTCGGTCCGGATCTTGTCCTCGGATGCCTTGCCGACACCGGTGAGGAAGTCCGTCCGGGTGTCGCTGGACCCCACGAAGATCTTTTCCCGCCAGATCGTGGGCTTGTCCGGCCGGACTTTCCTGCCCGCGACGTACTTCGCGTAGAGCGCCTTCTGGTACCCGGCGTCCCGCAGCACCTTCGTCCCGTGGTCGGCCGAGCCCCGCAGGACGGACTCGTCCGACCAGATCGTCGTACGGCTCAACTGGTGTCGCCACCACTCCAGCAGGGCCTTCCCCAGGAACTTGCTGCCGAAGGCGAAGAGGTACCGCGGGAACCTGTCCTCGCGTCTCTGCTCCTTGGCGGCCCGTTCCGCCGCCGTGGCCCGCATCCGTTTGGGCGCCGTCCGGGCGGTCTGGACGTGCAGCAGTTCGCTGTCCAGGGTCTTGGCGTCGGTGACCAGGTGCAGGGGGACGCGGTGCTTGCGTTCGATCGCGGGCAGGCGGTCCGCGATCTGGTCGCGGGAGTCGGACCGCGCCAGGGCGCGGGTGGCGTCGGCGATGGCGGCCTGCTCGCGCGCGTCCGCGCCGCGTGCCCGGTCGGCACCCGGCTTGCCGCGCCTGGCGGGATCGCGCCGCTGACCAGGTCCGGGTCGTCGCTTCCCGGGGCCTGCCGGTGCGGGCTTTCCCGGTCCTGCCGTCTCGTGCCGCTTGCCGGGCTCCGGCGAACCGCGCCGCGTCTTGGCCAGGACCGCGCGGCTCGCGGCGACGATCTTGTCGATGACGAGGTCGACGGCCTTGGTGACCGGTTTGCTCAGGGACTGAACGATCGACTTGACCCTGGCGGTGACGCCGCCGAGGTTGAGCAGGGCGGCCAGGGCGCCGATGAGCAGGGGGATGCCCGCGGCCAGGGCGTTCTCGACGAGCAGCGGGACGCCGCCGCCACCGCCGCCCGCGATGGCGATGACGGCGTCGAGGACGGAGTTGACGAACGCCATGACCTGCGCGGCGTTGTCGATCAGGAACCGGACGAAGTCGATGATCATCTTGATCGCCCGGATGAACGCCGACGCCGGGTTGAGCAGGCTGATGATCAGGGTGATGCCCGCGACCAGGACGGTCGGCACCAGGTATTCGGCGATCTTGCCGAACAGCGCGCCCTTGATGTCGCCGACCGCGTCGCGCACGACCGGGCCGACGCCCTCGGACCGCAGCCGCGCCGCCTCGGGCACCGCGGCCTCGACCGCGTCCATCGCCCGCTCCGGGACGCCGCGGCGCAGCACCCGGGCGCGGATGGTCGCCCAGGTCAGCCCGAGGAGGGTGGCGATCATGGTGATGATCCCGGGGCTGTCGAACCGCGCGGGCACCGGCAGGCCCGCGGCGGGCATGGCGCCGAAGAGCCAGCCGACCAGGCCGCGCTTGAGGTGCTCGCCGATGTTGGCGACGAACCCGCGCAGTCCGGCGCCGACCGCGCTGACCAGGTTGCCGAGGAAGCCGATCGGGTCGCGCAGGATGGCCCCGATCACCGCGGCCGCCTTGGCCAGGATGCCCAGCAGCAGGTCCTTGAGCTTGAGGATGGTGTCGATGACGCCCTTGACCGCGTCGACCGCCTTGGCCACCAGGCCCTTGTTCTTGTCCTTCTCGGCCGCGATCTCCTCGTCGACGGACTTGAGCGCGTCGTTGTACTTCGCGGCGAGGGTCTGCACGAGCGCGTCGCCCTTGGCGTCGACGGACTCGGTCAGCTCGTCGAACCTCCCCGAGAACTCGTCGGCGGCCCGCTTGCCGATCGCGCGCAGTTCCGGCGCCAGCGAGTCGACGGCGGTGCGCAGTTCGGCGCGGCCGACGCCGATGCGGGCCTTGGCGCGGTTCAGCTCGCCGCCGATGAGGTCGGCGACCTCGGAGATGACCCGCTGCACGCCGGTGACGTAGTTCTGCCGCGCGGCGTCGAAGAACCGGTTCACCTCGGCGGGCATCCCGGCGACCTTGTCCTTGATCCACCGGGCCGGGCCGAGCGGCCCGGAGTACCGCTTGTCCTTGTAGTCGTCCATCTTGCGCTTGTGCTCGGCGGTGAACGCGTCGCGGACGGCCTTCTCCCCGGCGGTGAACCGGTCCTCGACCTTCTTGTCCAGCTCGCCGAGGATCTTCTCGACGTCGGACTTGGTGGCGTCGAAGACCTTCTGCAGCGTCGTGGTGACCTGCACGCGCCGCGCCTCGTCCTCGCTCTTGGCGCCCTGCTTGCCCGCGGTGACCTGTGCGCCCGCCTTGGTCCGGTCGCCCGCGAACGCGGTCATCGCCGTCGCCCCGGCCCGCGCGGCGTTGTTCTTCGTCCCGGCAAGGGTTTGCGCCTCCGCCGCCCGCACCTGGCCCGGCGCGGTCGCGGCGTGCGCCTCGGCGGACTTCTTCTCCCGCAACGCGTCGGCGAACTCGGGCTCGTTCGACCTGGCCAGCTGGTCCTCGGTGACCTCGGCCCGCGCCATCTGCTGGTCGACCTCGGCGGGACCGGCGGAGAAGTCGGTGGCGGCCGCGGGTGCCTTGTCCGGCACGGCGTTGGCGGCGTTCGGCGGCGCGGGGGTGGGCGGCGGGCGGTCCGGGGCGAGCGGGGTGACCGGTTTCTCCTGCGCGGCACCGGTGTCGGGCGGTGCCTTGGTGGTGGTCTCGATCTGCTCGGCCGACTGCTGCTTGCCCTGGGTGACCTGGCCCTGCACCTGGCCCTTGACCGCGTCGGCCTTGCCGGAGTCGGCGAACTTGTCGGCCTCGTCGAGGTTCTTGGGCGCCTGCGCGGCGATGGCCTCGTTGACCGCCCGGACGAACGCGGCCTTGTCGAACTCCCCGGGCTTCGCGGCGTTCATCTTCTCCGCGTTGGCCGTCTTGCCCTGCGCCTCCTTGTCGTCCTGGGGCGGGGTCGCGGCTGCTGCCGCGGCGGCGGCCTCGGTGCCGGGCGGGGGATGCGCCTTCGCCGTGCCCTGCTTGCCTTCCACCTCAGCGGCGACCACGGCGAACTTGGCGTCGGACTCTGCCGCCGCCCGCGTCTCCACCCGCTGCACCGCAGGCCGGGCGAGGAGACGCACCGCCGCCCGGTTGCCCGCCACCCGCTGCAACCGTTGCACCGCGGCGGGATCCACCGCCCGCCCCAGCCGAACCTGGCCTGACTCCCGCGGCCGCGGCACGGCCGACTGCGCTTCAGGGCGTTCCTGGGCACCGTCAGCCGGTGTCTTCACACGTCCCCCCAGACCTGCGCCTGCTCCTCTCACCCCAGTCTGGGGGACTTCGCCGGGACCGGAGGCCGAGTCAGCGGACGGTTGCGGCTTCCCGGAAGGGCGTAGACCCCCGTGGGACTGACGGCTCGCCGACCCGCTGCGCCACGATCGGCCCGAATTGGGGCGAGCGGTGTTTCAGCAGGTCCGAACCCGGGAACACCCCCGCTCGTGCGACTGCGGCGCAGTGATTGCTCGGCACCGGGGATCCGGCGGCGGAGGGTGGGGCGGGGGTTTGCCTACAGCCGCGATGACGGGCGGGTGGTGACGGAGGAGGAGAAGGCTCGGGTCAAGGGGTTGGCGGTGCCGCCCGCGTGGCGGGACGTGTGGATCTGCCCGCACCCGACCGGGCACATCCAGGCGGTGGGGGTTGATGACGCGGGGCGCAGGCAGTACCTCTACCACGACCAATGGCGGGAAGACCGGGACGCCGAGAAGCACGAGCGGGTGTTGGTGCTGGCGCGGCGGATGCCGAAGGTGCGGGAGCGGATCGAGCACGACCTGAGGCTGCCGGGCCTCACGCGGGAGCGGGTGCTCGCGGGCGCGCTCAGGATCCTCGACAGGGGTGTGTTCCGCGTCGGTGGCGAGGAGTACGCCGAGGAGAACGACTCGCGCGGCGTGTCCACATTGCTCCGCAGGCACGTGACCCCGCGCGCGGGTGAGCTTCACTTCGAGTTCCCCGCCAAGAGCGGCCAGCACCGAGAGGCCACCATCAAGGACCCGCTGCTGGGCAAGCTCATCGTGGCACTACGACGAGGACGCGCCGACGACGACAGGTTGTTCTACCACCGGGACGGCGAGATCCACGCCGGTGAGGTGAACGAGCGGTTCAAGGAGTTCGCGGGCGATGACTTCACCGTCAAGGACATGCGCACCTGGACCGCGACCGTGTTGGCCGCCACCGAGTTCGCCGCCTACGACGGGCCGCCGAGCAAGCGCGCGGTGGCGCAGGTCATGCGGACCGTCGCCGAGCAGTTGGGCAACACGCCCGCGATGGCCCGCAAGTCCTATGTGGACCCGCGGGTCGTCGACGCGTTCACCGGGGGCCGCACGATCCCGCTCAAGCGCGCCACCGGCGAGCAGGACGTCCGGGAGCCGCTGGAACGCGCCGTCCTACGGCTCCTGCGTACTTGAGCCCGCCTTCGTCCGGCGGCGCGGTTCGCGGCCAGGCGGGGCGGACGGGGTGGGGAAGACCGGGGGAGCGGGGATCGGCAGCGTCACCTCGCCGTCGATGACGATGTCGTCGCCGTGGTGGCGGGTCCGCACCGGGTCGCCGGAGGTCAACCGGTAGGTGGCCTGGTCGGCGGTCACCTCCACCTGGATGCGGCTGTCGCGGTAGGACATCCGGAACGCCACCCGGTCCAGCGCGTCGGGCAGCCGGGGCGCGAAGGTCAGCGTGCCGCCGTGGTCGCGCATGCCGCCCAGACCGGCCACGATCGCCTGCCACGCCCCCGCCAGCGACGCCATGTGCAGGCCGTTGGCGACGTTGTGGTGCAGGTCGTTGAGGTCGGTCAGCGCCGCCTCGGCCAGGTAGGCGTAAGCGAGATCCATATGACCGCACTCGGCCGCGACAACCGACTGCGTTCCGGCTGAGAGCGACGAGTCCCGGACCGTGCGGGCTTCGTAGTAGGCGAAGTCAGCGGCCTTCTGCTCTAGCGTGAACGCGTCCCCCCGCAGGTGCAGGGCCAGGACGAGGTCGGCCTGCTTCACGACCTGCCTGCGGTAGAGCTCGAAGTACGGGTAGTGCAACAGCAGCGGGTACTTCTCCGCCTCGGTCCCCTCGAAGTCCCACTCCTCGTGCGCGGTGAACCCCTCGGCCTGCTCGTGCACCCCGAGCAGCTCGTCGAACGGTAGGCGCATCCGGTCCGCCGCGCGCGCCCACTCGGCCAGCTCGTCCTCGGTCACGTCCAGCCGGGTGGCGACCTTCGGGTTGCGCTCACAGGCCGCGATGGCCTCGCGCAGGTTCTTCTGCGCCATCAGGTTCGTGTAGATGTTGTTGTCCACCACCGCCGAGTACTCGTCCGGCCCGGTGATCCCATCGATGCGGAACCCGTCGTGCGGGTCGTGGTGCCCTAGCGACCGCCACAGCCGGGCGGTCTCCACCAGCAGCTCCGTGCCCGCGGCCTGGTCGAACTCCGTGTCCAACGTCGCCGCGTAGTACCGGGCGACCGCGTCGGCGATGTCAGCGCTGACGTGGAAGGCCGCCGTACCCGCGGGCCAGTACGCCGAGCACTCCTTGCCGTTGATCGACCGCCACGGGAACGCCGCACCGCGCTTCCCGAGCACCTCGGCGCGTTCTTGCGCCAACGACAACGTCGAGTGCCGCCACCGCAGCGCGTCTCTAGCCGCCTTCGGCATCGTGTACGTCAACACCGGCAGGACGAACGTCTCCGTGTCCCAGAACGCGTGCCCGTCATAACCGGGACCGGTAAGACCCTTGCCCGGGATGCCGCGACTCTCCCCGCGCGCCCCGGCTTGCAGGACGTGGAACAGCCCCAACCGCACCGCCTGCTGGAGTTCGTCGTCGCCGTCGATCTCGACGTCGGCGGCCTCCCAGAAGTCGTCGAGGAACGCCCGCTGCTCGGCCAGCAACCCCTCCCAGCCGGTCTGCAGCGCGCCCGCCAGCGCCGCCTCCACCTGCGCGCGCAACGCGGGACCCGAGCGCGTGCTCGACCAGCCGTAGCCCAGGTACTTGGTCAGCCGCAGCACCCCGCCGACCGGGATGTCGGCCGCCACCGTCAGCCGCGCCAGGTCGTCCTCGGCCGACACCTCGGTGCGCAGGCCCGGCACGTCCTCGACCTCGTGGTCCATCCCGGCCGCCATCCGCAGCCCGGACTCCTTGGTCTGGTGCACCAGCACCGCCCGCAACCCCGAGCAGTGGTGCGACTCACCGGCCAGCGGCGACTTCAGCGCCAGCGCGACCCGCGGGTCGCGGGTGCGGCTCTCGATCGGCTCGTTGGCCAGCAGGTCCGACTGCACCACCAGCTGTGTCTTCTCCGGCCCCGCGCTGTCCCCGGCGACCGGCTCGACCTCGTAGCGGATGGCCGCGACCGCGCGCTGGGTGAACGACACCAGCCGCTGCGTGCGGACCCGCACCCGGCGCCCGGTCGGCGACTCCCACAGCGTCTGCCTGGTCAGCACCCCGGTGCGGAAGTCCAGCGTGCGGTGGTGCTCCAGGGCCTGCCCGTAGCGCATGTCCAGCGGCTCGTCCTCGACCAGCAGCCGGATGATCTTGCCGTCGGTCACGTTGACCACGGTCTGCCCCGCCTCGGGGTAGCCGTAACCGGCCTCGGCATAGGGCAACGCGTGTTCCTCGTAGAACCCGTTGAGGTACGTCCCCGGTAGCCCTACCGGCTCACCCTCGTCGAGACTCCCGCGCAGCCCCACGTGCCCGTTGGACAACGCGAACACGGACTCCGTGCGGTGCAACTGGTCCACCGCGAGCCCACTCCACCGCAGCTCCCACGGCGCCAGGTCGAAACCGCCGCTCACTTGGCCCCGTCCAGCAGCTCCGCCAGGTCGTCCACGACGATGTCGGCACCGTGCTCCAGCAACTGATCCGCTTGGTCAGCCCGGTCGACGCCGACGACGTAACCGAACCCGCCCGCGCGCCCCGCTTCCACGCCCGACAACGCGTCCTCGAACACGGCAGCCTCACCAGGCGCCACACCCAGGGCGCGCGCCCCGGCCAGGAACGAGTCCGGCGCCGGTTTCCCCCGCAGCCGCTCTTCGACGATGGTGATGCCATCGACGCGGGCCTGTACGAACGAGGTCAGACCCGCCACCTCCAACACGTGTTCCCCATTGGCGGACGACGTCACCACCGCGATCTTCAACCCCGCCGCGCGTGCCGCCTCCAGGTACGCGACCGAACCCGGGTAGGGCTGCACGCCCTTCTCGTCGATGAGCCGCAGCAGCGCCTCGTTCTTGCGGTTCCCCACGCCGTTGATGGTCTCCGCGTCCGGCGAGTCGTCCGCGCCGCCCTCCGGCAGCTGGATCCCGCGCGACGACAGGAAGGTCCGCACGCCGTCCGCGCGCGGCCTCCCGTCGACGAAGGCGGTGTAGTCGTGCAGCGTGAACGGCGCGCGATCACCGTCCGAGCGGTGCGCGAGGAACTCGTCGAAGGTCCGCTGCCACGCGATGCGGTGCAGGGTCGCCGTGCTCGTCAGCACGCCGTCTAGGTCGAACAGGCAGGCCGTCACCGCGCCGGGGAGACCGATCATGCCTGAACGCTACCGGCGCCACGGCCGCGCGGCAGGTCAACCCGGTGTGACCGCCACCTGGTATGACCGCCGGGTCGGGTTCGCGCTGCCGCCCGCTGGACGCTCCTGGGACAATGCCTCCATGCCAGCCTCGACGCCCGCCCCCGACCCGGCCCCCGGTGCCGCCTCGCCGCAGCTGCTGGAGGTCACCGTCGACGAGCACCCCGAGGGTGCCGTCGTGGTCCGCGCCGGTGGCGAGATCGACCTGCTCACCGCGCCCCGCTTCGCCGACGCCATGGTCACCGCCATCGACGGCGGCGCCGCCCTGGTCGTGGTCGACCTGGACCAGGTGACCTTCTTCGGGTCGGCCGCGGTGGCGAACCTGGCCCGCGCCGCCGAGCGCGCCGACACCGCGGGCACCGTGTTCCGGCTCGTGGTCGGCGAGTCGATGGCCACCAGGGTGCTGGAGATCAGCGGGCTCGCCGACCTGCTCGACCTGCGCCCCACGGTGGCTGACGCGCTCGCGGGCTGATCCTGCCGGTTACCACCGGGTTACTCCGGAGAGTGACCAGCGCCACCTCCGCTCGGGAACGCTCGACCCCCCTCGCGCGTTGGACCGGGTGTCGCCGCGCGGAGGAAGACCCGCGGACGTTTCCCGGAGATGTTCCCCCCAACGTCGCTGGACGCACGCCGTGTGCCTCCGCGACGGCGACACGAGCCGCCGACCGGACGACCCCCCACCCCAGTCCGGTCGGCGGCGCACCCCCCGCACCCCGCGCGCCTCGTCCACTACCGAGTGTCATCACTCGGTAGAGGTGCGTGGGGTTTCGCGCGGGTGCCGCGGGGCTACCCGGCCGGGGTGAGAAGAGCCCCCGAGCCGTGGCAGGCCCACGGCGCCTGCCAGACGTTGCCCGTCGACCGGTTCTACAGCCCGGACAACGAGCGCGGCCTCGCCCGCGACCGACGCGTCCAAGCGGCCAAGCTGGTCTGCTCCCGGTGCCCGGTGCTCCGCCGGTGTCGTGATTTCGCCCTGCGCACCGCGGAGCCCTACGGCGTCTGGGGTGGTCTGGACGAGCGCGAGCGCGCGGACCTCCGTCGCGCCGCCCGCATCCCTACGCCCAGAGGCACCGAGGTCGCCGCGGTCTAGAGGTCCTCGGTCATCATCTCTCGTAGGCCTGCGAGGGTCTTGGCCAAGAGGCGGGACACGTGCATCTGCGAAAGCCCGACCTTGTCCGCGATCTGCGTCTGCGTGAGGTTGCCATAGAAGCGCAGGATCAGGATCTGCCGCTCGCGTTCAGGTAGCCGTGCCAGCAGCGGTTTCAGCGTCTCGTGGTACTCCACGTCAGCCATACCGGTGTCCTCGACGCCGATCCGGTCCCCAACCGACCCGGTCTCGTCCTGCGGTCCCAGGATCTCGTCGAGCGAGCGCGACCGGTACACCGCGCCCGCCTGCAACCCCGCGTAGATGTCCTCGACCGGCATGTCCAGCCGCTCGGCCAGTTCTCGCGGTGTCGGTGCCCGCCCCAGGCGCTGCGACATCTCGCTGGTGGCCCCGGCGATGGCCAGGTGCAGTTCCTTGAGCCTGCGCGGGACCCGCATCGACCAGCTCGCGTCCCGGAAGTGCCTGCGCACCTCGCCCATCACCGTGGGCACCGCGAAGGACAGGAAGTCGCTGCCCCGGCCCGGGTCGAACCGGTCGATGGCGTTGATCAACCCGACCGTGGCCACCTGGAGCAGGTCGTCGTAGGGCTCGCCGCGGTTGGCGAAGCGCCGCGCCACGTGCTGGGCCAGCGGCAGGAACTCGGTCACCAGCGACGCCCGCAACCGCTCGCGCCGCGGGCTGCCCGCGGGCAGTTCCGCGAACTCGGCGAGCAGCGGGGCGAGGTGGGCGTATCCGGAGTTCTCCACGCGTTCGGCCGACGTGGCCATCTGGGGCTGCGTCACTCGTGCGCCGTCCTGTTCGCCATCCCGAACTCGATCACCAGCTCCGGGAACACCGGCCCGGGCCGCACGCTGTCGCGCACCCACTCGGCCAGCGAGGACACCAGCGTCCAGCCCAGTCCCGCGCGCTCGAGGGGGTCCTCGTCGAGCACCGGTACCGAGCACCGCACCTCGACGCCCTCGTCGGTCACCAGGAACCGCACCGCCATCGTCCCGAACGGCAGGGCGCGGGTCAGTGCCATCGCGCACGCCTCGTCGACCAGCAGGCGCAGGTCCGCGATCGAGTCGATGTCGAAGTCCTTGCGCATCGCCACCGCCCCGGACACGGTCCGCACCAACGGCAATTGAGTGTGGGAGGCGTCCACTCGGAGCTCCACCACCTCACCCGCGGGCGGGGTCGTGGGGGAGGCGATGGCGGGCGCCAGCCTTCGGCGCGGGTGCAGCGGGTCGGTCACTGTGCCCGGATACCCAGCGGAGCCGGTTCCACACCTGCGTGACGGCCTGTAGTGACTAGAGCGTCGAGAAGCCCACGCCGCCGCGCAGGAGTAACAGCACGTTGCAGCGGGTAGCTCAAGGGTATGAACGAGTCGAAACCGACTACACGGGTGAACGACCCGACCGAGCCGTCTACGGGTGAGCTGGTCGGCAGGCTCGGCGAGCAGGTCTCACGCCTGCTGCGCGACGAACTCGAACTGGCCAAGGTCGAGCTCAAGGACAAGGGCAAGCAGGCCGGTGTCGGCGCCGCGCTCGGCGGTACGGCGGGCATCCTCGCGTGGTTCGCCGTGGGGACCCTGGTGGCCGCCGCGGTCGCCGGACTCGCCACCGCCGTGCCCGTGTGGGCGTCGGCGCTGATCGTGGCCGGGGCGCTGCTGCTGATCGCGGGCGGGCTCGCGGCGATCGCGGCCAACCGGGTCGGGCACGCGACCCCGCCGATCCCGGAGCAGGCGATCAAGAGCACCCAGCGGGACGTGGCAGTCGTGAAGGAGAGTGCGCACCGATGAGCAAGCACGCCGAGCAGGAGGCCCTGCGCGCCGACATCGAGCAGGCCAGGGGCGACCTCGCCGAGACGGTCGACGCCCTGGTGGCCAAGACCGACGTCAAGCGCCGCGTCGGGGAGAAGACCGAGCAGGTGCGCGGGGTCATCACCGAGCGCGCGCACGAGGCCAAGGCGAAGGCCGGTGACGCTGTCGTGCTCGCGCGCCGCAACCCGGTCCCGGTCGCCCTGGGTGCCGCCGCGGTCGCCGCGCTGGTCGCCCTGCTGGTCCGACTGCTGGGGAGGTAGCCGTGCGACTGCTGTACCGGCCGTTGAGCCTGCTCGTCAGCGTCCTGGGCGGCCTGCTCGCCGGGGTGCTGTTCAAGCGGGTCTGGCGCGGGGTGTCCGGCGACGACGAGGCGCCCGAGGCGACGTCACCGGACCACTCCACCCGCGAGGTCCTGCTCGCCGCGCTGCTGCAGGGCGCGATCTTCGGCGTGGTCAAGGCCGGGGTCGACCGCGCGGGCGCCAAGGGGTTCCGCAAGCTCACCGGCGAGCACCTCGACAAGAAGGACTGATGCCGACCACTCAGTCCGGCGGCTCCTGGGCATCCGGTCCGGGGGCCGCCGACTCGTCGTCGGCCTCGTCCGCGTTCGCTTCCGCGGTGTCGACCTGGACGGGGCCGTGGGTCTCGCTGGTGGCGTAATCGTCGAGCGGTGCGGTGCTGCGGTCGAGCAGCCGCTCCGCGTCGGGGGTGTCGGCTTTGCCGGTTTTCGCGTTCTTCTCGTCACTCACCCCGCGTGGGTATCCCGGATAGACGCCGCCCACACCGGGCCCGTCGATGTTGCGTGTCACCCGTGCGAGGTCCAGGCTGACCGGCGGGGGAGCGGCTGCCGGGGATCCGGCCGCCGCGGGTCCGGGGCGTGATGGGGGGCATCGAACTGCACGAGACGGACGCCGCGGCGCTCGCGTTCGAGACAGCGCCCGCGATCATGTGGCTGTTCGCGGGCCAGGAGCACCGCATCCTCGCCGCCAACCGGCTGGCCAGGGCCAGCGTGGGGGACCGCCCGGGGCTGATCGGCACCCCGGTGCGCTCGGCCGTGCCCGAGGCGGCCGGTCAGCAGGTGTTCGAGCTGCTCGACCAGGTCGCGCGCACCGGCGAGCCGCAGCTGGGCGTCGAGCGTCGGGTCGAGGTCGACATCACCGGCGACGGCGACATGGTCGAGGGCTACTTCAACTACAGCGTGGTGCGGATCGTGGCGTCGGACGGCACGTTGGTGCTGATGGCGCACTGCATCGACGTTACGGCCTCGGTGCGTCAACGCCGTGCGGCGCAGGCAGAGGTGGCCGAGGTACGGCAACGGCTCGCAGCCGAGCGTCGGGTCACCCTCCAACTCCAACGCAACCTGCTGCCGACAGGCCTACCGCTGCTGCCTGACGTCGGACTGGGCGCGGCCTACGTGCCCGCGGGGGAGTGGCACACCGCGGGCGGGGACTGGTACGACGTGGTGCCGATGCCCGGCGATCGCGTGGGGTTCGTGCTCGGTGACGTCGTGGGGCACGGGCCGACCGCGTCCGGGGCGATGGGGCAGCTACGGGCCGTCGCCGCCGAACGGCTGGTGCGCGGCGGGACGGTCAGCGAGGTCCTGCGCGCGCTCGACACCATCGCCCGGCTGTCCCCGGACGCCCGGGGGTCCACGGTGTGCGTCGCGGTGTTCGACCGGCTCACCCGGGTGTTGGAGCACGGCAGCCGGGGGCACCCACGGCCGCTGCTGCTCGGCGCCGATGGCGTGCCGCGCTTCCTCGACGGCCCGGTCGGCCCGCCACTGGCCTACCTCGACGGCGACTCGCCCGTCGCGTACACCACGCTGACCCAAGGTGAGACCCTCGTCCTGTACTCCGATGGCGTCGTCGAGGCCCCCGGCCGCGGCTTCACCGAGTCCCGCGACCGCCTCGTCGACTGCGTCGCCCACGTCGCCGCGCGCAACACCGACACCGACCCGCGCGACCTCCCCGACCGCCTGTGCTCCGCCCTCGCCGCGATGGTCGACAACCAAACCTCCCGCGACGACGTGACCGTGCTCGCCGCCACGGTTTTGGCCGGCCCGGCCCCTCGGCTCGACTTGGCACTACCCGCGGCACCGGAGCAGCTCGTGGTCCTACACCGCGAACTCAACGCCTGGCTCGACGCTCTATCCGCGCACCGCGACGACCGCATGGGGATCGCGCTGTGCATCGTGGAGGCGGTCACGAACTCGATCGAACACGGCTACCGGGACCACAGCGGGACCGTGACGGTCTTGGCCGAACTCGACGGTGTCGGCGGTGTAGAGGTGACTGTCGCGGATACGGGTACCTGGCGGGAACCGATCGAACGCAGCCCTTACCGCGGCCGCGGAATGCTGATGATGCGCGAATGCAGCGACCACCTGTCCGTCGACACCGGCGACACCGGCACGACTGTCCACATGCGCCGCACCATCCGCCGCCCACCGGTCCCCCAGCCGGACTTCGACCCACCACACCCGCTGACGGCCCCGCACTCGTTCTCGGTCAAGACCGAGGTCTCCGGCACCACCGTCCGCGTATTCGCCACCGGCGTCCTCGACTCCTCTAACGCGGGCGAACTCCGCTCCGCCCTCCAAGAAGCCGCCCGCAGCGGCGTAGGCACCTGCACAATCCTCCTGGCCGACGTAGACCTCCTAACCAGCGCCGCCCTCCGAGTCTTGTATGAGCAGGTGACGGACCTCCGAGCCACCGCCCGAACCCTCCGCCTCATCACACCCCCCGAAAGCCCCGCCGCCGCAGCCTTCACCGCCAGCGGCCTAACCCAACTCCTCCCGGTCTACAGCACCGAGTAACCCACCCCCACACCTTCCCGCCGGCCCAAGACTCAGCGACGTTGGCCAACCACGCGCTCCTCGGAGTCACCGGTCCCAACTGGTCGAGACTCTGCGACGTTGGCCCCCACGTGCCCCTCTACAACGTTGGCCCTAACTGCCCCTCCCAGGCGTTGGCCGAACAACGCTCCTCGGAGTCGCTGGTGCCAACCCTGCTCGATGGGGCGGACTTGTTTTGCGTGGGGGGACAGCAGCCGTAGCGTCGTCCACGCGGCAGGGCCTGCTTTTCGGCCCCTGCTTTGCGGTTCTGCCACGGGTGTTGTAGGGGCCCCACGCAAAACAAGTTCGCCCCATCGAGCAAAGCTCGAAACTCGCGCCCCACCGCAATGCCGCAGGCGAGCCGTTCACTGTCGACGGCGAAGCCGAGCACGAGAGCCGGATCCCCCCAAGACCTCGATCAACCCTCCCGCAACGCCTCAGCAACCGACCCGCCCGCCTCATCAGCGGCCTGCCCACGCAGCTCAGCCTCCGTGTGCCGATGATGAGCAGGCACCGCGTCGTCCACAGCGGACTGCTCGTCGATCCGATCGTCCACCCGCGCCAACGGTGTATCAGGCCCAGGCGGATCATCCTGCGCCGTGACGTCCGGTTCCTCCTCCGCCAACCGCTCGTCGAGGCTCTCCCCAGCGCGCTGCTCGGCGGTGGTCATGCCGAACTTGTCCGCCTCGGCCCAGTGCTCCGGCGGCTCGACGCCCTGCTCGAGCGGGTCCACCCGCAGGTTGTCCTCGTCCAGGCTCTCCGCCTGGCTCAGGGTCGAGTCGTAGCCGTCGTCGCTCATGGGCTCGACCTACCCGGCCACGCTCTGCGACAAACTCGTCTGCCGCGCGAGCAGCCGCAGCACGCCGTCGACGCCGGCGCTGTTCTCCGCGGCCTCCAGTTGCCGGTGCGCGCCGTCGCCGTGGTGGTCGAGCCAGGTCATGGTGGCGCGCACGAAGTCCAGCTCCCCGCTGGCCCGTAGCTCGTCGGTGTGCGCGCGCACCAGGTCGCCGATCACGGCAGTGGCCTCTCGCAGCGACCCCGTCACCGGATCGGGGACGGCCGCCGAGCGCCCTCCCTTCGCCGCCCGCCACTGTGCCGCTCGGATGACCTCCGTCGGCACTCTCGGCGCGGTGTCGGTAGCGCGCAACGCGTCGGATACCAGCAACCGGATCAGGACAGCCATGAACGCCGCCTCTTCCACCGTACCCAGCACATCGGACACCCTGACCTCTACGGTCGGCTGTGCCTCCGAGGGCCGCACGTCCCAATAGACCATCTTCCGGTCCATGGCCACGCCGGTGTCGAGCAACCCGTTCACGATCGACTCGTACTCGTCGGTGGAGTCCATATAGGGCGGCGGCCCTGCCGTGGGCCACCGGTTCCACAGCAGGTGGCGCGCGGAGGCGTAACCGGTGTCAGCACCGTCATAGAAGGCCGAGTTGCCCGACATCGCTAGCAAAGCCGGTAGCCACGGCCGCAGATGGTTGGCCACTCGTAGTGCGGTAGCCGTGTCCTCCACTCCTACGTGTACGTGACACCCGCACGTCATCCCGCTGAAGATGAACGGCCCCACGTGCCGCGCGATGCGGTGGTAGCGCGTACCGGGCCCGATCTCGGAGATGTCCGGCTGCGCGTGCGGCGCGGTACCGGCCGCGATGAGCAGCGCGTCCTGCTCGGCGGCACCCGCGGCCAGGCGCTCGCGCAGCTCGGTCAGCTCGTCGCGGATCTCGCCCGCGGTCTTGAGCACACCGGTCGCCGACTCGACCTGGCAGCGCAGCAGTTCCGGCTTGAGGTCGACGTCGGTGATCCCGGCGACCGCCTCCGGCCCCTGGTTCACCAGTCGCCCGTCCGGCCCGACGAGGAAGAACTCCTCCTCGACGCCCACCGTCAACTCTTGCCCGGTCACATGCCCTCCTCGGTGTCACAAGCTGCCCCCGTAGTACCCACGCGGGCCACGAGTCACCCAGACGGGCCTTGGATGTCATAGTGGGGTGTGGCTACGAAGGTAAGAGAGACGGAACGCAAGTACGAGGCCCCCGCCGACTACACCCTGCCCGATCTGAGCGGGACCGGCCCGGTGCACTCGTGCGAGGGTCCGCGCGGCGCGGACCTGGACGCAACGTACTTCGACACCGTGGATCTCCGCCTGGCCCGCGCGGGTATCACCCTGCGCAGGCGAACTGGAGGCGACGACGCGGGGTGGCACGCGAAGCTCCCGGTTGCCCCGAACGTGCGCGACGAGATCCGCTTCCCGCTGGGCCGCGCTAAGAGCACCGTCCCCGCTGCGTTGGTCTCCCTTGTCCGGTCACACACCCTGGGCGCCCCACTGACCCCGGTCGTCCGCATCACGACCCACCGCGACGAGTGGGAGCTTCGCGACGCCGACGGCACCACCATCGCTCTTATCGCCGACGACGCCGTGACAGCCCACCCCGTAGACGGCACTGCCCACTCCTGGCGGGAGCTAGAGGTCGAGGCCACCGACCTCGACGTCCTAGACGCTATCGGCGAGGTTCTTGGCGCCACCCCCGCGAAGTCCACGTCCAAGCTCGCCCAAGCCCTCGGCGACCGCGCGAAGCCGCGCAAGCCCGCGCCGCTGCCCACCAACCCCTCCGCTGCCGACGTCGCCTTGTCCTACCTGCAGGCGCAGACCGCGGCGATCCGCGCCAACGACACCGGCATCCGCGTCGACACCGACGACTCGATCCACCAGTTCCGCATCGCGAGCCGCCGCTTGCGCAGCGCCCTGCGCGCCTTCCGGCCCCTGCTCGACGCCGACAGGGTCAACGCGCTGCGGGCCGAGCTCAAGTGGATCGGCGGTGTCGCCTCGCCCGCCAGGGACGCGGAGGTACTGGCCGAGGAACTCGCCGCCGAGCTGCGGGAACTCCCCTCGGAGGACGTGCTCGGCGCCGTCCCGGCCACTGTGGACGCCGAGCTGAGCCGGACCCAGGCGGACGCGCGCAAGGCTCTTGTGTCCGAGCTGGACGGTGAGCGCTACCTGGCGCTGCTCGCGGACCTCGACGCGTTCCTGGCCGACCCGCCGTGGACCAAGAAGGCCCGCCGACCGGCCGTGCACCAGCTGCGCAAGCCTGTCGTCAAGGCGTGGCGGACGTTGCAGGCCTCGGTCGCCGCCGTGGAAGGAGCCGCGGACCGTGACACCGCCCTGCATCAGGTACGTAAGGACGCGAAGAAGGCCCGCTACGCCGCGGAAGCTGTCGCCCCCGCTTTCGGGCCGAAACTGGAGCGTTGGGGTAAGAGGGTCAAGAAGGCGCAGTCAGTGCTAGGAACCCGACAGGACGTCACCGTCGCGCGCGGCGAACTACGCGGCATGGGCGTACGTGCTCACCTGAGCGGGGAGAACGGGTTCACCTACGGCGTGCTCTACGCGAGGCAAGAGGCTCGCGGGCGACGCGCGGAAGAGTCTTTCGGCCGGGTCTGGAAGAAGGTCCTCGGGGTGAAGGAGCCCCGCTGGCTGCGCTGAGCCCCGGTTTCACGCCCTGAACCCGGTGGTATACCCACCGTGACCGGTTGGGTGGAAGGGGCCTGTCGTGGACGACGGTACGTATGTCTTGTTCTTGGTCCTCGGGATCGCGCTGGTGGTGGCGGATGGGCAGATCATCTACCGCAGCGGGCTGAGGTACCTGGCCGATTCCTACGGTGAGGACGAGTCGGCGCGGTCGATGGCCCGGCTGGTGTCGGTGCTGTTCCACTTCGCCGTGCTCGGCGTCCTGCTGCTGATCTCGGCCATCGACCTCGGTGGCGACACGCAACTCGTGGCCATGGTGCGCAAGCTCGGCGTGGTGCTCCTGCTGCTCGCGGTGGCACACGCGCTGACCATCCGAATGCTGACCCGGATGCGCGACCGGCTCGACGCCGAGAACCTCACCAAGCAGCGTTACGACCACATGCAGCACAACGGCGTGCCGCTCGACAGCGCGCCGACCCCGCCCGCGGGTGCCGTGGACTCGGAGGACATCGCGCGCGCCAACGGCACCGCCGAGACCCGCCTGTCGCGGGCGCCGGGCGCCGAGCCCGGTGTCGGGACGGTCCCGGCGGGCGCGGACGGCACGGTGCCCGCCCCCAGGGCGGGCCGGGCGGTCCCCGGTCAGGACGTGCCGGTGCGGCAGGGCGCGCCGGTGCGGCCGGACCTGGGCCCGGAGGCC
The DNA here is from genome assembly GCF_900111175.1 of Actinokineospora terrae. Lineage (GTDB taxonomy): Bacteria > Actinomycetota > Actinomycetes > Mycobacteriales > Pseudonocardiaceae > Actinokineospora > Actinokineospora terrae. The sequence goes on from NZ_FOGI01000001.1 coordinate 54,157, forward strand.
GTGGCGCGTCGCGGCGGCGTGGCTGGGCCGGACGGGCATTGATCACCGACTCGCCGCGGCCCGCCACCAGGCGGGCCGCGGCGCCGTTGGGTGCCGCCGCGGTGGCCACCGCGCCCGGGGTGTTCCTCGGGGTGACCGGCGTCCACCTGACCCCGCCGCTGGCGGCCCTGCTGTTCGGCATCGCGGTCATCGGTGCCGCTTTCGTGCTGTCCTGGGTGGCCGAGGCCGTCCAGGTCGACATCTCGCCGGGGTTGGCGATCACGGTCCTCGCGCTGATCGCGGTCCTGCCCGAGTACGCGGTCGACTTCGTGTTCGCGTCCGAGGGCGGCCGCGCGTTCGCCGAGCACGGACCCGCTTGCGTCCCACCTGGCTCTAACGACCATTCCAGCTGTGGTCTGGCCCTGGCGAACATGACCGGTGCCAACCGGATCCTCGTCGGAGTCGGCTGGGCTCTAGTGGTTCTCCTCGCCGCTTGGCGCATTCGCCGCGGTGGCGCTCACTCCGCTGACAGCGAGCGCGGTGGGCACAAGAAGCACGCGGGTGTCACCTTGGAGCGCACCGACGCGGTCCCGCTGGCGTTCCTCGCCGTGGCGACCCTCTACTCGTTGACCCTTCCTTTGCGCCACAGCATCACCCTGATTGACGCGGCCGTGTTGGTCGCCATCTTCGTGCTCTACGCCGTCCGGGTCGCGAAAGCACCGCCGGGTGACCCTGACCTCGAAGGCGTCGCCAAGGTGCTGGGGGAGCAGCCGAAGCTGCACCGCAGGCTGTCGTGCGTCGGCCTGTTCGCCTTCGCCGCCGTGGTGATCCTGCTGGTCGCGGAGAACTTCGCGCACGCGCTGGTCGAGACCGGCACCCAGGTCGGCATCAGCCAGTTCTTCCTGGTCCAGTGGCTGGCCCCGCTCGCGTCCGAGGCCCCCGAGCTGCTGGTGGCCTGCTTGTACGCCTGGCGGCTCAAGACCACCGACGCGCTGGCCACCCTGGTGTCCTCCAAGGTCAACCAGTGGACCCTGCTGGTGGGCACCCTGCCCGTTGTGTTCGCCATCGCCTCGGCCTCGACCTCGGGGCTGCCGATCGATGCCGCGCAGCGGGAGGAGTTGCTGCTGACCGCCGCGCAGTCGCTGTTCGCGGTATCGCTCCTGCTTAGCCTGACGATCACCGTGCGCGGCGGTCTGCTGCTGCTCGGCTTGTTCGTCGCCCAGTTCGTGCTCGCTGCCGTGCTGCCGGAGTCGGTGAAGGGCATCGAACTGGTAGCGCTGTCCAGCGTCTACCTGGCCGGTGCCGCGGTGGTCACGTTCCGTTCGCGGCGGGACCTAGTCGCGCTCGCCAAGGACGGTTTCCGTACCCCTTACCGGGAACTCGCCGACCGCTGAAGGTAGGGCCCGAGCGGCCCGGCGAGGTCGCGGTGCAACCGGAACGTGCGCCGCAGCCCGGTGATGTCCAGCAGCCGCAGTACCGAGCGCCCGTGCGCGACCAGCCGCAGGTCGATCGCCCGGCAGGCCGCGGTGTCGCGCGCCAGCACCAGCGCGCCGAGCCCGGCGGCGGCCAGGAAGTCCACTTCGGACAGGTCGACCACCACCAGGAGCGCGTCCGGGGTGGCCAGCCCGACGCGCAGTGCCTCGTGCACGGCCGGGGTGGTCACCAGGTCGACCTCGCCGCGCACGGTCACCAGCACCGCCCACCGGCCGACCTGCTCGACGGTCGCGGTGCTGACGTGCCCGCGCGCGGGTCGGGGCGTCGGGAGGGGAACGGCCGGGATCCGGGTGCGGGGAACCATGTCGGCCTCGGTTCATGCCGTCGGGAAGTCCTCGAAGCATAGAGCACCGTTCGCGCGGGGCAAGGACGTCAGCGGCGCTTCGCCCGATGGGCGCAGGAGCCACGATTGGGAGTGACCGGACGGGGGTAGCTCATTGGAGGGCCGGTGACCCTAGGAGGACACGTGCTGCGACGACAGTGGGCGCGCCCCTACCAACTCGTGCTGACCGCGCTGTCCGCCGCCGTCGGGTTCACCGGCGTCTGCGCGGGAGTCTCCCTGCTGCGGACGTGGACTCTCGTCTTCCTTGCTATAACGTCGATTTGCCTTGGCTTAGCGTTATCCGCCGCTCTTACCGGCAACGGCAGACTCGACCTGGGCGCGTCGGCGTTGTCGGCCGCGCTGTACGTCACCTTGATCGGCACGGCGGGTCTGGTCATCTTGGTCGAATGGGTCGGCTTCGCTCTCGTTGGTGCCCTGGTCGTCGCCGCGCTCCCGTTGCGGGGAGGCCGCGGTTACTCCACCGAGCACCTGTGCGCGCGGTGGAAGGACACCCTTCTCACGCTGCGCGACGCCAAGACCCCCAGGGAGGCGGTTGTCGTCCTCCGCGCCCGGCAGCGCTACCTCGACGAGTTGGAGCGACGTCATCCCGAAGCCTTCAACCGCTGGCTCACCACACCCGACGCCGACCCGGCCACCATCCTCGCCCCTCGCCAGAACTCGCTCTGATCCTGGAATTGGGCAAGATGGGGTCGTGTCCACCTGCCTCATCCTCGGAGCCAGCGGCTACATCGGTGTCCACCTGACCGCGGCCCTCACGGCGGCAGGCCACCACGTGCGCACGTTCGCGAGGTCACTCGACGAATCCTCCGGAGACGACGCCATCCGCGGCGACGTGCTCGATCCGGTAGCTCTGACCGCGGCTATGAGAGAGGTCGACGTCGTCTACCACCTCATCCACTCGATGACCGGTGGCGACTTCGTCGCCAACGACGAGAAGATCGCCCGAGCCGTCGCCGACGCCGCGGCACAGGCCGGGGTCCGGCAGGTGGTCTACCTCGGCGGCCCCCGCCCGACCGAGGGCGAGGTCTCGGCCCACCTCGCGTCCCGGGCCCAGGTCGGCGACATCTTCCTGGCCGCGCCGACCCCCGCCCTGGTCCTCCAGGCCTCGATGATCATCGGCGCGGGCTCCGCCAGCTTCGAACTCCTGGCGAAAGCCGCCCGAGGTGGCCCGGTGCTGCCCAACCCCACGTACATGAGCAACCGCAGCCGCCCGATCGCGATCCGCGACGTCTTGCACTACCTGGTCGAGGCGGCGGCAAGCGAGCCAGTGAACCTGATTGCCGACATCGCCGGGCCGGACACCGTCACCTACCTCGACTTGGTCCAGCGGTGCGCGCGAGTCGCAGGCCTTCCCCGACGACTTCCGTTGCCGGTAGTCGTACCGCCCGCCGTTGTCGCGGCCTTCACGCCCGAACCGCTTGTTCGCGCGCTGCTCGAATCACTACGCCATGACCTCGTGCCGACTGAGGTACTGCCTCCTCCGCCCGGTGGCGGTACCAGCCTCGACCGCGCGCTCCGAGAAGCATTGGGCGTACCGGCACCGGAAGGGCCACCGGTCGACTCCCCGGACATGCTCCGCGACCGCAAGACAACCCGAGTCAGGGCTACCCGCGACCGGTTGTGGCAGGTCATCACCGACATCGGCGGCGACAACGGCTGGCACACCGTCCCCGGCGCGTGGTCCGTCAGAGGAGCCCTAGACCACGTCATCGGTGGCGTGGGCCTGCACCGAGGTAGGCCTACCGACCTGGCGGTAGGCGACACCGTCGACAGTTGGTCCGTGGTCGACCGCTCCGACGACACCACCGAACTGCTCCTCCGCACCGACATGCGACTCCCCGGCCGCGCCTGGCTCTCGCTCCGCGCGGTCGACGGCCGGGAACCGGGGGAGAGCGGCCTTGAGCAGACCACCTGGTTCCAGCCGCACGGCCTCGCCGGGAAGCTCTACTGGTACGCCCAGAAACCCGCCCACGACATCGTCTTCGGCCTCATGGGCGCGGGCATCGCGAAGGCAGCCGAGGTGGACCGGCCCCGAGCCGGGTGATCGGGACCGCACCGCCCGCCCGGCACCGCGCGGGAACCGGCGAAAGCGGCACCGGTCCGGTTGAATGGGAGCCGACCCCTTCCGAAAGGCTCCCTTGTGGACGATCGACTTGCCGACCTGGCCGCGGCGCACGGAGTGGCGCTGGACTACGAGAACGGTGAGCGGCGACGCGTCGTGGTCGACCCCGAGGTGGTCAGGGCCATCCTCGCCGAGCTCGGCGACCCGCCGACCAGGGCCGCGGTGCCGTCGGTGCTCCGCCAGGGCGCCCGGGTCGAGGTCGGCCGCGGCGAGGTGGAACTCGAGTACGGCGGGGTCGTCCCGGTCGACGGCGTGCTGCCCGACCTGCCGCTGGGCTGGCACCGGCTGCGGGTCGGCAACCGGGAGACCTCGCTGGCCGTCACCCCCGCCAGGCTGCCCGACCTGGAGCGCACCTGGGGGTGGATGGTCCAGCTCTACGCGCTGCACGGCCCCGACTCGTGGGGCATCGGCGACTACCGCGACCTGCGCGCCTTCGTCGCCCGTGCCGCCAAGGACGCGGCGGGCGCGGTGCTGGTGAGCCCGGTCGCCGCGGGCGCGCTGACCACGCCGGTGCGCAAGTCCCCGTACTCGCCGTCGAGCAGGCGGTCCCTCAACCCGCTGCACCTGTCGGTCCTCGACACCCCCGAGTTCGCCGCCGCCGACGAGGCCACCCGCGACCGCGTCCTCGCGCTGCGCCCCGACCTCGGGCCGCGGATCGACCACGACGGGGTCTGGGCCGCCAAGACGGCCGCGTTCGCCCAGCTCGGGCCGCGCCTGCCGGACCTCGCCACCCTCGACGCGGACCTGCTCGACTTCGCCACGTTCAGCGCGCTCGCCGAACGGCACGGCCCCGACTGGCGGACCTGGCCCGCCGAACTGCGCCACCCCTCGAACCTGGCCGTAGTCGCCGCACGTACCGAACTCGCAGACAGGGTCGCCTTCCACGCTTGGCTCCAACAGCGCTCGGCAGCACAACTCGACGCCGTTCGCTCTGCCGCGACCGGTATGCGCGTAGGAGTCATCCACGACCTGCCTGTCGGCGTGGACCCGGGCGGCGCGGACGGGTGGTCGCTGCAAGACGTCCTCGCCTCGCGGGTCACCGTTGGCGCGCCCCCGGACGCGTTCAGCCCGCTAGGGCAAGACTGGGTTCTGCCGCCTCTACGCCCGGACAAGCTCGCTGAGCAGGGCTACCTGCCGTTCCGCGACATGATCCGCGCGGTCTTGTCCCACGGCGACGGCATCCGCGTAGACCACGTCGCCGGACTGTGGCGGCTGTGGTGGATCCCACCGGGCGAGGGCCCTGACCGTGGCACGTACGTGCACTACGACGGTGAGGCGATGCTCGGCGTCTTGGCGCTAGAGGCGCATCGGGCGAACGCCGTGGTCATCGGCGAGGACCTCGGGACCGTGCCCGAGTACGTCACCGAACAGCTCCAAGAGCGCGGTGTGCTCAGCTGCGCCGTCGCCTGGTTCCAGCGCGACCGCGACAACCGGCAACTCCCCGCCGACCGCTACCCCAGGCAGGCCGCGGCGAGCATCTCCACCCACGACCTCCCGACCGCGTCGGGCTTCCTCGCCGGTGAGCACGTCCGGGTGCGCACCGAGCTCGGCCTGCTCAAGGACCCGGAGGCCGAGGAGGTCACCGCGGCGGCCGAACGCGCCGACATCCTGCGGGTGTTGACCGAGGAGGGTGTGATCGGCCCCGACCCCACCGTCGAGGAGATCGTGCTCGCGCTGCACCGGTTCATCGCCAGGACACCGTGTGCCCTGGTCTTCGCCGCCCCCCAGGACCTGGTGGGGGAACTGCGGCAACCCAACCTGCCCGGAACCGTCGACCAGTACCCCAACTGGCGACTCCCGCTCCCGCTCACGGTCGACGAGATCATGGCCCACCCCGCGGTGCGCGCGGCGGTGGCCGAGCTCCGAGCCAGGTGAGAGCTACGGGCAGGCGGGCTCCGGCTCGGGCATCGGCGCGCCGATCGGCTCCTCGAGCAGGCCCTGCTCCCGCAGCAGCGCGGTGTAGATCGGGTTCGGGTCGACGTCGGGCACGGTGACTCTGCTTTCCCTCGCGTGTTGTCGGACGGTAGCTGTGTATCCAGCTGCCACCAGTCTCACACCTCCGTTCGGGTGACGGTTGCCAGTTCGCAATACCCGGAAGGCGCTATTTGATCACATCGAGTAGATCGAGGTAGCCGGTACTGGCCTGCCACAGCGCGTCGGACACCGGCTCCAGCTTGCCCGGCTTCCACCGCCGCTCGGCGTACTCGCCGGTACGGTCCCGCACCGCGCGCAGGCTCAGCGCCAGCTCGTCGGCCAGCCTGGTGCGCAGCTCCTCGGACGTCGGGGCCGCGGGCCGCAGCGCCTCCGCCTCGCCGCGCGTGATCGCCGCGAGCACGTCGGCGTCGACCCCGTCCTCGACCGACCACACCAGCACCGGCCGCTCCAGCCGGTGGTTCCACACGGGGGAGTGCGCCGACCGCCAGTGCACCTCGACCGGCATCTGCGGCACCCGCGCCGCGGCGGCCCAGTGCTTGGCGCCCTGCGGCTCGGTCAACCACGGCACCTCGGGCGCGTCGACGGTCAGCGCCACCGTGACCGCCTCCACCTCGCGCCGGTCCCCGAGCAGCGCGCCCGCCACCCACAGCGCCCCGACCCGCAGCGGGAAGATCGCCACCGGCCGCGTCGCCATGTCGGCGCAGGTCGCGGCCAGGGTTTCCAGGTGGTGCACGGCACGTGTCCAGTTCACCGCGCCATCCTGCCGCACCCCGCCGACAGCCCACTCCGCGCGCGTGCGGGTGTCACCCTCCGCGACTGGTCGTTGACGGTCCGCCGTCGTCGGACGTACGTTGGGGTGGGGCGACCCGAGTGGGGGACCCCGAACGAGACCGGAGGGGGAGCGAATGACCGCGGCCGACCAGCGCGTCCAGGACTACCCGTTCAACCGCCCGGAGGGCCTCGACCTCGCGCCCGCCTACGGTGCCGCGCGGACCGCCCCGGGCATGATCCGCGTGCAGCTGCCCTTCGGTGAGCCCGCCTGGCTGGCGACCCGCTACGACGACGCCCGGTTCGTGCTCGGCGACCGCCGGTTCAGCCGGGCCGCGTCCGTGGACCGCGACGAACCGCGCGTCCAGTTCCACCGCGGCTCCGGCGGCATCCTGGCCATGGACCCGCCCGACCACACGCGGCTGCGCGTGCTCGTGGCCAGCGCGTTCACCGTGCGCAGGGTCGAGCGGCTGCGGCCGAGGGTCCGGGAGATCGCGGACAGACTTGTCGCTGACATGCGCGCCGCCGGTTCCCCTACCGACCTGGTGGAGGCGTTCGCCCTACCTCTGCCGGTTCAGGTCATCTGCGAGCTGCTTGGAGTGCCCGCGGAGGACCGGCACCTGTTCCGCGCGTGGAGCGACGGGCTGTTGTCCACCGCCGCGCTGACCGCGGAGGAGTTCGCCCGCAACGACCAGGAGCTGTCCGCGTACATGGCCGGTCTGGTCGCGCAGCGCCGTGAGGAACCGGCCGACGACCTGATGTCCGCGCTGATCGCCGCGCGCGCCGACGACGTCGAACGGCTCACCGAGCGCGAGCTGGTGGAGCTGTGCGTCGGCGTGCTGGTCGCGGGGCACGAGACCACCGCGACCCAGATCCCCAACTTCGTGCACGTCCTGCTCACCCGCCCCGACCGCCTCGCCGAGCTGCGCGCCGACCCCGACCTCATCCCGGCCGCGGTCGAGGAGCTGATGCGCTTCGTCCCGCTGGGCGCGACGTCCGCGTTCGCCCGCTACGCCACCGAGGACGTCCAGGTCGGCGCGGTCCTGGTCCGCAAGGGCGACCCGGTCCTGGCCGCCATCGGCTCCGCCAACCACGACGAGTCCCGCTTCCCGGACGCGGGCCGGCTCCGTTTCGACCGTGAATCCACCGCTCACCTGGGTTTCGGCCACGGCGCCCACCACTGCCTGGGTGCGGCTCTGGCTCGGGTGGAGCTGCAAGAGGCTCTCCGGGCGCTGCTAGCCCTACCTGGCCTTGTTGAGGCGGGCGACCCGGTGTGGAAGACACAGATGTTGGTGCGCGGACCGCGCACGCTGCCGGTGGCGTGGGAGGAACGATGACCTGGTCTATCAGCGTGGACACGGGGAGCTGCCTGGGCTCCGGCATCTGCGCGGGCTCCCGCCCGGACATTTTCCGGTTCCACGGCTCTTACGCCGAAACCATCACCGGCACTCTTACCCCGGACGAGGACATCTTGGACCTGGCCGACACCTGCCCCGCTGCGGCAATCCTCATCCGCGACGAGTCAGGGGCGGAGCTCGCGCCCCGCCCCTGACTGCGGCTAGATGCGGCTGGACTCGAGCGGGGTGACGAGGATCGCGCGGGCGCCGACCTCCCAGAGTTCGTCCATGACGAAGGGGGCGCGGTCGCGGGGGACCAGGGAGCGGACGGCCACCCAGCCCTCGCGGGCCAGCGGGGACACCGTGGGCGACTCGATGCCCGGTGTCAGCGCGCAGGCGGCTTCCTGCACGTCGGTCGGGCAGTCGTAGTCGATCATCACGTACTGGCGGGCGATGAGAACGCCCTTGAGCCTGCGGCGGACCCGTTCCACCGCGGTGGCGACCGTCTCGTCGGCGTCCGGCCTGCGGATGAGCACGGCCTCGGAGCGCAGGATCGGCTCGCCGAACACGGCCAGCCCGGAGTTGCGCAGGCTGGTGCCGGTCTCCACCACGTCGGCCACCGCGTCGGCGATGCCCAGCTGCACCGAGGTCTCGACCGCGCCGTCGAGCCGGACCAGCCTGGCCTCGACGCCGTGCTCGGCCAGGTGCGCCGCGACCAGCCCGGGGTAGCTGGTGGCGACCCGCTTGCCCGCGAGGTCGGCGACCGCGGTGAGGTCCCCCGGCCGCGCCGCGAACCGGAACGTCGAGGCCGAGTAACCGAGCGGCAGCACCTCCTCGGCACCGGTGTCGGCGTCGAGCAGCAGGTCACGCCCGGTGATCCCCGCGTCGAGCGTGCCGGAGCCGACGTAGAGCGCGATGTCGCGGGGCCGCAGGAAGAAGAAGCGCACGTCGTTGCGGGCGTCGTCGATCATGAGCTCGCGGTTGGCGCGATGGACCCGGTACCCCGCCGCGGTGAGGAGCTGGTCGGAGGGCAGGCTGAGCGACCCCTTGTTGGGCACGGCGATACGTAGCGTGGTCACGCGCCGGGATCCTGCCACACCCCACCCCCACCCCCCACGCCCCGCACCTGAACACCCGATGACCCCCACCGCTCGCCGCCGGACCGGGACGATGAGGCCACTGCCAGTCCGAGAACGGTGCAGTACCTACCCGCAGCCGGGCCGGGTACGCCACCGGCGATTGTCCCGCCGTCAAGCCAGGACCGGTGCAATACCTGTTCGCTGCCAGGTACGCCGCAGGCGACCGTCCGCTGCCAGGCCGGGTACGTCACCGGGTGACCCTCCGCTGCCAAGCCGGGGACACCACCGGCGACTGTCCGCTGCCAGATCGGAACGCTGCCGGGTGCCCTCCGCCGCCAAGCCGGGAACGATGCCGGGCGGGGATGTGGGGGCGGGTGGCGGGAGGAAATGGGCACAGTGGCGGGAGGGAATCAACACAGGCGAGGCCGGACACGCAGGGCGTAGGTCGCGTGTCCGGCCCGTACCCGTGGCCGACCCACCATTCGGGTGACCCGGGGCCCGGAGCCGACGGCCGGTTTCCGCGACGGCCGTGCGAAGCTCCGATCGGAGTGGTGCAGGGTGACTTGAGCATGCCGGGTTGGTCGCTGACGCGCCCATCCCAATGACTCATAGTTTCGGGTTATGCACCATTCGCCCGATAGCAGGCTGGTTTGCGCCGAACGGGTGTATGCGGAGCGTCAGTCCTTGACGTCCGGGCAATACTGCGCAAGGGCCGCGGCTCGCCCGGCCTCGATCTCGGCAAAGGAAGCGGCCCCCGTGCTCGCCGCGACCCACGCCTCGATGGACGCCAGGTTGAACCGCTGCGTCTCCAGCGAGTTCGCCGCCGCGACCGGGTCGTCGGCCACCTCGCCTGCCAGGAACAACGCCAGCCCCAGCACCGCCCCATCCCAGCCCGGGCCGACGAACAGCGACCCCGCCGCGCTCCCCGCGAACGCCACCGGCACGCTGTGCTCCAACTCCAGCCGGGTCCGCGGCCCCGCGATCAACCGGACCTCCACCAGGCTGGTCGCGTCGCCGAAGGTGACCCGCAGCCGGGCCGGCGGCTCGCAGTGCAGGATCTCCCCGCCCGCGTTGCCCTCCAGGTGGAACCGGCCGCCGACGCGCAGGTCGCCGGTGATCGGCAGGAACCAGCGCCGCAGCCGGTCCGGGTCGGTCAGCGCGTCCCACACGTCGGCGGGCTCGGCGTCGTAGTCGCGGGTGAGCAGCACCCGGACCAGTCCCTCGGCCTCGGTGACCTCGCGGCCGGTGGCGCCGATCTGCGCGGCGATGTCGATCATGGTTGCTCCTCGGTGACGTGCGGTGCCGCGGCGCGCCTGCCCCTGGCCAACTCGGTCGCCAGGGCGTCGAGGCGCTGGTCCCAGAACCGGCGGAACCGGTCCAGCCACTGGTCGAGTTCCCGCAGCGGGTCCGCGTCGACCGCGTACAGCCGCCGGGTCCCCTCGGCGCGCACCGAGGTGAAACCGTTCTCCCGCAACACCCGCAGGTGCTGGGAGACGCCGGGCTGCGAGATGCCGAACTCCGACCGGACGATCTCGGTGATCGACCCGGCCGAGCGCTCGCCGTCGACGAGCAGTTCGAGGATCCGGCGGCGGACGGGATCCCCGAGGACGTCGAACGCGTGCACAGTGCCACTGTGTCAGTACCGGCTTATATAAGTCAACTGTGGGATTGTCGGAACCCGCTCGTAGAGTCCGGTGCCACCACCGACCGAGGGGGATCCGATGGGGTTCAAGGTCGACCTCACGCTGGACTGCGCGGACGCGCCGCGGCTCGCGGAGTTCTACAAGACCGTGCTCGGCTACGTCGACGAGCCGCCGCCCGCGCCGTTCGCCACCCGCGCGGAGTGGCTGGAGCAGTTCGAGGAAGACGAGGACGGCGGGGAGGGCGCCTGGCTGTACGACCCGGACGGTGTGGCGCCGCGCCTTTCCTTACTGCCGGTCCCGGAACCGAAGACCGCGAAGAACCGGTTGCACATGGACGTCCGGGTCGCCGGTACCGGCACCCCGGAGCAGCGGTGGGCGCGGATCACCGAGGCCGCCGACCGCTTCGTCGCCGCGGGAGCTACCCGACTGGGTGAGTTCGCCGGTCACCACATCGTGCTCGCCGACCCGGAGGGCAACGAACTCTGCCTGGGCTGACCCGTTCGTCCACTGTGGACTAGCTGATAATCGCCGCTCCCCGGTCCGCGCCGAGTGGTTACACTTGAGCGCCATGCGGATGTGTGACCTCGGGCGGCGTCCTTGACGCGTCCCCTGCTCGACTTCGTCCGCGTCCCCGGCCCCGCGCACGCGGTGCTGGCGGTCACCGGCGAGGTGGACATGTCCAGTGCCCACCTGCTCGACCACCACCTCAGCGCGGCCCAGACCGACCACGCGACCGTCCTGCTCGACCTGACCGCTGTCCGCTTCCTCAGCGCCGCGGGCGTCGACGTCATCGTCACCGCCGCCTACCGCGCCGACGAGACCGGCGGCAGGCTGGTGGTCGTCGCCGCCGAGAACTCGGCCCCCCACCGCACGATCACGCTCGCGGGCACCGTCCGACCGATCGCGCTGTCGCACTCGGTGGCCGACGCCCTGCGCGAGTCCGATCGGGAACCGTTGGCTTAGAACGAGAACCGGCGCGGTTCAGGTCAGCGTGGCGGCCAGTTCGGTGAGTCCGGCGATGTCCGAGGTGGACCTCGCGGTGTCCAGCACTATCCGGTCGGGACGGATGAGCGCGGCGCGGACCCCGGCGGCGCGCAGCCAGTCCCGGTAGGGGGAGTCGAGGTCGACCACGCGCGGCCGGTCGCCGAGCAGGTCGTCCGTCCAGCCGTCCGGGGTGGACCACTGCGGGCACACGCGCCCGGCCAACCGGCCTCCGCCCACCAGCGGCCCGGGGTCGAGCGGGGGAGTGGGCAGCTTTCCCGCCGCGGCGGCCACGCCGGGGACACGGGCCGCGGCGCGGATCAGTTGCCGCCGAGCGGGTCCGGCACCGAGCGCCCAGCCGACGACCTGCGCCGCGCGGATCGTGCGCACCGCCTGCGGCAACCGCTCGGACTGGTAGGTGTCGAGCACCGCGGGGTCGCCGCCGCGCAGGACGAGGGCGAGCTTCCACGCCAGGTTGTGCGCGTCCCGCAGCCCCGACCCGAGCCCCTGGCCGACGAACGGCGGACCCTCGTGCGCCGCGTCGCCCAGCAGGAACACCGGGCCGACCCGCCACCGCCGCGCCACCCGGGAGCGGAATGTGTAGGTCGCGGCGCGCACGACCTCGCCACCGGACCACGGCGCCGCGCGCGGCTGCCCGCCCACCCGGAACTCCCACCGGTGGTGGTCCCCGGTGACCCGCATGTAGGTGGCGGGCCGCCGCCGGTCGCACACCTGGTGCACCCCGCCCCAGTCGACCAGCTCGTCCCGGCTGCGCACGTCGACCACCATCCACGCCTGCGGCCGACCCAGCTCCCGGCTCGCGATCCCCAGGTGCCGCCGCACGAAGCTGTCCGCCCCGTCGCACGCCAGCACGAACCGGGCGTCGATGTCGCCGCGGTCGGTCCGCACGCCGCGGTCGGTGACCCCGGTGACGGTGACGCCCCGGCGCACCCGGTCGCCGACCTCGTCGAGCAGCACCCGGTCCAGGTCGGGCTGGTGGAACATCGACGACTCCGGGAACTCGCCCAGCCCCCTGGCGAACTCCGCCAGCACCCCGCCCGCCGGGTCGACCAGCCGCAGCCCCGGCATCCCCCGGCTCACCGCCCGGAACCGCCCCCCGACCCCCGCGGCCTGCAACACCCGCACCGCGTCCCCGTCCAGGTGCACCGCCCGCGGCAACCCGTACGCAGCCGGGTGCTGCTCCACCACCGCGACATCAACCCCACACCGCCCCAACAACGCCGCCACCGTCAACCCGACCGGCCCGGCACCCACCACCACAACTTGAGACACCCCTCCCTCCTACCACGCCGCACTCGGTGCCTATCACCTACACCTAGCTATCCCACATGCGCAATCAGCTATCAAGATAATGGACATGAGTTGGCTGAAGTGGCGCGGCCGGAGGTGGTGTCGGGCGCACATCGGAAAGACGGCCACGGCAGGGCAGGGCAGGGCAAGGAAGGGCCGGGGTGGGAAGGGAAGAGAAGGGAAGAGAAGAGGAAGGGGTGGCTGGCCTCAGGGAAACGCGCGGACCGCTGGTAGTTGTCCACAGGGCCCGCCGCTGGTCACGACGTTTCGTCGGTGGCTCTCGGTAAGCTGTATATCGGGGGCTGCTCCGATCGGTTTGATCTTGAGTCGGGGCATCGAACGCCGGTGAGCCCGCGTCGGCAGGTGGGCAAGGCGTGGCCCAAGGGCAAGACCGCCAGCCTCGCGAACACCCCGCTCAGCAGGCTGCCCACGCCCCCGATCGCACCCACCACGGTCAGCCTGACCCCTGCCGCCAACTCGGGCCGCTCGCTAGCGCCGAACGCAGGCGAGCCGGGGTCAGTGGGCGGTTGAGTTGGACAGGGTGCGGCCCAAGAGCAAGACCACCACCCCCGCGAACACCACGCTCAGCAGTCCGACCCGAAGGCTGCTCACGTCCGCGATCACCCCCGTCACCGGTGCCGCAACCAGTGACCCGATCCGCAGCATCCAACTCACCACGGTCAACCCAACCCCCGCCGTAAGCCCCGGAAGCTCGTCAGCGCTATGCATAGCGGCCGGTACAAGAGTCGCCGTTCCCAAGCCTGCCAGCGTGAACCCCACCAGCGTCGTCCCCACCGAAGGCACCGCGAGCGCGAACCCCATCCCAACGGCCGCCAACACCCCGCCCCACCGCACCACCCGGCGCTGGCCGAACCGGTCCGTCACGCGGTCCCCGAGCAGGCGCCCCACGGTCATCGCGGTCTGCAAGCACACGAACCCCAACCCAGCCGTCGCCGCCCCGGCCCCCAGGGACCCCGACAGGTAGATCGCCGACCACGACGACCCGCTGTCCTCGACCAGCGCCCCGCAAGCCGCGAGCACCCCGAACGCCACCAGCAGCCACACCGCGCGGCCGGAGGCGTGGATCGACGGCGTGCGTTCCGAGTCGTCCGGGCCTGGCAGCATGAAGCGGTAGCAGACCACCGCGACCCCGCTGAACAGCGCGGCGGCCGCGATCAGGTGCACCGAGAGCGGCACCGCCAACCCCGCCGCGGCCGCTCCCAGCAGCCCTCCGCTGACCGCGCCGATGCTCCACACCCCGTGGAACGAGTTCACGATCGACCGCCCGTACCGCCGCTGGACCCGCAGTCCGTGCGTGTTCTGCGCGACGTCCACCACCGAGTCCAGGGCGCCTGCCGCGAACATCGCCAAGGCCAGGACCAGCCAGCCCGGGGCCAGGCCGATGGCCACGACGGTCACCGCCAGCGCGACGATCCCCAGGGCCGCGACCCGGGACGACCGCAGGCGGGTGATCAGCGCGGGCGCGAACAGCCCGGCGACCAGCGCGCCCAGCGGGGACGCCGCGATCGCGGTGCCCAGGGCGGCGTTGCTCAGGTCGAGGCCCGCCTTGATCTCCGGCAGCCGGGGGACGACGCTCGCGTACAGCGCGCCGTTGGTCAGGAAGACCCCGGCGACGGCGGCCCTCGCGCGGGTGTCGGCTGTGGACGGCGGCATCCCGGTCGAGCCTACGGGACGCACGGTGAGTGGTTGTTGTCGATCTTGAGCGGCTCGATCGGGTGGTTTCCGGGTCAGGGGGTTGGCCCGCGGTGCTGACCACTGGTTCTCTTCACCGCGTCGCAGGGTCGTCGGGGCCGCTGGTCCCCAGGAAGGTCGGGTGTGTCGATGCAGCCGTTCCAGCTGCCGGAGTTCTACATGCCTTACCCGGCACGGCTGAACCCGAACCTGGAGACCGCCCGCGCGCACAGCAAGGTGTGGGCGCGGCGGATGGAGATGATCGACGTCCCGCAGCAGGGGACGATGATCTGGACCGAGGCCGATCTCGACGCCCACGACTACGCGCTGTTGTGCGCCTACACCCACCCGGACTGCGACGCGACCGAGTTGGACCTCATCACCGACTGGTACGTGTGGGTCTTCTACTTCGACGACCACTTCCTGGAGCTGTTCAAGCGCACCCGCGACATTCTCGGCGCCCGCGCCTACCTCGACCGCTTGCGGCTGTTCATGCCGGTCGAGGGCCCCATCACCGAGACCCCCACCAACCCGGTCGAGGCCGGTCTCGCCGACCTGTGGGAGCGCACCACCCCCGCGATGTCGTCGGACTGGCGGCGCCGATTCGTCGAGAGCACCAAGAACCTGCTCGACGAGTCGCTGTGGGAGCTGGCCAACATCGATGCCGGCCGGGTGTCCAACCCGCTCGAGTACATCGAAATGCGCCGCAAGGTCGGTGGCGCGCCCTGGTCGGCGAACCTGGTGGAGCACGCCGTCGGCGCCGCGGTGCCCGCCGTGATCGCCGAGAGCCGACCGATGCACGTGCTGCGCGACACCTTCTCCGACGCCGTGCACCTGCGCAACGACCTGTTCTCCTACGAGCGCGAGGTGCTCGACGAGGGCGAGCTGAGCAACGGTGTGCTGGTGTTCGAGAAGTTCCTCGGCATCGGTACCCAGGAGGCCGCCGAGTCGGTCAACGACCTGCTCACCTCCCGGCTGCACCAGTTCGAGCACACCACCCTCACCGAGCTGCCGCCGCTGTTCGACGAGCACGCCGTCGACCCGGTCTCGCGCCTGGGCGTGCTCGCCTACGTCAAGGGCCTGCAGGACTGGCAGTCCGGCGGCCACGAGTGGCACATGCGCTCCAGCCGGTACATGAACGACGGCGGCGCCCCCGGCACCGGCACCCTGTCCGGTCCGCTGGGCCTGGGCACCTCGGCCGCCAGGATCGTGCCGTCGCTGCTGGCCAGCCACGACCAGCGGGCCCGCTCGTTCACCCACGTCCCGTTCGAGCAGTCGGGGCACGTGAGCAAGCCCGAGCTGCGGATGCCGTTCCCGGTCCGGTCGAACCCGCACCTGGAGCAGGCCAGGGAGAACGTCATCGCCTGGGGCCACGCGGTCGGCATCATCGACGAGGTCCCCGGCCTGTGGGACGAGGAGCGCTTCCGCGACTACGACCTGCCGCTGTGCGCGGCGGGCATCCACCCGGACGCCTCCGCCGACGCGCTCGACATCTCCTCCGGCTGGCTCGCCTGGGGCACCTACGGCGACGACTACTACCCGGTGTTCTTCCGCACCGCGGCGAGCTACCCGGCCGCCAAGGCGCAGACCGAGCGGTTCTCGCAGCTCATGCCGCTCGACGGCGAGCCGACCCCGGAGCCGGTCAACGCGCTCGAGCGCGGCCTGCTCGACCTGTGGACCCGCACCACCGCGCCGATGACCCTCGACGCCAGGGCACAGTTCCGGCACGCCATCGAGATCATGGCCGAGAGCTGGGTGTGGGAGCTGGTCAACGCCTACCACAACCGCATCCCGGACCCGGTCGACTACATCGAGATGCGCCGCCGCACCTTCGGCTCCGAGCTGACCATGAGCCTCTCGCGCATCGGCCACGGCCGGACCGTGCCGCCCGAGGTGTACCGCAGCCGCCCGGTGCTGGCCATGGAGAACTCGGCCATGGACTACGCCTGCATGATCAACGACATCTACTCCTACCAGAAGGAGATCCAGTTCGAGGGCGAGATCCACAACCTCGTGCTGGTGGTGCGCAACTTCTTCGACACCGACGCGCAGACCGCGATGGACATCGTCGGCGACCTGATGGACTCCAGGATGCGCGAGTTCGAGCACGTCGTGGCGACCGGCCTGCCCGCGCTGTTCGAGGACTTCGACCTCGACGAGGACGCCCAGCGCACCCTGCTCGGGTACGCCGAGGAGCTGCGCAACTGGCTTTCGGGCATCCTCGAGTGGCACGAGGGCTGCCGCCGCTACGCCGAGCCCGACCTGCTGCGCCACTTCCCGGAGAGCCCCGGCGCCCCCCGCGAGACCGGCTTCCCGCACCTGCCCAGCGGCCTGGGCACCTCGGCGTTCCGGATCACCCAGCCGAGCGCGCCTGCCCGTCAGCCCGCGATGGCGGGGGCGCCCAGCCGTGTCCCCGGCGGACTGCGCGGCGCGGCGTCGGCGATCGGCCGGGCCGCGGAGACGGCGGGCGTGGACAGCTCCGGGACCTCCGGCGCCATCAGCACCCCCGGCGTCCCGCCGACCGCCCCGGTGTCGGCCGCGGGCAAGAGCGCGGAGTCGGCCGGTGTGGACGGTTCCTCGCCGCTGGCGGCCCCGAGCCTGCCGCACCGGCCCAGCGGCCTCGGCACCGCCGCGGCCAGGGTGAAGCCGCTCGACGAGTCCGCTCTCCCGGCCCGCCCCGGCGTGCAGAGCGGCGCCACCACCCCCGCCATCCCCCGCGGCTTCAGCGGTCTCGGCACCACCGCCGCCCGCGTCACCCCACCGGCCCGCGCCGCCGGGACAGCCGCCACAAGCTAACCCCGCAAGGACGGTGTGCCCCTCGACCAACGGCGGTCGGGGGGTATATCGGTGTTCTGGCCAGGTATGCAGACCCGCACGAGGCGCAGCCACAGCCTGCGATAGCGCTGGGCGAGGTGACCTGCCAAGTCGGGAACGATGCTGGGCGAGGTGACCTGCCAAGTCGGGAACGATGCCGGGCGGGGATGTGGGGGCGGGTGGCGGGAGGGAGTGTTACTAGCCCGGTCGGCGCAATCGTGGGGCATGAGGTTAAGTGGCCTGGGTTCGCGTGGCACACTGCGCGATCGTGTGGACATTCGGGTGGCGGGCGCTTTACCGCCAGGTGGTGCGGTCGTCGTTCGCGACGGTGCCGTTCTACCGGGAGCGATGGGCCCTGCACGGCCGCACGGACCCGGTGATGGTCGCGGGCAAGGGGGAGCGCGACGGTGCTGTCCCCGCGGAGGAACTGGCTGGGCGCCTGCCGGACCTGGTGCCGCTCGCCGGTGGGTCGGCGACCCCGGATCCGCTGCGGGGCCTGGAGATCGTGCTGCACCAGTGCGCCAGGATCTCCCCGGACACGCTGATCATCGGCGCCGCCCCCGAGTACCACCCGCGCGTGGTCGCCTTCGAGTCCACACCGGACGAACCGCGCGGCCACGTGCTCGCCGTCGGCACCCCGGGCCAACTCGCCGGTGTCGGCCAGGACATCCCGAGGGTCCCGTTGGTCACCTTCGCGGAACGCGGCTCCGAGGGCCTGCTGGTCGACGACCTGCTCGGTGTCCTCGGCGGTGTCCGGGACTGCGGCAACTGGCACGTCGACTGGCCGCGCGTGTACGCCAGGGAGACCCCGCTCGGCCTCGCCTTCACCCTGCTGCTCCAGCGATCCCCGCGACTGGTCGACATCGTGCCCGCGGGCGCGTCGGGCCGGATCGCCCGTTGCCCCCAGCACCGGACCCCGGTGATCGCCGCATGAGGGTGGAGATCCTCGACCCGCGAACCGACCCGGAACCCGAGTACTGGGCGCGGCTGCGCGTCACGGCGGGATTGCGCGCCGACTGGGCGTGGGAGGTGCTCGCCGCGCAGGCGTGGGGCGCCAGGACCGTCCAGTTGGTCACCGTGCTGTTCGACGGCACCACCCCGAAAGCCGTGGTCAACGCCGCGTGGCTCGGGGCGCCGCTGCACCGGTTCTCCTTCACCGGCGCCACGTCCAGGCCGTGGTTCGGCGCCGTGCACGTGCGCGGTCCCGGCAGCGGCGCGGTCCCCGGCTGGTGGTTGGCCGACGACGTGCCGATCACCGCGCTCACCGAGACCTACGCCCGCGCCATGCGCCGTGAGCTCGGTCCCGGCTGCCTTGCCCTGGTGCTGCGCCAGGTCACCGAGGAGCAGGCCGCGCAGGCGGGGCGGTTCAAGGTGGTGCGCCCGACCGAGCGGATCTGGACGTTCCCGGTGCACGAGTGGTCCGACCCGGAGGCGTGGCTGATGTCGTTGAGCCGCAGCAGGCGCAGCAACCTGCGGGGGATCTTCCGGCGGGTGCGGGAGAACGACGGCCTGGAGATCCGGATCGAGACCGCGACCACCGACCTCGACGTGGTCAGGGTCATCGAGGCGATGCGCTGGAACGACGACAAGTACGGCGGCAAGCTCATCCCGCGGATCCGGGTGCTCACCGCGTACCTGCAAGCCCTTGTGGCGCAACCGGATGTGCACTCCACGAGCTACATCGACCGAGCCACCGGCGACCTGATCGCGTTCGGCACCGCGCTCGACCACCCGACGGTGCCCATCGTCCGGTCCTGGACGCAGCGGCCCGCGGCCGAGGGCGGCGCGAAGTACCTGTACTTCTACCACCTGGCCAAGCAGGTCGAGTGGGCCATCGCGAACGGCAAGCGGTGGGTGGAGCTGGGCAAGGGCAAGTCGCAGGAGAAGCAGTCGCTCGGCGCGGTCCCGTCCGACCAGGCCGCGATGGCGGTGCCGATCAGACCCTGGTGACCACCGGGAGGTCCACTGTGGAGGGTGTGAGCCGCAGTCGCAGCACGGTGGCCTTCGTGGCCAGGCCGACCACCAGCGCGACGAACGCGCCGACCGCCCCGAGCGGTCCGGTCGCCAGCAGCGCGGTGGCGCTGGTGGCGACCAGGGACGCCAGCGCGGCGGAGGTGGTCAGCGACAGCACGGCGCCGTTGGTGTTCTCCAGCAGGAACACCGCGTAGACCACCGCGCAGAAGCTCGTCATCTCCACCAGGACGACGAACCCCAGCAGCAGCCTGCTCTCGGTGACCGGGGCGAGCGCGGCCAACGCGACGACGGCCACCACCACGAGTCCCGCCACGGCGGCGGTCCAGCCGGTGATCCGCCGGGCCAGTTCCCGACCACCCACCCCGCCGGTGCCGCGCAGCCGCAGCGAGGTAGCGGGCTGGATCAGGCGGAGCACCAGTACACCGAATGCCCCGAGCGCGCTGGAGATCAGGATCAGCACGTACACCAGGGCTGTCTCGGACGGCTTGGCCGCCACCGCCAATACGATGTAGAGGACCGAGACGCCCGCGGTGTCGGCGACGTCGGAGAAGCCCAACAGCAGCACGCGCCGGTTGAGCAGCGAGCCGAGGCCTGCGCGGGTCTCGTGTGGACGTCCACGTGGGACCAGCGCGGCCAGCACCGCGCACACCACGACCAGCCCGCCGGTCAACGCCAGCAGGTAGCTCAACGGGCGCAACACCTCGAGAGCGGCCAAACCGGCCATACCGACGACCCAGGCCGCGTACGTCGTGAAAGCGGCGGTGTCCCTACCGGGGCGTTCCGCCAAACGGTGTACCGCGGCCAGGACGGACATGAGCCCGAGCCCGGCCGCGTTCGCCGCCGCGGCCGCGTACAAAGCGACCAGTCCGCCCACCGGCAGCAGCGCCGCCATCGCGAGCAGACCGAGCCCGAACGGGACGGCCGCCCTGGCGATGAGCATCCAGGTGACCTGCGGGCCGAGCACCCGGGTGCGCGGGACGGCGGTCAGCGCGGACTTCTCCACGCCGATCACCAGCGTCTGCACCCAGGCGAACGTGCCGGTGGCCGCGACGTAGCGGCCGAAGTCGTCGGCGCCCCACACCGGGAGCAGGGCGAGCATCGACAGTTGGATGCCCGCCCGCGCCGCCCCCCGGCCCGCGATGACCCGCAGGGCGGCCCGCACCCCCGCCTCAGCCCTTGGCCGTGGTCGGCTCGGTCTCAGCGGCGGACTTGGTCCCAGTGGTGCTCGTGGTCTCGACCGCTGGGGCCTCGGTGGACTCGACAGCAGAGGTCTCGGTGGTGGCCCCGGGCGCGGTCTTGCCCCGGCCGGAGAGCTTGCGCCAGACCCGGTCCGGCAGCGTGAGGATCAGCACCGCGACGATGACGTGCACGGCGATCAGCGTGAACGCCTCGTACTTCGACGCCGGGTGTCCGAGTCGGACGGTCATGTGGTCGGCCCAGGTCCACACCTCGGGGATCGGCGTCCAGGCCGGGTCGGTGTGCGGGTTGATGGTGAGGAAGGCCAGGTCCTCCAGGCCGGAGAGCTGCAGCACGATCATCGCGTAGCCGAGCCTGCGCGCACCGCCCGCGGTGCCGCCGCCGAGCCGGTGCGACAGGGTCAGCGCCAGGATCAGGAACGGGGTCAGGGTGAGGATCAGGTAGTAGATGCTCTTGTCGTTGCCCGCCGCGAAGAAGATCGACGGGACGAAGTAGGTGAAGAACACCAGGAAGCACACCGGCACCGCGACCCTGGCGATCTTGTGCCGTAACGCGAGGCTGAACCGCATGGCCGCGATGGCCTCGACGGCGAGGACGAACGGGACGAGCTTGGCCAGCAGCACCCACAGGTTCGGGATCGATTTCTGGTGCGGGAAGCCCACCCAGACCGCGGCGGCGGCCGCGAACGCGGCGACCGTGATGATGATGAACGTCCTGTGCGCGCGCAGGCCCGTGCCGATTTCCGCCATGCGATGAACTCCATGCCCCTGTTGCCCCGATCCGGAATGGGCATAATACGCGGGAATCCCTTGTGTGGAAGGGGGATCGGCTCCCCGGCGCAAGACGTGGGGCCAATCGGAGCACCGGGGTGGGGAGTGGGCGGATGGGATATTCCCAGTTGGCCTGGGAACGCGCGGCCGCGGCGGTGGGCGCGCGGGCGGTCCGCGAGGTCCCGTTCTACCGGGAGCGGCACGCCCGCGGCCTGGGGTTGGCGCCGGTCCCGGTCGAGGAGTTGGAGCGGCGGCTGTGGGCGTTGTGCCCGTTGTCGCGGCCCTACCGCCCGGCGGCGGAACCCACGCTGTGGACCGGGGATCCGCGTGACCTGGCGACCGCGCTGCTGGTCGCGGGCGTCAGCGGCGCCGGGGTGCTGGAGGTCCGCTCGGCCGTGGTGCCGTGGACCCGGTTGGGGGCGCTGGGGCCCCGGTACGCGCCCGTTCTGGCGCCCTCGGCCGATGTGGTCGATCTGTCCGCCTCGGACGGTCCGGCGCGCGCCATGGTCGCATCGGGGGAGACCGTGCTGGTGTCCCCGCCGGAGGTCGCCGACGAGGTCAGCGCCAGGATCGGGCACGCGGGCATGATCGTCCGCAGGCTCACCTCGGCCACCGACATCCTCGGTCCGGCGGTCCTGCACAACCGGCACATCGGCTACTTCGCCGCCCGCCCGCACGGGTGCGCGCGCTGGCACGTCCTGTGGCGCCGCTTCCACGTGTCCCCGGGCGACGGTGGCCTGCTGGTCACCGCCCTGCGTCGGCGGCGCCCCACCCTGGTCCGCGTCTTGATCGATATAGGACTGAACCGGGTGGGCATCTGCCGCGAGCACGGCCGCCCGGTCCTGGGGGCTTGACCGCTTCAGGCCTCGAGCGCCGCGAGCACGGCCTCGCGCAGCGGCCGCGTGCCGGTCCGGTAGACCCGGACGGCCGCGGTGATCTCGTCGGGGGTGAACAGCTCCAGCAGCGCGACCGGGCGCGGCCCACCGTCGGTTCCGAACAGTGCCGTCCGCAACGCCGAGGCCTGGTCGCGTTCGAGGGGCTCGCCGCGCAGGTACGCCTTGGCCGCCAGTTCGACGAATTCCGCCTCGGGGCGGTCTTCGACGTGTCGTGACACGATCCAGCACTGGGTTCGCCCCGGTCCGGCCAGCCACCGCCGGGCGTAGTCGACGCGGTCGCGTGCCGCTGGGCCGGTCAGGGAGAGGTCGTCCACCACAAGGTCTACCCGGTAGCACCGTTCGTGCAATCGGCCTATCGCGGCCGATACCGTAGGTAGGCCACTGTGGACAGATCCTTCGGCCGTTCGGTCGAACCGGGTGTGCAGCTGGTAGTAGGTGGCCCGGTCGAGCTCGGTCGCGGCGAGGGCCTTGGCGGCCGCCGTCCTGGCCCAGGCGAGCACCGGGGGAGCGAGGTAGCGGGCGTGCGGGTCCGCGGGCAGCGCGAGCATGACCGGGGCGGGGACTTCCCGCAGCGCGGCGAGGTCCCGGGTGGACACGACCGCCTCGCAGCGGGCGCACCAGAACCGCGCGGACCGGCGGCCGAGCCGGTAGACGGCCGTGGTCCCGTCGCGCCCGCACTGGGGGCAGCGCGGCGAGAGCGCCTCGCGCTCCGGCGAACGGCCCAACGCGGTGGCGGCCATCCGGGCGTGCGCGCGCAGACTGTCCAGAATGGTCACCAGCCCACCACCAGGTGGTTGGCGACCGGTCGCGCGCCGAAGCGCTCCTTGATCCTGGCCATCCCCTTGCCGGGGCGCAGCGTGGCCCTGCCCAGGCCGATGGTGTGCTCGACCAGGTCGACGTAGTGGTCGAAGTAGAGGTTGGGCAGCCCGCCGTCGACGCGGTCGCGGATGCCCCAGTAGCTCATGGTCAGGTCGGTCCCGTTGTCGTGCACCGTGGACAGCGCCAGCAGCCCGCGGTCGTCGCGGTAGGTGGAGAACCGGGTGCCGGGGTCGGCGTTGAGGTGCTCGAAGTAGTGCTCCGGGATGGGCGTGCGGACGACACCGCGGCGCTGGTGCTTGAACCGGACGAGGTTCACCAGCCGCGCCGCGTCGGGGGGCGGCACCTGGTCCACCAGCGCGCGGCGCACCCCGGGCGCGGACCGCACGGTCGCCCGGATCTTGCGCAGTTGCGAGCGCCACTTCGGCGGCAGCTGAGCCAGGTAGCCATCCACATTGGACCATTCGGCGGTCAGCACCGTGTCCGGTGACACCGCGAGCACCCGCCGTGAGCCCCGGTCGACCGCGGGCACGTCCCCGGATTCCACGTGCCGGTAGCAGAACCCGGCCACCCGGTACCGCGACCGGACGGCCCGTTCGAACGCCTCGACCGCGGCCCGCCTGCCCGAGGCGTCGAGACCGGTGGCGAACAGGTGCCCGGCGAGCGAGGCGGGGGAGAGCCTGCATTCGACGAATCCCACGGGGGGAACCGATCCAGAACGGTGGAACCGGCGGTAGTCCTGGGGTCCGTGCAGCCTGGCGTGGAAGAGCGCCGCCACGTCCGTCCCATCGCGAACGACGGCCATGACCGTCGCCGTCTGCCCCGCCCAGGCCGCCGTGGTCAACGGGTCGGCGTGCCACAGCACGCAGGCGCCCTGATCGGCGGCGAACCGGTCCCAGCCGGGGTCGACGACCTCGGTGAGCGGGTCGACCAGGTCACCGTGCATGATTCCCCCGCCGCATGATCTCCCCGGCTACGCTCCACCGACCCCGCGGGAGACACCCGCGCGGGCGACACTCTCCCGGAGGACCACCGTGCCTGTCCAGGACTGGCAGTCCGACGCCGAGGCCACCATCGACGCGCACCTGCGCGCGGTGGCCGGGCGCGACCTCGACACCTTCGCCGCGACCGTCCACCCCGACGTCACCGTGATCATCCCGTCCGGACGGATCCTGCGCGGCGCCGCCGAGGTCGTGGACTTCCACCGCGAGTGGTTCACCGACGGTGACTGGACCTACGCCGTGGAGCCGGTCCTGGCGACCACGACGGCCGCCACCGCGACCAGGGTGCTGGCCGTGACCGTGGTCGGCGAGCCGGGCGCGGAGCCGTCGAGGTTCCTCATGGGACTGACCTTCGTCGCCGAGTCCGGCCGCTGGCTACTCATTCACGACCAGTGCACGATCGGCCGTCCGGCGTAGTTTCCGCTGCGACTCACCCGCCACGGGGAATTCCGTGAACCACAACCCTTTTGCCGCTCCAAAAGCGTTGTTATAGTCCGCGTCACTTCGTGGCAAGTCCGTCCCGCGTTCCAGCGCCGAACCCACTTCGGTGCCGGTCCACCCTGCGCTCACCCGTTCCGTGGTCGGGTATCGCGCTGCGTGACAGACCCCGCGAACGCGGTGTCACCAGACCGGTGCGCACCGCCGGACCAGGCGTGACCAACGCCGGGTCGCCGGATGAGGAGGGGTTCGCGGCAATGGGGAAACCGGTCCTGATTACCGGAGTGGCGGGTTTTCTCGGCAGTCATCTTGCCGACGATATGCTCAACCGCGGTTACTCCGTTCGCGGTATCGACAACATGATCGACGGTTTCAAGGAGAATATCCCGGCCGGGGTGGAGTTCCACGAGGTCGACTGCCGGGACGCCCTCGGGCACCCCGAGCTGTTCGAGGGCGTGGAGCTGGTCTACCACTGCGCGGCGGCCCCGTACGAGGGCCTGTCGGTGTTCTCCCCGTTCCTGGTGCACGAGCACACCACCAGCGCCACGGTCGCGATGCTGTCCGCGTCGGTGCGCGCCGGGGTGGAGCGGTTCGTGCACTGCTCGTCGATGTCGCGCTACGGCGAGCTGGTGCCGCCGTTCACCGAGGACATGACGCCGGTCCCGCTGACCCCGTACGGCATCGCCAAGTACGCGGCGGACCTGCAGGTGCGGGCGATCGCGCAGGTGCACGGCATGCAGCACAACATCGCCGTGCCGCACAACATCATCGGGCCGAGGCAGCGCTTCGACGACCCGTACCGCAACGTCGCGGCGATCATGATCAACCGGGTGCTGCGCGGGTTGCCGCCGATCATCTACGGCGACGGCAGCCAGACCCGCTGCTTCAGCTTCGTCTCCGACGTGGTGGCCTGCCTGACCAAGCTCGGCATCGACCCGGACATCACCGGCGAGATCATCAACGTCGGCCCGGACGAGGGCGAGGTGACCGTCCTGCGGTTGGCGCAGGAGATCTGCTCGATCGTCGGGGTGGACTGCGACCCGATCTTCATGCCCGCCCGGCCGCTGGAGGTCCACCACGCGACCTGCAGCTCCGACAAGGCGCGTCGCCTGCTGGGCTACCGCACCGAGGTCGGCCTGCGCGACGGTCTCACCGAGATGGTCGAGTGGATCCGGCAGACCGGGCCCAGGGAGTTCGACTACAACCTGGAACTGGAGATCGTCAACGAGCTGACCCCGCGCACCTGGTCGAGCAGGTTGATGTGACCGGCCTGACCGCGATCGTGCCCTGCTACAACGAGGGCGAGCAGGTCGACGTCGCCTACCGCTCGGTGTGCGACGCGCTCGGCGGCATCGACGGGTTCGAGCTGCTGTTCGTCGACGACGGCAGCCGCGACGACACCCTCGCGCGGATCAAGGCACTGGCCGAACGCGACAGTCGCGTCCGCTACCTCAGCTTCGCGCGCAACTTCGGCCTGGTCGCCGCGGTGACCGCCGGGTTCCGCTACGCGGGCAAGCCGTGGTCGGTGCAGCTCGACGCGGACCTGCAGTTCCCGGCGCACGAGACGTGGGCGTTGCTGGAGACCGCGGCGCAGGGCTACGACGTGGTCTTCGGCGTGCGCCGCGACCGGCAGGACTCGTGGCTGCGGCGGGTCGGCGCGGCGGGCACGCACACGGTGGCGCGCAAGCTGTTGGGCATCGAGGTGCCGCAGGGCGCCAGCTCGTTCCGGGTGGTGCGCACCGCGGTCGGTCGCACGATCGTCGACCTGCCGACCGGGAACTCGCACTTCGTCGCCAAGGCGCCGCAGGTCGGTGCCCGGTACACGACGGTGCCGGTCTCGCACGCGCCGCGCACCGCGGGGCAGTCGAAGTTCCGGTTCGGCAGGCTCGCCGGGGACGCGTTCGAGCTGCTGTTCGGGTTCTCCTGGCGGCCGCTGAACGTGTTGTACGGGACGGCCGCGGTCGTGTTCGGGCTGGCGTTGCTGTTGGCGCTGCTCGGCGCGTTCGGCGCGGTGTCCGCCCTGGCGCTGCTGGTGTCCACGTTGCTCGTCAGCGCGTTCGGGGTCGCCTCGACCGCGCTGGTCGGGCGCTACCTGCACCGCAGGATGCTCGACGTGCGAACCAGGCGGATCTACTACATCCGGGAGGCCAACTTCCCGGTCGCCGACGAGGACCTCCTCGACCACGGCGCGCCGGCCGTGCCGCCGCCGGTGCGGCGCCCGACCCTCGAGGTGGCCTCATGACCCCCGCCCTGATCGTGCTCGGCGCGGGCGAGGAACAGGTCGTGCTCTACCGCGAGGCCCGTCGCCGCGGCCTGCCCACCATCGCGGTGGACATGCGCGCGGACCGGCCGGGCATCGCGCTGGCCGACCGGTTCCTCCAGCTGTCCACAACGGACCACCAGGCGATCGCGGAGGCGTTGGCGGGCGAGGAGATCGCCGGGGTCGTCTCGACCGCGGCGGACACCTGCCTGGAGTCGTGGCACCGGCTCGCCGAGCACTTCGCCACCCCGTGGCGCTACCCGGCGTCGGCGGCCGCGGTGTCGATGGACAAGTCGGCGTTCCACGCGCTGGCGGCCTCGGTCGGTGTCCCGGTGTACCAGTGGGCGCAGTCGCACGACCTGGCGGACCTGGCCGGTTCGGCCACCGGGTTCGGCCTGCCGGTGGTGGTGAAGCCGACCGACGCGTCCGGGTGCCGCGGCGTGCTGCGGGTCGACGAACCGTCCGAACTGGACGCCGCGCTGCACAACGCGGCGGTGAACTCGCCCAGCGGGCAGGTGATCGTCGAGAAGCTGCTGCTGGGCAAGGACTACACGGTCAACGTGTTCCTGCACCGCGGCGACCTGGCCTTCTCGCTCATCACCGAGAAGCACATCGTGCCGGGGCCGCGGTTCCTCATCGGCGGCCACGTCGCGCCTGCCGACCTCGACCCGGCCGTCGAGACCGCGCTGCTCGCCGACGCCCACGCGCTCTGCCTGGCGATGGGCCTGGGCGACGGCCCGGCCAACTTCGACGTCATCGTCGGCCACGACGGCACCCGGTACGTGCTGGAGGTCGGCGCCCGGATGTCCGGCAACGGGTTCCCGCGGCTGGCCGAGGCGGTGGCGGGCGTCGACTGCGTGCGCGCGCTGGTGTCCCTCGCGGTCGGCGAGCCCGTCGAACTGGTGGGCGACCGGTCCGAGGTGGCCCGGCTGCAGGTGCTGACCTCGCCGCTGGAGGTCGAGGGCGAACTCGCGTCGGTGGGCGACCTGGCGGCGGTCCGCGCGCTGCCCGGCGTGAGCGACGTCGACGTCTTCGCGGCCCCGGGCGATGTGGTGCTGCCGTTCACCGAGGCGGGCCGCAAGCTCGGCTGGCTGGTGGTGCACGCGCCGACCAGGGCCGCACTCGACGAGGTGCTGGCGACCTCCCTGGCCGCGTTGGAGTTGGTGGTGGTCCCGGCGACCGTTCCGGTGTGAGACCCCCGCCCCTAGGGTGGGGGCATGCTCGATCTCCTCCTGCGTGACGCGAAGTTCCACACGATGGACCCGGCGCGGCCGACCGCGCGTGGCCTCGGGATCTGGCGTGGCCGGATTGTCGGGTTCGACGACCAGGTCGATTCCCTGCCCGCGCGGCGGGTGGTGGACCTCGGGGGTGCGACCGTGCTCCCGGGGTTCGTCGACGCGCACGTGCACATGGTGTGGGCCGGGCTGCGGGAGAACGCCCTGTCGGTGGCGCCGTGCGCGCGGGTCGACGCCGTGCTCGACGCGATCGACCGGGCTCCCGGCGCGCCGGGGGAGTGGCTCGACGTGGTCGGGTACGACCAACGCGGCCTGGGCAGGCACATCACCGCGGACGAGTTGGAGAGCGTCGCACGCGGGCGGAAGGTGTTGCTGCTGCACGATTCCGGCCACGCCTGTGTCGTCAACCGCGCCGTGCTGGCCGATTTGCCTGCCGGGGTGGAGCACCAGGACGGGTTCCTGGCAGAGAGCGGCATGGCGGCGGCGCGTGCCCTGCGGCAGCCGTACTCGTTGGCGGAGATGGTCGCCGCCATCAGGACCGCCGCGTCCACCTGCCTCGCCGAGGGCGTCACCACGGTGGCGGAGGCCGGGGTCGGCGGCGGCCTGATCAGCCACAGCCCGGTGGAGTTGGCCGCGTACCAGCGCGCCGACCTGCCGTTGCGGGTGCGGCTCATGGTGGCCGCGTCGTTGCTGCGCGACGTGGGCGCGCACGCCGGTGACGACTTGCCGCGCGGCATGGACCTGGGGATTCACACCGGGTTCGGCGGTGATCGGCTGGGTATCAGCGCGCTGAAGGTCTTCGTGGACGGCGGCATGATGGCCCGCACCGCGGCGATGTCCGCGCCCTACGCCGGGTCTGACCACAGTGGACAGTGGTACGCGGACCCGGACGAGATCCGGCGGCACATCCGCGACGGGCACCGGGCCGGGTGGCAGCTCGCGGTCCACGCCATCGGCGACCGGGCGGTGGACCTGGCCCTCGACACGATCGCCGAGGCGCAGCGGCGGCACCCGCGGTCGGACACCCGGCACCGGATCGAGCACGCCGGGGCCGTCCGACCCGACCAGCTGGGCCGGTTCGCGGAGCTGGGCGTCAGCGCGGTCGTGCAGCCGTCGTTCCTCTACTACTACGGCGACGACTACGCCGCGGTCATGGGGCCCGAGCGCGCCGACTGGCTCTACCGCGGCCGGGGCTTCCTCGACAACGGTGTCGACCTGGTCGCCAGCTCCGACCGGCCGGTGACCGTCGGCGCACCGTTGCGGGCCATCCAGTTCATGGTGACCCGGCAGACCCAGGCGGGCAACGTTGTGGGCGCGGGGGAGGCGATCAGCATCGCCGAGGCGCTCCGCGCATACACCGTGGCGGGGGCGCACGCGTGCCGGATGGAGCACGCGGTGGGGTCGCTGGCCGAGGGCAAGCTCGCCGACCTGGTGGTGCTCGGCGACGACCCGCACACCGTCGAGCCGGACCGCGTCGGTGGCATCCAGGTGGTCGCCACCGCGGTCGACGGGGCCGTCGTGCACGGCCAGGAGCTGTGGTGAGCGCTGCGGCATCCGGTGGGTTCCTGCGCTGAAAGGGTGATGGTCGGACCCGCGGAAGAATGACCCGCTGTCGTCATGATCACCAACGGGTGAGAATTCACCTGGCGCGGTAGCGGGCGGCCGGTCGCCGTCGATTCCCAGCACGAGCGCGAATGGGGTCGACCGGCGGGTGGAGTGCGTTATGCGGCGAACTACCTCGGTTCTGGGTGTGCTTTTCCTGGTCCTCGCGGTGGTGGGTGCGGGACCCGTGGCGCCGGTCGCGGTCGCGGGTGCCGCGCCCACCCCCTTCGCCCAGCTGGCCAAGTTCAGCGGCCCGCTGGGGCTGGTGGAGATCGGCGGCTCCGAGCTGGCCGAGACCCTGGGGCAGAACAACTGCGGTCGTCCGCCGACCACCGCCGCGCTGGCGCTGCCCACCGGATCCACGCTGCGGGGCGCTTTCCTGCGCTGGTCGGGGACGACGGAGAACTCGTCGGCGCCCGCCATGCGCCCGGCCAACCCGATCGGCTCGTCGATCTCGTTCACCGTGCCCGGCGCGGCCCCGGTCACCGTCGCCTCGACCGCCGACTCGTCCGACCACATCGTGCTCCCGGGTGTCACCCTGCGGTTCCAGGGCCGGTTCGCCGATGTCACCGGCGTGCTCGCCGGGCTCCCCGCGCTCAACGGCGGCTATTCAGCCGATGTCACCGGCGGATATCCGAACGGCTGTCCGCTTTTCCAGGGAAACGCGCGGGCGTGGACGCTGACCGTGGTTTACGAGAACCCGGCCATCACCGAACTGTCCACCGCGTACATCTACCACGGCATGAACACGCTGGCGGGCGGGTCGCAGGTGTCGATCGGCGTCACCGGGTTCCGGGCACCGGCGGTGGGCAGCACCGCGGCCAGGCTGACCTACGTCGCGATCCAGGGCGACCCGGCGCTCGCGGGGGAGACCCTGCGGACGGACCAGCCGGGTCTAGCCGTCGCCCCGCCCGACTGGGCTGACTCCTCCTCCGGGGTCGCGCTCGACATCGATACGCTCACCGGCGACCTCAGCCCGGGTGCCACGTCCTTGCGGATCGACGCGGGCACGACCGGTGACGTCATCACGTTGACTGAGATCAACCTGCTGGTTCGCACCGAACCGGCAGGGGTGAGCGTGAGCAAGACCGCTGATGTCGCCGACCCCGTTGGCGGTGACACGGTCACTTACACCGTGCGGTACACCAACACCGGTGGCGTCGACCTGGCTGGCCAGACCTTCACCGACGACCTCAGCCAGGTGCTGGACGACGGCACATACGTCCCTGGTGACGCCACCACCGGCTCGGCGACCCTGGCGGGGACAACGCTGACGTGGACAGGTGACGTTGCCTTCGGGCAGACCGTGACCGTCACCTACGGCGTGCGGCTGGACAAACGCGGGGACGCTCGGCTGGTGAACACCGTCACGGCCAACGGGCCACAGAGCAACTGTGCGACCGGCTCGACAGACACCCGGTGCCGGGTCGCGCTGTTGGTGCGGTCATCGGAGTTCGTGAAGACCGCGGACAACAACGACCCCGAGCCCGGTGAGACGGTCACCTACACCGTCCGAGTCACCAATACCGGCGCCGTTGACCTCACCGGGCTCTCTTTCACCGACGACCTCGCTGACGTAGTCGATGACGCGACGTACAACGGCGCTACCGCGGACTCCGGCGTGGTGTCCTACGTCGGGACGCGGTTGGCGTGGTCCGGTGATCTCGTGGTTGGCGCTGTCGCCACCGTTACGTACTCGATCACCCTGCACGACCCGGCCACCGGCGACAACCAGATGGTCAACACCATCGTCTCCACTGGCCCGGGTAGCACGTGCGGCGAGGGGTCGACCAATCCGGCGTGCACGGTCGCGTTGCCCCTACCCGGCCTGCACCTGGCGAAGTCCGCGAGCGTGACGGGTAGCACTGCCCCCGGCCAGGACATCACGTACACGGTCGACATCACCAACACCGGCCGGGTCGACCTGCCGAACCAGACGGCCATCGACGACCTCGCGAAGGTCTTGGACGACGCCACCTACATGGGCGACGCCGCGGCCACCGTTGGCACTGTCCGCCGGGTCGAGAACAAGCTCGTCTGGGTCGGGGACCTCGCCATAGGGCAGACCGCGCGCGTCACCTACTCCGTGCACGTCACCGGCGCCGGCGACGCGCGACTCACCAACTCGGTGACGTCCCCGGGGCCGGGCAGCAACTGCAAGTCGGGCACTACATCGCCTGAGTGCACCGTGAGCCACACCATGCCCAGGGTGTCCGTCTACAAGACCGCCCAGTACGGCGACACGCTGCCCACGCTCGGCGGCAAGGTCACCTTCGTCCTCGTGATGAGGAACGAGGGCACCGAGGACGTGGTGGGCCAGAGCATGACGGACGACCTGTCCAGCGTTCTCGACGACGCCGTCTACAACAACGACGCCACGGCCACCATCGGCACAGCCTCTTACACCGCTCCGGTGCTTCGCTGGGATGGCGCCCTGCGGATCGACGAGGTCGCGACGGTCACCTTCAGCGTCACCATCCGCGACCATGACCTCGGTGACGGACAACTCCACAACACCGTGCACTCCACCGGCCCCAATAGCGG
Source organism: Actinokineospora terrae (assembly GCF_900111175.1). Taxonomy (GTDB): domain Bacteria; phylum Actinomycetota; class Actinomycetes; order Mycobacteriales; family Pseudonocardiaceae; genus Actinokineospora; species Actinokineospora terrae. The sequence goes on from NZ_FOGI01000001.1 coordinate 86,388, forward strand.
CTGCTCGCCCTCTTCCAGCGGGCGAGGCTGTTCGGTCTCGGTCGGCGTCGAGGCGGTACGAGCGAAGAAGGAGGTAACCCCGACCACGAGGGTCGAGCCGGGCGGTACCGCGACCTACACCATCACCCTGGTCAACGAGGGCGGCCCTGCTGACCCGGTCCTTGTCGACGACCTGGCCGCGGTGCTCGACGACGCCACTTACAACAACGACGCCAAGGCGTCCGTGGGCACCGTGGTCCTGGATGGCACCAAGCTCTCTTGGACGGGCACCCTCGACATCGACAAGAGCGCCGTCATCACCTACACCGTGCGCGTCAACGATCCCCCCAGCGGCGACGGCACCCTCGGCAACTCCATCGTCCTCCCCGGCAGCAACTGCCTGGCGTCCTCGGTGGACCCGCTGTGCCACACGTCGGTGGCGACCACACCCCGGGCGACCCCTCCGCCGTCCACGCAGCCGCCGCGCGGGCAGGGCTCGGCGCAGGGCGGACTGCCCAACACCGGGTCCCCGGTCGGGATGGTCCTGCTGGCGGGCCTGGGTCTGACCCTGCTCGGAGCGGTCGTGGTGGTGCGCACCCGCCGCCGACACTGACTCGGGGCGGTGCCACGCCGTCCTGGATTCAGCGGCGGTGCGGCTCGCTAGGCTCGTGGGCATGGTCGAGGTGATCGCCCTGATGGTGTCCGCGGTGCACGCCTACGAGGGCCGACCGACCGAGCCGCCGCGGCCCGACCCCGAGCCGGTCTCCAGGTCCGAGGTGCGCGTCCGCGCAGGCCTGGGCATCGTCGGCGACCGGTACTTCAACCAGCCCGCCCACCGCGCCGCCTCGGTCACCTTCTTCGCCGCCGAGTCCCTCCCCGCGGGCGACCCGCTCCTCACCCGCCGCAACGTCATCGTCCGCGGCATCGACGTCGACCTCCTGGCCCGCGACCGCGCCGACTTCAGCCTCGACACCGGCGACGGCCCCGTCCGCTTCCGCGCCCACACCGCCGCCACCCCCTGCCGCTGGCTCGACACCGTGCTCGCCCCCGGGACCGCCAAGGCGCTGCGCGGCCTCTCCGGAGCCCGCTGCACCCCCCTCGACGACGGCACCCTCCGCGTCGGTGCCGCCGCCTTCACCCGCCTCACCTAGAACCGGGTACCCCGTCCGGGAAGGACCGCCCGGTCACGGCATGATGGGCCGTCATGGTCACCCTGTCTGACGCGCTGGACGCCGAGGTCGCGCGGTTCCCGACCAAGCGGCTCGCGGACTCGGCGCAGGCGCTGATCCACCGCTACCGCACCGGGGTCGACCCGGCCACGCTGGTGCTCGACGCCGAGGTCACCGCCGCGGCCTACGCCGCCTACCGGATGCCCGCCACGCACGCCGCTGTCACCGCCGCGCTCACCGAGGTCGCCGCCAGGGCGCCGGACTTCGCGCCCACCACCCACGTCGACATCGGCGGCGGGACCGGTGCCGCGGTGTGGGCCGCCAGGGGGGTCTGGCCCTCGCTGGCCGACATCACCGTCCTCGACCAGTCCACCCAGGCGATGGACCTGGGCAGGCGGCTCGCCGACCGCGCCGACGACCCCGCCATCCGCCGGGTCCGGTGGCAGCGCACCGCCCTCGGCGCCACCCGGCTCCCGCCTGCCGACGTCGCCACCCTGTCCTATGTGCTCAGTGAGCTCACCGACGCCGCCCGCGCCGACACCGTGCGCGCGATGACCTCCGCCACCCTCGCCGTGGTCGTCGAACCCGGGACCCCCGCGGGCTACGAGCGGATCATGGCCGCCCGCGACGAGCTCACCGCCGCGGGCATGCACATCGTCGCCCCGTGCCCCCACAGCACCACGTGCCCCATCCCGCGCGGGCAGGACTGGTGCCACTTCGCCGCGCGGCTCGGGCGCAGCCCGCTGCACCAGCGCCTCAAGACGGCCGTGCTGAACTTCGAGGACGAGAAGTTCTCCTACGTGGCCGCCTGCCGGGAGCCGTGGCCCGCCGCGCCCGCCCGGATCGTGCGGCACCCGCTCAAGCGCAAGGGCATGGTGTCGCTGCGGCTGTGCGGACCGGACGGTCTGGCCGACACCATCGTCAGCAAGCGCGACCCCGCCGCCTACCGGGCCGCCCGCGACACCGACTGGGGCGACCCCTGGCCGTGACGGCGGGGGAGCGCCGTCGCACCTACCGTGCCGAGCGCCGGACTCGGGGCTTGTTGGGAAAAGTCGCACGTTGGTGGCGTCATGGTTGCCGCGGCGGTGCGTCCCACCGGCATGCGGACACCCAAGACGCCCCACGGTGGGCGGCTAGTGATCCCGGACCCCCGTGGGGACGCGACCGGACAGATGGCGGTGCTCACCCCGCTGCAGCTGCGCATCCTGCACCTGCGCGTGGTCGACGGCCACACCGCCGAGCAGGTCGCCATCAAGCTCGACATGTCGCCGTCCGCGGTGCGCATCACCCAGCACCGCGCGCTGCAGCGGCTGCGCGAGCAGCTGCGCGCCGCGGGCGAGACCACCTGACCGGGTGGATCTTGTGCCACGCCGGGGCCGCCGTGCCTAGCGTGGCCGCATGACCGCTTCGAAGATCCACCGGCTGCACTGGCAGACCATCGACACCTACGACTGGGAAGCCATGCGCGCCCGGTACCACCCCGACTACCTCTACACCGACGTCACCGGCACCCGCTTCGACAACACCGACCAGCCCGTCGAGGTCATGCGGACCCTGCACGCGGCCTTCCCCGACGTCGTGTTCACCTACCGCGACTTCCACGAGAGCCTCGACGGCGGCACGTCCCTCGTCGAGGTCCGCTGCGTCGGCACCCACCTCGGCCCGCTGGGCCCGCTGCCCGCCACCGGCCGCCGGGTGGTCAGCTTCGCCTGCCACGTCGTCGAGGTCCGCGAGGGCCTGATCCACCGCGAGCGCGATTACTTCGACATGGCCGCCATCCACCGGCAGATCACCGGGGATCTCGTCGTGCCCGTCGAGGACTGACCCGGTCGCCCCGGCTAATGCGTTAAACCGGTCCCCACCGATCCCGGCCGTTGTGCCCAAAACTGTGAAACGCCCATTTCCGGTATGCTTCGCGCTGCCCGATTCCCACCCCGGCGGCTGCCCTGGACCGGCTGGTTCAGCGGCCCTTTGCGCCATTTGGGGCATCACTCGGTGCTATAGCTTAATGTGATGGCCGGAATGGCTCTTGTAATCATGTCGTGATATCTGCATGGGTGCCCCTCCTCTACTGTTTCGCCTGGACTTCACCTGGAGTCGTCCCCATCGATACAGGAGGATTTGAGTGCGCCGAAGATTGGTCGTCGCGATCGCCGCGGCGACGGTGGTCGGGACCGGGGCGGTGGTGGTCAACGGTGCCGCCGACGCGGCCCCCGCACCCACCCAACAGGCTCCCCAGGCCGCCGCGGACCACGCCGACGAGGTGGTCTCCCCGCTCGAGGAGAAGCGTCGCGCGCTGCGTCAGGAGGGCCTGGCCAAGGTCCTCTCCGGTGAGGCCAGCGTCGAGAAGCGCGGCGCCAGCTCCGTGGTCAAGGTCGGCACCGCCGCCTCGGCCAAGAACAAGAGCACCGGCAAGAAGGGCGTCGACCAGTACGTCGAGTTGGCGCGGGAGAAGACCGACAAGATCTTCGTGGTGCTCGCCGAGTTCGGCGACGAGCGCCACCCGGACTTCCCCGACAAGGACACCAACCCCAACGTGCCCGGTCCGGCCCGCTACGACGGCCCGCGGCACAACCAGATCGCCAAGCCCAACCGGGCGGTGGACAACAAGACGATCTGGCAGGCGGACTACTCCAAGAAGCACTTCGAGGACATGTACTTCGCGCAGGGCGCGAACACCGAGTCCCTGAAGACCTTCTACGAGAAGGCCTCCTCCGGCCGCTACTCGGTCGAGGGCCAGGTCACCGACTGGGTCAAGGTCAAGTACAACGAGGCAAGGTACGGCCGTTCCGACGGCTACCCCTGCCCCGGCCGCATCTGCGGCAACTCCTGGTACCTGGTCTCCGACGCGCTGCAGCAGTGGGTCACCGACCGCAAGGCCGCCGGTGCCACCGACGCCTCGATCAAGGCCGACCTCGCGTCGTACGACACCTGGGACCGCTACGACTACGACGGTGACGGCGACTTCAACGAGCCCGACGGCTACCTGGACCACTTCCAGATCGTGCACGCCGGTGGCGACCAGTCCGACGCCGATCCCGCACAGGGTGAGGACGCCATCTGGGCGCACCGCTGGTACGCCTTCTCCAGCAACACCACCGGCCCGGTCAACAACAAGCTCGGCGGTGTGCAGATCGGCACCACCGGCCTGTGGGTCGGCGACTACACCATGCAGCCCGAGAACGGCGGCCTCGGCGTGTTCGCGCACGAGTACGGCCACGACCTCGGTCTGCCGGACCACTACGACACCGTTGGCCCGGGCGGCGCCCAGGAGAACGGCATCAACTGGTGGTCGCTGATGGGCCAGAGCCGCGTGTCCAACACCAACGAGGCGATCGGCCTGCGGGCCAACGACCTCTCGGCGTGGGACAAGCTGCAGCTGGGCTGGTTGGACTACGAGACCGTCGTGGCCGGTCAGGACAAGAAGATCGACCTCGGCCCCGGTGCGTACAACACCGACAAGGCCCAGGGCGTCGTCGTGGTCCTGCCCGACAAGCAGGTCTCGACCAGCTACGGCACGCCGTTCGCGGGCACGAAGATGTGGTGGAGCAGCAAGGGCGACAACCTGTCGAACTCGCTGACCCGCTCGGTGAACCTCACCGGCAAGACCTCCGCCGAGCTCAAGCTCAAGGCGCGCTACGACATCGAGGACTGCGACTGCGACTTCCTGTTCGTGGAGGCCTCGACCGACGGTGGCGCCAACTGGACCGCGCTCGACGGTGTCGCCAACGGCAAGCCCTTCACCCGGGACGCCGTGGGCACCCCGGCGATCACCAACACCACGAACAACGCGTGGGTTGACGTCGCCGTGCCGCTGACCTCGCTGGCGGGCAAGGACGCCCAGATCCGACTGCGCTACCGCACCGACGGCGGCGTGGCCCTGGACGGCTTCTTCGCCGACGAGATCTCCGTGGTCGCCGACGGCGCGCCGCTGTTCACCGATGGTGCCGAGGCTGGCAACAACGGCTGGACCCCGGCCGGTTTCCGCATCACCACCGGCACCGAGACCGCGAGCTACGACCACTTCTACGTGGCCAGCAACCGGACTTACACCGGGTACGACAAGTACCTGCAGCCCGGCCCGTACGACTACGGCGACCCGAGCCGCCCGAACTGGGCGACCCGCTTCCCGTACCAGGACGGCCTGCTGGTGACCTACTGGGACACCTCCCAGCCGGACAACAACGCCTCCGTCCACCCGGGCGAGGGCCTGCTGTCGGTGGTCGACGCCCACCCGGACCCCATCTACAACCTGCAGGGCCAGGCCTGGCGACCCCGCGTCGCGGGCTACGACGCCCCGTTCTCGCTGCAGAAGTCGGACTCGTTCACCCTGTTCGCGGGTGGCCGGGCGAGCTACATCCGCGGCACCGAGGCGCAGCCGCTGTTCGACGACACCAAGTCCTACTTCAACGCCGCCCAGCCGACCGCGGGCGTCAAGCTCCCCGCCGCCGGTGTGAGCATCAAGGTGCTGAAGCAGGAGGGTACGTCGCTGCAGATCCGGGTGTTCCCGAGCAAGAAGAAGTAGCACCGAGGAACTACCGCTCCTGGTAGCTGTGGCGGGGCATGCCATGCGCCACATCGGGAGTTGAGAGGGCCGGTGGTGGGGGTAACCCCACCACCGGCCCTCGTGCTTACCGCATGGTCCGGTGATCACCGGACCTGATCCACGCGCGCGTGGGCAGGGTCTACGTTTTCGGGGGAGTGCTGCCTGCCGGGATCGCGGGGCTCGCCGTTCGGGCCGGTGGCGCGAGTCAGCCATGTGGTGCTGGCGACGCTCTGGCTGGTGTCGACGGTTGTGGGTTACCGGCGATCGCGGGTATCACCTCGTGGCTGGGTTGGACCGTGCCGCTGCTGGTTCTTGAGTGGTTTGTGGGACGACCGCGGGGGGTTGCTCGGTAGCCTTAAGCGGTGGGGGGACTCAGGCCAGTTCACATAGACGGCGCGGCGGGGCGTTGGGTGGTTCGACCACCGGAGGCGCCTGCCACCTCGCGTGAGGCCAAGCTGGGGCTGACGTTCGGGTTGGGGGCCGCGCTGGGCGTGGTCATGAGCGCGGTCGACGACTGGGGTGCGTGGGGGCTGCTGTTCCTGGTCCCGCTGCTGGTCTTCGGGCTGCGGGTCCGCCGCGAGCGGGTGGGGCGCGTGGTGGTGGCCTTCCGCTCGACCGACGTCGACGCCGACTCGACCGCCCTGGCCAACCGGCTGGTCATCTCCTTCGCGACCCTCGTCGCGAGCCGCACGGCCGCCGCGGGCTGGCTGCCGCAGGAGACCCTCGCGACCGCGCAACGGGTGGTCTGGGCCGCGTTGGGGTCACTGCGGGATTCGGCAGGCTTGCGCGCGCTCCTGCGGGAGTCGCGGCGCTACCCCGAACTGGCGGGCGAAGTCGCGGCCAAGCAGGCCGAGCTGACCTCGGTCATCGACTCGGTCACCGCCGTCGCGGACCGCATGGACGAGGTCCTCACCGCCCTCGGTGCCGCCGAGCTGGAGATCGCCACCGCCGAGGCCGAGCAGGCCAGGGCCCAACGGGTCGCCGACCTCCGCGAACGCCTCTCCGGCACCACGGCCCCGCCCGCACCGCGCCAGGTGGACCTCGACGCCGTCGCCGCGGCCGTCACCGCGGCCGCGGACATCCTCTCGGTGGCCTAGGCGTCCCGCATCCGGGCCCTGAGCACGTCGAACTCACACCCCGGCGCGTCCGGGTCGAACCCGTGCCCGATCAACCAGCGCGACGCCACCAGGGCACGCAGCGACCACCAGGCCCGGATCACGTCCCGGTCCGCGCCGGGGCCGTACCCCGCGAGCAGGTCGTCCAGCCGCTCCTCGTGCCCGAGGGTCAGGATGGCGAGGTCGAACATGGCGTCCCCGGGGGCGGCCTCCGACCAGTCGATGATCCCGGTGACCTCGTCGCCGTCGACGAAGACATGGGTGATCTGCAGGTCCCCGTGGATGAACACCGGATCCCAGCGCCGAAGCGCGCCCTCGGCGATCTCGCGATTGCGCCGAATCACCCCGGCGGGTAGCACCCCGTTGTCGACCAGCCACGCGCACTCCCGGTCGAGCCGCGCCGCCACCTCGTCAACCCCAACCCCCACCCACGGCGGCAACGGCGCCTCATGCAACCGCCGAACGACATCCCCCACCGCCGCCCAAGCACCCCCTGACGCCCTCGACGGTTCCCCAAGCACCCCAAGCGCCTCACCAGGCACAGCCCCAATGGCGAGCACGGGCGGCTCCCGCCAAAGCACCACCGGCGTCGGCACCGGCGCCAGCGCCATCGCCCGCACCTCGACCTCGGCATGCGCCGGATCGCCGTCGACCTTCAGGAACACATCCCCAACCCGCAACGTCACCCGCTGCCGGTGCGCGACAACAACCTCCACCTCGTCCACACCGGCCATCCTGACGACAACAACCGCCGATGTCGCCGGATTTCGCGAGCCGCGGCACCACACCCGACACATCGCTCATCGCCGCGCGGTGCCTCCAGCGCCCGCAGTGCTGTGGACCTTCGCGGACTCCGAGACCCGGCCTGTGCCACGGTCCGACTCCTGTCGCGGGCGCCGGTCACTGGGGGAGGGACGAGGGTCGCGGTGCAGATCGGGGACCGCCCGGCGCGGAGGTGGCTGTGGTGGGAGCGGGGTGGTCAGGCGGCGGTGAGGGTGGATTCGCGCAGCGTGCGGAGGGCGTAGTGCAGGCGGGACTTGACCGTGCCGACCGGGACTCGGAGGGTGATGGCGGCGGCCGCGGCGGTGCGGTCGGCGAAGTAGACCTCGACGACGGTCTGGCGGTGGGGCTCGGGGAGGGTGTCGAGGGCGGCGTCGACCAGGAGGCGGTCGATGACCTCGTCGGTGCGGGCCGGGGCCGAGGTCGTGTCCACCTCCGGCAGCTCCACCTCCGACGGGCGGGCCGCGCGGCCGCGGTGCTGGTCGACGGCGATGTTGTGGGCGACGCGGGTGAGCCAGGCCCGGACGGAGCCGCGGTCCTCGGTGAGCCTGTCCTGGTGCCGCCAGGCGCGGATCCAGGTTTCCTGGACGACGTCCTCGGCGCGGTGCGGGCAACCGGTCACGCGGCGGGCGTAGGCCAGCAGGGCGGTGCGGTGGGCGGCGACGATGCTGTCGAAAGTGGTCATCCCGGCTCTCCTCGTGTCGCGGTTCTCCCTCTGACACAAGACTTCCGGTTCCTACCCCGACACTCTCTGGGCCAATCCCCCCAAACCAGGGGGACACCCCTCCACCTCGCGGAGGCCACCACCCCCGTACCGGTGGGGATATCCCTACCCCTACCCGGCGGCCGCCCGCCAACGCCGACGCCGCGCGCGCCCCACCACCGCGGCCGTACCCCCCGCGACCAGCGACGCACCCGCTAACACCGCCACGAACCACATGGCCGCGCGCGCCGGTCCCGTGTCTTCCGGGGTGGGTAAGACCATCGAGATGTGCTCAGTCGACGGTGCCGGTTTGGTCTGTCCCGTGAGGAGAGTGCTCACCGCCGCGACAGGGTCGACGATCCCGTAGCCCACCGCAGGATGCGGTACCTGCCCGGATGGTCGGTCCGCTGTAGCCATCAACCGCTTCACGACCTCGACAGCGGGCAACTCCGGGTACTGCTCCCGCACCAAGGCAGCGCTACCTGCCACGAACGCCACCGCCAGTTCCGGCCCGGATGCCAACCGGTGGCCCAATCCCGACGGTCCGATGCCGACAAGCTGCTCGGCGGGCGCGGCCACCGTCGGCTGCGCCCCCAGCAACGCCGACTTCGGCGGCCCGTCCGGCCCCACCGGCGCCACGGCGACCACCCCGTCCGCCGACGCCGGGTACGCCCGCTGCTTGGCCTGCCGCACCGCGGCCGGGGCGATCACCACCACGTCCCGCGACCGCGCCAGGTCCACCGCCGCCTGCAACTCGGGCGCGTCGACCGTGTTCACCACCCCGATCGCGACGATCCGCGCCCCGCTGTCCACCGCGGCCCGCAGCCCGGCCGCCAACACCACCGGGTCGACCCGCGCCGGGTCGTTGGTCACCCGCACCGGCACGATCTGCGCCGCGGGCGCCACCCCGGCGAACGCGGTCCGCTCCATCGGCCGCGCCGCGATCAACCCGGCCAGGAACGTCCCGTGCCCCGCGCAGTCGGTGTTCGCGGGACCACCCGAGACGTCCACCCCCTCGGCCACCGCCCCCGCCAACGTCGGCGCCTCGGCGCTGACCCCGGTGTCGACCACCGCGACCCGCACCGCGCCCTTCGTCATCGCCCACACCCGCTCGGGCGAGAGCCGCTGCTGCGCCCACGGCACCGGCTGCGCCACCGTCGCCTCCGGCGGCGCGCACTGCCCCTGCTGCTGCGCCGCGGCGGGCACTGGAACCCCGAGCACCGGCACCGCGAGCACCAGGCCCACGGCGGCGAGCACGGCCCAGCCTCTCATGACGGCTCCTCCGTCCACCCGATCTGCAGCGAGGTGAAGTCCCGCCGGGTGACCAGCAGCGCGCGCCCGGGCGGCAGCTGCCGACCGCGCTGGCCGTTGAGCAGCGGCATCTCGTTCGGCGGCACCGACAGCACCAGGTCGGGTGTGTTCGACTCCTGCAACCGCCGCACCACCGCGTCCATCGACATCCGGCCCGACCCGGCCGCCGCGCGGGCGAGCACCACGTGCAGGCCGATGTCCCCGGCCTGCGGCAGCAGCTCGACCAGCGAGTCGAGCGGACCGCCCGCGCCGCTGTGCACCAGGTCGTAGTCGTCGACGATGACGAAGTACTCCGGCCCGGTCCACCAGTCCCGGTCGCGCAACCTGCTCGGGGTGATGTCCGCGCCGGGAACGCGGGTCTTGAGGTCCGCGGCCAACGGCCGGATCAGCTCGGCGGCAGGCCCGGACGACACCGCGACACCGTGCCGGTAAGACTCCGGGATCGACTCAAGGAGCCCGCGCCGCGGGTCGAGCAGCACGATCCGTGCCTCGTCCGCGCCGTATGCCTTGGGGATGGCCTGCGCGATGAGACGCAGCACCGCCGTCTTACCGCTACCGGTGTCGCCCAGCACGGTCAGGTGCGGTCGCGCGGAGAAGTCGTGCCACACCGGCTTCAGGTCGAGCTCGCCCGAGCCCAGCGCGATCCGCATGCGGCCCTCGGGGTCGGGCAGCTCAGCGGCGGGCAGCACCGCGGGCAGCGTCCGCACCCGGGGCGCGAACGGACCCGACCAGCACTCGGCCACCGACCGGACCAGCTCGCGGGTCGCCTCGGCCAGCCCCTCCGCTGTGGCCTCGCCGTCCGCGCGGGGCACCGCCCCGAGGAAGTGCAGCTTGTCCTGGGTCAGGCCGCGGCCGGGCAGCCGGGGCACCTGGCCCGCCTTGCGCATGTCGATCACCGAGTCGATCGCGTCACCGAGCCGCAGCTCCAGCCGGGTGCCCAGCTGGTCGCGCAGCGCGCTGTGCACATCGGACCAGCGGCCCGCGGTGATCACCAGGTGCACGCCGTAGGCGAGGCCGCGCACCGTCATCTGCCGGATGGTCTGGTCGTGCTGCTCGAAGTCCGCGCGCAGCGACCCCCAGCCGTCCACCACGAGGAACACGTCGCCGTGCGGGTCGTCGGCGAACTCGCCCGCGGCCCGCCGTTCCCGGTAGGCGGCCATGCTCTCGATGCCGTGCTCGGCGAACACCTTCTCCCGCTCGGCCAGGATGCCCTTGACCTCGGCGATGGTCCGGCCGACCCGCTCCGGCTGCAACCGCCCGCAGACCCCGCCGACGTGCGGCAGACCCTCCAGCACCGACAGCGTGCCGCCACCGAAGTCGAGGCAGTAGAACTGCACCTCCGCCGGTGTGTGCGTCATCGCCAGCGCGGTGATCATGGTCCGCAGCAGGGTGCTCTTACCGGACTGGGTACCGCCCGCGATGCCGACGTGCCCACCGGAACCGGACAGGTCGACCATGTGCAGATCGCGAACCTGCTCGAACGGCTTGTCCACGACACCCACCGGGATCTTCAACCCACCACGGCCAGGCCAATCGGCGGGAGTCAGGCCCATCGTCGGGTGTGGCACCAATGGCGGCAGGAGCTGGTCGAGCGGCGGCGGGTTGTCCAGCGGCGGCAGCCACACCTGGTGCGCGGGCGGTCCCTGGCCCAAGAGCTTCTCGACCGCCACGTCCAAGACAGTGTCAACGTGCTCGTCCGCGACCGGAGCGGCCACCACCTCGACCTCGGCCGCAGTGGGCAGCCGGCCCGCCCCGAACGCGACGACCTGCCTACGCACCTCTTCCTGCCGCTGCTCCTTCGTGCGCCTCTGATACCGGCCGGACACGTAGGCGGCCTTGAACCGCACCAGCGTCGCGACATCACTGCGCAGGTAACCATTACCGGGCGCGCTGGGCAGCTGGTACGCGTCGGGCACGCCGATCACCGAGCGGCTCTCCATCGCGGAGAACGTGCGCAGACCGATCCGGTACGACAGGTGGCTCTCCAGCTTGTGCATGCGGCCGTCGTCGATGCGCTGCGAGGCCAGCAGCAGGTGCACGCCCAGCGACCGGCCGAGGCGGCCGATCATGACGAACAGCTCCGCGAAGTCCGGGTTGGCCGCGAGCAGCTCGCTGAACTCGTCGACGATGAGGAACAGCGTCGGCAGCGGGTCCAGCGGCGCCCCCGCCTGCCTGGCCCGCTCGTAGTCCAGCAGCGAGCTGAAGTTCCCCGCCGCCCGCAGGTGCTCCTGGCGGCGCACCATCTCCCCGTGCAGCGAGTCCTGCATGCGGGTCACCAGCGGCGCCTCGTCGGCGAGGTTGGTGATCACCGCCGAGGTGTGCGGCAGCCGGTCGAGGCCGAGGAAGGTCGCGCCGCCCTTGAAGTCGACCAGCACGAAGTTGAGGATCTCCGACGAGTGCGTCATCGCCAGGCCCAGCACCAGGGTGCGCAGCAGCTCGGACTTGCCGGAGCCGGTCGCGCCGATCAGCAGCCCGTGCGGGCCCATGCCGCCCTGCGCGGACTCCTTGATGTCGAGGTCCACCGACGAGCCGTCCTCGGCGATGCCCAGCGGGATGCGGAAGCGCTCGCTGCCCATCCCGGTGCGCCACAGCGACTTCGGGTCCAGCGCGTCCAGGTCGGCCACCCCGAGCAGCCGGGGCAGGTCGAAGTCGGCGACCATCGGCTCGGCGACGTCGCCGGTGGAGTTGATCCGGTACGGCGAGATCACCCTGGCCAGCGCCCCGACCTTCGGCACGCTCACCACGTCCGGGCGCCCCAGCCGGGTGCGCACCTGCTGGCCGGTCCGGTCGGTCCGCACGGTGTGCAGGTCGGTCGGCGTGACCTCCAGCCGCAGCCGCGACCGGCCCGCGGACCCGTCGAGTGCCCCGGAGACGTCGAGCACCACGGAGTTGCGGTACCCGGCCGCCGCGAGCCGCGCCTCGGCGGGCACGTCCACCCCGTCGAGCACCACGACCACGTACGGCTCCTCGCGGCTCGGCGTCGCCGCCGCCTCGAACCTGGCCCGGTCGTCGAGCTCGGCGGCCAGCAGCTCGGTCAGCGCGTCGACCCCGTCGGCCAGCAGCCGCACCTGGCCCGCGCCGTCCTGCTCGACCGGGTGCTGGGCGTGCGGCAGCCACTTCACCCAGTCCCACTCGGGCAGCCGGTCGGCGCTCGCGCACACCGCGACCCGCAGGTCCTCGGGGGAGTGGAAGGTGACCAGCTGGGCCAGCAGCGCGCGCACGGTGGCCCGGATGGTGTCCTCGTCGCCGGAGAAGCGCACCTGGGCGAAGCCGCGCAGGAACAGGGCGGTCGGCTGGTCGGAGATGGTGGTGTAGGCGTTGATGAACCGGCGCAGCGCGCGGGCGGAGAGCGGCTCCAGGTCGGCGACCGGCTTGGTGTTGAGCGGGTTCATCGCCATCGCCAACCGCTGCGGCCCGACCCCGATGCGGACCTCCGCGAAGTCGGCGTGCGCGGCCCGGCGCTCCCACAGCCTGCTGGTCATGGCGACCGACCACAGCGCGGCGGGTTCCGGGTGGCGCCACCCGAGGGCGGTCCGCTGCTGGTCGGCGACGGCGCGGATCTGCGCACGGGTACCGGACAGGTAGCGCAGGTAGTCCCGCCGCTCACCCCTGAGCCGCTGCCTGCGGTCGGCGCCGCCCCGGCCCATCTGGCCGAAGAGCATCATGACGCCCATCAGGCCCATCATCCCGGCCATCATCAGCGCCATCTGCGGGTTCTGCGGACCCATGAAGAACAGCATCGCCGCGCCACCGCCGATGGTCATCGGCAGGTACATGAGCATCCCGCCCATGCCACCCCCGATGGTCTCGGGCAACACCGGCGGCTCCTGCAGCGACAACTCCCCACCGGGCATCTCCGGCGGCTTCTCCCTGGCCTGCCTGCGAAACAGCGTGGTACTCATCCGCCACTCCTGACCCTCACGACTGCTGCCCGTCCCCCACTACACGGCTCACCCCGTCGCGGGAGTTCACCCCAGTTTCCCGGCCTCACCGCGCGGGCGCGGCGATGTCAGCGAGACGGCGGTAGGTCATCTGAAGTTCACCGAACCGCTCTGAACCATCCCCGCCGTCCCGGCCGTGTCCCTGGCATGGCCACCACCGCTGCCGCGGGTTCCGGCGAGATGTGCAGGCTGACCATTTGCGGGCCTGCCTCCCGGGTCGAACTCGCCGTCCCTGCCCACGTCCCGCTCGCCGACCTGATGCCGACGGTGCTCGGGCACCTCGACCCCGCGCTGGCCACCACCGGCCTGGCGCACGGGGGCTGGGTGCTGCAGCGCCTCGGCGAGCCGCCGCTCGACGAGGACAACGGGACGGCCGCGCTCGGGCTCTACGACGGCGACCTGCTGCACCTGCGCCCCCGGGACGCGCTCCTGCCGCTGGTCGACTTCGACGACCTGGTCGACGGCATCCACACCGGACTCTCCGCCAGGGAGGACAAGTGGCGCCCCTCGATGACCAAGCGCGCCCTGGTCGTCCTGATGGGACTGGTCGCCGCGGCCGCGGTGTTCGCGGCCGGGGCGAACGCCATCTTCGCTGGCGCCGTCGCGGTAGTCCTACTAGCCGCGGCAGCTGCCGCCAGCAGGGCACTGGGTGACCGCCCGGCCGCACTGGTCCTAGCCGCGTTCGGCACGGTTTCCGCTGCCCTGGCCGGTCTGGCGATACCCGCAGGTGTGCACGGTCTCTTCACCGGACCAGGTGTCCTAGCGGGCGCGGCCGCCGCGACAGTCGCCGGAGTCATCGCCAGGGTGGCCGTAGGTGGAACAGACGCCCCGTTCACCGCGGTAGGCGTAGCGGCACTTCTAGCCACCATCGGCGGTGGATTCGCGACAGTCACAGGGTTCAGCAGTGCCGCAGCCGCCGCGGTGACGCTGGTTCTCGCTCTGGCACTAGTCAGGGCCGCACCCCTCGCTTCGGCAAGACTGGCCGGACTCGCAGTGGACCAGGTACCGACAAGCGCCGCCGAGTTCCAGCAAGACCTAGACCCGCAGCCCAGCGCAAGAGTGCTCAAAAGCGCCAACCGCGCAAACGCCTACCTGACAGCGTTCTTCGTGTCCCTCGGCGCGGTCGCCGGTGTCTCCATGGTCATCCTCGCGTTCGACAGCAAGTGGGACGCCAAGACCCTCACCGCCGTCACCGCGCTGCTGATGCTCTTGCACGCCAGAGAGCTCAACGCCACATTCCAACGCCTCTCCGCGATGGCACCGGCGATCGCCGGTCTGTTCGCCCTCTTGCTGGTAGGCACAACCGAGGTGTCACAACCGTTCCGCCCCGTACTGCTCGGTGGACTGGTGATCGCCGCGGGCCTGGCACTGGCCGCCGCGCACGTCATCCCCGAACGCAAACTCGTGCCGCGCTGGGGCCGTTGGGGTGACCTCTTGCACTGGGGGACCGCTCTGGCCGTCATCCCGTTGGCCCTGTCGGTGGCCGGTGTCTACACCGCACTCATGGCCGCCTGGTCGTAGTGAACCTTCCGCCCCGCTCCACCCGTGTACTGACCGAACGAGAAACGGAGGCAAGCCATGTACAGCAGGCGTGACCAGGTCCAGGCCCACTCCTTCCTCGTCGGCAGGCTGGTGAGCGCGGTTCTGCGGGTCGACCCCGACTCGCTGGACCGGCCGCTGCGCCGCACCGTCGTCGGCCTCTTCGGCGGCACCGCGGTCGCCGGGCTGGTGCTGGTCGTGATCCTGGTCGTCGGGCTGCTCTCGCCCGGTGGCGGTGACGCCTGGCGGGAGCCGGGGGCGCTGATCGTCGCCGAGGACACCGGTAGCCGCTACGTCATGGTGGACGGCAGGCTCCGCCCGGTCCTCAACTACGCCTCCGCCCGGCTGCTGCTCGGCGCCGCGCCCAAGGTCGCCACCGTCGAGTCCGCCGACCTGGCGGGCATGCCGCAGGGCGGCCCGGTCGGGATCATGGGCGCCCCGGACACGCTGCCCACCGCCGGTGGCGCGCCCCGCGCGTGGACCGTCTGCTCCATGTCCACACCGGACGGACCGGCCGTGGCCCTAGCCCTCACCGCGGACGGCCGGCAGATCCCCACCGCCGACGGCGCGCTGCTCGTACGAACCCCCAACGGCACCACACACCTCGTCTGGCGCGACCGCCGGATGCGCATCACCGCCGGCTGGGTGCCCACCGCGCTCGGTCTTGACCCCGGCACGGCTGTGCGGGTCACCGAGTCTTGGCTCAACGCACTCCCCGCGGCCCCCGACCTCGGCTCACCCAAGGTCCAACGCGGCGGGGACGGACCGGTCATCGCCGGTAGGCCCACCACCAACGGACTGCTCATCCAGGTACCCGAAGCCGTTGTCGGCGACCGGTTCTACCTCGTGCAACCGGGCGGACTGCTCCCGGTCAGCGCCACCGTCGCCGCCCTGCTGGTAGCGGACCCCGCCTCGACAGAGCCACCGCGCCAGGTCACCGGTTCGGCGCTAGCCGCCTCGACCATGCTGCCCGCCCTCGACTGGCAGAATGCCCTGCCCGCCGAACCGCCCGCGGCCCTTGATCTCGGCGACGGCGCCCCGTGCGTCCGCTGGGCGGGGGAGAAGGCAGAGGTCGTAGTCGGCCCCAAGGTCGGTGGCCAGCCGGACCCCGCCGTCCAGGGTGCCGTCCGCGACAGCCGTACCGCGGACCGGGTGCTGGTAGCCCCCGGTGCCGGGTTGCTCGTAAGGACCCGCCCCGCCCCTGGCGTCCCCGGCGCAGGTATGTACCTCGTCACCGACGCAGGCACCAAGTTCCCCGTCGCGAGCGGTGACGCCGCCGCCGCGCTGGGCCAACCCGCCGACAGCGCCGCACCGGTCCCCGCGGACCTCATCGCGCTGCTGCCGACCGGGCCCGTGCTCGACAAGATCGCCTGACACCGAAGGAGAACCACGATGGCCAACCGCTACGGCTATGACGACGCCACCCTCCAGGGCATCATCACCGCCACCGAGACCAGCCTGCAGAACATGGGCAACCTCAACCAGGGCGTCATGAACATCCAGGCGATGCTGCCCTCGGTCAACAACTCGACCTCCGGCATGAAGCTCGCGGCCGCGATCGGCGACTGGACCGGCGACTTCAACGTCGTCAAGACCCAGCTCGAGGCGCTCAACGGCAAGGCGACCGCGCTGCTGCAGACCAACCGCACCGCCGAGACCGACGCCGACTCGGCCTCCAACGGCGCTTCCTGACCTCCCCCCTCACCCCCCGCTCGCCAGTTCCGGAAAGGACACCCGCCATGACCGCCTTTGACATCGACCACGACGGCTACCTCGAGCTCAACGAGCAGCTCTACATGTACGTCCGCCAGCTGGGCGACATCCTGAGCAACCTCAACGCCTCGCTCAAGAACATCGAGGTCGCCACCCAGGGCAAGGCCACGCCGCTGTGGCAGGAGGCCCAGGCGCAGTGGACGGTCACCTACACCGACATGGAGACCAAGCTGAACTCCCAGTCGCTGTCGTCGATCAACGTCCACGAGATCTTCTCCGAGGGCGACAGCCGCGGCCAGGGCATCATGCTCGGCTGATCCGCGGGGGGCGCCGCGCCGCACACCGCACGCGCGGCGCCCCGCCCCACCCCTCGCGCACCCCAAGCCCAAGGAAGAGAGCAGTCATGGCGAACATCACCTTCGACGAGGAGCGGTACAACCAGCTCATCCGCGTCCTCGACCAGATGGAGGACGACCTGCGGCTGTCCACCGACTCCGACACCATGCCGCTGGACTCGGACTTCACCGTCCAGCCCGGCACCCAGAAGTGGCAGCCCGCGATCACCCTGGTCACCAAGGGCAAGGAGTTCGGCGGCTCGGTCGAGCAGCAGAACGAGGCGATCAGGCAGGCCATCGTGAAGTTCCGCAACGCGCTGGTCGCGGCCAAGGGGATCTTCAAGGAGACCGACGACCTCGCCGAGTACGACATCACCCGGTTCATCGCCGAGTTCCCCGACTTCAACGTCGGCGGCGGCTTCAGCGGCACCCCCGGCAAGTAGCCAGCAGCCAACGACCCAGGAGCGACAGCGATGCCAGACCCCACGATCCCCGCGACCGGGGACTTCTCCACCGCGACCTTCGAGCAGATCCTGTTCGCGGTCACCGGTTTGGGCAGCGACCTCCACGCCCTCCTCGAGAACGGCGGTGGGACTGGCGAGTCGCCCAACACCTGGTTCACCTTCACCCCGCCCGGATCGGCGTCGAACTCCTTCTCCTACCGCGCGTGGGACAAGTACTACTTCGGCGCCGACTTCAACATGACCGCGTTCAACGCCTGGTACGCGGGCTGGAACAGCATCAACGACGCGACGGCCAGGGCGTTGACCGGGATCGCGGGGCTGATGAACAAGCCCCACCTCGACGCCTCCCGCACCGTGGTCAACAAGTACCTGACCTTCCTCGACACCAACCGCACCACCACCAAGTCGTGGGCCGACAGCCTCGACAGCGACGACAGCGCGTTCAAGGGCAAGGCCGCCTACGCGATCCAGGTGAACCTGCGCAGGCTCAACTTCACCTTCAACGACCTGCACAACCAGATCACCCTCGACCGCACCCCGGCCACCCCCGCGGGCCTGGAGGCGGCCGCGACCGCGTTGTCCACCTTCGGCACCGCGATGTACAACGCGTGGCAGGAGCAGGCCGTGTTCCTGCTCAACGCGCCGATGAACACCGCGAACTCGTTCGTCGGCAACGTCAACGCCTACATCAAGAACGCGGGCATCGACGTGTCCACCAAGGGCGGCACCCCGCCGTACCTGCTCGACCAGTGGGGCGCGGGGGACCGGGCCAAGGCCGAGCAGTTCATCAAGGACGCCTTCGCCCGCTACAGCACCAGCGGCGCCCCCGCGATGCCCACCGACTTCGGCACCGTCACCGGCGACCTGTCCACGAGCAACACCTGGCTCAACGTCAACACCGCGATCAGCAAGGTCGCGATGGTCGCGATGACCAAGCTCGACACCGCGGCCCGCACCGCTCTTGCCGCGCTCGACACCGCTTACCGCCGCGCGGGCAAGGGCCTCGGCGACCTCAAGACGAATCAGCCGCCCACGATCGGCAGCCCGCCTCCGGACCCCAACACGAACCCCAACGGTCCTAACGGCAACACCAACGTACCGCCCCCGCCGAACGGCAACACGAACATCCCGCCGCCCCCTAACGGCAACACCAACGTGCCGCCGCCTCCCAGCGGTAGCACCAACCTGCCCGGCGGGCCCAACGGCGGGCAGAACTTCAACGGTCCCAACGGTGGCCCCAACGGCGGGCCGAACCTGCCTGACCCGAACGGCGGGTTGAACCTGCTTGGCGGCCCGAACGGCGGACCCAACGGCGGCCTCAACGAGGCTCTTGGCCCCAACGGTCTGCCGGAGGGCATCGGCGGTCTTGGCAACGGCGCCAACGGTGGCCTTGACGGTGACGGACTGCCCGGTGGCGCTAACGGCGGCTTCGTCCCGCCCGTGCTGCCGCCCAGTCTGCGCCCCGGCGGTGGCCGCGACGACGAGAAGCCCAACGGCGGCACCAACTTGCCCAACCTCCCCGGCCTGGACACCTCGCCCGACGGGACGATCGACGACGACGGCTGGTCGCCCGGTCAGCCGGTCACCCGCCCGCCGCTGGTCCCCAACCTGCCCGGTGGGTCCTCGGGCGGTGCGCCCAACGGCGGCGTGAACTTCGGTCCCGGCTCGCTGCCGGGGACCGGTCCCCTCCCCAACCTGCCCGGCCTCAACGGCGGTGGTCTCGGTGGCGGGCTCGGCGGAGGCCTCGGTGGGGGTCTTGGCGGCGGGCTGGGCGGTGGCGGTCTCGGCGGTGGAGGGCTCGACTCGTGGGGTGCCGCCGGTGGCGGTGCCGGGGTCGGCGCGGACGGGTCGTTCGGCACCGGCGGCGGCCTTGGCGGCCTCGGTGACGGTGCGGGCGGTCTAGGCGCTGACGGGGCTTTCGGTGCGGGCGGTGGCGCCGGCAGCGGCCTGGGCGGCAACTCGCCGTTCGGTAGCGGCAACGGCGACGGTTGGTCCGACTGGTCCGGTCGCGGGTCGGACGGTACCGGCGGTCAGGGCGCCCCTGGCGCTAGCGGTGCCGACTCGGACCACCGCGGTGGCATGCCGTTCATGCCGCCGATGATGGGTGGCATGGGCGGCGGTGGCCGCGGCTCCGAGGAGAAGGAGCGCGAGCGCACCACCTGGCTCTCGGAGGACGAGAAGATCTGGGGCACCGACGCCGCGGTCGGCGACGGCGTCATCGGCCGACCCGACTCCGGCGACGTCGAGACCGACGAGCCCTTGGTCGCGACCCACATCCACCACCGGTCCACCACCCCGGCCAGCCGGGCCAAGGCGGCCGAGCAGCAGGACCGCGAGGCCACCGGGACCTCGGCGACCAGCTCCGGCTGATCGCCGCGATGACCGCCCGGAGCGCAGCCACCCCCAGGGCGCGCTCCGGGCGGTCTGTCCACTGTGGCCGGTGAACCCGAGGTGGTCACCCGGACGTGTGAGAGCTGTGCGGGTTGTCCCCGGTGCCGTGCTCGGTAACCGGGGACAACCACGACAACGGAGAGGAGCGGGTCGCAGATGTCCACGCCACTGCACAACGAGCTGGCCACCGCGCTGGCCGAGCTGCGCGAGCAGCAGGAGAAGATCGCCGCCGCGGTCGACACGGTCGCCAACGCGACCACCACCGTCGCCGCCGAGGACCGGATGGTCGAGGCGACCGTCGACGGCCAGGGCAAGCTGGTGGAGCTGAAGTTCAACGGCCGCCGCTGGCGCGACCTGGCCCCCAAGGAGCTGGCGAGTCGGCTGGTCGAGGTGATCGGCAAGGCCCAGGAGCAGGCCGCGTCGGCGTCCGCGGCGGTGTTCGCCGGGGTCATGCCCGGTGGCGCCGCGCCGTCGGTGGTCGACTTCTCCGACCCGGCCGCGCTCAACGCCGAGATCGCCGCCATGTTCGACGCCGCGGTCAAGGAGTGGCGATGAGCAGGCTGTCGGTCGACCCCGAGGGCCTGCGCCAGGGCGGGGTCAACATCCAGGCCACCGTCGACCTCGCGGTCAACATCTGCAACGAGCTGTTCGCCGCCGCCGAGGAGAACCGCGGCGCGGGCGGCACCGGTGAGATCGGCGAGAAGTTCGACAGCGGCTACCGGCCGGGGGAGGAGCAGGGGCTGAAGTTCCTGCGCCTCATGCAGCGCACCATCGGCGAGACCGGCACCCGCACCGTCAAGACCGCGGGCGTGTTCAGCGAGTCCTCCGACGACGCCGACGCCGCGGTGCGGCCCTAGACCCAGGGGTGACGACCGATGGCGATGATGGTGCCCGACGAGGTCCGCAAGCTGTTCCAGGTGCTCACCGGCGAGGAGTGGCCGGACGCCAACGAGGACAAGCTGCGCGCTCTCGCCGACGCGTGGGACCGGGCGGCCTACCGGCTCTCCGGTGAGCTGTCCCCGCAGCTGCGCACCGCCGTCGTCACCATCAGGTCGAACTTCGACGGCGCCGCCGAGCAGGCGTTCGCCAACCGGATGGCGCCCTACGTCGAGGGGTCGAACAACTACATCTCCATCGCCGACGAGCAGTTCCGGGCGCTGGCGAAGTTCCTGCGCGACCTGGCGCTGGAGGTCGAGTACGTCAAGCTCGTCTCGATCCTGTCGCTGATCATGCTCATCGCCGAGATCGCCTGGGCCATCGCGGCCGCGTTCGGCACCGCGGGCGCCAGCATGGCCTGGCTGGCGGCCCGGATGGCGATCGTGCGCTGGCTGCTCAAGTCGCTGCTGGGCAGGCTGCTGATCAAGGTCGTCCAGGCGCAGGTCGTCGGCATCGCCTTCCAGCTGGTCATCGACGTGGTCGCGCAGCTCATCCAGTTCGGCATGGGCACCCGCACCGAGTGGAACCCGAAGTACACCGCCAGCGCGGCCGCGGTGGGTGCCCTCGGTGGCGCGTTGACGCTGCCGCTGGCCGGTTTCGGCAAGGCGCTCGCGCACATCACCACCTCCGGTCTGGACTCCTGGCTCGGCAAGATCGGCAAGGACGCGTTCGACTGGCACAAGGTCGTGCCGGAGACGATCACCGAGATCGGCATCGAGGCGTTCCACGAGACGCTGACCGAGGCGCTCTACAAGTACGCCACCGAGGGCGAGTTCGAGATGAACCCGTACTCGTCGACCTCGGGCGCGGTCTCCGGCGCGGGCGGCATCGCGGGCGGCGCCATCGGCAACGCCCTCGCCCCGCCCAAACCCGCCCCCACCAACGGCGGCAAGGGCGGCCCCGGCCCCGAGACCCGCCCCAAGGGCATGACCGGCGACGGCACACCCCCCGGCCGGCCCGGCGGCTCGACACCCCCGCCGACCACCGCCACCACCATCACCAGCCCGACCCCCAAGAACGTCCCGGACGTCAGTGGGCAGGTGCCCGGCTCCAAGGGCGGGCAGAACCCGGCCAACCAGCCGGTCACCCAGGCGCCGCCGGTCATCTCGCCCACCCAGACCCCAGGGCAGACGGTGACCACCGGCTCCGGTCAGGGCAACCCGACCCCGCGTCCCGGCCAGACCCCGGTGACCCAGCCGGGCCAGACGCCGGTTACTCAGCCGGGTCAAACCCCGGTGACGCAACCAGGTCAAACCCCGGTGACCCAGCCAGGTCAGACGCCGGTGACGCAGCCAGGTCAGACGCCTGTCACGCAGACCGGTCAGACCCCGGTGACCCAGACCGGCCAGAACCCCGTCACTCAGAACGGCCAGAACCCCGCGACCCAGACCGGCCAGAACCCGGCGACCCAGAACGGCCAGACGCCGGCCACGCAGACCGGCCAGAACCCCGTTACCCAGAACGGTCAAAACCCGGCGACCCAGAGCGGTCAGACGCCGTCGACCCAGTCGGGCCAGACGCCGGTGACCCAGGCGAGTCAGACCCCGGTCACCCAGACCCCGGTGGCCGAGACCTCCACCGGCCAGTCGCAGACCGGCCAGACGACCCAGACCTTGACCGGCACCTCGCAGTCCACCACCACCCAGTCGACCACTCAGTCGACGCAGGGCCAAAACCCCGGCGGCCAGTCGACCACCCAGTCCTCGAACCAACCCGGTGGGACGCAGTCCACCACCCAGTCCTCGAACCAGCCGGGCGGTTCGCAGTCGACCACGAGCCAGCAGTCGACCACCTCGCAGCCGAGCCAGTCCACCTCGCAGAACCCGACGCAGTCCGGCACTACTCAGTCCGGCACTACACAGTCGACCACCGGCCAGCAGTCGACCACGACCGGTCAGTCGACCACCTCGACCACCCAGTCGACGAGCCAGTCACCCGCCACCCAGTCGACGACCTCGCAGACCACCACCCAGTCGACCACGAGCCAATCCACCACCACCCAGTCGACCACGAGCCAGTCCAACACCACCCAGTCGACTCAGTCCCAATCCACCCAGTCCCAGTCGACCCAATCCCAGTCGACCCAGTCGTCGACCACCCAGTCCTCGACCACCGGCGCCAAGACCACCACGCCATCCACCACCCCCGCGACCACCCCGACCACCACCTCCCAGTCGAGCACCACTCAGTCCAACACCACCCAATCCACCTCCGCCAAGACCACTGCCCCGACTCCCACCACCCCCACCGCCAAGCCGGTCACCGCCGCTGCCCAAGCGGGCATCACCTCAACCCGGTCGGCGACTCCCAAACCCCCCGCCAAGATCACCAAGAAGCGGCAGGCGCCCACTCTCCCCAAGAGCACGGCCAAGCTCACCAAGAAGCCGGCCACCACAACAAAGCCCACCGCCACAACCAAATCCACCACCCCCACCTCAGCCGCCCCCACCCTCGCCACCACCACCGCGCGGCAGCAAACCGCCACCGCGGGCACCCCCACCACCAAGTCCCAGCGCTCCGCCAAGCGCCCCCGGCGCGAGGCCCCCTCCACCAAGCCGACCCCCACCACGGCCAAGTTCCAGGACTTCCGCGCCTGGGTGGCGGGCATCAACTCCGTCAACGGCACCGTCAACTGCGTCAACGCCGCCGTCGCCTTCCACTCGACCTGGCGCGGTAACCCCACCAAGGCAGGCCCCGACCGCGCCAATACCGGGTTCGCCAGTGACCGCACCGGATACGCGCCCGCCTTCCTCGGTGAGGGCGAGGCAGCGATGGCCGAGGTGGAGAAGCGGGTCAAGCGCGGCGGGCACGGAACCGATGCCATCGTGTTCACCACGCCCCCCAACGCCACTGACGGGCACGCGTGGAACGTCGTCAACCAGCACGGTGAGGTGTCCCATGTGGACGCCCAGTCCGCGACCTGGTCCGACAAGGCGCCGCCCGCGGGCAAGGTGTGGGCGATCGTGCTCGATCCCGAGGGCAACTTCGTCGACGGTGACACGGTCGACAACCAGGGGAGTACCGGTGCGCAGGCGATCGGTGACTCGTTCGGTGTGCGGCCGCCCAACAACATCAACGCCATCGCCGCCCAGGAGCTCACCACCGCGCAGGGGCACCGCGACCAGGCGAAGCTCTCCGTGCAGCGCGCCGAGCAGGCAGGCAGGTCCGCGCAGGCCCAGGTGCACGGTGCCGCCGAGCCGCACCGGCAGGCGCAGGCCGCCGTCGCTGCCACGCAGGCTGTCGCGACGCCGTTGACGCAGGCGCTCGACGCGGTGCGGCAGCAGATCAACACCGCCATCGGGATCCTCAACACCCAGGTGCTCACCGAGAGCGGCCTGC
Source organism: Actinokineospora terrae (assembly GCF_900111175.1). Classification (GTDB taxonomy): domain Bacteria; phylum Actinomycetota; class Actinomycetes; order Mycobacteriales; family Pseudonocardiaceae; genus Actinokineospora; species Actinokineospora terrae. Next base: position 110,649 of record NZ_FOGI01000001.1, read on the forward strand.
AACAGCAGGTGGACCAGGCGAACCAGGCCGAGGACATCGCGGGCATCGCTCTCGACGCCGCGCAGCTCCGGCTCGACAACGCGCCGCCCGCGAACATCGCCGCCGACACCATTGCCCGTGACGGTAGGCGGGGCGCGCTCAACGCGTTGGTTCAGAACCACGCCCCCTTGCGCCTACAGCTCCAACAGGCCACACACGCCAGGCAGACCACTCAGGGGCAGATCGCCACCCTGCGCGTACAGGAAGCCGCCGCCCACGACGCCGCCCGAGGTCCGCAGGTATCCGCGACGGCTGCCGCTACCGCCGCCGTTACCGCGACGCAGCGTCTAGCCGCGAGCAACACCGAGCTGGGGCTGACCACCGGTCACGTCAACACCGCCCGCGGCCACCTTCAGACCGCCGAGCAGCACGTGACGAACGCCGCGGGTCTGGTCACCCAGATCCAGGCCGCCGCCGCCCTGGAGATCACCCGGCACAACGCCGCGAACGCCGCCAACCTCACCGCCAACACTGCCGAGCAGGGCGTCCGCGACCTCCAGCAGCGGATCGATCAGCTCGACAACCAGATCAACGGCCTGCAGCGCACCGTCGACCAGGCGAAGCTCGACGTCGCCAGGGACAAGCGCGCCCTGGCCGCCGACCGCGCCCAGGAAGCCGCCCAGGCCGCCACCAACGGCCAGCCGTCCGGCAGCACCCAGCCGTCGAGCAGTACCCAACCGTCGAGCAGCACCCAGCAGAACCCGGCGTTCGCCCAGCGCGACGCCGACATCACCAAGGCCGAGGGCCGGATCACCGCCCAGGAAGCCGAGATCACCCGGCTCAACGGCCAGCGCACGCCGCTCGGCACCCAGCTCACCACCGACAGCGCCGAGGCGATCCGCCTGCGTGGTCTGGCCGACGCCGCGCAGCTCGCCGCCGACCAGCAGGCCGACACGGTCAACACCCTGCACACCACGCTCGTCACCAACCGCACCAACGCCCAGCTGGCCGCCCAGAACGCCGCCGCCGCGGCCGCCTCGGCGAACAACACCGCCCGCAACGCCAAGGACGCCGCGGCCGACGTGAAGACCGCCGCCAAGCAGGGCGATGTCGAGCGCGGCCTGACCCTGCTCACCGACGTCCCGTTCACCGAGCGGATCGTCATGGAGGAGCTCGGCGACACCACCGGCGTGGCCACCGCCGTCACCGGCCTGTTCGGCGACCACCCCGCAGTCGCCAACCAGGCGGGTCGGACCGCCGCGACCGCCGTGCGCAACCACCTCGGCGACATCATCAACCACGGCCACGAGATCACCGTCGACCTGCCCAACGGCACCACCGCGCGGGTCCTGCTCACCGGCGTCCCCAAGCGCCCCGGCGACACCCGCAAGGCGGCGACGGTCAACGCGGTGCCCAACTCGCACCCCGACATCGTCAAGACCCGGCGCGACGACACGCACAACCCGAAGGCGACGGCCGGGTCGAGCAACCTGCCGCTGCGCATCCCGTTCATCTCGCTGGCCCCGATCCTCGACGGCGGCCTGTTCCTGCGCCCGATCGCCTCCGCCGGGTTCACCCTCAAGCGCTCGCAGGGCATGACCTCCAACGACATCAGCAGGCCCGGTGTCCGCACCGGCGACCGGCCGTGGGTGGAGACCGACTTCGAGATCGTCGCCACCCGCATCGGCGGCCCGGTCGGCCCGGCGACCGCGACGGTGCACGGCGGCATGCGGGTCCCGGCCGTGGTCCCGACGACCTCGCCCGCGCAGCCGCTGCCCGTGGTCGGCCGCGACGAGCTGACCTCCGACGCCGTGCGCATCCCCACCGCGTTCACCGACGGCGTCACCACCGCGCTGGGCACCACCGACCACCGCGCGGAGATCACCAGCCTGCTCGGGTCCCAGCAGGTGCGGCACATGCCCAACAACGGCACCGTCACCGAGACCATCGGCGGCACGCAGGTCGTCGTCACCCCCAACGGCGCCCCGCAGATCACCCTGGTCGGCCCGTCCACCAAGGTCGACGAGCAGCGCACCGGCGTGAACCCGTCCGCGGCGATCACCAAGGGCGGCGACGCGACCGCGGCCATCGGTCTGGCCGTGGGCAAGGAGATCCCGGGCCTGCAGTGGTTCGTCGGCCTGTTCTCCGACTTCTCCAGCGGGCGCTCCGGCGGCTACAACCGCGGCAACGAGTCCGCCGTCGAGCGCAACTCCTCGCAGCCCGAGCTGGTCTACCAGGTGACCCGACCGCTGACCGTCACCACCAACGGCCAGCAGATCAACGACACCGTCACCGAGCTGGTCACCGTGCCGGTCCCGTTGGCCCGTCAGCTCAACCTGACCCTGCCGCCGCACCTCGACCCGACCAACGGCCAGGTCAGGGCGCCGGGCAACCAGCCCTACGCCATCGGCACCGATGACATCACCGCGGTGCCCGGCAAGGACCAGATGGTCACCTTCATCAGCAACGGCCTCGACGCCACCGGGCAGGCGGCCGTGGCGGCGAAGTTCGACTCGGACCCCAAGACCGTCACCGCCGTGTTCAACTCCATGCACGGCGGCGAGGAGGTCACCTGGATCGCCGACGGCAGGCTGCACAAGCTGGAGATCTACACCCAGATCGTGCCGCCCGCGGTGAGCTACCCGTCCGGCCAGGCCAAGGGCACCGTGCAGGACCAGGTCACCTCGCAGCGCAGGCGCACCGACCAGATCAGCCGCAACGCCAAGCTCGGTGTGGGCGGTGAGGTCAGGCCTACCTTCAGCGGTGACAAGCCCGCCAACGGCAACCCCAACGCGAGCGGTACCGCGAGCACGGCACTGCCCCGCGTGGTCATCTCCGGCACCTACGAGCGCAGCCGTACTTCGGCGGTGGGCACCAACGGCCGCGATGGCCGCATCACCGCGTACGGCGGCGAGTACCGCGGCTTCGACGGCACCCTGGAACTCGTCGTCGTGCACCGCGACACCCCCGCGCCCAACTGGTTCCGCCGCGTGTTCATGGGCGGCAAGATGACCTTCGGCCCCGCCTCGACCGACCGGCTCACCGAGCCGACCACCGCCGACGTCGACACCGCCCGCACGCTCAACGCGAACCTCCCCGCGGGCACCCCCGGGGTCACCAAGCAGACCATCCCCAACGCGGTCACCGTCTCCGCCCCGGTCGACAAGTTCGCCTGGTCCGACCGCCCGATGGCCCCGTCGCCGATGACCCCGGGCCTCTACGTCGGCACCCCGCCGGTCCAGCCCAACGGCACCGTCGTGGTCGACACGGCGCTGTTCGGCGAGTTCGCGGGCGTCGAGCACGTGCGGGTCAGCCCCAACTCCACCGAGGGCCTCAACCTGGTCCTCGCCAAGAACGTGCAGACCGTGCCGGTGGTCAACCCGCCCGCGAACATGCCGCCCGCGGTCACCAGGAACTCGCCGTTCATGAGCGGCACCTGGCCGTCCTGGGGCACCAGGAGCATCACCGAGACCAACCGCGGCGCGGGCATCCCGCAGCGCCAGTTCCGGTACAAGCTCTCCGACCTCACCAAGCCGGGCACCACCGCGGCCGACGCCGTGCGCGGGTTCGTCTCGCAGGTCGGCAGGCGCGGCGCCGCGGTGCTCGGTCTCAACGGCGAGAAGGCCGGTCCGCACAAGCTGTTCGAGCCCGGCAGGCTCACCGACATGAACGGCGCCATCTCGGCGACCGCGACCTACTCCTCGCCGCGGGTGGTCGACGTGCGCAAGGACGGTCAGCTGCAACGCCGCCAGGACGGCGACCTGGTGGTCAACAACAGCAAGAACCGCCAGTTCGGCCTGGAGGGCGAGCTGGCCATGGACGTCATCCCGCGCCGCCTGCACCGCTTCGGCGCCCGGATCCGGCTGGTCTTCGGCGGCAACAAGCGCTGGGGCAAGGGCAAGGTCGACGAGCTGACCCCCGGCGGCCGCCAGCTCTACAACTACAAGGGCCCGACGGTGTGGATGACGATGGACGTCCGCTACACCTACACCGGCGACGTCAACATCCGGAACTCCATCAAGACCTCGCAGGCGGAGTCCCTCTCGGTCACGGTGGACGAGCCGGACGGCGTGCTCGTGCAGATGCCCGCCACCACCGCCGCCGAGTTGCTGACCCAGTCCGGGTTGCCGATCCCACCCGAGGTCCAGGCCGTGCTCCCGGCCCCGCCCGCGGCGACCGGCACGACCCAGCACCTGATCACCGACCCGGCCAACCCGGCGTACAACGGCTACGCCTCGCACGGCACCACCACCGTGTTCAACTCGCGCCTGCACGGCCCCGACCCGCTGCGCGACGTCCGCACCCGCCTCGACCAGCTCGGCGTGACCGGCAAGTGGCAGGCCGACGTGCTGGAGCGGATCACCGAGCTGTTCAGCAGCCCGCGCGGGCAGATCTCGCTGCGCGACGTGCTCGCCGACACCGGGGTGATCTCCATCCCGGACAACGACCCGTTCTACACCGACGTGGTCGACGTGCGGATCACCTCGGCGCCCACCCAGTTCGTCCCCGGCGTCCCGGCCCGGCCCGCGCTGCCCGCCAACGCGCTGACGCCGAACTCGCAGACCACCTACTCCTACATCACCACCACCGACGCGGCCCAGGAGACCAACTCCTACAGCATGTCCGCCGGTTTGCAGAACGACCTGGTCGTCCGCACCGCGGCCCCGAAGGACGACCAGGGCAACGTCCTGCCCGGGTCCACCGCGGGCAACCTCGGCGCGCTGCTCGGCGTGGGCAAGCAGGTGTCGGAGTCGCAGACGCTGCCCGGCAGCAAGACGCTCAAGCCGATGCGGTTGGAGACCTTCGAGCAGCTCGACCGCTCGACCCACGACGTGACGTACTCGCTGGAGATCTCCCGGGTCCGCATCCCGAACCCGACCGCCGACGCGTTGACGCTCACCGCGGCCCGCCACTTCGACCGCAGCGACATGGCGACCGCGCCGGTCACCACGCACGGATCGGTCGACCTGATCGCCCCCAAGCCCGGCTCGTCGCCCGCGATGACCGCGCCGACCACCCCGGCGACCTTCGACGTGCTGACCAGCAACCCGTTGACCCTGCCGCCGACCGACCCGAACTTCGTCCAGCAGCAGACGCTCAACCCCGACTCCATGTGGCACCTGGAGTCGCTGGGGTCCGACACCGCCAAGGCGATCCGCGAGGTCGCCTTCGCACAGACGTCGAACACCCCTGTCGCGGTGGGCAATACCGTGGCTCGCAACAACTTCCGCACCGCGGGCAACAACAGGTCCTCTTACACCGCCAAGGGCACGACTTCCGAGTACGCGCTGCACACTCTGACCACCGGTACCGGTTTGCACAACGGCGGCTGGTCTATGTTCAGCAATTCCTCTTACTCCACCAAGGGCATTGTCGGCGCTAAGCGCACCTTCCACGACGAACTGCTCGACGTGTCTGTCTCCGGCCGATTCGTTCCGGGCACGTTCAACCTGGTCCCGTTGAACAACCCCGGCAAGGTCGACCACGGCCGCGAGACCGAGGACATCACGCTCAGCGGGTCATCGCGCACGGTTACCTGGTCGCGTGGTGTTACCGCGTCCGGCCTCGGTGGCGGTACGGCGCTACACCCGAACGACAAGCTGACCCCCTCACCCGCGACGTTGCAGACCACGCCCACGCTCGGTACCGACAGCGGTATCGCGCAGCCGGAGTCGTGGACGAACGGCTCCTTCGACCTGACCGTCGTGGCCCAGGGCGGCCGGTCCTACCTGTTCGACGTGACCGCCGAGTTCTACGTGCAGACCACGCCCCGGCAGACCAACAAGGTCATCCCCAAGATCAAGGGCTGGTTCCGCAGGCTGGCCACCCCGTCCACGGTCAAGATCACCAGCACCGACGACGTCCGGGTCCGGGTGTGGGAGGCCGACGCGCTGCGCGAGGGCCTGATCACCCTGGCCGACGTCTACACCACCGCGGGCACCAACCCGCCAGCAGGCCTGGCCTTCACTCCGGCGGCGGACGGGGTGATCCTGCACCCGCAGGGCACCCCGGCCGTGCCGCCCCCTGGCCTGCTCAACCAGGGGCCAGCCGATGGCCGCGGCCGGACCTTGCGGGTCGAGCCGGGCGTCACCCAGAACCAGGTCGTCGACTTCGTCGCCGGGCTCGGGCTCGACATCCGGCCGCGGACCTTCGTCGTGCCCGCGGGCAGCACCTTCACCCCGCAGGACATCGCCGACGCCGTCGCCGCCCGCACCGCGCTGCCGGACGTCCAGGGCACCGTCGTGCAGCCGGACCCGGTCGTCCCCAACTTCGTGCCCACCCCGCTGCGCCGCGGCACGCCCGCGGTGACCCTCGCCAACCAGACCGCCCTGAACCAGTCGCTCCAGAACCAGACGCCGCGCAACCGCACCGCGCCGCAGCCGACCTTCGGGTCGTCCCCGTCCTCGTCCAGTTCGTCGGGCTCGTCGCGCACGGGTCAGGTCCGGCCGACCCGGGGCACCCAGATGAACACCATCCAGGAAGAGGCGCCGCAGATCGACAACGGCCCCCCTGGCTCGCAGTCGTTCCAGATGACCACCTTCCCCAGCGGGTCCCGCGGCAACGGGACCGACGAGGTCACCGGCCTGTGGAACGCCGCCGACCACGTGACCACGCCCTCGACCACCGTGACCTCGAACGCCGTGACCTCGGACACCACGCCGTCGAACACCGTGAACTCGAACACCACGCCCAGCACGACACCCGCCGTGGACCCCGGCGGCCCGCGGGGCACCAAGCGCTCCCGGGAGGACTTCGAGTCCGACTTCGGCCCGGTCACCCACCCCGAGCCGCCCGGCACCAGGAGCGTCCAGGACACCCTGACCCCCGCCTCGGCCCGGGAGGTCCAGGCGCTGGCGGCCGTGGTGCCCAACGGGTCCCGGTTCACCGACCCGGCCCTGTTCGTCGACCTGCTCAACGGCGACCGCACCACCCCGGGCCGCGACATCAACTGCGTCGACGCGGTCGTGTCGTTCCACTCGACCTACCACGGCGAACCCCGGGTCGCGGGCATCGGCACCCCCGGCCAGGCCCCGCGCGGCGCGGTCAGCAGGGCGGCCGAGTGGACGTCCTACGCCCCGGAGTTCGTCGGCACCGGCGCCAAGGCCCTCGGCGACGTCATCGAGCGCGTCACCCGCGCGGGCCACGGCGCCGACGCCATGCTCATCGCCTTCGGCGCCAACGGCGGCCGCGGCCACGCCTGGAACGTGGTCAACCACCACGGCACCGTGTCCCTGGTCGACCCGCAGAAGGGCACCATCGTCCCCGCGACCCCCGACGCCCTGCCCGGCATCGGCCGCGTCCACGCCATCCCCCTCGACGCCGCCAACCAGTTCATCCCCGGCACGCCGAGCACCCCCGGGCTGCCCACCGGCCTCCCCTCGGGCATCGCCGACGACTACGCCACCACCGCCGCCATGCCGAACCCCGACTGGGCCACCCACGTCGACGAGGTGGGCGAGGAGCTCGACACGCTCCTCGACGTCGTCGACACCGCCGCCCCCGCCACCAAGGCCCACGCCGAGGCCCTCGCCCTGCACCTGCGCGCCGTCGACATCGAGCGCATGCGGGCCCTCGCCGCCGCGGGCGACGTCATCACCATCCGCGGCACCAGCTACACCCTCGTCCCGCACGGCCCCAAGTACCACCTCGTCTCCCACGGCCCCGCCGACCCGGGTTTCGTGGCCGAGCTCGCCGCCTACGTCCTCGGCCGCAGCATCTTCGCCCTGGTCATCGGCGCCGACGCCGAGTCGCCGCAGGTCCTCGAGTTCCCCCCGCGGGGCCGCCCGCTGCCGGTCGAGGAGGGCGTCTTCGCTTACGCGAACGGCGACGAGGCGTGACGTAGGCGTCACTGGAACAGCGGGTTCCCAGGTGGGTCGCCTGTCCCAGGTGATCCGCCGCGATCCGACGCTTGAGCGCCGCCGAAACGGGGCACTAGTACGTCGGCGTCACACGACGCGGAGCTTCAGCAGTTGGAGAAAGGGTTTCCTCCGTGACCGCGGTCCTTGAGCTGTCTCTCGGTTACCAGCACCCGGCCCACCGCGCCCTGCGCGCCTACCTGCGCGAGGTCGCCACCGAGGTCGGGGTCGGCCTGGAGTCCGTCACCGTCGACCTCGACACCCCGGTGTCGGCCTACCTCGCGCTGGACGTGCGCCTGCCCAGCCACCCCGGCCGGGACGTGGCGCTGCTGTGGGACGAGCGCTCGGGTTGGGCCGTGGCGGTCGAGACCTACTCCGGTGAAGACCTGATCGTCTTGCGCTACCTCGGCGGTGCTGTCGACGCCTCCCCGCGGGAGGTCTCCCGGTTCGTCAACGCACTGCGGGTCGGCAAGCAGGTAGGGCTCACCGAGCCGCCGTCGCTGCGGGTGCCGACCGGCCTCGACGGGCTGGTGCTGGCACCCGCACTGGTCGCCGCCTAGGCGCGCCGACACCTCGCTCCGGGCCGAGCTTCACGCGGCCCGGAGCGCTCCCATGACTAGGATCCTCGCGAGGTCTCGCGTTGAGCAGCCAGCGCCGAGCCGACAGCGGCCATCGAGGTCGGTGTTCATCGGACGCGCGTGGAGGGTGCTGCCGTGGGAAGCCAACCGGATGACGAGGACTCCGACCTGGGCAACCTGGTCGGCCAGATGGTCGGGTTGACCGCCGACCTGCTGGCCGCGGGGTCGGTGGCCGACGTCCTGGAACGGGTCGTGGTCACCGCCAAGGACGTGGTGTCCGGCGGCGACCTGGTCAGCGTCACGCTGCGCGGCCCGGACGGCGAGTTCCACACCCCGGTGTCCACCGACGCCGTCGCCGACGAGCTGGACAAGCTGCAGTACCGCTTCGGTGAGGGCTGCTGCGTGGAGTGCGCCCGCGAGTCCGGCCCGGCCGCCGCCTACAGCCCCGACCTGGCCCACGACGACCGCTGGCCCCGGTTCGGGCCCGCCGCCGCCGAGCTCGGGTTCCGCTCGCTGGCCTCGGTGGCGCTGCTGCCCGACGCGCGCGCACCGCGCCTGTCCGGCGCCCTCAACGTGTACTCGCGCGAGCCGCACGAGTTCGACCCCGTCGACCGCGACGCGTTGATGCTGCTCGGCACGCACGCCTCGCTCGCGCTGGCCGCCACCGAGGGCGTCACCCGGGAGCAGTTGCGCGTCGAGCAGCTGCGGGAGGCCCTCGACACCCGCGATGTCATCGGCCAGGCCAAGGGCATCCTGATGGTGCGCCGCGGCATCGACGCCCAGCAGGCGTTCGACACGCTGCGCCGCACCTCGCAGAACATCAACGTCAAGCTCCGCGACCTGGCCAAGACCCTGGTCGATCGCCACCACCTGCTCGACTAGCCGGGACAGGACCGTCCGCCGGGTCGCGGCGACCCGGCGGACGGCTTCTTTCCATGAGCCCGCGTGCTGCTGCTTAACACGAGCGGGCTCACGTCCAGCGGCACGAGGGACGACGCAGTGATACCCATCTCGCGATCATCCACACCACACGGTCGCCGACCGGTCACCGGGTCCCGCCGCCCGACCGGGTAAAGGGCGGTCAAAATCCCCGCCACAACCTCGCAATGAATGATTCGACGGTCCCGTTGATGGAATTCGCGGCATACCACATTTCCCGATATCCACTCGATATGGCGAGATCGGTCATGACCAGGCATTTCGGTCGTGGAAATGCTTTTGGCAACTGGGAAGCCGGGTGGCTTGGACACATTTGTTGACGCTGTATGGGGTGGCTCATACGTTGTGGCGGTCCGAGTTCTTCGGCATTCCCTGCATCCTTAGAGGAGTGTGGCGTGAAACGCACCCTTGCCCTCGTGGTCGCCGCGGGCGCGGCGACCCTGGCGGTCCACGCGGTGGCCGGCGCCGCCGACGCCGCCCCACCAGCCCCCGCCGCCAAGACCCCGCTCGCGCTCGCCGTCGCCGCCGCGGACCAAGCCGCCGCGTCCGGTCTCGACGCCCTCGCCAAGGGCCCCGACGAGCAGTTCGTCCGCCGCGCGGTCTACCAAGGCGGGATCCCCGGCCGCAAGGAGCTGTTCTACGTCTCCTACGACCGCACCTACAAGGGGCTCCCGGTCGTCGGCGGTGACGCCGTCGTGGCCACCGACGCCGCGGGCAACACCCTCGACACCGTCGCCGCCAACCGCGGTGGCCTCGCCGTGTCGACCAAGCCCAAGCTGACCGCGCGCCAGGCCGACGACATCGCCAGGGCCCGCGTGTCCCACGTGGACAAGGTCGAGTCGGGCAAGCTCTCGGTGCGCGCGGGCGGTGTCGGCACCCTGGTGTACGAGACCGTCGTGGCCGGGCACCGCGCCGACGGCGTGCCCACCCGGCTGCACGTCTACGTCGACGCCCAGACCGGCGCCGTGGTCGACTCGGTCGACGACGTGCGCGCGGGCACCGGCACCTCGCAGTGGAACGGCCCGAACCCGCTGACCATCGACACCAGCAACAACAGCACCGTCGACAGCACCCGGCCGGGCCTGAGCTGCGTCGACTACTCGACCAAGCAGCCCTTCACCAAGTCGAGCAACTCCTTCGGCAACGGCCAGGCCACCAGCAAGGAGACCGGTTGCGTCGACGTGCTGTGGTCCACCCAGAAGCAGTGGGGGATGCTCAAGGACTGGCTGGGTCGCAACGGCATCGACGGCAACGGCCGCGGTGTCCAGGTGCAGGTCGGCCTCAACCAGGTCAACGCCTACTGGACCGGTGACCACATCGAGATCGGCCACAACCAGGCCAACCAGTGGATCGCCTCGATGGACGTCGCCGCGCACGAGCACGGCCACGCCATCGACCAGTACACCCCGGGCGGCGCGGGCACCGAGGCCGGGCTCGGCGAGGGCACCGGTGACATCTTCGGCGCGCTGACCGAGGCCTACGCCAACGAGCCGTCCCCGTACGACACCCCGGACTACACCGTGGGCGAGTCGGTGAACCTGGTCGGCCAGGGCCCGATCCGCAACATGGCCAACCCGTCGCAGGTCAACGGCGACCCGAACTGCTACTCCAGCGCCATCCCCAACACCGAGGTGCACGCCGCGGCCGGTCCGTTGAACCACTGGTTCTACCTGCTCGCCGAGGGCACCAACCCCGGCGGCGGCAAGCCGAGCAGCCCGACCTGCAACAGCACGTCGCTGACCGGCATCGGCATCCAGAACGCGGGCCGCATCTTCTACAACGCGATGCTGCTCAAGACCTCCGGCATGTCCTACGCCAGGTACCGCGTCGCCACCCTGACCGCGGCGAAGAACCTCGACTCGACCTGCGCCCAGTACAACGCCGTCAAGGCCGCCTGGAACGCCGTGACGCTGCCCGCGCAGTCCGGTGAGCCCACCTGCGCCGGTACGCCGAACAACGAGTTCAGCCTCTCGCTGAACCCGAGCTCCGGCACCGTGCAGACCGGCTCCAGCACCACCTCGACCGTGTCGACCGCGACCACCTCCGGCAGCGCGCAGACGGTCGCCCTGACCGCGTCGGGCCAGCCCGGCGGCGTGACCGTCACGTTCAGCCCGTCGTCGGTCCAGACCGGCTCGTCGTCAACGCTGAGCATCGCCGTTGGCTCCAACGTCGCCGCCGGGACCTACCCGATCACGGTTCGCGCGGCGGGCACGGCCACCCACACCGCCGTCTACAACCTGACTGTCGGCGGTCAGCCTCCGGCCAACGACTTCTCGCTGGCCCTCAACCCCACCAGCGGTAGCACTGCCGCGGGCGGCTCCGTCAGCACCACCGTCGGCACGGCGGTCACCACGGGCTCTGCCCAGACGGTGAATCTGAGCGCATCGGGCCTGCCCTCGGGCGCTAGCGCTACCTTCAGCCCGTCCTCGGTGACGGCAGGGGGCACCTCGACCCTCGCCATCTCGACCACCGCGTCGGTCGCCGCGGGCACCTACTCGGTGACCGTCACCGGCTCGGGCTCCGTGGCCCACTCCGCGACCTTCACCCTGACCATCACCGGCGGCAACCCCGGCGGCTGCGGCGGCGTGAACGCGTGGAGCGCGTCGCAGGCCTACGTCCCCAACGACCAGGTCTCGCACAACGGCCACAAGTGGAAGTCCACCTGGTACTCCACCGGTGCCGAGCCCGGCGCGCCCGGCTCGTGGGCTGTCTGGCAGGACGCGGGCACCTGCTGATCTAACCTGAGCCCGCACGGCACCCCGCGATCTGTCGAGATCGCGGGGTGCCGTGTCCGTCAGGTCCCTACCGTTCCCGGGCCTTGGCCCAGGCCTGCTCGAACTCGGCCCGCTCGATCCACTCTGGGCTGAACTCGGGGTCCGCCGCGATCGCCGCGAACTCCTCGTCGTCGGGCATGTCGACCTCGGCGAGGAACGTGCTCCCGGTGCTCTCCCGCTCGTCGGCCCAGTCGTGCCTGCCGTCCCGGTACACCTCGACCTTGCGCGTCTCCGCCCGGTCGGCGTCGATCTCGCTGTAGATCAGCACGGGCTCGTCCGGGTGGTCGTGGTGCCAGTGGGTCTTCAGGTACCGCATGGCGCTCAATTCCTCCCCCAACTCACGATCCGCCCGCTGACGTCGAGCGCGGCGTCGTTGAGGACCACGAACACGTGCTCACGCCCTGGGGCCTCGGTCACCTTCAACCCGGTCACGTCCACCTCCACGTAGTGCGTGTACTTGGTCTTGGGCCACGGCCTCCCCAGGAAGCAGCGCGCCAACTGGCCATTGCTCCTGGTGCCGGGCTGGATGTCCGAAAGGTACTGCCCGTCGCCGTAGCGCGCGTCCTTCGGGTTGTCGGCCAGCCGCGACGGCCACAGCTCGCCGCTGCTCCGGATTCCCTCCATCCCCTTCTCGTTGGTGTAGTGGTACAGCGTTCGCCGGGGCGGCGACGGTTGCCCTGTCGAGCAGGTACCGGACTCCCGCTCCTTCTGCTGCTGGGCCAACAACTGGTCCACGGTTGTCTGCGCGACCGCGACAGCGTCAACCCACGCCTCGCCCCGTGAGGAGAACCTCAGCGTGACACGGCCACCGCTCGCGTTGGCCTCTTGCTGCGCTCTTGCCGAGTACTCCGCGTCAACGGCCGCGAACACGGGACCCGCGTCAACGTCCACACACGACAGTTCGCCGGTAGCGCTATCGCCGGTGAGTCGGATCGTCGTCGGCGCGCTCATGCAACCACCGGCAGGCCTACCGTCGATGGTCACGTTCTTGACGGTCAACCGCGCGCTGACAGACCCGCCGGAGAGTCGTTCGCGGGCCTTGGTGCCCACCTCGCCCTTGAACGCCGCCGTCACCGAGCACCCGGCCGCGGTGCAGTCGAACGCCGCGGACGTGGTGAGCGAGAACGAGATCCCCGCGTCCACGGCCTCGGCCAGCCGCTTGGTGTTCTCCGCGAGCGCTTCGTACATCCGCTCGACCGCGTCGTCGTCCTCGATCGGGATGATGTCCACCCCGCGCGAGTCCTCCGCGATCCGCTCGGCCGCCGGTGGTGGCACGAACTCCGGTAGCGCTGTCGGCATCCGCGACGGCGTGAGGATGCCTTGCGGTTCCAGTCGCAGCACGCGGTAAGGCCGGTCTCTCGACACATAGATCGTGCCGAGCCCTGTCTCCGCTGTTAGTGCGGGGACACCGCGGACGTCGACTGCGGGCACGTTGACGTCACCGGGCGCCGGTAGGTTCGGGACCTGGGCGACCGCCTCTTGCAACTTGGCCGACAAGTCGCCGGGGGAGGGGAATTGCTTACCCAGGTCCCCGTACATGTACTCGTCGTTGGGGTCACCGGCCTTCCACCGCCCCAGCCTGTCCTCGTCGCGCAAGAACCTCGTGTAGAGCTTCCCGTCGACCTTCAGCAGGCCCTGGTCGTTGTCTTCCAGTCCCGCGTATCCCGTGACCCCGAACTGAGCCCCGAACTCGGTTGTGGTGACTTCCCGCCGTTGCCCTGTGATCGACGTGTCCTCGTAGCGGACCCCGGGAGCCGCCCCGAGCCCCTCCACGGCTTCCTCGAACGCCCCCCGATCCCGGGCAGGCCCGTCGTCGCGGTCAGCGCCCGACCACCAGGCCACCAGCCCGGCGACAAGCGCCAACACCACCCCGAGCGCCACGAACAGCCTTGCCCGCGTCATCGCAGGACCTCCCAGGAGATGGCCACCGGAGCCTGCGCGGGTGCGCTGCGCGCGGTGCTGCGGCAGGTGCTTGCGACCAGGAGCAGGACGAACAGGGCCGCCACCAGCCCCACGCAGCCGCCTCCGCCCCCGCTGCCGGAGCGGCCCCGGTCGCGGGTGCGGACCATGCCGCCCGGCGGGATGCCGGGGTGGCGCTGGGCGTAGTGGGCCTCTTGCCACTCGGCGCCCTGGGACTCGGTCGACCAGGGGGTGCGGAAGCCGCATTCCCCGCACGCGTACTGGAACTGGGACATCGCCGCCGCCTCACGGGTGCTGGAGACGGCCCAGGACCAGGCCGACGAAGTGGGTCATGGCCTTCTGCACGCACGGGGGCGAGGCGTGCTTGCCGGTGCAGCCGGGTGCCCACGTGCTGCCGTCTCCGTAGTCGAGGAAGTCGAACGGGACACCCGCGGCGGTCAGGTTGGCGACGGTGACCAGGTTGGTCTCCCTGGCCTGCTGCTCGGCGATCGCCTGGACCGGGTTGTCGAGCAGGTTGCCGCCGTTGCCCGTGTAGAGCGCGACCCCCATGCCCCGCAGCGGGGCGACGTTGTGCGCGGGGCTCTCGGCGTTCCAGATCCCGTCGAACGGCCACACCGGCGGCCCGAAGATCGCGTCCGCGCCGACCGTCGGCACCCCGGACGCCTCGATCAGCTCCGTGGTCACCACCACGCCGCGCATCACCGGGTTGCGCAGGTCCAGCCCGCCCGACATCGAGCCGACGTACCCGAACAGCTCGGGCCGGTGCTCGGCGTAGTGCAGCGCGCCGAACCCGCCCATCGAGTGGCCCAGGATCGCCCGCCCGTCCCGGTTCGCGATGGTCCGCAGGTTCGCGTCCACGAACGGGATCAGCTGGTCCAGGTGGAAGCTCTCCCAGTTCTGCTTACCGACCGCGCCCGGGTTCACCCAGTTCGAGTACCAGCTGCGCACCCCGTTGGGCTGCACCGTGATCAGCGGCTTGCCCTGCGTGGCGATCTCCGCCCGGTCCACGTTCCACCGGGTGTCGGGCATGTCCGGGTTGCCGTGCAGCGCGTAGAGCACGGGGTAGCGCTTGGCCGAACCCGCGTAGTCCTCGGGCAGCGTCACCACGACCACGTGCTGCCCGGCCACCTGGGTCGGCAGCAACGTCGGCCGCGGCACCTCGGTGGACGCGACCGAGAAGGTGAAGGTGCGGTGCGCGCCATCGATCCACGTCGGCTGGACCTTCACCGTCAGCCCGAACCCGTCCACGAACCGCGGCGGCTCCGCCTCGGCCTGTGCCGGTGTCGGCAGCACCACCGCGACACAGGTGGCCACCGCGGCGCCCCATCGCGCCAGTTCTCGCATGTTCATCGCTGTTCCCCTCCCAGGAAGCCGATCCCGGTGGACCGGCCGCACCACAGTGGCGAACCCGCAGGTCAGCCGAACAGGTCAGCGACCGGACAAGGAAGTCCGGTTGGCGATAAGGTCGACTCCCGGCCGATCAGGGGGTGTCGCACCGTGGCGGGGGAGTTCGGCAAACTGGTCCGCGCGCTACGCCGCGCCGCGGGCCTCACCCAGGAGGAACTGGCCCACCGCGCGGGCATCAGCGACCGCACGGTCCGCCGCCTGGAAAGCCCCGACCCGGGCGACACCAGGATCGGCACCGTGAAACTCATCGCCGACGCCCTCGACCTCGACGGCACCGACCGCCAGGCCCTGATGGCGGCCGCGAGCGCCGAGGAACCGCAGGCCCCGCCGGAATCGCCGGAGCCGGTGCGACCGGTGGTGTCCCAGGATCCGGTGGTGTCCCCGGATCCGTTGGTATCACCCGAGCCGGTGGTATCACCCGATCCGGCGACGCTGCCCGAGTCCGAGGCGCGGTCGGACCCGGTGCGACCAGGCCCGGCACAGCGTGACCCGGCACAGCGTGACCCGGTACACCTGCCCGCTCAGCGGAATTGGCCGGTCCAGGCAGGTCTGTCGGCCGATGATGGCCTGTCCGACGCCGTGCGCAGGCTCGCGCACATCGTCCACGCGCGGTGGGAGCGCGAGGAAGGCCAACGCGGCGTGCACGACCCGTTCCCGCTGCCGGTCCGCTGGCACCCCGTCGCCGCCGGACTCGCTGATCGCTGGGACAACGTCCACCGCCTCCCACCGGGGGAGGACGCGCTGCCCATCGACCTGACCGGCGACCTTCGCGATATCGCCGGGATCTACCGCATGGTGCCCTCCCGGCGCTTGGTGGTGCTCGGCGAGGCGGGCTCGGGCAAGTCGGTCCTCGCGATCCGGTTCACGCTCGACTACCTGCGCACCCGGGCCGCCACCGAACCGGTGCCGGTGATCTTCAGCCTGGGCGGCTGGGACCCCGCGACCCCGCTGCGCGAGTGGCTGGTCGACCGGCTGCTGCGCGACGACCCCGGTCTGCTCGCCCCGGCGCCGACCGGGTCGACGCTGGCCGCCGCGCTGGTCGAGGCCGGGTGGGTGCTGCCGGTGCTCGACGGGTTCGACGAGCTCCCGGCCACCGTGCGGGCCGCCGCGTTGGCCGCGTTCAACGAGACCTCGCTGCCGATGCTGCTCACCAGCCGCCCCGAGGAGTACGCCGCCCTCGGCCGGGTGCTGAACTGGTCGGCCGGGGTCGAGCTCGACGACCTCGCCCCGGGCGACCTCGCCGACTACCTGCCCCGCGCGACCCGCAACGACCCGTCGTGGGACCCGCTGGTCGCCGACATGCCCGCGCCGCTGGCCGAGGCGCTGCGCACCCCGCTCATGGTCGCGTTGGCGCGCACCACCTACCGCGCCGACCCCGCCGCGCTGACCGACCCCGCCCTCGACTCCCGCGCGGTCGTCGAGGAGCACCTGCTCGCCGGGTACGTGCCGTCGGTGTACCGCGACGGTCGCCGGTGGCCGCTGCCGCGGGTCCGGCACTGGCTCGGCAGGCTGGCCGAGGCCAGTCCCGTCGAGGTCGCGTGGTGGCGGCTCGGCGACACGCTCAGCCGCTCGACCAGGGTGCTGGCCGTGGTGATCGCCACCTCCCTGGTCACCGCCCTGTGCGACATCGTCGTGTCGGCCCCGATCATCCTCGCCAACGGCCTGGGCCCGGTCACCGTGCTGCTCGACGGCCTGCTGATCGGCCCCGTGGTCGGACTCGGCTTCGGCGTCATCTACGGGCTGATGATCGTGTGCCTCGACGTGTCGGTCGAACCCTCCCGGGTCCGCCTGCGCCTGGGCAACCGGGTCCGGGTGCACCCCACCGTGCCCACGCGCGCGCTCGCGGGCTTCGTCGGCGGTTTCGTCGTCGGCCTCGGCTACGGCCCGGTCGGCGTCCTGCTGCGCGGCATGGCGGGCGGCTTCCCCACCGCTGCCGAGACGATCCGGCTGGCCACCATCAACGCCGTCGCCCTGGGGTTCGTGTTCGCCGTCGCCGTCGCGGTGGCCCTGGGTCTCGTCGCCTTCCTCGAGTCACCCCACGACCTCACCTCGGCCACCGGCCCGCTCACCATCCTCGCCGCGAACCGCACCGCCGCCATCCACCTCTTCCTGGTGCTGGCCCCCCTCCTCGCGCTGGCGATCTTCGCCAGCGGCTTCCTCATGGTCGTCGTGCTGAGCGGTGTGCTGGGCGAGCTGCGCTGGAGCGGCCACGACGCCCTCGTCCTCAGCACCATCGGCGGCCTCAGCGGCGCCGCCTCCTACGTCCTGACCTTCACCGCGTGGGGTCAGTGGCTCGTCTTCACCCGTGTCTGCCTCCCTCTGCTGGGCCGCCTGCCCTGGTCCGTCACCGACTTCCTCACCGACGCCCACTCCCGCGGCGTCCTGCGCCAGTCCGGCGCCGTCTACCAGTTCCGCCATGCCCGCCTCCGCGCCCACCTCACCCGGTGACCGGCACCCGGCGATCAGCCCGTCACGAGCGCGTACTCGACCTGGGGTAACGGGTTGCCGTCCCCGAAGTCCCGGGTCTGCGTCGCGCCCGTCTCGACGAACCCGCACTTGGTGTAGAACCGCCGCGACTGCGCCGTGTCCCGCAGCGTCCACAGGTGCACCCGCGCCAGCCCGCGCACCGTCTCCGCCATCAGGTCCCGCGCCACGCCCGTGCCCCACCCGTCCGGATGGCCGTAGAAGCTGAGGATCTCCCGGTACCCGTCCCTGGTCTCGGACGGCACCGTGTGCGAGAACGCCAGCACCCGCCCGTCCCGCTCCGCCACCAACAACTCCCCGACCCCCTCCGCTATCCGCGCGTGCCAGCGCTCCAGCCGACTCCTGACGCCCTCCGCGGCGAACCCCGCCGGGAACAGCGGCGCGTACACCGTCCCCCACGACGCCGCGTGGACCTCGCCGATGGCCGCGCCATCCCCTGCTCGTGCCGGTCGAATCTCGTTCATGGCGCCCAAGGTAGACCCGGCCCCCGACAGCGTGCGAGAAGTTGTCCACACCCCCTGACCAGCGAGGATCGAGTCAGGTCGGCTGGCCGGTGACCACCGGGTCGGCGAGTGCGGCGAGCAGGTCGCGGCTGCGCTCGGCGGACACGCAGGTGTCGACCAGCCGCCCGGCCAGGGCGAGGTAGCGGTCGATGGTGGCCTGGCTCTCCAGGAACAGCGCCGAGCCGCCGAGGTCGAGGTGCACCAGGCTGCCCTGCTCGGCCACGGTGATCACCCGGAACGGGATGTCGTGGCTGAGCACGGTGTGCGGCACCACCTGGATCACCACGTTGCGCCGCGTCGACTCCCAGAACAGGTGCCGCGCCTGCTCCTGGATCACCCGCGGCGGTAGCGCTGCCGGTGTCAGGGACTCCCGCGTCAGCACGAAGTGCCAGTTCGGCTGTAGGTGCGTGTCGAGCACATGTCGCCGCGGTGTGGTCCCTACGGCGGCGGCGTACTCGTCGGTCTGCAGTGGCGCCGGGAGGGTGCCCGGGGTGAACGAGGTGATCCGGGCCGCCTGGGTCTCCAGTTCGTCCAGGGTCTGGGTGAACAAGGGGGAGTCGTGGCCGTCGTGCCACCACTCCTCGCGGCGCGCGTCGCTGTTGAGCGACAGGTAGTGCTGACGCTGGGACCTGGTGTGCACGCCGCAGGTGAACAGCAAGAGGCCCAACTCGGGGTTGGGGATGCCGCGTTGCCCGTTGAGGAACCGGGACAGGTCGGACCGGTGCCAGTTCAGGCGTTCGGCGATGTCGCGGTGGGCGATGCCGGTGCTGTCGATGAGGTGCCGCAGGCGCCTGCCGAGCAGCCAGGTCCGCAGGGAGGGGATGCGGGAGGTCAACACGTGCCTTTCTTCTCGGGGGGACCGGGCTGGACCGACCGGTCCGCACGGGGAGGTGGCGTGCGGACCGGTCGGGTGGCGCCTGCCGTCGGGGCATGACGGCCGGGGGCACCGGGGAACCGGCGCGCGGGCGGGGAGGGTCGCCCGCGCGCCGGAGGTCAGCCCGCCCGCGGGCGTTCGTCCATTGCGGCGACGGTGAGAGCGGCGTCCCGCAACGCTGCGCGCAATCTGCCGACGCGCAACGGGTGAATCAGCCAGGGTCCCGGCGCCGATGAGGTGACCACAACGCCGTCCTGCGCGATCGCGACCGTGATCGACACCCGGTGCCCCGCCTGGTCGAGGCACGGGATCGACCAGGCGTCCGGTCCCTGCCGCCACCCCCACCGGGCGGCCAGGCCGCACAGGACCTCGCCGGGGGTCCTCATCGTCGCCCCCGATCGTGCAGATGACCCCGCCGTTCGCTATTGCCCCTGTATGGTGTCCAATATCCATCCATAGCGGCGCGCACCACCTCGTTGGCGAGAGTTGTACCGGTGAGTGAACCGTACGTCACGTACGTGCGCCAGGGAAATACCTCGATCGTGTGACTGGCGTACGTACGCGGGCAACCGGGAGACTGTCGACCATGAACGAAACGGATGACCTGACACCAGGTTCACTGGTGCGCAGGTGGCGGCTCGGCAAGCAGCTCCGCGAACTGCGCGAGGCCGCGGGCAAGACCCAGGACGACGCCGCGGAGTACCTCGGCGTCCGCCGACCGACAATCAGTCGCATCGAGAACGGCAGGCACTCGATCCTGCCCAAGAACGTGCGCTTCCTCTGCCAGCTCTACGACATCGGCGCACCCAGGGTCGACACCCTGATGCGCCAGGCCGAGGAGAGCAACGAGCGTGGCTGGTGGGTCAGCCACAGCGACACCATGCCCGACTGGCACGAGACCTACGTCGGCTTCGAGGCCGACGCCAAGGCGATCTCCGTCTACGAGTCCGAACTGGTCTACGGCCTGCTCCAGGTTCCCAGCTACACCCGCGCGGTCCGCTCCGCTTTCACCGACGTGGTGGACGAAGGCACGTTGGAGAAGTTCCTTGCCTTCCGGCACGAGCGGCAGCAGCACCTGGACACCAGGCAGCCAGACCTGCACATCATTCTCAACGAGACCGCCGTCCGTCGTCCTGTCGGCGACATGCGGGAACAGTTGCAGCACTTGGTGAAGGTCTCCGAGTGGAACTACCTCACGCTGCAGATCCTGCCGTTCGCCGCGGGACCCCACCCCGGCATGACCAACCCGTTCTCGCTCCTCACCCTGCCGGACGAATCAGCCCCGAACTTCGTGTACCTCGAGCACGCCGACGGGGCGATCTACCTGGAACGTCCGGCCGATCTCACGCTCTACGCCGCGAACTTCCAGCGGATGTCGGAGCAAGCTCTCTCGCCCGATGACACGCGGGCCTTCTTGACTAGCCTGGTTGACGGCTAGTCCAACAGGGAGGTCCAGAGATGAAGCAGGTTAGGTGGCGTAAGAGTTCTTTCAGCGGCGGCAACGGTGGGCAGTGCGTGGAGTTGGCGCACACGCTCACAGTGGTCCGCGACAGCAAGAACCCCAGTGGTCCGACCCTCGTTGGGCGGATCGACGCGCTGGTCGCCGCCGTCAAGAATGGGTCCCTGGGTCACTGACCCCGGGACGGCACTGGCCCTCGCCCCTCCCGGGGCGGGGGCCAGCCCGTTTCTCGGCGGAGGAGGCCCCATGTCCATCCCGTGGCGCAAGAGTTCCTTCAGTGGCGGTAACGGCGGCAACTGCGTCGAGGTCTGGCGTAAGAGCAGTTTCAGCAGTGGCAACAACGGTGAGTGCGTCGAGGTGTGGCGTAAGAGCTCCCGCAGCAGTGGCAACGGTGGTGAGTGCGTGGAACTGGCGCCGGGTGCGATCCGTGACAGCAAGAACCCGGACGGGCCTGTCTTGCGCACCGTCGACCTCGGCGCCCTCATCTCCGCCATCAAGCGCGGTGCCCTCGGGTAACCCGCGTCTTCCCGCCGGTTCCGGATCGCGGTGAACCTTCCGCACCCGCTCGCCCGTGTGGTGAGTGGGAACGGAAAGGAGGACATCGTGGCGATCACGGTGGAGCGGGCGGGGAACGCGCTGGTGCTGCGCGAACCAGGTGCCGACGAGCAGGCGGCGGCCATCGCGGCGGCGTTGCCGGAGGAACGGCACCGCACCTCGGTCGTCGTCGGCGCCTCGGCCTGGCCCGCGCTGGCCCGGCTGGACCCGTGGCTCGTCGCCGACCTCGACGACCAGGTCGACACCGGTGTCCGACTGCTCGCCGCGCACTCCTCGACCATGGCCGCGGGCGAGGTCTCCCTGGCCAGGCGCTTGGCCGACCGGCTCGGCGTCGAGGTCGTCGCCCCCGATGGCGACCTGTACACGTTGTCCGGCGGGCACACCTTCGCCGCCGGACTCGGCTGGGTCGCGCACGGCGCGGGCTCCGACCGTCGCCCGATGGGGCACCGATTCCCCGAACCGTGGTGGCAGGGCTACCTACCGTCTGGCCACGAGGAGATCCCGCTGGGACTCTGGGTGCGCGCCGGCGGTGGCCCTTCGCGTGAAGATGACCCGTTGAGGTGGATACAACCCGACCCGGAGCGACCCACCGTAGTCGTCGGTGCTCCTGGGGAACCGGCTCCCTCGGCCGCCGATGTCGTCGAGGTGCTGGACGCCTTTCCCGCTGACGTGCGCGGCCGGGTCGTCCTCGCCTGCTACGGCACCGACATCGCCCAGGCCGTCGCCAGGGAACGCGGCGCCGCCGTCCGCGCCCTGCACGGCCTGCCCAGCGAACACGGCCTCGTCCACCTCGACCAGGACGGCCACTTCGCCTGGTACCCCTTCGCCATCGAG
Source organism: Actinokineospora terrae (assembly GCF_900111175.1). GTDB lineage: Bacteria > Actinomycetota > Actinomycetes > Mycobacteriales > Pseudonocardiaceae > Actinokineospora > Actinokineospora terrae. Next base: position 132,811 of record NZ_FOGI01000001.1, read on the forward strand.
AGCGTCTACCGCCCCGGCTGCGCCCCGGTCCTCGACCGCTGGACCGCCCCCCTGCCGTCCCTGGCGATGTTCGCCCCCGCCCGCTACCGCCTGACCCCCGGCTGGTCCCTGGACGTCCTGGCCCGCGGCCTCCTGGCCCGCCCCGACACCCTCCCCATCGACCCCGCCATCCACACCCCGACCGCCCCCACCCCGGACCTGCTGCTCGCCTGCGGCCCCGACATCCCACCGCACGTCATCACCGCACTGACCGAGGTCCTCGACAACCTCCCCGCGACCACCAAGTCCACCCTCCGCATCCTCCCCGCCACCCCGGGCGCCACCCTCGCGGCCCGCTCCCTGGCCACCCACCTCCTGGGCACCCCCCGCCCCACCCCCACCCCCTGGCCGGAAGACCACACCCTCCGCATAACCCTCGACGCCTGGTCCACCCCTCTACCGAGCGTCACCGCCGGAACCAGCCTGCTCACCCCCGAATCCCTCAACCTCCCCGAAGACCACCCCACCCCCACTCCCACCACCTCAACCGCCACAGCCACCCCCACCCCACCCTCCCCGCGCGCAGAAGCCGAATCTCCCCCCGGCAACACCACACCGAACCCGCCCACTGCCACCCCACCCCACACGACAGCCACCGCCGATCCCGCAGCCTCCGGCGGCACCCCAGCCCCTTCGCGACAGGCCGACGCCTCACTCCCAGCAACCCCACTCACGTCGCCTTCACCCGCCGCCCCGACCCGGCCAGCCGCCCTCCCCACCAACCTGGCCCCATCCGCCGCCCTACCTCCCATCGCCGCCTCAACCACGGCAGCCGCACCGCTGAGGAGCGCACCCCCACTCCTCACGAACGCCCCCACTGCCACGCATCCGGCCGCCGGGCCCCTGCCCCCAGCGGCAACGGCCAACCCGCCTGCCCCACTGCCTGCAGCTGCCCCATCAGCCACCTCTGCCGTGCTTCCCGGAGCGGCGCCATCCCTGACGGCCGCCCCCGCGAAGGCCACGCCGCCCGCCGCCGCGCAACTGGCCAACCAGGCCATGTCCGCCCCCGCACACCCGGCAGACCCCACAGCCCCACCACCCGATGCGATGCCGCCCTCGGCGCCCGTCGACCCCACGACCCCGGCCGCGCAGGCCATCCCGCCCGTCGCCGCTACAGCCGCCGTGCCGCACGCCAGTCCCTCCAGCACCGGGCAATCGACTCCCATGGCGAACGCGATGCCCCCGGCCGCCGCGCAGGCCATCCCGCCCGTCACCGCGCCGCAGACCTCCGGAGCGCCGACCGGCCGATCCGCCACCGAGCAGCCGATCCCAGCGGCGAACGCCAACCAGGCCCTGCCGTCCGTTCAAGCCCAGCCGTTGCCCACCGCCGTGCAGGCAGCCGGTCAGGCGCCCGCCGGGGCGATCGCGGCGTTGGCGGTGCAGGCGAGTGCGCCGAGGCTGCCCTCCGTTGCCCCCTCGTCATCCGCGCTCCCGCTCCCCGCCGCCGTCACCGCCCCGCCCGCGAGCGCGCTCCCCGCTCTCGTCTCCAAGGCCCACACCGACCCCGCCGTCCCCGCCGACGCGCGTAGTGATGAAGCCCAGCGCCGTGCGGTGAGGGCCTCGCTGGGGACCCTCTATGATTCCGCCACCCGGGCCGTGGTCCAGCTCTTAGCCGAACGGCCAGGTCTCCGGGCGTCCGGTGACCAAGCCACGCTCCTCACCGAGCTGGCCGTGGTCCGGGTCTTCGCGGAAGCCCCCGGCGACTACGACACCGCCTTCCACACGTGCCTCACCGCCGGACTACGACGGTTGCCCACGATGCGCGGCGTTGTGGTTACCGGTGCCCACCAGGTCAACCACGCCGAAGGTGCCCTCCTACGCCTAGAAGGACCCATGCTCGCCGTGTCCTCGGTAGGCGCATCCGTCCCAGGTGACACCGAGCTGCTGATCTGGACCACCACCGCCCGCCGCCTAGAGGGACTCCTTGACGCGGATAGGCGTAACGACGTGGTGATTCCTACGCACACCGCGTTGCGTGTCTTGGGCGTAGAGGGCAATCGCCTGCTCTTGGCTGAGGAAGGTGCTTCTACCGAACGCGCATTGAGCAACCTCCGGGCGGCCGCCGCCGCGCGGGCTGCTGTCGACGTGCCCCATCACCCCCACACGGCGCGCTGGTTCGGCGCGCTCCCCGCCGCCTGACCGGAGACCGCGATGCCCACCGACCACGAGCCGGACGTCGACACCCACCAGCAGCTGATCGACTTCCTGACCGGGACCGACCCCGAGGAGGCTCCGCGATGGCAGGCAGGCTGACCACCGTGCGGTCCGTGCTGAGCGTGTCGGCCACCGACGCCGACTGCTTCCGCACCATCAACGACGCCATCGCCGCCGCCGTCGACGGGGACGTCATCGCGGTGCGGCCGGGCACCTACCGCGAGTCGGTCGTCATCGAGCGGGAGATCACCCTCTCCGGTGCGGGCTCGGCGGGCGAGGTGCGCATCGAGGCCGCCGGGGGACCGGCGGTGCACCTGGCCGCCGAACGTGCGACGGTCTCCGGGATCGTGCTCGCCCATCGCGATGGCGAGGCCGCCGTTGACCTCACCGCCGGTTCGTTGCGAATGGACGAGTGCACGATCGCAGCGGAGTCCGCCGTGGCGATCGCGGTGCGGGGTGGCGCCGAGTTGCACGCGCGGGACTGCCGTGTCACCAACCCGGGCGGCGCGGGCCTGCTCGTGTTCGACGGCGGCGGCGCGGAGGTTCGCGCGTCGACGTTCACCGGCATCGCCACCACCGCCGTGGTCGCCCGCTCCGGGGGAGCCCCGCGGCTGGTCGACTGCGACATCGCCGAGTCCGGGGGAGCGTTCCTCGCCGCTGACAACGGTGGCGGCACGGTCAAGAACTGCCGGATCGAACGCATCAACGGCCCCGGCATCGTCGTCGAGGAGAACAGCACCCTTCACGTAGACAGCACCACACTGTCCGAAGTGGAAGGCGTGGCGTTCCTTGTAGGAGTCGGTTCCTCACCTACCTTGCTCGACAGCACTATCGTCAACGCTCAGGCCCAAGCCATCGTGTTGGTGCAGGGGGGAACCGCGACGATCGAGCGTACCGAGGTTCGAGGTGCGCGCGGCCACGGTCTGCACGTCCTCGATTCCTCCCGCGCAGACCTAACCGACTGCGTCTTCACCGACTCCGGCCACGACGTCGTCCTGGTAGGTGGCACGGGCTCCCTGAACCTCACCAAGTTCACCGTGACAGGTGGCACCGGGTCGGCGGTCATCGCGGAGGAGAACGCGACAGTCACCATCACTGAGCCCAAGATCGAACGCGCCAAAGGCACCGCTGTCATCGCGCGCGGTTCGGCACGGGTAAGGATCGACGGTGGCGCTATCAGGGAATGCGGCACCGGCGCGCTCTGGGAGGGCGCGGCCACCGGAGAACTCGGTGGCGTAGTCGTCGAACAGAACCTCGGCGACGGCGTAGTACTTCGTTCAAGTGAACCGGTGGACCTGCGCGGTTGTCGTATCGAGCGGAACCGTGGTAAGGACTTGCGCGACGACGCGGGCCTCGCCCAGGTCGAGACACCACAAGAGACTCCGCCACCGAAGGTCGAAACCTCCAGTGACCTCACTACCTTGCTTGACCAGCTCACCAACCTCGTAGGCCTCGACGGGGTCAAGCGTGAGGTGGAGACGCTGGTTCGGCTTCACCAGATGGCCGAACGCCGAGCAGCGGCCGGGCTGCCGTCACCGCCCCTCGGAAGGCACCTTGTCTTCGCGGGCTCTCCCGGTACGGGTAAGACCACCATCGCCAGGTTGTACGGCCGGATCCTCACAGCGCTAGGAGTTTTGCGCACCGGACAGCTCGTAGAGGTCGCCCGCGCCGACCTCGTCGCAGCGGTCGTTGGTGGTACCGCGCTCAAGACCGCCGAGAAGTTCGACGAGGCTCTAGGCGGCGTCCTGTTCATCGACGAGGCCTACGCGCTCTCCGCGGGATCCGGTGGCAACGGCCCTGATTTCGGCCGGGAAGCCATCGACACGTTGGTGAAGCTCATGGAGGACCACCGCGACGACGTCGTGGTCATCGTCGCCGGTTACACCAACGACATGCGCACCTTCATGGCCGCCAACCCCGGCCTGGCGTCGCGGTTCACCCGCACCATCGAGTTCACCGACTACACGGCGCCCGAACTGGTGACCATCGTGGAGGGACTCTGCCGGGCGCACGACTACCGGCTGGAGTTCGAGACCCGCGCCGCCGTGCACGCCTACTTCACCAAGCTCCCGCGCGACGCCACGTTCGGAAACGGCCGCACGGCGCGCAAGGTGTTCGAGGAGATGGTCGGCAGGCAGGCCTACCGGCTCGCCGAGGACGAGAACGCGCCCGCCGTCGCCCTGACCCGACTCCTGCCGGAAGACCTGGGACCGTTGCCAGGTAGCGGAATCGGCGCAGGCGCGGGTCGGATAGACCAAGAGCAAGTCGACAGGCTTCTCTCGGACCTGCGCGGTCTAGTCGGCCTCGACGACGTCAAGCGCGAAGTGAGCAGCATGGTCGACCTGCTCGACTCGGCACGGCAACGGCGAGAGGCCAACCTGCCCGTGCCGTCGCTCAGCAGGCACCTCATCTTCGCGGGGCCACCCGGAACCGGTAAGACAACCGTCGCGCGTCTATACGGCTCGATCCTCGCTGCCATGGGAGTTCTCGCCCAGGGCCAGGTGATCGAGGTAAGCCGGGCGGACCTCGTGGGCGAGTACATCGGCCACACCGCCAAGCGCACCACCGAGTCCTTCGACCGCGCGCGCGGGGGACTTCTCTTCATCGACGAGGCGTACACCCTGTCGAGCCGTCCCGGCGGCGGGCAGGACTTCGGTCGTGAGGCGATCGACACGCTCGTCAAGCTGATGGAGGACCACCGCGACGAGGTTGTCGTCATCGCCGCCGGTTACGCCAACGAGATGGAAGGCTTTCTAGCGGCCAACCCCGGTCTCCAGTCCCGGTTCTCCCACCACGTCGAGTTCGCGAACTACACCGCCGACGAACTGGTCACCATCGTCAGCCAGCACGCCACCAAGGTCGGCTACGAATGTACCGCCTCCACGGTCACCGCGCTGCGCAGCCACTTCCTGGCGATCCGCAGGGACCAGTCGTTCGGCAACGGGCGATATGCCCGCCAGGTCCTCGACGAGGCGGTCACCCGACACGCCCGCCGAATGCGCGGAATCGCCTCGCCGACCATCAGCGACCTGTGTGTGTTGCTTCCTGACGACATCCCCGCGCCTAGCGCTAACGGCAAGCCACCGGGGCAAGGGTAGGTATCCACTAGCAGGTACCCATTACGCCGGATTGGCCTGCCCGATCGGCGGGTTGTGCGGCCGGACAAGGGATGTGAGCCTTGTCCGGACCGCAGCTGTTGCGCTGCGGCGTAAGGGGGAGGAATCTACTTGTACGAGCAAAAGAGGCGTAGACGGTTATCGCTTGTGGTAGTGCTCATCGCGAGCCTGTCGGTGTTGGTGCCCACCGCTTCGAGCGCGTCCAACCGTCCGGCGAAGCCGCCCACAAAGGAATCCAGCGTCATCGACGGCAGCTACATCGTCGTGTTCAAGGAAGCGCCGGGAGCGAGGTCAGCGGCCTCCACCACCGCGGCGACGGTGGCATCCCGCTATGGCGCACAATTGACGCACACCTACCGCCACGCGCTCAACGGGTTCGCGGGCCGGTTCACCGCAGACACCGCGCGCAAGATCGCCGCCGACCCGGCCGTGGCCTACGTGAGCCAAGACCTCAAGGTCAAGGCCGACGGCGTCCAGGACAACCCGCCGTGGGGCCTGGACCGCGTCGACCAGCGCGATCGGCCGGGTGACAACACCTACAACTACCCGACCAACACCGCCTCCAACGTCACCGCTTACGTCATCGACTCCGGAATCCGCACTACGCACCAGGACTTCGGCGGACGAGCGACATGGGGAACGAACACCCTCGGGGACGGCAACAACACCGACTGCGCGGGCCACGGCACGCACGTAGCGGGAACGATCGGCGGTAGCACCTACGGCGTCGCCAAGGCCATCAAGCTGATCGCGGTCAAGGTGCTCAACTGCGACGGGGACGGCACCAGCGCGTCCTTCATCGCGGGCCTGGACTGGGTGACCGCGCACCACACCACCGGCCCTGCGGTCGCCAACGTCAGCCTTGGCGCTGCCGGGACGAATCAGGCCTGGGAGGACGCCGTCCGCAACTCCATCAAGGACGGCATCGTCTACTCCATCTCCGCGGGCAACGACACCGAGGACGCCTGCAACCACACCCCGGCCCGCACGCCGGAGGCCATCACGGTCGCCGCGACCACCATCAACGACCGCTCGGCCGACTTCTCGAACTACGGCTCCTGCGTCGACATCTATGCCCCCGGTGAGAGCATCGCCTCTACCTGGAACTCCAGCGACACCGCCACCGAGATCCTCGACGGCACCTCTATGGCCGCGCCGCACGTGACCGGTGCGGTCGCGCTGCTCTTGGCCGCCGAACCGACCTTGACCCCGGCTAGGGCAGCCGAAGCCCTCCTACTCGACGCATCGACCAACCGCGTTACGGCTGCCCGCGTCAGTACACCCAATCGGCTGCTGGCTACGAACACCGGGAACCGGCCGGGCTATCCCGTAGTCGCCAACCCCGGCTTCCGAGCTGCACGCGTGGGGACCGCGTACTCGCAGACGCTCACCGCCACCGGTGGCACCGCCCCGTACAAGTGGACTGCCACGACGCTGCCCCCTGGCCTGACCATCAACCTCAACACCGGTGTCATCTCGGGCACGCCCACCACGGCCTCGAACTACAACGTCACCGTGACCACCACCGACGCAGCGAACCGCGCGCTCCCCACCACGTTCCCGATCAACGTGACCCCCGCTGCGGGCGCCTGCTCCAGCCCGGGGCAGAAGATCCTCAACGGCGGGTTCGAGTCGGGGCGGGCGTCGTGGTCCGGCGACACGCAGACCATCGGTGTCTGGAGCGGGGCCAACGCGCCGCGCACCGGCACCAGGGCCGCCGCCCTGAACGGCCACGGCGTCGACTCCGACAACATGCTCAACCAAGCCGTCGTCATCCCCGCCGGTTGTGTCCACTCGACACTGTCGTTCTACCTGAAGATCGTGACCGAGGAGACCGACCCGGTCATCTTCGACACCGTGACCGTCTGGGCCGGTAACACCGTCCTGGCCACTTACAGCAACGTCGACGCGGGCACCTTCGGCCTCAAGACCTTCCCTGTCGGCGCTTACTCCGGGCAGCCCATCGTGCTGTCCTTCGACGGAATGGAGGACTTCGCGGCCGGGACCGCGTTCGTCTTCGATGACGTCAGCCTGATCGCGTCCTAGCAGCAAGAGGGTGGCGCGGATCCCGCGCCACCCTCTTCGCGGCCTAGACGCCGGTCTTCAGGATGGTGACCGAGTCGCTGAGAGTGTTGGTCACGTAGGTCTCCCCACCGTCAGGGGACACGGCCAGGAACCACGGTTCACGCCCCACCTTGACGGTCGCGGTCACCCTGTTGCTGCCGGACTCGATGACCGACACGGTCCCCGACCCGTTGTTCGCGACATAGACATGCTTACCGTCAGGAGCTACCGCTACCGCCATCGGACGCTCGCCCACGTCGATGGTGTCGGTGACCTTCTGCGAGTCCGTGTCCACTACCGACACCGTGTTCTCGTCGAAGTTGGCTGTATAGAGGGTCTTACCGTCCGGTGACACAGCTAGACCGATGCTGCTCTTACCCACACGCACCGACCCGAGCAGCCGATGGCTCTCCAAGTCGAGGATGGTGACCTGGCTGAGCTCCACACTGACCACGTACACCCGGTTGCGGTCCACGACCAGCCCGCGTGACCCGGTCGGCGCCTTCGCGAACGGTGTCGCCACGGTCCCCTCGGACTCCAACTCCAGGATCTGCGCGGTGTCCTGATCGGGGATCAGCAGCCTCTTGCCATCCGCGGTCACGTCCGGGACGAACAGGCCCTTGCCCGCCGGAACGGTCGTGACCACCTCGTCCCGCGCGATGTCGATGACCGCGACAGCGTTGCTGGGGTTAAGAAGCGTCACGAACGCCTTGTTCCCGTTGACCGCTACGTACTGCGGTGGCGCTGACACAGGGATCGCCTTGATGACCTTCTGCGAGGCCCGGTCAATCACCGACACCGTGTTGGACACGCTGCTCGGTACATAGACCTTCGACCCCGACACGGCCACGCCGCGTGGGCGCCGACCGACACCGTTGATCGTGCCCGAGACAGTTGGCGTACCCGTGCTCGCGCCGATGATCGCCTCAGGCAGCGCTGACGACGAAGACTCGTTGGTATTGCTGGCAAAGACAGTGATGCCGCCACCGACGAGCACAGCAGCGACAACAGCCGCCGCTGGGACCAAGACCTTCCGCCGATTCACCTTCGGCCGCGGAACCGGCGACGGGATGAACGTGGGCGTTGGCGCTATCCGTCGCGCAGCGATCGCGGCGGCACCTAGGGCAACTGTGAACTTCGGATGCAGGCCGGTGCGCACAGGCCTACCGAACGCGGCAGACACCACCTGGTCCACCAACGGGATGCGGGACGACCCACCCGCCAACAACACCGCCGCGAGGTCTCTTGGCGTGAGACCCGCCGACGAGATCGTGCGGTGCAAGGCCTCCACGGTCAGGTCCACCGATGGGCGGATCATCTCGTTGAACGCCAGGCGGGTCACCACGACCTCGCGCAGACCCGACAGCAACGGCACCCGCACCGTCACGTCCGGCTCGATCGAGAGCTCCTCCTTGGCCCGCACACAGGCCGCCCTGGTCGCCGCGAGCACGGCCGCCGCCTCGGGGTCCGCCGGGTCCAGGTCGGCGAGCACCCCGCCGACCTGGGCGTCCACATGGGCGAACAGCGCCTCGTCGAAGTCCATGCCGCCCAGGCGTTCGATGCCCTCCGGCGTGCCGACGATCTCCATGCCGTCCTCGCGCGCCCGCAGGATCGTCGTGTCGAAAGTCCCACCGCCGAGGTCGTACACCGCGACGAGTTCACCGACACCCAACCGGCGCTCGGCCGCGTAGTGCGTGGCCGCCGCCTCGGGCTCGGTGACCATGATCGCGCCGGATAACCCAGCCAGGCGCGGGACCTCGTCGAAGTGCTCGCGCCGGTACGGTCCCCACACCGCCGGGCAAGTGAGCACTATCGACTCCGGCGCGGTGCCGATGGTGGCCGTCACGCGCGCGACAACCGACTTCAGTTGCGCGGCTAAGAGCGCTGCGGGGGAGTAAGGGGCACCGCCCACCACCAGCGGCGTCGGGTCACCCAACCTGCGTTTGAACCCCCGCACCAATCGGTGAGGCTCGACCCGTACCGCGTCCATCGCCGCGTCACCTGTCAGCAATGTCCCGTCAACCGACGCGTAAACAGCCGAGGGCTCAACAACTCCGTCGCGACCCAATGGCACCATTGTCGTGGTACTGGGGCCTCCGTCGGTGCGATTGGGGCCTCCGGCGGCGTGATGGGGGCCTCCGGCCGAGACACCACGACCAGTCGGACCGACTATGGCGGCTCCGGTGAAAGTGGTGCCGAGGTCGATGCCGAGGCCGTGGCCCATGGAGTTCTCCCAGTCCGCGCGGGCGACAGCCCTGCTCCGGTAGTTGACTCTATCCTCGCGCGTTCGGGTAGGGATATCCCTACCCGGCTAGAGGGCAACCCCTGTTGCCCGAACTGACACTCCGACCGCACCATGGTCCGATGAACCCGATCACGCGCTGGTGGCGGCGGGTCCGCACGGTGCGGTTGCGCCCGGTGGACCCGACCACCTGCGCGCTGCGTCGGGGACTGGAGCGCGACCTCAACGACGGCCCCGCGCAGCGGGTCGCGGCCCTGTCGGTGGAGCTAGGGTTGTTGTCCGTGGACCTCCCCGACAACCCCACGCTCAACGGGCGCATAGACGAACTCCAGGGCTCGCTCGCCGCGGTGCTCGCCGAACTGCGCGAGATCGGCGGCGCGCTCTACCCGCCCGTGCTGTCCAGCGACGGGTTCGAACCGGCGCTGCACGCGGTAGCGGAGCGCCAAGGGGTGGCCCTCGCCGTGCACAGCGACCCGGTCGACAGGGCTACCGCGGCCGCCGCGTGCCTCGCCGTCGCCGACCACCTGCGGTCCGTGCCCCGCGACACCCACGTCGACGTGCGGGTACGCCGGGGACTCGGCTCGGTGTGGGTCGACGTCACCGAGGAGCGCGTGTGCGGGTAGCCATCGCCGACGACGGCGCCCTGTTCCGCGAGGGCCTGGTCATGCTGCTGCGCGCCGCGGGCCACGAGGTCGTCGGGTCGGTCCCGGACGGCGACAAGCTGGTCGCCCTGGTGGCCACCGACCCGGTCGACGTCGCCATCCTCGACATCCGCATGCCGCCCGAGCCGGACGGCGGCCTGGCCACCGCCGAACGGGTCCGGGCGCTGCGGCCCGAGACCGGCCTGCTCCTGCTGTCGCACTACGCCGAGACGCACTACCTGATGCGGGTCCTGGAGATCGGCACCGAGGGCGTCGGGTACCGGCTCAAGGAGAAGGTCGCGGGCGTCCAGGTCCTCGACGACACCCTCACCCGGCTCGCCGACGGCGAGATCGTGATCGAACCGTCGCTGGCCAAGCGGCTGGTGGAGCGGCCCGCGGGCGGCGCGGGACCGGTCGGGGCGCTCAGCGAACGCGAGCACGACGTGCTGCGGCTCATGGCGGAGGGGCGCACCAACAACGCCATCGCGGGCGAGCTGTTCATCTCCGCGAAAGCCGTGGAGAAGCACATCGCGGCCATCTTCACCAAGCTCGACCTGCCCGGCGACCCCAGCGTCCACCACCGCAGGGTCCTCGCCGTGCTGGCGTACCTGCGGGCCAGGCGGATCGACGGGTAGCGGCGTGGGTTTCGAGGCGCTGATCCGCGACCTGGCCGAGTCGACCGGCCACGCCGCCGCCTACTACGCCCCGGACGGCGACGGGCTGACCCTTGTCGCCTCTTGGCCAGGTTCCGCCGCGCCCGCCGACCGCATAGAGGCGATCCCGGGTGTTGTGGAGCGTGTCCCCAGCGGGGGAGCGGTAGCGCTATCGGATGCAGGTCCGGGCGACCAGGAGCGGTTACGCCGAACAGCGCACCGGATCGCTCTGCTGGCTGCGGACGAACGGCTCCGCGCGGAACGCGAGCGGCTCACCGAGCGGGTCCAGGTACTAGAGGCCGACGCGCGCGCCGCACGGGAGAGGCTTGCCGAGGTACGTGACCTTGAGCGTCGGCGGATCGCGGGGGCACTGACCTCGGTCACGACCCGTGAGTTCACCGACCTGCGGTCCTTACTGGCAGACCTGGACCACGCCGGTAGCGATACCGCGCGCGCGTTGACGTCGTTCCGTACCGCGCTTGACGACGTGATCGACCGTTTCCGGACCGTGGTTCGCGGCGTGCACCCGGCGATGCTGCCCGAGCGTGGACCGCTTGCCGCGCTTGAGGAACTGGCCGCTGACCTTCCACGCCCCGTCCACTTCGCTGGTGATCTGGGGCGCCGGGTGGGGTGGGAGGTCGAGTCCGGGATCTACCACGCTGCTGCTGCCGTGATGTCGCTGCTGGCCGAGGGGACCTCGCACGAACCTGTCGGGGTGGCACTGTCGCGTGCGAACGGTGCGTTGACGCTGACTTTCACGGATAGCACTCCCCGGCTGACTGCGGCGGAACTGCGCGGGGCGCTGAAGGACGACGCGGACCGGTTGGCCGCTTTCGGTGGCGTGCTGGATACCTGGGTGGCCAACGGGCGGGCTCTTGTCCGGATCTGGCTGCCAGAGCGTCTGGACGGAACGGCTGTCGTTGCGCCTGCCTACGCCGAGGGGACCCTCTTGGCCCGAGTGCGTGACCTGGTGACTACGGCGGTGCGGGAGTCCGTGGCGGGTTGGGCCGAGATCGCCGACCGCCTCGACCAGCCGCCTACGGTCGCGTTGGTGGACTCTTCCCGCGCGGTCGAACTCCTCACCGGGTACGCCTTCGCCGCGGACGGCGCCATCACCTGGTACGTCCACGGCCGCACCCGCGACGTCACCTTCCACCGACCGGGCCTGCCACCGGTGACCACTCCGGTCTCCGTCGCGGGCATCACCCGCCCTGCTGACGCGGACCGGCTCGTGATCCGGTGGCCTGCGGACATCCTGCGCCACATGACTTTGGTGGACGTGCCCGCGCTACCGACCGCGGTATCCGGCTACGACGTCGTCGTCCTCTCGCGGCCAGACCCCACCTTCCTCCGCACCTTCCGCGACAAGGTCGACATCATCGTCGGCACCGAAGACCTCCCCAGCCTCTTACGCCGCCGCGTCATAGAACGAGCCGACCTCATCACCGCCCGCTCAGTCCTAGCCGCCGCGCGCAGAGCCCCCCGCCCCGAACCCCTGGCCCGCCTCTTAGACCGCATCGAGGCTGACGCCCATGAGCTTGCCGAGCTCGCGCTGCTCAACGAGCTGGAAACCGGCCTCCTCACCCTCCCCATAGACGCCGAACGCCTCCTAGGCGCCAACGGCCGCGCCCCCCACATCCGCCTAGGCCTCCCCGCCACAGCCCCCCTCGACGAGATCCACCACACCGCCACCACAGCCACCGCCATTTGGCGCACCCGCGCAAGCAACCCCGCCACCAGCCCCCACCACCGCGACGCCTGCCTGATCCTGGTCCGAACCTGCGAAGGCCTGTCGCTGCTCCGCTCTTAACGCAGGTGAGCCATCAGGCTGTCGTCCATGAGGTAAGGGCGCTCGACGGGTAGAAGGCGCTGCGCGGTCTCTAGGTCGTCGTTCTTCACGTGGCCGTGGATCGTGTGGGCAAGCGCCGTGACATCGGTGATAGAGACAATCCAGTTGTCCGCGTAGCGGCGTGTGGCCTCTCCCGCTAGCCCCAGCTGGAGCGAGCGGTGGGGGAGGGGCCGTAGGTGGAAGTCGCGCTCCGGATCCCACTGGACCCGCGCGGGGGAATCCTTCAGCTGACGGCGCCAGGCGTCGTGGTCGGCGTGGAGCCCGGCCTCGAAGTGTGCGAGGCAGGCGTGTTCGAGTGCCCACTCGAACCCATCGCGAGTGATCTCCACCGCGAGCACGACCTCTTGGTCTTCCCTGGCGCCCCAACCGCAGCGGTACATCATCCAGAGGAACGACGGTTTGATCCACGTCATCCGGTCCCGCTTCCACGCCGCGGGAAAGCGACCTTCCTTCGCGGCAGGCAGGCCGATCACCGGCGCGTAAGCCTGGTAGACGGTCACCGTTGACTCGGTATGGACCGCGCGAATCTCGAACTTCGGTTCTTGCATGGGGTAAGAGTCGGCGATGGGTGCACTACAGCGCCAACAGTTTTAGGCTCACGTCGGGATGAAGCCCGCGATCGTGGTGCCGTTGCCCAGGCCTGAGTCCACTCGGACTGTGCCGCCGATGGCGGTTAGGCGGGTTGTGAGGTTTACCAGGCCGTTTCCGGTGCTGGTGCGGCTCATCTCGAAGCCGGGGCCGTTGTCGCGGACGGAGAAGTGGAGGCCGTCTGGGGCGGGGTGGAGGCGGACGTCGATGGCGGCGCCCACGGCGTGTTTGTGGGCGTTGTTGACGGCTTCCAGGCAGACGAAGTAGACGGCTGTCTCGACGGGGGCTGGGTAGCGGGGCAGGTCGGCCGAGACGTCGAGGTGGACGTCGCTGTGTGGGGCCAGTTCGGCGCCTAGGGCGGCCACCAGGCCCTTGGTGAGAGCTGGGGGCAGGATTCCCGCCGCCGTGCGCACCAGGCTCTCCTGGGCGGCGTCCAGGCGGCCGGAGAGGGTCGGGAGGAGCCCCGGGTCGTGCTCGGCGACCGCGACGGCCATCCGGAGGGCCACAAGGTGGTGCTGGGTGCCGTCGTGCAAATCGCGTTCGATGCGGCGGCGCTCGGTGTCCATCTCGGCCGCGGCGCGCCACCGGCCATCAGCCAGGTCCGCGATCGCGGCATGGCCGCGGCGACGCAGTCCGTCGACCTCGCGGGTGAGCCGGATCAGATCGATCACGGGAGCCAGGACGGCAGCCACTGAGCCCAACCGGCTGCGGGTAGGGCGAACGCGCAAGTCAGCGCCAGGGGAGATCACCGCGCGGAACCCGGCACCGCCCGCGCCCCACGCGTAGCGGACACCGTCCAGCCGTAGTTCGCACCCATCGGCCCCCAGAGCGATGCCCACCGCTTCCGCGACCGCCTCCGGGCGCGGATCCCGCTCCCCGACAACGGTGGCGACGGCGGCTAGGACGACATCTGCCGCCGGGTCACCGTGATCACGCCGCGCCACCCTGTCACGGTACCCGCACGGATCGTCAGACGGGACGGCTGCTCAGCACCGTCGACTGGTCGATCTTCCACTGACCCCCGGCGTTAACCAGCACGTAACGGTGCACCTCCCGCACGGACCGGCCATCGGCGAACCGGTAGTCGATGGTCGCCTTCAGGGTGTTCTCGCCGATGGACGACACATCCGAGATCCGCACATCGCGAACCGAGCCCCAGAAGTTCTGATAGCCGCCGAACCCGCCTGCCGGGTAACGCTGGAACTTCTCGGTCAGCCGCTCCCACCCCTTGTCGAGGCCGGCGGGCATCAGGCCGTAGTAGTCCGTAAGCGCTGTCGCCGGGTCGCCCGGTGTCGGCGCTACCGGGTTGACCGCTGGAGGGACCGTCGTGGTCGGCTCCGCAGTCGTAGGCTGAGCCGTCGTCGGCTGCGCCGTAGGCGGCGGAGCTTGAGTGGAATCCGGGGGAGAGGTCGGCGCCGCGACTCCAGACGCCTGGTCGTCGAGCAGGGCTAGAGCGGCGACAGTCCCACCCGCCAACACCGCGAGCGCGACCAGGACAACCAGCGCGGACTTCCGACGCCGCCGCGCCTCGACCTGGACCGGCGGTTCGACCAACATCGTCTCGGCCTGTACTGGCTCGACCGGTGCCAACTGCTGCGTGGGCACGAACGCGATGGGATCGTGTTCGACGGCATCAAGCGCGTCACGGACCTCAGCCATCGTCGGTCGCGCGGCAGGATCTACGTCCAGCATGCGCAGCAACAGCGGCGTCAGAGCGCCCGCGCGGGTAGGAGGCTCAAACACACCTGTCGAGACCCGGTAGAGCAAGGCGATGGGATTGTCGTCCCGCCCAAACGGCGGCACGCCCTCAACGGCGGCATAGAGCGTCGCACCAAGTGAGAACACGTCCGACGCGAAGGTGGCTACATCGCCCCGAGCGACCTCCGGAGCCAGATAGGCCGGTGTGCCCTTGACCGTCGAGGTAGCGGTAACAGCCGAATCGGCGGCTAAACGGGAGATTCCGAAATCGGTGATCTTGACCCGCTCGTCCTCACCCAGCAACACGTTGCCCGGCTTGACATCCCGGTGCACGATCCCGGCCTCATGCGCGGCGGCTAAAGCGGCCGCGATAGCGAAACCCACGCGCGCAGCTTCCTCCGGGGACAGTGGCCCCGTGGACGCCAACGCGGCAGACAGGCTTGTCGACGGCAGGTACTCCATGACCAGACAGGGATTGCCGTCGTCGTCAGTCACGTCGTACACGGTGATGGCGCCAGGGTGCTGCAGCCTGGCCGCGATCCGGCCTTCCCGCATCGCCAGCCGCGTCACGCGCTCCGCCTCGGGTCCCACCGGGACCCGCATGCGCTTGACCGCCACCGTCCGGTGGAGTCGTTCGTCGTAGGCCCGCCACACCTCGCCCATGCCGCCGCTGCCCAGTGGCTCGACCAGACGGTAGCGCCCGGAAACCAGTCGCTCAGTCACTCAGAGGTGTTTACCCGCGTGGGCGAGGCGTGAAACGGGCTAGTTGTGCGTCATGCCCGGCGTGGAGTTGTGCGTCATACCGGGGTCGGTGCCCGCGGACGCCGGGGCTGCGATGATCGCCCCGACGACGAGCGCCGCGGCGGCGACGAGGGCGGCGAGAAGGGAACGCTTGGCGCGCATGGGGTTCTCCGTCGGTCGGCCGTCCGGCCGGTGCGGCCCGGACGGGCTGTGCACGGTGTGGAGCGCACCGATGGTCGCAACGCCACGCCACGGTGGCGCCACGCCAGCGCCAACGACCGGTGAATGCGCGCGTAACCCCAGGCGACCACGGTGCGTGAGCTGCGGCTAGGCCATTGGGCTCGACGTACCCACGGATGATTGTTTACCTTTCGTTCACCTTCTAGCCTGACCTGATGTCCGTTGGCCACGTCCGGCAGCGACGTCGCCTCGACGCCGCGGTCGACGCCATGCGCGCCGGACGGGGACGGGCGCTGCTGGTCGAGGGCGAGCCGGGGATCGGCAAGACCACCTTGGTGCGCGCGGCCACGAATCGAGCCGAATCGCTCGGTTATGTCATCAAGTGGGGTTACGGCGACGAGCTCGGCCAAGACCTACCGCTCTTACCGGTGCTGGACGCCCTGCGCGGTGACGACCCCAGGCTCGCTTCCGCTGACCGGCTCCTGCGCGGTGAGACCGGCGCGTCGGACCCTGTCGCCGCGGCGTCCCGCCAACTTCAGGCCATCATCACCGACCTGTGCGCCGCCACACCGACCGTGTTGGTCATAGACGACCTCCAGTGGGCAGATCGCGCTACCGCCGCCCTCTGGTGCCGCCTGGCCAGGCTCGCGCGTGACCTGCCGCTACTGGTCCTCGGAATGACCCGACTGGCGCCGCGTGGCACCGAGCTGCTCGCCATCAGACGCGCCGCGGGCCCCGGCGTCGTCCCACTCGACAGACTCGACGACGACGCCGTCACCACACTCGTCGGCGACCTCGCGGGCGGTGCCCCCGGAACCCGCCTGCTCGCGTTGGCCGATGGTGCCGCGGGAAACCCGTTGTACTTGACCGAACTCGTTGAAGCTCTCCGCAGATCCGGCGCCATCACGGCACAAGCGGGCGAGGCAGAACTAACAGCGGATCTCGCCCCGGGTTCACTGGGTGCCGCTATCGCCCACCGTTTGGACTTCCTGCCCGAGCGAGTTCGAGCGGTACTCGGCGCGGCAGCACTACTTGGTGTCGAGTTCGATCCCGCCGATGTTGCCGGTGTACTCGGAGAGCGCGTCACCGACGTGATCGACGCGTTGGAGGAAGCGCGCGCGGCCGGAGTCTTGCGTGAATCGGCCGACAGGCTTGCCTTCCGCCACCCATTGATCCGCTCCGCGATCCACGACGACCTACCAGTTGCGGTTAGAGCCGTCCTCCACCGCGACGCAGCCGTTGCCCTGGCTGGTTCTGGCGCTCCAATCAGACGCATCGCGCGGCAATATCTGCGCGCGGTAGATCTGTCAGGCACCGCCCGACTCGACGCGTGGTCCACGGCCTGGCTCGTCGAGGCCGCGCCCGCGTTGATCGCCCAGTCGCCGTCGATGGCCGTCCGACTCCTCGACCGGGCCGTCCGTGGGGATGGCGGGCCTCTTGCCGCCAGGCTGGCTGACGCCCGCTACCGCATGGGTGACGCCAGCGGCGCCGAGGAAGTCGCCAACCGCGCGTTAGCGGTAACGACGGACCCTGACCTCATCGTCGACCTGCACTGGACGCTCGCGCAGTGCCGAGCACTGACCGGTCGCTCTCGTGAGTCTCTTGCAGCGCTCGCCGACGCCAGCACCGACCTACCTGATCGACACCGGGCACGCCTGTTAGTGCTGACTGCTCGCGCGCACCGTGACCTCGGGGAAGTCGAACTGGCCGGTGTGGTTGCCGCTCGCGCGTTGGCTGCCGCCGAGGAGGACCGGTGGACCATCGGATGGGCGCTGCACGTGCTCACCGTCGTGTCCGTCATGCGCGGGGACGTCGCTGCGGCGCTTCCCCTGTTCGACCGGGCGCTCGCGGTCACCGACGCCCACCCGGCCTTACTCGACCTCAGGCTCTTACTGCAGATCAACCAGGCGGTCGCGCTCGGCGATGTAGACCGCTACCCCGAGGCCATCGCTGCCGCCACGGCGGTCCGCACGCTCGCCGAAGAGGCAGGTGGGTTGATCCGGCTCGCGCAGTCGCACAGTGCCCTCGGGGAGCTGTTGTTCGACGTCGGCCGATGGGACGACGCGCTGACCGAGGTGACCGCGCTACCCGACGAGGTCAAGGACCCGGGCGTGGCCTGCTGCGACCACGGCATCGCCGCGCTGATCGCGTTCCACCGCGGTGATCCCGACGCGGGCGTCGCCCACCTCGCGGCGGCGGCCGAACCGGCCAAGGGCATCGGTAACCGGGTGATCGGCTCGTTGGCGCTGGCCAAGGCACTCGACCGTGAGAGACGTGGGCAGCCCGACCGCGCGCTGGCGGGGCTGCTGGGATGCCTCTCGGAGTCAGCACAAGAGCTTGAGGAGATGGAAGATCTCCTGCCCGAGACAGTCCGTCTCGCGTTGCTGCTTGGTGATCTCACCGCGGCCGAGTACACGGCTGGGCTGGCGGAGAAGGTCGACGAACCGGTGTCGCACCGCCTTGGAGCGGCGGCTCTCTGTCGAGGACTCATCGACCGTGACCCGGCAGCGCTGACTCGCGCCAGTGAGCACTACCTCGCAGCGGGGCGGCCGTTCGCGCGTGGGCGAGCGCTGCACGCCGCTGCGATCGCCTGGGCCGAGGCCGAGGATTCTGTGTCAGCTCGGGCAGCCTTCACCGCCGCTGACGACCTCTACGAGACACTCGGCGCGGCCTGGGACGCCGCAGGTATGCGATCCGCGCTGCACGCGCACGGCATCCGTCGCGGACCGAGAGTGCGCCACCGTGTCGAACGCACCGGATGGAGCAGCCTGACACCGGCCGAGGCAAGAGTGGCCGCGTTGGTCGCACAAGGACTGTCCAATCCGGCCATAGCCGACCGCTTGGTGCTCTCGCGGCGAACCGTGGCCACACATGTCTCGCACATCCTCGCGAAACTGGGCATGGCCTCCCGGACCGATATCGCCAGGGAGGCCGCCGCCCACTACCGCGCGTCGGGTTGACCCGCGTCCGGGTGACCCGACTGCGGCCGGCCAGCCGGTGACTGGCTCGGGTGCCGCCGCCCGTGCCGCCTGCTCACCATCGGCACGACGAACCACCACACCAGGAACCACGTCACCGTCCCCATCGTCAGCCACACCGCCTGCCGGGTGCCCAGCACCACGTCCAGGATCAGCAGCATCGACGCGCCGAGGGAGAGCACGAGGAAACCCAGTCCGCACAGGGTGAACCACCCCGTCGCGGTCACCAGGTGGCTCTTGAGCCTGCGGCGGAACACGAGCCGGTGGAACGGAGCGGGGGCGATCAGCAAGGCGGTCGCCGCCGCCCCGAGCAGGAGAGCGACAACGTAGACGGTGCGCTGGAACTCGGTGATCTCGGGAAAGCGCGGCGTGAACGCCAACGCGAGCAGGAAGGCCAAGAGGAACTGCACCCCGGTCTGCGCGACGCGGATCTCTTGCAGCATCTCACCGTAGTTGCGTGTGAGGCGTTGGTGCGGTGTTTCGACGGTCATCGCTCGTCTCCAGGGTTGGTTTGTCCTGGTATGAGCTTGTCGTTCCGCGCCGAACGAGACATCCGTTGACTGACGGACATGGGAAGGCGAGGAGCTAGCCGCGGCGCGGTAGGGCTATCTCAGCCCACACCAACTTCCCGTCGTAGGTCGAGCGTGTGCCCCAACGGGTCGCGAACGACTCGACGATGTGGAGACCGCGGTGGTGTTCGTCGTCCAGCGCGGCGGGGAGCGTACGCGGCTGGGTGTAGCCGTGGTCGCTGACGTCGATGCTCAGACCACGCGCGTCCACGTGCAGTCGCAGGACCGCGGGGGAGCCGGTGTGCTTGATCGCGTTGGTGACCAACTCGCTGGTGATCGTGACGGCGCGGTCGGTCAACGCCGCAAGCCCCCACAGCTCCAGGTGCTCGGTGGTGAAGGACCGCGCTCGCGCGGCCGCGTCCGGCAGCGTGTCGAGCACGAGCGTGCTGACCCGGCGGTTGTTGCCCTCGTTCCGCACGTACAGCAGCGCCACGTCGTCCGCGTGCGCGTCCGCTGTCATGCGCGTGATCAGAGCGTCCAGCTCCTCGCCGTCAGCGGGCATCTCGCGGACAGCCTCAGCGAGCGCGTCGATCCCCTCGTTGAGGTAACCGTTCCTGGTCTCCACCAAGCCGTCTGTGTAGAGGACAAGCCGGGCGCCCACGGGGAACTCGATCTGCCGCTGCCCGAAGTTGGTGCCAACACCGAGCGGCATGCCCAACGTCTGCCCGATCAGCGACGACACGCCCTCCGGCGATACGTACACCGCAGGCGGATGACCCGCACTGGAGAAGGTAAGCGTGCCGTCAGCGGGATCGTGCACCGCGTAGAGGCACGTGATGAAATCCGCGTCCGGTGTCGCTATCGCCAGCTCGGAACTGTTGCGCAGCACCTCAGACGGAGGCAGGTCCAGCAACGCGTAAGACCGAACCGCTGTCCGGATCTGGCCCATGACCGCTGCCGCTGCCACACCGCGTCCGGCGACGTCACCGATGACGAACGCCGTTCGCCCTACCGGCAACGAGATCACGTCGAACCAGTCGCCACCCACCTCCGCACCTGTCGAGGCGGGCAGGTAGCGCGAGAGGACGCGTAGACCCGGTGTGGCGGGGATCGTCGGCAGCATGCTGCGGGCCAACTCGGTGGCCATGAACCGCTGCCGGGAGAACAGACGCGCGTTGTCCAACGCGATCGCGCTGTAACCGGCGATGCCCTCCGCCAACTGCTCGTGCCGCGCGGTGAACTGATCAGGCTCGGAGTGCCCGAAGAAGAAGCCGCCCAGCACCTCGCCGGAAGACGGTGAGATCACCGGCACCGCGAGGTAGCTGCACACGGGCAGATGACCTTCCGGCATCCCGTGGTACGGCGGGTTGTCCCCGTAGCGCGGGTCGGCGGTGATGTCGGGGGAGCGCATGGTGCCCACGCCGTTGAACGTCTGCGCGAACACCTTGGTGTTGCGCGGCATGGGGAACTTCTCGAACGCCGCCCTCGGCACGCCTGAGAGCGTGAACAGCGTGTAAGACTCGCCGTAGGAGTCCACGAGGTTGTAGAAGAACGCGCCGAACTCCGCGCCCGTGGCCTTCGTCGCCGCGTCGGTGGCGTCCTGCACCAACGCGTCCAGGTCCAGCTGCGCGGTCAACCGCCGCCCTACGACCTGCAGCGTGTCCACGAGGTCCGCCGTCGCGCGGAGTTGGTCGACGGCCTCTTCGAGAGCGTTGGCCTGGTCGCGAGAGGCCCGCTCCAGGGTGGTCAGGTGCTGGCGCAGCGCGTCCCGCTCGGCGGGCACCTCGGCGCCGTGCGCGAGCAACCCGACCCGCAGCCCGATCGCGACCGCCGTGAACTGCTCGGCGGTGCTCACCGGGATCGCCACACGCGAGTACAGCACCACGGCGAAGGGCGTCCCACCCGGCAGCACCCCGCCGAACCCGAGCACCGACTCGATGTCGTGCGTGGTGACCAACACCTGGTCGTTGATGTAGCGGCTGCCGCGAGCCACCGGCACGTGGAACACACCGAACCCGTTGCCGTCACCGCCGCCGTTGAGGATGTCCTCGGGAGTCAGACCGAACTCGCGAGTCATGGCCGCCATCATCGGCATCGACTCGAACTCCTCGACCGGAGGCAGCGTGCGCACTCGGGGAGTGTCGGACTCCGTGCCCGCCTCCAGCACCAGGTACTTGGCGCCCGCGTCCATCCCCAGTTCCGCGCCGGAGCGGATGGTGAGCAGCCGCACCACCGGCAGCACCGACCCGGCCGGGTCGGTGAAGCACTCGCGCAGCCGGGTCACCACCGCGCGCGCCGCCGAGGTGAAGTCCGGGGCCAGTTCCGCGAGTCTGCGCAGGTCGGCGGCGGTGCGGACCATGTCCGAGAGGTCGAACCGGGTGATGTCGTAGGTCCGCCCGTCCGGCACCCGGCTCGGGCTCACCTGGCGTCCGTCCCCGGCACCTCGTCGACGATGCTGAACAGCCGGTCCAGCGCGGTCGCGGTGATCGTCGCCCCCACCTGCGGGCGCAGCGCGGCGAGCGTCAGCGTCCCCTCGGCGGCCACGGCCGCCTTGTGCAGCCGCACCAGCGCGCTGAGGCCGCTGGAGTCGCAGAAGGACAACCTGCCCAGGTCGAGCACCACGGCCCGCCCGCTGTCCACGACCGGCGCCGCCACCCGCAGCAGCTCCGGGGTCGTGCCGAAGTCGAGCTGGCCGACCACGGACACCACCACCGCCGCCGCGCGCTCGTCCACCGTGATCGCCAGCGGTGCCGGTTCACCCACGCCAGGCTCCTTCCGCCAGCTCACCCGGGTGCAGAGCGTAGCCTCGAACATCGCCGCTCCGCACGAAGACCGCGTTCACGCCCCCGCCGAGCAGCGTAGGCGCACCACCGCCCGCAGTCATCGCTGGTCTTGCTCCGTAATCTCGTCGACCACGGTGTTCAGGGCCTGGGTAGCGTCAACGGGAATGGCGCCCAAGCCCGCTACCTCGGCCTGGTAGCGCGGCCGCCAGTCGCGGAGCCACGCGCGTTGACCTGGACTACGGCCGAAGTCGTGGTCGCGGTGCGGGTAGTCCAGCCGGGACAGCATCGTGGCCTCGTCGATGACCAGCAGGTAGGCCCGGTCGAACCGCGGCCAGGCCTTACCGACGTTGCCCGCGTTACCGCACACGTACAGCGTTCCCGGGCGCGCGGCGAGTTCGTCGAGCAGCGACAAGTCCCATGACCAGTCGTGCTCGGAGAGCCATTCGAAGGTGGTGTCGTCGGGCAGCTCGACAGGGCGCCCGTCGCGGTCGAGCCACATCGCCAACGCCGTGTCAGCGTCCACGGCCACCAGCCCACGGCGCGTCAGTTCGGCCGCGACGGACGTCTTACCCGAGCCGGAGCACCCGGTCACCAGCACGATTCCCACGTCAGCGGTCCTTTGGTGACCGGTAGGCCACTACGGCGACGTCGTCGTCGTAGCCGGAAGCCGGGCGGAGGTCGTCGAACACCCGGTCGATGATCGCCGCAAGAGGAGTCCCTGGGGCTGACTGCGTAGACAGGCTGGCGCGGAGCCGGTCCAAGCCGACGTCCCAGGGTTCGTCGCGGCGTTCGACGAGGCCATCGGTGTAGAGCAACACCAAGGACCCCGGAGGCAGGTCTGTCTGTGCGTTCACGCGGTCGGCGTCAGGTAGGACGGCCAACGGGAGCGAGCCCGCCTCGTCCAGCACGCGGGTACTGCCGTCAGGCGCGAGCAACACCGGTGGCGGGTGCCCGGCACGGCTGTAGGTGACTGTGCCCGCGACAGGATCAACGATCCCGCAGAAGACCGTCGTGCAACTCGCGCCCGGTACGTCCTCCGCGTAGCCGTCCAACTGACGCAACGCGTCGGCAGCGCTACCCGACTGGCGAAGCAACGCGCGGCACGCACTCCGTAGCTGACCCATCACCGCGGCCGCCGCGAGCCCATTGCCCACACAGTCGCCCACCACGATCCCGATACGACCCCCAGGCAGCCGCACCACGTCGTACCAGTCACCGCCGACCTCTAGCGGCAACACCGCCGGTTCGTACCGCACGGCGAACCCTGGCGGTAGGTCACTCGGCCCGAGCAGGGCGTGCTGCAGTGTCAGCGCCACCCCTCGGGTCTCGTCGAAGCTGCGGGCCCGCGCGGTCGCCAACGCCAGGTGCTGCGACATCAACGCGAACAGCGAACGGTCCGCCGGGTCCGGAGCCGACCGGGGCCGCACCAGGAGCACCGCGTCCGCCGCGCCCAGCGCCGTCACCAACGCGGGCCCCGCCGCGTCCCTGACCTCGGCGACCGCGCCCGCCCGCCGCCGCGCCGCGTCCGCCATCGCCCGCCGCAGCTCGAACGACCAGCTGTCCCAGGTCACCGACACCGGGTACGACACCACGCGCGGGTCAGGCGTGTCGGAGCGCCACAGCACCACCGCCGCCGACCACGCCGCGAACGCCTCGGCCACCCCGGGCAGCCCGGCGCCCAGCACCCCGTCCACGTCCACAGCCGTCGCGAGCGCGCCGGTGAACCGCGCCAGGGTCGCCTCGCGGTTGGTCGCGGTGACCCGCGCCGTCACGTCGCGGACCGTCCCCACCGACATCCGCGCCGCCCCCGTGCGGTCCGGCAGCGTCGCGACCAGCGACGACACCCACACCCGGTGCCCGTCGCGGTGCCGGATCGGGTACAGGAACTCGCCCCCGCCGTGGCGCAGGAACTGCTCGTGCACCCGCTCCTGCTTGTGCCGGTCGCCGCCCTCGGACAGCCACGGGTAGGGCCACCGGAACGGCACCCCGCTCGCCGGGTAACCGGTGATCGTCCCGAACGCCGTGTTCGCCTCGATCACCGTGCCCGCCGCGTCGGCCAGGAAGAACCCCTCCTGCAACGCCTCGACCAAGGTCTTGCGGAACCGCGCCGCCCGCGTCCGCAGCCTCGCCAGCTCCAGGTTCGACCGGATCCGCGCGACCAGCTCGGCGGGGGAGAACGGCTTGGGCAGGAAGTCGTCCGCGCCCGCGTCCAGCGCCTCCACCGCCGCGTCCTCACCGGCCCGCGCCGACAGGAACACGACAGGTAGCTCTGCCGTGGCAGGGTCCGCGCGGAGGGTGTGGAGCAGTTCGAACCCGCTCATGCCCGGCATCATCACGTCGGTCAAGACCAGGTCCGGGGCGTCTTCCGCCACCCGAGCCAACGCGGTCACCCCATCCGGAGCCTGGACGACCTTCCAGGTAGGACTGAGCAGCGCGGTCACGAACCGGCGCAGGTCAGGGTTGTCATCGACCACCAACACCGTCGGGGCGTCCTTGGGTGCACGTGACACCGGCTCGTTCGCCGGATCCGACCACCGCAGGGCCTCGGTCAGGTGAGCGGTCCCTCCCGCGGGCGGCGTAGTACCTACCTCGGCGGCTGCTTCCCCATACGGGATGCGCACCGTGAACGCGCTCCCCAGCCCCACGGTCGACGTCACGCCGGTAGACCCACCGTGCAGCCTGACCAGTTCGTCCACTAGAGCCAGACCGATCCCAGCCCCCTCGAACGACCGCCCCCGGCCGTCCGCGGCCCGGTGGAACCGGGTGAACAGCTGAGGCAACTCCTCCTCCCGCACCCCCACGCCGGTGTCCCTCACCACAAGCTCGACGCTGTCGCCCCGGTCGAGCAGCTCCACGTCGATGTGCCCGGTCAGGGTGTACTTGACGGCGTTCGACAGCAGGTTGAGCACGACCTTCTCCCACATCCCGCGGTCGACCGCGACCAACCGGGGCAGGGGAGAGCACCGCAGCACCATGGCCAGACCAGCCTTGCTCACCGCGGGCGCGAACGAGGTCGATACCTCCTCCGTCAACGCCGCCAGGTCAGTCCATGTGGGATCCGCCGTCAAGGCACCCGCTTCCAGCCGCGCTAGGTCCAAGAGGTCATCGACCAGCCTGCGCAGCCTCTCCGCGTTGCGCAGCACTACCTCGGCCCGATCGCGCTGAGCAGGTGCCAACGGTGCTACCTCGTCCGCCACGGCGTCCGCTGTCTCTCCGGTGATCAGCGTCAACGGCGTCCGGAACTCGTGGCTGATGTTGGCGAAGAACTCGGTCTTGAGTCGATCCAGCTCGGCCAGGTCCGCGATCTGTCGACGCTGCTCCTGGTAGGCCCGCGCGTCACCCACCGCCGCGGACACCTGGCCACTCACCAGGACCAAGAAGTCCTGATAGTCCTTATCGAACACCCGGTGCGCGGAGAGCCCTAGCGCCAAGACTCCTGGTGAGTCACTCCCACTCCCCGGCTGCAACGGCACAAGCAGCTCGCTGATCCCGCGTGGCATCGACTCCCGTGAGCGCCAGGCCGCCGTGACCGCCCCCGCCCGCCCCGGATCCGGTGGAACCGCCCCGCACTCGGCCGCCACCAGCAGCGACCCGTCCGGCTCGACCAGGTGGAACAGCGCGTAGGGGATTTCCGCGTGGTGCTCGGCCAGCACCCGCGCCGCCGCCGAACACACCGCCGCGACCGAGTTGTCCGCCGAGCGCGGCAGCCCGCCCAGGTCGCGCAGCGCCGCCAGCCTGCGGGCCGCCACCACCCGCGACGTCGTGTCGTTCGTGGTGCTGAACACCCCGACCACCCGACCGCGGCCGTCCCGCACCGGACTGTGCGAGTAGGACCAGAAGGTCTCCACGGCAGCCCCGTGCCTGCTCAGCACGAGCGGCTGGTCGTCGACCCAGGTGGCCTCGCCGGTCTCGAGCACCCGCTCCACCACCGGCCCGATCGTGGGCCAGACCTCGGCGAACACCTCCCGACCCGACCCGCCGAGCGCGTCGGGGTGCCGGTCACCGGCCAGCGGGACGAAGGCGTCGTTGTAGAGCATCGTCAGCCGCTCACCCCACAGCAGCAGCATCGGGTGGCGCGACTCCAGCACGATCCCCGCCGCCGTGCGCAGCGGCTCCAACCAGCACTCACGCGCTCCGAGCGGCGTCGCGGACCAGTCGAACCGCAGCACCAGCCGGGCCATCTCCCCGGTCCCCGGCTCGTCCGCGCGCACGCCGGTGACTTTTCCGCATGAATCGCGCGGGCGCGACCTCTTCCCCGGACGGGCCGCTACCGGCATCATGAACCGGCGGTAACAGTTACATTGCCGGTGGCGACTCATCCGGTGACGTGCACGTTGCTTGGCAGGGAGGTAAGACGGTGTCGACCGCACCGGGCGCCGGGGAGACCGGGTCGCCGACCACCGAGGTCCCCGGTCCAGGGGTCCCTATGGAAGCACCCGTGACCGTCACGGCCGAGTCTTCCGCCGACCACATCACCGTGCGGCTCCCGGCCCGTGCCGAGCACGTCGTCACCGTGCGCAACCACGTCCGCGTCTGGCTGGCCGACTTCGGCGTCGCCATCGAGACCGCGCGCAACATCGTCATGGCGACCGACGAGGCCGTGACCAACGCCATCGACCACCGGTTCCGACCAGAGGGCGACGACGGAGCGGTGACGCTGACGCTGCACGCGAAGGCCAAGACGATCGTCGTCACTGTCGCCGAGGACGGCTCGTGGCAGTTACCGGCCCAGGGCAACAACCCCATCGACGGTGGATTCAACCTACCGCTCCTGCGCGTCTTGGCCGATGAGGTGCAGCTCCGCCACTCCGACGGCAGGAGCACCCTCGTCGCGCACTTCCCGCACCGCGGTTGACCGCACACGCCCGGTCGCGAGCGGGCATAGTGAACGGCATGAGCGCGCTGCGAGGGGTCAAGCGAATCGGGTACGGGGCCATGCAGTTGGCCGGGCCGGGAGTCTTCGGACCGCCCGCCGACCCCGAGGGCGCCGTCGCCGTGCTGCGCCGCGCGGTCGAGCTCGGCGTGGACCACATCGACACCTCCGACTACTACGGCCCGTACGTGGTCAACGACCTCATCGCCCGCGCGCTGCGGCCGTACCCCGCGGACCTGGTGATCGTCACCAAGATCGGAGCCCGTCGCGACGACACGGGCAACTGGCTGCCCGCCCTCGCGCCGGACGAACTGCGCTCCGCCGTCCACGACAACCTCACCCGTCTCGGTGTGGACCGGCTCGACGTGGTCAACCTGCGCGTGATGGACGACTCGCCGCTAGAGGAGTCGTTCGCCGTTCTCGCCGCGCTACGCGAACAGGGGTTGGTAGGGGAGTTGGGGGTCAGCAACGTCACGGCCGCGCAACTCGCGAAAGCCCGCGAGATCGCGCCGGTCGCGTGTGTCCAGAACCTCTACAACGTCACCGAGCGCGCGGACGACCCGGTGATCGAGGAGACCAACCGGCTCGGGATCGCCTACGTGCCGTTCTTCCCGCTCGGTGGGTTCCAGCCGATCCAGGCCGAGGTCCTGCACACCGTGGCGGCCAGGCACGGGGCCACCGACCGGCAGGTCGCGCTCGCCTGGCTGCTCGCCAGGTCCCCCAACATCCTGCTCATCCCCGGCACCAAGACCGTCGCCCACCTCGAGCAGAACCTCGCCGCGGGTGACCTCGCGCTCACCCCCGCCGACCTGGCCGAACTCGACGCGATCGCGGGCTGAGCCACCCCGAGAACCGTGGTGGGCCGTCGGTGGCCGCTGCTAGTCTGGCCGCGTGACGGGGCAGAAAGCCGACTGGGGCGCCTTCGGGCGGCGCTACCGTACGTACTTCCGCAAGCGGGACGAGGTGCCCTTCCGCGTCCAGCCGCCGACCGGGGACGGGCGCACGCTGGGGTCGGGCGAACCGGTGTTCACCCTGGTGGCCAACAACAACGCGGGCATGTCGGCGTTGAACTCCCTCGACCAGGTGCAGGTCGGTCTCGCCTACCTCGACGGCAACATCGATATCGAGGGCGACATCTTGACCGCGCTCGAGGTGCGCAAGTTCTTCGGCGACTTCCACCCGATCTCTTACGCCAACAGGTTCCTGCCCGCCGTGGTGCGCGGTAAGACCGAGCACGACCGCCGGTCCATCACCGCGCACTACGACCGCGACCCGGAGTTCTTCCTGTCCTTCTTGGACGAGCGGCACCGCTGCTACACCCAGGGTTCGTTCAAATCGGACGACGAGCCCATCGAGGACGCCATGACCCGCAAGATGGACCTGGCGATCGAGCAGCTCGGCCTCAACCCCGGCGACACCGTGCTCGAGGTCGGCGGCGGATGGGGCGCGTTCGTCGAACACGCGGGCCGCAAGGGCATCGAGGTCACCACCCTGACCCTGTCCGAGCCCTCGGAGCTCTACCTCAAGGACCTCATCGCCCGCGAGGGCCTGCCCTGCCAGGTGTTGCGGCAGCACGTCTTCGAGTACTCGCCCGGCGTGAAGTACGACGCCGTGGTCAACATGGGTGTCACCGAGCACCTGCCCGACTACGCCAGGTCGCTGGCCAAGTACGAAGAGCTGCTGAAGCCGGGCGGGCGGGTCTACCTGGACGCGTTGGCGATGCGCGCCAAGCACCGCGTGTCCACGTTCATGAGCCGGTACATCTACCCGGGTGTGTCGAGCCCTCTGCTGCTGCACGACTACCTGCGGCACGTGGCGAAGTCGCCGTTCGACCTCGTGTCAGTGGACGACGAGCGCCACAACTACTACCTCACCTGCAAGATCTGGGCCGAAAAGCTCGACGCCAACCGGGAGCACGTCATCCGCACCTGGGGCGAGCCGCTGTACCGGCACTTCCGGCTGTTCCTCTGGGGCTCCGCCTCGGGTTTCCACACCGGACTCGTCCAGGCCTACCGCTGGGCACTGGAGCTTCCCGCCCGCTGACCTGGGCCTGTGCACAACTCGACGCGACTGTCGGTGCCCGCCGCTACCCTCTGCGTGAGTGGTCGGAATGGTTCCCTCCACTTCGGACGATGAGGTGGGGGCAGGCGGATGGGCACCGAAGCCGCACTGGTGGCCGCGGGCGCGGTACTGCCGGGCGTGAGCGCGGGCGGCGACCGGGACACCCTGGTGGCCAGGCACTACGAACACCCGGCCCTCGAGGACCGGGTCGTGGTGCGGCTGGTGCCGGAGGTGCTGGGGGTCGCCGAGGATCTGACAGCGCAGTACCTGGGGTTCGCGGCGCCGGTGAGCACCGTCCCGGTCGGTGTGGCGCGGCGCTCGGCGCTGGGGTTCCCGGCGTGGGCGCTGATCCACGACCCCGGCAACGCGCGGCACGCGCTGGCGCTGGTCAAGGACATCGAGCGGCTGGACCGGGTGGCGAAGTCCAAGGCGGGCTCCGCCAAGGACGGTTTCGCCGACCTGGCGACGATGCTGGGCCGCTCGGCGCCGCACTTCCTGCCGACCTTCTACGAAGAGGCCGCGCGGATCTTCCTCAGGCACGGCAACGCGACCTACGCGGCGACGATGTTCGGCAAGGCGCGCGAGGCCGAGCAGGTCCACGACCTCGCCATCGACGGCGAACGCGTCCGGTCGGTGTTCCTGGAGTTCGCCTTCGCCGGGGTGCTGCCCGCGAAGGCGTTGACCGCGCACGCGAAGGACCTGGCCCGCCGGTTCCCGCCCGCCGAGGCGTACGGGCGGTTCCGCACCCTGTGCGTGGAGCGGGTCCGCGGCGGACTGCCGCCGCACGCGGGCATGCCCGAGGACCTGCGCAGGCTCGCCAAGGCCGCGAAGCTGGACCTGCGCACCGAGGACAAGTGGGTGCTGCGCGAGATCCTCGGCACCGCGTCGATCTCGCGGGCCGCCACCGGGTTCTGGAAGTCCTACCGCGACTCGCTCGTCGCGCTGGCCGCCGAGGAACCCGGGATCCGGGCCCGGCTGCTGGCGTTCGTGCCCCGCCAGCGCGGCACCACCGACACCTGGCTGGACATCCTCACCGCGGGCGGCGCGACCGGGGCGCTCACCGGCCCGCCCGACCCGACCGTGTCCACCACCCCCGCCGGGTGGCTGGGGGAGATCGTCGCCGCGCGGTGGAGCGACTGGCAGGCGCCCGCCCGCAGCCAGGCGCTGCTCACCCTGGTCGCGGCCATGGTCGGCAGGCTGGTCGCCGACGCGGAGCCGGTCGCGGTGGTCGCCCGCCGCGACGACGTCGAACTCGACCTGCTCGACCTGTTGCTGGCCAACGGGGTCCCGCTGCGGCTCGGCACCGAACCGCTCGACATGGGCCTGCGCCAGTGGATCGCCGACGACGGCCCCGGCCGCCGCGACCTCGCCGCGGTGGCGGGCGGGGAACTCGGGTCCCGGCTGGGGTCGCAGGTGGTCAACTACCTCCGGCAGTCCAACCGGGGCAAGGTCGCCGACATCGAGCAGGTGCGCGCGGTCATGGCCGTGCCCGGTCTGCGCGCCGCCCTGCGCGACCTGCTCACCACCCGCGCCGCCGCGCCGAGGAAGACGGTGCAGGGCCTCGCGGACGCGGTGCAGGAGTTCGCGGTGCTCGGCACCCCGTACGCGTTCACCGATGTCCCCGAGGCCGCCGACACCCTCGCCGCGACCGATGTCGTGGCGGCGTTGCAGCGCACACTCAGGGCCGGTCTCCTCGACGAACTCGGCTGGCCAGCGCTCGACGAGGCGGCCGAGGCGTACCTGACCCGGACCAAGCACCACGTCGAGGTCGTCGGCGAGGGGTGGCCCGCGCTGGTGCTGGGCAAGCAGGACCACTTCGTGGCGGTCGGCCCGGACGGTGTGCTCGCCGAGCACACCGCGCGGATCCCGGCCGACGCCCGGAGCCAGTGGTCCTACTCGGCCACCGCGCACTGGTTCGACGGCGGGCTGCTGGTCAACTGGCGCGGTCCGGACGGGATCCTCGCCTACTGGGCGGACAACCCGGCCAAGCAGTTCGAGCCCGGCGAGTTGAACGTCTGGAACCGCGTTGGCGCCAACGCGTCCATCGCGCTGCCCGGCGGCGGCAGGTTCACCGGCAAGCGAGCGGTGCACCCGGGTGACACCAGGCTTCCTGAGCCTAGAGCGGCTTTCGGCGACGGTTCCACCGTCTGGTCCGCGCGCTACGGCACCACCTGGGAATGGTTCCAGGTCGATCCCGCCACCGGCGCGACCGGTCGGGTGGGGCGTCCGGCGTTCCTCGACGACTTCGCCGCCGAGGGCGCCCGCCTGGAACTGCTCAAGTGCGACCTCAGGCCCACCGCGCCCGGCACGGAGTCGAGTCCGCTGGGGGCCGCGGGCGGCCTGCACGGGTGGCGGCTGCGGCAAGAGGCCGATGGGACGTGGACCGGCGAGGGCATCGACGGCCGCCGGATCAATTCCCCGCACCAGGTGAGCGCCCTGCTCGACCTGCCGGGCAGCCGCGTCGCCGTGGTGCGCGAGTACGGCGCCCAGCGCCTGCTCGACGCCGAGGGCGAGGTCCTGGCCAGGGTGTCCGATGGCGCGCACCACCCCGACTACGCGGAGGGGACACCGCTGGTGGTGCCGCTGCACTGGTGGCACGTGCTGCGCCCGCGGGACGAGGCCGGGTCGGCGGCCCTGCGCGCGGTGAGCCGGGGCGCCGTCGAGAAGATGCTCAAGGCCGCGGTCGCCGAGCGGGACGGCGACGGTGAGTCCGCTGTGCGCGCGGTGTTCTCGGCGCTGCGGGCGGGCAAGCAGGACAGGGTCGCCAAGGCGGTGCTCGCGGGTCTGCCCGGCCTCAGCCACCCCGCGCTGGTGGCGGGGGTGGTCGGTGTCGTGCGCATGGCCGCCGAGCACCTCGTGCGGCTGCGCGCCTTCGGCGACATCGCCAAGGCGGCGCGCGAGCAGGGCGACTGGCTCGTCGGCACCGGGCCGGTGGTGACCGAGGACGAGGTCAACGCCGCGCTCAACCACTTCGGCCGCTACGAGAGCGGTCGGCCGACCGGCGCCGCCACCACGATGCCCGCCGCACTCGACGCCCTGCGCGCCGCCGCCGGTCGGTCCACACCGGACGCCGGACCGCTGCCGGGGCCGCTGGCCTCGGACTGGGTCGACGCCCTGCCGCACCTCGGTCTGCTGGTGCAGCGCGCCGCGTCCCCGGTCACCCCGGAGACCGAGCGGGCCACGCTGGCGCACGTGCTGCGGTGGACCGCGGACAGCGGTGTCCTCGACCAGCCGGGCCGGTGGCGGCGGGCGATGGTGCGGCTGCCGGAGAAGGTCTCCATCGACCGCCACCACGTGATCCCGGTGCGCGACGGGTTCATCGTCGTGGTCGACGGCGGGTGGTACGGCCGCGAGGCGACCGCCCTGCAGTACACCAGGAAGCCGGGGCAGTTCGACCTGCCACGCGACTGGTCCCTCGCGCACGGCGAGGAGGTGCCGACCGCCCTCGGTCGCGAGTGGATCGAGGAGTTCCTGCGCCTGCTGGACCGCGACGGTGCCGTGCCGTGGCGCCCGGAAGCGGTGACGGCGTTGGTCGAGGAGACCGGGATGGGCAGCGCGGAAGCCGCCTACCTGCTCGCCGGACTGCCCGGCGTCGACATGTGGGCCTCGACGTTCATCAGCACCGAGAACCGCGCCCTGCTGGGGTTGTCGCTGCCGGGTGCGAAGGCCGCCAAGCAGCGCATGAAGAACATCGACCCCCACCTGCGCAGGCGTTTGCTGGCCGCGACCACCCCGACGCTGCCCGGCGCGCTGTGGGACACGGGCCCGGACGTCGCCGCGGTGGCCCGGGTGTGGGTCGAGGCGGTCGGCCGGTCCCGACCGGTGCCCGACGACGTGCTCGTGGAGGCGGCCAGGCTTCCGCTGCGCGGCCCCGCCGACCGGGTCGTCGCCGTGCTCAACCCGGGCACCTCGGTGCTGGTCAGGGACGCGGAGATGCGGCTCGACGGCGACAAGCTGGTCTCCCGCAACGCGGACGGGTTCCACGGCGCCGACCTGTACGACGTGCCGCAGGTCCTGCTGTGGCTCGCGCAGCGGCTGCCCGCGTCGTCGCCGCACCGCGCGACCGTGGCCGAGTCACTGGCCCTGGTGCGGCAGCGGGTGGCGCACCCCGACTTCGCGGTGTCGCTCGGCAACATGGTCGACGAGTCCGCCGTGCGCGCGCTGCTGGGGGTGGAGTTGCCCGAGCCCGCGGACACCGTCAAGGTGCGTGACTGGCTCACCCTCACCAGTGCCGCCCGGTGGTCCTACCTGATGCTGTGGCCAGGACGGCTCGGTCAGCATGACCGGGACCTCTTAGTCGCTGTCGCCGAGATGACCGAGTCGCAGCACGTTGTGGCTGCCTTGGACCTGATCGCCGCTGACGGAGTCGTCGCCGCGTGCGCGGTGCCCTCCGCGGGCGACGCGGGCTCCTACTACCAGGATCCGACTTTCTCCGTACCGCACCTGGTGAAGGAGGCCGTCGAGCAGCACGGCTTGGATGAGGACGCCGCATCGCTCTACCTGCAACTGTTGGCGCTACCGGACCCGACGGATGCCAACGTGGCTCGCTGGACCGGCTGGACACCGGCGCGGTCGCGCAAGGCCCGCGCGGCGCTCGCCGAGACCGACCTGGTCGTGACCGCGAAACGCACCAGGGCGGGCCGGTCCCTGTTCCTCCCCGGCGGCTGGCTCGCGCTCGCCGCACCCCACCTACCTCTGGAGACGTGGAAAACCGCGATGTTCGGCTTCACCGACACCCCGCGCGGCGTGATCGCCGCCCGGGAACCCCTCGCCGACCTGTTCGCCCGGGCGTGGTCCCGGGCCACCACCGGCGACGCGCCCGGCTACGAGGAACTCCGCACCGGGCGGCGGCGATGACCGAGCCGAAGACCCGGCAGGTCGAACCAGCCGAGGACGCGTACCGCGAGGAGTTGGCGTTCCTCGCCGCCTACGACACTGGCCGCAAACCGCCGGGGTGGCTGCTGACGCCCCGCGCTGCCGTCACCTTCGTGATGGGCAGCGAGGCGTTGATCCTGCCCAAGGCCGTCGCCGGTCTGCCGTCCAGGTTGGCGATCAGCCCGAAGTTCGTCGGCGAGCGGGCGCTGGTGGAACGCGCCGTCATCACCCTGGCCGGGGAGCGCGGGCTGCTGCTCGTCGGCGAACCGGGTACCGCCAAGTCCATGCTGTCCGAGCTGCTGGCCGCGGCCGTGTCGGGCACCAGCCAGCTGGTGGTCCAGGGAACGGCGGGGACCACCGAGGACCAGCTGCGCTACGGCTGGAACTACGCCCTGCTGCTCGCCGAGGGGCCGAGCGCTCGGGCGTTGGTGCCGTCGCCGGTGCTCACCGCCATGCGCACCGGCGGCGTCGTGCGCATCGAGGAAGTCACCCGGTGTCTGCCCGAGGTGCAGGACGCGCTGGTGTCGATCCTGTCCGACCGGCGCATCGCCGTGCCCGAGCTGTCCGGCACCGATGACGCCACCGTGCACGCCGCGCCCGGCTTCACCGTGATCGCGACCGCCAACCTGCGCGACCGCGGTGTGTCCGAGATGTCGGCGGCGCTCAAGCGCCGGTTCAACTTCGAGGCGGTCGGCCCGATCGGTGACCTCGCCGCCGAGACGGCGCTGGTCCGCAGGCAGGCCACGGCCG
The DNA here is from genome assembly GCF_900111175.1 of Actinokineospora terrae. Lineage (GTDB taxonomy): Bacteria > Actinomycetota > Actinomycetes > Mycobacteriales > Pseudonocardiaceae > Actinokineospora > Actinokineospora terrae. The sequence goes on from NZ_FOGI01000001.1 coordinate 167,605, forward strand.
CGCTCGACCGGGTCGAGGCGCCGTTCGCCATCGACGACGTGGTGCTCGAGGCCCTGGTCACCGCGTTCCGCGACCTGCGCAACGGGACGTCGGTGGAGGGCTGGGCGGTCGAGCGGCCCACCACGGTCATGAGCACCGCGGAGGCCGTGTCCGTCGCGACCTCCCTCGGCCTGGCGAACGCGTACTTCACCAGCGACCGCGACCCGTTGTCGCTGCTGCCCGGCCACCTGCTCGGCGTCGTCCGCAAGGACGACCCGACCGACGCGGCCCGGCTGCTCGCCTACTGGGACGGCGCGGTCCGCCGCCGCGCCGAGTCCGGCACCCACACCTGGCGCCGCCTCTGGGACCTGCGCGATGTCCTCGACCAGTAGCGGGTCGGACCAGGACACCGGACGGTCCCCGAGGAACACCGGCGAGCCGGACGGGGACACGGGTCAGCGGGGCACGGACACGGGCCAGCCGGGTGCTGACGCCGCGCTGGACGCGCTCGCCGCGCACCGCCTGCCGTACCTGATCGGCGTGCGGCACCACTCCCCGGCGGTCGCCGCGGTGGTGCCCGCGCTGCTGGAGGCCGCCGCACCCGAGGTCGTCCTGGTCGAGCTGCCCGAGGAGATGGGGGAGTGGTTGCCCCACCTGGCCGAACCGGGGTTGAGCGCGCCGGTGGCGCTGTCCGGCGCCGGACGTGACGGCGGCGGGCTGGCGTTCTACCCGTTCGCCGACTTCTCCCCGGAGCTGGCCGCGATCCGCTGGGCGGTAAGAGCGGGAGTCGAGGTCAAGACCTGCGACCTTCCGCTGTCCCGTCAAGGTGACCGCTACCAGGAGCGGGCAGCCTCGGCGACGCCTCTAGCCGATGCCCTGCGGCACAAGGTAACCGGCCGCGACGGGGACGACCTGTGGGACCGGCTCGTGGAGGCTGCCGCGCCAGGGCAGACCCCGGAAGCGATCCGGCGCACCGCGCTCTACGTCGGGTGGGCGCTGCGCACCGATGGCACCGTCGACCCGTTCGACCTGCGCCGCGAGGCGTGGATGCGGCAGGTCATCGCCGACACCGGTGATCGGCCGTGCGCGGCGGTGATCGGGTCGTACCACGCGGCCGCCCTGCTCGGTGGCGAGCCGATCGAGCAAGAACCGGCCAGCGGGCGTGAGGTGATCACGTCGCTGGTGCCGTACACCTTCGCGATGCTCGACGAGCGGTCCGGCTACCCGGCGGGCATCCGCGATCCCGAGTGGCAGCAGGCAGTCCTGGCGGCCGCGGGTGATCCCGATGGTGTCGAGGCCGCTGCCGCCGAGGTGATCGTGCGGGTCTGCGTCCGGGTCCGCGAACTCGGCCACCCCGCGGGACCCGGCGAGGCCCGCGAGGCGTTGCGGCTGGCCGTCGACCTCGCCCGGTTGCGCGGCCTGCCCGCGCCGGGGCGCAGCGAGGTCGTCGAGGCGATCCAGACCGTGCTGACCCACGCCGAACCGCTGGGGCGTGGGCGGGTCGTGGCCAGGGCCGCCGGTGACGTCCTGGTCGGCAAGCGCACCGGCGGGCTCGCGCCCGGCACACCCAGGTCGGGACTGGCGCCCTCGGTCGAGGCGCTGCTCGCCGAGCTGCGGTTGCCGAACCCGGACAACCGCGACCAGGTCGACCTGCGGCTTGATCCGGCACGCTCTGACCGTGACGCTCGCCGTGAGGTCACACTGAACCGGTTGACACTGCTCGGTGTCCCTTACGCCGAGAGCACGGGTACGGTCGGTGTCGGTGGCGCAGACGCGATCACCACCCGGTGGACAGCCACCTGGACGCCCGCGACCGCGGCCACCCTCCCTGTCGCGGGACTGTGGGGTCCGACGCTCCCGTTGGCGGCCGCTGGTCGGTTGCGGGCACGGAGAGCCGAGCGTGACGGGCATACCGCGCGCGACGTGGTCACCGATCTCGCTGACGCGGCGCGGTGCGGACTTGACCACCTGCTCGGCGACATCCTCACCGATGCCGCGATCGTGCTGCCCACCTCGGCGACGCTGAGCGAGTTGCTGGCCGCCCTCGACCTGCTGGACCGGCTCCGCGCGGGTCACCTCCCCGGCGGCGACAGGCTCGACGCCGACCTGCCCCGCACCCTGGAGACGGCCGCCGTCGCCCAGCTCGACGGACTCGCCGGGTCCGACTCCGCCGCCGACGCCCGGTCGCTGGTCGAGCTCGGCCAACGCCACGACGCGCACGGCACCGGCCTGCGCCTCGCCTCGGCCCTGCGCCGCCTCACCGACGACGGCGCCCCGCTGATCGCGGGCGCCGCGGCGGCCACCCGGGTCCTGCTCGGCCTCCTGCCACCCGGCGACCTGGGCGACCGCGCCGCCTCTCTGGTCGACAATGCCACCACGACCTCGGGCCGGGACACGCTGCGCGGGTTCCTCACCGGGGCCCTGGCCGCCGCCGAGCCGCTGCTGGAGGCCCCGGAGGCGTTGACCCCGCTGCTCGACCGGGTCGGCGCGCTGACCGACCGCCAGTTCCTCGACCGCCTGCCGACCCTGCGTGCCGCGTTCGCGACCATCGGCCCCACGCCCCGCAGGCGGATCACCGACGTCGTCGAGCAGCACACCGGCGTCCGGATCGACACCGCGCTCGACCCCGAGCTGATGGCCCGCTGGGTCGAGGCCGAGCACGCCGCGCTTGCGGTCCTCGCCGCGCACGGGCTCCACCACGGCCACTTCACCGCTCCGCCGTCCAAGGATGGCCAGGAACCCGTTGTGCACCAAGGGATCCCGCCGGTGACCAGATGGCGGTTGGTGCTGGGCTCGCGCGACGACCAGGCCGACGGCTCGGCTCGGCGCTACGCGGCCGCGTTGGACGAACTGTACGGAATGGACAGAGGGGAGGGCGCGGACCGGCACGGCATCGGCGGTGGTGGCGGCACCCCGTTCCCGAACACCCGGGAGTGGGCGGCGGAACTGGGCGAGCTGTTCGGCACCCGGGTCCGGGAAGAGGTGCTCGCCGCGGCCGTCGAGGGCGGCCGGGTGGACGCGGCGCTGCAGATCGACCCGGACTCGGTCCGGCCCTCGGTCGACCTGCTGCGCACGGTGCTCGCGCTGTCCGGCGGTCTCCCGGAGGCCACGGTGGCCCGGCTGCGGCCGCTGGTGGCGCGGCTGGTGCGGGAGCTGACCGCACAGCTCGCGGTCCGGTTGCGCCCGGCGCTGACCGGGATCTCGCTGCCGGTGCCGAGCAGGCGCCCGGGCGGTGGGCTCGACCTGCGCCGGACCGTGCGCGCGAACCTCGCCACCGCCCGGCGCGGCCACGACGGCCGGGTGATCGTGCTGCCCGACCGGCCCGTCTTCCGCGGCAAGGCCCGGCGCACCAGTGACTGGCGCCTGGTCCTGGTCGTCGACGTGTCCGGCTCCATGGAGGCTTCGACGGTGTGGTCGGCGCTCACCGCCGCCGTCTTCGCGGGCGTCCCGGCGCTGAGCACGCACTTCCTCGCGTTCTCCACCGAGGTCATCGACCTCACCGACCACGTCGACGACCCGCTGGCCCTGCTCCTGGAGGTCAGCGTGGGCGGCGGCACCGACATCGCGGGCGCCCTCCGCCACGCCCGCGGCCTGGTCACCGTCCCCGACCGCACCCTGGTCATCCTGATCAGCGACTTCGAGGAGGGCGGTCCCCTCGGCCCGCTGCTGGCGCAGGTCAAGGAACTCACCGCCACCGGTGTGTCCCTGCTCGGCTGCGCCAGCCTCGACGACACCGGCACCGCCCGGTACTCCACGGCCATCGCCGCGGGTCTGGTCGCCGCGGGCATGCCCATCGCCGCGCTGAGCCCGCTGGAACTGGCCAACTGGGTGGGGGAGAAGGTCCGCGGATGATGACGCTCACGGTGGATGCTCGGCGTTCTCGTGCCGGGACGGTGGTGGTCGCGGGTCTCGTGCGATCCGGTCGGCTGGAGGGGGTGTGGGGATGACGGTTCCCCCGGTGGCGCCGGAGGTGGTGCCCGCGGTGCTGGACGCGTTGCCGCCGCGGTTGCGCAAGCGGATCGACGGGGCACTCGACCGGGCGCGGGAATGGGGTGTCGAGGTGGTCGGCGACGCGGCGAGTGTGCGCATCGATGCCGACACGGTGCTGAGCTGGACGCTCCACAGCGGAGTGTTGATCAGCGCCGATGAGCTGGTGTGCTCGTGTTTGCTGGCGCCGAAGTGTCTACACCGGGGGATCGCGGTGGCGGTCGCGTCCGTTGTCGAGGGGCAGGCGCGGGCGGATGTGGCTGATGTTGTCGAGCAAGAGGACGACGTCGTGGCGGGGGAGAGGCGGGGTGAGCGGGCGGCCGCGGAGGTGCTGTGGGGGGCGTGCGCGGAGATCCTGCGGGTGGGGGTGACCGGGAGCGGCGCGGTTGTCCGGAGCGAGTTGTTGCGGGCGGTGCACGGCGCTCGGTTGGTCGGCCTGCACCGGGCGGCGGCGGGCGGCGTGCGGATCGCGACCGGGCTCGCCGCGGCGAAGGCGGGGGCGTCGTCGTTCGATCGGGAGACGGTGGCCGATGACCTCACCGAGGTGATGCTGGTGTGCCACGACCTGCGGTCCGGGATCGGGGACCCGGTGGCACTGCGGGGGACCGCGCGACGCGAGTACCAGCCGGTCGGGGCGTTGCGGTTGTACGGGTTGTGCACGGAGGCGGTGCTCACCTCGTCGGGGTACGCCGGGGTCGTCACCCACGTCGTGGACGCTGACCGGACACTGTGGACGGTGCCGTCGGTGTACCCCGGTGGTGCGGAACGGATTGTCATCGCGGCGGACGGGCCGGTCGCGATGGGGGAGACGGGGTTGAGCCACCGTCAGCTGGGGCGGTCGGGGTTGGTGCTGTCCGGGGCGACGGCCGCGCCGGACCGGCGACTTGGCGCGGGTAAGGCGGTCCGGGCCGTGGCGGCTGCCGGGGCGACCTGGGACGAGCAGCCGGTGGCGGGCCTGTGGGACGAGCCCTTGGCGGACCAGCTCACCCGAGCGTTCCACACCGGGCAGGACCTGTTGTTCCTCAGCGGTGTGGTCAGCGGCGCTACCAAGACCGCGCTGCGGCTGCGGCTCGACACCGGCGACATCGATCTCCTCGGTGCCACCGACGCGGCCAGGGACAACCTGCGCCTGCTCGGCGAGCGCCCGGGAATGCCGCTGCGCGTGGTCGCCCGCCTGGTCCCGGACCGCCCCACCACCGCCGTCGCGCTGGCCGCCGCCGGGGAACTGGCCGTCACCGGGCACGTCGACCTGACCATCGACCGCCTCCAACGATCCCACCTGCCGCCGGGCGTGCCTGCCGCGCCGCTGCCCGCGCCCGCCGTCGAGCCGCCCCCATCGGGCTTGCTGGCGACCGTCGTCGACCGCGTAGTCCTCGGCGGCCGCCCTGTCGCCGCCCTCCCCTCCACCACCCGTGACGCCGCGACCCTCGCCAGAGCAGGCCTCACCGCCACCGCAGGCTTGCTCGACACCCTCGCCACCACCGCCCGCACCCGGGCCCGAGACCCCTTCGGCCGAGCCATCCCCGACCCCACCGACGCCTTCCCCACCGCCTGGCTGACCGCCGCCCTGCACACCAGGGAGTTCGCCCGCGCCACGGTCCGCCTCAGCTGGCTCCCGCCCGAACAAGGAGCCACGTGAGGTCAGCGGCCCGAGGTGTCAGCCGAAGACCAGCACCCCGAGTACACCCAGGACACCCAGGGCCGCCGCGATAGCCGAGGTGGTCAGCGACCACATCGCGGCGGTGCCGAGGCGCCAGTCGTCGTCGGCGATGGTGAGGGAACCGAGGTGGAGGGCGAGGCCGAGGACGAACGCGGCGACCGCCACCAAGAGTGGGAAGCTGACGGCGGCGATGGTCTGGGAGGGGAGGAAGACCTGGTCACCGACTCGGCGGACGTCCAGGCGGGTGCCCGGTGGATGCAGCTCCCTGGCGGGGGCCAGGCTGGGGGTCCCGACCGCGGCGGTCGAGTCGGCGGGGGAGAAGGTGCCCGTGCACCGGTGGACGTCGCCGTCCGGTGTCGACTGGGTCGTGCACCTTTCGATCTGGTACGTCCCAGGGTCGCCGCGGTAGCCGGCGCTGGTGAGGGCGGCTTGCCAGGAGATGAGGAACAGCAGCACCGACCCCACCGCGAGACCGATCGCGGCCACACCCCGGACGACCCTCAGCACCCGTGCCTCCGCTCCTGGTAGAGGCGGAGTATGGCGCCATCACCGCAGGACGTACAGCACCAGGGCCAGCACCAACGCCGGGACGCCGACCCCCAGGGCCGTCGTGAACCCCCGGCCGAGCACCTCCCACGTCTCCCACGGTTCCCGCCGCACCGCCCGCAACCACAGCGACACCGCGATCACCCCCAGCGCCGCGACCCCCATGAGCAGCGCCCCCACCATCAGCACCAGCCGCCACGGCACGCGCTGGCTGGCGATGTCCCCGTCGCGGTAGACGGTGATGAACTGGCCGGGCGCGATGCCGTGCACGTCCCCGACGCTCACCCGCACCATCGTCATGCGCGAGCCGTCCGGGGTGAACTCGCCCTGGCACAGCCGGGGCCCGCACTCCACGACCGCGACCGTCCCCCGCTCGCCGGTGAAGCCCGACAGCGCGAACGCCCGCGGCCCGAATAACAGCACCAACCCGACGGCGAGCGCGGCGAACAGCACCGCGACCACCGCCTGGGTGGTCGCGCGGCGCCGCCGACGGGGTGTCATGGCTCCATGGGTACCACGGAACCCCGACGAGACGGTGCCGGAAAGGTGATGGCCCACCCCGGGCACGAGAGGTGGGCCATCACGTCAGTCCTCGCTCGCCGCGGCTACGGCAGGGCGTTGAGGAACGGCCGGTGGGCGTTCTGGAACTCCCAGTTGTAGTACCTGTCCCAGTTGATCGACCAGGTCATCAGCCCGCGCAGGTTCGGCGACGTCCCGCCGCGCAGCGTGTAGCTGCCACAGCCCTGCCCCTTGACCAGGCACGTCAACGCCTGCTGGACGGCGGCGGGCGCGGTGTGCCCGTTCCCGGCGCTGACCGCGGCCGGGACGCCGAAGCCGAGCTGGTCGTCGCGCAGACCGGGGAAGGTGAACCCGGTGTTGGCCACCGGGAACCCGGCCCTGAGCATGTCGGTCATCGCGATGTGGAAGTCCGCGCCACCCATCGTGTGGTACTGGTTGTCCAGCCCGGTGACCGGCCCGGAGTTGTAGTCCTGCACGTGCAGCACGGTCAGCGCGTCGCGCAGCGCGTGGATGACCGGCAGGTACGACCCGGTGCGGTTGTCACCCGCGCTGGTGCCGCCGTAGAACTGGTAGCCGACCTGGACGAAGAAGGTCTCCGGGGCCATGGTCAGCACGAACTTGGCGCCGTACTTGGCCTTCAGCGTCTTCAGCGCCGCGATCAGGTTCACCACGACCGGCGTGGTCGGGTTGCGGAAGTCCTTGTCGCCGGAGTTCAGGTACAGCGAGTGGCCCTCGAAGTCGACGTCGAGCCCGTCGAGGCCGTACTTGTCGATGATCGCCGAGACCGACGAGACGAACTTGTCCCGCGCCGCGGTCGAGGTCAGCTGCACCTGGCCGTTCTGGCCGCCGATCGAGATCAGCACCTTCTTGCCCTTGGCCTGCTTGGCGCGGATGGCGGCGATGAAGTCCGCCTCGCTCTCCACCGAGGGGCACTCGGCCACCGGGCACTGGGTGAACCGGATGTCGCCGGAGGTCACCGAGGTCGGCTCGCCGAAGGACAGGTTGATGATGTCCCAGCTGTCCGGGACGTCCGCCATCTTGATGTAGCCGGAGCCGTTGGCGAAGCTGGCGTGCAGGTAGCCGATCAGCGCGTGCTTGGGCAGACCGGTGTCCGGGCAACCGGGGGTGGTGGCACTGGCCTCCTGGCTGCGCGCCGACTCGCCCTTGTCGTTGTACGCCGTCACCGCGAAGCCGTGCGTCGTGCACGCGGTGAGGCCGCTGATCGTCGCCGAGGTCCCGGTGACCGTCGCCTTGAGCGCCGAGCCCTCGTACACCTTGTAGCCGGTGACGGTCCCGGTGGCCGCGCCCCACGACAGCGCGATCGAGTTCGCGGTGACCGCGCCGACGGACGGGTTGCCCGGCGCGCTGGGCGCACCGCCGCCCGGGTTGTCGCCGCCACCGCCGGGGCCGTCGAGGACGAGGTCGTCGACGGTGAACGTGCCCGCCCCGTACCACCCGTGCACGTACAGCTCGGCGGAGGTCTGGGTGGCGGCGCTGGTGAACGACAGGGACAGCTGCGTGTAGTTCGCCGCGGCGGTCCAGGTGGAGCCGCCGCCGGTGATGCCGAGGTAGACCGGGTTGCCGCGCACCCAGGCCGACACCGTGTACTTGGTGTTGGGCAGCACGGACACCGTCTGCGCGCACCGGCCGTTCTTCGCGCCCGCCGCCGTGGAGGCCAGCGCGTTCGAGCCGGAGTGCACCGGGGTGCTCACCACGGCACCCGAGTCGCAGGTCCAGCCCGCGGTGGTGCCGGTCTCGAACCCGGGGTTGGTGAGCAGGTTGGCCGCCGCCGCGGGACCGGCGGCGAGGACGCCGGCCGCGACCGCGGCGACGGCGGCCAGCCCGGCCACCACCACCCGCCCGCCACGCCGGCGTCGTAAACCGAGAGCCATCACGACCTCCCTGATACCGCGGTGCGCAGGGGGACACCGCTGCCTATTGTCTAGACCAATGCAGTGGGGTTGTCCAGACCTCTCCGGAGCTGCCGCCGACGTGCCCGTTCCCGGTCCCTCGTCCGCCGAGGGATCCCGCGCCGCGCGGCCGCCCGTGGCCCGCTCGGACTTCTGTTGCCGAGGGGTAGCCCGATCATCCGACCACCTCGTCGACCCTGTGGTGCCGACCGAGGGGACAGGGGGTCGCTGTGTCAACTGTGGAGTGTCTGATGTAGAGCAATGATGTCCAGAGAGGACTTTACTGTCGAGTTAGGACAAATGCCGGGTGGGTCGAGGGTGGCCGGAGGGTGAACGGTGGACGGGGGTGCGAGGGGTTCGGGCAGGTCGTGGGGGTGGGTTGGGCTGTTCGGGGGTGTCGGCTGGGCGGGGTGGGGGAGTGTGCGCCGGGTGGAGCAGGGGGTTGCACCGTTCGGGTTGATCATCCTTAAAGGACAGACAATGGAGTGTCCATTCGGCCTAGTCGGGGGTTGGCGCCTTTTGGCGTATCGACTCCTCGCGCGGGGTCGCCATATGCTCACGCGGAATTCGGCGGTCCCGTCGATGATCGACTTCGGGGAGGTGACCTTGATGCGCAACGTCCGCGAGGTGTGATGACCCGGTATCGAGCAGGTGCCGCTGCCGGGGTGTGATCCCGCGGCGGTGTGAGCGCGGCGCGGCCGTCGAGCCTGGACGGCCGCGCCTGCTCGGGTGGGAGACGAACGAGCATGACCCTGGACCCCCAGGTGGAGCAGTACCGGGCCGAGCGCGAGCGGCGGCGGGCGACCCCGCTCTACGAGCTGACCCTCGAGCAGGCCCGCGCCGAGGACCTGCGGTCCATCCAGGACGCGGCGGGCGACCCGGAGCCGGTGGCCTCGGTGGTCGACACCGACGCCCGCGGCATACCGGTGCGGATATACCGGCCGACCGAGGAGGCCGAGCCGTCTCCCGTGCTGGTTTACTTCTTCGGCGGCGGTTGGACGCTGGGCACGATAGACACCGCCGACGCCATATGCCGTCGGATGACGAACGCCGCGGGCTGTGTCACCGTGGCGGTCGGGTACCGGTTGGCGCCCGAGCACAGGTTCCCGGCGGCCGTCCACGACTGCCACGCGGCCACCGAGTGGGTCTCCCAGCAGGACTGGGCGGGCCCCATCGCGGTCGGCGGGGACAGCGCGGGCGGCAACCTCGCCGCCGCCGTCACCCTGCTGGCCAGGGACAACGGCCCCGACCTCGCCCACCAGCTCCTCGTCTACCCCAACACCGACCACGGCGCCGACACCCCGTCGCTGCGGGAGAACACCGACCGGTACCTGTTCAACCGGCACTCCGTCGCCTGGTACTGGGACAACTACCTCGCCACCCCCGACGACGGCGCCGACCCGCTGGCCTCGCCGCTGCGCGCGACCGACCACAGCGGCCTCCCACCTGCGACGATCATCACCGCCGGGTACGACCCGCTGCGCGACGAGGGCGAGGCGTACGCCCGCGCGCTGTCCGAGGCGGGCGTGCCGACCGAGCTGACCCGGTTCCCCGGTATGGCGCACGGCTTCTTCACCATGTTCGGTGTCCTGCCCGCCGCTGCCCAGGCCGTCGCGCTCGCCGCGGCCCGGTTGCGCGGCGCGTTCGCCGACCACCCGCACCGGGCGGGCCGCTCCGGGTGATCAGCTCAACCCAGCACCGACCGGTCCACCTCGACCGTCGTCGGGCGACCGCACAGCGCCATGGCCTCTTCCAGCTCCTCCCGCAGCAACCTCAGCACGTGTTCGGCACCGGCGGCCCCGGAGTGCGCGAGTCCCCACAACACCGGCCGTCCTACCAGCACCGTTGCCGCTCCGAGCGCCAACGCCTTGAGCACGTCCGTCCCGCGCCGAACGCCGCCGTCGACCAGCACCGGCAGCCGACCGGCCACCGCGTCGACCACCTCGGCCAGCGCGTCCACCGCGGCGGGCACCCCGTCGAGCTGCCTGCCGCCGTGGTTGGACACCACCACCGCGTCCACCCCGTTCTCGGCGGCCAGCCGCGCGTCCTCGCCAGCCAGGATTCCCTTGAGCACCAGCGGGAGGCGGGTGCGTTCGCGAAGCCAGCCGAGGTCCGACCAGGTGATCGTCGGGTCGAAGCGCTCGCGCGAGTGCCGTTCGATGGCCGACACCCCGGCCTCGGCGACGTGGCTGGCCGCCATCAGCTCCGCGTCCAGGTTCACCGCGCGCACGTGCGGCGGGAGGGTGAACCCGCTGCGCAGGTCCCGCGCCCGCCTGGCCACCTTGGGCGCGTCCACGGTCAGCACCAGCGCCCGGTACCCCGCCTGCTCGACCCGTCCGACCAGCTCGAGCAGGGCGCCGCGGTCGCGCAGCCAGTACAGCTGCATCCACAGTGGACCGGTCGCCGCCTGGGCCATCCGGACCAGGCCGGTGCTGGCGAACATGCTGGCCACGAACAGCGCCCCGGCCGCGCCGGTCGCCTTGACCGTGGCCAGTTCCGCCTCGGGGTGCACCAGCGCGTGGTAGGCCATCGGCGCGACGCCCAGCGGTGCGGCCAACGACGAACCGAGCAGGTCCACCGCGGTGTCGACCGACCCGACGTCGACCAGCACCCTGGGCCGCAACCGGATCCTGCGGTACGCGGCGGTGTTCTCGCGCAGTGTCCACTCCGCGCCTGACCCGCCGTCGAGGTAGCCGAGCACATCGCCCGCGAGGGTGGCTTTCGCGTGCTCGGCGTAGTCGGCGACGTCCACGGGATTCACTCCAGGTCCTCCTTGATGGCTTTGCGCCGTTCGGGGTATTGCGCCCGGCATATCCTGTCATCCGCTATCCGCAATTTCCAAGATGGTCACGGACCGCGTTTCAGTTACCTTGTGGCGTGCGCGCCGCGTAGCCGGATTCGCCTGTGCACACAGTGAGAACCCCTGGTAGTGGGCTTGTCGAACCGGCCGGTATTAGGCCTTTCGGGCGACCTTGACTCTCGTTGAGGCGGTATGCGATTGTTTAGCCGGCCAGGGCGGCTAAAGGACTCTCGCTACGGCGTTCGGCCTAGCAAAAAATGTGAAGGAACCAATGGCGGGCGTGGAACTTCCGCTGGTGAATCAGCCTGCGGTGAACCCGGAATGGGTCGACGACGTGCTGCTCGGCGGGCCGGGCGACGCGGTCTGCCTGCGCCTGGACCGACCGGTCGACCGGGACGGTCTGCGCGGGGAGGTCGCCGACCGCGAGGCGCACCTGCGCGCACACGGCCTAGTCGCGGGTGGCACTGTCGCGTTGCGACTGCCGCCGTCGCTGGCCTTCATCGGGTTCCTGCTCGCCGCCTGGCGGATCGGCGCGCAGGTCAGCCTGCTCGACCACCGGCTCACCCAGCACGAGGTCGACGGCGCCCTGGAGCGGGTGGGCGCGCAGTTCGTGGTGCAGGCGCGGGAGAGCGCCGGGCACCGGCTCAGCGGTTACGCCGAGGTCGTCGCCCGAGTGTCCGCCCGGGAGGGTGGCCGCCCGGCCGGTACACCGCACGCGTTGGTGCAGTTCAGTTCCGGCTCGACCGGCGCCTCCAAGGTGATCGCCAGGACATCCGATGACCTGATCGCCGAACTGTCCCGTTACGACCGGTTGGCCGAGTTCCCCCGGGCGGGGGAGCGGGTGGTGCTGCTGTCGTCGATCGTGCACGTGCTCGGTCTGGTCGGCGGTCTGCTCAACTCGTTGCACACCGGCGCGGAGCTGGTGTTCCCGCGCAGGCTCACCGCCGAGGGCATCCTCGCCGCGGTCGCCGAGTCCGACCTGCCCACCACGATCATCGGCGTTCCGTTCCACGCCGAACTGCTGACCTCGCTGCCCGACCCGGCGCCGCTTCCCCAGCTGCGCCGGATGATCGTCGCCGGTGAGCTGGTGCGCCCCGCGGTGCCGCCGCGCTTCCGCGACCGCTTCGGCGTCCCGCTCGGCACGATGTACGGGATGACCGAGATCGGCGTCATCGCCACCGACCTCGACGGCGCTCACTGGCCGTCGGTCGAACCGGCGCACGGCCTCGAACTGCGGGTCAGCGCCGGTGAGCTGTGGATCGCGATGGCCGACTCGCCGTACCTCGGCGCGCAGGACCCGTCCCGCTTCGTCGACGGCTGGCTGTGCACCAAGGACGCCGCCGAACTCGACGCCGGTCTGCTCACCGTCCTGGGCCGCCTCGACTCGCAGGTCTCCATCGGCGGCCTCAAGGTCGACCTGACCGAGGTGGAGCAAACGCTCTCGGCGCTCGACTCCGTCCGCGAGGCCGTGGTGGTGCACGACTCCGGCATCCAGGCGTACGTGAGCCTGGCCGATGGCGCCGCGGTCGAGCAGGTCACCGCCGCGCTCACCGAGACCCTCGCGCCGTTCAAGCGCCCACGCAGGCTCGTGGTCCTCCCGGCGCTGCCGAGGACGACCACCGGCAAGGTCGTGCGTTCCGCCGCCGCGCTCGTCGCGGCCGAGAACGCCCATGCAGCAATGGAAGACAAGGAGAGCCAGCGATGAAGGACCAGCTCCGCGAGTTCGTGCTCGACACGCTGCGGGAGATGAACTACGACGTCAGCGAGGTCGAGGGGGACACCGACCTCGGGCCCGCGGGCCTGGACCTGGAGTCGTTGGCGCTGGCCGACCTGGCCGTGCAGATCGAGGACAAGTACCAGATCAAGTTCGGCGACGACGACATGGAGGCGTTGGCGCTGATGACCCTCGACGAGTTCGTCGACGCGCTCGCCGAGCGGCTCTCGGTCGCCTCCGGGTCGGACACCGCGTCCTGACCATGAGCGCACCCGACCGGGCCGAGGTGATCGGCATGCTCTCCGGCTTCGGCGACCGCGCCACCGGCGAGGTCGGCGAGACCCTCGACTCCCTGGAGCTGACCTGGCTGATCGCCCAGGTCGAGCAGCGCTACGGGGTCGAGTTGGAGCTGTCCGACGAGGTGTTCTCCGGCATGGCCACCGTCACCGGTGCCATCGACACCCTGGCCAGGGTGCTGCGTGACCATGGCTGACCACCCGGTCCACATCACCGCCGCCGCGGCCCGCACCGCCTTCGGCCGCGACCACACGCGACTGCGCGCCGACGGGTTCGCCGGTGTGCCCGCGTTCGCGCCGGTCACGCGCTTCCCCACCGAGGGGCGCCGGACGCGGCACGCGGCGACCCTGCCCGGGGCGCCTGCGCTGGTGGACGAGCTCGTCGGTGTCATCGATGAGGTGTACACCGGTCCCAAGTCGACGGTTCCACTCCTGCTCGCGGCGCACGCCGACGCGGGCAACCGCGCTCTGGCGGCCGAGGTCGCGGAGCGGACCGGTGTGGCGGGCGTGCCCCGCGTGTACACGGGAGCGTGTGTCGCGGCGACGTCGGCGGTGGCGGACGCGGCGACGATGATCGCCACCGGGCGCGCCGAGCGGGTCCTGGTCGCGGCCGGGTACCTGGTCGAACCGTCGACCTTCGCGCTGTTCGACGCCGGACGGGCGTTGTCGCGTGACGGTCGGGTGCGCCCGTTCAGCGCCGGGCGGCAGGGAATGCTGCTCGGTGACGGCGTCGCGGCCGTCCTGCTGGAGCGGGCGGGCAAGGACCCGCTGGCCAGGGTGGCCGGGTGGTCCCGCTCGGGGGACGCCTACCACGTGTGCAAGCCCAAACCGGACGGAACAGGCTTGGCCAGGGCCATCACCCAGGCCATGACCCGTGCCGGTGTGTCCACTGGGGACATCGACTACGTCAACGCGAACGGCACCGGCACGCAGTTCAACGACGCCGCCGAGGTCGCCGCGCTGCGGTTGGCCGGTCTCGACGGTGTGCCGGTGAGCTCGACCAAGTCCGTCCACGGCCACGCGCTGGAGGCGTCCGGCCTGGTCGAGCTGGTCGCGACGGTGCTGGCGCTGCGGGCGGGCGAACTGCCGGTCAACTCCGGCTACCTCGGCGCCGACCCGCACTGCGAGCTCGACCTGGTCGTGGACGCGCCGCGGCGGACGCGGGTGGGCCACGCGCTGACGGTGAACGCGGCGTTCGGCGGGGCCAACACGGCGCTCGTGGTCGGTGCGGCATGAGCGCTACCGTCGAGGCCGGTGTTGTTGTAGCGTCGGCGTACTGGCCCGAGTCCGATGTGGACACGGTCACCGCGGTGACCGGGTTCGTCGTCTCCGCGTTCAACCCGCTGGTCGCGGAAGTGGCCCAGCGGTGCATGAGCGCCTACGACGGGGAGGTCGTCGCCGACCGCACGGCCATCGTGCTCGCCAGCGTCGGCGGCGACCGGACCAGCGCGGACGTGGTCGCGGAAGCGGTGGCCGCGGGGACGCGGGTCGCACCGCTGCTGTTCTTCCAATCCAACCCGAACGCGGTGCTGGGGCACGTGGCCGCGCGGTGGGGGTTGGCGGGGCCGTTGGTGTGCACGAGCCCGAGCGGGGAGGCGATGGCGGACGCCATCGCGTGCGCGGAGTTGCTGTTCGCCGCCGGTGAGGCGGCGGCGGCATTGGTGATCACCGCCGAGGTGGCGGACGAGTCGGGTGGGAGCGACCGGGCGGAAGCCGTCCTGGTCATGGCGAGGGAGCGGGCATGAGGGCCACGAGCATCCGGGCCAGGCTGGCGAGCGCGCCGGAGGTGGGCGCCGGGAACGTGCTGACCACCCTGGTGGCACTGGGCGGGGACCTCGACCGGCCCGCCTTCACCTTCGACACCCCGGTCGAGGACGTCTCGGCGTGGACGGCGCTGACCGTGCGGGTGCTCGACGAACGCGTCCGGGCCCGCGCTGCGGCACTGCACGCACTGGGCATCGGGAAGCGCGACCCCGTCGCGGTCACCGCCACCGCGGCCGCCGACAACATCCTCACCTTCCTCGCGCTGGCCCGGCTCGGCGCCATCCCGGCGCTCATCAACGCCAAACTGGCCCCCGAGATCACCGCGCTGTACGTCAGCAGGCTCGGCGCCGTGGGTGTCCTCGCCGACGAGGCCCGCCGCGAAGCCCTCGCCCCGCACGGCGTGCACCTGCTGGCCCCGATCGAGGACCTGGGCCAGGCAGATCCCGCCGCCGCGCCCGAGCCGTACCGGTTCCACCAGGGCGACCCGGTCGCGATCACGCACTCCTCGGGCACGACCGGTGTGCCGAAAGCCGTGCTGCACTCGCATTCGAGCCTGTTCGCGGCCAACAAGCACCGGCTCCGGATGCCGAAGGCGCAGGGCACCGACCGCATCCTCTCCGCGCTCCCGGCCCCGCACGCGGCCACCCTCATCGCCCTGAACCTGGTGCTGGCCAGTGAGAGCCGGCTGCTCGCGCTGTCGACCCAGACCGGTCCCTCGGTGGTCGACGCCATCGAGCAGTGGCGGCCCAGCGGCGTGCTCGGCTTCGCGGCGACCTGGTCGGAGATGGCCAAGACCGACCTGCGCGGGCGTGACCTGGACTCGGTCGCGCTGTGGTGGAACACCGGCGACTGCGCGCACGAGGCCCACATCCGCAGGCTGATCTCCCTGGGCTACCGCGAGGTGTCCACACGGGAGGGGCGGGTCCGCAAGCCGGGGTCGGCGTTCATCGACGGCCTGGGCTCCAGCGAGATGGGCCACTCGCACTTCTACATCACCCACACCACCGAGACCGACCGGTACGGCCGCTGCATCGGCAAGCCGCACGCGTTCGCCGAACCCGTCGTGCTCGACCCGGACGGCACCGAGCTGGCACCGGGTGAGGTGGGGGAGTTGGGCACCAAGTCGCCCACGCTGTCGCTCGGGTACTGGAACGACTCGGTGACCACCTACCGCACTCGCGTCCGCGGCTACTTCCTCACCGGCGACCTCGTCTACCGGGACGAAGAGGGCTACTTCTACCACGTCGACAGGCTTGTCGACTCCGTCGACCTCGGCGACGGCAAGCGCCTGCACACCGCGCTGTCCGAGGAGCGCGTCCTCAACGCCTGCCCCGATGTCGCCGACTGCACGGTCGTCGCCGTCCGCACCGACTCCGGTGTCGTCACCGACGTCCTGCTCCAACTCGACGCCGCCGGTGACCCGGACGCCAACCGCGACGAGGCGATCCGCGCGGCACTCGGCCCGGACGTCGCCGCGACCCTGCGCGAGGTGGTCGTGGTCGACGAGGACCGGATCCCGCTGGGCCCCACCGGGAAGGTCCGCAAGGTCGCGTTGCGCGAGCAGTACCTGAAGACCCTGGCCGCGCGATGAGACCCGCCGCCGCCATCACCGGCATCGGGCTGGTGACCCCACTCGGGCGCAAACCGGCCGAGGTGTTCGACGCCCTGTGCGTCGGCCGCTCCGGCGTCGTCACCCCGCCCGAGGGCCACCCGCTCGCCGGGCTCCTCGACGCCGCGGGCATCGCCCCGGACATCGACCCGACCGAGGTCATGGACGCCAAGTCCGCCAAGGCCGTCGACCGGTTCGTGCTCCAGGCGATGGCCGCCGCCGACGACGCACTGGCCGACGCCAGGATCACCGTCGGCACCGACGTCGACCCCGAGCGGGTCGCGGTCGTGGTGTCGACCGGCGGCGCGGGCCTGGAGACCTACGAGCACTTCGCCGCCCAGCGCCGGGAACGCGGCCGCGCCAAGGTGAGCCCGTACCTGCTGCCCGGGATGCTGGCGAACATGGCCGCCGCCCGGATCGCGATCAAGCACGGCATCCGCGGGCACAGCGCGTGCATCGCCACCGCGTGCGCGGCCGGGGCGCAGTCGATCGCCGAGGCGTTGCGGCTCATCCGCGGCGGCGAGGCGGATGTGGTGGTGTGCGGCGGGAGCGACACCGCGCTGCACCCGACCGTCGCCTCGGCGTTCGCCAACGCGTGGGCACTCGCCCGCGGCTGGGGCGCGGACCCGACCGCCGCGAGCAGGCCGTTCGACAAGCGCCGCAACGGGTTCGTCCTGGGTGAGGGCGCGGGCATCCTGGTTGTGGAGCGAGCCGACTTCGCCGACGCCCGAGGCGCCTTGTCCTACGCGAGCCTGCTCGGCTGGGCCGTCAGCACCGACGCCCACCACCCGACCACCCCGCGCCCGGACGGCTCCGGCGCCGCCTCGGTCATGCGCCGCGCCACCGCCGACGCGGGCCTCACACCGTCCGATGTGGACTACATCAACGCCCACGGCACCTCGACCCCGCTCGGTGACGCCGCCGAGGCCGCCGCCGTGCGCACCGTGTTCGGCGACGACAGCCCGGCGGTCAGCTCCATCAAGGCCCTCACCGGGCACATGCTCGGCGGCTCCGGCGCGGTGGAGGCCGCGGTGACCGCGCTGTCGGTGGCGGGCTCCGTGCTGCCGCCGACCCACAACCTCGACGACCCCGACCCGGAGTGCGCGCTCGACCACGTGCGCGGCGCACCCCGGCCGGGACCGGTCCGCGCCGCGCTGTCGAACTCGTTCGCCTTCGGCGGCCACAACGTGAGCCTGCTGATCGGCCACCCAGGCACCCGACTGACCCGCACCGCCACCCCGTCTCCCGCACCAGCGCGCTGAACCCCAGCCCTTCCGGCCAAGAGGTCCACCATGCACGTACAAGACATAGACCACGTCGAGTTCTACGTCGGCGACGCCGACGAGGCCGCCGCCGCGCTCCGCGCCCAGTACGGCTTCCGGCTGCACGGGTGGGTGCGCGACCAGCCGGACCACTACTCGGTCCTGCTGCGCCAAGGCAGCATCCAGCTGCTGCTGACCAGCGCCCGCACCGGCGGACACCCGGCGGCGGACTACGTCGCGGCGCACGGCGACGGCCTGGCCACGGTCGCCCTGTCCACCGACGACCCGGCGGCCGCGCTCGCCGAGGCGCTGGCCAGGGGCGCCACGGCCGATGGCACCAGGGTCACCGGGTTCGGCGACGTCGGCCACGTGTTCGTCCGCCCGGGCGAGCTGCTGTCCACTGTGGAACTCGCCACCGAGTCCGCCGACGACCCGCTCGACCTGCTCGACGCCGTCGACCACATCGCGGCCTGCGTCGCGCCGGGCGAGCTGGACCCGACCGTCGCCTACTACGAGCAGGTGCTCGGCTTCAAGCAGATCTTCGAGGAGCACATCGAGGTCGGCGGCCAGGCGATGAACTCCAAGGTCGTGCAGAGCGTGTCCAAGGAGGTCACGCTGACCCTGCTCGAACCGGACACCACCGCCAGACCCGGCCAGATCGACGACTTCCTGGCCGCCCACCACGGCCCCGGCGTGCAGCACCTGGCCTTCCGCACCGCCGACATCGCCACCGCCGTGCGCACCCTGCGCGGGCGCGGCGTCGGCTTCCTGAGCACCCCGGGCAGCTACTACGACGCGCTGGCCGAGCGGTTCGAGCACGTCGCCGTGCCCGTGGAGCAGTTGCGCGAGCTCGACATCCTGGTCGACCAGGACAACGAGGGCGAGCTGTTCCAGATCTTCACCCAGACCACCCACCCCCGGCGCACGCTGTTCTTCGAGGTCATCGAGCGCCTCGGCGCGCTCACCTTCGGCAGCGCCAACATCAAGGCGCTCTACGAGGCCGTCGAGCGGGACCGCGCCGGGGAGCACGTCCGAGGAGCAGCCCAGTGACCGCCGAACTCACCCACGCCTTCGCGCTGACCGACGCCGACCGGGCCCTGCTGCCCACCGACGACGAGGTCGCCGAGTACGGCAGACGCGGGTGGTACCTGTCCCGCAAGCTGTTCACCGACGCGGAGATGGACACCCTCGTCGAGGCCACCGAGCGGTTCTACGCCGGGCACACCGACCGGCGGCTGCCGCTGCGCCCGCCGAACCTGGCCTACTGGACCCCCGAGAAGGGCGACGTCCAGCGGCACAACGACTACATCCACTACGAGAGCGACGAGGTCGCCGCGATCCTGCGCAAGCCGCTGCTCGGCGCGGTCGCGGCCCGGCTCGCCCAGGCCGAGGAGATCCGGGTCTGGCAGAGCACCCTGATCTACAAGCCGCCGCGGCCCGAGGAGCAGTCCAACCAGGTCCCGTGGCACATGGACCGGCACTACTGGCAGACCTGCACCTCCGAGCGGATGCTCACCGCGTTCATCCCGTTCCACCACTGCGACGAGCGCATGGGCACCATCACCATGGTCGACGGCAGCAACACCTGGACCGAGATCCCCGGCGACGACTCCACCCGGCACTTCGCCCACCGCGACCGCTCGGAGCTGGAAGACCTGCTGCACGCCAACGCCTCCCACAACGGCGCGGTGGTCGACAAGATCCCGATGATTATCCCCAAGGGCCACGTCAGCTTCCACCACTGCCGCACCTACCACGGCAGCGGCGCCAACCTCGCCGACGCCCCCCGCCGGGCCATCTCCCTGCACCTGCAGGACGGCGACAACCGCTTCCGCCCCTACCTCAAACCGGACGGCACCCCGGTCTTCTACAACCACGACGTCCTGGTCCGCCGAAACGACGAGGGCCTCCCCGACTACACCGACCAGAACTACTGCCCCACCCTCTGGCGCGAATAACAGTTCGGTCCTGGAGGAAATAGCCCGGAAGGCCACCTCCGGGCTATTTCCGCTGCCCGGAAACCGGCCGATCCCGGAACAAGGAAAAGGCCCCGGTGAGTACCCGGGGCCCTTTCTCGTACAGCTCAGCGGATCTCGCGCAAGCTCAGCGGACCTGGCGGGCGAACATCCTGGTGGCCCAGGTGACCGTCAGCGCGGCCAGCGCGATGACGATCAGCATCCCGGCCCACACCGACACGTCCCCCGGGTTGCCGGTGAACAGCGACCGGGTGCCGTTGGTGGTCCAGTAGATCGGGTTCCACTCGGCGATCGCCACCAGCCAGCCCGGGGCCAGCGACAGCGGCAGCAGCACGCCGGAGAGCAGCGACAACGGCTGCGACACGCTGTTGATCAGCGGGCCGAGCGCCGCGGGCGACGGGATCAGCATGGCCATCGCGTACGACAGCGCGCAGGCCATCAGCGCCATCAGGGCCAGCATCACGTAGGCCAGCATCAGCCAGCCGAAGTGCACCGTCAGCCCGAACGGCAGCGCGACCACGGTGATCACCACCGCCTGCCCCATCAGGGTCACGACCTCGGAGAACGCCCGGCCCAGGATGAGCGCGGTGCGGCTGACCGGGGTCACCCTGGAGCGCTCGATGACCCCCGAGCGCAGCTCGCCGAGCAGCCCGAACCCGGCGAAGAAGCCGCTGAGCAGCACCAGCACCACCAGCAGGCCGGGCACGTACACCCGGTAGGCGTCGGCGTAGGTCTGCGCGCCGGTGGGGGCCAGCGCGGTCTTGAGCAGCGGGGCGAACAGCACCAGGTAGGCGATGGGCTGCACGAACCCGATCACCAGCCGGGCCGGGGTGCGCCACACCAGCAGCATCTGGCGGGTGAAGACCAGCCAGGTGTCACGGAGGAACTTCATGTCCAACTCCTACTTGTCCCGCAGCGAGCGGCCGGTCTTGATCAGGAAGACGTCGTCGAGGCTGGGCCGGTGCAGCTCCACGGTGTCGAAGTGGATCTCGCCCGCGTCCAGCACCCGCATGATCTGCGGCATCGCGGTGGTGCCGTCGTCGACGTAGAGCCGCAGGCCGTCCTCGCCGAGTTCGAGTTTGCGCACGTAGTCGCGCCCGTCGAGCAGCTCGGCCGCCCTGGGGCCGCTGCCGTTGAGGCCCACGGTCACCACGTCGCCCGCGACGCCGTGCTTGAGCTCGGTCGGGGTGCCGATGGCGACGATCTCACCGTGGTCGATGATCGCGATCCGGTCGCACAGCGCGTCGGCCTCCTCCAGGTAGTGCGTGGTGAGGAAGACGGTCATGCCCGCGTCGCGCAGCCTGCGGACCTCGTCCCACAGGTGGGCCCGCGACTGCGGGTCCAGGCCGGTGGTCGGCTCGTCGAGGAACAGCACCTTGGGCTCGTGGATGATGCCCATCGCGATGTCCACCCGGCGGCGCTGGCCACCGGAGTAGGTGCGGCACTGCCGGTCGGCGAACTCGGTCAGCTCGAAGGCGGCCAGCGCCTTCTCGGTCCGCTCGACCGCCTCGGCCTTGCCGATCCCGTACATCCTGGCCTGCAGGACGAGCTCCTCGCGGGCGGTGACCTCGTCGGTCGTGGTGCCGCCCTGCGGGACGTAGCCGACCTTGGTCCGCACCGCGCCGGGGTCTTTGCGCAGGTCGGCACCGGCGATGACGGCCTCGCCGCCGTCGGGTTCGAGCAGCGTGCACAGGATGCGGGCGGTGGTTGTCTTGCCCGCGCCGTTGGGGCCGAGGAAGCCGAAGATCTCCCCCTCCGCCACCGACAGGTCGACGCCGCGCACCGCCTCGACGGTGCGGGTCTTGCGCCGTTTGCCCAGCGTGAAGGACTTGCGCAGTCCCTTGACCTCGATCATGACGTGCTCCTGCTCATGCCGGCTGCTGCCGGCGACCGGGTGGCCAGGTCCACCAGTGCCGCCGCGGCGGCGTCGGCTCCGCCCGCCTCGGCGAACGACTCGCGGACCTGGGCGGCGGCGACCCGGTGGGCCGGGTCGCCGAGGACTGTGGTGATGGCGGCGCGCAGCGCCCCGGCGTCCGCCCTGGCGAAGCCGACCCGCAGGCCCGCGCCCGCGGCTACCACGCCGTTGGCGTTGATCGGCTGGTCGTGCCGGATGGGGGCGACCACCAGCGGGACGCCGTGCGCGAGCGACTCGCAGACGGTGTTGAGGCCGCCGTGCGAGACGACCAGGTCGACGCGCGGCAGCAGCGCCAGCATCGGCACCCTGGTCCGTGCGATCAGGTGTGGCGGCAGGTCGGGCAGCACCTCCGGCGGGGCGACGAAGATCGCTTGGAGCCGGTCGCCCAGCGGGGCCAGCGCGGCGGCGGTCTCGCGCAGGAACCGCGCGGAGACGTCGTCGGCGAGCGTGCCCACGGACACCAGCACGTGCGCTCTGCCCTGGTCCAGCCACTCCCAGGGGAAGTCGGGCTGCCCGGGGCGCTCGGCCAGGATCGGGCCGACGCCGATGACGTCGTCCGGCAGGGCGGCGGTCAGCGCCCTGGTGGTGCAGGCGAGCGAGAGATACGGGGAGAACCGCAGGTCGAAGTACTCGTCGGCGGGCATCCCGGCCTTGGCCCACAGGTGCCGCAGCCTGCCGTGCAGCCAGTCCAGCACCCGCGGCATGTCGGCCAGCGGCTCACCCAGCTCCATCGTCGAGGCGGCCAGCGTCGCCCACGGCACGCCCAGCCGGTGCGCCGCTATCGCCCCCGCGGGGGAATGTTGGTCGACGACCACCACGTCCGGTCGCGCGTCGAGCACGGCCTTCTCCACGGCCGGGAGGCTGAAGCGGGCGAACGGCACGATGAACCGGTCCCACACCGAGCGGATCGCGGCCGTGCCGTGGTCGGCCTGCGGCCGGTGCAGCCTGGTGCCGGTCGGGTGGACCACCGCGTCCTGGCCGAGCATCGGGCGAAGGTGCAGCTCAGGGCCGCACCAGGCGACCTCGTGGCCCCGCGCCGCCAGTGCCGCGCCGAGCCCGATGGTGGGGTTCACGTGGCCCGCGAGCGGGGGCACGACGAACAGGAAGCGGCTCACGCGCGCGCTGCTCCATCCCAGACTCGGTTGGTGACCTGCTCGACGACCTGCTCGACGGTGAAGGTGCTGATGGCGTCGAGGTCCAGGCCGCGCACGTGCTCGGCCAGTCCGACCTCGGTGCCCAGGTGGGCCGACAGCGCCGCGTCCACCCGGACCAGGTCGAGGCTGTCGAACCGCAGATCACCCTCCAGCGTGGCGTTCGGCGTAATCTCCGGCGGGCATCCGCCGCACGGGCCCACGACCTCTCGGAGTATTCCGGCGACTTCCTCGAATAGCGCCACGCGCGCCCTCCAAACAACTGCCCACTTGCGCGTCAAGGTACCGCACCGACCTAGGGCAGTCACGAAGAATCTGGCCGCGGGTGAATGGTCGGCATGTGGAGTATTGACACTTTCCGAGCGGCTCCCAACAATGCCCGCTAGAAGCACGACGCGGCGGGGAGTAAAGCAGGATGACGGAGAAGATCCTCGTCGATTTCCACGGGACCGGCTCCGGGGTGGGTGAGCTCACCTGGGGCCAGCGCACCGTGTGGCGCACGGTGGTCAAGACCGGCCGCTCGGAGACGATGGGCGGTGTCACGCCGCTGCCCGCGGGCTCCACCATCGAGCAGTCGGTGCTGGTGCTGCGGTACGTGATGGGCAGGCACGAGTCGCTGCGCACCCGGCTGGTGTTCGACGGGCCCGATGGCGGTCCGCGCCAACAGGTCCACGCGTCCGGCCAGGTCGCGCTGTCGGTCGTGGACGCGGGCGGTGAGGACCCGGCGGCGGTCGCCGAGCGGGTCCGGTTGGAGTACGAGGACACCGACTTCGACTACGCCGACGAGTGGCCGGTGCGGATGGCCGTGATCACCGAGGGCGGCGTGCCGACCCACTCGGTCGCGGTCTACAGCCACCTGGCCATCGACGCGCACGGCCTCGACGCGCTGGTCACCGATCTGTCCACGATGGACTGGACGACCGGCGAGCCGACGCTGCCGCTGGAGGCCACGCAGCCGCTGGCGCTGGCCGAGCAACAACGCAAGCCCAACGTGCTGCGCAACAGCGAGGCGGCCATCCGCTACTGGGAGCGGGTGCTGCACACCGTCTCGGCCAAGCGGGTCGAGGGCGAGTCCGACGACCACCGCAGCCCGCGCTGGGGCGACCTGACCCTGCGGTCCCCGGCGGCGTGGCTGGCGACCAAGGCCATCGCGGCCCGGCTGCGCACCGACACCTCGCCGATCCTGCTCGCCGGGTACGCCAGCGCGCTGGCCAGGACCGTGGGCAACAACCCGGTCGCGGTGCAGATCGCGGTGAACAACCGGTTCCGGCAGTCGCTGGTCGGCTCGGTCAGCACCATGGCGCAGACCTGCCCGCTGATGGTCGACATCGCCGACGTGACCTTCGACGAGGCGGTGCACCGGGCGCGGCAGGCCACCATGGTCACCTACAAGTACGCCTACTACGACCCGGAGCGGCGCGCCGCCATGGTCGACCGGGTCGCCGAGGAGCTCGGCGGCCGGGTCGAGATGGACACCTACTTCAACGACCGCCGCCCGCCCGGCCGCGACGAGCGCGACATCACCGCGCCGCCGGTCGAGGAGATCCTGGCCGCCCGCGAGCAGACCTCCCACGAGTGGGTCATGTGGACCGATGTCGACAGCCCGCTGCTCTACCTCGACGTGGACGCCGAGCCGGACGCCGTGGTGTTCACCCTCACCGGCGACACGACCCGGGTCTCGCCCAAGTCGATGCTCTGGCTGCTCACCGAGATCGAGTCGGTCCTGGTCGACGCCGCGCTCGACCCGACCGCGACGACGGGCGTGCGGTCGTGACCGCGCTGGTCGAGGTCGCCGCGCACCTGCCACCGGACCGCGTGTCCCTGGAGGAGCTGGCGCCGCGCTTCGGGTTGACCGAGCGCCAGGTCCGGCTGTTCCGCCGCTTCCACGGGCTCGACCAGGTCTGCCTCGACACCGGCGGCACCCTGCTCGACCTGCTGGTCGCGGCCACCGACGGGCTGGAGACGTTGCGCGGCAACGAACACCGGGTCAAGTACGTCCTGTACGCGCGCGGGATGCCGGTCGCCGTGCCGTACCCGGTCAACCCCCTGCGCGAGCTGTGCGCGAAGCTCGGCCTCGACCACGCGCTGTCGTTCACCGTGACCCACCAGGCTTGCGCGACCGGCCTGCTGGCGCTGGACGTGGCGGGCAGGCTGCTGGCGTCCGACCCCGATCCCGACGCGTTGGCGCTGGTGGTGTCTGGGGAGAAGACCTTCACCCCCGACGCGATGCTGGTGCCGGAGACGGCGGTGTTCGGCGAGGGTGCCGCTGCCGCCCTGGTCGCCGCGAACGGTCCGGCCGACCGGGTGCTGTCGTACGCCACGAGCGTGCGGGGCGACTTCGACGGGAGGCTGATCATCGACCCGGACCTCGCCGCGCGGTTCCAGTACGAGTACCCGCGGCTGCTGTCCGAGGTGCTGCTGGCCGCCGTCGAGCGCGCCGGTCTCACCCTCGACGACATCGCGCTCCTGCTGCCGCACAACGTGAACTCCGTGTCGTGGCGGCGGGTCGCCAAACGCGTCGGGTACCCGGTGGAGCAGGTGCTGCTCGACAACGTGCCGGTCACCGGGCACAGCTTCGCCGCCGACCCCTTCCTGAACTACCGCACCGCCCTGGACCGGGGGCGGCTGCGGCCGGGGGACCGGTACCTGGTCGGCGCCGCCGGGCTGGGCGCGACGTTCTCCGCGATGGTCTTCGAGCACTAGCGTGATGGGAGGACCCGTGGGGTCTGTTGAGGCAGTTGAAGCCACCGAATCCACTGTGGACGCCGAGCTGCTCGGCCGGGTCGCCGACAGCATGGCCGAGTTGTTGCCCAGGGTGCTCAAGCGGGAGGTCACCGACCTGGGGGCCGACACCAAGCTGTTCACCGAGCTGGGGCTGAGCTCGGCGAGCACCCTGGAGCTGCTGCTGGAGCTCGAGGACGAGCTGGAGATCCAGATCGACGTCGAGGAGATCGACCAGGCCGACCTGGAGACCGTCGGCACCCTCGCGGCCTACATCGCCGCCCACACCGTCGCGGACGAGTGATGTTCACTTCCGGCCCGCCCGGACCGCCGGTCGGGACCGCCCGGCTGGTCTCCGCGCACGCCAGGGTGTTCGCGGAGACCTCGCCCACGGCGCTGGACCCGGCGTTGCGGCCGTTCCTCGCCGACCTGGTGCGCCCGTACGGCAACACCCTGCGGGAAGACCTGTTGACCGAGGGCGTCGGCCACTCGTTCGGCGAGATGGCGGAGGCCATGCTGCCCGCGGCTGTCGGGCCGGACGAGCCGGTCGACCTGCTGGTGCTCGCGTTCGCCATGCACGACCTGCGGCTGGGCCGGGCGACGGCCTGCTACCTCAGCGACCAGTGCCCCGGCACGCCGATGGCGTTCGCGGTGTGCGACCAGGGCAGCGGCGCTGCCTTCACCGCGCTGCGGCTCACCGAGTCGTACCTGGGCTCGGGGGCGTGCGAGCGCGCGTTGGTGGTCGTTGTGGAGCAATCCGCGTTGCACTACGAACTCGGTGAGCCCGCGCCGATCCCGGACCGGCACACGGGAGTCGTCCTCCGCTTGGAGGGCAACGGAAATCCCCTCCGCGTCGGACAGCACACCGGTGTCGACGCCCAGCGCGTCGCCCGTCTGCTGCGCGAGGACGTGGACCGGCTCGGGCGGCAGGCGACCGTGATCGCCTCGTCCAGGTTGGCCGAGGCGGCGCCAGGCGTGGCCGACGTGATCGCCGACGCGGGACAGCCCTACACCGGGATCTGGTGGGAGCTGGCCGAAGGCGGCCACGACGGCCTCGTGGTGCTCGCCGACTACGAGCCGTCCCTCGGGCTGCTCTGCGCGGCCACTGTGGACCTCTCGACCGTCGATCATTCCGCTGTGGACTCGACAGCGGTCGCGGTGGCATGATGGACGACGTCGACGTCTGGTTGGTTGATTCCGTTCTCCCGCAAGAGGTCCTCGACGAGCTGCACGGCTACCTCGACGAGGGCGAGCGGGAACGGGCGGCGGGATCGCACCCCGCGCGGCGGCGCGAGTTCATCGCCGCGCACGGGGCGGCCAGGGTGCTGACCGGGCGGGCGCTCGGGATCGCGCCGGGCGCGGTGCGCTGGCGGATCGGGCGGCACGGCAAGCCCGAGGTCGACGGCGTGCGGGTCAGCCTGTCGCGGTCCGAGGGGATGGCGATGGTCGCCTGCACCCCCCGGCGCGCGATCGGCGTCGACCTGCAATGGATCGACGGGGGACTGGACGTGGCGCGGGCCGCGGCCAGGTACTACCCGGGGGACGAGGCCAGGCACGTGGCCGAGTGCCCACCACCGCACCGACCGGCGCGCTTCACCGGGCTGCTGGCCCGCAAGGAGGCGTGCGTGAAAGCCGCGGGCGGGCGGCTGTTCCCCGGTCTGCGGCTCCCGGTGCGCGACCGCGGTGTGGTCCACCAGGCGGACGGGCCGTACCGGGTGCGGGACCTGCCCGCGCCGACCGGCTACGCGGCGGCGGTGGCGCTGGCGGGCGAGGACGACTACCTGGTGCGAGAGCACCACTGGCCAGGACAGGGAGTGGCGCCATGAGTTCGGGACTGGGTGCGGGTCTGCCGCTGG
This sequence comes from Actinokineospora terrae, assembly GCF_900111175.1. Lineage (GTDB taxonomy): Bacteria > Actinomycetota > Actinomycetes > Mycobacteriales > Pseudonocardiaceae > Actinokineospora > Actinokineospora terrae. The sequence goes on from NZ_FOGI01000001.1 coordinate 195,270, forward strand.
GGACCGGGGTTCCCGGCGTGTTCTTGTCGCCGCCGGGCTTCGAGCGGGTCATCGGGCTGCTGCGCGACGGGATCGCCGCGCTGGCCGCCGACGAGCCGTTCCACCGGCTGGTGATCCCGCCGGTGATCTCCCGGGCGACCATCGAGCGCGCGGGCTACGTCGCCGCGTTCCCGAACCTGCTGGGCACCGTGCACGGCTACGGGGGCACGCCGAACGGGTGGGCCAGGCTGAAACCACTGGTGGAGCAGGGTGGTGAGTGGCACGCCCAGCAGCAGATCGGCGACCTGGTGCTGTTGCCCGCCGCGTGCTACCCGGTCTACGCGGCGCTGGAGGGCAAGGCTCTCGACGAGCCGGCGAAGGTGACCGTCGAGGCGTCGTGCTTCCGGCAGGAGGCGACCAGCGAGCCGGGCCGGATGCGGTCGTTCCGGATGCTGGAGCTGGTCACCGTCGCCACCGACGAGCACTGCCTGAAGTGGCGCGCGGCCCGGCTGGAGCAGGTCGAGGGCTGGTTCACCGAGCTGGGTCTGGCCGTGTCGGTCGAGGTGGCCGACGACCCGTTCTTCGGTCCCGGCCGCAAGGTCTACCAAGCGGCGCAACGGATGCAGGAGCTCAAGTGGGAGCTGCGCGTCCCGGTCGCCGACGGCACCGTCCAGGCGGTCGCGTCGGCCAACTACCACAAGGAGCACTTCGGCGACACCTTCGGCATCACCGCCGGTGGCGAGCCCGCGAACACCTCGTGTGTCGCGTTCGGACTGGAGCGGCTGGCGATGGCGCTGATCACCCGGCACGGTGAGGATTCCACGCAGTGGCCCGCGGACGTCCTGGCCGCGTTGGGCGGTGGTCGCCGTGCCTGAGGGTGTCGTCGCTCCCGTCAAGGTCGCCGAGGGGCTGGAGGTCGCCGGGATCACCGCGGTGCCCACCAGCGTTACGGTTCCCGTCGCCGTCGCTGACTCCGTCGAGCTGTACCGGACCATGCGGTTCATCCGCCGGTTCGAGGAACGCGCCATCGACCTGGTGCGCGCCGGGGAGATCTTCAGCGGCATCCACCCGTGCATCGGGCAGGAAGCTGTCGCCGCGGGCGCTTGCGCGGCGCTCGACCCGGGTGACATCGTCTTGTCCAGCCACCGCGGCCACGGACACCTGCTGGCGAAGGGGACCGACCCGAGCCGCCTGATGGCGGAGATGGCGGGCAGGGTCACCGGGATCGACAAGGGCCGGGGCGGCTCGTTCCACCCGTCCGACTTCACCGCGGGCGTCTACAATTCGACCGGCACGGTCGGCCACGGCGCGGGCATCGCCGCGGGAATCGCCTGGGCCGCAGCGAAAGCGGGCGACCCGAAGGTCGTGCTGAGCTTCTTCGGCGACGGCGCCGTCACCCAGGGCGCGTTGTTGGAGGGATTCAACCTCGCGGCCCTGTGGCGGCTCCCGGTGGTGTATGTTTGTGAGAACAACCGTTACGCCACAACGCTTCCGGTGGAGGCGGCGGTGGCCGGGACGATCACCGGCCGTGGCGAGGCGTTCGGCATCCCGTCGTCGGTCGTGGACGGTCAGGACGCCGAGGTGGTGCACGCGGCGGTCGCGGAGGCGGTCGAGCGGGCCCGCCGCGGCGGCGGACCGTCCCTGCTGGAGATGCGGACCTACCGCTACCACGGCCACCACACCTTCGAGATGCTGGTCCGCCTCCGCTACCGCGAGCAGGCCGAGATCGACAGCTGGAAGGAGCGCGACCCGCTCGACATCCAGGCCACCAGGGTCGCCGAGGCCGACCGCGCGCGGATCGACGCGCAGGTGGAGCTCGAGCTGGACGAGGTCGTCCGGTTCGCTGTGGACAGTCCACGGCCGGACCCGGCCGACGCCACGGACCACTACCACGCCGACGGTTTCCGACCGAGACCGGGCGTCTCGCTGTAGGGAAGGGGGTGCGCCATGCCCAAACTGTCCTACCTCAAGGCCCTCAACCGGGCGCTCGGCGACGAGATGGACCGCGACGAGTCGGTCTTCGTGCTAGGCGAGGACGTGAACTTCGCGCTCACCAACATCACCGCCGGGTTCCTCAAGCGCTACGGCCCGGACCGCGTGGTCGAGGTCCCGCTGACCGAGCAGGGGTTCACCAACTTCGCCACCGGCGCGGCGATGGCCGGGCGCAGGCCGGTGATCGAGTTCCAGATCCCGTTCCTGCTGCTGCTGGTGTTCGAGCAGATCACCAACCAGGCCAACAAGTTCCTGATGATGAGCGGCGGGCAGCGCAGCGTGCCGGTCACCTACCTGATGCCCGCCGCGGGGTGGCGGGCCGGGTGGGGCGCGCAGCACTCCGACCAGCCCTACAGCCTGTTCGCGCACATGGGCGTCAAGACCGTCCTGCCCGCGACCCCGACCGACGCCTACGGGCTGCTGACCACCGCGATCCGCGACGACGACCCGGTCGTGTTCTTCGGGCCGCTGGCCTCGCTCGGCGTCCGCGAGATCGTCGAGTACGCCGACCTGGCACCGATCCCGCTGGGCAGCGGCCGGGTCCACCGCGCCGGGACCGACGTCACCGTGGTCGCCCTCGGGCACCTGGTGCACGAGGCGCTCGCGGTGGCCGAGGAGCTGGCCGACGAGGCGTCGGTCGAGGTGTGGGACCCGCGCTCGGTGTACCCGTTCGACTGGACCGGGCTGGCCGAGTCCGTCGCCCGCACCGGGCGGCTGGTGGTGTTCGACGACTCCAACCGCGCCTGCGGCATGGGCGCGGAGATCCTCGCCACCGCGGCCGAGGAGATGCGGCTGGTGGCCCCGCCCAAGCGCGTGACCAGGCCGGACGGCGCCATCGTCGGCGCGGTCCCCGAGCTGGACGTGGCGCTGCAGCCCACCAAGGCGCAGCTGGCGGAGGCCGTGCGCACGGTGCTCAAGAGCACGGGCTGGTGATCATGCGAGTGGAACGCGTCCCCGTTCCGTTCGACGGCGACGGCAGCGGCGAGGCCGAGCTGACCTGGGGTCAGATCGGGATCTGGCAGGCCATCGCCCGCTCGGGCGAGTCCAGGACCATGGGCGGGCTCACGCCGCTGCCGCCCGGGGTCACCGTCGAGCAGGTCGTGGCCACGCTGCGGTCGGTCGTCGGCAGGCACCAGGCGCTGCGCACCCGGCTGGTGTTCACCGACGGCAGGCCGCGGCAGAGCCTGGTCGCCTCCGGCGAGGTCGTGCTGGAGGTGGTCGACGCGACCGGGTCCGACCCGGCCGCGGTGGCCGCCGCCGTGCAGGAGCGCTACGCGAGCGTGCCGTTCGACTACGAGCACGAGTTCCCGGTGCGGATGGCCGTGGTCCGCGCCGAGGGGGCGATCACCCACATGGTGGCGGTGTACCTGCACCTGGCGATGGACGCCGGTGGGCTGGAGGTGCTGATCCGGGAGCTGGCCAGTGACCCGGCGACGCTGCCGCCGGTCACCGCCGTGCAGCCGCTGGAGCAGGCCCGCGCCCAGCAACAACCCGCCGCGCTGCGCCAGTCGGCCGCCTCGCTGCGCTACCTCGAACACGTGCTGCGGACGGTGTCGCCACTGCGCTTCGGCGAGCCGTCGGAGCCGCGGGACCCGACCTACCGGATGATCCGCTACCGCTCGCCCGCCACCCGGCTGGCGGTGGACGCGGTCGCCAGGCGCGCCGGGATCAGCACCTCGCCGGTACTGCTGGCCTGCTTCGCGGTCGCGCTGGCCAGGGCCGGGGCGAGCAACCCGGTGCTGGCGATGCTGATGGTGAGCAACCGGTTCCGGCCGGGGTTCGCCGAGTCGGTGAGCACGATCGTGCAGATCAGCCCCTACCTGATCGACGTCGCAGGCATCACCCTCGGCGAGGCGGTCGGGCGGGCCGCGCGCAGCACCATGAACGCCTACAAGCACGCCTACTACGACCCGGACGCCCAGGACGAGGTGGTCGACCAGGTCGTCGCCGACCGGGGCGAGCCGATCGACTTCTCCTGCTTCTTCAACGACCGCCGCGCCGCCGACCGGGCGCCCGCGGCGGGCCAGGAGCCCACGGCGGACGTGCTGGCCTCGGCGCTGCCGCGGTCGTCGGCGCACTGGGAGGACGAGCCGGGCATGCCGCGGCAGAAGCTCTACCTGCACGTCGACGACGACCAGGGGTCCGCGTCGAGCCCGGCTGCCATCGAGCTGACCATGTCGGTGGACACCCGCTACTTCACCGCCGCCGAGACCGAGGCCGTCGTGCGCGGCATCGAGTCGGTGGCGGTGCGCACCGCGCTCGACCCGGACACGCCCACCGGCGTGCGGGGCGGGCCCAGGCTCCCGGCCACAGCGGTGGTCGGGGCGGACACTGGCGAGGGAGGTGCCCGATGATCGAGATCAAGTGAACCGCGCGGTAGCGCGGGGGCCTTTCCGCGCTCACTGAACGCCCAGGGTGCGGGGGCGGGTCGTTGGTGGACCCGCCCCCGCACCCACGCAACCCGGGAAGTTCGCATGCACAGGTTTGGCCCGGTCCGGCAGGTCTGCGTCATCGGCGCGGGCCCGCGCGGCCTCAGCGTCGTCGAGCGGTTGTGCGCCAACGCCGTGCAGCCAGTGGTCGTGCACGTCGTCGACCCGCACGTCGGGAGCGGCGGCCGGGTGTGGTCCACGAGCCAGCCCGCGTCGCTGCTGATGAACACGATCGCCTGCCAGGTGTCGATGTTCACCGACGCCACGGTGGACTGCGGCGGCCCAATCCGGCCTGGACCGAGCCTCTACGAGTGGGCGGTCAGCGGGCAGGCACCCGCGGACGAGGCCGCCTTGCTGACCCCGAACTCTTACCCCACGCGGGCGTTCTACGGGCACTACCTGGACTGGTTCCTCGACCATGTCCGGCAATCGGCGCCACCGTATGTCGAGGTCCGGTTGCACCGTCTTACCGCTGTCGCGGTCGATGACTTCCCTGACGGCAGCCAGTGCGTGACGTTGTCCGATGGCACCGCGCTTACCGATCTGTCCTCCGTGGTGTTGGCGCAGGGACATGTGGACATGCCTCTTGGCGCGGTCGAGGCTCGGTTGTCCGACTTCGCTGACGCGCGTGGGCTTGGTTATGTGCCGCCGGGCAATCCGTCCGAGGTGGACCTGTCAGCGATCATGCCCGGCGAGGTCGTCGCGGTGCGTGGCATGGGCCTGGCGTTCTTCGACTACCTCGCGCTACTTACCGGCGACCGCGGCGGGCAATTCAAGGAGCGCGCTGACGGGTCCTTGGCCTATGTGCCGTCGGGTCGAGAGCCGGTGATCGTCACCGGGTCGCGGCGCGGGGTGCCATACCACGCGCGCGGGGAGAACGAGAAGGGCGCGTTCGGGCGGCACGAGCCGGTGTTCCTGACTGCTGACGTGATCGCGGAGTTGCGCTCTAGGCCTACCGTGTCCTTCCGGGACGACATCTGGCCGTTGGTCGCGCGCGAGGTCGAGCTTGTGTACTACCGGACCCTGCTGGGGGATGAGTTCGCGGCCCGGTTCATCGCGGGGGAGCCCGGGGTGGTCGAGGAGTCCGGGGTCGAGCCGTGGGACTGGGCGGCGGTGTCGAACCCGGATGGTGGGCGGCGGTTCGCCTCACCGGCGGAGTTCGAGGACTGGCTGCTGGAACTGCTGCGGGCGGACGTGCCGGGTGGGAACGTCACCGATCCCGTCAAGGCCGCCCTGGACGTGTTGCGGGACATGCGCAACGAGATCCGACTCGCGGTCGACCACGGTGGCATCACCGGCTCGTCTTATCGCAACGACCTCGACGGCTGGTACACCCCGCTCAACGCCTACCTGTCGATCGGACCACCCGCGCATCGAGTGGCCGAACTGATCGCGTTGATCGAAGCCGAGGTCGTGCGGGTAGTGGGGCCGGGCATGCGGGTAGACCTAGCCGACCGAGGTTTCCTGGTCAGCTCACCTCGGGTCGGGGGCTCCGCGGTGATGTGCACGACGCTGGTGGAGGCACGGCTACCGGAGGTCGACATCCGGCTGACGACCGACTCTCTTATCGCGTCCATGCTCGAACGGGGCGACTGCGTCCCCTACCACATACCGGATCCGTGTGGCGCGGTCGAGACAGGCGGGCTTGCCGTGACCCCCCGCCCATACCGGCTGTTGCGCGCGGACGGCACGCCCCACCCCAGCCGATTCGGATACGGTGTCCCTACCGAGTCGGTGCACTGGGTCACCGCGGCGGGGATCCGCCCTGGGGTGAACTCGGTGATCCTGGCCGACGCGGACGCCATCGCCAGGGCGGCGTTGGCGGCGACCAGCACCGCGCGGCCCCCGGTCGCGCGGCCGGCCTGAGGAGCTGCGTGACCGGTACCGACAGCGGCCTGCTCGCCCCGGTGTGGGCCGGTGCCGAGGCCGCCGACCTGGTGACCGACGAGGCGTGGGTCGCCGCGATGGTCGAGGTCGAGGTGGCCCTGGCCCGCGCGCAGGCCGCGCTGGGCGTGATCCCCGAGCCTGCCGCCGAGGCCATCGCGGGCGCGGTCGCCGACATCGACGTGGTCGACCTGGCGGTGCGGTCCCGGGGCGGCGCGAACCCGGTCGTGGCGTTCGTCACCGCGTTCACCGCGTGCGTGCCCGAGGACGCCCGCGAGTACGTCCACCGCGGCGGCACCAGCCAGGACATCCTGGACACGGCGGCCATGCTGATCACCCGGCGCGTGTTCGCCGTGGTCGAGCGCGACCTGCTGCGCGTGGCCGAGGCGCTGGCGCGGCTGGCCGACGAGCACCGGCACTCGGTGATGGCCGGGCGGACCCTGACCCAGCACGCGGTGCCGGTCACCTTCGGGCTCAAGGCGGCGGGCTGGCTGTCGTCGGTGCTCGACGGGCTCGACCGGGTCCGCGCCGTAGTGCTGCCCGCCCAGCTCGGCGGCGCGGCGGGCACCCTGGCGTCCTATGTGGAGTACGCGGGAGACCCGGGGCACGGGCTAGTGCTGAGCGCGGAGTTCGCCTCGGTGCTGGGACTGCCGGAGGCCGTCGTCCCGTGGCACGCGCTGCGCACGCCGTTCGTGGACATCGGGTCGGCGGCGACGGTGGTCACCGGCGTGCTGGGGAAGTTCGCGCTGGACGTGCAGGGGATGTCGCGCACCGAGGTGGGCGAGGTCGTCGAACCGTCCGCCGAGGGCAGGGGCGTGTCGTCGGCGATGCCGCAGAAGCGCAACCCGGTCCTGGCCACGTTGATCATGGCCGCCGCCCGGCAGGTCCCGCTGTACGCCACGGTCCTGGCGCAGTCGATGATCGCCGAGGACGAGCGCGCGCCGGGTGCGTGGCACGCCGAGTGGCAGCCGCTGCGCGAACTCTTGCGCTGCCTTGGCGGCGCCGCGTCGACCGCCGCGGAGTTGGCCGAGGGCCTGGAGGTCTTCCCCTCACGGCTGCGGGCGAACCTATCGCTGACCGGTGGCACTATCGTGTCCGAGCGCCTCAACGTCGCGCTTGCCCCTGTGTTGGGCAAGGTCGAGGCCAAGAAACTCCTGGCCCGCCTCTCCCGCTCACCCGACTTCTCCGAGGCCCTGCGCTCCGCCCCCGAACTGGCCTCCGTGGACGTCAACGCCCTCTTGGACCCATCGGCCTATCTAGGCGCCACCAACGCCCTCATCGACAGGGCCCTATCGCGCCCCCGCTCATGACCAAACGCAAACCCCCCGGCGTCAGCCCGGAGTCGTGGGTCGAAGCCCAAATCCGGGAAGCCACCAACCGCGGCGCCTTCGACAACCTCCCCGGCGCGGGCAAACCCCTCCCCAACCTGCACGACCCCCAAGCCTGGCTCACCGCCTACCTCCGCCGCGAGGGCGTGGAAACCGAGGCGCTGCTCCCCGAACCCCTCCGTCTCCGCAAGGAGATCGATCGCCTCCCGGACACCCTCCGCACCGCCCCCACCGAACGCGTCGTCCGCGAGGTGGTCGGTGACCTCAACACCCGAATCCGCACCTGGATGCGCAACGGCCAGGACACCCACTTCATCGTCCCCCTGGTAGACGAAGCCGAGGCCGTCGCCACCTGGCACACCACCCGACCAGTCGTGCCACCCGCTGCGCCGCCTTATCCGCCCGTGAAACGCCCTTGGTGGCGCCGCAAGGGGTCTAGTTAGCCTCGGAGGTCTCGGTACATGGCCGCTGCTGCTGGGTGTAAGGGCGCGGGGATGGTGTCTATGAGGGAGCGGACGTCGAGGTATTGGGTGCCTAGGGCTTGTTGGGGGACTAGGTGGGTGGCTTGGTCTACCAGGACGCGGACGGTGGTTCTGATGGTGGGGGTTGAGAGGGCGGGGTTGGGGACTAGGAGGTTGGGGACGCCGATTGTTGTGGTGGGGGTGGGGGAGCGGTAGGTGTTGGCGGGGATGGTTACCGCGTCGTAGACGGGGCCGTAGTGGGTTCTGAGGGTGGGGGCGTAGGCGGCTAGGTCTAGTAGGCGGATGCCGATGGCGTTGTCCAGGTCAGTGAGGGCTGGTGTGGGGAGGCCGCCGGACCAGAGGAGGGCTTGGACTCGGCCGTTGCGTAGGGCGGAAGTGGCGTCGGCTAGGGGGTGGTGGTCCACGATGACGGGGACGCCAGCGGTGGTGACCAGGCGTTCGCCGAAGAGGGCGGCGCCGGAGCCGGAGGCGCCGAGGGAGACGTGGTGGCCGGATAGGTCTGACAGGGCGTGGATAGGGCTATCGGCGCAGACGACGAGCTGCATGTAGTTCTCGTAGACCCGGCCCAGCGCTGTCAGAGCTATCGGCGAGTGGAACGGCGGCGAGCCCGCGCGGGCGGCAGCCAGAGTGTCGGCGAGGACCAAGCCCAGTTCCGCCTCACCAGCCGAGATCCGCGCGATGTTCATGACGCTCCCCAGCGTCTCCACCACCTCCACCCGCAGCTCGGGCTCCGCCGCGTTCATCTCCCCAGCCAACAACCGGGCGAACTCGACATAGAACCCACCCGCCTCCCCAGCGGCGATCCGCACCCGCCTGCTCGGCCCGGTGTAAGAGCACCCGACCGCCCCCATCACGCCCAGTAGAAACCCGCGTCGAGACAGTCCCATCACCAAACCCCCATCACGAACCTCCCGGGAGTACGACAGTCACCGCCAACCCATGGGGCTCCGCCAGCGCGATCCGCAACTCACCGCCATAGGCCGTGACCAGCCGGTCCGCGATAGCAAGCCCCAAGCCCGACCCAGGCGCCGGGGACGCACGCCAGAACCGGTCAGTCAGCTTGGGTAGATCCTCCGGCTTCACCCCAGGGCCGTCATCGGTGACCGTAACGACCCCTGGTGGCCCTACCGACACGCGAACGGTCCCACCGGGCGCGTACTTGATGGCGTTGTCCAGCAACACATCCAGCACCTGAGCCAGATCCGACTCCGCACACGTCACCGGCACGCACGAGATCTCCTCCACCACGGTCACCCCCGCGCGATCAGCAGCGGGCAACCACGAGTCAACCCTGTCCTTGACCACCGCTCCCGCGTCGCATCTAGCGTCGAAACCAGCCGCCAACTCCGTTGCCGCTGTGTCGGCCGACGCCAACAAGAGCATCGAGTCGAGCAGCGACTCCAACCGGTCCAACTCCGCGACCATCGACGAGTACGTGATAACACCGTCCGCAGACACGCGCCCCGCCAACGAGTCCATCCGAAGTCGTAGTGCCGCCAACGGATTGCGCAGCTGGTGAGACGTATCCGCCACCAGCGCGCGCTGCCGGTGTGCCGACTCCGCCACCGCGTCCGACATCCGGTTGAACGACGCCGCCAGCCCGCGCAGCTCCGGCGGCCCCGAGGCGCGCGACACGTGCGCCCCCGGCGACCCGCCGCCGACCGCCCGCACCCCGCGCTCCAGCTCCGCCACCGGCCGCAACACCCACCTGGCCAGCAACAACGCCAGCGCCACGAACGCCAGCGCCGCGCTCACCACCCCCGTCAGCACGATGCCCCACGACCCGCCGACATCAGCCGCCGCCCGATCCACACTGGACCGCAACGCGACCGCCCCGGTCACCCTGGTGCCGCTGCCCACCGGTCGCGCGAATAACACCGTGCCGGACGACCAAGGCAACACGTCCGGTGGTATTGACGCCGGCTGGTTACGCAACGCGGCATCTAGCGCTGCCTTCACCGCAGGCTCGTCAGCCCGCATCCCCGTCTCTAGCACCGGTGTACGCCTAGCGTCGATGACGACCACCGCGTCCCCATAGAGGTCCACATGTGCGCGAACCTCGGCGACGAGCCGCTCACCGCCAACCGACGCCAGTTCCGCGAACCGGTCCAGGTCGGCGGTACGGCCGAGCACGAACCGCTGGGTGCGCTCGGCGGAGGTGCTGTGCAGCAACGGCCATGCGAGCCCGGCCAGCGCCGCCAGCGACAGCCCGAGCAGCACCAGCAGCAGGCGCCTGCGCACCTCAGGCCTCCAGGCGGAAGCCGAACCCGCGGATGGTGCGCACCAGGTCGGGGCGACCCAGCTTCGCCCGCAGCGCGGCCAGGTGCACGTCCAACGACCGCGACACCGCCAGGTACGCGTCGCCCCACACCTCGTCGAGCAACTGCTGCCTGCTCACCGCCACGCCCGCGTGCCGCGCCAGCACCGCCAGGATCTCGAACTCCAGGTTGGTCAGCGCGATCGCCGCACCCGCCACCGACACCCGCCGCGCGTCCAGGTCGACCGTCACGTCGTCGACCTCGACCACCCCAGGGCGGACGCCCTCGGCGGCGAGAGCGCGCCGGGTCACCGCCTCGATCCTGGCCAGCAGCTCGATCAGCCGCACCGGCTTCACCAGGTAGTCGTCGGCGCCCAGGCGCAGGCCGCGCACGACGGTCCGCTCGTCGCCGTGCGCGGTCATCACCACCACCGGCGTCGAGGCGAGCCTGCGCAGCTTGCGCAGCACCTCCAGCCCGTGGATGTCGGGCAGCCCCAGGTCGAGCAGCACCATGTCGGCGTCGCGGTGCCGGATCAGCGCGTCGGCGCCCCGGGTGACCCGCTCCACGGGGTGCCCGTGCGCGGTCAGCACGTCGTTGACCGCGGCGGCCACGCCGTCGTCGTCCTCGACCAGCAGCACGCGCATCGTCAGTCCCGGTCCTCGAGCGGCGAGTCGGCGGAGGTCTCGCCCATCACCGAGTAGACCACGAGCGAGACCAGCACACACCCCGCCACGTAGTAGAAGAACACCGACTCGTGCCCGGCCTGCTTGAGCCAGAGCGCGATGTACTCGGCGGTGCCGCCGAAGATGGCCACCGTGAGCGCGTAGGGGAGACCGACGCCGAGCGCCCGGATCTTCGTGGGGAACAGCTCTGCCTTCACGATCGCGTTGATGGAGGTGTAACCGGTGACGATGACGAGCGCGCCCAACATGAGCAGGAACGCGAAGACGGGCTGACTGGTCCCAGCGAGCGCGGTCAGAAGAGGCACCGTGCACAGCGTGCCGAGAACGCCGAAGCCCAGCAACAGTGGCCTACGCCCGATCTTGTCCGACAGCGCCCCTGCGAGCGGTTGCAGCACTACGAACACGGCGAGCGCCAGGAAGTTGATCCAGGCCACCGTGCTCTTATCGATGTGACTGGTGTTCACCATGAACTTCTGCAGATAGGTCGTGTAGGTGTAGAACGCGACCGTGCCGCCCAAGGTGAGACCCACGACCAGCAGGCACGACCTCGGATGGCGCAAGAGGGCCTTGATCGTCCCGCGGGTCTCGTTACCGCGCTCAGCCTCGAAACTCGGCGACTCGTCCATCGTGCGCCGCAGCCACATGACGACTAGAGCCCCGAGCGCGCCCACGCCGAACGCGATGCGCCAGCCCCACGAGTCCATCTGTGCGGGGGACAGCACGTTCTGCAGCACGATCTGCAACCCGAGCGCGGTGAGCTGGCCCGCGGTGAGGGTGACGTACTGGAAGCTGGAGAAGAACCCGCGCCGCCCCTTGGCCGCCATCTCCGACAGGTACGTCGCCGAGGTGGCGTACTCGCCGCCCACCGACAGCCCCTGCAACAACCGCGCCAACACCAGGATGATCGGCGCGGCCACTCCGATCGTGGCATAACCGGGCGTGAGCGCGATCATCAGCGACCCCAGCGCCATCAGTGTCACCGACACCGTTAGCGCTAACCGCCGCCCGAACCGGTCGGCGAACCGCCCCAGCAGCCACCCACCGATCGGCCGCATCAGGAACCCCACCGCGAACACCGCGGCCGTGTTCAGCCACTGCGCCGTCTGGTCGCCCTTCGGGAAGAAGGTCGACGCGAAGTAGATCGAGAACGCGGTGTAGGCGTACCAGTCGTACCACTCGATCAGGTTGCCGATGGACCCCTTGGCGATGTTCGACAGCACCCGCCGGTCCGCGGCCCGCTCCGTGACTGCCATGTCCCCTCCCGTGGATCAGGTGATCGGGACCACAGTGCGGGGAGTAGTCGGCGGTCGACAAGGCGTCGCCGGGCAACCTTACAGTCCCTTAGGGCGAGCAGGTCTTCAGGACGAGCGGGCCCTCAGGACGAGCGGGCGGCGAGCCGCTGGGCCACGCCCATCCGGGACTTCACGCCCAGCTTGGTGAACACCCGCGCCAGGTGTCCCTCCACGGTCTTGCGGCTCAGGAACAGCCGGGTCGCGACCTCGCGGTTGGTCAACCCGGTCGCCACCAGCTCGGCGATCTCCAGCTCGCGCCCGGACAGCGCCTCCACCGTCCCGTGTGGACGGCGCGGCCGAGGTGCCCGTGCGCCCAACCTGGTCTCGGTAAGCCGAACGCGCGTCGACAGCCAGGTCGCCCCACACGCCAGGTAGCCCTCTTTGGCCTTGCCCAACTCCACGCGCGCGGTGCCTAGATCGCCCCCGGCGGCTAGATGCTCGGCCAGCAACTCCCTGGCTCGTGCCTGCCGGACCGGTCCGCCGGTGATAGCGCGGACTGCCTCGTCCCTGGCAGCGGCGGACAGCCCTAACGCCGCGAACACGTGCGACCGGGCGTAGTGGCCGCTCGCGCTGCCCCGCGACACCGCTTCCTCGGCGAACCCGGCCGCTTCATCGACCCGGTCGAGACCCACCAGCGCGACCGCGAGGTGAGCCGCCCACGTCCCCCGGTCCCGCCCGCTGGCCCGGCCGAGGTCGGTGCCGACCGCGTCCGCGATGTGCCGCACACAGGCCGCGTAGTCGCCCGCGACCAGGTGTGACTCCGCGACCGCGAGACCCGCGATCTCGCCCCACCACGGCGACCGGGGCGCGGGGACGGCCGCCAGCGCCTCTTCCGGCCCGTTCTGCCACAACACCGCCGACAGCTCGACCGCGGCGGCCAACGCCGCGAGCTCCGCGCTGCCCATGTCCGTCGCGACCGCGCGCGCTTCCGCGCAACTGGTGCGGACCCGGTCGAGGTGACCGGACCGCAGGGCCAGCGCCGCGTCGACGGCCAGCAACTCCGGCACGCTCGACCGGCGCCCCGTCCCGCGGGCGATGTCGAGCCCGCGCCGCACGTGCCTGGCGGCCTCGGCGGACCGGTCCAGCGCCAGCTCCACCCAGGCCAGGCCCGCCAGGTGGTCGCCGACCGCGGCGTCCGGCAGGCCGTCCACCAACCGGACCGCGGCCCACGGGTCGTGGCCGTTCTCCTTGGTACCCGCCTCATCGCCCGCGTCGCCGCGCAGCCCGGTGCGCACCGCGGCCAGCGCCACCAGGACATGACCCGCGACCTCGTCGCCCTCGGCAATGGCCCTACGCGCGTGGACGACGCAGCTCTCGGTGTCGTCGAGCAGGACCGCGATCGCCGCGCGTTCGGCGGCAGTGCCCGGAGTGTCGGCTCTAGCGAGTAGAGCCTCTGCCTCGGTGTACCGGCCTAATAGCCGTTCAGTGCGCGCACAGGCGCGAACCACCTCGGGCTCATCCTTCGTCGCCAAGGCTTGGTGCAGGACGTCCCGCGCGCGGGTCAGGTCACCGCCGAGACCTAGGGCGCGACCTAGCAGCGGCACGAGTCGCTCACCCGCGCCGTGCGGCAGTATCTGCATCGCCCGGTCCACCCACCGCGCGGCGGTCGCGGGCGAGGAGTCGAGTACTACCTCGGCGGCACTGGCCAGGGTCGCGGCAGCGGCGACATCGCCGTACGTGGCCGTGCGGGCGGCGTGGAATGCCTGGAGCGGCAACGGCCCGCCCTTGGCGCGCAGGTACTTACCCGCGCGACGATGCGCCGCCGTCCGCCAGGTGACACCGGCGGACTGGTAGGCAGCCGCCCGGACCAACTGATGCCGGAACGCGATCCGTGAGCCGTGCGCGCGCACAAGTCCGATCGCGACAAGGTCGTCGAGCGCGCGCAGCACGACTGCCTCCGGTATCCCCGCCGCCCGAACAACGACGTCGAGATCCGCAGGGGCGCCGGAGGCTGCTACCGCGTACGCGACCTCCCGCTGTACCTCGTCCAACGCGAGAACCTCACTCGCGGCGACCGCGAGCACCGCGTCCGGAAGAGGAGTCTCGCCGAGTCCACGCGGGTCGATCGCCGAGAGCACCACCTCCGGCGATACCCCTGCCAGAGCCGAGAGGAAGAGAGGATTACCGCCGCTGGCGGCGACTAGCTGCGCGCAGACATGGCGCGGCGTACCGGGCATGAGCGCGGCTACAGCGGACGTGTCCAACGGTCCGGGGGACAGGCGCGTCACCTGCCACGGCGACCGCGCCAACGCGGCGGGCAGCCACTGGCAGCCGTCGCGGTACGCCAACGCCACGAGCACCGGACCGGACGGCGGGACCCGCAGCAGCGATTCCAGCCATTCCGCCCATTTCACGGCGTGCGCGTCATCAATCACCAGCACCGCCGGGGAATGCTCGGAGATCCGTTCGCTCGGCGGTCGAGACACCTCGGCGAATCGCACCGGCAGGCCCGCGGAATCGGCGGCCGCGGCCAGTTCGGCGAGCAGCCTGGTTTTGCCCGCGCCCGGCTCCCCGTGCACCGCCACCACCAGCGACTGCCCCGCGACCAGCGCGTCGAGTGACCGCCGGAGTGCGGAAAGTTCCTGCTCGCGACCGGCGAGGGGCTCGCGAGCGGGTCTGCCCATCCGCCACCCCCAGTATCGCTAATCGAAAGGCGGAATCGCCGATCTCGATTGTCGATCTTAGGTTACCGCGTTAATCGGCGGCAGCGGTCGGACGTCCCGAACCGGACTCCAGAACACGGCCCTGGATGTCGTGGATCACATAGTCGTGCGGGGCCATCGCCCCCGGGCGACCGGGCAGCGCCGCCAGCACCCCGGCGTGCAGCCCGGCGGGCGTCGCGGCCGGATCGGACACCACCGCGGTGATCCGCCCGTCCTCGACCGCCACCCGCACCGCCGCGCCACCCGCCGCCTCGGCCACCGCGGCGCCGACCTCCCGGGGGTCCACCCAGGACGAGTCCACCCGCTGCCACGGCTCGGCGCGCTCCACCGGCGCCATCCCGGTCACCGCGGCGATGTCGCGCACCCGCACCACCCCGGTCGCCGCCGTCACCAGCAGCCGCTCCAGCGACAGCAGCACCGAGTCGACCTCGTCCGCGGGGAAGCGCGACGTGTCGACGTGCAGCCGGATGTCGGCCGCGGTGCTGCTCACCCCGCCTAGCGTCAACAGGAACGCCGTAGGCAGTGTTCGGTCCGGCATCGGCTCTATGGTCGTGTCTTCTAGGGCCGCTACCGGATCCTCTGGCGCGTCGACCGCCGCTGACGCTGACGTGGCACCCAGGTCGTTGAAGACCGCGTCCCGGTGGAAGTAAGTGCCGCGCTCACGGCCGACGGCGTCGATGACCTCCCACAGCTCAACCGAGTCGAACTGTGCGTAGCGGTAAGCGTTGATGGTGGTCGTCTGTACCTGACGGACCACCTCGTCGAAGGTGGCGTCCTCGTCGAGGGTGAACGGAACCAAGGCGTCCTGCGCGAGTGGACCCACGTACTCGCGCCACGCTGACCGGAACCGGTTACCGCAGATCGACACGATGACACCGTCCGGCGTCGATGTCCTTACACCGAGCAGCGCCGCAGCAGCGGCCAACACCACACTGGAATGACTCGCGCCGGTACGACCCACGATGGTCCGCAGCGCGGAAGCGGCCGCGGTCGACACCATCCGCCGCTCCAGGTTGCCCGGCGTCCCGGCCGGGTGCGGGGGCAGCGCGCACATCGCCTGCGGGACCTGCCGCAGCCTGGTGTCCCAGTACCGCAACGCCGACCGGGTGCGCCGCCTGCCCACCTCGGACTGCTCCCACTCGGCCTGGTCGAGCGGCTGGTGCCCGCGCTCCTCGGCGAGGTCGTCGCGCCCGGCCAGCAGCGCCCGCAGCTGCTCGCCCACGATCGCCGCCCCGGCCGCGTCCACCGCGACGTGGCAGAACAGCAGCACCGCGATGGTCGGCACCTCGCCGGTCGTCACCACCAGCACCCGCAGCGGCAACCCGGTGACCACGTCGAACGGCACCCCGAGCTGCTGGTAGACCAGCTGCCCGACGAACCCGACCAGGTCGGCGCCGCCCGCCTCGTACACCTGGAGCTCGACCTCGCCCTCGACCAGCACCCGCTGCGTGGGCCCGCCCGCCGAGTCGAGCACGAACGTCGTGCGCAACGCCTCGTGCCGGGCGACGAGCACCCCGAGCGCCCCCACGATCTCCGCGACCGTGTGCCCCGGCGACAGCTCCACGAACACGGGTAAGACGTCCGACCGGTCCCCGTCCGTCCCCAGCCAGCGCAGCACGTTGCGCTGCCCGAGCGTCACCGGACCGCTCCCGCCCCGCGCCCCCCGGAACCGCACCGGCAGCGTGGCCACCACCGACTGCCCCACCGTCATGGCGAACACCCCTCACGTCCCGGCGACGAACCCAGCTGGACCCTAGGCAGCCCGCCTGCGCCGAACATGGGGGAAATCCCCTATCTTGACCGATCCCACCCGCCGGAACGCGTCCGTCCGGACGCGCTAGCGGGGCGTCAGCACGCAGAACTCGCGGCCATCCGGGTCGACCATGACCACCCAGTCCACGTCGCCCTGCCCGATGTCCGCCCGGCGCGCGCCGAGCGCCAGCAGCCGCTCGACCTCCGCCGCCTGGTCTCCGCCCTCGGGTGGGGCGATGTCGAAGTGCAGCCTGCTCTTGCCGACCTTGGGCATCAGCGGCGGACCGCCCCAGGTGAACTTCGGACCGCCGTGCGGTGCCCGGATCGCGGTCTCCTCGTCCTGGTCCCACACCAGCGGCCACCCCAGCGCCGCGCTCCAGAAGTACCCGACCTGCCGGGATCCGTCCCCGGCCAGCGCGCCGATGAACCCGCAGTCGGCGAGGAAGTTGTTGCCCGGCTCGATGACGCAGAACTCGTTGCCCTCGGGATCGGCGAGCACTACATGCTCCTCCTCCGGCAACTGCCCGACGTCGATATGCCTACCGCCGAGCTGCAGTGCCTTCGCGACCGTCCGCTCTTGGTCTACCAGGGACGCACTGGTCAGATCGAAGTGCGCGTGGTTCTGACCGACCTTCGGTAGGTCGGTCGGCAGGAACCGGATCCGGAACCCACTGTCATCAGCAGGCAGCAACACCACGCCGTCTTGGGGGTCGTCCGCGAGCTCCCAACCCAGCACCCCTGCCCAGAACCGCCCAACCACCACCGGCTCGTTAGCGTCCACACAGAGCGCGACCAGGTGACAAGTCATGCAGCTCTTAGCCTTCCGAGACCAGGGCACCTCTCGCGCCCTCCGGAGAGGACCACGCTAGATGCCCTGGTAACGGCCACGCAAAGGGATTGACCGCTACGCCGGTTCGACTGGTAGCCACAACTCGCAGGTGGCGGTACTGAAGTCGTCGGCGCGGTCGAGGATCGTGAGGATGGACGGGCCGGGGCGTAGGCGCCAGGGGTTGGCGGGGAACCACTCGGTGGCAGTGGCGGCCCAGGTGTCCTGCAGGGCTTGTGGGTAGGGGCCTTCCGAGCGGAAGACGGCCCACCGGCCCGGGTGGACGTCGATGGCGTCGAGGTCGTCGGGGACGGGGGTGTCCCGGGTGATGGCGACGCCGTGCAGGTAGGTCAGTTCGGTGCCCTCGGCGCTGTCGGGGTCGATGTCGTCGCTGACCTGGAGCAGGCCGGCCGGTTCGGTGTCGCCGAGGGACTTGAGCCGGACGTGGGCCTGCGGTGGCAGGGCGGTGATGTGCCGCTGGATGTGCGGGTTGACGCCCCGGTGGATGAGCGGGACGCGGGCGGCGTGCCCGACGAGGCGGAACGCGGGGCGGTCGACGACGCGGGTGTCCATGGGTGAGCTCCCTTCGACGCTCAGGCGGAACCTGAGCTGCGGTTGTGCGCGGAGGGGACCCCCGTCCCGGCGGACCTCGCCGGGGGTGGCGCCGTGGACCGCCCGGAACGCGCGCCCGAACGCCTCGGTCGAGCCGTACCCGTGCCGGACCGCGATGCCCAGCAGGTCGTCCGCGCCCCGGATGACCTCGGCGGCCGCCACCGTCATCCGGCGACGCCGCACGTACTCCGAGAGCGGCATGCCCGCCAGCGACGAGAACATCCGCCGCAGGTGGTACTCGGTCGTGCCCACCGTCAACGCCACCTCGGCGACGTCGAACTCCCCGACAGCGACCGCCGCGACGAGGTGGTCCTCGACGAGGTCGACGAGCCGGTTGAGAGCCGAGATCATGGGGTCTCCTTCCGCCGTCAACGCTGCCCGGCCGCACCCCCACCGCGCCCGACCGTTGTGGACCGATCCGATCCGAACAGTTGGTCCAGCCGGTGCTCGACGAGCGCCGTCGCCCGATCGGTGTCGTAGGCCCTGATGAGCATGCCGGTGAGCAGCCCACCGGCCATGGTCGCGAGCGCGTCGGCCTCCAGTTCGGGGTCGAGGTTCGCCGGGACCCGTTCGCGCGCTTGGGCTTTCTGGAGCTGCTCGGTGAGCGCGCGCACCAGGTGCGGTACGAGGGCCTCTTGCTCTGGGTCCTGACTGCCGCGGGTTACGTCAACGGCGAAGTACGCGATCTGCACCGCACCAAGCACACGGCCACGTTCGTCCGTGGGGAGCACACCGAGCAGGTAGGCCCTGATCACCGCCCGCTCGTCCCCGGTCTCCAGCGCCCGCGCGATGCCGACCCCGGCGCGTTCACCACCCAGCTCGGCCACCCGCTGCCAGCCGAACCGCAGCATCTCCTCCTTGGTCGGGAAGTAGTACTGGACCAGGTTCATCGAGATGCCCGCCTCCGCCGCGACCGCACGCAACGTCACCGCTTGCAGTCCCTGCGCGGCTGCGATCCGGAACAACGCCTCCGCGATCCCGCGCCGTCTCTCCTGGTGGTCAACGCGTTTGGGCACCGGACCACTCTGCCACACCGGCCGGTACGGGCAGCCACGAACTGTTATGGTGCGGATGCACTATAAAACTCCGGGAGGGGGACCGATGCTGGGGGCGTTCGCCAACGACCAGGCGCGTGAGTTGGTACCCGCACATCGCCGACCTGGCCGCCCACCACGACGTCTACGCCGTCGACACCATCGGCGAACCCGGGCACTCGGTCCAGACCCGCGCCCTGGAGACCGCCGACGACCTGGCCGACTGGCTCACCGACCTGCTCGCGGGCCTCGGCCACGACAAGGTCCACCTCGTCGGCCTCTCCCGCGGCGGCTTCCTCGCCCTCACCCTCGCCATCCGCCGCTCGGCATCCACGCGGAGGTCGTGCCGGGCAGTCCTCACTCGCGGCGCGGGAGTTGGCCGGTGGGGCCGGTCGTCACGGTGAAGCGGCCGGGGCCGAAGGTGACCTGGCCGGTGGGGCCGGGGGAGATGGGGCCGGTGCCTGCCTGCAGGTCCGCTTCGAAGCCGGGGAGCTTGAGGCGGATCAGGGAGGGGAGGAGCACGGCGATGGTGAAGAGGCCCACCAGGACCGGTGTCGTGGTGGTCAGCATGACGGCGGTGACCTTGGTGGTGGTGAAGAAGGTGATCCAGAGCGTGGCAAGCAGCGCGATGGAGACCACGGCGACTGCGTAGCCACCCCAGATCGCTGGGGCTACCGCCTTGAGTTCGCGTTCCAGTAGGTGGAGGTTGCGCTGGGCGTCAGCGTGGCCGGGGTCGCGCTTGAGGCACTCGCGTAGGTGTGAGAGGGCCCGTTGGCGGTACCAGAAGCGGCCTCGGGCGTCGGCGGCTAGAGAACCCATGCGGTGGTGGGCCACGCCTGCGACGAAGTGCGGATCTGCTTCCTTGTCGGGAGCGGTTTCGAGAGCGCCTTGAGCGTGGGCGTAGGCCTCGGCGTGAAGGTCGGCGTTCTGTTGCTTGTCGCCGCGTTGGACTAAGAGGCGGGCAATGGCGAGGTTGGTGCGCCAGCGGGCGGGGGCGTCTTGGCGTAAGAGGGCCGCGCGCAGAGTGGACTCTGCCTCAGCCTCGTCACCGGCCTTCGCCAGAGCCTGCGCGACGCCGATCGCGGCGGCCCCGGAGGCAGGGTCAACGGCGAGTGCCTGACGGAACTCGCGCTCTGCCTCCGGAAGACGGTCCGTGCGCAACAGCAGCGCGCCCAACTCCACATGCGCCGCCGCGTCGTACCAATCCCGCGCGATGGCCCGGTTCAGCTCTACCTCAGCCTCTTCATAGCGTCCCATCTGGACATAGAGGGCACCGAGATCGGCGTGGCTGCCGTGGTATGGGTCGATGTCCAACGCCCGCTTGAAGTGGTACTCCGCAGAAGCGAGTTGACCCTGCCGGAACGCGGCGACCCCTAGGCAGATGTGCGCCGACGGGTCATCACGCAGCTTGACCAGTTCCGCCGCGATCGCCTCGCCCTCCCGCCACCGGCTTACCCCGTCCTGCCTGGTCAACGCCCACGCCAACGCGAGCCGGTACGCGAAGTCCGTCTTGGGCAGCAGCCGGAACTCGGCCTCCGCCGTCGCGTGGTCGCCCGCGCTGAACGCCACCCAGCCCAGCCCGTAGCGGGCCGACCGGCGCTCCCGCTCGTTGACGGCGTCGTCGAGCAGGTCCTGGAACACCCGCCGCGCGTCGGCCAACCGGCGTTCGTCGTGGTGGATCCACCCCAGTTCCGCCCGCGTGTCCCTGCGGTGCGGGTGCGTCCTGATCACGCCCATCGTGACCCGCTCGGCCTCGCCGTAGCGCCGCAGCGACCGCAGGGTCGACGACAGCGCCACCCCGCAGTCGGGGTCGTCCGGCACTTCCCGCATCGCCGCGGTGGTGCACTGCGCGGCCGCGTCGAACGCCAGCCGGTGCTCGTGCACCTTCGCCAGCGCGAGCTGGAGCCCCAGGTTCGTCGGCTGCCGCTCCTGCGCGGCCCGGATCACCCGCTCCGCCTGGTCGACCCGGTGCAGCCGGAACAGCGCCAGGATCTTGTGGTCCAACGCGTCCGAGTCCCGGGGACTGATCTCCAACGCCCGGTCAGCGGCCACCAAGGCCCCCTCGGCGTCGTCCAGTTCTAGCCGCAGCCACGCGTCGGTAGCGTGAACATCGACGTTGTCCGGCCTTAGCGCTAACGCGGCAGCGGCAGCAGCTTGCGCGTCCGCGAGCCGATCCGCCTTATGCAGAAGCCACACACGCGTGGTCAGAGCCCAGACGTAACGGGGTGCGGATCCAAGAGCCCGTTCGCACCAGGCGATCGCGCCCTCGTCGTCCCCCATGTCGGACGCGAGCCAGGCGCGGGTGATGAGCGCGTCGGCGTCAGGCGAGCCGCCGAACGGCTCCCACATGGCCAGCGCCTCGTCGAACCGCCGCGCGTACCGCAGGAACTGGATCAGGCTCTGCCGCGCCCACAGGTTGGTCGGCGACAGCGCGACCGCCCGTCGCCCCAACTCCGCCGCCGCGCCCTCGTGGCTGAGCATGCTCCTGAGCCACGCCACGCCCATCAGCACGTTCGCGTCGTCCGGGTGCGCGGCGACCGCCTCGTCGGCCAACGCCGCTGCCTCGGCGAAGCGGTGCGCGTTCGCCAGGTAGCTGAGGTGCCTGCGCAGCGCCCAGGTGTACTCGGGCAGGTCGGCGCGCACCCGGGTGACGAGGGCGATCGCCTCGGGGTAGCGGCTCTCCGAGTGGAACACCTCGGCCTTGGCCATGCGGAGCGTGATGCTGTCCGGCTGGTCGACCAGCGCCTGGTCAGCCACCTTGTGCGCGTCCGCGAACCGGCACAGGTAGCGCAAACAGTCGACGTGCTTGACCAACACGGATGTGTTGGTTGGGTCGCCCGCCAAGGCCTTCTCGGCTTGAGCTAGAGCGTCTTCGTAGCGGTCGTGCGCCATGTAGGCGTTGATTGCCGCTAGCTGCAAGGCCGCTGAGCCAGGGTGAAGAGAGAGACCGCGTGAGGCAGTGTCACAGGCGTCTTCGTATCGAGAGAGATAGCGCAGGTAGTCGATGCGGGCTGCCAGAGCACCTGCGTGATCCGGGCGCACGGCCAGCGCCCGGTCAACGAGCTCCAGTGCCTTGGTCTCGTCGTCCAGGCTGCTGTAGTGCGCCGCCGCCATGACATTGATCTCGACGTCGTCCGGACGTCGGCTTAGCGCGACCTGTACCGCCTCGGCTACCTCCGCCGTGCGCCCTGTCTTCTGCAGGTGGCTGACCCGTGTCCGTAGCAGGTTCGAGTGCAGCGGGTGCGTCTCCAGCGCGGTCGCCAGCACCTCAAGCGCCCGGTCCGGCTGTTCCGCCTGCTGGAAGGTCGTCGCCGCGGCGATCGCGGTCCACGGACTCGGCGGCCGCAGCCGCAACGCCTCTTCCGCCGCGGTGACCGAGTCGGCCAGTCTGCCCGCCAGCCGCAGGATCGCGATCCGCGAGTTCACCGCCTGGCTGTTCCTGGCGTTCAGCCGCACGACGTCGGTGATGGCGGTGACCGCGTCGTCGTCATCGTTGTCGCGCAGGGCGAGCCACGCGGCCGTCAGCCTGGCCGAGGCGGCCAGCGGGCGCAGCGCGATCGCCTTGCCCACCGCGGTGGCGGCGGCCTCGTGGCGCAGCCGGTAGCTCTCGAAATCGGCCAGGCTGCACAACGCCCAGTTGGAGCGCGGATCGAGCGCGATCGCGCGTTCGGCCAACGGGACCGCCTCGTCCTCGCGGTCCTGGATGCTGAACGTCCACGCCGCCGACACCAGCAGGTCGCTCGCGCGCGGGAACCGCTCGATCGCCTTGGCCTCCCACTCCTGGGCCTCGGCGAACCGCGACATCTCGACCAGCGCCGTGCCCCGGTACTGGTAGGGATAAGAGAAGTCAGGATCGAGTTCGATCGCCGCGTCGAAGTGGGGGAGCGCCTCTTGTGGGGCGTCACGTTTGAGGTGGATCTGCCCGAGCGTGTGGTGGCACTTCGCGACGGTCGGGTACTCCGCCACCAGCCGCTCGCCAGCGATAACCGCCTCAGACCACCGATAGAGGTCGGCGAGTCCCAGTGCGTACCAGCGAGCGGGACGCCAGTCGGATGGCGACAGGGCTGCCGCGGCGGCATACAGCTCTAGTGCTTCTTCCTCGTAGCCGCTACCGGAGTAGGCGCGGCCTAGAGCGACACGGGCCAGGGCGTGGTCCGGGAAGCGTTTGATGGCCTCCAGACCGAAGGCGATCGCGTCCTCGTAGGCACCTGACTGCGATAGGGCCACCAGATGCCAGGTGGAGATCGAGGGGTCCTCCAGCTGCCGTGACGTGAGCTCGGCCGCGTCGTCCTCCCGGTTCATCGCGAGTAAGACCCTCACGTGGGCCACGACCGCCTGGGGATCGTGCGGGGACTCGGCCAAGGCCCGCTCACTCGCCGCCAGAGCGGTGGGGAGTTCCCAACGACGACGGAGGAGGTCGATGTCGGCAGTGGTCACGGCGCCCCTTACGCTCGGTCTCCCATCTGGTCGTGAACCCTCTCACGTTCAGTTACCACACGGGAGCGCTGTGCCAAAAACGCAAGATCCGTTCGGCGCTCTGCGCGCGGATTGCGCCAACTGCCACGCGCTGTGCTGTCGGGTACCCGCGTTCTCCGCCTCCACGGACTTCGCCATCGACAAGCCCGCGGGCCGCGCCTGCCCCAACCTGCTCGCCGACCACCGCTGCGGCATCCACGACCAGCTCCGCCCCAAGGGCTTCGTGGGCTGCACGGTCTACGACTGCTTCGGCGCGGGCCAGAAAGTCACCCGGGTCGCGCCGGACGCCGCCCAGACCCTGTTCCCGGTGATGCGCGACCTGCACGAACTGCTCTGGTACCTCGCCGAGGCCCGCGGGATCGCCGCCGCCGCACCGCTGCGCGCGGACCTCGACCGCGCGCTCGCCGAGACCGAGGCGCTCACCGACTCGGGCGTGGCCGTGCTGAGGACCCTTGACGTTCCCGCGCATCGGCACAAGGTCAACGCCTTGCTGCTCAAGGTGAGCGAGCGCGCCCGTGCGGGCAGCCGGGGCAAGGACCACCGCGGCGCGAACCTGATGGGCGCCCGGTTCCGCCGAGCGGACCTGCGGGGTGCGAGCCTGCGCGGTGCCTACCTGATCGGCGCGGACCTACGAGAGGCCGACCTGCGCGGCGCGGACGTCATCGGCGCGGATCTACGCGGCTCCGACCTCAGAGGCGCGAACCTCACCGGCGCCCTGTTCCTCATCCAGTCACAGGTGGACTCCGCGCGCGGCGACAAGACGACCAAGCTGCCTACGACCTTGTCCCACCCGCGGCACTGGTGACTACGGGGCGAACCTCTTAGGCCCGACCAACGCGGCAGCGCCGATCAGCACGTAGCCGACAACGGGGCCGAAGGCACCCACGCTCAGGTTGTCGAGACCATCGGCCAGGTCGGCCACCGCGGCCACGTGCACGCCCGACAGTGCCAACAGGATCAGGCCGGCGACCCGCCGGAACATGCTCACCGCGGTCTTCACCACGAAGATGACCACGACGGCCACCCCGACCGCGGCCACGGCCACCACCACGTCCCGGGTGCTGAAGTCCTGCTCGACGCCGAACAGGCCGGTCATCGGGCCCACGCCGAAGCGCAGCAGCAGGAACCCCACCCCGAGCAGCACCAGACCGGCCCACACGACCTTCATCGCGACCGACTCGAGCACCGCGGAGAACGACAGCAGCACGCCCAGCACGACCAGCGGGTAGCTGAACAGCACCACGTACCAGTCGCCGAAGCCGTGCGGCTGGCCGTCCGACAGGTCACCCACCAGGCTGACCAGCGACTTCGGGTCACCGCCGTGCGCGATCCACGGCAGCAGCGTCAGGCTCAGCAGCTGCACCAGCGATCCCACGATGGCCAGCACCAACCCGACACCCGGGATCCGGCGCGGCCCGGACGATCGCGACGGTGGCGCTGCCTGCCGCTGCGGGGCCTGAGCGGGCCGCTGCGCTGGTTGCGCTGCCTGCCGCTGCTGGGGTTGAGCGGACGGTCGTTGCCCACCGGCCGGGCGACCACCCTGGTCGTACCGGGGCTGGTCATAACCGGGCTGCTCGTACCCCTGCTGTCCGTACTCTGGCTGTCCATAGTCTGGCTGCCCATAGTCTGGCTGCCCATACCCGCCTTGCTGGTACCCGCCCTGCTGGGGGTGGGGCTGGTCCTGCTGACCGGGCCGGTACGGGCCGCCGCCCAGGGGCGGACCGTAGCCACCCTGGTTCGGGAACCGGGGGTCGTGTGGCGGCGGTTGCGACATGAGCGAACCGTACAGTCAGGACCGCTCGAAAACAGCTGTCCCCGAGGTGTCGATCCGCGACATAGCCGTTCGTGTAAGAGGTGCGGGTAGTCGAACCCGCCAGAAACCGGACACGCCGTGGTCCAGACCCGGAGGAGCCGACATGACGCAGTACCTGCTCAGCATCCAGCAGCCCGATGGCGACCCGCCGCCGCCCGAGGTCCTCGACCCGATCATGCGCGACCTCGCGGCGTTCAACGCGGACCTCCGGGCCGCCGGGGCCTGGGTGTTCAACGCGGGCCTGCACCCGGCGCACACCGCGACCGTCCTGCACCCGAAGGACGGCGACGTCCTGGTCACCGACGGACCCTACGCGGAGGGCCGCGAGCACGTCGGCGGGTTCTGGGTCATCGAGGCGTCCGACCTCGACGCGGCGCTGGCATGGGGTCGCAAGGCGGCGCTGGCGGTGACGTTGCCGATCGAGGTCCGGCCCGTGGCAGGCGAGTGAGCGTCGAGCAGGTCTTCGCCCGGGAGTACGGGCGGGCGGTGGCCGTGCTGACCCGCGTCCTCGGCGACATCGACCTCGCCGAGGACGCGGTCCAGGACGCCTTCACCCAGGCCCTGCGCACCTGGCCGGAGCGGGGCGTGCCGCCGAGCCCGGCCGGGTGGATCATCACCACCGCCCGCAACCGGGCCATCGACCGGCTGCGCCGCGAGGCCGACCGCGACGACCGGCACGCCCAGGCCGCCCTGCTGCACGCCACGACCGAACCAGCGCAGGAGGGGCCCGTGCGCGACGACCGACTGCGGATGGTCTTCACCTGCTGCCACCCGGCTCTTGCCCGACCTGCGCAGGTAGCGCTAACGCTGCGGCTGCTCGGTGGGCTCACCACAGCCGAGATCGCCCGCGCGTTCCTGGTCCCCGAGCCGACCATGGCCCAGCGGCTGGTCCGGGCCAAGGGGAAGATCCGCGCCGCGCGCATCCCGTACCGCGTCCCCGCTGACGCCGACCTCCCGGAGCGCCTGCGGTCGGTGCTCGCCGTGGTCTACCTGGTGTTCACCGAGGGCCACGCCCGCCGCCGCGCCGACCTGTGCGACGAGGCCGTCCGGCTGGCCCGGCTGCTGGTGGAGCTGATGCCCGACGAGCCGGAGGCGCTCGGACTGCTGGCGCTGGTGCTGCTCACCGACGCCCGTCGCGCCGCTCGGGTGGACGACGCGGGGGCGCTGGTGCCGCTGACCGAGCAGGACCACGCCAGATGGCACCACGTGATGATCGCGGAGGGCCATGACCTCGTCCGACGCTGCCTCCGCATCGGCCTGCCCGGGCCGTACCAGATCCAGGCCGCGATCCACGCTGTCCACACCGACCCGCCCACTGACTGGCCCCAGGTCGTGGCGCTCTACGACCAGCTCCTCGCGATAGCTCCGACGCCAGTCGTCAGGCTCAACCGTGCGGTAGCGGTCGCCGAGGTGTTCGGTGCCGGCGAGGCTCTCGCGTTGGTCGAGGAACTGGATCTGGACGGCTACCCGGTCTTCCACGCGGTAAGAGCAGATCTCCTGCGGCGACTGCATCGCGTGCCGGAGGCGGCTGCCGAGTACACCCGCGCGATAGAGCTGACTCCGGACGACATCGAGCAGGCCCACCTGCGTCGCGTGCGGGATGCCCTGGGTTGACCAGGTGGCGCGGTGGCGGCGGTCGCACGGCATGATTCGGGAGTGCCATCGCCGCTGCGTGCCGTCTCCGCCACCCGGTATGTGACCCCGCTGCGTGAGGGCGGATCGCTGCCGGGGCTGGTGGAGGCCGACGACCTGGGCATGTACGTGCTCAAGTTCCGCGGCGCGGGCCAGGGCCTCAAGGCGTTGGTGGCCGAGGTCGTGGTGGGGGAGTTGGCGCGCGCGTTGGGCCTACCTGTGCCGGAGATCGTGCTCATCGACCTCGACCCGGAGCTGGGTAGGGCGGAACCGGACGAAGAGGTGCAGCAACTGCTGCGCGTCAGCGGTGGCCGCAACCTCGGCCTGGACTACCTACCCGGCTCGTTCGACTTCACGCCGCTGGTCCGCGACCCCGGACCTGACCTCGCCGCGCGGGTCCTTTGGCTGGACGGTCTGGTTCTCAACGTCGACCGCAGTTGGCGCAACCCGAACCTCTTGCTCTGGCACCGCGAGGTATGGCTCATCGACCACGGTGCCTCTCTCTACTTCCACCACCGGTTCGCCGAGGGGTGGCAGCCCGCGTCGACCTACCGGTACGACGCGGCCGACCACGTCATGCTCCCGGTGGCGGGCTCGGTCACCGAGGTCGACGCGGAACTGGGGCCCAAGGTGCCGGCCTTGCTCGACGACGTCCTCGCGCTGGTCCCCGACGACTGGCTCGACGACGTGTTCGGCGCACCCGACCGGACCAGGGCGGCCTACCGGGCGTACTTCGAGGCGAGGCTGGCGGACGCGCCGCGCTGGGTCAGTGAGTTGGAGGCGGCTCGTGTCGCACGTGTTTGAGTACGCGCTGCTGCGGGCCATCCCCAGACAGGACCGCGGCGAGGCCATGAACGTCGGCGTTCTGCTCTACTGCGCCGACTTGGCCTACCTGCGGTGCCGCACCCACGTCGACCCCGACCGCCTGCGCGCCCTAGACCCCGACCTGGACGTCGACACCCTCGCGGCCGCGCTGACCCTCTTGTGCGGTGCGTGCGACGGTAGCGACAAGCGCACGCCGGTCACCGGTATCTCGCTCGGGCAGCGCTTCCGCTGGCTCACCGCACCCCGCAGCACCCTCGTGCAGACCTCACCGACCCACACCGGCCTCACCACCGACCCCGACGCGGACCTGGAACGCCTGTACCAACGACTGGTGCTCCCCGTAGGGGCCTAGTGCTGTTGCGTGGGCCTAGCGGGACTGGGACGCCGTGCGTCCGAACGGGACGGTGGCGTCCACGAACGCGCGCCCACGGGACCACTCGGACCGGTGCGTGCCCCTGGTCGCGATCGCCCACAGGACGTCCTCCGCGCAGGAGATGTCCACGTCGTCGTCGGTGAAGACGATCAGCTCGCCGTGCTGGTGGTGCTCGAACACCCGGCGCGCGATCTCGGGGAGCCGGTGGTCATCGTCGGGGCACCGCTTGTGCACGGAGATCACCAGCAGCGGGGTGCCGCCCGCCGGGCTGTGGTGGACGTCGGTGACCAGGTCGTCGCCGAGCGCGTGCGCCACGGACAGCGCGCCCGCCAGGCCCAGCACGACCGAGCGCTCCCGGCCCGTCTCCAGCAACGCGTGGTAGGTCGGGTCGGGCCGGGTCGTCATCGCCGTCACCGTGAGCACCGGGTGGCCGCCGTGCACCGTGTCGTCGAGGTAGCCCTCCAACACGATCTCCGAGTCCGCCAGGATGGTGGCGCTGACACCCGCGGACAGAGCCAGAGGCGCCCCTGCGAGCGCACCGGCCATGGCGGGCCTACCTGCCGGCCATAGCGGCGACGCGAGTGTGGCCGCCACCATCGCCGCAGGTGGTGGACCCAGGTTCACCGACACCGCGAGCCGCTCCCCGGCAGCCATCGCATCCGCGTGTAGAGCGAGCAGCCCGTCCTCTTGCCCTACCCAGAGCATCAGGTGCGTCTTGTCCAACACCACCATGCGGTGCGCCGACATCGAGGTGACCCCGCACTGGTTCGCATAGACGACCCCCATCGTGATGCTGGGCTTGGCGTTGCGGCACGGGAGTACCGGCAACACGTTCAGGTCTACCTCGGGCCACCGCTCTCTCGGGCGCATGACGTACACAGGTGGCGCTGCCGCCCTGGCCAGTACGGCGACAGACTCGTGGTTCGCCCGGTCGGGCAAGCCAGGTAGGCAAGACCGCACACGGTTGACGTCACCGTAGAACCCCAGCGTCACCGGGATCAGTGAGTCCGGTACCCGGTATCGGACCACCATCTCCGACCGCGACGACAGCTTCGCGGGGACACCGGTGGACCGCTCGGTGAAGTCAGCCGCGATCTCGTGCCGCTCGAACACCCGACCCGCCAGCCGGTGCTCCTCCAACGGCACCTTGCGCACCGCGGCACGCAAGGACAACGCGGTCGGTTCGTCGGCAAGAGGGGACCGCGGCGCGGGGATCCCCGTCACCTCGGCGCCACAGTGAGCCGGGACAACCAGGTCGCGGGGTCAGGGGAGCGCAAGAGGACCGTTCCGACCAACACCGCCACGAACCCTGCGCGCACCAACCTCGCGGCCTGTGCAGGATGGTCGATACCGCTAGCGCTAACCGGCGCCAGACAGCCAGTGGCCCGGATGGCGGGCAACAGGCGTTCGCTGCGACTCAGGTCTGCCGGACCCCGTTCGTGAACCTGGATGTCCTTGTTGTTCACCGCGATCACGCACTCGTTCGCGTGCGGCACAGCATTGACCTCGGCCTCGTTCACCACCTCGACGAACGGAGTCAGCCCTAACACCAACGCCTTGTCGACCAGCGTGGCCAGTACCCGCTGCGGCAACAACGCCGCAGTTAGCAGTACCGCGGCCGCACCGAGTTCGCGTGCCTGGATCAGTTGAGCCTCTCTCGTCAGGAAGTCCTTTTGTAAGACCGGCAACCCGCTTCGCGCGGTCACGTCGGACAGCAGTCGCAGGTCACCGCCGAACCACCGGCCCGTCACCACCGACAGGCACCCCACCCCGGCGGCCTCGTAGGACGCCGCGATCGCCACCGGCGACCGCTCACCCACCAGCGACACCCCGTCCGCGGCCCGGACCTTCACCTCCGGGATCACCGGGATCGCCGCGCCCACCACCGCGTGGATGAACCTGCTCATCGCCGCCACCCGGCCGCCACGGTGCCCCTACCGTCAGACATCCGGTAGCTCCGCCAGCGCGGCGGTCATCTTGTCCGCCTCGAACCGCCCGTCCCGCAGGGTGCCCGACAGGTAGTCCTCGTAGGCGCCCAGGTCGAAGTGCCCGTGCCCGGACAACCCGAACAGGATCGTCCGGCTGACGCCTTCCTCGCGGCACCGCAACGCCTCCCGGATCGCGACCTCGACCGCGTGGGTGGACTCCGGCGCGGGCACGATCCCCTCGGTGCGCGCGAACCGAACCCCCGCCGCGAAACACGCCGTTTGCGCTACCGCCACCGGGTCGATCAATCCCTGCGCCACCGCCTCGCTCACTAGAGGCGCCATGCCGTGGTACCTCAACCCGCCGGCTTGCAGCGGCGGCGGGATGAAGCCGTGCCCCAGGGTGTACATCCGCAGCAGTGGGGTGAATCCGGCTGTGTCGCCGAAGTCGTAGGCGAGCGTGCCCTGCGTCATCGATGGGCACGACGCGGGCTCGGCAGCGATCACGTGAACCGGCCGACCACCGCTCAGTTGCGCCCCGAGGAACGGGAAGGCCAACCCGCCGAGGTTGCTCCCGCCGCCCGCGCACCCCACAACCACGTCCGGGTAGTCATCCGCCATGGCGAACTGCACGATCGCCTCTTGGCCGATGACGGTCTGGTGCAGCAACACGTGGTTGAGGACGCTGCCACCCGCGTAGTTCGTGGTCGGGTCGTTCGCCGCGATCTCCACCGCCTCCGAGGCGGCGATACCGAGACTGCCGGGGGAGTCGGGGTCCCTGGCCAGAATCGCCCTACCGGTCTCGGTCTCGGTACTAGGACTCGCCACGCACCGCGCACCGTAGGTCTGCATCAACATCTGGCGGTAGGGCTTCTGGTCGAAGCTGAGCCGAACCATGTAGACGCTGATATCCAGGCCGAACAGCGCGCCCGCAAGAGCCAACGACGACCCCCACTGGCCCGCTCCCGTCTCCGTGGCCAGCTTCGTGATCCCGGCCTGCTTGTTGTAGTACGCCTGGGCGATGGCCGTGTTGGGCTTGTGGCTGCCGGTAGGACTAACGCCTTCGTACTTGTAGTAGATCCGCGCGGGCGTGCCCAATGACCGTTCCAGCCCGCGCGCACGGATCAGTGGGGAAGGCCGCCACCGCGCGTAGATCTGACGCACCGGCTCAGGTATCTCCACCTCCCGATCCAGCGTCAACTCCTGCCTGGCCAACTCCTCCGGCACGATCGCCAACAGGTCATCGGAGGTGATGGCCCTACCCGAGGCAGGGTGTCGAGGCGGGGCCAGGTCGGGCAAGTCGGCGGCGAGGTTGTACCAGGCGCGCGGGATGTCCGCCGCGCTGAGCGAGAACCGCACACGGTCGTTCATCGGACGGCTCCAAGGTGTCGGTCGGTACCGCCCAGCTTGCGCGACCGCGAGCCGCGACACAGGCCCACCGGTGCCCTCCCTCCGCTCGCCGCGCCGACCCGGGCGCGGTATCCACAGTGGACGAACCGGCGCGGGAGCGCGTCAGGCTGCCCAAGCTAGGGCCGGGGCGCGGGTGGGGCATGGGTGCGGGCTACCCAGATTCGCCCGGGCCCGCGACGCCGAGCGCCACCGCGTCCCCCGGTCAGGTGTCGCCCAGCTGGGCGGAACGCCGGAATGGGCGTGGTTTCCACCCAGGACCCGAATGGTCCGACCACTGCCGAGGGTACCGGGGTACCACCCCGTTGACGGCCCGGTACGATTCGGGGGACAACCCCGCGGAACCGCGCGACGGAGGAACCCCCAGTGGCGTCCAAGCCAGCCCCGCAGCAAGTCCCGGTCGAGGAAGCCCTGCCCGAGAAGGGGATGCGGGCGCACGCCAAGCGCAACCACGAGAAGCTGCGCGCCGCCGCCGGGATCGTGGTCGCCGAACAGGGCGCCGACGCCTCCCTCGAGGAGATCTCCCGCCGCGCGGGCCTCGGCTCGGCCACCCTCTACCGGCACTACCCGACCCGGATCATCCTGCTCGACATCGTCTTCCACGACCGGGTCGAGGCGCTGGTCGCCGAGACCACGCCGCTGCCGACCGCCGCCGACCCCGGCGACGCCCTGGTCACCTGGCTGCGCACCCTGGTCCGGCACTTCACCGCCCACCTCGGGCTGGCCAAGTTCCTCGCCATGGCCGAGGCCGCCGAGGACCTCACCAGCCCGCACGCCCAGGTCCGCGAGATCGGCAAGAAGGTGCTCGGCCGCGCGCAGAAGGCGAAGGCGGTCAACCCCGACGCCACGCTCGCCGACCTGCTGCGCCTGGTGAACGCGATCGTCGCGGCCGCGGAACGCGAACCGGCGACCGTCACCCGACTCCTGGAACTCGCCATCACCGGTGTCCGCGCCTAGGTCCTTGGCGCCAGGCCGAGAGCCGTCCTCTTAGACCAACAGGGCCTCTTAGACCACCGGGGTCGAGTCGGTGACCGGCCCGTGCCGCTGCAGGTCCGCCCACGCGCCCGCCAGCCTGCGCACCAGCTCGGTGATCACCTCGATCGGGAAGGTGAACGGCACCCGGATGTGGTTGTCGTGCGCGCCGGTCGGATCCGTCGCCGAGCCGGGCACCGCCTCCACCCCGTGCCGCAGCGCCACCTGCGCGAAGATCTGCGCGCTGGTGTCGGGCAGCTCCACCCACAGCGCCGACCCGCCGTCCGGGGTCTGCCACCGCCAGCTCGGCAGCTGCTCGGCCAGCAGCGCCCTGGTGTGGTCGAGCCGGGCCCGCATGGTGGCCGCGCGGGTCGCGGTGATCTCCTCCAACCGCGGCAGCAACCGGGCCGTCAGCGCCTGGTCGAGCACCGGGCTGCCCAGGTCGGCGCGCACCTTGTAGCGGGCGAGCCTGGTCACGATCGCCGACGGTCCGCGGACCCAGCCGATGCGCAGCCCGCCCCACACGGACTTGGCCACCGAGCCGACGCTCAGGATCTCGGCGTTGCCCCTGGCGAACGCGCCGATCGGCGGCGGCGCGGCACCGGTGCGGCCGTGGAAGCCGCTGTAGGCGTTGTCCTCCAACACCGGCACGTTGTACCGGGCGGCCAGTTCGGCGACCCGTCTTCGGCGCGCGGCCGACATCATCCGCCCGGTCGGGTTGTGGAAGGTCGGCATCAGGTAGGTCAGCACCGGCCGCTCCTCGGCGAACACCGCGGCCAGCCGGTCCGCCCGCACGCCCTCGTCGTCGAGCGGCACCCCGACCAGCCGCGCCCCGGCCGCCCGGAACACGTCCAGGCACCCCGGCCAGCTCGGCGACTCCACCACGACGGTGCTGCCCGGCCGCAGGTACATCTGCGCGACCAGCCCGATGACCTGCTGCGCGCCGGTGGTGATGAGCACCTCGTCGGCCTCGGTGGGCAGGCCGACCGCGGTGTAGTGCTCGGCGACGGCGGCCCGCAGCGGCGGGTAGCCCCTCGGGTGGTAGCCGACGTCGGTCATCAGCTCGGTCAGCTCGCCGCCCTCGGCCAGGTCCCGGTACACCTCGGCCAGTTCCGGCGCCGCGGGCTCGATGGCCATCGCCAGCGAGATGATCGGGCCGGGGCCGTCGGCCAGCCGCTGGAAGATCGAGGTCGCCCGGCCGCCGGGCACCCGCCCGTGCGCGCCGTTGACCCTGGGGCGCGCGCTCACCCGGGTGCCGCTGCCGCGGACGCTGTCGACAAGGCCCTTGCCGCGCAGTTCGTCGTAGGCGGCGACCACGGTGGCCCTGCTGACGGTGAGCAGCTTCGCCAGGTCGCGCTCGGAGGGCAGGCGCTCGCCCGCGGGCAGGTCGCCGACCTCGATGCCCTTGGCCACCGCCCCCGCCAGCTTGCGGTAGAGCGGGCCACCGGCGGTCGTCCAGTCACCGAGCAGCTCGACCAGGCTGTGCGCGTCGGAGAGGCGGTCCATGATCATCAAGGTACCGGTCCGGGGCGGTTCGACACCGGTCCACTTCGGGCTGTATTGGACTGGTCCTGGGGTGGATGGCGGAAACCGGCCGATCCGCGGGCGATCGGGCGTTCCCGCTGGAGATCACGGGTGTCGTGGGGCGGATCGGCGAGTTGGCAGCGGGGATCCGGACGCCGGTCCACGGGGGTCGCGGCGGACCCCGGATCGCGTCGTCGAGACCGGGCTGAGATGATCGACGCCGTGCCGAACCCGACCCCGAGTCCCGCACCCCGACCGCCCGCGCCCAGCCCGGTACAGCACGCGGCCACCGTCCGGTTCGCCCCGGTGGTCACTGCCGCACCGGTGATCCCCACCCAGCAGGTGCCGCCGCAGAGAGTGCCACCGCGCCAGTCGACCGTGGACCTGTTCACGCCTCAGCGGGACCTGTTCACCCCTGTCGTGCCCTCCGACGCTGACGTTCCCCTTGACGGTGTCGTCGCACCCCCCGCGAGCGTTTCACCCTCCAGCCCCGTTCCCGTCGTCGGCTCCGTACTCGCTCCTAGTCCTGTGCCGGTCGCTCCCAGCCCGGTGCAGGTCACGCCGCCGCCCGCGCCTGTTGAGCCTGCCTCGATCGTTGACGCTGAACCGCCTGTAGCTCCGGCAGCGGCCAGCGCGACGGGTGAGCAGAAGCCGTTGCTGCGCCGGGTAGTGCGCCGGATCATCGGGCCGAGCCTGTTGCAGCGCCGGGACTGACCGGTCAGGGTTGGCGGGGCGTTCACCGCCACGGACGGTGGATGCACGCCTGTTGAACGTTGCCCGAACAGGTCTATCGCCCCCTCGTTCGACGATCTACTTTCAGCCGGCAATGTCGGTCGAGATCTGTGAACGAAGAGGAGTTGACGTGCGCTCACGTCCGCGACGTCTCCTCGGCGGACTGGTGGTGACCACGCTGGCGGCCTCCGTCGTCGCCGTGGTGACCGGTCAGTCCGCCGCGGCTGTCGGGTTCGCGCCGGGGAACATCGTGGTGGCCAGGGTGGGGACCGGTGACGGCGCGCTGAGCAGTGCGGCCACGGCGGTCTTCCTCGACGAGTTCACCCCGTCCGGCACCCTGGTGCAGTCGGTGCCGCTGCCCACCGCCCCGGGGCCGGGCAAGCGCCTGACCCTGAGCGGCTCGGCCACCTCGGAGGGCGCCCTCGCCCGCTCCGCGGACGGCCGCTACCTGACCATCGCGGGCTACGACGCCGACCCGGGCACGGCGGGCGTGGCGGGCACCACCTCGGCCGCGGTCAACCGGGTCGTCGCCCGTGTCGACGGCTCCGGCGCGGTCGACACCACCACGACCGTCACCGACACCTTCAGCGCCAACAACGTCCGCGGTGCGGTTACCGACGACGGTTCGCGTTTCTGGGTCGTTGGCGCCAACGGCGGCGTTCGCCTGGCAGCTCTCGGATCCACCGGCGCGTCCACGCAGATCAACTCCGCAGCGCCCACCAACATCCGCGCGACTGTTATCGCGGGCGGGCAGCTCTACATCAGCACGGGTAGCGGTACCACCGGCGTCTACTCCGTCGGCACCGGCTTCCCTTCCACTGGCGGACAGACCCCGGCGCTGACCGTTCCCGCCCCGAGCCCGTACGCCTTGGCCGCGCTGGACCGCGACCCGGCCGTCCCGGGTGTCGACACCATCTATGTCGCGGACGACTCCACGACCGGTGGCATCCTCAAGTTCTCCAGCGACGGCACCGCGTGGACCGCGCGCGGCTCGTTCCGCCCGGCCAACAGCGCCGTGCGCGGCATCACCGGTGAGGTCACCGGCTCCGGCGTGACCCTCTTCGCCACGACCACGAACAACGTGCTGGTCAAGGTCGACGACACCGCCGCCGCGGCCGCACCCATCGCCGCCACGTCCACCACGCTGCGCACCGCTGCCGCGAACACGGTCCTGCGCGGCGTCGCGCTCGCCCCGGCCGCCTCGACCTCGGCGCCCGCGATCACCGCGGAGCCCCAGGACGCGTCTGTCGCCTCTGGCGCTACCGCGACCCTTAGCGTCACCGCCTCGGGTACGGGCCCGCTGAGCTACCAGTGGTACGCCGGTGCCTCCGGCAACACGGCCAACCCCGTCAGTGGCGCCACCGCCGCGTCATTCACGACGCCCGCGCTGACCGAGACCGCCACCTACTGGGTTCGCGTGACCGGCCCCGGCGGCCAGGTCGACAGCCGCACCGCCACCGTGTCCGTCGCGGGCACCGTGAACACCCCGCCGACCATCACCGGCACCCAGGAGTTGGCGCTGACTGCCGCCGACCCGGACAACCCGCCCGCCGTCCGCACCGTGACCGTTGGCGACGCCGAGACCCCGTCGAGCGGGCTGACCGTGACCGTCACCAGCAGTGACCCGGCCATCGTGACCGGTGGCGCTACCGGCAGCGGCGATGTCCGCACCCTCACCTTCGCTCCCGCCGCCGTGGGCCGCGCGACGCTGACCGTCACCGTTTCCGATGGTGCCGCCACCGCGTCGACGACCCTGCCTGTCGCCGTTTCCGCTGCCCTGCCCGCGGGCCAGCGCAGCTACTACGGCGCCGCCGACGCGAGCACCGCCATCGACCTCGGTGGTGGCGCCATGGTCGTGTCCGACGACGAGACCAACGTGCTGCGCGTCTACGACCGCGAGCACTCCCGTTACCCCGCGCAGGCGTTCGACGTCCGCGCCGCCGGTCTCGCGCTGCGCGACACCGACGTGACCCGTGAGATCGACATCGAGGCCTCGGCCCGCGCCGGCGACACGATCTTCTGGATCGGCTCGCAGGGCCAGAACTCCTCGGCCAAGACCCGCCTCAACCGCCAGGAGCTGTTCACCACCACGGTGACCGGCACCGGGACCGGCGCGTCCCTCGCCCTCGGCGGCAGCTACCAGACCCTGCGCGACGACCTCATCGCGTGGGACCGCGCCAACGGCGACACCCTGGGCATCGCCGCCGCCGCGACCCGCGCCCCCGAGGGCGACGGCGCGGGCGGCCCCACCGGCGTCAACATCGAGGGCGCCGAGTTCGCCGCTGACGGCACCACGCTGCTGCTGGCCTTCCGCGGCCCGCTCACCAGCGACGGCAAGGCCATCGTCGTGCCGGTGACCAACGCCGCCGCGCTCGTCACCGCCAACCCGACCACCGGTGTCACCGCCTCGTTCGGCCAGGCCCTGCGCTGGGACCTCGGCGGGCGCGGCATCCGGGAGATCCGCCGCAACGCCGCGAACCAGTACCTGCTCATCGCGGGACCGTCCGACGCGGGCACCGGCGCTGCCGGGGAGTACAAGTTCTTCACCTGGGACGGCGACGTCACCCACCAGCCGCAGCCGCGCGCGGGCTCGCTCGACGCGTTCAGCCCGGTCGGCAAGCCCGAGGTCATCGTCGATGTCCCGAACCCGCTCACGGACACCGCCACAGTGCAGGTCCTGACCGACGACGGTGACACTGTCTTCTACGGTGACGGCACCATCGCCAAGGAACTGCCGCAGTGGCAGCGCAAGGCAGTGGGCGCCACCGTCGCCGTTGGCGCCGGTCCCGCTTGCTCCACTCCGGTCATCACCATCGGTTCGGTCCAGGGCACGACTGACATCACGCCCAAGGCAGGACAGACCGTCACTGTTCGCGGAACCGTCGTCGGTGACTACGAAGGCGCACAGCCCGCTCTGCGCGGCTTCTACCTCCAGGACAGCGGAGACGGTGACCCCGCCACCTCCGATGGCGTCTTCGTCTTCGACAACGGCGCCAACCTCGTCGCCAACGGCGACGTGGTGCAGGTGACCGGTGTCGCCTCCGAGTTCCAGGGGCAGACGCAGATCACCGCCGCCACCACCGGCGTGCAGCGCTGCGGCACCCAGGCCGTGGTCACCCCGACCGCGGTGACACTCCCGCTGCCCAGCGCCACCGACCTGGAGCGCGTCGAGGGCATGCTGGTGAAGGTCGCGCAGACCCTCACCGTCACCGAGCACTTCCAGCTCGGCCGGTTCGGCCAGGTCGTGGTGTCCTCCGGTGGTCGGCTCCAGCAGCCCACCTCGGTCATCCGGGCCACCGACCAGGCCGCCGTCGCCGCCAAGCAGGCCGAGAACAACCTCAACCGGCTGATCATCGACGACGCGACCAACGGCCAGAACCCCGACCCGATCGTCTTCGGCCGGGGCGGTCAGCCGCTGTCGGCGCAGAACACCCTGCGCGGCGGCGACTCGGTCACCGCGCCGATCGGTGTCCTCACATACACCTGGGCGGGCAACGCGGCCAGCGGTAACGCCTACCGGCTCCGTCCCATCGGCGCGCTCGGTGGCACTGCCGTGTTCGACGCGGCCAACCAGCGTCCGACCGCGCGCCCTGACACGGGTAACGCCACCCTGCACGTCGCGGGCGCGAACCTGCTGAACTTCTTCAACACCTACACCGGCTGCAAGCTCGGCACCCAGGGCGCGGTCACCGACTGCCGCGGCGCGGGCGACGACACCGAGTACCAGCGCCAGCTCGCCAAGGAGGTCGCCGCGATCCGCTCGCTGGACGCCGACGTCACCGGGGTCATGGAGCTGGAGAACGACGGCTACGGCCGGGGCAGCGCCATCCAGGCGCTGGTCGGCGCGCTCAACGCCGCCGAGGGTGCCGCCGTCTGGTCGTACGTGGACGCGGACGCGGCGACCGGAGTGGTCGACGTGGCCGGGACCGACGCGATCAAGGTGGCGCTGCTCTACCGCGCCGACCGGGTGAGCCCGGTCGCGGGCACCACCGCCGTCGACCAGAACGCGGTCTTCGAGCGGCGTCCGGTGGCGCAGACCTTCGCCACCGCCGACGGCGCCCGGTTCACCGTGGTGGCCAACCACTTCAAGTCCAAGGGCTCCTGCCCGACCAGCGGTCCCGACACCGACCAGGGTGACGGGCAGAGCTGCTGGAACGTCCGCCGGACCGCGCAGGCGACCGAGCTGGCCCGGTGGCTGCGGGAGACCGTGGTCCCGGCTGCGGGCGACGAGGACGTCCTGATCGTCGGTGACCTCAACTCTTACGCCGGTGAGGACCCGATCGCGGTTCTGGAGCAGGCCGGTTACGTCAACCTGGCCAAGGCCTACGGTGGCGCTGACGCGTACTCCTACGTGTTCGACGGCCAGTGGGGCTACCTGGACCACGCCCTCGCGTCGCGGTCGCTGGTCCCTCAGGTCACCGGCGCGGGCGAGGCGCACACCAACGCCGACGAGCCTTCGGTGCTCGACTACAACACCGACTTCAAGACGGCGGCGCAGATCGAGTCCCTCTATGCGCCGGACCGGTTCCGCACCAGCGACCACGACCCGGTCCTTGTCGGTATCCGGCCCGGTAGTGCTGCCGCGATCACTGGCACTCCTACCCCGGCCACTGTCGGTGAGGCCTACACCTTCGGCTTCTCCCTCAGCAGCCCCGCTGTGGTGTCGCTTGCTTCCGGCACCTTGCCCGCTGGGCTGTTCCTGAGCGAGGAAGGTGTCATCAGCGGTACGCCTACCGAGGCAGGCGAGCGGACCTTCACCGTTCGCGCTACCAACAGCTACGGCTCCACTGAGGCTGTTGCGACCATCCGCGTCGCGAAGGGTGCTAGCGCTACCGCATTGACCGCGACGCCTAACCCGGTCGCTGTTGGTGCCGAGGTGACGCTGTCGGCTCGTGTCAGCGGTGGCGTTGCCGCTGCTGGCTCGGTGACCTTCCGCGATGGCACCACGGTTCTCGGGCAGGCCCCGGTTGCCGATGGGGTTGCCGTCCTGAAGGTGACGACGCTGCCTGCTGGCTCTCGCGCTGTCACAGCCTCTTACTCGGGCTCGGACGCGCTGGAGCCTTCGACGGCCGCGGTAACGGTGTCGGTGCTCGCGCCGGTCTCCGTGGAGGGGACCTTGGCGGATGGCCGGGTCGGTTCGCCCTACACGGGCGCGTTGACCATCACGGGCTCGCCGCAGACCGTTAGCGCTACCGGCCTTCCGCAGGGCTTGTCCCTCGGCCAGGACGGTCGCGTCACGGGTACCCCTGCGGCCGCGGGCACCTTCACGGTGACGGTTACCGCTACCAACACGGTGTCGTCGGTGACGAAGACGTTCCAGCTGAAGGTCCTCGCCGCCGCCACCACGACCACCGTCGCCGGTGACCCCAACCCGTCGGTGATCGGCGGCCAGGTCCGCTTCACCGCCCGGGTGACGGGCCCGGCGGGCACGACCCCGACCGGCACGGTCCAGTTCGTCGTGGACGGCCGCCCGTCCGGCTCCCCGGTCGCGCTCGTGGGCGGTACCGCCACCAGCGCCCCGGTGTCGGCACTGACCATCGGCCAACACCAGGTCCGCGCCGACTACAGCGGCTCGCCGTCGTTCACCGCCAGCGCGGGCACCACCACCCAGGTGGTCCAGATCGGCGTCAAGTTCCTCGCCCCCACCGGCCCGGTCCGCGCGGGCGACATCATCCCGATCCGCTTCCAACTCCTCGACGCCAACGGCACCCCGATCCCGCCCCTGGCCTCAGCCCTGCTGATGCTCAGCGGCCGAATCTCCGTGTCGGTCGACGGCGTGCAGCAGCTACGCCCCACCGCCCCGCTGTACGACCCGTTCAGCGACTCCTTCGTGGTCCTGTGGAAGACCGCCAAACGCCCCACCGGCGCCACCACGGCCACCGTGTCCATCACCTACCCCGACGCCCCCGTCCAGCGGGTCTCCACCAGGATCACCCTGAGCTGACCCCACCAGTCCGATGGGGCGCACCCGGCGCGGGGTGCGCCCCATCGGCGTTTCTTGACCCAGACAAGCCCTAACAGGTCTCTAAGCCCGCCCGCGTCACCTAAGCCTGAACATGCGCGCACCCGGCCACCCCTGAGGGTGACCGGGTGCGTGGGTGGGATGGCCTACCAGGTGGAGTTGATCAGGCCGGTGCCCAGGTAGATCTGGTCGAACAGGTTGCCGTCGTTGTCGTCGGTGTAGGTGAGGGTGATCTGGCCGAAGGGGCTGACGGCGAGGGCGGGTTCGGTTTGGGTGCCGGTGATGACCGTGTGGACCCGGAGGCGGGGGAGGCGGCCGGTGGTGGTGCCGTTGGGGTTGAGGCCTTGGGCGTAGATGTCGGCGGCGTCGGTCCAGGTGACCACGACGGCGAGTTGGTCGTCGATGCCGATCTGGGGGTCGGTGCCGGGGAGGAGGGTCTCGGCGGCGGCGCGGGGGGTGCCGGTGGCGGTGAACGACCTGGCGGCGTTCTGGGTGTCGGACTGCCACGCGATGGCGAAGTCGCCGTTGAAGTTGGCGGCGACGGAGGGGCGGCGCTGTTGGCCCGCGGTGGTCGTGTTGGCCACGCCCTGGGCGAGCTTCACGCCACCGGCAGGGGTGACGATCTTGCGGCCGATGTTGAACGAGCCGTTGGCGTCGCCGTCCTCGTCCCAGGCGACGATGGCGTTGCCCGCGGCGCCCATCGCGACGTCCGGGCGCTGGTGGGTGCCGCCCGCGTTGTTGACCTGCACCTCGTAGGTCTTGGACGTGACCGAGGCGAAGCCGGACAGGCGGACCGTCTCGGCCGCGGTGCCCTGCTTGTCCTCGAAGGCGACGGCGAACGCCGGGCCATCCGGGTCGGCCGCGACCGAGGGGTTGAGCTGCTGGCCGTCAGCGCTGGCGTTCGCGATAGCAGAACCCGTGACAGTGCCCGCTGTGTTCACTACGCGCACGGCGATGTTGTAGTACCCGTTGGCATCCGGGTCCTCCGACCACACCACCACAGCACTACCGTCCTCATGCAACGCGACATCCGGCTGCACGTGACGCCAGTTGCCCGTCCCGCCCGCGGACAGCTTCTTCTCGTATAGCGACACACCATCCCGGTACAGGCGAAGGAAGATCTCGCTGTGGACCGCGTCGGTCGGGTTGGTGTCATCGCGGTCGTCTTCCCAGACGACCGCGGTGTAACCGGTTCGGACAGTGGCAACGGCCGAGTTGTCCTGGTCCCCGGTCGCGACCGAGTTCGCGGTGACCCACGTGACGTCGGCCGGGGTGGTGCCGTCGGCGAGCGCGTTGCCCGCGAACAGGATCGAACAGACGGCGGTAGCGCCCGCCACGACTAGTGCACGCATGGTTCTCCTGTTCACGGCGCCTGCAGGCCGGGGGTGCCTGCCTGGATCACGTAGCTCTGCGCGGTCTTGATGGGGTAATCGCGCACCGTTACCTTGTCCAGCACGCGGAAGTCGACGGTCATCTGCGCCGGTGTGGTCACCGTGCGGACGTACCCGCGCTGGTTCTTGTAGAACTTCACGTGCGGGTTGAGGCTCGACGTGCCCGTCTCGGCCGCGTTGCCGTCACCGCTGGAGGTGACAGACGTGGTGACCAGCTCAGTGCCGATCACCTTGTTCTGCGTGGCGTAGTTGTCCATGATGTTCGACGCCCAGTGGCGGTGCACGTCACCAGTGAGCACTACCGGCGTGTTGCCGCGTGCCTGCCAACCGGCCTGGATGCGCCCCCTGTTGGCGGTATAGCCGTCCCACGAGTCCATGCTCTTGGACCCATCGGCCGCCGCGAGCTTCTGCGCGAAGAACACCTGCTGCCCGAGGAAGTCCCACGTGCCGAGCCGCTGCCCCAGGCCGTCGAGCAGCCAGGACTCCTGCGCCGCGCCGGTCAGCGTGCGGCCGGGGTCGTCCGCGGCCGGGCACAGCTTCGTGCCGTCGCCGCAGGCCTGGTCGTCGCGGTACTGGCGGGTGTCGAGCATGTGGAACGTCGCCAGGCTGCCCCACCGCAGGCGTCGGTACAGCTGCAGGTTCGACCCGGAAGGTGCCTGCGCGGACCGCAGCGGCATGTGCTCGTAGTACGCCTTGTACGCCGCTGCTCGCCGGGCCGCGAAGTCACCACCGGCGGGGGAGTTGTCCGCGCGCACCAGGTTCGCGTAGTTGTTCTCCACCTCGTGGTCGTCCCACACCACCAACCACGGCGCGGCGGCGTGCGCGGCCTGTAGGTCCACGTCGCGCTTGTAGAGCGCGTGCCGCACCCGGTAGTTGGCCAGGCTGGTGATCTCCCCGGACGGTTGGTGCGTACGCACCCCCGAGCCCGCGCCGCCCTCGTAGATGTAGTCGCCCAGGTGCAGGATCAGGTCCGGGTTCTCCTCGGCCATCCTGCGGTACGCGGTGAAGTACCCGGCCTCGTAGTGCGAGCACGAGGTGAACAGCATCGTCAGCGCCGGGGACGACCCCACCGCGGGTGCCGTGCGCGCCCTGCCGACCTGCGAGATGTGCCCTAGCGCCCGGAACCGGTACCAGTACTCGCGGCCCGGCTGGAGCCCTGTCAGCGTCACGTGCACGCTGTGCGCCCACGCCTGGGTGGCGGCGACCGTGCCGGACGCGGCGATCTGGGTGAAGTTGGCATCCGTGGCGACCTGCCACTCCACGGCGGCGTCCGCGCTCGTCATGCCCCCGAGCCCATCGGCGTTGAGCGGGCTGGGCGCCAACCGGGTCCAGATGACGAAACCGTCCGCGGCAGGCTCACCGGACGCCACGCCCAGAGTGAACGGGTACGCCACCGCGGTGGCCGCGGTCGAACCCGCCAGCACCACCCCCGCGCTGGCAAGACCACCGATGAGGAAGGTCCTTCGTTGCAGAGTCATACGTTCGTTCCTACGACGCCCCCACTGTGGGAACCAGCCCCCGCACCTGATGTTCACGAGATCCCCGACCAGCGGTCCGGTATCCCGTCGTGGACCGTACGGGTGCCGGCACTATCGAACAATGGCTATAGGGGGTGTGCTCCGCAACCGCAACGCATCGCTCTACCTCGGCGCGGTAGTGATATCCAGCTTCGGCAGCGGCGCGATGCTGCTCGTCGCCGGCGTGTGGGTGATGACTCTTACCGACAACAGCGCTCTAGCAGCACTCTGACGGTGTTGGTCTGGGCGCCGACGCTGGCAGGTCCGGTCATCGGTGCCGCGATCGACAAGGTCGGTCGCCACCGTGCCGCACTCATCGGCATC
Organism: Actinokineospora terrae; assembly: GCF_900111175.1. Taxonomy (GTDB): domain Bacteria; phylum Actinomycetota; class Actinomycetes; order Mycobacteriales; family Pseudonocardiaceae; genus Actinokineospora; species Actinokineospora terrae. Next base: position 239,357 of record NZ_FOGI01000001.1, read on the forward strand.
ATGCTCACGACCGGCGCGCTGGTGCTGAGCCTGATGGCGGTGCGCTCGGCAGGCTGGTTGTGGCTGATCTTCACGGTGATGCTGGTCTACGGCATCGCCTACGTCGCTGTCTTCGCCGCCGAGTCCGCGCTTCTGCCGACAGCGATACCGGCGGACCTGCTCGGTGACGTCAACGGGATGCGGATGGCAGCGGCGGAGAGCACCAAACTGACCGCGCCTCTGGTCGGCGCCGCGTTGTTCACGGCATGGGGTGGGGGAGCGGTAGCCGCGCTCGACGCCGCGACCTTCGGCTTGGCCGCTGTTCTCTTCTACTTCCTGAGGCCCGTGCCAGCACCCAGACCGGTGTCCCGAGAGCGGACCAAGGTACGTGACGGTTTGCGCTACCTCGCCTCTATGCCGTCTCTTCGCGGAGTCGTCGTCTCCGCAGGTGTTGCGCTTGCCTTGGCCGGCTTGGCGGGAGCGATGACGTTCGCGCTGGTCGACGAAGGCCTGGGCTTCGCACCCGCGTTCGTCGGTGTCCTCGCGGCGATACAAGGCGCAGGATCAGTGGTCTCCGGTCTCTTGTCAGGAGCCGCTTTACGCCGGATCTCCCCACTCGGGTTCGCTGCCATCGGGCTCGCCCTGTTCGCGGTCGGTGTGTTGTTGCGGATGACGAGCCTCTTGCCTCTAGTACTCGTCGGTACCGTCTTGGCCGGGATCGGCTTGCCCGCGCCCTTGGTGGCGGCGAGCACGGTCGTGCAGACCGACAGCCCACCTGAGCTCATCGCCGGGATCACCGGCACCGTGCAGCTGGTCATTTACGCGCCGAACGCGCTCGCCCAGGCGCTCGGTGCGGCGTTGGTCGCTGTCGTCGATTTCCGGGTTCCGCTGGGGGTTGTCGGTGTCCTGGGTCTCGGAGCCGCCGGTAGGGCGGCGTGGACCGTCCTGGGCAGCCGGAAAGGCCGTTCGCTCGTGGGTGGGGGGAGTTCCTAGCCCGGGTGGCCGAACTCCGCGCGTCGGCCCCAACGCCGGGGTGGGTGGGGGCGATCTTGGCGGTGGACGGTCGCAGCCGCGGCCGGGCCGTCGCCGATTCATGGGGAGACCATGCGCAAGCTCAGAACCGCTGCATTAGCCGCCCTCGTCGCGCTCGCACTGCCCGCCGCCCTCGCGGGTGTCGCGGAGGCCGGGACCACCGCCGCCGGGACGTTCCGCGGTGACGTCAACGGGGACCGCATCGCCGACCAGGTGACCCTCGGCCCGAACGGCACCACCAACTCCTGCACCGTCAAGGTCGCCTACGGGCGCGCCAACGGGACCCTCGGCGCACCCGTGGAGTCCCGCTACACCTCGCCGCTGGTCGCCGCGCCGTACTGCCCGGACATGGGCGTGGTCGTCGACCTCGGTGGCGACGGCAAGCCCGAGATCGTCACCACCGGGTTCAGCTGGGGCGACGCGAGCAAGGCGTTCGTGGTGCTGCGCAAGAACACCAGCGCCAACACGGTCCGCCTGGTCACGACCTACCCGGGTTTGGCCTACCCGAGCACGATCCGGACCGCGGACTTCACCGGTGAGGGCCGCGTGGACATCTGGGTGTCCTCCGACCAGAGCGTGCGGTTGCAGTCGTTCAACAACACCGCCGCGGGCGGCTTGGAGCTCGGCGCGATCGATGTCTGCTCCCGCCGCCCCATCCCGCAGCACGTGATCGCGGACTTCGACGGTGACGGTGGCCAAGACCTGCTGCTGTCGAGGCAATGCGGCTTCGCTTACACCACCGCCGAGTTGAACTTCGGCAACGGCAAGCCGCCGGTGACCTTCGCCCGCGACGACGAGGGCATCCTCCAATACGAGGTCTACGCGAACCACCAGAACGGTGACGAGGCCCTCGACGTCGGCGTCATCACCAGCGGCGACGGTCCCACGACCATCCGCCGCTTCCACAACGACGGCGCCGGTGCCTTCACCGAGGTGGCCTGATGCCCGAACTCCGGAAGCTGGCGCTGGTCGCGCTGGCCGCACTCGTTCCGCTTCTAGTCCCAGTCGACGCCGCTGCGGGAGGTCGCGCGCAACCGGTCATCGGTGACGTCACCGGTGACGGGTTGGCTGACCGGATCACCTTCCAAGAGGCGTGGGACAACTACTGCGACGTCTTGGTGGAGCCAGGCCAATCGGGCGGTGGCTACGGCAGCGCCACCTACCACCGGTACGAGTCACCGGTGGCGTACGCGCCCTACTGCCCGGACATGGGCGAGATCGTCGACCTCGGCGGTGACGGCACCAAGGAGATCGTCGCCACCAACTTCTGGGGCGAGGAGTACTCCCTGGTGGCGTTGCGCCCCAACGGGTACGCCGCCGATGTCATCGGTACGTACCAGGGTATCAACTACCCCAAGTTCATCCGCCAGGTCGACTTCACCGGTGACGGCCGCCAGGACGTCTGGCTCTACAGCGACCAGAGCTTCCGGTTGCGCTCGTTCAACAACACCGCCGCGGGCGGGCTCGTGCCGGGATCCATCGACGTGTGCAGCGATGGCCTACCACAGCACGTGTTCGCGGACTTCGACGGTGACGGTGGCCAGGACATGCTCGCCGCACTCAACTGTGGCAACCGATCAGCGTCGCTACTGTTCGGCGGAAGCAAACCGGCCCGGAGTTTCGGTTCGGTCAGCGGTCCCGGACCATCCTTTGTGGTGGCTCTCGCCGACCACAACGGCGACCAGTACCCCGATCTGACGGTGCGCGTGCCGCAACCGAACTACACGCTCGTCACGGAACGGTATGTCAACGACGGCACCGGGGGATTCACCCTGCTGCCGTGAGGTTGCGCCGATCAGCCGCTACCCCTGCCCCCACAGGGGTAGCGGTTTCGTGAGCTGGGTCTCACCCGGTAATGATCTCCGGATGTCGACGACGAGACGATCATGCGCGTCGGCCGATTAGTCGTGGCACTGGCAGTCGGGGTTGTTTGCACCCCTTACCTCATGCAATCACTGGAGGAACATCCGGACTCGCATCCTCTTGACCATCAACACATTGTCGCCAACGCGGACGCTTTGATCCCGACCGCGACAGAGCTACCGCGCGACGGCTGGGAAGCCGTCGCCAGCACCGAGGAGACCGCCGGGGAGAACGGCCGCGCGGCCAACGTCCTCGACGGCGACCCGGCCACGTTCTGGCACAGCCAGTGGACCGCGCCCGCCCCGCTGCCGCAGTCGATCACCATCGACACCAAGGTCACACAACGGTTCTCCGGCGTCGTCTACACGCCTCGACCCGGTGGCGGCAACGGCACCATCGGCCGCTACGAGGTTCGCCTCAGCGTGGATGGCACGACGTGGGGTAACCCTGTCGCGGCCGGTACCGCTGCCGATGATCCCTCGGTGAAGACCTTCAGCTTCGCCGTTAGCGGTGCCAGGTTCGTTCGGCTCATCTCGCTGACCGAGGCGGGCAACCGCGGTTCGTGGGCCAGCGCCGCGGAGATCGGACTACTCGGCGACCCGGGAGCGCCACCGCAGACGGTCACCCTACCGCGTACCGGTTGGACAGCCACGGCGAGCGATGAGGAGACCGTGGGGGAGAACGGCCGCGCGAGCAACGTGCTGGACGGCAACCCCACCACGAGGTGGTACAGCAGGTACGACGTGCTCACCCCGCTCCCGCATAGCATCACCATCGACCTCAAGCAGCCGACCGTCCTCAACGGACTGGTCTACCGACCGCACCCAGAGTCCACGCGCAACGGCTACATCGGCGAGTACCGGATCACGACCTCCACCGATGGCACTACCTTCGGTGCGCCAGTGTCATCCGGCCGCTGGGCCGACGACAGTACCTTGAAGCACGCGCTCTTCGCCGGACCCACCACCGCGCGCTACCTGCGACTGACGGCATTGACCGAGGCCGGTAACCGCGGACCATGGTCCACTGCCGCGGAGATCGAACTGCTGGGTTCGCCGACCACGGTCGACCCGCCGTTGCCGCGTACGGGCTGGGTCGCGACCGCGTCCTCGTCCGCTGCGGGACACCCGTCGGGTGACGCCCTGGACAACCGCCTCGGCACGTACTGGCAGAGCGCGACCACCACCGGCACCCACACGTTCACCGTCGACCTCCAGCGCGAGCAGAAGGTGTCCGCGATCGCCGTCACCCCGGGGCCGGCGACGGCCAGGATCACCACCTACTCGGTCGCGCTGAGCACCACCGGGTCCACCTTCGGCACTCCCGTCGCGCAAGGCACCTGGGCGACCGACGGGAGTCCCAAGTCCGCCCGGTTCACCAGCACCAACGCGCGCTACATCAGGCTGACCGTGGCAGGTTCCATCACCGAGTTCCACGGCTACGGTCCGTCGACGGCGCCCGGCTCGGTCGCGCCGCTGCCCCGCACCGGGTGGACGGCGGTGGCCAGCGACGAGGAGACCGTCAACGAGAACGGCCGCGCGAGCAACGTCCTCGACGGCAACGGCCGCACGATCTGGCACTCCCGGTACTCGACGACGACACCGCTGCCGCACTGGATCACGATCGACATGAAGTCGGCACGGTCGGTCGCCGGGATCTCCCTCACCCCGCGCGGCGACGACGGCAACGGCAACATCGGCCAGTACCAGGTGCACGTCAGCAATGACGGCGTCACATTCGGAGCCCTCCAGGCAGACGGGACTTGGCCGGATAGCTCCAACGTGCAGACGGCCATGTTCGGCGCAACGGTGACGGCGCGCTATGTGCGGCTGACAGCGCTATCCGAGGCACGCAACCGAGGTCCGTGGACCACCGCCTCGGAGATCAACGTGCTCACCCCGGCCCCGGCGCCGGACCCCAGCACGGTCGGGTCGTGGGGACCGATGATCGGGTTCCCGATCGTCCCGGTCGCCTCCGCGCTGCTGCCCAACAACAAGCTGCTCACCTGGTCCGCTTACGCCGCGGACACCTTCGGCGGCGCCAACGGCTACACCCAGACCGCGATCTACGACCTCACCACCGGCCAGGTCACCCAGCGCCGCATCGACAACACCGGCCACGACATGTTCTGCCCCGGCACGTCGACCCTGCCCGATGGGCGCGTCCTGGTCACCGGTGGCAGCAACGCGGACAAGGCCAGCATCTACGACCCGTTCAACGACACCTGGACCGCCGCGGCCCCGATGAACGTCGCCCGGGGCTACCAGGGGCAGACCACCCTGGCCAACGGTGAGGTGTTCACCGTGGGCGGTTCGTGGAGCGGGCTAGAGGGTGGACCCAGGCCCGCGGAGGTCTACTCGCCGACTACGAACTCGTGGCGCACGTTGCCTGGTATCCCCGCGGACCCGTTCTTCACCGCGGACCCGCGCGGCGCTTACCGCGCTGACAACCACACCTGGCTGTTCGCGGCCTCCGGCGGGCGGCTCTTCCACGCAGGCCCCAGCAAGCAGATGCACTGGATCACGACTACCGGCAACGGGTCCGTCGTCAACGCCGGTCTACGCGGTGACAGCCAGGACGCGATGAACGGCAACGCCGTCCTCTACGACGTCGGCAAGATCCTGACTGTCGGTGGCGCTACCGCCTACCAGGACGCTGATGCCACGACCCGCGCGTACACGGTCGACATCAACGGCTCCAGCCCGGTAGTGGCAAGAGTCGGCGATATGGCTCTAGGGCGCGCGTTCGCCAACAGCGTCGTCTTGCCGAACGGCAGGGTTGTCGTCATCGGAGGTCAGCAGCGGCCTGTGCCGTTCAGCGACCAGACCGCCGTGTTGACGGCAGAGCTGTGGAATCCGGCTACCGGCACCTTCACCGCTCTAGCACCGGTCGCCGTCCCCCGGACCTATCACAGCGTCGCCAACCTTCTCCCTGACGGCCGCGTCTTCTCCGGCGGCGGCGGACTATGCGGGAACTGCGCCACCAACCACTTCGACGGCCAGATCCTCACCCCGCCCTACCTGCTCAACCCGGACGGCTCCCTCAAGGCCCGGCCGACCATCACCGCGGCGCCCACGACCGCGGCCAACGGCGCGGCCATCCGCGTCACCACCGACCGCGCGGTCACCAGCTTCGCCCTGGTCCGCACAAGCTCCGCCACCCACTCCGTCGACAACGACCAACGGCGCATCCCTCTTACCCCGATCTCGGTCGGCCAGAACACCTACCAACTGACGATCCCCACCGACCGAGGTGTCGCCCTACCGGGCCACTACCTGCTCTTCGCCCTAGACGCAGCAGGCGTGCCCAGCGTCGCCCCGGTCATCAAGATCGGCTAGATTGCCCGGGTGGACCGGTCGATAGCGCGGTGGGTGCTGCTGAGCGCCCTACTGCTGGGCGTGGTCGGCATGCACCACCTGACCGACCATCCCACCTCGACCGGTCACCCGGGCTCCCACGCCACTCACACCACAGAACCGGCCGCTCTTACGGTAGACACCGAAGTACCGAACGAGCCGGTGCCCGCGCACGACCTGCTGCACCTGTGCCTCGCTGTACTCGGTGCCGCACTCGGCCTCGGGATGCTGTGGCTGGTGCTAGGAACCGCGGTGACTACCGCTCCGGCTCGGCGGTCGTCAGGCATTGTGGTCGCCCTGGCACCCAGGGCGCCACCGCCGGGCCGGTTACTCCTCACCCTCTGCGTGTCCAGGCGCTGACAGACAGGTTCGTCCCGACCTGTCCGCCCAGCACAGAGGAACCCCATGACCAGCAAACCCCTGGTCAGGTTGGCGCTCGCCCTCCTGATCGCACTTCCCGCCTGCTCAGCTCAAGAGCAGCCGGATCACAACCAGGCCGACGTGGTGTTCGCGCAGGGGATGGTGCCGCACCACCAGCAGGCCGTCGACATGGCCGGGCTCGCCGCGGGGCGTACCACCAACCCCAAGGTGCTCGCCCTCGCCGACCGGGTCGCGGCCGCGCAGGACGCCGAGATCACGACCCTCACCCGGTGGCTCGACGACTGGGGCGTGTCGCCTCAGAACGGCCACGGCGGCCACATGGACGACTCGCGGCTGCGGGTCAGTACCGGCGCCGACTTCGATGAGGAGTGGCTCATCCTCATGACCGCGCACCACGAGGACGCTGTTGCCATGTCCCGTGCGCAGCTCGACGAGGGTGTCAACGCTGACGTCAAGGCCATGGCGCGGCGCATCATTGATGCGCAGCAGGCTGAGATCGACCAGATGCGAGACCTCTTGCGTTAGACAACCTCGGCCGGGGTCCCGTTCGCGGGACCCGGCCGAGTGGAACCAACCCGACGAGCCTGGTGTAAGAGCGGGCATGGGGTTCGACAACGCCGAGGGTTGGGGGCGTCACGGACGAGGACGGGGAGTTGGTGGCGCGGACGTGCGCCGGGGACTTGAGCGCGTTCGCCGAGATCGTGCGGCGGCACCACTCCGCGGCGCACCGGCTCGCCCTGGTGTCCGGGGCCGGTGACGACGCGGACGACGTCGTCCAAGAGGCGTTCGTGCGTGCCTACAACGCGTTGGCCCAGTTCCGGGCCGACTCGGCGTTCCGGCCGTGGCTGCTGCGCATCGTGGTCAACCTGACCCGTAACTCCTACCGGTCGCGGGTGCGTAGGGCGGGCCTGGTGTTCCGGGCCGCGCAATTGCGCGCTGACGGCTACGTGCTCGATCCGCAAGGTGTGGTCCTGGTGGCCGAGCGGGACAAGAGGCTGTTGGCGATGCTGCGCACGCTGCCGGACAAGGACCGGCAGGTGCTCGGGTGCCGGTTCCTGCTCGACCTGTCCGAGGCCGAGACGGCGGAGGTGCTCGGCTGGCCGCGCGGCTCGGTCAAGTCGCGGACCTCCCGCGCGCTGGCCCGGCTGCGGGTCCTGGTGGAACCGGAACTGGCGGGGGAGCGGCGACATGGGTGAGCACGAGGAGTGGCTGCTCGGCAGGGACCTGGTCGAGCTCGGCCGCGCCATGGACCGCCCGCCGTCCCCCGGCGCGGTCGCGACCATCGTGGCCAAGGCCGCCGAACGGGCCCCCCGACCGCCCCGGATCCGCGTCCTGCTGGCCGCCGCGGCCGTCGTCGGGGTGCTCGTGCTCAGCGTCCACGCCGACGACCTGCTGCGCGTCGATACCGACAGCACGGGCGCGCGCCCCGGCCCCAACGCGGGCGACTGCTCCGCGTGGGCGGCGATGGACGTGGTCTCCCGCACCGACCTGACCGTCGAGACCGGCTGGTCACCCCCGGCGGACGTCGGTATGTGGACCGCGCACCAGTACTTCACCCGACCGACCAGCGCGAACAAGCCCGCTGCCATGGTCCAGTACACCCGCGGCGAGGACATGCTCACCCTGGAGTTCTACCCACCGCCGATGCGCATGGACCCGCACCCCATGGGCGCGGGCGACGTGGAGCCAACCGAGGTCGGTTCATACCCGGCGCAGTGGGCACGACCTCGGACCGACAGCTTCTACCGGGTCAACACGACCATCGAGTCCTCGACCGGCGTCCTCGACCGCGTCTCCATCATCTGCGACGGCAGCCGCCTCACCTGGCTCACCCCGAACGGCACCATCTTCGCGCTGTCCGGCACCGTCCAGGAGACGACGCTGGTCGAACTGGCCACGAGCATGCCCTGACCTGGGGGGCGGGTGGCGTGCCGCGCGCCGCCCGCGGGACCGGGGGCCGCACCCAAGGGGGAGCGGGTGCGGCCCCCGGTCTGCTCGCGGCCGACGAGAGCTGTGCCACACGGGTGAGCGGCGGCGTGCGACGGCGGGCGGTGTCGCCGGGTTTCGCTACGATGCCCGCGCTGTTTCGCAGGCCGGACGAGAGGTTTCCCGTGAGCGCGAATGTCGAGACGCTCGAGTTTCAGTCCGAGGCTCGCCAGTTGCTGCAGTTGATGATCCATTCGATCTACTCGAACAAGGACACCTTCCTGCGCGAACTGGTCTCCAACGCCTCGGACGCCCTGGACAAGGTGCGGTTGGAGGCGTTCCGCGACAAGGAACTGGCCGCCGACACCGAGGACCTGCACATCGACCTGGAGGTCGACCCCGGCGCGCGGACGCTGACCGTGCGCGACAACGGGATCGGGATGAGCAGGGACGAGGTGGTCACCCTGATCGGCACGATCGCCAAGTCCGGCACCGCCGAGTTCCTGCGCAAGCTCAAGGACAGCCAGGGCGGCCAGGACCTGATCGGCCAGTTCGGCGTCGGCTTCTACGCCAGCTTCATGGTCGCCGACAAGGTGACCCTGCTGACCCGCAAGGCTGGGGAGACCGGCGGCACCCGCTGGGAGTCCACCGGCGAGGGCACCTACACGATCGAACCGGTCGAGGACGCCCCGCAGGGCACGACGGTGACCCTGCACCTCAAGCCGGAGGACACCGAGGAGCACCTCTACGACTACGCCTCCCGCGGCAAGGTCGTCGAGATCGTGCGCCGCTACTCCGACTTCATCACCTGGCCGATCCGGATGGCGCCCGAGGGCGGCGGCGAGCCGGAGACGGTGAACTCCCGCAAGGCGCTGTGGGCGCGCTCGCAGAGCGAGGTCACCGAGGACGAGTACACCGAGTTCTACAAGCACGTCAGCCACGACTGGACCGAGCCGCTGGAGACCATCCGGCTCTCCGCCGAGGGCGCGTTCGAGTACCAGGCGCTGCTGTTCCTGCCCAAGCGGGCGCCGTTCGACCTGTTCACCCGCGACCGCAAGCGGGGGGTGCAGCTCTACGTCAAGCGCGTGTTCATCATGGACGACTGCGAAGAGCTGATGCCCGAGTACCTGCGCTTCGTCAAGGGGGTCGTCGACGCCCAGGACCTCTCGCTCAACGTCTCCCGCGAGATCCTGCAGCGCGACCGGCAGATCCAGCTGATGCGCAGGCGGCTGGTGCGCAAGGTGCTGGCCACGGTCAAGTCGCTGATGGCCGACAAGCCCGAGTCCTACACCACGTTCTGGTCGGAGTTCGGCCGCGCGGTCAAGGAGGGCCTGCTCGACGACGCCGACAACCGCGACGCCATCCTCGACATCGCCTCCTTCGACTCCACCCACGACAAGGAGCGGCCGACCACCCTGGCCGGCTACCTGGAGCGGATGAAGGACGGCCAGGAGCACGTCTACTACCTGACCGGCGAGTCCAGGGCGGCGCTGGAGAACTCCCCGCACCTGGAGGCGTTCCTGGCCAAGGGCTACGAGGTGCTGCTGCTCACCGACGCCATCGACGAGATGTGGGTCGGCTCGGTGCCCGAGTACAAGGGCAAGAAGCTGCAGTCGGTCGCCAAGGGCCAGGTCGACCTGGACGCCGACGAGGACAAGGAAGCGGCCAAGGAGCGCGAGGAGGAGTTCGCCGACCTGCTGTCCTGGCTGACCGACCAACTCGGCGACGCGGTCAAGGAGGTCCGCCTCTCCTCCCGGCTGACCACCTCCCCGGCCTGCGTGGTCGGCGACGAGTACGACCTGACCCCCACCCTGGAGAAGATGTACCGGGCGATGGGCCAGGACATGCCCCAGGTCAAGCGCGTCCTCGAACTCAACCCGGCGCACCCCCTGGTCACCGCCCTGCGCACCGCCCACGCCGAGCAGCGCCCCGACCTGGCGGAGACCGCCGAGCTCCTCTACGGCGCCGCTCTGCTGGCCGAGGGCGGAGACCTCCCCGACCCGACCCGCTTCGTCCGGCTGCTCGCCACCAAGCTGGAGAAGGCCCTCTAGTCCCCGTCAGGGTGGGGCGGCCTCTTACCGGGGCCGCCCCACCCTGACGTTGACGGCTGGGTGTCCACTCTGCGCCACTGTCACATCAGGCCCTACGGTGGTGGCCGTGGGTGGGACGGGCGTTGAGGCGCTGGCTATCGCCGCGAAGGTGGGCGGCGCGGTGTTGTTCGAGGGTGTCAGCTTCACCGCGGGGCCGGGGGAGTGCGTAGTGCTCTCCGGTCGCAACGGCTCGGGTAAGTCCACCTTGCTTGGTTGCCTCTATGGCACGCACGAGGTCTCAGCCGGGATCGTTCGCGTAGGCGGCTCGGCACCCGATGAGCGCAAGGTGAGGTTTCGGCGGCAGGTCTCGGTAGTGCTCGACGACTCCGCCCTGTTCAACCACCTGACCGCCCGTCAGCACCTCGACCTCCTGCTGCGCTCCTTCCCGGCCGTGGACAGCCGCGGCGTCCCGAACTGGCTCGTCGCGGCGGGTCTGGACGAGCGGGCGGACGTTCCGGCGATCGACCTCTCGGCGGGGCAGCGGCGACGGCTGCTGCTCATCGGCGCGGTAGCCCGTTCCCACGACGTCCTGCTGTTGGACGAACCCGAACGCGCCCTCGACACCGCGGGCCGCGAGTGGATGACCACCCTCATCGCCGCCGATGCCCGCCGCGGGGCCGCTGTCGTGGTCGCGAGCCACCACAGGTCTCTGGCGGAGCGGGTAGCTGCCACCCGAATCGACCTCGGGTGAGTGACACCGTAAGTCGGGCTCTCGCGGTCGTCCTCGCTGTCGGTGTTGGTGGGGCGCCGTTCTACCAGTCCGACGCCACGCGCCTAGCCCTGTTGGGCGACACCGTTCCGACGTCGAACGCCGCCCTGGTGGTGATGTGCCTCGGTGTTGCCGTGGCCTGGTGGTCGACTCAAGGGCGCGGCTACCTCTGGGCCGACCCGGCGAAACTGACCTGGGACGACCTGACCGCGCCAAGATCCGTGGTACTGGGCAGACGGCTCGCGCGAGGATGGGCAGCCAGGTGGTCTGTGCTCGCCTACGGCGCGGCCGTGTCAGGCGCGGTCCTAGGCTGGCATGAGATCCCTTACACCGCTGTCCTTTTCGCCGGTTTCGGCCTTCTGGCCATGTCCGCCGCACGCCTCCGTTCGCCAGGGGTATGGGAAAGCGCCCTCCCGTTGCTGTTGGCGGCACTGGGTTCTTACGCCGCCTTCGAGATCCCACTCGCCGTCGCCGCCCTAGCAGCCGCCGTTGTCGGATTCTTGTTGCTACGCAAGACACCGCTGGCCGAGACCGTTGGCCGCGAAGAACTCGTCCGCAACTTCGCCGCCCGTATGACCCAACGCGTCTCGGTCGCGTTCCTGGACGTATGGGGCCTACTCCCGTCAGCGCAACCTCTTGCCCTGCCAAGGATCTTCGCCGGTAAGCCCGTCCTGCTCCGCTACCTGCTCGCTGGACTCTTGGCGCGCCCGAGGGCGTTGGTAGGTGCCGCGTTGATCGCCCTTATCGCGGCCGCCCTATACCGCGTCTTCCCGGCCGTACCGCCCGTCTGGTGGATAGCCATAGGCGCTTACCTGGCGGCGATCCCGTTCGCCGCCCCCGTCGCCCAACTACGCCGCACACCAGGACTTCGCCGCTGGCTCAACAACTCCATGCTAGCCGTCAAGCTCACCGCGGCCGTCGTACTGACTCTTGTCTCCACCTTGTGGCTGGCCGCCGTGACCGCGCTCGGCATCGACTGGAACACCACATCCTTGGTCGCGGTAGCTCTAGCGGCCGCCGCGGCCGTGCGGTCGGTTACCCGCGACCCCATCGACTTCGCCAACATCGGTGTGGTCGACCTCGGCGGTGTCCTGGTGCCCATGGGACTCGTGGTGCAGGTGGCGCGCGGCCCCGACGCCCTCGTCCTCGGTGCGGTCCTGCTCGCGGCGGGCCAGGTCCCGGTGGTCATCGCCCTCGGCGCGGCAGCATTGCTGGCCTAGCCGGGAAATCCCGCAGCTGAGAGTGCGCGCGCTGGTACCGTGGGTTAACAGCCCCTAGACGCTACGGGTCGGCTGGGGATCGGCCCGGGAACAGGAGCTCCCATGGCCACGCCGACCACCACCGCACCCGAGAACCCGCCGGTTCCCGAGCAGCCGCGCTCCGCCCGACTGCTCGGCCTCCCGCGGGACCTGACCGAGCGGCCCGCAGGCTGCCCGTTCTCGCCCGCCGCCAAGCTGACCGCGCTCAGCGCCACCGGACCCGTGCACCGCGTCGTCGGCGACGACGGCGAGGACATCTGGGTCGTCACCGGGCACGCCGAGGCGCGTGCCCTGCTGTCCGACCCGAGGTTCAGCTCCGACCTGTCCCGCTCCACCGTGGCGATGAACCGGCTGCCCAAGCTGCTGCGCGAGCGGTTCCTGTCGCCGCGCAACCGGGCTGGCAACTTCCTCGGGATGGACGCCCCGCAGCACACCCGCTACCGCAAGCTGCTCACCGGCCAGTTCACCGTGCGCCGGATGCGGCAGCTGGAGCCCAGGATCACCCAGATCGTCACCGAGCACCTCGACGCGCTCATCGCCGCCGGGCCGTCGGCCGACCTGGTGCCCGCCTTCGCGCTCCCGCTGCCGTCGCTGGTCATCTCGGAGCTGCTCGGCGTCGACTACGCCGACCGGGGCGCCTTCCAGCAGAGCACCGCCAAGCTGCTCAACCTCGACACCCCGCTCGACGAGGTCGTCGAGCAGGCCGAGGCGCTGCGCGAGTTCATGCGGGCGCTGGTCGAGGCCAAGCGCGCGACGCCGACCGACGACCTGCTGTCCGGTCTCGTGCACGCCGACCAGGACACCCCGCTGACCGACGACGAGCTGGTCGGCATGGCGAACCTGCTGCTCATCGCGGGCCACGAGACCACCGCGAACATGCTGGCGCTGGGCACCTTCGCGCTGCTGGAGCACCCGGACCAGCTCGCCCTCCTGCGCGACGACCCGGCACTGATCGGCACCGCCGTCGAGGAGCTGCTGCGGTACCTGACCATCCTGCACCTCGGCATCCGGCGCACCCCGCTGGTGGACGTCGAGCTGGCGGGCCACCACGTCAGAGCGGGGGACAACGTGATGATCTCCGCCCAGATGGCCAACCTGGACGAGGAGCACTACAAGCACCCGGACACCCTCGACCTCACCCGGCCGCGCGGCCCGCACCTGGCCTTCGGGCACGGCATCCACCAGTGCCTCGGCCAGCAGCTGGCCAGGGTCGAGATGACCATCGGGTTCACCGAGCTGCTGCGCAGGCTGCCCGGGCTGCGGCTGGCCGTGCCCGCCGACGAGGTGCCGCTGCGCGACAACATGGCCATCTACGGCGTGCACGCGCTCCCGGTCACCTGGGACGCCGACGCCGCCCGGGCCACGTGAGCGCCGTCAGGTCGTGCTGATCGCCTGGGCCGGGCAGGACTGGACGGCGGTGAGCACGTCCCGCTCCTGCTCCGGCCCGGGCTCGGCGCGCAGCAGCACGACCGTCCCGTCGTCCTCGTCCTGGTCGAACACGTCGGGCTGGGTGAGCACGCACATGCCCGACCCGACGCACCGGTGGCTGTCCACAACGACCCTCATCGACCGACCTCCCCAGAGATGGTGTTACCCCACCATCATGCACGCGCCGCGCCCACCCGGGCACGCGGAGTGCTCAGAAGGTCCCGGCGACCTGGTGCACGGCCGCGTTGAGCCGGTTCCACACGTTGATGTTGGCGATCGCCACCAGCAGCGCCGAGGCCGCGCGCTCGTCGTAGTGCGCCCGGACCCGCCCCCACAGCTCGTCGGTGACCGGGTTCGCCGTGTCGGCCAACCGGGTCAGCACCTCGGTGAGCTCGAGGGCGACCCGCTCCGGCTCCGAGAAGAACGGCGCCTCCCGCCACGCCGCGACGGTGAACAGCCGCTCGTCGCTCTCGCCCGCCTTGCGCATGTCCCGCGCGTGCATGTGGACGCACGCGCTGCACCCGTTGACCTGGCTGGCGCGCAGCTTCACCAACTCGATGGTCGACTCCGGCACGCCCTTGCCCGCCGCGGTGTTGCCGAACGCGACGAGCGCCTTCATGGCCTCGGGGATGACGATGGCCGGATTGTCCATACGTGCCTGCATGTCCTGTTCCCTTCACTCGCTGTCCTGGGGAAGACGGGGCGGCGACGGGGGACGTGACAGGTCAGTTCTTGCTGGCGGTGTGATCCACGACACTCGCGGGCGCCGGGTAGGGGACCAGCTTCCCGAGCCTGCGCTCCCGCCGCGGCGCCCGGGCGTCGGCGTTCGGGAAGACCCACTTCTTGAAAGCCCACCAGCGGAACAGCATCGCGATGACGGTGCCCACGATGGACCCGAAGAGAAAGTCCGCGACCTCTTGCGACACCGCGCTCACGTGCGGCTGCTCCAGGTCGAGGACGTACCGCGAGAGGTAGAGGGGAGCGGTGTAGAAGAACAGCGACGCCCCGCTGATGGCGAAGAACAGCGCCGCCTCGTGGTGGCGCTCCCGCCCGCCGCGGGTGTCGAACGACCACTCGCGGTTGAGGATGTACGACACGATCGTGGCCAGGATGACCCCGATGGCCTTCGCCGCGACCGGCTTGGGCTCGAGCACGGTCAGCTTCAACAGGTACCAGGTGCCGTTGTCCACCACATAGGCGACACTGCCCACCACGGCGAACTTCAACAACTCCCGGTGCTTGAGCGCGAACGGCCGCACCCGGGAAGGCAACACCCGCAAGACCGCGGCGCGAAGGGACATGCGCTCAGGCTAACCGAACTGCCTTTACGCGGACCTGTACGAACGCAAATTGGTCCAGACCTTTGGGGTGGGTCTTGCTGGGGATGCACCTGTTCATGGGGCGTTTCGGGGTTTGAGCAGGTTTCCGCGGTTGCCCCCTGGTCGGCCGCTCCTGCTGGCGCCCCGCGTCCCCGGTCTGTCCACAACCCCGCGACCTGTCCACAGCCCGTATCGCACCCCTATTGACAAACCGGCCGGCTCGATAGTTTCAGAGATGGGGCCCCGGGCCCCGGGAGGGAGGGCCCCGGCCGCGGAGTGGATCTTGGTCGGCGGACGATTCCGTGCCGGGTGCCGGGTGCCGGGTGCCGGGTGCCGGGTGCCGGGTGCCGTCGGGGCGGCTGGCGGGTGGTGTCGGGGCTTGGGGGTCAGGGGGGTGGGGTGGGGAAGAGGCCCGGGGCCATGGCGTCGGGGGCGGCTACCTGGGGGTTGGTGAGGTCCAGGGCGAGGGCGAACGTGGTGCGGTAGCCGGGGGAGGGGGCGGCTGGGGTGGGGGTGGGGAGGAGGAGTTGGTCGCCGTTGAGGGTGTAGAGCTGGTCGGTCTTGTTGGTGGTGTCGGCGGGGCCGTGGGTGTTGTAGGGCGCGGTTGCCAGGTACTGGGCGGTGAACTCGTCAGGTAGGTACAGCTGCGAGGTGAACTCGTACGGCTTGCCCTCGGGCGTGGTGGTGCGGATCTTGAGGTGGATGTGCACCGTCCTGCCCTCGTACCAGCCGGGCAGGACGGTGGTGAAGGTGACCGCGCCGTGGGGGTCGGAGAGTTGGAGGCCGCGGAGTTCCTTGCGGCCGGTGGTGCCCTCGCTGGCGATGTCCGAGTAGTTCCCGGCGGCGTCGCAGTGCCAGATGTCGATGACGGCGCCGGGGAGGGGGACGCACCGGTCACCGTCGACTCGCGACACCGTCAAACCCAGCTGCAACCGGGTGCCGACCGCCTGGGTGCCGGTGTCCGGGTCGGTGCGGATGTCGGAGCGGTCCAGCTTCTCGTCGACGAAGTACGGGCCCTCCATCTGCTCGGGCCGCACCACGCAGTCGACCGCGGCGGGGGAGCAGCCGACGACCCCCAGCGCCGCCAGGCCGAGCAGCACCTGCCGCCTGCCCAGCACCGGGTCCACCGTCAGGCCTCGAACACGACGCGGCCGTCGACGACCGTCATCGTGACGCCGATGTGCGGCAGGTCCGCTGGCGCCGCGTGCAGCGGGTTGGCCTCCAGGACGCACAGGTCGGCGGCCTTGCCGATCTCCAGGGTGCCCTTCCACGACTCGGCGCCGTCCTGCACGGCCGGGGTCACGGTGTAGGCGCGCAGCAGGTGGCGCATCAGCTCGGGGCTGGGGGCGGCGGCCATCCACTCGGCGGCCGCGGCGACCCAGCGGCGCCAGTCCGGTTCGATGACCGGGGCGTCGGAGCTCAGGCAGACGCGCACGCCCAGGTCCAGGGCCCGGCGCAGCGGCCACGCCCCGGCGGCGGCGTCCTCGTCGAGCGCGGCGGCAAGCCACGGGGCGGTCAGCACCGCTATGCCCGGCTGGGTGTTGAGGCCGATGCCCAGCCCGGGCAGCCGCGCCAGCACGTCCGGGCCGACCAGGTCGCCGTGGATCAGGTAGTGCCTGCCCGCGTGGCCGTGCGCCTCGATCGCGTCGGCCATCGCCGAGACGGTGACCTCGATGGACCGGTCGCCGGTCGCGTGCACGCCGATCTGCGCGCCTGCCCGGTGCGCCAGGTCGATCATCTTGCGCAGGTTGGCCTCGCGCTCGGCGGGGTCGGTGCCGTCGACGAGCAGGTGGCCCTGGCTGCCGTCGGCGTAGCAGCGGTGCGTCCACGCCGAGCGCATCGGCGGGATGCCGTCGGCGAAGATCTTCACGCCGGTGATGTCGAGCCAGCGCGGGTCGGTCGCCGGGACCCGGCTGGCCATGCCGCGCTCGAAGTCGGCCAGCGTGCTCGGCCCGTCCAGCTCGCCGAACAGGCGCAGCACGGTGACCCTGGCGCGCAGCAGGCCCTCGGCGGCCATCGCGGCGTACTCGTCGAGCACGCCGGTGGAGAAGCAGCCGGTCTGCCCGCTGTCCTCGCCGGGGCCCAGGCCGGGCTCGGTGTAGCTGGTGATGCCCAGCGCGGCGACGATGTCGCCCGCCTTGGTGATGGCGGCGCGGCGCTCGGCCGGGCTGGTCAGCTGCGGGGCGGCCGCGCCCTCGCCCATCCCGCCCGCGCCCATCAGCGTCCCCGGCCATAACGCGCCGAGCCAGGCGCCGTGCAGGTGCGAGTCGTTGATGCCGGGCAGCACCGTGCGGCCGTAGAGGTCGACCACCCGGGTGTCCGGGCCGACCAGGTGGTCGACGTCGCCGAGGCCGATGACCCGGCCACCGGCCACGGCGAGCGCGGTGCTCTCGGTGCCGGCGGCGTCGAAGGTGAGCACCGTGCCACCGGTCAGCACGAGGTCGGCGGTGATCTTGTCGGCCACGGTGTCCTCCGTCAACAGGCGTAGATGAAGCTGGGCCAGTATAGGGTCATCAGCCGGAATATCCCCGTTTTTCGTCTATACATGTAGACTAACGACACGAGTTCAGTGCCGAGGAGGACATATGGCGCAGGTCAACGGCATCCCCGTCCGGCCGTTGGGACCGGGTGGGCCGGAGGTGTCGCTGTTCGGTCTCGGATCGTGGAACACCTGGGACCGGATGGAGCCCGACGACGCGGTGGCGCTGGTGCACCGGGCGATCGGGGCCGGGGTGACCCTGTTCGACGTCGCGCACTACAACATGGGCCCGCACGCCGAACAGGCCCGCACGGACATCATCTTCGGCGAGGTCACCAGGGCCGCCGGGCTGGCCCGCGAGGACTACCACCTGTGCGGCAAGCTGTGGCTGTGGGAGTACCCCACCACGAGCTTCGAGCAGCAGATGACCACCTCGCTCGACCGGATCGGCACCGACCGCGCCGACAGCGTCGTGGTGGGCGACTACATGTCCCCGCCGGACATCGCCCAGATCGTCACCGACGTCAACGAGCAGATCCGCGCGGGCCGCTTCGCGCACTGGGGCGTCAACAACTGGGTCGCCGCCGACCTGCAGCGCGCGCTCGACTTCGCCGCGGCCGAGGGCATGGCGCCGCCGATCTTCGCGCAGCTCAAGTACAGCATCGCGCGCCGCACCATGGCCGAGGGCCCGTTCTACCAGCCGCACTTCACCGACGGCAGGCTGGCGCTGCAGGCGTCGGACGTCTTCGAGGGCGGCATCCTGGCGGGCCGGAAGTTCCCCGAGCGCAAGATCGGCGCCGACCCCGGCGGCATCCGCGACCGCATCCGCGAGGCCGCCGACACCGTCGCCGAGGTGGCCGCGGCGCACGGGGTCACCGCCGCCCAGGTCGCGATCGCGTTCTGCCTGCTCAACCCGGCGGTGTCGAACGTGCTGTTCGGCGTCAGCAGGATCGAGCAGTTGGAGGACAACCTCGCCGCGATCCGGCTCGCCGACGAGCACGGCCCCGCCCTGCGCACCGCCCTCGACCCGCTGTGGGCCGACAAGGCGGTCAACGCCGACGGCACCTGGTGACCACCCGGCCGCCCGTGCCCGGACCTGATGGCCCCGGCTTATGCCATCCGTCCACAGTGGAACCCACGGCGGCCGCGGTTCTTCTTTGACCGGTTTGCGTCTACGGTTGGGGACCTGGACACCAGGTCCGACCGTGGTACCGCGCGGCGACGCGCGGGCGGGTGGGGGACTTGCCTGTCGAACAGGTCCCCCACCCGGTCCCCGGCCTAGGCGCTGGTGATCCGGTCGAAGAAGGCCTCCAGGTGGGCCTTCTGCAGCTTGCGCGTCGAGTAGCGGGCACCGACCAGGCTCATCACGTTCGCGCCCGCGTGCAGCAGCACCAACTCGTCGACCAACTGCGCGTCCGGGACCGGGGTGCGGATGTCGCCCTCGGCGCGGGCCCGGCGGATGTGGTCGGTGAGCAGCCCGCGCCACGCCTTGAGGTGCACCAGGTAGCGGTCGTGCAGCCGCTTGTTCGACAGCGACATCTCCCAGAACGCGAGCAGGACTCGCCCCGCGGTCACCCGCTTGGTGTCCAGCGGCATGGTCACGCTGCACAGCGCGCGCAGCGCCTCGAGCCCCGACTGGCCCTCCGAGACGTCCACCTGGGTGTCCACCATCGTCAGCGCCCGCTCGAAGGTGGCCTCCACCAGCACGTCCTTGCTGGGGAAGTACCGCTTGAGCGCCCCGTTGGCGAACCCGGCGGCCTCGGCGATCTCGCGCATCGTGGCGGCTTCCAGGCCGCCCCGCATGATCAGGCCCCAGGTCACCTCCACGATGTGCGCGCGACGCTCGTCGTGGTCGATGACCTTGGGCATCGTGCTCCTTCGGGTGTGTCGGCCGATCAGTCGCGGTAGTGTAACGGTCAACAGGTGGGATGTGCGCACACATCCGGGGGACTCGCGACGCTTTTCCGCCGACCGGGGGGTGGATCCGTCCACTGGGAACGTCCACGACCGGGGACGCACGAACCGCTCACCCGCCGCAAGCCGCCGGGACGGTGACCCTGGCGGCCACATCGGCCTCCTTCACCACGATCCGCACCGGTGCGTACGCGGCCGGGTCGATGCCCCGGTACCCGTGCCGCACCACGCCGTCGTGCACCCGTTCGGACACCACCAGCACCAGGTCCGCGCCGGTGCGCGCCAACTCCCGGTACAGCGGCTCACCGGCCACCAACCGGCAGGCCAGGTTCACGTCCGCGCTCACCCACCCGGTCCTGGCCCGCAGCACCTCGCCCGAGTGCACCGCCACCCGCAGCCGGATCCGCGGCCCCGCCCCGGCGTTGTGCGCGCGCAACCCGGCGACCAGCGCCGGGACCAGCGGGTCCAGCAGGTCCACCTTGGACACCGACGGCGGCACCAGGATGATCATCCCGTCGCCGCGGTCCTCGACCGCCAGCCGCCACCAGGCCACCCCGGCCCGGCGGAACGCCCGCCGGACCAGCCGCTGCAGCGCCGCCCGCGCCTGGAACTGGGCCAGGTTCCCCCACCGCGACGACCCCACCATGTCCACGACCACGATGGACCGGTGCTCCGGCCGCACCCGCTCGACCACGTCGACCACTCTCCCTCCACACCACCGATGCTGACCGGGACGTGGCGGGCGGCGCGGCGATCTCCCTGAGAGGAACCCAAGAAAAGGGGCCGGTCGGATGACCGGCCCCTCCGGGCGACACGCACGTCAGCCAGGCGCGACCCGGCCCGGCCACCGCCGAGCCGGGCTCGTCACCACCTGAATCGGGCTCAGCAGCCGCGTCCGACGCGGGCTCAGCAGTCGCGTCCGACGCGCACGTCGTAGATGCGCACCGGCCGCTTCGGCGCCCCGTCAGTGGCCCCGTCCGGCGTGATCCCGGCCGCCACGATCCGGTCCAGCACCTCGATGCCCCGGGTCACGTGACCCAATACGGTGTATACGGGACTGATGTTGGCCACGGAGTGGACGATGAACCACTCGCTGCCGTTGGTGCCGGGCCCCTGGTTGCCCATCGCGATCGTCCCGCGCGGGTAGGTCTCCTTGCCGGTGACCTCGTCCGGGAACTTGTAGCCGGGGCCGCCTTCCTCGGCGCGGTAGATGTCACCGCACTGCAGGACGCCGAGGCGGGCGCTGTTGGTCAGCCGGAAGCACTGCGAGTCGTCGTAGAAGTCGGCTTTCGCCAGGTGCACCAGGTTCTGCACGGCGCAGGGCGCGTTGTCCCGGTCCAGCAGCAGATCGATGCGGCCGTAGTTGGTGCGGATGGTGACCTCGACGTCGCCGTGGGCCTTGACCCGCGCCTTGGGCACGGTCACGGGACGGGCGGCCGGGTTCTCCGGGGTGGGGGTGAACTGGCACTTCACGGTCCCACCGGCGAGGGCGGGGGAGGCGAGGGCGGGGACGGCGGGCAGGGTCGTGGCCGCCAGCGCCAGGGCAGCGACAACCAGGATTCGCTTCATGCCCCGCACGCTAGCGGCCGGCGCAACCCCTGCCCGGTCTCGGAAACGGTTCAGCCGAGCCAGTGCGGGTCCGGGATCGCCTTGGACAGCACCGGCGCGACCTCGGACTGGAACAGCTCCAGCGTGGCCCGGTGCTGCGCGGGGGTCAGCCCGTCGCGGTCCGCGCTGATGTGCAAGACCTGGTGCCCGAACCGCTCGTGGTACCGCCCGACCTTGTCCACGACCTGCTCCGGCGAGCCCACCAGCGCCGAACTGCGCTCGACGAAGTCCTCCAGCGTCGTGAACACCGGCTCCAACCCCAGTCGCAGCTGGAGGTTCTGCCTGGCCTCGAACACCGGCCGGTACACCGCCAGCGCCTCTTGCGAGGTCGGCGCCACGTAGAACCCGGCCGTGCCCGCGCCGACGATCGCCTTCGCCGGGTTGTGGCCGTAGTGCGCCCACCGCTCCCGGTAGTACGAGATCAGCTCCGCGTACGGTTCGATCGGGTTGGTCACGTTCGCCGAGAACAGCGGGTCGCCCCACCTCGCGGCCAGGTCGACCGAGTCGCGGCTGGTCGCGCTGCCGTGCCACACCCGGATCGGCTGCTGCAACGGCTTCGGCCACACCTCGGCGTCGACCAGGTCCGGCCGGAACCGACCGGACCAGGTGACCTTGTCCTCGCGCCACAGCCGCCGGAACAGCTCGTAGCCCTCGGCGTTGCGGTCCCACTGGTCCTCGGGCGTGACGTGGAACAGCTCGCGCTGCGCGCTCCCGTTGCCCTTGCCGATGATCAGCTCAAGCCTGCCGTCGGACAGGTTGTCCAGCGTCGCGTAGTCCTCGTAGGCGCGCACCGGGTCCAGCAAGCTCAACGTCGTGACCGCGGTGAACAGCCGGATCCGGGACGTGCGGGCGGCGATGGTGCTCAGCACCACCGGCGGCGACGACGAGATGAACGGCC
Source organism: Actinokineospora terrae (assembly GCF_900111175.1). GTDB lineage: Bacteria > Actinomycetota > Actinomycetes > Mycobacteriales > Pseudonocardiaceae > Actinokineospora > Actinokineospora terrae. The sequence goes on from NZ_FOGI01000001.1 coordinate 261,598, forward strand.
GCTCGTGCCGCTCGCCGACGCCGTAGCCGTCGAACCCCAGTTCCTCGGCCAGCACCGCGGTGTCGACGACCTCGCGGAACCGGTCGCGCGCGCTGAGCTGGATGCCGGTGACCGGGTCCGCGGTGTAGGTGATCAGCGTGATCAGCAGGAACTTCACAGCGGGTCCAGTCCCAGGTGCTCGCGCAGCGTCGTCCCGGTGTACTCCTCGCGGAACACGCCCCACTCCTGCAATAGCGGCACGACCGTGTCGGCGAACTCGTCGAGCCCGCCCGGGGTCACGTGCGGCACCAGGATGAACCCGTCGCTCGCGTCGGCCTGCACCAGCTCGTTGATCCGCGCCGCGATGGTGGCCGCCGAGCCGATGAACGTCTGCCGCCCGCCGACCTGGATGATCACGTCCCGGATGGAGAGGTTCTTCGCCTCGGCCAGCGCCCGGTACTCGCGTGCGGTGGCCACCGGGTCGCGGTGCATCCGCACGCTCGCCCGGCCCTTGGCGATGGTGTTCTCGCCGACGACCGGGTCGAAGTCCGGCAGCGGCCCGTCCGGGTCGTAGCCGGACAGGTCGGCGTTCCACAGCTGTTCGAGCAGCTTGATCGCGGTCTGCCCGCTGACCTGCTGGCGGCGCACCACCACGGCCCGCTCCTGGGCGTCGGCGTCGGTGTCGCCGAGCACGAAGGTCGCCGCGGGCAGCACCACCAGCTGGTCGTGCCGCCGCCCGTACTTGGCCAGCCGCCCCTTCACGTCCGCGTAGAACGCCTGCCCCGCCTCCAGCGTGCCGTGCCTGCTGAAGATCGCGTCGGCCGAGGCGGCGGCGAACTCGCGGCCACCGTCGGAGTCACCGGCCTGCAGCACCACCGGCCTGCCCTGCGGCGACCGCGGCACGGAGAACCGGCCCGAGATGTCGAAGTGGTCGTCCTTGTGCTGGAACGACCCCGCCGCCGCGTCCCGCAGGTACACCCCGGTGGCGGCGTCGGCGGCGATCTCGTCGCCGCGCCAGCTGTCGAACAGCTCCAGCGCGGTGTCCAGGAACGTCTGCGCCCGGGTGTAGCGCTCGTCCTGCGGCAGGAACCCGCCGCGGCGGAAGTTCTCGCCGGTGAACGCGTCCCAGGAGGTCACCACGTTCCACGCGGCCCGACCGGCCGAGAGGTGGTCGAGCGAGGCGAACTGGCGGGCCACCTCGTAGGGCTCGTTGAACGTCGAGTTGATCGTCCCGGCCAGCCCGAGCCGCTCGGTCACCGCGGCCAGCGCGGCCAGCACGGTGAACGTGTCCGGCCGCCCGACCACGTCCAGGTCGTAGATCTCGCCGCCCTGCTCGCGCAACCGCAGGCCCTCGGCGAGGAAGAAGAAGTCGAACTTGGCCCGCTCCGCGGTCTGCGCCAGCCGCACGAAGGACTCGAACTCGATGTGGCTGCCCGCCTCCGGGTCGCTCCACACCGTCGTGTTGTTCACCCCGGGGAAGTGCGCGGCGAGGTGGATCTGCTTGACCGGCTTGCTCATCTGCTCGTCCTCCTCAGACTGCCGCGTAGCGGTTGGCGGGCCTGCCCAGCCCCAGCAACCCGCGCAGGGTCTTGGCCTCGTACTCGGAGCGGAACGCGCCCCTCGACCGCAGCTCCGGCACGAGTCCACCGGTGATCGCGGTCAGGTCGTGCGGCAGCGCCGCGGGCCGCAGCCGGAAACCGGAGAGCCCGGCGGCGTGCTGGTCGAGCAGGTCGTCGGCCAGCTCGGCGGGGGTGCCGACGAAGATCCGGGTGTCCGAGGCGTACTCGGCGCCCGCGAGGTCGTCGAGCCGCGCCTTGTGCTCCCTGGCCGCCGCGGCCGTCTCACCGAGGAACACCACCAGGTCGCCGAACACGTGCAGCGTCTCGCTTTCCCGACCGGCGTTCGCCTGCTCCTGGCGCACCACGGCCAGCGTCTCGGCGGCCTCGGCGCGGTCGTTCGGCGTGATGTAGACGACGTCGGCCGAGCGCGCGGCCAGCCGGTACGGGATCACCGCGTGCGCCAACGAGGTCACCACCGGCTGCCCCTGCGGCGGCCGCGGCGTGATCGACGGCCCCTTGACCGAGAACCACTTGCCCTCGAAGTCGATGTAGTGCAGCTTGTCGCGGTCGACGAACCGGCCGGTCGCCGCGTCGCGGATCTCCGCGTCGTCCTCCCAGCTGTCCCACAGCCGCCGCAGCACCTCGACGTAGTCCGCGGTCTCGTCGAACAGCTCCGACACCGGGCTGACCAGGTCGCCGTCGTGGGCGTCGTCGAGGTCGACCGCGCCGATCTCGCGCCTGCCGAAGAGCCGGTTCTCCTCCTCCGTCCAAGCGACCCGCACCCGCACCCCGGCGCGGCCGGAGCTGACGTAGTCGAGGGTGGCGATCGCCTTGGACAGGTGGAACGGCTCGGTGTGGGTGACCACCGCGGTCGGCACGATGCCGATCCCCGAGGTCAGCGGCGCCACCCTGGCCGCGACCAGCACCGCGTCCAGGTGCCCGACGACCCGGTCGGTGCCGTCCCCGCCCGGGTTGAACGCGTCGGTCCTGGGCCCGAGCGTGTCCTCGATGGTGACGAAGTCCAGCCGCGCCGCCTCCGCCGCGCGCACCAGGTCGACCCAGTACCCCGCGGTGAGCAACTCGCCGGGACGGGCGTCCGCCGCCCGCCACGCCGCGGGGTGCCAGCCCGCGCCGTCCAACGCCACCGCCAGATGTGGTCCGGTTGTCACCGGCGGCTCCCTTCCCTCGTGATCGTCCCGAACCGGATTGTGCGCCGCACGAGCGCACCGGGGCAGGGACGGCCACGGGGTGGGAATCCGACCTGGGCCGGGAATAAACCGCCAGTGCGCCACCCCGCGCAGGCGGCGCGAGTGCCGACCCGGCCCCGCCGAGTCGGCAACGGTGCCGGGCGGGGACGAGGGGGCGGGAGGAAGTGCTACAGCGAGAGACCGGCGTACAGGTAGGCGCCGGTGTTCGGGTCGGCCACCAGCAGCACGGCCTCACCCTGGCGCGGCACGGTGATCCTGGGCACCACGGTGCGCAGCGGCACCGGTCGCCGCGGCCCGGCCTCCAGCCGTACCAGCAGGTCGACCACCGGGTCGCTGTCGACCACGTGCCCGGTGGCGGTGACCGACTCGACCCGGGCCCTGGTCGCCTGCGCGCCCATGGCCAGCAGGTGCTGGGCGGTGGCGGGCAGCGACGCCGACGCGCTCAGCGCCGCTTGCGCGCCCGCGACCGAAACCCTTGCCGCACCGGTGTTCGGCTGCCGTTCACCCGCGTGTCGCCCGAACTTGCGCTCCCGGCCGAACAACCCCATCCGAAGCCCCTCCCCGAGCCGTGCGTGGTCCGGACAACCAGCACTCAAGACTGTCCGAAGTGTACGGCCGGGCGCGGATGGGGCCGCCGCCGGGCGCCGCGGGGTCAGCCCGCCATCGCCATCGCCCGCTGCCTGGCCCGGTGCCGGACCGCGTTGACCCGGTTGGCGCACCTGGTGGTGCAGAACTGCCGGTTGCCGCCCTTGGAGATGTCGATGAACACCACCGCGCAGCGGTCGTCGGCGCAGCGGCCGAGGCGGTGCCCGCCCTCGTCGCAGAGCACGTAGGCGAGCCCGGTCGCGGTGACCGCGCGGACGCGGTTGACCACGCCCTCGCCCTCGCCGTGGTAGTGCAGGTGCGGTGGCTGGTTGTCGTGGGTGGAGATCATCGGTCGGCTGGCCGCCTGCTGCAGCAGCGCGTTGATCACGTCGACCCGGCGCTGCTGGGACATCTCGCCGAAGGCGGCGTCCAGCTGCTGGGTCCACTGCATGATCCGCGCGGCCTCGGGGCCCGCGGGTTCGGGGAGGGTGGGGGCGTGGCGGTGGATGACGGCGGCCACCTGCTCGCGGTCGAAGGTGCCGCCCCGGCCGAGGTTGACCAGGTCCGCGGCCATCGCCGCGGCCGCTCCGCCATAAGTGTTGAAGCGCATATTGCCATTACTCCACACTCCCGGTGTGTTTGGCAATGACCAACCCGGTGCCGACCTCCCGGCCTTGCCCGTTGCGCCGAGCGCCCCACGCCGGTCGGCCCCGCGCGCCGGGGGGCGCCGGGGATGAGCCGGGCGCCGACCCCGGGCGCGGCCAACCCGCTGGTGCTGGTGGCCGTGCAGATGCTCAGCCTGCAGGTGGGCGCCGCCGTCGCGGTGGGCCTGATGGCGCACGTCGGCATCGTCGGCGCCGCCTTCGCCAGGGTCGCGCTGGCCTGCGCGGTGGTCGGCCTGCTGCTGCGGCCCCGCCCGCGCGTCGCCGACCGCCGCTCGCTGCTGCTGGCCACCGCGCTCGGCGTGGTGATCGCGGTGATGAACACCGCCTACTTCGGCGCCGTCGTCCACTTGGGACTCGGGCTGGCCACCACCATCGAGTTCCTCGGGCCGTTCCTGGTCGGCCTCGTCTCGGCCAGGCAGGCCGCCGACCTGCTGTGGTCGATGGTCGCCGCCGCCGGGGTGGTGCTGATCGCGGGCGTGGGGGAGGTCAGCGGCACCGGGCTCGCGCTCGGGCTGCTCGCCGCGGGCTGCCGGGCGGGCTACATCGTGCTGACCCGCGCGGTCGGCGACCTGTTCGACGGCGCGTCCGGGCTGTTCGTGGCGCTGCTGGTGGGAACCGTGGTGGCCGCGCCGTTCGCGGTGGGCACCTTCCCCGGCTTCGGCGACGTCGGGGTGCTCGGGCTCGCGGCCGCGGTGGCGGTGCTGTCCTCGGCCGTGCCGTACCTGTGCGACATGGCGTCGCTGCGCAAGCTGCGCACGTCGTCGTTCAGCGTGCTGCTGGCGCTGTCACCGGCGGTGAGCGCGCTCGCGGGCCTGGTGCTGCTCGGGCAGGACCTCTCCCCGCCGCAGTGGTGCGGGGTGGGCGCGGTCGTGCTGGCGGGGGCCGCGAGCGTGCTCACCGCGCCGCGCGTCGAGGAGACCGGCTGACCCGTCCGCGGGCGCGCTGGGCAGCTGCACCGACCCGGGGTGCCCCGGCACCGGGTGCGCCCCGACGGGGTGCGCGGTACCGGAGTGGTGCGGCAGCATCGCCGCGGTCTCCCGCCCCGCCTGGCACAGGCCGCGCACCGCCCGGTGCACAGCGGAACCATCCGCGGTGTCGGTCGTCGAGCGCCACGCGACCACGAGTTCGGACTCCGCGCCCTCGATAGGGATGAACCGCAGGTCCCGGTGCACCGAGTCCCACTCGGCCAACCGCGGGCACAGCGCGAGACCGACCCCGGCGGCGACCGCGGCCAGGGTGTCCACCGCGTAGTCGGCGGTGTGCTCGACGAACCGCATCCCGGCCACCGGGAAGGCGTCCTCGACCCCGATGCGGATCAGCCGCTCCGCGCCGACCTCGGCCACCACCACCGACGAGCGGCCCGCCAGCGCGTGGTCCCACGGCACGACCAGGCAGGTGGGCACCACGGCCGCGGTGGCCTCCTCGACGTCACCGTGGGACTTGGGCAAGTACGGCCGCCACAGCAGCGCGGTGTCGACCTGGCCGTGCCGCAACTGGTTGAGCTGGTTGCCGAAGTTCGTGTACGTCGGCACCAGCTGCACCGGTTCCGGCGCCAACACCCGCGCCGCCCTGGCGATCACCTGCCCGGTGCCCCAGCCGACGTGGCCGATGCGCACCTGCGGCCTGCCCGCCCCCGCGCGCCTGCGCACGTCGGCCAACCCGGTGTCCAGCACCGAGATCGCGGAGGTGGCGACCGCGAGCAGGTCCCTGCCCGCCTCGGTGAGCCGCACCTGCCTGGTGCTGCGGTGGAACAGCCGCAGCCCGATCTCCCGCTCGAACGCCGCGATCTGCTGGCTCAGCGCGGGCTGGCTCAGGTGCAGGTACCGCGCGGCGCGGCCGAAGTGCAACTCGTCGGCCAGCACCAGGAAGGACCGCACCTTCTCGGTACCGGGGAACCGGTCGCTCACCACCACCGCACCGCCTCGGCGTTCGCTCACCGCAATGGGCATGCCACACCCGAAGTCGGCGTGTTCGCGCTGATCAGTCCACCCTGTCTGGGTGTCACCACCGAAAAGGGCGGGTCGAGGCTTAAAATATCGACGCGGAACTCCACGCGGCTACCGCCGATCGGGTGACCACATCCGTTGATCGCCGGATTGTTTCGCACTGGGCAGTCTAACCCGCACGAGGCGTGACCTGGCATTTTGCCGGCTACCGCCGGGTGTATTCGGACCTTTTTCCGGCGGTGTTCCCAGTTATCCGAAGAAATAGTGCTTTAGGTCACCCGAGAATGTGCGGGGGCGCTCAGGCGGCCGCGGCGGTGACCGCCTGGTGCACCCCGCGCCAGTAGTCGGCGGTGAGGGTGACGAAGGTGTCGTAGGCGCGCAGCACTACCGCGAAGTCGGCCTCGGTGCGCGACACCGCCGCCGCGGAGACCACCGCCTCGCGCTTGTGCTCCTTCTCCGCCTCGCCGATGTGGACGTAGAAGTACTCGCACGCCTCGTGGAAGTCGTCCTCGCGCGGCCACAGGGGCTTGTAGTTGCGCACGCCCTCGTAGAGCCGGGTCAGCATCGCGAACGCCAGGTGCTCCTGTGCGAGCAGGGCGCCCTGCACCACCCGCTGGTCGGTGGCGGAGAACAGTTCCCGCTGCCCGGCGCTGAACGCCGTCGTGCTCGGCAGCGGCTCCTCCAGGGTCAGCTCCCCGGTGCTGACCTCGCGGCCCGCCAGCCGGGAGAGCAGGTCGGCGAGGAAGTTCTCCAGCAGCACCAGGTGCGCCTTCTCCGCGTTGCCGTTGCCGTACTCGGAGTACAGGTTCTTCACGCATTCCACCCGTGCGGCGAGATCGGTGGTGTTGAGCACCGACAGCGCGACCATCACCGCGGTGAACCTCGTGCGCGCCAGGTATTCCCTGGCGAACACGGCTACCGCCGAGTAGGGCAGCGGGCCGCCCATCCACAGCCGGTAGAAGTCGTTGTCGATGGCCGCCGAGGTGTCGATGTCGGCGACGGTGGCGGCGATGCGCGCGGCGCGGTCGGCCGTGGGTTGGTGGACCAGCGTCATCGGAGGAGGATCCCCTTCGCTCGTCGCGGCGCCCGAATGGCGCCCGTGCCCGGCGACCGTATCCACGGCCCGCTCCGGCAGTCCAGTCGCATTGCCTGATGACCATTATTCCATTCCGCTATCGGCGCCGGTCAGCCCTTCACCGCCCTCACCCCTTCACCGAACCGGCGAGCCCGGAGACGAGCCTGCGCTGGACCAAAACGAAGAATACGAGGACCGGGATCGTCATCAGCGTGGAACCGGCCATGATGGCGCCCCAGTCGTTGTCGTCGGGCTTGACGAACACCTGCAGCGCCAGCGGGAGCGTCTGGTTGTCGGCGGCGGAGATGATGAACGTCTTGGCGAACAGGAAGTCGTTCCAGGCGTGGATGAAAGACAGCACGCTGGTGGCCACCAGACCGGGCGCCACCAGCGGGAACAGCACCCCCCAGAGGAACCGGAACCGGCCGGCGCCGTCGAGGGTCGCCGCCTCCTCCAACTCCACCGGCACCGCCGCGACGAAACCGCGCAGCATCCAGATCGCGAACGGCAGGCTGAACGCCAGGTGCACCAGCACGAGCGAACCCAGGTGGTTCAACCCGAACGCGGGAACCGATTGCCCCACCGAGCGCATGAGGAAGAACAACGGAACGGTCAGCGCTTCCACCGGCACCATTTGCACGACCAGCAGCATGACCAACATGGTCGTGCGGCCGCGGAAGCGCAGCCGGGTGAGCGCGGCGGCGGCGAGGAACGCCACCAGCATGCTCAACGCCACCACCGCGACCGCCACGACCACGCTGTTGAGGAAATAGCGGCCGAAGTCCTGCACGGTCAGCGCCCGCACGAAACTGTCCAGGGTGGGCCGCGTCGTCCACGGCCGCGGCTCGGTGGAGATCACCTCGCCGCGCGGTTTGACCGCGGTCAACACCATCCAGAACAACGGGAACGCCACCACCCCGGCGGCGACGACGGCCACCGCCTCGGCCAGCGAGCGGCTCGCCTTCACAGGACCTCCCCGGACCGGCGCAGCGCGCGCAGGTAGAACACCGTGATGGCAAGGAGGATCAGGGTCGTCACGACGCCGATCGCCGCGCCGAGCCCGTACTCCGACGCCGCGAACGCCTCCTGGTAGGCGTAGACGTTGAGCACCAGGTTGCGCCCGGCGATGCCGCCGCCCCCGGTCATCACGTACACCTGGGTGAACACCTTGAAGTCCCAGATGATCGACTGGATGGTCACCACGATCAGCAATGGCCGCAGCAGCGGCAGCATCACCGACCGCGCCGTGCGCCACCCGGACGCGCCGTCGAGGGCCGCCGCCTCCAGCACCTCGGTCGGGATGGCGCGGATCCCGGCGTAGAGGGTGATCATGACGAACGGGAACGAGCACCAGATGACCTCGGCGGCCACCAGCCCGAACGCCGTCCACTTGCCGTAGGTCCAGGAGAACCCGTCGAGCCCGAGCAGGCTGTTGACCAGACCGAAGTTCGCGTCGAACAGGAACAGCCAGATCGTCGACCCCGCCACCGCGGGCGTGGCCCACGCGCCGAGCGCGGCCAGGAACAGGCAGGTCCGCGCCCACGGCCGGATCCTGGTGGACAGCACCGCGAGCACGGCGCCGACCACCAGCGTCCCGGAGACGCACACCGCGGCGAACCCGACCGTCTGCCCGAGCACGGACCAGAACTTCGCGCTGCCCAGCAGTGTCGAGTAGTTGCCCAGCCCGAGGAACTCCAGCGGCGCGCCACCGCTGACCTGTTCCTGCCCGTAGTCGAAGAACGAGATCACCACGAGCTGGTACACCGGGTAGCCGAGCAGCGCGACGAGCACGAGCAGGGCGGGGCTGAGGTACGCCAGCGCCGCCCTGCCCTGCCCGCGGGCGGTGGTCACGACGAGAACGCCGCGTTCATCGCGTCGGCGGCGGTCCTGGTGGCGGTGTCGACGTCCTTGCCGCCGCTGACGATCTCCTGGAGCATGGTCGGCAGCACGGCCTGCGCGTCGATCTTGGCCCAGCTCGGGGTGACCGGCACGAACCGGGTTCCGGACTCGAGCGTGGTGGTGAACGGCTTGAGGAAGGGGTCGGCATCGGCGACCGCGCGCTGCACGTCGGCGAAGGTGGGCAGGTTGCCCATTGCGTCGTACATCTTGCGCTGGTACTGCTTGCCCGCCAACAGCCTGGTGAACTCCGTCGCCAGCGTCTTGCGCTTGGTGCCAGACAGCACGCCGAGCAGGTTGCCGCCGGAGAACGCGGGCGCGACCGAGCCGGGGTCCTTGCCCGGCAGCGGAACCACCCCGTACTTGCCCGCCGCCGCGCTCGCGTCGACCGACTTGCGGTTGAAGTCGCCGCCGATGGTCATCGCCGCCTTGCCTGCGCGGAAGTTCTCCACGCTGGCGTCACCACCGTTGCCCGCGCACTGGGCCGGCGGGCAGATGTCGTCGCGCAGCAGCTCGGTGTACTTCGCGATACCGGCCTTGGCCTGCGGCGAGTCGATCGCGGCGGCGAACTTGTCACCGTTGTTGGTCGCGATGTCACCGCCGTTGGCCCACACGAACGGCAGCGCGCCGTAGACGTACTTGCCGCCGACGGAGATGCCGAGCAGCTCGGGCCTCGCGGCCCGGATCCGGCGGGCGAGCGGGGCGATCTCGTCCAGAGTGGACGGTGGCTGGACGCCGAGCTCGGTGAACACGTCGGTCCGGTAGTACAGCGCGCGAACCCCGACGTACCAGGGGATCCCGTGCACCTTGCCGTTCACCTCGGCCGTGTCGAGCACCGCGGGCACCAGGTCCTTGCCCTCGTCCCAGGCCGCCACGTCGGCGGTGATGTCGGCGAACCCGCCCGCGGCGACGTAGCCCGCGAGGTCGGTGTTGCCGAACTCGGCCACGTCCGGCGCGCTGGCCGGGTCGCTGAACGCCGCCTTGAACCGCTCGGCCCGCGACTGCACCTGGATGTACTGCACGTCCACGCTGACGCCCGCGTGCCCGCCCTGGAACTCGGCGACCGCCTCCTGGATCACCTTCTCCTTGGCCGAGCGGTTGACCTCGTCGAACAGCCACACCCGCAGCTGCCCGGACTTCTCGTCGGTGTCCGAGGCGGCCGGGCCCGACTGCACCGGCGCGCACCCCGCGGCCACGACCAGCGCGGCCAGTCCGGCTAATACCTTGCGCATCTCTCGACCCCGTCCCCGGTTGTTGCGCTTGACGCAATTTCCGTTTCATGGAGAGCAACGTGTCGGCGATCGTAAGAGGGATGCCGGAGCATGGCAAGGTCTGGACCATTCGTGTGAATGCTCACCGGGCGCCCCGGCGTGGCACGATGGAGCGCGGTCCGCCCGGTGATCCCGGCGACCAGGCCCCCGCGCGGACCACCCACCGCGTCCAGGGCACCCACCCGCGCCGGGCGTCCGCCGTCCCCGGGATGGGTTGTCCCATCGGCGTTGTGGTCCGGACCCCGGAGGAAGCCGCATGCTCGCGGTGAGCACCTACAGCCAGGAGTACATCGACACCTGCCGCGCCAGGGTCGCCGACCACGTGTCGGCCTACCGCGCGATGACCGCCACCGGCGACGGGCCCGAGTTCACCGCCGCGGTGGCCGCGTTCGAGCCGGTGTTCTTCACCAACCTGGTGCACGTCCTGGAGACCTCGTTCGTCCACCGGTTGCGCGGCAAGGAGAACAAGGACGGCAACCCGCTCAACGAGGTCCGGCTGATCAGCGCCTCTGTCCTCGCCGATGACGGGGTGCTGCGCGTCGACAAGGGCATCAAGTGGGACCCGTTGTCGACCGTGCTGGGGTACGCGCCGGGGGACCGGATCGAGGTGCGGGAAGCGGGGTTCCTCGCATTGGCCGAAGCCTTCTTCACCGACCTGACGGCCAAGTACGCATAGCGGCCAGGGCGTCCGCTTGACCTACCGGCCGCGCCGTTCGTTGAGGCAGGCGACGCACAGCGGTTGGCCGGGTAGCCGCTCGTACCGCTTGCAGCGGCAGAGTTCGGGGTTGGCCCGGTAGGTCGACCGGGTGTCGGTGCCGACCATGCGCCGCGGGTCGGGGTGCAGCGCCTCCATGACCTGCTGGGTGCGCTGGTCCGCCTCGCGCTTGGCGTGCACGGTGCGCCGGTACTTCCAGCGCTCGTCGTGCACCTGCCGGGTGCCCCGCCAGCGCTGCACCGTGTCCCCGGAGGCCGACGACTCGCGCCTGGCCCGCTCCCGGCGCTGGGTGACGGTCCGCTCCCAGGTGGCCCCCGCGATCGGCGGCGAGTCCCGCCTGCTCTCCCACGCCGAGAGCCGCGACCGGATCTGCTCGATGTTCTCCGCCGTCGCCGGGTACTTGGTGCCCTTGGGCCGGTTCTCCACCGCCCACACGATCGCCGCCGGGCACCACCCCGCCGCGAACCACGGCGCCAGCACCACGACCAGCGACTTCAGCGCGCCGAAGGTGGACCACCCGCAGGTGAACCGCATCCACCGCGCGGCCCGGAACACCTGCACCGGATCGGTGGGGATGGTCTTGTTCCCCCAGTCGTCGCGGACGGTGTGCTCGCTGTCGCGGCGGAACTGCGCGGCCAGGGCGATCCCCAGCTCGTGGCCGATGACCGGGGGAGAGGACCACGCCGACCACCGCCGCGCGGTGTCCTGAGCCGAGGTGGGGGGTTGCCCGTAGCGGGTGTTGTCCGGCCGGAACACGACAGCCCTGGCGACGGCCTGGTTGCACCAACCACGCCGGTACAGGTCCTCAAGCCGTTCGTTCAACGCGGCCGCGGTGAACTGCACGGCCCAGCTCTGCCCCGCCCGCAGCGCCTCGGTCGCCAGCCGGACCTCCTGGTCGCCCACCGGAACCGCCACGTCCGGCCACCGCACCTCGGTCACCGGCACCTCCACCCGCTCGCCTTGAGCCGCAGAGACTACTCCGCGCCCCGGCCGGGGCCGCGCGGTCCGCGTCGGCGTGTCGGGTGCGTGCCCCGGTCGTGGTCAGTTGTCGGCGCGGTCGCCGAGCAGGGTGCGGAGCTGCTGCTCGGCCCAGAGGTCTTCCTCGATCTCCTTCTCGGTGGAGCCGATGCCGACCGCGAGCAGGGACAGCGCCGTGAGGACGCCGAGGACCATGGCCAGCGGGCCGAAGAAGGCGTACGCGTCGAGGCCCGTGACGGTGCCGGTGCGGCCGGTCGGGGTGGTGACCTCCATGGCGGCCATGCCGGTGTAGTGCATGCCGTTGACGGCCACTCCCATGATCAGCGCCGCCGCCGCGGTCGCCGCGATGCCCCGCACGTTGAGCGTCGCCCACAGCGCCGCCGTCGCCGCGACGACCGCGATCACGATGGACAGCACGAGCAACGCGACGGTGTAGGTGACCGACGCGCTCATCCGCATGGCCGAGATGCCCACGTAGTGCATGGACGCGACACCGATGCCGGTGATGGTTCCCGCCCCGACAAGCCGTGCCCACCCGGCGTGCCCGTTGACCACCGCGCTGAGCCCGATCGCCACGATGCCCACAGCCAGCACCAGGCTGATCACGGTGCGGAACAGGTCGTAGCGGATCTCGGTCCCGTCCACCGCGAAGCCCATCATGGCGACGAAGTGCATGACCCAGATCCCGGTGCCGCCGATCGACACCGCCCCCAGCGCCAACCACGCCCGCCGCGACCACCCGCTGTGCGCCCTGGCCCGCTGCATGCTCATCAGCCCGAGCGCACAGCCCAGGCACGAGATGAGGTACGACAACGCCGGGGTCACCGCGCCCGCCGAGAAGTGGTGCACGTGGTCCATGGTCATCCGTTCGACGGTCGAGGAGTCCCGGCGAGCAGACCACGCCCACCCCCACCACTCCAATTCCCCGACGTGAGAGATGACTCATGCTCACTGTCTCTTGTGGACCCCTCGGACCAGGGGGTATATCCACAGAATCCCGCACCCCGGCACTCGGCCGACCACGGACCGTCACCCGATCTGCTCGTGGCCGTCGCGGGCCGCCTGTCCACTGTGGACGCGATTCGGACAGGCGGGCGACTTGTCGATCTACCTCCGCACGACTTGCCCCCGCGCCACCACCCCGACCGCGCCTCCAGGCCCCTGACCAGGCGTTTCCTGTCGCTACCCGCCGAGATATTCACCCGTTCCAGCGACAGAAGTTATCCACATGTGGATCTCCAACGCCCCATTCCAAGATCGACTGTCGGTGCCCCCCGATAGACTGGCACCGGGACGCCCCCCGGAGTGGGTGGGGGCTGGGGAAGGACTGGCGTGCGCGCGAGGCGGGGCGCGGTGCGGTGGGGCGGAGCTAGGCGGGGCGCGGCGGGGCGCGGTAGAGCGGGGCGCGGCGTGGTGGAGCGCAATGCGGTGGGGCAGGGCTAGGCGGTGCCGGGCGCGGTGGGGTGGGGCGGCGGGGTGGGGCGGATTACGAGGCGACGGGTGGGGCGGTCAGCGGCACGGGGGGCGGTAGCCGTCGACGGTGAGGCCGTGGAAGGTGAGGGTGTTGGCGGTCTTGCCGACGAAGACGAGGCCGCGGGCTTCCTTTGTGGCGGTGCTGAACGGGTGGGTGGGTTTGCCCAGTTCGGGGAGCCATGTCCAATTGTCGGGGGACAGGCTGAAGAACTTGCGCACCACTGTGCCGCCGGTCGACGGAATGAGGGTGAGCCATTTGTCGCCGCCGCTCCACGCCGAGGCCGGGCGGAGTTGGACGTGCAGGTCGGCGGTGGCGCTGTAGGTCAGCCAGAAGCCCTTGGAGCGCGACAGGTCCGCCTGGGCCTCGAACTGGTTGGCCAGCCACAGGACCACGACGTGCCACTCGGCGTTGAGGAAGGTGACCTTCGCGGTGTACTGGCGGCCGTCGCGCACGAGCAGGTTGCCGGTGGCGGGCACCGTCGTCCCCTCGCCGGAGGCGAGCCACTGCTGGTACCGGTCGATCGACGGGGTCGCGCACTCGCACCCGTGCCGCGCCGACAATCCGCTCTCGGCCACCGCGACCGTTCCCGAACCGAGCACTGACCCCGCCAGCACAAAGGCGGCGAATACCTTGCCGAAACCCGATGAGCGCATTCCCGGAAATTAGCACACAGCCCAACCCGGAGAATACGTCGACTCATCCACAATCTCGCTCACCACCATTTCCCGCCGCCCCGCGTTCCCTGTCACATCCCCCAGCCGACGTCCGGGCAAGCACCCACCGGGAGACCACCCCGAGATGACCTCGACCGCTCTGACAGCCCGGGGCAGGCGGTCACACCCGATCACTGGAGAGCAACCCCCACCATGACCACCGTCTCCGAGTACAACGCCGCTCTGCCCGCGCACCAGAAGGAGATCGCCGACGCCCTCGCCGCGGTGATCGAGTCCGTCCTGCCCGGCAAGGGCGCCGTCTGGCACGGGGCACCCGTGTGGAGCCTGGGCCCCGCGCCGGGCAAGCAGCCGGTCTGTCTGGTCAAGGCCCACCCGCGCCACGTCACCTTCGGCCTCTGGCGCGGCCAGGAGCTCGCCGACCGTGAAAGCCTGGAGCCCGGGTCCCGGACCATGGCCTCGGTCAAGCTCACCGCGCTCGCCGATGTCGATGCCGCGCGGGTGGCCGACTGGGTGCGGCAGGCCCGCGACCTCGAGGGCTGAGATGAGGAAACGCCCGGGACCGCCGGGCGTTCACCTCAGGCTCAGGCCAGTTCCCTGCCGTGCACGACCACCGCCCAGATCACCAGGACGTCCAGCGCGACCGCGATCATCGACCAGGCCGGGGACGCGGGCAGGAACGCGATCTGCGACAGCGCGTTGATCCCCGCGAGCAGCACCGCGACGACCCTGGCCCACACCGCGCCGGTCAGCAGGGCGATACCCGCGGCGGCGGCGACGGTGCCGATCACCAGGTGCGTCCACCCCCAGCCGGTCAGGTCGAACACGAGCAGGCCGCCGGGGGTGGCGGTGTAGTAGTCGCCGTGCAGCAGGGCGACCAGGCCGTAGACGATGGTGAACAGCCCGACCAGGACCATCACGATCGCGGCGAAGAGGATCCAGCCCGTCCAGCCGGTCGGCCGGGTGGTCTGGTGTGCCGGTGTGTTCATCGACTACCTCCGATTCGTCGTGTCACCGTGGACTCTTCGCCGCCCGCGCCGCCCGCGCATCGCCCGATCCCGGTGAGCGGCTACCGCGTCAGCAGCCGCCCACCCCACTGCCACACCTCGAACGCGCCGAGCACCACGCTCGCCACCGGGTCCGGTGGGTCGTCCGGTCGTGCCGACCGCTTCTGCGCCGCCAGCACCACCAGCACGAACAACACCGACATCAACGCCTTCCCGCGAACCCTCACGATGCCTCCCTAGCTCCTCTGTGGACAAAGAGGTCCCTCACAGCAGGCCCTGCCGCCTGGCCACCACGACCGCGTCGCGCCGCTGGCGGACGCCGAGTTTGCGGTAGATGCCGCGCAGGTGCGTCTTGACCGTGTTCGCCGAGACGAACATCGACTCGGCGATCTCGTCCACCGTGCGCATCGACGGCAGTTCCAGCAGCAGCTCCAGTTCCCTGGTGGTCAACGGGTCCGTGGTCGACGCGGCCGCGGGCAGCGCCGACAGCGTGCGCACGGCGAAGCCGTCCAGTCGGCCGAACCGGCCCGCCCCCTCGGCGAGCAGGTCCCGCACCGACCGGCGCGCGGTGAGGAACGGCCGCACCGCGCTGAGGGGTTCGGCTACCCGCAACGCCTTCGCCAGCGCCTCGTGCGCCCGGTGCGGGTTCTCCGCCCGGTCGACCAGGGTCGCCTCCAGCAGCCAGGCGTCGATGGTCGTGGTGGCGACCAGCGGGGGCATCGTCCCCGCCAACACCGGCACCAGCAGCCTGCGTGCCTGGCTGACCCGACCGTGGTGGGCGTGCAGGATCGCGTGCAGCACCGACAGTTCCGCTCGACCCTCCAATGCGGAATGTCCACTGTCGACCAACTCGACCGCGCGACCGGGTTCACCGACCCGCAGCGCCATCCGCACGAGCGTGGGCAGCAGCAGGGCCGACACCCGGGGGCAGACCCGCTTCCCGCCCAGCCGGTGCCAGTGTCGCGCGGCTGTCCGCACCACCGCGTGCGGGTCGTCCGAGCCCTCGAACTCGACGAACGCGGTCAGGCTGTGCGAGGCCAACGCGATCGTCGGCTCCTGGTGCGCGGGCGCTGTCTGGACCGCCAGCGCCGCCAACCGCTTGGCCTCGGCGGTGTCGCCCTGCTGGTAGGCGTACGCGCCGAGCACGACATAGACCACCGAGCACGGCCAGCTCAGCTGCCACCCGCGCGTGTTCGCCAGGTGCAACGCCCGCCGCGCCCGCCGTTCCATCTCCGGCAGGTCTGACCGCATCGCCGCGGCTACCGCGAAGTGCGCCTTCGCCCGCAACGCCAACCACGGCAGGTCGTCGCGCAAGCACGTCTGCTCGACCCGGCTCAGCTCGGACTCGGCCGCCTCCAGGTCCCCGGCCCACAACGCCGACACGCCGCGGGCGTGGCGCGACAACACGTCGATGTGCGTGTCACCGGTCGGCTTCGCCCTCGACTGCCGCGGTACGCGCGTCGCGTCGAGGTGCGAGCGTCGTGATTGGACAGTGTCGTGCAGCGCGCGATCCTCGTCCGGCCACGGTGTCGCGTCGGTGCCGTCTATCCGGGACAGGAATCTGTCCGCCGCGAGCGGGTCCGGGATCTCCAACGCCGCCAGTGCCGCGATCACCGCCATCCGGGGCTTTGCCAACCGCTCCTCGGGCAGCGTCGCCACCACGGCGGCGAGGCTCGCGCCCTGCCCCCGGGTCACCGCCTTGACCCCGTCCGACTCGACCAGCTCCGTGGCTAGGTCGGAGTCCTGGGCCAGCTCGGCGTGCCGCAGGGCGGCGGCGAGATCGCCGTCGTCGCGGAACCACCGGGCCGCCGTGCGGTGCAACCGTTGCGGCGCGCCGGGCCTGGTCCTGGCCAGCTCGGCCCGCAGGTGGTCGCGCAGCAGCGGGTGGTAGCGGTACCACTCACCGGGGACGTCGTCGCACCGCACCACCATCGAGTTCGTCCGCACCAGCCCGGGCAGCACCGTCCCCGCGTGCCGCAGCCCGGACAGTGCCGTGGCCAGCTCCGCGCTCACCCGGTCGCACACGCTCGTCGACAGCAGGAACTGCCGCGTGTGCGGGGGGTGGGCGCCCAGCACCTCCTCGGCGATGTAGGCGGTCGCGAACGGGTCCTCCGCGGGGAACCCGGCCAGGTCCCGGTCCTCGCCCGCCAGCCACCGCGCGGCCAGTCGGGTACCGGCCACCCAGCCCTGGGTCCGCGCCAGCAGCGGCTCGACGTGCTCCTGGCTCAACCCGGCGGCGTGCTCGGCCAGCAGCGCCGCCGCCTCCGGCCCGGTCATCGCCAGCTGGTGGCCGTCGACCTCCCGCAACCGGCCCTCCAGGCTCAGCCGGGACAGGTGCACCGGCGGGACGCGGCCCGCGAGCACCAGCCGCAGGTTGTCCGGTGTGTGCCGGATGAGCGTGGCCATCGCCTGCACGACAGCGGGTTCGCGCAGCTCGTGCACGTCGTCGAGGACCAGGAACACCGGGTCCGACAGCGCGGCCACCGCGCGCACCAGGTCGCCGATGTGGTCGCCCCCGCAGGTCGTCTGGCTGGGCACGCCGAGCGCGGCGTGGATGGTCGCCCACAGCAGCGCGGGCTCGTTGTCGCGCTGGTCGAGCGTCGCCCACCGCACCGGGTCGGTCGCCGCGCTCGCCCACGCCGCGAGCGCGGTGGTCTTGCCGGACCCGGCGGGCCCGTGCACCACGGTCACCGGCGGCGGCGTGCAGGCCGCGCGGACGTTGCGCTCCAGCACCGCGGCCAGCCGGTCCCGCCACGGGCCCGCGGCTGAGGTGGTCGGGACGCGCACTTTCCCGGCTGGGACGGCCCGGTGGTCGTCGATGACGAGGATCTGGTCGTGCTCGGACATCGGTTGTCGCACTCCTGTTCGCTGTTTCGCCCGACCCCGGGTTATCCGTCGCGAATAGCGGGGCCGATATCTTCTTTTCGGCGAGTAGAGCGGTACGACTGAATGACCGGCGTCACCTCCGACGGGCGAAAGACCAAGATCGTGTCCGCTCGGATCGGTTTGTCCGTCCCGATTCGGTGCCCGCGGCGCTCACTCTGTGATTCACGCCTCGTACCTCGACCGCGAATCCGGCCCGAATGACCGACATCCGACCCTCCGGGCATTCCCAGTATTCGGTGGTAAATGGGAACGAGCCGCCGGAATCACCCGGCGCGGGTGAGGATCCCGGCGGCCGAGCGCGCGCGAACGCCCCGCGTCCTGGCCGGACACGGGGCGTTTCGCTGGTGCGGGGTCAGCCCGCGAACACCCGGGCCGCGGTGGCGACCGAGGGCAGCGCGGCCACGGCCAGCGCGAGGCCGATCGAGCACGACAGCAGCAGCAACCTGGCCGTGGCCCGCACCCGCCGCCTGCCCCGCCTGCGCGGCCTGCGCGGCTGCGACAACGCGTAGGCCGCGTCCAACGACGTCCTCGTGCTCATCGGTCCTCCTCCGTTTCGCCGCGACCCCTGTCGGTCGCGCTATTCGCTGTAAGGCCGGGATGGCGTGCCGCGGGGCCCTGGTGCCCGCGGACCGGTGTTCGGCGCGGATGGCAATGACCTGATATGTCCGTGGTTCACCGAGTGCCCCGGGATCCGCGTCGCGTCGTGCTGACCGCCGAGTTCGGGTGCGTCGTCGATGTGTGGGTGGTTCGACTGTGTGTGCGAGTGGCTTGGCGGATTCGCGACGTGCGCCTCGGTTTGTCGATAGGCCTGCCGCTCGATTCAGGCGCGGCGGCCGCGGCCATATCGCCCGCGGCAGGCTGGTTCCGGGGGATGGACGGTGTTGATGCCACGGCGTCGCGCGTGGATCGGTGGTGGTCGTGGGTGGTTTACCCCCGGTGTCGGGTCGGCCGCTGGGCTGCGTGGTCGCGACCCCGACTTCGCTGCACGCGCCTCGGGCGGCGGACCCGACACCGGGTGACGGGGACTCGGGGACCTCGGTTCCGTGGTGGTCCCGGTCGCGCCGTCTGGGACAAGTCTGCCGCGGCGCGGCAGCGAAGATCATCACCTGGAGCGGGGGAGTTCCGGTCCGGCCAGCGCGGCGACCGCGGCCGCGTGCAGACCCGGTGCGGCCACGAGGAACCCCGGTGCGTCGGGCGTCCACGGCGACCCGTCGACCGAGGACACGACGGCCCCGGCCTCGGTCGCGACGAGACCGGCGCCGAGCAGGTTCTCCGCGTCCCGGCCGAACACCCAGAACAGGTCGACGCGGCCCGCGCCGACGTCGGCGACCTGCCACGACGTCGGACCGAGGTTGCGCAGCGCGGCGACCCGGTCGAGCATCCCCGGCAACGCCCGGCCCGCCGCCGCGTTCGCCTCGGGCTGTTGCGTGGCGGGGTGGCTGGAGCAGGCGAGGGCGGCGGCGAGGGACACCTTGGCGGACGGGCGGATCGGCTTGCCGTCGCGCCAGGCGCCCTTGCCGCGTTCGGCGGAGTAGGTCTCGCCGAGGGTGGGGGAGTGCAGCACGGTGAGGACTGCCTCGCGGTTGTCGACAAGGGTGACGGTCACGCACCACTGGGGCAGTCCCTGGAGGTACTGCACGGCCCCGTCGATGGAGTCGACCACCCAGTCGCCCGCGGGGAGGCGGTCGCGGAGCTCGGCGGTGAGGGGTCGGTCGAGGTCGGCGAACCGGGCCAGCAGTTCGGGCAGGGTCGTGGCGGTCGACGTGGTGGGGGCGGGGATCCGGGAGGCGATGTCCTCGACGGTCTCGATCACGGTGGTCAGCATGGGGCGAGGATCGCAGCGGGTGGCTGATTCGCGGCTTCGCTTGGCGTCGGGTGAGCGGAAGTGGACACTGGGGGCGTGGAACTGACCGAACTGGACCAGCGCGTGGTGTCGGCGCTGCAGGTCGACGGGCGGGTCGGGCCCGGTCGGATCGCCGAGGTGCTCGGGGTGTCGGCGCGGACGGTGGCGCGGAGCCTCGCCCGGGTCGCGGGGGCGGTGCGGGTGGTGCGCGTGCCGGACCGGGCGACGCTGCCGGAGGTGGCGCTGCTGCGGGTCCGGGTGCTGCGCGGGCGGGTGGAGGTGCTCGCCGACGCGCTGGCCCGCCGCCCCGAGGTCCTGTTCGTCGACGTCCTCACCGGCGGCGAGGAGATCAGCGCCGTCACCCTCGGCGGCACCCCCCGCCTCCCCACCACCCAGGCCATCACCAGCGTCCGCACCCACTGCGTCCTGCACGTCTTCTCCGACGCCGCCGACTGGCGCACCGGTCTGCTCACCCCGGGGGAACTCGCGGCGCTGATGCCCCCGCCGCCGGTGGGCTCGCACGTTCCGGACGAACTCGACTCGCGTGTGCTCGACGTCCTGTCGGCCGACGCCCGCACACCACCCGGCGCCGTGGCCGCCGCGGTGTCCGCGCCTGAATCGACGATCCGCCGCCGCCTCGATCGTCTGGCGGGCGCGGGGTTGTTGCGCACTTGCGTGGTCGCGGACCCGAGGCTGTTCGGGTTCGCGGTGGACGCGAACATCTGGATGACGGTGCCACCCGGCCGCCTGGAGGAACTCGGCAGGCGCTTGGCGTCGTCACCGGCGGTACACGGCGTCCTGGCCACTACCGGCGTCACGAACCTGATGGCGGCGGTGTTCTGCCGAGACCTGCCGGAGCTGTACCGCTTCGTTTCCGCGCTGGATGACGTGCCATCGGCCGAGGTGACGGTGGTGAGCGGGGCGGTCAAGCGGGCGGGACACCGGCATCTGGGTGTGCGGGGGCCGTTCTGAGCAGCCCCCGTTTCCCTCCTTCCAGTTGATGGCAGCGGGTAGCCAGACCCACGGTGCTGGCTGTGGATAGGCAGAGCGGATACGCCCCTAGCCGGCGACCCTCCGTCTAGCTCGTTCCGCCCCGCACGCTGCCTGCCAGCGTGGGAATCTCGGCCCCTGCGATTGTCCCCAACCCGTCATCTTCTCCACAGCCCGCACACTGCCTCTGGCTTCGCCCAGCCCACCCACGGAAGGAGGGAAACGGGGGCTGCTCGGAACGGCCCACCCTCGGCACCCGTCAACCGCACACACCCCATTCGCCGATCCTCCGCCGCCAGGTCACCATCGGCCCGCCGCGAATGGTCCTCATCGGACAGTCGCGGGGCGCTCGCTCGCCGCGCGATACCCTGCCGTGCCCCCTGATCGCGTCGCGACCCTCACCTGCGCAGCAACCCGAGCCTGGCTCTGTCCTGCGCGGCGCCTGCGACTACATCCGATCCGAGGTCGTCGCCGTGTCACCATCCCCGACGCAGGCCACGCGGTCGCCCCGTCGAGGAAATCGTCGGCTTGCTGCGGTGATCAGCCCAGGAGCAGCGGGAGTTCGGTGAGGCCGCGGTTGCGGAAGGACGGCTGCCACTGGAGGTCGGCCAGGTCCACCGCGGCGCGGAAGCCCCGGGCGAGCAGGGCGGAGAACGCGGCGGCGGCCTCGGCCTGGCTGAGGCGGGAGCCGAAGCTGCGGTGGATGCCGTGGCCGTAGCTCAGGTGCGGGTTGGGATCGCGGCGCAGGTCGAGGGTGTCCGGGAGGTCGAAGACGGTCTCGTCGTGGTTGGCGGAGGCGATGCCGAGCAGGACCGTGTCACCGGCGGGGACCTCGACGCCCGCGATGTCGAGTTCGCGGGTCGGGAAGCGGCGGATGGCCCACTGCAGCGGCTGGTCGAACCGGGTCAGCTCCTCGATCGCGCGCGGCAGCAGCGCCTCGTCGGAACGCAGGTCGGCGAGCTGGTCGGGGGCGGCGAGCAGGGCGCGCACGCCGTTGCCGATCAGGTGGACCAGGTTCTCGTACCCGGCCCACAGCGCCAGGAACGCCATGGACACCAACTCGGCCTCGCTGAGCCGGTCCTCGTCGTCGCGCACCGCGATCAGACCGGACAACAGGTCGTGCCCCGGCTCGGCCCGCTTGGCGGCGACCAAGTCCACCAGGAACCCGTGCATCGCCACGACCGCGTCACGCGCCGCGGTCGGCGGCTGATCAGGACCAGGGGTCAGCAGCGTCGTGGTCCAGCCGCGGAACCGGGCGCGGTCGGCGGGCGGCACCCCGAGCAGGTCACCGATCACCCGCAACGGCAACGGCGCCGCGAACCCGGCGATCAGGTCCACCGGCTCACCCGAGGGCAACCCGGCCAACAACTCCCGCGCCGCCGCCTCGATCGCGGGCACCAGCTCGTGCACCCGGCGCGGGGTGAACTCGCCCGCGATCAACGTCCGCAACCGGGTGTGGTCCGGCGGGTCCAGGTTGAGCAGGTTCGCGTCCAACGCCGGTGGCAACGAGAAGCCCCGGTACCCGGCCCCGGCGTTCGACCGGTCCACCGACAACCGCGGATCGGCCAACCCGGCGCGCACATCGTCGTACCTGGTCACCACCCACGCCGCCGCACCATCCGGTGTGGACACCTGGCGGATCCCACCCCCGGCGCGCAACCGCGCGTAGATGGGGTACGGGTCGACGTGGAACGCCCGCCCGAACAACTCGCTCATCCCTGCTCCGTCACCGTGCGCTCTGGATCGCCGTGCTGCCACTCGTCACCGCCCACCACCCGGACCCACGGTGACGTCCCCCAACCTGTGGATCGCCCCCCACCAGACCCCCGTTTCGCCCGGCCACCACATTGTGGATCATCATGCCCAGCACCCGTGACCCGAGTCGCCACGCCGCAGGCGCGCACTCCTCCCCGGCGGTCACAACACCACTTATCCCCAACCCCTCCAGCCATCCACAGCCCTTCCCCACCCCCTATTGACAAACCGCCGCGCTCGATAGGTTCAGAGATGGGCCCCCGGCCCCCGGGAGGGAGGGCCCCGGCCGCGGAGTGGATCTTGGTCGGCGAGGTGCTCGGGGCCGATTCGGTGTGGCTCGGAGGTGGGTTGGGCCTGCCGTGGTTGGTATTTCACGCTTTCGTGGCCCCATGCCTCCCGGCATCTTGAGACACCCCGTCGAGCAGCCGCACTGCCGCCCCGCGAGGGAGGGGCCGGCCGGGGAGGCTCAGCCGGATCGGGGGTTGAGGGTTGTGTAGGCGTGGGCTACTCGGACCAGCCAGGTGGTGTCGGTGTCGGGTGGGGGTGGTTCGGCGACGGTGTGGGGGGTTGGTGGGGGTGGGGTGTCTGCGGTCAGGGCGTCGGTGATGGCGAGGGCGGTGAAGTGGGCTCGGAGGTCCGGGTCGGGCGGTAGTGGGGTGGCGTGGGTGGGGTTGAGCCAGCGGAGGCCGTCCTGGATCTCGATCACCCGGCGGTGCAGGCGGAAGTTGAGGTCGCGGCCCGCGCGCCGCCCCGCCCCGCGGTCGAGGGCCAGGGCGGGGTTCGCGGTCATCAGGGCCGACCACAGCGGGTACAGCGCGCGGTAGGACCGGCGGTCGCGCCACGCCGCGCGGACCCGACCGACCTGCGGCCCCCACCCGGGCAGGCTCCAGCCGATCAGCGTGCAGATCCCGCCGAGCCCGGCCCCGAGCCGCGCGACGATCTCCCACCGCTGCGGGTCCAGACCCAGCGGCGCCGCGACCACGTCCGCGTACCGCGCCAGCACGTAGGCCAACCCGCCCACCGCGCCGATCGCCGCCAACCGGAGCCCGCGCGAGAGCCAGGCCCCGTCGACCGCGCGGGCGTAGCGCAGACAACGCACCACGATCAGGTACTCCGTCACGGCGAACGCGGTCACGTAGAGCATCAGGTACACCGAGTACAGCCCGTGCCCCGCGTACCGCACCGCGGCCGTCGTCGTGTCCTCCTCGGTCAGGTCGGCGAGGGTGAACAGCACCGCCATCGCCGCCAAGACCGCCGCGGAACCCCAGATCTGGCGCCGGACCACCGGTCGCGCGCGCTCCGGCTCGCGGTCCCAGAACGTCAACGCGGCCAACTGGCTGGCGGCCACACCGATCACGCTGCCCTGCGACAGCAGCAGCGCCAGGTTCGGCACCCCCGTCGCCCGGTCGAGGGCCGCCCACACCCGGGGGTCACTGATGGTGAACGTCAACCCCATGAACAGGTAGAAGAACCCGACCGCCACCGCCGCCGGGCCGCGGTCGCCGCGCGCCAGCGCCGGGAGCTTGAACAGCAGGCTGACCCACGCGATCCCCGCGCACAGCGGGTAGAGGACCCCGTTCATCCCGTCGAGTGGTCGAGCGAGTCGGCGATCCGCGCGGCCAGGCCCTGGTGCCGCGGCGCCGCCGTGCCCAGCCGCCTGGCCAGCAGGTACGCCATGACCTCGGCCTGCTGCTCCTGCTCGTCGCTGTAGTCCTTGCGCGCCAGCATGTCGCGCACCAGGTCCGGGTCGATGTCGGGGAAGAACACCGCCGCGGTGTCCTCGTCGAGGTGGCCGCCGCCGCGGTGGCAGCAGATCATGTGCCCGATCTCGTGCAGGATGATGTGCTCCCGGTGCGCTCGCGTGGTGGTCTCGTCGTAGAAGATGAAGTCGGCCTCCCGGGTCGCCACCCAGAGCCCGCACGGCTCCGACGCGCGCATCGGCACCGGCACCACGTGCAGCGGTCGTCCCCGCGCCGCGGCCAGGTGCGCGCACAGCGCGGTGAGGTCGAGCCGCTCGGGCAGGTCGAGCCCGTCGAGCAGGTCCGCGCACGCGCGCCGCAGCGCCCGCAGGTCCCGCCGCGACACCGGGTCACTCCCCGGGGTCTGCGTCGGTGACCGGCGGCAAACCGCGTTGGCGGCGCGCCTGGTCGAGCAGCGCGGTGATCAGGTCCAGGTTCGACCGGGGCAGCCCCATCGCCCGCTGCGCGATGCCGACGACGCCCCGGTCGCGCAGCATCGCGAGTTGCTCGAGCTGGTCGCGGACGCGTTCGCCCTGGCCGTCCTCGTCGTCGAAGAAGTAGCTGGGGTTCACCCCGAAGAACCGCGCCAGCGCCACCAGCAGGTCGGTGGACGGGCTGGTGCGCCGCCCGGTGCGCAACATCGACAGGTAGGCGCCGCTGACCCGCAGGTCCGGGTCGAGCCGCTTGATCTCGGCGGCGACCTCGGCGTTGGACCACTGCCGCCCGCGGGGCCTGCTCAGCCGGAACAGCCGGTCCAGGCGCGCGGTCAACGGCGTGCTGGCGCCGTCGGACATCCCATTCCCCCTGCGGTGGGTCGTCGCTGCGAACCCGACCAGTGTCGCAGGGTAACTGTCAGTTGACAATCCGCCCACACCGCTGGCTACGATGACCCACAAGGGTTAACTCCCAGTTAGAGCGCCAACCGTCGGTGTCCCCAAGGCGGTGGGTGTGGTGCGGGCCTGGTGCGCGGGCCCGTCGCCGGTGAAGCCCTTGTGTGTGGGGGTGTGCCGTGTGGCGGGGTCCAGGGGGTACCTCGCCACACGGTGCCCGCACCCATGACTCAGTGCCCGCTCGTCTGACTCAGTGCCCGCTCATCGCCGTGCCCCGCACCCAGTGCCCCGCTCGTGGCCTTGTCCGCTTGCGGCATGCCCGCTCATCGCCTTGTGCGGCAAGGACTCGGCGTGGACGGGCGCTCGACTGGCGGGGGCGTGAGAAAGAAGGAGTTCCGCGCTCAACCGGCCTGGGGGTTACCGGGAGCGCGGAACTTCAACTAGCGTAGTACGCCGATGGCCTCCCTGCACAGCGGCGCGGCGAAATTCGTTCTCGGGCGTGTCGCCGGGGCCGGATCGGTCCCGTTCCGGTCACGCCGCGCGCACGGCCGAGCCGCGGCCGTCACACCCGTCCCCACCACGGCTTCTTGACCTTGGACGGCCGTCCGCACTGCTAACGTCCGAGGGTCCTCGGTTTGTGACACCAGCCGCCAAGATGCGACGAAGGTCACTTCCGCGAGCGGCTTCAGGTCCACAGTGGACAGATCAGCGCGGCTCGGTGTCGGATGACCCGGGGTCGGGGACCTCGTCCCCGACGACGACCACCCGGTCCCGGCCGTCGCGCTTGGCCGCGCCCAGCGCGCGGTCGGCGAGTTGCTGCAGGTCGACCAGGGCGACGCCGTGCTCCGGCGCGCACGCGACGCCGATGGACACCGTGCACGGCGGGACGTCGTGGCCGAGCTGCACCCGGGGGCCGCCCGCGGGCAGATCGACGGAGGTGTCCAGGCGGCGCACGGCGGTGCGGATCCGTTCGGCCGCCTCCCGTGCCTGCTCGACGGTCGTGTCGGGCAGGACCACCGCGAGTTCCTCCCCGCCCCACCTCGCCAGGAGGTCGCCGCCGCGGGTGCTCGCGCGCAACGCGTCGGCCACGGCGCGCAGCACCTGGTCGCCGCCGAAGTGGGTGAGCCGGTCGTTCCACCGTTTGAAGTGGTCCAGGTCCAGCATCAGCACCGCCGTCGACCGCTCCGCCTCCCGATCGGCGGCCAGCACCGCGGCGGCCGCCGGGTCGAACCCGCGCCGGTTGCGCAAACCGGTGAGCGGGTCTGTCGTCGCGTCTACGCGTAACTGGTCGCGGTCCGCGGTACGCGCGGCCAGCCTGCCCAGCATCCGCGTCTCCATCACCGCCACCGCCAGCACGGCGAGCAAGGCGACCGGGGTGACCACGGCAGCGACCACGGCTCCGAGCGCGATCAGCAGCGTGTGCGCCATCAGCAGGTTGTCTTCGCGTGTGCCGAAGGTCGCCGCCGGATCCCACCTGTGGAACCGGACGCCCCGGTAGAGCGCGACCACCGCCGCGTCGACAACGAAGTACGCGACCGCCGCCAGCACCAGCACCGCGCCGAACCACAGGCCGTTGCCGGTTGTCAGCACCGTGACGTCCGCGGGCAACGCCGGGCCGGTCAGCGCCCCGCGCACCAGTCCCGCCGCCATGACCGCCAGCAACAGGGACCCCGTGCTGCCCACCCACACCGCGGCCGGTCTCAGCGAGATCCGGTACCGGCGCAGCCGCACCGCGACCACCAGCGCCGCGGCCAGCAGCGGCGGCAGCAGCACCGCCGCGCTGAAGTACCAGATCGACGCCTGGTCGATGAACTCGACGGCCCCGCGCCGCGCGCGCTCGACCCGGCGGCGCTGCTCGCTCGCCGCGGTCAGTTCCGTGTAGGTCAGCGCGCACGCGACCAGGACCAGGAACACGCCCCAATCGCCCGCGCTCACCCGTGGCGCCAGCACCACCGCGGCCACCACCGCGAGCACCGCGGCCGTGTCCGTGCCCAGCAGCATCGCCACCGTCGGTCGGTCGAACTCGTCGGTCCACCGCCTCCTGCGCCGCGGTGGCATCACCCAGCCGCGCCCCGCGCCCGCCGGACCGGTCAGCCCGCCGTCGACCGGGCGCGACAGCGCGAACGGGATCCCGGCGAACCGGGACGCCGCGAGCTCGTCGTACCGCGGCCGCGCGCGCACCCGCCGGTCGAGGCCGGACCTCCGGCAGTCCGACCCGGTGTGGATTCCCCCCATACCGCCCCTCCCCGTGAGCAGCCCAGAGCGGACCCGCCGTCGCACAGGGGGTGGAAGATGTCGGCCGGACCCCCGTCCGGCCTCGCGGAGGCCGCCCCCAGGGCGTGGCTCCGCGTGATCACCTCGCGGTCCCCCGTGGGCGCGAGTCCCTCACCCAGAACCTTAGGGCAAGCCACCGACAACGGTGGGCGGAGCGCGTCAACCACTCATTCGGAGCACCGCGGCGGGGGCGAACAGCGGCGCGAACCCGGCGCGACCGGCGGCCGCGATGCCCGCGGACGGCGCTATCTCTTGATCATCAAGGCAGTGTGCGCACGCGCGGGGACTCAAGGAGCCCAAGTCTGCGCCACCGGGCGGTCGCTGTCGAGACCTCGCCGCCCCGGGCGGAAGAGGTGAGGCCGCGGCGGTGGGTTGGTGGACCACCGCCGCGGCCTCGGCTCGCGGTGCCGGACGAGTTCCGCCCGGCAGGTCCAGGGTGTCAGAAGAACCCCGGACCGGCGTGGCGAACCCATCGGACGTTCGGGCGATGCAGCACGGCCCCGCCCGGGCGCCGATACCCGCGACGGTAGGTGGCCTAGACCAATTCGTCAATGCGGCAGCAGGTCAGTGCGCGTCGAGGTCCCCGGCGACGAACCCGGCGAGGTCCTTGCCGCCGGGGAACAGGCCCTGCGCGACCCAGGTGTCGTAGGTCTTCTGCAGCTTGCCCGCCAGCGCCGCGTCCAGCGGGACCCGCTGGTAGGCCGTCTCGTCCGGGCGGACCTCGGTGGCGACGGCGAGCGGCTGGTGGGCGAACTCGGCGTACCACTTGTCGAAGGCGTCGGGGTTGGCGCGCGACCACTCGTAGCCGCGGTCGAGCCGGGCGGCGAAGTCCTTGATCGCGTCGCGCTTGCCGTGGTCGGCGAGCGCCTTGTCGGTGGCGCTGAGCACGTTGAGGCCGGTGTTCACGCCCGCGCCGTCGCTGAGCACCCTGGCGCCCTGCTCGGTCCTGGCCCGCACCGCGTACACCGCCCAGGTGGCCCACGCGTCGATCCGCCCGGTGGAGAACGCGGCGTTCGCCTCGGTCGGGGCCAGGAAGTTCAGCGTCACGTCCTTGTCGGAGATGCCCGCCTTGGTGAGCTCACCGATCACCAGGTAGTGCGCGACGCTGCCCTTGGTGGTGGGCGAGATCCGCTTGCCGCGCAGGTCGGCGACGGTCTTGGCCGGGCTGTCCTTGGGCACCAGCAGGTAGGTGCCGCGGCCGCCGTTGGTCCACGCCGCGGCGACCTTGATCCTCGAGCCGTTCGCGATGGCGGTGACCGTGGGGGAGTCGCTGGCGCCGCCGATGTCGATCGCGTCGGCTCGCAGGGCCTCGTGCAGGTTGACCGCCGCCGCGAACTGCGACCACTCGATGTCGTAGGGCAGGTCGTCGAGCAGGCCCGCGGCGCGCAGCCGGGACTGGGTGGCGCCGGTCTGGTCGCCGACGCGCAGCACCACCCGGCCTGCGCTGTCCGAAGTGGACGAACCGCAGCCGGTCAGCGCGGCCGCGCCGAGCAGGGCGACGAGCAGCAGCAGGACACGTCTCGAACGCATGGCGGGCTCTCCCCAGGGCGGTAAACGATCACCAACGGGTGTCCATTCTCGCGGCCGGGCCGGGGGAGTCAACGGCTCCAGGCACGTTCCCAGCGGGCGAGACGGTCTTTCGCGATCCACAGTGGACCGTTCGCGGTCGGCACCTCGACGCCGGGCGCGCGGTCGGTGCCCGCCAGGAGCGACAGCTCGGGACCGGTGAGCGTTTCGTAGTGCGCCAAAGCCTCTTCGGCCGTCAGGGGCGGTTCTGGAGGCAGTGCAATGCCTGACGCGGAGTGGACGGCGTCGATGTACTCGTGCAGCGGCCGCCAGCCCGGGACCACGAAACTGCCGCCCGCGCCGGTGAAAACCAGGGTCGGCAGCGCGTAGCGGACACCGTCGTCGAGTTCTTTCGCCTGACCACTGTGCGGTCCGGGGCCGTTGACTGCCAACACCTTGTCGCACGGGCGCCGCGTCTCCGCGTGGTCGGCCCGTACGGCGTCGGTGGCCGCTGCCAGGTCGGTGACCAGCCGGTCGACGTCCAAACCCGGCACACCCGTGACCGCGCGGCGGATCCCCGGCTCGTCGTCGGCCGGGGTGCCCGCGATGAACGTGCTTTCCCGCAGCCGCCGCACCACCCGCCCGGCGACGTCCACGCCCTGGGTCTCGGCCGCCTTGCCCGCCAGCGACGCGGGCAGGCTCGACCTGGTCAGCCAGGCCAGCCGGTCCGCGTGCGGCGCCCCGGTGTGCGCGGCGACCTCGGCGATGAAACCGGTGTACCAGCGGGCCTCGGCGACCGGGTCCGGGGCCGGGTCATCGCCGTCGTCGAACAGGATGCCGAACACCCGCCGCCACCGCACCGCGCCACCCGCCAGGCCGAGCCGCTGCCGCAGCCAGCGCAGCTTCGGCTCGGTGCCCCACGCCCACGGGCAGGCCGGGTCGGTGTACTCGGTGACCGCGAGCGCGGCACCCGTCACGGCAGCGGCAGGTCGACCGGCGCCCACAGGCTGGGCAGGTTCACCACGATCCCCTCCTGGCTGCTGCGCGCGATGATCACCACCGCCGGTTCGTCGCCGGGGTTCTCCTCGCGGTGCGGCACGTACGGCGGCACGAAGATGTAGTCGCCGGGGCCGGTCTCCAGCCGCACCTCCTGGTCGCCCTCGGCGAAGACGAACACCGGGTTGCCGGACTTGATGTAGATCGCCGTCTCCGCCTCGCCGTGGTGGTGGTCGCCGGAGTTGGTGCCGGGCCCCACGTGCGTCTCGCCCATCCACACCTTGGTCGACCCGACGGTCTTGCCCGACACCGCCTCCAGCCTGCGCATGCCGCTGGTCTGCGTGGTGTCGCCGCTGAGGTCGGCGCCCCTGATGTGGCGCAGCGGGCGGTGCCAGTGCTCGGTGCCCGCCACCCGGTCGTCGTGCTGGGTCATGGTTCTCCTAGTTCGCTATCCGGTGCGGGGTCGGCCCCGCGAGCAGGTGGGCGATGGTGGTCGCGCGCAGCACCAGGTCCAGTTGGGACTCCACGGCGGACCACAGGCCGCCCAGGTGCGCCGCGGTGCCGTGGTAGCCGACCGCGGGCCGCGGCTCGCCCCGCACGCTCAGGTGCGGACCGTCCACCGCGGTCACCGCGTCCCGCACGGTGATCGACGCCGCGTCGCGGGCCAGCCAGTAGCCGCCCTCGCAGCCGCGCTGGCTGCGCACCAGGCCCGCCTG
Source organism: Actinokineospora terrae (assembly GCF_900111175.1). GTDB lineage: Bacteria > Actinomycetota > Actinomycetes > Mycobacteriales > Pseudonocardiaceae > Actinokineospora > Actinokineospora terrae. The sequence continues at coordinate 292,162 of NZ_FOGI01000001.1, forward strand.
GCGCAGGTCCCTGATCACCGCCTTGATGAACCGCGGCGGGATGTCCTGTGTGGACGCCACCGCCTCACAGGTGATCGGCCGGGAGGTGTCGGCGGCGAGTTCGAGCAGGACCCGGATCGCGTAGTCCGCCTTGGCCGAGACGCGCATCACGCCCGCACGAGCACGGCGTCCGCGTGCACCCGGCCCAGGAACCGGAGCACCTCGTCGGCAGCGGCGTCGTGGGTGGTGTCGTTGAGGATGTCGTGGGCGCCCTCGACCTCGACGAACCGGGCGCGCAGGCGCTCCGCGATCACCCTGGCGATCGCGATGTCGGCCACGGAGTCGTTGGTGCCGTGCAGGAGCAGTGCGGGGACGGCGATCTCGGACACCAGGACGACGTCGGGCTCGGTGTTCAGCGCGCCGCGCACGAAGTGGGCGTCTGCTTCCAGCAGTTCCCGGTAGACGGGGCACGAGGTTCGCGCGGCCAGTTCCTCGCGCCAGGGCAACGTCGGCCCCGCGCCGTGGGGGAGACCGGCGGCGATCGCCCCGCGCACACCTGGGATTTCGGCGAGAGCGAGGGCCGCTGCGGCGCCGGTGTCACTGCCCAGCAACACAACTGGACCTTCGGCCGACGCGATGACCTCTGCGGCTTCGTCTACCCGGGTCGCGACGACGTGATAACCCTCCGCGGCCAAACGGGTGCCGAGGCGTTGGTAGATGCCGGGGTGCTCGCCTCGCCCGGGAAGCACGACTACGGTGCCACGGGTCGCTGATGGTCCCCAGTGGACTGTCCTCGGTGCGCTGGTCATACCGCCACCAGTGCCCGGTTGGCCAGTTCCTGGCGTACCAGCGGGAGGACGTGGCGGCCGTAGTCGATCGCGTCGTCGAGGGGGTCGTAGCCGCGGATCAGGAGCGTGGTGACGCCGATGTCGACGTAGTCCAACAGGGCCTTGGCGACGGTGTCCGGGGTGCCGACGAGGGCGGTGGAGTTGCCCGCGGCGCCGGTGGCCGTGGCGGTCGGGGTCCACAGTGCACGGTCGTGGCGTTCGCCCTTGCGGGCTGCTTCCAGGAGACGCTGGCTGCCGACGTTGGTCGGTTCCCCGCCGCGCCACTGCTTGGTCACCGCCGCGGCGGGGGAACCCTTGATGACGTCCAGGATCCGGTGCGCGCGCTCCCACGCCAGGTCCTCGGTCGGGCCGAGGATGGGTCGGAACGAGACGCTGATGCCCGGCGCCGGTCGACCGGCCGCGTGCGCGGCGGCGCGGATGGCGGCGATCTGCTCGGCCGTCTCGGCCAGGGGCTCGCCCCACAGCGCGAAGGTGTCCGCGTGCTTGCCGCCGACCCGGTAGGCGGCCTCGGAGGAGCCGCCGAAGTAGAGGGGGAGCGCGGGGCCGTTGAGCGGGCGGACCTCGGCCCGGTAGCCGTCGACCCGGTAGTGGGTTCCGTTGTGGGAGAAGGGTTCCTCGGCCCGCCACGCCGCCTTGAGGACGTCGAGGTACTCGTCGGTGCGGGCGTAGCGCTCGTCCTTGCCCAGGTAGTCGCCGTCGCGGGCCTGCTCGACGTCGCTGCCGCCGGTGATGACGTGCACCGCCACCCGCCCCGCACTGAAGTGGTCGAGCGTCGCGAACGCCCGCGCCGCCAACGTCGGCGCCACGAACCCGGGCCGGTGCGCGACGAGCAACCCCAGCCGCTCGGTGTGCGCGGCCACGTACGCCGCGACCTGCTGCCCCTCCGGCCACCCCGACCCGTACCCGATGAGCACCCGGTCGAACCCACCGTCCTCGTGCGCCCGCGCGAACCGCCGCAGGTACTCCCGATCGATCACCGGCCCCGACGGTGCCCTGGTCTCGCTCTGATCCCGAGTCCCGACCATCCCGACGAACTCGACCGCCATCGCTTTCCCTTCCACCCCTGCGAAAACCCCCGCACCCGACCCCGCCCAGCGAACGACACCACCCACCGCGGTGTCAATTGGTCATCTCGGGGTGTCCATTCCCTGGACCCCCCTTGCCCCTCCGCGCTCCGGGGCCTGCGGCGGTCCCGGGTGCTGTTCGGATTCACCCGGTTCAGGGACAGAAGTTATCCACATGTGGATCTTCGGCGGGGTGCTTTCAAGGTCGTCTGTCGGGGGGTGCCGGTAGAGTGGGACCTGGGACGCCCCCCGGTGAGGGTGGGGGCTGGGCCGGGTCGGGACCGCGTGCGCGCGAGGCGGCTGGGGCGGGGTAAGGGCTCAGGTGGGGGTAAGCGGCTTCGGTGGGGGTAAGCGGTTCGGGCAGGGAAGTGGTTTGGCTAGGGGAAGTGGTTTGGGGGAGGGCTAGAGGCTCAGGTGCGGGGCTTGAGGTTCGGGTGGGGGCGGCGCCGTGGGTGTCGGGGCTTGGTGGGGTGGTCGGGTTACCTGCGGCGTTTGGCGGCGGCGATGAGTTGGGAGCGGAGTTCGGTGCGGGGGTGCTGGTCGCCGGGGAAGAGGAGGGTGGTGTGGGTGGGGGTGGCCAGGACCAGGACGGGGTCGCCGGGGCGGGGGATGTGGATGGGGTTGAAGGAGCGGGTCAGGGTGGTGGGCCCGCCGGGGTGGGTGACCGTGACGGTGGCCTTGGGGGACTCGTGGTCGGCGCCGGTGGCCTGGACGTGGGTGATCTCGCCGGTGTGGCGGGTGCCGTGGGCGATCAGCTCCTCGACCAGGGGGTCGTAGGTCGCCCGCTGCCGGGCCTGGGAGACGAAGAGCAGCGTGCCCGCCAAGGTGCACGACAGCAGGTACGCGCCGATGCCGAGGCGTAGCCAGTCGGTGTCGGGCAGACCGGCGAGGACCAGCGCCAGACCCACGCTCAACGACGTTGCCAGCAGCGCGTAGGGGAGCGCCAGGAACACGGCGGCCAGCAGCACCACCGCGCAGACCACGATCCGCGCGACGAACGCCTCCGCCCCGCCGGTGAGCTGCTCGTACAGCGTCCACCCCGCGAACGCCGCGACGAGGCAAGCCACCACGGCGGCCGGGGTGCGAAGGCGCCTGCGCAGCGCCGAAGGGGGTGGGGGAGGCGGGGTGTCGCGGGGGTCGACGGGCACCGTCAGCTCGGCCATGCGCGGAGCAGATCACGGCGCGCGAACCGGGGCTTGACCGGGGGCGGCTCGTCGGCGATCCTGAAAGGGAACTTTCGAAAGAGTCCTTTCAGATCGGGGTCGTGCGATGGCCGAGCTGCCCGAGCGGATGCGGATCCGCGACGTCGAGCTGATGCGCGCGCTGGCGCACCCGCTGCGGGTCGCGCTGCTGAGCTACCTGATGGCGGTCGGCCCCAGGACGGCCAGCGAGTGCGCGGCGGCGGTCGACTCGTCCGCGTCCAACTGCAGCTGGCACCTGCGGCAGCTGGCCAAGTGGGGGCTGGTCGAGCCGGTCCCCGGCGCGGACGGTCGGGAGCGGCCGTGGCAGCCGACGCAGGTGGGCCTCGAGGTCGGCGAGTTCGACCCGGACCCGGCGATCCGGGGCGCGCAGCTCGCGGTGTTCGGCGCCGCCCTGGGCAACGAGCAGGTCCTGACCCAGCGCTACATCGACGTCGCCGGTGATCTCGACCCGCAGTGGCGGCGGGCCTCGCAGCTCAACCAGTACTCGATGCGCATCAGCCCGGACGAGCTGGCCGCGCTCAACGACAAGATCGACGCCCTGGTCCGCCCGTACGTGTCGACGATCCGCGAGGACGCCCCCGACGACGCGCGCCCGGTCCAGGCCAGTTGGCGGGCGTTCCTGCGCATCGAGGCGGACGGTCGGTCGAGCGAATGAGAGACCTGTTGGGGCGCGGGCCGTTCGCCCGTTTGTGGCTGGCGGGGCTGTTCGAGGAGGCCGCCGAGTGGATGGCGCAGGTCGCGCTGCCGGTCTACATCTACCAGAGCACCGGGTCGGCCGGGTCGACGGCGCTGGCCATGGTCGCCGGATTGTTGCCGACCGTGCTGCTTAGCCCGGTCACCGGCGTGCTGGTCGACCGGTGGGACCGCGGGAAGGTGCTGCTCGGGGTCTGCGTGCTGCAAGCGCTGGTGTTGTTACCGCTGCTGGTGGGGCGGGGGTCCGCGTTGGTGATCGCTGTGCTGGTGGGGCAGTCCGCGGTTGCCTCGGTGTTCGAGCCGACCAGGTCCGCGATGCTGCCCGCCGTCGTCCCCGCCGACCGGTTGACCGCCGCGAACGGCCTGATGGGCTTCAACAGCAGCGTCGCGCGACTTGCGGGCAGCGCCCTCGGCGGGATCGTGCTCGGCGCTTTCGGCTTGGAGTGGGTGATTGTAGGCGCGGTGGGGGCACTGGCCGCGGCCGCGGTGCTGCTGCTGCCCGCGATGCCGGGGTCGTCCGTGGTGGTCGTGCCCGCGGCGGTGTTCCGGCAGTGGCTGGCGGGCGTCGCCGAGTTCGGTCGCGGTCCACTTCGGACTCTAGGGGTCAGCCTGGTGCTGGTTTCCCTTGCGCAGGGGATGTTCCTGGTGCTGTTCGTGGTCTTCGTGACCGGTCCGCTCGGCGCGGGAGAGGCCGAGGTCGGACTGCTGCGCGGAGTCCAGGCGATCGGTGGCCTCGCGGCCGGGATCGCCCTCGCGACCGTGGTCCGCGGCGCGCGCCCGGGCACCCTGCTCGGCTGGGGCGGCGTGGCGTTCGCCGCGCTGTCGGCGTCCATCTGGAACATGCCGTCGATCAGCACCGCCATCACGCTCTACATCGGACTCTTCGCTCTCATCGGCGCCCCTGCCGTGGTCGCCACCACCGGCTCACTGACCCTCCTGCAATCCACCGTCCCCCCGGACCGCACCGGCCGCGTGATGACCACGGCCTTCGCCGGGATGGCCGCCTTCCAGGCCGTCGGCATGCTGGCCACCGGCGCCCTCGCGGAACTCGTCCCCCTCGTGGTCCTACTCGACACCCAAGCGGCCCTACTCCTCGCGGCAGGCGTAGTCGCCCTGGTCGGCCTGCGTAAAAGCACCCGACGCCACGACGTGGTCCTGGCATAGTCACCGCCATGATCCACACCGGTGGCGGCCCGGCATGAAGCTCGTGGCGGAGGACTACGGCGGTGGCGGGCCGGTACTGGTCGCCCTGCACGGCACTTTCGGCACCGGCGCCACGTTCCACCGCCTGGCCGCGGACCTGCGGGGACGCGTCCGCGTCATCGCGCCCGACCAGCGAGGCCACGGCCGCACCGGCCCTGCCTCCCGCTACACGCTCGCCGACTTCACCGCCGACGCCGCGGAGTTCGTCGACGGCCTCGACCTCGGCCCGGTCGTCGTCCTCGGCCACTCGCTGGGCGGGCTCATCGCCTTCCACCTGGCGGCCCGGCACCCGGCGCTGGTCCGCGCCCTCATCGTCGAGGACGCCGCGGCCATCAACTCCGCCACACTCGACGTCACCGACTGGCCCACCTCGGCTCCCACCCGGGAAGCCCTCGCGGCGGCCCTGGTCGAGCGCGGCATTCCCGACCCCGCCTACTTCATGCAGAGCGCGGTCCCCACTGACGCGGGCGGCTGGCGGTTCCTCTTCTCGTGGTCGGACATGACGACCGTCCAGCGAGAGGCCCTGGGCGACTGGTGGCCGGACTGGCTGGCAGGCACGCGGCCCACCCTTCTCCTGCGGGGCGCGCGCAGTCCGCTGCTGTCCGCCGCCGAGGCCGACGAGATGGTCACCCGGCGCCCCGACACGGTGCTGACCACCTTCGCCGAGTCCGGCCACTGGATCCACGACGACGAGCCCGCCGCGTTCGCCGAGCGGGTGGCTGCCTTCGTGGACGGGCTAGGTCGTCGGTAGGTAGCGCGGGGCGTGGCGGATCGGGTAGGCCTTCTCGAAGGCGGCTGCCAGGGAGAGGATCTTGGCGTCCGACCACTGGGGGCCGATGAAGGAGAGGCCGATGGGGAGGTGGCCCACGTAGCCCGCGGGGACGGTGGTGGAGGGGTAGCCGGAGGCCGCGGCGGGGGTCGAGGTGCCGAGGATGTAGGCGTCGCCCGCTGTGTAGTCGGTGGGCCAGGCGGGGCTGTTGGTGGGGGCGATGATGGCGTCGAGGTGGTGCGCAGCGAGGGTTTCGTCGATGGAGCGCCGGGCGAGGGTCGTGGTGGTCTGGCGCTGCCTGCGGTAGGTGGGGTCATCGGGGCCGGGGGCGGTCGCGGCCTGTTCGAAGAGTTCCTGGCCGAACTTGCTCAGCTCCACCGGGTCGCGGCGGTTGAAGTCGACAAGAGCCTGGATGGTCTGCGGTGCCCGCGGGCGGTGCTGGAGGTAGATCGGAAGGTCACGGGCGATCTCGGTGATGAGGGCGGGGAACTCGACCTCGGCGATCTCGGCCTGGTACGGCAGGTCAACGTCTACCACCGTGGCACCCTGCGCGCGGAGGAGCGACACGTTGCGCTCCACGATCCGGTCCACGTCCTTGTCCACGCCCGCGTTACGCCAAACGCCGATCCGAGCGCCACGGAGTGCGCGCGGCCGGATAGCGCTGGCGTAGTCGGTGGGCTGAGTGCTCGGGTACGCCAGGGTGGCCTTATCGCTGCGGTCACGGCCCTGAAGCACAGACAGGGTAATCGCGACGTCCTCGACGTTGCGGGCCATCGGGCCTGCCGTGTCCTGCTCCAGCGAGATCGGAACCACACCGGTACGGCTAACCAGGCCCAGGCTGGGCTTGTGTCCCACGATGCCGTTCGCGGCCGAGGGGCACACGATCGAGCCGTCCGTCTCCGTGCCGATGGCCACCTGCGCGAGACTCGCCGCGACGGCCGCACCGGAACCGGACGACGACCCACACGGGTTGCGGTCGAGCACGTAAGGGTTGTTGGTCTGCCCACCGACCCCCGACCACCCCGACGTCGAGTGGGTGGAGCGGAAGTTAGCCCACTCGGACAAGTTGGCCTTACCGAGCACCACCGCCCCCGCCTGCCGCAACCGCGCTACCAGCGTCGCGTCAGCCGATGGGGGAGACCCGAGCAGTGCGCGCGAACCGGCGGTGGTGGTTAGTCCACGCGTGTCGATGTTGTCCTTCAGCAGGACCGGGATGCCGTCCAACGGCCCTCGGCTGTGACCGGACCGACGACGCTGGTCGCTCGCCTTGGCCTGCGCGAGCGCGGTGTCGTCGACCTTCAGGACCGCGTTGACCTTCACGTCCACGGTCTTGATCCGGTCGAGGTAGGTCTGGGTCAACCGGACGGAACTAAGCGAACCCCGGTCCATCAACCGCTGGAGTTGCGGGATGGTCGCCCGGTCCAGGTCGAAGCCAAGAGCCGGGCTCGCCGTCGCCACCTCGCCGGGCAGCACCGTGGACAGCAGGGTCAGGCCGAGGATCGCGATCAATCGCTGCACGCGCACCCGGGTGATTCAAACCTGGACCGCGGGCCACGTCAACGACTCCCGGTTGCCCGTTGGGGAAGCCGCCCGTTCCCCCACCGACGGCGCGGCGCGGGTGTCCGCGCCGACCCGGGCGCGCGATAGTCGACCGCAGGTCAGCACACGCGGGAGGCGCGGTGATTCACGAGGTCGACCTGTGCCTGCGGCGGTTGGTCCGCGACGACGCCCTGCTCGGCGGCGACGTGGACGTCGCGTTCGAGGCGCCGACCAAGGACTGGGCGTCGCGCCGCAACGCGCCCACCGTCAACGTCTACCTCTACGACGTGCGCGAGGACATGCGCCGTAGGCAACGCGGGCTGCACAACGAGTACACCGACGGCGTGGTCACCGCCCGCCACATGCCACCCCGCTACTTCAAGCTCTCTTACCTCGTCACCGCGTGGACCCAACGCCCGGAAGATGAGCACAGGCTCCTGTCGTCCCTCTTGAGTCGATTCCTGCGCTATGAGGCGATCCCGGCGGAACTCCTCGAAGGTACCCTTGCCAGCCTCGGTCTCCCCCTGCCGATGACGGTCGCCCTACCGCCACCGGAGGACCGTGCCTTCGCCGATGTGTGGTCCGCGCTGGGTGGCGAACTCAAGCCGTCACTCGACATCGTCGTGTCCGCGCCTATGGAGACCGGACGCGTCTTCCCAGCAGGCCCACCCGCCAGCGAGGGTGTTCGCCTGGAGGTCGGCGGCGATCACGCGGTCGCGCACAACGTGCCCCAAGACAGCACACCCGGCCATGTGCCGGAGCGGGTCGCGATGACCAGGGTCCGGAGGGGGCAGCAGTGACCGACACCAGCGTTGTGCACTTGTTCGACCGTCTAGCAGCCTTGGAACAACGCATCCGTGACGCCGTAGCGCTCAGACGCGCCGGTGACCCCAACCCGGATGACCCATTCCGTGGGCTCTACCTGTCCGAGGAAGCCATAGACGCGCTGTTCGCCGATAGCCGCTCACCGTTCCCGCTGCCCGGCGACCTCGACCCGTCAGGCCTGTCCGACCGCTTGACCAGTCTGGTGCCTCTTAGCCCACTGGACACCGAGTTGCTGCTCATCGCCGTGGCCCCCGACATCGATAGCCGCTTCGAGCAGTTCTATGGCTACCTCAACGACGACGTCACCCGCCGCCGCGCCAGCGTCGGACTCGCCCTGCGCCTGTGCGGGGTCCCCGAGGCCTCCGCCCCGGCCAGGGCCAGGCTCGACGCCGACGCCCCGCTCATCACCTCGGGCCTGCTCGTCGTCGACGACCGCGACCGACCCCTGCTGTCCCGCTCACTGCGCGTACCCGACCGCGTCGTGGCCCACCTGCTCGGTGACACCCGACTGGACCCCGGCATCACCGGATTCGCCTCCGTCACCACCGAGTTCGACGCGCTACCGGGCAGCGAACTGCTCGCCAGGGCCTTCGCGGGCGGCGTCCGGTCGGTCTACCTGCGCGAGCAACCCGGTTGCGGTGCCGGGGAAACCGCGGCGGCGGCCCTCGCCGAGGCGGGCTTCGCCGCGCTGACCGTCGACACCGGCCGACTCCCCGGCGACCACCCCGAGGACATCGCCCGCGCCCTGCTGCGCGAGGCACTCCTGCGCGGCGCCGGCATCGTCATCGGCCCGATCGACGCGGACGGCACGCCCTTGCCTCTTAGCCGACTCTCGCACCCGGCTGTACCGACCGTGCTGCACGGGACCGCGGTGTGGGACCCCAGGTGGAGCCCCATGCCGCCGGTGCAACACGACCTCCGCCCGCTCACGGCCGCCACCCGCACGGCCATCTGGCGGGCCAGTCTCGCGGGCAGGCTGGCGCCCGACACCGACCCCGGTGAGGTGACCGCTCACTTCGTGCTCGGCCCCGGCCAGATCCGGCACGCAGCGCACGCCGCCGAGCTGGCCGCCGTCGCATCCGGAAGCGCTGTCCGCGCCGAACACCTCCGGGCGGGCGCACGCGGCCAGAACGCCGCGGGCCTGCAACGCCTCGCGCGCCGCATCGAACCCGCCGTCGGTTGGGAAGACCTCGTACTGCCCGAACCGATCCTCATGGGGCTACGCGAACTCGCCGCCCGTGCCCGCCACCGCGACCGCGTCCTCGACGAGTGGCGCATGCGTCCTGGAGCGGGGCGCGGTAGGGGGGTCACGGGTCTTATGGCGGGGGACTCCGGTACGGGTAAGACCATGTCGGCGGAGGTCATCGCCGGCTCGCTGGGCATGGACCTCTACACGGTCAACCTGGCGACCGTGGTGGACAAGTACGTCGGCGAGACGGAGAAGAACCTGGAACGGATCTTCGCCGAGGCCGCGGGCGTCAACGGCGTCCTGCTCTTCGACGAGGCCGACGCGATCTTCGGCAAGCGCTCCGAGGTCCGCGACGCGCACGACCGCTACGCCAACATCGAGAGCGCGTACCTGTTGCAGCGCATGGAGACCTTCGAGGGCATCGCGCTGCTCTCGACCAACCTGCGCGCCAACCTCGACGAGGCGTTCACCCGCAGGCTCGACGTCGTCGTCGACTTCCCGGTCCCCGACGAGCGGCTGCGCCGACAGCTCTGGGACCGCTGCCTCGGCACCGCCCTGCCCCGCGGCGACGACCTCGACCTCGACTTCCTCGCCGACTCCTTCGAACTGGCAGGCGGCCACATCCGCTCCGCCGCCATCACCGCCGCCTACCTCTCCGCCGACGCCGCCGAACCCGTCTCCATGGCCCGCCTGGTCGGCGCCGTGGCCAGGGAATACCGCAAACTCGGCCGCCTCTGCCTCGAACGCGAGTTCGGCCGCTACCACGACGTGGCCATGGCAGGCTGAGCTCGACCCGAGGCTGTTCCTATCTCACACCCCCGTGTTCGCCTACCGCGAACCCGGCTTGCCTCGCCCCCACTACCCGCCTCAAACCCCGCGCCAACCAAGATCAACTCCGCTGGCCGGGGCCCTCCCTCCCGGGGCCTGGGGGCCCATCTCTGAACTTATCGAACCGGGCGGTTTGTCAATAGGGCCGCGAAAAGGCTGTGGATGGCTCGGGGGGTTGGGGATGGAAGGCCGGCCGGGTCTTCGGGAAGTGCGACTGGCGCGCGAGCCGCTTGAAGGCGCGCCGTGCGTTTCCTGTGGGACGCCGACGGCGGTTCGCCGATCCCGCGGTTGAGGCAGTTTGGGTGACCGCCAGCGGGATGGTGCCGGTGACCGCGATGGCCTAGGCCAGGGCTGGTTGGGTTTGACCAGCGCTACTCGGGACCGGAAGGCCATCACCGGCCGCAGGTCTTCCTGCCGGAAGCAAGCCCTGCGACACCTGCGCCCACCGACCGAGGGCGCTCCGTGGCTGTCCAGCACTACCTGCGTGCCACTTGCCGCCGCATATTCAGTCGCCGCGAACCCCTCCACGGCCCACCGCAAGGCATCCGGCGGCGGGCCAGCACGGCCCCGGCCACGGGTTCGCCCACCCCGAACCCCCGGCACACCCCACCAACCGCCCCGGAGCTTCCCCGCCGCCCGCCGCCCATCGCCCATCGCGATGCCGCCCGCCAGCCCCCGATGCTGCCCGCCAGCCACCCCGGAATCGCCCGCCCCGATGCCACCGCCTCGACGTTGCCCGCCTCAACGCCGCCAACCTGCCCCGCCGCCCGCCTCAACGCCGCCTGCCTCGCCGCCGCCCATCGCGCCGCCGCCCGCCTCGGCGCCGCCCGCCTCGGCGCCGCCTGACTCGGCGCCGCCTGTCCCGATGCCGCCCGACACCGCCCGACTGCCGCGACGCTGGCTGTCCCGATGCCGCCTGCCCGATGCCGCCTGCCTCGACGCTGCGTGCCTGGATGCTGCCCGACTGCCCTGCCGTCGCCTGCCTCGACGTTGCCCGCCCCGACACCGCCCGACTGCGCTGATGTTGCCCGCCCGACACCGCCCGCCTGCCTCGACGTCGCCCGCCCCGACGTCGCCCGACTGTCGCGACGCTGCCTGCCTCGGTGCTGCCCGCCTTGATGCCGCCCGTCGCCCGGCCCGGAGTCGCCTGCCGATCAAGATCCACTCCGCGGCCGGGGCCCTCCCTCCCGGGGCCCGGGGGCCCATCTCCGAACCTATCGAGCCGGGCGGTTTGTCAATAGGGGGTGGGCGGGGGCTGTGGATGGTTCGAGGCGTTGTGGACAAACGAACGTCGGCGGGGGCGTGGCCAGGGAGGGACTGTCGCGTGTGGAGAGTGACGAGGGCGCCTGAAGCGGCCATCGCGCGGTGGTCACGGCGTGTGTCTGGCGTACCCGCACGGGAAGTCGCGCGTGGCTGCCTCTTCGGGCAACCGGTGTTACCCCCCGGCGCCGTCGGGTGGCCCTGGGAGGCAGTGGGTATGCGCCGCCAGTATCGGATTCGTCAGCGGTCGACTCCTTGGAGGCAGGTCATGCCCAATTACCTCTCGCCGGGTGTGTACGTCGAGGAGGTGGAGTCGGGGTCTCGGCCGATCGAGGGAGTCGGGACCGCCGTCGCCGCCTTTGTCGGGCTCGCCGAGCGCGGTCCGCACGACGAGCCGACGTTGGTCACGAACTGGGGGCAGTTCACCCAGACCTTCGGCGGTTTCCTGGAGGGCGGGTACCTGGCGCAAGCCGTCTTCGGCTACTTCCTCAACGGGGGCAGCACCGCGTACGTCGTGCGGGTCGGCGCGGGCGGCCGGAACGGCGGCAACGGCAACGGGTCCGCCCCGCCGCCCGCGCAGGCCGAGATCGGCAACTACCGCATCGCCGCGAAGCAGCTGCCGGGGGGCCGCGCCGAGGAGATCACCGTCGAGGTGACCCACCCGACCGAGGAGGGCGCGCCGGAGGACCGGTTCACCCTCGTGGTCAAGCAGGGCGGCAAGGTCGTCGAGACACACACCGCGACCACCAAGCGCGGCAAGGAGAACGTCGTCACCGTCGTGCGCGAGAAGTCGGCGCTGATCACCGTCGAGGAAGTCGCCAGCGGCCAGTTGGCCAAGCCCGACCGCGGAACCGTCGTGCTCGCCGCGCCGCCCTCCGCGCCCGCCGAGGCCATCCGCGCCGACGACATCGTCGGCGACGTCGCCGACCGCACCGGCTTCGGCGGACTGGAGATCGTCGACGAGGTCACCATGGTGGCCGTGCCCGACCTGATGGGCCTCTACGAGCGCGACCTGATCGACCTCGACGGCGTCCGCGCCGTGCAGACCGCGATGATCGCCCACGCCGAGCTGATGGGCGACCGGATGGCGATCCTCGACGCCCCACCGGGACTGACCCCGCAGGGCGTCAAGCAGTGGCGCGACGAGGTCAACTACGACACCCGCTACGGCGCCCTCTACTACCCGTGGATCAAGGTCGCCGACCCCGCGGGCGAGGGCACCGTGTTCGTCCCGCCCAGCGGTCACCTCTCCGGGGTGTGGGCGCGCAACGACGGCACCCGCGGCGTGCACAAGGCACCCGCCAACGAGGTCGTGCGCGGCGTGCTCGCCCTGCAGAGCGGCGTCACCCAGGCCGAGCAGGCGCTGCTGAACCCCATCGGCGTCAACGTGCTGCGCTCCTTCACCGGCCGCGGCATCCGCGTCTGGGGCGCGCGCACCCTCTCCAGCGACACCGACTGGCGCTACCTCAACGTCCGCCGGCTCTTCAACTACCTGGAGGAGTCGATCCTCAACGGCACCCAGTGGGTGGTTTTCGAGCCCAACGACGACGCGCTGTGGGCGCGCATCCGCCGCACCATCAGCGCGTTCCTGGTCAACGAGTGGCGCAAGGGCGCGCTGTTCGGCACCACCCCGGACGAGGCGTTCTACGTCAAGTGCGACCAGGAGACCAACCCGGCCGAGAGCATCGACGCCGGGCACGTGGTGTGCGAGATCGGGGTCGCCCCGGTGAAGCCCGCCGAGTTCGTGGTGTTCCGGCTCGCGCAGCTGTCCGGTGGCACCAGCCTGGTCAACGAGTAACCGGAAGGCGAGAAGCAGATGGCACTCCCCGATCTCGACACCTCGGTCGGCCACTCCTTCGGCCTTGAGGTCGACGGCATCCAGATCAAGAGCATCAACGAGGTCAGCGGCCTGAAGATGGAACAGGACGTGATCGAGCTCAAGCAGAACACCGCCGACGGCAAGTACGTCATCAAGAAGCTGCCCGGGCGGCCCAAGGCGGGCGAGGTCACCCTCACCCGCGGCCTCACCGGCGACACCAGCTTCGAGAAGTGGGTCAAGGACGCCCACTTCGGCAAGATGGCCGACGCGCGCAAGGGCGGGGCGATCATCGTCTACGACTACGAGGGCCAGCCCATCAAGCGCTACAAGCTGACCAACGCCTGGCCCAAGACCCTGGAGATCGGCTCCCTCAAGGCGGGCGACACCAGCGTGCTCACCGAGAAGCTCGTGGTCACCTACGAGCAGATGGAAGTCGAGTAGCCGTGCGCCGATCGATGGCGGGCGTCGCCGACCCGCCGCGGCCGAGCGAGCCGCGGCGGGAGCTGCGCACCGAGTTCGCCTTCGAACTGCCCCGCGGCTACGTCGACGACGCGGGCGTCGTCCACCAGGCGGGCACCATGCGCCTGGCCACCGCCCGCGACGAACTCGTGCCGCTGCGCGACGACCGGGTCCGGGAGAACGCCGCCTACCTGACCGTGGTGCTGCTGGCCAGGGTGGTGACCCGCATCGGCGACGTCACCGACGTGCACGCCGGGGTCATCGAGAACCTGTTCGCCGCCGACCTGGCGTTCCTGCAGGACCTCTACCGCAGGGTCAACAGCGAGGGCCACACCAGGGCGGGGGTCCAGTGCCCGCAGTGCGGCCACGGCTTCGCCGTCGACGTCTCCGGTGGGCGCCTGGGGGAATCGTGACGTACGCGGCCGACCGCCTGCACGAGGAGGTCGCGTACGTCGCCTACCACTTCCACTGGCCGCTCGAGGACATCCTCGACCTCGAACACCCCGACCGGCTGCGCTACGTGGCCGAGATCGCCCGCATCAACACCAGGATCACGCAGGGACGGTGAACGCGTTCGATGTGGCCGTGGCGACGCAAACCCGCCCCCGAGGCCCCGCCCGTGGTCCGGGCGGACTGGCGCGCGCTACCCCCGATCCAGCGGGTCGTGCCCGAGCACCCGGTGGTGAACCCGGTGCAGCGGTTCAGCTCCGGGCTCACGGCCTGGCAGAACCCGTCGATGCTGCGCCCCCTGGCACACCGCGTGGGGGAATCGGAACCCGGCGGGGTGGCCGATGTGTTGTCGCCGGTCGACCTGCCGCTCGCCGGGCGCGATCCGGCGGGATTCCGGCCGACTGTGTGGCTGCCGGTGGTGTCCGAGCCGAACCCGCCTGTGGCGCAGCGGTCGGTTGACGAGGCCGCGCTTTCCGGTGCGGGACAGCGTGTGGATGGTGGGGACGTCCAGCGTGCGGCGGATGCGCCAGTGCCGCTGGATGGCGGGGAGCGGCCGGTGGTCCAGCGTGCGGACACTGGGAGCTCGCCGGGGTCGGAGGCGGGCGCGGTTCAGCACACCGGGGATGCGCTGGAGTCTGGGGATCCGCGGCCGTTGGTGGATGGCGGGGACTTGCCGGTCACGCGGACGGACTCGTCAACGGTCCAGCGGGCCGAGGATGGTGGGGACCTCGCCGCCACGCGGTCGGTTCAGCGGGAGGGTGCGGCTGGCCAGGGGGACGCGCCGGTCGTCCAGCCTGTTCTGCAGCTCCCGGTGCCCCACGCGGTATCCACGGACCCGGCTCAGCTGGACCACACCACTCCGAACGACCCTGGCTGGGACCGCCCGATCACCGCTGCGGATCCCGCCACCGACGAGTCCGGTTTGGACCTCCCCACCGTGAGCCGCTCGACCACCGACCACTCGACTGCGGCCCACCCGGCTGCGGATCTCCCGACCGTGGGTCGCTCGAGCTCCGATCACTCGGCCGCGGCCCACCCGGACGCAGACCGCTCGGGAGGCGAGCGCTCGACCGCGGGCCACTCGGCCACAGAGCTCCCGATCGCAGGCCAGTCAGCCGCGGATCTCCCGACCCTGAGTCGCCTGGCCACTGGGCATTCGACCGCCGCTCATGCGGGCGTGGACCACTCAGTAGGTGGGCACTCGACCGCAAGCCAGTCGGCTGCGGACCTCCCGACCGTGAGTCGCTTGGCCACTGGGCAGTCGGCTGCGGGTCACTCGGCCGCGGACCTTCCGACCGTGGGTCACTCGGCCGCCGAGCACTCGGCTGCGGCCAGTCCGGGCGTCGACCACTCGACTGTGGATCGCCTGACCGTGGGGCGGGAGGCCATCGACTCATCGGCCACTGGGCACTCGGCGGTCGATCACCTGGGCAGGGGCCGCTCGACTGTCGAGCACTCTGCCGCGGATCTTCCAACGGTGAGCCGGTCAGTCACCGAGCCCTCGGCTCGTCCGGGCGCGGATCACTCGGTGGGCGAGCGGTCGGTCGTGGATCGCTCGACGGTGGGTCGTTCGGCTGCCGATCACTCGGGCGGGGGCGACTCGGCGGGTGAGGACTCGGTCGCGGCTCTTCCGATGGTGAGCCGCTCGGTCATCGAGCCCTCGGCTGCGGATCGCCCGGGCACGGAGCACTGGGTAGGCGAGCAGGCGACCGCCGATCGCCCGACTGTGGGGCGTGAGGTCGCCGATCACTCGGGCGGAGGCGACTCGGTGGGCGAGGAGACGGCCGCGGACCTTCCGACCGTGAGCCGCTCGACTGCCGAGTATTCGGCGGCCGAGCACCCGGGTGCGGGCCGTGCGGCAGGTGGGCGCTCAGGCGCGGACCTCCCGGCTGTCAGTCGGTCGACTACCGAGTTCTCTGCCGCCGGTCACTCGGGCGCGGGCCACTCGGCTGTGGATCGGCCGACCGTTGGTCAATCGGCCACTGAGTACTCGGCTACCGGCCACTCGGCTGCGGATGGTCCCTCGGTGGGGCGTGAGGCAGGCGGGGACTCGGCCGGAGGTCATGTGGCCGCGGATCTCCCGACGGTGAGCCGCTCAGTTGCCGGATCCTCGGCTTCGGCTCACCCGGGTGCGGATCACCTGACTGCGGGGCGTGGGGTCGCCGACCACGCGGGTTCGGATCGGCTGGTGGGCGGGCAGTCGGCTGCGGATCTCCCAGCGGTGAGTCGTTTGATCGCCGGGCACTCGGGCGTGGAGCACTGGGCTGGCGGGCAGTCGGCCGCGGGGCGTTCGGACACGGACTACTCGGGCACCGACTACGTGGCTGGCGGGCAGGCGGCTGTGGATCGGCTGACTGTGGGGCGCGAGGGCGCTGAGCACTTGGCGACCGATCGCTCGGCCGCGAGCCAGTCGATCGGCGACCATCCGGTCGTCCAGCCGCTTGGGCTGGGGGCGCCGGTTCAGCGGCAGGTCGTCCAGTCGGGGCAGTCCGGGACTCCGGTGGTTCAGCGGCGGCTCGGGCTTGGGGCGCCGATCGACCCGGCGATCGGTCGGCCGAGTCTCCAGGACTCCACGGGCCCGCTCGTCCCGGCGCCGCACGAGGACCTCCAGGTCGTCCCTGTCTCCCGGGCCGCAGATCCCACTCCCGCGCCGAGCGACGTGCCGACCCTCCAGGACTCCCCGAGCCAGCTCGCCCCGGCGCCGCACAAGGACCTCCCTGTCTCCCGGGCTGTGGACCCCACTGACGTGCCGACCCTCCAGGACTCCCCGAGCCTGCTCACCTCGGCGCCGCACGAGGACCTCCAAGTCGTCCCCGTCTCCCGGGCCGCAGATCCCACCCCCGCGCCGAGCGACGTCCCAACACTCGGTACCCCGATGATCCCCAGGCAGTACCCCACCCGACCCGACCCGCCCGCGGTGCAGCGCGCCCCGGACTTACCCACCGCCGCGCCGCCGACAGCGGTCCAGCACGTCGCGCGGCGGCCCGTCGACCTCGTTCCCGCGGTGCAGCGCGTGGACGACCCACCAGCACCGCCACCGGAGCCCGAGCCCGCCCCGACACCCGAGGCGGCGCCACCCCCGGTGGTCCAGGCACCCGCTCCCGCGGCGGTGTCCACGGCGGCGCCCGCGTCCGGGGCGCCGCCGGAGACCGTTGCGGAGGAACTGGTGCGCAAGCTGTTCGACCCGTTGCTGCGCAGGCTCAAGACCGAGCTGCGGCTCGACCGCGAACGCCGCGGCCGGGTGACCGACCGGTGGCGTTGAGAGCGAGGGGGGCGTGATGACCAGCATCGAGGAGGCCGTCGCCGTCTGCTACGTCGTCAAGATCGACGACGAGAGCCTCGGCGCGTTCAGCAGTTGCGACGGGCTGGGCTGCGAGTTCGTCATGGAGCAGCGGGAGGAGGGCGGCAACAACGGGTTCGTCTGGCAGCTGCCGACCAGGATCAAGTACGGGAACGTGAAGTTCTCCCGGCCAGTCACCGCCGACAGCGCCAAGGTCACCGCGTGGATCGCGGGCATGGCGGGCGGCATCCGGCGCAAGACAGCCACCATCGAGGCCAGGACGCTGGCGGGCAAGGTGATCGCGCGCTGGTCGCTGGTCGACGTTGTGCCGGTGCGCTGGACCGGGCCGCAGCTGTCCGCCGACTCGCCGAAGGTGGCGACCGAGACGCTGGAGCTCGCCCACCACGGGTTCCTCGGCCGGGGGGCGTGATGGGCTCCCCGATCACCTTCACCTCCGCCGGGTCGCCCGCCTCGGCCAACTACGGCGCGGGCGCGCCGCCGAACCTGCAGCGCGCCAAGCTCTCGGTGCACAAGCCACCGCAGGCGGGCAGCACGGCCAAGCCGGGCGCGCTGATGTTCGACATCCCGTTCCAGTTCAACCCCAAGGAACTGTCGCTGTCGAAGAACGCCAAGTGGAAGCGCGACGAGCAGCGCAACGCCAAGAAGAGCGGGCCGCCGGAGTTCAAGGGCGCCGACCCGGTGAAGCTGGCCCTGGAGATGTTCCTCGACGCCACCGACACCATGGACGACAAGGTGGTCAAGACCGTGGAGAAGGTCTTCGGCTGCTGCGTGGCCACCGAGGAGAGCAGGCAGAGCGGCAAGGGCTCGCCGCCGTGGGTGGTGTTCAAGTGGGGCGGGATGACCGGGTTCCCCGCCTACGTCGCCAGCGTCACCGCCAAGTACACCCTGTTCACCCCGGCCGGGGTGCCGGTCCGCGCGGTGTGCACGGTCAACCTGGAGGAGATCTCCGGCGAGCAGGGCGGCCAGAACCCCACCTCCGGCACCCGCGCGGTCCGCTCCACGCACACCCTCGTCGCGGGCGACACGTTGCAGTCGGTGGCCTTCGCCGCCTACGGCGACCCCCGGTTCTGGCGCGACATCGCCGAGCTCAACGACATCGACGACCCGATGGTGCTGCGCCCGGGCACCCGGCTGCGGGTGCCCGCGCTGGAGGAGATCTCCCGTGGCCAATGAGAGCTTCGCCAACTCGCTGGTCGTGGCCGTCAACGGGCAGCCGCTGCCCGCCGACGTCAAGGCCATGCTGGCGGTGGCCTACGTGGACGACAGCAGGAACCTGCCGGACATGTTCGTGCTGCGCTTCCGCGACCCGGGCGGTGTCGTGCTCGGCAAGGCCGGGTTCAAGGTGGGCGCGCCCGTGGAGCTGAAGGTGCAGACCGCCGACCCCGGTGGCCCGCAGCCGCTGATGAGCGGCGAGGTCACCGCGGTGGGCCTGGACCTCGACCGCACCGGCACCTTCACCGAGGTCCGCGGCTACGACCACGCGCACCGGCTCTTCCGCGGCAGGCGGGTCGCGGTGTACCCGGAGATGACCGTGGCCGACGTGGTCCGCAAGGTCACCACCAGGGCGGGCCTGCAAGCGGGCCGGATCGACGACGTCAAGGGCTACGGCGGCACCCCGCACACCCAGTTCGGCCAGGACAACGTCAGCGACTGGGAGTTCCTGTCGCGGCTGGCCGACGCGGTCGGCGCGCAGATCGCCGTGGTGGACAAGAAGCTGGACTTCCGGCTGCCCGAGCAGCCCGCCGCCGCGCCGGACCAGTCCGCGAAGGCCGCCACCGACCCGCTGGTGCTGGAGGCGCACCGCAACCTGCTGTCGCTGCGCGCCGGGGTGACCGCCGCCGAGCAGGTGCCGAAGGTGGAGGTGCGCGGCTGGGACGTGCAGGCCAAGCAGGCGATCACCGCCACCGAGCCCCCCAAGCACGCGGGCATCGAGGTCCCCGGCGCCGACCCGGTCAAACTGGCCTCCGGGTTCGGCAGCCCGCCGCTGGTGGCCACCACGACCAAGGGCACCCAGGGCGCGGCGACGGCGATGGCCAAGGGCCTGGCCGACGAGTTCGGCAGCGCCTGCGTGGAACTCGACGGCGTCGCCAAGGGAAACCCGAAGCTGCGCGCGGGCGCCCAGGTGTCGCTGGCCAACGTCGGGGAACCGTTCGCGGGCAAGTACACCCTCACCAACACCAAGCACCTGTTCAGCGACGAGGTCGGCTACACCACCGAGTTCTCCGTCTCCGGCAGGCAGGAACGCTCCTTCTACGGCCTGGCCTCCGGTGGCCGCGGCGGCGGCAGCGGCGGTCACGGCGGGCTCGTCACCGGCATCGTCAGCGACGTGCGGGACCCGGCGAAGCTGGGCCGGGTGAAGGTCACGTTCCCGTGGCTGGCGCAGGACTACACCAGCGGCTGGGCGCGGATGACCGAGTGGGGCGCTGGCAAGGACCGCGGCGCGATGATGCTGCCCGAGGTCGGCGACGAGGTCGTGGTCGGCTTCGACCACGGCGACTTCGACGCGCCGTTCGTGCTCGGCTCGCTGCACAACGGCAAGGACACCGTGCCCAAGTTCAGCAAACCCGTGCTGGACGAGGGATCCGGCGAGGTCGCGGTGCGCGGGTTCGTCTCCCGCAAGGCGCACAAGCTCGAGTTCGTGGAGGCCGACGGCATCACCATCGCCACCGGCGACGGCAAGTTCGTCATCCGGCTGGACCAGACCAAGCAGACCATCGAGATCACCAGCGGCAAGGAGATCTCGGTGAAGGCCACCAACGGCATCACCGTCGACGCCGGGCAGGGGCCGTTGCAGCTCACCGGCCAGACGGTGAAGGTCAAGGCCACCACCGAGTTCACCGCCGAGGGCGCCACCGTGGCGGTCAAGGGGCAGGGACAGGCCGAGTTCAGCGCCAGCGGGGCGGTCACCGTCCGCGGCGGCATCGTCAAGATCAACTGAGTCAAGATCGGCCGAGGCGCAGTCAAGATCGACCGAGTACGCAGACGAGATCAACCGAGTGAGGATCGAGCAGGGGAGGCGAGATGCCACCAGCGGCGCGGATCGGGGATCCCACCGGCCATCCGGGCACCGTCACCGGGCCCGGGGTGCCGACCGTGCTCATCGGCGGCAAGCCTGCGGCCACGGTGGGCGACATGCACGCCTGCTCGTTCCCGCCGCCGCCACCGCACCCGCCGACCCCGATCGTCCCGCCCGGCTGCCCGACGGTGCTGATCGGCGGCAAGCCCGCGGCCCGGATGGGTGACATGTCCGGCTGCGGGGCACCCATCATCGTCGGCTGCCCGACTGTCCTGATCGGAGGGTGACGTGGAGTTCATCGGCAGGGGCCTGGCGTTCCCGGTGCGCACCGACGCCACCGGGTCGGTGGCGCTGGTCGGCGGGGACCGGGAGATCGTGGAGAGCATCCGGTTGATCCTGGGCACCTCGCCGGGGGAGCGGCCGATGCGCCCGGAGTTCGGCTGCGCCATCCACGACCTGGTGTTCGCCCCGGCGGACGCCGCCACCGCGGGTCAACTCGCCTACGAGGTGCGGATCTCGTTGGAGCGGTGGGAGCCGCGGATCACCCTCGACGACGTGGTGGTCGGGTTCGACGCGGTCGACGAGGGCATGCTGCTCATCGACATCCGCTACACGCTGCGCGACCGCAACGACCCGCGCAACCTCGTGTTCCCGTTCTACGTCATCCCGCAGCACGACCCGGTCGCGCCGCCCGCCGACCGCACGCCTGGGCTGCCGGGTGCCGAGCAGCGGGCCCTGTCCTCCTCGGCGCGGGAGGGCCTCTGATGGGCATCCCGATCCCGAACCTGGACGACCGCCGGTTCCAGGACCTCGTCGACGAGGCCAAGCGGCGGGTGCAGCAGCGCTGCCCGGAGTGGTCCGACCACAACGTGTCCGACCCGGGCGTGACGCTGATCGAGACCTTCGCGTTCATGGTCGACCAGCTGATCTACCGGGTCAACCGGATCCCGGAGCGGTCCTACCTGCGGTTCCTCGACCTGATCGGCGTCACCCTGTTCCCGCCCGCCGCGGCGCGGGTGCCCGCCACGTTCCGGTTGTCGGCGCCGCAGGAGAACCCGGTGTTCGTGCAGGCGGGCAGCCAGGTGGTCACCCAGCGCACCGAGGTGTCCGACCCGGTGGTGTTCACGCTGGAGCGCACGGTGGAGATCCGGCCGTGCACGTGGACCAGGCTGGCCACCTCTTCCGGTGACCGGCCGCCGGTGGACCGCACCGACGACATCGTCGACGACCGCAACCCGCTGCTGTTCGGCACCAGGCCGCAGCCGGACGACACCATCTACTTCGGGCTCTCCGACCCGGTGCCCGGCGGCCTGGTGCTGCTGCGGATGCAGTGCCAGGTCGAGGGGGTCGGCATCGACCCGAAGGACCCGCCGCTGGTCTGGGAGGCGTGGGACGGCGACCGGTGGGCGCCCTGCCAGGTCGCCCACGACACCACCGGCGGGTTCAACACCGCGGGCGATGTCGAGCTGCACCTGCCGGAGAACCACGCGGCCTCGGTGGTCGGCGTGCACCGCGCGGGCTGGATCCGCTGCCGCGCCACCGCTCCCGAGCCGGGGCAGCCGTTCTACCAGGCGTCGCCGACCCTGCGGACCGTCACGGCGTCGACCATTGGCGCCACCGGGTTCGCCGTGCACGCCGAGGTGGTGCGCGACGAGGTCATCGGGGTGTCCGAGGGCGTTGCGGGGCAACGGTTCCCGCTCGCCCGCCGCCCGGTCGTCGCCGGGGACCCGCTGGCGGTGGAGATCGGCGCCGACGACGGCTGGCAGGAGTGGACCGAGGTCGGCTCGTTCGCCGACTCCGGCCCCGACGACCGGCACTTCACCGTCGACCGGGTCGCGGGCGAGGTCGTGTTCGGCCCCGCGATCCGCCAGCCGGACGGGGCGTTCCGCTACTACGGTGCCGTCCCGGCGAAGGCCGCCGCGATCCGCGTCCCCCAGTACCGCACCGGTGGCGGCCGGGGCGGCAACGTGGCCAGGGGCATGCTGGCGGTGCTGCGCGACCCGGTCCCGTTCGTCAGCGGGGTCACCAACCACCGGCCCGCCAGCGGGGGAGTGGACGGCGAGTCGGTCACCGACGCGGCCATCCGCGGCCCGCTGACCCTGCGCACCCTCGACCGCGCGGTCACCGCCCAGGACTACGAGGCGCTCACCAGGAGCGCGTCCCCGCAGGTCGCCCGGGTCCGCTGCGCCACCGATCCGAGCAGCCCCAACGGGGTCAGGGTGCTGGTCGTGCCCGACATCCCCGACACCGGGGAACTGGCGTTCGCCTCGCTCAAGCTGCCCGACCGGATGCGCGACGAGGTCGAGCGCGCTTTGCGGGCCCGCCGCTGCCTCGGTGCCCGGGTCGTCGTCGAACCGCCGTTCTACCAGGGCATCACCGTCGTGGCCCAGCTGCGCGCCCGCCCCAAGGTCGTCTCCGACACCCTCGCCGCGCGCGCCACCCAGGCGCTGCACGACTACCTCAACCCGGTCACCGGCGGCCCGGACGGCGACGGCTGGCCGTTCGGCAGACCGGTGCAGGAGGGCGAGATGTTCGCGGTGCTGCAACGCCTGTCCGGGGTGGAGATGGTGGAGAGCGTGCTGCTCTTCGCCGCCGACCCGGTCACCGGCGCCCGCGGCGACATCGTCAAGCGCATCGACATCCCACCCGACGCCCTGGTGTTCTCCTACGGGCACCAGGTCAGAGTGACGAGGAGCTGACGGCGTGCGCACCGCGTCAGCGGACGTCCCGGTCCGCCACCCGATCGGCGACCGGCTGCCCGCGATCTACGCCGAGAACGACTTCACCCAGCGCTTCACCGCCGCGCTGGACGAGGTCATCGCGCCGCTGTTCGCGGTGCTGGACTCCTTCGCCGACTACCTCGACCCCGACCTGGCCGCCCCGGACTTCCTGGACTGGCTGTGCACCTGGGTCGCGCTGGAGTCCGACGAGGGCTGGAGCGCCCGGCAGCGCCGCGACCTGGTCGGCGCCGCCGTCGCCACCCACCGCAGGCGCGGCACCGCCGCCGGGATCGGCAGGCAGTTGGAGCTGCTGACCGGAGGGCAGGTCGAGATCACCGACAGCGGCGGCTGCGTGGTGCGCGCCGAGCACGGCGGCCCGCTGCCCGGCGCCGACCCCGGCGAGGTGCGGGTGCTGGTGCGGGTCGCCGACCCCGGCGCGGTGGACGTCGCCGCGGTGCGGGCCGCGGTGGCCGAGTCGGTCCCGGTGCACCTGCGGGTCACCGTCGAAGTCGTCGGCGGGACGCCCGCCGGGAACACCCAGGGGAGCACGTGATGATCGTCTGCGCGAAGTGCGGGGAGCGCTCGGCGGGCACCACCCGGTTCTGCCCCGGCTGCGGCAGCTTCCTCGACTGGTCGGGCACCGACGCCGAGCAGCAGGCCCAGGCCGTGCCGACCGCCCAGCCCGCCCCGGTGGTCGAGTCGGCCCGGGTCGCCGCGCCGGTCGGGCCGAGCGGGGTGGTGACGCCGGACCCGATCGGACCGCAGCAGTCCGCCGAGCCGCCCACTCCAACCTCGCCCGGCCCGCCCACCCCGACCCCGCCCACACCGGCCACCCAGTTCGGTGCCCAGCAGCCCGCCGACGCCAGACCACTGCGGGCCAAGGCCCAGGGGGCCGAACCGCGCGTGCTCGCCGAGGACGACCTCGTCTGCGTCGGCTGCCGCACCAGGAACCCGGTGACCCGCAAGCTGTGCATGGGCTGCGGTCGGCCGCTCGACGAGCCGGAGCCGGTCAAGCCGCCGTGGTGGAAGTGGTGGCGCGGTGGCGATCGGGAGCGCAAGCCCAGGAAACCCCGCCGCCGCGGCACCCTCGCCGCGATCTGGCGGTGGACACGGCGGGTGTTCCTGGCGATCCTCGCGGTGCTCGCCGTGCTCTACGGCATCATCCCGGGGTTCCGCGGCTCGGTGAACAAGGAGATCACCGAGGGCCGCAAGTGGGTGGAGCGCCAGTTCGGCACCCAGCTCACCCCGGTCCGCCCGACCAAGGTGACCGCCACCGCCGCCACCCCCGGCCACGAGGCCGTGCTGGTCGCCGACAACGCCAAGAACACCTACTGGGCCGCGCCGACCGGGGCCGCCGAACCGGTGCTGGTGTTCACCTTCGCCCAGCCGGTCGACCTGCGCCGCGCCATCGTGCGCGTCGGCGACCCGGCCGCGTTCCAGGCCACCCACCGGCCCGCCAAGCTGCACCTCGTCTACTCCACCGGCAAGACCTTCGACGTGCCGCTGGCCGACACCCCCGACCCGCAGACCGTGGAGATCGGCGGCAGCGCCGGTGCCACCGAGGTCGAGATCCACGTCGTCGAGGTGCACCGGTCGTTGCAGGGCCTGGACGTGGCGCTGTCCGAGATCGAACTGTTCGAGCAACGATGACCCGGGGGACAGGGGGAGCGTGGCCGCGCCGGGGTGGACGGGCGGCCGCGCGGGTCGCGGTGGCCGCGGTCGTGCTCGGCGGGGTCGCGTACGTGCCGGGGACGGTCGCGGTGGCCCAGCAGCGGCCGACGACGGTCACCGTGTCGATCGACCAGCCCGCCGAGGGCGCCGTGCTCCCGCCGGGGCCGGTCACCGTGCGCGGGACCGCGGCGGTCGGGGACAGCTCGCTGCCGCCGGACACCGCGCTGGTGCTGGTGGTCGACATCTCCGGCAGCACCAACACCCCGTGCGCGCCGAGCACCATCCTGCGGTGCGAGATCACCGCGGGTACCGGACTGCTGCACCAGGCCGCGCTGGAGGGGTCGGTCGGGTCCGTCGCCGTCGTCGCCTTCGCCACCACCGCGGGGACGGCCGACCTGAGCCCGCCGGAGGTGTACGACAACCCGTTCACCGAGTACGTGGCGCCCGGCACCGACGCCGACCACAACGGCGCGCCCGACACCACGACCGTCCTGCTGTCGCTGGACAACGACGACAACGGCGAGAACAGCGACGGCGAGGGCGGGATCGGCCAGTTCACCCCGGTGGGGATCAACGTGGCCTACACCAACTTCCCGCGGGCGGTCACCGAGGCCAAGCGGGTCGCCGCCGCCATGCCGCAGCGCAACAAGCTGATCGTGTTCATGTCCGACGGGCTCAACAACGGCGGCTCCGTGCAGGAGGCGCTCGAACCGATCACCGACACCATCGTCTTCCGCACCTTCGCCGTGGGGGTGGACGCCGTGTGCGGCACGGCGAGCGACCCGACGACGCTGGCCTACATCGGCTACCAGACCCACGGCGGGTGTGACACGATCCTCGACCCGACCACGCTGCCCGACGTGCTGCCCGGGGTGGTCAGGTCATCGCTGGACGGGGTGTTCCTGACCGTCGACGGCGGGCCGGAGCGGCGGATCGACGTCGACGGGCTCCCGCACAGCGGCCCGTACAGCACGCCTTACGAGACCACTGTGAACAACCTCGGCCCCGGCGGCCACCGGGTGTGTGTGACCGCGCGCGGTAAGGACCTCTACGGCAACGGCAGCGCTACCCGGTGCCGCAACATCACCATCAACAGGCCGCCAGAGGTGGACGCCGGTGGCCCTTACGACGGGTTGCAGGACAAGGACATCCCCATCGCGGGAACGTTCACCGACACCGATGGGCTCTCCCAGAGCACCACGTGGTCGATCTCGCCCGCGCCGGGCACCGACGAATCCGCCGAGTGCGAGATCGCCGACGCCGAGGACCTGACTACGACCGTGCGGTGTGACCGGTACGGCACGTACATCCTGACGCTAGAGGGCTCGGACGGCGTCAGTGACGCCGAGCCGTCGAGCACCACGTTGGTGCTACGCAACGCGGGGCCCAAGGTCGACGCGGGTGGTCCTTACACCGGGCAAGAGGACACCGCGATCGCCATCGTCGGCACGGTCGACGACCCGGACAGCCCGGAGTTGGACACCACCTGGTCGGTGGAGCCGCCAACGGACACCTCGCCGGAACCGCCGTGCACGTTCACCGCGGTCGGCGAACTGTCCACTTTGGTCACCTGCGCCGAGTCGGGCACATACACGTTGGCGCTGACCGTGGATGACGGGGTCAACCCACCGGTAACCGACCGTGCGGAACTAGTCGTCACCAAGGCCCCGGTACCGCAAGGGGCACTCTCGGTCGGTCTTACCGCCGACCCGACACCTGGGTACGTCGGCGGGCTACCCGTGACCGTCACCTACACCGTGCGCAACGGCGGTCCGGTGCCGATGCCAGGGGTGCGGTTGACCGCGCCCGCCCCCGCGGGGCTGGCCGCGGGGACACCTGCCGGATGTCCGGTGGCCTGCGTTCTCGGCACCCTGGCACCTGGGCAGGTGGTGCAAGTCCAGGCCGCTTACATCGCCACCACGGCCGTCGACATACCGGTGACGGCGACCGTTAGCACTACCGGGCCGGACATCGACCCGGCCGACAACACCGCCACGGGTCGGGTCGTCGTGCGGCAGCCGGTGCTGCGGGTCGACCCGGCCGCGGGGCCGCAGGGCGCGGTGACCAACGCCATCGGCACCGACTTCCCGCCCGGCGCCACCGTCCGGCTCAGCTGGGACACCGGCATCTCCGAGACCCCCGGCCTGGTGCCGGTCCGGCCGGACGGCACGTTCCAGGCCCAGGTCCTGGTGTTCCACAAGGACGTCCTCGGGCCCCGGCTGCTCGCCGCCGACCCGGTGACCGGCCCGGCCTTCGGTCGGGTCGCCACCGGCCAGTACGTCGTGATGATCCGCTCGCTCAAACCGGTCGCGTTCGTGCTGCGCGGGGACCCCCGCACGTTCGTCCTGCGCTGACCTGCCCCGATCCCCGTTCCAGCACGAAGGAAGGAGCCCGGCCATGGGTGCCTCCGCCACGATGACCACCCCGACCCTCGCGGTCCAGGCTGGCCGGCAGACCACCACCACCGTGGTGATCCGCAACGCCGGTGCCGTCGTCGACCACTTCACCGTCGACGTGATCGGCCCGCCCGCGCCGTGGGCCACGGTCACCCCGAACTCGGTCAACCTGCTGCCCGACGAGTCGACCACCGTCACCGTCACCTTCGCGCCACCGCGCACCGCGGACGTCGCCGCGGGCGTGGTGCCGTTCGGGGTGCGGGTGTTCGCCCAGGAGGACCCCGAGGGCTCGGTGATGGCCGAGGGCGAACTCGACATCGCCGCGTTCGGCGAGGTGACCGCGGAGATCGTCCCCGCCAAGGTGGAGGGCGCCTCGGGGGCGACCTTCGAGGTGGCGGTGGACAACCGCGGCAACCAGGCGACCCCGGTCGTGCTCGCCGCGGTCGACCCGGAGGCGGACCTGTCGTTCGACTTCCGGCACACGGAGGTGACCCTGGAGCCGGGCACCACCGCGTACGTGCGGCTGCGGGTCCGGCCGCCGCGCCGGTTCCTGCGGGGGCAACCGGTCCGGCGGCCGTTCAAGGTCACGGTGACGCCGGTCGGCGGGGCCGTGGTCGTGGCCGACGGGGTGTACGTGCAGCGGCAGTTGCTGCCCAAGTGGGTGCTGCCCGCGCTGGCCGTGCTGCTGGCGTTCCTGCTGGCGATCATCGCGCTGTGGTTCACCGTGTTCAAGCCCGCGGTCCGCTCGGCCGCCTCCGACGCCGCCGCCAAGCAGGCCGCCGAGGTCAAGCAGGTCGCCCAGGCAGCGCAACAGGACGCGGGCGCCGCCAAGCAGCAGGCGGGCGAGGCCAAGACCGGCTCCGACCGAGCCCTGCGCGCCCAAGGCGTCGACCCGGCCCAACCCCCGGCGTCGGACCCCATCGCCCCGCCCCGCACCCCCGCCCCGCCCCCCGCGCCCGCCACCGCCCCCTTCGACCGCCGCATCGCCGCCGACGCCCCCATCGACGCCGACGTCCGCCGCTTCCGCGAGTTCGACTTCGTGGTCCCGGAGAACAAGACCCTCCAGATCACCGACCTCATCCTGCAGAACCCCCGAGCCGACATCGGCACCATGCGCGTCGTCCGCCGCACCCCCGACGGCCGCTCCCTGATGTTCGAGTTCGGCCTCGGCAACTTCCGCGACCTCGACCACCACTGGGTCCAACCCCTCGTCTTCACCAGCGGCGAGGCCATCACCCTGGCGGTCAGCTGCCAGAACCCCCCGGAGAAGGGCAACTGCACCCCGGCCATCGCCTTGTCGGGCCGCATCGAGGGCTGAGCCCTCCGCGGTGGGCGTGGCCCTAGACCACACCATCAGGGCCACGCCCACCGCGCGGCTCTCGAACGCCCGCCCTCAGCCCCTGAAGCCACAGCCACAGCCACAGCCCCGGCACAGCCTCAACCCCTGCCGCCGCCCCGAATCCCGGCCGCAGCCCCGAATCCCGGCCGCAGCCCCGAAACCTCTGCTGCAGCCTCAACCCCGGCTACAGCTTCAACCCCTGCCGCGGCCCCGAATCCCGGCCGCAGCCCGAAACCTCTGCCGCAGCCTCAACCCTGCCGCGGCCCCTAAACCCTGGTCGCAGCCCCGAAACCCTGGCTACAGCGACGAAATCCCCGCCTCGCCCAAGCCCCCGAACCCCCGCCTCGCGCGCCCGCGAGGACCCCGCCCAGCCCCCACCCTCACCGGGGGGCGTCCCAGTGCCAGTCTATCGGTACCCCCCGACAGTCGATCTTGGAACAGGGGGGCGCAAGATCCAGATGTGGATAACTTCTGTCGCTGAACCGGGTGAAGTCCGGGCGGCGGGTGAGGCGCGGCAGCAGAGTGCGGAAGGGGACCACGGCGCCCAGTCCGGGCGGTAAGCCCGGAAGGCGTGGGCCGGAAAAGCGTAGGCCGGGAAAGCATGGGCCGGGAAAGCGTGGCTGGGAATAGGCGGCAAGCGGGAAAGCGCCGCGGAGAAGGCGCGAAGGGGAAAGCGCGGCGGGGACAGCGCGAAGGGAAAGCACAGCGGGGCGGCGGATCGGTATCCGCCGCCCCGTGCGCGTGAGAAACCCCTGTCAGATCAGGCCTTCGCGGAGGGCGAAGGCCACCGCGTGGGCCCGGTTGCGGAGTTGGAAGCGGCTGGTGATGTCGTGCAGGATTCCCTTGACGGTGCGTTGGGAGTAGCAGAGCTGTTCGGCTATCTCGCGGGTTTCCATGCCCTCGGCGACCATGCGCAGGACCTCGGCCTCGCGGGCGGACACCCCGGCCAGGTCCCAGCCGCGGGGGTTGAGGACCTGGCGTTGCAGGCGGGAGACGCGGTCGAGCAGGCGGGCCAGCAGGTCGGGGGGGAGAGTGCCGTCGCCCGCTGAGGTGGCCTCGATGAGGCGGACCAGGGTTTCCGGGGTGGCCTCGGCGCGGCGGATGACGGCGGCGACGCCGATGCCGACGGCTTCCAGGAGTTGGGAGTTGTCGATCTCGCCTGCGACCAGCACGACCCGGCGCCTGCCCTGGACCTGGAGCTTGCGGAACAGGGCCTGGGTGGCGGTGTCCCAGGTCTCGGCCACCACCAGCGCCACCGAGCGGTCGGCGGCGTCGGGGGCGGGCAGGACCTCCTCGGCGGTCAACCGGATCTCGGGGCGGGCGCGCAGTGCCGCGTCCACCCCCGCCCTGGTGATGACGTCCATCGCGTGCAGCACGACCGGGATCGGGTCGGTGATCATCCTCGTCGATCTCCTCCCTGGGATGTGTCCGATAGCACATATCCTCCCGCTCGGCCGGATGGGCGAGAAGTGACCGGCTGTCCCCATTGGTCCCGATCGCCGGGGCCTGGTCCCACGCCGGTCCCACGGTCGGCAGGGACCACGACGGTTTCACCGCAGGCCGGCCGCGTGGCCCTTGCGGATCGCGTCGGCGCGGTCGACGACGTCGAGCTTGCGGAAGATCCGGGTGATGTGGTTGCGCACCGTCTTCGGGCTCACCACCAGGTGCCTGGCGATCACCGCGTTGCCCTCGCCGCGCACGATCATCGTCAGCACCTCGCGCTCGCGGGCGGTCAACCCGGTGAGGTCGCCGGCGGGGGCGGGGTTGTTGGCGACCATCGCGCGCACCCGCGCCGCCACCGGACCACCGAAGATCAGGTCCCCGTCGGCGACCGCGTGGATGGCGCGCACGATCTCGTCCTGGCCCGCGGTCTTGAGCAGGTAACCGCCCGCCCCGGCGCGGATCGCGGCGAACACCGCCTCGCCGTCGTCGTCCATCGTCAGCACCAGCACCGCGGTCTCCGGGTGCGCGCGCACGATCCGCTCGGTGGCGGCCACCCCGTCCACATCGGGCATGTGCAGGTCCATCACCACCACGTCCGGGCGCAGCGACGCGGCCATCGCCACCGCGGCCTGCCCCCGGTCCGCCTCGCCGACCACCTGCACGCCGGGCACGGTCTGCAGCAGCGCGCCGAGCCCGAGCCGGAACGTCGCGTGGTCGTCGACGATGAGCACCCGGCGCACGGCGGCTCAGCCCGAGCCGAGCGGGAAGGTCGCCACCACCCTGGTGCCCACCGGGACCCCCGGCTCGATCGACCACTGGCCGCCGAGCTCGGTGACCCTGGTGCGCATCGAGGTCAGCCCCACCCCGCGCCACGGGTCCGCGTCGCGCCACGGGACCCCGATGCCGTCGTCGACCACTTCCACGTTCAGCTCCCCGTCGCGCTCGTCATCGGTCCGGATGAGCACGACGCAGGTGCGCGCGCGGGAGTGCCTGGCCATGTTGCTCAGCGCCTCGCACACCACGCGGTAGGTGGCCACCTGCACCGGCAGCGTCAGCACGGTCATGTTCCCGCGCGCCTGCACATCGATGCTCAGGGGTGTGCCGGAGCCGGACACGTGGCCGCTCAACGCGAGCGCGTGCCTGCGGATCGCCTCCACCAGGCCCACCCGGTCGAGCACGTCGGGGGGAGCGCCGTCGGTCAGCCCGCGCAGGTCGCAGATGGCCCCGTGCAGCTCCTCCTCCAGCTGCGCCAGCAGCCGCGCGGCCGACTCCGGGTCGCGGCCGACCAGGTTGCGCGCCGCCCGCAGGCCGAACGCCATCCCGGTGAGCGCGGGCCCGATCGCGTCGTGCAGCTCCCGCAGCAGCCGCGCGCCGTCGGGGCCGGCGTCCCCGGTCACCGCAGAAACCGTCTTGTTGCGACGCATGTCCCCTCCGCAACACCCTTATCGGTGACCATAGGGGCTGCGTTTCCGCCATGCGGCCACCTGGCGACGGCGTAGCCCGTTCGTAGCAGCGGATCACACCCGGCCGGGGAACAATCGCACTTTCCGCTCATCGCGGCGATCGGGATAGGGCCACCCGGGGTGCGCCGCGGCACCGGCCCGGCGCGCCGACCGCGCCGGATTCCGTTGCGGCACGGGCAATCCGCACTGCCCTAATGGGTGAACGCACGGTCGTTGCCCCGGCCGGGCGACCCGGGGACGCTCGGCGTCGAGGCCTCGCCACGGGCGATGACGCCCCGCGCGGCGCCGACACGGCGGACGAGGGTGGGGGAGGGCAGGCGGCAGATGCGCGAGCACGAACACGACCAGGAGACCGAACACCGGCAGGCGGCGGACCGTGGCCACGACGGCGAGGACCACGCCCTGCTCGGCAAGGCGGCCGCGGCGGGCCGCCCGGAGGTGCTCGGCGCGCCGGGCCTGCTCGGGTTGCAGCGCGCGGTCGGCAACGCGGGCGTCGGCGCGCTGGTGGAGGAGGAGCGCTCCCCGGTGCACTCCGTCGTCGGCTCCGGCGGCAGCCCGCTGGCCGCGGGCACCCGCGCCGAGATGGAGGACCGCTTCGGCGGCCAGGACTTCTCCGACGTCCGCGTGCACACCGGCGGCGCCGCCACCGAGTCCGCCAAGTCGGTGCACGCGCAGGCCTACACCGTCGGATCCGACATAGTGTTCTCCGACAACCACTACGACCCCGGCTCGGCGCAGGGCAAGCACATGCTGGCCCACGAGCTGACCCACGTGGTGCAGCAGCGCTCCGGCCCGGTCGACGGCACCGACACCGGCGGTGGCGTCAAGGTCAGCGACCCCGGCGACCGCTTCGAACGCGAGGCCGTCGCCAACGCCGACCGGGTCATGTCCGCCCCGACCGCCGACCCGGCCGTCCAGCGCAGCGCCGACCACGACCACTCCGGCCACGACCACGCTGACCACTCCGAACACGACCATGCCGACCACGGGACCGACGCGGAGTTCGGCGAGCCGTCCGTGCAGCGTGCCGAGGAGCCCGCCCCCGAGGAGGAGGAAGAGGAGGCGCCCGCCGCGCAGACCTTCGTCCAGCGGCAGGAGAGCGGCGAGGACTTCGCCGAGGAGGAGTGATCGGGCGTGCGGACGCCCGGCACGAAAGGGGACCAGGAGCCCCGGCGCGCGCCCCCGGTCGACCGTTCGGACGAACCACGGCACAGGGCCCTCCCCGCCGCACGGATGTCCGTCGCCCACGTGCGGCGGTTGCAGCGGTCGGTGGGCAACCGGGCCGCGACGAAGGCGGTCGGTCGGCCCGCCGTGCAGCGCCTGGAGTCTCCGCCTGAGACGGTCACCCGGCCCACCGCCGAGGCCGACCCGCGGTTCGCGTCGGTCGAGGCCGATGTTCGGGGGAAGCAGAAACAGGTCGCCGCGCACCCGCCCGCGGCGTCCGAGGCCTCGGCGGCCCAGGCGGCCGCCGTCGCGCCGCAGGACGACAAACTGGCGCAGGGCAAGGCAGCCAACGCCGAGAAGATGAACGCGGCCAAGCCCGGCGAGTTCGACAAGGCCGGGTTCGTGCGCGCGGTCGAGCAGGCGATCGCCGCGCAGGCACCGAAGAACCTCGACGAGGCCGACGACTTCGCCGGGTCCGGCAAGGCCGACGCGGTCAAGGGCCAGGTGCAGGGCCAGGTCACCGCGGGAAAGCAGGCGTCGGCCGGTCCGATCGAGTCGACGACCAACGCGCCCCCGGACACCGCCGCCGCCACCGAGAAACCGGTCACCCCGCTCGCGCCGGACCGCCCGCCGGGAGCGCCCGCCGCGCCGGACGCCGCCAAGGCCGTGCCGGAGAAGGCACCCGCGGCGGCGACCGACTTCTCCGCCGGGCCCAAGCAGGTCGACGGCGACATGGCCGCGGCGGGGGTCACCGAGGAGCAGCTGGCGAAGTCCAACGAGCCCGAGTTCACCGGTGCGCTGCAAGAGAAGAAAGAGGTCGAGCAGCACGCGGCGACCGCCCCGGGGAAGGTGCGCGGCGCCGAGGCGGAAACCCTGGGCGAGGCGAGGGCCGCGGCGGCGGGAACGGGCGCGGCGGCGATGGCGGGCCTGGCCGGTGAGCGGGCGAAGGCCGGGGGCAAGGTCACCGCGGACAAGCAGGGCGCCAAGGGCAAGGACGAGGCGAGGCGCGCGCAGGTCACCGCGACGCTGCAGAAGGTGTTCGACGCGACCAAGACCGATGTCGAGGCGATCCTGTCCGGCCTGGACAAGAAGGTCGACGACGCGTTCACCACGGGGGAGAAGGCGGCGCGCGACGCGTTCACCGCCGAGCACAAGCAGAAGATGGACGCCTACAAGGACAGGCGGTACTCCGGGTTCACCGGGAAGCTCAAGTGGGTCAAGGACAAGTTCGCCGGGCTGCCCGAGGAGGCGAACCAGATCTTCGTCACCGCGCGGCAGGGCTACGTGACCCGGATGCGCGCGGTGATCTCCTCGGTCGCCGACGTCATCGGCGGCGAGCTGACCCGCGCGAAGACCCGGATCGCCTCCGGCCGCGAGCAGTTGCAGGCCGAGGTCCGCAAGCTGCCCGCCGACCTGCAGGCCGTCGGCAAGCAGGCGGCGGGGGAGCTGGCGGGCAAGTTCGACGAGCTGACCGAGTCCGTGGACGCCAAGGGCTCGGAGCTGGTGCAGACGCTGGCGTCGAAGTACAACGAGGCGCTCAAGTCGGTCGACGCGGAGATCGACGCGGAGAAGGAGAAGAACAAGGGCCTGGTGGCCAAGGCGGTCGGCGCGATCAAGGGCGTGATCGACACGATCCTGAAGCTCAAGGACCTGCTGCTGGGGATCCTGGCCAAGGCCGCGGCAGCGGTGCTGGGGATACTGAAGGACCCGATCGGGTTCCTGGGGAACCTGGTGTCCGCGGTCGGTTCCGGGCTGCGCGCGTTCATGGCCAACATCGGCGAGCACCTGAAGAAGGGCCTCATCGGCTGGCTGCTGGGCGCCATGGCCGGGGCCGGTGTGCAGCTGCCCGCGAAGTTCGACCTGCGCGGCATCATCATGATGATCGGCTCCCTGCTCGGCCTCACCTGGTCCGCCATCCGCGGCCGCGTCCTCTCCCGCGGCGTCCCGGAACCGGCGATGGCCGCCGCCGAGGGCGCGGTCCCGGTCGCGCGGAAGCTGAAGTCCGAGGGCGTCGGCGGCATCTGGGAGACCATCAAGGCCAAGACCGGCGACCTCAAGGCGGGCCTGTTCGGCAAGATCGCCCAGTTCCTGGTCCCCACCGTGCTGATCGCGGGCATCACCTGGATCATCAGCCTGCTCAACCCGGCCTCCGCCTTCGTCAAGGCGGTCAAGATGATCATCGACATCGTGACCTTCATCGTCACCCAGGGCGCCCAGATCCTCCAGTTCGTCAACGCCGTCCTCGACGCCGTCATCGCCATCGCGGGCGGCGGCGCGGGCGGCGTCCCCACCCTGATCGAGGCCGCCCTGGCCACCTCCATCCCCGTCCTCATCGGCGCCCTCGCCGCCATCCTCGGCATCTCCGGCATCGCCGACAAGGTCAAGAAGATCATCCAGTCCCTGTCGAAACCCGTCATGAAGGTCATCGACTGGGTGGTCGACAAGATCGCCGGGATCGCCAAGAAGCTGTGGGCCAAGCTCAAGAGCAAGGTGGGCGGCAAGGACAAGGGCAAGCGGGGGGAACCTGGCGCGGACGGTGCGAAGAAGGGCAAGGACCCGCGTATCCGCGAACTGGTCGCGGCGGACGTCGCCGCCGCGCTGCCCGACGGGGTGGCCGACGAGAAGGTCCAGCCCGCGCTCCGGTCGATCATGGCCAAGCGCGGCCCGCAGGGGCTCGACATGCTCGAGGTCAAGCGCGGCGACGCGCCCGGCCGGTTCGACGTGTCGATGGCGGCCAGCCCGGTCACCCGGATCCGCACCACCAAGGTCGACCCCGGCAACGCCACCGCCCGCCAACTGCTGGACCCGGGCAACAACCCCTACGCCGAGTTCGGGTTCGCCATCCCCCGCAACGTCGTGCTGTCCGGGTCGTTCAAGCTCCCGGTGGTGGGGAGACCGGGCGGGTTCGGCGAGACCAACGCCCTCGGTGAGCTCCACACCCAGTCGCGGGTGACCTCCTACGAGAAGAAGGTCAGCAAGGACGAGCACACCCACGCCGAAGACCTGCTCATCGGCGAGGTGAAGTCCACCTGGGACGCGCACGTCGGGACACCGGCAGAGCAGACGCGCGCGGGGGAGGCGAGGCCCCGTGGCGTGCTGGAGGTGAAGGTGACCCGCACGCCCTGCCCCCGGTGCGCGGGCAGGCTCGGCGAGTTGCGCGTGTGGGCAAGCTCCGTCAAGGGCTGGGACCTCGGGGTCGAGGTCCGCTCACTCGGCCTCTACCACGGCAAGACCGAGGTCACCGACGCCGTGGGCACCACCAGGACGCTGCGCGGGGTCACCAGCGGCAAGGAGGGCCTGCTGCGCCTGAGGCAGTGGGGGATCGCCGTGACGCCGATGCCCGCCACCGACCCCGCCATCCAGCGCGGGCTGGCCGCGCTGGACCCGGCGGACCAGATCGCGATGATCGACAAGATCGACGCCTACAACACCAAGCTGGACGCGGCGATCGCCGAGATCAACCTGGTCCCGGTGACACTGCGCAGGATCTGAGGATCATGCCCGTTCGACCGCTTCCAGCAGCAGCCTGGAGTTGCCCGCGAACCGCCGGACGCGGTCGCTGCCGTCGGACTCGGCCACCTCGCGGACCCGGGGCAGCAACCGCGTCCAGCGGGTGTAGTTCGCGACCTTCAACGCCGCCACCCTGACGTCCTCGCGCTCGTCGTCCAGCGCCGCCGTCGTCGCCTCGACCACCTGGTTGTCCACCGGGCCCGGCGCCGTGCACGCCAGCAGCCGAAGCGCCCTGACCACGGTCTCCCGCGGCTGCGCCAGGTCGAGCGCGCCGAGGCAGTCCGCCTTGTCGTAAGCGGTGAACTCGGCCTTGACCGCGTCCTCCACCGGCCCGCTCGGCTCAGCCTCGATGTCGAGGTACTGCACCTCGACGACCGTGTCGTCCACGAAGGTGACCCGCCCGCCTGGCGCGTCCCACCGCTGCCGGGGCCGGTCCTCGTCCTCCTCGTCCGCCCCGGCCTCGTCCCAGCCGTTGTCGCGCGCGTGTTCGGCGAACACCTCGGGGTCGATCTCCAACACGAAAGCCAACCGACGCGCCATTCGGACGCACCTCCGCTCCTGGACCGAGCAGGAGTCTACCGAGCCGGGCGCGGCCCGCCGAGCCCACGAAAGGATGACCTATCTGTCCACAAAGGACGTTTCAGGTCCGCGGACAGCACGGTGCCCCGGTGAGCCGAAGCTCACCGGGGCACCGTCATCCTGTCGCTATCTCAACTCGGTGGGGCTCACTCAGAGGGTGAGGGTCCACGAGTTGATGTAGCCGGTGTCGTTGACGTACTGGTCGGACACCCGCAGGTTCCAGGTGCCGTTCTTGTTCTCCGAGGACAGGTTCACCGTGTACGAGCGGTTGATGTTGTCCGCGGAGCCGCCCGCGCGGTTGTGCAGGACGTAGGTGCTGCCGTCCGGGGCGACCAGGGTGACGACGAGGTCGCCGATGTAGGTGTGGACGATGTTGACCGCGACCGTGGCGGTGGCCGAGGCGCGGCCGGTGCAGTTGGCGACGGTCACCGGGCTGGAGACGGTGGCGTTGTCGCGGATGGTGTAGTCGGCGGAGTTGGTGACCGGGCCGCAGGAGCCGCCGGTGGTGCCGACGGTGATGGTGAACGACGCGGTGCCGGTCTTGCCCGCGGAGTCGCGGGCGGTGACGGTGACGTTCGCGGTGGCCGCGGCGGTCGGGGTGCCGGAGATGGTGCCGGTGGAGGAGCTGATCGATAGGCCCGCGGGCAGGCCGGTGGCCGACCAGGTGTACGGGGAGGTGCCGCCCGAGGCCGAGTTGTTCAGGCTGAACGGCTGGCCCACGGTCGCGGTCTGGTTGCCCGGGTTGGCGACCGAGACGTCACCGGGGGTGGTGCCGCCGTTGAGGAAGCTGATGTTGAGCAGGCGGTTCGGCGAGCCGGTGCCGATGCTCGTCAGCTTGTTGGTGCTGGAGTTGTTCACCAGGGCGGTCTGCACCTGCGCCGAGGTGGCGGAGGGGTTCTTGCCCAGGTAGACCGCCGCCGCGCCCGCGGTATGCGGGGACGCCATCGAGGTGCCGGTCATCGTGGCGGTCCCGGTGTTGCTGGAGTACGACGCCGAGATGATGCTGGTGCCCGGCGCGAAGATGTCCAGGCAGGAACCGTAGTTGCTGGTGGAGTTGCGCGCGTCGCTGGAGTTCGAGTTGCCGACGTTGATGGCCTCGGGGACCCGCTGCGGGCTGTAGTAGCAGGCGTCGTCGCTGGAGTTGCCCGCCGCCTGGACCCACTGCACGCCGCTGGCCACGAGGGCCTTCACCGCGTTGTCGAGCGAGTTGTCGGTGCAGCGCTGCTGGCAGCCGATGCTGTAGTTGACGACCGCGGGCTTCACCGCGTTGTTCCGGATCCAGTTGATGCCGGCGATGATGTCGTCGTTGGCGCCGGAGCCCTGGCAGTTGAGCACCCGGACCGCGGAGATGGTGGCCTTCTTCGCCACGCCGTAGGTGGTGCCCGCCGCGGTGCCCGCGACGTGCGTGCCGTGGCCGTGGCAGTCGGTCGGGCTGCTGTCGCCGTCGACGAAGTCGTAGCCCGCGGCCATCCGGCCGGAGAACTCCTGGTGGTTGGCGTTGATGCCGGAGTCCATGATGTACACCCGCACGCCCTGGCCGGGGTTGCTCGGGTAGGTGAAGGACCGGTCCAGCGGCAGGCTCGCCTGGTCGATGCGGTCGTCGCCCCAGTTCGGCGGGTTGGTCTGGGTGTCGGTCAGCGCCATGGTGGTGACCTGCTGCACGTAGGCCACGCTCGGGTCTTTGGCGACCTTCGCGGCCTCGGCGGCCGACATCCGCGCCGAGTAGCCGTTGATGCCCGCGTCGTAGGTGTGCCGGATCTGGCCGCCGTAGCGCTGGGTGAGCGAGGTGGCCGAGGCGCT
This sequence comes from Actinokineospora terrae, assembly GCF_900111175.1. Taxonomy (GTDB): domain Bacteria; phylum Actinomycetota; class Actinomycetes; order Mycobacteriales; family Pseudonocardiaceae; genus Actinokineospora; species Actinokineospora terrae. Next base: position 330,691 of record NZ_FOGI01000001.1, read on the forward strand.
GACCGAGGCGATGCCCTGGCCCTGGGACTTGAAGGCGACGATGTAGCGGTCGGCGACCGAGTTGGCGGCACCGGCGTTGACGATGGCGGCGGAGCTTTCCTGGGCGGAGAACGCGGGCGGCGCGATGATCGCGGCGGCCCCGGCGACGGCGGCGACGGAGATGGCCACGACCGCGGATCTCCGCGAGAGGCGAATCTTCATTGGTGTCCTTCTGTGCAGGGGACAGAGCCGAACGGTCCACGATGCCCTCACGGTGGACCGGACTCCGGAACAGTGCAATTGTCCCAATTCGGATACAAGCCCTAGTCCTTCCCTGTGACCGTTCCGCTGTGAAAGCGCAGGTGAACGGCGTGAAGAACTGGCAAGGATGGAACGTTCACAGTTGTTCACAAAAACAGTGAATGTCGCGCAATTCACTGTATTGACCAACCGCCTGCCTGCCGCTGCCCCGTTGAGGCGCGAATGCGGCGCCACTCCGACGAAGGGTGGACGCGGTATCGGCCACGCGGATGACGCGGACCGGCGCGCCCCATCGTTACCGTCGGTGGTATCCGGTGACAAGGGGGAGTCACGATATGGGACGGGTGTCGAGTCTGGACGTGCTGCGCGGGGTCGCGATCCTGGGCACGTTCGGCACCAATGTGTGGATCTTCAGCAGCCCGGACGGGCTCGCCGCCGTGCTCGGCGGCGGTGGCACTGTCGAGTCAGGACTGCGTGCGCTGAGCAACGGCAAGTTCCTGGCGCTGCTGTCGATCCTGTTCGGCGTCGGTCTGGCCATCCAGCACGCGTCGGCGGTGCGTCGCGGCGCTAGATGGCCGGGCTGGTACCTGTGGCGCTCGGCGCTGCTGTGGGTCGAGGGCGCGCTGCACTTCGTGCTGGTCTTCGAGTTCGACGTGCTGATGTTCTACGCGACCGTGGCCGTGCTGTGCGCGTTCGTGGTCGGCAGGAGCACCAGGGTGATCCGAGGCTGGATGATCGGCGCCGGGCTGCTGAACGTGGCGGTCGTCGGTCTGCTCACCGCTGCGCTGTACGGCCAGGACCTGGTCGGCGGCGACTCACCGGACACCTCGCGGTGGACCGACCAGGTCGCGTTCCGGCTGGAGCACGCACTCACCCTGCGCTTCGAGGCTGTTTTCGTGCTGCCACTGGGCACTGTGCTGTTCCTGGCGGGTGCGCAATTGCTGCGTGCGGGCGCTCTGGAACGGTCGGTGCGCGGAGACGCGATCCGACGGCGCCTCATGGTGTGGGGACTCGGGCTCGGCGTTCCGCTCAACGCGCTCACCGCGTTCGCGGGGACGGACTGGGCGCTGGTCGACCGCTACCTGTGCGCGCCGATCGTCGCTTTCGGACTCCTCGGCGCGGTCACGGCCCTTGTTCACCGAATGGCCGAGGCGCCCGGTCCGCTGCGCCAGGGAATTACCGCGGTCGGCCGTAGCGCGCTGTCGTGCTACATCGCACAGAACGTCCTGGCCTCGGTCCTGTGCTACCAGTGGGGACTCGGCATCACCGGCGGTCCGCTGTGGACGATCACCTGCTTCGCCGTGGTGTCGGCGGTGGTCACGACCGGGGCGTGGCTGTGGCTGCGGCGGTTCCCGCGGGGGCCGGTGGAGACGGTGTGGGACGTGCTCCACCGGGCGCCCCAGCGGTGGCTCAGCTCACGCAGAACTCGTTGCCTTCCGGGTCGGTCAGCGTGACCCAGCCGTGCGGGCCCTGCGTGCCCTCGTGCAGCCGGGTCGCGCCCCTGGCCACCAGCGCCTCGACCGCGGCGGGGATGTTCTCCTGGCCGACCCAGACGTCGACGTGCACCCGGTTCTTCACCGTCTTGGCCTCGGGCACCCACTGGAACAGCACTCGCCGCCTGGTGCCGGTCGTCGGGTCGTCCGGGTGCTGGATGGCCGCGCCGACGCGCCAGACGAGCACCCCGTTGTGCCTGGTCGTGTCCTCGTCGGTGGCGAACCCCTTGTCGATCATGGAGCGGATGAACGCCTCGTCGGAGGGCTCGACCACCCAGCCGAGGGTCTCCGCCCACCAGTCGGCGAGCGCGTGCGGGGTCTGGCTGTCGACGACGACCTGGAAGACGTGTGGACTCATGCGGACAACCCTAGGCACCCTTGCGGACAAGTGCCGTCCTCAACAGACTCGTCACGAACCCAAGGTCTGACTGGGCAGGACACCGAAGGCCTCTCGGTAGTAGCCGGTGAAGCGGCCCGCGTTGAAGAAGCCCCACCTGGCCGCGACAGCGGTGACGGTCTCCTCGCCGGGGGACGCCGACCGCAGTTCCTGGTGGGCGTGGTCTAGCCGGATCCGGCGCAGGTAGGCCAGCGGCGTGGTGTCGAGGTGGCGGCGGAACGCCAGTTGCACGGCCCGGACGGTCACCCGCGCGGCGGCGGCCACCTCCGGCACGCTGACGTCGCGGGCGGCGTTCTCCTCCAGGTAGGCGATGGCCCGGCGCAGGGTCGGCGGGTACGCGTCGTGCCGGTCGGCCCCGGTGGGCTCGGCGGCGGTGGTGCTGGGGAAGGTGTTCAGCGCGGTCGCCGCCAGCAGCCTGCCCGCGTTGGACAGCACCAGCCGGGAGACGGGTTCGCCGGTGAGCACGTCGTCGACCAGGTAGGCCACCATCCGCCGCCAGCGGCCCGCCGCGACCGGGCTGACCGGCCGGTACCCGGTGAACCGCGGCTGCCCGCTGGACACCTCGCCGAGCAGGGCGGTGTCGAAGGTGACCGACCGCAGCAGCGCCATCGACGACCGCGCGGCGAACCGCTGGCCGGGACCGGCGTGCACCAGCACGTCACCGGGGACGAGTTGGGCGTGGTCGCTGCCCTGGGTCCGCTCCGCGTGCCCCGCCCACAGCTCGACCACCAGCGGCCCGGTCGACTCGGCGCTGAAGCTCAGCTCGAACGGCAGCTGCAGGTCGTCGACGACGAACCGGCCGCCGCAGGCCCGCTCGTGGCGCAGCGTCCCGCCGTCGAGGGAGCCGATCCGCAGGTCGTGGTCCAGGGTCTCCACCAGGTACTGGTGCGCCACGTCGGGGTCGTCGGTCTCGAACCGGGACCGGCCCGGGTCGCGCTGGCTGGGCAGCACCACGTGAGTGCCGCCGGGCGCACTCGGTCGCGTCGTCATCGCCTGCCCTTCCGCCTACGGGTGTCACACCCGGCTACCCACCGCTGAACTGGGCTACCCCTGCTGTCCACCGCCCCGGTGACCACCACCGGGTGACCCCGGGGCATTCGGGCTGGTCACCGTGGACCTGGGAGCAGCCTGTGCGACCCATGAGTTGGCTGTGCGTACCGCGGGTTCGCTCGGATGGGCTAGTGGCGGTGCCGACCTCCCCGGGGCAAGCGAACCCCACCGCGAGGCAGGAACGATGACCGTAAGCAGCATCTCCAGCGCGCAGACCACCGCGCTGACCCAGAAGTCCGACGCCTCGTCCACGCGCAAGGCCTTCCAGGCCGCGGCCAAGGCGCTGGACATGTCCACCGACGACCTGCGCGCCGCGTTGCGGGACGGCCAGTCCCTCGCCGACATCGCCAAGGCCAAGGGCGTCAGCGAGTCGACCCTCACCGACGCGATCACCAGCGCGACCTCCTCCAACGGCGCCGAGATCGCGCAGAAGCTGCTCGCCGGTCCCGGCGGCGGCCACGGCGGCCCTGGCGGCCCCGGTGGTGGCCCCGGTGGGCCCCCGCCGCCGCCCCGCGACTCCCGCGTCGACTCGGCCCTCAGCGCCGTCCAGGACGCCCTGGGCATCGACGACCTCGACGACGAACTGGCCTCCGGCGAGTCGCTCACCGACGTCGCCGCCGCCAACGGGATGGACGCCGACACCCTCAAGACCACCCTCACCACGGCCATCAGCGCCGCCGACTCCACCCTGTCGGCCGACGCGGTGTCCGAGCTCGCCGACAAGATCATCGAGGGTCCACCGAAGCCCGAGCAGGACGACGCGGGCCCGCGCCGGCAGTTCGACCTGGCGCAGCGCGCGTACGACTCCACCGCGGTCGGCAAGCAGTTGGTGCAGAGCCTCTATGCGCAGCAGTCGCAGTTGGCCACCTCGTCGACCTGGGCGGCCTGAGCGGGTGCGACGCGCGTCATGTAGTCGGGTAGTTCGACAGGTGGCGACGTAACATCGCCGCTGGACGTGGTGGTGACGGGACGGGAGACGCGGCATGGCGACCTCGAGCGCACGTGTGGTGACCGATCGGCCGGGGCGCTACGCCAAGCAGTTGGCGGCGCACATGGCCCGCAAGGTCGACACCAGCTGGGACGCCGACACCGGGGTCGGTGAGCTGCGTTTCCCGTTCGGCACCTCCAGCCTGGTCGCCGAGCCGGACGCGCTGCTGCTGACCGTGGACGGGGCCGCCGAGGACCTGGAGCGGCTGGAGGCCGTGGTCGGCAAGCACCTGGTGCGCTTCGGCGCCAAGGACGAGCTGGTCGTGCTGTGGAGCCGGTCGACGGGCGAGGCGGGCACCGAGTGGCGGCACTCCGGGGATGAATGACGCGTCCGGTATGTGTCACCCGGTGTGCTGACCCGCCTCAAGGCGGCGCGGCCCGACGGTCGATGATCAGGGCATGCTGATCCGCCTCGTCCCACCGGTGGTCATCGCGTTGGCGCTGACCGCGTGCTCGTCCACCACCCCGGCCCAGCAGGCCGGAGCCCCCGCCGTCACGGCGGAGGAGATCGGCTGCCTCAAGACCGGGCAGTCCGCGGCGCCGGTCGCGCCCACGACGACCACGCAGGCGTTCCGGGCGGCACCCCGGGTCCGCCAGGACGACGAGGAGAAGGGCGCCGACGCCGTCTCCGCCGAGATCCGGCGCCAGCTCGACACCTACCAGAAGTCGGACTACCAGCACACGACCACGGTCAACCGCTCCGCGGGCACCTACATCGTCGACTGCTCCGGCTGGGGCAACGTCCTGCTCCGCGCCGCCGACTGCCCCGCCTACGCCGACCTGGTGCGCATCACCAACGAGACCAGGGGCACCGGCTTCCTCGCGGGCTGCGACCTCGGCGTCGGCGCCATCGAGCACGGCCCCTACGCCGCCGACTGGGCCGCCATGCTCACCCAGATCGAACCCGGCACCACCAACGGCCACTGGACCCGGGTCCGCACCGTCCCCGCCCTCACCCCCGGCGACATCGTCACCTACGCCCTGGGCCCCGGCGCCACCGACACCGGCCACGTCATGTTCGTCGCCGCCAAACCCACCCCCACCAAGGACCCCACCCGCTGGGTAGTCCCCATCGCCGACTCCACCGCGTTCCAACACGGCCCCACCGACAGCCGCAAGAACAACCCCCGCAACGTCGACGGCAAGGGCATCGGCACCGCCGAGATCACCCTGATCACCGACGCCGCCGGGGTGCCGACCAACCAGTTCCTCTGGTACCCGACAGCCCCGAACGTGGACACGGTGCCGAACCCGGTGCTGTTGGGGCACCTCAACTAGCTGTTTCCCGCGTACCTAGAGCGCTATGCCGGTGTAGTTCTCGGCCAGGGCGGTGGTGGCCGCGCGGGAGGCGGTGAGGTGGCGGAGCCGGGCGAGTTGGAGGTGGGTGTCGAACTCCGACTGGTCAGGGGCCAGGTGCAGGGTCGTGGTCATGAAGTGGGAGAAGTGCTGGGCTCGCCAGACGCGGTGCAGGGCGGTTCTCGGGTAGGCGTCCAGCAGGGCGGGGGAGCCGGTGCGGTTCAGCTGGTCGAAGGCGGCGGCGAGGAGGGTGACGTCGGAGGCGGCCAGGTTGAGGCCTTTGGCGCCGGTGGGTGCGACGATGTGGGCGGCGTCGCCCGCCAGGAACAGGGGGCCGTTGCGGAGGTTCTCGGCGACGGAGGCGCGCATGGGGAGTACGGACTTGGCGGTGATGGGGCCGCGGTGGGGGCGGTGGTCGGCGAGGCGGTGCTCGAGTTCGGTCCAGACGCGCGAGTCCGGCCACGCGTCGGGGGACTCGCCGTTGGGGACCTGGAGGTAGAGCCTGCTCACCGACGGCGAGCGCATGCTGGCCAACGCGAAGCCGCGCCGGGAGTGCGCGTACACCAACTCGTGGTGCACCGGCGGCGCGTCGGCCAGGATCCCCAGCCACGAGTACGGGAACGCGCGCTCGTGCACCGGCCCCGGCACCAGCCCGCGGGTCACCCCGTGGAAACCGTCGCAGCCCACCACGTAGTCGCACACCAGGGTCCCGCCGTCGTGGTGCACCCTCGGGCGGCCGTCGAGGTCGGTCACCGCGTGGACCTCGGTGTCGAACAGCAGCGGCAGCCCGTCGCCGAGCCGCAGCGCCACCAGGTCCTTGACCACCTCGGTCTGGGCGTAGATCCACACCCGCGCGCCGGTCGTGCCGAGGAAGTCGACCCGGTGCGCCGCGCCGTCGAACACGAGGTCGATGCCGTCGTGCGGGATGCCCTCGCGGTCCAGCCGCTCCGCCGCCCCCGCCGCGCGCAAGGTGTCCACCGTGCCCTGTTCGAGGATCCCCGCCCGCTGCCGCCGCTCGACGTACCCGCGGTCACGGCTCTCGAACACCACGCTCTCGATCCCCGCGCGCTGCAACAACCTGCCCAGCAGCAATCCCGCGGGCCCGGCGCCGACGATCCCGACCAGCAGGCTCATTCCAGGACCTGTTGCGCGATGGCGAAAGCGGCGTTCGCGGCGGGCACCCCGCAGTAGATCGCCGACTGCAACAGCACCTCGCCGATCTCGTCGCGGGTGAGCCCGTTGCCCAGCGCCGCGCGCACGTGCATCGCCAGTTCGTCGTGGTGCCCGCGCGCCACCAACGCGGTCAGCGTGATGGCGCTGCGCGTGCGCCGGTCGAGCCCGGGCCGGGTCCAGATCTCGCCCCACGCGTAGCGGGTGATCAGGTCCTGGAACGCCTCGGTGAACGGCGTGGTCCGCGCGATCGCCCGGTCGACGTGCTCGTCGCCCAGGACCTCACGCCGCACCCGCATCCCCGCGCGATCCCCGTCCAGGAAGGCGAGCAGCGCCGCGGTCACCGCCTCCGGTCGATCCACGACGGCCAGGTGCGCGGCCCCGGTGATCTCGGTCAGGCTCGCGTCCGGGATCCCGTCGACCAGCTCACGGGCCAGCGCGGGCGGTGTTGCCGGATCCGCCCGCCCCGCGATCACCAGCGTCGGTGCCTGGATCTCGGGCAACCGGCCTCGAATGTCGTAAGTGGACAGCGCGTCGCAACAGGCGGCATACCCGGAAGCGTCCACAGTGGCTAGATCGTTGACAAGTCGTTTGCCCAAAGGGGACGAACCGGCGCCGGCGAACCACCGTGCCACGGTCGGCTCCAGCAACGACGCCGTCCCGTTGGCCCGCACGGACTCCGCCCGCTCCCGCCACTGCCGCGACTCGCCGAACCGCGCCGACGAACACACCAGCGCCAGCCGTCCGACCCGGGCGGGCTCCAGCAACGCCAGCGTCGCCCCGACCGCGCCGCTGATCGAGATCCCGGCGTAGTCGAACCGCTGCCAGCCGAGGGAATCGGCCAACCGCAGCACCAGCCGGGCCAGGTCCTCGACGGACGCTCCGGCCGGGAGTGACGGCGTGCCCGCGTGGCCGGGCAGTTCGAACCGCGCCACCCGGAACCGCCTGGCCAGCGCCGGGACCTGGTGGTCCCACACCGCGCTGGAGGTCCCCACCGACGGCCCCAGGACCAGCGGCGGCGCGCCATCGGGTCCGTCGAGCCGGTAGGTCAGGTCAGCAGAAGTCAAAGAACACCGTCTCTCGCTCGCCCTGCAGCCGGATGTCGAACCGGTACAGACCAGCGCGCTCGCGCACCGCCAGCAACGTGTCCAGCCGCTCCGCCGGCAGGTCGGGGAAGTCCGCGCGCACGTGGTCGGCCCGCTCCGGCAGGTACACCCGCGTGTAGAGGTGCCGCAGCAGCCCCCGCGCGAACACCGCCACCGCCAGGTACGGGGTCGCCCCCGGCCGGTGCGGGCCCGGCGCCACCGTGCGCACCGCCCAGTGCCCGTCCGCGTCGGTCGGCACCCGGCCGAACCCGGTGAACGCCGTCCCGTCCCGGCCGACGACCTCGCTGGTCACCTGGTCGTGCCGCAGCGAGCCGGGCGCCCCGGCCAGGCAGCCGTCCCGGTCGGCCTGCCAGATCTCCACCAGCGCGTCCGGCACCGGGCCGCTCGCGCCGTCGAACACCCGGCCGTGCACGGTGATGGTGTCCGGGTCGCCGTGGCCCGCGATGTGGCCGCCGCCGGTGAAGGGCAGCGCGTAGCCGAAGAACGGGCCCACGGTCTGCGCCGGGGTCGGCGGCAACCAGCCGGGGGCGTGCCCGCCGGGAGGGTGCGGGTCGGGCTGTGGCGTCATCGATCCTCGTACGGCGTCATCGATCCTCGAACAGGGTGCGGGCCGGTCCACCCAGGACGATGTCCCAGCGGTAGCCCAATGTCCACTCGGGCAGGGACAGGTCGTGGTCGTACACCGCGACCAGCCGGTCGCGCGCGGACTGGTCGGTGACCGACCGCAGCACCGGGTCGTACGGGAACAGCGGGTCGCCGGGGAAGTACATCTGGGTCACCATGCGCTGGGTGAACGCGGTGCCGAACAGCGAGAAGTGGATGTGCGCGGGCCGCCACGCGTTGAGGTGGTTGCGCCACGGGTAGGCGCCGGGCCGGATGGTGGTGAAGTTGTACTCGCCGTCGGAGTCGGTCAGGCAGCGCCCGGAGCCGGTGAAGTTCGGGTCCAGCGGCGCGGGGTGCTGGTCGAGGTCGTGCGCGTAGCGGCCCGCGGCGTTGGCCTGCCAGATCTCCACCAGCTGCCCGGCCAGCGGCCGCCCGGTGCGGTCCAGCACCCGCCCGGTGATGGTGATCCGCTGCCCGGCGGGCTCACCGGTCTGGCCGAGGGTCAGGTCGTTGTCCAGCGCGGACACGTCGGTCACGCCGAACACCGGGCCGGTCAGCTCGACCGCCTCGGGGTCCACGACCGGCAGCGGCGCCTGCTTCGGGTGGCGCAGCGCGCTGCTGCGGTAGGGCGGGTAGTCCCGGTCGGGGTGGTCCGGGTCCGGTGGTGGTCGCCGGTCGGCCTCGGCCATCGCGGCGTCGATGTCGCGTTGGGTCGGTTCCCCGGTCAGCGGTGTCGGCGGTCGCACGGCCTTGCTCCCCTCAGCGCGCTTGCAGGTCGGCGTCGGTCCGCGCGGCCACCTCGGCCGCGCTGACCCCCGGTGCCGTCTCGACCAGCACCACCCCGGTGGCGCCCACGTCGAGCACGGCGAGGTCGGTGATGACCCGGTGCACGCAGCCGCGGCCGGTCAGCGGCAGGGTGCACCGCCGCACGATCTTGGGCGCGCCGTCCTTGGTGGTGTGCGTCATGACCACGATGACCCGCCGGGCGCCGTGCACCAGGTCCATGGCGCCGCCGATGCCGGTGACCAGCTTGCCGGGCACCGCCCAGTTCGCCAGGTCGCCGGTGGCCGACACCTGCATGGCGCCGAGCACCGCGGTGTCGATGTGCCCGCCGCGGATCATCCCGAACGACAGCGCCGAGTCGAAGTAGGCGGCTCCGGGCAGCACCGTGACGGTCTGCTTGCCCGCGTTGATCAGGTCCGGGTCGACCGCGTCCGCGGTGGGGAACGGCCCGGTGCCCAGGATCCCGTTCTCCGACTCCAGCGTGACGCTCACCCCCGGCGGCAGGTGCTCGGGGATCAGCGTCGGCAGCCCGATGCCCAGGTTCACGTACTCGCCGTCGCGCAGCTCCGCCGCCGCCCGCGCCGCCATCTGCTCCCTGCTCCAGGCCACTACTCGGCCCGCCCGCGCACCGTGCGGAACTCGATCTTCTTGTCGGCGGCCTGCTGCGGGGTCAGCTCGACCACCCGCTGCACGAACACGCCGGGCAGGTGCACGTGGTCCGGGTCGATCTCACCCGGCTCGACCAGCCGCTCGACCTCGGCGACGGTGGTGCGCCCGGCCATCGCGGCCAGCGGGTTGAAGTTGCGCGCGGACTTGGTGAACACCAGGTTCCCGTGCCGGTCGCCCACGGCGGCCCGGACCAGCGCGAAGTCGGTGGTGATGCTCTCCTCCAGGACGTACTCGACGCCGTGGAACACCCGGGTCTCCCTGGCCGGGGAGGCGAGGGCCACGGTGCCGTCGGGGTGGTAGCGCCAGGGCATCCCGCCCTCGGCGACCTGGGTGCCCACGCCCGCCGGGGTGAAGAACGCGGGGATGCCGTGCCCGCCGGAGCGCAGCCGCTCGGCGAGGGTGCCCTGCGGGATCAGCTCGACCTCCAGCTCCCCGGCCAGGTACTGGCGGGCGAACTCGGCGTTCGCGCCGATGTAGGACCCGGTCACCCTGGCGATCCGCCCCGCCGCGAGCAGCACGGCCAACCCGGAGTCCAGCGCGCCGCAGTTGTTGGACACCACGTGCAGCCCACCCACCCCGGCCTCGTGCACCGCCTCGATGAGCGCGTTCGGCACACCGCTGAGCCCGAACCCGCCCACGGCCAGGCTCGCGCCGTCGGCGATGTCGGACACCGCTTCCTTGGCACTGGTGATGACCTTGTCCATGTGCTGCCTGCCCCAGGTGGTTGGTCTGCTCTGCTGTGGTCTTGCTCTGCCTCGGTGTGCTGTGGTCTGCCTCGGGTGTGTGGGTGGGTTCGCTTGGGGGTGTTCGCCTGGTGAACTTGTCTTCACCGTGTTCTCGCGGACGAGTGTCGGGCCGGGGCTGGGATGCTGTCAACCGGACCGGAATGTTGGATGACCTGGCGTGGGCTGGTCGGGGCAGGGGGTCACGGCCGTTCAGTGGCTGGGGTGGGTGCGGTTGGGCATGGTGGGCTGGGTGCTGGTTGGGGGTTGTCCACAGGCCTCTGGCTCGCTTGGTGTGTTGAGTCGGTGCTGCTCGGTAAGCTGTATATCGGGGGCTGCTGTGGCGAGTTTGATCTTGAGCTGGGGGTCGGCGGCTCCCGTGCTCGCCTGCGGCGTCGACGGAACCGCCTCGCCTTCGGCATTGGCCTTGACGCGAGTTTCGAGCTGTGCTCGATGCGGCGAACTCGTTTTGCGCGGGGCCCCTACGACACCCGGGCAGAACCACAAAGCAGGGGCCCACAAACAGGCCCTGCCACGGTGAGCGACGCTACGGGTGCCGTCCCCCCCCCCCACACACAAAACAATTCCACCCCATCGAGCCGGCTTGGCACCAGCGAAACCGAGGAGCGCTTGTCGGCCAACGTCTGTGAGGGCCGGGTGGGGGCCAACGTTGTTGGGGGTCCTGGCTTCTAGCGTCCCTACTTGATGGGGGGTTAGACCTTGGGGACTGTGGCGAAGCGCTCGGTGACGTGGAGGTCGGATTCGATGGTGGTGGCGGCGTGGTGGAGGAGGGGGAGGACGTCGGTCAGGCATTCTTCGGGGGTGCGGCGTTGGCTGTGCATGGCGACGTTCACGGCTGCGACTACTGCTCCGGCTCGGTCACGTACCGGTACCGCCACCGAGCGCACGCCGATCTCCAGTTCCTCGTCGACCACTGCGTAGCCCTGGGTTCTGACCTCGTCCAGTGCGGCTAGCAGTTCCGCTCGGCCGGTGATGGTGTGTGGTGTGAGTGGCCGCTGCTCGGTTCGGTCCAACCGCCTGCGTAGTTCGGTTGGGGGGAGGCTGGCCAGGAGGACTCGGCCCATTCCGGTGGCGTATGCCGGGAAGCGGGTGCCCAGGGTGATGTCGATGTCCATGATCCGCCGGGTCGCGGCTCTGGCGACGTACTGGATGTCGCGGTCGTCCTCGGCGGCGATGGCCAGGGAGGAGGAGTCGCGGACCTGGGCTGCCAGTTCTTCCAGGTGCGGGGTGGCGATCCTGGCCAGTGTGGTCGCGGCCAGGACCGGGAAGCCGAGGCCGAGCACGCGGGGTGTCGGGCGGAACAGGCGGCCGTCGGTGCTGACGTAGCCGAGGTGGACGAGGGTGATCAGGGCGCGCCTGGCCGTGGCCCTGGCCAGGCCGGTGGCGTGGGCGACGGCGCTCAGGCCCAGTTCGGCGCGGCCCGCGCCGAACGCGGTCAGCACGGTCAGGCCCCTGGCCAGCGACTCGATGAACTCGCGGCCCAGCTCCTGCTTCGACGCCCCGGTCCACGCCGCCAGGCCCACCGCCGAGTCGCCGTCCGCGGGCTCGCGCGCGGTCCGCAGTTCGTGCTCCATCGCGGCGGCGGCGTCGCGCAGGCAGGGCAGCAGCTCCCTGCGCAGCGACTCGGCGCTGTGGCGGCTGGTGTGGCTCGACACGCTCGTCACGCAGGCCACCCGCCCGTCCGGCGCCCGCACCGGCACCGCCAGCGCCACCAACCCGCGCTCGACGAGCTGGTCGTCCACCGCCCACCCGCGCTCACCGGCCGACGCCACCAGGGCCGGGAAGTCGGGCGACGGGCCCTGGCGCGGGCCCACGGCGGGGAAGCCGTGGTCGTCCGGGTCGGCGACGCGGCGGTCCTGCCAGCGGGCCCAGTCCTGCTCGTCCCAGCCCGTGGCGACCAGCTGCCCGGCGGCGGTGCGCTCGGCGGGCAGCAGGTCGCCGATGCCGAAGGTCAGCGACACCGCCCGGCGCCGGGTGGCGTGCTGGACGAACCGGACCCCGTCGCCGTCCCCGACGGCCAGCGACACCGACTCGTCGAGCTCCTGGGCCAGCCGCCGCGCCATCGGGCCGAGCCGGTCGGGGATGCCGAGCGCCGCCAGGTAGGCGTTGCCGAGCTCGAGCAGCCGCGGCGCCAGGCCGACCTCGCGCCGGTCCACCCGCAGGTAGCCCATCCGGGCCAGGGTCGCCACCACCCGGTCCACCGTCGAGCGGGCCAGGCCGCTGGCCCGCTGCAGCTCGCTGGGGCTGAGCGTGCCACCGGCGTCGGTGAGCAACCGGGTCAGCAGCAGGCCCCTGGCCAGCGGCGCGACGGCGTCCACCGGGACGTCGGCTGGGGCTGGGTCCTCGGGCGTCGGTGGCATCGGCTCTCCGTACGTGGTCAGCGCTAGACCCTAAACGACCACATGCGACCCTGGATGACCCCGGTCACGCCCGGTGCCCGGCTAGTTGCCCGCGGTGGGCTGCGTCGGCGGCTGGCCGCCCTCGGTGCCCTGCTCACGGACGGTGGTCGCGGTGGCGGTGTCGCCGGACACGGTCGCCACGACGGTCACCGTGTCACCCGAGGCGATGTCGTCCGTGGCCGCCCCGCTGGCGGTGCCCGCGGTGAGGTCGGTGTCCGCGGTGATCGTGTAGGTCTTGGTGTAGCCGTCCTCGCTCACCGCCGTCAGCTCGGTCGCGCTGATCGCGGTGACCTCCCCAGTCTGCAACACCTGGGTCGTGGTGCCACCGGACCCGTCGGAAACCTGGAACTCGCCGTGCAGCGCGCCGGTCAGCCCGCCGCCGGGGCCCACGCCGCCGCCCTGGCCGCCCGGACCCTGGTCCGTGGTCTGGCTGGTGTCGCTGCCGGTGGCGGCGTAGGCCGCGTACCCGCCCGCCCCGGCGATCCCGACCGCGACGATCATGGCCAGCGCGGCCCTCCTCGGCGACCAGCGGCGGGGGGTGGGGGAGTCGCCCTTCTCGGCCGGAGCGCCCCAGGTGGACTGGTCGGTGGTGGGGGACTCGGTGTTCATGCGGTGCTCCTCGGGTGTCTGCGCCGTTCGTTCGGTACGCACCGAGGTTCGCCGCCGCCGCTATGCCTGGCCTGTGTGGTCGGCCAGAGGACCCTGTGCGGTGGGCGCGGTCCACTGTGGGCACTTCGGCGGTCGACAAACAAGATCATCTAATGGTCGCCCGGGTGCCGGGCCGCGCATAGGGTTCGCCCGCAGGAAGGGAGTTCCATGCTGAAGCGACTCACCCTCGTCACCCTGGCCCTGCTGGTGGCCGCCACCGCCCCCGCCGCGGCCGCCGCCCCGACCCCCACCGGGGAGGTCGTCTACACCACCCGGAGCGCGGGCAAGGTCCTCGCGCTCACCTTCGACGACGGTCCGGCTCCCGAGATCACCCCGGCGCTGCTGGACCTGTTGCGGGAGCACCGGATCCGCGCGGTGTTCTGCCTGATGGGGTCCACCGCGGCCCAGGCGCCCGACCTGGTCAAGCGGATCGTCGCCGACGGTCACCCGCTGTGCAACCACTCGTACGCGCACGAGGACCTCTCGGCGCTGACCCCGGCGGAGGTCCGGGCCAACCTGACCGCCACCGACGCCGCCATCCGCCAGGCGGCGGGCAACCCGGGCCTGCCGATCCCGTACTTCCGGGCGCCGTTCGGCAGCTGGGGCAACGGGGTCACCGACATCGCCGCCTCGCTGGGCCACTCGTCGGTGGCCTGGACCGTCGACCCCCGCGACTGGGACGGTTCCGCCGCGCCGGTCCTGGTGGAACGGCTCGCCGCGCAGGTCTACCCGACCGCGGTCGTGCTGTCCCACGACGGCGGTGGCGACCGCCACCCCACGCTCGCCGCGTACCAGCAGCTCATTCCCCGCTGGAAGGCCGAGGGCTACACCTTCGACCTCCCCGCGGTGACCGGTGGGCCGTACCCGCCCGCGTGCACGGCTCCCGTGTGGCAGAAGAACTCCACCTACGTCGCGGGCAACCGGGTGTCGCAGGACGGGAAGCTCTACCAGGCCAACTGGTGGACCAGGTCCGAACGGCCCAGCGGGGCACCGTGGACGTGGACCAGCCTCGGCGCCTGCTGACAGTTCCGTGCATTGTGGCTGATAATGCGGAGCCCGGTCACCGGTGGTGGCCGGGTTCCGTCATTCGTCGCGCTACAAGGGTTTTCGCGGCGTCCAGTGGGGTGGCGCCGGTGTCGAGGATCGTGCGGACGGTGTCGGCGATGCGGTCGACCTCCGCCAGTGCGGCGTCGTGCGGGAGGCGGTCCACCTCGCGGGCGATGGTGTAGATGATCCCGCCCGCGCTCGCGACGAAGTCCGGGATCCAGGTGATCCCCTTGTCCGCCAGGGTGTCGGCGACGTCGTCGGTGACCAGTTGGTTGTTCGCCGGGCCGACGACGAGGTCGGCGGCGATCTCGGTGTCGTGGTCGATCAGGCCGCCGATGGCGGCGGGGATGAGGACGTCGGCGGGAACGGTCAGCGCCTGTTCCGGGGCGACCCACTTGGCGCCGAGTCTTGTTGCCGGCAGGTGTTTTTCGGCGTCGATGTCTGTGATGGTGACCTCGGCACCGTCGCGGATGAGGCTCTCCGCCAGGTACGCGCCCACCGAACCGAGCCCGACCAGGACCACCTGTTTCCCGGCCACGGAACCGGTGGCCGCGCGCAGTGCCGCCCGGACGCCGATCGCGGTGGGTTCACTGGACGACCCGCTCCCGCCCGCGGACTCGGGGGCGCAGAAGGCGTGCGGGAACTCGAGCATGTCCGCCGGGCCGGTGCCGATGTCGGGGCCCGCGCGGTAGTCGCCGTCGAAGTCGGCGATGAGGTCGGCGTGGTCCAGGATCGCGGCTCGGCGGAGGTCCGGGTCGAGTCGCGTGCCCGGGGGCAGCGCGATGACGCTCTTGCCGCCGCCGAACGGGACACCGGCGGCCGCGCACTTCGCTGTCATCGCACGGGAAAGCCGCAGCACATCGGCGATCGCGGCGTTGAGGTCCGGGTAGTGCTTGAGCCTGCACCCGCCGATCGCCGGTCCCCGCGCGGTCGAGTGCACGGCGACCATCGTCGGCAGCCCCGAGCGTGCGCCGCGGCGGACCACCAGTTCCGAGTGCTGTGCGTCCATTCCCTGTCCCTCCCGGATGTCGAACACCTCACGGCCGGAAAGCTAGGGTGATCACCAGGCAGGTGGGGGCGCCGCCGAACGAAGTTCGGTGGCCGGGGGAGTGGGGGCGTCGTGGACGACGTTGATTCGGCGATCGTGCGGCAGTTGCAGCTGGACGCGCGGCAGTCCAACCGCGACATCGCGGCCAAGGTGGGCATCGCGCCGTCGACCTGCCTGGAACGCATCCGGCTGCTGCGCGCCCGCGGCGTGATCCTCGGCTACCACGCCGAGATCGCCCCCGCCGCCCTCAACCGGGGCGTCCAGGCCATCGTCTCGGCCAAGGTCCGCCCCCTGAGCCGCCGGGTGATCGACTCCTTCCAAGCGGGCCTGGCCACCCTCCCCGAGGTGGAGTCGATCTACGTCACCGCGGGCGACGACGACTTCCTCATCCACGTCAGCGTCCAGTCCATCGACCACCTGCACGCCTTCCTGGTCGACCGACTGGCCGTCCGCCAGGAGATCGTCACCTTCCGCAGCAACATCATCTACCGCCACCTCCGGGACCCGGTTCTGGAGCCCCTCCCCGCTCCGTAATCGCTTCTTGCCGCGATCTTCCTTTGGCTGGTCTGTGTTATCCGCATCGCTTGATCCGCTAACCGCTATCAAGATAATGGGCAGAAGGTGGAGAGCGCTGGAGCAGCCGGTGAGCCGACACGTCACCACAAACCGCGCCTGGAGGGGAGACCGGGACCTTCAGCGATGTGACTCGGGTCAACGGGTTGTGCCAAGGGGTGTCAAGGTCCTGACGTGCGTGATGGTGACGGGGGTGTGTGGTGGGGTGGATCGGGGGTTGTTGCGGAGGGTTGGGGTGGGGGCGGGGGTGGTGCTCGGTTGGGGTGGGCGCTGCTCCATCCAGGGTGTGCCAAGGGAGCGGGCGGGCGGCATGGGTGGTGTGGGAGTCACCCCATGGTGATTGTGGACAGTGGCATAGTCGGTGGGGGTTGTCGCTGGCGTCGGGAGGTCGCGTGGTCGACGACGGTGGGTTCGACGTGTTGGGGCCGTTGCGGGCCCACCGGCTCGGGGCCGCGCTGCCGGTGCCGGTCGGGGTGCAGCGGGTGGTGCTGATGACGTTGCTGGTCGCGCGGCGGGCGGTCACCGGGCGGCACCTGCTCGACCTGGCGTGGCCGGACTCGGTGCCGCCGTCGGGGATGAAGGCGGTGCACGTGGCCATCTCCCGGCTGCGCGGCTGGCTGCGCTCGGCGTTCCCCGGCACCCACATCACCCGCGACAACGACTCCTACCGGCTCGACCTCGGTCCGTGGACCCTCGACGCCGACCGGTTCGACCACCTGGCCTGCCGCGGCATGGACCGCACCGCCGCCGCGGTCGTCCGGGTCCGCCACCTCGCCGCCGCCCTGGCCATCTGGCGCGGCCCGGTCCTCGACGCTCACCCGGTCGCCGCGGATTTCCCCACCACCGCGGGATGGGATCTCACCCGAACAGCCGCGGCCTGCGCCTTGGCCGACGCCGCCATCACCTCCGGCAGCCACCTGGTCGCGGTGCCCGCCCTCGCCGCCCTGGCCATCGAACGCCCGATGGACGAGGCGGTCTACGCCAGCTGGGCGCACCTGCTCACCACCTGTGGCAGACAGGCAGAGGCGGTCGCCGTCCTCAACACCATCCGCGCCCGCCTGGTCGACCACCTGGGCCTGGAACCCGGCCCGGTCCTGCGCGCCGCGCTCCAGCAAGCCCTGGCCCGCCCACTCCCCGAAGCCCCCTGCACCCCCACCTGCGTCTCGGCCGACTGCTGACCCGACCGCACTCGGCGCGCCAAACCCGGTAGCACCAACCGGCCCGCACCAGGCTGTCGAACGCCGCACCGATAGGTCCTTTATGGACTCGATCGACACGCGAACGGCCCAGGTCGCCCCGGGGAGGGTGACCTGGGCCGCTCGCCGCAACGGGTCAGTCGGTGATGGTGAAGCCCGCGTAGCGGCCGTCGGGCTCGGTCTGGGTGGTGGACCAGACCTGGCGGTCGGTGCCGGTGGCGAAGACCTGGAGGCGGCCGTCGACGTTCACCGAGACCGCGGCGCCGCTGGCGAAGCGGCCGCCCAGGGTCACCGGGGCGGTGAACTTGCCGGAGCCCGCCTCGGTTTCCACGACGGTCCAGATGGCGTTGTCGGAGCCGCGGCCGAAGACGCTGAGGCGGCCGTCAGCCTGGCGGCTGGAGGCGAACTGCTCGGCGGCCCAGTCGCCGCCCACGCGGGTGTAGCTGCCGAACGGGCCGCTCGGCTCGGTCTGCGGGAGTTCGTAGAGCGCGTTGTCCAGACCGCGCACGAGCAGGTGCAGCAAGCCGTCCACGCCCCGCTGCACGGCGGGCGGGGTGTTGATGGCACCCCCGATGTAGGCGTAATCGGCCTCCCACGCGCCCGACGCCACGGCCTGGGTCTTGACGTACACCGCGTCACCGCCGCCCCGGACGACGGCCACCAGGCGCCCGTCCGACTGCGCGGCGACGGCCGGGGACCCGATGATCCCGCCGCCGAGGTTGGTCCAGGTGCCGGTGGTCGAGTCCGGCCCGTCCTGCTTCCACACCCACAGCTCGCCGATCGTCCCGCGCACCAGGGCCGACAGCGACCCATCGGCGTTGCGGGCCACCGCGGGGTCGTCGGTCAGGCTCCCGCCGATGCGCAGCCACGGCCCGAAGGTCCCGGCGTCGGTCTGCGCGCGCCACCACAGCGCGTTGTCCGTGCCGCGCGCGAACACGACGAGGTGTCCGCTGGCGTCGCGGTCCGCGACCGGTTTGCCGCCCAGCTGCCGGTTGCCGATGTTGCGCCACCCGTTCCAGCCGACCCCGGGAACGGCCTGGGTGTCGTACCAGAGCGACCGGTCCGAGCCTCTGGAGAAGACCACCAGCTTGCCGTCGATGTCCCGGCCGACCGCGGGGGTCAGCGTGGCCACCGGGCCGTAGTCGGCGCTCAGCGGCTTGTTCTGGACCGCTCCGGCGGTCCCGGCCACCCCCACCGCCACGGTGGCGGTGGTGACCGCGGCGATCAGCGCCCGACGCAGCAACGCGCGCATCTCGATCCTCCTGCCCGTTCCCCGAGGGGGCATGTCCTGCCCGTCGACTCCCGGGGAGCGTTCGCCGCCGATGCTGTCCACCGCCGTTTGCCCGGTGCTTGCGCCGGGCTTGCGCGGCGCTGATGCCGTTGCGGGACAACCTGTTCGGAGGCCCGGTGGTGACCGGGTGTGCGCGCCGGACCGCCGTTCGGGTGCGCGCGCACACAACCGGTGCCGTCGCACTCGACTGCCTGGCCCGGCTGAGTACGGTTACCCAGGACACTCCGCGACCCCGCGGGTGCCTGCGCGCGAGGGACGGGCGATGAGCGACACGCGAGTGGACGGCGCTCACGCTGGGGCCACCGAGGAGAGACGGGGCGACTCCTCGCACGGCGTCGGCGAGTTGGAGCTGCGCGGATTGCTGGCGGGCCTGACCGCGGTGCGCGACGGCGACTTCGGCACTCGGCTGCCGGACGGCGCCGATGGTCTGCTGGGCGAGATCGCGACGGTGTTCAACGGCATGGTGGACCAGCTGTCGCTGTTCACCTCCGAGGTCACGCGCGTGGCCCGTGAGGTCGGTACGGAGGGCAGGCTCGGCGGCCAGGCGGACGTGAAGGGCGTGTCCGGCACCTGGCGGGACCTGACGGACTCGGTCAACGCCATGGCGGGCAACCTGACCACCCAGGTGCGCGACATCGCGCAGGTGGCGACGGCGGTGGCGAAGGGCGACCTGTCGCAGAAGATCGACGTCGATGCCCGGGGCGAGATCCTGGAGCTCAAGGACACCGTCAACACGATGGTCGACCAGCTCTCCGCGTTCGCCGACGAGGTCACCCGCGTGGCCCGCGAGGTCGGCAGCGAGGGCAGGCTCGGTGGTCAGGCGCAGGTGCCGGGCGTTGGTGGCACGTGGCGGGACCTGACCGACTCGGTGAACTTCATGGCGGGCAACCTGACCAGCCAGGTGCGTGACATCGCGCAGGTGGCGACGGCGGTGGCGAAGGGCGACCTGTCGCAGAAGATCACGGTCGACGCGCGCGGGGAGATCCTGGAGCTCAAGGACACCGTGAACACCATGGTGGGGCAGCTCTCGGCGTTCGCCGACGAGGTGACGCGTGTGGCCCGCGAGGTGGGTAGCGAGGGTCGGCTGGGCGGTCAGGCGCAGGTGCCGGGCGTTGGTGGTACCTGGCGGGACTTGACCGACTCGGTGAACTTCATGGCGGGCAACCTGACGGCGCAGGTCCGGTCCATCGCGCAGGTGACGACCGCTGTCGCGCAGGGCGACCTGTCCCAGAAGATCACGGTGGATGCCCGGGGCGAGATCCTGGAGCTCAAGAACACGATCAACACGATGGTCGACCAGCTCTCCGCCTTCGCCGACGAGGTCACCCGCGTGGCCCGTGAGGTGGGTACCGAGGGCATCCTCGGCGGCCAGGCGGACGTCAAGGGCGTGTCCGGCACCTGGCGCGACCTGACCGACTCGGTGAACTTCATGGCGGGCAACCTGACGGCGCAGGTCCGGTCCATCGCGCAGGTCGCCACCGCCGTCGCGCGCGGTGACCTGTCCCAGAACATCACCGTGGACGCCCGGGGCGAGATCCTGGAGCTCAAGAACACGATCAACACGATGGTCGACCAGCTCTCCGCCTTCGCCGACGAGGTCACGCGAGTCGCCCGTGAGGTCGGCACCGAGGGCAGGCTCGGCGGCCAGGCGGACGTCAAGGGCGTGTCCGGCACCTGGAAGGCGCTCACCGAGTCGGTGAACGTGATGGCCGACAACCTGACCGCGCAGGTCCGGTCGATCGCGCAGGTGACCACGGCGGTGGCCAAGGGCGACCTGTCGCAGAAGATCCGGGTCGACGCGCGCGGCGAGATCCTGGAGCTCAAGGACACCATCAACACGATGGTCGACCAGCTCTCCGCGTTCGCCGACGAGGTCACGCGCGTGGCCCGCGAGGTCGGCACGGAGGGCAACCTCGGTGGCCAGGCCACGGTGCGGGGTGTGTCCGGCACCTGGAAGGGCCTGACCGACAACGTCAACGTCATGGCATCGAACCTGACCGGCCAGGTGCGCTCCATCGCCCAGGTCGCCACCGCCGTGGCCAGGGGCGACCTGTCGCAGAAGATCACCGTGGAGGCCAAGGGCGAGGTCGCGGCGCTGGCCGGGGTCATCAACGTCATGGTCGACACGCTGTCCGCGTTCGCCGACGAGGTCACCCGGGTGGCCCGCGAGGTGGGCACCGACGGCAGGCTCGGCGGGCAGGCGCGGGTGCCGAACGTGGCGGGCACCTGGAAGGACCTGACCGACAACGTCAACTCGATGGCCAACAACCTGACCAGCCAGGTCCGCAACATCGCCCAGGTGACCACCGCGGTGGCCCAGGGCGACCTGACCCGCAAGATCGACGTGGACGCCGCAGGCGAGATCCTGGAGCTCAAGACCACGATCAACACCATGGTCGACCGGCTCTCGTCGTTCGCCTCCGAGGTGACCCGGGTGGCCCGCGAGGTCGGCACCGAGGGCAGGCTGGGCGGCCAGGCCGAGGTCGAGGGCGTGTCCGGCACCTGGAAGCGGCTCACCGAGAACGTCAACGAGCTGGCCGGGAACCTCACCAGGCAGGTCCGCGCGATCGCCGAGGTGACCAGCGCGGTCGCCGAGGGCGACTTGACCCGCTCGATCAGCGTGGACGCCTCCGGTGAGGTCTCCGAGCTCAAGGACAACATCAACTCCATGGTGGAGTCGCTGCGCCAGTCCACCCAGGCCAACCAGGAGCAGGACTGGCTCAAGTCGAACTTGGCGCGCATCTCCGGGTTGATGCAGGGCCACCGCGACCTGACGGTGGTCGCCGCGCTGGTGATGGACGAGCTGGTGCCGCTGGTCGGCGCCCAGTTCGGCGGGTTCTACCTGGCCGAGGAGCTGGCCGAGGAGGCCAGCGGCTCGGGCCTGCGGCTGATCGGGTCCTACGGGCACCCGGACGGGCCGGGGGAGCGCCGCTTCGAGCAGGGCCAGTCGCTGGTCGGGCAGGCCGCGCGCAGCAGGCGGACCATCGCGGTGGACGACGTGCCGCCGGGGTACGTGCGGATCACCTCCGGGCTCGGCCAGACCGACCCGACCTCGGTGCTGGTGCTGCCGATCATGGTGGAGGACCAGGTGCTCGGGGTGATCGAGCTGGCCTCGGTGCACCGCTTCACCCCGGTGCACGTGGCCTTCCTCGAACCGCTCATGGAGACCATCGGCGTCAACGTCAACACCATCGTCGCCAACGCCCGCACCGATGCCCTGCTGCAGCAGTCGCAGCGGCTCACCGAGGAGCTGCGGGCCCGCTCGCAGGAGCTGCAGGTCCGCCAGGACGAGTTGCAGTCGTCCAACGCGGAGCTGGAGGAGAAGGCGGTGCTGCTCGCGGTCCGCAACCGCGACATCGAGACCAAGAACCTGGAGATCGAGCAGGCCCGCCAGGAGCTGGAGGCGCGCGCCCAGCAGCTGGCGCTGGCCTCGAAGTACAAGTCGGAGTTCCTGGCCAACATGAGCCACGAGCTGCGCACCCCGCTCAACAGCCTGCTGATCCTGGCCCAGCTGCTGGCGCAGAACCCGACCCGCAACCTCTCCGCCAAGCAGGTCGAGTACGCCGGGATCATCCACTCCGCGGGCTCGGACCTGCTGCAGCTGATCAACGACATCCTGGACCTGTCCAAGGTCGAGGCCGGGAAGATGGACGTCTCGCCGGAGCGGGTCGCGGTCCGCCAGCTGCTCGACTACACCGAGGCCACCTTCCGGCCGCTGACCACCCAGCGGGACCTGGGGTTCCGGGTCACCGCGGCCGCCGACGTGCCCTCGCACGTGTTCACCGACGACTCGCGGCTGCGGCAGGTGCTGGGCAACCTGCTGTCCAACGCGGTGAAGTTCACCGAGACCGGCGAGGTGGAGCTGGTCATCGAGCTGGCCGACGCCGCCGAGCTGCCGCCTGCCGCGGCCGGGAACGGGCCGGTGGTGGCGTTCCGGGTGAGCGACACCGGCATCGGCATCGCCGAGGACCAGCTGGAGTCGATCTTCGGCGCGTTCCAGCAGGCCGACGGCACCACCAGCCGCAAGTACGGCGGCACCGGGCTCGGGCTCTCGATCAGCCGGGAGATCGCGCACCTGCTCGGCGGCGCGGTCACCGCCCGCAGCGTCCCCGGGCGCGGCTCGACGTTCACCCTGTACCTGCCGGTGAGCAGGCCGGACTACGAGGCGGCCCGGCCTGCCGAGATCGGGCCCGCCGAGCAGACCGACCTGGCGCCGCGCCGGTTGCTGGTGGTCGAGCAGCGGGCCAGGGGCCTGCTGTCGCTGGTCGCCGAGAGCGCCGTGATCGACGTGACCGGGGAGCTCAGCGAGCACCGGCCGATCGAGCTGGTCACCGCGGTCGGGCTCCAGGAGGCCGCCGCGGCGCTGGCCGGGGGCGCGTTCCACTGCCTGGCGCTGGAATTGGACCTGCCCGACGACGCCGCCTCCAGGTTGCTGCGCGACATGACCGCCGACGCCGCGCTGCGGTCGGTGCCCGTGCTGGCCTACCACAACCGGCGGCTGGCCCCCGAGCAGGAAGCGGCGCTGCGCGAGGGCGGCGGCACCCGCAGGCTGGAACTGCTCTCCAGCCTCGACGAGCTGCGTGAGCGGATCGCGCTGCACCTGACCGCCGCCGACCCCGCCGAGGTGCTGCCCCTGGTGCGGCCGCACGAGCAGGTGGTCGAGGCGCCCCGCCGCCCGGACGCGCGGCTCGCGGGCCGCAAGGTGCTGGTGGTCGACGACGACGCCCGCAACGTGTTCGCCCTGACCAGCATCCTGGAACTGCACGGGATGCGGGTGCTGCAGGCGGAGAACGGGCGGCGCGGCATCGAGGTGCTCGGCGAGCACCCGGACGTCGACCTGATCCTGATGGACGTGATGATGCCCGAGCTCGACGGCTACGCGGCCACCGCGTCGATCCGGGCGATGACCCAGCACGTCGACCTGCCGATCATCGCGGTCACCGCCAAGGCCATGCCGGGCGACCGGGAGAAGAGCCTGGCCTCCGGCGCCAACGACTACGTCACCAAACCGCTCGACGCCGACGAGCTGATCGCCCGCGTGCACCGCTGGCTGGGCGACTGAGCATGGCGCAGGACACCACCCGGGAGCTGCCGGTGCCCGAGAGCCGCCGCGAGGACGTCGTCGGCAGGCTCGCCGCGACGGTCGACCGGCTGCGCGCCCAGGTGCGGCACACGCACGACGCCACGGCCGGGCGGACGCTGCTGGAGCTGGCGACCGGGGTGCTGGTGGAGCGCCTGGGCTGCGGGCCCGCCGCGGCGGCGGCGCAGCTCGCGTCGTTGGCCCGGCGGGCGGGGCGCTCGCAGCTGGAACTGGCGGCGGAGATCGTCGACCAGGCGGCGCGCGACGAGCTGACCGAGGCGGCGCGGCGGCCGGTGGTGGACGCCTCGGCGGAGCCCGAGGGCGAGGTCGCGGTCCGGTTGCGCACGGCCGAGAGCGGCGCGTTGGCGGCGAGCGACACCCAGGCGGTCGCGGTGTCGTTGCTGCGGCACGCGCTCGTCCCGCTGGGCGCGGTCGGGGTGGCGGTGTGGCTGGCGGGGGGCGACTCGTCGCTGACGCTGGCCGGGTGCGCCGGGTTCGCCGACGACGAGTGCGGCCGGTGGCGGTTCGTGCCGCCGGGGGTGGCCGTGCCCGCCCGGCTCGCGTTGGCGGAGCGGGACGTGGCGTGGGTGCCGTCGCTGTCGGCGGCGGGGTTGCCGTCGATCGGGCAGCGCGACCTGCCGGACGGGGCGCGGGCGGCGATCCCGGCGGGCAGCGGTGGCCGGGTCCTCGGGGTGCTGGAGGTCTGCTGGCCAGGGCCGATGGAGCGGCCAGCGGCCAGGGTGTGGCGGCAGTTGGAGGCGCTGGCGCAGTTGTGCGCGCGCACGTTGGGCACCGCGGCGGCCGAGGCCGACCCGGGTGGGCGGTCGGAGTTGGCCGATCTCGCCGACAGCCTGCGGGACCCGGCGCTGGTGCTGCGGCCGCACCACGACGCCGCGGACCGGGTGGTCGACTTCCGGATCGCGCACGTGAACCCGCGCTACACCGACCCGGGTGGTCGCCCGCGCGACGAGGTCGTCGGCGCGCTGCTGCTGGAGGTGTACCCGATGGCCGCGGTCGACGGCGGCCTGTTCGAGCGGGTGGAGCACGTGTACGCCACCGGTGAGCCGTTCCGGGCCGACCGCGTGGACTTCACCGCGCTGGTCGAGCAGGTCCCGCTCACGGCGGCGCTCGGCGTCGGGATCAGCCGGGTCGGCGCGGCCGTGCTCCTGGTGTGGCACATCGAGGACGAGGCGACCCGGCTGGCGAACCTGCTCCAGCACGCGCAGCGGCTCGGCCGCATCGGCGGGTTCGAGGAGAACCTGGTGACCGGCGAGATCGCGTGGAACAGCGAGCTGTTCGCCCTCTACGGCCTGCCCGCCTCGGCGAAACCGGTGCCGGTCGAGCAACTGGCCCGGCACGCGCACCCGGACGACGCGGTGCTGATCGGCCGGTTCCTCCGCACACTGTTGCACCACAACCGGCCCGCGTCGACGGCGTTCCGGTTGCGCAGGCCGGACGGGGTGGCCAGGCACATCCGGGTGATCGCCGAGCCGGTTCCCGGGGACACGCCCGCGGTGCGCGGCGCGTACCAGGACATCTCGGCGCAGCACTGGACCGAGGTCGCGCTGGCGGCGACGCGGGAGCAGTTGGCGCACAGCGAGCAGGAAGCGGTCGAGCGCACGCGGCTCACGTTGCAGCTCCAGCACGCGATCATGCCGCCCGCGCAGAACACGTTGCAGACCCCGCACCTGGATGTGGCCGTGCGGTACCGGCCCGCGGAGAAGGAACACCTCATCGGTGGCGACTGGTACGACGCGGTCGTGCTGCCGTCATCGCAGATCCTGTTGTGCGTCGGGGACATCGCGGGCCACGGCATCGAGGCGGCGACGAGCATGGTGGTGCTGCGCAACGCCTTGCGAGGTCTCGCCGCGACCGGGGCCGGGCCCGCGCAGTTGCTGACGTGGCTGAACCTGGTCACGCGCCACTTGACCGACCACGTGACCGCTACTGCTGTGTGTGCGTTGTTCGACCCCGCAGACAGCACCTTGCGTTGGGCACGCGCTGGTCACCTACCGCCCGTGCTCATCCAGGGCAGCACCGCGACCACGCTGCCCCTGATCACCGGCCCCCTGCTGGGCGGCCTGGCCAACCCGGTGTACGAGGAAGCCCACCTGTCCCTGGTCCACCGCGACACCCTGCTCCTCTACACCGACGGCCTCATCGAACGCAAAGACCGCACCGTGGAGGAATCCCTGGCCCGCCTCCTCGCCACCGCCGCCCGCGCCACGTCCACTTTGGACCAGCGCCTGGACCGCCTCCTCACCCACAGCAACTCCGACACCGACGACGACACCTGCATCGTCGGCGTCCAACTCCGCCACCCCTGACCGGTTGCCCGACGCGGTCGCGGGCGCCGACGAAGGTGTCGGCGCCCGCGGTGCGGTCAGTCGGCGAGGAGCCAGAGCCAGTAGCTGCCCTTGCCGTTGGAGCCGTGCCAGTCGCAGCGGTAGTCGTAGACGTTGCTCGCCTCGGTGTAGTAGCGGCCCGCGTTCTCGCAGGAGTACTTCTTGTTGAACCTCTCGCCGGTGTCGTGCCACGCCTTGGCCACCTCGCCGGACGTGGTCGCCTGGCTCGTCGTCGCGGTGGTCAGCGCGGCGAGTGCGACCAGCGTGGAGATCAGGATCGCGCGCATTGCTCCCCCTTGCCGTGGTTGCTGGATCCGCCCTGGTGGGCTGGTTCCAGTGTTTCGAGCACGTGCGGGGTGTGCGATGCCCATTCGCGCACGGGTCGTGCCGATCCGCGCAGACCCGCGCGGTAGTCGCTGGGCGGCTGCCCGTAGGTGGCGTGGAACAGCCTGCTGAAGTGCGCCGAGCTGGCGAACCCCCACCGCGCGGCGACCGTGTGCACCGGCTGGTCGCGCAGCAACGGGTCCACGAGGTCCCGCCTGCACCGGTCCAGGCGCCGGTGGCGGATCCACGCCGCCGGTGAGGTGCCGCGGGCGGCGAAGAGCTGCTGCAACCTGCGCAACGAGATGTGGTGGGCGCGCGCCACGGCCTGCGGTGTCAGCGCGCTGTCGCCGAGCGCGCGGTCGATGAAGCCGTCGATCCGCACGACCAGGGCGCGTTCGCGGGCCTGCTGGGTCAGCGCCGCGCCGCCGCCGACCGGCTCGGCCATGGCGGCGGCGAGCAGGTCGACGGTCATCGAGGCCAGCGGAGCCGCGTGGTGCTCGGCGAACTGGTCCGCGCGGCTCGTCAGGTCCACCAGCCACCTGGCGAGGGTGCCGCCCATCCCGTGCCGCGCGTCGAACGGCACCGCGGTGAGCCCGCGGACCACGGAGTCCGGCAGCGGGAGCCGCGCCCTGGGCACCTGCACCAGGACCGATGGCGACATCGGGTGGCACGACCGCAGGGCCCGCAGCGGGCGCGAGGTGTCGTACACCGTGAACTCCCCGGTGCCGACGGCCGCCTCCCGGTCGGCCTGGTCGATCACGGCCGCGCCGGACAGCATCATGTTGACCTGGTAGGCCTCGGGGTCGGACCGGCGGATCAGCCGTGTCGGCCTGCGCACCCGCAGCGAGGGGAACCGCAGGGCGGAGACCTGGACGTCACCGAGGGTGAGCACCCGCATGGACGCGGCGAAGCTCGACACGTCGTCGGCGGTGGCGAACACCGGGGTGAGGGAGTGGGCGCCGAAGGCGAGCCAGCTGTCGAACCGGTCGCCCGGCGCCACGGTGTCCGTGCTGAACTCGGTGACCATGCCGAACTCGCCCAGCACCGTGTCTCCTCGACCGCGACGCAAGCCAGCCTGTCTGGCCCGAACTTACCGGAATGCCAGGGGAATCGGCCACTCACCTGCCGGGTGGTCACGCTTGTGGTGGGCCGTTCCGGTCGGTGCTTGCCCTGTCTCGCGCCCGGGATGACGGTCCGTGCCGCGACCGGGACGTGATCTCACGGTCCGTGCTCGGCCCGTCCGGGAAATCGCGCTGGTTTCCGCCGCCGGGCTCGCCTAGGTTTGGTTAGGCAATCCTTAGCGGAATGGTGGGCTATGACGGCGGTGGACGAGGGGTTCGCGGCTCGGCTGCGGGCGGGTACCCGGGACGAGCACGAGCGGGCCGAGCGGTCGGTGTTCGTCGAGGCGTTACTGGGCGGGGCCCTGGGGCGTGAGGCCTACGCCGGGCTGCTCGCGCAGAGCTACCTGTTCTACGACGTCCTCGAGGCGGCCGGTGAGTCGTGGCGGGGGGACCCGGTGATCGGCGGGTTCGTCATCGATGGGCTGTTGCGGCGGGATGTGCTCGCGCTGGACCTGGACTTCCTGCTCGGGCCCGGCTGGCGGGACGCGCTCGAGCCCCTGCCCGCCACGCAGTCCTATGTGGACCGGCTGGTCGAGGTCGGCTCCACCGATCGCGGCGCGTTCGTCGCGCACCACTACACGCGCTACCTCGGCGACCTCTCCGGCGGTCAGGTCGTCCGCCGCCGCATGCAGGAGATCTACGGGCTGACCGACGACGGCGTGCGGTTCTACGTCTTCGACCGGGTCACCAAGCCCAAGCCGTTCCGCGACCACTACCGGGCGTTGCTCGACGGGGCGCCGTGGCGTGATGACGAGCGCGAGTCGCTGGTGGCCGAGGCCAACCGGGCGTTCCAGCTCAACCGCGCGGTGTTCGACGATCTGGCCACTGTGTACTGCTGACCCGGCCGATAGTCCTTGCTTGACAAGGGGTTCCGCCACGGAACCCCTTGTCCGCGCGCCCGGATTCCACACAGGACAGTGTGTCGGCCGTCGCTCTTGTCAAGCGTTGAACAATCTAGTTAGGCTAGCCTCGCCTAACTACGACCGGGCTCGGGGGCGCGCGGTCCCGCGCAGGAGGAAACGCACATGGCAAGACCACACGCGGCCAGGGCGGTCGCCGTGGGCGCGGCGGCACTGCTCGCCGCCACCGTCCTCGGCGCCACGCCCGCGGCCGCCGCCACCGCGACCGTCACCGACGCGACGTTCGTCTGGGGTCTGAGCGGGTACGCCCAGGTCGGCGTCTTCGGCCCGTGGAACATCAAGGACCTGACCGGGAACGCCGCGCTGCTCACCGGTTCGGTGTCGGGCGGCGCGCAGACCCAGTACGTCGTCGCCCCCGCTCCGGCCACCTCGATGCCGGTCTCCTCGCCGCAGAAGACGCCCAACGCGGTCAGGTTCACCGCGGGCACCGGCACCGTCGACCCGGCCACCGGCGCGGGCCGGTTGTCCTTCACCGGCAGCTACACCGTCAACGCCTACCCGCCGCAGTTCAACGCCCCCAACGAGGTCTACGAGAACCCGGTCGTCACCGTGGCCGCTGACGGCTCCGGTTCGCTGACCGCGGAGTTCAGCCTCGGCGCGGGCATCGACGTGTCCGGCAACCCGACCCCGGCGCAGGACTTCGGCCGCCTCAGGCTGGTCACCTTCGACGCGGGCTCGCTCAGCGGCCTCACCGCCACCGGTTTCCGGGTCACCCCGGACTACCAGGGCACCGAGGTCACCGTGCCGGACGGCACCGCGCAGAACCGCACCTGCGCGGGCGGCCAGTGGGGTTCGTGGGCTCCGGAGTTCGTGACCACCGTGCCCGTCGCGGTCCGCCCGCACTTCTACTCGACCGGGTGCGGCGGCAGCCAGGACTACAAGCCCGCGCTGCCCTTCGACATCGGCTACACCGTGGCCACCACCCCGGACCCGCAGCCCTCCGCCACCGAGCAGGACGTCCGGGTGACCGTCCCGCAGGTGGTCCAGCCGGGCGAGTTCGTCTGGACGATCGACGGCACCAACGGCCTGGTCGACCTCGGCACCGCCGTGGCCGCCGGTGACCACTACCAGGCCACCGGGTCCATCAACCCGGTCCGGGTGACCGACACCCGCGCCGGTGCCCCCGCGTGGTCGGTGTCCGCGCAGGTCAGCGACTTCGCCGCGAACGGCACCTCGTTCGACGGCAAGTACCTGGGCTGGACGCCGAAGGCCACCGAGAACACCGGCGGCGCGGTCGCCGGTGCCGCCGTGGCCCCGGGCTTCGACGACGGCTCCGGCCTCAAGCGGCCCGCGACGCTGGGCAGCGCGGCGCTCGACCACGCGAAGGGCTCGGTGCTGCTCGGCGCCGACCTGAGCCTGAAGGTCCCGGTGAGCGTGGGTTCGGGGACCTACGACGCCACCCTGACCCTCACCGCACTGAGCTAGTCACCCCGGTTGTGGGCACCGTCGCCGCCGCGGTGCCCACAACCGCCCTCCCCGGACTGGATCCCCACCATGACCCGCATCCTCGCCGCGGTCACCGCCGCGGTCCTGCTCGCCCTGGGACTGCCCGGCCTGGCCGCCGCGCAGAACGTCACCTGGGGTGTGCGTCCCGCCGACTCCGCCCTCGGCGCGAACCGGCCCAACTTCGCCTACTCCGTCGCGCCCGGCGCCGCGTTGTCGGACGCGCTGCTGGTGAGCAACCACGAGCAGCGCGCGCTGACCTTCGCCGTGTACGCCGCCGACGCCTTCACGACCTCGTCCGGGCAGCTCGACCTCAAGCCCGCCAACGACACCTCCACCGGCGCGGGCACCTGGGTGCGGTTCGACACGCCCACGGTGACCGTCCCAGCAGGACAGACGGTCACCGTCCCGTTCACCGTCGCGGTCCCCGCCACCGCCACTCCCGGCGACCACAGCGGTGGTGTCGTCACCTCGCTGCGCGTCGAGTCCGGCTCCGGCATCACCGTCGACCGGCGCCTCGGTGCCCGCATGCACCTGCGCGTGGCCGGGACGCTCACGCCCGCCGTCGAGGTCCGCGGCCTGGAGGTCGAGTACGACGGCACGCCGAACCCGGTGGGCAAGGGCACGACCAGCGTCAGCTACACCGTCGCCAACACCGGCAACACCCGCGTCGCCGCCACCCACACCGTGCGCCTCGACGGCCTGTTCGGCTGGTTCGGCACCGACGCGGCCGTCGAGCCGAT
This sequence comes from Actinokineospora terrae, assembly GCF_900111175.1. Lineage (GTDB taxonomy): Bacteria > Actinomycetota > Actinomycetes > Mycobacteriales > Pseudonocardiaceae > Actinokineospora > Actinokineospora terrae. The sequence continues at coordinate 361,406 of NZ_FOGI01000001.1, forward strand.
CCCGGAGCTGCTGCCGGGGGAGAGCGTCACCCGCAAGCTGAGCGTGGGGTTCGTGCCCGCCGGTCGGGTGACCGCCGCGGTCGCCGTGACGGCCTCGGTTCCCGGTGGCGCACCGTTGCCGCAGGTGACCGCGACTGACGGGGCGTTGGCGCTTCCCTGGGCCGTCGCCGTGTGCCTGCTGCTCGTTGTGTGCTTGCTGCTCGCGTTGCGCGCCAGGGCCAAGGCCCGGGCAGCGGGGGAGCAGAAGCGCATCAAGGCCGCCGTCGCCGCAGCGTTGCAGGAGCGTGAGGCTTGATGCGGGTCCTGCTGCTCCTCGCGCTGCTCGTGCTGACGGGGTGCTCGTCCCCGCCCGGCGGCGCGGGACACGTCCCCGCCCAGGCCGGGGAACGCCCGCCGCTGTCCGCGCTGACGGCATTGCCCGACCCGCGGTCGTACCAGGGTCCGACGACGGCCTTGGTGGCGCACAACGACATCGTGCCGGTCGACACCCCGACGCCGCGGTTGCCGGTGACCGTCACCGACTTCCAGGACACCTCGGTCACCGTCACCGACGCGAGCCGCGTCCTGGCGCTGGACGTGTCCGGAACCCTGGCCGCGACCGTGTTCGGGCTCGGGTTGGGCAGCCGGGTGGTCGGTCGGGACATCTCGACCGGGTTCCCCGCCGCGAAAGATCTACCGCTGGTGACGGTCAACGGGCACCAGCTCAACGCCGAGGCCATCCTGCGCCTGCGGCCGTCCGTGGTGCTCACCGACACGACCCTCGGCCCGTGGGACGCGGTCCTGCAGCTGCGCGACGCCGGGGTGCCGGTCGTCGTGGTGGATCCCAAGCGCGCCATGGACACCAACGTCCCGATCGTCCGCGCGGTCGCCACCGCCCTGGGCGTGCCTGAGGCGGGTGAGTTGCTGGCCAGGCGCATGGAGTCCGAGATCGCCGACACCGTCGCCCAGATCAAGCGCCTCGCCCCGGCCGACCCCGCCCGCAAGCCGCGCGTCGTGTTCCTCTACCTGCGCGGCCAGGCGGGCGTCTACTACCTGTTCGGCAAGGGCTCCGGCGCCGACTCCCTCATCCAGGCCCTCGGCGCGGTCGACGTCGCCACCGAGGCGGGCATCGACGGCATGCGCCCGATCAACCCCGAGGCGCTGGCCAAGGCCAGACCCGACGTCATCCTGATGATGACCAACGGCCTCGCCTCGGTCGGCGGCGTCGAGGGCGCCCTGACCGCCCCCGGGTCGCCCAGACCCCGGCCGCGAGCAACCGCCGCTTCGTCGACATGGCCGACTCCGTCGTCCTCGGCTTCGGCCCCCAGACCGCCGCCGTCCTCGACGGCCTGACCCGGGCGCTGTACGCGCCGTGACCGCGCGGACGAGGGTCGTGGTGCTGTTCGCGGTGCTGGTGACCGCGCTGGTGGTGGTGTCCGTGGTGTCCGCCGGGGCCGGTCAGTACGGGCTGCCGGTGTCGGACGTGGTGCGCGCGCTGCTGGACAAGCCGCTGGCCGACCCGTTCGCCGAGGGCGCGCTGTGGGCGGTGCGGTTCCCGCGGGTGGTGATGTCGCTGCTGGTGGGCGCCGTGCTGGGGGTGTGCGGGGCGTTGATGCAGGGCAGCTTCGGCAACCCGCTGGCCGAGCCGGGCGTGGTGGGGGTGTCGTCGGGCGCGGCGGTGGGGGCGTGCCTGTCGATCGTGTTCGGGTGGACGTTCCTGGGGGCGTTCACGGTGCCGGGCCTGGCGTTCGCGGCGGGGCTGGTCACGACGTTCTCGGTGTACGCCCTGTCCCGGTCCTCGGGGCGGACCGGGACGGTGTCGATGATCCTGACCGGGGTCGCGGTGAACGCGGTCGCGGGGGCGGTGGTGGCGCTGCTGATGTTCATCGGCGACCAGGCCGCGCGGGAGCAGATCGTGTTCTGGCAGCTGGGATCGGTGGCGGGGGCGCGCTGGTCGTACGTGTGGGTCGCGCTGCCGCTGGTGGCGATCACAGCCCTGGCGTCACTGGTGGTGGCCCGCCGCCTGGACCTGCTGTCCCTCGGCGACCGCCAAGCCCGCCACCTGGGCGTGGACGTCGAACGCCTGCGCCTCGTGGTGATCTGCGCGGTAGCCATCGGCGTCTCGGCAGCGGTGTCCTACGCCGGGATCATCTCCTTCGTCGGCCTGGTCGTCCCCCACCTGGTGCGGATGGTGGTGGGACCAGGCCACCGGGTCCTGGTACCCGCCAGCCTCCTCGGCGGCGCCGTCCTCCTCGCCGCCGCGGATCTACTGGCGAGGACGGCGGTGCGGTACGCGGACCTCCCGATCGGAATGGTCACCGCCCTGATCGGTGGCCCGTTCTTCTTCTGGCTGCTGCGCCGCAATCGCACCAAGGCGGGGGGTTGGGCGTGATCGCTGGTGCTGGGCGGCTGAGCGGAGTCGATCGAGGATCGTCGGGTGCGATCGCCACCGGATGGCTTGGTGTGTGGCGGTTGGTGGGCAATGGTGCCTCGCTGCTGTCGCGACGACACAGCGTTGTCGGCGTCGGTGGTTCCGTTGCGGTACTGGGGCTGATCGGCGGGGTGTCATCTTCGTTGCCGCGCCGCAATCGCACTAAGGCGGGGGGTTGGGCGTGATCGCGGCGGTGGGGGTGAGTGTGCGGGTGGGGGGTGCGTTGTTGGTGGATGACGTGTCCTTGGAGTTGGGGGTGGGGGAGGTGTTGGTGTTGGTCGGGCCGAATGGGGCGGGGAAGTCGACGTTGTTGGGGGCGTTGGCGGGGGATGTGGCGGTCGCGGGTGGGGAGGCGGTGTTGGACGGCAGGGGGGTGGGGCAGTGGCGGGCCGTGGAGGCGGCGCGGCGGCGGGGGGTGTTGGTGCAGCAGAACTCGGTGTCGTTCCCGTTCGACGTGCGGGCGGTCGTGGAGATGGGGCGGGCGCCCTGGCGTGGCACCGACGCGGAGGATGAGGACGAGGTCGCCGTCGCGAGTGCGTTGGCGGACACCGGGGTCGAGCACCTGGCCGACCGCGCGTACCCGACGTTGTCCGGTGGTGAGCAGGCCAGGGTGGCGCTCGCCCGGGTCCTCGCGCAGCGCACGCCCGTCATCCTGCTCGACGAACCCACCGCCGCCCTGGACGTCCAGCACCAGGAACTGGTGTTGTCGCTGGCCCACCGGCACGCCGGGAACGGCGGTGGCGTGCTCGTCGTCCTGCACGACCTGAGCCTCGCCGCCGCCCACGCCGACCGCGTGGCCGTGCTCGACCGCGGGAAGCTCGTCGCCATCGGGCCGCCCGCCGAGGTCTGCACCGCCGACCTGCTCAGCGCCGTCTACCGGCATCCCGTCGAGGTCTTCCCGCACCCGCGCACCGGCGCCCCCGTCGTGCTGCCCGTGCGATCCCGAGAGGAGCAACCGTGACCTTCAGGACGCTCGCAGTAGCGGCCGCCGCCCTGGTCGCCGCCGCACTACTGCCTGCAACGGCGGCAGCCACTGCCCGCGTGAGCCTTTCAGTGTCCACAGCGGACCCCGATTACGCCACACCCGTAGAGGTACGCGGCACCGGTTTCCAGTCCGTCCCCAAGGCGCACGGCGGGATCTACGTCCTGTTCGGCTGGGTGGACGGCGGGACGTGGCAACCGAGCAAGGGCGGCGCCGCCGGGTCGACCTACCGGTACGTGCAGGACAGCGAGGCCAAGAACAACAACGGCTTCCAGCGGTTCGTGTCCTTCCCCGGCAGCGACACCGCGGCCAGCGCGAACGGCGGGGTCGTCGCCCCCGACGGCTCCTGGAGCGTCCGGATGATCATCCCCGGTGCCCGGTTCAAGGCCGTCGACCGGTCCGGGAACACCACCGAGGTCGACTGCGCGCGGGTGACCTGCGGCGTCATCACCATCGGTGCCCACGGCGTGGTCAACCCGACCAACGAGACCTTCACCCCCGTCCGCTTCGCCGCCCCCACCGCCGGTCAACCCCCGGCCACGCCGACCGGCGCCCCGAGCACCAACGCGGTACCCGGCACCGCCGCCCCGCTGCCCGCCCGGTCCGCCACCCTCTCGGCCGCCGCCGGGGTCGTCGCCGCCGGTGCCACCGTCGCGGTCACCGGCTCCGGGTTCGCCGCCGACGAGCAGGTCACCGTCGTGCTGCGGTCCGACCCGCTGTTCCTGGCCCCGGCCAAGGCCGACGCCGCAGGCGCGGTCTCCTACCAGGCCGCGATCCCCGCCGACGTCCCCGCCGGCGCCCACACCCTCGAGTTCACCGGCGCGAAGTCGGGCGCGGTCGGCACGGTTCCGCTGACGGTGTCCGCCGCCGTTCCCCCTGCCGCGGCCCAACCCGTGCAGCCAGCAAGTTCGACTGACGGGCTGGGTTGGTGGCCCATCGCGGCCGCCCTAGGTGCCGTCGCGTTGGTGGTTGTAGTGATTGCTTTGCTGCGCAAGCGAAAGAAGGTCGAGGCATGAGCGTTTCCCTTGTCACCGGCGCGATGCTGCTGGCGGTGCTGACCCCCACCAGCGCGCCGGTCACGACTACCACAGCGACGCCCCCGGTCCAGTCGGTGCGGGAGACCACGACAACGCCGTCAACGACAACATCGGCGCCCGGCTGCGACCTCAACCAGGCCAACGCGCGCAAGGGCGACCTGGTGTGGGGCTTCAAGAAGAGCTTCCGGCAGTACGTGGGCGTCGGCCTCGCGGGCGCGACCGGCAACTCCATCACCGCCACCAACGGCGCCACCATCACCGCCCTCGACGAGGTCGTCCGCGACGGCGTCCCCAACCCGGCGGGCATCCCCACCGGCGCGTACCGCTTCACCTTCGACTCCGCCGACTACACGAGCCCCACCCGGTTCACCTCCCGCTACCGCGGCACCGTCGCCTTCTCCTACCCCGCGCACTTCTTCACGCTGCTCCTGTCCGACCCCTGGGTGACGACCGCCAACGGCACCGCCACCCTGCACGCCGACATCGAGCTCAAGGCCACCCCCGGCGCCCCCGCCCAACCCGCCAACCTGCCCGACGTGGCCCTCGCCCGCCTCACCCCGCCCGCGGCCACTGCCGTCAACGGCCTGCTGACCTGGCCCGACGTCCCCGCCACCCTCACCAGCTCCGAGGCGTTCGCCGGCTTCTACCAGGCGGGCGCCCCGCTCGACCCCCCGACCATGACCCTCGCCGCCGACTGCGCGACCACCCCAACGGCGCCCCCCACGGCGAACCCGGTCATCCCCACGGCGACAACCTCGACCGAGAACCTCATCCCGGTCGCCCGCTTCCGCCCCACCCCGGACCTGGCCTCTACCGGCGTAGACGCGGAGCACGGCCTGTGGGCAGGCGTGGTCTTGTTGTTGGCAGGACTGGCACTCGTCCTCGCCGCGTACCGCCCGCGCCGCACCTGATCGCTCAGCGGTTGATGTGCTGGCCAAGACCACCGTCCACTGTGAATCGTTCGCCGGTGGTGAAGGTGGCCTCGAACGCGAGGAACAGAACGGCCGCGGCGACCTCGTCCACCGTGCCGTGGCGCTGCATCGGGGTGATCTCGTCGCCCTGGCGCATGAACGCGGCGCGCTGCTCGTCGGTGATACCCGGGACACCCATCGACGGCGTGTCCACGAAACCGGGAGCCACCACGTTGACCCGGATCCGCCGAGGCAACAAGGCCGCCGCGATCCCACGCGCCAGTGCCATCACCGCCGCTTTCGCCCCGGCGTAGGTGACCATCGCCGAAATGCCACCGACGTCGGCGATGGAGGACGTGAACACGATCGCGCCGCCGTCGTTGACCAGCGGGGCGAGGTGCTGGACGGTGAAGAACGCGCCCCGGGTGTTGACCGCGAAAGTGCGGTCGTAGGACTCCTCGGTGACCTGCTCGAACGGGTCCGACATCGCGAACCCCGCGTTGTAGTGCACGAGATCCACCCGCCCCAACTTCTCACCCACGACCGCGGCCAACTCCTTGTTGGCAGCCACACTCGTCACATCCGACCGCACCACACGCGCCCCAACCTCCCGCCGCGCCGCCTCGACGGTGCCCTCGTTGTTGCCGGTGAGCAGAACCTCCGCACCCCCGGCAACCAACCTCTCCACGACCGCCCTCCCCATACCGTGCGTCCCACCCACGACAACGGCTTTCTTGCCCGCATAGCTGTGCACGTTCGATTTCCCCCTGGATTCAGACGCATCTGCCGTGCGTCAACGTATCCAGAGGACTTGAATAGCATCAAGTACGCACAATGAAGTAAGTACCCCAGCGACCGCAGTGCGCACTTACTCGCCCTCGCCCGCACTTGACCGCGTGCGAGTGTCCCGGCAGCGTGGTGCTGCCGGGACACTCCTCACAGGACTAACCGGACCTGGTCACCGTCCGGAAGGGGGTCAGCCGAGCAGTCGGGCGTCGTTCCAGCCGGTGCCGTAGACCGTGCTGGTCCAGCTGGCGCCGGAGAGGTTCCACTCGACCAACCTGTTGTCGGTGCGGGCGGTCACGAACCGCGTGGAGTTGACACCCGCGGCCAGCCTGACGTCACTCCAGTTGCCGGTGATGAGGTAGCTGTTGTAGCTACCGGTACCCCGCACCCAGCGGCGCGCGCCGCCCGAGGTGTCGATGCTGAGGAAGGTCGCGTCGTCCAGCCCGGTGATCAGCTTCAGCGGGGAGGGCGAGAAGTAGATCCCCTGGCTCTCGTAGCTGTGGTTGCTCGACGGGGACTTCCACTCCTCGAGGGTGTAGGAACCGGTCAGCGCCACGAACCGATCGGTGGCGAGCCCGGCGATCGAGGTGACGCTGCTCCAGCCGCCACCCACCCGGTAGCCGTTCCACCCGGCCGACGGCGTGTACTTCCAGTCCCACAGGGTGCCGTCCGTGCGGATCTGGACCAGTTGGGTGGTGCTCAGGCTCGCGATCAGCCTGGTGTTGTCCTCACCCCAGCCCGGCCCGATCAGCTGCGGCTGGTAGCTGCCGGAGGTCTTGTCCCAGCGGACCAGTTCGCCGTTCTGGCGGACGACCAGGAAGCTCTGGGCGCCGGTCGCCGTGGGCGAGTACGTGGGCTCTGTCGGTGCCGCGGTCGCCGAGCCGACAAGGCCCAGGGACGCGACCATGGTGAGCAGGGCGGCGAGCGCCATGCGCAGTCTCACGGTAACTCCTCTTCGGTTGTCCACCCGACGGCACGGGAGGGGTGGTGGACGAACAGAGTCGGCTGGGGCAGCCGCCGTCGTGAACCCCCGTCGATCCCCCAGATCGCGTGTGCTGCAACGCGATTCCCACGGTATCCACGGGCACCATCGGCTCGACATCGGTTCGCCGGCACCCCGGTGATAGCGGGGATCAGCCCAGTGCCTGGGCCAGTTCCGCCGCCTCCGCGACCTCCATGTCCTCGAACAACGCCAACGCCTCCCGCCAGTGCGCGTCGGCCGCGTGCGGCTCGTCGACCGCCAGCACGTCCCCCAGCAGCCGCAACGCGCGCGCCTCCCCGAGCCGGTGCCCGGTCTCGCGGTGGACCTCCAGGGCCCGCCGCGCGTGCTGCCCGGCGAGGTCCTGGTCGCCGAGGTCGAGGAAGGTGCGCCCCAGCGCGACCAGGGCCCGACCCTGGCGGCCCCGGAACCCCACCCGGTCGGTCAGCGCGAGCGCCTCCCGGCCCAGTTCCAGGGCTTGCTCCGGGCGCCCGGCCGCCCGGTGGGCGTCGACGAGGCCGATCAGCGCGCTCACCTGCGCCCGCCGGAACCCCAGGTCGCGGGCCTTGGCCAGGGCCAGCGCGTGGTGTTCGAGGGCGTTGTCCGGTAACCCGACGCGCAGCGTGGCCGCGCCGAGCGTGTTGTGCGCCTCCGCCACCTGCCGGGGGTGACCGGTGGACTCGGCCAGCCGCAGCGCCCGGCCCGCGTGCTCGATGGCCCGGTCGGTGTCGCCCTGGTCGAGGTGGACCCTGGCCAGGCTGTCGAGCACCTCGACCTCCGCCTGCCGCGACCTGGTGCGGCGCAACACCACCAGCGCTTCCTCGAACATCCCCCGCGCCTCGCCGAGCCTGCCGAGTTCCCAGTACGCCGACCCGAGGTTGACCATCATCGTCGCCACCCTCGCCTCCGTGCCCGAGGCCCGCTGCAGCACGAGGGCGCGCTCGTAGCAGTCGACCGCCCGGTCCAGCGCGCCCTGGTCCTGCAAGGTGCAGGCCAGGTTGTTCAACGCCGAGGACACCAACCGGTCGGACCCGATCTCCTCCGCCGTGGCCAACGCCTTGTCGTAGTGCTCGACGGCGCTGGGGTAGTCGCCGAGGCTGGCGTGCATCGTGCCCAGGCTCAACCGCATCGCGGCCATCGCCTCGACGTCACCGGCCGTCGTCGCCGCCTGGAGCCCCGCCCGCGCCGACGCCCGCCACGAGGTGGTGTCGGACTGGACCCAGAAGTACCCGCGCAGCGCGTCGGCCAGCAGCCACGCGGGTTGGTGCGGGCCGTTGGTGGTCACGTGGCACACGACGGCGGCGATGTTGACCCGCTCACCGTCCAACCAGGACAGCGCGGACCCGTTGTCGGTGAACGCCCCGGTCGCGCGCGGCGCGGCCAGCCTGGTCATCTCCGGGTAGAGCACGTCCGCGGCGTGGCCTGCGACCCCGACGTACCAGTTCAGCAGCCGCTGCACCACGTCCTCGCAGTCGCCGGCGGAGTCCTCGACCTTGGCGCGTTCCACGGCGTACAGGCGCAGCAGGTCGTGCAACTGGAAGCGGCCGGGCAGCGTCTGCTCGATCAGGTGGCTCGTGGCGAGCACCCGCAACAGGCCCGCCGCCTCGTCCTCGCCGATCCCGGCGATCACGGCCGCGCTCTCGGCGGTGACGTCCGGCGTCGGCGACAACCCGCACTGGCGGAACAACCGGCGCGCCTCGGGGGTCAGCGCCGCGTAGGACAGGTCGAACGCGGCGCTCACCGCGACGTCCCCGATGACCGTGAGCGCCCGCAGCCGGTCGCGCCTGGTCAGTTCCCGCACGTAGGAGTCGATGCTGCCCTCGACGTTGGCCGCGGCGATCCGCAGGGCCAGCGGCAGCGCGCCGCAGGCCTCGATCAGGCCGGTCACCGCGTCCGGCTCCGCCGCCACCGCCGCGCCGAGCATCTCGGTCAGCAACCGCCGGGCCTCGGTGTCGGTCAGCACCCCGACCGACACCTTGCGCGCCCCGTGCGTCACGGCCAACCCGCGCATCTCGTCGCGGCTGGTGATCAGCACCGCGCACCCGGAGCCGGACGGCAGCAGCGACCGGACCTGCTCGGCGCCCGAGGCGTTGTCCAGCACCAGCAGGGTTCGCTTGTCCGCCAGCAGCGCTCGCAGCAGGTTCGACTGGGCGTCGACCTCCAGCGGGACGCGTTCCGGTGCCACGCCGAGGGTTCTGAGCAGTTGCGCGAGCGCCTGCTCGGCCGTTGTGGACGGTCGGGTCGAGTAGCCGTGCAGGTTCAGCAACAGCCGCCCGTCCGGGAACCGCTCGTGCAGCCGGTGCGCGAGGTGCACCGCCAGGGCCGTCTTGCCCACCCCGGGCGGACCCACGACGGCCACGATCGGCATCGCGGTGCCCCGGGGCGTGAGCAGCTCGGCGACCCGGTCGACCAGCTCGTCGCGGCCCACGAAGTCCGGCAGGTCGGGCGGCAGCTCGACGTGCGCGGCGGTGGCGGGCGCCGGGTCCGGCGCGGGTGGTTCGTCGAGCATGTCCTGGAACAGTTGCCGCAGCTCAGGACCGGGGTCCACGCCCAGCTGGTCGGCGAGCACCGCCCTGACCTGGTGGTACGCCGCCATCGCCTCACCCGCGCGACCGGCCCGCGACAGCGCCCGCACGAGCAGCGCCCACAGCCGCTCCCGCAGCGGGTGCTGCGCGGTCAACGCCCGCAGTTCCCCGATCACCTCGTGCCGCCCCGCCGCGAGGTCCAGCTCGACCCGCCGCTCCACCGCCGCCAGCCGCAACTCCCACAACCGCGGCACCACGCGTTCGCGCACCGCCTCGATGTCGACGTCCACCAGCGGCTCACCCCGCCACAACGCCTCCGCGGCCCGCAGCAGGTCCGCCTCCTGGGCGGGTTCCGCGGTCCTCGCCCGCTCCAGCAGCCGCTCGAACCGGGTCAGGTCCACCGCCGCCATCAGCCGGTACCCGTCCGCGGTGGTCTCGATCGACTCCGCGCCCAGCACCCGCCGCAGCCGCATCACGTAGATCTGCACCGTGTGCCGCGGGTTGCCCGGCGCGTGATCGCCCCACAGCCACCCGACCAGCTCCTCGGTCGACACCGCCTCACCAGCCCGCACCGCCAGCGCCCCGACCAGCGCCCGCAGCTTCCCCGCGCCGACCCCCACCACGACCCCGTCGACCAGAACCTCCACCGGTCCCAGAACGCGAACCTCACCGTTCCCGGCCATTCCCGACCCCCAGTCCGATTGCCCGTTGATCTTCACCAACCCCGGGCGCGCCCGGAACCTTCCGGTGGACCACCCCGACGACCGACATCGGCGCGACCGGAACTTCTGCGCCATCAGCGGAATAGGGACGTTTCGCCACCGCGGGGACAGGGCGGGGCGAATCGCGCTGTGCCATCATCGGCCGGGTGGTGAGCTCCCGTGCCGTGTTGATCGGTGTCTCCACCTACGACGACCCGGCGCTCGTCCCGATCCCGGCGGCGCGCAACAGCCTCGACGGGATGCGCTCGGTGCTCACCGACCCGCTGCTGTGCGGCTGGGCCCCGGAGAGCGTCACGGTGCTGGCCGACCCGGTCCAGCCGGGGCACCTGGCGCGGCAGCTCCGGGCGCTGGCCAGGGACACCGAGGACGTGCTGCTGGTCTACTACGTCGGCCACGGGCAGCTGACCCCGCGCGGCGAGCTGTGCCTGACCACCAGGGACACCGTGGCGGAGGCCCCGGACTTCACCGGCCTGCCGTTCTCCTGGGTCAAGGAAGCCGTGCGCGACAGCCCGGCCGGGGTGCGGCTGGTGGTGCTGGACTGCTGCTACGCGGGCCGCGCGATCGAGGCGCTGTCGGGCGCGGACCAGATCGCCGACGTCACCCACGTGAGCGGCAGCTACACGCTGACCGCGACGACCACCAGCGTCGCCGCGCACTTCGACCCGTCCGACGAGTCGGCGTGCACCACGTTCACCGGCCAGCTCATCGACCTCGTGCGCACGGGCATCCCCGGTGGCCCCGCCCAGCTCACCTTCAGCGCCCTCTACCCGCACCTGCGGCGCAGGCTGGTCGGCCTCGGCCTGCCGCAGCCCAACCAGCGTGGCACCGACACCGCCGACCACTACGTCCTCGCCGCCAACCCGACCACCGGCGCGGCGTCCGAGCAGGCCGAGGCGTGGGCCGAACGCGGCGTCGACTGGTACGCGAGCGGGCACCACGACCGGGCCGAGGCGGCGTTCCAGGAAGCGGTGCGGCTGGACCCGGGCTCGGCGCCCTGCCGCACGGGGTTGGGCACCGTGGTGCTCGCCAGGGACCGGGCCGCCGAGGCCGAGGCGCACTACCGCGCCGCACTGGCCATCGACCCGATGAACCAGTCCGCGCGGATCGGGCTGGGCGACTCCATCCTGGACCAGGGGAGGGGGACCGAGGCCGAGGCGGAGATCCGGGCCGCGATCGGCATGGACCGGGGCAACGCGCAGGCGTGGATCTCGCTCGGTGAGCTGCTCGACCGCACCGACCGGCTGCCGGAGGCCGAGCACGCCTACGCCGAGGCGACGCGGCTGGACCCCGACTCCCCGCTCGCGCACGCGCTGCTGGGCGCGGTGCTGGTGGCGCTGGGTCGCCTCGACGAGGCCGGGTCCGCGCTCCGGGAGGCCATCCGGCTCGACCCCGCGGACCCGAACCCGCGCCTCGACCTCGGTGGGGTGCTCACCCTGCGCCAGGACCTGGCGGGCGCCGAGCAGGAGTTCCGCGAGGTCGTGCGGCTCGACCCGACCCTCGTCGCCGGGCACGTCGAGCTGGGCGGTGTGCTGGAGGCGCAGGGGGAGTGGAAGGCGGCGGAGGCGGCGTACCGGGAGGCGGAGCGGCTCGACCCCACGTCCGCGACGATCCAGCTGCACCTCGTGGACCTGCTGCGGTACGGGTCCGGGCCGTCGGACGACGCGCTGGCGGCCTGTCGCCGGGCCGTCGAACTGGCCCCCGAGGTCGCCGGGGCGCACTCGCTGCTGGGCGAGCTCCTGTGCGCCGGTGGGGAGTGCGATCGGGCGGTCGCCGCGTACGAGGCCGCGCTGGACCTCGATCCGGACCTCGTGTCCGCGCACGTCGGCATCGCCGAGTGCCGGTACCGGCGCGACGGGTTCCACGGCGGTGGCTGGGACCGGGCCGAGACGGCGCTGGAGCACGCGGTGCGGCTCGCCCCGGCCGACGCGAACGTCCGGTTCCTGCGCGGTGAGCTGGCGTGGGCGCGCGGGGATCTGGTGGCCGCGGAGCACGAGAGCGGTGAATCGCTGCGGATCACGTCGAACAACCGGCGAGCCACCTACACGCGGGGGGAGGCCCTGCTCGGTCTCCGGCGGTTCGACGAGGCCGAGGCGCACTACCGGGACTACCTCATGGCCGACCCCGATGACGGCGTCGGGTACCTCGGCGTGGGCCGCGGTCACCACGGACGAGGCGAGTACACCCTGGCCGAGCAGTGGTTGGAGCGCGCCGTCGAGCTCATGCCGGGGTCCGGTCAGGCCCGCCGGGCGCTGGCCTCGACGCTCGCCGAACTCGGCCACCTGGATCGTGCTGCCGAGCAGTTGCGGGTGGCAATCGGGCTCGACGACAAAGCGGCCCACCTCGACCTCGGCCGCGTCCTGCGCACGGCGGGCAAGGTCGACGAGGCGGAGCAGGCGTACCGGGACGCGCTGCGGGCGATGCCCGGGTGGGCCCTGGCATACCGCGAACTGGGTGATCTGTTGTCCCAGCAGGGAAGGGCGACCGAGGCCGAGTTGGCCTACCGGCACGCCACCGGTCCCGCTGTCGACCGCTGACCGGGGCCTCGATCGGGTGATCGGGGGCGTCGGGAGGCGTGCGGGGTGGTGGAGTGGTGAATGTCGGGGGCGGAGCGCGGCCGGGAAGAGGTGGCGCCAGATCGAGGAGAACGTGCGGTGAAAAAGTGGACAGCGGTGGCGTTCGCGCTCATGGTGGCGGTCGGGGTCGTCACGAACCCGACCTCGGCGGTCGCCCAACCGGCGGCGGGTGATCCCCTCGCCGGGGTCTGGGTGTTGCGCGCGGCGAACGGTTCCGCGCTCGTCGAACGCGGGGGCACGATCGGTCTCGGGTCTTCGGCAAGAGCGACCCGGTGGCGGTTCGTGCCGACCGGATCGGGTGAGGGCGGCGCCGAGTACGTCATCCACACCAAGGACCTGCGGGGCTGGGTGCTGCCCAGGGTCGCGCCGAGCGCGCCGGTCAAGGTGCAACCGTTGCTGGCGCTGCCGACCGACACCCGCAACCAGCGGTGGCGGGTGTACCCCGACGCCGGGGCGGCCCAGGCCGGTGTGCGGCAGGTGACGATCGCCTCGGCGGTCAACGGCTGGCCGGTCGTGGTGACCGGCGACTACCTGCCGCACCTGGCGGTGGTCCCGGAGACCTTCGCGCCGGTGACCTACCGGGCGATCAAGGTCGGCAACTAGCGGCTCAGCGGGACCGGCCGAGGCCCGTGGCGACCATCGTCCACCCCTGCCGGTCCCGCACCGCCGCCGTGGTGGCCCGCAGCGCGACCTTCCGGAAAGGCTGCTGCGCCGAGGGGTCCAGCACCGTGAGGCACCTGCCGTCGGTGGCGCAGACGCTCGTGGTCCGCCCGGAGTCGCGGCTGGCGACCGTCCAGTACTGCTCCGGCGCCCGGCGGTCGCAGACGGCCTGCGGGACCTGCTCGGATCCCGCCTGGGCGCGCAGGCAGCGGTGGCTGTCCTTGTTCTGGACCACGAAACCCCGGCCGTCGTCGGACTGCGTGAACAGCCACTCCTGGCGATCGGTGTTGCCGACGCAGTTCTGCGCGATGGCAAGGCCTTCGGGGGGAGGCGTGTGGGTGAGGCACAGCGCGGACCCGCCCTGGGGAGTCCACTGTGCACTGTACGGACCGTACCGGTGGAGCTGGCTGTCGGCGTGTGCCGGTGGCGCGCCTGCCAGCAGCAGGGCGACCAGTGCGGCGATCCTGGTGGGCGACATGGGCACCTCAGTTCTGCTTGGCGAACCGGACGGGGTGGTGGTCGGACCGGTAGAGGATGGTGTTGCCGTTCACGACGCGGTCCTGGACGACCTTCGCCGTCATCACCTCCGCCGTGCGCCGGTCGAACCAGATCATGTAGTCGTACACCTTCCTGCTCGGCCGCATGGTCCGCTCCACCGTCGCGGTCAGCCGCTCGCCCGGGCCCAGCAGCGGCCGCAAGTACTTCGGCTCGATGTTGAAGTCGCCGAGGAGCACCCAGTTCTCGCCCGCGTTCGCCGCGCGCACCTTGTTGACCAGTGCGGCCGCGTTGGCACCTGGGGGACTCGCGTCCGCGTGACCGGTGTGGATGGTCGTCCCATCGGCCAGCGTCAACTGCAACAGCCCACGATCCCCGTCGTGGAACTCATCCGACCGCACCGGTGGCTGGTAATCCCAGTCGACCACGTCCACCGCGGCGTGCTTGACGACGAACGCGAGGTTGTCCTTCCGGTTCTGGTCGCCCACACCCAGTTCCCGGTCCTCGGACTCCACGAAGTACAGCGTGCGCGGGTACGTCACCCCGTTGACGTCGATGAGCCAGATGCACCGCCGCGCCCGCCGCAACCCCTTCACATGATGCTGACACGCCCACCGCGGCGGAAACGCCAACGCCCCGCGATCAATGTCCCCGAGCGACCCCGCCTCCTGCAACGCCACGACGTTGTACGACTGCACCAGGGGCACCACCCCCAGCATCGTGTCGAGGTCCGTGCCCCACTTGCTGACCCCCTGGTAGTTGGCCCCCTGCATATTCCACGTCGCGAACGAGTAGTCCGCGATCCCCACCGCCCCCGCGGGCTCCGCCCCACCCACCAACACCCCAACGGCCACAACCGCCGACAGCCACACCCCACGCGCTCTCACGAGACCTCCCACCACATCCACACCACTGCCGCTGAACGTCCCACCCCCGTCCACTCCGGACAAACCTCACCAGCCGAAAGCCCCGTATTCTCACCCGGTGGTGGCTCCCCCCTCGGTGTCGCAGACCGTGTGCTGCTCAGTCTCACCGAGCTACCGACTCGTGGGTGGAAATTCGCGATCACGCGATGTGCGGGAACCTCACAGGAAGAAGGCGGCCAGGTCGGCGGCCAAGGCTTCGGGTTCTTCGGTGGCGGCGAAGTGGCCGCCGGTGGGCATGGTGTTCCAGCGGTGGAGGTTGTAGAGGCGCGCGGCCCAGGTGCGGGGGATGTGGCCGTGGTGGGTGTGTTCGTTGTTGAAGAGGGCGATGGCGGTGGGGGTGGGGATCTGGGGGAGGGGGAGGTCGTAGAGGGGGCGGTTGTCGTGGAAGTCCAGGAGGGACGAGGTGATGGTGTTGGTGGTCCAGAAGAGGGTGAGGGTGGTGAGGAGGTCGTCGCGGGTGAAGTGGGGTTCCAGGGAGCCGCGGGAGTCTGACCAGGCGTGCCACTTCTCCAGGATCCAGGCGGCCAGGCCGGTGGGGGAGTCGGCTAGGGCGTGGCCCAGGGTGAGAGGCTTGGTGGACTGGACAAGGTGGTAGCCGCCTTCGCGGGAGACGAAGTCTTCCTCGGCGGCGATGAGGGCGCGCTCGGCGTCGGACAGCGGGTGCGAACCAGGGCCGAGGTACGGGTCCAGCTCCAGGTTGCTCAGGTGCAACCCCAGCAGGTCATCCGGGAAGTCCAACCCCAGGAACGTGGTCACCCCAGCCCCGAAGTCCCCACCGTGGGCGGCGAACCGCGAATACCCCAAGCCGTGCATGAGGTCCCGCCACAGCCGGGCGGTGTCGCGCATCGTGTGTGGATGGTCCGGGCGCGCCGTGAACCCGTACCCGGGCAACGACGGCACCACCACGTCGAACCCGCGCGCCGTCAACAGCGGCACCACCGGCAGGTACTCGGCGAACGTGCTCGGCCACCCGTGCGTCAACACGATCGGCACGCCAGAGCCACCCGCGGCGCGCTCGTGGACGAAGTGGACCTCCACATCGGACACTCGCATGTGGAAGTGCGCGAACCCGTTCAGCCGTCGTTCCTGCGCCCGCCAGTCGAACTCGTCCGCCCAGTACCGCACGACCTCGCGCAGGTACTCCGGATCGATCCCCAGGTCCCATCCGACCCCGCCGGGCGCCGGGGGCCACCGCGTCCCCCGCAGCCGACCGCGCAACGACGCCAGCTCGGCCTCGTCGACGAACACCCGGAACGGCAACGGTTCCACGGACAACACCCTTCCCGAACACCCCCGGTGGCCGCCTGCCCCGCGGGGGTGTGGACAGGCGGCCGGGGGAGGGGGTCTGGGGTCAGCCGCAGGCGGTGGGCGGCTCGACCACCGAGTCGCGCTCGCGCGCCGCGATCGCCGCCACCGTCTCGTCGATCTTCGCCAGCAGCGCGGCGTCGTCGACCAGCTCGCCGCCGAAGGCCTCGGTGGCGAACTCGATCTTGCGTTCGTTGGTGACCGCGCCCGGCCGGTAGTCGGTGCGGGACAACACCTCGCGCACCGCCTTCTCGAACGCGCCCACCGCGTGGTCGACCTCGGCGTCGCCCCAGGCCGCGGTGATCATCTGGGTGCCGCTGTCCTCGAAGTACACCCCGTGGTCGAACGCGGCCCGGAAGATGTCGCGGGCCAGGTCGTCGGACTCCAGGATCACGTCGAACATCATCGGCGGCCCCGCCACGTGCGCCGGGATCCCCGCGTCGGTCAGCACACCGTGCATCCGGGACCGCAGCGCCGCACCGACCTCCTCGGTCCGGGCGTGCACCGACCCGTCCGCCACGACGTCGAGCACCGCGAGCGCCGCCGCCATCGGGGGCACCTCGCGCGTGTACGTGCCGCAGATCCCCGCCTTGTCGTAGGCGTTGATGACGTCCGCGCGCCCCAGCACCGACGCGATGCTGTGCCCGTTGCCGAGCCCCTTGCTGATCGTCACGATGTCCGCGGGCACGCCGCCGGTCCCGTTGAGCCCCCGCGCGCCCCACCGCAGACCGGTGATCACCTCGTCGAGCGCGAACAGCACGCCGTGCGCCCGGCACAGGTCCGAGAGCCGCCGGTAGTAGTCGACGTCGAACCACGCGGGTTCCGGCGTGACGAACACGCACGCGATCTCGTCGGCGAACTCCTCCAGCAGCCTGCGCAGCGCGGTCTCGTTGTAGCCGAAGTTCACCACGCGGGTGCGCGACTCGAAGCCCATCTTCAGGTACGACAGCTGCCAGTCGTGCCACCCGTGGTAGCCCGAGGTGAGCACCAGGTCCCGGTCGGTCGCGGCGCGGGCCAGCCGGATCGCGGTGGTGGTGGACTCCGACCCGGTCTTGCAGAACACCGCCTTCTCCGCGGCCGGGTAGCGCTGGGTCAGCCGGTCGGCCAGCTCGACCCGCTGCGGCGACAGGGTTGTCGCGAACACCGCGCCGTGGTTGCGGACCGCGTCGACGACGGCCTCGACGACCGCCGGGTGCTGGTTGCCCAGCAGCAGCGCGCCGCTGGCCGCGGTGACGTCGAGGATGCGGTTGCCCTCCACGTCGCGCATCCAGGACCCCTCGGCCGCCTCGATGACGACCGGGAAGCGGCTGCCGATGTCGTACTGCTCGGCGGCGGTGACCCGGCGGGCGCGCTCCAGGGTCTCCAGGTTGCCCAGGGCTAGGATGTCGGTCATCTACGGATTCCTCCACTGCTGCGACGTCGGAACTCCCCGAAGGCAAGCACACCAACGGTTTCGGACTATAGGCGAGAACCGGAAGACCAGTCGATCCCCCACCTGGCCGCTGCGCTCGAGCGTAGCCGGCGCGAGTGGACGACGGGGGTGCTTTGGCCGAACTGCTAGTCCCACGTGTACACCGCCCACCCCCAGTTCTGCCCGGAACCCTCGACCAGCGACCGGAAACCGGCCTCCAGCACCAACTCCGGGTACTCGGGGCTGTAGTACAGCAGGTACAGCGTCCGCGGCTGGGCCTGGACGGCGGACACCAGGTTGGCCAGCACCCGGGTGAGCACCTGCGGCCCGAACGGGTTGAACATGTAGATCACCAGGTCGCCGTCCGGCACCACCCACTCGGCCGCGTCGCACGCCTCGAACTCCACGGCGCGAGCCCGCACCGGCCCGGTGTAGCGCGTGACGTTCTCCCGGGCGACCTCCACGAGCGCGGGGGAGAAGTCGACCCCGACGGCGCGGCGGAACGGGTGCGCCGCGGCGAGCAGCACCACCCGTCCCTTGCCGCAGCCGAGGTCGACGAAGGTGAACCCGCTGTGGTCGAGATCGCCGAGCGCGTCCAGGGTCGCGGTGAACTCGCACTCCCTGGTCGGCCAGTAGTGGATGGCGTCCGCCCCGTTGGCGCCCAGGCCGTCGAGGCTGCCGATGCCGACCATCCGGCTGGTCTCGGTGCCGAACCGCTCGTCGAACCGGTCCGCCCGCTCGTGCCGTTTCGCCCGGTAGTAGTGGGTGAAGTCGATGACCGCCTCCCGCGGCCCCCACGCGCGCAGGGACTGCCAGAAGATGCGGACGTCGGTCCTGTCGAGCATGCGCGTTCCTATACCGGGGTCGGGGCGCGGCGGGGCGCGACCAGGTCGTCGGTGATCACCGAGGGCGGGTACAGCACCGCGAGCAGCGGACCGGCCATCGCGGTGGTGACCAGCGCCATCACCACCATCAGCGTGTAGAGCCTGGCGTCGAGCAGGCCCAGTTCGGCGCCGATGCTGAGCACGATCAGCTCGGTGAGGCCACGGGTGTTCATCAGCGTCCCGAGCACAGCGCTGTGCCGAGTGGACATACCCGAGAGCCGCGCCGCCCCGAACGCGCCGAGGAACTTGCCGGTGATCGCGGCGAGCAGGATCCACGCCAGCTCACCGAGTCCGGTCGTGCTGAACGCCGACAGGTCGACCTTGAGCCCGGCCACGATGAAGAAGATCGGCAGCAGCAGCACACCGTTGAGCTCCGCCACCCGGTCATGGACGAGTTCGCGGGCGCCCTGGCGCGGCATCACCACCCCGAACAGGAACGCGCCGAAGATGAGGTGCAGGCCGATCCACTCGGTGAACGCGGCCGACAGCAGGACCCCCGCGACGACCACGGCCAGCGCGCCGGGTGTGAGCTTCCCGCGCCCCACCAGCAGTCTGCCCAGCAGCGGCCGCACGACCCAGACCATCACCGCCAGGTACGGCAGCACCAGCAGCACCAACCACTGGTTGCCGTGTCCCTGCCCGGTCAGCGTGACGGCGACCGCGAGCAGGACCCAGGCCAGCACGTCGTTGATGGCCGCGCAGGTCAGCGCCAGCGAGCCGACCGGGGTGCGCTGCATGCCGCGGTCGGTCAGGATCCGCGCCAGCACCGGGAACGCCGTGATCGAGAGCGCGACCGCGATGAACACGAAGAACCCGGTGCGCCCGGCGGGGGCGTGCGCGTCGGCGAGGTACCACGCCAGCAGCGTCCCGAGCCCGAGCGGCAGCAGGATGGACGCCGTGGCGACCGCCGCCGCGACCTTCCCCTTCCCGCGCAGCAGCCCGCCGTCGAGTTCCATCCCGACGACGAACATGAACAGCGCGACCCCGATGGTGGCCAGCGCCGAGAGGTCGGCCCGGATCGAGGCGGGGAACAACCCGCCGCCGATGCCGTTGGAGATCAGCAGCGGGAGCACGAACACCCCCGCCAGCACCTCCCCGATCACCGGCGGCTGGCCCAGTGCCCTGGCCCCGGCGCCCAGCGCCCGCGCCAGCACGATGATCAACGCCAGGTCGAGCAGCAGGATGGTGGCATGACTGGTCATGGCGGATACACCATTCGACACCCGCGGGAGTTCCCCCGCCCCACACCGCCGCGGCGGGCCGCCCGGCCGGGTCCCCTCCCGACCGCCCCCTCCATGAGCATCCAGCTCCGAGCCAGGGGCTCGTGGCGACTTCCCACGGTAGTGGCCGCGCGGACCCGGGACAAGGTCAGGCCACCAAGTCGTGCGGCCGGACGGCGGCCGAGGTCCACAGCCGTTCCCCGCCGGAGGAGTCCGCGTGGGCGCGCAGCACCGGCAGGACCTCGGCGGGCAGTTGCGACGGGAAGAACTGGACGCCCTTCTCCTTCATAGCCCAGTCCACAGTGACAACGGTCGAGGTCTCCCCGTGCCGGTCGCCCGACCCGAGCGCGTACGGCAGGTCCTCGTACCACACGAAGGGCAGGTCCACAGTGGAGCAGGCGGCGCGCACGGCGGCGTGGTCGACGTGACCGCCGATGGCCAGAGGGGCGAACACCAGGTCAGGCCGGACGTCCCCGATGGCCGCCCGCAGCAGTGCCGACACCGGCGCCACCACCTCGGGCTCCGGTGCCGCGCCCATCTCCGTCTCGTCGGTGAACCCGCGCAGGCTCGCGTCCGGCAGGTCGTGCCGCACCAAGCGCACGCCTGCCCACGCGGCCCAGGCGTCCTCTTCGGCGGCCCGAACACCGGCCGCGGCAGGAGAGTCGTGCGTGGCATCCCCCGGCGCGTAACGGGTCTGACCGAAGAACGTCACCCCGAACACGTCCGCCCGCAACCGCGCCACGGTCCCGCCCAGCGACCACGCGAGGTCGTCCGGGTGGGGCGAGAGCAACAGGACCCGGGCCATCAGAAGAACTCGTCCAGCAGCCGGTAGTACCGCTCCCGCTCCGCGTCGAACCCCACCCCGTACACCTCCAGCACCGACCGGCCCGCGTCCCGGACCAGGACCGCCAGGTCGCGCCACGGATCGGCCATCCCGAGCCGACCGACGTCGATGACCCCGGTCAGCTCGTAGGTCGACGGGTCGATGAGCACGTTGTCCAGTCCGAGGTCTCCGTGGCACACGACCAGGTCCTCGGGCGGCACCGGCAACCCGGACAGCTTCTCCAGCAGCCGCTGCCCCGACCACCCGTCGTGCTCGGGATCCAGGTCGTCCAGGTCGACCACGCCCGACGCGACCGCCCGCCGCGCCCAGTCGGTGGTCACCGTCAGCGAACCGTCGAACGGGCAGTCGCGCAGGGCGTGCAGCGACCGGGTGAACTCGGCCACCGTGGCGACCGCCCGCGCCCGGTCCGGGGCGGTGTCCGCCGGGATGCCCGGGACCTCGGTCATCACCATCCAGGACTGCTCGTCCGACGCGCCGACCTCGATGACCTCCGGGACCGGGAAACCCCGCTCCTGCAACCAGGCCAGCCGCGCGGCCTCGTTGGACGGGTTGAACCGGAAGTCGTCCGCGCGCCGGGGCGGGGTCGTCTTCACGTACAGCGTCGACCGGCCCTCGACCCGGTACACCCGCGTCCCGTACGACCGGGACGCGACGGTGCGCCACCGGCCGCGCAGGCTCAGGGTCGGCGGCGTGGTCATCCGGTGACCGCGGTGGCGGACGTTCCCGCCGAGGGATCGCGGCGCGCCATCAGCTCGACGGTCTCCTCGATGCGCGCCAACACCGGCGGGGTGTCGTGCGGTGAGCCGCCGAACGCGTCCAGGGCGAAGCCGAGCCTCAACTCCTCGGACAGCTCACCCGGCTCGATGTCGGTCGTGGCCGCCACCGCGCGAGCGCCCTTCTCGAAGGCCTCCAGCGCGTGGTCCACATCGGACTGGGTGAACGCGGCGGTCACCATCTGGGTGCCGCTGTCCTCGAACCAGGCGCCGTGCTCGTAGGCGGCGGCGTAGATGTCCCAGGACAGCTGCTCGGACGGCGTGACCACGTCGAACATCATGTTCGGGCCGGTGACGTACGCCGGGATGCCGACCTCGCGCAGCACCTCGCGCATGCCGTCCTTGAGCGCCTGGCCCATCCGCTCGCAGTGCTCGTGCACCGAACCGTCGGCGATCTCGTCGAGCACGGCCAACGCCGCGAACATCGGCGTCAGCTCGCGGTTGTACGTCCCCGCGATCCCGGCCGCGTCGTAGTAGTCCAGCACGTCCGCGCGCCCCAGGAGGGCGGCGATCGAGTGCCCGTTGCCCAGGCTCTTGCTCATCGTGATCATGTCGGCGCGCACCCCACCGGACCCGTTGAGCCCACGCGGACCCCAGCGCAGCGCGGTGATGACCTCGTCGATCACGAACAGCACCCCGTGCCGCGCGCACAGCTCCGCCAGCCGCTGGTGGTAGGCCACGTCGAACCAGGCTGGCTCCGGGGTGATGATCACCGCGGCCACGTCCGCGCCGAACTCGTCGAGGTAGCGGGCCAGCGCGGTCTCGTTGTAGCCGAAGTTCGCGACCCTGGTCCGCGGGTCGTAGCCCATGTTCCGGTACGGCCGCTGCCACTCGAACCACCCGTGGTACCCGGCCGTCAGGATCAGATCCCGCCCGGTCGCCGCGCGCGCGATCTGGATCGCCGCCGTCGTCGCCTCCGAGCCGGACTTGCAGAACACCGCCTTCTCCCCGGCGGGGTAGCGCTCGCACAGCCGCTCCGCCAGCTCGATGCGCTGCGGGGTGATCGTGCTGGCGTACACGACGCCGTGGTCGCGCACCGACCGGACCACGGCCTCCACCACGGCCGGGTGCTGGTTGCCCAGCAGCAGCGCCCCGCTGGCCGCGGTCACGTCGAGGATCCGGCGACCCTCCACATCGCGCATCCACGACCCGACGGCACTGTCGAACACGGACCCGAACCGGGTGCCGATGTCGAACCGCTCCGCCGCGGTCACCCGGCGCGCCCGCTCGATGGTCTCCCGGTTGGACCCGGTGACGATGGTGGTCATCTGCAACCTCTCCGAACGGACCCGACGCGGGAAGGCGGCACGGGAGCGGGGTGGTCAACTCGGGTGCCACGAACCGGCCCCGGTGCTCGCGGACACTACCCGAGCGGACACCCGCGCATCCAGGTTTTCGGCGCAGGGGAGCCGGATAGCCCAACAGCGGCGTCCGAACGCCCCCAGTTGCCCGGAAACGCCGCGGTAACCCGGCGGCGCGGGATAACTTGGTCCGGAAGGGACCGTCCGGCGAGGAAGGATGTCCAGTGGCCGCACCGGTGGCGCAACCGACTCTGCCCATGCCCGGGTTCACACCCGAGCGAGTCCACGACCCGGACGCGTTCCTCAGCCGCTGGGTGTACGACAACCCCGCGCTGGCTGCCCGGCGCGACCTGTTCACCCGCTGGCTCACCGACCCGACCCCACGCGAGGACATCGCCGAGCAGGTGGGTGTCCCACTGGGGGAGTTGTTGCGGTCGTTCAACTCCACCGCGCCGTTGGGCGAGCCGCTGCCGTTCGGCTACCGGTCCGCTCCCTTCGCGACGGTGTCCATGGCCGGGACCTGCGACGATGTCGCCGATGGCCGCTGGCCGCTGTTCGGCACCCCGATGACGCTGCGGTGCTACCTGCGCGACCTCTCCCTGTTGCCCCAGGACATGGTGGAAGCGGCGGACTGGAACTTCATGGACGCGGGCTTACCCGGCTTTCTCGGCTACCTCTACGGCTCCGTCCACGAAGGCACGCTCTACCTGGCAGGCCTGCAAAGCGACCTCGGGGTGCGCTACAGCTACCTGTTCCAGGGCCGCGGCGGGGGCACCGAGGTGCGTGTGGGTGACGACGTGGTCGAGCGCCCCGCCGAGGAGATGGTCGCGGCGTACGGTCGGTACGTCCCGGTGCTGCGCCGCACCTTCCAGCGCTACTGGATCCAGATCATGCTCGGTGCCGCCGTCACCTGGGCGCGTTCGGCCGGGGTGAGCCGGATCGGCATCCTGCGCTTCCCGTTCCGTTCCGAGGAAGACGTCCAGGGCCACGTGGTCCGGAGGGTCTACGCCGAGCTGCCGGAGCGCGTCTCGGGTGTGGACGAGACCGTGCGGGTGGGCGATGAGAGCCACCTGTACTCGGTGGCCCCCATCGCCTCCGTCGAGTCCTACCTCGGCACCAGGTTCAGCAGGCCCTGACGGCCGAGGGTCGGTGCCGCCCCGGGCGTGTGCAGCCCCGAGTCGATGCCGTAGTCGTCGCGCAGCAACCGATGCGCCGTCCGCAGCGCGACAGCCTGGATCGTCAGCGTCGGGTTCGCACCGCCGGGGAACGGCAGCACCGCCCCGTCGCCGACGTACACGTTGTCGGTGTCGTGCAGGCGGCAGTCCGAAGTGGTCACACTCGTCCGCGGGTCGTCACCCATGCGACACGTCCCGTGCAGGTGACTGCTCCCCAGCGCCCAGCCCGAGGGTTCCCGCACGGTGACACTGCACCCCGCGGCCTCCAGCATCCGCGTCCCCTGGTTCATCATGTACTCAAGCCTGGCCAGGTCACGGGGGTGGGCCTGGTAGTCCATCACCACGTCCGTCACCCCGTGCGCGTCCGTACCCGTCCCGAGCCGCACCCGGTTCGTCGTCTGCGGCTCGTCCGGCACCAGTGCCTCGATGCGCACCAGCTGCTCGGTCGACCGCAACCGGAACGGCCGCTCCGGTCGGGCCTCGTACAGCAGCCCGCCGATGCCGCCCGGCGCGTGCGGATCCTGGTACAGGTCCGCGACGGCGCAGGTCGAGAACGGCCCGAGACCCATGGTCTCCCCGCTCAGCTCGCCGACCCCGTTGTACCGGTACCCGACCAGGTACTCGCTCAACTTGAAGCACAGTCCACGGCCGACGAGGTCGTGCGTGTTGCCCAGCCCGCCCGGGTACTGGTCCGCTGTGGACCGGAGCAGCAACGCGGCCGTCTGCACCGCGTTGGCGCACAACACGAACCGCGAGGCGCGGAACCGGTAGCGCTCACCGGTGTCCATCCGCACGCACTCCAGCGACGTCGCCTTGCGGCCCTCCGCCAGCAGCCGCACCGCCTTCATCCCCGCGAACAGCCGCGCGCCGTGCCGCAGCGCCGGGTCGAGGAACCGCGTCGAGTCGCCCTTGGCGCCCGAGGGGCACGTCCGGCAGATGCACGGAGCGTCCGCCGCACATCCCGGGAGCCCGTTGTGCGGCAGGCTGTTGAGCGCCAGGGGAGTGGGGAACGGGTTCCACCCCAACGCCGCCGCGCCCTCGGCCAGCAACGCGCCCTCGGCCGAACGCGCCACCGGCGGCATCGGGTAGGCGCTGGTCGCGGGCAGGGTCGGGTCGGCACCGGCCAGGCCGGAGACCCCGACCAGGTGCTCGACCGCGTGGTAGTACGGGTCGAGCTCGGTGTGGTCCCACGGCCAGCGCAGCGGCAGCTCGGTGCGCCCCAGCACCGTCTCGGCGTCGAAGTCGACCGGGCGGTTGCGGAAGAAGGCGCCGCCGAAGAACAGCGTGCCGCCGCCGACGTTGCAGGTCGTCCACGGGTAGCCGATCTTGCCCCAGGTCCCGTTCTCCTGCCGGACCCACGCGGGCTCGGCCGCGGCGAGCAGGTCGTCGTAGCTGACGTCCGCGGTGACGTGCCCGCCCTGCTCCACGACCACCACCGACAGACCCGCGCGCGCCAACAGCCACGCCGTCGCCGCGCCGGAGGCACCGCTGCCCACCACGCACACGTCATAGGTCTCGGCCAGCTCGGCCCGCGTCGGGACGGGTCCCAGGTTCACGCGACCTCCCCGTCGGCGCCGGTCAGCACGGGTTCGCGGCTCTGCACGACCTCCAGCGCCTCCCGGACCTCCGCCAGCCGCACCGCCACCAGCGGCAGCCCCGGGTCGCCCGCGGGCCTGCCCAGCTCGCGCAGCAGCACGAACGCGATGGACTCCGAGCAGGGCGGCAGGTAGCCGCGCTTGTTGTCGTCGCGCACCACGTCCATCACGTCGTCCACGGTCAGCCCGGCGGGCAGCCGCAGCGGCGCGCCCAGGGCGCTCACGACCTCTTCGTGCAGTTCGACGATCTCCGCGGGCAGCCAGCCCCTGCGGTGCGCGATGGTCGCGGCGACGACCATGCCGAACGCGATCGCCTCGCCGTGGCTGACGCCGTCGTTGCCGCGCCGCCGGTGGTCCGCCAGCTCCACCGCGTGCCCGACCGTGTGCCCGTACTCCAGCACCAGCCCGGTCCGCTGCTCGCGGGCGTCGTCGACGGTGACACTGCTCTTGGCCCGCACGCTCTCGTCGAGCAGCCACAGCAGAGCCGCCGGTGTGGACAGCTCGCCGCCCGCGAGCACCTCCCGCAGCCGCGGCAGCGCCTCGGGGCGGATGGCCAGGCAGTTCTTCGCCGCCTCGCACAGCCCGGAGCGCAGCTCGCGGTCCGGCAGCGTCGCCAGCAGTGCGACGTCGGTGAACACCGCGTACGGCGGCAGGTAGGTGCCGATGTGGTTCTTGCCGATGGCGCTGTTGATCGCCTGCTTGAGCGAGAGCACCGAGTCCATCGCCGCGGTGGTCGTGGTCGGGATGTGCACCAGCCGCACGCCGCGGAACAGCAGCGCCGCGATCACCCCGGCCAGGTTGCCCGGCACCCCGCCGCCCAGGCCGACCACCACCGACCGGCGGGTCGCGCCCGCGGCGAGCACCCGCTCCAGGTCGGCGGCCAGCACCGGCAGCGTCTTCATCGCCTCCCCGGGCGGGTGGCTGATGACCTCGACCCCGGCCAGCGCCCGCAGCCCGGGCAGCAGCGCCTGCCCGTGCAGCTCGAGCACCGTGTCGTCGGTGACCACGACGAACAGGTCGGCGTCCAGCGCCGCCAGTTCCTGCAGCACCAGGTCGAGGCAGTCGACCCCGTAGTAGTAGGGGTAGTCGACCTCGCCGATCCTGATCCGCTGGACCTGCCAGCCCCCGGGGACCGCCCCGGCGTCGCGAGTCGCCATCCATCATCTCCCATTCGCCCAGTGGTCAACGCGAATTCGGTGTTCTCGTCTTCTCGCCGGATGAGTCCGAATGGTCCAAGGTTCGGCGCCGGTCGAACATCGCACAGCCCCATTGCGGCGGAGCATACCGAGTCGCAATTGCGCGTCACAATAAGGACGTGATCACGATTCTGTGGTATGCCCGTCGGGTCGTGCTCGGTAATGGCGCGAGAATTCTCCGGGGACACCGTCGGACGTCGGATGAATAGGGGTTGCCGCGGCCTGCGTGCTGGCCCCTGTCGAACCATCCTTACCGGACCGTCAACACCGGGCGCGGACGCCCGGTGGCCGCGGCCGGGGGCCTGCGCCCGAGCACCCCCCATTGCCCCCGCTGTCCACCCTGGTTCGTTCCCCGGCGGATAACACCAGGTCACAAGCCTGCTTCGGCGGTGGTGACTGCCGACGCGCCGTCCACTCTAGCTACTCGGCGGCGCGGGTGTGTGCGGTTTGGACCAACTCCCCACCGTCCACTGTGAAAAGTTGACGACACCCACTGCGGTGTTGCCAAAACATTTCCAGTGGGTTTCACGAATACCGCGAAGTCGCTTGCCGAGTTCGCGTGCTCGTGGTCTAGTAGAGGGCGCTTGAGGAGAGCTTGTCAAGCCCGTCCCTTCCGGCCGTCCTGGCGTCGCGGGGCAGCGCTGCTGCCCTCTTTCGGAGGCATGTAATGGTCCATCTGCCCTTACTTCCCGTAGTGCCCAGACATGTCACCGTCTTCGTGAACTGGGCGTGCAACCTGACCTGTCGGGAGTGCTGGATGTACGGCGACTCCTCGGCGGAGAGCACCTGGTTGGCCGAGGTGAAGGGCGATCAGGTCAGCATCGAGATGTGGACCGCGATCGTCGACGAACTCGCCGCCGCCGAGGACGGGGTCGGCAAGACCTACCTGACGATCATGGGCGGCGAGCCGCTGATGCACCCGGACCTGGTCGAGCTGGTCCGCATCGCCAAGACCAGGATGCCCGACTGCAACCTGGACATGAGCACCAACGCCACGCTGCTGCCGCGCTTCGCCGACAAGCTCGTCGAGGCGGGCATCGACGACGTGTACGTCTCCATCGACGGCCCGACCGCCGAGGTGAACAACCCCATCCGCGGCCGCAAGTCCTTCGAGCGCGCCGTGGCGGGCATGCAGGCGCTGCAGGAGGCGAGCCGCAAGGCGGGCAAGGGCCCCAAGATCGCGCTGAACTTCGTGGTGACCGGCATGAACTACGAGCAGCTGCCGGACATGGTGCGGATGGCCGAGGAGTACGGCATCGACGAGCTGACCGTCGGGCTGGCCAGCTACTTCACCAAGGAGGAGGGCAAGGCCAGCCGCGCGGCGTTCGAGGACGTCACCGGGCGGCCGTTCCTGTCCTGGGCCGGGTACTGCAACGAGCACCAGCACGCCAACATCGACCCGGACAAGCTCGAGCAGCTGCTCATCGAGGCCGAGAGCATGTCCGACAAGGTCGAGGTGCTCATCGCCCCGACCCGCTACGACGCCAAGGCCAAGAGCCGGTTCTTCACCAAGGACTGGCGCGGCATCGTCCGCGACAACACCTGCATGAAGCTGTGGGCGCAGACCACCGTGCTGCCCAACGGCGACGTGATCAGCTGCACCACCTTCTCCGACACGGTCATGGGCAACATCAAGGGGTCCAGCCTGCGCGAGGTGTTCCACAACGACACCTACGGCCGGATGCGCGAGACCATCCGCGAGGGCCTGCAGCCCATCTGCCACCGCTGTTGCGAGCTCAACATGGACATCGACGTCGACCCGGCGCTCTACGCGACGGCAGCAGAGAGGTGATGATGACCAGCAGCCCCACCACCGAGGCGGCGCCACCGCGGTCGGCCACCCAGGTCACCAACGCCACCTACCAGGACCTCGAGCGGGCCAACAAGGTCTACGGGGACGTCTTCCGGGCCGCCTTCGAGTACGTCTACGGCAGCCACATCCCCGGCGACGTCGTCGAGTTCGGCTGCTACGAGGGGTTCAGCTCGCTGCTGCTGGCCGACCTCATCGGCGAGTTCGACGCGCAGACCGATTTCTACACCGCGTTCTTCCCGCGCCGCATCCACGTCTACGACTCGTTCGCGGGCTTCCCCAAGAGCGAGAACCCGGTCGACTCCATCTCCTACGAGGTCGCCGACAGCGGCTACTGGCGCGAGGCCGAGGACGCCTCCCCGCCCGGCACCGAGGAGATGCTGCGCCAGGAGTTCGCCCGCCGCTTCGGCGACAACGGGTGGACGGTGGTGCGCGGGATGTTCAACGACACCCTCGCGTCCGACCCGCTGCCGGGCGAGGTCGCCATCGCCAACCTCGACTGCGACCTGTACTCCTCGTCGGTCGAGGTGCTCGACCACCTGCTCGGCCGCAGGCTGATGCCCGACGGCGCCGTGCTGCTGCTCGACGACTACAACTGCAACCGGGCCAACCCGCGCTTCGGGATGCGCCGCGCCATGCGCGAGTGCTTCGCCCGCACCGACGGGTTCTACGAGTACAGCGAGTTCCTCCGCTACGGCTGGCACGGCCGCGCGTTCTTCGTGCACCGCCTGGGCGACAGCCCGAACCCGGACGGTGCGTGATGACCGCTGTCGAGGACACGGTCCTCGCCCTGGTCGTGCGCGGGCACAGGGAGCACTCGCTCGAACGCGTCCCCCGGCCGGTGCCGGGCCCGGGGGAGGCGCTGGTCGCCGTCACCCACGTCGCGGTGTGCGGCACGGACCTGCGGCTGCTGCGCGGCACCCTGCACGACGCCGAGTACCCGGTGGTGCCCGGCCACGAGTGGGCCGGGCGCGTGCTGGAGGCGCCGAGCAGGCCGGAACTGGTCGGCAGGGCCGTCGTCGGCGAGGGCATCACGCCGTGCCGGGCGTGCGCGCGCTGCGCCGAGGGCAAGTTCAACCTCTGCCTCGACCTCGACGAGGTCGGCTTCACCAGGGCGGGCGCGTTCGCCGAGGCGTTCACCCTGCCCGCGGCGAACCTGCGTCCGCTGCCCGAGGGGCTTTCCGGCGCCGAGGGCTGCCTGCTGGAGCCGCTGTGCGTGGCGCTGCACGCGGTCGAGCGCGCGCCCGCGGTCGCGGGACGCGATGTCGGCGTCATCGGCGCGGGGGCG
Organism: Actinokineospora terrae; assembly: GCF_900111175.1. Taxonomy (GTDB): domain Bacteria; phylum Actinomycetota; class Actinomycetes; order Mycobacteriales; family Pseudonocardiaceae; genus Actinokineospora; species Actinokineospora terrae. The sequence continues at coordinate 391,214 of NZ_FOGI01000001.1, forward strand.
GTCGGGCTGCTCGTCGCGCAGCTCGCGTTGGCCGGTGGCGCCGCCTCGGTGACCGTCGCCGAGCCGTCCGCGCACCGCAGGGGCATCGCCGCCGAACTCGGGGTCGGGTCGGTCGACTCGCTCGCCGAGTGGGCGGGCGACACCCAGCCGGACCTGGTCTTCGACGCCACCGGGGTGGCCGCGGTGTTCCCGCAGGGCATCCAGGCGACCCGGCCGGGCGGCGACTACGTGCTGGTCGGCTACTCCGGCGAGGAGTCGGCGCACGTCGAGCCGAGCACGATCATGCTGCGCGAGATCTCGGTGCACGGCGTGCTGTCGGGCTTCGACCAGATCGACCGCGCCATCGAGGTCGTCACCAGCGGCGCGGTGCGCCTGGGGCCGCTGCTGGGGCAGGCGCTGCCGATCGCGGACTACCGGGTGCTGCTCGACGAGAGCGGTGTCCCGCCCCTGCGCAGCGTCTTCGTCACCGACCACGCCTGAGAAGACCGGAGAGGAGCGACCGCGGATGCCCAGGACCCTTCGTCCCCTGTGGACATCCGCGGTCGCGCCGACCCGGTCAACCGTCCCGGGTGGACCCGTGCCGGACCGTCCTGTCGTACACCGCGGCGATGGCGATCGCCACCTGCGCCAGGTCGTAGCGGGCGCGCACCGTCTTCGCCGCGCGCTCGGCGGTGTCCGCGCGCCACTTCGGGTCGGCCAGCGCCTGCTCGATGCCCTCGGCGAACGCCTGCGGGGTGCGCTCGGGCACCAACCAGCCCAGCGCGCCCTCCTCCAGCACGGTGGCGACCCCGCCGACGCCGACCGCCACGATCGGCAGCCCCACCGCCATCGCCTCCAGCATCACGCTGCCGAACTCCTCGTGCAGCGAGGACATCAGCAGCAGGTCCATGGTGCCCATCACGGTCGCGATGTCCTCGTTGGGCACGTACCCGGTGACGGTCACGACGTCGTCGAGCCCGCGCGCGGCCACCTCGGCCTCGAACAGGTCGCGCTCGTTGCCGTCGCCGCAGATCACCCAGTGCGTGCCGGAGCCGCGCAGCCGCTCGGCGATGTCGAGGATGATCGGCCAGCCCTTCTCCCGCGCGATGCGGCCGACGTAGCCGACCACGGGCTTGTCCTCGGGGATCGCGAACCGCGCGCGGAACGCGGCCACGGACTCGGGGGTGGCGCGCTGGGCGAACGCGTCGGCGTCGATCACGTCCGGCCGTACCGCGAACCGCTCGGCGGGCACGCCGGTGCGGCTCGACAGCACGGGGATGGTGCGCGGGGTCAGCGTCACTGTGTTGGCGGCGGCGCGGATCGCGCGCTTCTCGATCCAGCGGGCCAGCGGCTGCATCAGCCGGTCCAGCGGGGTCATCGGGTGGTAGGTGACGATGATCGAGCAGTGCACGGTCAGCACCAGCGGCACCCGCAGCATCTTGGTCAGCAGCCAGCCCAGCAGCGGCGGGATCATCACGCCGCTGCAGTGCACGTGGATCACGTCGTAGCGGCGGCGCTCCCGGACGAGGTGCCACAGCACGCCCAGCGCCCACGCCAGGTTCAGGTCGACCATGCCGCGGATGCGCGAGCGCAGTGGCAGCACGGGGATCCGCACACCGCGCACCGTGGTGCGCTCCGACATCCGCCACTCGCGCGGCGCGCCGGGCAGCCGCAGCGTCAGCACGGTCTGCTCGACGCCGAGCTCGGGCTGGGCGTCGAGCTGGCTGGTGAGCCGGTGGATCTGCGACTGCATGCCGCCGATGGCGTCGAACTTCACCGGCCAGGAGCGGGTCGCCAGCTGCGGCCAGTAGTAGTGCGGGGTCAGCCGCAACACCCGGGTCGGGGGTCTTTGCTCACCGATCACAAGTCTGCCTCCGGTTCGACAAGGGGGAGGGAGCCGCTGGAGAATTCGCGGCGGTGGTTCACGCTATCACCCGGATTGGTCGCGCAGACCCCTTATTCCGGCTTCTCCCGGTCGGTCGGGGAAATACTTCGCGAACGCGCCGGAACGCGGTGTGCTGCCGGTATAGTGCGCTTGAGAGCCAAGCGCGGATCAGGGAGAGAGAAAACCATGGGTGACGTTGACGAGACCGCCGAGGCCGCACCGGTGGCCATGCCGAGGCCGCTGGTGCCCAGGCTCGCCGTCGACGACCTCGTCCCGCACGTGGCCAAGCGGATGGACGCGCTCGACACCGCCGCGGAGAAGGTCAGCCTCGACCTCGGACTGCTGGAACTGGTGCGCACCAGGGCATCGCAGCTAAACGGCTGCGCCTACTGCACCGACGCGCACGCCGCAGAGGCGCTCTCGGCAGGCGAGCATACCCGCAAGCTGCTCAGCCTCCCGGTGTGGCGCGAAGCGCCGTTCTTCACCACCCGCGAACGCGCGGCGCTCGGCCTGACCGACGCCATCACCCGGCTCACTGACGGCCCGGTCACCGACGAGGTGTGGGACAGCGCGGCCAAGGAGTTCACCGAGGTCGAATTGGCCGAACTGGTGTGGACTATCGCTATCATCAACACCTGGAACCGCATCGCGGGCCCGGCCCGCCCGTGGGCCATCGAATAGTCGAGGGGGACCACCGGAAATGAGCACGTCGCTGTCCCCGGATTCCGGGGTTTCTTCGCCGACGCCTTTTACCGGGCGGCTGGCGATGTCCGAGGACGAGGTGTTCGCCGATTTCGCCGCGCGGGTGCCGCTGGCGGGCGCGGTGGTCGCCGAGGTCGGCGGGGCGTTCCCGGTGGCCATGCTGCACCGGCACGGCGTCGCCCGCTGGTACTCCGTCGACCCCAACCGGGTCGCCCAGGTCGACCCGTCCGGGGTGCGGGAGGTGCTGGCCGTGGGCGCCGAGGACCTGCCGCTGCCGGACGCCTCGGTCGACGCGGTGTTCTCCTGCAACGCCTTCCAGTTCGTCGACATCGGCCCGACCCTGCTCCAGGCCGCGCGGGTGCTGCGTCCCGGCGGGGTGCTGTACGCGCACTTCGGTCCTATCTGGAGCGCCGTCGACGGGCACCAGTTGGAGTACACGTCGTACCAGGGGCGTGACCTGACTTTCTGGGATGACACGCTGCTGCCGCCGTGGTCGCACCTGCTCTACACGCGCGACGAACTGCGCGCGCTGCTGAGCACCGGTGTCGACGAGGGCCTGGCCGACGTGCTGGTGGCCCACGTCCACGACAGCCGCACGGTGAACCGGGCGTTCTTCGAGGACTACGTGGCCGCCGCGCTGGCCAGCGGCCTGGAGTGGCTGGAGGTCGCCACCTCCGACCACCTCGACTACGAGATCACCCCACCCGCCTACGACCCCGCGCTGACCCGACCGGTCGACCTGGCCGCGCTCGCCGCCGGGGTGTCCGCCCGCCGCGGCGCCCCGACCCGGCTCGGCGTCCGCGACGTGCTGATGGTCTTACGCAAACCCGCCTATCTCTAGGAGAGCCATGAGTGACCTCGCCGTTCTCGGCGGCACCCCGGTGCGCGCGCCCCGGCCGTGGCCGAGTTGGCCCCAGTACGACGCGGCCACCGAGCGGTCGCTGCTGGACGCGCTGCGCTCGCGCCGCTGGGCGGTCAGCTGGCCCACCGACGGCACCCGGTCCCGGGAGCGGCGCTTCGCCGAGTCGTTCGCCGCCTACAACGGCGTGCCGCACGCGGTCAGCGTCGACCACGGGTCCAGCGCGCTGGTGGTCGCCCTGGAGGCGTTGGACATCGGGCCGGGCGACGAGGTGGTCGTGCCGGTGATGACCTGGGTCGCGCCGGTCGCCGCGGTGCTGCGGGTCGGGGCGCTGCCGGTGGTCGTGGACGTCGACCCGGAGACCGGGTGCGTCACCCCGGACACCGTGCGGGCCGCGCTCTCGCCGCGCACCAAGGCGATGCTGGTGGTGCACCTGGCCGCCACGGTCGCCGACATCGACGGGTTCGTCGCGCTGGCCGAGGAGACCGGGGTCGCGCTGGTCGAGGACTGCGCGCAGGCGCACGGGGCGCAGTGGCGCGGCCGCAAGGTCGGCACCTTCGGCGCCCTGGGCTGCTTCAGCTTCCAGGTCGGCAAGGTGCTGGCGGGCGGCGAGGGCGGCGCGGTCATCACCTCCGACGAGCGGCTCTACCGGCGGATGCAGCAGCTGCGCGCGGACTCCCGGCGTTACCCCGACGGCGAGCTGTCCCCGGGCGACCTGGAGCTGATCGAGTCCGGCGAGGTCATGGGCGGCAACTACTGCATGTCCGAGCTGACCGCGGGGGTGCTGCTCGACCAGCTGACCCGGCTCGACGACCAGCACCGGCACCGCGACCGGATGGCGCTGGAGCTGGAGCGCGGGCTGGCGGCGCTGGGGGACTTCTCGGCGATCCCGGTGCCGGAGCAGGCCGACCAGCGGTCGGTGTACGAGTACGGGATCCGGTTCCGGCCGGGCACCTTCGGCGAGGTGCCGGTGGAGCGGGTCGCCGACGCGGTGGGCGCCGAGCTGGGCATGGCGCTGTGGCCGCCGGACCTGCCGCTGCACCGGAGCGTGATGCTGAACGCGCACACCAAGAAGCGGTTCAGTCTGGTGTGGACCGACGAGGGCCGGGAGCGCGCGCTCGGCCGGTCCTACCCGGGGGCCGAGGCGTACCGCGAGACCACGCTGATCTTCCACCACCAGGCGCTGCTCGGCGACCCCACCGACATGGCCGACCTGGTCGACGCCGTCGCCAAGGTCCGCGACGCGCACAAGGACCTCATCTAGGGAGTCGGGATGGCCGAGGCGATCTGGGACCGCTTCGCCGCGCGCGACCGCGTGGCGATCAACTTCACCCTCACCTGCAACCTGGCGTGCGCGCACTGCATCGTCGAGTCCAGCCCGCAGCGCACCGAACGCCTGACCGTCGACGAGGTCCGCGCCGCCCTGGACGCCGCGGCCCGCAACGGCAAGAAGCACATCACCTTCAGCGGCGGCGAGGTGTTCCTCTACCCCAAGCCGATGTGCGAGGTCATCGCGTACGGCCGCTCACTGGGCCTGGTGGTGGATGTCGAGTCCAACGCTTTCTGGGCGCGTGACGAGCGCACGGCCAAGCTGAAGCTGGAACCGTTCGTGGAAGCCGGGATCGCGGGCTTGTCCCTGAGCGCCGACGCCTACCATGTCGCGTACTTCCCGGTGGACCGCACCATCATGGCCGCCCAGGCCGGTCGTGCCGCGGGCTTGTTGACCGAGATCAACTTCTGCCCGTCCGACCAACCCGAGGTCGACGCCGCCATCAAGTCCGCCCTCGACGCCGCGGGCGAGCCCTACCTGGAGAACGAACTCCTCGACCGCGGCCGCGGCAAGGACCTGCACACCATCGTCACCCGCCGCCACATCGACGACCTCCCGGAGTGCACCAGCCTCACCACGACTGTCCACGCCACCGGCGACGTCTACGCCTGCTGCGAACTCGACATCTCCACCGACGCGATGAAGCAGACCCCCGTCTTCCTCGGCAACATCCGCACCCCGTCGACCGAGCAGGACGAACGCGAACACCTGGTCACCGCGTTCTACGACCCCACATCCCCCATCTACTTCCGCCGCCTGGTCGAGTCCCACCCCCTCTTCCAGGACCTCGCCACCGACCGCTACGCCACCATCTGCGACTTCTGCATGACCACCCTCCGCGACCCCGCTCGTCTTGCCGCCCTGCGCGCTCTCCTCGCCGCAGTCCCTGCCTGACTCACCCCTCGCCATCCACCCTGGTCCGCCTGCGCCAGTAGGCGACGTTCTTGAAGGTGAGAAGGGTGTGAGGGTGGTCGATTCCGAGGATGCGGACTCGGTCGTCGAGTAGTTCGGTGAGGGTCTGCGCCGCGCCTGCCGGATCCCCGGCTTCGCCCCGCCAGTTGGCGAGGTTGTGGCGGGTGGTGAGGGTGTGGGGGTGGTCGGGTCCGAGGACGCGCAGGTTGTCGTCGAGTAGTTCGGCGAGGGCTTGTGCCGCGCCTGCCGCGTCGCCTGCCTCGCCCCGCACGCGGGCGAGGTTGTGGCGGGTGGTGAGGGTGTCGGGGTGGTCGGGTCCGAGGACGCGCAGGTAGTCGTCGAGTAGTTCGGCGAGGGCTTGTGCAGCGCCTGAGACGTCGTCTGCTGAGGCCTGCCATCGGGCGAGGTTGTGGCGGGTGGTGAGGGTGTGAGGGTGGTCGGGTCCGAGGACGCGCAGATGGTGGTTGAGTAGTTCGGTGAGGGTCTGCGCCGCGCCTGCCGGATCCCCGGCTTCGCCCCGCCAGTAGGCGAGGTTGTGGTGGGTGATGAGGGTGTCGGGGTGGTCGGGTCCGAGGACGCGCAGGTAGTCGTCGAGTAGTTCGGCGAGGGCATGTGCTGCGCCTGCCGCGTCGCCTGCCTCGCCCCGCCAGCGGGCGACGTTGTGGCGGATGGCGAGAGTGTCGAGGTGGTCAGGCGAGAAGTAGTGGTGTGCGGCGGAGCCAAGGTTCTCGAAGTGGGCGACGGCGGCGTGCACGAGGCCGGCTTCGCCGAGACTTTCGCCGGCGTGGAACAGCACAATGTGGCCATCCGGCTGCCACAGGTGTTGTCCGCTGTTGTCGGCAAGGGCGTTGGTGTTGGTGCGGAGTGTGGCCGCGTACTTGGTGTCGCGTTCGATGTCCGGCCAACTGGCCATGAGTGCGTCGGCGGCCGCGTGGGCGAGTAGGGCGAGTTGGTCGTCGGACAGTTGGTCGCGGGTGGCGTGTTGGACCAAGGCGTGGATGCGGGCGGTCGTGTCGGTGACGGTGATCAGGTTGAGGCGTTGCAGAGCGCCTAGGGCCCTGGCGGCCAGGTCCGCATTGGCGACGGACAGGTAGTCCAGGATGGGCTGGGAAGTCAGCACGGACAGCGGGATGCCGTTGGGGTCCAGCAGCGACATCACCTCCAGCATCGGCCGGGCCACCTGTGCGGGCGGCAGAGCGTCGGCGGCGTTGATCGAGACAGCCCAGGTGGTGGCTATCTGGTCGCCGGGGCCGGACCAGTCCTCCGGGAACAGCTCGGCCAGGGACGCTCGGCGGGTGCGCCAGTTGTCGATGTACGACTCGCAGGTCATCCCCGGTGTCATGTCGATGAGCGCGGCGGCTTGGCTCAGGGCCAGGGGCAGGCGGCCCAGCAGCGCGGCCAAGTCCTCCACCCCCGACACATCGCCGAGTACGCCGCGCAGGTAGTCCGCCGACTCCGCCTCGGTGAACACGTCCAGGGGGACCATCCGCCGGGACTTCGCTTGCAGCACCCACTTCTCGTGGCGGCGGGTCGTCACCACCAACCGCCCAGATGTGCCGGTGTTCGGCCACAGGTCCTTCACCTCGGCCGGGTCGGACACGTCGTCCAGTACCAGCAGCCACTTGCGGGAGGTTGTCGCGCACCAGTCCAGGAAGCGCTTGGCGGCTCGCTCGGGATCGTCGATCGCCGAACCGAAGACGATGGCTGCCAACTCAGCCAAGCCGCTGAGCAGGTTCGACCGGGACGCGGCGGTCACCCACCCCAGTAGATCCACATCCCGCACCCGGTTGGCGTAGTCCGCCGCCGTCTGGGTCTTGCCGACGCCGCCCATCCCGGACAGCACGACCCCGCCGGTGACCAGCGACTCCAGTTCCGGCACCGACCGCGGCTGGAACCCGTCCACGACCACCGGCACCGCACCCGACCGGTACGGCAACCCCTCCACCGACCGCTGAGCGCCGAACGACACCGGCCCGTGCACCACACCGATCTGGGCCGAGGTTCCCGACACGTCCCCGTCCAGGTGGTTCCCGTCCGTCATAGGTCCATCATCGACTACGGGGCCGTACGTGATACCACCCGGGCGAGGGCGGCGATGTCGGAGCGCGTCACCCGGCAGCAGCCGCCCACGACCTGCGCGCCCGCCGCCACCCACTCCGCCGCCAGGTCGACCGAGAAGCGGGACGGGCCGCTCCACGTGCCCGTCCACGACTCGCCGCTGTTCGGGTACACGACGATCGGCTTGTCCGTCACCGAGCGGGCCGTCGCGATGGCCGGGCCGATGTCGTCGGGCGCGCTGCAATTCACCCCCACCGCCGTCACCGAGGGGCTCGCCGCGGCCACCTCGAAGGCCTCGGCCAGCGGCTGACCGGCGCGGGTCCGGTCGCCCTCGACGGTGTAGGTGATCCACGCGGGCACGTCCACCTCCGCCAGCGCCACCCCGAGCGCCTCGGCCTCCACCGCGTCCGGGACCGTCTCGCACGCCAGGATGTCCGGTCGCGCGGCCGCCAGCACCCGCAGCCGCGGCAGGTGCCAGTCGACCAGCGCCGCCACGCTGAGCCCGTACCGGCCCCGGTACTCCGACCCGTCCGCCAACATCGCGCCGTACGGGCCGACCGACGCCGCCACCCAGCGGTCCACGCCGTCGGTGAACTCGGCGCGTGCGGCCACCGCCACCTCGACCCCCAGGCGCAGCACCCGTTCCGCGTCGGCGCGCCCGAGCCCCCGCGCGGCGAACCCCTCGAACGACGCCTGGTAGGTCGCCGTGGTCACGATCGTCGCCCCGGCCTCGAAGAACGCCGTGTGCGCCGCGGTCAGCGCCGCGGGCTCGTCGAGCAGCAACCGGGCCGACCAGAGGTGGTCTGACATGTCGTGGCCCCACGCCCGCAGCTCGCTGGCCAGACCACCGTCGAGCACCGTGGGGGAGTCCGGGAAGTCCACCGCGCCGAGGGTAGTCAGGTGCGCAGGAAGGACGCGGCCGGTCGGTGGACGCCGTTGAAGTCGCAGGCCAGCTCGATGGCGTAGCCGGTGATGTTGCCCAGGACGAACGGGTCGCCGGGGCGGGGGAGGGGGCCGCCCTCGGCCACGGGGATCGGCTCCCACTCGTCCAGCCAGTCCTCCTCGAAGCAGCTGCGCCCGCAGATCCGCCACGGTCGGGTGTCCCCGGGGACCAGCGTGCCGAGTACCGGTATCCGGATGTGGTCGGCCCACTGGAGGTGGCTCATCAGGCCGAGGTCGAGCAGCAGCACCACCTGCGACGCGGTCTCCTTGACGTCCAGCACCTGCGTCACCAGGGCCATGCAGTCGGTCATCCAGAACCGCCCCGGCTCCAGGATCACCTCGACCCCCGCGGGGACCGCCGCCCGGACCGCGCTGAAGAACGGGTCCAGGTCCGCGGGCTCCGAGAGCAGCCCGCCACCCAGGTCCACCGACGCCAACTTCAGCCCGGCGGCCGAGGCGGCCGACACGATGGCCGACGCGGTGAACACGTAGCTCGCCAGGTCGTTCTCCTCCGACCCGTTGTGCGCGTGCACCCACCGCAGCGAGCACCCGTACCCGGCCGCGATGTCCCTGGCCAGCGGCAACTGGTCCAACCGGATCCCGAACCGGCTGGGACGCCACAGCGGCATGCCCTCCGGGATCTCCAGCCCGTCCAGGTTCACCCGCACCCCCACCGGCGACCCGGGGCACTCCCGAGCCAGCTCCTCCAGCTGCGCCAACGAGTCGCAATGCCAGCGGTCGATCTCCCCGCGCCGGAACGCCTCGTAGAGCGCGGCCCGCTCACCGAACGGCAACCCCGGCGAGGTCAGGCTCAGGAACGCGCTGGGCGACGCCTCCCGCGCGGCCGCCACCTCGAAGGCGTTCGCCACGTCGAACCCCAGGCCCGCCCGCGCCGCCCCCGCCAGCACCTCCGGGTGGGTCGACGCCTTCACCGCGCACAGCAGCCGGATCCCGTGTCGCTGCGCGGCGGCCGCCCCGGCGGCATACCGGTCGTCCAGCGTCGTCAGGTCCGCGACCAGGCCGTACGACCCCGAGGCGCACCGGTCGAGCAGCACGTCGCGGAAGGCGGGGGAGAGCCGGTCCGGGGGCAGCAGGGCCGCGGTGATCACGTCGGTCATGTCCAGGACTGCTTCCTCGTCAGGTGCTCGGCGATGATCTCGGCGGCCTCGGTGGTGACCGCGGGGTCGTGCATGCCGAAGCACACCCGCAGCACCGTGTGCGGGTGGCCCTGGGGGCGCGGCGGGTCCTCGGCGGCGTACCAGCTCAGGCCGGTGTAGTGGAACCCGAAGCTGGCCGACTTCCACACCGGGATCGACCGCCGGGCCGCGTGCTGCTCCACCAGGGTGAGCTCGGCGTCCAGGTCGTCCCACAGCGGCCAGGTCGGCGGACCCCCGATCGGCTCAGGGCCGGGCAGCTCCAGCAGGTGGACCTCGACGAAACAGCCGTGCTCGTTCTCCTCGACCGCGTACCGCACGCCGTCGAGCTTGTCCTTCAGCACCGCGCCAGCCAGCACGTTCGCCGCACGCAGGTGCCGGTTCGCCCGAGCGGACAGCGGCTCGTTGGGTAAGTCCACCGCGGCCAACAGGCGCAGCGTCGCGGGCGACACACAGGCACCGGTGACGGCGAGCGCGTCGGCGAAGAACCGCTGCATGCCCTCCAACCACAGCGGACCCTCACCGGTGTTCGCCTCCGTCGTCACCATCGCGACCGAGCCCAGCGAGCACAGCTCGAGCCCCAACTGGTCGAGCTTCGCGTGGCTGCGCAGGACCACCAACGTCGTGTTCAACTCCGCGCGAACCACCGGCGACTCCACAGTGGACTCGCGGTGACCGTCGACCGTCTCGAAGGGGTTGTCCGCGCTGGAGCAGCACGTGTTGTCCCACAGGACGCAGCCGACCTTGCCCGGGTCCAGCTCGCGCAGCACCCGCGTCACCGCCTCCGCTCCGCCGTCCGGCCTGCTGGAGTCGAGGAACACCGTCACCGGGTCCTCGGCGGCGTGCGCGGCGGTCAGCAGCTCACCCACCGTGTCGTGCTTGTGGACGACCACCCCGGACAGCCGCGCCATGTGGAACAAGATCTCGGTCTCGTGGTAGAGCCGGTTGGTCAGCACCAGGTGCGGCCGCCCGCGCTCACTGGCCATCCGCGCCACCGCGATCAACCACGCCGTGATCGCCGACATCCCGTTGCGCGCGTACCAGGTCTCCACCGCGCAGTCCTCGCCCCGCACCCAGCTGTACGGGCGGGCCAGCGGCGACTCCGGCGGGAACCGCACCTCGGCGCGCTCGTAGTCGTAGGTGCACACCGCCTCGTCGACGCCGCTCGGGTCGCCGATGTAGGACAGCGAGTTGCGCCACGACCCGTCGCTGTCCGCCGTGCGCAGCACCAGCTGCCGCACCGCGAACCCGCGCTGCACGGCGGTCAGCAGCGAGGCTCCGGAAACATCCGACCACCAGGCCGCCTCGTCGAGCAGCCGGTCGGCGACGCTCGGGTGGGCACCGGCGAGCAGCCGCGCCAGCAGGTGCCCGACCTCCTCGGCCATCCGGTCGAGCTGCGCCGGGTCGCCGGTCGCGCCCTCGGGCGGTGCCGTGGTGGCCATCGGTCTGCGCACGCGATCACACCTCGGGACTAGGTCGGGAACAGGTCAGGGAGGGAGGACACTCGGACAGAGCAACGCGAGTAGTCCACCAGGAGTAACCCAGGACTCGTCAGGGGCGGACGGATCGCAAGCGTAGCAAGAGGATCCCCGCGCGTGGCCGCTTTTGGTCCACTTCGGTCTGACCCGCGCGAGGAGTCCACCCGCGACCGGTTCGCCGATTTCGCCCACGCGGCCGAGCCGGGTTGCTACTATCGACGCGGCGCCACGCCACCCCGCGATTCGTCCTCCCACGAACCGGGTTCCCGTCGCGCCGTTCGTGACCGCTCATCGCGGGCGCGTGATCCGCGGGGGCCCCAGGCCACCGGCGGGCCGACCTGGCTCGTCGTGGCGTGGTGTGGCCCTTCCCGCACACCCCCGGCGCCGGTCGGGGGTGAGGGCTGCATCCTTCGGGGTAGCGCGAACCACGTGCCACCCCGACACGACGTGACCTTTGGGGATGGGTATGGGATCGAACAACGGTTTCGCGGGCTGGTGGCGCCGGGCCAGGGGGCGCGCGCCGCTCACCGAGCACCTGGACACCGCGGTCGACGCGGGCGTCCGCCTCGACGACACCCACGGCGCGGTGGACGCCGACTTCGTCGCGCTGGGCCTGGGCGGCACCAACATGATGGCGATGCTGTGGAGCGTCGCCATGGGCCGCCGGGTGGTGGGCGTGGAGCTGCGCGGCGACCCGGCGCTGGGCGTGCACTGGAACATCCGCGAGGACTTCTACCACCACCTCGGCCTGATCGACCAGCTGATGGCCGAGCACTACCCGCCGCAGCGGCTGCCCCGGCGCGCGGACGGCAGGCCGTTCAAGCTGCGGGAGACCTTCTACACCCCGCACACCGAGCCCGGCGGCATCTACACCGACGAGGTCATCAGCGGGTTCCTCAGCTCGCTCGGCGACGAGACGCACGTGGCGGGCCTGATCCACCACACCGAGTTCATCGACGACCGGTGGGCCGATGGCAAGCCCACCCGGGTGCTGACCATCACCGACCCGCCGCGCCCGCCCGAGTGCCACGACCCGAGCAAGATCGGCCGCGACATCGCCGACGTGCTCGACGGCCCGTCCACCTTCCAGATCGGCGCCTCCGAGGCGCTGGTGATGATGCGCCGCTACCTGGAGATCATCGAGGAGATGGACCTGGCCGCGGGCGTCGAGCCCAGGGTCCGGCTGTTCCTGTCGCACCGCGTGGTCACCAGCGACCCGGGCGACGAGGGCTACCTCAAGTGGTTCCGCCAGGAAGAGGGCTTCGTCGGCTTACCGGACGGGCGCAAGTCGCTGCGCCTGGAAGCGGTGCGGGAACTCGACTACAAGGGCAAGTTCCGCCGGGTCCGGGTACCGGGCACCCGGGTGATGGACCTGGGCACCCCCGAGCTGTTCATGATCGCGCAGGGCTTCAACAGCGACGACGCCGAGCGGCTGGGCTTCAAGCAGGAGGACGTCAAGGTCGACCACCACGACGGCCGCGGCGCCGTCGTCGCGCAGGCCGACTACCTGGCCGGGCTGATGGAGCTCAACGTGCACGGCCGCCTGCGCCGCCGGATCGCCTCCGAGTTCGACAAGGACGGCACCGAGTACTGGGTCCGCCAGATCGCCGTGGGCCACGAGGACGACCCCGAGGTCGGCTGGATCCTGGTGCAGGTGCCCGACTTCAAGACCTTCGACCCGGTGCTCGCCGGGCTCGTGCAGCCGGGCACCGACCGCAAGTCCAAGGAGTACCTGGGCGCGCACCAGCACCTGCTGCGCGAGTTCTACCTGGAGCAGGTCGCGCTGATCACCGAGATCCCGGTGCACGAGCTCGACGAGATCCAGATGCCCTACGGCCCCAAGCTGTTCAGCCTGGTGGAGCGGGTCGGCGCGGACGCGCAGGTCGCCACGAACGGTGTGGTCGCCGGGGATTCCTTCGGCAACGGCCACTTCCTCACCAGCGGCGGCGCCATCACCGGCATGGTCGGGCACGCCTCCCGGGTGTACCGGTACTGGGTGGACCGCGACGCCGGTGTCGCGCCGGAGCAGGCCATCCGCGGTCTGGCCGAGGCGATCAAGAAGGACACCGACGGCTGGTTGCACGTCAGCGCCCAGGAGTTCAGCCAGGCCGTGCCGATCAACTTCGGCCAGGAGCGGATCGCCGCGATCGAGAAGCAGACCGGGCGCTCCAGCAGCCTGCGCGCGCACACCATCGACGCGACCCGCCGCCACCGGCACTCGCTGGTGCCGCTCAACCCGTCCGACTGGCGCAGGCTGGTGATCTACGCGGGCAGGCTGCACACCCACGACCTGCCGCCGCTGCTCGACACCCACCCGCTGTGCCGCGACACCGACGAGGTGCTCATCGCCGACCCGAGTGCCACAGCCGACTCGAATGCCACAGTCGAGCCGGATGTCACCGCTGCCCCGATGGCGGGTGTCGCGCGGTCGTGAACGAGCAGCAGAACCCCGACCACGTCCAGCGGCCCAAGGGCGACGCGTTCGGGTCACTCGGGGAGACCGTGGCCGCGCGCACGCTGCGGGCCGGGCCGTTGCGCACCCTGCGGGAGCGCCAGCAGGCCCTGGTCGTGCTGTGCGTCGGCACCCTGATGATCATCCTGGACGCGTCGGTGGTCAACGTCGCGCTCCCGTCCATCCGCGCCGACCTGGGCTTCTCCGAGTCGGACCTGGCGTGGGTGGTCAACGCCTACCTGGTGCCCTTCGGCGGGCTCCTGCTCTTCGGCGGCAGGCTGGGCGACATCGTCGGCGCCAAACGGGTGTTCCTCGGCGGCCTGGCGCTCTTCGGCGCCGCCTCGGTCCTGTGTGGACTGGCCGCGACCAAGGAGGTGTTGGTCGCCGCCCGGTTCCTGCAAGGCGTCGGTGGCGCGCTGGCGTCGTCGGTGGTGCTCGGCATGATCGTGTCGATGTTCCCCAAGCCCAAGGAGCAGGGCAAGGCGCTGGCGTTCTACGCCTTCGTCGCCTCGGCGGGCGCCGCGATCGGCCTGCTGGTCGGCGCGCTGCTCACCGAGGGCGTCGACTGGCACTGGATCTTCTTCGTCAACGTGCCGATCTGCGTGGTCACCGTGCTGTTCGCGGTGCGGCTGCTCAACGACCGGCGCGACGAGGACACGGTCGGCGTGGACGTGACCGGCTCGGTGCTGGTCGTCGGCTCGCTGATGCTGTGGGTCTACACCATCGTCCAGGCCGTCGACCACGGCTGGACCTCCGGGCGCACCCTCGCCCTCGCCGGTGGCGCGCTGGTCCTGCTGATCGGCTTCGCCGTGCGGCAGCGGATGGCCAGGCACCCGTTGGTGCCGCCCGAGGTCTTGCGGGCGCGCAATGTCGTGTGGACGAACGTGACGCTCGCGTTGGCGGTGACCGGCCCGACAGCCACCTTCTTCCTCGGCGCGCTCTACCTGCAACAGGTGCTGCGGTTCAGCGTCGTCCAGGTCGGCCTGGCGTTCCTGCCGGTCGCGGTGACCATCGCGGCGGTGACGCTGAAGCTGGCGCCGAGGGTGATGCGCAAGGTCGACCCCAAGCAGGTCATGGTGATCGGCCTGGCCTGCCTCGCGGCGGGCCTCGGCGCGCTCGCGTTCATCCCGGTCGACGGCGTGTACGCCGCGCACGTGCTGCCCGGTCTGCTGCTCATCGGCCTCGGCACCGGCCTCGCGGTCCCCGCGACGCTGGCGGCCGCCGTCGCGGGCGCCACCCGGTTCGACGCCGGTGTCCGCTCGGGCCTGGTGAACACGACCCAGCAGTTGGGCGCCGCTGTCGGTCTCGCGGTGCTCGCCACGGTCGCGACCACCCGTGCGAAGGACCAACTCGGCGCGGGTGCGGCGGTCGACTCGGCGCTGACCAGCGGCTACAGCCTGGCCTTCGTCGTCGGCGCCGGGATCATGCTGGTCGGCCTTGCCGTCGCCGCACTGCTGGTCAGGCCCGCGGTGCCGAAGACGGCGCCGACCGAGCTCGACCCGACGCTGCGCCGGACCCCGATCGAGGGCGCGCCCACCCTGGCGGGCGCCAAGGACGCGGACTTCCTGGCCCTGGGCCTCAGCGGCGCCAACATGACCGCGATGCTGTGGTCGATCGCGATGGGCAAGCGCGCCGTGGGCGTCGACCTGCGCGGCGACCCGTACATGGCGGTCATGCACTGGAACATCCGCGAGGACATGTACCACCACCTCAGCGAGATCGACCGGCTGATGGCGCAGCGCTTCGGCGCGGACCGGCTGCCGCGCCGCGGTGACGGGTCGCCGTTCCTGCTGGGGGAGTGCTTCTACAACCCCGACCCGGAGAGCCCCGGCGACGCGCGCGCCGACGAGGTCGTCTCCGGGTGGACGCCGGACTCGCACATCGCCGGTGTGGTGCAGAAAGCCGAGTTCGTCGACGACCGCTACGTCGACGGCAAGCCCGCCCGCACCGTGGAGGCTCTCGGTGAGTACACCGCCCCGGCCGCGCCGGACCCGAGCCGGATCGGCCGGGACATGGGCGAGGTGCTGCGGGAGCGCTCCGGCTTCCAGACCGGCGCGCAGGAACTGCTGATCATCCTGCGCCGCTACCTCAAGGCGATCGAGAAGATGGACCTCGCCGCAGGCGTCGAGCCGCGGTGCAGGCTGTTCCGCTTCCACCGGGTGGTCGAGCCGACCAGGCGCGGCCGCGGCGAGCCGGACGGCTTCACCCGCGACGCGGACGGCCGGGTCCGCGTGCACATCGAGGCGATCCGCGAGATGGACGGCAAGCGCAGCTACGGCCGGGTCCGCGCGCCGGGGACGAAGGTCATCGACCTGGGCGTGCCGGAGCTGTTCATGGTCGCCGAGGGCCTGCACAGCGCGGACGCCAAGCGGCTGGGCATGGAGTTCGACCACCGGCTGGTCGACCACGGCGACGGCCGCGGCCCGGTCCGGGTGGAGGCCGACTACCTGGTCGGGCTGATGACCATCTACGTCGACAGCCGCATCCGGCAGCGAGTCGCCTCCGAGCACGACCGCGACGGCACCGAGTACTGGGTGCGCCAGGTCGCCATCGGGCACGAGGACGACGCCGAGATCGGCTGGATCGGCGCGCAGGTGCCGGACTTCCGCACCTTCGACCCGATCCTGGCCGGTCTGGTCCCGGAGGGGACCGACCCGGACTCGCCGGAGTACTTCGCCGGGTACCAGCACCTGATCCGCGACTACTGGCTGCGCCAGGTCTCGATCATCACCGAGATCCCGCTCAGCGACGTCCGGCGCACCAGCATCGCCTCCACGCCGACGCTGTTCACCGTCGAGGCCAAGTCCGGTGTGGACGCCCTGGTCGCGCGCAACGGTGTAGTGGCGGGCGATTCGTTCGGCAACGGCGACTTCCTGACCAGCGGCGGCATCAACACCGGCATCCTCGGCCACGCCGCGCGGGTGCTCACCTACTGGCGCAGGCGGGCCGAAGGGGCCGACACCGACACCGCGATCCGCGAGCTGGCCGACGGCATCAAGGCCGACACCGACGCGTGGATCGACGTCAGCCTGCCCAACTTCGCCCAACCGCCGCGCCCGTGCGCCGGTGACCCGGCGGCGTGGCAGCGGGTGATCGAGGCGACCAGGGCGCACCGGCGCGCGATCGCCCCGGTCAACCACCGCGACGAGTGGAGCCGGATCAACGTGTTCGTCGGCAGGCTCTACAGCTACCGGCTGCCGGACCTGCTGCCGACGCACCCGGCGACCAGGCCGGAGACCGCCGAGGCGCTCGCCCTGTCGATGACCGGTCGCGCCTCGGTGAACTCCGCGACCGGCCGCGACGACCCACTGCCCTACCACCACGAACCATCCACTCAGGATGGTGCGTCGGGGATGGCCATGGTCGACGTCTGAGCCCCGGCTCCGGAAGTTGTCGAAACGCTGTTCCCGCAAGGGAAGTCGAGCTATGCTCGGACAACCGGTGACGCGAGCCCGCACCGGTTGTCCGAGCCGCAGTCTTGTCCCAGCCGCAGTCCGGTGCGAGCCACAGTCCCTTGTCGACCTGAGTGACGGGTGCCCATGTTCCATTCTCCTGTGAGTGCCACGGCCGATCCCTCGCAAGCCCCCGCCACCTTCGACACCATCGTGGTGGGCAACGGCGGCCTGGGCCTGTCGCTCGGTCTGGTGCTGGCCCGGCGCGGCCAGCGGGTCGCGGTGGTGGGCGAGGCGAGCAGGCCGTTGGCCGCGTCGGTCGCCGCGGGCGCGATGAACGGCTGCTTCGGCGAGGTCACCCCGACCCTCGTGCGCAGTGAGTACGGCAGGCTCAAGCTGGCGATGGACGTGCGGGCCACGTCCCTGTGGGACCAGTGGGCTCAGTCGCTCATCGAGGAGTCCGACGAGACCCGCATCCGCAGCGCCACCGGCACCATCGTCATCCTCAACACCATCGGCGTGCCGGGGATCGACAGCGCCGGGTACGCCGCGATCCGGCAGGCGATGCAGGACTACAAGGAGCCCTACGAGGACCTCGAACCCGAGGACATCGAGTGGCTCGCGCCGGAGCCGAAGTCCCGGCCGCTCAAGGCGATGTTCATCCCCGGCGAGCACGCCGTCGACACCCCCGCGTTGTTGCGCGCCTTGCCCGCTGCGTTCACCAGGGCCGGGGGAGTGCTGGTCGACGCGCATGTGGACCGCGTCGTGCTCGAGGGCGGCCGCACGACCGGTGTGGTGCTGCGCGGCGACGGCAAGGTCCTCTCCGCCGACAACGTCGTGCTCGCCGCGGGTGTCTCGTCGCATGAACTGCTGTCCGCTGTGGACCCCGAGATCCGCGACAAGATCCCGTCGATGGTCGCGGGCGGCGGCGTGTCGCTGCTGGTGCGCACCGAGAACGGCCTGATCCCCGACTCGGTGATCCGCACCCCGAACCGCGCCTTCGCCTGCGGTCTGCACGTGGTCCCGCGCGGCGACGGCGTCATCTACCTCGGCGCCACCAACGAGGTGCTGCCCAAACCCATCTCCACCGCCGCGATCGGCGAGGTCAACCTGCTGCTCAGCGGCATCAGGCAGATGCGGGCCGACTTGGTCAACGGGCACATCCTGAAGATCAACGTCGGCAACCGGCCGATCCCGCTCGACGGCTACCCGCTGCTGGGCCCCGCCGGGGTCGACGGGCTGTGGCTGATGACCGGCACCTACCGCGACGGCCTGCACCAGTCGCCGATGCTGGCCGAGGAGATCGCCGCCCGCGTGCTGGGCGAGCCCCACGACACCGACCTCGACGTGTTCACCCCGGTCCGGCCGCCGTTGCAGTCGATGACCAGGGAAGAGGCGTTGGAGACAGCGGTCACGCACACCATGGCCGTCGGCGTCGAGCACGACTGGCACCTGCCGGAGGACTTCCCGCCGCTGATCGAGGAGCAGTTCCGCCGCTCGTTCCGCCAGGTGCTCGACGAGATGGACCACGACTTCGTCCCGCCGCCGGAGCTGCTGTTCTTCGTGGAGGACGAGATCCACGACGCGCTCCGCCGCTACTACGACGCGCACCGCTAGAGAAGGGGCCGAGACCATGTGGCGCACCCCGGACATCGACCGGACCCCGTTCCCCGCCGGGGGTGACGAGCGCGCGCTGCTGCTGGCGTGGCTCGACCACAAGCGGGAGACCTTCCTGTTCAAGATCTCGGGCCTGACCGAGCAGCAGCTCAAGACCGCCAACGCCGAACCGTCCACCTTGACGCTGCACGGCCTGCTCCGCCACATGGCCGACAACGAACGGTGGATCCGCCGCCTGTTCACCGGTGGACCCGACGACGACTGCTTCTTCACCGACGACAACCCCGACGCCGCGTTCACCGACCTCTCGGGCGCGGATCCCGAGGCGGACTACGGTGTCCTGCTGGCCGAGATGGACCACGTGCGAGCCGCGCTGCCCACTCGGGACCTGGACGAGGCCGTGGTCGACGAGGACGGCGACAAGATGACGCTGCGGGTGGCGGTGTTGCACGTGCTGGAGGAGTACTCCCGGCACACCGGCCACGCCGACCTGATCCGCCAACGACTCGACGGCGCGGTCGGTCACTGACGATTTCCCTTGTGCGCCAAGGAGGGCGGCCCGAATCGGGTCGCCCTCCTTGGCGCTTCACGAGTCTTTGAAGAGAACTTCACAGAGACGTGAGTCTTTCACCGGTTAGGTCGCCATCAGGTCGGGTAGGTCACCCAAGAGCAAGGAGTGCACAGGTCTTCGCCGCGAGCGGACCGGCGGCGGGTGAGGGAGGCGGGATGTTAGGCAGGCGCGGATTCCTGGGGGCGGCGGCCTCAGCGGCGGTGGTGGTGGGGTTCGACCCATCGAGCCGCATGTGGGTCACCGGAGCCGAAGCCGCCCCACCTTCCGCGCCGTCGTTCGACCGCATGCCACCGCTGGACGGTCAGCTGGTGATCGATGACGCCGCGCGTGCGGCCGTGGCGACCGACCTGGGCAACATCGTGCACCGCAAGCCACACGCGGTACTGCGGCCCGGGTCCGCCAAGGACATCGCCACCGTGGTCCGGTTCTGCCGGGAGCACCGCCTCAGCGTCTCGACGCGCGGCCAAGGGCACACCACGCACGGGCAGGGCCTGTCGAACGGTGTGCTCATCGAGAACAAGCACCTCAACCGGGTGCACTCGCTGACCCCGCGCACTGCCGTGGTCGACTCCGGTATCAAGTGGATGGACCTCACGAAGGCCACCTACGCGCAGACTCCCAGGACGACACCGCCCACGCTGACTGCCTACACAGGACTGTCCGTGGGTGGAACCCTGTCCGTGGGCGGGATCGGCGGTCTGGTCGGCGGTCTGAACTCCGGGTTGCAGGTCGACCACGTGCGCGAGCTGGAGGTCGTCACCGGCACCGGGGATGCCGAACGCTGCTCCCGCACGCAGAAGCCGGACCTGTTCGAGGCCGTGCTCGGGGGACTCGGCCAGTGCGGGGTCATCACCAAGGCCACGCTGGACCTGGCCCCCGCCAAGGAGAACGCGCGCACCTACGCCCTGGAGTACGGTGACACCGCCGCGTTCTGCCGGGACCTGCGCACGCTCATCGACCGCCAGGGCGTCGACCACGTCTACGCCGAACTCTTCCCGCCCGGCACCACGGCCACCTACAAGCTCTACGCCACCGCGTTCTTCGACGGCACCCAGCCCGACAACGCCGCCATCACCCGGGGCCTGTCCGCCACTCCGCAGATCACCGACGCGGGCTACCTCGACTACGCCTTCACCATCGACAACGCGATCGACGAGCTGCGCGCGACGATGGGCTGGGACCGGCTCATCAAGCCCTGGTACGACATCTGGCTGCCCGGCTCGACCCTGGAGAACTACCTCGCCGAGGTCGTCCCGACGCTGACCCCGCGCGACATCGGCCCGTACGGCGCCGGACTGATCTACCCGCAGCGCCGCTCCCTCACCACCAGGCCGTTCCCGCGGCTGCCCAAGGCGGACGGTACGCGGTGGGCGTTCGTGCTCGACATCAACACCGTCGCGGAGAAGGCGGGCCCGGACCCGGCGTTCGTCGAGGAGATGCTGGCCCGCAACGCCCGGATGTTCGCCCGCGCCCGCGACGCGCACGGCGCGACCCTGTACCCGATCGGCTCGGTCCCGTTCACCGCGCGGGACTGGCGGCTGCAGTACGGCGACCGGTGGCAGGCGTTCCAGGCGGCCAAGCGGCGCTACGACCCCAGCGGCATCCTCACTCCCGGGCCCGCCATCTTCGGCTGACCGGGGCGCGAACCGGGACCGGTGCCGCACAGTCCGGCTCGGCTGAGCCCGGCACGAAGTCGGGTGAACGAAGACGCACGTGGCGTTCGCGACCGAAAGGGGACACGGTGAACCGACTGGACATCGCGCTCACAGTCAACCACATCGCCATCCAGACCGACGACGTCGAGGCCACTATCGCCTGGTACGCGGAATTCCTCGGCACCAGTGTGGAATGGGAACTCGACGAATTCTCCGACCTGACCCTCTCGCGCCTGCCGGGAATCGGGCGGTTGGCCGAACTGCGCGCCGGGGACGTCCGGCTGCACGTGTTCGACCGGACCGAGCACAGCGGGCACGGCCCGGGGCCGCTCGACCACCAGTTCCAGCACGTCGGCATCGTCGTCGACGACGTCAAGCACCTGGAGACGTTGCGCGAGCGCTGGCTACGCGCCAAGGAGACCACCGACGTCACCTGGCAGCGCGAGGAACCGCCCTCGGACATCGTGATCGACTCCTCCGGGATGAGCAGCCTCTACGTCCTGGACCCCAACGGCCTGGAGTTCGAGTTCCTGCACTTCGCCGAGGCGGACTCGTGACGCACGACCGCAGGCGCCCCCAGGCGTCCACCGACCCCGCGCTCCAGCCGCGGCTGCTGTTCCTCCCCGCGACCGATGGGGACTACGCGGACAGCGACGACACCGCGCACGGTGCGGACCTGGACCACTTACCCGACTACACGCTGTTCGGCACACGCCCGGTCGAGGCGCGGCGGGTGTTCTGGTACCGCTGGCTCGCGGGCCACCAGATCTCCTTCGCGCTGTGGCGGGCGATGAGCGATGTCGTGAGCCGCCGCGGCGACGACCTGCCCTCGGAGCGCGAACTCGAGGTGCTGACGTCCTGCATCGACGGCTACAGCGCCATGCTCCTGTACTCCGCCACCGTGCCCCGCGACCACTACCACGCCAACATCCGCACCAGGATGGCGTTGCAGCACCCGTCGTTCAGCGGCGCGTGGGCCCCGGACTACAAGCCGATCCGGCTGCTGTTCCGCGGCCGGTTCGACTGGCAGGACGACCCGTCGTGCCGGGAGCTGGACGAGGCGGTGGCCCGCAACCGCCGCACCCACGACTTCATCGCCGACCACCTCGTCCCCGATGGCCGCTCGCTGCTGCAGAAGTCCGCCGGGACCGTGCGCCAGGGCGTCTCGCGGGACAAGGAAGACCTCTACGACAACTTCTTCCTGACCATCCGCCGCCCGGTCGGCCACGCGGAACTGGTCACCCAGCTCGACGACCGCGTCGCGGAGCTCGCCGAGGACCTGGCGCACCACGGCCTGTACCCGGAGGTCGACGGCAGGCACCACCCGGTGGTCACCGGTCGGCCGGACCCGGCGCTGCGGCCGCTGGTCGCCGAGATGCCCGCCACGCTGCGCCGCGCGGCGCACCTCGTCGCCGGGATGCGCTACGCGGGAGCCCGATCATGACCGCGGTTCATGTGGGTGCCATGAGGTTCGGCGTGGTCGTGCTGCCCGAGCACGAGTGGAAGGTCGCCGAGCAGCGCTGGCGCACCGCCGACCAGCTGGGCTTCCACCACGCCTGGACCTACGACCACCTGATGTGGCGCTGGTTCGCCGACCGCCGCTGGTACGGCGCGATCCCGACCCTCACCGCGGCCGCGACGGCCACCGACACCATCGGCCTCGGCCTGCTCGTGGCCACCCCGAACTTCCGCCACCCGGCCGCGCTGGCCAAGGACCTGGTCACCGTGGACGACGTCGCCAACGGCAGGCTCGTCTGCGGTCTGGGCGCGGGTGCTCCCGGGCACGACGCGAGCCTGCTCGGCCAGCCGCCGCTGGACCCGCGCACGCGCGCCGACCGTTTCACCGCCTTCGTCGACGTCCTGGACCGGCTACTGGTCCAAGGTGACGTGGACGAGTCCTCCGACTGGTACACCACGGCGAACGCCACGTTCCACCCCCGCGCGGGCCAGGGCGAGCGCCTGCCGTTCGCGGTGGCCGCCGCCGGGCCGAAGGGCATGGACCTGGCCGCGCGGTTCGGCCGCTACTGGGTCACCTCCGGGCCGCCGAACGACTTCGACCCCAAGCCGCTGCGCGAGATCATGCCGGTGCTCAAGCGCCAGCAGGCCGCCGTCGACGCCGCGTGCGAGCGGGCGGACCGGGACCCGGCTTCCCTGCGCAGGCTGCTGCTGGCCGACGCGGCCGTGGGTGGCGTGACCTCGTCGGTCGCCGCGTACGAGGACGCCGCCGGTGACCTGGCCGACGCGGGTTTCACCGACCTGGTCGTGCACTGGCCACGCCCGGACCAGCCGTACCGGGGCGACGAGCAGGTCGTCGTCGACTTCGCCGAGAAGCACCTGGCAGGTGTGGCATGCGCGTGACCGAGACCCGAGTGACCACAGTGGACCTGTTCGGCGCCGCGCCCGGCCGGGGCAGCGCCCTCGACGTCCTGTTCCCCGGCGACCCGGACGAGGCCGCCCAGCACGCACGCGAGTCGCGGGCCGACGAGACCGTGCTGGTCAACCTCTGTGACAGGGCCGAGCGGACCTTCGCCTCGCAGGTGTTCAACGCCAGCGGCGAGACGCCGTTCGCCGCGCACTCCCTCGCGGGCACCGCCGCGCACCTGGTCAGCGCGGGCAGGCTCGCGCCGGGCTCGGTGGGCCGGATCTCCGACGCCGGGTGCCAGTGGCTGTGGACCGACGGCCGCGAGGTTCGCGTGCCGTTCGACGGTCCCGCGGTGCACGAGGAGATCACCGGCGAGGTGTTCGAGCCCTACGGCGGCACCGCGATCACGGCCGGGGTCGGCAGGGCGTTCACCTTCGTCCAGGTCGAGCGGGACCCGCGGGAGTCGCCCGCCCCCGACCTGGACCTGATGTGGGCGAACAAGCGCACCGACCTCACGCTGTTCCGCTGGGACCGCGAGCGCGGCGAGGTGCTGGCCAGGGTGTTCGCCCCCGGGTTCGGCATCCCGGAGGACGCCGGGTGCCTGCCCGTCGCCGCGGCGCTGGGTGTGCTGGCCGTGGCGCTCGACGCCGAGCAGCAGGGCGCGCCGGTGATGGTCCGCCAGGTGACCGAGCGCGGCACGGAGTCCGTGTTCACCTGCGTCAGCGTGGTCGACGACAGCACCGCGACGGTGAACGTGATCGGCCGGGTCTGGGGCGCCGCGGACAGGGGAGGGCAGCGATGACCACGCGACCGGAGATGTGGGGGAGTCGGGGCGCCACCTCGTCGACGCACTGGCTGGCGAGCGCGGCGGGCGCGTCGATGTACGACCACGGCGGCACCGCGTTCGACGCCGCCGTCGCCGCGGGGCTGGTGCTCCAGGTGGTCGAGCCGCACCTCAACGGGCTCGGCGGCGACGTGAGCATCGTCTTCCACGACGCGGCGACCGGCACCACCCGCGCCATCTGCGGCCAGGGCCCGATGCCCGCGACCGCCTCGATCGAGGGCTTCCAGGCACTCGGCCTGGCCACGGTCCCCGGCAGCGGGCTGCTCGCGGCCACCGTCCCGGGCGCGTTCGGCGCGTGGATGCGGCTGCTGGAGGAGCACGGCACCCTGCCGCTGCGGACGGTGCTGGAACCGGCCGTCCACTACGCGACGACCGGTGTGCCGCTGCTGCCCAAGGCGGCCGAGATGATCGCCGCCGTCCAGCCGGTCTTCGCCGAGCACTGGACTGAGTCCGGCCGCGTGTTCCTCGACCGCGACGGCCGCGCACCCCGGGCCGGGCAGCGGTGGCGCAACCCGTACCTCGCCGACACCTACCGGCGGCTGCTGGCCGAGGGCGAGGCCAACGGCCGGACCCGCGAGGGCGTGATCCGCGCGGCCTCCGACGCCTTCTACCGGGGGTTCGTCGCCGAGATCGTCGACGACTACGTCACCGGCAACGCCGTGCTCGACGCCACCGGCGACACCCACGCGGGCCTGCTCACCGGGCAGGACCTGGCGCGCTGGACCGCGGACGAGGAAGCGACGCTGACGCTGGCCTTCGGCGACCGGGTCGTGCACAAGGCGGGCCCGTGGACCCAGGGGCCGGTGTTCCTCCAGCAACTCGCGCTGCTCGACGGCATCGGCTCAACCGACTTCCTGGGCGCGGACTACGTGCACCGGATGACGGAGGTGACCAAGCTGGCCTTCGCCGACCGCGAGGCCTGGTACGGGGACCCCCGCTTCACCGACGACCTCACCCCGTGGCTGCTCGACCCCGACTACAACCGCGCCCGCGCCGCCCTGGTCGGCGACACCGCGTCCCTCGACCTGCGTCCGGGCGTCATCGCGGGTCGTCAGCCCAGGCTGCCGGACCTGCCGCTGGGCGAGCTGGAGCCGACCGACCCGCCGTGGCTGGTGCAACTGCGCGAGGGCATCCCGGTGACCGTGCCGGTGGCGCTCCTCGCGACCCAGACCAGCGGCGACACCTGCTGCGCCACGGCCGCCGACGACAGGGGCAACCTGGTGGCCGCCACCCCCAGCGGTGGATGGCTGAAGAGCTCGCCGGTGCTGCCGGGCCTCGGGTTCCCGCTCGGCACGCGCGGGCAGATGGCCTGGCTGGACGCGGGGCACCCCAACGCGCTGGTCGGCGGCAAGCGGCCGCGCACCACGCTGAGCCCCACGATCGTCGAACGCGGCGGCCGCGGTGAGCTGGCTTTCGGCACCCCCGGCGGCGACCAGCAGGACCAGTGGACGCTCCAGGCGTTCCTCGCGCACACCGCGTTCGGGCTCGGGCTCCAGGAGAGCGTGGAGGCCGCCGCGTTCCACAGCGACCACGTGCCGACCTCGTTCGCCCCCCGCCGCGCGGCGCCCGGGGTGATCACCGTCGAGTCCGGCGTCGGCCGGGACGTGATCACCGCGCTGGAGGCCAGGGGGCACACGGTGAAGGTCGTGCCGGACCAGACCTTGGGCAAGGTGTGTTTCTCCGCCGTGGGGACCGACGATTCCTGTCGGGCCGCCGCCAGTCCGAATGGAAATCAGGCATACGCGATCACGCGATGATTGTTGACCTCGATCTGACAGTTGTCTGATGGTCGCCGAGAATGGATTCCGGATACCGTCAACGCAAGCCGAGATAGCGGAAGGAGGTTGCCATGTCCGTGCCCGGGGAAGTGAACGGTGGGTTCGCCACCGGTGATCTCATCCACCTCAACGGCAATTCCCTCGGTCCGCCGAGGACGGACCTGCTCGACCGGCTGGGCACCGTCGTGTCCGAGCAGTGGGCGAGGGGGCAGGTGCGGGCGTGGTTCCGCGACGGGTGGCTGGATCTGCCGCGCACCGTGGGCGACAAGCTCTCGCCGCTGCTGGGTGCCGCGCCGGGCCAGGTGGTCGTCGCGGGCGACACGACCTCGACCACGCTGTTCAACGCGCTGGTCGCCGCGTGCAGGCTGCGGGACCGCCCGGTCGTGCTCGTCGAGGGCGACGCCTTCCCGACCGACCTCTACCTCGCCGCGTCCGTGGCGCGCCTGCTCGGCCGTGAACTGGTGGTCGAGTCCCGCGACGGCTTCGACGCCTACCTGGGCGAGCACGGGGACCGGGTCGCGGTCGCGCTGGCCGCGCCGGTCGACTTCCGCACCGGGCGGCGGCGCGACATCGGGTCGACCACCGCGCTGTGCCACGCGGTCGGCGCGCTGTCGGTGTGGGACCTCTGCCACGCCGCCGGTGTCCTGCCCACCAACCTGGACACCAACAACGTCGACCTGGCCATCGGCTGTGGCTACAAGTACCTCGGCGGCGGCCCGGGCGCGCCCGCGTTCCTCTACGTCGCCGAACGCTGGCAGTCCGAAGTGGACTTCCCGCTCGCTGGCTGGCACGGGCACGCGGAGCCGTTCGCCATGACGCCGGACTTCGTCCCGGCCACCGGCATCGACCGTGGGCGCAACGGCACGCCGCCGCTGCTGAGCCTCGTCGCGCTCGACCACGCCTTGGACCCGCTCGTGGCGGTCGGCATCGACGAACTGCACCGGCGCGCCAAGGCGCTCGGAGAGGCCTTCCTGGACGCGTTGCGCCCGGACGTCGAGGTGGTCTCACCGCGCGATCCCGACCAGCGCGGCGGACATCTCGCGCTGCGCGTGCCCGACGCCGACGCCGTCGAACACGGCCTGGCGGAACGGAACGTACTCGTCGATGCCCGGCCACCCGACCTGATCCGCGTGGCGTTCGCGCCGCTGTACGTCACCCCCGAGCACGTGCGACGCGCCGCCGAGGCGATCCATAGCGTGCTCTCGCCGCCGAACTGACGCCGTGGAGGTACCACCATGACCCAGGCGCCGGAATACGTCGCCTATGCCCGCATGGACGAACTGCACGAACTGCAGAACCCGCGCAGTGACGCCCGCGGCGAGCTGAACTTCATCCTGCTCAGCCACGTCAAGGAACTGCTGTTCCGCGCGGTCACCGACGACCTCGACACCGCGCGGGCCGCCCTCGGGCGCGACGATGTCCCCGACGCCTGCCTCGCGCTGGCCCGCGCCGTCCGCACCCAGCGGGTCCTGGTGTCCTGCTGGGAGTCGATGAACGGCATGTCGGCCGACGAGTTCGTGGCGTTCCGGCACGTGCTCAACGACGCGTCCGGCGTGCAGTCCTTCGCCTACCGGACGCTGGAGTTCGTGATGGGCAACCGCCCGCGCGACAAGGTCGAAGCGACCTATGTGGATGGACACCCGCTGCTGCGCGCCGAACTGGCCAAGCCCTCGCTCTACGACGCCGCTCTGGCGCACCTGGCCAGGCAGGGCTACGCGGTCCCGACCGATTGCCTGGAGGAAACTCCCGCGCGGCAGCATGAACTGAGCGCGGGCGTGGAAGGTGTCTGGTTGGAGGTGTACCGCGACCCGGCCAAGCACCACGCGGCGCACCGGCTGGGCGAGGCGCTGCTGGAGGTCGCCTACCAGTTCTCGCACTGGCGGGCCACGCACCTGCTCGTCGTGGAGCGGATGCTCGGCGGCAAGAACGGCACCGGCGGCAGCGACGGCGCGCCCTGGTTGCGCGCCATCAACGAACACCGGTTCTTTCCCGAGCTGTGGACCTTCCGCACCCAGCTCTGAGCCGGAACTCAAGCGACACCGACCGAACGGGAGGGAAGGATGAGGGAGCTCGGTAGGGAGATGGCGACAGGGGCCCTCCAGGACGCGCGGCGCCTGTGCGACCAAGACCAGGTGTTCACCCTGCACGGCAAGGAGTGGCACCAGCTGGCGGGTGTGGTGGGCAGCGAGTACAACACCTCCACCGGGTTGTTCGCCGAGTGGCTGCCGTACGCGGGCGCGGCGAGCATGCTGGAGATGGGCTGCGGTTGCGGGGTCGCGGCGGTGACCGGGGCGTTGGCGGGCTGCCGCGAGGTGGTCGCGGTCGACATCAACCCGCACGCCGTGGCCAGCACCAAGCTCAACGCCGAGCGCTACGGTGTGGGTGACCGGGTCGACTGCGTGGAAAGCGACCTGTTCGCGGGGCTCGAGCCGGACGCCCGGTTCGACCTGGTGTTCTGGAACTCGCCGTTCATCGACGGCGACACCGAGCGCGCGGACGGCGACTACTTCGCCGACCACTTCTTCGACCCCGGCTACCGGCTGCACGAGCGGTTCCTCACCGAACTGCCCCAGCGGCTCACCGACAGCGGCCGAGCCTTCCTCGGTTTCAGCTCGGCGATGGGCGACGCCGACGAGGTCGCCGCGATCGCCAAGCGCAACGGCATGGACATGCGGCCATTCCGGTCGGAGAGCTTCTCGGTGCCGCGGCAGGAGATGGGCACCGCCGAGGTGTTCCAGCGCGCCGCGGACGAGCGGGGTGAGATCGTCATCGACCTCTCGCTCGTGGAACTGGTCCGATGACCAAGGCGATGACGGACCTGCCGCCGTTCACCGAGCCCCACGTGGCCCCGCGCCAGTGGGACTACCTCCGCGACGCGCTGGAGAACGGCAAGCTCGACGGCAACGGGCCGTACACCGAGCAGGCGGCCGCGGTGGTGCGCAGGGTCACCGCGGCCGCAGAGGTCCTCCTCACGCCCTCGTGCACGCACGCGCTGGAGATGTCGGCCATCGCGCTGGACATCGAACCCGGCGACGAGGTGATCGTCCCCGCGTTCTCCTACGCTCCGACGGCGTGCGCGTTCGCCCTGCGTGGTGCCCATCTGGTCTATGTGGACAGTCACCCGGACACGCTCAACGTCCGCGCCGACCACATCGCCGCCGCGATCACCGAACGCACCAAGGCGATCGTGGTGCTGCACTACGCGGGCGTGCCGTGCGAGATGGACCCGATCATGGCCATCGCTCGCGAGCACGGGCTGGCCGTGGTGGAGGACTCGGCGCAGGCGTTCGGCAGCACCTACCGCGGCCGCCCGACCGGGAGCTTCGGCCGGTTCGCCGCGCTGAGCTTCCACGCCACCAAGAACGTGCACTGCGCCAAGGGCGGCGCGCTGCTGGTCAACGACCAGGCCGACACGGACCGGGCGAAGATCATCCAGGACCGCGGCACCGACCGGCACCACTACTTCCAGGGCCTGGTCAAGGAGTACCAGTGGGTCGAGCTCGGCTCCAGCTCCATGCTCAACGAGCTGCTGGCCGCGCTGTTGGCCGCGCAGTTGGAGACTTTCGACGAGGTCCAGGCCATCCGCGGCCACTGGTGGAACACCTACGACGCGACCC
This sequence comes from Actinokineospora terrae, assembly GCF_900111175.1. Classification (GTDB taxonomy): domain Bacteria; phylum Actinomycetota; class Actinomycetes; order Mycobacteriales; family Pseudonocardiaceae; genus Actinokineospora; species Actinokineospora terrae. Next base: position 420,801 of record NZ_FOGI01000001.1, read on the forward strand.
TGCCCGGCTGGGCCCGCGAGCACGGGGTGGCGACGCCGCACATCCCGGCGCACACCACCCACTCCGCGCACCTGTACCACCTGGTACTGCCCACAGAGGACTCGAAGTCCGCGCTGCTCGACCACCTGGCGGCACAGGGGCTCACGGCCACGGTCCACTACCTGGCCCTGCACGACACGCCCGCCGGACGCCGCTTCGGACAGCCCGGCCCGGGTGGGTGCGCTGTCGCGGAAACGCTGCCGCGCAGGCTGATCCGCCTGCCGATGCACGCGGGCATGGCGGCCGACTACCAGCGCCGGGTCATCGACGCGGTCATCGACTTCCGGCCATGACCGCACCAGCACCACCGAACTGACCGCTGAACGGAAACGGAGAGACGATGCAGCACACCCGTGTGACACCGGTCCGATCCTGCCGGGTCTGCGGTGCCGACGACTGGCACACGTTCCTCGAACTCGGCCGGGTCCCGCTGGCGAACTCGTTCGTCACCGACGAGTCCGTCCCCGAGGAGATCTTCCCGCTGGCCCTGATGTCCTGCCGCGAGTGCAGGCTGATGTCGCTGACCCACGTGGTCGACGAGCACGACCTCTACGACCACTACTTCTACGTCAGCTCCCCGTCGCGGCTGATCCACCGGCACATGGAGGGCCTGGCCAAGCACTACCGCGGCGCGCTCGACCTCGGGCCCGAGTCGCTGGTCGTGGAGATCGGCAGCAACAACGGCGACCAGCTGGCGAAGTTCCAGCAGCACGGCTGCCAGGTGCTGGGCATCGATCCGGCGCAGAACATCACCGCGCAGGCCCGCGACCGGGGCGTGGACACCCGCACCGACTTCTTCACCGCCGAGGTCGCCAAGACCGTGCGCGGCGACCGGGGCCGTGCCGACCTGATCATGGCCAGGCACGTGATCGCGCACATCGACGACCTGCACGACCTGGTCGCGGGCGTGCGGGAACTGCTGGCGCCGGACGGGTTCTTCGCGCTGGAGGTGCCCTACCTGGTGGAGCTGATCAACCGGCGCGCCTTCGACACCGTCTACCACGAGCACCTGTCGTACTTCCTGGTCGGCACGCTCAAGCGGCTGTTCCAGGAGTTCGACATGCGGGTGGTCGACGTCGCCGAGTTCGACGTGCACGGCGGCTCCATCGTGGTCACCGTCGCGCACGACAGCTCGCGGCACCCGACCAACCCCGACACGGTCGACGCGCGGATCAAGGCCGAGGAGCAGGCGGGTCTCTACCGCGACGACGCCTACGACGGGTTCGCCGACATCGTCGACAACCTGCGGGCCGCGCTGCGCGCAGGCATGCTCGACCTGCGCGGCGAGGGCCTGCGGATGGCCGGGTACGGCGCCTCCGCCAAGGGCGTCACGCTGCTGACCACCAGCCAGGTCCCGCCCGGCTCGCTCGAGTTCTGCAGCGACACCACCCCGGAGAAGCAGGGCACGCTCATCCCCGGCCTCGGCATCCCGGTCGTCTCACCCGAGCAGGCCCGCGCGCAGGAGCCGGACGTGTACGTGCTGCTGGCCTGGAACTACCGCGACGAGATCCTGGCCAAGGAAGCCGACTTCCTGGAGCGCGGCGGCCGGTTCTTCGTCCCCATCCCGCAGCCGCGGCTGGTCGGCGCCGAGGAGCTCGCCGCGTCGGCGGGCGCGGTGACGACGGGGGCCCGCCGATGAGCCAGCAGACCATCGCCGCCGCGGTGGAGCCGAAGGCCGATCTCGGACCGCTGGTGCCGGTGCTGTTCGGGTTCTCCGCCTTCCAGCAGCTGCGCGCGGCCTCGGAGCTCCAGCTGTTCGAGTACCTGACGCTCAACGGCCCGTCGACCGTCGAGCAGGTCGCCGACGGCTTACGCCTGCCGGTGAAGTCGGCGCGCAAGCTGCTGCTCGGCACCACCTCGCTCGGCCTCACCGACCGCGGGGTCGATGGTTACGTCCCCGCCGGGCCGCTGCGCGAGGCGCTGGAGGACGGCACCTGGCCGTTGATCCGCAACATCATCGACTTCCAGCAGCGGCTGTCGTACCTGCCCGCCAAGGAGTACGCGGAGTCGCTGCGCACCGGCAAGAACGAGGGCATCCGGCACCTGCCCGGCACCGGCGCCGACATGTACACCCGCCTCGAGCAGACCCCGGAGCTGGAGAACCTGTTCTTCCGGGGGATGAACTCCTGGTCGGAGCTGTCGAACCCGGTGCTGCTGCGCCAGGTCGACTACCGCGGTGTCGGGCGCCTGCTCGACGTCGGCGGCGGTGACGCGGTCAACGCGATCGCGCTGGCCACCGCGCACCCGCACCTGCGGATCACCGTGTTCGACCTGGAGGGCGCCGTCGAGGTGGCCAGGGACAACATCGCCGCGGCCGGGCTCGAGGACCGGGTCGACGTGGTCGTCGGCGACATGTTCGGCGGGGAGCTGCCCGGCGGGTACGACATGGTGCTGTTCGCCCACCAGTTCGTCATCTGGTCGCCGGAGCAGAACCAGGCGCTGCTCAAGCGGGCGCACGACGCGCTGCCGCCCGGCGGCCAGGTCGCGGTGTTCAACGCCTTCGCCGACGACGACGGCCGTGGCCCGCTCTACTCCGCGCTCGACAACGTCTACTTCGCGACGCTGCCCTCGGTGGATTCGACCATCTACGAGTGGCGCGAGCACGAGGAGTGGTTCACCGGCGCCGGGTTCGCCGACATCACCCGGGTCAGGGGCAACAGCTGGACCCCGCACGGCGTGCTCCTGGGGACCAAGAGCCATGGCTAGTGCCTTGCTGGACCGTGAGTACTCCCCGAGCTCGGTAGCCCGCGACCCGGAGGGGTCGTTGCGGCACTACCGGGCACGGGGGGACGCGGCACGTTCCCGACTCGTAGTGCACGAGGCCGTGCCTTACGGCGCCGACCCGGGCGAGCGGTGCCACGTGTTCCCGGCTGGCCCAGAGGCGCTCGTGTTCGTGCACGGCGGCCACTGGCAGGAGTCCGGCATCGACGACGCCTGCTTCGCCGCCGAGGACACCGTGGCCCAGGGCCTGGCGTACGTCGCGGTCGGCTACGGGCTCGCCCCGGCGCGGACCGTACCCGAGATGATCACCTCGGTGGCGCGGGCGCTGCGCTGGCTGGTGGAGACCGGGCCGCGGTACGGCATCGACCCGGCCCGGCTGCACGTCGCAGGCAGCAGCGCGGGCGCCCACCTGCTCGCCGCCGCCCTCACCCGCCCGAGCACACCCCGGGTCCGCACCGCATGCCTGGTCAGCGGCCTCTACGACCTGACCGAGATCCCCCACACCTACGTCAACGACGCCGTGGGCCTCACCCAGGAACAGGCCGAGGCCCACAGCCCCCTCACAATGCCCGCCCCCCGCTGCGACTCGATCCTGCTCGCAGTCGGCCAACACGAGACCGGCAGCTACCTACGCCAACACGCCACCTACGCGGCACACCTCACCGCCCTCGGAGTCCCGGTCACCGCACGAATCGTGCCCGACCGGGATCACTTCGACCTGCCGTTGGACTTGGCCGACCCGTCCACCGCTTTCGGTCGGGTCGCCGCGCGGCACCGAGCCGCTCGGACACAGGAGGGGAGGTGAGTTCGTCCCGATGAAGTGCCTGATCACCGCCATGCCAGTGCTGCCGCACCCGCGCGCGCTCGGGGCCCCGGTCACCGCACGGATCGCGCCCGACCGGCATCGCTTCGACTCGCCGTTGGACTTGGCCGACTCGTCGACCGCGTTCGGCCGGGTCGCTGCGCGGCACCGGGTCGCTCGGGCACAGGAGGGAAAGTGTTCAGCCCGATGAAGGACCTGATCACCGCCATGCCAGTGCTGTCACACCCGGGCGCGCTCAGGGTCTCGGTGATCACGCGAATTGTGCCTGATCGGGATCGCTTCGACTTGCCGCTGGACCTGGCCGACTTGTCGACCGCTTTCGGTTGCGTGTCATGCGGTATCTCGCCGCTCGGACACAGGAAGGGGAGGTGAGTTCGTCTCGACGAAGTACCTGATCACCGCAGGGCCGGTGTTGTCGCACCTCGGCGCGCTCGAGGCGCCGAACACCGCGCCGATTGTGCCTGGTCGGGAGCGCTCCGACCTGCCACTGGACCTGGCCGACCCGTCCACCGCTTTCGGTCGGGTCGCCGCGCGGCACCGGGCCGCTCGGACACCGTGAGGAACCCGGACACAGAAAGGAACGGCGAGCTCGACACCATGAGGTACCTGATCACTTCCATGCCGGTCCTGTCGCACCTGTTGCCGTTGGTGCCGTTGGCCCAGCAGCTCGTGCTCGACGGCCATGATGTGCTTGTCGCGACCAGTGGGGCTGCTGCCGACGCGGCCCGACGCGCGGGGCTCACCACGGTGGACGCTGGTGGGTCCCGTGACGCGCGGGCGCCGTATGACCGGTTGCTCGACATCATCGAGAGTGGCAATGCCGGGCATGGGCCGGTCGACGAGGACTCGCTCACGTTGCACGGCGAGTACTTCGGTGAGGTCGGGCTGCGCATGCTCGACGACCTGCTCGACATCGGCCGGGCGTGGGGCGCCGACGCTATCGTCTACCCGGGGATCCACTCCGCCGCGCTCGTCGCCGCCCACCAGCTCGGGGCGGTCGGCGTCCTGCACGGCTACGGCTCGCCGTTGCCGACCTTCGAGCCCGCGCTGGCGCACATCCTCGCCTCCCGCCCCGACCTGCCGGACCGGGTCCCCGAGGCGGCGGTCGAGATCGACGTGCTGCCGCCGTCGCTGCCCAACAACGCCGAGCTGCCCTGGACCAACGGCGTCCCCGAGCACCGGCTGACCATGCGGTACGGGTCGTTCAACGGCGCCGCCGACGTGCCGCGCTGGCTGCTGGGTGAGCGCGCGGTGCCCAGGATCGTGCTGACCTGCGGGTCCGCCGAGGCCCAGTCCCGGCGCGGCGCGACCTACCGGACGATCATCGAGGCGCTCGGGGGCACCCCGTGCGAGGCGGTGATCCTCGCGGGCAGCGCCCAGCTCGACCTGCTGCCCGACCCGCTGCCGTCGTGGGTGCGGCTGGAGCGGTGGCTGCCGCTGAAGTTCACCCTCGACCACTCGGACACGATCGTGCACCACGCGGGCTCCGGCACGGTGCTGACCGCGTTCGACTCCGGCCTGACCCAGGTGGGCATCCCGATGCCGGGCACGGTCAGCGTCGGCAACGCCCAGTCCATGGCCGCCTCCGGCGCGGGCACCATGCTCGACCTGAACGCCCTCGACTCCGACGAGCTCGCCAAGGCCGTGGTGACCGCCCTGACCTCGCCGGAGCAGCGCGCGGCGGCACTGGCGGTACAGCGCGAGATGCACGACATGCCGTCCGTGCGGGAGGTCGCCACCAGGGTCACCGCGATCGTCACCGAGCAGGCAGCGAAGGTCGGGGGGCGGCGATGAGAGCCGCGGTCGTCGGCGGCGGTCCCGCCGGGCTGATGACCGCGCTGCTGCTCGCCCGGCGCGGCGTGGCGCGGGAAGTGGTCGTGTGGGAACGCGACCGTGAGGAGAACGCCGGGTTCGGCGTCATCCTGCCCCCGGAGGCCACCGAACTGCTGCGCCGCGCGGCACCGCACCTGGCCGATGAGTTCGCCGAGCACGTGGTGCGGTGGCAGACCACGACCGTCGAACGCGAAGGCGACTCGTGGACCACTTCCGCCACACCGGACCTGGCCGCGATCGCGCGCGCCACGCTCAACCGGTTGCTGTGGCAGGAATGCGCGTCAGCGGGGGTGATCCTGCGGGAACGAGTGGCGCCGCGACTGTCCGCGTTGGCCACGTCCTACGACCTGGTGGTCTGCGCGGACGGCGCGGGATCCCTGGCCGACCAGGCCGGGTTCGAGGTGTCGCTGGAGCAGGTCGGTCCCCGCTACGCCTGGCTGGGGCTCGACGACGCCGTGGACGGGTTGACGTTCCTGACCCGGCCGGTCGCGGACGGCCTGTTCATGGCCCACGCCTACCCGTACAGCGCCACCGCGAGCACGTTCCTGCTGGAAGGCCCGCGCGCCATCGACCCCGACGACATCCGCGCGCTGTTCGGCGTGCGGGTCAGCACCGGCACCGGTGACGACACCTACCAGTGGCGCACCTTCCGCGAGCGAACCGTGCGGCCGTGGGCGCTGGGCAATATCGTGGTCGTCGGAGATGCCGCGCACACCACGCACTACTCGATCGGCCACGGGACCTACCTCGCGTTCGCGGACGCGGAGGCGTTGGTGGACGCCGTGGCGGGCGCGGACACGGCGGCCGGGGCGCTGCGGGACTACGAGGCGCTGCGGCGTCCGGTGGTGGAACAGGCCCAGGGGTTGGGCCGGGCGAGTGCCGAGTGGTTCACCCGGGCGGTGGACGAGCTCGACCGACCTCTGAGCCGGTTCGCCGCTAGCCTGCTGACGCGGGGCGGCCGCCTGGTGCGTGCTCACGAGCCGTAAGCCGCCAAGCGCCGCCGAAATCCCTACCGAGGAAGGACTTCCGCCTGTGAACAGTGCCCGGCCGCCGCTGGTCGTCCACGACGCTCGCACCAACAACCTCACCGGTGTGACCGTGAGCATCCCCTCGCCCGCGCTCACCGTGGTGACCGGCGTGTCCGGGTCGGGCAAGTCCTCGCTGGTGTTCGAGACCATCGCCAAGGAGTCGCAGCGCCAGCTCAACGAGGTCTTCCCGTTGTTCATCCGCAACCGGTTGCCCAAGTTCGAGCGCCCCGACTTCGAGCGGATGGAGAACCTGGCCCCGGCCATCGTGGTCGACCAGCGCAACCTGGGCCGCAGCGCCCGATCGACGGTCGGCACCCTCACCGAGGTGCACGCGATGCTGCGGGTGTTGTTCTCCCGCCACGGGAAGCCGAGCGCGGGTGAGTCCACCGCGTACTCGTTCAACGCCCCGGACGGCATGTGCCCGGAGTGCGAGGGGCTCGGCGAGGTGCTCACCGTCGAGGTGGACCTGTTGCTGGACAAGACGAAGTCGCTCAACGAGGGCGCCATCACGCACCCGAACTTCGCCGTGGGCACGAACTACTGGAAGCGCTACGCCACCGCGCACTACCACGTCGAGCAGCCCGCGAAGAAGCTCGGCAAGGAGCTGTTCGACGCCGACAAGCCCGTCAAGGACTACACCAAGGACGAACTGGAACTGTTGTTGTACGGCAGCGACTTCCAGACCGACCGGCTCGACGACCTGGGCAACGTCGCGGTCAACGACTACGAGGGCCTGGTCGACCGGTTCACCCGCCGGTTCGTCAAGCCGGGCCTGGACTCGCTCAAACCCAACGACCGCAAGCACGTCGAGCCGCTGGTGGACAAGAAGCCCTGCCGCGCCTGCAAGGGCACCCGGTTGGCACAGGCGGTGCTGAAGTCGAGGATCGACGGCCACAACATCGCCGACCTGTCCGCGTTGCAGGTGACCGACCTGATCGACGTGCTGCGCAAGATGGAGAAGACCATCGGCGACGGCTCGGTGCTGCGTCCGCCGATCGCGGCGTTGACGCGCATGGACGAGGTCGGGCTCGGCTACCTGTCGCTGGACCGCTCGTCGCTGAGCCTGTCCGGCGGCGAGGGGCAGCGGCTCAAGACCGTGCGGCACCTGGGATCCAGCCTCACCGGCATGACCTACGTGTTCGACGAGCCGAGCGTCGGGCTGCACCCGCGCGATGTGGAGCGGCTGATCACGCTGCTGCACCAGTTGCGGGACAAGGGGAACATCGTGCTCGTCGTCGAGCACAACCGCGCCGTGATCGAGGCCGCCGACCACGTCATCGACATCGGCCCCGGCGCCGGTGCACGCGGCGGCTCGGTCACCTTCGAGGGCACGGCGGCCGCGCTGGCCAAGAGCGACACCGTCACCGGTCGCGAGCTGCGCAAGCCCATCCCCGAGCGCGAGCCGCGCGAGTTCACCGAGCACCTGAAGGTGCGCAAGGCTTCCCTGCACAACCTGCGCAACGTGGACGCCGACTTCCCGCTCGGCGTGCTGACCGTCGTCACCGGCGTCGCCGGGTCGGGCAAGAGCACATTGGCCACCAAAGTGTTGCCGCGGCAGCACCCGGACGTCGTGGTGATCGACCAGAGCGCCGTCGGCATCAACCCGCGCTCCACACCCGCGACTTACGCCAAGATCTGGGACCACATCCGCACCCTGTTCGCCCGCGAGCACGACGTGAAGCCCGGCCTGTTCAGCTTCAACGCCGAGGGCGGCTGCCCCACCTGCAAGGGCCGGGGCACCATCACCAGCGACATGGCCTACCTGGACCCGGTCACCGTCGTCTGCGAGACCTGCGGCGGCCGCCGGTTCGACCCGGCCGTGCTGGCGTACAAGGTGGGTGGTCGCTCGATCGCCGACGTGCTGGAGACGACCATCGAGGAGGCCGTCGACCAGTTCTCCGACGAGACGGTCACCGAGCGGCTCAAAGCATTCCTCGACGTCGGCCTCGGCTACCTGACCCTGGGCCGGTCGCTCTCGGAGCTCTCCGGCGGCGAGCGGCAGCGGGTGAAGCTGGCCAGCAGGCTCACCGCGAAGGGCTCGGTCATCGTCTTCGACGAGCCGACCTCCGGCCTGCACATGGCCGACGTGCGGCACCTGGTCGACCTGTTCGACCGGATCATCGACGCGGGCAACACCGTCATCGTCATCGAGCACGACCTGGACGTGGTCAAGGTCGCCGACTGGGTGATCGACCTCGGCCCCGGCGCGGGCTCCGAGGGCGGCGAGATCGTGTTCACCGGCGTGCCCGCCGACCTCGCCAAGCAGAAGAACAGCCTCACCGGACGCCATCTAGCCAAGGAGAGGAGCTGACAGCCCATGACAGCCACCACCCAGGCCAGGGCAGCCCAGCCTGGAGCAGTCACCACTGACACCATCCACGACGCGTTCATCCGCACTGCCCGAGAGCACGCCACCAGCGAGGCGATCTCGGATGGCACCACCACGCTGACTTACGCCGAACTGGACGCGGTCACGAACCAGCTCGCCCACGCGCTGCGCGACCGCGGCCTCATGCCGGGCCAGCGGGTCGGCGTGCACCTGGACCGCTCGCTCGCGACGTACGAGGTGTTCCTCGGCGGCCTCAAGGCGGGTCTGGTGGTTGTGCCGTTCAACCCGGGGCACCCGGCCGGGCACAAGGCGCGCATGCACCGCGTCGCCGAGCCCGCGCTCACCCTGGTCGACGGTGCAGCGGACGGCCTGCCCGCGGACACCTGCTTATCCATCACAGACCTGCTCGACGCCGCGCGGTCGTCACCCACCGACCCGCTGGGCGTCGAGGTGGACGCGGGGGAGCCCGCGTTCGTGCTGTTCACCTCCGGGTCGACCGGCGAGCCGAAGGGGGTCGTGCTCGCGCACCGGGGGATCGCCCGGGTGTCGCGGCACCTCACCGGCTTCACCCCCGGGCCCGGCGACCGGTTCCTGCAGCTCGCGCAGCCGTCGTTCGCCGCCTCGACCACCGACATCTGGACCTGCCTGCTGCGCGGCGGCAGGCTCACCGTGGCGCCCCAGCAGGTCCCGCCGCTGGGCGACCTCGCCCGCTTGATCGCCGCCGAGGGCACCATGGTGCTCAACCTCCCGGTCGGGCTGTTCACCCTGCTGGTGGAGCACCACCCGGCGGCCATCGCCCAAGCGCGGTCGATCATCGTCAGCGGCGACTTCCCGTCCGTGTCGCACCTGGAGCGCGCGCTCGACCTGGTCGGCGGCGACCTGTTCAACGCCTTCGGCTGCACCGAGAACTCCGCGCTCACCGCTGTCCACAAGATCACCGCGGCCGACCTGGCCTGCGCCGAGGTCCCGGTCGGCTTGCCCATGCCGACCGTCGAGCTGACCGTGCGCGACGAGCACCTCGCCGAGTGCCCGCCCGGCCGGATCGGCGAGCTGTGCATCGCGGGGGACGGCGTCGCCATCGAGTACCTGGGCGACCGCGAGCTGACCGACCGCAAGTTCACCGAGCACGACGGCCGTCGACTGCTGCGCACCGGCGACCTGGCCAAGCGCACCGACGACGGCGAGATCGTGCTCGCGGGCCGCACCGACCAGATGCTGAAGGTGCGCGGGTTCCGGGTGGAGCCGCGGCAGGTCGAGGTGGCCGCTGAGGAGTTGGCCGGGGTGCAGCGCGCCGTGGCGCAGGCCGTGCCGAGCGACGGTGCCGCCGACCAGCTCGCGCTGTGGTGCCTGCGGGCGCCCGAGCACGAGACCGGCGAGCGCGAACTGCTCGACCACCTGCGGTCGGCGCTGCCCGACTACATGGTCCCCACAGTCGTCCAGTTCCTCGACACCTTCCCGCTCAACGCGAACGGCAAGGTCGACCGCAAGGAACTCTCCGCCCGCCTCGCCAACCGGGCCAGCGAACCCGCGGCCGAGGCTTCGGATGACCGGTTGGCGGAGACGGTCCGGTCGACGCTGGTCGAGGTCACCGGCGACGCGCGCATCGGCCTGGACGACCGCCTGATCGAGGCAGGCGTCACCTCGCTGCACCTGATCGACCTGGGCGCGCGGCTGGAGGAGATCGTCGGGGTCGTGCTCGGGCCGGACGAGATCGTCGACGCGGGCACCCCGCGCGGGATCGCCGAGCTGGTCCGCACCAGGCAGGCGCGGCGCTGAGATGACTCTCACCGACTCCGCGACCGAGCGGTTCCCCACGTCCCCGGCCCAGGCGGGCCTGTGGTTCGCCAGCACCTACGGCGACGACCCGACCGCGTACAACCAGCCGCTGGTCCTGCGCCCCCGGGTGCCGCTGGACCACGCCCACCTGGTCGAGGCGCTGCGCGTCGTGCACCGCGACCACTCGGCGTTGCGCACGGTGTTCGAACTGTCCGAGCCTGCCGGGGACGTCCGGCAGGTCGTGCACGCGGACCTGCCGCCGATCGTCGACGTGCGGGACCAGCCGCGTGAGCACTCGGGCTGGGTGACCGAGCAGGTCGCCGAGGTCGCGGGCACCGTCTTCGACCTGCGCGACGGGCCGCTCGTGCGGGTCCGGCACCTGCGGTTGGGCGACGAGGGCACGAGCGTGCTGGTGTTCAACGTCCACCACACGGTGTTCGACGGGATGTCCTGGAAGCCGTACCTGAGCCAGGTGGAGGCCGCGTACACCGCGATCGCCGCTGGTCGGGAGCCTGAGCGCACCGCTAGGCGGCAGGCCGTGGAGTCCTACGCGCGGTGGGCCGAGCGCGCGGACGCCCCGACGACGGCGGCATACTGGCGGGACAAGCTCGCCGACGCCCCCGTCGCCACGCCCATCGGCCTGCCGGGGGAGGGGCGGGCGCGGAACGTCACCCGGCACCTGGTGCTGGACGCGGAGCTGACCACGCGGCTGCGGGAGTTCTGCGCGGCCGAGGGGTTCACGACGAGCATGGTGTTCGTCGCCCTGTACTTCCTGCTGCTGCACCGGCACACCCGCCAGGAAGACGTGCTGGTCGGCATGCCGGTCACCGTGCGGGAGGGCGCGGACGCCGGGGTCGTCGGGCACCTCACCAACACCACCGTGCTGCGCCACCGGCTCGCCGAGGACGCGACCGCGCGGGATGTGCTGCGGTCGGTGAAACGAGAACTCCTGGAGGTCCTGCGGCACCGGCACGCGCCTCTGGAGGCTGTGGTGGGTGACCTGCGTGGGCGGCGGGGTGGGCAGGGCGGGGTGAATGGGCAAGGCGCGACAGTTGATCTGTTCACCGCCATGGTCACCGTGATGCCCGCCGAGGCGCGGCGCTTGGACCTGCCGGACTGGGGGGTCAAGACCTGGGACTACACGCCGGGCGGCGCCAAGTACGACCTGGCGCTGGTCGTGGACGAGTCGCCGGAGCACTACACGATGATCGTCGAGCACAACTCGCGTTCGGCCGAGGGCGGTGCCTTCACGGGCCATCTGGTCGGGCGCCTGGAGACGCTGCTGCGCGGGGTCGTCGCCGAGCCGGACGCGCTGGTCCGGGACCTGCCGTGGATCAGCGCCGAGGAGCGGCGCGCCCTCGCCTCGTTGTGCGAGCGGCAAGCGGACGCGCCCACGCTGGGAACCGAGGTGGCCGACGACCTGCTGACCGCCGCCATCGCCGAGGCAGGCGCGGACACCGCCGTGGTCGCCGATGGCGTCGAGACCACCTACGCCGAGCTGGACAAGCGGGTCGACTCGATCGCCGCCGGTCTGGCCGCCAGGGGAGTGGGGGAGTCGCGGCCGGTCGCCGTGCTGCTGTGGCCCGGGTTGGACCTGGTGACGACCATCCTCGGGATCCTGCGCGCGGGCGGCAGTTACGTGACCTTCGACGTGGGGCAGCCCAGCGAGCGGCTGAACTTCGCCCTGGGTGACTGCGGCGCGCGGATCCTGGTCAAGGCCGCCGATGTCGAGGTGGACCTGCCCGACGAGCTCGACGTGGTGTCGCCATCCGATGTGGACAGTGGGCAGCCGTTCGCCGCCACGGTGCGGAAGTCGCCGACCGACCCGGTGTATACCGTCTACACCTCGGGTTCCACCGGACGGCCCAAGGGGGTCGTGCTGCCGGAGGTGACCCTGACCAACCTGGTGCGCAACCAGGCCGCGATGTCGGCCGGGCGCCGGATGCGCACGCTCCAGTACATGTCGCCCGGGTTCGACGTGATCGCCGAGGAGGTGTTCGGCACCCTGTGCACCGGCGGCACGCTGATCATCCCACCCGCAGCCACCCGCACGGACTTCGTCGCGTTGGCCGAGTTCCTCGCCGAGCACCGCGTCGAGCGGGCGTTCTTCCCCTATGTGGCACTGCGTGAACTCGCCGCCGTGCTGCGGTCGTCCACAGTGGACCTTCCAGGCCTGTGCGAGGTGTACGTAACCGGCGAGCGGCTGACCATCACCGACGACCTGCGCGCCATGTTCAAGCGCTACCCGGACGCGCGGCTGAGCAACATCTACGGGCCGTCCGAGGCCCACCTGTGCACGGGGGAGGAGCTGCCCGCCGACCCCGACGAGTGGCCCACGCTCCCGTCGATCGGCAGGGTGGTCGCGGGGGTCGACGCCCGGGTGCTCGCGGACGGCCGGCAGGTGCCGTTCGGTGTCGAGGGGGAGCTGTGCGTCGCCGGGCCGGTCGTGTCTCCCGGGTACATCGGGTTGCCGGAGAAGACCGCCCAGGCCATGGTCGATGACCCGTTCGCCCCTGGTCAGCTGATGTACCGCACCGGAGACGTAGTGGTTCTCGCCCCGGATGGCCGGTTGCACTTCCGGGGTCGTGCCGATGATCAGGTCAAGATCCGGGGTTACCGCGTGGAGCCCGGCGAGGTCGAGGCCGTGCTGGAACGCGTGCTGGACATCGAGGCCGCCGTGGTGGTCGTGGTTCCCGCCGGTGCCGACCGCGCGTTGCACGCGTTCGTCCGAGGCGCCGAGCCGCCCGCGGACTGGCGCGCGCTGCTCGGCGCGGACCTGCCCGGGTACATGATCCCGCGCCAGGTCACGCGCCTCGACACCATCCCGGTCACGCCCAACGGCAAGACCGACCACCGCGCGCTGCGCGCCTGGCTCGACGAGCACGAGGAGGACGCGCCCGCTGCCGAGGTCACCTGGACCGACGCGGAGCGCGCGATGGCGGACCTGTGGACCGAGGTGCTGGGTGACGCGCCCGCGGACCCGGATGCCGACTTCTTCCTGCTGGGCGGCCATTCCCTGCTCGCGGCCAGGCTGCACCGGCTCGTCCGGGAGCGGCTCGGCGCGGACGTGCCGCTGTCGGCGTTGCTGAACACGCCGACCGTGCGCGGCATGACGGCGAGCCTGGGTGACCGCGGCGCTCCCGTGGCACCGGATCTGCGGGCCGAGGCCCAGCTGCACGACCTCGTGGTCGGCGAGCGCCAGGAGCCGGTCGACGGCATCGTGTTGCTCACCGGTGCCACGGGATTCCTGGGCAGCCATCTGCTCGACGAACTGCTGCGCCAGGGCCGCCGAGTGTCCTGTGTGGTCCGTGCGGACAGTGTCGAGGCCGCGCGGGGTCGGCTGCGCGAGGCTTTCGACAAGTTCGCCATCTCCACCGGGGTCGACCAGGTCGGCATCGTCCTTGGTGATCTCAGCCAGCCGCGGCTCGGACTGGGGGAGGGGTTCGAGGCGCTTGCCCGGTCGGTGAGCGAGGTCTACCACGCCGCCGCGCACATCAACTTCGTCGTCCCGTACCACACGGTGAAGCGCACGAACGTCGACGGACTGCGTCACCTGCTCGACTTCTGCGGGATCAACCGCACCCCGCTGCGGCTCATTTCCACCCTGGGCGTGTTCCCGCCGGACTCCACACCGGACCCCGTCGCGGAGGACACGATCCCGGGCGACCCGGAGTCGCTCGGGATCGGGTACTCGCAGAGCAAGTGGGTCGCCGAACACCTGGCACTCCAGGCGCGGGCGGCCGGTCTGCCGATCACCCTGCACCGGGTCGGTCGGATCGGCGGGCACAGCCGCACCGGCGCGTGCAGGCACGACGACTTCTTCTGGTTGCAGCTCAAGGGCTTCGCCCTGCTAGGCCGGTTCCCCGAGGACATCACCGACGCGCCGCCGGTCGACCTGCTGCCGGTGGACAACGTCGCCGAGTCCATCATCCGGCTCTCGGACGCCGCGGTGGACAACGAGAACTGGCACGTGCACCACGGTGTCGGCCTCACCTGGCCTGAGATCATCGACTCGCTGCGCGAGCAGGGCCACACCATGACCCCCACCACGCGGTCGGAATGGCTTGCCGCGCTGGAGGAGCAGGCGCAGGACGACGACCAGGGCGAAGGCCTCGGCACCCTGGTACCGCTGATGCGCGAGGGCGTGATGCGGCTGGGCACGCACACCTTCGACAACGCGTGGACGAGGCGTGCCCTGGCCGATCTTGGGTACCCGCAACCGGAGCAGGACACGGGGTGGGTCCGCCGGATGTTCGACTACTTCCGGGCGAACGGCACCGCGCCGCGGCCTGACGCAGCCAACCGGGGAGGTCGCGATGCCTGAACACACGACACGCTCAGTGGTGATCATCGGAGCCGGACCGGTCGGCTGCGCCCTGGCCACACTCCTGCGGCGCCAAGGCGTCGCGGTGGACGTCTACGAACGTGGCGGTGAGTCCTCGGGCGGCTCCGGCCACTCGTTCAACCTGACCCTCACCTCGCGTGGGCTGGACTGCCTACCGCGTTCGGTCAAACGGCGCCTTTACTTGCAGGGCGCGGTACTCACCAAGCGGATCATCCACCACCGCGACGGCGCCATCTCCACCCAGCCGTACGGCACCGACGACGCCCACCACCTGGTGTCCATCCCGCGTGGAGTCCTCCAGGACACCTTGCGCGACCAGGCCTTGCGGGCGGGCGCGAGGATCCACTACGAACACGCGTGCGTCGATGTGGACACCGCGCGTCCGGCTGTCCTGTTGCGCGACCGCCACGGTGCCACCGGGTGGGTCGAGGCCGACCTGGTGGTCGGGTGCGACGGTGCCAACAGCTCGGTCCGCGAGGCCATCGCCGCCGCGCACCCGACCGAGATGTGGGTCACCCGCGACCACATCGCCCACGGCCACGCTGAGATCACCATGGACTACGCCGACGCCGACCCCACCGGCATGCACCTGTGGCCGCGCGGCGACCACTTCCTCCAGGCGCAACCCAACCGGGACCGGACGTTCACCACGAGTCTGTTCAAGCCGGTGGAAGGCGAGTCCCGCGAACGCCACTTCGCCGAACTGCCGTCCCCGGACGCGGTCAGCGACTACTGCGCCACCGAGTTCCCGGACGTCGTGGCCCGGATGGCCGAAGTGGAGCACGACCTCACCGATCGTCGGCCCGGTCGCCTGCGCATCATCAGCTGCGCCCCGTACCACCACCGCCGGGCCGTCCTGGTCGGCGACGCCGCACACGCCGTGGTGCCGTTCTTCGGCCAGGGCGTGAACTGCAGCTTCGAGGACACCGCCGCGTTGGCCGCCCTGCTGGCGAGGTCCCGGTTCGCCTCGGCGTCCGGTGACCCGGTGGACGTCACGCTCGCCAGGTACAGCGCCGTGCGGGTCAGGGCCGGGCACGCGTTGGCCGACCTGTCGCTGCGCAACCTGGAGGAACTGTCGGAACAGGTGGACAGCTCGACCTTCCTGGCCCGCCGCGCGTTGGAACGGCGGCTGCACGAGCTGCACCCCGACCTGTTCACGCCGTTGTACCAACTGGTCGCGTTCAGCACGACGTCGTACGACACCGCGCAGCGCGTGCACCAGGAGTTCAGCACCGCCCTCGACCGGGTGTGCGCGGGACGGGACCTGCGGCTGGAGCGAGACGCCATCATCGCCGAGTTCGCCAAGCGCCACGGCAGGGGCCGATTCACTCTCCCCCGCCGCCCGCCCCCTCGCCCCGCCGGGCATCGTTCCCGGCTTGGCGACTGATGGCTCCTCTAGACCTGGTTCGCCGACGCCGCTTCGTCGAGTTCGGCGGCGCTGTCAGTGCTGTCGACCGCGCTGTCAGTGCTGTCGGGGTCGGCGCGGGCGTCGTCGGTGAAGCGGAAACCGACGCCGCGCACGGTGACGATCCAGTGCGGCGAGCCCAGCTTCTTGCGCAGGCTGCTGACGTGGGTGTCGATGGTGCGGCTGGCCAGCGCGGTGATCTCGGCGTCGACGCTGTCGTACTCCCAGACCCGGCGCAGCAGCTCGGCCCGGCTGAACAGCCGCTCGCACTCGCTGGCCAGCAACAGCAGCAGCTCGAACTCCTTGCGAGTGGTCTCGACCACCCGGTCGCCGACCCGGACCTCGCGCAGCGTCGGGTGGATCCGCAGCTCACCGGCGGTGATCGTCGGCGGCGAGAGCACCCGCGCGCGGCGCAGCAGCGCGCCGAGGCGGGCCACCAGTTCCCGGCTGCGGTAGGGCTTCTCCACGCAGTCGTCGCACCCGGCCTCCAGCGCCAGGACCCGCTCCAGCTCGGAGAAGGACGCGAAGCCGATCATCGGGACGTCGCTGGTGGCGCGCAGTTCGCGGCACAGGGTGAGGCCGTCGAAGTCGGCCAGGTCGAGGTCGACGAGCACCACGTCGACCTCGCGGTGCGCGGCCATCGCGGCGGCCCCGGTGGTCACCGCGACGGGTTCGAACCCGTGTCTGCGCAGATCCACGACGGTCTCCTCGGCACCGTCACAGTCTGCGACAACTAATACCCGCGGCCCACCACCCAGCACTGTCCTTCCCCCTCCGGTCGAATGGGGACAACCCTAAAGCCTTCGGGCAGAGGGCGCAGAACGTGCATGAAGTACTTGATTGAGTGAAATACCTGTGGTGAACGCGCGGTATCTTCGGCGAATGGCGTATTCACCGGTGCTGCGCGTGCAGTAGGAATCGCGGGTCCGGTCGTCGGGCCCGCCCGGCCGAGAGGACCAGTGATGAGCAGCGAACCGGGGCAGTCGGTCGCGCACCGGCAGCCCACCCGGCCCTGGCGCGGCCTCGCCCTGCTGACCTTCCCGCTGATCGTGCTGGCCCTCGACGTCAGCGTGCTGTTCCTGGCGGCGCCCGCGCTCAGCCGCGACCTCGGCGCCAGTCCCACCGAGCTGCTGTGGATCACCGACGTCTACGGGTTCTGCATCGCCGGGTTCCTCATCGTGATGGGCGTGCTCGGCGACCGGGTCGGCCGCAGGCGGCTGCTGGTCATCGGTTGCCTGGCCTTCGCCGGGGCATCCGTGCTGGCCGCGTTCGCGCCCAACGCCGGGCTCCTGATCGCGGCCAGGGCACTGCTCGGCCTCGCGGGCGCCACCCTGATGCCCTCGACGCTCGCGCTGATCCGGGTGCTGTTCCCCGACGACGGGCAGCGGCAGCAGGCGATCGCCATCTGGATGACCACGTTCTCCGCGTCGGTCGCGGTCGGCCCGGTCGTCGGCGGCCTGGTCATCGACCAGCTGTGGTGGGGCGCGGTGTTCCTGTTCCCGGTGCCGTTCCTGGTCGTGTTCGCCGCGCTCGCGCACCGCGCGCTGCCGGAGGAGCGCGCCGAGGACCCGGCGCCGCTGGACCTACCCAGCGTGGGGCTGATCGCGGGGACGATGCTGGGCGCGGCGTACGCCATCAAGTCCGCCGCCGTGGGTGAGCTGGGCGTGCTGACGGTGGCGGTGTTCGTGGTCGCGGTCGCCGCCGGGGTCGTCGCGGTGCGCCGCCAGTTCACCACCGCGCACCCGCTGATCGAACCGACGCTGCTGACCAACCGCAGGCTGCTGGCCGGTCTCGGCCTGCTGCTGATGGGCATCACGGCCGTCAACGGCTTCTACTTCCTGGTCCCGCAGTACTTCCAGCACGTCCAGGGCCGCTCGGCGTCCGCCACCGGCCTGCTGATGCTGCCCCTGGCCATCGCCGCCGTCGTGGCCTCGCTGTCGGTCCCGCCCCTGCTCGGCGCCATCCGCCCACCCTTCCTGGTCGCGGGCGGCGCCACCCTGTCCGGCGCGGGCTTCGTCGTCCTGGCCCTGCACTCCGGCCCGCTGCCGACCCTGACCCTCACCCTGCTGGGCTGCGCGATCGTCGCGGGCATCAGCGCCATCGGCGTCGTCATGACCGACCTGGTCGTCGGCCTGGCCCCACCCCGCCACGCGGGCGCCGCCGCGGGCCTGTCCGAGACCGCGGGCGAACTCGGCGTCGCCCTGGGCGTGGCCATCATGGGCTCCATCTCCGTGTTCGCCTACCGCACCGCCGTCCAGACCTCCCCAACCCCCCTCGACCCCCGGACCCGCACCGCCATATCCGACTCGATCGCCACCGCCCGCACCCTCGCCGACAATTCCCCGCCCCACCCCAACACAATCCTCGACGTGGCCTCCACCGCATTCATCTCCGGCCTCTCCTGGTCCGCGATAGCCGCCGCAGCGGCCATGGCCGTGTGCGTCGTATTGGCCCTCACAATCCTCCGAACCACACAAACCCCGCCGCCGGAGGAATGAGTCATTCGCTCGTGAACATTCACGCGCCGCGGATTCGCGTTTGTCAGGTATGCGTCCAGTGGACACAGGTCGCGGCGACTCGTCCGATGGAGGTCACTTTCCCGCCAGGCGGAGCCCCGGGGCGAGCAGGTGCGCCACGATGATCGCGATCTGCTCGTCGGCGCGGTCTCCGGGTGGGGATGATGACAGACCAGAGCCAGTCCGCTCGTCGGCCCGAGGTGGTCAACACCGTCACCGGGACCGTCTCCGGGGACGTGGTGCAGGCCGACTCGGTCGCCATCTACTCCGTCGACGCCGACCAGTTCGTCGCGGGCCGCGATGTCCACCTGCACTTCCGGGACGGGTTGCGCGGCGTGCGGGGCGTGGTGTCCGGGCCGGTCGCGGACCAGTGCCCCTATCCGGGGCTGGCCGAGTTCGGTCCGCACCAGGCCCAGTGGTTCTTCGGTCGCGGCCACCTGGTGACGACCGTGCTGGAGCGGCTGGATCGACGGACGAGCGCGGGCGGCCCGTTGCTGGTGGTCGCGCCATCCGGTGCGGGGAAGTCGTCCCTGCTGCGGGCCGGGGTCCTGCCCGCGCTGGCCCGCGGGGCACTGCCGGGGTCGCGCGCCTGGCCGTCGTTGTTGACCACACCGACCGAACAGCCGGTCCTGGTGCTGGCGCGGTACCTGGCGACGCTGGTCGGCATGGATGCCCGGCGGACGGCCGAACTCGTGGTCCGCGGGCCCGCGGTGGTCGTGGACCGGGTGCGGGCCGCGTTGCGGGCGTCCGGGCCGCAGGTGCGGCTGGTGGTGATCGTCGACCAACTGGAGGAGTTGTTCACCGTCTGCGCGCACGACTGGCAGCGGGTGGCCGTGCTGGACCTGCTGGACAGGTTGGCGCGGCACGGGCCGGCTGGCGAGCCGCCGGTCGCCCTGGTCCTGTTCGGACTCCGCGCGGACTTCTACCCGAGGTGCGCGGACTACCCGCCGTTGCGCGCGGCCGCGCTCGACAGCCAGGTCCTGGTCGGGCCGATGACCGAGACCGAGCTGCGTGAGGCGGTCCTGTTCCCCGCGCACCGCGAGGGCCTGACGGTGGAGCCGGGCCTGGTCGAGTTGCTGCTGCGCGACCTGGGCGCCCTGCGCGACGGTGCGGACACGCCCACCGGTCAGGCGGGCAGATTGCCACTGCTCGCCCACGCCCTCCGGGTGACCTGGCAGCAGCGCCACGGCTCGACGTTGACCGTGCAGGGCTACCAGAGCACCGGTGGGATCGCCCGCGCGGTCGCGACCACGGCGGAGGACATCTTCCGAAGGCTCTCACCGCAGGACCAGTCGCTGGCGCAGTCGGTCTTCCTCCGCCTGGTCGCCATAGCCGAGGGCTCCGAGAACACCCGCCGACGCGTCCCCCGCTCCCACCTGCTCGGCATCACCCCTGCCAACGCCCGTCCGCTCTCGGCCCCCTCGGGGCAGTGGGTGTCCTTCGCCCAGGCTGCCCCCTTCGGCTCTGCGATTCCCGCTCCTGGGGCTGCCCCGGGGCACCCGCACCCGCCGTCCGGCTCACCGGGTACCACCGCCGGGCATCCCGTCGACGCTTTCCCCGCGCGGACCGCCGAACCCGGCCCGCCCGTGCGCAAGCCCGCCCGTACGGCCGCGGTGATCGACGCGTTCACCCACGCCCGCCTGCTCACCCAGACCACCGACACCGTCGAGATCACCCACGAGTCCCTCCTGCACAGCTGGCCCCGCCTGCACGACTGGATCACCCACAACCGCGCCACCATCCTGCTCCGCCAACACCTCGACGACGCCGCCCGCTACTGGGAGTCCTCCGGCCACGACCCCACCACCCTCTACCGCGGCGGCCAACTCGCCACCGCCCAGGAGTGGGCCGAGCACCGCACCGACCTCACGGCCCTGGAACACCGCTTCCTGCGCGCCAGCACCGATTCCGCCCACGCCACCCTCGCCGCCGCCCGCCGCACCAACCGCCGCCTCAGCCGCCGCCTGACCGCAGTCGTGCTGATGCTCGTCCTCGCACTGGCCGCGGGAACCGCCGCCGTCATCGAACGCGCCAACGCCGAACACGAGCGAAACCTCGCCATCTCCCGCCAACTCGCTGCCAACTCCCGCTTGGCCATGGCCAAGAACCCCCGCGAAGCGATGTCCTACGCCCTCGACGCCTGGCGCACCGCCCCCACCTCGGAGGCCAGGGGCGCGTTGCTGTCCACGCAGTCGCTGGACTACGAGGGCAGGCTGCTGACCGGCATGGAGTCTCCCGCGCTTGCCGTCAGCCCTGATGGTTCGATGGCCGCTTTCGGTGGTCCCGACGGCCAGATCCAGTTGTGGAACACCCGTACCCGCCAACGATTCCCCGCGTCCTTCCCCAGCCAGGTCGGTGTCGTCCACTCGCTCGCCTTCTCCCCGGATGGAACCATGTTGGCCGCGGCGTCCTACCTGGTTCCGGGGGAGTCGAACGGCCCGCACCTGCTTGTGTGGCAGGTCCCGACCGGAGTGCTGGTCTCCACCGTCCCCGGTGTCTTCACCGTGAAGTGGCGACCGGATGGGCAGGCGCTGCTCAGTCTCGACGAGTCCAACTTCCAGGACGTCGTCGAACTGGATGTCCGCTCCGGTCGAGTGCTCCGGCGGATCGTGATTCCGGCGGAGGAATCGGTTCCCGCCCTGGCCTACAGCCCGGACGGCGACCTGATCGCGACGGGGACCTCGGCGGGGGTGGTCGAGGTGTACCGGGCCGACACCGGCACCCGGCTGCACCGGCTCACGACGGACGGGCCGACCGGGACCGTGATGGCGATCGCCATCTCGGCGCGCGGTGTCCTGGCGGCGTCCAGCCCCGCGTCGCACATCCGGCTCTGGGACGCGCGGACCGGGGCGAGGATGGGTGACCTGGGCGCGGGCGATGTCGGCGGGCGGACGATCGGACTGGCCTTCCTGCCCGGGGTGGACCTGCTCGCGACCTCCTCGATCAGGGGGGAGATCGTCCTGTGGGACACCAGGTCGTCGAGGGTCCACAGCACCATCGCGGTCGGCTCCGAGATGGTGTGGGACCTGGTCATGTCACAGGACGGTTCGACCATCCTCACCACGGCCGCGAGCGGGGAGGCCACGGTGCTCGGCCGCGGTGCGAGGTCGCACGACGGGAGTTGGGCGCGCAACGAGGTCTGGGCGGTCACCGGGCTCGCGGTGTCCCCCGGTGGAGACACCGTGGCCTCGGCCGATGCCGACGGCACCCTCCGCCACTGGGACATCGACGACCGGTCGGCGATGCCGCTGCTGCGCTTGCTGTCCGTGGTGCCCGAGTCCGCGGATCCCCCTGGTGCGAAGGTGGTGTTCGGCCCGGACGGCACGGAGGTGCTGGCAAGCGCGGGCGTGCGGGTCTGGTGGCCGGGGCGGGCGCTGTCCGGGACGATCGCGGCGCCGGGACGGGTGTTCCTCGACGTGCGGGTCTCACCGGATGGCAGGCTGATCGCTGCCGTGTCGGTAGACCTTACGGGGCAGACCGGCAGGCGCGTCCACGTGTGGGACTCGCGCAGTCTCGTCCCGGTGGCCGAGTGGTCGCCCGCCCCGCACGAGATGATGGGCACTGTGCTGTTCACGCCGGATGGTGCTCGCCTGTTGGTGGAGTTCAGCTCCACTGTCGATGCCGTGACCCGACACGGCATCCGTGCTTGGACCGTCGACCCCGTCGCGGTGCAGGCGGACCTCATCAACACCGACATCGGCATCGGGGGGATGAAGATCAGTCCGGACGGGCGCACGGTGGCCACCGGTCACGACGATGGCCGGGTCCGGCTGTGGGACGTCGACACCGGGGCCAAGAAGGGCGAGTTCGGCGAGCACACCTCGCTGATCCGCACACTCGCCTTCGTGGACGACCAGACCCTGGTCACCGGGACCATCAACGACCCCGTCATCCGCCAGTGGAACTACACCACCGGCGAACTGGTGGCGCAGATCGAAGGGCATCGCGGTCCGCTGAACGTCGTCGCGGTGGCCAAGGGCGGGAAGGTGCTGGCCTCGGCGAGCGCCGACAGCACGGTGGGGGTGTGGGACCTCGACCCCGAGGTGGTGGCGGCGCGGGTGTGCCGGATCCTGGCTGATGACGGGCGCGGCTGTTCGTAAATGGGTTGCGGGGCCGGGGACACTGGGGGCCGGACCTAGAGAAGGGAGGGCTGAGCCATGTACCGCACGCACATCGCGCTCGTGTCCGCCCGGGACAGTCGGGACTGAAACCCGGGGACGGGCGCCTCCACACTGGAGACTGCCTTGACGAACTACCAGCAAGACCTGGTCCTGCGGCCCCTGAGCGGGCCGGAGGAACTGCACCTGTTCACCGCTTTCCCCTACGTCCTCAACGACGAGATCCCCCGGGACCTGGACTCGGGTCGCCGCAGGCCGGAGTGGCTGTGGGTCGCCCTGCGGGGGGAGCGCGTCGTCGCCCGGGCCGGGTGGTGGTCGTGGCCCGGGAGTGAGCACCCGGTGCTGATGGACGTCTTCGACGGCGACAGCGAGGACGGGGTGCGGTTGTTGGAGACCGCCCTCGCGACCCTGGTCCCCGCGGGGACCAAGCCGCCGGAGTACGGCCGGTTCCTGACCCCGGACTGGCGGGACGACCCCGAGACCAGGCGCGGCGTCGAGGACCGGATGGCCGTCCTGGAACGCGTCGGCGCCACGCTGTTCGTCGAGCGGCTGCGGCTCGAATGGCGCCCCGGCACGCCCATCCCCGAGCTCACCGGCCGCCTCGCGTTCCGGCAACCGCACGACGCCGACGAACTGATCGGCCTCATGACCGAGGTCCTGGACGGCACCCTCGACGCCCACAGCCGCGACGAGCTGACCAGGATGACCCCGGACGAGGCCGCGCGCGAGCAGTACCACGACGAACTCGAGCGCTACGCCAGCCCACACGACTGGTGGCGGGTCGGGACCCTCCCCAGCGGTGACCCGGTCGGGTTCGTCATCCCCGCGCACAACGGCTACAACCCGGTCATCGCCTACATTGGGGTCCTGCCCGCGCACCGCGGCCGCGGCCACGTCCACGACCTGCTCGCCACCGGCACCGCCCTGCTCGCCGCCGAGGACGTCCCCCGGATCCGGGCCGCCACCGACGTCGAGAACGTCCCGATGGCGGCCGCGTTCGCCCGGGCGGGCTACGTCACCTTCCAACGCCAGATCGACATGACCTGGCGCTGATCGACAAGCCCGTTCCCGGCCCACCTTGGGTCGGGAACGGGCCTCGCCGGTCGGTGCCGCCAACTACGATCCTGGCCGTGACGACAGAGATCGAGGCGTTGTTGGCAGGCGGCAACCGGGCGCTGTCCGTGCCGCTGCCACCCGGCCGCGTGGTGTTCCCCGAGGAAGGCGGCGACCGGCCCGCCCTCTGGCTCAGCGACAAGCCCGCCGCGCCGGGACTGTGGGCCGCGTTGCGGCAGGACCACGCCCGGTCCGGGCTGTGGCCGCTGCTGCTGGACGCCCTGGACGACGAGGACGAGGAGTACCGGCCGTGGGGCAACGGTGAGGTGCTGCCCGACGAGATGACCTCGCCCGCCGACCACGACGTGGCCGCGCTGCTCGCGCGGTGGTGGGACGAGGCGACCGCGCACGACGAGGACGACCTGCTCTCACCCGCCGAGCGCCAGGCTGTCACCAGCCCGTACGGCCGCCAGTGGCCCGGTCGCGCCCCCGCGCCGAGCGCCACCGCGGACCCGGGCCGCACCGCCGACGACCTCGCCCACCACCTGCTCGCCGGGCACTGCTCGCTGCGGCTCGGCCTGGTCGCCGCCGACCGAGGCGCCGACGCGCCGACCGTGGCGGGCTGGACCGGCCCGACGAACCACATCGCCGACACCGGCGCCGTCTCGGCCGTCCTGCGCGACTGGGAGGACCGCTTCGGCGCCCGCCTGGTCAGCGCCGGGTTCGACACCCTGCTGCTCAGCGTCGCCGCCCCACCCACCACCCACGCCGACGCCCTGGCCGTCGCCGCCGAGCACTTCGCGTTCGCCCCGGACAACGTGTGGCAGGGCGAGGAACCCAACACCCTCTACGCCTACGCCCAGCGCCTCGTCGGCGACCACTCGTGGACGTTCTGGTGGGACTAGCGCCCTGGTGGGGCTAGCGCGCTGGTGGGGCTCGTAGGGGGCGGCGGTGTAGACGGTGTCGTTGAGCTTCTCGTCGAACATCAGCTGCGTGATCAGCGCCTTGGTGTTGTCGATGTGCACCATGGCGTGGATGTGCACGGTCCGGCCGCGGTACCAGCCGGGCCAGATGGTGGTGAAGCGGACGATGCCCTGGGCGTCGGTCACCTGGGCACCGCGCAGGTAGTCGCACTCGCCAACAGCGCGGCCGGATCATCCCCCACGGCCGCCGCCGCAGCAGCTGCCTTGGTGGTCGTGGTCGCACCGGTCCCCGACCCCTTGCCGCCGCAGGCCGCCGCCACACCGGCCAAGGTGAGTCCACCGAAGACCAACGTGCGTCGACTAACCCGCTTACCCTCTTCGTCATCCAGGGCCCGGGACCTCATCGTGGACATCGACTTCCCTGCCACCGCAGCGACCTCGACCGACGCTACCGGCCTTCCCGCTATCCGGCAGTCCGAAGTGGAACGACCTGTTGCAGCCGGTGCCTAGGCGGTGCCGGTCAGGCGTGTTCGCAGTGCGGTGAGTTCTGCTTCCGTCAGGCCGTTGTCCAGCAGGAAGTCGGGCATGGTCAAGGCGGTGATGGTGGCGGTGAGGGAGGCCTCGATGGTGGTGTCGTGGGTGGCGAGGAGTTCGGTGATCACGTCGAGTTGGGGGCGGTCGCCGAAGTCCTGGGGGCGGGTTTTCATGCGGGCGTAGGTGAGCAGGTAGTCCGCGACGATGTCGGCGGGGGTGGCGGAAGCCAGGGTCAGGAGGATGAGGGCGAGCAGGCCGGTGCGGTCCTTGCCGCCGGCGCAGTGGAAGACGACGCAGCCGGGGGCGGCGGTGGCGATGGCGCGGACGGCGGCGATGACCGGTTCCGGGTGCTCGGCCAACTGCGGCGAGTAGTACAGCGGGGAGGCCAGGTAGTCGACCTTCAGCCAGTGGTCGTAGAACGGGGTGCCGAGCGGATCCAGCGGTGTGCGCACGGTCGTCATCCCGGCGGGCCGCAGATCGGGCTCCTGCTTGTACTCCTCAGGGCTGCGCAGGTCGACCACCGTGCGAACCCCATACGCCCACGCCGACGCCCATCCGCTTTCGCTCAGCGTGGTCGGCGCCTCCATCCTGACCACCGCGCCCAGCCTGGCCTGCCCCAGCCCGCCCAAGTCACGGACATTGACGCACCCGTCCCACGCGAGTTCCCTACTCATACCCACAAGACGCCAAACCCCAACGCCCGGTTGCCCGCCGAACGCCCCATCGAGCACTCCCAGCCCACCACCCCCAGCCCGGCGACGCACCCGACCGCCTCACCCGGTCACCGCCCCGGCCCTGCCCGCCGAGGCCCCTCGCGCGCCCAACTGCTCGATGGAGCGGACTTGTCCCGCACGCAGGGACAGCACCAATACCGTCACCCCCACCTAAGCCCCACCCCGACGTGCTCGATGGGGCGGACTTGTTTCGCGTGGGGGGACGGCACCCGTAGCGTCGTTCGCGGACAGGGCCATGCTTTTCGGCCCCTGCTTTGCGGTCCTGCCACGGGTGTCGTAGGGGCCCCGCGCGAAACAAGTTCGCCCCATCGAGCACCCCCCCCCCCCCCCCCCCCCCCCCCCCCCCCCCCCCCACCGGAAGCTAAGCCCACCTGCGCCGATGGTACTGC
>NZ_FOGI01000001.1:447381-482183 GCF_900111175.1 Actinokineospora terrae
GATGGAAGCCCTGTGAGGGGTGGAGTCGACCGGTACTAATAGGCCGAGGGCTTATAACGAAGGTGCTACGCATCCACTGTACGGTGTCTGAGACACCAACCACCCCCACCGGGGGATGACTGGCCTGACAGGTTGGTTATCGGGTGGGGTTGCTGGTTGTGATTGTTTCATAGTGTTTCGGCGGTCATAGCGGTGGGGAAACGCCCGGTCCCATTCCGAACCCGGAAGCTAAGCCCACCTGCGCCGATGGTACTGCACTCGTGAGGGTGTGGGAGAGTAGGACGCCGCCGGACAATCATTCCCGAAAGGGCCTGTGGTGAGGCACGTGTAACGTGCGTCAGACCACAGGCCCTTTTCGGTATGTCGGAGCAAGTTGCGGGTAGCCCGCACGCTGGAGGATCAGGTGTCGGACAACGAGTCAGGTCGTCGGAACGAGGCAGGCGACTCCCCCCGACGCGGATCCGATCGCGGCGAGAGCCGCTCAAGTTCGGACCGCGGCGGCTACAACAAGACCGGCGGCCACAAGTCCGACCGGGGCGGTTACCGCGGCGGTGATCGCGACTCCCGTCCCGGCGGTGACCGGGGAACCCAGGACCGTGGCGGCTACCGGTCCACCAACAGCTCCTCGGACCGTGGTGGCTACCGGTCCTCCGACTCCTCGCGTGGCGGCCCCCGCTCCGACGACCGCGGCGGCTCCCGCTCCGGCGGCTTCCGCTCGGATGACCGGGGTGGCTCGCGGTCCAGCAGCTCCGACCGCGGCGGCTACAAGTCCTCCGACGATCGAGGCGGCTCGCGCTTCGGCAGGTCCGACCGCGGGGCCTCCCGCTCCGGTGGCTCCGACCGCGGTGGATACCGCTCGGATGACCGTGGTGGTTACAAGTCGTCCGATGACCGTGGCGGTTCGCGTTCCGGCGGGTTCCGTTCTGGCGCGACGGGTGGCGGGTTCCGCTCGGATGACCGGGGTGGCTCGCGGCCCAGCAGCTCTGACCGTGGCGGCTACAAGTCTTCTGACGATCGCGGTGGTTCGCGCTCTGGTGGGTTCCGTTCTGGCGCAACAGGTGGCGGGTTCCGATCCGACGATCGCGGCGGTCCGCGCACCGGTGGATCGGACCGGGGCGGCTTCCGGTCCGGGGGTTCCGACCGTGGCGGTTTCCGGTCGGACGACCGGGGTGGCTCGCGGCCCAGCGGTGACCGTGGTGGTTCGCGGTTCGGTGGATCCGACCGTGGTGGCTTCAAGTCGGATGATCGCGGTGGCTCCCGTTCTGGTGGGTCGGATCGCGGTGGTTACCGCTCGGACGACCGTGGGGGCTCGCGTCCGGGAAGTTCGGACCGTGGTGGTTACCGCTCCGATGACCGGGGCGGCTCGCGTTCTGGTGGCTCCGACCGCGGTGGGTACAAGTCCGACGATCGTGGTGGTTCGCGGTCGGGCGGGTCGGATCGCGGTGGTTTCCGGTCCGATGACCGGGGCGGCTCGCGCTTCGGTGGCTCGGACCGCGGTGGGTTCAAGTCTGATGACCGTGGTGGCTCGCGCTTCGGCGGATCCGATCGCGGTGGCTACAAGTCGGATGACCGGGGCGGTTCGCGCACCGGAAGCTCTGACCGCGGCGGCTACAAGTCGGACGATCGGGGTGGCTCACGCACTGGTGGGTCCGACCGCGGTGGTTACCGCTCGGATGACCGGGGGAGCTCGCGTCCGACCGGTTCTGACCGTGGCGGGTTCCGCTCCGATGACCGGGGTGGTTCGCGGCCCAGCAGCTCCGACCGCGGGTTCAAGTCGGACGATCGCGGAGGTTCTCGTTCCGGCGGGTTCGATCGTGGCGGCTACAAGTCCGGCGATCGTGGTGGGTCGGACCGTGGCGGGTTCAAGTCGGATGACCGGGGAGGTTCGCGCACCGGGAGCTCCGACCGTGGTGGCTACCGCTCGGACGACCGGGGGAGTTCGCGCCCGTCCAGCTCGGATCGTGGTGGGTTCCGCTCCGATGATCGGGGTGGTTCGCGGCCCGGCAACTCTGACCGTGGCGGTTTCCGGTCCGGTAGCTCTGACCGTGGCGGCTACAAGTCTTCTGATGACCGTGGTGGTTACCGCGGTGGGGACCGTGACTCGCGGCCTAGTGGTGACCGCTTCAAGTCGGATGATCGCGGGGGTTCGCGCTCCGGTGGGTTCCGCTCGGACGACCGGGGTAGCTCGCGGCCCGCTGGCTCGGATCGCGGTGGCTACAAGTCCGACGATCGGGGCGGTTCGCGTTCCGACGGGTTCAAGTCCGATGAGCGGTCCGGGTTCCGGGCCGCCGGGCGCGGGCACTTCCGCGCTGACGACGTCGAGCCCGATCTCGTGGCCGCGACCGACGACGGCGACCAGGCTGACCAGGCCGACAAGCCGGTCGAGCGGCGGGAGCAGTCGCAGGACCGCTTCGTCGAGGTGACCGGGCGCCGGGAGCGGCCGCAGCGCGACTCGGGGGACCGGGACTCCGCGCCCGTCGAGTACGGGCCGAGGCTGCCCGAGGGCGCCGACTACTCCGCGCTCGACGTCGAGGCGCGGGCCGGGCTGCGCAGCCTGCCCAAGTCGCTGGCCGAGCTGGTGGGCAAGCACCTGGTCGCCGCGGGCATGCTCGTCGACGATGACCCGGAGCGCGCCCTCGAGCACGCCAGGTTCGCGCGGGAGCGTGCGGCGCGGGTGGCCGTTGTTCGGGAAGCCGCCGGGTTAACCGCCTACCACGCCGGTGAGTGGGCCGAGGCCCTCTCCGAGCTGCGCGCGGTCCGCCGGATGAGCGGCGGCAACACCTACATCGCCGTGATGGCCGACTGCGAGCGCGCGCTCGGCAGGCCGGAGCGGGCGCTGGAACTGGCCAAGGAAGCGGGGCGCGACCTGCCCGCGGACGTGGCCGTCGAGCTGCGGATCGTCAGCGCCGGTGCGCGCCGGGACATGGGCCAGCTGGAAGCGGCCGTGGTCAGCCTCCAGGGGCCGGACCTCGACCCCAAGCGGCGCGACCCGTGGAGCGCCCGGCTGTTCTACGCCTACGCCGACAACCTGGCCGCCGCGGACCGCACCGAGGAAGCCATCCAGTGGTTCCTCAACGCCGCCCAGGCCGACGACGACGAGGACACCGACGCCGCCGAGCGCGCCTTCGAGCTCGGCGCCGACGAGTCCGAGATCGCCGCCGCGCTGCCCGGCGAGACCGTCGAGGTGGACGAGTCCGCCGAGGACGCCGCCGCCGAGGACAACGCTGACGACGCCGACGAGTCCGAAGTGGACGACGAGGACGACCTGGTCGACTCCGACGACACGGCCGACGACCACCCCGTCGCGGACGACAACGCCGCCGTTGACGACAACAGCACCGTTGTCGACAACGCAGCGGTCAGCGAGAACGCAGCTGCTGACAACGCCGCC
Organism: Actinokineospora terrae; assembly: GCF_900111175.1. Taxonomy (GTDB): domain Bacteria; phylum Actinomycetota; class Actinomycetes; order Mycobacteriales; family Pseudonocardiaceae; genus Actinokineospora; species Actinokineospora terrae. Next base: position 450,773 of record NZ_FOGI01000001.1, read on the forward strand.
GCTGTCGACAAGGGCGAGGACAACCCCGGCGAGGCCAAGAGCGCTGTGGGTGACAAGAGCGGCAAGGACGCCGTGGATGGCTGATCGGCTGCTGGACGGCTACGACGCCCTGTTGTTCGACCTCGACGGCACCGTCTACCGGGGCGGTCAGGTCATCGACGGTGCGGCGGACGCCGTCGCCGCGGCCAGGGCGGAGCGGACCACGGTTCGCTTCGTCACCAACAACGCCTCCCGGTCGCCGGGGCAGGTCGCCGAGCACCTCACCGGGCTCGGCGTCCCCGCCACCGCCGACGAGGTCAGCACCAGCGCGCAAGCCGCTGCCGCCGTCCTCGCCCGGCGGCTGGAGCAGGGCGACCACGTCCTGGTCCTCGGCACCTCCGCGCTCGCCGCCGAGATCACCGCGGTCGGCCTGGTCCCGGTCCGCACCGCGACCGGCGTCAAGGCCGTGGTGCAGGGCCTGTCGCCGGACCTGAGCTGGAACGACCTCGCCGAGGCCTCCGTCGCGATTCGGGCCGGCGCGCTGTGGGTCGCCTGCAACATCGACCGCACGCTCCCGACCGAACGCGGGCTGTTGCCGGGCAACGGTTCCCTCGTCGCCGCGCTGCGCCACGCCACCGAGCTGGACCCCGAGGTGGCGGGCAAACCGGCCACCCCGCTGATGGACGAGTCCGTCCGCGCCGCCGACGCGAGGCACCCCCTCGTCGTCGGCGACCGCCTGGACACCGACATCGAGGGCGCCGTCGCCGCGGGCCTGGACTCGCTGCTGGTGCTCACCGGCGTCTCCACCGCCGCCGACGCCATCGCCGCCGGACCCGAGGCCCGCCCCACCTACATCGCCGCCGACCTCGGCGCGATCACCGCCGCCGCCGCGGACCTGGCCATCGGCCCCAAGCCGGGCTGGGACCTGCGCACCGAGGGCGACGAGGTCGTCGTCACCGGTGACGGTGACCCGCTGGACCTGGTCCGCGCGCTGTGCGCGGTGAGCTGGGCCGCCCTCGCGCCGCCGCGGATCACCGGCGACCACCCCGTGCTCGCCGAACTCGGACTCACCCGGGCGCGCTGAGCGCCCACCGGACGAGCACCATCGGATAGCGTGGAGGAGTGCAGGTGGACTTCACCCCGACCCCCGGACCGCCCAGGGACCCGGCGGCCCGCGACGAGGCGATAGCCGAGGCCGTCGCCGGGCTCGACGGGCTGGACGCGGTCCCGGTCGCCGAGCACGTCGACCGGTTCGACGCGGTGCACATCGCGCTCACCGCCGCGCTCGCCAGCATCGACAAGGTCTGACGCGGTGCCCAGGAGGGCGCGGCTGGACGCCGAACTGGTCCGCCGGGGGTTGGCCCGCTCCCGCGACCACGCCAGCGAGCTCATCGACGCGGGCCGAGTCACCATCCGCGGCACCGTCGCGACCAAACCGGCCACCGGCGTGGAGACCGACGCCGCCGTGGTGGTCAAGGACGTCGACGACGACCCCAACTGGGCCTCCCGCGGCGCGCACAAGCTCGTCGGCGCCCTCGACGCGTTCGAGGTCCCGGTCGAGGGCCGCCGCTGCCTGGACGCGGGCGCGTCCACCGGTGGCTTCACCGACGTCCTGCTCCGCCGCGGCGCCGCCCAGGTCGTGGCCGCCGACGTGGGGCGCGGTCAGCTGGTGTGGCGGCTGCGCAACGACGAGCGGGTCGTCATCAAGGACCGCACGAACGTCCGCGCCATCACCCCCGACGACATCGGCGGCCAGGTCGAGCTGGTGGTCGCCGACCTGTCGTTCATCTCCGCGCGCCTGGTGATGCCCGCGCTGCACGCCTGCCTGCGCGAGGACGGCGACCTGCTGCCGATGATCAAGCCGCAGTTCGAGGTCGGCAAGGAACGCCTCGGCTCCGGTGGCGTGGTGCGGGCGCCCGAGCTGCGCGTGGAGGTGGTCTCCCGGGTGCTCGTCGCCGCCGGTGAGCTCGGCCTGCGCGTGCACGGGGTGGTCGCGAGCCCGCTGCCGGGACCATCCGGCAACGTGGAGTACTTCGCCTGGCTGCGCCGCGGGGAGCCGCGCGCCGACGCCGAGGTGACGGCTCTGGTGGAAACCGCCGTGGAGGAGGGGCCGCAGTGACCCACCCGATCAAGCCGAGCGCGCCGGGTGCGGCCAGGGAGATCCTGCTGGTCGTGCACACCGGCCGCGCCGAGAACCGGCGGGTCGCCGAGAAGGTCGCGACCTGCTTCGCCGCCGCAGGCGTGCGGCTGCGGGTGGTCGACGACGAGGCCCCCGACCTCGACCCGTCCTGCTACAGCGAGGTCGTGCCGCTCGGCCCGGAGGCCGCCGTGGGCACCGAGCTGGTGTTCGTCCTCGGCGGCGACGGGACGCTGCTGCGCGCGGCCGAGATGGCCCACCCCGCCGGGGTCCCTGTGCTGGGGGTCAACCTGGGCAGGGTCGGGTTCCTCGCCGAGGCAGAGTCAGAGGCGCTGGCGGAGGCGATCGAGCTGGTCGTCGAACAGGGCTACCTGGTCGAGGAGCGGATGACAGTCGACGTCCGGGCCTACCTCGGCGACGAGCTGCTAGCCGACACGTGGGCTCTTAACGAGGCCAGCGTGGAGAAGAGCAGCCGCGAGCGGATCCTGGACGTGCGGGTCGACGTGGACGGCCGACCGGTGTCCTCCTTCGGCTGCGACGGCGTGCTGTGCGCCACACCCACCGGGTCGACCGCGTACGCCTACTCCGCGGGCGGACCCATCGTGTGGCCGGACGTGCAGGCGATGCTGGTGGTGCCGAGCAACGCGCACGCCATGTTCTCCCGGCCGCTGGCGGTGTCGTCCAAGTCGGTCGTCGGCATCGAGGTCGACCCGGACGGACAGCCCGCTGTGCTGTGCTGCGACGGCAGGCGCACCTTCGACATCCCGCCCGGCGCGCGCATCGAGGTGCGCGGCGGCAAGCAGCCGATCCGGCTGGCCCGGCTGCGTGACGAGACGTTCACCGAGCGCCTCGTCGACAAGTTCGCGCTGCCCGTGCACGGCTGGCGGACGCGGTGAACCTGTGGGCGGGCGCTTACCGCGATCACCGGGAGCCGCTAGGGTGCGCCCTGTGCTAGCCGAGATGCGCATCCAGGACCTCGGCGTGATCGACGAGGCCACGCTCGAGCTCCACCCGGGTTTCACCGTCGTGACGGGGGAGACCGGCGCGGGCAAGACGATGGTCGTCACCGGCCTGCACCTGCTCTCCGGCGGCAGGGGCGAGGCGTCACGGGTCCGCAGCGGGAAGCCGAAGGCCGTGGTCGAGGGCCGGTTCGAGGGCCTCGACGGGTCCCCGGCCGCCGCCGTGGCCACCGAGGCGGGCGCCGAGCCCGAGGACGACGGCAGCCTGATCACCCTGCGCAGCGTCAGCACCGACGGCCGCTCCCGCGCCCACGTCGGGGGCCGCTCGGTCCCCCTCGGGGTGCTGCAGGACCTGGCCGAGCAGCTGATCGCGGTGCACGGGCAGAACGACCAGCTGCGGCTGCTGCGCCCGGCCGAGCAGCGCGCGGTGATCGACCGGTTCGCCGGTGCCGACATCGCGGGCGTGCTCGCCGAGTACCGGTCGGTCCGCGAGCAGTGGATCGCCGTCACCACCGAGCTCGACGACCGGACCCGCCGCGCCAAGGAGCTGGCCCGCGAGGCCGAGATCCTGCGGATGGGCCTGGAGGAGATCACCGCCGTCGACCCGCAGCCGGGCGAGGACACCGAGCTGGTGGACCGCGCCCGCAGGCTCGCCGACGCCGACCAGCTGCGTGAGGCCGCCAGTGGCGCCGGCTACGCGGTGTCCGGTTCGCCGGACGGTGACCCGGACGTGCCCGGCGCGCTCGGGCTGATCGGCGAGGCGCAGCGGCGCGTGGCCGGATCCGAGGACCCGAGGCTGCGCGAGCTGGAACCGCGGCTGGCCGAGGCCTCCGTGCTGCTCACCGACGTCGGCGCCGAGCTGACCGCCTACCTCGACAGCCTCGACGCCGACCCGGCCGTGCTGGAGCAGGTGCTGGCCAGGCAGGCCGAGCTCAAGGCGCTGACCCGCAAGTACGCCGCCGACGTCGACGGCGTGCTCGCCTGGGCGCGCGACGCGGTGGACAAGCTCGCCGGTCTGGACACCTCCGAGGAGGCGCTCGGCGAGCTGGCCGCCCGCAAGGCCGCGCTGGCCGTTCAGCTCGGCACCCTGGCCGCCTCGCTCACCCAGGCCCGGTCGGTCGCTGCGGAGGCGCTCGCCAAGGCCGTCACCGACGAGCTGAGCGGCCTGGCCATGGGCAGCTCCAGCGTGCAGATCACGGTGCGGCCCCGGCCCGCCGAGGCGGGCGACCCGGTGGCGCTGACCGTCAGCGGCGTCGAACTGCACGCGGGCGCCGACGGCGTCGACGACGTGGAACTGCTGCTGGTCGCCCACGACGGCGCCCAGCCGCTGCCGGTGCACAAGGGCGCCTCCGGCGGCGAGCTGTCGCGGGTCATGCTCGCCATCGAGGTCGTGCTCGCGCACAGCGACCCGGTGCCGACACTGGTGTTCGACGAGGTCGACGCCGGGGTCGGCGGCCGCGCCGCGGTGGAGATCGGCCGCAGGCTGGCCCGGCTCTCCCGCAGCCACCAGGTGATCGTCGTGACCCACCTGGCCCAGGTCGCCGCCTTCGCCGACCGCCACCTGATCGTCGACAAGGGCATCCACGGCGGCGTCACCCGCAGCGACGTCCGCACCCTCGACGACAGCGAACGGGTCGTCGAACTCGCCAGGATGCTCGCGGGCATGGACTCCACCGAGACCGGCCGAGCCCACGCCGAAGAACTCCTAGGCGTAGCCGACGGCGAAAAACACGACTGGAAACTCAGCGGCAAACCCCGCCCCACCCGCAAGAAGCGCCAAGCCTGACGCTCGCCCAAGAGCCGACCCACACGCGCCCCATCGAGCATCCCTCAGCTCACCACCCCCGGCCCGAAGACGCACCCGACCGCCTCACCCGGCCACCGTCATTGCCCCGGCCCCGCCCGTCGAGGCCCTCGCGCGCCCAACTGCTCGATGGGTCGGACTTGTTTCGCGTGGGGGGACGGCGCCCGTAGCGTCGTTCGCGGACAGGGCCCTGCTTTTCGGCCCCTGCTTTGCGGTCCTGCCACGGGTGTCGTAGGGGCCCCGCGCGAAACAAGTTCGCCCCATCGAGCACCCCCACCCACCACCCCCAGCCCGACGACGCACCCAAACGCCCCACCCAGCCCCCTGCCCCCGCCGCCGACCGACCCGCCCCGGAGCCGCCGTAGACCCGCCCCGGAGCCGCCGTAGACCCGCCGACCCCGCCAGGACCTGCCTCTACGCCGCTTCCTGCTGCCCCGACTCAGCAGACGACTTCTGCGACGTCTCCGCCGGTGTCCTCTGCAACCGCGCCCACGACACCGCCAGCGGTACCGCCAAAGCGACCCCAAGCAACCCAGCCAACGCCACCGTGTTCATCGCCGAGCCGATCAGCTCAGCCACCAATCCACCGGCGGCCACGCCAAGACCCTGTGACACCCGCAATCCAGTGCGGGCCGCGCCGAACGCGCCGCCGCGGATCTCGTTGGGGACGATGGAGTTGAACACGGCCATCACGGTGATCTGGTAGGCCCCGACCATCCCGGCCAGCGCGAGCAGCACCAGGGCCACGATGAGGTTCGGCTTGATCACGAACAGGGCCAGCACGCCCACCGAGGCCGTGGCCAGCACGCCCACCAGCTTCACCCGGTGGTGGTCGGGTACGAAACGCGAGATCAGGAACGTCCCCAGGATGAAGCCCATCGGGTCCGCGGCTAATAACCAGCCCACCGCCTCAGGCGGCGCCCCGGCCTCTTGCGCCAGGGGAGCGGCCAGGCCCTCGGGGATGACGGCAAGGCCAACGAGCCACGACAGGGACAACAGCACTCGCAGCCTGCGGTCGCTGAAGACCCACTTGGCGCCGTCGAACCATCCGTCGTCCTTCGAGCCCGCGGGCGGGCGGTTGCGCACGTCGCGTTGGACCAAGATGGCGGCGATGGTGAAGGTGCCCGCGTCGATGAGCAGCGTGGCCGTGACGCCGATGGCGCCGATGAGCAGCCCACCACCACCGAGTCCGAGCAGCATCATCGTGTTCGTCGAGATGCCGCGCAGGTCCTGGCTGCGCAGGTACATCGCGTCGTCGTCGGCGAACACCTCGCGCGTGGTGGCGTTCTGCGCCGCGAGGGCGGGCGACTGCACCATCGGCACGATGATGACCAGGACGAACAGCACCCACAGCGGCACGTGCGGGATGGCCATCGTGGCGACGACCACGGCCTGGATGACCGAGCACACCACCATCAGCGTCCGGCGCCGGTAGCGGTCCGCCAGCTGCGAGAGGCCAAGGCCGCCGGCCAGCGCGGGCAGGAACGTCAGCGCGTAGATGCCCGCGGCGTAGAAGGCCGATCCGGTGCGGTTGTAGACCAGGATCGCCAGCGCGACCCGGGTCAGCTGGTCCCCGGCGACGGAGACCGCCTCGGAGATCCAGAGCGCGCGGAACTCCCGGTTCGCCAGAACCGTGACCATGCCCGGCGCTGCTCGGCTCACGTGTGCTCCCGTCCGGCGGGTTCGTGGCCCGCTGGCTGACTCCATCCTCCGCGCCCCTGGGTCTGGGGGCGGTGAACCCGGTGCCTGCCGCCGCTCGGTCATCGCGGCGTCGCACAGAGTACCGGCAGTATCGGCGCCTGATCGGCACAGGTGAAGCATCCAGGGCCCGGAAAACCCGCTGATGCGCCCGTCCGGCGCAACCGGTCCGATCGGTCGGCGACTACCCGCGGGCTGAATGGCCCACCGCGTTCGGCGCAGCCGCCTCGCCGCTCGTCGCCGGGCACCCCGGTGCCGTCACGAAGTACCCAACACTGGCGGGAGCTTGTGGCGGGATGACCGCCAGCGCGGGGGGCGCCGTCCACCGCGCGGATCGGGGCAGGCGTCAGGGGAGCGGCATGGACGGCAGGGCAGTTGTGGTGACCGGGGCCGGGCGTGGTCTAGGGGAGGCGTTCGCGGCGCACCTGGCCCGAGCGGGCGCGGCGGTGGTGGTCAACGACGTCGACGAGCCGCTGGCGCTGCGGGTGGCCGAGGCGATCCGGCGCGACGGCGGGGCGGCGGTGGCGAGCGCGCACGACGTCGCCGACCCCGAGCAGGCCGACGCCCTCGTGGCGCTGTGCGTCGCCGAGTTCGGCGCGGTCCACGGGTTGGTCAACAACGCGGGCCTGACCTACGAGGCGCTGCCGTGGGAGGACGACGACCCGGCGCGGATCCGGGCGGTGGTCGAGGTGAACGTGCTCGGGGTGATCTACACGGGCCTGGCCGCGATCCGCCGGATGCGGGCGGCCGGGGGCGGGGCGATCGTCAACATCTCCTCCGGCGCCTCGCTCGGGCAGCGCACCATCGCCACCTACGCCGCCACCAAGGGCGCTGTGTCCTCGCTCACGACGTCCTGGGCGCTGGACCTGGAGGACTCCGGCATCCGGGTGAACGCGGTCTGCCCGAAGGCGTACACCAGGATGGTGTGGACCTCGGAACGGGCATCGCGGCACACACCGCCCGAACACACCCCCGACCTGGTGGCCCCGCTGGTGCACTTCCTGCTCGACGAGCGCTCGGCAGGCATCACCGGACAGGTCGTCCGCTGCACCGGACCGGAGTTGCACATCGTCGGTCAGCCCTACTTCAAGGCGCCGATCCTGCACCGCGACGCCTGGGACGTCGACACCGTGGCGACCGCGTTCGCGGAGGTGTTCGGCGGGCACCTGGAGCCCTACGGGCTGGAGAAGCGGTTGCCGCCGCGGCTGCGCAAGTGGCTGACCCCCGTGCGCAGCGCGTAGCGGTGCACCCGCGCGGGCGGGTGATCAATTCGCTCGTTCGGGCGCTGCCCGGCGGTGGCGAACGTCGTAATCGAGTAGTCGACACGTCCGAGTAGTGTCGTGCTCCATTCGGGCGCTGCTTGGCGTAGCGGGGTCGCTACTGTCGGCGCAGGACGTACCGTGGGGACAGTGCCGCGCGGACCGGTCACGCGCGGCGAGGGCACGGCCGATGACACACCGCGTGAGCGGTGGGCGATGTCACGGGTGAGGGTCCGGCGGCCACGCCGGGCCGGGTACCCGGGTGTGGAACAACCCCCCGGGCGCGCGGACGTCTCAGTGGACGCTCGCACGTGGTGCGGAGGAAGGGAGGGCGAGGCGTTGGGGCTCACCGATCGCGGCGACGCGCACGGCGCGCCGCTCACCGGCGTGCCTCCGGTTTCCGGTGGGGACACTGGGGATGCCGCTGCGGACAGGGGTTCCGCGCGCACCAAGCACGACCGGGTCATCGCCGCCACCGGTACTGCCGGGGCGGCGGGCGGGGTCACCGGCGACGGCCGCGCATCGGGCTCTGCCGCCGGTGTGGACGGTCGGACCGGGGATCCGGTCGAGGGCGGACTCGAGTCCGCCGAGGGGGTCGGGTCGGGGCTCACCGGTCGCGGGGACGCGCGCCAGGCGCCTCGTGCCGATCAAGCCGGGATCGAAGTGGACGGTCACGCTGCGTCCACGGCTGCCGGGCTCACCAATCGCGGGACATCGGGCGCTCCTCTGCGGGGACGGGTCGGTGCGGGGGACGAGGGCGGTTTCACCAATCGCGGGACATCGGTAGCTCCTTCGGCCGAGTCGGTGGCTGAGGTCGACGCTGCGATCACCAGTCGCGGGACATGTGCGGCTCCTTCGGTTGCCGGGGCGGTGGGCGGTTCGGTGTTCACCAGTCGCGAGACATCGGTGGCTCCTTCTGCTGTGGTCGGGGTTGAGGCGGGGGCTGTGGTCACCAGTCGCGGGACATGTGCGGCTCCTTCGGTTGCCGAGGTGGCGGGCGGTTCGGTGTTCACCAGTCGCGAGACATCGGTGGCTCCTTCTGCTGTGGTCGGGGCTGAGGACGAGGCTCTGGTCACCAGTCACGAGACATTGAGGACTCCTTCGGCTGCGGTTGGGGTCGTGGCTGAGGCTGTGGTCACCAATCGCGGGACATTGAGGACTCCTGGTTCTGCTGGTGGGGCTGCGGTCGAGGGTGTGGTCACCAATCGCGGGACATGTGCGGCTCCTTCGGTCTATGGGGCTGGGGATGGCTCTGCGGTCACCAGTCACGGGACATTGAGGACTCCTGGTTCTCCAAGTGGGGCTGTGGCTGAGGGAGTGGTCACCAGTCGCGAGACATGTGCGGCTCCTTCGGTTGATGGGGCGGTGGGCGGTTCGGTGTTCACCAGTCGCGAGACATTGACGGCTCCCTCTAGTGCGGTTGGGGTAGTGGCTGAAGCTGTGGTCACCAGTCACGGGACATTGAGGACTCCTGGTTCTGCTAGTGGGGTTGGGGCCGTGGTCACCAGTCACGAGACATCTGGGGCTCCTTCTGCTCCGGTCGGGACGGTGGGCGGGGTGGTCACCAGTCGCGGGACATCCGAGGCTCCTTCCGGGGGCGAGGGGGTCGGGCTGGACGGGGTCACCAGTCGCGTGAGCGCATCGGGGGCTCCTCCTGCGGGTACGGTCGGTGCTGTGGCGGACGGCGGCACCGGGCGCGCGAACGCGTCGGCCGCTACTCCTTTGCTCGATGTGGACGCTGCCGATAGGTACGCTGCCGGACACCACGCTGACGACAGGGCTGTTCACCCTGCGCGGTCGGTTGGGGCGCGAGCGGAGCACGGGAACGCGAGCGCATCGGACACACCTCCAAGGGGATCCACGCTGGACGAAACGTTCGACAGGCCGGAAGGTGACGCCGCGGCGGCGAATCGCAACCGTGGCGGCACCGGTGCCGACGTGCCTGGGTCGGCGCCCCGCGGGGGTGTCCGGCGCCGGATCCGTTCACGGCTAAGTGTGACCGACTCGCTGCGCACTGAACACCCTTCGTCTTGGCGGTGGGTCCGGTCGTGGGGACTGTGGTCGCTGCCGTCGGCCGCCCTGCGCTATGTGATCATCTTCGAACTCCTCGCCGCCACGGCGGTCGTCGTCGCCTGCCTTACCGACGTACCACCGACGCGGGCCGATTGGCGCTGGCTCGCTGTTCTGGTCGGCGCGGGCGCGGCGCACCTGTGGTTGTCGCGGCGCACGGAGGAGACCCGGCGCGACAGCGGCACCGGTCCGCACATGGACACCAGCGTCGTGTGGATCCTGCCCGCGATGGTGTTGCTGCCCGCGTGGATGGCCGTGCTGTCGATGTTGCTGCTGCGCGTGCAGCTCTACCCGGTGGCCCGCCGACCGCTCTACCGCTACACCTTCGGCACCGCGGGCATCCTGCTCGCCGCGCTCGGTTCCTTCGCCGTGGTCCGGGTGGCCGGGGTGGACGTGACCAGCGCGTTCGGCGCCCGCGAGGCCCTGGTGCTGGCGCTGGCCGGGCTGACCTACTTCGTGATCAACGCCATCGCCATCGGCGGGGTCATCGCGCTGTCCACACCGCAGCCGACCTGGACCGTGGTGATCGGTTCGCGGCGCGACAACGCCATGGCGGCGCTGACGGTGTGCCTCGGCGCGCTGGCCGCGCTGGCCATCGCGCACGCCTGGCTGGCGCCGCTGTTCGTGGTGCCGCTGCTGTGCGCGCTGGACTGGGGCGCCCTGCAGATCGAGAACCTGCGCGGCGACGCCCGCACCGACCACAAGACCCAGCTGCTCAACAGCCGCGGCTGGCACGAGCAGGCGGGCCGGGAGATGTCCCGCTCGGCGCGGCTGCGCACGACGCTGTCGGTCGCGGTGCTCGACCTGGACCACTTCAAGCTCGTCAACGACACCTGGGGCCACCCGGCTGGCGACGCGGTGCTGCGCGCGGTCGGCCGGGTCCTGCGCGAGACCACCCGCCAGGGCGATGTGGTGGGTCGCTTCGGCGGCGAGGAGTTCGTGCTGCTGCTGCCCGACACCGACCTCGACGGCGCCGTGCAGGTCGCCGAGCGCATCCGCCGCGGTGTGGCCGCCATGCAGGTCGCCGCCACCGACAAGCGCGGCCAGCCGGTCGTCATCAGCGGCCGCACCACCTCCATCGGCGTGGCCACCGCCTCCGGGGTCGACCTGGACACGATGCTGCGCCGCGCCGACGCCGCGGTGTACGAGGCCAAGCACGGTGGCCGCAACCAGGTCCGAGTGGCGGACCACACCGCGGACGCGGCCCTCTAGTCCCGAGATGCGGGAAGCCGGCCCCCGAGAGGACCGGCTTCCGGCGTCGACTGTTCAGTTGGGACGTTACGGGCGGGACGCCCGCAGGGTGTAAGAGCCGGAGCCGCTGTAGGCGTGGACCTGCCAGCGGTAGTACCCGGCGGTACCGGTGTAGGAGACGGACTCGACGTTGGACGGCGTGCCGCCCGTGCCGACGTTCGCCCACGTGCTGCCGTTCCACTTCTGCAGGTACAGGTCGAAGTCGGTGCCCGCGGGACCGGTCAGGCAGCCGCGGTGGGCACCGGTCACGGTCGTTTGGTAGTAGCTGTTGTTCGGCTGCACGGCTCTACCGCCGCTGGCGAGGCTGCCGGTGTAGGTGGTGCCGGTGCAGGTGCCGGGCGGGTTGGTGGTGGGCGGGGTCGTGGTCGGCGGGGTGCCGCCGTTGGTGACCAGGCTCAGCCCGTACGCCTGGAGGATCTCGTTGACCGGCTGGAAGTAGGTCGTGCCGCCGGAGGAGCAGTTGCCGGAGCCGCCCGAGGTGACGCCCTGGGCCTGGCTGCCCGAGATGGCCGAGCCGCCGGAGTCGCCCGGCTCGGCGCACGCGTTGGTGCGGATCAGGCCGGTGATGGTGCCCTCGGGGTAGGTGACCGAGGAGTTGCGGGCCTGGATGGTGCCGCAGCGCCACCCGGTGGTGGACCCGGAGCGGCAGATCGACGACCCGACCGGGGCGTCGGTGCTGCCCGCGACCGCGACCCGGCCGCCGGAGTAGTTGTTGACCGCACCGATCACCGTGTTGCCCGCGCCGACCCGGACGAACGCGTAGTCGTTGCCGGGGAAGCTCGACCCGGCGAAGCTACCGCTGGGCTGGGTGGTGCTGGCGCCGGTGCTGCCGCAGTGGCCCGCGGTGACGAACCCGCCGGTCACCGAGAAGCCGACCGAGCAGCGGGTGCCGCTGCCGATGTAGTACGCGTTGCCGCCGACGACGTCGATCAGCTTGCGCGGGGACTCGTCGGAGGCCTCCACGCTGACCGCGTCCGCCGGGACGCCGCTGGCGGCCACGAACGCGCGGGCCGCGGCGATCGCCGAGCCGCGGGACTTGACCACGATCTTGTTGCCGGGCAGGTCGACGTACCAGGCGGGGACGGTCTTCGGGCTCCTGGCCTGGTTGGCGTCCAGCCTGGCCTTGAGCTCGTCGAGCTGGGCCTCGGTCCGCGACACCAGCACCGCGTCCGCGCCCGCCGACCTGGCGGTGGCCGCGGCGGCATTGTCGGTGACGGCGACGACGAGCTTGCCCCGGCCCGCGTCGTACCAGCTGCCGCCGAGCTTGGCCGCCAGCTGCTTGCGCAGCCCGCGGTCGGCCCGTGCGGCCCGGTCCTCGTCGGCCAGCCGTGTGGTGGCGCCCTCGGCGGAGAGGCCGAGGTCTCGTCGCATCGCCGACTGCATGCTGTCCGCCGCGGCGGCGGCCCCGGCTGGTGCTGGGGCCGCCTCGGCGGACAGGGTCACCGCGACGGCGATGCCCGAGGTCGCCACCGTGGCCGCGAGTAAGGCGGTGATCTTGCGGGTCGTGCCGGATTTCCCGGTCTTGGGTGCCATGCCGTGCTCCTCGTGCAGGGGAGGGTTACGGGGCCCGCTGACCGGCGCGTCGAAGCCGACCGGCTGGCTGGGCCGGTCCTTGGCGACGTGCGGGATAGGTCCGGTGACTTCTCAACCGGACGAAACGGTCAGCAGGTGTCAGGCACAGTAATCCGCGTCACAGGACTTTGGGCCATAGTAGTTGGCCATAGCACCCGCTCAGATCGCCTCCGGGCGCTCGACGCCGAACCCGGGGTAGTCGCGCAGGAACTCGGTGTAGCGCGCACTGCGGGCGATCACGTCGGCGTAGGCGGTGCTCGCCATCTTGACCAGCTGGTCGGAGAACGCCGCGGCCGAGCCGTCGGGGTGCCAGCCGATCAGGTTGCGCCACCGCAGCGGGTTGCCCGCGATCGGCACCGGCACCACGCCGGGCATCCTGCGGAACATCGGCTGGCAGAGCACCACGGCGTCGCCGGACTCGACCAGGTCGATGCAGCTGTTGACGTCGGTCTCGTAGAGGGTGCGCGGGGTGAACCCGGCCCTGGCGCAGGCCGCGGCGAAGCAGTCGGCGAAGCAGCCGTCGCCCGGCGTGGCCCCCCACTGCACGCCTGCCAGCTCGGAGAGCTGCACCTCGCGCTGGTCGGCCAGCGGGTGCTTGTCCGAGAGCAGCACGAACACCGGGTCGGTGGCCAGCGTCCGCCAGATCAGCCCCGGTTGCGACGGTGGCGGCGCGTCGCCGCACACCCCGACCAGGGTGTAGTCGACCCGCCCGTCGGCCACCATCGACGCCAGCTCCTCCGACGACCACGACACGTGCGTGGTGACGTGCAGGTCGGGGTAGGCGGCGTTGAGCTGGTGCACGAGCCCGCCGAGCACCGGGCCGGTCGCCGACCCGAGCCGCAGCCTGGCCGGGGTGTCCCCGGGCAGCGCGGCGTTGTTGGCGAAGCGGGCCGCCTCCTCCCGCAGCCCGGACACCGCGGGCAGCAGCAGCCGGGCCCTGGACAGCACCAACTCGCCGAGAGCGGTCGGTCTGGCTCCCTTCCTGTCGCGTTCGAAGAGAGGTCCACCGAGCGCGCGCTCGATCCGGTGGAGCTGAGCGGTCAGCGCGGGTTGGGCGAGTCCCAAGGTGGACGCGGCCTTGGTGATGCTGCCCGCCTCGGCGACCGCAACGATGATTTTGAAGTGGCGCAGCTCCAGCTCCATGGGACAAAGCTAGGCCGAAGGATCACAGACGCCAAGCCCTAGGACCAGGGCGCACGAGTTCTGCGTGTTGTTGATCGGACACCGCGCGTTGGTGACAACTTCACGCAGTGAACGCGCAACTCCGGTTCAGGGGTGCGCACGTGCGGCCACGTGCGTAGACGTCGATGTGCAAGTTGCACATTAGTCCGCCCCGGTGGCCGTTGTCAGCGGGCGCGGGCACTCCGATCGCGCTGGGAGCGCTCCACCCGATCTCCGGATCGGCCAGTGTGGACAGTCCAGCACGGACTGGGCGGTCTAGTCCACTACTCCGGATGTGCGCTGCCTCGCACGCTGGTGGAGCCCCACCACGACCAGGGCGACGAACGCGCCGGTCACCACGCAGATCGACACCCTGGCCACCCCGGCCGCCACCTGGGCGTCGGTCGGCCGCACCCCGGCGGCCAGCGTCTTGGTGAACCCCACCACCGACTGGTGGTTCATCCACGCCATCACCGTCACGGCCCTGACCACGGCCAACCCGACCCCGGCGGCCACCACGGCGCTGATCACCAGCCACGGCCTGGCAGGCGGGGTGTAGAGCGGCGACACCCGCTCCACCGGCTCCTGCCGCCGCAGCCGCGCGACCGCGTACCAGAGCACCACGGCCCCGCCGACCACGCTGCTCAGGTACTGCAGGAAGTGGTAGCGCGGCATCCCCACCCACAGCCACTCCCGGAACAGCCGCGGGTACTGCTGCACCACCCAGCCGTCGTGGTGGGTGAACGCGTCCCACACCAGGTGCGTCACCCCGCCCAGCAGCACCGACAGCACGATCCACCCGACCGCCGCGACCCCCAGCCGCGGCGGTCGGGGTACCACCCGCGCCCGGACCCAGCGCGGGGCCAGGGCCATCAGCGCGGGCACGACGAGCACGTGGAACACCGCGAGCAGGGCCAGCGCGACCGGCAGGTCGATGACCGCCAGACCCAGCCAGGTGTGGGTGCGCTCGTCGACGCCGGGCTCCAGGGCCAGGAAGTACAGCAGGTCCGGCGACATCGACCCGACCACGAGCGCGGACCCCACCAGCGGTCGCCGCCGCAGGAACGGCAGCACCGCGGCGGCGTGCGACAGCGTGTAGGGCATGGCGCCACCTTGCCCGGTCGGCTGTGTCCCGCGCGCGTCCGAGTGGTGCACATCCTGTGGAGAACCGGTCGAGCCGGGCCCGGGGACGCCGAACGCGGGCCACCCCCCGTCCGGGGTGGCCCGCGTTCGACGCGGTCAGCGGCAGCCGACCGACTCTCGTGCTGCGGCGCTGGAGCTGTCCGGGGCTCTTACTGCGCCGGGGCGCCGGACAGCTTCCAGATGGCGTAGGCGATCGCGTCGCTGTGCCGGTCGAGCGAGGTGGCGTTGATGTTGGTCGTCCGGTCGCACGAGCGGTGGTAGCAGGGGTCGTAGGCCGCGTTGGCGGTACCGCCCCACTTCTGCGCCTGCGCCGCGGTCTTGGTGCCCTCCGCGCCGCTGAACAGGCCGCCGATCGGGATGCCGGAGCGGGCGAACGCGGCGTGGTCGGACCGGCCGCCGACCGAGGTGGTCTCGGTGGGCACGCCGATGCGGGCGAAGTGCTCCTCGAGCGCCTTCTGCAGCGTCGCCGACCCGGTGGGCTGCCCGCTGGAGGAGTACACGAAGTACGCGGGGTTGGGGGAGCCGGTCATGTCGAAGTTCAGGTAGCCCTTGATCTTCGACCGCTCGGTGCTGGCCAGCGTGTTCACGTAGTTGGTCGACCCGACCAGGCCGAGCTCCTCCGCGCCCCACCAGCCGAACCGCAGGTGCTTGGTGGGCTTGAGCTGCGCCCGCGACACCGCCAGCGCGACCTCGAGCAGCCCGGCCGACCCGCTGCCGTTGTCGTTGATGCCCGGCCCCGCGCTGACGCTGTCCAGGTGCGCGCCCGCCATCAGCACGTTGTTGGCGTCCCCACCCGGCCAGTCGGCGATCAGGTTGTAGCCGGTGGCCCCGCTGGAGGTGAACGTCTTCACCGACGTCGTCCACCCGGCCGCGTCGAGCTTGCCCTTCACCCAGTCCACCGACGCCTTGTACCCGGGCCGCCCGTGCGCCCGGTTGCCGCCGTTGTTGTTGGCGATGGTCTGCAACTGGTTGAGGTGCGCCTGCACGTTCGCCACTGAGATGTCCGGCGCCGCGAGCGCTTGCGCCGCGCCCGCGGTGGGAACGCTGAGCACGGCTCCCACCAGCGTGAATCCGACTGCCACGGACAGAATGGCTTTCCTGGCCATACCTGCTGCCTCCTACCGGGTTGGGGACACGCACCTCCGATCCTCAACCACGGTCCTGGCCGCCCGAAAGGCCGCGTTATTCCCTTTCGTTCCCATTCGCACGCCTATTCCACAATGGAACGCCGGAATCACCGACCACCCCCACCGCTGTCCACCGCGCCACCCCACCCCAAAGCGCCAGAATGCGCTTGTCCACCAACCAAACCGCCCCCGGCCACTCCCCCGCCCCCTCGCGCTGGCGCCCCCCAGGTGTCCCATGTGGTCCGGTCGCACCACCCCGCTCGAGCCCCCCGGACCTGCCCCCACCGCACCGTGGGCGACAGCCCCATCGGTTACATACTCGATGTGAGGGCCGAAGGCCGAGCGAGCCCCCGCTGGGTCCGGCGACCGCCGCGCCATGGGCGACAAGCTCATTGGTTACATACTCGACGCGAAGGCCGAAGGCCCGAGCGAGCCAACGCTGGGTCGAGAGTGACCGCACCGTGGGCGACAAGCTCATTGGTTACATACTCGATGTGAGGGCCGTCAGGCCCGAGCGAGCGACGCTGGGTCGCGCGATATCGCACCGTGGGGGTCTGGGGGCTCGGCCCCCAGAAATGACAACAGCCGACCCGGTCCACGTACTCTGTGGACATAGGTCGGCTGAGGTTGTGCGCCGCCAGGGACTCGAACCCCGAACCCGCTGGTTAAGAGCCAGCTGCTCTGCCAGTTGAGCTAGCGGCGCTCGTCAGGATCTCTCCTGCTGACGGGGGAAAAGTTAGCACACAGTGTCGGGGAGGCAGAAATCAGGGGGGTGGCTAGTCAGTTCGCAGGTGTCACTCCATCGTGTGCGGGTGGTCGGGCACACTGGTCGTAGAGGTCGAGGCTCGGGCGTGGAGCAGGAACGGCAGGTCGAGGTATGTCCAGGGGTGGGCGGGCGTGGGTCGGGTTGGTGGGCGTCGCGGTGCTGGCGGTCGCGGGGTGCACGGCGGCTGAGTCCGCTCCGGTGGGTGATCCGGGTGTGGCGGGTTCCACAGCGAGCGCGACCAGGACGACGTCGGCTCCGGCTCCGGTTCCGCTCGCCTTGGCGTTGACCCCGGCGGACAAGGCTGCGGATTTCGCGCCTGGGGAGCCGGTGACGGTGGCGGCGACGGGCGGCAAGCTCACCACGGTGGTGGTCACGGGTCAGGATGGCCGCGTGGTCGCCGGTGCGCTCGCGGCCAACGGCGCGAGTTGGCAGAACACCGAGCCGCTCGGTTACGGCAAGACCTACACGACGACGGCGACCGGGCAGGACGCCAAGGGCACCGCGAGCACTGTGACGTCGACGTTCACCACGGCGAGGCCGAGGCGTCAGACCGCGCTGTCGATGAACCCGCTCGACGGCCAGAAGGTCGGTGTCGGTCAGACCTTCGCCTTCTACTTCGACTCCGTGATCACCGACAAGGCCGCCGCCGAGAAGGCCATCCAGGTCACCGCGTCACCGGTGACCGAGGGCGCCTTCTACTGGTTCAACGACAAAGAGGTGCACTGGCGGCCGAAGGAGTACTGGAAGTCCGGTACGACCGTCACCGTCAACGCCGCGATCTACGGCAAGAGCCTCGGGAACGGCGTCTTCGGCCGAGAGGACCGAAAGGCGACCGTCACCATCGGGGACTCCGTTGTCGCTGTCGCCGACGGTACGACCCACCAGATGACGGTGACCGTCAACGGTGCCGTTGCCCGCACGATCCCGGTGTCGCTCGGCAAGAAGGCGCACGAGACCCCGGTCGGTACCTACACGGTGATGAGCGAGCACACGAACTACGTGATGGACTCCTCCACCTACGGCGTTCCCGCTGACTCCGCCGCCGGTTACCGCACCAAGGTGGCCGTCGCGACGCGGATGTCCAACAGCGGCATCTTCTACCACTCGGCGCCGTGGTCGGTGCGCGACCAAGGGGTGCGCAACGTCAGCCACGGCTGCATCAACATGTCCACAGAGAACGCTGCCTGGTTGCAGAGCATCTCGAACAAGGGCGATGTGATCGTGGTCCAGAACTCCGGCGGACCGGTGCTGGAGGCGTGGGACGGGCTCAGCGTCTGGCAGGTGCCGTGGGAGACCTGGAAGGCAGGCGGCAAGAAGTAGCTCTTACGGCGAGGTGACCCGGATTTCCTCGGGTCCCACCGTCACGTGGTCGCCGGGGTGCACCTGCCTGCCGCGGCGGACCTCGCGTTCGCCGTTGACCGCGACGTCCCCGGCGTCGAGCAGGTCCTTGGCGTGGCTGCCGTCCTCGGCGATGCCCGCCAGCTTCAGCAGCTGGCCGAGCCGGATCATGTCGTCCCGGATTTCCACGTCACGCATGCGGTGCACCCTAGGGCCGGACGGGCAGGTGCCCCCACCCGGGACAGGGTGGGGGCACCTGGGGTCGATCGGTGGATCAGCCGGTGTAGCCGGTGATCCAGCTGCGGTGCGCGACGACGTCGGTGTAGATCGACGGCGCCTGGGCGCACTGGGAGCCACCGCCGGAGCGGCTGGTGGCGCCGGTCAGCTGCCACCCGCCACCGGCGGAGATGATCTGCGGGCCGCCGGAGTCGCCGTAGCAGGCACCGGCGCGGCCGCCGGGGTTGTTGGTGCAGATCTCGATCGAGCCGGAGATGCCGGAGCACCGGGAGTCGGCCACGACCGAGGTGTCGAGCTGCTGCAGGGTGACCGGCGCGCCGCAGCCGCCGGGGGCGGGGCAGGTCTGGCCCCAGCCGATGATGCGGCTGGCCTGGCCGGTGGCGCCCGAGCTGGCGGCGATGGCGACCGGGGCCTGGGTGACGCTGGTGCTGAGCTGGATCAGCGCGATGTCGTAGCTCGTCCGGTAGCTCGGGTGCACGATGATCCGCGACGCCCTGGCGACGGTGCCGCCGCTGGTCCGGTTCGTGGTGCCGACGCGCACCTGCACGCTGCTGGCCGAGCGGCCCTGCACGCAGTGCGCCGCGGTGACGATCCAGTTGGCCTTGATCAGCGAGCCGCCGCAGAAGTGGCTGCCCGAGGTGCTCTGCAGGGACGCCATGAAGCTGTAGGTCTGGGTGGCGTTGCCGCCGCCCACGATGGCCGGGGTCATGACCGGGTCACCGTCGGGTGCCGCGGTGGCCGCCGCGGGGGCGGCGATCGCGGTCGCCGCGGCGGCCAGCAGGCCGAGCAGCAGGGAACGGACCTTCATTCGGCACTCTCCTTCCGCACCGGGGCCCTCGTCCCGGTGACCAGGAGAAAAGTAGGGAGCACCCGGCGCCCGTCGCCAGGGGCCAAGCAGCGTCCACAGTTACCAAAGGTGCTGTACCGGTCACCGGAAAACCCGCCCGAAACCCATTCATCTGTCCGAATACATCGCCCCAACCACCCGAAACACCCGCGATTGGTCTGGTGAACCAGCTCACTTGGCGGCGCGGCGGGCCAGGGGTCCGGTGCGAAAAAAAGATGGCCTCTGTCCGATTACCGGACAGAGGCCATCCTGTTACGGGTGAGTGACGGGACTTGAACCCGCGACTTCCTGGACCACAACCAGGTGCTCTACCAACTGAGCTACACCCACCATCGCACCGCTGGGGGCAAGCTCCCGTGGTGCTCGAATATCGTAGCGTGCCCGATGGCGCCCCCTGAAGCGGGTTACGCCTTGGGCTCGCTCACGGCCTCCGCGACGGCCTTGGCCTCTTCGGTCGACGGTCCGGGCTGGGGCACGAAGGCGGTGCCGCGGTAGTAGCGCAGCTCCCGGATGGACTCGCGGATGTCGGCGAGCGCGCGGTGCGCGAGGCCCTTGTCCGGCTGGGCGTAGTAGACCCGCGGGTACCAGCGGCGGCACAGCTCCTTGATCGACGACACGTCGACCATCCGGTAGTGCAGGTGCGCGTCGAGCGCGGGCATGTCGCGGGCGATGAAGCCGCGGTCGGTGGCGATCGAGTTCCCGCACAGCGGCGCGACCCGCGCGTCCGGGACCCACTCGCGCACGTAGTCGAGGACCTGCCGCTCGGCGTCCTCGAGCGAGAGCGCCGACGCGCGGACCTCCTCGGTGAGCCCCGAGCGGGCGTGCATGTCCCGCACCACCTCGGGCATCGCGGCCAGGTGCTCGTCGTCGGCGTGGATGACCAGGTCGATCCCCTCGCCGAGGACGGTGAGCTCGGAGTCGGTCACCAGGGCGGCGATCTCGATCAGGGCGTCGCGCCCCAGGTCGAGCCCGGTCATCTCGCAGTCGATCCATACCAGCCGGTCGGTCACCTGCGGGAGCTTAGTCCGATGGGGAATCGCCACCCGCGCGCTCACCCCGGTGGGCGCTGCCCGCGCGCCCGGTGCGCGCGGCGTTGGGCCGGTTGGAGTACGCCCTGTGGCGGGTTGCCCCGGCATGGATCACCCTGGTCGCATGGGCAAGGACGTCGAGTCCACCGAGTTCACCAGGGCCGACCGCGCGCGGTTCCGGCAGAAGGTGCGCCGGTGCCTCGACGTGTTCGCGCAGATGCTCTCGGAGTCGCGCTTCGACGCCGACCGGCCGATGGCGGGCCTGGAGATCGAGCTGAACCTGGTCGACGGCACCGGCGACCCGGCGATGCGCAACGCGCAGGTGCTGGCCGCGATCTCGGACCCGGCGTTCCAGACCGAGCTGGGCCAGTTCAACATCGAGATCAACCTGGCGCCGCAGCGGCTGGGGCCGGGCGGGCTCGGCGCGTTCGAGCGGCTGGTGCGCGCGGACCTCAACGAGGCCGAGGCGAAGGCGGCGCGGTTGGACGCGCACATCGTGATGGTCGGCATCCTGCCCACCCTGCGCGCGCAGCACACCAGCGCGGCGGCGCTGTCGGCGAACCCGCGCTACAAGCTGCTCAACGAGCAGGTCCTGGCCGCCCGCGGCGAGGACCTGGAGATCAACATCGGCGGGGTGGAGCGGCTGGTGGCCTCCGCCGACTCGATCGCCCCGGAGAGCGCGTGCACCAGCGTGCAGTACCACCTGCAGGTCGCCCCGGACGACTTCGCCCGGTTCTGGAACGCCAGCCAGGTGATCGCGGGCGTGCAGGTGGCGCTGGGGGCCAACGCCCCGTACCTGTTCGGCAAGCACCTGTGGGCCGAGACCAGGATCGCGCTGTTCGAGCAGGCCACCGACACCCGCCCGGACGAGCTCAAGGCCCAGGGCGTGCGGCCGAGGGTGTGGTTCGGCGACCGGTGGATCACCTCCATCTTCGACCTGTTCGAGGAGAACGCCCAGTACTACTCGGCGCTGTTGCCGCTGACCGACCCCGAGGACCCGGTCGAGGTCCTGGCCAGGGGCGACATCCCCGAGCTGCACGAGCTGCGGCTGCACAACGGCACCGTCTACCGCTGGAACCGGCCGATCTACGACGTGGTCAACGGCCGCCCGCACCTGCGGGTGGAGAACCGGGTGCTGCCCGCCGGGCCCTCGGTGGTCGACACCATGGCCAACGGCGCGCTGTACTTCGGCTTGGCCCGCGCGCTGGCCGACCAGGACCGTCCACTCTGGACGCAGATGAGCTTCTCGGCCGCCGAGGACAACTTCCACGCCGCGGCCCGCAACGGCATCGACGCGCGGGTGTACTGGCCGGGGGTCGGCGAGGTCCCGGTGACCGAGCTGGTGCTGCGCAGGCTGTTGCCGCTCGCGTACGAGGGCCTCGACGCGTGGGGTGTCGACCCGGCCGAGCGCGACCGGTTGCTCGGGGTGATCGAGCAGCGGTGCCTGACCGGCCGCAACGGCGCCACCTGGCAGGTGGAGACCGTGCGCGCGCTGGAGGAGTCGACGTCGGTCGACCGGCTCCAGGCGCTGCGCGAGATGGTGCGCCGGTACCGCGAGCACATGCACACCAACGAGCCGGTGCACACCTGGCCGATCAGTCCCTGACCAGGAACTGCCCGATCAGGTCCGGGAGTGCCGCGTCGGCGAGGTCGAGGCCTTGGTCGTCGCCGACGTCGAGCACCGCGTAGCCGCTAGAGCCCGCCGCGGTGATCGCGGTGAGGGTGAACACGCGAGCACGTCGCTGGAATAGCGTGCGCGTGATCTTCCAGCCGATGATGCCGTTGCGGCGTAGCGCCACTGTGCTGCGGTCCAGCGAACCGGAGCGGGCGACGAGGTAGTCCTCTGTGAGGGTGTGGCCCAGGTTGCGGTAACGGTCCAGGCCGAGCGCGACGGACACCGGGATCAGCACGGTCGCGGTGATCCACGGCCAATCGGGCCAGTTCGCCGTTTCGGCCAACGCCAGCAGGATGGCGGCAAGCGCGACCGTTGGCACTACCGCGCGCACGATCCTGCGAACCTTGGCGCGTGCGGGGTGCTGGGCGAGTGTCGCGGAAGTAGGGGGCTCGTTGGTAGCTAGGACGTCGGCGGTGACGCGGTCCGCTTCGGTGCGTGGAGCCGGGGGAAGCAAGAGGCTGCTACCCCCAACCTTGTTCAGGCCTGTTGTCACGGCGGTAACCCGTGCGCCCTTGCCCGCGCGCAGCAGCAGCGGTTCGTGCAAGACCGCACCGCGCAGCCGCTTCTCCTCGATGGACACCGAGCGGGTCGTGAGGAGACCGCGGCGCACCCGGACGGTCCCGTCTGGTTGACGGGTCAGCCGGTAGTCGTGGTTCTGCAAGAGGTACCCGGCCAGCGACGCCAGCACGGACAGCACGATCACGAACACGGCCGCCACCGGCACGACCCGCAGCGGGTTCGCGTGGCTGACCCAGCCGAAGATCTCGCGGATAGCGCCAACCTCGGAGAACCGGAAGTCGAGCTCACTGGCCAGGTTCATGACGAAGCCCACCACGATGCCGATCGAGATGAACCCCGACACCGTTAGCGGCGCGTAGCGGTACCAGCGCTTGTCGAGCCGAGCGATCGAGACGCCCTCGTCGTTCTCGTCCTCGGTCTGCGCGACCTTGCGGAGTAGGGCCTGCCGCAGCCGCTCAGCCTCAGCGGCGGTGACAGCGTCAAGCGTGACGGTCCCCTCACCGGGCGTGCGTTCCTGTTGCCCGGTACCGACACGCACGGCGGATAGGCCGAACGCGCGGTGCCCGAGCTTGGCCGTGAGGTCGACTGTGCGGATCCGGTCGCGCGGGATCGACCGGCGTTGCCGGAACACCACGCCCTTGTGCAGCTCGACCTGGGTCTCGGTGATGCGGTACTTGGTGGTCAGCCAGGACAGCAGGCCGTAGCCGATGATCAGCCCGACCACGCTCGCGCTGGTGACCACCCGCCAGGTGTCGAAGTTGCCGAAGAACACCAGCGCGGCCAGCGGCGGCAGCAGCCCGATCAGCTCGTTGAGCGGCCGCACCACGATCATCCTCGGGTCCAGCCGCCCCCACTCGGGTGCGCTCACGTCGCGTCCCCCGGCGTGGCCTGGGTGGTCGCGGCCAGTTCCTCGACCACCCGCGCGGCCACGTCGGCGTCCAGGTTCTCGATCGTCACCGGGCCCTGGGCCGACGCGGTGGTGACGGTGATCGTCGACAGCTTGAGCAACTGCTGCAACGGTCCCCGCGCGGTGTCGACGGTCTGGATGCGGGAGATCGGGGCGAGCCGCCACTCCTGGGAGACCCAACCGCTCCTGGTGAAAACCGCGTCGGCGGTGGTTTCCCAGCGGTGCACCCGGTAGCGCCACCTGGGCATCACGGCTGTGTGCACTACCCCGATCACGGCGGCCGCGACGAGTGTCACCCGTAGCCACCTGGGCGCCCCGTCCACCACCAGCAGCGCCACTGCCTCCGCCCCGACGACCACCACCCAGAAGATCGCCGCGCGCAGCGTCCACAGCAGAACCGCGCGCTTGCTGACCAGGTTCGCGGGCGCCCGCAACCGCCACTCCGACTCACTCACGGTGCCCAGTCTGCCCGGACCGGCCGTCCCTCGACGTCCGACTCGGGTATCACCGCGCGATCACCCGGACCGGGCGCCGTGTCGCATGTTGGCGAGTAACCGGTCGCGCTCGGGTATGGGGACATTCTGAGATCACGTCACTTTTGTCGTCACGTGTCGTTACCGTCCGCGTCATCACCTAGTCGGGTTCGTCGACCCGACGGCGGCGTGGTTGGAGAGGTTGGTGCGGGTGAACAACCACCGGGAGTGGTCGGTCGGCTGTCGCGATATCGCAGGTAGGCGCCGGGACGTGACCGTGTTCGTACGGGGTGGGCGGGTGGTGCTGGTGGCGCCGCCGGGGGAGACGGCGGTGTTCTCGCCGTTGGACGTGGGCAGGCTGCGGGCCGCGCTGCGCGACGCCGTGGTGGACGCCACGGTCGAGGAGTAACTCTTCCTACTTTGGAGTAGGTACTGGCAGACTCCGTGCCCGAGGAGGCACAGCGATGGCAACCTACTTCGTCACCGGCGCCACCGGGTTCCTCGGCCGCAGGCTGGTCGAGCGGCTGGTGGCCCGGCCGGGCACGAGCGCGGTGCACGTGCTCGTGCGGCAGCGGTCGGTGGACCGGTTCACCGCGGCGGCCCGGCACTGGAGCCGCCCCGACCTGGTCGTCCCGGTCATCGGCGATCTCGGGGAACCTGGTCTCGGCGTGGCGGTCGGGGCGTTGTCCGGCGCGGTCGACCACGTCGTCCACCTGGGTGCGGTGTACGACTTCACCGCGCCGGAGGCCGACAACCAGCGGGCGAACGTCGATGGCACCCGGCACGCCCTGGAGTTCGCCGAGGCGGTCGGCGCGGGCTTGTTCCACCACGTGTCCTCGATCGCCGTCGCGGGCGACCACCGGGGCCGCTTCACCGAACGGGACTTCGACCTCGGGCAGCGGCACCACTCGCCGTACCACGCGACCAAGTTCGCGGCCGAGCGCCTTGTCCGGGAACAGGACCGCGTGCCGTTCCGCGTGTATCGCCCCGCCGCGGTCGTGGGCGACTCGCGCACCGGCGAGATGGACAAGGTCGACGGCCCTTACTACTTCCTGCCCGTCTTGACCCGTCTGGCGCGGTTGCCCAAGGCGCTTCCCTTGGTGCTACCGAACTTGGGTGGCACCAACGTCGTTCCCGTCGACTACGTCGTGGACGCCATGACCCAGCTCATGCACGCCGACGCGCCCTCGGGCACGACCTATCACCTCACGCACAACGGCAAGCAGCGCGTCACGGATGTCTTCAATGCGCTAGCGGCAGCCGTTGGGGCGCCCCGGGTTCGTGCGAGCCTGCCTGTCAGATTGCCTCGGTTGCGGGCTACCAGGCCAGTTCCCGCCGCGGTGCTCAACGAGTTGGGCGTACCGGCCGAGGTTCTCCCGCACCTGGATCTACCGACTGTGTTCGACTCGACGGCGACTGTTGAAGCCCTCGGCGGCATAGAGCCGCCAGGCTTCGCCTCTTACGCTGACGTCTTGGTCCGCTACTGGGCAGAACACCTTGACCCCGAGCGCGCCTGGCGTAACTCGCACTCCTTGCGGGGTAAGCGAATCGTCATCACCGGAGCCTCTAGCGGTATCGGCCGTGCGACGGCTCTCGCGGTGGGGGAGCGCGGGGCGATCGTGTTGCTCGTCGCGCGCAGGCAGGCCGAACTGGAAGAGGTACGCGCCGAGATCGAGCAAGGTGGCGGTACCGCGTCGGTCCACCCCTGCGACCTGACCGACTCGGACGCGGTCGACGCCCTGGTCAAGGACCTCGGTGTCGTCGACATGCTGGTCAACAACGCGGGCCGCTCGATCCGCCGCGCCGTCCACCTCTCCGTCGACCGCCTTCATGACTACGAACGCACCATGGCGCTGAACTACTTCGCGCCACTACGACTCACCCTCGGCCTGCTCCCGGGTATGCGCGCTAGAGGCTTCGGGCGGATCGTGAACGTCACGACCATGGGGTTGCAGACAGACACACCGCGCTTCTCCGCCTACCTCGCGTCGAAAGCAGCCCTAGAGGCCTTCGGGCGCGCGGCAGGTCGAGAGCTGCTCACCGACGGCGTCATCACCTGCGCAGTCCGCATGCCATTGGTCCGCACACCGATGATCCGCGCCACCGACGCGTACAAGGCCATCCCCGCCACCTCGCCCCAGTCCGCCGCCAAGCTCGTCCTGCGCGCGCTGACCAGCGAGACCGAGGTCGTCCAGCGGTCCGAGGGCCTGGCCATGGAGCTACTGCGGGTGCTCGCGCCCGGCCTGGCCCGCCAGGTCCTCAACCTCGCCTACCGGCTCACCGGCGAGTCCGCCCCCGAGGCCAGGACCCGCCC
Source organism: Actinokineospora terrae (assembly GCF_900111175.1). Taxonomy (GTDB): domain Bacteria; phylum Actinomycetota; class Actinomycetes; order Mycobacteriales; family Pseudonocardiaceae; genus Actinokineospora; species Actinokineospora terrae. The sequence goes on from NZ_FOGI01000001.1 coordinate 477,037, forward strand.
CGAGCGCCCCCTGCCCGTCCTCGCCACCGCCCTCGTCCGCCCGCTCTGGCGCGGGCTGCGGCGCTGACGGCCGCATCAGCGCGAACGTCGCGATCCCGCCCACCGACAGCACCGCGATCACCACCGCCATCGGCAGCGCCGTGCTCCCGCCACCCAGCCCCACCAGCGGCGAGGCGATCCCGCCGATGACGAACTGCAGCACGCCGATCAACGCCGACGCCGCGCCCGCGTCCCGCCCGTGGTCGGCCAGCGCCAACGCCGTCGAGTTCGGACTGATCATCCCGACGCAGGCCACGGACACGAACAGCGCCACGAGCAGCCACCACAGCCCCAGGCCCCACACCACCGCGGCCAGCACCCCGAGCCCGCCGACCGCCGCCACCACCAGCCCGGCCACCAGCAGCGCCCGCGGCGCGAACCAGCGCAGCAGCAGCGAGTTCAGCTGCGCGACCAGCACGATTCCCAGCGCGTTCGCCCCGAACACCAGGCTGTACTGCTGCGGGCTCAACCCGTGGATGTCCTGGAGCACGAACGACGAGCCCGAGATGTAGGCGAACATCGAGGCCAGCACGCACCCGGCCGACACCGCGTACGCCACGAACCCGCGGTCGGACCCGATCCTGGCGTAAGCGCGCAGCGTGCGGCGCAGGTCGGCCTTCCCGCGGTACTGCCTCGGCAGCGTCTCCGGCAGCCACAGCAGCGTCGCCACCATCAGCAGCGCGCCGAGCACGGCGAGCACCACGAAGATCCCCGACCACGACGTCCAGCGCAGCACCTGCCCGCCGATGATCGGCGCCAGCATCGGCCCCAGCCCGTTGACCAGCATCAACGCCGAGAAGAAGCGGGCCATCGCCGCCCCGGAGAACAGGTCGCGCACCGCGGCCCTGGCGATCACCACCCCGGCCGAGGCCGCGACACCCTGCGCGAACCGCAGTACCACCAGCGGGTACACCGAAGGGGCGAGCGCGCACGCCAGCGAGCTGACCACGTACAGCCCCAGCCCCATCAGCAGCGGCCACCGCCTGCCCCGCGAGTCCGACCACGGACCGGCCACCACCTGGCCGACGGCCAGCCCGATCATGAAGGTGGTCAGCGTCAGCTGCACGGGTGCCGGACCGGTGCCCAGACTGGCCGCGAGCTCGGGGAACGCGGGCAGGTACATGTCGATGGACAGCGGGCCGAAGGTCGACAGGCCGCCCAGGATCAGCGCGAGGCGGACCCTGCTGGGCGCGGGCGGGGCGGACATCCGCTGATTCTATGAATGCCGAACCGGGATCCGTGAGCCTCGAGGGCGCCGGTAGGACGAACACCACGTGGCGGTGCGTAGTCACGCGTGCGGGTGAGGCGATGCGGCCACTCGGGTGTGGTTGACGGTAAACGGGTGAACTCTTCACCTGGGCGGAGGACACTGGGGTAGCCATTCGTGACCGGGTCGCGCGCGTCGCCGCTGATCCGACCGGCGGCTTGACACACTGGAGGTCGAGGAGCGGGAGGGTGCCATGGCCGAGTCGATCGACGCGGTGTTGGTGGAGGCCGCGCGGCTCACGGCGGCCGGTCGCCCCACCGAGGCCGTCGAGGTGCTGCGCCCGCTGCTGGTGACCCACCCCGACCACTCCGAGGCCTGGTGCAGGCTCGCCGCGGCCCTGCTGGACGCGGGCGACTTCCAGCTCTGCCTCGACGCGGCCAAGCGCGCCATCACCCTCGGCGAGCGGTCGTGGGCGCACCGGCTGGCCAGCCTCTCGCTGGCCGAGATGGGCCGCCACGACGAGGCCATCGTGTCCGCCAGGGAGGCCGCCCGGCGCGACCCGGGCGACTGGCGGTCGCTGGTCACCCTGTCGGAGGTACTCGGCCCGGCCGCCCCGGAGGAGTCCCTCGCCGTGGCGCTCGGCGCGGTCGACGCCGCCCCCGAGGTGCCGCGGGTGCACGAGGTGCTCGGCATCGCCGCCGCCCGCGCCGGTGACAACGCCCTCGCCCGCCGCGCCTACACCGACGCGCTGCTGCTCGACCCGGGCAACGCCGAGGTCAGCGCCAGGCTCGACGCCCTGCCCGAGGTGCCGCTGCGCCGCGGCGCGCCCGCGGCGAACGGGTTCGCCCGCAGGCTCACCGGCGGCGGCGCCGACTACTCGGCCGCGCGCCCCACGGTCATCGACTCGACCGTCGTGGAATCCAGGGTCGTGGAGTCCAGGGTCGTGGAGTCCAGGGTCGGCGAGTCCAGCATGGTCGAGTCAGGGGTGGCCGACTCCGGTGCGGCCGCGGGTAGTGGGGGAGCCGGGGACGGGGGCGCGCTCGTGGATGGTGGCGGTCTTGTGGACGGCGGTGCTGCTGCGGACGGTGGCGTTGCCGAGGGCGGCGTGGTCGAGGAGCCCGCCGAGGACAGGTGGACGGTCGAGTCGGAGTGGCGGCAGCGGATGTCGGCGGTGTGGCCGGTCCCGGCCAAGCCGGTGGACGCGGAGATCGAGCCGGTGATCCAGGTGGTCGCCGACCCGGGCTTCGCCGTCCACCCGGGCCGCGCGTCCGCCGACCGCGCTCCCGCCGACGACCACCCCGTCGAGGACGTCGGCGAGGTGCGGGTCGGTGCCAGGCCGCGGCCCCGCAGGCGCACCAGGGAGATCCCGGTCGTCGAGGAACCCGCTGCCCCGCCCCGGCCGGTCGCCGCGCGGCCGACGCACACCGGGTTCACCCGCGCCAAGCGCGTCTCGCTGTGGTTGGTCCTGCGCCGCTGCTCCGGCTGGCTGGCCATTGGGGGATTTGTCCTTTTAGTGGCCGGAATGCCGTCGCCGAGCCCGCTGCTGGTCTGGTTCGCCCTGGCGCTCTTGCTCATTGTCACCGGTGCCGCCGCTTTTGGTTACCGCGCCATTCCGGTTGTCGACCGCCCCACACCGCGCGAACTCGCCGACCACGCCCCGCTCATCGCCCTCGCCGCGGCCCTGACCGCGTTCGGCCTGGTCATGCTGGGTGTGTGGACCCTCGCCCTGGCCTTCGGCGCCACCGGGACGCAACTGCTGGTGACCGCGATCGTGCTCGGCGTGGCGCCCGGGGTCCTCGCCTGGTTCGGGCTCTGGCGAATACGGACCGCCTCCCGATAAGGTGCGCGGGTCAGTTTTCGAATGGGGAGCCGCGGGCGGGGGTCGCCGCGGATTTCACCCGAGTTCGCTAGGGGACACTCGTGCGTGGTTTAGCCGCTTTGCTGATGGTCTACGGGTTCGGTTCGGCGCTGCTCAGCTTCACCAGCTTCCAGTTCCGCATCGTCTCCTGGGCCGATGCCTACCAGCCGGGCGCAGGCCTGGGCATCGGTGCGCTCGGCCTGCTGATCCTGGTGCTGGTCATCGCCTTCACCAAGGAGAAGCCCGCCGAGCCCGCCCCCGCGCCGCTCCCCCCGCCGCCCGGCTACTCCTACGCCCCGCAGCAGGGCTCCGGCCAGACTCCGGGTTACGCCCCGCAGCCCGGTTACCCCGCTCAGCCTGGCTACCCGGCCCAGCCTGGTAACCCAGTCCAGCCCGTTAACCCAGCCCAGGGCGGATATGCCCAGCCTGGTTATGCCGCGCAGCCCGGGTTCCAGCCTCAGCCTGGTGGCCCCGCGCAGCCCGGTTACCCCGCCCAGGGTGGTTACCCCGCGCAGCCCGGCTACCCGCAGATCCAGCAGCCCGGATACCCCCAGCAGCCCGGGGTCCCGCCGCAGCAGAACTACGGCCCGCCGCGCTAGTCCCCGCCGTTCTCCTGGCGTCCCGGGTGGACGCGGTGTCAGACTCACCGCGCTCGGATGACCCCGGACGGTGAGGTTCGCGATGGCAGGGCACGCGCAGTACCAGAACGAGATCTACCTGCAGGGCCTCGCCGACCAGGTGCCGCCGTTCACCACGGACGCCACCCGGTTGGCGGCGGCCGCCGAGGCGGTGATGGAGCCGGGGCCGTTCGGGTACGTCGCCGGGGGCGCGGGGTCGGGGGACACGGTCCGCGCGAACCGGGCCGCGTTCGAGCGGTGGCGGATCGTGCCGAGGATGCTGACCGGCGCCACCACCCGCGACCTGTCGACGACCGTGCTCGGCACCGCCATGCCTGCCCCGGTCCTGCTCGCCCCCGTCGGCGTCCAGGGGATCGTGCACCCCGAGGGGGAGCTGGCGGTCGCCCGCGCCGCGGCCGCGCTCGACGTGCCGATCGTGCTGTCGACCGCGTCGTCGTACCCGCTGGAGGACGTCGCCGCGGTCGGTGGGCCCCGCTGGTTCCAGCTGTACTGGCCCAACGAGCCCGAGGTGTGCGCGAGCCTGCTGCGCCGCGCGAAGGCCGCGGGCTACACGGCCCTGGTCGTCACCCTCGACACGTGGACCCTCGCCTGGCGCCCGCGCGACCTGGACCACGCGTACCTGCCGTTCCTGCGGGCTTCCGGTGTGGCCAACGCGTTCACCGACCCGGCGTTCCGGGCGGGGCTGGAGAAGTCGCCCGAGGAGGACCAGGCGATGGCGATCCTGCGCTGGGTGTCGCTGTTCACCGGCACCGACAAGCGCTGGGACCAACTGCCGTTCCTGCGCGAGCACTGGGACGGCCCCATCGTCCTCAAGGGCATCCAACACCCCGACGACGCCCGCCGCGCCGCCGACGCGGGCATGGACGGCATCATCGTCTCCAACCACGGTGGCCGCCAAGTTGATGGCGCCCTTGCCGCCCTCGACGCCCTCCCCGAGATAGCCACCGCCGTGGGCGACCGCCTCGAAATCCTCTTCGACTCCGGCATCCGCACCGGCGCCGATGTCATCAAGGCCCTAGCCCTAGGAGCCAAAGCGGTTCTACTGGGCCGCCCCTACATCTACGCCCTAGCCCTAGCCGGCGAACAAGGCGTCCGCCACACCCTCCGCAGCCTCCTAGCCGACCTGGACCTCACCCTCGCCCTGTCCGGCCACCAAACCCCCGCCACCCTGACCCCCAACACCCTCCACCGCACCTAGCCCCGGCTCCACAGTGGACACAACTCTCCCGGTCCGCGCGGCCCCCGCAACCCCACCGCGCCCTCTCGCTCACCACGCCCTCTTGTCGCGCTAAACCTTCTTGTCCCACAACACTTCTCGCCCCATAGCCCCAACACGCCCGCGCGGCCCCACAGCGACTTCTTAGCCCCACAGCGACTTCTTGGCCCCGCACCCTCTTAGCCCCGC
>NZ_FOGI01000001.1:482193-866126 GCF_900111175.1 Actinokineospora terrae
GCAAGAAGCGCCAAGCCTGACGCTCGCCCAAGAGCCGACCCACACGCGCCCCATCGAGCATCCCTCAGCTCACCACCCCCGGCCCGAAGACGCACCCGACCGCCTCACCCGGCCACCGTCATTGCCCCGGCCCCGCCCGTCGAGGCCCTCGCGCGCCCAACTGCTCGATGGGTCGGACTTGTTTCGCGTGGGGGGACGGCGCCCGTAGCGTCGTTCGCGGACAGGGCCCTGCTTTTCGGCCCCTGCTTTGCGGTCCTGCCACGGGTGTCGTAGGGGCCCCGCGCGAAACAAGTTCGCCCCATCGAGCACCCCCACCCCACCACCCCCAGCCCGACGACGCACCCAAGCACCCCGCCCAGCCAGAAGACCCACCCGAGAGCGGCAAAGCCTAGTCGCCCTCCCTCTAGCCCGTTCAGACCATCGCGGCGTGGCGTTCGGACTAATCGCGGTTGGTTTGTCACCATCGGGCGCATGAGATTCCCGGGTTTGCTCAGCCGCTCGCAGCCGCCGCGCCCCGGGATCACCGGGTCGGCCAAGGTGGATCGGCGGACCGGTGACCTGCTGCGACGGCTCTCGCCGGGCGACGTCGTCGTCCTCGACCACCTCGACCTGGACCGGGCCACCGCGGACGCGTTGCTGCGCGCGGACGTCGCCGGGGTCGTCAACGCCTCGCCGTCGATCTCCGGGCGGTTCCCGAACCTGGGGCCGGAGTTGCTGGTCAACGCGGGCATCCCGCTGATCGACGGTGTCGGCCAAGACGCGCTGCGGGTGATCAAGGAGGGCAGTCGGGTCCGGCTGCACGAGGGCGGGGTGTACCTCGGCGACAAGGAGGTCGCCAGCGGCACCCGGCAGACCGCGGAGACCATCGCCGACCAGATGATCGAGGCGAAGGCCGGGATGTCGGCGCAGCTGGAGGCGTTCTCCGCCAACACCATCGAGTTCCTCCGCCGCGAGCGCACCATGATCCTCGACGGCATCGGCGTCCCGCAGATCCCGGTGCAGATGCGCGGGCGGCAGGTCGTCGTGGTGGCCCCGGGTGTCGACCACGTCGACGACCTGCGCGGTCTGCGCCGCTACATCGCCGAGCACCGGCCCGTGCTCATCGGCGTCGAGTCCGGTGCCGACGCGCTGCGCGCCGCGGGGCACCGGCCGGACGTGATCGTCGGCGACCCGGACGGCATCTCCACCGACGCGCTGCGCAGCGGCGCCAGGATCGTGGTGCCCGCCTACGTCGACGGGCACGCCCCCGGCCTCAACCGGGTGCAGGACCTGGGCATCGAGGCGGTCACCTTCCCCGCCTCCGGCAACTCCGAGGACCTGGCGCTGCTGCTGGCCGAGGCGCACGAGGCGACCCTGGTGGTCGGCGTGGGCTTCCAGGCGACGCTGCGCGAGTTCCTCGACCGCGGCCGCTCCGGGTCCAACCCGTCGACCTTCCTGACCCGGCTCAAGCTCGGCGGCAAGCTCGTCGACGGCAAGGCGGTGGCCACCCTGCACCGCAGCCGGGTCTCCGCGGGCGCGGTGGTCGTCATGGTCGGTGCCGCGCTGCTCGCCATCACCGCCGCCATCGCCGTCTCCGGGGTCGGCGCCGCCTACGGCGACTGGTTCACCGACACCTGGTCCGCGGCGTTCTCCTGGGTGAAGGGGCTGTTCTCGTGATCACCTTGCGCTACCACATCACCTCCATCGCCGCGGTCTTCCTGGCCATCGCGGTCGGGGTGGTGCTCGGCTCGACGACGCTGAGCCGGTCCCTGCTGTCCGGGATCACCACCGAGAACAGCGACCTGGGCACCCAGGTGACCCAGCTGGAGCAGGACCGCAACGCGCTCAACGCGCGGCTGGCCGACGGCGACTCGTTCGCGGGCGCCATCGGGCCGCTGGCGGTGCGCGGCGCGCTGGACAAGCGCACGGTCGTGCTGATCACCACCGCCGACGCGCACCCGGCCGACCGGGACGCGGTGAAGGCGTTGGTGACGGCGGCGGGCGGCAGCGTCACCGGCGAGCTGCAGCTCACCGACGCCTTCGCCGACCCGGCCAAGGCCGACCAGCTCAAGGAGATCGTGACCAGGTTGCTGCCCGCGGGAGTGCAGCTGCCGACGGTGACCGACCCGGGGACCCTCGCGGGCGGGCTGCTCGGTCCGCTGCTGCTGATCAGCAAGGCGGACAACAAACCGCAGGCGTCGCCGGAGGAGACCGCGGCCGCGCTCGCCGGGCTCACCGAGGGCGGGTTCCTCGCCGCCGCACCGGACATCGCGCCCGCGCAGCTCGCCGTGGTGCTCACCGGCGGAGCGTCCACAGGGGACGACGCGGGCGACGAGGCGGCCACCATCGCCCGGTTCGCCACCCAGGTCGACCGCGCGGGCGCGGGCACCGTGCTGACCGGTGGGCTCGGTTCCGCCGAGGGTTCCGGCGCGGTCGGGGTGGTCAGGGCCGACACCGCGGCGACCTCCATTCTGTCCACAGTGGACAACGTGGACACCCCGGCGGGCCGGGTGGTCGTGGTGCTCGCGCTGGCCGAGCAGGTGGCCGAGCGGGCGGGCCGCTACGGCAGCGCGGGCAACGCGCAGGCCGCCGCGCCCGGCGCCCCTGCGGAGTAAGGGCATCGCTCGGGAGGGTGACGTGGTCGCGCGGGGTCATGAGCATCCCTCACCAACGCGTGAACGGTACTCCCGGACGGGTACGGACCATGATCAGCTGGTCATTTTCCGACCGTCGGAACCGATGACGCCCGTGGTGGAAGTCCGTTCCGCCACGGGAGGTCAAGGAGCAACCATGGGGCACATCACCAAGGCGCGGATCGCGTTCACCGCGGCAGCCGCGTTCACCGCGCTGATCGCGACCGGCACCCCGGCGCTGGCCGTCGCCGCGCCCGGCACCGCGCACATCGGGTCGGCCAACCTGGTCCGGTTGGGCATCCCCACGACCCTGCAGCCCATCGCCCAGTGCTCGGTCACGGGCCCGAGCACGGGCTCCTCCGGCGTCGTCAGCGCCGCCGGGGTGAAGTTCGGTGGTGGCACCTCGACGTGCACCACCAGAGTCGTCGACGCCGACGAGGGCCTGACCGAGACCAAGTCCGAGGCCACCGGCTCGAACTTCGAGCTGTCCGCGCTGGTGCTGCTCGGCGGGCCGCGGCTCAAGATCGGCACCTGGAAGGTGAGCTGCGTCGGCGACAACGAGGGCTCCACCGCGGGCTGGTCGTTCGGCGGGCTCACCGGCCTGGCCGCGCTGCCCAACCCGCTGCCGACCAACTACGTGCGCGAGCTCAAGGGCGGGCTCAACGAGACCCTGGCGACCATCACCTTCAAGGAGGTGACCACGCCGCCGGACGGCAGCATCACGCTGAACGTGGCGCACATCCGGTTCCTGCCGCCCTCGGGCATCTCCGGGGACGTGCTGGTCGGCGCGACCACCTGCTCGCCGACCCCCTGACCCGATCCGCGGCCCCGCCACCGCCCCCAACCGGGGCGACACGGCGGGGCCGCGCGCTGTGCGGACCCGCGCGCGGCTGGTGTTAGCATGAAACCCCGTGGACCGGCGCGGTCAGAACGCCGCGGCCAGCGCGATAACACCACCGCGACCTAGACCACGGGAGCCCTCTTGGTGCAGCACGCTCGGACGACCAAGCACGTCTTCGTCACCGGAGGCGTCGCCTCCTCGCTCGGCAAGGGCCTCACCGCCTCCAGCCTCGGTCAGCTGCTGACCGCGCGCGGCCTGCGGGTGACGATGCAGAAGCTCGACCCGTACCTCAACGTCGACCCCGGCACCATGAACCCGTTCCAGCACGGCGAGGTGTTCGTCACCGAGGACGGCGCCGAGACCGACCTCGACATCGGCCACTACGAGCGGTTCCTCGACCGCAGCCTCTCCGGCAGCGCGAACGTGACCACCGGCCAGGTGTACTCGGCGGTCATCGCCAAGGAGCGGCGCGGCGAGTACCTCGGCGACACCGTCCAGGTCATCCCGCACATCACCGACGAGATCAAGGCCAGGATCCGGGCGATGGCCGAGCCGGACGCCTCCGGCCGCGCCCCGGACGTGGTGATCACCGAGGTCGGCGGCACGGTCGGCGACATCGAGTCACTGCCGTTCCTGGAGGCCTGCAGGCAGGTCCGCCACGACGTGGGCCGCGACACCGTGTTCTTCCTGCACGTGTCGCTGGTGCCCTACCTGGCCCCCTCCGGTGAGCTCAAGACCAAGCCGACCCAGCACTCGGTGGCCGCGCTGCGCAACATCGGCATCCAGCCCGACGCGATCGTCTGCCGCGCCGACCGGGAGATCCCGGCCGGGCTCAAGCGCAAGATCGCGCTCATGTGCGATGTGGACACCGACGCGGTCGTGGCCGCGCCGGACGCCCCGTCCATCTACGACATCCCGCGCGTGCTGCACGGCGAGGGCCTCGACGCCTACGTGGTGCGCCGCCTCGGGCTGCCCTTCCGCGACGTCGACTGGACGGTGTGGGGCAACCTGCTCGACCGGGTGCACAAGCCGACCGAGACGGTCCGCGTCGCCCTGGTCGGCAAGTACGTCGACCTGCCGGACGCGTACCTGTCGGTGACCGAGGCGTTGCGCGCGGGCGGGTTCGCCCACCGCGCCAAGGTCGAGGTCGTCTGGGTGCCCTCGGACGCCTGCGAGACACCTGCCGGTGCCGCCGCCGCCCTGTCCGGGGTGGACGGTGTGCTGGTGCCGGGCGGGTTCGGCGTGCGCGGCATCGAGGGCAAGATCGGCGCCATCACCCACGCCAGGGTCAACCGGGTCCCGGTGCTGGGCCTGTGCCTGGGCCTGCAGTGCATGGTGATCGAGACCGCGCGCAACCTGGCGGGCATCGCGGGCGCCAACTCCGCGGAGTTCGCCGACGAGACCACCGACCCGGTGATCAGCACCATGGCCGACCAGCAGGACGTCGTCGCCGGTGAGCGCGACATGGGCGGCACCATGCGGTTGGGGTCCTACCCGGCGGCGCTGGCCGCGGGCTCGGTGGTGGCCGGTGTCTACGGTGAGCGCGAGGTCACCGAGCGGCACCGGCACCGCTACGAGGTCAACAACGCCTACCGCGACCGGCTCACCCAGGCCGGGGTGCACTTCTCCGGCACGTCGCCGGACGGGCGGCTGGTCGAGTTCGTCGAACTGCCCGCCGAGGCGCACCCGTTCTTCGTCGGCACCCAGGCGCACCCGGAGCTCAAGAGCCGCCCGACCCGCCCGCACCCGCTCTTCGCCGGGTTCATCGGCGCCGCGCTGACCTACCTGCGCGCCGAGCGGCTGCCGGTCGACCTCGACGAGCCCGAGAAGGTGGACGCGTGAGCACCCGACCGGGCAGTCACGCCTTCGAGGTGGTGTCCACCCGCGACATCCACGTCGGCCGGATCCTGGCGCTGCGCCTCGACGAGGTCGCGATGCCGGGCGGCACGACGGCCAACCGCGAGGTCGTCGAGCACCTCGGCGCGGTCGCCGTGGTCGCGCTCGACGACGACGGTTCGGTGGCGTTGATCCACCAGTACCGGCACCCGGTGGGCGACCGGCTGTGGGAGCTGCCCGCCGGGTTGATCGACCACGCCGACGAGGACCCGCTGGAGGCCGCGCGCCGCGAGCTGGTCGAGGAGGTCGGGCTCGCCGCCGCCGACTGGTCGGTGCTGGTGGACCTGGCCGTCTCGCCCGGGTTCACCGACGAGGTCGTGCGCGTCTACCTGGCCACCGGGTTGTCCACTGTGGACCGGGTGGTGCTCGGCGACGAGGAGGCCGACCTGGTCATCGACCGGGTCCCGCTGGCCGAGGCCGTGCGGCGGGTGCTGGCCGGGGAGATCACCAACGCCGCCGCGGTCGCCGGGTTGCTTGCCGCGCACGCCGTCACCACCGGCGCGGTCGGGGCGCGGCCCGCCGACGCGCCGTGGGAGGGCAGGCCGAGGGCGTTCGAGCGCCGCGGCTGAACCGCGGGGGCGGCGGGGGTCAGTCGCGCAGGCGCCGACCCTCGCCGTCGTGGCCGCCGCTGACCAGCAGCACGACCCCGTCCACCAGGCACCAGATCCCGAAGCCGCCGCAGGTGAGCAACTGGGCGATCGCGATCCCGTAGTGGCCCGTGTAGAAGCGGCCGACGCCGAACGGCAGGAAGATCTGCAGCAGGCCCGCGACCACTTTGGACTTGTCCGACGGCATCATCTCGTACGGGACCGGCGGACCGAACGCCTGGTTGACCGGCGGGTAGTACGGCAGCGGCTGGGGCGGCGGGGCGGCCCAGGTCGGCGGCACCAGGAACGGCGGGTGCGGCGCGGGCAGGTCGGCGAACAGCACCCGCAGGTCGCCCCGGGTCACCGCGTCCGCCGCGGCGCCGACCCGCTGCTCGTACTCGCTGATGGGCAGCCTGCCCTGCGCGAAGTGCTCGCCGAGCGCGCGCATCGAGTCCTCGCGCTCAGTGGTGCCGACGCGCACGGAATCGGGACCACCTGGGACGCTCACGCCGCCCACGATACGTGAGTGCCGCCCCCGGTTCGGCCGGTCCGGCTAGGCTCGGCTGATGGGTTCCGGCGGCGGTGGCACGGTCGAGGCCGCGCTGCGCACCTACCTCGACCACCTCGCCGTCGAGCGCGGCACCGCGACCAACACCCTCGACGGGTACACCAGGGACCTGGGCCGCTACCTCGACCACCTCGCCGCGCACGGGGTCCGCGACCTGGCGGCGGTGGGGGAGCGGCACGTGTCCTCGTTCCTGGTGCTGCTGCGCGAGGGCGACACCGACCACCCGCCGCTGGCCGCGTCGTCGGCGGCACGGGCCGTGGTCGCCGTCCGCGGGCTGCACCGGTTCTCGCACCGGGAGGGTCTCGTCGAGCACGACGTCGCCAGGGGCGTGAAACCACCGATCCCGCCGCGGCGGCTGCCCAAGGCCCTGCCGGTCGACGACGTGCTGCGGCTGCTGGAGGCCCCGCACGGCGACGGGCCCGGCGAACTGCGCGACCGCGCGCTGCTGGAGGTCCTCTACTCCACCGGCGCCCGCATCTCCGAGGTCGTCGGCCTCGACCTCGACGACATCGACGCCACCGACCGCACCGTGCTGCTCGACGGCAAGGGCGGCAAGCAGCGGCTGGTCCCCATCGGACGACCCGCCCTGGACGCCGTCGACGCCTACCTCGTGCGCGCCCGACCCGGCTTCGCCGCCGCAGGCCGCGGTACCCCCGCGGTGTTCCTCAACCGCAGGGGCGGTCGGCTGTCGCGGCAGAGCGCGTGGACCGTGCTCAAGGCCGCCGCCGAGCACGCGGGCATCGCCGCGCCGGTGTCGCCGCACACCCTGCGGCACTGCTTCGCCACCCACCTGCTCGAAGGCGGCGCCGACGTCCGGGTCGTGCAGGAGCTGCTCGGGCACGCCTCGGTGACCACCACGCAGATCTACACCCTGGTCACCGTGACCACCCTCCGTGAGGTGTACGCCACCGCGCATCCGAGAGCGATCGGCTAAGAGTGCTGGTCAGTCGGCGGTTGAGGTGAAAACTCCCCAAGTCAACCTGTTTTCGATGATCCTTCCCCTACTCTGTTCCGCCGGAGGTGCGCGATGGGCGCGATGGGCGAGGTTGACGAACCCGGGCTGGAGCGGCTGACCCTGCCGGAGGTGCTGCACGCGCTCAGCGACCCGACCAGGCTGGCCGTGGTGACCCAGCTCTCGGACGCGGGCGAGATGTCGTGCGGGCACCTGGACGTCTCGGTGGCCAAGTCGACGTTGTCGCAACACCTGCGGGTGCTGCGCGAGGCGGGGGTGACCCACACCCGCCGCGACGGCAACCAGCGCTGGCTCTCGCTGCGCCGCGAGGAGTTGGACCGCAGGTTCCCCGGGCTGCTGGAGTCGGTGCTCGGCGCCGTCATCCGGGTCGACGGCTAGCCGCCCCGGCACCCGGGTGGTCTTGACAACCGGCTCGACAGGTGCGGCGCGCACCGGCGAGCCGCGTTGGTGGCTGACCGGCACCCGCTTACGCTGCGCGTGACAGCAACGCAGGCGACAAGGAGCTAGATCGCCATGTCGACACTTCCGCACGGGGGTGCCGTGGAGCTGAGTATCGCGCCGCGCGCAGCCTCCGACGCTGACGACGACGGCCCGGAGGAGGTAGGCGGCACCGGGGTCGGCCCGACCGGTCGGCCCAAGCGGCACATCCCCGAGCCCGCGCTGCTCGACCACCACGGTCCGGCGCGGGTGCTGGCGATGTGCAACCAGAAGGGCGGCGTCGGCAAGACCACGTCGACGATAAACCTGGGCGCCGCGCTGACCGAGTTCGGCCGCCGGGTGCTGCTGGTGGACTTCGACCCGCAGGGCGCGCTGTCGGTCGGCCTGGGCATCCCGGCCCACCAGCTCGACCGCACCATCTACAACGTGCTCATCGAGCGGTCGGTCGGCATCGAGGACGTCGTGCTGCGCACCGGCGTCGAGAACATGGACCTGCTGCCCAGCAACATCGACCTCTCCGCCGCCGAGGTGCAGCTGGTCTCCGAGGTCGGCCGCGAGCACTCGCTGCTGCGCACCATCCGGCCGGTGCTGCACGCCTACGACTACATCCTGGTCGACTGCCAGCCCTCGCTCGGCCTGCTCACCGTCAACGCCCTCGCCGCCGCCGACGGCGTGCTCATCCCGCTCGAGTGCGAGTTCTTCAGCCTGCGCGGGGTCGCGCTGCTCATCGACACCATCGAGAAGGTGCGCGAGCGGCTCAACCCGAAGCTGGAGATCACCGGCATCCTGGCCACCATGTTCGACCCCCGCACCCTGCACTCGCGCGAGGTGATGGCGCGCGTGGTCGAGGCGTTCAAGGACACCGTGTTCGACACCGTCATCAACCGCACCGTGCGGTTCCCGGAGACCACCGTGGCCGGTGAGCCGATCACCACCTGGGCGCCGCGCTCGGCGGGGGCCAAGGCTTACCGCCAGCTCGCCCGCGAGGTGATCGCCCGGTGACCAACCCGCTCGACCCGGTCCCCGGCGGCACGCCGCGCCAGAAGCACAGCTCGAAGATCACCGTCTACGTCTCCGACGAGGAGCTGCTCGCCCTCGAACAGGCCAGGCTGACCCTGCGCGCCGGGTTCGGCGTCGCCGTCGACCGCGGCCGGGTGGTGCGCGAGGCGGTCGCCACCGCGCTGGCCGACCTCGCCGAGAACGGCGCGGACTCGGTGCTGGTGCGCAAGCTGCGCCAGGACGGCGGCCAGTGACCGAGGAGGAACCCGCGGTCGCGGTGAGCGGTCGGTTCACCGTGCGGCTGTCGAACTTCGAGGGCCCGTTCGACCTGCTGCTGCAGCTGATCTCCCAGCACCAGATGGACGTCACCGAGGTGGCGCTGCACCGGGTCACCGACGACTTCATCGCCCACATCCGCGCGCTCGGCGACGACTGGAGCCTCGACGAGACCACCGAGTTCCTCGTCGTCGCCGCCACCCTGCTCGACCTCAAGGCCGCCAGGCTGCTGCCCGCAGGCGACGTCGAGGACGAGGAGGACCTGGCGCTGCTGGAGGCCCGGGACCTGCTGTTCGCGCGGCTGCTGCAATACCGGGCGTACAAGCAGGTCGCGGCCCTGTTCAGCGAACTGGAGGCGGGGGCGCTGCGGCGGTACCCGCGGTCGGTGGCGCTGGAGGACCGGTTCCAGGAACTGCTGCCCGAGGTGCTGATCGGCGTCGACCCGGAGCGCTTCGCCGCCATCGCCGCCGCGGTGTTCCGGCCCAAGCCGCCGCCGGTCGTCTCCCTCGACCACCTGCACATGGGGCGGGTGTCGGTCCGGGAGACCGCGGCGCTGCTGCGGGTCAAGCTGGCGGAGCTGGGGCGGGCGAGCTTCTCCGAGCTGGTGGCCGACTGCGAGCACACCATCGAGATCGTGGCCCGCTTCCTGGCGCTGCTGGAGCTGTACCGGGAGGCGACGGTGCTGTTCGAGCAGCCCGACGCGTTGGGGGACCTGCACGTGGAGTGGACCGGCGGCGCGCTGACCGAGGCCGCCGCGGCACCGGTCGGCACCGAGGACGAGGACTATGGCTGACAACGACCAGACCGAGACCCCTGCCGTGGTGGACGAGGTGGCAGTGGACGGGGATGCCACGCCGGTAGACCAAGAGGCTCCGGTGGACCAAGAGGCACCGGTGGACCAGGCGGCTCCGGTAGATCAAGACGTGCCGGTGGGCGAAGAGGCTCCGGTGGGGCAAGAGGCACCGGTGGGCGATGAGGCACCGGTGGACCACGACGTGGCGGTGGATGACGAGGCCGCGCCTGAGGCGGACGCTGATCTGGTGCAGACCGGGTCGGGGTTCCCGGACCTCACCGAGGACGCCGAGTTCGAGTCCGCGCTGGAGGCCGTGCTGCTGGTCGTCGACTCGCCCGCGGAGGAAGAACTGCTCGCGACCGCGACCGACCAGCCGGTGCGGCGGGTCCGGGAGACGCTGCGGCGCATCGCGGCCCGTTACACCGAGCAGGGCAGTGGGATCGACCTCCGGCGGGTCGGTGAGGGGTGGCGGTTCTTCACCCGTGACCGGTACGCGCCGGTCGTGGAGAAGCTGCTACTCGATGGCCAGCGGGCGAAGCTCACCAGGGCCGCTTTGGAGACACTGGCCGTCATCGCCTACCGTCAGCCGGTGACCCGGTCCCGGGTCGCCGCGGTGCGCGGGGTGAACGTCGACGGCGTCATCCGCACCCTGGTGGTGCGCGGGCTGATCGAGGAGACCGGGACCGATCCCGAGACGGGTGGGATCCTGTACCGCACGACCGAGTTGTTCCTGGAGCGGTTGGGGCTGTCCTCGCTGGAGGACCTGCCCCCGATCGCCCCGTTGCTGCCAGAAGTGGATGCGATCGACGATGTCAACTAGCCCAGAGGGCGTCCGGCTGCAGAAGGTCCTCTCCAGTGCCGGGGTGGCCTCGCGCCGCGCGGCCGAGGACCTCATCGACCAGGGCCGGGTCAGCGTCGACGGCGAGGTCGTGCGCGAGCAGGGCAAGCGCGTCGACCCCGACGCCGTGGTCATCCACGTCGACGGCGTGCGCGTGGTGGTCCGGGAGGACCGCGTCTACCTCGCGCTGAACAAGCCGCGCGGCGTGCACAGCACCATGGAGGACGACCGCCGCCGCCCGTGCGTCGGCGACTACCTGCGCGACCGCAGCGACCGCCTCTTCCACGTCGGCCGCCTCGACGCCGACACCGAGGGCTTGCTGCTGTTCACCAACGACGGCGACCTCGCCCACCGCCTGATGCACCCCTCGTTCCAGGTCCTCAAGACCTACCTCGCCGAGGTCCCCGGCCCAGTCGCCCGCGACGTGGGCAAACGCCTCCGCGACGGCGTGATGCTCGACGACGGCCCCGCCTCCGCGGATTCCTTCCGCCTGGTCGACAGCTACGCGGGCAAGGCCCTGGTCGAGGTGGTCCTGCACGAGGGCCGCAAGCACATCGTCCGCCGCATGCTGGAGGAAGTCGGCCACCCCGTCCTCCAGCTGGTCCGAACCCAAATAGCCGACGTCCGCCTCGGCAACCAGCGCCCAGGCTCCCTCCGAGCCCTCAACCGCACCGAGGTAGGCGCCCTCTACACCGCCGTCAACATGTAACCCACCCCGGCACCCGCATTGTTCACTGAAGAGGCCGTCAATCATGACGGCCTCTTCGTCGTCGAATCAGCCGACTGCGGCTGGCGGTGATCGCCATGATGTCCGGTCGATCGGTGAACGACGCCCTCGTCCTCTGGCTGGTCCTGTGATTCGGGAGCCGAGCCTGCGAGTAAGATCGAACTTCCGCGCCTGGTGGGCGTTGCCAGGAGGCGAGAGCCTGTGGAGGGTGGTTGAAGTTCAACACGAGCGACCCCGACATCTCGACCATCGTGAACCGCATCGAGGACGGCACATACGACCTTCAGCCGGATTTCCAGCGCGGCGAGGTGTGGACGCGAAGCAAGAAGCAGAGATTGATCGACAGCATCCTCCGCGAGTGGCACATTCCGCCAATCCACCTGGTCGAAAAGGAAGACAATACGTTTGACGTCCTGGACGGCCAGCAGCGCTTGACGGCGATACGCGACTTCGTGCGCAACGAGTTTCCCGTCGATGGCCGGATCGAGCCGAACGATGCCTCGATCGTCACCCTCCATGACTTCACGTACGATCAGCTCCCGCCGTCGCAGATGCGAAAGTTCAACCAGTTCTCCATCCGGGTCTTCGCGTTGACCAACTACACGTCAGACGAGCCGCACGAACTGTTCTTCCGTTTGAACCAGCCCACGATCCTCACTGAGGCGGAGAAGCGCAACGCTTTCATCGGCGGGCCTCGCAACCAGGTTCGCGAGTTGGTCTCCTGGGCCGTCGAACGCGGTCTGGTCGCGGAGCGGATCGGCTTCTCGAACGCGCGGATGGCATACGACGATCTGATCGCGCGCTTCCTGCTGACCCTGGAGAAGCGCACGTTGACGGAGAAGGTGACCGCTCAGCGCATCACCAACCGCTACCGGGCGCCTGTGATGTTTCCCGACACCACAGTGGCCCAAGCGAAGGAGTCGCTCCAGTTCGTGCTCGACCTCCCCTTCCTCGGGCGAGGGGGCTCGCGGCGTCCCAACAAGGCCACGATCCACACCTGGTTGTGCATGGCCGCCAAGTTGCATCGTCACAGCAGCCTGGACGTCTACGGAGCCGCGCTCGCCGACATCATCGACCTCGTCGAGCAGAGCCGGGCCAAGCCCGGCCCGAGTCTCTACCGCGCTCGCCATGTCCTCTCGGTGTTCAACGATCGCGCCACATCCCGCGTTGCCGACGTGTCATCGGTCGTCTTGCGGGATCTCACGGCGTGGATGTTGTTCGTTGAACGCGTTCCCATGGCGGCGGCCGCGGGGCCGTTTATCGACGAACTCGAACAGGCCTGGAAACACGTTGATCAACCCGATTTGGATCGGTCGCTGTACGAGTTCGCGGTGAGGCAGAAGTGGGGGGACAACCCGTGGCTCTGAGGCAGGCGGCGAGAGAGCGCACGCTCCGGAAGATGTCGAACCGTCCGTACACCACTCGGCTCGCGAAGGCCGAGTTCCACGGGGGCGGACAGGTCTTCGAGCTCACTTTCGGGCCTGGCGTCACCGTGCTGTGCGGCGGAAACGGTGCCGGGAAGTCCCGAACCCTGGGTGCGTTGATCAGGTGTATCGCTTCGGGTGATGATACAGATAACCAGGTGTACTCGCCGGAGTTGCCGCATTGGCTCTCGTCTGTCTCCGTCGCCGGGAGCACGGCGGGCGAAGAGTGGACGATCGAGTTCGACGGCAGGACGCACAACCGATCGGGCCGGGTCCCCGCAGCGGTCGTCTACATCGATCCTTCGATGGAGACTGAGACGCTGATTCGGAGATTCCGCGATGACGACAACCGGGAAGACCTCAAGGAAGGCGTCGACCCGGCTCCGCTGCACGACAACGACGTCCTGCGGATCGGCTACATCCTGCGCCGCTCGTACACGGCCATCCGGGTGTACGAGGTCACAGCATTCAGCGAGGACGACACCCCCACTCCCTACTTCGAGGTCGACGCCCACGGTCACTCCTACGACCTGCTCGGAATGGGTCGCGGTGAACTGATGGCTACTTACCTGCTGTGGCGGCTGCGTGACCTCGAGCCGGGCACGGTGGTGCTCATCGAGGAGCCGGAGAGCCATCTGGCGGCCTTCTCGCAGCGAGCGTTGATCGACGCCATGGTGTCGTTCGCCGCCGACCGGGATCTCACCATGGTCATCTCGAGCCACTCGCCCGGCTTGATCAACTCCCTGCCCGACGACAATGTCGTGCTCCTCAAGGGACCGCCGGAGCAGGGCTTCCGGCAGGGCATGGGCATTCCCGCGATCACCGGTTTCCTGGGGATCCCAGCCACTCGAAACGCAATTGTGGTGGTGGAGGACCTCGTCGCCGCGCAAGTCCTGCGGGCCCTGCTCCAAGCCGTTGCGCCCGCCTTTGCCGCTGTCGTGAGTATCAGGTACGCGCACACAGGCGAGTCAGGAGTGCACAGGGTCCTCGGCGAGCTGCGGCACATCGCCCCGGACGGGTTCGCGCTGGTCGGCATCCTCGACGGCGACCAGCGCGGCAAGACCGATGATACGAACCGGCTTTGGCACCTCCCAGGCACTGTGGCGCCGGAGGCGTTGCTGCGCGGTGCTGCGGAGCGGTGGAGGGCTGACACCGCCACGACGTGGACCCCGAATCTCCCCGGCGGCGTTGAACGTCTTCGGATGGCGCTGGAGAACCTGGCGGGTCAGGAACACCACGATTGGCTGATGGGGCTCGGCAAGCACTACGGCGACACCGCTCAGGTGATCAGCGCCGTGGTGGACCTCGTCCTTGACGACGAGCAGCACCGACGTGAAGCCGAGGAACTCGCGGACTGGTTGAAGCAACGATGCGACCCCGCACCGTGACACCTTCGCCCAGGTCGGCGCTTGCTCGCGGCCCGCGTACGAGTTGTGACGCACAGTGTGAGATCCCCCCACTCTGTCAGTCCCCCACGGCATGATCCCCCCATGACCGACGAGGGGTTCTGGCAGTTGATCGGTCGGGCCACGGAGCAGCCTGGGGATCGGGACGAGCAGAGCGAGTGGCTGACCGAGGAGTTGACGCGGTTGCCGGTGGGGGAGGTGGTGGAGTTCGCGCGGCGGTTGGCGGAGGTCAGGCGGCGGGCGGACACCTGGACGATGTGGGCGGCGGCGCACCTGATCGAGGAGGGGTGTTCGGCGGACGGGTTCTGCTACTTCCAGTTGTGGTTGTTGACGCTGGGGCGCGAGGTGTTCGAGCGGGCGGTCGCGGATCCGGACAGCCTGGCCGAGGTGCCCGGGGTGTTGGCGTTGGCGGGGCGGCCGATGCGGGAGTGGTCGGACCAGGACTGGCCGGAGTGGGAGAGCCTGGACTTCGCCGCGCACGAGGCGCACCAGGAGGTGACCGGGGTGGAGTCCGGGCTGGAGCGGCTCGGGTTGCCCGGGGCGGCGGCCACGCCGGTCGACGCGGAGTGGGACATCGAGGACGAGGACGAGGTGCGGGCCAGGCTGCCGCGGCTGTGGTCGCTGTTCGCCGCGGCACGCGCGCACGTCTGAAGGAACGAAACGGGCACCGGGCTTGTTACCGTGGTGTGGTGAACGTCGAGGTGACCCCGCTGCCGGGGATCGGGACCCGTCATGACTTCGTGTCGCGCACCGGGCGGCGCATCGGTGTGATCACGCACCGGGACGGCCACTTCGACCTGGTCGTGTCCCGCCACGACGACCCGGACTCGTGCGTGGCCTCCATCCCGCTGACCGTGGAGGAGTCCGCCGCGCTGGCCAACCTGCTCGGCGCGCCGAACCTGGTCGCCCAGCTGCGCGACCAGGCCCCCGGGGTGAGCACCCGGCAGCTGCCGATCGCGCCGAACTCCCCGTACGACGGCCGCACCCTCGGCGACACCGCGCTGCGCACCCGCACCGCGGTGTCCGTGGTGGCCGTGGTCCGCGCGGGCACCGTGCACCCCTCGCCGCAGCCCGACTTCGCGCTCGGCGGCGGCGACCTGTTAGTGACGGTCGGCACGGGCGACGGCCTGGCCAAGGCCGCCGAAGTCCTCGAACGCGGCTGAGCGGGGCAAGGCTCTTGCACGATTCCTCCATCTCGTTGATCGAGCTGGGCGCTGTCTTCTTCGGGCTGGGTGTGCTCGGACGGCTTGCCTGGCGCATCGGCGTGTCCCCGATCCCGCTGTACCTGGTCGGCGGGATCGCGTTCGGCGCTGGCGGCCTGGTGCCTTTAGAAGGCATCGAGGGGTTCACCGAGATCGCCAGCGAGATCGGCGTCGTGCTGCTGTTGCTGCTGCTCGGCCTGGAGTACTCGGCCGCGGAGCTGGTGACCGGGCTGAAACGGTCCTGGGTCGCCGGGGTCGTCGACATCGTGCTCAACGCCGTGCCCGGCGCCGCGGTCGCGTTGTGGCTCGGCTGGGGTCCGGTCGGCGCGCTGGCGATGGCGGGCGTCACCTACATCTCGTCGTCCGGGATCATCGCGAAGGTTCTCGGCGACCTGGGGCGGCTGGGCAACCGCGAGACGCCCGTCGTGCTGTCGATCCTGGTGTTCGAGGACCTGGCGATGGCCGTCTACCTGCCGATCCTCACCGCGCTGCTGGCCGGGGCGACCCTGCTCGGCGGGCTCACCGCGGTCGGGGTGTCACTGGTCGCGGTCACCGTCGTGCTCGTGATCGCGCTGCGCTTCGGCCGGTACGTCTCGGTGCTGGTCGACAGCCCGGAGCCCGAGGTGTTCCTGCTGCGCGTCCTCGGCGCCGCGCTCCTGGTCGCCGGCCTCGCCTCGCAGTTGCAGGTGTCAGCGGCGGTGGGCGCGTTCCTGCTCGGCATCGCCATCTCCGGTTCGACCGCGGAGAACGCCACCAAGCTGCTCGAACCCCTGCGCGACCTGTTCGCCGCGATGTTCTTCGTGGTCTTCGGCCTCAACACCGATCCCCGCAGCATCCCGCCGGTCCTGGGCTTCGCGGTGGCCCTCGCCGTGGTCACCACGGTCACCAAGATCGGCACCGGCTGGTTCGCCGCCAGCAGGCAGGGCATCGCGACCCTCGGCAAGGCCAGGGCGGGGGCCGCGCTGGTGGCGCGCGGCGAGTTCTCCATCGTCATCGCGGGCCTGGCGGTCAGCGCGGGGGCCGTGGACAACCAACTGGCCGCCCTCGCCACCGCGTACGTGCTGCTGATGGCCATCATCGGCCCGGTCGCCGCGCGCGTCGTCGAACCCGTCACCCGTGTGTTCATGCGCAAGCCCCGCCCTGCCACGGCCTAGCGACCTCCGGCGCCAAGCCGTGGCAGGCGAGTCTCAGCGGTCGAGGTCGGCCAAGAGGAGTCCGCTGCGGGGCTTCGGCGTGAAGTAGGTGCTCTTGCGGGGCATCCGCCCGCCCGCCGCGTGGACGGCCAGGACCTGGGCGAGCGGCACCGGGGCGAGCCTGAGCACGGCGTCCACCTCGGTGTCCGGTGCGCGGCCCTCGGGCAGGGGGCGGACGTGGGTGCCCTCCGGGTCGAGGTGCAGGGCCTGGCGCAGCAAGAGCGTCTCGACCTGGGCGTGGTCGAGGGCGGTGGACGGCGGCAGGTCGACGCACAGGGTCCGGCCGTGGGTCTCGACGACCACCGAGCCCGGGTGCTCGGGCGGTGCCGCGGCGGCGACCTCGGTGACCTGCAGGCCGATGGCGCGCCAGGCGGCGCTGAGGGCGTCCGCGTCGAGGCCGGTGCCGGTGAGGACGCGGTGGTAGCCGCCGATGCGCAGGCCGGGGCCCGCGGTGACCAGCGCGAGCAGCCCACCCAGGTCGGCCGCGGCCGCGGCGGCGACGCGGTGGTTGCCGTCGGCGACCATCAGCGGGCGGGCGGCGACCACCGACAGCACGGCGTCCTGGATCGGGCCGGGGCCCAGCAGCCACACCCGGTGCCTGCGGCCACCGCTGTCCACTGTGGAGATCGCGGGCGCCCCGGCCGCGGCGATGGCCTGGTCGACGGTGTCGGTGAGCACCTGGCCGTCGACCACCGGGATCAGCAGCGCGGCACTGGTGGCGCACCCGAGTCCGGTGAGGACAGCGGCCCGCTCGGCCACGACCTCCGGGTAGACCTGCTCGCTGTGGCGCACCCACGACACCCCGTCCGCCCCGACCGCGGCCGGGTCGACCAGGCACAGCACGCCGGTGGCCGACCCGTCCGGACCGTCCACCCGGTAGGGCGCGATCACGTCCGCGACCGGCCGGTACGCGGTGCGGGTCAACTCCCGCAGCGTGCGCCGCGCCTCGGCGAGGACGTCGAGCAGGTCGTGCCCGGCGGCCAGCGCGGTCGGCGTGCGGTGCGGGTGCTGCACGGCCAGCAGCGACCCCCGGGTCCCCGGCCGCGCCAACGCCGCCACCACCCGGTCGGCGTCAGCGAACTCGTCGACATCCGGCCCGGGCACCTCGCCGCGGACCAGCCAACCCCGCCTGATCGGGCGGACCCACTCGGTCATGCCCGCTATCGTGCCGCACCCATGATCGCCCCCGCCAAACTCACGCCGCCTCGACCACCAGGTAGACCACCTCGGCGCCGCTCCCGTCGCGCACGAACCGGACAGAACGCCGCACATCGGTGTCCGCGGGCGTCACCCCCGTCGCGGGCTCCGGCTCCCACCCGGGGTCGGCATCACTCGCCGGATTCCGGAAAGCCCCCTGCACCGGCGCGGGTTCCGCCAACCCGTTGTCCTTCCTGAACCGGTCAACCGACCCGACCCTGACCCGCGCGGCCAGGTGCCACTCCTGGAAGTACGAGTACCACCCGGCCACCAGCTCATCGTCCTCGGCGAACACCAGGTCCGACACCTTGGACACTTCCCCCAAACCCACCCGCCGCGGCGGCTCCCCCAGGCCCACCCGCTCAGCAGGCGCCGACTGGCACCCGGCCACGAGCGCCAACACCACCACCCACCACATCCGCATACCGGTGGGAGCCCCTGATCCCGCACTCGGTTCCCACCCGGCACCGGTTCACACGGTGCGCGCCCTGGGGGCTACTTGCGGAAGAGGGCGCGGGCGATGATCTCGCGTTGGATCTCGGAGGTGCCCTCGTAGATCCGGGGGGCCCGGACCTCGCGGTAGAGGTGTTCGAGGAGGTGGCCGCGTTCCAGGGCCTGGGCGCCGTGGACCTGGATGGAGAGGTCGACGGCGTGCTGGGCGGTCTCGGTGGCGAAGAGCTTGGCCATGGCCGAGAGGGACGCGGTGGTGCCGGGGGCGGCGTCGTAGGCGGTGGCGGCGTCGTGGACCAGGAGGCGGGCGGCGTGCAGGCGGGTGGCCACGTCGGCCAGCTGGTGGGTGAGGCCCTGGAAGGTGGCGAGGGGTTTGCCGAAGGCGTGCCGGTGGGTGGCGTGGGCGATGGCGGCGTCGAGGGCGGCTTGGGCCATGCCGACGGCGAAGGCGCCGACGCTGGGGCGGAACATGTCGAGGGTGCGCATGGCGACCGACCAGCCGCCGTCGACCTCGCCGAGGACGTTCGCGCGGGGCACGCGGGCACCGGTGAAGCGCAGGCGGCCGATGGCGTGCGGAGCGAGCAGGTCGAGCTGCTCCCCGTCGAGGCCGGGGGTGTCGCGGGGGACGGCGAACGCGGTGATGCCCTTGGCGCCGGTGTCGCTGGTGCGGGCGAACACCGAGTAGACGTCGGCATCGGGGGCGTTCGAGATGTAGGTCTTCTCCCCGGTCAGCAGGAAGTCGTCACCATCGGGAACCGCCCGCAACAACAGGTGCGCCGCGTCCGAGCCCGCCTCCGGTTCCGTCAGCGCGAACCCCACCACGGCATCCCCAGCGGCCACCCGGGGAACCCAGTAGTCGACGATCGAGGCACTCCCCGCCAGCACGATCGGGTACGCACCCAACCCCTGCAACGCGAACGCCGTCTCCGCCTCGGTGCAGTGCCGCGCGAGCGCCTCCCGGATCACACACAGCACCAACGCTTTCGGGGTCTGGTCGAAGACCTCCGCCAACACCCCGTGCTCCGCCAGCGCCTTCACCAGCCCCCGGTTCACCCGCCCCGGCGCCCCCTGCTCGGCGGCCGTCCGCAGTGGACCCTGGGCCAGGGCTTCGCACCGCGCGCGCAGGTCGTCGAGTGAACTCACGCCGCACCCCCTGGGATCACGGCGGTGGCGACCAGCTCGATCAGGGCCTCGTCGTCGAACAGGCGGGTCACGCCGAGCAGGGCGACGGCTGGGTAGTGGCGGGTGAAGTGTTTGCGCCACAACGGGCCCAGCTCTGGGAGGGCGTCCTTGTACGCGGCCACGTCGGTCACGTAGATGATGAACGACACCAGGTGCGACGGCTGGGCTCCCGCTGCCGTCAGCGCGGACACGACGTTGCTCGCGGCCTGGTCGAATTGCTCCGCCATGGTCGTGCCGACGATCGCCCCGGCCGGATCCAGGGCCGTCTGGCCGCCCAGGTACACGGTGCTCCCCGGTGCCGCGACCACCGCGTGGGCGAAGCCCACCGGCGGGGCCAGGTCCGGTGCCGTCACGACGCGGTGCGGGGTCATCGGCCCCTCCAGACCGGGGGGCGGCCCGCCGACCAGGCCGCGTAGAACTCGGCGTGGTCGGTGGACTTCATCAGCAGGGCCTGGCTGATCGCCTCCAGTTCGATCGACGACGCCAGGTCCAGGTCCTGTTCGCGGGTCAGCAGCACCTTGGTCATGGAGTACGCCAGCGCGGGCCCGTCCGCGAGCCGGCGGGCCAGCGAGTCCGCCGCCGCGGGGAGATCGTCGACCACCGTGCCCAACCCGAGCTGCTCCGCCCTGGCCGCGTCGACCTTCTCGCCCAGGATCAGCAGTTCCGTCGCCCGCCCGAGCCCCACCAGCCGCGGCAACAGGTACGCCGAACCCATGTCGGCACCGGCCAGCCCGACCTTGGTGAACAGGAAAGAGAACGACGCTTCCTCTGCCAGCAAACGGAAATCCGCCGCCAGTGCCAGCACCGACCCCGCGCCCGCCGCGACCCCGTTCACCGCCGCGATCACCGGCATCGGGCACTCGCGCAGCGCCCGCACGACGGCCCCGGTCATCCGGGTGAACTCCAGCAGCTGCGCCGCCGCCATCGACTGGAGCTCGCCGATGATCTCCTCGACGTCCCCGCCCGAGCAGAACCCGCGCCCGGTTCCCCGCAGCACCAACACCTTCGCGTCACCGCGGTGCGGCAGCTCGGCCACCAGGTCGCGCAGGTCCGCGTACACGTCGAAGGTGAGCGCGTTCAGCTTCTCCGGCCGGTCCAGGGTCACCGTGGCGACCCCGTCCTCGACCGCGAACCCGAAGTGGCCCCACTCGCCGGTCACCCCGGGTGACGCCCGGAACGGGCTCATCGACTGCCTCCAACACCGGTCACTGGACTCCTCCTCCGTCGAGCACGAGCGACTGCCCGTTCACCGCGCCCGCCTCCGCCGCGGCCAGGAACACCACCGCGAACGCCACCTCGTCCGGTTCGAGCAACCGCCCCAGCGGGGATGCCGACGCCAGCGCGGCCTCCGCGTCCTCGGGTGTGCGCCCGGTCCGGTCCACAATGGTGCGCACCGCCTCGGCGGCGATGTCGGTGCGGGTGAACGTCGGGCACACCGCGTTCGACGTCACCCCGGTGCCCGCGACCTCCGCCGCGACCGCCCGCATGAGGCCGATCGCGGCGTGCTTGGCCGACGAGTACGCGGCGGTGTACCGCTGCCCGACCTTGCCCGCGGTGGACGCCACGAACACGACCCGCCCGGTGTCGCGCTCCAGCATCCGCGGCAACACCGCCCGGGTGCACAGGAACCCGCCCAGCGCGTTCACGTCGTGCTGCGTGCGCCACTGCGCGACCGTGGTCCTCGCCAGCGGCGCGCTCGAGGCGATCCCGGCGTTGTTGACCAGCACGTCGACCGGCCCGAGGTCGGCGAACAACGCCGACACCGCGGCTTCGTCGGTGACGTCGCAGTCGCCGCGGCCCAGCGCGAGCACCTCGTCGCCCGCGTCCCGGAACCGGGTCGCGATGGCCGCGCCGATGCCCCTGGTGCCACCGGTGATGACGACGCGTCTCATGAGGACACATCCAACGCGCGCAACGCCCTGCGGTCGAGCTTGCCGTTGGTGGTGCGGGGGAGAGTGGCCACGAAGACCACCCGTTCGGGGGTCTTGTGCGGCGACAACCGCTCGCGGACGAACCGGCGCAGGTCGTCCTCAGTGGCCTGTCCGGTGACCACCACGAACGCGTACGGCCGGATCAACCCGTCGCGGTTGTGCCCGAGGA
The DNA here is from genome assembly GCF_900111175.1 of Actinokineospora terrae. GTDB lineage: Bacteria > Actinomycetota > Actinomycetes > Mycobacteriales > Pseudonocardiaceae > Actinokineospora > Actinokineospora terrae. The sequence continues at coordinate 503,896 of NZ_FOGI01000001.1, forward strand.
CGGCGCACTCCACGACATCCGGGTGCCCGATCAGGCAGTGCTCGATCTCGCTCGGTGCCACCCAGATCCCGCTGACCTTCAGCAGGTCGTCCGCGCGGCCCCGGTAGTGGAACTCGCCATCGGGATCGCGCACGACCAAGTCTCCCGTGTGGACGGTGTCGTCCCCCGGGAAGGTGGTCGCGGACTTCGCCGGGTCGCCCACGTACTCGGATGCCGCCGTGGCGCCGGTGATCTCCAGCGTCCCGACCTCACCGTCCGGGACCTCGACACCGTCCGGGTCGACCACGCGCGCGGTGTAGCCGGGGACCAGGGACCCGATGCTGCCGGTTTTGGCCGCGCCGGGCCGGTTGGAGATGTAGATGTGGTATGCCTCCGACGAGCCGATCCCGTCGATCACCTCGACGCCGAAGGTGGTGTCCCACTTGCGGTGCAGCTCGGGCGGCAGCGCCTCGCCCGCCGACGTGCACAGCCGAAGGCAGCTCAGGTCCTGGTCGGCGGCCAGCGGGTGCGCGACCATCGCGGCCATCATCGTCGGCACGTTCACCAGCACGGTCGGCCGGTACCGGGCGATCAACGCGAAGACCCGCTCCGGCGTGGTGCGCTCCGGGAACACGATCCCGGCGCCGCCGACCCCGAACGGGAACAACGCCGTCAGGTCCCGCGCGTAGCCGAAGAACAGCTTCGGCACCGGCAGCACGATGTCGTCCTCGGTCAGGCCCAGCACACCGCGCGCGTACCACTTGTGGCTGTTGAGCGGACTGCGGACACCGTGCGGACAGGCTTTCGGCGCACCGGTGCTGCCGGTGGTGAACTTCCACAGCGCCACGGCCCCCTCGGCGCGTGGCACAGGGTCCAAAGTGGACTCAGCGCCCAACGCCAGCGCGTCGAGGTCGTGCTCGGTGGAACGCAACTCGCCCGCGCCGACTACCAGAACGGTCCGATCCTGGACGCCCGCCTCGCGGAGCCGGTCGAGCGTGAGGGAGTCGGCGATGATCACGGTGGCGTCGGTGTAGTCGAGGAAGTACGCGTAGTCCTTGGCGGTCAGGAAGGTGTAGACCTCGGCGGTGATGGCGCCGACCTTCTGCGCCGCGTACCAGGCGGCGACGAACTCGACGCCGTCGGACAGGGCTAACAGCACCCGATCCCCGGGTGCGACGCCGAACCCGAGCAGGACGTTGCCGATCCGGTTGGTGAGCGCGGCGAGGTCGGCGTAGCTGGTGGGGCCGGTCGGGCCGAGCAGGGCTGGGCGGTCCGACCGGCCCTGGTCGAGGTTGCGGTCGAGGAAGTGGCTTGCGAGGTCGAGCTGCGTCGGCGGCACCGTGCTCCTCTCAACTCACCTGGTCGCGGATGGCCTCGACCAGCAACTCGGTCAACCGGGCGAACGTGTCGCGCCCCTCGTCGGCACTCGCCTCGGCCGGGGCGCCGCAGTAGGCGTCCCCCATGCCCATCTCGGCGAACCCGTGCGCCCCGGCCCCCATCGCGGCGGGCATGTCGACCCGCAGCGGGGGAAGGGTCGCCATCACGTCTGTGTCGACGAGTTCGGGGCGGTCGGCGAGCACGAGCGAGGTCTCGTACCGGCCCGCGTGGCAGGAGCCGGACTGGAACTCCTCGGTCAACCGGGTGACGGCCGCGCGACGGAGCAGGTCGAGGTAGGTGGTGCGGATCCCCTTGTCGGCCAACGTCCTCACGGCGGTCCGCAGCGCCGTCACATGCCCGGGCTCGAAGTGGTTGTTGACGACGACGACCCTGGGGAAGCCCTGCGCGGCCAACGACGAGCAGATCTCGACCACCAACCGCCCCAGCGTCTCCGCGCTGATCCCCACCGCTCCCGCGAACCCGGCCCCGAACTCGGTGACCCCGTAGGAAAGCGCGGGCAGCACCTTCACCGTGACCGGATCCCCGGCGAACCGCTCGGCCGCCCGCGTGCACATCCCCGCCGAGATGAGCGGATCGGTGTCCAGCGGCGCGTGCGGCCCGTGCGGCTCCACGGCTCCGACCGGCAGCAGCAAGACGGTCGTGCCTTCCCGCAGGGCGGCGGCTTGCGGTGAGGTGAGGTCCGCGAACTGGTGGCTCACGGCGCCTCCGTGAGCACGCACAGGTCGGCTCGCCCAGCGGCGACAACGGTGTTGACCTCGTCGAGCGTGGTCAGGTACCCGCCCACGAGCGTGGGGATGCCCGCCTCGTTGCGGACGCGGTCGGACAGGGTGGTCAGGTAGCCGCGCCGGTAGTCGGGCCGGAAGTCCGGGGTGGTGTGGCCCGCGCGGACGTGGACGAGGTCGGTGCCGTGGGCGTGGAGTCGGCGGGCGAAGGCGATGCCGTCCGCGATCGTTGTGCCGCCGGGAGACCAGTCGGTCACCGTGAGTCGGACGGACAGGGTGCGGGGGAAGGCCGCGCGGACGGCGTCGAGCACCGACAGCGGGAACTTGTGCCGGTCACCCCACTCGTCGGTGCGGCGGTTCGTCAGGGGCGACAGGAACCCGGCGAGCAGGTGCCCCTCCGCCATGTCCAGCTCCAGCAAGGCGAATCCGGCCTCGGCGGCCCGCGCCGCGTGATCGGCGAACGCCTGCCGGACCTCGTCCAGGTCGGTCAACTCCACCGGCACCGGCGCGCCGGGTCCGTACGGCACAGCGGAAGCGGCGATTGGCTCGGCCCCACGCGCGCCGAAGTGCGTCAGCCGAACCCCGAGCGGCGCGTCGATCCCGGCCCAAGCCTCCAACGGAAGAGAATCCTGCCCCGTGACCCCGACGGGCCCCGTGAGCACGAGTCCGTACCCGTCCACGGCCCTCGCGGCAGCTTCGTCCGGTGTGGACACCTCGGCCACCAACCGGTTCGCGAACTCCTTGAACGGCGCGAACACCGGCGGCGGTGCGATGGCCCGACCGGCGATCCACGAGTCGACCCGCCGTACCAAGCGGGGATCGCGCTGCGCCAGGTTCGCGTGCGTGACCCGTCCGCTGCGGGTCAGCAGGTTCACCGCGAACTGCACGGGCTCGAACGACGTGTAGTTCGCCGTGCGCCCGAAGTACGCCGCGCTCTCCGCCGCCGCCTGCTGGAAGCGCTCCACGGCAGGCTGGCGCTCCAGCTCGTAGTCCGTCAGCGCTGCCTCAAGCGAAGGCGTGCGGGCCAGCGAGTTCGCCAGCGCGATCGCGTCCTCCATGGCCAGCTTCGTGCCGGAGCCGATGGAGAAGTGCGCGGTGTGCGCGGCGTCACCCAGCAGCACCAGGTTCCCCCTGTGCCAGCTCCCGCACCGCACCAGCGGGAAGTCCAGCCACAGCGAGCGGTTCGACCGCAGCGTCGCCCCCGCGAGGTCGTCGGCGAACAGCCGCTCGCAGAACGCGATGCTCTCCTGCTCGGAGGCGGTGTCGAGCCCCGCGCGCCGCCACACCGGCTCCGCGCACTCCACGATCCAGGTGCTGGTGTGCTCGTCGAACGGGTACGCGTGCGCCTGGAACAGCCCGAACTCGGTCTCCCGGAACGCGAAGGTGAACGCGTCGAGCACCAGGTCCGTGCCGAACCACACGTACTTGCCGCCCTGCGTGGACACCTTCGCGCGGAAGTGCCGCTGCCGGGTCCTGCTGTTCGCGCCGTCGGCCGCCACCCGCAGGTCGGCGTCCGGCGGTTCGTCCACCTCGGACCCGAAGCGCAGGTCGGCGCCCAGCTCGATGGCCCTGGCCTGCAGGATCGCCAGCAGGTGCCGCCGGGCGATGGCGGTGAACGAGTGGCCGGTGGAGCGCACGACCTGGCCGCGGTGGCGGATGTCGATGGTCGACCAGCGGGCGAACGAGTCGGTGATCTCCAGGTGCGTCGGCGGGTCGGCGTCGCGCAGCGCGCCCAGCGTCTCCTCGGAGAACACCACGCCCCAGCCGAACGTGGCGTCCGGGGCGTTGCGCTCGTGCACGGTGACGGTGTGGCCCGCCTTGCGCAGCAGGATCGCCAGGTACAGCCCGGCCGGTCCGGCACCGAGGATCGAGACGTCCATCAGATCGCCTCGGCCAGTCGGTCGATGTCGGCGACGTCGAGCGTGGTGGGGAACAGGATCAGCTCGTCGCAACCCGCGTCGGCGTAACCGCGGATGTAGTCCTTGATGGCCCGCACGCTGGTCAACGCGCCCGCCGCGATCTTGTCGGCGAACGGACCGGTGAAGGCGTAGTAGTCGCTCAGGTAGTCCCGCCCGCGATCCGGGTCGCTCACCGCGAGATACCCCTGACCCCACAACACAGGCTGGCCAGACCTGCCGTGGTCGTACCAGGCGGCCCTGGCCTTGGTCGCCGCCGACGCGAACGCCCTCGGCGGACCACCACCATGCGCGTACCCGTCGGCGTAACGGGCCATGCGCGCCAACGCGGAGCCGGAACTGCCGCCCACCAGGATGTCCATTGAGGACTCGCCGTCCGCGCGCAACGCGGCCAGCTGCGTCGACAGCGCGGCGCCACGGGTGGACGGGTCGACACCGGCGGCCGCGTAGTCGTCGTGCCTGGCGCCGATGCCGAGACCGAGGGTGAACCGCCCGCCCGACACCTCGTGCACCGACTGCGCCTGCTTGGCCAGCACGCCGGGGGAGCGCAGCGGCCCGATCGCGATCATCGTGGCCAGCCCGATCCGCTCCGTCACCGCCGCGGCCGCGGTCAGCGCGATGAACGGGTCGACGCTGTCGTAGCGCAGCCGGTCGAGCACCGCGAGCGTGGCCAACCCCGCCGCCTCGGCGCGACGGGCCCAGTCGAGCAGGGTCCCGCCGTCGCGGGCGGGGACCGTGTTGGGGAGTCCGATACCGACCTTCACCAGCGTCACACCCTTGTGGCCGGGGTCACTGGCGAAAACGTTACGGTTGATCCCGCTTAGGTGTCAACTAAGCTCACCCCCATGTTCGACGCCGCGCCGCAGGACCTCGTGCTGACCATCCTCGGCGCCCACCTGCGCCCCCGCGAGCGCACCACGGTCTGGTCCGGCGGCCTGGTCTCACTACTGGGCGAGTTCGGCTCCACCCCCGGCGCCGCCCGGGTCGCCCTGACCCGGCTCGTGCGCCGCGACCTGCTCGAACGCGTCCGCGACGGCCGGATGGTGCACTACCGGATCACCCCGCGCGCCGCCGCCGTGCTCGCCGAGGGTGACCGCCGGATCTTCAGCCTGGGCAGCCGGACCAGCGACGCGGGACAGTGGACCGTGCTCTGGCACGCCATCCCCGAGGACCAGCGGGTCGCCAGGGCCAGGCTGGTGCGCAGGCTGCGCTTCCTGGGCTTCGGCTCGGTCCAGGACGGCACCTGGCTGGCCCCGCACGACCGCGCCGCCGAGGTCGCCGCCCTGCTGGCCGACCTCGGCGTCGCCACGCACGCCGGGGTCCTGGTCGGCGCCCCGGCCGCCGTGCCGGACTTCGCCGACTTCGTCACCCGGGTGTGGGACCTCGACGCCCTGGAACGGCGCTACCGCGACTTCGTCACCGAGTTCGCCGACCGCGACCCGGACCCCGACCCGGCCACCGCCTTCGGCTTACGCGTGCGGCTCACCCACGCCTACCGCCAGTTCGCGCTGCTCGACCCGGAACTGCCCGAGGGCATCGCCCCGCCACCGCCGCACCGGCGGGCCGCGGTCGCGCTGTTCCACGACACCTACCCCGCGCTGGCCGAGCAGGCCCAGCGCCACTTCGACGGAGCGATGACCCCGTGACCGAGACCGGCACCAGCCCTGCCGATACGGCAGCCGCCCTCACCTACACGTCCTACCTCGCCCTCGACGAGGTCCTCACCGCCCAGCGCCCGCGCTCCGACGAGCACGACGAGCTGCTGTTCATCGTCATCCACCAGGTCTACGAGCTGTGGTTCAAGCAGCTGCTGCACGAGCTGATCCACCTGCAGGCCGTGCTGCTCAAGGGCGACACCGCGCACGCCACCCGGGTGCTGCGCCGGGTGCTCACCATCCTCAAGGTGATCGTCGCCCAGATCGACGTGCTGGAGACGATGACCCCGCGCCAGTTCACCAGCTTCCGGGCCAGGCTCGACGCCTCCAGCGGCTTCCAGTCCGCCCAGTTCCGCGAGCTGGAGGCCGTGCTGGGCCGCCGCGACCGGCGGGCGTTCGCGCACTACCCGGAGGGCGGCGAGCAGCGCGCCCGCATCAGCGACGCCATGTCGCGGCCGTCGCTGTTCGACTCGTTCCTGGCCTACCTGGTCAAGCACGGCTACACCGTCCCGTCGGACGTGCTCGACCGCGACGTCAGCCTGCCCGCCGAACCCTCGCCGGAGCTGCAGCGGGTCCTGCTGGCGGTCTACGCCGACGACGGCGGGCCGTCCACGGTCGCCGAATACCTCGTCGACCTCGATGAAGGCCTCCAGGAATGGCGGTACCGGCACGTGAAGATGGTCGAGCGCACGATCGGCACCAAGCAGGGCACCGGCGGGTCCGCGGGCGCGGCCTACCTGCGCGGCACCCTGTTCGACCCCGCGTTCCCCGACCTGTGGGCCGTGCGGAGCGAGCTGTGAGCGACCTCGCCGCGCACTACACCCGGTTCCGCGTGGCGGACCGGCTGCTGCTGACCGGGCACTCGCACCAGGCGTGGCCGGATGTCGCGCTGGAGGGCCAGGTCGAGGCCTTCGACGACGCGGCGCTGGAGGTGGACGACAAGTGGGGGCGCGCGTTCGCCAAGGCGGACCGGGTGCGGGCCGCGTACGGCGAGCTGCTCGGCGACCCGGGCGGCGACATCGCGCTGGGGGCCAACACGCACGAGCTGGTGGTGCGCTTCCTGTCCGCTGTCGACATCACCGGGCGGCCGAAGCTGGTGACCACCGATGGCGAGTTCCACACGCTGCGCAGGCAGCTGGGCAGGCTCGCCGAGGAGTTCGTCCGGATCGTCCGGGTTCCCGCCGAGCCCGCGGACACGCTCGCCGAGCGGCTGGCGTCCGAAGTGGACGATCGGACGGCGGCGGTGCTGGTGTCGTCGGTGCTGTTCGAGACGTCGCGGATCGTGCCGGGGCTGGGTGCGGTGGCTGCTGCTTGTGAGCGGCACGGCGCGGAATTGCTCGTCGACGCGTACCACGCCCTTGGTGTCGTGCCGTTCGACTTCGACGGGCTCGCGGACGCGTGGATCGTTGGTGGCGGCTACAAGTACCTGCAACTCGGGGAGGGCAACTGCTTCCTGCGGCTGCCCGCGCACGCGCAGCAGACCCGTCCGGTGATCACCGGGTGGTTCGCCGAGTTCGACGCCCTCGCCGATGAACGCGACCCGACGCTCGTCGCGTACGGGCCGGGCGCGACCAGGTTCGCCGGGTCCACCTACGACCCGACCAGCCACTACCGGGCCGCGCGGGTGCTGGACTTCTTCGCTGAACAGGATCTCACCCCGGCTCGGCTGCGGGAGATCTCGCTGCACCAGAACGGCGTGCTGGCGTCGGCGTTCGACGAGCTGGGACTGCCGGACCCCGTCGTGACCCGCGACCGGGACACGCCGCGCGAGCGGTTCGCGGGGTTCCTGTCGCTGGTCTCACCCCGTGCGCAGGAGTTTCAACGCGTGTTGGCGCAACGGGGTGTGCTCACCGACAGCCGGGGCGTCCACCTGCGGTTCGGGCCCGCGCCGTACCTGCGCGACGACCAACTCCGGGCGGCCATCGGCGTGCTGGGGGAGATCGCGACCTGAGCGGGGTGCCGCGCGGCGACCTAGGATCGCCGCGTGGCGGAGGAGAAGGAGGAGAGCACCCTCACCGTGGTGCTCGCCGGGTCGGTCAACCTGCTGATCGCGGTGCTGAAACTGGTCGCCGGGCTGGTCACCGGCTCGGCGGCGATGCTGTCGGAGGCCGTGCACTCGTTCGCCGACACGATCACCGAGGCGCTGCTGCTGACCGCGCTGCGCGTCTCCCGCCGCCCGGCCGACCGCGCGCACCCGTTCGGCTACGGCAAGGCCCGGTACTTCTGGTCCCTGCTCGCCGCCGTGTCGATCTTCGCGTCGGGGGCGATGTTCGCGCTGTACGAGGGGATCTCGACGGTCTTCGGCGAGGCGGAGGAGCAGACCTCGCCGCTGGTGGCGTACCTGGTGCTGGCGGGGGCGTTCGCGCTGGAGTCGGTGTCCTGGGGGCAGGCCCTGCGCCAGGTCCGGCGGGACGCGGCCGAGCAGGGGCGCACGTTCCGGCACCAGCTGCGCTTCAGCGACGACCCGACGGCGACGACGGTGTTCTACGAGGATTCGGCCGCGTTGTCCGGTTTGCTGCTGGCCTTCGCCGGGGTGGGGCTGCACCAGCTGACCGGCGAGTCGCTGTGGGACGGGGTGGCCTCCATCGCCATCGGCGTGCTGCTGGCCGGGGTCGCGTTCCTGCTGGGACGGGCCAACGCCGCGCTGCTCATCGGCCGCCAAGCCGCGCCGGACCTGGTGTTCGGCATCCGCGACCACCTGTCCGCCGCGCCCGAGGTGGACGCCGTGGTGGACCTGCAAACCATGCTCATCGGCACCGACAGCGTCCTCGTCTGCGCCCGCGTCGACTTCGACGACACCCTGACCGCCGGTGAGCTCGAACGCGTCTGCGTGCGCCTGGCCGCGGAACTCCAATCGGCGCACAACGACGTCACCGAGGTCTTCATCGAACCCGTCCCCCGCAGCAACACCGACCTCCGCGCCGCAGTCCTGGCCCGCTACGGCGAACGCCCCGGCCTGTCCACACCAGACTCCGACGCCTCCACAGTGGACGATGGACCCGTCGCGTAGCAGGACTTTGGGGGCGGGTGAAACCGGCGGTGAAGGTGGACCTTGGCGGGATCGCCTTCGCCGTGCGCTTGTCCTCCGCGTGATTGCCTACCTCCGGCCACGGCGAGCCCGAGCGAATCGCCTGCTGGGCGGGCCCACGGGGTTCGCGCCGCCCGCGGGGGACATGGGTCACACGCGGGTGAACCAGGCGGTGAAGGTGGTGCGGCCGTCGGTGACGGCGAGGTTCACCTCTTCGGCGAGGGCGCGGACGATGGCCATGCCCCGGCCCGCGAGGACGACGCCGGAGGCGGGGACGCGCCAGCCCGCCTCGTCCACCACCGTCACCACGACCACGTCGTCGTCGAGGTGGGCGCTGACGCCCAGGACGGTGGCCGCTCTGCCCGCCCGGCCGTTGTTGGCGATGGCGTTGCTCATCGCCTCGTCGGCCGACCACACGGCGTCGTCGCACGTGTGCTCCGGGACGCCGGACCCGGTGAGCCAGTCGCGCAGGGCGTGCCGCGCCAGGTGCAACTGACCGGGTTCGGCTGGCACCGCCACCGACCACACCGCCATCTCCGTCATGCTCCGGGAATACCTCGCTGGTCGAGGGTGAAACGGGCGCCTCGGGGTGAACCGGTCAGGCGGCGTCGGAGCCGACCAGCTCCCAGCGGTGCTCGCGCAGCGCCAGCAGCAGGCCCTCGGTGGTCGACCACGGGCTGACGGTCACCGCGTCGTGCCCGGTCACCTCCATCAGCGCCCGCGCCGCCACCGCGCCTGCCAGCGACTGGCCCGCGCGGTGCCGGGAGATGCCCGGCAGCTTCGCCCGCCTGCGGGTCGACAGCGCCGCCAGCCGGGGGATCCACCGGTCGAGGTCGGACACCCGCACCGTGCGGCGGCCCGCGAGCTTGGCCAGGCCGCCGAACACCTTCGAGCAGCCCACCGCCTGCCCCCGGTGCAGCGCGGCCAGGTCGCGGGCGGTGAGCGCGTCGCGGATCAGGTCCTCGACCAGGTCCTCGCGGTGCGCCAGGCCCAGCGCGGTCAGCGCGCGGGCACCGTAGGGCAGCGACGTGGCGACCTGCGGCTGGTCGGCCGACCCGGTCGCCAGCTCCACCGTCCCGCCGCCGACGTCGAGCACGGTGAGCCTGCCCTGCTGGCCCGACCACCGCCGGGCCGCCAGGTACGCCAGCTCGGCCTCCTGCTCGCCGGTGAACGTGCGCAGGGTCATGCCGGTGCGGCGCTGGATCTCGCGCACCGCCACCTCGGCGTTGGCCGCGTCCCGCACCGAGGACGTCGCGAACGGCAGGAACTCGCCGACCGGCACCCCGGCCCGCCGCACCCGCCTGCGCACCGCCGCGATGGCCGCCGCGATCGCGTCGATGCCCTCTTCGCGCAGGTTGCCCTTGTCGTCGTAGGCCCGGTCGAGCCGCAGCGGCACCTTGTCCGAGTGCACGGGCTGCAACGGGGAGCCCTGGCCGCCGGTGACCACGACCAGGTGCGCGCTGAAGCAGCCGACGTCGAGCACACCGACGGTGTCTTCGCGCATGGGCTGGTCCTCTGTTCCCCGGGGGTCACCTGGCGTATCAGTGCTGTGAAATGAATTGTTACCCATAACCCGGATCGGGCAAACCTCAGATCCCGGGCTCCACCGAGTGGGTGACACGAAACTGGTATACAGGGGTTTGCCCAGGTCACCCGTGTGGCACAGTGAACCGGGTGACGACCGAGGAAATCCGCGACGGGGTGTCGCTGACGAACCTGGACCAGCCGCTGTTCGATGGCGCCGACGCCACCAAGCGCACCCTCGTGGACTATTTGGCCGCTGTGGCCGACCGCATGCTCCCCGGCCTGCGCGACCGGCCGCTGTCGGTGGTCCGGATCCGGCCGGGGCAGCCGCCGTTCATGCAGAAGAACACCCCGAAGTACACCCCGCCCTGGGTCCGCACCACCCCGGTCTGGGCCGAGACCAGCAAACGCGAGATCAACTACGCCGTCTGCGACGACCTCAGGACCCTGCTCTGGCACGGCAACCAACGCGCCGTCGAGTACCACGTCCCGCTGTTGCGGCTGGGGGAGTCGGTCCAGACGCACCTGGTGCTCGACCTCGACCCGCCACCGGACGCGGGCTTCGCCCCCGTCGTCGCCGCGGCCGCCGTGGTCCGCCGCGCGTTGGCCGACGAGGGGCTGTCGGCGGCGGTGAAGACGAGCGGCTCCAAAGGCGTCCACATCATGGTCCCGCTCGCTCCCACTGGCGCTGATGACATCGCCGCCGCGACCCGCGCCCTGGCCGCCCGCGCGGAACGCCTGGACCCGTCGGTGGCGACCACGGCGTACATCAAGGACGACCGGGAGGGGAAGGTCTTCCTGGACTCGACCCGCGCTTACGGCGCCACGATCGCGGCCCCGTACAGCCCGCGCATCCGCCCCGGGGTGACGGTCTCGTTCCCGGTCCCGTGGGACACCCTGGAACACGTGACCCCCCAAGACTTCACCATCCGCACCGCCCTGGACCTATTGGGCGACAAGGACCCCTGGGTCGACCTGATGCCCTCACCCCAAACCCTCCCGGCCGACCTCATCGCCGAAGGCCACACCATCCCCGTCGCCCGAGTCGTCGCCATGCACGAGGGCAAACGCCGAGCCCGAGCCCGCGAAGCCTCCGAGGGCGAAGGCAAGTCGTAGCTCCAGGACCGTCGCTTGTGGACCATCGGCCTGCGGCGGGGAGGGCGGGGGTGGTCGGTTCTGGTTGGGGGGCGGGTTGTGCAGGTGGTGGGGGTGGTCAGGTGGACCATTCCCGGTCTGTGGTGGGGGGTTGGTAGTGGCGGTGGAAGGTGTGCGGGTCCAGGACGTGTAAGCCCTGGTGGTTGAGGACCAGGTAGGACTTGGGGTCCAGGACGTGGTGGCCTGTGTTGTCGGTGAGGGTGGCGGTGGGTGGGGTGTCGGTGGTGAGGGTGAAGGTGACGTCCGGGGGGATCTTGCCCTGTTGGCGCAGGGCGGTGACCCAGTGGCTGATGGCGGGGAGGACGGTCGGGTCGGTGTAGTGCGCTGCCTGGACCGGAGCGGGCCAGGGTAGGTAGTACCTGGCCACCGTGGAGCGTCTCACGGGCCCGAGCCTAGCAGAGTGTTCGAACACGTGTTCGAACTTCAGGCGAGTTTGCGCACCTCACCGGCCAGCGCGGGCAGCTCCTCCGCCGGGTCGCGGTAGCGGTGCAGGGCGTCGCGGCCCGCGGGTCCGCGCAGGGCGGTGGCCAGGCGGGCGGGGACGGCGATGGTGAACAGCAGGCCGCGGTTGTCGAAGCCCTCCACGATCCACGACACCCAGGGCAGTTGCAGGTTCGAGGTCGGGCTGAAGAACACCGGCTGCTTGCCGCCGAAGGTCACCTCGTAGATGCCGAAGCGGCTCCAGTTGGTGATGGTGAACGTCCTGCGGTCCGGGTCGAAGCCGACCGGGACGCACTCGCGCAGCCGGGAGCGGCCGATCGACTCCAGGAACGCGCGGTTCGCCCGCAGGTTGAGCTGCGCGCGCGGGAAGTCCTCGACCGCGGCGCGGATCCGGGTGGCGATGTCCTCGACCGGCGCGCCCGGCGGGCAGGTCACGTACATCTCGCCCACCAGGTTCCCGATGACGCCCTCGTCGAGCCCCAGGAACCGGCGCACGTTCACCGGCATCGCGATCGCGCGTTCCTCCGAGGTGTCCCCGGCGAGCGCGCGCACCACAGAGGTCACGTGCCCGCACAGCACGTCGTTGACCGACAGCCGACGCCCCGCCGCCGCGCTCACTTCCCGTTGCAGCGCCGCGACTTCCGCGTCGGTGAAGTACACCTGCACGGTCCGGTTCGCCCGCACCGCCCCGGCGAACTCGGCCCCGAGCCGCTCGGCCTGCTCCGGGGTGGGCAGCCGGAACCCCGGGCGCCCGGAGTCGACCGGCGGCAGCACCTCGTCGAGGAACGCGTCCGGGTCGGTGAGCAGGGTGATCTCCGGCGGCTCGGTTCCCTCGGTCGCCGCCGACCAGGCGCGGACCAGGAACATGAAGCTGGCCAGGTCGCCGACCGAGTGGTGGAACGAGCAGCCCAGCGCCGAGGTGCCGTCGGACAGGTGCGTCAGCCGGACGGTGAGCAGCGGCAGCCCGCCCAGGCGCGCGGCCGGGGCCTGCACGTGGTCGACGAAGTCGGCGCCGGGCAGGGTGACCCGGCCGATCGCCTTGGGCAGCGTCTCGTCCAGGTCGTAGGTGTCGAACGGGATGCCCGAGTCGTCGCAGACGATCTCCAGGACGTCGCCGGTGGTGCGCAGGCGGCCCGCGAAGCCGGGGACCGCGGCCAGCGCGGTGGCCAGGCCCTCGGCGAGGCGGTCCTCGTCGAGCGGGTGGCCGAAGAAGAACACCACCGACACCGGGACGTCGGCGATCACCGTGTCGGTCACCCCGCAGGTGACCACGGTGCCCGGCGCGGACCCGGCCCGCACGGTCCGCGACGAACGCAGGTGGGGCCATCCGCTCATTGCCTGGTGTCCTTTCCCCGGTGGGTTGGGGGAACCGTAGATCAGCGGCGGGCCCGCCGACAGACTCCATTCGCCCTACACGCGAAGGGGTCCCCGGCGGGCAACCGCCGGGGACCCCGTTACGCCACTCGTCCTAACAGGACAGTTCGTCGTACAGCGCCTTGATCAGCTCGCCGTCGCTGGTGTCCGCGTCGAGCGACCAGATCATCGCCCCGGCCAGGCCCTGCTTCTCGATGTAGCGGGCCTTGCGGCGGATCTCGGTCGGGTCGTCGTAGGTCCAGAACGTGGTGCCGTCGAACAGCCAGGCGTGCCCGGCCTTCTCGTCGCGGTACACCTTGTACGCGCCGACCTTGGTCTTGAGGACCTTGTAGTCCTCACCGCCCGCCTCCCAGGTGCCGGGGGCCGGGCCGGTGGCCTTCTGGTACAGACCGTTGTTGACGTTCGCCACACCGGTCCACCCGCGACCGAAGAACGGCACGCCCAGGGTGAGCTTGTCCTTCGGCGCGCCGCGCTTGACCCACGCGTCGATGACGACCTGGCTGCTGTAGCCCGGCGCCGGGGTCGGGTCGCCCTTGGCGGTGCGCAGTGCCGACTGCTGGTTGGTGGTCGGGTCCCAGCCGCCGTGGTAGTCGTAGCCCTGCAGGTTGCCGAAGGTCAGGTAGCGCATGACCTTGGCGACCTCGAAGCCCGAGTCGATCTCCCTGGTGTTGGCCGGGAGGTAGGCGGTCAGGTCGCGCTTGCCGCGCGGCAGCCGGTCGAGCTGGGTGCGGTACTCCTTGAGCAGCGCGGTGTAGTTGACCTTGTCCTCCGGCCTGCTGATGTTGTTGGGCTCGCCCGCCTTGCTGTTGGGCCACTCCCAGTCGACGTCGATGCCGTCGAAGACGCCCGCGGCGGCGCCGGGCCCCGCGATGTCGCCCTTGATCCACTGGTTGATGCAGGACGTCACGTGCGCCTTGCGGGACTCCGGGGTGAGCGCGGCGTTGGAGAAGTACTTCGACCCCGACCAGCCGCCGAGGGAGATGTAGACCTTCAGCTTGGGGTACTTCTTCTTCAGCTTGCGCAGCTGGTTGAGATTCCCGGACAGCGGCTGGCCCTCGACGTCGGCGACGCCGTCGACGCTCTGCTCCGCGGCGAACGGCTTCTGGTAGTCGGCCCAGGCGTCCGCGCTGACGCAGGAGCCCTTCTCGTCGAGGAAGCCGAACGCGTAGTTCAGGTGCGTCAGCCGCGCCGCCGTGCCGCTGTCGACCAGGTTGCGGATGGTGAAGTTGCGGGCGTAGATGCCCCACTGGGTGAAGTAGCCGATCACCTTCGCGTCAGCGCCACCGTGACCGTGGTCCGGCTGGTGGGCCTGGGCGGCGGGCGCGGTGACGACCGCCGCGGCGACGGCCGCGCCGGTCAGCAGCGCCGCGGTGCGCCATTTTCTCGCGGACATGGTTCTCCTCGCTCATCAGGCGGCAGGGATCCGCCCTTTGGTCTGGACCAAACTAGGGCGGAGGTCTAAACCACCGCTTCCACCGAACGGCGCAATTCGGGCGCGCTCCCACGATCCACAGTGGACCATGGGGGACTTCTCAGGGTTCGCCTACCCCATCGGGGGGACGAGCCGGACCCGGGGCCGACCTACCGTCATCGCCATGGGTCGCAGGGGATCGAGCGGGGGAGCCGTGGGGACGTTGGCGGGGCGGGTGGCCGGGATGGCCAGACAGGTGTGGGCGGCGGTGCGGCCGGTCGGTGGCGCGCAGGTGTTCCTGTGGTGGTGCGGCACGCTGCTGCTGGTCTCCGCGGCGGTGCACGGTGTGGTGGCATTGGTCGACGGTGGACCGTGGCTGGGTTCGGTGACCTGGCGCAAGCCGGTGGTGTTCGGCGCGTCGTTCGGGTTGGTCACCTGGTCGGCGGTGTGGGTCATGCGGCAGCTGGGCAGGCGGTGGTTCGGCTGGCCGTTCGCGCTGGTGTTCGGCGGGTCCTCGCTGGTGGAGGTCGCGCTGATCACCATGCAGAAGTGGCGGGGTGTGCCGTCGCACTTCAACTCCGGCACCCCGTTCGACGAGGGCGTGTTCAGCGCCATGGGGATGACGGTACTGCTGGTCGCCATGGCGACGGGGTTCCTGCTGGTGTGGGCGCTGGTGGACTTCCGGGGCGCCGCCGTGGCCCGCGTCGCCGCTGTCGGGGGCCTGCTCGCACTGGCCGTCGCCGGCTACATCGGCACGGACCTGATCGGCGAGGGCGACAAGATCTACGCGGCCACCGGGCACGTCCCGGAGGACCTGGTGTTCGGCGCGGCGGGCAGCGCGAAGCTCGCGCACGCCATCGGCATCCACGGCATCCAGGTGCTCATCGTGCCGGCGGTCCTGCTGGAGGGCACCGCCCTCGCGACAAGGGCGCGCTTGTGGACGATGCTGGTGGCGACCGCGGGGTACGCGGCGGTGTTCGCCGCGGTCACGGTGACCGCCTACGCGGGTCGCGCCTGGACGGACCCGACCCTGCCGGTCGCGGTACTGGGCCTGGTCGGCGTCGTGGGCGTGGGTGTGGGCTTCTGGCAGGCCCTGGTGACGAGGGAAGTGGCTGATGAGCGTTGCGCGGTGGCTGTCTGAGCGGCGGTGGCTGTTCTTCGACGTCCTGCTCGGCGTCGTGGCGTTCGTCGCCGTCGCCCAGACCGGTCGCGGTCCCCTCTGGATCGCGGCCGGGGTGGGCGTGGGCCTGGCCATGCGCACCCGCGCGCCGTTGGCCGGGTACCTGCTGGGGACGGCCGTGCTGATGACGGGCGGCCTGCTCGGCTTCACCGACGTGGTCAGCCCGTACGCCAACGTGATCGGCATCCACGCGCTCGGCACCCACCCCTCGGCGCGGCGCTCGCTGTGCGGCCCGGTCCTGGTGGTGCCCGGGGTGCTCGCCTACTACTCACAGGAGGCGGCGTCCACCGCGGCCATCGCCGGGACGGTCTTCTTCTGGCTGCTCGCCTGGGCCGTCGGGTTCGCCACGGCCAGGGCGAGGGAGCGCTCTGAGCTGGTCAACCGCGCGGCGGTCGCGGAGGAGCGGACGAGGATGGCGCGCGAGTTGCACGACCTGGTGGGGCACACGGTGAACGTGATGCTGGTGCAGGCCGGGGCGAGCCGGGTGGTGCTCGACTCCGACCCGGCCAAGGCGAAGGAGCTGCTGACCGCTGTGGAACGCACCGGGCGCGAGGCGCTCGACGAACTGGACCGCGTGCTCTGCGCGCTGCGCCCGGACGACCCGGACCTGACCAGGCTGGCGTCGCGGATGACCGAGGCGGGTATGGCGGTCGACCTGCGGGTGGAGGCGGGCGGGCTGTCGGGTCCGCTCGAGCTCGCGGTGTACCGGATCGTGCAGGAAGCGCTGACGAACGCGATGACCCACGGCAAGGCGCGGTCGGCATCGGTGTCCGTGGTGTCCTCGGCGGAGGGGGTGGAGGTCGAGGTGGCCGACAGGGGTCGTGGTCCGCGCCCGGGGTACCGGGTCGGCCGGGGGCTGACCGGGATCACTGAACGGGCCGAGGTGCTCGGCGGGTCCGTGGTGCACGGGGGAGGTGACGGGGGCGGGTTCCGGCTGCGGGTCGTGCTCCCGCTGGCGTGATCCGGGTGGTGCTCGCCGACGACGACCCGCTGCTGCTGGCGGGCGTGAAGGTCGTCCTCGGCACCGCGGGCGACATCGAGGTGGTCGGCGACGCGTGCGACGGGCTGGTCGCGGTGGCCACCGCCGCGCAGCTGCGCCCGGACGTGCTGCTGATGGACGTGCGGATGCCCGGGGTGGACGGGGTCGAGGCGACCAAGCGGGTGCTGGCGGCGTGCCCGTCGGTCGCGGTGCTGGTGCTGACCACGTTCCGCCACGACGAGTACGTGTGGGGCGCGCTGCGGGCCGGGGCGCGCGGGTTCCTGCTCAAGCGGGCCTCCCCGGAACGGCTGATCGACGCGGTGCGCACCGTCGCCGCGGGGGAGAGCGTGCTCGACCCGGCCGTGACCGGCGACCTGGTGGACCGGTTCGTCCGGCAGCTGCCCGCGCCGGTCACCGACCCGCGGCTGGCCCGGCTGACCGACCGAGAGACCCAGGTGCTTCGGCTCATCGCGCTGGGCAACACCAACGCCGAGATCGCCGAGTCGCTGGTGATCGCGGAGTCGACGGCCAAGACGCACGTCAAGCGGGTGCTGGCCAAGATCGGGGTCCGGGACCGGGCGCAGGCCGTGGTGGTCGCCTACCGGACCGGGCTGGTCACGCCGGGGTGAGCGCGTAGCGGTCCAGGGTCTGCTGCTTGAGCCGGGAGAACTCGGCGCTGCCGGTGTGCCCGGAGTCCTCGACGACGACCAGCTCCGCGTCCGGCCAGGCCCGCGCCAACGACCACGCGACCTCGACCGGCCCGCCGATGTCGTGGCGCCCGTGCAGGATCGTGCCCGGGATCCCGGCCAACCGGTGGGCGTCGCGCAGCAGCTGCCCGTCCTCCAGCCAGGCGTCGTGCGACCAGTAGTGGGTCACCAGCCGCACCATGGTGTGCATCGCCGCGGTCGGCCTGCCGCCGTAGGGCGCCGTGTGCCCGTTGGGTTCCAGGGACACGACGGTGTCCTCCCAGGCAGTCCAGTCCCGGGCCGCCTTGTCGCGCACGGCCGGGTCGGGGTGCGCCATCAGGGCGTTGTACGCGGCGATCACGTTGTCCGCGCCCGCCACCCCGGCCCGGAACCGCTCCAGGGCCTCGGGGAAGAACCGCCCGACCCCGTTGGTGATCCAGTCGTGGTCGGCGTGCCGGGACAGGGTCGCGGCACTGATGACGATCTCGGTGACGCGGTCGGGGTGCTTCTGCGCGTAAGCCAGGACCAGGGTGGATCCCCACGAGCCACCGGAGATCAACCACCGCTCGACCCCCAGGTGCTCCCTGAGCAACTCCATATCCGCGACCAGGTGGTGCGTCGTGTTGTGCGCCAACCCCGTCGCCGGATCCCCGGCGTTCGGGACGCTCCTGCCGCACCCCCGCTGGTCGAACAGGACAACCCGGTACCGCTCAGGATCGAAGTACTCCCGACTCCCGCGATTGCTCCCCGACCCCGGACCACCGTGAACGATCAGAGCCGGCTTGCCGTTGGGATTCCCCGACTCCTCCCAGTAGACCTGGTTGCCTTGGCCGACATCGAGCAGACCGTGCGCGCGGGGATCGCCGTGTGAGTAAGACACCCGAGCAATGTAACAGCGCTGTTGTATCGATGGCGACAGGTCGAGGGTTAGGCGAGGGTTGAGCCTTCTAGGGCCAGGAGGAGTTGCTTGGCCGGGAGGCCGCCGCCGTAGCCGACTAGGGCGCCGGTGGAGCCGATTACCCGGTGGCAGGGGATGACGATGGAGATGGGGTTGCGGCCGTTGGCCATGCCGACTGCTCGGGAGGCGGCGGGGGTTCGGCCGAGTTGGTGGGCGAGTTGGCCGTAGGTGGTGGTGTGGCCCCAGGGGATGGTGGTGAGGGCGGCCCACACCTGGCGTTGGAACGGGGTGCCGCGGGGGGCCAGTGGAAGGTCGAACTCCTGGAGCTCACCGGCGAAGTAGGCCGCCAGTTGGGCCTTCACCTCGGCGAACGGCGCCGCGTCGGACAGCCAGTCCGCGCCGATCCCGGCGAAGTGGCGGTGGCCGACGCCCATGTAGAGGCCGGTGAGGGAGGTGCCGTCGCCGGTGAGGAGGAGTTCGCCGACCGGGGTGTCGACGAAGGTGTAGCGGGTGGGGCCGTCCAGCGCCTCGGCGAGCGTCGTCGGGTCGAGCAAGAGCACGGTTCTCCTTGGTTCGGGGACGGAAAGCGTCCCAGTCGGTGCCGCGGGTCAGGTGGGGAGGTGGTTGATCGGGTGGTTTCCGGTCGCCCACAGGTACTGCACGGCGTAAGAGCGCCACGGACGCCAGGCAGCGGAGTGGGCGATGAGTGCGGCAGGAGCGCTAGGTAGACCTAACTCCTTCGCCGCTGCCCTAATGCCTAGGTCGCTGGCGACGAATGCGTCCGGGTCGCCTAGAGCGCGCATCGCGATGGTCTCCACTGTCCACGGTCCGATGCCCGGTAGTGCCGCCAGGTCCTCCCGCGCCGCACGCCAGTCACCGCCGGGGGACAGGTCGATCCGGGGCAACGCGGCCACCAGGCCCAGCAGGGTCGCCCGCCGGGACCGGGGGAACGCCAGCGTCTCCGGGTCGATCTCCGCCAACGCCGCCGTGTCGGGGAACAGGTGCGTGAGGCCGCCGCCAGGGTCGGCGATCGGCTCGCCGTGCGCCAGCACCAGGCGGGCGGCGTGGGTGCGGGCGGCCTGCGTGGACACCTGTTGCCCGAGCACCGCGCGCACCGCCATCTCGTCGCCGTCGACCGTGCGCGGGACCCGCCTGCCCGGGGTGCGGCGGACCAGCGGCGCCAGCAGCGGGTCGGCGGCGAGCAGGTCGTCGACGGCCACCGGGTCCGCGTCCAGGTCGAGCAGGCGCCTGCACCGGCTGATCGCCACCGGCACGTCGCGCAGGTCGGTCAGCGCCAGGTCGCAGCGCACGTGGTCGGCCTGCGGGCGCAGGCTCACCACCCCCGGCCCGTTCGGCAGCCGCATGCTCCGCCGGTACGCCCCCGCCCGCCACTCCTCGACACCGGGCACCGCGGTCGCGGCGAGGTGGCCGAACACGTTGCTCGGGCTGAACGGCGCCCGGAACGGCAGCCGCACGGTCAACCCGCCCGACACCGGACGCGCCTGCGCGCCTGCCCGCCTGCGCAGGTCGGTCGGCGAGAGCGCGAACACCTCGCGCACGGTGTCGTTGAACGTCCGGATGCTGCCGAACCCCGAGGCCATCGCCACCTCGGTCATCGCGAGCCCGCTGGTCTCGATCAGCACCCGCGCCGTCTGCGCCCGCCGCGCCCTGGCCAGCGCCAACGGCCCCGCGCCCAGTTCGGCGCGCAGCTGCCGCTCCACCTGCCGGACGCTGTAGCCCAGCCGCGCGGCCAGCGCGGGCACCCCGCCGGTGTCGACGACGCCGTCGGCGATCAGCCGCATCGCCCTGCCGACCAGGTCGGCCCGCTCGTTCCACTGCGGGGACCCGGGCGAGGCGTCGGGCAGGCACCGCTTGCACGCCCGGAACCCGGCCTGCTGCGCGGCGGCCGCGCTCGGGTAGAAGCGCATGTTGCGGGCCTTGGGCGGCAGCACGGGGCAGCTGGGCCTGCAGTAGATCCCGGTGGTGAGCACGGCGGTGAAGAACCACCCGTCGAACCGCGCGTCCCGCGACTGCACGGCGCGGACGCACCGCTCGGTGTCGGAGTGCATGACCCCAGCATCTCGGGTTCCGCGCGCCGACTCCAGCGGGAAAACGACATCACGCTCGGCGGGGTTGCGCCGCCCGGGTGGTGTACCGACCGGAAAACCCCGTTCGGCCCAGCGCCGCCGCCTTTTCGACTACCGAACGTGCGGGATTTCGGCCCGTTCTTGGAATTCCCCAGCGGCCATTGTCGGTGGTGCACTGGAAACGCCGGAGCGGCGTGTCGCTGGATCGTGTCGTGAGTCGCGGGAATGGGTAACGGGGTCCTGACCGACCGCGATGCCCGGCTCGAACGGGAGGAGACGCGGTGGGCGGGCAACAGGTGCTGCTGGTGCACCCGGGGATCTACGACGACGGCAATCCACTCGCGTTCCCGCCGTGGGGCGCGCTCACCGTCGGGCACGCACTGCGGGCGGCCGGCCACGACGTGGCGGTGCTCGACCTCAACGGCGCGGACCTGGCGGCCAGCCTGGACGCGGCGCTGGCGGAGTCGAGTCCGGCGGTCGTGGGCGTGACCGCCAAGCAGGGGGTCGGGGCGCGCCGGTTCCGGGCCGTCGTCGACCACCTCGCCGCGGTCGCCCCCGGGCTGCCCGTGGTGGCCGGTGGGCCGCTGGTCAGCACGTTCCCCGACCCGGACGCGCTGATCTGGCGCGGTGTGCACACCCTGGTGCTCGGCGACGGCGAGCAGGCGATGGTGGCCTGGCTGGACTCCCGGCCGCGCCGCGGCGGGCTGGTGCACGGGGTCGAGCCGCCGGACCTGGACGCGGTCGGCGTGCCGTCGTGGTGGTCGGGCCTGCCCGACTACGTGCACCCCGCGCGCAGTTGGCCGAACATGGCCGTCCCGGGTATCCACGTCGCTTCCGCGCGCGGTTGCACGCGCCGCTGCACATTCTGCTACCTCAACGCCCAGTACCCGCACGCGCGGTTCCGCTACGTCACCGCCGGGAAACTGCACGAGGACCTCGCGGAACTGAACTCGGTCACCGGGGCGCGCGGATTCTACTTCGTCGACGACTGTTTCATCGACACCAGACAACGGCGGGTACGCGACTTCTGCGCTCGCGCGATCGCCGATGGCAGCCCATTCCGTTACGGGTGCGATGTCCAGTTGTCGGATCTCGACCGCTATCCGGACCTGCTCGCCCTGATGCACCGCGCCGGGTTCCGCGCGCTCTACGTCGGGGTGGAGTCGGCCTCGGCGGAGACCCGCGGGCGGCTGGCCAAGGGCACGCTGCGCGGCGGGGTCGCCGACGTGCTCAACCGGGCCATCGACCTGGGCTACGTCATCCGGGCCTCGATCGGCATCGGCTGGCCGGGGGAGGGGCGGGCCGACGCCGAGGCGACGCTGGACCTCATCGACTCCGTGCCCCGCCTCGCCTTCGACGCCTACCGCTACTACCCGCTGCCGCACACCCCGCTCGGCGAGCGCTCGCACTGGGCGTCGGCCAGGGCGCGGTTGACCCCGGAGGCCCTGTCGGACACGGCGTTCCAGGACTACTCCGACCACAACGACAACCACTCCGCGATCCCCACGCGCGACTACGACGCGCTGTGGTCCCAGCTGCGCATGCGCGAGGACGAGCGGCTCGCCGCCTACTTCGCCACCGAGCACTGAAGGGGGCACCGGTGTCGACTCCCACTGTCGTGCTGTCCGGCGTGCACTCCGGCCCGAACCCGTCGCCCGGGCTCGGCCTGGCCCGGTCGCTGCGGTCGGCGTGGCCGCGGCTGCGGCTGGAGGCGGTGGACTACTCGCCGCGCTCGACCGGGCTCAGCGCCTCGGAGTTCGACCGGGTGCACGTGCGGCCCGGCTGGCACACCGCCGACCTGGACGCGTTGTGCGCCGGTCTGGTGTCGATCGTGGAGTCGGCTGGCGCGGTGTTCCTGCCCGGCCTGGACTTGGAAGCCGCGCTGCTCGCCGATCGCCAGCCCGGGCACCCCGCGCTGCTGCTGCCCCCGAGCGCCGCGTTCGACGCCGTCGTGAAACCGGGGGAGACGGCGGCGTCGCTGCTGGGTCTCGCGGTGCCCGAGTACCGCTTCGCCGAGGGCGTCGAGGACGGCGCCGACTTCGCGGTCCGGCACGGCTGGCGGGTCTGGGTGAAGGGGTCGCGCTACGAGGCCGTGGCCACCAACGGCCGCGCCGAGTTGGCGGCGGCCATCGCCGGACTGCGCGCGACCTGGGGTGGGGAGACGTTGCTGCAACGGCACGTCGACGGCGCGGAGGAGTCGGTGGTGTTCGCCGCGCTCGACGGCGAGCTGCTCGGCGCCTGCGCGATGCGCAAGACGATGGTGACCGCCGAGGGCAAGACCTGGGCGGGGTCGGTCGACCTGCTCGACCCGCCGAGCAGGGCCCGGCTGGTCGACCTGGTCCGGGTCACCCGGTGGACCGGCGGCGGCGAGGTCGAGATCGTCCGGGAGACCGACACCGGCATCCCGTACCTGCTGGAGGTCAACCCGCGGTTCCCGGCGTGGATCCACGGCGCCACCCTCGCCGGGGTCAACCTGCCCGCGCGGCTGGTCGCGGCCGCCACCGGGATCCCCCGCCAGGAACGGGAGAAGGCGCACTCCACCGGGTTCGTGCGCGTCGTCGAGGAGATCCCGGCCGGGCCGCACGCGATCGGCGTCGTGCCCACGGGACAGCACGGCCTGTCCTGCGACGGTGAGCTCCCCGGGCACCGCTGCGCCGACAGCCCGGTACCCGCTCCCGGCGGCAAGCACCCGTCGGGCATGCCGGTGCTCTCCCGCAGGCTGGCGCTGCCCCGCCCGCGGCCGCGGCCGGTCGACCTCGACCACCGGCGGGCCGCCGACATCGCCGACGCGCTGCTGGTCGACCCGTACGAGTCCCCGGCGCGGGTCTACTTCGGCGGGGTGCTCGACCGGGGCCTCGACCGGCTCGCCGGGGTGTGCCGCGACGTCGAGGACGCCACCGGGGTGCCGACCAGGTTCGCCTACTCGGCCAAGACCAACCCGGACCCGCGGGTGCTCGGCGCGGTGCTGCGGCGCGGCGCGCTGGTCGAGGTGATCTCGCAGGCCGAGGCCCGCCGGTGCGCGGAGGCCGGGTTCCCCGGCGACCGGGTCGTGCTCGGCGGTCCGGCCAAGTGGTGGCGCTTCGACGGCGGCCCGGTCAAGTTCGGCGCGGTGTTCTGCGACTCGGTCGGCGACCTGCGGCGGACGCTGGCGCTGGTCGCCGAGGGCGGCGTCTACGCCGACGTGCTCGGCCTGCGGCTGGCCCCGCCCGGCGTGCCGTCCCGCTTCGGTGTCGACGTCACCTGCCCGCGCGCCTACCGGGCGGTCGCCGACGCACTGCGCGGCGCCCCGGTGGGCAGGCTCGGCCTCCAGTTCCACCACGCCGCCAGCCAGATCGGGCTGCGCGCCTGGCTGCGCGAGTTCACCGCGGCGATCACCGTGGCCGCCGACCTGCTCACCCGCGCCGACGTGCGGGCCAGGTGCCTCGACCTCGGCGGCGGGTGGCCGCCCGGGCTCGGCCGCGCCGAGCTGGGCGCGCAGCTGGTCCGGGCGACCAGGGCGGCGGTGCGCGAGCTCGGCTCGCTCGACCAGGTGCTGTTCGAGCCGGGCAAGTACCTGGTCGAACCGGCGATGGCGGTGTTCACCACCGTGCTCGACGTGCGCGAGGGCAGGCACGGGCGCGCCGCGGTCGTGGACGCCTCGATCGCCGAGCTGCCGGACTGGGGCTCGCACCCGCACCCCGTGCTGTGGCGGGCCCCCGGCGCGCCGTGGCGCAGGCTGCCGCCCGGCGATGAGTCCGTGTTCGGGCGGCTGTGCATGGAGCACGACCGCCCGCGCGCGGGCCTCACCCTGCCCGACGGCATCGCCGAGGGCGACCACCTGCTGTTCCTCGACGCCGGCGCCTACGACGCCAGCATGAGCTTCCGGTTCGGAGTGTGATGACCGTGTCCGCACCAGGCGTGCCAGACCACCCGCCGTCGACCCTCACCGAGCACGCGGACTGCGCCGCCTGCGCGGACACCCGGTCCTGGCTGCTGGCCCACGACCGCGCCGAGGCCACACCCGCGCGCGAGTGGGACACCACCACCTTCGGCCTCGGCTGGCTGTTCCGCTACTTCCGGTGGGGGCCGAGCCGGTGGCCGTTCGCCTGGTGCGACGTGCCCAGCGCCGAGCACGTCGACTGCGGGGTGCTGGCCTGCGTGGCGGGCATGGTCCTCGCCGCACGGGGGTTGCGGGTCGAGCGCGTCCAACTGGTGGAACGGGCGGCGGTGGAGGAGACCGCGCTGTGGCGCGGCCGCTGGCTGGCGGCGGGGTGCAGGCCGGACTGGATCCTGTCCGACCGCGAGGTCTACCACGAGGTGCTGCTGGTGCACGCCGACGCCGGTCCGGTGCTGTTCGACCCCACCGAGCTGCGCCAGGTCGGCCAGGGCCGCGACCGTCCACTGTGGATGCGGCAGTGGGCGCTGTGAGCGGGGGCGTGGCGCGAAAGGTGGGCAACGCGTCGTTGACGCCATCGCCGTGCGGCGCACACGATTGCCGGTGTGCGCAACGTCCTGCTGATGCTCTACGACGGCGTCAAGGGGCTCGACGTGGTCGGGCCGGTCGAGGTCTTCTCCTCGGCCAACGACGTCCTCGCCGAGCACGGCAAGGCGCCCGCCTACGCCATCACCACCGGCAGCCTCGGCGCGGCCGCGGTGCGCACCTCGGCCAGGATGCGGCTGGCGCCCGACATCGACCTCGACGGCGCCCCGGTCGCGGACACGCTGGTCGCCCCGGGCGGCTGCGTACCGGGTGAGCTGGACCTGTCGCTGGTGGCGTGGCTGCGGGCCAACGGGGCGCGTGCGCGGCGGCTGGTGTCGGTGTGCACCGGCGCGTTCGTGCTCGCCGAGGCCGGGTTCCTCGCCGGGCGCCGGGCCACCACGCACTGGCAGTACTGCGCCGACCTGGCCGAACTGCACCCGGACGTCACCGTGGACGCCGAGCCGATCTTCGTCCGCGACGGCAACATCGCCACCTCGGCCGGGGTGACCGCGGGTATCGACCTCGCGCTGGCGCTGGTGGAGGACGACCTGGGCCGCGACGTCGCGCTCGCGGTCGCCAGGCACCTGGTGGTGTTCCTGCGCAGGCCGGGCAACCAGGCCCAGTTCAGCGCGCAGATGTCGGCCCAGGTCGCGCACCGCGCGCCGTTGCGCGACGTGCAGCGCTGGATCGCCGAGCACCCCGAGGCCGACCTGGCGGTCACCGCGCTGGCCCGCCGCGCCGGGCTCTCGCCCCGGCACTTCACCCGGGCGTTCACCCAGGAGGTCGGGGTGGCGCCGGGGCGCTACGTCGACCAGGTGCGGTTGGAAGCCGCACGGTTGCGGTTGGAGGACACCGACGACAGCGTCGGCAGGATCGCGCGCGCCTGCGGCTACGGCACACCGGAGGCGATGCGCCGCGCGTTCCTGCGCGGGCTTTCGGTTGGGCCTGCGGAATACCGGCGGCGGTTCACGTCCACTGTGGCCGGTCAAGAGACCTGATTGCGCGCTGGGGGTGCGCCCCGGCCCCCGGGCGTGCCGGGGGCCGGGGCGGGATCTCCAGTGCTGGCAAGGCGATCGGGCCAACCGGGTACTTGGGCCATTCGGAGGTACCTGTGCCCGGTGGTGTTCTTCTAGCGTGACCGGCGTTCGCTGGCACTACCGCCGCCTCGGTGGGAACGCCGGGCCGTCGGGGAACGAGGGCGAACCTGTGAACTTGGCCAAGGGCGGCGACGATGAGTCCGCCGCCGGAGACGAACGCGCGGCCACGCCGGTCGGTCGACGCCGGGTGCCGGCGGTGCTGGTCGGCAGCGGGCTCGGCGCGGCCGCGTGCGTGCCGGTCGCGGTGTCCGGTTTGGCCGGTTCCGGGCTGCTCGGCGCGGACGACGAGCAGCCACCGCCGCCCCGACCGCGTGGACCCCGCCCCGCGGCGGAGTTCTACGCCGGTCCCGCCGCTGCCGCCGCGGCGACCAAGGTCACCGTTCCGACCATTGTGGACACCTCGAACCCGGTGTCCCACTTGCTGTGCAGGGTGACCTTCGGGCCGACCCCGCAGTTGCCTGCCGAGGTCTCCTCGACCGGTATCGACCGGTGGCTCGCCACCCAACTGGACCCCGAGGCCGACCTGGTGTGGCAGGCCTTCCCGACCGCGGCGATGTCCGCGCGCCAGGTGCGCGGCGCGGTCAAGGAGTACAGCTGGGACGCGATGGTGGCCTATGCCCAGGCCACCCTCGCGCGCCAGTTGTCGGTAGCACAATGACGTGATGCCAACGAACTGGGGCCCGCCGAACGGCTACCCCGGTGTAGCGAGCCCACGACCGACAACCGGGGAATCCACCCCGACTGCCCCGACCTCGACCGGCTGGGCCCGAACCGCGCGGAGGCCCGGCCGCGGGCCGAGGCCGCCCGGGTCGCCCACGACGGTGAACACCGGCGTCGGTTGTGGGACAGGGGTTTCACCCGTCGCCGCGTGATCACCGGAGCCGGTGCGGCGGGTGTGGCGGCGTTGGGCGGACAGCTGGTCACCCTCTACACCGGCATCGACCATCCGCCGGCCGCCCCAGGCCACGACCACCCTCGCCGCACTCGACGCGTTCGCCACCGACCTCGGCCCGGCGCTCGACACCACGACCCCGGTGACCACGACCGAGTTCGGCCGCCGGGTCCAGGAGAACGGCAGCGGCGGCGCCGACCACGGCCACGGCGGCGTCGCCCTGCTGCTCGGCGGCGGGCTGCGCGGCAAGACCGTGCCCGGCGCCTGGGAGGGCCTGGCGCCCGCCGCGCTCGACCACGGCGACGTCCCCGGCAGCAACGACTACCGCGACCTGCTCGGCGAGCTGGTTTCCACCCGATTGGGGTTGTCCCCGGCAGGCCTGGCGAAAGTGTTCCCCGGCCACGACTTCCGGCCGCTCGGCGCGTTCCGCCGGCCGCCCGGTTCCCCCACCGGGGTGGGTGAGGTTGCTGGCTTCCGCCCCCTGTGGACGGTACGACTCTGGGTGCCGCGCCGATCGGCGCGGCGGTCCTTCCCCGAGGAGCAGATTCGATGAGGCGTGCCCACGTCACCAGACTCGCCGCCGTCCTGGTAGCGCTGTTCTGCGCCGCGACCGTCCCCGCCCAGGCGGCACCGCGCGCCCCGTTCCAGTGGGCGGCGTTGGGCGACTCCTACACCGCGGGGGCCATCCCGGCGGCGGGCGTCGAGGTGCCCGTCCCCGGTGGCCGCGACGGCTGTTCGCGGACCGCGGGGTCGTACCCGGAGGTGCTGCGCACCCGCCTCGCCGACGTGTACGACCTGAGGAACGTCTCCTGCGGCGGCGCCACCCTGGCCAACCTCTACAACCAGTCGCAGGAACCCACCGGCTACCACCTGCCGTTCTTCGACGTGCTCGACCCCGGCTTCCCGTTCGGTCCGGTCCCGCCGCAGATCGATGCCGTCACCGAGAGCACGAACCTGGTGACCATCGGGGCGGGCGGCAACACGTTCGGGTTCGCCGAGGTGATCTACGCCTGCCTGCAGCTCGGCGCCTCCGCGGACAAGGACACCGACCACCCCTGCGCCGACTACTTCACCACCGGCGGCGACGGCGTGCCGACCGTGAACGACCGCCTCGCCCTGGTCAGCCAGGAGTACGGCGAGCTGATCGAGGCGATCAAGGCCCAGGCGCCGAACGTCACCGTGGTCGCCGTCGGCTACCCGTCGATCATCCCCGCGGACGTGTCCACCTGCGCGTACGGCTTCAGCGCCGAGGGGGTGCGCAACTTCGCCACCGTCACCTACCCCGACCTGGCGTGGCTGCGCTCCGACGTGCTGATCCGGCTCAACGACGTCATCGCCCAGCAGGCCGCCACCCACAACGCCCGCTACGTCAACACCTTCGCCGCCACCGAGGGCCACGACGTCTGCCAACCGGACGGCGTCAACTGGATCGAGGGCATCCTCGACCGCACCGGCGGCTGGGCACTCATCCACCCCAACGCCTCCGGCCACCAGAGCATCGCCGACGCGCTGGAGGCCGTCCTGCCCCGCGACTGAGCCCCGCGCCCGGCCCGTCCCGTGCTCGCGGGGCGGGCCCGGGCTGCTGGACTTGACGAGGTACTGGCCTTGACCGTGCCCGGTCCGCCGCCGAATGCTGGGTGGGTCGGGGTGTGGAGGGAGGCCGTCGGTGCGTGCCGTGGTGTTCGAGCGGTTTGGTGAGGACCCGCAGGTCGAGGCGGTGCCGGACCCGTGCCCGTCGGCGCGCGGGGTGGTGATCCGGGTGGCCGCGACCGGGCTGTGCCGCAGCGACTGGCACGGGTGGATCGGGCACGACCCCGACATCCGGTTGCCGCACGTGCCCGGCCACGAGCTGGCGGGCACGGTGGCCGCGGTCGGGACCGGTGTCACGCGGTGGCGCGAGGGGGACCGGGTGACGGTGCCGTTCGTCTGCGCGTGCGGGCGGTGCCCGTCCTGCGCGGCGGGGGAGCAGCAGGTGTGCGAGCGGCAGACGCAGCCCGGGTTCACGCACTGGGGGTCGTTCGCGGAGTACGTCGCAGTGGAGGACGCCGAGGTCAACCTGATCGGACTCGCGGGGGACATGCCGTTCGCGACCGCCGCCGGGTTGGGCTGCCGGGTCGCGACGGCGTTCCGGGCGGTGATCGCGCAGGGGCGGGTCAAGCCGGGGGAGTGGGTCGCGGTACACGGCTGCGGCGGGGTGGGGTTGTCCGCGGTCGCCGTCGCCGCGGCGGCCGGTGCCCGGGTGATCGCCGTCGACATCTCGTTCGCGGCCCTGGAGATGGCCGCGTCCCTGGGCGCGGTGGCGTCGCTCAACCCCGTCACCACCGTCGACATCCCCGCCGCCATCACCGATCTCACCGGCGGTGGCGCCCACCTGTCCCTCGACGCCCTCGGCAGCCCCGCCACCTGCGCCGCCTCCATCACCAGCCTCCGCCGCCGCGGCCGCCACGTCCAGGTGGGCCTGCTGCCCAAGGACCCACCCGTCCCCATGTCCCGCGTCATCGCCTACGAACTGCACCTGCTGGGCAGCCACGGCATGCCCGCCCACGCCTACCCCGAGATGATGTCCATGGTCACCACCGGCACCCTCCGCCCCGACCTCCTCATCACCAGGACAATCCCCCTCGACGCCGCCCCCACCGCCCTCACCGCCATGGGCAACACCCCCGGCAACGGCGTCACCATGATCGAGCCCTGACCGTTTCCGCCGGATATCTGCTCGCGGTCCGCCGTGGTGTTGACGGAAAGCCGGGGAAAGAGACAAAAGGACGACAGTTCCGGCTCCTGCCCTTTTTCGCCGAAGCCCTGCGCTTTTCCGGATAGCATCGCCGCGTGATCGATCCAGGCAACGTCGACCCGACTCCCCGCGCCGCGAACGACATCGATTCCCAGCACGGCGGGTCCGCGGTCCAAGCGGCCGACATCGGTGGCGACGCGGTGGCGCCCCACCAGTCGGCGCGGGGCATCGCGGGTCCGGCCGTGCTGGTGGGGCGAGACCTGCACGTCCGTTCGTTCGCCGCGGGTCCCCTGTGGGGCGTGGTCGTGCTTGTCGTTGTCTCGCTGGTCATCGCGGCGATCGTGGGTAGGCCGTGGGGTTCGGTCCTCTTGCTCGGCACCGCCGAGATCTCGCTGGCGGTGGTGCTCGCGGGCGGCCCGCGGCGACCGCGCGCGGCTTTGCGCGTGATCTTGCTGGCGTTGGTCCCCGCGCTGCTGTCCGGTGCGATCGCCGTTCCCGCCAGTCGCGGGGCCGCGCTCGCGATCCTGTTCGACGTCCACCCCGAGCCGAGCGGGGTCGAGATCCAGCAGATCGCGACGTCGAGGAACGAGGCAATGGACCGGGTGGCGATCACCGTCAGGAACAACCGCCGGGACGTCGTTCCCCTGCTCGAATTGACCGTCTACTCCGAGTTCGACGCCGGGCACTGGGTGAACAACCTCGAAGAATGGGCTTTCCAGGTGTCCGACGACCTCGTCGCAGGCCCGGTGGGCGCGGACGGAAACCGCAGGCTGCACGGGCAGGTAACCCTCGCCGACAGCCGCTTCGACCTCCCCCTGACCGGCGGGGCGTTGCTCCACGGCGACCGCAGTTGGGAACGCCGCTTCACCTTCACACCCCAGATCGCACTCCCAGCCGCCGAGGCCGTAGTACTCACCGTCGACATCCCGGTAGAGCTGCGGGTAAGGGAGGTAGGCGGAAGCCGAGCAGAAACCCGCCCCTTCTCCACCGCCCCACCCGGCTCACTACAAACCCACGTCGAACTGCACACCACGGCCGGAGATGCCCACGCGTGCTCGAACCTCCGCACCCCGCCGGACCGCCAGGTATGCCCCGACACCATCCCCCCGGTCCCCGAGCCACCGGGCTGACCACCGGGGCATCACAGCTCGGACTCCTCGGCGAGGGCTGCTCGGAGGCGGGTGTAGATGTCGTCGAGGGCGGTGAGGTCGGCGGGGGTGAGGTGGTCGATGAAGGTGCGGCGGATGTCGGCCACATGGGTGGGGGCGGCGGCGGTGATGGCGGAGATGCCGTCGGGGGTGATGCGGACCATGGCGCCGCGGGCGTCGTCGGGGCAGGTCTCGCGGGCGATGAGGCCGCG
This sequence comes from Actinokineospora terrae, assembly GCF_900111175.1. Taxonomy (GTDB): domain Bacteria; phylum Actinomycetota; class Actinomycetes; order Mycobacteriales; family Pseudonocardiaceae; genus Actinokineospora; species Actinokineospora terrae. Next base: position 534,871 of record NZ_FOGI01000001.1, read on the forward strand.
GCGTTGCATGCGGGTCAGGTGGTGGGAGAGCCTGCTGCGCTCCCAGCCGACCGACGCCGCCAGGTCGCGGGCGCGGACCACGCCGTCCGGGGACTCCGAGAGCGGGACCAGCAGGGCGTAGTCGGCCAGGGACAGGCCGGAGTCGGCGAGCAGCCTGCGCTCGAGGACGGCCTGCAGCTCGGTGTGCAGCGCCAGGTGCGCCCGCCAGACCCGGGACTCGCGTTCGTCGAGCCAGCGCGGCACGGTGGGCCTCCCTCGGCGCGGTTGTTTGTTGATGTGTCATCATAAGTCGCATGGAACTCGGCATCTACAGCTTCGCCGACCGCCACCCCGACCCGGGCACCGGCGAGCAGGTCTCGGTCGCCGAGGCGCTGGCGAACACGCTGGAGCGCATCAGGCTCGCCGACGAACTGGGCCTCTCCTTCTACGGCCTCGGTGAGCACCACCTCGACACCTACGCCATCTCCAACCCCGGCACCGTCCTTGCCGCGGCCGCGTCGATCACCGAGCGGATCACGCTGAGCAGCGCGGTGACCGTGCTGAGCACCGAGGACCCGGTCCGGGTGTACCAGCAGTTCACCACCCTCGACCAGCTCAGCCGCGGCCGGGCCGAACTGCTGGCCGGGCGCGGCTCGTTCACCGAGTCGTTCCCGCTCTTCGGCGCGGACCTCGGCGACTACGAGGACCTGTTCGACGAGAAGCTGGCGCTGCTGCTGCGCCTGGACCGCGAGGACCCGATCACCTGGTCCGGCCGGTTCCGCCCGCCGCTGGACAACGCCCACGTGCTGCCCCGGCCCTACGGCGAGCACCTGCGCATCTCCATCGGCACCGGCGGCAACCCGCAGTCCTCCGCCCGCGCGGGCCTGCTGGGGCTGCCCGTGGTGTACGCGGTCATCGGCGGCCAGCCCGAGCGGTTCGCGCCGCTGGTCGACCTGTACCGGAGCGCCGGGGAGAGCGCGGGCCAGACCGGCCTGCACGTGACCATGGGCGCCATCGGGTTCATCGCCAAGAAGTCCCAGGAAGCCAAGGACACCTTCTACCCGTACTGGCTCGAGACCATGAAGTACGGCGCCCGAGCCCGCGGCTGGACCGTCCCCTCCCGCGCCGACTACGACGCCTACACCCACGACGCCCAGGCCATCTTCGCCGGTAGCCCCGACGAGATCGCCGACCGCCTCATCACCGTCGGCCGCCTCCTCGGCGCCGACCGCTACGCCATGCAGATGGACTGGGCAGGCGTCCCCCACCACCACGTCATGTCCGCCATCGAACTCCTCGGCACCGAGGTCCTCCCCCAGGTCCGCGCCGAACTGGGCTAGGTCACCCACCACCGGTTTCCCCTCATTGGCCGAGGAAGCCGACCGCTAGCGCTATGCGGGCGCCGGACCTTCGATGGCCCGCGCACACCGGGTCGAGCGGCTCCCGGCGGCTGGCGTCGCCGTGGCTGGTCCGTCGCCGGGATGCCGCCGGAACCCAACGCGGCCACTGTGGGCGCCTGCATTCGCTAGTTGGTGACAGCCCCGATCGTGCTGTGAGCCGCGGCCGTGGAGGTTCGGGCCTTGGGTCCGTGGATCGTCGACTCCGTCGCGGTCCTCTGCGGCGTGCGAGGGTGGGGGGGTGGCGGAAGGGGCTGGTGTGGACGCGCGGGGTGTGGTGTGGGGGGCGCGGGCGGTGGTGTTCGACCTGGATGACACCTTGTTGCTCACGCGGGTGGTCAAGTGGGCGCACCACCAGGCCGTGGCGGCGAGGTTCTACGGGATCGACCTCACCGAGGACGTGCTGCGGGAGCACTGGGGCAAGCCGTACGACGAGTTGATCACCGCGCTCTACCGGGGTTCCGCGTCCCTCGCGGACATGAAGGCCGCCAACCTCAGCCTGGAGCACCTCTACCGCAAGTCCGCCGCCGCCGGGGCGTGTGAGCTGGTCACCGCCCTGCTCGACCACGGGACCCACGTCGGCGTCGTCACCTCGGCCAACACCGATCCCACCCGCGCCGACCTCGACTTCTCCGGCTTCCCCGTCGACCGCCTGGCCTTCGTGCACGGTGCCGACCTCACCGCCAGCCACAAGCCGGACCCCGCCGTGTTCGACGATGCCAAGCGCGTCCTCGGCGCCCACGGCGTCACCTCGGCCGACACCGTCTACGTCGGCGACGCGCCCATGGACCGGGTGGCCGCGGAGGGTGCCGGGTTCGGGTTCGTCGGGGTGGGATCCGCCCTGGGGGCGTTGTGGGTGGCCGACCTCTCGGAGTTAAGGTAAGGCTCACTTAACCTGGGAGGCGTGGGTGCGGTTGGGGCTGCTGGGCGCGGGGCTGGTCCTCGTGTGCCTGTTCAGTGTGGCCATCGGGTCGCGGACCATTCCGCTCTCGACGGTCTGGGACGTGCTCACCGGGGTGGTGCCCAGCGGCGACGAGGCCACCATCATCTGGGACCGGCGGGTGCCCAGGACGCTCATCGGCCTGCTGGTCGGCGTCGCGCTCGGGGTCGCGGGGGCGCTCATGCAGTCGCTGACCCGCAACCCGCTGGCCGACCCGGCGCTGCTCGGCGTCGACATCGGCGCCTCGACCGCCGTCGTGGCCGCCATCGCGTTCTTCGGGATCACGACCGTCAACGGCTACATCTGGTTCGCGTTCCTCGGCGCCGCCGTCGCCTCCGTGTTGGTCTACGTCCTCGGGTCGACCGGGCGCACGGTCACCCCGGAGCGGATGGTGCTGGCCGGGGCGGCGATCAGCGCGACCCTCGGCGCGTTCGTGGCGGCGACCACCGTGCTCGACCCGGCCGCGTTCCAGCAGTTCCGGTTCTGGCAGATCGGCTCACTCGAAGGACGCGACATGACCGTCGTGGCCGACATCGCGCCGTTCGTGCTAGCCGGACTCGTTGTCGCTGCTGGGCTCGCCTCGCCGTTGAACGCCATCGCCCTCGGTGACGAAACCGGGCGGGCGCTCGGGGTGAACCTCACTACGGTCCGCGTCAGCTCCGCGGTGGCCATCACGCTGCTGTGCGGGGCCGCGACCGCCGCCGTTGGGCCTATCGCGTTCATCGGGCTGACCGTGCCTCACATGGCGCGCGCGATGGTCGGGCCGGACCAGAGGTGGGTGCTACCGGTCAGCGCGCTGCTGGCGCCGGTGCTGCTGCTCGGCGCGGACGTGGTCGGACGGCTGATCATCGCGCCGCGGGAGATGGAGGTCGGGATCATCACCGCCTTCGTCGGCGCCCCGGTGTTCATCGCGCTGTGCAGGCGCAGGAAGCTGGCGCACCTGTGAGCGTCGTGTCCGGTGTCCCCGTCCGCGTCGGGGCGCTGTCCTTCCGCGCACACCCGCGCGCGGTGATCGTCGTCGTCGCGCTGCTGTTCGTGGTCGCGGGTCTGGCGCTGCTCGGCCTGCTGACCGGTGACTTCGCGCTGAACCTGGCGCAGTTGTGGAACACCCTGCAGGGCGCGGGCACCGGCGGCCAGAAGTACATCGTGTTCGACCTGCGCCTGCCCAGGGTTACGACCGCGGTCCTGGTCGGTGCCGGGCTCGGGGTCAGCGGCGCGATCTTCCAGAGCCTGTCCCGCAACCCGTTGGGCAGCCCGGACATCATCGGGTTCTCCACCGGCTCGGCCACCGGCGCGATCCTCGTGCTGATCGTCTTCGGCGGCGGCATGACCCAGATCGCCCTCGGATCCATCCTGGGCGGGGTCATCGCGGCGATCATCGTCTACGGCCTCGCTTACCGCACCGGCGTCCAGGGCTACCGACTGATCCTCATTGGTATCGGCGTCACGGCGGTTCTTGGCTCCCTTAACACCTACATCCTCACCAGAGCTGGTTTGCGCCAGGCACAGGCGGCCCAGGTATGGCTCGTCGGCAGCCTCAACGGTCGCGGGTGGTCGGAAGTGCTGCCAATGGCCATAGCCATGGCGGTACTCCTACCGGCCGCGATAGTCCTAGGGCGCAGGCTCGGTGTACTGGAGATGGGCGACGAGACGGCGACCATGCTCGGCATCCGCACAGAGCCGACCCGCCTCTCTCTCGTGGTGATCAGCGTCGCTCTTACCGCCGTCGCCACCGCTTGCGCCGGACCCATCGCCTTCGTCGCACTGGCCGCACCCCAGTTGGCACGACGCCTCGCAGGCTCATCCGGCGTAGCACTACTCCCAGCCGCCGCGATGGGCGCGACCCTGCTGTTGGGCGGGGATGTGTTGTCCCAGCGGGTCTTCGGCCAGAACGCCCTCCCAGTAGGCGTCGCAACCGCCGCCATCGGCGGCCTCTACCTAGCCTGGCTCCTAGCCACGGAATGGCGCTCCGGCCGCCGTTGAGTGGCCTTCGGACGCCGCTGGTCCGTTGCCGTCGGTCCATCACATTGACACCCTGGTGGGTCGCAAGTAAGGATGACCTAACTTTGTTAGCGCGCACTGACTCGCGCGCGGCCACAGGGAGGACACCGGGGTGGATCTGCTGCGCAGCGGCCTGCGGAGGGAGCGGGCCGTGCTCGGAGCGGGCCTGGCCGCCACGGTGGTGCAACAGGCGGCGTTGCTCGCGTTGCCGTGGTGTGTTCAGCACGGGCTCGACGAGGGGATCACGCCGGGTGACTCCGGCCGGACGGTCTTCTGGTCGGTCACGACCTGTCTCGTCGCGGTGCTCATGGTGGTGGCGGCGGTGGCGGGCAAGTGGTGGTCGAACCTTGCCGCGAACCGGATCGCGCACGCGCTGCGCGGTGATCTGGCGGCCAGGGTCGGGGTGCTCGACCGGGCGGCTCTGGCGCCGTTCGGCCGCGGTGACCTTGCCATGCGGGTCACCAGGGACACCGAGATGATCAACGCCTGGGTGCAGGGGCTGACCAGGTGGTCGCGGGTTGTGGTGACGGTGCTGGTCGTGGTGCCCGCGGTGGCGCTGCTCGACCCGATGCTGCTGACCGTGCTCCTCGTCGCGATGCCGTTGCTCGGCCTGCTCAACGCCCAGTTCCCCGGTCGGTACCGGGCCGCCAACGAGCGCCTCTCCGGCGCGCACGGCGACCGCGCCGACGCGGTGGAGGACCTGCTCTCGGCCAGTGCCGCGGTGCGCGGCCTCGGTGGTGAGCAGGTGCTGGTCCGCCGCCACGGCGAGGTCAGCGCGCACGTCACCCGGCACACCCTGGGCGTCGCCAGGATTTCCGCGTGGTGGGTCTCCGCGCCGCCCGCGTTGCTGCGGCTCGCGGTCGCGATCGGCCTGGCGGTCGGCGGTCTCGCCGCCATCGACGGCCGGATCACCGTGGGCTCGCTGGTGGCCTTCACCTCCTGGATGATCACCATGACGGTGGCGGTGACCGTCCTGGTCGACCTGCTGGTCAACCGCGGCCAGGCGAGAGTCGCCGCGGCCAGGGTCGCCGAGGTCCTCGCCGCCGTGCCCGCCGTGGCCGCCCCGCACGACCCGCGCCCGCTGCCCGACTCCGGGATGCTCTCGGCCGTCGGGGTCACCGCCGTGCGCGACGGCAGGACCGTGCTCGGCCCGGTGGACCTGCTGGCCGCGCCCGGCGAACTCGTCGTGGTGACCGGCCCAACCGGCTCCGGCAAGTCCGTGCTGGTGCGCCTGCTGTGCAGGCTCGACGACCCGGACCACGGTACCGTCCACTTCGGAGGGATCGACCTGCGGCTCGCCGACCCCGAGCAGGTGTGGCGACGGATCGGTGTGGTGCCACAGCGCCCGGTAGTGCTATCCGGGACGTTGCGCGACAACATCACCCTCGACCGCGACATCGACGAAGACCTGGTTAGAGAGGCGTGCCGGGTGGCCGCGCTCGACGAGTTCATCCAGGACTTGCCGGACGGCTACGAAACCGTGGTCGGCGAGCGCGGTGAGACTCTCTCCGGCGGACAGGTCCAACGGCTCGCGTTAGCCCGGGGGCTTCTGGACAAGCCACCGGTGCTGGTGCTCGATGACGTCACCTCCGCGGTCGACGCCGAGACCGAGCGGACCATCTTGCGCCGGTTGCGCGATTGGTCTCCGCAGACCGCGATCGTGTTCGTCTCGCACCGCCCCGCCGTGGTCGCCGCGGCCGACCGGCTGATCGTGCTCGCCGCCGACCGGGAAGGCATGGAGGTCGTCGGTGGCTGAGATCCGCACGCTCGACGAGGCGCCGTCGACCAAGGGTGTCCTGCGCCGGTTCTGGCCGCACCTGCGCGCGCACCGCTGGCGCATCGGCGCGGCGATGCTCACCACCGCTGCGGCGACCGCCGCCGTCGTCGGCATCGCGCCGGTCATCGGCTCCGGGGTCGACGCGGTGCTCGGCAAGGACTCCGGCGGGCTGTGGACCGCCGTGTTCGTCCTCATCGGACTGACCGTGGCCCGGCTCGTGCTGCTCGCCGCCGCCGAGCTGCAGCTGACCTCGGTGGGCGAGCGGGTGGTGCGCCACCTGCGCGAACTGGTCGTCGAGCGGCTGGCAGGCGCGCCGCTGCGGTTCATCGAGGCGCACCGCACCGGTGACCTGCTGCGCCGCAGCACCGGCGAGGTCGCCGAGCTGGCCCAGTTCGTCCGCGCCAGCCTGCCCGACCTGCTCGGCGCGGCGATCTCGCTGAGCATGACGGTCGTCGTGCTGCTGGTGTACTCCTGGCTGCTCACGGTCATCCTGCTCGCGGTGTTCCTGCCGGCAGCGGTGCTGGTGCTGCGCTGGTTCGACCGCGACGCCGACGACGCCTTCGGCGACCAGGCCGCCGCCGAGGCCACCATGGCCGCCCAGTTCACCGAGTTCGTCGCCGCGGGGGAGACGCTGCGGCTCGGCGGCGGGGTGCGCGCCAGGCTGCGCCGCTTCGGCAAGTCCAACGACGAGGCGCTGCGCGCGGCCAACCGCACGGTCGCGGTGCAGAACCGGCTGGAGACCATGAGCCTGCTCGAAGGGCTCTCCACCGCCGTGCTGCTGCTGCTCGGCGTCTGGTTCGTGACCTCCGACCAGATCAGCGTCGGCACCGTGGTGGTGTTCGTGCTGGCCACCAAGAACCTGTTCGAGGGCGTGCTCAACCTCTCCGAGCTGCTGGCGGAGCTGCAACTCGCCCGGGTCGGCCTGGCCCGGCTGCTCGACCTGCTCGACGCTACCGAGCGCCCGGTCAAGCAAGCGACCGCGACCGCCGCCCCCGCGCGCGCGGATCTGTCTACATCAGACCTGGAATACGCCTACATCAACGGTTCCGAGGTGCTGCACGGAGTCTCGGTGTCCTTCGCCGAAGGTGACCGTGCTGGCCTGGTAGGCCAAACGGGCTCCGGTAAGACCACCCTGGCCAAGCTCTTGAGCGGCCTCTACGCCCCAGACCGCGGCCAGGTCACCTACGGCGGCGTCGACTTGGCCGACCTCGACGAGGCCGACCTGCGCGGCAAGCTCGTCCTAGTCCCGCAACAGGTCCACTTGGTCGATGGCACTATCGCCGACAACCTCGCTCTAGCGCCTACCGCGCCCACCCGCGTGGACATGGTGTCCGCCGTGCACTCCCTCGGGCTCGACGACTGGGTGGCGTCGCTGCCCGATGGGCTCGACACGGTCGTCGGCCGTCGTGGCGACCGGTTGTCGGCGGGGGAGCGGCAGATCATCGGCCTGGTCCGGGCCTCGCTGGTCGACCCGGCGGTGCTGATCCTCGATGAGGCCACCGCCGACATCGACCCGGAGACCTCCGCCCGGCTGGAGCGCGCGGTCGACCGCCTGCACACCGGTCGTACCCTCATCGTCATCGCGCACCGCGAGGCCACCATCCAGCGGCTACCGCGGGTTGTCACACTCGCCGGAGGGCGGGTCGTCCAGGAGGAGAGGGCAGGTTAGTGCCGCTTGTCGAGGTAAACGGCATCAGTTTGAGCTACCACGACAAGGGCACCGGCGACCCTGTCTTGATGCTGATGGGCACTGGCAGCTCCGGTCGTGTCTGGCACCTGCACCAGCAACCCGCTCTAGTCACCGCCGGGTACCGCGTGATCACAGTGGACAACCGCGGCATCGCGCCGTCGTCGGAGTGCGCGGACGGCATCACCGTGGCGGACATGGCCGCTGACGTCGTCGCACTCGCCGCGCACCTCGACCTCCCGCGCTTCGACCTGGTCGGCACGTCCCTCGGCGCGCGGATCGCCATCGAGGTCGCGGCCACTCGGCCGGACCTGGTCGGCGGGCTCGTGCTGATGGCGACCCGCTCCCGCCAGGAAGCGCTGCACGCCGCGTTCGACGCCGGTGAGCTGGAGCTGGCGAAAGCGGGAATTCGACTCCCGGCCCGGTTCCACGCAGCTTCTACAGCTTTGTGGAACCTTTCCCCGCGCACGCTCTTCGACGCCGGGAAAGCGCGGGAATGGCTCGACGTGCTCGAGTTCGGCACCCAGCCGCCGAGCGCGGGCGTGATCGCGCAGATGGCCATCGCCGACGACCCCGAGCTGCTCTCGATCTGCGCCGGGATCACCGCGTCCACGCTGGTCATCGCCTTCGCCGACGATGTGGTGACCCCGCCGCACCTGGGTCGCGAGGTCGCCGACGCCATCGCCGGGGCCCGGTTCGCGCGGGTCGCCGATGGCGGTCACTACGGTTATCTGGAACAGCCCGCCGCGGTCAACACCCTGCTGCTGGAATTCCTCGCCGCGCGGTGATCACGCCGGTGTGACCGAACCCGCACGAGATCGGCTACCACTTCTCCACCTGACCGAATTAGGTTAGCCTAACCAACGGTTAATCCGGTCCCCCTGAGGAGTGCGCGCGATGTCGACCAACCCGTTCGACGACGAGAACGGCACCTTCCACGCCCTCGTCAACGACGAGGGCCAGTACTCGCTGTGGCCGACGTTCGTGGCGGTCCCAGCGGGCTGGCAGGTCGTGTTCGGCCCGGACACCCGGGCCGCGACGCTGGCCCACATCGAGGCCAACTGGACCGACATGCGCCCGCGCAGCCTGGCCGCCCGGATGGACGCCGACAAGGCAGGCGCCTGACCGTGGCCACGCCAGGAGCGGCCCGCCGCGGCCCGGCGGGGCGCGACACGCTGCGCCCGTACCGGCTCACCGTGGCCAGGACCGAGCGGGTCACCCCGCACACGCTGCGGGTGACGCTGACCGGTCCGGATCTGGCCTCCTACACCGAGGTCGGGCCGGAGCCGCGGTGCAAGGTACTGCTACCGCCCACTCCGGACACGGAGGTCGTCGTGCCGGATGGCGTCCCGTTCTGGGACGCGCTGGCAGATCTACCGGAGAGCGTGCGCCCAATCGTGCGGACTTACACCGTGCGAGCGGCCCGCCCTGCCGACCTTGAGATCGACATCGACTTCGTCCTGCACGGTGACACCGGTCCGGCCTCACGCTGGGCTGGGTCCGCGCGTCCTGGCGACTCCGTTGGCCTCTATGGCTGTCTGAGCAGCTTTGCGCCGCCTGCCGACACCGCCGCGTACCTGTTGGTCGGTGACGAGACGTCGCTGCCCGCCATCGCGGGTATCGCCGCGTCGTTGCCCGCCGGAGTGCCCGTGCGGGTCATCGTCGAGGTCGACTCGGTAGCGGAAGAGCAGCCGTTGGAGTCGGCGGCGGATCTCGCGGTCACCTGGCTGCACCGCGACGGTGCCGAGCCGGGCACCGGGACCGGGCTGCTCGACGCGGTCCGCGCCGAGTCGGTCGACCAGCGCGTGTTCGCGTGGGTGGCGGGGGAGTCCGCTGCCGTGCAGTCGATCCGGGCGCTGCTCGTGCTGGAGCGCGACCTGACCAAGCAGCGGGTGTACTTCAGCGGCTACTGGCGGCGCGGGCACGCCGAGGACGACTGAGCCGGGTTTTCCAGCTGTACCAGCGCGCCGGGGCCGAGCAGGTCGCCCCGGTGCGGGTGAACGCCGTGCCGGAGAGGTGAAGCGGGGATGTCTGTGCCAGTGGTTCCGGTGGGTCTCTCGCCCGCCCAGCAGGCGCTGTGGTTCGCCCAGCGGCTCGACGGCACCGGCGCCGGGTACACCACGGCCGAGGCCGTCGAGCTGCGCGGACCCCTCGTGGTCGAGGCGTTCCTGCGCGCGGCGACCACGGTCGGCGCCGAGGCCGAGGCGCTCGGCACGGTCTTCACCACCGATGGCGACGAGGTCTCGCAACTGCCCGGCGCGGTAGCGGTACCGGTGGCACTGGTGGACTTCACCGACGCGGTCGACCCGATGGCGGCGGCATCGCGCTGGATGGACGACGACCGCGCGCGTGCGGTCGACCTGCTGGCCGGGCCGGTCGCGGCGCAGGCACTGCTCGTGCTCGGACCCGAGCACCACCTCTGGTACCTGCGGGCGCACCACATCGTGCTCGACGGGTACGGGTTCTCCCTGGTCGCGCGGCGGGTTGCCGACGTGTACCGCGCGTTGGCCGGTGACACCGAGGTCGGACCCTCGCCGTTCGCGCCCGTGTCGGCGTATGTCGCGGAGCAGGACTCCTACCGCGCGTCGGAGAAGTTCGCCGCTGACCGGGTGTGGTGGGCGGAGCGGGTGGCGGATCTGCCCGAGGTTGTGTCACCTTCGAACTCCACCGAGTCGGTTGTGGGCTTCCGGCGGGTGCGGGGGAGTGCTGACCTCCAACTGGAGCCGTTGCACGGACCTGCCTTGGTTACCGCTGCCGTGGGTCTTGTGGTGCACCGGGCCACCGGGGCCGACGAGGTCGTGTTGGGGCTGCCGATGATGGGCAGGCTCGGGTCGGTGTCCGCGCGGATCCCGACGACGACGGTCAACGTCGTACCCCTGCGGGTCGCGGTGACGCCGGGGACGTCGGTGGGCGACCTGCTCGCGGCGGTGCGGGCCGAGCTGCGCGCGGTCAGTCCACATCAGACCTACCGGGGCGAGGACGTCCGGCGGGACGCGCACCTGCTCGCGGCGGGGCGGCGGCTGGTCGGGCCGTGGGTGAACCTGAAGCCGTACCGGGCCGAGCTGGACTTCGGCGGAGTGGACGCCGCCGTGCACTACCTGTCGGCCGGTCCGGCGGAGGACTTGTCGTTCACGGTCTACAACGCACAGGGGTCGTTGGAGATCGAGGTAGACGGTAACCCCGGTCGGTACAGCGAGACGGACCTCTCCGGCTACCTCGACGCGTTCGTGACCGTGCTGCGGGGCCTTGTTGATGCTGCCGCCGAACTCCCGACCGGACGGTTGGGGTTGCTGCGCGAGCCCGTCTCGATGGTGGGGCCACAGCCTGCTCGTCCAGCACTGGGGTTGGCTGAACTCGTTGCGGCGCAGGCGGAGCGCACGCCGGACCGAGTCGCGGTGCGGGACGGTTCGCGGGCGGTGACGTACCGCGAACTGGTGGAACGCGTTGATGCGATCGCTGCGACCTTGCGCGAGCGGGGGGCAGGTCCGGAGACGGTGGTGGCGGTAGCGCTGCCTCGGACCGTTGACCTTGTCGCGACGCTACTGGCCGTAGCGTCCACCGGCGCGGCCTACCTGCCGCTCGACCTGGGGTTCCCGGCCGACCGGCTGGAGTACATGCTCGCCGACGCCTCGCCGGTGCTGGTCGTTGGCGCTGACGGCTTGCAGCTCGACGAGGTAGGGACCGGGTCGGTCAGCCCTGTCTCGGTGCGTCCTGATCAGGCCGCGTACGTGCTCTACACCTCTGGCTCAACCGGGCGCCCCAAGGGCGTGGTGATCCCGTCCGGCGCGTTGGTCAACTTCCTGCTGGACATGGTCGACCGGTTCGCACTCGGCGCCGACGACGTGCTGGTGGCTGTGACTACGGTCGGGTTCGACATCTCCGGGCTGGAGTTGTTCGTGCCGCTGCTGTCCGGTGCCACGGTCCGGTTGGTGGACGGCGACACGGCGCGCGATCCAGCCCTGCTGGCCGCTGTCATCGCCGATTGCGCAACCGTCATGCAGGCGACCCCCTCGCTGTGGCAGGCGCTTCTGGCCGCTTACCCGAACGCTGCCCGTGGCCTGCGTGTACTGGTGGGCGGGGAGGCACTGCCTGCGGATCTCGCGCTAGAGCTTGCGCGGTCTCGTGGTGTCACCAACCTGTACGGCCCTACCGAGACCACCATCTGGTCGACCGCGCATGACCTGAACGGCGAAGGCGTCTCCATCGGCCTGCCTATCGCCAACACGACCGTCTACGTGCTCGACGGCGCCCTCAAGCCGGTTCCCGTTGGCGTTCCCGGTGAGCTCTACATCGCTGGTGACGGTCTCGCCCGGGGCTACCACGCTCGTCCGGGGTTGAGCGCCGAACGCTTCACAGCGGATCCTTACGGACCCGCCGGGTCGCGCATGTACCGCACCGGAGACCTCGCACACCGTGGGGCTGACGGGCTGCTCCACGTACTCGGCCGGGTCGACGACCAGGTCAAGGTGCGTGGCTTCCGGATCGAACTGGGGGAGATCGAGACCGTCCTCGCCCGGCACCCCGATGTCGAGCGCGCCGTGGTTGTGGCGCACGGGGCGAGCCTGGCCGAGCAGAGACTTGTCGCTTACGTCGTCCCATCTGTGCCGGACGACCTGACTGACTGGGCGCGGGCAGCGCTACCGGAGTACATGGTCCCGTCCGCGCTGATGGGGCTACCGGAGATTCCGCTGACCCCTAACGGCAAGGTCGACCGCCGCGCGCTCCCCGCACCGGACCTTGTTGGTGGCGGGCGTGCTCCGCGTAACCCCCGTGAACGGGCGCTGTGTGACCTCGTTGGCGAGGTGCTGGGGGTCCGCGATGTCGGTATCGACGATGACTTCTTCGCACTAGGCGGCACTTCGCTGCTGGCGACTCGGTTGAGCGTGCGGGCGCGCGTGGAGCTAGGCGTCGAGCTGTCCATCCGGTCGGTGTTCGACGCGCCTACCGTGGCCGGATTGGTCGAGCACCTGACGACAGCAGCCGCAGTGACCGGCCCTAGAGCCGTGGAACGGCCTGAGCGGGTGCCGTTGTCGTTCGCGCAGCGGCGCCTGTGGTTCGTGCACGAGCTTGATGGGCCTGACCCGACCTACCACATCCCGCTGCTGCTGCGGTTCGACGACCAGGTCGATGTGGCCGCCTTGCGCGCTGCGGTCGCCGATGTCGCGGGACGGCACGAGGTGCTGCGCACGGTCGTTGCCACGGACGCGGACGGGATCGCGTACCAGGTCATCGGCCAGGTGTGGCCCACCGTCCTAGAAGGCGGCACCGTGGATGCGGCTGCGCGTGCCCCGTTCGACCTCCGCACCGACTCGCCGCTCCGCGTTCACGCGCTCGGTAGCGCTGTCTTGCTGGTGCTGCACCACATCGCGGGTGACGAGTGGTCACTAGGGCCGCTGGTCGCGGACCTGGGTGAGGCTTACGGGGCCAGGTTGACCGGTGCGGCGCCGTCGTTCACGCCACTGCCGTTGCAGTACGCGGACTTCGCGCTGTGGCAGCGCGGCTTGGAAGAAGACGGGCTGGGCTTCTGGTCGTCGACCCTGCACGGTGCACCTGACGAGGTCGGTCTGCGCCCCGACCACGCGCGCCCGGCCCGCGCGTCGCACCGTGGCGGCACGGTCCCCCTGGACATCCCCGCCGACCTGCACACCGCCGTGCGGGAGCTGGCCGTGCGGTCCGGCACCAGCGTGTTCATGGTCGTGCACGCCGCCATCGCCGCGTTGCTGTCGCGGCTGGGCGCGGGCACCGACATCGTGATCGGCACGCCCACCGCGGGCCGGGTCGACCCCGTGGTGGACCCGCTGATCGGCTTCTTCGTCAACACGGTCCCGCTGCGCACGGACGTCTCCGGGGCGCCGTCGTTCGTCGAGCTGCTGTCGCGGGTGCGCGCCGCCGACCTCGCGGCGTTCGACAACCAGAACACGCCGTTCGAGCGCATGGTGGAGACCCTGTCGCCGCGCCGGTCAGCCGGGCGGCACCCGCTGTTCCAGGTGCTGTTCGCCTACCACCCCGAGCTGCCGTCGGGGTTCGCGCGTTCGCTGGAGCTGGTGCACACCGACACGGCCAAGTTCGACCTGACCGTCGACCTGTCCGAGCAGTCGGAAGGCCTCCGGGGCTTCGTCGAGTACGCGCTCGACCTGTACTCACCTACGACCGTCGAGGCGTTCGCTACGAGGTTCGTCGCGTTCTTGCGTGCTGTGGTGGCCGCGCCTGAGGCGTCGGTGGAGTCGGTTGACGTGATCTTGGCCCCAGAGCGCGCTGCGGTGACTTCGCTGTGGCAGGGCGCGCGGGTCCCGGTGCGCGGTCAGTCGATCCCCGCGCTGTTCGCCGCGCAGGTCGCCGAGCACCCTGAGGCCCCTGCGGTCATCGTCGATGGTGGAACCTGCCTGAGTTACGCCGAACTCGACACCCGTGTCTCGGCTCTGGCAGCCGAACTGCGCTCCCGTGACATCGGCCCTGGCTCCATCGTTGGTGTCCTCTTGGAGCGCTCAGCCGCTCTTATCGTCGCCCTGCTGGGAATCCAGCGTGCGGGCGCCGCATACCTCCCTCTTGACCCCGAATACCCCGTGTCGCGCTTGACCTTCATGGTCTCCGACGCTGCCCCCTCTGTGGTCATCGCGGGCGAAGGCACCCGTCTAACAGGCACGCCGCACCTGGTCCTCGACACCGATGGCACCTATCGCGGCGGAGAGGCCGGTTCGGGCGTCGTCGAGCCTGAGGGTGACCGGGCCGCGTACGTGATCTACACGTCGGGTTCCACCGGGCGCCCCAAGGGCGTTGTGGTGCCGCAGTCCGGGATCGTGAACCGGTTGCTGTGGATGCAGGCCGAATACGCGTTGACCCCGGGTGAGCGGGTGCTGCAGAAGACCCCGGCGAGCTTCGACGTGTCGGTGTGGGAGTTCTTCTGGCCGCTGGTCACCGGGGCGACGCTGGTGTTCGCGAAGCCGGGCGGTCACCGGGATCCGGCGTACCTGGCCGAGGTGATCGATCGGCAGCAGGTCACCACGGTGCACTTCGTGCCGTCGATGCTGCGTGCCTTCGTCGCGGACCCCGCCGCCGAGCGCGTGTCCGCACTACGGCGGGTCCTGTGCTCGGGTGAGGCGCTCCCGGAAGACCTGCGCGACGAGTTCCGCGCGGTCTCCACCGCCGAGCTGCACAACCTCTACGGGCCCACCGAGGCCTCGGTCGACGTTACCGCTATCCGCGTCGCCGACACCGGAACTGTCCCTATTGGACGACCCGTGTGGAACACCGACATCTACGTCCTGGACCGCGACCTGCGCCCGGTCCCCCCAGGCGTTCCCGGTGACCTGTACCTGGCTGGCGTGCAGCTTGCCTGGGGCTACCTCAACCGCCCAGGGTTGACGGCCGAGCGGTTCGTGGCGAACCCCTTCGCCGAAGGCAGGCTCTACCGCACGGGTGACCTCGCCCGGTGGAACGACGGCGCCCTGGAATACCTGGGTCGCGTAGACGACCAGGTCAAGCTGCGCGGGTTCCGCATCGAACTCGGCGAGGTCGAAGCCGCCATGACGGCTGTCGACGGCGTCACCCACGCGGTGGCGACCGTCCGGCAAGACAGGCTCATCGGCTACGTGGTCCCGCCCGAGGCCAGCGCGCGCGTCAAGGACGAACTGGCCAAGACCTTGCCCGCGCACCTCGTGCCATCGGTCGTCGTAGGCATTGACGCCATCCCGTTGAGCCCTAGCGGTAAGACCGACCGCAAGGCCCTCCCGGAGCCGCAGGCTCAAACGGACACCAACCGCGCTCCCCGCAACGCCGTGGAGGAGTTCCTCTGCGCTGCCTATGCCGATCTGCTCGGCCTCGATGCGGTAGGCGTAGACGACGACTTCTTCGCGCTAGGCGGCCACTCGCTACTCGCGACCCGTCTGGTCAACCGAGTCCGCACCGGCCTCGGCGTCGAGCTTTCGGTGCGGGACGTCTTCGATGCGTCCACCGTTGCCGGCCTAGCCGCGCGCACAGACATCACCACTGCCCCGCGCCCCATCCCTGGTGAGCTTCCGCGCCCAGAATTGGTCCCACTCTCAGCCGCACAGCAACGCCTCTGGTTCGCCTACCGCGTCGAAGGTCCCTCGCCGACCTACAACATCCCCTTCACCGCCCGCCTTACCGGCGACGTTGACGGTCCCTCTCTCGTTGCGGCGCTGCACGATCTAGCCACTAGACACGAGAGCCTCCGCACGGTCCTCACCGACACCCATCAGGTCATCACCGACCGCAGGCCCACTCTCGACATCGTCGAGACCACCGAGGAAGCGCTACCCACCCTCGTCACCGAGGCTGCCGAGCACGCGTTCGACCTCGCGACCGACATCCCGGTCCGCGCGTGGCTGTTCACTACGCCAGCCGCGTCGGTGCTGCTGGTCTTGGTCCACCACGTCGCTGCCGACGAATGGTCCGAGGCGACACTATGGGCCGAGCTTGGCGCTGCCTACGTCGCCCGCAAGGCAGGACAAGAGCCCGAGCTCGCCCCACTCCCCGTCCAGTACGCCGACTACACCATCTGGCAGCGGGCCCTCTTGGACACCGTCGCCGACACCCAACTCGCCTACTGGCGCCGGGCACTCGACGGTCTTCCCGAGGAGATCCCCCTTCCCACTGACCGCCACCGACCCGCGGCCGCCGACCACCGTGGCGCTCGTGTCCGCACTGCGGTTAGCGCTAACACCCACCGCGCGCTCACCGACCTCGCTGCGGGGCAAGGCGCGTCGTTGTTCATGGTCGGTCACGCGGCCGTGGCGGCGCTGCTCACCGCGCTCGGCGCCGGAACCGACATCCCACTCGGCGCCCCCGTCGCGGGCCGCGTGGACGACCGGCTCGACGGCCTCATCGGCTTCCTGGTCAACACCGTCGTCCTGCGCGTCGACACCTCCGGCGACCCGGGGTTCACCGACCTGCTCGCCCGCGTCCGCGCCGCCGACCTGGCCGCCTACGCGCACCAGGACGTGCCGTTCGACCGAGTCGTCGACGACCTCGCTCCAGCGCGCCTGCTGGGCCGAAACCCGCTGTTCCAGACCATGCTGGTGCACCGCGCCGCCCCCACCGCGACCCCCGGTCTGCCCGGCCACGGCGGCGTCGCCGAGCCGGTCGAGCTGACCACCGCCAAGTTCGACCTCACGATCACCCTGGCCGAACGCGCCGAGGGCGGCATCGACATCTCAGTCGACTATGCCACCGCCCTGTTCGACCGCGAGACTGCTGACGACCTGGTCTGGCGACTCACCACGCTGCTCGACGCGATCGCGGCCGACCCGCGTACCCGCCTGTCCGCTGTCGACATCCGCACGCCGCGCGAACTCGACTGGCGCCCGTCGCCCCCGCTCCAGGACGGCCCGCGCACCCTGCCCGAACTCCTCGCCGCGCAGATCACCGCCCGCCCCGATGACATCGCGCTGGTCGCCGACCAGACCCTCACCTTCGGCGAGCTGGGCTCCCGCGTCCGCAGGCTCGCCCGGCACCTCGTCGGGCTCGGCATCGGCGCGGAGGACATCGTCGCCGTCGCCCTGCCGCGCGGCGTTGACCTGGTCATCGCCCTGCTCGCGGTCATCGAGGCAGGCGCAACCTATCTCCCGCTCGACGTCGACTACCCGCGCGCCCGCCTCGACCACCTCATCGCCGACGCCAGGCCGGCGCTGCTGATCACCGACACCCTCAATGCGGACCTGCCCACGCTGCGCCCCGATGACCCGGCGATCGCCGCTCAACCGGACACCCCGCTCGATGTCCTCCCGCACCCGGACTCGGCCGCGTACGTGATCTACACATCCGGCTCCACCGGCCTGCCCAAGGGCGTCACGGTCGCGCACCGCCAGATCACCTCGCTGTTCCAGGCCAACCAGGCCGCCGTGTTCGGCCCGGTGTCCGGCGGGCGGCGGCTTCGGGTGTCGCACGGGTTCTCGTTCGCGTTCGACGCGTCCTGGCAGCAGCTGCTCTGGCTCCTGGACGGCCACGAGCTGCACCTGCTCACCCGGGACGAGTACGCCGACCCCGCCGCCTACCTCAAGGCCGTCACGGACCGCGCCATCGACTTCGTCGAGGCCACCCCGAGCACCATCGGCATGCTCGTCGACCGGGGTCTGCTCGACACCGGGGTCAAAGGCGTCGGCATGGGCGGGGAAGCGGTGTCCAGCGCGCTCTGGGAGCGTCTGGCCGGCATCGCCGCGTTCGACTTCTATGGCCCGACCGAGGCCACGGTCATGGTCACGATGGCGGCTATCGACGGCGACACGCCCAACATCGGTGGCCCCGTGGCAGGGTCGACCGCTTATGTACTCGACGAGTGGTTGCGGCCAGCGCCGACCGGTGTCACCGGCGAGCTTTACGTTGGTGGAGCCCAGGTCGCGCGCGGCTACCTCAAGCGGCCCGCGCTTACCGCGGAGCGGTTTGTGGCCAACCCGTTCGGTGAGGGCAGGCTCTACCGCACGGGTGACCTCGTCCGTCGTGGACGTGATGGGTCTCTGCGGTTCGCCGGGCGCACCGACGACCAGGTCAAGATCCGGGGTTTCCGCGTAGAGCTGGGTGAGGTCGAGGCCGCGCTGTCCGCGTTGCCCGGCGTCCGTGCGTCTGCTGTCGTGCTCCGCGATCGACGACTGGTCGGGTACGTCACCCCGGCAACGGTCGACGTCACCGCCGCGCGTGCGGCCCTGCAGAACTCCTTGCCGGAACAGGCTGTGCCCGGTGCACTCGTCGCGCTCGATACGTTGCCGCTGACCGTCAACGGCAAGGTAGACCGCGCCGCTCTACCCGAGCCGGACTTCACCGTCATAGTGTCGTCCCGCCAGCCCGAGACGCCCGCCGAGCACGCTTTGGCCGAGGTCTTCGCCACCGTGTTGGGCCTGCCGTCCGTCGGTATCGACGACGACTTCTTCGCCATCGGCGGCGACAGCATCATGTCCATCCAGCTGGTCACCGCCGCGCGCGCGGCCGGGGTCGGAATCGCTCCCCGAGACGTGTTCGAACTGCGCACGGTCAAGGCACTCGCCGCACATAGCTCTACCGTCTCGACCGGCCTCGTCGGCTCGCCCACCGGCGAACTGCCTTTCACACCGGTCATGCGAGACCTGGTCGAACGCGGTGGCCCTATCCGCCGATTCGCCCAGACGACCGTCCTTGTCACCCCCCACGGTCTTACCGAGAACGTCCTGAGACTCGCGCTACAGCGAGTTCTCGCGACCCACAGCGTTCTCGGTGCTCGCCTCACCGACACGGGTCTCACCATCGGCGACGCCCCCACCGCGTCGGACGTGCTGCGCGTCGGACCGTGGGACGTGGTCGAGGCGCTCGACTCACTGGACCCCCGGGCGGGCGCGATGATCGCGTTCCGCTGGGACGGCACCGGCAGGCTCCTCATCGCCGCGCACCACCTCGTGGTCGACGGCGTCTCGTGGCGCGTCCTGGCCGGTGACCTCGCCGCCGCGTGCGAGGGCGACCTGCCGCAGGAGTCGACCGCGTTCCGGCTGTGGGCCCGGGACCTGATGACGCGTCCCCGGGGCGACGGCGACTTCTGGCGCCACCTGCTCGCCGAACCCGTGCAGCCGTGGGGGACCGCGCCGCTGGACCCGTCGCGCGACACCACGGGCTCGACCCGCACCGAACGCGTCGAACTCGACCCGGAGACCACCGCCACCCTGATCACGACGCTGCCCAGGCGCTTCGGCGTCGGCGTCCGGGAAGCCATCCTGGCCGGGTTGGCGCAGGCAGCGGGCGGCCCGGCGCGGGTCGACATCGAGGGGCACGGCCGCGAGGAACAGGCCGTCCCGGGTGCCGACCTGACCCGCGCGGTCGGGTGGTTCACCTCGCTGCACCCGCTGCGCCTCGAAGGCGGGCTCAAGCAGGTCAAGGAACTGTCGCGTGCCGTGCCGGACAACGGCATCGGCTACGGGCTGGTCGGTGGCCCTACCTCCGAGGTGTTGGTCAACTACCTGGGTCGGTTCACCCTCGACGGTCGGCCCTGGTCACCAGCCCCCGACGCGAACGCGCTCGGCGGGGGTGTCGACCCGCAGATGCCGGTCAGCCACGCCATCGCGGTCAACGCTGCTGTAGAAGACCGGGCAGGTGGCCCTGTCCTCGTCGCGGAGTGGACCTACGCACCCGGTGCGTGCACGAACGTTGATGTCGTGGCACTCGCCTCGGCCTGGTCTGCTGCGGTCAAGGCACTCGCTGTCGACGCCCAGTCGTCCGACGCTGTCGAGCACACCCCGTCTGACTTCCCATTGGTGGCGCTACAGCAGTCCGATGTGGACGCACTAGTTGCGGCCTACCCAACTTTGACGGACGTCTGGTCCCTGAGCCCACTCCAGACCGGTCTGCTCTACCTCGCCGACGTCGATGACGTCTACACCGTCCAGTTGGTGCTCGACCTCGAAGGTGACGTCAACTCTGACCGCCTGCGCGCGGCCGTTGGCGCTGTCCTCAACAGGCACGCCAACCTGCGCACGTCCTTCCTGACAACGGATTCAGGCGTTCCCGTCCAGGTAGTCACACCGCTGGCAACCATCCCCTTCGCGACCGCCGACGACCTGGACACCTTCCTGGAAGAGGACCGGGCGCGCGGGTTCGACATCACGGCGGGCCCGCTGGTGCGGTTCACCCTCGTCGGTTCCCGGCTCGTGGTGACCAACCACCACCTGGTGCTCGACGGCTGGTCCGGTCCGCTCCTGGTCCGCGACCTCATCGCGTTCTACTCCGGCACCGACCTCACCGAGCCCGGTGACTACCGCCGCTACCTGGCGTCCCTGGTCCAGCGCGACGGCGCACCCTGGCAGACCGCCCTGGACGGGCTCACCGAGCCCACGATCCTCGCCCCCGACGTCGCGGTCTCCGGCCCGCCGAACGAGGTCGTCGTCCCGGTCCGCCAGGACCTCGCCGAGATCGCCCGCGCCCACCGGGTCACCGCGAACACCGTCATCCAGGTCGCGTGGGGCCTGACCCTGGCCAGGCTGCTCGGCCGCGACGACGTCGTGTTCGGCACCACCGTGTCCGGTCGCTCCGGCGCCGTCGACGGCATCGCCGACATGGTCGGCCTGTTCATCAACACCGTGCCCGTCCGCGTCCGCGTCGACCCGGCGGAGACACCCGCCGCGCTGCTCGCCCGAGTCCAGGACGAGCAGGCCGCGCTGATCGGCCACCACGACGTCGGCCTCGCCGAGATCCAGCGCCGGGCAGGCCTGGGCGAGCTGTTCGACACGCTGATGGTCGTCGAGAGCTACCCGATCGCCGAAGAGGCCCCGGACGCCGAGATCCGGGTCACCGGAGCGGTCGGCCACGACGCCACTCACTACCCGGTGGCCGTAGTGGCGCACCCCGGGCAGGACCTGCGTTTGCGCTACCACGGCGAGATCGGTGAACTCGCCGAGCGGTTCGCGATCGTGCTCGACAACCTCGCCACCGCCGACAAGGTCGGGCAGATCGACGTCCTCACCGACGCCGAGCGCACCACGATCCTCGAAGCGTTCAACGACACCGCCGAGCCCGAGGTCACCCGCACTCTCACCACCATGGTCGCCGACCGGATGACCGCCGCACCGGACTCGATCGCCGTTGTCGACGGCGATCGCAGGCTCACCTACCGAGAGCTGGATGACCTCACCGCGTCTCTTGCCGCGAAGCTGCAAGCCGAGGGTGTCGGCCCGGAGAAGACCGTAGGCATCGCCTTGCCGCGTTCCGCCGAGATGGTCGTCGCGCTCGTCGCCGTACTCCGCGCCGGTGGTGCCTTCGTCCCCGTCGACCCCACCTGGCCCACCGACCGCCGTGAGCGGGTCTTGGCCGACTCGCGCGCGGTTGTCGCGATCACCGGCCCGGACGCGGTAGAGCTAACAGTGCCGACCGTGCCTGTCGACCTCGACGCGTGGCCGCACCCCGCCGCTTTCCCGGAGCCCGTTGCGGCTGACGGGCTCGGCCTGGCCTATGTGATCTTCACGTCCGGCTCCACCGGTGTCCCCAAGGGCGCCATGATCCGCCACGAGGCCATCTGCGCCCGCCTGCACTGGCAGTCGGGCCTGCTGGGCTTCGGTGCCGACGACGCGACGCTGTTCAAGGCGCCGCTGGCGTTCGACATCTCCATCAACGAGATCTTCCTGCCGCTGGTCGCGGGCGGCCGGGTCGTGGTGGCCGCCGCCGGGGGCGAGCGCGACCCGAACTACCTGCTCGACGTGATCGACACCGAGGGCGTCACCTTCGTCTACCTGCCCTCGTCGATGCTCGACGCGCTGCTGACCGTGGCCGCCGAACCCGGCTCCCTCGCGGGGCTGCGGCACGTCTGGTGCGGCGGCGAGGTCCTCACCCCGGACCTGTTCGACCGGTTCCGCCGCAGGCTCGACACCACGATGTACCACGGCTACGGCCCCGCCGAGGCCACCATCGGTGTCTCGCACGTGGTCTACCGCGCCTCCGCCGAGCGGATCGCGACCTCGATCGGCAAGCCCAACCCGAACACGCGGCTCTACGTCCTCGACCCGCATCTACGTCCGGTTCCCGTGGGGCAGTCGGGTGAGCTGTACGCGGGCGGTTACCTGCTCGGTCGCGGTTACGTCAACGCACCTGGTCTGACCTCGAACAGGTTCATCGCGGACCCGTTCGGTCCTGCTGGTGAGCGTCTCTACCGCACGGGCGACCTCGCGCGGTGGAACGTTGATGGCTCGCTCGACTTCGTGGGCCGCGCTGACAACCAGGTCAAGATCCGGGGGATGCGCCTCGAACTCGAAGAGGTCGAGTCAGCACTATCCACACACCCGGCCGTCCGGCGTGCCGTGGTGACTGTGCGCAGGTCGTCTCTAGTCGCCTACATCGTTCCGGACGGCTCGGTCACCGTGACCGAGCTGACGGGCTGGGCGCGGTCGGTCCTGCCCGACTACATGGTCCCGTCCACGTTCGTGCTCATGGACGCGCTACCGACGACCGTCAACGGCAAGGTCGACCGGGCAGCTCTCCCGGAGCCGGAGCGTGTCACCACCGGCACCCGAGCACCGGCGACCGCCGTCGAGGCCGCGCTCGTCAGCCTGTTCGCGGACGTCCTCGGCTTGGCCGAGGTCGGCGCGGATGACGACTTCTTCGCGCTCGGCGGCGACAGCATCATCTCGATGCAGCTCGTCGCGCGGGCCAGGGCGACCGGGATCAGGTTCACGACCCGCCAGGTCTTCGAGACCCGCACGGTCGCCGCTCTAGCCGCACTCGCCGAACTTGGCACGACAGCGCAAACGCAGCCGGACAACGCTATCGGCGAGATCCCGCTGACCCCGGTCATGCGCGAGCTTCTCGGTAGAAGCGGCCCGATCGACCGTTTCCACCAGTCCAGGCTCCTTCTGGCTCCTGCCACGCTCACGGTCGACCGGCTTGTAGCCGCCGTCAACGCCGTGGTCGACGTGCACCCGGTCCTGCGCACTCGCCTTGTGGATGACGCACTTGTCGTCGGTAGCGCGAACGCCGTCGTCACCCATGTCGACGCTGCCGGGCACTACGGCCCACAGTGGAACAAGACACTGCTGGACGCGACCGAGCGGGCCATCGGCGAGCTGGACCCGGTCGCGGGCGTCGTGCTCCGCGTCGTCTGGATCGACCGTGGACAGGGTGAGCCGGGCCGAGTCCTGATCGTCGCGCACCACCTCGTCATCGACGGTGTCTCGTGGCGAATCCTCGTGCCCGCACTCGCCGCCGCCGTCAACGGTGAACGCCCGACTACGACAGGTCTGTCCTTCCGAGGCTGGACTACCGCGCTCAACAAGCAGGATCGCGAAGCGGAACTGCCCGTGTGGCAGGAGATCGTCGCCCCAGCGCACAGCCTGACCACTCGGCCGCTAGATGACGCCGTCGACACTGTCGGCACCGCCAAGACCCACACCGTCACGATCCCCAACGCGACGACCTTGCTCGGTCCGATCCCGGCCGCGTTCCACACCGGGCCCACCGAGGTGCTGCTCGCCGCGCTCGCCACCGCCATCGGCAGGCCCATCGTGGTGGACCTCGAAGGCCACGGCCGCTCCGACGAGGTCACCGACACCATCGGCTGGTTCACCGAGATCCACCCGGTCCGCCTCACCCCCGGCGACACCCCCGCCGCGACGCTCAAGCTGGTCAAGGAGGCCGTCCGAGCCGTTCCCGGCGACGGGCTGGGTCACGGCCTGCTCCGCGACCGGCTGCCCGCCGCGCCGCGTGACATCCTGGTCAACTACCTGGGCCGCGTCGGCGCGGGCGAGACCGGCGACTGGTCGGCCGCGCCCGAGGCCGCCGCGCTCGCCGGCGGCGCCGACGCCGCCATGGCCGTAGGGCACCCGGTCGCGCTCAACATCCTCGCCGAGGGCGACACGCTCACCGCGCACTTCGCGTGGGTCGGTGCCGTCCCCGACGAGACGGTCCACGACCTGGCCGCCCGGTGGGCCGCCGCGCTGGCCGACCTCGCCAGATTCGACGGCGGCGGGCACTCGCCCTCGGACTGGCCGCTGGCCGCGCTCACCCAGGCCGAGGTCGACGAGATCGACGAGGGCCACGACCCGGCCGACGTCTGGTCGACCACGCCGCTGCAAGAGGGCCTGCTGTTCCTCACCGCGTTCGACGAGTCCGAAGTGGACGTCTACACCACCCAGCAGGTGCTGACCCTGCGCGGCGACGTGGACGGCAATCGTTTGCGCGCTGCGGCGCAGGCTGTAGTCGACCGGCACGACACGCTGCGGGCCGCGTTCCCGACGCTGTCCACGGGCCGGGTCGTCCAGGTGGTCGCCCGCCGGGTCGACGTGCCGTGGCGCGAGGTCACCGCAGGTTCCGCGCAAGAGGCGGAGGTCTTGATCGCCGCGGACCGCGCTGTCCGGTTCGACCTCGGGACCGCGCCGCTGATCCGGTTCCTGCTCGTGCGGCTTCCCGGCGACGAGGCGCGACTGGTGCTCACCAACCACCACGCGATCCTCGACGGCTGGTCCACTCCGCTGCTGGCTCGCGAACTGTTCACCCGCTACGCCGGACAGGAACTCCCTACCGTCCGTTCTTATCGCGAGCACCTCGCCGATCTCGCTTCGCGCGACCACGACGCCGCCAAGACCGCGTGGCGTGACGCGCTCGCCGGTCTCGACGAGCCGACCCTGGTAGCCCCGGACGCGCCGCGCACCGGCGTGCTGCCCGACCAGCTCGACCTGACCCTGCCCGCCGAGACGGTGGCCGCGCTGACCTCGACGGTGCGCGGCATCGGGGTCACCCTCAACGCCGCCGTGCAGGCCGCGTGGGCGCTCGTGCTGGCCAACCACACCGGCCGCGACGACATCGTCTTCGGCGCGACCGTCTCCGGCCGCGACGGCGACCTCGACGGCGTCGGCGCCATGGTGGGCCTGTTCATCAACACCGTGCCCGTGCGGGTCCGGCTCGACCCGGCCGAGTCGTTGGCCGCCCTGCTGACCCGCCTGCACGGCGAACAGGCCGCGCTGCTCGACCACCAGCACCTCGGCCTCACCGACATCCAGCGCGGCCGCGGGGACCTGTTCGACACGCTCACCGTGTTCGAGAGCTACCCGGTCGACTCCGACGCGCTGGAGCGGGCCGAGAACGCGGCCGGGTTCCGTGTCACGGAGGTCGAGGGACGCGATGCCACCCACTACCCACTGACGCTGTTGGTCCTGCCGGGCGCCCAGACCACGCTCACCTTGCGCTACCGCCCGGACGTCATCGACGAGCCCACCGCGCACGCCCTGCTCGGACGCGTCGAACGAGCACTGGAGACCATCGCCGACCAAGCGACCGTCCCGGTGAGCGCGATCTCGTTGCTCACCTTCGAAGAAAGCTACAACTCCCTCACCGCCTGGCAGGGCTCACAGGTCGCGGTTGACGCCACCACGTTGCCCGCCCTCTTCAAGGCGCGAGCCGTCGACAGCCCCGACACGACCGCGGTCGTTGTGGACGGCGGAGCGACTCTCACCTATGCCGAGCTGGACAAGAGGGTCGCCACACTCGCGGGTGTCCTGGCCGCTAGAGGTGTCCAAGAGGGTTCGGTCGTCGGTGTGCGGTTGGAGCGGTCGGCCGCGCTGATCGTCTCGCTGCTCGCGGTGCACCGAGCAGGCGGCGCCTACCTGCCGCTCGACCCGGAGTACCCGGCCGATCGACTCGCCATGATGATCGCTGACGCCGCCCCGACCGTGGTGATCGCCAGCGACCCGAGTGGCGGCGACCTCGTCGTTGACGCTGACGGCGCGCCAGGGGAGTGGGCACTACCGCTCGCGGACGAGGTCACCAGTCGAGACCGCGCTGCCTATGTCATCTACACCTCGGGATCGACCGGCCGCCCTAAGGGCGTCGTGGTGCCGCACTCCGGCATCGTGAACCGGTTGCTGTGGATGCAAGCCGAGTACGGGCTCACCGCGGGTGAGCGGGTGCTTCAGAAGACCCCGGCGAGCTTCGACGTGTCGGTGTGGGAGTTCTTCTGGCCGCTGATCACCGGCGCCACGCTGGTGTTCGCGAAGCCGGGCGGACACCGCGACCCCGCGTACCTGGCCGAGGCGATCGAACGCAACCACGTCACCACGGTGCACTTCGTCCCGTCGATGCTGCGCGCCTTCGTGGCCGACCCCGCCGCGCGCGAGGTCACCACCCTGCGCAGGGTCCTG
Organism: Actinokineospora terrae; assembly: GCF_900111175.1. Classification (GTDB taxonomy): domain Bacteria; phylum Actinomycetota; class Actinomycetes; order Mycobacteriales; family Pseudonocardiaceae; genus Actinokineospora; species Actinokineospora terrae. The sequence goes on from NZ_FOGI01000001.1 coordinate 561,245, forward strand.
TGCTCGGGCGAGGCCCTCCCCGCTGACCTGCGCGACGAGTTCCGCCAGGTGTCCCAGGCCGAGCTGCACAACCTCTATGGGCCCACCGAGGCGTCGGTCGACGTCACGGCGATCCAGGTAGCCGACACGGGCGCAGTCCCGATCGGGCGCCCGGTCTGGAACACACAGACCTACATCCTCGACTCGTTCCTGCGCCCAGTAGCACCAGGCAATCCAGGAGAGCTCTACCTCGCCGGTGACCAGCTCGCGTGGGGCTACCTCAATCGCGCCGAGTTGACGTCCGTCCGCTTCGTCGCGAACCCGTTCGGCACCGGAAGGCTCTACCGCACCGGTGACGTCGCCCGCTGGGCCGATGGTGTCCTCGAGTACCTCGGCCGCGCGGACGACCAGGTCAAGCTGCGCGGGTTCCGCATCGAACTCGGCGAGATCGAAGCCGCGATGGCCGCGCACGTCTCCCACGCCGTTGCCGCTGTCATCGACGACAGGCTCATCGGCTACTTCGTGGGCGAGGTCGACACCGACGCACTACGCGCGGAACTCGGCAAGACGCTGCCCGACCACATGGTCCCGTCCGCATTCGTCAGCCTTGAGCGTGTCCCGCTGACCCCTAGCGGCAAGACGGACAGGAAAGCCCTACCCAGGCCCGATTTCGCTGCCCTGGTCACCGACCGGGAAGCCGACACCGACCTCGAACGGATCCTCGTCGACCTGGTCGCGACCGTGCTCGGGCTCCCGACAGTCGGCGTGGACGACGACTTCTTCGCGCTAGGCGGGGACAGCATCGTCTCCATCCAGCTCGTCGGCCGTGCCCGCGCGGCGGGGATCACGTTCTCCCCGCGGGACGTCTTCGAGCGGCGGACCGCGGCCGGGATCGCGATGGTCGCCACCGTCGAGCGCCGCGAGTCCGAGGCGGAGGGCGAGGGCATCGGCCTCGTCCCGTTCACCCCGATCATGCGCGACACCCTCGCCCGCGGCGGACCGCTCACCCGGTTCTCGCAGGCCAGGCTGCTGCGCGCCCCGGTGGACCTGGACATCGACCGGCTCATCCGCGCGGTCGACGCCCTCCGCGCCAGGCACCACGTCCTGCGCGCCCGGCTCACCGACGACGGCCTACACGTCCCGGACATGGCGCCCGCGGACGTGGTGCGGCGAGTCGACGCCAGTGCCCTCACCGACACCGAACTCGCGTCGGTCGCCGCTTCCGTGGCCGACGAGCTCGACCCGGCGGCGGGAGTGGTGCTGCGGGTGGTCTGGTTCGACCGTGGCGGCCGCGAGGGCAGGCTTCTGGTGGTCGCCCACCACTTCGTGGTCGACGGCGTCTCCTGGCGCGTCCTGGAGCCCGATCTGGTCACGGCGTACCGGGGCGACGACCTCGACCCGATCGGCACATCGTTCCGGCGCTGGTCCCTCGGCCTCGCCGAGGCCGACCGCAAGGCCGAACTCGACCACTGGGGTGCCCTGGCCGACTGCTCCGGCGCCCTTATCGCCACCCGCGAGATCGACGCGGACGACACCGTCGCGACCGGCCGCGAACTTCGGCTGTCTCTACCGCCGGAGGAGACACTGCCACTGCTGACGACCGTGCCGGAGCTGTTCCACGGCACCGTCAACGACGTCCTGCTCGCCGGTTTCGCCATCGCCGCCGCCGCGACCAAGGGCAACATCCCGCGCGTTGTCGATATCGAAGGCCACGGCCGCGAAGAGCAGGCCGTACCCGGCGCGGACCTTTCCCGCACAGTCGGGTGGTTCACCACCGTTTACCCTGTCCGGCTCGACCTGGCGGGTATCGACGCTACCGACGCGTTCGCCGGGGGAGCGTCGGTGGACGCCGCGGTGAAGCGGGTCAAGGAGCACCTGAGGACCGTGCCGGACAACGGCATCGGCCACGGCCTGCTCGGCGACACCGGGATCGCCCGCCGTGAGGTCCTCGTCAACTACCTCGGCCGGTTCGGGTCCTCGACCGAGACCGGACCGTGGACCGCCGCCCCCGAGGCCGCCGCGCTCGGCGGCGGGGTCGACCCGGCCATGCCCATCACGCACGCCATCCAGGTCAACGCCGTCACGGTGGACACCCCGGACGGCCCCACGCTGACCGCCACGTGGGCGTGGGGTGGCGCTGCCGTCGAGGAGACCGCGGTACGCGGACTGGCCGAGGCCTGGTTCGCGGCGCTGCGGGCGATCGCCCGGTCCGGCAGCGGTGGGCACACCCCGTCGGACCTCACCTTCAGTGACCTGTCGCAGGACGAACTCGATGAGTTCGAGTCGGAGTGGAACCAGTGAACACGCGCAAGTCCGGACTGGAAGACGTCCTGCCCCTCTCGCCCTTGCAGCAGGGCCTGCTCTTCCACAGCGAGTACGGCACCGAGGCCGAGGACCCCTACCTGGTCCAGTTCGTGCTCGACCTGGACGGGCCGCTCGACCCCGCCGTGCTCAGGGTGGCCGCACAGGCACTCATCGACCGCCACGCCAACCTGCGGGCCTGCTTCCGTCGCCGTAAGAGCGGCGAGGTGCTCGCACCGGTGCCACGCAAGGTAGAGCTGCCGTGGCGTGAGCTGGAGCTGGACGAGTCCGAATGGGACGGTGTCCTCGCCGCCGACCGCGCGGAGCGGTTCGACCTCGCACAGGCCCCACTGCTGCGGGTACTCCTGGCCAGGCTCGGTGATGACCGGCACCGGTTGCTGCTGACCTATCACCACATCCTGCTCGACGGGTGGTCGACTCCACTGCTGGCGCGAGAGCTGTTCCAGCTCTACACCGCCAAGGGTGACGCGTCGAAGCTGCCGACCGTGCGCCCGTACAAGGACTACCTGGCTTGGTTGCGCGCGAAGGACGCCGACGCCGCTCGCGCTACCTGGAGCGAGGCCCTGCGCGGTGTCGAGGAACCCACCCTGCTCTCGCCCGGTGCTGACCCGTCCGGTTCGGCCGAGCAAACCCCCATCGCACTACCGGACGGTCTCCTCGACGGCCTCACCGCGCTCGCCCGCACTGCCGGGGTCACCCTGAACACCGTCGTGCAGGCAGCGTGGGCGCTACTGCTGGCCCGCACCCTGGGGCGCCAAGACGTCGTCTTCGGTGCCACCGTGTCCGGTCGCCCCACCGATCTCGCGGGCGTCGAGTCGATGATCGGCCTGTTCATCAACACGGTGCCCGTGCGGGTGCGGCTCGACCCGGCCGAGACCGTGACCGCGCTGCTGGCACGCGTCCAGGCCGAGCAGGCCAGGGTCATGGACCACCAGCACTTCGGACTCGCCGACATCCAGCGGACCGTCGGCATCGGCGAGCTGTTCGACACGCTCACCGTGTTCGAGAGCTACTTCGTCGACACCGCCGCCTTGGACCAGGCCGAGGCCGCGACCGGTCTGCGGGTCCGCGCGGGGGAGACCCGCGACGCCACGCACTACCCGGCCACGCTGGTCGCGACCGGCGGTGCGCTGCTGCTCAAGTACCGGCCCGGCCTGGTCGACCCGGACGCCATGTCGGCCCGCCTGGTCCGGGTCCTGACCGCGCTTGTGGCGGCTCCTGACGCTGTCGTGGCCAAGGTCGACGGTCTCTCCGACGACGAGCGCGACAACCTCTCTCGTGGCTGGAACCCCACTGGTGAGCCGGGCGAGGCCGCCACCATCCCGGCCCGGTTCGCCGAGCAGGTCACCCGCAACCCGGAGGCTCTAGCGCTGGTCGCGGGCTCCGAACGACTCACCTATGCCGAGCTGGACGCCCGCTCGGACCGCCTAGCGCGTGTCCTGGTCCAGCGGGGTGCACGGCCGGGTGGGATTGTCGCCATCGGTCTGCCTCGATCGGCCGATCTCGTGGTCGCGGTCCTCGCCGTACTCAAGTCCGGCGCGGCGTACCTTCCGCTCGACCCGGGCTACCCGCGCGCGCGACTCGACCTGATGCTCGCCGACGCAAAGCCGACACTGCTCATCACAGACCTCACCGACTTCGACGTCCCCACCGTCTCACCGACCGAGGGCATCGACGGGTCGCTGGAGCCGGTAGCGCTAACGGCGGATCACCCGGCGTACGTCATCTACACCTCAGGCTCCACCGGTACCCCCAAGGGCGTCCTGGTTCCCCACCGCAACGTCGACCGGCTTCTTACCGCCACCGACCACTGGTTCGGATTCGGGCCCGACGACGTGTGGACCCTGTTCCACTCCTATGCCTTCGACTTCTCCGTCTGGGAGCTGTGGGGCGCGTTGCTGCGCGGCGGCAGTCTCGTCGTTGTCGACCACGCCACCAGCCGTTCCCCCGAGGCGTTCCTCGACCTCTTGGCGAGCGAACGCGTCACCGTCCTCAACCAGACCCCCTCGGCGTTCAACCAACTCGACGCTGCTGACGCCGCCCGGGGCGGGGTGGACCTCGCGCTGCGGTACGTCATCTTCGGCGGTGAGGCGCTAGAGCCCCGCAAGCTCGCAGGCTGGTACGAGCGTCACGCAGACGACGCCCCGCGCCTGGTCAACATGTACGGCATCACCGAGACCACCGTGCACGTCACCTACCTCCCGCTGACGCGCGCAGCGGCGACAGACGGCCTGCCCGACATCGGTGTCCCCATCCCCGACCTCCGCGCCTACGTCCTCGACGACGGCTTCGGGCTCGCCGCACCGGACGTCATCGGTGAGCTGTACGTCGCGGGTGCTGGCCTCGCAGACGGCTACCTCAACCGCCCCGGGCTGACGTCAACCCGGTTCGTTGCCAACCCGTTCGGACAGGGCCGCCTCTACCGCACAGGTGACCTCGCTCGTTGGCGCGCTGACGGCACCCTGGAGTACTTCGGCCGCGCGGACGGACAGGTCAAGCTGCGCGGGTTCCGCATCGAACTCGGAGAGATCGAGTCAGTCCTCTCCGCGCACCCCTCCGTCGCTGACGCCGTCGCGGTGGTCCGCGATGACCGCACCACCCGGCTCGTCGCCTACCTCGTGCCCGCGGCAGGTGCGACGCTCGAAGGCACCGACTTGCGCGACTGGGCGGCGCGAGACCTACCCGAGCACATGGTCCCCGCCGCGGTCGTAGTGCTCGACCGCATTCCTCTCACCCCGAACGGCAAGGTGGACCGCAAGGCCCTCCCCGCGCCCGACTTCGCGGGCCTCACCACCTCTCGCCAGCCCGAGACCGACGCCGAGCGGACCCTCGCGGCCGTGTTCGCCGAGGTGCTCGGTGTGCCGACGGTCGGCCTGGACGACGACTTCTTCGCGCTCGGCGGCGACAGCATCATCTCGATCCAGCTCGTCAGCCGCGCTCGCGCCGAAGGGCTCAGGTTCTCCCCGCGCGACGTCTTCGAACGCCGCACCGTGGCCAGGATCGCCGAGGTCGCCGCCGCGCCCGCGCCCGCCGTCGCCTCCACCGGCACCGGCCGGGTCCCCCTGACGCCGATCATGCGCGAACTGCTCGGCCGAGGCGGCCCCATCACCCGGGTCTCCCAGGCGCGGCTGCTGGTCGCGCCGGACGGGCTGACCCCGGCACGACTCACCTCGGCCGTGCAGTCCGTTGTGGACACCCACGCCATCCTGCGCGCCAAGCTCACCGGCGACGCGCTCGACGTCCGCCCGGTGGGATCGGTGCGCGCCGACGCAGTCGTGCGCCGGGTCGAGGGCACCGACTTCGCGGCCGAGGCGGCCCGCGCGTACGCCGAGCTCGACCCTGAGGCGGGGGAGATGCTGCGGATTGTGTGGTTCGCGCCTGACCGCCTGCTCATCGTCGCGCACCACCTGGTCGTCGACGGCGTCTCGTGGCGGATCATCGTGCCGGACCTCGCCGACGCCGTTGCCGCTAAGCCGCTCGCGCCGGTCGGCACCTCGTTCCGCGACTGGGCGACCGCGCTGTCCACTCAGGACCGCGACGCTGAAATCGACCACTGGCGCGCGACCCTCGACGGCGTGACCGGACGCCGGATCGACCCCGTGCGGGACACGGTGTCCACCGTGCGATCCGTCCGGGTCGCGGTGTCGAAGGAGACCACGTCCAGGCTGCTCGGAGCCGTCCCGGCCGCCTACCACGCGGGCGTCGAGGACGTCCTGCTCACGGCGTTGGCGCTGGCCGTCGCCCGGACCCGCGGCGTGTCGTGGCAGGTGGTCGACCGCGAGGGGCACGGCCGCGTCGAGGACGCCGTCCCCGGCGCCGACCTGCACCGCACCGTCGGCTGGTTCACCTCGCTGCACCCCGTCCGCCTCGACCTGGCCGGGGTCGACGTCACCGACGCGTTCGCCGGTGGTGCCGCGGCCGGACTCGCACTCAAACTGGTCAAGGAACAGCTGCGCTCGGTGCCGGGGGAGGGCCTCGGATTTGGATTGCTGCGCGACTCCCTACCCGCCTCCACCCCCGAGATCCTGTTCAACTACCTGGGCCGCTTCGGCACCACGGGAGCCACCGGGCCCTGGTCGGGCGCGCCGGAGGCGGGCGCGCTCGGCGGCGACGCCAACGCGGAACTGCCGGTCGGGCACGTGCTCGACATCAACGCCGTCACCGCGGACGGGGAGCTGACCGCCACCTTCTCGTGGCCCGCCGCGCTGCTGGAGCAGGCCGAGGTCGACGAGTTGGCCGCCGCGTGGGTCGGCGCGCTCGACGCCATCGACCGGCACGCCGCGACCGGCGCGGGCGGGTTCACCCCGTCCGACTTCCCGCTGGTCGGCCTCATTCAGTCTGATGTGGACTCCTTGGTCGCCGCACATCCCGGCATGGTCGACGTGTGGCGCCCGACCGCCCTGCAGCAGGGGATCGCCTTCCTGTCGCGGTTCGACGATCACGCCACCGACGTCTACACCGTGCAGTTCGCCTGCGAGCTGACCGGACCGCTCGACACCGCACGGCTCCGCGCTGCGGCGGAGGCGCTGATCGCCCGGCACGACACGCTGCGCGCCGCCCTCGACAGCACCGCCACCGGCGACCCCGTTCTCGTTGTGCACGAACGAGTCGAGCTGCCGTGGCGCGAGGTCGACCTCGGCGGTTGGGAGCAGCTCGTCGCCGACGACCAGCGCACCCGGTTCGATGTCGCTGCCGCGCCGCTGGTCCGCTTCATCCTCGGTCGCGGCGGCCCAGAGCGGCACCGGCTGCTGTTCTCGTTCCACCACGTCCTGCTCGACGGCTGGTCGACACCCTTGCTGGTGCGAGAACTGTTCGAGCTTTACGCGGGCAACGCGCTTCCCGCCGTCCGGCCGTACCGGGACTTCCTCACCTGGCTGTCCACTCGGGACGTCGGGGTCCAGCCGTGGGCGCAAGCCCTCGCAGGTGTTTCTGAGCCGACCTTGGTCGCACCGGCGGGTGCCGCGAAGTCGGGTGCGTTGCCGCGCAAGGTCGACCTCGTTCTGCCGGAAGGGTTGCCGAAGGTCGCGCGGGAACGCGGAGTCACGCTCAACACTCTCGTGCAGACCGCGTGGGGCTTGACGCTGGCACGTGGTCTCGGCCGAGGTGACGTCGTGTTCGGCGCCACCGTGTCCGGCCGGCCCGCTGACCTGCCCGGCGTCGAGTCGATGATCGGCCTGTTCATCAACACCCTGCCGGTGCGGGTCCGGCTCGACCCAGCCGAGTCCGTGGCATCGCTGCTGTCGCGCGTGCAGGCCGAGCAGGCCGCTTTGCTTGACCACCACCACGTCGGGCTCGCCGACATCCAGCGCGCGGTCGGCGTCGGTGACCTGTTCGACACGCTGACCGTGTTCGAGAGCTTCCCGATCGACACCGCCGCACTGGACCGGGCCGAGACCGCCGCCGGGTTCCAGGTGAGCGGCGTGACCGGCGCCGACGCGACGCACTACCCGATCACGCTGACCGTGGGGGCTGGTCTGTCCGCGTGGCTGGACGTGCGCGACGACCTGGTGTCGGACGATGTCGTGTCGGCATGGGCTGAGCGGTTCGTCCGCGCGCTGGAAGCCTTTTCCGCGCCGGAAACGAAGGTGCGCGACCTTGACTTGATGTCCGATGTGGAGCGAGCGTCACTACTCGCCGCTTCCCGTGGGCCGATTGTGGAGGTCTCGGACTCGTCGGTGCTGGACACGTTGGCCCGGCAGGACCTCTCGGCGCGCGCTGTGGTCGGATCCGATGCCGTGTTCACCTATGGCGAACTGGCCGAGCGGTCGGATCAGATCGCCGGACTCCTTGTCTCCCAGGGGGTTCGTGCGGGCGATGTGGTGGCGTTGGCGGTGCCGTCCTCCGCTGGGCTCGTGGCCGCGATCATCGGCGTGTGGAAGGCGGGCGCGGCGTACCTGGTGCTCGACCCGGAGTACCCGGCCGACCGGCTGGCGTACATGGTCGAGCAGGCTCGGCCCGCGGTGACGCTGACCATCGCCGCGGTCGGCATGCCCGGCGCGGTGGAGATCGACGCGGTGTCGGGCTACTCGTTCACCGGTGGCCCGGTGTCCGGCGCGGCGTACGTGATCTTCACGTCGGGGTCCACCGGGCGGCCGAAGGGCGTCGTCGTCGAGCACGCCGGACTGGTGAACCTGCTGGCCTCGCACCAGGCGACGGTGATGCGGCCGGGTCCCGCGTTGCAGGCGGCCTCGTTCTCGTTCGACGCCTCGCTCGACCCACTGCTGTGGCTGGTCGCCGGGCACGAACTGCACATCGTCGCGGAACCGGGTGTGGAGTACGTCCGGTCGAACGGCATCGCCTACGTCGACGCGGCGCCGTCCCTGTTGGGGCAGCTCGCGTCCGATGGCCTGCTGACCTCCGGCGTGTCGGTGGTCGGGACCGGCGCTGAGGCCGTGAGCGCCGCGTTGTGGCACGAGTTGGCGGCCAGTTCCGTTGAGGCATTCAACTTCTACGGCCCCACCGAGTGCACTGTGGACACTGTGGTGGCGCCGGTCGCCGGTTCGGACGTCGTGATCGGGCGGCCGGTGGCGAACTCGGTCGCGTACGTGCTGGATCCGACGCTGGGGCTGGTGGCGCCCGGTGTGGTCGGTGAGCTGTACGTCGGCGGTCCCGGTGTGGCTCGCGGCTACCTCGGTCAGCCGGGGCTGACGGCGTCGCGGTTCGTGGCGAACCCGTTCGGTGCTGGGCGGTTGTACCGGACGGGTGACCTGGTGCGGTGGAACGGCTCCAGGTCGTTGGAGTTCCTCGGCCGTGCGGACGACCAGGTCAAGGTGCGCGGGTTCCGGGTCGAGCCGGGCGAGGTCGAGGCGGTGCTGTGCGAGCACCCGGAGGTGACCGCCGCCATCGCCACCGTGCGCGACGGCCGACTCGTGGCGCACGTCATCGGCGCCACGGACCTGCGTGCGCACGCCGCGTCCCGGTTGCCGGACCACATGGTGCCGTCGGCCTTCGTTGCGATCGACGAGATCCCATTGCTGCCCAACGGCAAGGTGGACCGCGCCGCGCTGCCCGATCCCGACTTCGCCGCACTGGTCTCCACCCGGGCCGCGACGACCGACGTCGAGGCCGTCCTCGTCGAGATCTTCGCCGCTGTCCTGGGCCTACCCACCGTGGGCGTGGACGACGACTTCTTCGCGCTCGGCGGCGACAGCATCGTCTCCATCCAACTGGTGAGCCGCGCGCGCGGTGCCTGCCTGCGGTTCTCGCCCCGCGACGTCTTCGAGCAGCGCACCGTTGCGGCACTCGCCCTCGTCGCCGTCACCGACAAGCCCGCCGTCGCAACAGATGACGGCACCGGCCTCGTCCCCTTCACCCCGATCATGCGCACGGTCCTGGACCTCGGCGGCCGTCTCGACCGCTTCGCCCAGACCCGGGTCCTCCGCGCCCCCGCCGACCTGACCCGCCCGCGACTGGTCGCCGCCGTGCAGACCCTGATCGACACCCACGACATCCTCCGCGCCCGCCTGACCCCCGAGGGCCTCCTCGTCCCACCCGCGCTCCCCGCCGAGGACCTGGTCCTGGAACTGGACGGCCCCCTGGACGTGGACCGCGTCCTGGACACCCTCGACCCCGAGGTCAACACCGTCCGCGTCGCCTGGTTCCCCACGGCGCAGGTCGTCGTCCTCGCGGCGCACCACCTGGTCGTGGACGGGGTTTCGTGGCGGATCCTGGTGCCGGACCTGGTCGCCGCCTACGACGGGCAGGCGCTCCAGGCCGTGGGGACGTCGTTGCGGGGATGGGCCTCCGGATTGGTGGAGGCCGCGCGCACCCGGGTCGACGAACTCGCGCACTGGACGACCGTGGTGGCCGCCGACGAGGCGCCGCTGGGGGATCGGCTGCTGGACGGGGACACCGTGTCCGGGCTGCGGCAGGTGGTCACGACCGTCGCCGCCGATGTGGCCGAGCCGGTGCTGGGGCCGGTGCCCGAGCTGTTCCACGCCGAGGTCGACGACGTGCTGCTGACCGGGTTCGCGCTCGGCGTGGCGCGGTGGTCGGCGCGCTACCGCGACCAGCGGCGCACGGCGATCACCGTCGACCTGGAGTCGCACGGCCGCGACGAGGAGGCCGTCCCCGGCGCGGACCTGCACCGCACGGTCGGGTGGTTCACCAGCGTCCACCCGGTCCGCCTCGACCTGGCGGGCATCGACATCGCCGACGCCGTCGAGGGTGGGCCGGACGCGGGCCGGGCGGTCAAGCAGGTCAAGGAGTGCCTGCGGTCGACGCCCGGTAGCGGCATCGGCTTCGGCCTGCTGCGCCACCTCAACCCCGACACCGAGCAGGCCCTCACCGGCAGGCGCCAGGTGCTGTTCAACTACCTGGGCCGCTTCGACACCGCAGCCCCCACCGGCCCCTGGTCCCCCCTACCCGGCATCGGCGGCGGCGCGGACCCCGACATGCCCGCCGAATACCCCCTCCAAGTGGACATCACCACCGTCGCAGGCCCGGAGCTCCACATCGCCTGGACCTACCCCGACGGCGTCTTCACCGAACGCGCGATCCGAGACCTGGCCACCTGCGTCGCCGGAGCCCTCCGCGCCCTGGCCGAACACGGCGCCGAAGAAGGCGCGGGCGGCCTCACCCCATCCGACCTCCTGCTCACCGGCTTCGCCCAAGACCAGATCGACCGCTTCGAGGCCAAATGGCGGGACCTATGAGCACCACCCGACCCCACCCCCGCACCGAACCCGAACGGAGAACCCCGTGAGCCGCGCGGGTCTGCAGGACATCTGGCCGCTTTCGCCGTTGCAGGAGGGGTTGTTGTTCCTCTCCGGCTACGACGAGTCCGAGGTGGACGTTTACACGGTGCAGACCGTGCTCGAGGTCGAGGGCCCGCTGGACGCCGAGTTGATGCGGGAGGCGGCGGGGGCGTTGTTGCGGCGGCATCCCAATCTGCGGGTTTGCTTCAGCACCGAGGACGCTGATAGGCCCGTGCAGTTGGTGCCTGCCAGGGTCGCGGTGCCGTGGACCGAGATCGTCGCCACTGAGGCCGAGTGGCCTGCCATCGTCGAGCGCGATCGGGCGACGAGGTTCGACCTGGCGGCTCCTCCGCTGATCCGGTTCCTGCTGGCGACGATCGGCCCCGATCGGCACCGGTTGCTGGTGACGAACCACCACATCCTGCTCGACGGGTGGTCCACCCCGTTGCTGCTCGGCGAGTTGTTCGAGATCTACGGCGCGCGCGGCGACACCGGTGGTCTGCGCCGGGTTCGGCCGTTCCGCGATTACCTCGTCTGGCTCTCCCGCCAGGACCGCGACCTCGGCGAGAAAACCTGGGCCGAGGCGCTCGACGGGGTCACCGAGCCCACGCTCGTCGGCCCGCCCGGCGCGGCGAACTCCGGCGCGCTGACCCGGCGCGTCCCCGTGGAGATCGCCCCCGGCCTCGCGGCGCGGCTCGGCGAGGTGGCCCGCATGCTCCGCGTCACCGTCAACACCCTGCTGCAAACCGCGTGGGGGTTGGTCCTCGCCCGGCACCTCGGTCGCGACGACGTCGTGTTCGGTGCCACCGTGTCCGGGCGCCCCGCCGACCTGCCCGGCGCGGAGTCCATGATCGGCCTGTTCATCAACACCGTGCCGGTCCGCGTCCGCCTCGACCCCGCCGAGACCGCCGCCGCGCTGCTGGCCCGGGTGCAGGCCGAGCAGGCGCGGGTGATGGACCACCAGTACGTCGGCCTGTCCCGCGTCCAGCGGCACACCGGCCTGCCCGAGCTGTTCGACACGATCACCGTCTTCGAGAGCTACCCGGTCGACACCGAGGCGCTCGGCCGCGCGGAGGACGCCGCCGGGCTGCGCGTGGTCGGCGTCCAGGGCACCGACGACACCAACTACCCGCTCACGCTGACCGCCGAGGCCACCGGCGGGCTTGACGTGTGGATCGACCACCGCCCCGACGTCATCTCCGGTGCGGACACGGCCAGGTTCGCGACCCGGCTCGTGGCCGCCCTGACCGCTTTCGTCACCGACTCGGCGACACCCGTCCGCGAACTCGACCTGATGACCGCCGAGGAACGCACGACCCTCGCCGCCCTCTCGCGCGGTGTCACCATCGGCGTGGGCGGAACCTCGGTACTGCAAGCGTTTGCGGCCTCGGTTTCCGCGGCCCCCGAGGCGCCCGCCGTCGTTGACGCAACCGACTCGTTGGCCTTCGCGGAACTCGACGCCCGTTCGGATCTACTGGCTGGGTGGCTGCAATCCCAGGGGGTCACCTCTGAGGCCGTAGTGGCGTCGATGCTCCCGCGCACCGTTGACGCTGTCATCGCGTTGCTGGCCATCTGGAAGGCGGGCGCGATACACCTACCGGTCGACCCCGGCTACCCGGCAGAGCGCATCCGCTACATGCTGGAAGACGCCCGTCCCGCGTTGGTACTGTCCTCCATAGAGGACCACATGTCAGCCGCGCTCACGCCAGTCCCGGTTACCGGCGCTGCCTACATGATCTACACGTCCGGCTCGACGGGTAGGCCTAAGGGCGTCGTTGTCGAGCACGCGGGTCTGGTCAATCTGCTCGCCGCGCACCGTGTGATCATGCGCCCCGGTCCGGTCCTACACGCCGCGTCGTTCTCCTTCGACGCCTCGCTCGACCCGCTGCTCTGGCTGTTCGCCGGGCACACCCTGCACATCGCCGACGGTGACCTGATGCGCGACACGCGCGCCCTGGTCGAGTACGTCCGCACCAGGGACATCACCTACCTCGACGCCGCGCCGTCGCTGCTGACCCAGCTCGTCGCGGACGGCCTGCTGGAGTCCGGCGTGTCCGTCGTGGGCACCGGCGGCGAGGCGGTCGGCGCCGCGCTGTGGCGCGACCTGGCCACCAGCACCGTCGAGGCGTTCAACTTCTACGGCCCCACCGAGTCCACTGTGGATGCCGTGGTGGCGCCGATCACGGGCGCGGACGTCATGATCGGGCGGCCCGTGGCGAACTCCACCGCCTACGTCCTCGACCCGGCGTTGTCGCTGGTAGCGCCCGGTGTCGTGGGTGAGCTGTACGTCGGTGGCGCCGGCGTGGCACGCGGGTACTGGGAGCAGCCGGGGCTGACGGCGTCGCGGTTCGTGGCGAACCCGTTCGGTGCTGGGCGGTTGTACCGGACGGGTGACCTGGTGCGGTGGAAACCGTCCGGGTCGCTGGAGTTTCTCGGCCGCGCGGACGACCAGGTCAAGGTGCGCGGGTTCCGGGTCGAGCTGGGCGAGGTCGAGGCCGTGCTCGCCGAGGTCGCTCCGCGCGTCACCGCTGTAGTCCGGGACTCGCGGCTCATCGCCTACGTCGTGGGCGCGTCCGCCGAGACTGTTCGCGAACACGCCAAGGCAGTGCTGCCGGAACACATGGTGCCGTCCGCGGTCGTAGTCGTGGACGAGTTCCCGCTGCTCCCCAGCGGCAAGATCAACCGGGCAGCGCTACCCGACCCGGACCTCAGCGGGCTCGTCACCGCTATCCGGGAACCGCGCACTCCCACGGAGTCCGTACTGCACGACCTGTTCGCAGGTGTCCTAGGTCTATCCGCCGTAGGTATGGACGACGACTTCTTCACCCTCGGCGGTGACAGCATCGTCTCCATCCAGCTCGTCAGCCGTGCCCGCGCGGCCGGGGTGACGCTGTCTCCGCGCGATGTGTTCGAGCAGCGCACGGTCGCCGCCCTAGCCGCGGTCGCTGACGCCAAGAGCGAGCCGGTAGTGGTCGAGGAGGAGGGGACAGCGGTCGGCATCGTTCCGCTGACCCCGATCATGCACGACCTCATGGCCAACAGCGGCCCCATCAACCGCTACGCCCAAGTGCAGGTGCTGACCGCGCCCACCGACCTCACCGAGGCTCGTCTTACGACCACCGTCCAGAAGCTCCTCGACACCCACGTCATCCTCCGAGCCCGCCTGACGCAAGAGGGCCTGGATATTCCCACCACCGCAGACGCCGCCAACGCCGTCGCGGTCGTCTCTGGCGCACTCGACGTCGACGCCGTCTTGGACACCCTTGACCCTGCCGCGTCCCGAGTGCTCCGCGTTGTGTGGTTCCCGGACGCGGGCGTAGTCGTAGTTGCCGCTCACCACCTCGTGGTCGACGGTGTCTCATGGCGGATCCTGCTACCGGACCTCGTTGAGGCCTACGAGGGCGCGGACCTGCAACCGATCGGCACGTCGTTCCGCCGCTGGGCACAAGGTGTCGTCGAGGCCGCCGCGAGCGTCAACGAGCTACCGCACTGGACTGAGACCCTCGCGGGCGACGACCCGCTGCTCGGTTCCCGCGCGCTCGACCCGGCCACCGACACCCTGGCGACGGCCAAGACCGCGCGCACCGAGATCGGCGCGCTGCCCACCGAGGTCGCGGCCCGGTTCACCGCCGAGATCGACGACGTCCTGCTCGCGGGCCTGTCCGTGGCCCTCGGCCGGTGGCGCGGCCTGACCTCCGTGCTGCTCGACCGCGAGGCCCACGGCCGCGACGAGGACCTGGTCCCCGGCGCCGACCTGCACCGCACCGTTGGCTGGTTCACCAGCCTCTACCCGGTGCGCCTCGGCGGGATCGACCCGCGCGACGCCGCCACGACCCTCAAGCGGGTCAAGGAAAGCCTGCGCGCGACACCCGGCTCCGGCACCGGCTTCGGCCTGCTCCGCCACCTCAACCCCGACACCGCCGAGCAGCTCACCACCAAGCCGCAGCTGCTGGTCAACTACCTCGGCCGGTTCGAGCCCGCCAGCTCCGACACCGCGCCGTGGTCCCCGGTCGAAGCGGGCATCGCCGGTGGCGCCGACAAGGACATGCCGCTCGACCACGCCCTTCAGATCGACATCGTCGCGATCGGGTCCACGCTCACAGTTGACTGGACCTGGCCCGATGGCGTGTTCACCGACGCCGAGGTCAACGCCATCAGCGACCACTGGCGCGACGCCCTCGCGGAACTCGCTGGCGCCACAGGTGGCCGCACGCCCTCGGACTTCCCTCTTGTCACGCTCGACCAAGCCGAGGTCGACGCGCTTCTCGTCGACAACGTGGTCGACATCTGGCCTCTCTCACCACTGCAAGCTGGCCTTCTCTTTCTCTCCGGCCTCGAAGGCGCCGACGTCTACACCGTGCAGACAGTCCTGCACCTAGACGGCACCGTTGACGCTGCCCGGCTCCGCGCCGCCGCTGACGCACTGCTCGCCCGGCACGCGAACCTACGGGTCTGCTTCCGCGAGCGCGCAAACGGCGAACTCGTGCAGCTCGTCCTCGACGACGTCCGCGCGCCGTGGCACGAGGTCACCGGCGACGAGTCCGTCATCGCCGCCGACCTCGACACCCGGTTCGACCCAGCGACCGCGCCGCTGATCCGGTTCCTGCTGCTGCACCTGCCCGACGGCGGCCACCGGCTGGTCATCACCAACCACCACGTGCTGCTCGACGGCTGGTCGACCCCGCTGCTCGGCCAGGAACTCTTCGAGCTCTACGGCGGCGTCACCCTCGGCGCACCCCGTCCGTTCGACGACTACCTCACCTGGTTGGCAGAGCAGGACGCCGCCCAGGCGAGGGCCGCATGGGCGAAGGCGCTCGATGGTGCCGAGCCGACCCTGCTCGCCGGGCCGAGCACCACGACCGTCCGCCCCGAGAAGGTCGACTTCGACCTCACCCGCGCGCTGGCCGCGTCCGATCGCGCTGACACCCTCACCGCGCGCCTCACCGAGGGCGCCAGGGCACTCGGCGTCACCATGAACACCGCCATCCAGCTCGCCTGGGGCCTGGTCCTGGCCCGCCACCTCGGCCGCGAGGACGTGGTGTTCGGCGCCACGGTGTCCGGGCGCCCCGCCGACCTGCCCGGTGTCGAGTCGATGATCGGCCTGTTCATCAACACCGTGCCGGTCCGCGTGCGGCTCGACCCGGCCGAGACCGTGGCCGAAGCCGCGCGCCGCGTGCAGGCGGAGCAGTCCGCTCTTATCGAGCACCAGCACCTAGGCCTGGCCGACATCGGTAGGGCTACCGGCCTGACCGAGCTGTTCGACACCCTTACCGTGTTCGAGAGCTACCCGGTCGACACCGACGCGCTAGGCCGCGCCGAACAGGCCGCTGGGTTACGCGTCACGGGCGTGTCCGGCACTGACGCGACCGACTACCCGTTGACGCTCACCGCCGAGGTGGGGGAGACGCTGGAGCTGTCGCTGGAGTACCGGCCGGATGTGTTCGACCGCGACACCGCGACCTGGCTGGCCGACAGCCTCGTCCGCGTGCTCGACACGATCGCCGACGACCCGAGCCACCCCGTTCGCGGCATCACCCTCGCCACCGCGCCGGACCTGGCCGCCCAGAAGGACGTGGGCACCGGGCCGCGAGTCACCGCAGCCGAGTCCGTGCTCGCCGTGTTCGACCACCAGGTCGCCGCGACGCCGGACACCACGGCGGTTGTCGACGAGCGTCGAGGGCTGAGTTTCGCTGAACTCGACCTCTTGTCCCGTGCGGTCGCCGGGCACCTTGTCGACCGTGGCGTAAGGCCGGGAGATGTCGTCGGCCTGTCGATGGCGTCGTCGGCCGATCTTGTCGCGGCGATCCTTGGCGTCTGGCGGGCCGGTGCGGCATATCTAGTGCTGGACCCGACCTACCCGGCCGGGCGGATCTCTTACATGCTCGCCGACGCCCAGCCCACTGTCGTCCTCGACGGCATCGACGTCACTGGCACCTACGACTCCGCCGCCCCTCTTGGTGCTGCCTACGTCCTCTACACCTCAGGATCCACCGGCAAGCCCAAGGGCGTGGTCGTCGAGCACAGCAACCTGGCGAACCTGCTTGCCTCGCACCGCGCGACGGTGATGCCGGAGCAACGCCAACGGGTCATCAACGCTGCGTCCTTCGCGTTCGACGCGTCGGTGGACGGTCTGCTGTGGATGGTGGCCGGGCACGAGCTGCACATCGTCCAGCCGGACCCGACCGCGCTAGTCGCGTATGTCCGTGAGCACGGCATCAACTACCTCGACGCCGCGCCTGTCCTGCTGGCCCAGCTGGTCGAAGAGGGTCTGCTGGACACTGGAATCGCCTTCGTCGGTACTGGCGGCGAGGCGGTGAGTGAGACCTTGTGGGACCAGCTCGCGGCATCGAACGTCACCGCGTTCAACTTCTACGGCCCGACCGAGACGACAGTTGACGCCACCTTCGCTCGCATCCAGTCGGGCTCACCTGTCATCGGCAGCCCTGTCGGGAACACCGAGGTCTACGTCCTCAACCGCAGCCTTGGCCAGCCGCCGACAGGTGTGCCGGGCGAGCTATACATCGGTGGAGCCGGTGTCACCCGCGGCTACCTGAACCAGCCCGGTCTTACTGCGTCCCGCTTCATTCCGGACTTCCTTTCCGGCACCGGGCGGCTCTACCGCACGGGTGACCTGGTGCGGTGGAACCAGGGCGGTCAGCTTGAGTTCCTGGGGCGTGTTGACGACCAGATCAAGGTTCGCGGGTTTCGCATCGAACCCGGTGAGGTCGAAACCGCGCTGACCGACGACGCGTCAGTGGCGCGCGCGACCGTCATCGCCCGAGACAACCAACTCCTGGCTTATGTCATCGCAGCGACAGGGCAAACGCCGGATCCGACTCGTCTACGTAACCAGGTTGCGGCTGTCCTACCTGAGCACATGGTGCCTGCTGCCGTCGTAGTGCTCGACGAGTTCCCGACCCTTCCTAGCGGCAAGGTCGACCGCAAGGCCCTTCCGTCGCCCGAGTACGTCGCTGGACAAGGTCGAGCGCGCACCCCGGCCGAGGAAATCGTCGCGTCCCTGTTCGCCGAGGTGCTGGACCTGCCCTCGGTGGGACCGGACGACGACTTCTTCACCATCGGCGGCCACTCGCTGCTGGCGACCAGGCTCGTCTCCCGCCTGCGCGCAACCGTGGGCACGGAGCTGGCGATCCGCGATGTCTTCACCGCGCGCACTGTCGCCGGTATCGCCGCCCTCGTCGGTAGCACCGGCGATGCGCGCCCGGCATTAGAGGCCGTCGAAAGGCCCGAGCGGTTGCCGCTGTCGTTCGCGCAGCAGCGACTCTGGTTCTTGTTCCGGATGGAAGGCCCAAGCTCTACCAACAACATCCCGTTCGTCGCGAGGCTTACCGGTGACGTTGACGCTGCCGCGCTTCAGCTCGCGCTCAACGATCTCGTCGTTCGGCATGAGAGTCTGCGGACGGTGTTCCCTGATCATGACGGGGTTCCGTATCAGTCGGTGTTGTCGGATGTAGAGGTTACGTTCGAGGTCGTAGACGGTGGTGGTGTCCAAGAGGCCACCGAATACGCCTTCGACCTGTCCCGCGAGATCCCGGTTCGCGCGTGGCTGTTCCGTGAGTCCGTTGATGTGTCCGTGATCGTGCTGCTCGTCCACCACATCGCGGCCGATGAGTGGTCCACCGCTCCGCTGCTTGGCGACCTGGGCACCGCTTACGCCGCCCGCCGCGCTGGCACCGCACCTGAGTGGACAGCGCTACCGGTTCAGTACGCGGACTACACCCTCTGGCAGCGGGACCTGCTCGGTTCCGAGGATGACGCTGACAGCCTCGTGTCCAAGCAGGTGGCCTACTGGCGGGACACCCTCGCGGGCGCACCAGAGGAGATCGCGCTACCGCTGGACCGACCGCGTCCGGTTGTCGCGTCCTACCGGGGCGACGACGTCCGGTTCGACCTACCGGCCCAGGTCGTGGCCGACCTGCGGGACCTCGCCCGCCGCGAGGGCGTGACCACGTTCATGGTCGTGCAGGCCGCCGTCGCCGCCCTGCTGGCGCGGCTCGGCGCGGGCACCGACATCCCGCTCGGCACGCCCATCGCGGGCCGCACCGACGAGAACCTGGACCGGCTGGTCGGGTTCTTCGTCAACACCCTCGTGCTGCGCACGGACGTCTCCGGCGACCCGACCTTCGCCGAACTCCTCCGCCGGGTCCACGAGGCCGACCTGGCCGCGTACGCGCACCAGGACGTGCCCTTCGAGCGGCTGGTGGAGATCCTCAACCCCGCCCGGTCCATGGCCAGGCACCCGCTGTTCCACGTCATGGTCACCCACACCGGCCTCGACACCGACGACCTCGGCCTGCCCGGCACCGAGACCGCCGCGCAGGACCTGGCCACGACCACGGCCAAGTTCGACCTCTCGGTCGGCTTCTCCGACACCCCGGCGGGCACTGGGGGAATCGCCGGGATGGTGGGGTCCATCGAGTACGCCACCGACCTGTTCGACCGGTCCACCGTCACCGACATCGCCAACCGGCTGGTCCGCCTGCTCACGGCAGTTGCCACTGACCCGGGGCAGTCCATCCGCACGGTGGACCTCTTGGCTGCCGACGAGCGTGACCTGGTGCTGCGCGGTTGGAATGACACCGCCGAGCCCGAGGTGACTCGCACGCTCCCGGAGCTTCTGACAGCTGCCTTCGCGTCCTTCCCACACGAGATCGCTCTTGTGTCGGGCACGGCCAGGTTGACCTACCAGGAGTTGGATGTTCTTGTCGGGCAGCTCGCCACCGAGCTGAACCAGCGAGGTGTCGGACCCGAGCGCGTAGTGGCCATCGGCCTGCCGCGCGGCGCGGAGATGGTCATCGCGTTGCTCGCGATCCTTCGCGCGGGCGGAGCGTTCGTCCCTCTTGACCCAACCTGGCCGATCGCCCGGCGCGAGACCGTGGTGGCGGAGTCCGGTGCGATGCTGACCGTGACTGGTCCCGGTGGTGTCGTCGAGTCCGATCTCTATGTCGACCTCACAAGCTGGTCATTCGGCGGGCACCCGGTCGCCCAGTCCGACCACACACACGGCGCTCAACTCGCCTATGTCATGTTCACCTCGGGCTCCACGGGTACGCCCAAGGGGGCGATGATCCGGCACGAGGCCATCAGCGCTCGGCTGGTCTGGCAGAGCGGACTGCTCGGGTTTGGACAAGGTGACGCGTCGCTGTTCAAGGCGCCGCTCTCGTTCGACATCTCCGTCAACGAGATCCTTCTTCCCCTGGTCACCGGTGGGCGGTTGGTCATCGCCGACCCGGGCGGGGAGCGCGACCCGCGTTACCTGCTCGACCTCATCGACAACGGGCGCGTCACCTTCGTCTACCTGCCCTCGTCCATGCTGGACGCGCTCTTGGAGCTGGCGGCGGGAACGCAGTCCCTGCGCGGTCTGCGCCACGTGTGGTGCGGTGGGGAGGTCCTGACTCCGGATCTGTTCGACCGGTTCCGTGCCGCGCTCGACACCACGATGTACCACGGTTACGGCCCTGCGGAGACGACCATCGGTGTCTCCCACGTCGTCTACCGCGAAGGCTCCGACCGCATCGCAACCTCCATCGGTAGGCCTAACCCCAACACCCAGCTCTATGTGCTCGACGATGCTCTTAACCCGGTGCAAGCCGGAATCGCGGGTGAGTTGTACGTCGGCGGTTATCTCCTCGGCCGCGGTTATGTGAACCGACCGGACCTGACCGCGTCCCGATTCGTCGCGGACCCGTTCGGCGCTCCAGGAACCCGGCTCTACCGCACCGGCGACCTCGTCCGCTGGGCAGGTGACGGGTCGCTGGACTTCGTCGGTCGCGCTGACAACCAGGTCAAGATCCGGGGCATGCGCCTGGAACTGGAAGAGGTCGAGTCCGCGCTCCTCGCCCACCCCGGCGTCCGGTCCTCAGTCGTGACGGTTCCTGCCGGTAGCGCCTACCTGGCCGCTTACGTCGTCGCCGATGGTGGAGCCGACCTGTCCGACCTGGCGGCGTGGGCTCGCACCACCCTGCCCGACTACATGGTGCCGACTGCGTTCGTCGAACTGGAAGCCCTGCCGATCACCGCTAACGGCAAGGTTGACCGTAAGGCCCTACCTGACCCGGTTGTGGACACGGGGGAGAAGCGCGCGGCGCGCTCCCCGCGTGAAGAGCTCGTCGCCGGGATCTTCGCCGACCTGCTCGGGCTGGACAGCGTGGGCACCGACGACAACTTCTTCACCTTGGGCGGCCACTCGTTGTTGGCGACCAAGCTGGTCAGCCGAGTCCGCTCGGTGCTGGGAGTCGAGCCCACGATCCGGGACGTCTTTGAAGCGCCTACGGTCGCGGGGCTCGTGTCGCGTCTTCCGCTATCCGGTGTCGCCCGGCCTGCCTTGACGCGGTTGGACCGGCCGGGGCGGTTGCCGCTGTCGTTCGCGCAGCAGCGGCTGTGGTTCTTGTTCCGGATGGAAGGGCCCAGCTCCACCTACAACATCCCGCTGACCACCCGCCTTACAGGCGACGTGGACGCTGCCGCGTTGCAGGCCGCGCTCAATGACGTCATTGCCCGGCACGAGAGTCTGCGGACGGTGTTCCCTGACCACAACGGGGTTCCGTACCAGTCGGTGTTGTCGGATGTAGAGGTTCCATTCGAAGTCATAGACGGTGGTGGCGTCCAAGAAGCCACGGAGTACACCTTCGACTTCACGCGGGAGATCCCGGTTCGCGCCTGGCTGTTCCGCGAAGCGGGCGAGTCGGTGATCGTGCTGCTGGTGCACCACATCGCCGCCGACGAGTGGTCGACTCCACCGCTTCTCGGAGACCTTGGTGTGGCTTACGCGGCCCGGCGCGTTGGGGCTATACCCGAATGGGCAGCGCTTCCGGTGCAGTACGCCGACTACACGCTCTGGCAGCGAGACCTGCTCGGCTCCGAGGATGTCCCAGACAGCGTTGTGTCGACCCAGGTTGCCTACTGGCGATCGGCGCTAGCGGGCATGCCCGAGGAGTTGGCGCTACCGGTCGACCGTCCAAGGCCGCCTGTCGCGTCCTACCGTGGCGGGGAAGTCACCTTCGACCTCAGCGGTGACGCACTGCGTGGCCTCCGCGCCGCCGCGCGGGCCAACGGCGCCACGCTGTTCATGGCGACCCAGGCCGCCGTCGCCGCCTTGCTCTCACGGCTCGGCGCGGGCACCGACATCCCACTGGGCTCACCCATCGCGGGCCGCACCGACGAGGCGCTCGACGACCTCGTCGGCTTCTTCCTCAACACGCTCGTGCTGCGCACGGACGTCTCCGGCGACCCGACCTTCGCCGAGCTGCTCGCCCGGGTCCGGGAGACCGACTTGGCCGCCTACGCGCACCAGGACGTGCCGTTCGAGCGGCTGGTGGAGATCCTCAACCCGGCCCGGTCGATGGCCAGGCACCCGCTGTTCCAGACCATGGTCATCTTCCACGACGCCGACGACCGCGACCTCGGCCTGCCCGGGGTCACCGCCGCCGAGCCGGACAGCCCAAGTCTGGACATCGAGGTCACCACGGCGAGGTTCGACCTGACGTTCACCTTCACCGAGCTGGCCGACGGCATCACCGGCACCATCGAGTACGCCGACGACCTGTTCGACCGGGCCACCGCCGCGCGGCTCGCCGACCGCCTCGTCCGGTTCGTCGAGGCGGTCGCCGTCGCCCCGGCAGACCCGATCGGCACGGTCGACCTGCTCACCGGCGACGAACGCCGCTCGCTGCTCGACTTCCCGGCGGACCATGTCGTCACCGACACGATCCCGGCCCGGTTCGCGGCCCAAGCCGCTGCCACACCGGATGCTGTCGCCGTGGAAGCAGGCGACGGCTCTATCACCTACGGCGAGCTGTTGATGCGAGCCGAAGCGTTGGCCGGTGAGCTTGTCCGGCGTGGGGCTGGTCCCGAGCGAATCGTCGCGTTGGCCCTACCGCGTTCCGTGGACATGGTCGTCGCGATGCTCGCGGTGCTGCGATCCGGTGCCGCATACCTGCCGCTCGACCCTGAGTTCCCGGCCGACCGGCTGGAGTACATGGTCGAGGACACCGAACCCTCGCTCTTGGTGACGACCGACGCTCTTAGATCCGTCCTGCCGCCGATCGCGGAGACGGTCACCTTCGCCGACACGTGGCACGGCGCCGTTCCGGCCGAGCTGCCACACATCGACAGCCCCGCGTACGTGATCCACACCTCCGGCTCCACCGGGCGCCCCAAGGGCGTTGTCGTCCCCCACGGCGCGGTCGCGAACTTCGCCGAGGCCATGGGCGAGTTGGTCGGGTTCGGCCCCGGTGATCGGTTGTTGGCGGTCACCACGCTGTCCTTCGACATCGCCGTGCTGGAACTGCTGGTGCCGTTGACGCGCGGGGTGACCGTGCGGGTGGCCTCCCGCGAAGAGGTGCTCGACCCGAGGCTGCTCTCCGGGGCGATCACCGACTACGTGCAGGCCACCCCGTCGCTGTGGCAGGCGGTTCTGGACACCGGCGTGGACCTCGGTGCCACGACGGTGCTGGTCGGCGGCGAGGCACTGCCGTCATCGCTGGCCGGTGCGCTCGCGGGCCGCGCTCGACGCGTCGTCAACCTCTATGGCCCGACCGAGACCACGGTCTGGTCGACGTCGGCGGAGGTTGTCGACGAGCATGTCGTGATCGGGCACCCCATCCGCGCCACCCAGGCTTACGTCCTGGATTCGGCGCTAGGGCTGGTCCCTGACGGCGTAGTGGGCGAGTTGTACCTGGCCGGACACGGCGTGGTGCGCGGCTACCACCGTCGCCCCGACCTGACTGCGTCCAGGTTCGTCGCCAACCCGTACGGCGACGGTCGGCTCTACCGCACAGGTGACCTCGTTCGTCGTACCGCCGCTGGGATCGAGTACCTGGGTCGCGTTGACGATCAGGTCAAGGTCCGCGGTTTCCGCATCGAACTCGGTGAGGTGGAGTCAGTTCTCTCCACTGTGGACGATGTGACCCGGGCGGTCGTGGTAGCCCGCGACTCACGCCTGGTCGCCTACGTCACGCCCGCCTCGGTCGACCCGGCGGCCTTGAGGGTCGCCGCTTCGGCTCGCCTGCCGGAGTACATGGTTCCGTCCGCTTACGTCACCTTGGACGCGTTCCCCCTGACAGCGAACGGCAAGGTGAACCGTCGCGCACTCCCTGCACTCGACTTCGCGGCGCTCTCGATTGGCCGCGAACCCGCGACAGACCGCGAACGGCTGCTGTGTGACCTCTTCGCGGAGGTACTCGGACTCGACACTGTTGGTGCTGACGACGACTTCTTCGTTCTAGGCGGCCATTCGCTGCTTCTAGTCCGCCTCAGCGCCGCGCTTGAGTCGCGCACCGGCGTAAGACTGCCGATCACGACCCTGTTCACCGCGCCCACTCCAGCCGCTCTTGCCGCCCACCTGGATGGGGGGACCGCCGCCAACGCGCTCGACCCGGTGGTCGAACTCCGCGCCGGATCCGGTGTGCCGGTGTTCGTGGTGCACCCGGCCAGTGGCCTCGCCTGGCAGTTCGCGCCGCTCAAGGCGTGGCTGCCGGATGACATCCCCCTGCTCGGCTTGCAGTCGCCGCTGCTCACCGAACCGGGAACGGCGTTCGACAGCCTCGCCGAGGTGGCCGAGCGGTACGCCGCCGAGATCACCCGACGCCAAGCGGTAGGCCCATACCGGCTGGTGGGCTGGTCCTTCGGCGGGAACGTCGCCTACCTGGTCGCGGTCGCTCTTCGCGCGGGGGGCCACGAGGTGTCGCTGTTGGCGCTGCTCGACTCCCGCCACTTCGACCCCGTGCTCGACACCGTGCCCGCTGACCAGCAGGAAGCCCTGGAAGGCCTGCTGTCCGACTTGGACTACCCGCTGCCGGACGCGGTGACCATGGACTCCGCCGTGGCCGCGATCCACGCCAGGGGAGACGTCATGTCGGAGTTCGACACTGCCGCGGTAGAGGCCGTGGTCACCAGCTACCTGACCAGTCAGCGCTTACTCGCGACCGCCGAGTACCCGTCCTATGACGGCCCTCTGCTGTTGGTCGACGCACTTGTACCCGAGCCCGGTTTCGAAGAGACGCACTACTCGGCCGCGGACGACTGGCGTGACCTGGCGCCGTCGATCGAGGTAGTCGAGTTCGCGTGCAGGCACGCGCAGGTGGTGTCGCCCAAGATGCTGCCCGAGTTGGGGGAGGTGCTCTCCCGGCTGCTGTAAACCGTTGGGGTACAACAGGTTGCCCATCGGGGTGGCGTCCGGCCACGGGGCGGAGGCAGTCCGGCACTGTGTGCTAGTGTCGGATTTGCCCCTTTCTCTGACCCGGATCCAGGAGTCGCCAGATGTTCAAGCGGATGCTTTCGGCCTTCGGCGTTGGGGGGCCCTCGGTGGACACCGTGCTGGACTCGCCGCACGTCGGACCGGGCGGAACGCTCACCGGTCGGATCCGGATCAAGGGCGGCAGCGCGGACGTCGAGATCGGGCAGGCCGTGCTCGCGCTGCAGGGGCGCGTCGAGGTCGAGCACCACGGCGGTGAGGCGACGGGCACCGGCGAACTGCTGCGCTTCGTCGTCGCCGAGCGGCTGCGGGTCTCCGCCAACCAGGACCTGGACGTGCCGTTCCAGCTGCCGGTGCCGTGGGAGGCGCCGATCACCGCGGTCGGCGGCAGCCCGCTGCCCGGGATGAACCTGGGCCTGCGCACCGACCTGGTCATCGCGGGCGCCCCGGACAAGGGCGACCTCGACCCGGTCGTGATCCACCCGCTGCCCTCGCAGGACCGCGTCCTCGACGCGTTCGGCGCGCTCGGGTTCCGCTTCGCCAAGGCCGACCTCGAGGTCGGTCGGCTGCACGGCGTGCCGCAGCAGCTGCCGGTGTACCAGGAGATCGAGTTCTACGCGCCGCCGCAGTTCTCGGGGCGCATCAGCCAGGTAGAGCTGACTTTCGTCGCTACGCCACACGAGCTGCACATCGTCCTGGAGGCCGACCGCCGCGGCGGCATCTTCGGCGGCGGTGGAGACGCCTTCGGCCGGTTCGCGGTGCCGCACCAGGAAGCGGAGAACACCGACTGGGCCCCCGTCATCGGCCAGTGGCTGGAGCAGGTCTCCCAGCGCTCCCCCGGCAACGCCGCCTTCGGCGGCGGCCACCAGCCCGCGTACGGCCAGCAGCCCTACGGCCAACCCGGCTACGGACAGCCCGCGTACGGCCAGCCCGGTTATGGCCACCAGGACCACCACGGCCACCGCCGCGGCCCCGGCATGGGCACCGTGGTCGGCGGCGCCGCCGCAGGCATCGTAGGCGGCATGATCCTCGGCGACATGCTGGATGGCGGCCTCATCGACGGCGACACCGGCGAAGACTTCGCAGGCGAGGAATAACCCCCCACGAAGCGGCCCGCCACCCCCTTGGCGGGCCGCCTTCCCACTACCCCACTCAAGACCCAACAGACACCGCGTCGACCGCCCAACCGCACATACCGCGACACCCACGTACCCAAGCACTCCCCGCCGAGGTCCACAGTGGACGAACCGGCCCCCCACGAAAAGACGGCCCCGCCAGACGCCCGGGCACCGACGACAGCCCGTCGCAGCACCTGAATCCGCCGCGCTGACCTGCCGCCATGCGCTATCGCTGGAGAGCGCACCCCTCTGCAACATTGCCCCACCGACGTTGGTCCGAACGCCCCGTCCGCAGCATTGGTCCAACGCGCCCCCAAACGACGTTGGCCGAACAACGCTCCTCGGAGTCGCTGGTGCCAACCCAGCTCGATGGGGCGGACTTGTTTTGCGCGGGGGAGAATGACCCGTAGCGTCGTTCGCGGACAGGGCCACGCTTTTCGGCCCCTGCTTTGCGGTCCTGCCACGGGTTATTCAGGGGCCCCGCGCAAAACGAGTTCGCCCCATCGAGCAA
This sequence comes from Actinokineospora terrae, assembly GCF_900111175.1. Lineage (GTDB taxonomy): Bacteria > Actinomycetota > Actinomycetes > Mycobacteriales > Pseudonocardiaceae > Actinokineospora > Actinokineospora terrae. The sequence continues at coordinate 588,083 of NZ_FOGI01000001.1, forward strand.
AGCTCGAAACTCGCGCCCAGGCCAATGCCGAAGGCGAGGTCTGTCCGTCGACGGCGAAGCCGAGCACGAGAGCCGGACTATCCCAGCTCAAGATCAATCCGCCCAAGCACCCCCACCACCCCGCCGACCCCCGCCGCCCCCCACCGACCACCCCCCAATCAAAGCCCAGGCGGCCCCGCCTCCACCCGCCGCAACACCGCATCCACCCGATCCAGATCCGGCCCACCCTGCAACTGTCGCTCATCCCACCAAGTAGTCCCCACCTCAGCCAACGGCCCCACAACATCCGCAGCAGTACCCGGATCAGTGGCACCACCAAGAACGACCTCAAACGGCGCATCGCGCAGCGACCGAAGATAAGCAATCACCCCACGCGCCAACGCCAACGGCGGCACCACCCCATGTCCAGCCTCAGCGAACAGCGGCACCGCTCCATCCCACCGCGCCGCCCGCTGGAATGGACGACGATGCGGCCAGAATCCACCAACCCACACCGGCGGACGTGGCTGCTGCACCGTCGCGGGCAGCAGCGTGACATCTCGCACCTGGTAATGCGCACCGTCGTGGTCGACCGGTTCCCCCGACCAGTACCGGCTCACCAGCTCCAGCCCCTCGTCCAGCCGCTCCGCCAGCACCCGCGGGTCAGTCGGCCCGCCGAAGCTGCCGTACTCGTCGGCCACTGGCCCGCCGAGGCCGGTCCCGAAGACCACCCGGCCGCCGCTCAGCGCGTCCAGCGTCGCGACCTGACGGGCCAGTTGTTCCGGGCGCCGCCTGGCTACCGGGGTGACCAGTGTGCCGATCCGGATCCGCGAGGTCGCCAGCGCGGCCGCCGTCAGGAGCATCCACGGGTCCCCGAACGGCACGCCCTGCCGTGCGGTCTTGTCGTGCACGACGTGGTCCCACACGAACAGCCCGTCCCACCCCGCTTCCTCGGCGGCGACGGCCAGCCGGGCGACCTTCCGGGCATCCGCGAAGTCACCGAAGTTCGGAATGTTCACCGAGAAGCGCATCCCCGCATGCTGCGCCCATGCCGGGCACCCGGCAACCCGCTTATTGTCGCCAAGCGGCCGTGTAGCGCTCTTCTCGTGCCCGGTCCCGATCCGCCGTACGCGCGCGCCGTGCCTGTTCGGCCGCACCGTGCGGGTAGCCGTACCTGGTCATGCGGTACTCGGTGCTCTCGATGGCGTAAGAGAGCATGAAGTACACGCCCACCACGAGACCCAATCCGCCGCAGGCCAAGGCCAGGCCGAGTGGTGCGTCCAGGCCGAGCAGCAGGCCCAGGGTGATCACCGTGGTCAGGGGCACCATCCGCAGGAGGGTGCGGAGGGCGAACCACGCGAGCCAGGACGGGCGCGCGGCGTCGGCCAGCACCCAGTCGCGGTAGTGGGACGGCAGGCGGCCGCCGAGGAGGTACCAGCAGCGGTGGACGAGACCGGGCTTGGTCATGGGGCTTCTCCTGCCGCCTCGATCACGCGGGTGAGGGACTCGTGCAGCTGCCGGAGGTCGTCGATGCGCATGCCGAGCCGCTCGACGACCGCGGCCGGGATGGCCAGTGCCTGCTCGCGCAGCGCCTGGCCGGTCGGGGTGAGCCGGACGGCGAGTTGGCGCTCGTCGGTGACCGCGCGGTCGCGGCGCAGGTAGCCGATCGCCTCCAGGCGCTTGAGCAGCGGCGACAGCGTGCCGGGGTCGAGCGCGAGCATGCCGCTGAGCTCCTTGACCGACAGCGGGGTGCGGCCCCACAGCGCCAGCATCACCAGGTACTGCGGGTGCGTCAGCCCCATCGGCTCGAGCAGCGGCCGGTACAGGCCGATGACGCTGCGGGAGGCGATGGCCAGCGCGAAGCAGACCTGCCGCTCCAGGGCCAGCGGGTCGTCCTCGTGGTTGCTTTGTGCGCTAATCATTAGGGCACCATGTTAACCGACCCGGGCCCGCGACGGTACTGAGAGCCCGCGCACAGCGAAGAGCGGGGCGGTCCACAGTGGACCGCCCCGCTCCGACCCGCGGAAGGTCAGATCTTGCCCAGCACCGACTCGACCTGGTCGAGCACGCGCAGCGCGTCGCCGTAGTCGAGGATGTTGTACTCGCCGTCGTACACCTTGCCCGCCTTGACCGCGGTGATCGAGGTGAACAGCGGGTCGGCCTTGAGCTTGTCGCCCGCGCCCGGCGCGGTGACCGGCGGGCCGAGGTCGTCGAACAGCAGCACGGTGGCGCCGTTGAGCTGGTTGAGCTGCTCGATCGAGTACTGCGCGACGTTGCCGTCGGCGACCTTGGTGGTGGCCTCGTCGAAGGCGATGCCCAGGTCGGCCAGCGCGGTGGACGGGCCGCCGACCTTGTCGTAGAGGTACCAGCCGGACCCGTCGTAGGTGCCGAGCGTGGCCCACTTGCCCGCCGCGATCTTGTCCTTGTGCTTGTCCTTGATCTCGGTCACCCGGGCCTGGTACTTCTTCTCCAGCTCGTCGACCGCGCCCGCCTTGCCGATCGCCTCGGCGACCGCCTTGACCTGCGGCTTCCAGCCCGGCTGGTCACCTGCGGCCGGGATCAGCACGGTCGGGTAGCGGTCCTTGAGCTTCTCGTACTCCGGCTCCTGGTAGTCCGCGGCCAGGATCAGGTCCGGGTCGAGCTCGGCGATCTTGTCGAAGTTCAGCTCGCCGGTGTCGGTGCCGATGATCGTCAGCTGCTTGAACGGCTCGCCGTCCTTGGCCGCGGTCAGGTCGATCGCGCCAGCCAGGTTCGCCTTGAGGTCGAGCAGGATGTACGGGATCTGGAAGTCGATGGCGACGATCTTCTTCGGGTCGCCGGGCACCTCGACCGGGCCCTTGGGGGTCTGCACCGTGCGCTTGGCCGGGGCCGCGGCGGCGGTGCCGGACTGCCCGCCCGCGCCGGGTGACTGCTCGGCTGATCCGCACGCGGCCAGTGCCAGCAGGACCGCCGAACCCAGGGCGATCAGGCGCGAGTGGGCTTTCGCTCTCATGTGACTACTCCAGGTGAACTCTTGCCTCGCCCGAACGGGCGACCATGACGCGGAGATTAGGTGAGGCTATCCTATGTTGACAACGCGTCTGCCGTCACAAGAGGGAGTTCGGCCACATGACCGCATACCGCGCGACGGTCCGCAGCACCGTCGCGATCACCCCGCTCATGCGGCGGGTGACCCTGGGCGGGGACGCGTTGCGCGACTACGAGGGCAGTGGGCTGCCGGATGAGTCGTGCCGGATCGCCTTCCCCGGTGACCTCACCCGAAATTACACGATCCGGCGCAGGAAACCGACCACCGCCGAGATCGACATCGACTTCGTCCTGCACGACGGCGGGATCGCGTCCGACTGGGCCGCCACTGTCGAACCGGGCGCGGAGATCACGATCAGCGGTGCCCCGGCGGGCAAGTACCACCCGGCGCCGGACGTCCCGTGGCGACTGCTCGTCGGCGACGCGACCGCGCTGCCCGCGATCGGCCGTGCGGTGGAAGAACTCCCGACGGGCGCGGTGGCGCACGTCGTGGCGATCGTGGACAACCAGGACGAGCGGCAGACCTTCGACACCAGCGGTGACGTGACCATCGAATGGGTGTACGCCCGTTCGAGCGATGCAGGCGAGGCCTTGCGCCGCGCGGTCTGCGACCGCGAACTGCCAGAGGGGCCCGGGTACATCTGGGTCGCGGGCGAGGCCGCGGCGACCCGTGACGTCCGCCGCCACCTGCGCCACACCCTCGGGCTGCCCGCCGACCGCTACGACACCATCGGCTACTGGCGCTTCGACGCCGAGCGGTGGGAACAGCGCTACCAGCAGGTTTGCGCGGTCATCGACCCCAAGCTGGCCGCGGCCGACGCGATCGCCGACGACGAGCAGTACTTCGACGCTGTGGACGACATCTACGCGGAGGTCGGACTGTGAACCGCTTGCACGCCGAGGAACTGACCCTCGCCTACGAGAACCGTGTAGTAGCAAGCGATCTGGGAGTCGCCATCCCGGACGATTCCTTCACGGTCATCGTCGGCCCTAACGCCTGCGGTAAGTCCACCCTCCTCAAGGCGTTCGCGCGGGTACTGAAGCCGAGCAAGGGCGCGGTCTACTTGGACGGAGAGGTCATCGCTTCCTACCGCTCCAAGGAAGTCGCGCGCAGGCTAGGCCTTTTGCCGCAAACCTCGATCGCACCCAGTGGAATCACAGTCGGCGATTTGGTCGCACGCGGCCGTTATCCCCATCAAGGCCTCTTGCGCCAGTGGTCCGCCGACGACGAGGCAGTGGTCACGGAGGTGATGGAGCGCACGGGCGTCGCGGATCTCTCCGGCCGCATGGTCGACGAGCTCTCCGGTGGACAGCGGCAGCGGGTCTGGCTCGCTATGGTCCTCGCCCAGCGCACCTCGCTGCTGCTGCTCGACGAGCCCACCACGTTCCTCGACATCGCCCACCAGGTCGAGGTGCTCGACCTGTGCGCGGAGCTGCACGAGCGCGACGGGTACACGCTGGTCGCGGTGCTGCACGACCTCAACCAGGCCTGCCGCTACGCCACCCACATGATCGCGCTGAGCCCCGGCGGCGTCGTCGCCGCGCAGGGACACCCGGCCGAGATCATCACCGCCGAGCTGGTCGGCGACGTGTTCGGCCTGCGCTGCCGGGTGGTCGACGACCCGGAGACCGGCACCCCGATGGTCGTGCCGCTGGCCAGGGTCCGCCAGCCGGTGTCCACCTAGGACCCGCAGGCGGGTTGTTCGGCGCGCGACGATGGCCACACCGGCTTGACCGGCCTCTGCCGGAAAAAGGTAAGTTAGGCTAACCTAAATGACGCGGGTGATCACATCACCTGATGATCGTCCGCGTGGTCCGCGTCATCGCCGCCGCAAGGGGTCCGCCATGGCACACCGCGCCTCAGCCGTCCCGGCACCGTTACCCCGGGGGGCCTCCTGATGCCCAGCAACACCACGACCGCTGACCCCGGCCCGGGTCGGTTCACCGGCAAGACCGCCCTGGTCACCGGGGCGGGTCAGGGCATCGGCGCCGCCGTGGTCGCCGCGCTGGCCGCCGAGGGCGCCGCCGTCGCCGCCGTCGACCTCGACCGGGTCCGGGTCGACGCCACCGCCACCGAGCACCGCGCGGCGGGCGCCCACGTCCGCGCCTACCCCGTGGACGTCTCGCACAGCGACGCCGTCGAGCGGGCCGTCGAGCAGGTCGAGGGCGACCTGGGCCCGATCGACGTCCTGGTCAACGTCGCGGGTGTCCTGCGCGCGGGCACGGTGGTCAAGTCGACCGACGAGGACTGGCTGAGCACCTTCGCGGTCAACTCCGACGGCGTCTTCTTCGCCTCCCGCGCGGTCGCCCGCCGGATGGTCCCCCGCTCGTCCGGCGTGATCATCACCGTCGGCTCCAACGCCGCGGGCGTGCCCAGGATGCAGATGGCCGCCTACGCCGCGTCCAAGGCCGCCGCCACCATGTTCACCCGCTGCCTCGGCCTGGAACTGGCCCAGCACGGCATCCGCTGCAACGTGGTCTCGCCCGGCTCGACCGACACCGCCATGCAGCGCGCGCTGTGGACCGGCGACGGCGCCCGCCGGGTGATCGAGGGCACCCCGGAGTCCTTCCGGGTCGGCATCCCGCTCGGCCGCATCGCCGACGCCGCCGACATCGCCGACGCCGTGCTGTTCCTGGCCTCGGACCAGGCGCGGCACATCACCATGCAGAACCTCTACGTCGACGGCGGCGCGACCCTGGTCGGCTGAGGTGTCCACTCCGGACACCAGCGGAGTTGGCGATGAACGAGTGGACACCGATCAGAACGGAGCAGTCTGTGCCTGCCCTGGGAACCCTCCCCGTCGAGGCCCGACCCGAGGACCTGCCCGCCGCCTACCGGCCGGGCGCGTTCCTGTTCACCTCACCGGCGGGCGTGCTGCTGGCCGAGGGGGAGCGCGCCGTGCTCACCTCCCCGGTCGAGGCGGCAGGCGCGCTCGGTGACGACGAGATCGTCGTCGGCGCGATCCCGTTCGACCCGGCCGCGCCCAGCCGCCTGGTGGTCCCCGAGGTGGTGCGCCGCTCCGGGCCGCTGCCCGCCGCCGCCCGGCAGGCGCCCAGGGTGTCCGCGCGCTGGCTGGCCCAGCACACCGACGCCGACGCCTACCGCACCGGGGTGCGGCGCGCGCTGGAGCTGATGGAGTCCGGCGCGCTGAGCAAGGTCGTGCTCGCCCGCAGGCTCGACCTGGTGGCCGCCGAGCCGGTCGACGTGCTCGACCTGGTCCGCGCGCTGGCCGCCCGCGACCCGCGCGGGCACACCTTCGCCGCCGACCTCGGCGACCGCACCCTGCTGGGCACCAGCCCGGAGCTGCTGATCCGCCGCACCGGCAGCGTCGTCTCGTCCAACCCGCTGGCCGGGTCCCGCCCGCGCGCGGAGGACCCGGTGCTCGACGGCCGCAACGCCACCGCGCTGCTGTCCTCGGCCAAGGACCGCCGCGAGCACGCCGTCGTGGTCACCGCCGTGGCCGACGCGCTCGCCCCGCACTGCAAGCAGCTGACCGTGCCCAGCGAGCCGGAGCTGCTGCCGACCCGGTCCATGTGGCACCTGTCGACGCAGGTCACCGGCGTGCTGGCCGATCCGGACACGACGGTGCTGGAGCTGGCGACCGCGCTGCACCCGACGCCTGCGGTCTGCGGCGCGCCCACGGTGGCCGCGCGCCGGGTGATCGGCGAGCTCGAACCGTTCGACCGCGGCTTCTACACCGGCGTGGTGGGCTGGTCGGACGCGCGCGGCGACGGCGAGTGGGTCGTCACCATTCGCTGCGGCGAGGTGCGCGGCGCGACCCTGCGGCTGTTCGCGGGCGCGGGCCTGGTGCTCGGGTCCGACCCGGAGGCCGAGCTGGCCGAGACCGGCGCGAAGCTGCGGACCCTGCTCGGCGCGCTCGGCGTGGAGGAGTCGGCGTGAGCGACTGGGTGCCCTACCCGGAGGACCTCGCCGCCCGGTACCGCGAACGCGGTTACTGGACGGGGGAGACCTTCGGCGCCTTCCTGGCCGATCGGGCCGCCGAGTTCGCCGACCAGGTCGCGGTTGTCGACGACCGGCAGCGGTGGACCTATCGGGAGCTCGACGAGCGGGCTACCCGGATGGCGCACGGGTTCGTGGCGCGGGGGATCGCGCGTGGCGACCGGGTCGTGGTGCAGCTGCCCAACGTCGCCGAGTTCTTCTCCGTCGTCTTCGGACTGTTCCGCGCAGGCGCCGTTCCGGTGTTCGCGTTGCCGCCGCACCGGTTCAGCGAGATCTCCTACTTCTGCTCGCACACCGAGGCCGTGGCGTACGTCATCGCGGACCGGTTCGGCGGGTTCGACTACCGGACGCTGGCCGAGCAGGTCGGTGTGCGGCAGGTGTTCGTGCTCGGCGACCCGGGTCAGCACACCGCACTCGCTGACGTGCCGGTCGATCCGACCGGTGAACTGCCCACTGTGGACTCTGGGGACCTGGCTTTCCTCCAGCTGTCCGGTGGAAGCACGGGTGTGCCGAAGTTGATCCCGCGCATCCACGACGATTACCTCTACAGCGTCAGGGAAAGCGCCGAGATCTGCGGACTTGGGCCGTCGTCGGTGTACCTGGTCGCACTGCCGGTCGCGCACAACTTCCCGATGAGCTCGCCGGGGGTGCTCGGGGCCCTGCACGCCGGGTCGCGGATCGTGCTGGCGTCGGCGCCGAGCCCGGACGTCGCGTTCGGACTGATCCAGCGGGAACGGGTGACGATCACCGGGGTCGTGCCGCCGGTCGCCCTGCTGTGGCTGACCGCCGCGGCCACCCGGCCCGAGGACCTGTCCAGCCTGGAGGTGCTGCAGGTGGGCGGGGCCAAGTTCGCCGAGGAGGCCGCGCGGCGGGTCGGGCCGGAGCTGGGGTGCGCGCTGCAGCAGGTGTTCGGCATGGCCGAGGGCCTGGTCAACTACACCCGCTTCGACGACCCGGACGACCTGGTGGCCATCTCCCAGGGGCGCCCGATCTCCCCGGACGACGAACTGCTGGTGGTCGACGAGGACGACCGGCCGGTCGAGCCGGGCGAGGTGGGGCACCTGCTGACCCGCGGGCCGTACACGATCCGCGGCTACTACCGGGCCGAGGAGCACAACCGGGTCGCGTTCACCGACGGCTACTACCGCACCGGCGACCTGGTGCGGCTGCTGCCCTCGGGCCACCTGGTCGTCGAGGGCCGCGCCAAGGACCAGATCAACCGCGGTGGCGAGAAGGTCGCCGCAGAAGAGGTGGAGAACCACTTGATCGCGCACCCCGCGGTGCACGACGCGGCCCTCGTCGCGGTGCCCGACTCGTTCCTCGGCGAGCGGACCTGCGCGTTCGTCGTCGCCACCGCCGAGGTCACCGGTCCCCAGCTGCGCGCGTTCCTGCGCGAGCGCGGCCTGGCCGCGTACAAGATCCCCGACCGCGTCGAGTTCGTCGACGAGTTCCCGCACACCGGCGTCGGCAAGACCAGCCGCCGCGACCTGCGGGCCCTGCTCGCCGCCAGGGAGGCCTGACCGTGGGACTGCCCGCCATCGCGCCGTACCCGATGCCGACCGAGCCGGAACTGCCCAAGAACCGGGTCGAGTGGACGCCGGACCCGGACCGCGCCGTGCTGCTGGTGCACGACATGCAGAACCACTTCCTGCGCGCGTTCCCATCCGGCGCGCAGCCGGTGCTCGACCTGGTCGCGAACCTGCGCGAGCTGCGCGAGGTGTGCAGGCGGCTGGGGGTGCCGGTCGTGTTCTCGGCGCAGCCCGGCGGCCAGACCGCCCAGCAGCGCGGCCTGCAGCTGGACATGTGGGGCCGCGGCATCGGCACCGACCCGGTCGACGAGCAGATCATCGCCGACCTGCGCCCGGGCGGCAGCGACCAGCTGATGACCAAGTGGCGCTACAACGCCTTCCACCGCACCGAGCTGACCGCGCTCATGGGCGACCGCGACCAGCTCATCGTCACCGGCGTCTACGCCCACATCGGCTGCCTGATGACCGCCACCGACGCCTTCATGCGCGACATCCAGTCCTTCCTGGTCGCCGACGCGGTCGCCGACTTCTCCGCCGAGGACCACGCCATGGCCCTGCGCTACGCCGCCACCCGCTGCGCCACCACCCTGACGACGTCCCGACTCATCACCCACCTCACCCAGGGCAGGCCATGACCCCCGACGACATCCGCACCCAGGTAGCCGCCCTCCTCGAAGTCCCCCCCACCACCATCGCCGACGACGACAACCTCCTCGACCACGGCCTCGACTCCATCCGCGTCATGACCCTCCTCGAGTCCTGGCGCACCACCGGCACCGACCTGGCCTTCGCCGACCTCGCCGAAACCCCCACCATCGCCGCCTGGTCCACCCTGGTCCGATAGCTCCGGGTGATCACGTCACACGAACGAGATCATCGACGATGACACGGTCGTGGAGATCGCTGGGGAGAACCCGACCGCGTGGCTGGTCATCGCCGCGGGTGACGACCGCGAGCACGCGGGCAACGACGGCTACGACGACGCACCGTCGCAGCACTACAGCTGGGACAGCACGGTCGCCAACCGGGAAGGTCCGCAGCAGGGCCACGTCATCGTGCTGCGCAACACCAAGGTCCTGCTGGGCGTCTCGGTGATCGACCGGGTCGACAAGGACACCGCGGACAAGCTGCGCCACCGGTGCCCCGCGTGCTCGCGGGCGAACTTCAAGCAACGCAAGGAGCTGCTGCCCCGGTACGTCTGCTCGAGCTGCAAGCACGAGTTCGACGAGCCGGAGTCGCGGTTGGAGCAGGTGACCACCTATCGCACGGACCACGCCGCGTCGTGGACCGACCTGCACGGTGTGTTGACCAAGCAGCAGCTCCGCGACCTGTGCTTCAGCACCGGCTCGCAGCTGAGCATCCGCCCCTTCCGCTACGACGCGTTCCGGGCGCTGCTCGGCGAGCGGTCCGACCTGCCGCAGCTCGGCTTGGTCGAGGCGAGGGTCCGGGCGATCGCCGGTGGGCACCGGCGGGCCTTCGTGCGGGTGCGCAACGGGCAGGGCGCCTTCCGGGCCCGACTGCTCAAGGAGTACGGCGATGTCTGCGCGTTCACCGGCCCCACGCCGCGGGAGGCGCTGGAGGCGGCCCACCTCTACAGCTTCGCCGAGGACGGCGAGCACCGCGACGAGGGCGGCCTGCTCCTGCGCCGCGACGTGCACGGCCTGTTCGACCGCGGGTACCTGGCGGTCGAACCCGGCGGACTGACCATCGACGTGGTCGACGCGCTGCACGGCTACGAGGCGTACCAGGCCCTCCACGGCGCTGTGCTGCAGGTCGAGCTGACCGCCCAGCAGCAGGACTGGGTCAGGGCCCACTGGGCCGCGCACCGCTGACCACCACTCGATCGGGTGGCCTGTCCGGTGCTGGCGGGCCAGGGGCGGCAGTGTCCTGAGTGGACCAGTGGTGTGGCTCAGGAGGCTCAGATGCGTGCGGTGGTGCTGGCGGTCGGGATGCTGGTGTTGAGCCCTGCGGTGGCGGCGGCCGAGGCGGCGGAGGGGGAGGTGTGGGTGCGGTCGGTGGCGACCGACCAGTGCCTGACCCGGCCGGAGGTGCCGGGGGTGGTGTTCGGCGACGCGTGCGCGCCGCTGGACCGGCAGGGGTGGCAGTTGACGGAGCACGAGGACCGGAGCGTGGCGATCACGGCCGCCGGGACGGACCTGTGCCTGGCGCACACCGACCTGGACGTCATCACCAAGGCCTGCGACGAACTGGACGAGCCGCAGGCCTGGACCCTGGAGGAACAGGACGGCGGCTTCTGGATCCAGGCCACCAAGGACGACGCGGGCGTGCGGTGGTGCCTGTGGCACGCGGACGAGGGCCCGTACGTAGGACTCCAACCGTGCGACGGGTCGGTCGCGGGAGAACGCTGGCAACTCCCCGTCTTCGGCGGCTGACCCCACTTGGACCGGGGCGTCGACACTCTCGGCGTCCCGGCTTGTGAGGTTGCGTGTGCTCGTGGCTTTGGTGGGCAGGGGCTTGCGGTGCCGGGAAGGTTCGCCGCGTTGCTGCTCCGCTCGGCAGGTTCCAAGGGGTCGAGGGTGGCTGGGCCTGCGAATCCTCATTGACGAGGCCCGGATTCTTCACCCGGTTCAGCGACAGAAGTTATCCACATCTGGATCTTGTCGGGGCTGGTTTCAAGATCGCCTGTCGGGGGGTGCCGATAGACTGGCACTGGGACGCCCCCCGGAGAGGGTGGGGGCTGGGGCAGGACTGGCGTGTGCGCGCGAAGCCGGTGGTTCGGCGTAGGAGCCCTGGTGTGGATTAAGGCTCCTGGTGTGGGGTTAGGGCCCTAGCGTGGGGTCAGTGCCTCGGTGCAGGTCGGAGTCCCGGTGTGGACGAGGGGCTCGGTGTGGGGTGAGAGTCTCCGTGCGGGTGAGGTCTCAGTCTCGGTGCGGACGAGGGCCTCGTCGTGGGCTCGGAGTCTCGTTGCAGGTGAGAGCTTCGTGGTGAGGTCAGAGGGTTGGCGTGGGTGAGAGCCTCGTTATAAGTCAGAGTCCTGGTGCTGGCGAGGGGCTCGGTGTGAGGTGAGAGTCTCGGTGTCGAGCAAGAATCCTGACGTGGGGCTCAAGTCTTTGGGGTGGGTGGGAATACGGGGCGGTAAGAGTTTCGGGGGTGGCGACCTAATAGGGCTCGTCAGGTTGGGGGGCTGTTGACCGGGCTGGGAGGCTGGGGGGATGAGGCCTGGGGTGGGGGAGTGGTTGGCTGTTCGGCGGTTTCGGGGGGCGGAGTCGCGGGGGTTGGCGCGGGTGGCTCTTGGGTTGTATGGGGCGGAGCGGGTGGGGGTGGTGTTGGCGCGGGAGGGGTGGTTGCTTGAGGAGCCGGTTGGGTTGGACCGGGTGAGGACTGTGCTCACGGATGTGCCTGCCCCGGGGCCGCCTGAAGTAGTGGAGCATGTTTTGCCGCCGGGGTACGACACCTACACGCAAGCCATTGGTGACCTGGCGCGGCCTCGGCTATTCGAGGATCGGCCGTGTTATCGGCTTGTGGATGCCAATGGCGTCCTGACCTACGGCATGACCACGTACTTCCAGGCGCTTGACGTTCGGGAGGCGTTGGCGCATGAGTTCGCGGCGGCGGCGCTCAAGGGGGAGCCGACCTGGGATGATCTGCCGCTCAGGCGGTCCACAACCGATCTGCCCATGGCGGCGGGGGTGCTGACCCTCACGCTCTCCAGAGACGGCCATTTCCTTGCCCACCAAAGAGATGGCAGAGCCGTGGCCGACGCGGGTGGCAACATCACCGCCGTACCAGCGGGCACCTTCCAGCCCACGAGCGACCACACCGCGGCGCACGACTTCGACCTCTGGCGCACCATCATGCGCGAGTACGCCGAAGAACTCCTCGGCTACCCCGAACGCCGCGGCACCATCGACTACGACAACGACGAGCCCTTCGCCACCCTCGACAAAGCCAGGCAAGACAACAGGATCCAGCTCTACTACTACGGCACCACAATGGACCCACTGACCCTGGGCGTCAGCCACCTCACCGTAGCCGTACTGGACGAGCTACCCCAGGACATCGCGACCACCAACGACGAAGGCAGAGTCCTCAAAGGAATCCCCTTCACCGAACAAGCTATTGCCGAGCTGGAACCCAGACTTTCCCTGGGAACCCTGCACCTGCTCCGGCGAGCCCACCTGGACCGCGAACGCCTGCTGGCCCCAGGTCCACAATAGACCCAGGGCCGGCGGCAGCTCACACAGCGGAGAAGTGCGACGCGTCCCCCGTGCGCACCGCGCTCGGCGTCCCGTCGATGCTGACCGGGACGTCCCCGGCAAGGGTGATGCGGTGCAGGCGGCGGGCCTGGTCGTCGTAGTCGGCGATGGCGTAGTGCTGGGTGGCGCGGTTGTCCCAGATGGCGACGTCGCCGTCCTGCCAGTGCCAGCGGACGGTGTTCTCCAGCCGGGTGACCCTGGCCTGCAGGAGCTGGAACAGCGCCTGCGACTCGACCGAGGTCACGCCGATGAGCCGCTTGACGAAGTGGCCGAGCAGCAGCGAGCGCTCGCCGGTCTCCGGGTGCACGCGGACCACCGGGTGCTCGGTCTCGTACAGGTCTGACTGGAACTCCGAGCGGTACTGCTCGGTCTTGACGTCCACGCCGCCGATGCGCAGCTCGTCGATGTTGGCCGCGTAGTCGTAAGCGTTGGTGTGCACCGCCCACAGACCGTCCACAAGCGCCTTGAGCGACAGCGGCAGCGCCTCGTACGCGGCGACGGTGTTGGCCCACACCGTGTTCCCGCCGTACGGCGGCAGGTGCACCGCGCGCAGGATGCTCACCGACGGGATCCGGTCGACGAACGTCACGTCGGTGTGCCAGCTGTTGGCCTTGCCGTACTCCGAGTCGATCGGCAGCACGTTCGGGTTCTTCACCGCGCGCACCGTCGGGTGCGCCAGGGTCACCTCGCCCAGCAGCGAGCCGAACGCCAGCTGACCCTCGTCGTCGAGGTGGTCCTGGCCGCGGAAGAAGATGACCTTGTTGGCCAGCAGCGCGGCGCGGACCGCGGCGACCGCGGCCTCGGACAGGTCACCGCCGAGCCGCACGCCGTCGATGCGCGCGCCGATGTTCGAACCGAGCTTGACGACCGACACCCCGGTCTGCACGGACTGGCTCACGGTAGGGGTTCCTTTCTGCTGCGGATGCCGCGACCGCGGCGAGAGGCGGGCTGCCCCGCACGCCGAACCTACGAACGCCACCGGCGCGCCAACAAGTTTCCGGAAAGCACTGAAATTAAGTGGGCACCACCGGTTCCATATCCCGGACGCCGTTGACATCCCCTGTGGACAAACGGATTCTTCCCTGGTGCGCCGCTGCCGTTGACCACTTGCGCCTGCCCGCCACCGCCTGCCGGGCCGGTTCGTCTCCACCTGAGTTCTTTACCCGCGCGAACAAAAGCGGGTCGACCCCACCTGCCTGAGAGGGAACCCACCCGTGCCCGAGTCCCCGCGCCGACCCAGCGTGCGCGCGGCCAACGCCGCCGCGGTGTTGGCCGTGATCCGCCGCGAGGGCCCGCTCTCCCGCGCCGCCATCGGCGAGCACACCGGGTTGAGCATGCCCACGGTCAGCAGGCAGGTCGGGGTGCTCATCGAGCTGGGCCTGCTGCGCGAGTTCCCCGAGCTGGTGCCGGTCGGCGCGATCGGCCGCCCCAGGGTGCCCATCCACCTCGACGACACCACCTTCGCCGCCTGCGGGGTGCACATCGGCGTGAGCACCACCACCTACGGCCTGGCCGACCTGCGCGGCACCCTGCTCGACTCCGAGGAGATCCCCACCCCGCAGGGCAGCGCCGAGGACGCCCTCGCGCACATCGCGGGCAAGGTCCGCGCGTTCCTGCGCCGCTGGCCGCGCCGCCGGGTGGTCGGCATCGGCCTGGCCAGCGGTGGCCTGGTCGACACCGAGCGCGGGGTGCTCGACCACGACCGCCTCGGCTGGCACCGGGTGCCCGCCGCCGACCTGCTGCGCCGCGCCACCGGTTACCCCGTGCACCTGGACGGCCACGTCACCGCCATGGCCAACGCCGAACTGCTCTTCGGCTGGGGGCCGCGGGTGTCGAGCCTGCTGTACTTCTACGCCCGCGAGGTCGTCGGCATCGCGCTGTCGGTCGACGGCGTGCTGCACCGCGGCCCCGGCGGGGGCGGCAGCATCGCCCACCTGCCCATCGGCGGCGACACCCGCTGCCCGTGCGGGTCCACCGGCTGCCTGGAGGCCACCGTCGCCGACCGCACCGTCGCCGACCGGGCGGTGGCCGCGGGCATCGTCCCCGAACCCGACATCCGCCTCGTGCGCGCCGCCGCCACCGCGGGCGACCCCACCGCCAACGCCCTGCTCGCCGACCGCGCCGCCGCACTCGGCCGGGCCGTCGGCCTGCTGCGCGACGCCCTCAACCCCGACCGCGTCGTCCTCGGCGGCCAGGCCATCACCGACCCCGCCGAGCGGCTGCCCGACCTGCTGCGCGCCTTCGCCACCACCACGACCCTGCCCGGCACCGACATCGTGTCCGTCACCAGGTTCGGCCCCACGCTCCAGGCCACCGCCGCGTGCACCGGCCTGCTCAACCGCCTGTTCGACCACCCGCTCGACCTGCTCGACCAGGCCCCCACCGCCGACCGGTCCCCGGTCGGCGCCCCCTGACCCCGACCCCGGACCGCAAGAGAGGCCCCACCCCGATGAACGCTCCGTCCAGACGCCAGACGCTCAAGGCCATCGCGGCCGCCGCGCTGCTGCTCGCCGCGACCGCCTGCCAGTCGGCCGTGGACGCGCAGACCAGCTCCGCGGGCACCTCCGCCGCCCCGAAGCCGGGCGGGGTGGCCGAGATCGGCGTCGCACTCGACCTGGTGCCCGCCAACCTGTTCACCAACAGCAACGTCTCCATCACCACCGTCGTCGGGCTGGTCTACGACACCCTCGTCCGCTACGACAACAAGACCCTGGAGCCCAAGCCGCGGGTCGCCACCGAGTGGAAGCAGACCGACGGCGGCAAGACGGTCACCCTCAAGCTGCGCAAGGACGTCAAGTACCACACCGGCCGCACGCTCACCTCCGCCGACGTGAAGTTCGCGCTGGCCAACTACGCCGACGCCAAGTGGAACGGCCAACTCCTCTCCACCGCCAAGACCATCACCGCCGTGGAGACCCCGGCCGCCGACGAGGTCGTGCTGCGCCTGGAGCACCCGGTCAGCAACCTGTTCGACCTGCTCGACACCGTCCCGCTGGTCGACTCCGAGACCGCCGCCGACATCGCCACCGGCAAGAAGTTCGTCGGCACCGGCGCCTTCAAGTTCGACTCGTGGCGGCCCAACACCGACCTCACCTTCAGCAAGAACCCCGACTACTGGGGCGGCGCGCCCTACCTCGACGGCGTGCACGTGCGGGTCATCCCCGACGCCCAGTCGCTGGCCGCCGCCGCGAAGTCCGGCCAGGTGCAGCTCGCCCGCGCGGTCGGCTACCGCGACGCCGAGTCCCTCGCCGCCACCCCCGGCATCAAGGTCACCTCGCTGGAGGGCGCCGAGCTGCAGGCCTACGTCGGCCTCAACGTCACCGCGCCGGGGCTCGAGGACCCGAAGGTCCGCCAGGCCATCGCCTACGCGCTGGACAAGGAGCGGATCATCAAGGAGGTCTTCCGGGACAAGGGCTACCCGACGTCGCTGCCGTGGCCGCGCACCAGCCCGGCCTACGACCAAGAGCTCGACGGCCGCTACAAGCGCGACGTCACCAAGGCCAAGGCGCTGATCGCCGAGTCCGGCAAGCAGCTGCCGGAGATCCCGCTGTCCTACGTCGGCAACGACGGCGTCTACACCGCGATCGCCCAGATCATCCAGAACAACCTCGCCGAGGTGGGCATCAAGGTCGCCCTCACCCCGGTCGACTCCACCCAGTTCGTCAAGCAGCTCATCGGCGCCCAGTTCCCCGGCCTGTGGACGACCAACCACTCGTGGGCGCAGTTCTCGCCCTCGACGCTGACCGTCAGCGCCTACCCGTTCAACGCCCGCCGCAACGCCTCCAAGTACAGCTCGCCCGCCTACACCGCCGCCGCGGAGAAGGCGTGGACGCTGGCGTCGGCGACCGGCCCCGAGGCCACCGCCGCCTACAAGGAGCTGTCCACCCAGCTGCTCGACGGCGCGTTCCTCGCCGAGATCGGCGTGGTGTTCGAGCTGGCGGCCACCCGCGACACCCTGCACGGGCTCGACTGGTCGCGCAGGCGGGAGCTGGACCTGTCCAAGGCGTTCCTGGCATGACCCGGTACCTGCTGCGCCGCGCGCCGTCGGCGCTGGTCGTGCTCTGGCTCGCCTCGGTGCTGATCTTCCTGGTCATCCGGGCGATCCCGGGTGACGCGGCCGCGGCGCTGGCAGGTCCGGACGCCTCCCCGGAGGCCATCGCCGCCATCCGGCACGACCTCGGGCTCGACCTGCCGGTGCTCACCCAGTACCTGCGCTGGCTCGGCGGGCTCTTCAGCGGGGACCTCGGCCGCTCGTACCTGGTCGGTGGCGACATCGCCGACCTGGTGGCCGAGGGCTTCTCGAACACGCTGACCCTCACCCTGGCCGCGCTGGTGGTCGCGGTGCTGGTGGCCCTGCTGCTCGGCCCGATCTGGGCGGCGACCACCAACCGCTGGGTCGACCGGGCGCTCACCGGGTTCCACACCGCCGCGGTGGCGCTGCCCCCGTTCGTCACCGGCGTGGTGCTGATCATCGTGTTCGGGGTGTTCTTCCGGCTGCTGCCCACCGGCGGCGTCCCGCCCAAGGGCATGTTCGACCGGCTCGACATCACCGCCCAGTACCTGGTGCTGCCCGCGGTGTGCCTGGCGCTGCCGGTGGCCGGGGTGCTCACCGGGTTCCTCGCCGAGACGCTGCGCTCCGAACTGCGGCAGGACTACGTGACCACGGTCCGCGCGGCCGGGGTCAAGCGGCGCGAGGTCGTCGTGCGGCACGCCATGCGCGGCGCGCTGCCGGTGGCCATCACCACCCTCGGCCTGCAGACCGGCGCCCTGCTCGGCGGCGCCGTCCTGGTCGAGTCGATCTTCTCCTGGCCCGGGCTCGGCCTGCTGATCGAGCAGGGCATCACCCGCCGCGACTACCCGGTCGTGCAGGTGCTGCTGATGCTGTCGGTCACGGTGTTCGTGCTGGTCCAGCTGCTCACCGACGTCGTACACGCCTACCTGGACCCGCGGGTCCGGCTGGGAGCGCAGGCATGACCGCCACCCTGGAGACCCCGGAGCCGGTCGAGGTCGCCGTCCCGGACCGGCCGAGGACCTTCCTGCGCGGCAAGGGCCTGGTCGGGCTGGTGCTGGTCGGCCTGGTGATCTTCGCCGGGCTGCTCGGGCCGCTGCTGGTCTCGTGGGACCCGTACGAGCAGATCCCCGGCGCCAACCTGCTCGGCCCCACCGCCGGGCACCCGCTGGGCACCGACGACCTCAACCGCGACATCCTCGCCCGCCTGCTCACCGGCATCCGGGTGGACGTGCTGATCGCGTTCACCGCGGTGCCGATCGGTGCGCTGGTCGGCTGCGCGGTCGGGGCGCTGGCCACGGTCAACAACGTGCTCGACGTCGCGGTGCAGCGGCTCTTCGACGTGCTGCTGGCCTTCCCGCAGCTGATCCTGGCCATCGGGCTGGCCGCGGTGATCGGGCCGGGCACCACCTCGGTGGTCATCGTGATCGTCTGCGTCGAGATCCCGGTGTTCGGGCGGCTGCTGCGCGCGGCGGTGCTGCGGGTGCGGGAGGCGCAGTTCGTCACCGCGTCCGAGGTGATCGGCGCGGGCAAAGCCCACGTGTTGCGTCACCACGTGTTGCCGAACTCGCTGGAACCGATCCTGGTCCAGTTGGCACTGTCGCTGTCGGTCGCGGTGTTCATCGAGGGCGCCATGAGCGTGCTCGGCATCGGCGTGAGCCCACCGCACCCGTCCATCGGCTCGGTGCTGACGACCTCGTTGCGCTACCTCGATCTCAACCCGCTCTTCGCCATCGGACCCCTAGCGGTGACAGCCGTGCTCGTGCTGGGCTTCCAGCTGATCGCCCAGGCCGCGAACGCCGCACGCGGCGCCTGACCCGAAGGACCAGACCATGACCCCATCCCTGCCAGCTGACCCGAACGAACCCGCCCTCCCGCCCAACGCGCGCGGGTACGAGGGCTTCACCGGCCGCGTCGGCCGGGTCTTCGCCGAGTCGCGCCCGGGGTGGCCCGTCGAGCGGCGCGCCAAGGGGCCCAACATCGTCGTCGTCCTCGTCGACGACCTCGGGTACGCCGACATCGGCCCGTTCGGCGGCGAGATCGCCACCCCCGCGCTGGACGCGCTCGCCGCCGGTGGCCTGCGGCTGACCAACTACCACACGACACCGCTGTGCTCGCCCTCGCGCGCGGCGCTGCTCACCGGGCTCAACCCGCACCGCGCCGGATTCGCGTTCCCGGCCAACTCCGACCCCGGCTACCCGGCGTACTCGTTCCAGCTGCCCGACAACGCGCCGTCGCTGGCCGAGTCGCTGCGCGCCGCCGGGTACGCCACCTTCGCCATCGGCAAGTGGCACCTGAGCAGGGACGCGGCCAGCCACGACGCCGCCGACCGGTCGTCGTGGCCGCTGCAGCGCGGGTTCGACCGGTACTTCGGCAGCCTGGAGGGCCTGACCAACCTGCACCACCCGCACCGGCTGGTCTGGGACAACAGCCCGTACGACGGCGACTTCCCCGAGGGCTACTACCTCACCGACGACCTCACCGACCGCGCCACCAGGATGATCGACACCCTGCGCGCGAACGACCCGGACAAGCCGTTCTTCCTCTACTTCGCCCACCACGCCATGCACGGACCGTTGGGCGCCAAGGACTCCGACCTCCAGCGCTACCGCGGCCGCTACGCCGAGGGCTGGGACGCGATCCGCGAGAAGCGCTTCGCCAAGCAGCTCGCCGAGGGCCTGTTCCCCGCGGGCACCGTGCTGCCGCCGCGCAACAGCGAGCCCGGCAAGGACGTGCCGCCGTGGGACGAGCTGTCGGTGGAGCAGCAGGAGCTGTTCGCCCGGTACATGGAGGTCTACGCCGCGTCACTGGACAATGTGGACCAGAGCGTCGGCCGGATCGTGGAGACCCTGCGCAAGCACGGGGAACTGGACAACACGATCATCGTCTTCACCTCCGACAACGGCGCCACGGCCGAGGGCGGGCCGGAGGGGACGCGCAGCTACTTCAGCCAGTTCGTGCACGTGCCCGGTGTGCCGTCCACCTGGGAGCGCGACGTCGCCCGCGAGCTCGACCTGCTGGGCGGCCCGCAGACGACCATCCACTACCCGCGCGGGTGGGCGCAGGCGTCGAACACGCCGTTCCGGCTCTACAAGTTCGACACGTACGCCGGTGGGGTTCGCACGCCGTTCATCGTGCACTGGCCCGCCGGCCTGGACGCTGGCCTGCGGCACCAGTACGTGTACGTGACGGACGTGACGCCGACCCTGCTGGAGCTGGCCGGGGTGTCTCGGTTGGACGCTCGGCACGGGGTGGCGTCGGCCGAGGAAGACGGGGTCAGCGCGGTTCCGGTGTTGCGTGACTCGGCTGCTGAGAGTCCACACACGACTCAGTACACGGAGACCGGCGGCAACCGCGGGTACTACGCCGACGGGTGGAAGATCGTCACCCGGCACGTCCCGGGGAAGCCGTACGACGACAGCGAGTGGGAGCTGTACCACGTCGCCACGGACCCCACGGAGACGACGAACGTGGCCGCCGAGCACCCGGAGAAGCTGGCCGAACTGGCGGCGGCGTGGGAGAGCGCGGCCTGGAACAACACCGTCTTCCCGCTCAACGACTACGGCCCGGCCAACAACCTCCGCCGTCCCGCCGACGACCGCCTGGAGCAGCCGGTCACGCTGTACCCGGGGACGCCGTTGCTGGAGCGGTACCGGTCGGCGCAGTTGGTGCAGTTCAGGGACTTCGTCGTCGAGGCCGCTGTGGACGGTGACGGCCGGGGCGTGCTCTTCGCGCACGGTGACCAGGGTGGCGGCTATGTCGTGTACGTCGAGGACGGGGCCGCGCACCTGAGCTACAACGCTTACGGCGTCGTGCACCGGTCGGGGGCCGTGCCGCTGGGGGAGGGGTTGGTTCGGTTGTCAGCCAAGGCCTTGCCGGACTTCCAGTGGTCGTTCGTGCTGGACACGGGTGCTGGGTCGGCCGAGGTCGGTCCTGTCGCCCAGCTGATCGGCCTCGCCCCGTTCACCGGCATCAGCGTTGGTGCTGACCGGGGCGGTCCGGTGGACTGGGACCTGCACGAGCGCGCGGGGACGTTCCCCTACAGCGGGACCCTGCGGCACGTCCGGTACGAGCCGGGCCCGCAGGCCGACTACGACCCCAAGCTCATCGCACGTCTCTGGGCGGAGGCCGAACGTGTCTACGACTGATGTGTTGACTGTGGAGGGTCTCCGGATCTCCTTCGGCGCGGTGCAGGCGGTGCGCGGCATCGACTTCACCGTCGGCGAAGGGGAGATCCTGGCGCTGGTGGGGGAGTCCGGTTCGGGCAAGTCGGTGACGGCGCGCGCTGTGCTGGGTTTGTTGCCGGGGAAGGCTTCTGTCAGCGGAAGCGCGCGGCTCGGGGATCAGGAGTTGGTCGGCGCGGACGAGGAAGGTCTGCGGCAGGTGCGGGGCAGGCAGGTCGCGATGGTGTTCCAGGAGCCCGCGACGGCGTTGAACCCCGTGCACACCGTGGGGTGGCAGATCGCCGCCGTCCTGCGCGCGCACCAGCCGCTGTCCAAGGCCCAGGCTCTCAAGGAAGCCGTGCGGCTGCTGGACCTGGTCGGCATCCCCGATCCCGGCACGCGGGTCGGGTACTACCCGCACCAACTGTCCGGCGGCCAGAAGCAACGCGTCGTCATCGCCCTGGCACTGGCCAACAGCCCCCGGCTGATCATCGCCGACGAGCCGACCACCGCGCTCGACGTGACGGTCCAGGCGGAGATCCTGGACCTGCTCCGGGACCTGCGCGACCGGCTGGGCACCGCGATCCTGCTCATCACGCACAACATGGGCGTGGTCGCCGACCTCGCGGACCGGGTGGCGGTGATGCACCAGGGCACCCTCGTCGAACAGGCCCCGGTCGAGGACCTGTTCGCCCGCCCCACACGCGCCTACACCCGCGAACTCCTGGCCGCGGTCCCCCGACTGGGACATCGAGCGCCTGCTGCCGTTCCGGCGGCCGAGCTGGCACTTGAACTGAACCAGGTTGTGGTGCGGTACAAGGACTTCGTAGCCGTCGACGGCGTCGACCTCCGCGTCGGCCAAGGCGAGGTCGTCGGCCTGGTAGGCGAGTCGGGCTCAGGCAAATCAACCCTCGGCAAGGTCGCTGCTGGCCTACTGCGCCCCTCGTCTGGCACAGCCACGGTCCTTGGTGGCGACCCCGCCACTGCTCGCCGTCACATTGGCTTCGTGTTTCAAGACCCCGGTGGTTCTCTGAATCCCCGAATGTCCATTGAGGACTGCGTCGGCGAACCCCTGCGCGTGCACAAGGTTGCTCGCGGTGCGGACTATCGCGCCCGAGTGGCTGCGCTGCTGGAGTCTGTCCGCCTTCCCGCTGCATATGCTGGGCGTCGGCCTCGTGAGCTTTCTGGAGGGCAACGTCAGCGTGTCGGCATCGCGCGGGCGTTGGCTTTGGGGCCGTCGCTCTTGATCGCTGACGAGCCTACTAGTGCGTTGGATGTGTCTGTTCAGGCTACGGTGCTTGAGTTGCTTACGGGCCTTCAGCGGGAACTGGGGTTCGCTTGCCTGTTCATCAGTCATGACTTGGCTGTGGTGGACAGTTTGGCGCACCGGGTGTCGGTTTTGCATCGGGGGAGGGTGGTGGAGGAGGGGCCTCATCATGAGGTTCTTCGGACTCCTGCTGCTGACTACACGCGGAGGTTGGTTGCGGCTGTGCCGGTGCCGGATCCGGTGGAGCAGCGCGTGCGGCGGGAGGGGCAGGTCGCTCCGGTGGGGTGAGGGCTGGTGCGGGCGGTTTGATCTTGGGCTGGGGTAGTCCGGCTCTCGGTCTCGCCTGCGGCGTCGACGATCAACGCCTCGCCTTCGGCATTGGCCGGGGGCGCGAGAAAGCGAAGAGCTCGATGGGGCGAACTTGTTTTGTGCGGGGCCCCTACGACACCCGGGCAGAACCACAAAGCAGGGGCCCACAAGCAGGCCCTGCCACGGTGAGCGACGCTACGGGTGCCGTCCCCCCACACAAAACAAGTCCACCCCATCGAGCCGGCCTGGCACCAGCGACTCCGAGGAGCGTTGTTCGGCCAACGTTGTTCGGGGCGCGTGGTCGGCCAACGTCTGTGAGGGCCGGGTGGTTGGCCAACGTTGTAGAGGGGCGCTTGTCGGCCAACGCCTCAGAGGGGCGTGTTGGGGCCAACGTCTGTATGGGCCGGGTGGTTGGCCAACGTTGCTGGGGGGGGGCGCGGTGGGGCCAAGGCTTATAGGGGAAGTGCGCTACGCGGCCAGGCTGTAGTGCTGGCTCACCTGGGTGGAGGTCATGGCGTACGGGTAGAAGGAGATGAACGCCAGGTAGTCCCAGAAGTGGGCGAGGTCCTGGTCGGTGCCGAAGCCGTTGGTGAAGCCGTTGGTGTTCTCGTAGCCGATGCGGAAGTACGCGGTGAGGGCGGAGGGGTGGCCGCTGGAGTTGGAGGCGCGCAGGACGCCGTCGACGTAGAGGAAGAGGCCGGTCGAGGCGTTGTGGACGCCGACGACGTGGTGCCAGGCGCCGTCGTTGAGGGCGTACGAGGTGGTCAGTTCGTAGTTGGACGAGCCCTTGACCAGGAACGCCACCCGGCCGGTGCTGGTGATGGTGAGCAGGTTGGTCTTGTTCGTCGACGCGCCGGTCTGGGTGCCGCCGAAACCGCAGATGACGCCCTGGCTGTTGACCGTGCGGAACCAGGCCTCCTGGCTGGTGCTGCTGCCCGGGGCGATGGCGATGGTGCCGGGCGTGGAGATCCAGTGCGTCTGGTCGACCCTGGCGTACCAGTCCACCGGCCGCGCGCACGGGTACGGGTTGGCGGCGTTGGAGTTGCGGCCGCCCTGGTAGGTGCCGTCCGCGCCGGTGGACGACGCGTCGTAGGCGATGACGCCGCCGGAGCCCTCGTTGAGCGGGTAGTGCCGGGTGGCGCCATCGGCGAGCGGGACCTGCGTGCAGTCGAGGACCGCCGAGGTGACCCGGTTGGTGGTGTTGACCACGCGCGCCAGGAAGGCGCTGAGCGTCGAACTGGTGCCGAGCCAGGTGATCAGCACGAGCACCCCGGCCAGTGCCGCCAGCCTGCGCTTGATCATCGCACCGTCCTCCTGCCCAGGAACACCGACACCGCGAAGGGGACGCAGCACAGCGCCAGACACACTGTCCACCACAGAACGGACATGTGCGCGTCGACGGTGAACGGCACCTGCCCGTCCGAGTTGGCCGCCTTGCTCACCAGGTCGGCGACCTGACCGGCCCGCAGGTCGGCGAACACCCCGTCCGGGTCCTGCACGCGCACCGGCAGCACCCCGGTGGCCACCACGGTCGCCGTGGTCACGCCCGCCTCGCCGAGCGTGGTCAGCACCGCGGCGTTGACCAGCGGCCGCAGCGCCACGATCGCCGCGCACACCACCAGCGAGTAGCCGACCAGCCGGGTCGACACCCGCCAGCGCGGCGTCGACCAGCGGGTCAGCAGCCACACCAGCCCGGCGCCGGGCAGCAGGATCGGCAGCGCCTTGATCACGTACGCCATGCCCCACAACCGGGCGACGACCTTGCCCACCAGGTGGTCGGGCACCACCGGCCGCGGGTCCTCCGCGCCGTTGATGTCGCCCTTGGTGAACACCACGCCGTCGGTGATCCGCACGACCCGGTGGGTGTGGGTGACCCCGCCCTCGACCGGGTCGAACGAGATGATGTCGCCGACCCGCACCTGGTCCAGCGCGATCGGACGGGTGAGCACGAGCGTGCCGACCGGGGCCGCCTGCCCCATCGACGGCGAGTCCACCGACAGCCACCGCCCGCCGGTCGCCCGCCAGCCCAGCACGAGCACGAGGCCGACGATCAGCACCGCGCCCACCGCCGCCAACGCCCGGACCGCGGCACGCGACGGAGCGGCGCGGTGTCTGCCACCGCGCCGCTCTCGTCGCTGCCGCTTGTCGGTCATTGCATCAGGAGCTGAACGTCCAGGTCAGCTGCTGCGAGGCGGTGAGGCCCATGTAGCTGTTGCCCAGGCCCGCGGGCAGGCTGACGACGAAGGTGTACGCCTGCGAGCCCGCGGGGGCGAGCGCGGTCAGCGACAGCGGCGTGGTGAACGCCGCCAGGGTGCCGTTGTAGGAGGTCGGGCCGGTCGCGGTGGCGGCGGCGTAGATCTTCAGCGTCACCTGGGCGCAGAAGTCCGACGCCGGGGTGATGCCGCTGACCGAGCCGGACTGGCTGCACGTGGCCGGGGTCAGGGTGAAGGTCGCGGGGGTGATGCTGCCCTGGTTGGACAGGGTCACCGTCTTGGTCGCCGAACCGCCGGGCATCAGCGTGTTGCCGGTGTACTTGTTGATGGTCGCGCAGTTCGCCGAGTTGGTCGACGAGCTGCTGCTGGTGCAGGTGTTGGTGCCGTCGGTCTCCTGCATGACCAGCGAGCCGGTGGACACGGTGTCGGTGGTGTTGGTGATCGCGGCGGTGAAGGCGGACAGCGTGCCGGTCAGCGACAGCGCCAACAGCACGGTGCCGATGAGACCACCCAGGATCACGATGAGGGCAGACCGGCGGTCACGTGTACGGGTGCCGCGCTTGCGTGGGGACGGCACGTACTCCGGGGACGTGGTCATGGCCAACCTCTTCTCGGTCCGGCATGGGTGGTGCCGGTAGGGCGGGGACGCGGTTCCTGCTCGTGTGCACCACACAGTCCATCGCGGACTGTGGACTGATTCTTAGGAGTGACACGAACGAGTGTGCCCAGCGTGACGGAGCGGGCGTGTGGCTCGGACGACTGTGGACAGTCCGATGCAGACGCTGCGTGTCATCGAGGGCCACCGCGTCCCCGCCTTCCGCCGGGCCGATGGCCGAGAAGACGGGCGAACTACACGCTGTGTGGCAAAAAGGCCTACTTGAGGCACTTTAGTAGCTAAAACGGGTGAACATGCTTGAGTGGATCACGGAACGCCGGATCGAGTGGTCCAAGCCACACGTTCCGGGCGCCTTTCGTGACGTGTTGTCAGAAAACCAGTCCGAACCGAGCGTCTCGGTTGCCCCGGGGGAGTGCTCGGGGTGCGCAGGCTACCGCGCGATGGGCGGGAGCGGGTCTCCCGTCTCCAAGAGGGTCTTGAGGCTGGAGACGATCTCCGGCCACCCGTGGCTGACCCCCGCCACGAGCTCGCTGCCCGGCTCGAACCCGTCGTGGGTGACCGTCAGCCGCACCCGCCCCTGCAGCGGCTCGATGTCGAAGGTGACCTTGGACCGGCGCTGCGCGGCCAGCACCGCGATCTCGGCCGGGTCGAACCCGTGCGAGTCGCGCCACTCGTCGCTGAGCGTGTGCCAGGTGTAGGACAGCCGCCGCGGCGGGTCGGCGAGCAGCACGACCTGCTCGGGGTCGGTGATGGTGACCCCGTTCTCCTTCCACGTCATCGGCGCCCCGGTCACCCACTCGCTGGTCAGCTCCACGCCCCAGTACCTGCTGGTGAACGCGGGTTCGGTCAGCGCCTGCCAGAGCCGTTCCGGCGTCGTGTCGATGTAGGAGGTGTAGACGAACTCGGTCGGCCCCTCGGGGGTGCTCATCGGGTGCTCCAGTGCTCGTTTCAGGTCGGCGAGCGCGCGCACCCGCCCCCGGTCGTACTGCCTGATCCAGCGGTCGGCGATGGCGTTGACCGGCTCGGCGTTGAGGTGGTGCAGCTTCTCCCGGCCCCGCCACGCGGTGCTGACCAGGTTCGCCGCCTCGAGCACGGCCAGGTGCTTGCTCACCGCCTGCCTGCTCATCGCCAGGCCCGCGCACAGCTCGCGCAGGCTCAACCCGTCGTGCTCGTTGAGCCGGTCGAGCAGGTCGCGGCGGCTGGGGTCGGCCAGCGCCCGGAAGACCTGGTCGCTGGGGTCCACGGCCGCTCCTCAGACAGGCAACCCGGTGGTTGCCCATCCAGCATAGGCAGCCGCGCGGTTGCCTGTAAAGCGGGTGGCCCAGCCCGGGTTCGGACTGGGCCACCCGCGGTACTGGGACTAGCCGACCTTCACGACCACGTCGTCGACGTAGTACGTGCGGGTCGCGGGCCAGGCCGCCGCGATGCCGACGGCCACGTTGAGCTCGGACTGCGAGAGCGTGTTCACCGTCGTGGTGAAGGTGTACTTCGCCCACGTGTTCGCGGTGTGCGTGATGCTCTGGTACTGCCAGCCCGCGCTGGGCGAGCCGGAGTCGCTGTGCGGGTTGACGGTCCCCGCGTAGGCCGCGGCGTTCCACGCGTTGGCGGAACCGCCGGAGGACGAGCGCACGTAGAAGCTGATCTCGACCGGCAGCGCCGACGACTGCTGCGGGTTCAGGTAGTACCACTGGATCCACGGCTTGCCCGCGGAGTTGAACGAGCGGATCCGGAACCGGGCCGCGGTGGACCCGCTGCGCACCACGGTGCCGTTCTTGTCCACCCAGTAGCCGGACGTGTCGCCGTCGTCGTGCTGGACGATGTCGTCGAGGTTGTCGAAGTCGTAGGTGTAGGTGACCGCCGCGGCCCTTGGGGGACTGGCGGTTCCGGCGGCCGCGGCGGCCGCGTCCCCGGCGAACAGCGCGGTGCCCGCGGTGACGACAGCGGCCGCGATCGCGGTGAGCTTCTTGGACAGCATCGTTTCCCCCACTCAGCCGATGGTGACGGACACGTCGTCGAAGTGCAGGTAGTCCCTTGTGGTCTCGAAGTTCGCGTGCAGCGCGATGGCCACGTACACCGTGTTGCCGGAGGCGACGGTGTTGACGGTGGCGGACTTCGTGTACTGGTGCCAGCCGCCGTAGTACTGCTCCGGCGTGATGTCCCAGGTGCCCAGGTTGTCCCAGGGCGGGTTCGACGCGGTGGCGCCGAGGGTGTGGTCGGTGCCCTTGATGGACGCCGTGGTCAGCCAGTAGCCGGAGCCGGGGCCACCGGAGGCGGGCGACCAGCCCCAGTACGTCACCGTCACCGGCAGCGCGGTGCTCGCGGTGGTGGTGAACGCCTTCTCGATCCAGATGGTCCCGTTGTCCCAGGTGCCGTCGAGCTGGTAGTTCAGCGACTGGCTGCCGCCGTGCGCCCGCGCGGTGGTGTGGTCGATCCACCACCCCCTGGTGTTGCCACCGTCCTCCGGTGACCAGCCTTCCCAGTCGCCGCCTTCGAAACCGTAGGTGTAGGTCGTCGAGGTCACCCCGGCCGGTGCGGCCAGGGGTGTGTTCGGCGCGGCGAGCGCGGGCGCGGCGATGCCGATCCCGGCCGCGAGACCGATGCCGACCACGAGCGCGGCGAGCCTGCCTTTCGGAGACACAGCTGTCCTCCCGAGTGTGAGCTGCTGCTTGTCGTGCGCGATATCGCCCCGCGCGGAAGCGACCGGCATTCAACGCGTGAAATGCCGGTGGCGCGCGGGTTTCGGTAGGTTGATCTGCCCCAGAGTCCTTCCGAAACCCAAGCTAGCAGCACACTCCGACGCCGGTCAGCGCCGATCGGGTGCATCCCATTCGATGGTAAAGGGCACGCGGACCCTTGTCGGTGCCCGCGCGCCCTTATTCTTCAATGGACTCTTTGTGGGTTGATCCCGCCGGTGAGAGACGGTGCCAGGTCGGGAACGATGCCGGGTGGGGACGAGGGGGCGGGTGGCGGGAGAGAGTGACTCAGGTCCTGACCGCTGTTCTGCTCGATTGGTCGGTGCCCCAGCCGACCTGTCCGCCCCGGGTGCTGACCAGCACCCGGGCGAGCAGCGTCACAGCGACGAACACCGCGACGTCGACCAGGTAGGCCTGGCGGGTGCGCACCAGCGTGACCATCGTCGCCAGGCCGGAGCCCGCCGCGCTGCTCTGCTGGATGTGCGCGTTGCCGCGGTGCACCCGCTGGCGCCTGCGGACCAGGCTGCGCAGGTCCCTCGGCGCGGTCACCGTGACCACCGCGCTCGACACGACCGCCCGGTCCGGCACCGTGCTCGACACGTGCCCGTCGTCGCTGATGAGCTCCGGCGGCAGCGGGAACAGCCGCTCGTGCGCGTCGCGGGTCAGCACGTAGACGCCCCGCCCGGAGGCCGCTCGGTGCACCGACGGCAGCCGCTGCCACACCGCGTAGTACCGGCGCACCGCCCACGACGCCCCGGTCAGGTCGAGCCGCGCCGCGGGCATCGCCGCCGCGACGCCCGGCTCCCTGGTGGCCGCGGCGAGTGCGTCCAGGTCAGCGCCCCGCAGTTCTATATCGGCGTCCAGGTACGCTCGCGGGAAATCGACACACAGCGCGTCGCCCGCATTCAACGCGGCCGCTTTTCCGGGTTCGGGGACCTCGACCACCAACGGCGCGCTGGGATGGGCGCGCGCGAGTTCGGCGGTCCGGTCGGCACATCCGTTCGCGACCACGACGACGCGGTTCACCTCGACCGACTCGGCGAGTCTGTCGAGGCACGCGATGATGCCGAACTCCTCGTTGTGCGCGGGCACAACGACATCCATGTCTTTCCCCCTCGGCCATCCCCCGATGATCACGACAACACCTACGGAGTCGCGGTGAACCGGTTGCCGTTACTGGATTTTCCGGTTGCCGACCGAGGCTGCCGATCCCGCCTGGCGGAAGGCGTTGGGCCGTTCGTGGAGAATGGCCACCCGACATTTCGGTCATCAAAGTACGAACTGGCCGGTGGTGTTCACCGAATGTGCAGGCAGCGGTCTTGACACTGCTCTAGCCGGGTCCGGGAGCTCGCGGACCGGTTACCCACGGTTGGCTCGACGTTCTCTTTGTCGCGCACCGGAAGTCCGGGTGTGACATTGGCGACTGCGGCCGCCGACCGGTCTATTCCGGACAGTAGGAAACGGACGGAGACACCGTACGGTCAGTCGTTTTCCTCGCGCGCGGACTGCCGCCTGCGGGCGAACAGCGCGACCCCGGCCGCGGCCAGCAGCCCGGCGGCGACGTACCAGCGGTTGCGGGTCACCCACGAGTCGGCCGCTGCGGCGACCACCCGCGCCGAGTGCGACGCGCAGACCAGCGGCGGCCCGTCCTGCACGGTGCGCGCGCAGGCGATGGTGGCGACCCTGGCCCGCTCGTCGCCGACCACGGTCATGGTCGAGCGGAACACCGCCTCGCCCCCGGCGGCGAGGTCGACCGACCACTCGACGGCGGCCGCGTCCGCGGTGCCGATCGGCTCGGCGGTGTCGAAGCGCAGCCCGGACGGCACGCTCTGGGTGAGCGCGAGGCCGTCGACCGCGGCGGTGCCCAGGTTGCGCAGGACGACGGTGTAGGTGAGCCGCTCCCCGGTGATCGCCGCCGCGGTGTTGTCCACCGAGATGCTCAACCGCGGCTGCCCCTCGGCGGGGGCGGGGAGCGCGGCCAGCAGAACGGCGGACAGTACTGCGGTCGCGATCACGGCGGCTCCTCGGCTGGATTTCCCACGCGTGCCTGCGGCATTGCCGCGGCATTCCCACGCGGTGCGGACCCACCCTACGGATGACCGGGGAAATCGCCCTTTCCTGCCACCCGATCGTGTGGCGAACTGCCGGTGGGAATGCGCGCCTTGACGCTAACCCGTAGTGGGGTTATATATGGGGGTATGCCCAAGGTGAATGTGTACCTGCCGGACGACCTGGCCGATGCCGTCCGCGAGTCCGGCCTGCCGCTCTCGGCGATCTGCCAACGCGCGCTGGAACTGTCGGTCCGCCGGGTCACCGCCATCCGGTCCGCCACCCTCGACGACCTCGACGCCCTCACCCAGTTCACCGACCGCGCCAAGACCGCCATCCGCCTGGCCATCGCCCGCGCCCGCGCCGACGGCGTCCCCGAGGTCGGCGCCGAGCACCTCCTGCACGGCATCCTCACCGAGGGCGCCAACCTCGCCCTCCACATCCTCCGCCTCGCGGGCGCCGACCCGGCCGCCCTCAGCCCCGCACTGTCCACAGGCGACACCCCGGCGGACCGCTTCGGCCCCACCGCCGCCACCGCCCTGGAAATGGCCGTCACCGAGTCGCTGACCCACGGCCACAACTACGTCGGCTGCGAACACCTACTCCTCGGCATTCTCGCCGACCCCACCACCCTTGCCGCCCAAACCCTCCACACCCACGGCATCACCCCCAAACCCACCCGCGCCGCGGTCTTGGCCGCCCTCGCGGGCTACACCCACCTCCGCGCCACAACCCCAGACCCCACAACAGCGTTAACGGCCGCCCTCCGCACCGAACTAACCCCCATCCTCACCCGCCTCACCACCCTCGAACACCACACCGGCCTAACCACCCCCTGACCTCCCCGGCACCACCCCACTGCGGCGCGCTCGAGTCCTCTCGCCCCACCAGAGCGGCTCGCGGTGCCCCGCGCTCCCGCAAGGATGGCTCGTGCTGGCCCCTTCGCTCTCCCACCAGAGCGGCTCGCGGTGCCCCCCGCTCCCCTCTGAGGGTGGCTCGTGCTGCCCCTTGGCTCCGTCAGGGCGGCTCACTGCATCCCCGCCGTCCTCGCACCGGCCGTCAAGCCTGTCTTCACACCCCTCGCGGCGCCCTCACACCGGCCCTCGCGCCCGTCTGCACACTCACCCTCGCGGACGCCCCCGCGCCAAGCCGTCACGCCTGTCGTCCCACCCGCCCTCGTGACGTCCTCACACCGGCCCTCGCGCCGTCGTCCCACCCGCCCTCGCGGCGTGTCCTCACACCGGCCTCCACGCCCGCCCTCGCGCCTGCCTTCACCTCTATCCCCGCAGCGTCCCCGCGCCGGCCCTCACACCCGTCTTCACGCCCGCCCTCGCACCGCCTACATGCGCCTGCACTCGCTGCATCCCGCATCGGCCCACACGTCCGCCCTCGCAGCATCCCCGTGCCAGCCATCGCGCCTGTCTTCACACCAACCTCGTGGCGTGTCCGCACACCGGCCTCACGCCCGCCCTCGTGGCGTCCTCGCGCTAGCCCGTGGGCCCCTCACTCTGTCCAGCCCCCACGGCCTGCGGCCCACGCCGGGTTCGACATGGACCAGTCCGTCCAGCGCACCCCACCGCCTACTGCAACCCCCACCGCCTACCGCCACCCGCGCCGCCTACCGCAGCTTCCCCTCTTACCGCCGCCCCCACCTCTAGCAGGCTCTCGCGCGCGCGGTCCCGACCCTGCCCAGCCCCCACCCACTCCGGGGGGCGTCCCTGTGCCAGTCTATCGGTACCCCCCGACACGCGATCGTGAAACCACCCCGCCCAAGATCCACATGTGGATAACTTCTGTCCCTGAACCGGGTGAACTCCAGCGTCCCAAAGTAGCCCCGGGGGAAGCCGTGCCGCGCCGAGAAGCCACAGGTCAGCGGCGTCGCGAGGGAGCCGGGAGGCGATTGGCCAGCTACCCGTCAGTGGCGCAAGCGGGACAAAGGGGTCAGCCGGACAGCGGGGTGATGACCGTCAGGTCCAGGCCGGTGGCTCGGGCCAGGAATCCGCCCGCGCGGGGCGGCCCGAGGGGGGCCGCTGACCAGGGGCCGCGGTCGCCTGAGGTCAGCAAGGACAGTGTGGCCTGTTGGGCTCGGTCGGGGGTCAGCGCGGAGATCGCGGACAGGGCGGCGGCCAGGTGGACGCCGTCGTAGCAGGCTTCGGCGTAGGCGTCGAGGACGGGGGCGGTGCCGCCGAAGAGGGCGCGGTGGCGTTCGGTGAGGGACATGCGGCGGTCGTCGCCCTGGCCCGCGAAGGAGCGCATCGCGGCGTACAGCTCGCCGGTGTCGTCGCCGCCCGCCGCGAGCAGGCCGTTCTCCTCAAGGGAGCCGGAGAGCCGGACCACCCGCGAGGCGAGCGGCGACCCGGCGAAAACCCGGTTGAACTGGGCCAGGTCGCGCCCGACGAGGCTGAGCAAGATCGCGTCGACCCGCACCCGCGCCAACCCGGCCACGATGGCTTCCGCGTCGATCCCACTACCGGGGAACGGCACCAGCCGCTCCGCCACGACCTCCGCCCCCAACGCGCGCACGATCCCGCCCGCCGCCCGGTGCACCGCCCGCGGCCAGATGTAGTCGCTCCCCACCAGCGCCCACCGCCGAGCCCCGCGCCGCGCGACCAACCACCGCACGGCAGGCGCCAACTGCTGCGTCGGGCTGTCCCCGAGCAGCACGACCCCGGCCCGCCGGTGACCTCCCTCGTGCGGGGGAGTGAAGATGTACGGCACCCGTCCACCCAGCGCGACCTCCAGCGCCCGGTGCACGTCACTGGTGTGGAACCCGACGAACGCGTCGACCAACCCGGCCAGCGAGATCGCGTCCGCCGCCACCACCTCCGGCGCCTGACCCGCGTCGACCAGCACCAACTGCACCTGACGGCCGACGACACCGCCCGCCGTGTTCAGCTCGGTGGCCGCGAGCGCCGAGGCCATCAACCCGGACGGCCCGGTCAGCCCGAGCGCCCCGGACAGCGGTAGCAGCAGGCCCAGCCGCAGCGCCGCCGGGTCCGGTCCGGTGAGCGCGACCTCCACCCGGTCCCGCACGACCGCGCGCA
Organism: Actinokineospora terrae; assembly: GCF_900111175.1. Classification (GTDB taxonomy): domain Bacteria; phylum Actinomycetota; class Actinomycetes; order Mycobacteriales; family Pseudonocardiaceae; genus Actinokineospora; species Actinokineospora terrae. The sequence continues at coordinate 621,159 of NZ_FOGI01000001.1, forward strand.
CGACCGAGGTGGAGTCCATGACCGGACAGTATGCTCGCCGGGAGGTCTTACGGCGAAGGGCGCGTCATGGCTGGTCAGCGCGGCACGCAGGTGCCCGACCTGGTCGATCTGCTGACCAGGGCGCAACGCGCGCTCGCCCGCGACCTGGGCGCCGTCCTGGAGGAGGAGTCGACCACCGTCGACCAGTGGCGGGTGCTGCGCGCCCTCGCCGCCGCCCCGGACGGCCGCTCCATGGGCGAACTCGCGGTCACCGTCGAGATCCCCCACCCCACCCTGACCCGCCTCGTCGACGCCCTGGTCGACTCCGCGTACCTGTACCGCACCCAGTCCCCCGAAGACCGCCGCCGCGTCTCGGTCCACATCTCCGAACTCGGCCGCACCAAACTCGACCGCCTCGAAGCCCTCGCGACAGCTCACGAGAAGAGCCTGGTCGACCGCCTCAGCGAGGACACGGTCACGGCGCTGTCGGCACTCTTGCGGGACCTACGCCTGTAGATCGGGGATTTGGGGAGAAACTCGTCCCCTGGTTTATCCACAGGGGACGGTGCGCACTCAGATGTCGGTGCGCTGCAACGGGTCGTCAGTGGTAGCCGGGGCCAGCACGGGCGGTTCGAGCCGCTGCATGCCGACTGCGCCGAGCATCAGGACGAACGGCATGGCGAGCGCGATCCACATGGGAAGTTCCCCTCTGGTTTTCGGTCGGTCCGTTCCCCGATTCAGATACCCCCACCCACCGCCCCCTACACCGACCGAGTGGCGATGTGGCCCCGCTCACCCGGATGGCCGACCATCCTCCGCTGCCCGCTGCCCGCTGCCCGCTGCCCGCTGCCCGCTGCCCGCTGCCCGCTGCCCGGCTGTGGGACTGTGCGCTAGGCCGCCACCTCGCGCCACCACCGGCACCGCACCCCACCGCGCTCCCGGGCCGCCGAGGGGGTCGGGTCGGGGCTTCACCGGTCGCGGGGACGCGCGTCAGGCGCCTCGTGCCGATCAAGCCGGGATCGCCATCGGCACCTTCGCCCGCCATCGGCACCCCACTCGTCGCCCGCCCCCACGCCGAGCCGCCACCTCGCGGCACCAGCACCTACCCGCCGCGCCCCCTGCTCCAGGTCGTCACTCGGCCCTCCACACCACCGGAGTCGATCCGCCGGTGCAGCTCAGAGCCTTCTCGCAGCCGAAGTCGTGCTTGGTGACCGCGCCCGGCGCCGGGTGCCAGTAGCGCCGGCACCCGGCGCTCACCATCGGCGCTTCGCCTGCGTCCGCACCCCAACCAGCCGCGCACCCAACTCCAGGCCGTCGCCAGCCCTCCATGCGCCACCGGCACCCCACCCGCCGTCAACCAGCACGCCCAGGCCACCACCCTCGAACGAGTGATTTCGCCCCGCGCCCACCCCCGACGCCCCCCGCACCCGCCGCCAACCAAGATCAACTCCCCGCGCCGGGGCCCACCCTCCCGGGGGCCGGGGGCCCATCTCTGAACCTATCGCGGTCGGCGTGCTGTCAATAGGGCTCCGGCCGAGGTTGTGGATGGTTCGAGGGTTGTGGACAGGTGAGGCCCGGGAACGCGCGGGGTGGCGGGTAAGCGAACGCGCGTGGTGGACGAGGGGCGTGGCCAGACGGCGGCACGTAAGTGAGCGAGGGCCCTGCGTGGACTGCGCGCGCGGGCGAGTGAGAGGGCGGCATGCAGGCGGCGAGGGGCGTGGCTGAACGGCGGCGAGCGGGGGACGGCTCGTGGGAGTGGGAGTCGGTCGGTGGTCCTGGGGGGGCTGGCGTCGTCGGCTCGGGAGGTCTGGCCGGGCGTGGCCGGCCAGCGGGTATCACCCTGGTTTCGGGCGGAATCGTCGCGGAGGAGAGAGCAGACTCGGGCGAACTATTTTCAAATGGAAGTAATGGCTCTACGCTTCGCCCACCGCGGCCGGGTGGTCGGGGGGTGGTGGGGTTGGAGGAGCGGATGGGCGAGGACGGTGGGCTCGGCCGGTACGGCTACACCCAGGAGTTGCGGCGGACGTTGGGGTTCCGGGACCTGTTGGTCTACGGGCTGATCTTCATGGTGCCGATCGCGCCGTTCGGGATCTTCGGCAGTGTGTTCGCCGGGTCCGGGGGCATGATCGCGCTGGCGTACGCGATCGGCATGCTCGCCATGCTGTTCACCGCGAACTCCTACGCCCAGATGGCCAAGGCGTTCCCGATGGCGGGGTCGGTCTACACCTACGCCGGGCGCGGGATCGCCTCCCCGGTCGGGTTCCTGTCCGGCTGGATGATCCTGCTCGACTACGTGCTCGTGCCCAGCCTGCTGTACTTGATCGCGGGCATCGCGATGAACTCCCTGCTGCCCGCCATCCCGGTCTGGCTGTGGCTGGTCGCGTTCGTGGTGCTCAACACCGCGGTCAACTTCCTCGGCATCGAGATGACCGCCAGGGTCAACCGGGTCATGCTGGTCGCGCAGCTGGCCATCCTGGCGATCTTCATCGTCATCGGGGTGGTCGCGCTGACCCAGGGCAAGGGCCGCGGCTTCAGCTTCGCCCCGTTGTTCGACAGCGGGAACTTCTCCTGGACGCTGGTGTTCGGCGCGGTCTCCATCGCGGTGCTCAGCTTCCTCGGCTTCGACGGCATCTCCACCCTCGCCGAGGAGAACCGCGACTCGGCCAGGGCGATCGGCCGGTCGATGATCGCCGCGCTGCTGGTCACCGGGGTGCTGTTCATCGTCCAGACCTGGGTCGCCGCGCTGCTCGTGCCCGACCCGGCCGGGTTGATCGCCAACGGTGACGCCGCGGGAACCTCCTTCTACGACGCCGCGAGGGTGGCCGGTGGCGGCTGGCTCGCCGTCCTGACCGCCGCCGCGACCGCCGTGTCCTGGGGATTCGCGAACTCCCTGGTCGCGCAAGCCGCCACCTCCCGCCTGCTCTACGCCATGGCCCGCGACCGGCAGCTGCCCGGGTTCCTGGCCAAGGTCCACCCGACCCGCAAGGTCCCGGTCAACGCGACCCTGCTGGTGGCCGGTGTCTCGCTGGCGCTCGGCCTCTACATGCAGACCCGCGACGACGGCATCACGCTGCTGAGCTCGCTGGTCAACTTCGGCGCCATGACCGCGTTCCTGGTGCTGCACGTGTCGGTCGTCGTGCACTACGTGGTCCGCGCCCGCAGCCGCGACTGGTGGAAGCACCTCATCGCCCCGGCCATCGGGTTCGCCATCCTGGCCTACGTGGTGATCAACGCCAAGGTCGCCGCGCAGGCGCTCGGGTTCGTCTGGCTCGGCATCGGCGCGGTCATCCTCGTCGGACTGCTCGCCACCGGGCGACGACCGGCGCTCGCGGGCATCGAGGGGGACGACAAGTGAGGGTCGAACGCCTGGAATCCGAGCCCGCGTACTCCTTCGGACCGAGGGAACCCGCGCTGACCGTCCCACCCGGAACGGTCGTCGAACTCTCCACTGAGGACTGTTTCGGCGGTGCCGTGCGCGGCGTGGACGACCTGCCCAGCCGGGTGTGCGAGTTCCCGTACCTCAACCCGGTGACCGGCCCGATCGCGGTCGAGGGCGCCGAACCCGGCGACACCGTCGCGGTGCACTTCGTCGACATCCGGCCCCGCCGCGACTGGGCGGTGTCCACCACGTTCCCGCACTTCGGCGCGCTGACCGCCACCCACACCACCGCGATGCTGCACGACCCGCTGCCGGAACTGGTCTGGCGCTACGAGGTCGACGTCGACCGCTGGACCTGCTGCTTCCACGCCCGCGGCAGCGACTTCAGCATCGACCTGCCGCTGGACCCCATGCACGGCACCGTCGGCGTCGCCCCCGCGGCGCACGAGGTGATCATGAGCATCACCCCGGGCGCGCACGGCGGCAACATGGACACCCCCGAGATGCGCGCGGGCACCACGGCGTACTTCGGCGTCAACGTCGACGGCGCGCTGATCTCCCTCGGCGACGGCCACTGCCGCCAGGGCGAGGGTGAGGTCTGCGGGACCGCAGTGGAAGCGGCGATGTCCACTGTGGTCGTCGTCGACCTGGTCAAGGGCGCGCCCTGCCCGTGGCCCAGGCTGGAGGACGACCGGTACCTGATGTCCACCGGCACCGCGCGCCCGCTGGAGGACGCGTTCCGGATCAGCCAGCACGACCTGGTCGGCTGGACCGGCCAACTGCTGGGACTCGACGCCCTCGACGCGTACCAGCTGGTCAGCCAGACCGGCCTCGCCCCGGCGGGCAACGTCGTCGACACGAACTACACGATGCTCGCCAAGATCGCCAAGGACGTCGTCGGCGTCCCGGCGTTCGACGGCGTGCACGACCGGCTGCGCGCGACAGCGGCGAGGTACCTCGCCGAACGCTAGCGGCCACCTGGCGGGCGGGTGTGCGCGGTGTCCCGCGCAGGGTGGCACCACGCACACCCGCCGACCAGGCAACACCAACAGCGTCCGGGCAAGTGCGGCAGACCGACCACATCGGACAAAACGCCTCAGTCCGCAGGGAAACGTCCACAGCGGATACAGTCGCGGGGGAGACGTGCACGCCCGTGATGCCGACGCCCGTGGCACGCACAGCCGAGACACCGGCACCTGCGACGCCCATGCCCGTGGCATTCGTAGCCGAGACGTCCGCGCCGGAGCCGCTCACACCCGAGGCGGTTACCGCCGAGTCGCCTGCACTCGATACGCCGGCGCCCGGGACACTCAGGTTTGAGACGCTCGGACCGCGGTCGTTCACGTCCGCGGCATGCGCAGCCAAGTCGCCCGGACTCGAGACGCCAACACCGGCATGTTCACGGTGGGGACGCCCGCGTCGGAGTCGCTCACTGCGAGGCGCCCACGCCCACGGTATTCGCAGCCGAGAAGCCCCGCACACGAGACGCTGGCACCCTAGACAGTCACGCTGAGGACGCCCGCACCAGAGCCGCCCGCGCCCGGGGCATTCGTACCTGAGCCACCTGTGCTCGAGGTGCTCAAGTCCGATGAGACACCCTCGTCGCAGATGCCTGCGCCTGCGCGTTCGCACCGGAGGCACCCGCGCTGGAGACGTCCGCACCCTGGGCATCCGCGGCCAAGACGCCCGAACCTGAGTCGTCCGCGCTCGGTGTGTCCGCAGCAGTCACCGTGGCGAGATCCACACTGGACACGGTCACCGTGGAGACGTTGGCCCGCAACCGGTCGAGCAGTCGCACCAACACGGCCGTCTCCCCGGCGCTCAATCCATCCCCGAGTCGTCCCTCGAAGCCGGTGACCACCTCGCGCAGCCGGGCGAACAAGTCCTCCCCGCGCTGGGTCAGCACCACCTCGTGCGTCCGCCGATTGCCCGGTGCCCGCCGCCGGGTGAGTAGGCCGTCGTCTTCCATGGTGTTGAGGTGGTGGGTGAGCGTCGCGCACTGGATGCCCACGGCCGAAGCCAACTCCCGTTGCGTGCCGATGTCCTTGGTCTTCACCGTCAGCAGCACCTGCCACACCGGCACGCTGCCGCCCACGGCCGACATCGCCTCGTCCATGGCCCGGCCGACCTCCTTCGCGGTTCGCGCCAGGAACAACCCCAGCGGCCCGTGGTCGACCTCGTGCATGGGCCGAGAATAGGACGACCGCCGCGCCCCCGCCAGCGATCAGGGCTGGGTCAGCGGCAACCACACCTGGAACCGGGTGTTGCCCGGCTCCGAGTCGACCCGGATGTCGCCGTGGTGCTTGGCGACCACGATCCGCCACGAGATGTCCAGGCCGAGCCCGGTGCCCTCGCCGACCGGCTTGGTGGTGAAGAACGGCTCGAACACCCGCCCCACCACCTCCGGCGGGATGCCGGCGCCGGTGTCGACGACCTCGACCAGCAACCGGCCGTCGTGGTGCGAGGTCCGGATCGTCAGCGTGCCGGTGCCGCCCATCGCGGCCAGCGCGTTGTCGATGAGGTTCGTCCACACCTGGTTCAGCTCGCCCGCGTACCCCGGCAGCGGCGGCACCGACCGGTCGTATTCCTTGTGGACGGTGACCGCGCCGACCTTGCCGCCCAGCATGACCAGGGTGGCGTCGAGCAGGTCGTGCACGTCGACCACCTGGAACGGGGCCCGGTCGAGCTGCGAATACTGCTTGGCGGCGCCGAGCAGGGTCGACATCCGGGTGGTGGCGTCCTCGATCTCGTCCATCAGCGCCTCGGTCCCGACCGTGTACGCCAGCCAGCGCACCGCGGGCTCGGCCGCGCTCGCCGGGCAGCTGCCGATGGCCTTGGCCAGCCACGCCACGTCGAGACCGCCTGCCACCAGTGTCGGCGCCAACTCCCAGCCGCCGGAGATCCCCAGGGACTCCAGCCAGTCCGCCAATTCGTCCTCGCGGTCGCTGGCGTCTATCGGGGACAGTCGCGGGGCCTTCGCGACGCGCTCGACGGCCTCCTCCTGGAGCCGGACCATCGCGGGCAACGTCGCCGGGTCGAGCGCCCCGGAAGCGAGCAGCGACAGCTTGTGCCGCATACCGGCGACCCGTTCGCGCAGGGCCGCGGTCGCCCGGACCGCGGCGGCCGCCGGGTTGTTCAGCTCGTGGGTCAGGCCCGCGGTCAGCGAACCCAGCGCCAGCAGCCGTTCCCGCTGTCCGACGATCGCCTGGGTGGCCTGCATGCCCCAGAACAAGCCCTCCAGCAGGTGGATGCCCATCGGGAACCACGACCGCACGGCCGGGCCGAACTCGGCCGCGGGCAGCTGCAGCATCCGGACGTCGGTGACCGCGACGACGGTCATCAGGTAGATCCGCCGCGAGGTCACGTCGTCCTGCAGGTACGCCTGCGTGGCGCCGAAGTACGAGCCCCGGTGGTCGGTGCGGGAGATCTCCGCGCGCTCACCGCCGATGGTCCGCAGCAACGACACCGTGCCCTCCAGCAGCACGTAGAAGCACGTGGCCTCCGCGCCCTCGCTCAGGATCTCGGTGCCCGCCGCGTCGGTCTCCACCACGCCGTGCTCGGCCAGCCACGCCAACTGCTCGTCGTCGAGGCTCTCGAACAGGAACAGGCCGCGGATCTCGTCGGGTGTCATGCCTTCTCCAGGTACCGGTGCACGAGCGAGACCGCCATCGCGCCCTCGCCGACCGCGGAGGCGACCCGCTTGACCGACTCCGCCCGCACGTCACCGGCGACGAACACCCCGGGCAGGCTGGTCTCCAGGTGGTACGGGTCGCGGTCGAGCTCCCAGCCCGGTGGTCGGGCGCCGTCGGTCACCAGGTCCGGGCCCGCGAGCACGAACCCGTTGCGGTCACGGGAAAGGGTACCCTCCAACCAGTCCGTGCGCGGCGCGGCGCCGATGAACGCGAACAGCCACGACGCGTCCACGGTCGTCGACTCACCGGTCTTGTTGTCCCGCAACGTCAAGGTCTCCAGGTGGTCGCCGCCGGTGCCGCCGACGACCTCGGTGCAGGTCAACACCTCGATGCACGGCACGTCGGCGATCTGGTCGATCAGGTACCGCGACATCGACCGGTCCAACGACTCGCCGCGCACCACCAGCACCACGCGCTTGGCGTGCCTGGCGAAGTACATCGCCGCCTGGCCCGCGGAGTTCGCGCCGCCGACGATGTAGACGTCCTGGCCCGCGCACCCCGGTCCCTCGGTGGTCGCCGCGCCGTAGAACACGCCCCGGCCGGACAGGTCGTCGAGCCCGGGCGCCGCCAGCATCCGGTACGACACGCCGGTCGCCAGGATCACCGTGTGCGCGGCCAGTTCCGTGCCGTCGTCGAAGCGCACGACCCGCGCCGCGCCGCGCGGTTCCAGGGCCACCACCTGGCGCGTGGTCAGCATCTCCACCTCGAACTTGGCCGCCTGCCTGCGCGCCCGCTCGGTCAGCTGCTCGCCGGAGACGCCATCGGGGAAGCCGAGGTAGTTCTCGATCCGGCTGCTGGTGCCCGCCTGCCCGCCGGTGGCCATCCGCTCCACCAGCACCGTGCGCAGGCCCTCGGACCCGCCGTAGACCGCCGCGCCGAGCCCGGCCGGGCCGCCGCCGACCACGATCAGGTCGTAGAAGTCGGTCGCGGGCACCGTGCTCAGGCCGACCGTCGCGGCCAGTTGCGCGTCGGTGGGCTCCACCAGCGCCGCGCCGTCCTCGGTGACCACCACCGGCAGCCGCGTCCCGTCCTGCCCGGCCGCGGCCAGCAGCCGCTCGCCCTCGGCGTCCTCGCCCAGCGCGAGCCAGCGGAACGGCACCGAGTTGCGGGCCAGGAAGTCGCGCACCTCGTAGGACCGGCTCGACCAGCGGTGCCCCACCACCCGCACCTGCCGCGCGGGCTGCCGGGCCGCAGCGGTCCACGCCGCCAGCTGCTCGTCGAGCACCGGGTACAGCTTCTGCGCAGGCGGGTCCCACGGCTTGAGCAGGTAGTGGTCCAGGTCGACGACGTTGATCGCCCGGATCGCGGCGTCGGTGTCGGCGTACGCGGTCAGCAGCACCCTGCGCGCCAACGGGAACACCGCCATGGCCTGCTCCAGGAACTCGATCCCGGACATTCCCGGCATCCGGTAGTCCGCCAGCAGCGCGGCGACCTCCTCGCCGCGCAACTTGATCTCCCGCACCGCCTCCAGCGCCTGCTCGCCCGACTCCGCCCGCACGACCCGGTAGGTCGCGCCGTACCGGGCGCGCAGGTCCCGCGCGATCGACCTGGACACCCCGGGGTCGTCGTCGACGGTGATGATCGAGGCCCGCGGTGCCCGCGCGGTCGCGTCAGCAGTGGTCATGCCCCCAGTCAAGCACCAGGGCGGAGGTGCGCGGAAGCCACGACCCGAAGGCTCCTTCACAGTGTGTGAATGGCGAGGCGCGGCGGTTGACGGCCCCTGAGCCACCGGTGAAGGATTCGGGGCTGTCGGGGAAAATCGGATCCGCACAGCGGCGGAAACACGGGGATTCGGGCGCCGCGGGGTAACGCGGGCGTCGCGGTCCGCGATTGTCGCTTGGGGAATCCGGGCGAGTTCTGGGGGGTGGCGTGAGCGACCGCCGCGAACGGGTGTTGTCGAATCCGAGGCTGCTGCGCGCGATCGGGCACGAGTTGCGCACCGCGCGCGAGGATCGCGGGTGGACGCGGGCGCAACTGGTCGCCCGGCTCGACCTGGAGGTCCACTCGCAGACGATCGCGACGTACGAACTGGGCATCCGCCAGTGCACACTGGCCCGGTTCGTCTCGATCTGCGAGGCGTTGGGCATCCCGGCGCCGGAAGTCCTGGCGACCGCGTTGCGGCAGGCCGAGGTCCAACCGCACCTGCTGGTCTGCTCGGTGGACCTGCGCGCGCTCGCCGCCGACCGGACCCCGGACCTGCACCCGATCCGCCGCTGGGCCCACCACCGCCTCACCACCGACCCCGGCGACGACGGCGTGGTCCACTTGGAACCCAAGGCGGTCGCCGACCTGGCCGTCTTCTGCGGACTGACCCATGTGGACCTCTTCGAGCGGCTGACCGCCCTGTCCGCGCAACCGCGCTAGTGGTAGTCCCACCAGGCAAGCGCGGGCTGAGCATTGACGACGGTCAGCGTGAACACGACGAACACGATCGCGGCGAACTTCTTGCGCACAGTCGACTGACTCCTCGGGGATAGCGCTCAGCAGCAGCACCCAGCCACGCGACACGCCAGACGAAGATCCTTACCCGCCATCTTGGTCCACCCGTTCGAGTGAAGTCAACTCTCTCAGGCAACAAAAAACCCTCCGTTGCCTCCCCGGACGCCCGTCCCCCGCCCAAGATCAACTCCGCGGCCGGGGCCCGCCCTCCCGGGGGCCGGGGGCCCATTCCTGAACGTATCGAACCTGGCCACTTGTCAATAGGGGTACGGCAGAGGCTGTGGATGGCTCGAAGGGTTGTGGACAGAGGGGAGTGCAGGCACCCCACGGCAAAGCCAAGGGCGTCGGCAGATCCCGGTTTGCCCCCAGTGCATCCGGTCACCCGCTCCTGACTCGACTCCGCCGGTCAGGAGCTCCCCGCACTCGACTGCCCGCCCCTGATTGACGCGGTGGTCGGAGGGTTGTCTGGCACTCGGCCGCCCGCACGTGTTCGACTCTGCGGTCCGGGGCGTCCCCGTGCCCGGCTGCCCGCCCCTGATCGACTTGGTGGTCGGAGGCTTCACTGGCACTCGGCCGCCCGCACGTGTTCGACTCTGCGGTCCGGCGCGTTCCCGCGTCCGGGTGCCTGCTCCAGATCGACTCCACGGTCGGGAAGTGTCTCTCGCGCTCGGCTGCCCGCGCCTGTTCGACTTTGTGGTCGGATGTCTCTCGCGCCCGACTGCCCCGATCGCGATCGACTCTGTGGTCTAGGGCTTTCCTGGCGCCCGGCTGCCCGCTCGCGGTCGACCCAGTGGTCGGGAGTCACTTGCGCGCCGGGCTGCCTACCCGTGATCGACTCCGTGGCCCAGGGCTTCTCTCACGCCCGGCCGCCCGCCGGTGATCGACTCCGCCGTCCGCAGCGTCCCTTGCGCCCGGCCATCCGCCCAAGATCAACCCCGCGGCCGGGGCCCGTCCTCCCGGGGGCCCATTCCTGAACGTATCGAACCTGGCCACTTGTCAATAGGGGTACGGCAGAGGCTGTGGATGGCTCGAAGGGTTGTGGACAGAGTGGTCTGCGGCGTGGGTGCGGCAGCCCTGCGCGGAGGGAAGGTCAGGCTCGGGGGATCTTGGCCAGTACGGCGTTGTAGTGGGCCGCGTTCCCCATCAGGTCGTACAAGGCCGCCGAGTCTCGCCAGGCTGTGTGGGCCTGTGGGGTCCTGCCCTGCCCGACCAGGACGTCGCCGAGGAGGTTGAGGGATTTGGCGTGGGTGGGGAGGTCGTGTACGCGGTCAGCCAGGTTTATTGCGCGTCTGGCCAGGGTCTCGGCCGCGGCTAGGGCGCCTCGGGCGTGTTCGACCTCGGTCAGCGCGACCAGGGTGGCCACGACGATCACCGAGTCCCTGGCCTCCTCGGCCGTGCGCAGCGCCGCCTCGCCGTACGCCGCGGCCTCCGGGAAGCGGCCGCGGGCGCGCCACACCGCGCAGATCCCGGCCAGGACGCTCGCCCTGGCCGACTCGTCGCCGCCCGCCACCGCGAGGCGCTCCGCCTCGCGCAACGCGGTCAGCGCCTCGCCGTGCCTGCCCGCGGCCAGCAGTGCGTCGCCCAGCGCGTGCAGTGTCCACCGCCTGCCCTGACCGTCGTGGCCGCGTTCGGCGAAACCGAGGCTCTCGCCGAGCAACCCGATCGCACGATCCGCGTCGCCGAGTTGCAGCGCCAGTCTGCCCAAGTGGAACCGGATCACACCCTGGCCGCGCACGTTTCCGGTCGTGTCGGCGAACTCCCGCGCGCGCAGCAAGGCGCGCTCAGCGTCCGCGAACCGTCCCAACGTGAGGTACGTGAGCCCGAGGTCCGCCAGCGACGACGCCTCCGCCTCGGCATTCCCGTCGCGCCGGGCGGAGTCGACCGCGATCTCCCTTGCCAGCCTGCATTCCTCGTGGTGGCCGTTGCGTTGCAGGTACCGACTGGCCGCGTGCGGCAACCGCCACGCGTACCCGTGGTGCCCCGAGTGGGCGGCGAACACCATGGCAGCCATGAGGTTCACCTGCTCGGCCGCGAACCACTCCCGTGCGGACTCCGCGCCGGTGAACCGCGTCGGCAGCACCAAAGGCTCAGGCGGGGGAGGTGGACCAGTGGAGTGTCCAGGGTAGAGGGTGTCGTGAGCGGCGATCGCGGATCCCAGGTAGTAAGCCAAGATCCGGCGCTCCGCGGCGTGACGACGGGCAGGCGGGTCGTCGGTGTGCGCGATGCGGTGGGCGCACTCCCGGATGAGATCATGGAACCGGAACCGCTCTCCGTTGCGCTCCAACAGGTTCGCATCGACCAAAGTAGACAGCGCCAAGCGTGGATCGCCACCGCCCCAACAAGCCCGAGCGGCCGACACGCTGAACTCACTGCCAGGATGGGTGCCGAGCGCGCGGAAGAGGTCGCGCGCGTGCGGTGGGAGCGCGCGGTAGGACCACGTGAACAAGGTCTGCGGCGAGGTGTCGCCATCGGCGTCGATGCCCAGCTCCAGCAGCAAGCGCCGGGCCGGGACCGAGCCGCGGCGCAGCCGGTACTCGGCGACGTGCCCGCCGACCACGGCGATCACCAGCGGCAGGCCGCCGCACAGCCGGACCACCTCGGCCCACAGCCCGGCGTCGTCGCGCCCGAGGCGGGTGCTGAGCAGGGTCGTCGACTCCGCCCGCGACAGCGGCCCGACCTGGACGCGCCGCACGTCGAGCGAGGTCAGCGCGGTGCGGCTGGTCACCACCACCAGGCAGTCGGTCAACAACGGCACCAGGGGACGCAGCTGGTCGGCACCGCGGGCGTTGTCGAGCACGACGAGCGGGTGCTTGCTGGCCAGCACCCGGCGTAGCGCCGCGGCGCGGACCAGGGGCGTCGCGGAACTGTCCGGCTGCTCACCGAGACCGGCCAGCAGCTCGTCGACGACCGCGGCGGGCGAGGCAGGTGGCTGCCCGGAATGGCCTGCCAGGTCGACGAAAAGGTCGCCATCGGGGAAGTGGCCGCGGACCTGGTGTCCCCAGTGGACGGCCAGCGCCGTCTTGCCGACACCGGGCATCCCTTCGAGCACGACCATTCCCCGCCTGGCCTCCACTGCCGCGTCGAGCGCCGCCAGTTCCGTTGCCCGGCCAACGAAGTCGGTCACGTCGTGGGGCAGCTGCCGCGGCTTGCGGGGGAGTGGCGCCGACGGGCCGCCTGCGACCAGTGACTCGTGATGGTGCAACAGGTGCTCGGCGGCCTGGATGTCGCCGTCAGCACGCAGCGAGCCGCGCACGGCCAGGCAGTACTCGCCCGCTTCCTCGACCCGGCGCAGCGCGTGCAGGACCACCAGCCGCAGTTTGTGCAACGCGAGGCTATCGCGGTGCTCCGGCAGCAGAACGTCCAACAGCGCCAACGCCTCGTCGCCCCGACCGAGGTCCAACAGGGCGCGCAGGTGGGTGCTGTGCGCGGGGATCAGCTCCTCGCGCTCGAACCGCGCCCGCCAGGCCATCGCGTCCGGTGACCGCAGGTCCTCCAGCGGCTTCCCCCGGCTCAACCGCAGCGCCCGGTCGGACAACCGCGCGGCACCCGCGTGATCGCCCCGCATGGCGTGCTCGCGCGCGGTCGTGGCCAGCTCGCGGAACTGGAAGTAGTCGATGGCGGAGCGGTCGGTGTCCAGCCGGTACGTGCCGCGGTCACCGCGCAGGCTCGCGGGCACCGGCAACCGCTTGAGCAGCCTGCGAATCCGGGTCGCGTACACGTCCAGCGTCGCGGCGGTGTTGCCCGGCCTGCGCTGGTCGTCGCCCCACACCCAGCGCGCCAGGGCCGCGGCCGCGAGCGCCCCGCCGGGTGCCACCAGCAACGCGGCCAGCATCGCCCTCGGTTTGGCGGGCGCCCACCGCGCGTCCAACTCCCCGTCGAGCCGCAACGCCGTCGAACCGAGCACCCCGAACGCGGCTTCCACCGCCCCCACCCCCGCCCTGGATTTCCCCGGATCCGGCGCCGCCCGCGCGCGGGTCGGTTGTGCGTTGGTTCGGGAATCGAGTGTAGTGAGCGGCGAACCCGTTCCGCAGCGCCATTCCCGCCGTTGTCAGCCGCATGGTGCAACGATTGTGCGGAAAGCGGTGCGCGCTTCCAACATTCGGTCTACCCCGTTGGTTCCGCGCTGTCCGGCTTTTGGCACCCGCGTTCGGCGGAAAACGTGAAACACCGGGATCGGGCCGGTCAACGCTGGGTTTGCCGGCATCGCCCTGGGTTGGCAGGCGGTCGAACCGGTCATTCCGGTCGGTGTGACGGACAGGTCATTGCCCTGGGGCAATCGTTTTGCTTAGCATGGCTAAGTGACACGGACCGAGCGCGCGGCGGGGGCCACCCCGGGGCCGCGCTACAAGTGGATCGCGCTGTCGAACACGACGCTGGGGATGCTGATAGCCACGATCAACTCCTCGATCGTGCTGATCGCGCTGCCGGACATCTTCGCCGGGATCGGCATCGACCCGCTCGACCCGGCCAACACCGGCTACCTGCTGTGGATGATCATGGGCTTCCTGGTGGTCACCGCCGTGCTGGTGGTCGGCTTCGGCCGCCTCGGCGACATGTTCGGCCGGGCCAGGATGTACACGCTGGGCTTCGCGGTGTTCACCGTGTCCTCGGTCCTGCTCGCCGTCACCTGGTTCACCGGGGACGCCGCCGCGCTCTGGCTCATCGGCTGGCGGGTCGTGCAGGGCGTCGGCGGCGCGTTCCTGATGGCCAACTCCTCGGCGATCCTCACCGACGCCTTCCCGGCGCACCAGCGCGGCATTGCGCTGGGCATCAACGGGGTGGCCGCGATCTCCGGCTCGTTCCTGGGCCTGGTCGTCGGCGGGGTGCTCGCGCCGGTGAACTGGAACCTGGTGTTCCTGGTGTCGGTCCCGTTCGGGCTGGTCGGCACCGTGTGGGCGTACCTGAAGCTGCACGACACAGGGGTGCGCGGGCACGCGCCGATGGACTGGTGGGGCAACCTCACCTTCGCCGTCGGCCTGGTCGCGGTGCTGGTCGGCATCACCTACGGCATCCAGCCCCACGGCCACTCGCAGACCGGCTGGGGCAGCCCGTTCGTGCTCGCGTGCCTGCTCGGCGGGGTCGCGGTGCTCGGGGTGTTCGTGCTGGTGGAGCGCAGGGTCGCCAGCCCGCTGTTCGACCTGTCGCTGTTCCGGTCGCGGTCGTTCGCCTGGGGCAACGTCGCCAACTTCGCGGCGTCGCTGGGGCGCGGTGGGCTGCAGTTCGTGCTGATCGTGTGGTTGCAGGGCATCTGGCTGCCGCAACACGGGTACAGCTACGAGCAGACGCCGCTGTGGGCGGGCATCTACATGGTCCCGATGACCGTGGGCTTCCTGCTCTCGGCGCCCGCGTCCGGCATCTTGTCCGACCGCCTGGGCAGTAGGATGCTCGCGACGACCGGGATGCTGCTCACCGCGTTGTCGTTCGTGCTGCTGATAGCGCTACCGGTGGACTTCCCGTACCTGGCGTTCGCGGCCGTTCTCGTACTCAACGGCGTGGGGATGGGCATGTTCTCTTCGCCTAACCGCGCCGAGGTCATGAACAGCCTGCCCGCACACACCCGGGGCTCTGGCTCGGGGATGATGACGACCTTCCAGAACACCGCGATGGTCCTGTCCATCGGCTTCTTCTTCAGCCTGATCGTCGTCGGTTTCGCGGGCAGCCTGCCGGAGGCACTACGTACCGGCTTGCAGGCGCACGGCGTGTCCGCTGCCTCCGCCGACCAGGTCGCCTCGCTTCCCGCCGTGGCGGTGCTGTTCGCGGCCTTCCTCGGTTACAACCCGATCCGACAGCTCCTAGGTGACCAGCTCATGAGCCTGCCGCCGGACCAGGCCGCGTACCTGACCGGCCGCGGGTTCTTCCCGAGCCTCATCTCCGGGCCGTTCTCCACGGGACTCGCGATCGCCTTCGGTAGCGCTATCGCGTTGTGCCTGGTGGGGGCTGTCGCGTCGTGGTTGTGCGGTCCGGTGGCGCGCACCGAACCGCACGGGGTCGAGCTGGCCTCGGCGGCGGGGGAGCGGGTCGGATAGTCCACTGTGGAGCGCCAAAGGCCGCGGGAGTCCATCGTCGCGCGGGCCGAAGGTGTGACGGTCGAGTGGTTGACAGGGGGTTGGTCAAGGTTCGACGCCTATCGGGCGATGTCGGCGGCCGCGTATACCGGGAGCGATATGTCCCGCTAATCACGGTTAGCGCATCCACTGATAGGAGGAGAACGTGGCCCGAACCCCGATCGTTGTGCTCGCCCTTGCCCTCGCGGCAGGCGGTGCGATGTTCGGCCCTGCGTGGGTCTCGTCCGAACCCCAGGCGACAGCGGCGCAAGCCCCTGCCGCACCCGCCTCCGGCGCGATGAAGGTCGGCGAGGAGACCGTCCTCGGCAGCACCGTCGCCTACGCGGGCACCGACCGGCAAGAGATCAAGCAGCCGGGAGCGAGCTACATCAAGGTCCACTTCGAATCGCTGCGGCTGGCGGGCGGTGACTTCGTGACCGTCGCCGACCCGACCGGGCGCGAGGTCCACACCTACCACGGTGACCCCACCGCCGGTGCGGCGCGCGCGGGCGACAGCGACTTCACCCGGCACGGCCGCAAGGGCTTCGCCGCGATGTCCATCGACGGCGACACCGCTGTCGTGACCCTGCACAAGTCCTCGGCGCGTACGGCCGACGCGACTCGCGGCCTTGGCTTCAAGGTCGACCGCTACTGGCGCGGTTACTCACCTGAGGAAGTCAGGGCCAACAACCCCACCTTCTTCAGTGTGTGTGGCACCGACGCCAGGCGTGACACCGTTTGCTACAAGACCAGCCACCCCACCGAGTACGCGAAGTCGAACGCGGTGGCGCGGTTGCTCATCAGCGGCGGCGGGCTCTGCACCGCGTGGCGCGTCGGCACGACCAACCGCGTGCTGACCAACAACCACTGCATCGCGACCCAGTCCGCGGTGACCTCGTCGGAGGTCCAGTTCGCTTACGACTGCGCTACCTGCGGCGGTAATAACCCAGGTGCTGGCACCAAGGTCAGTGGCGCGACCTTCTACAAGACCAGCCCCGGTGGGTCTGCCCGACTCGACTACACGCTGTTCTCAGTGAACAACTTCGCGTCGATCCAGAAGTACGGCACGCTGTACCTTGACGTGCGCGACCCGGTCGCCGGTGAGCGGATCTACATCCCCGGGCATGGCGACGGCAAACCGAAGCGGCTGTCGATCTACGACAACACCCAGGGCGGTCCGCTGTGCACCGTGCGCAGCGCGGCGTCCGACTCGTACAACATGAGCTACAGCTGCGACACCTCCGGCGGCAACTCCGGTTCCCCGGTGCTGGCGGCCAACCACAAGGTCATCGCGTTGCACCACCTGGGCGGGTGCCCCGGCAACCAGGGCGCCCGGATCAACCTGATCTACAACGAGATCAAGGACCTGATCGACAACGTGTCCCCGTGACCATGTCCCTGTAGGTGCTGCACGGTGCTAGAGACCACCTGCCGCCCCTGAGGACCTGACCGGTGTCGACGCCTCGGCACCGGTCAGGTCCATTTCCCGTTCAATCGGGCAGGTTGGTTCGTACCAGATCGGTCAGTTCCCGCACAGCGCCAACGGTCGGCCAGTGCTCGGTGAGTTGGGTGTGCACTACGCGCATCTCGGCCCTTACCCTCGCTGAGCCGTGGGGGCCAGACGGTGGGTCTAACAGCGTGGTGAGCACCGACGCGGCTTCGTCCGGTTGACCCGCGTGTGTGTGGGAACTGGCTAATCGGGTCGCGATGACCGCGCGGTCGTGTTCGTTCGTGGTCGGTACCGCGGCGAGTGAGCGCTGGGTGTGGTCGACCGCGCTGTTCGCCAACCCGGAGTGGTCACTGCGCGCGGCCAGGTCGCGGTAACAGGTGCCTGTGGCCAGCGCTAGCACCGAAGGTGTCGCCCACGGCTCGGTGACCGGGTCCGCCGCCGCCAGCAGCGCGGCCGCCTCGTCGAGCCGCTGCTCGCACGGCAGGCGATCACCAGCCAGTGCGTGCCCGCGCGCCTCGGCCAGGCACGCCCAGGCCCGCACGCCGGGACTCGCCCCGTCGACCAGCCGGGCCCGCTCGGCCAGCGCGATCGCGCCCGCCGCGTTGCCGACCGACCAGTGCACCGAGCTCTGCCTGGCCAACAGCCTGCTCATCAGGTCGCGGTCGTCGGCCTGCGTGGCCCAGTGCAGGCCGCACGTGTACCAGAACTGGGCGGTGGGGTAGTCCGCGCCGTCGAACCGCGCCCACCCCGCGAGTTGCGCGAACCGTGCGGCCAGGCGAGACAAGCCGGGTGCTGTTGACGCTGCCTGCCATTGCACGACCGTGCGCGTGTAGTGCTCCAGCGGCACTACCAAGTCTCGGCCGCCCAGTTGGGAGCCGACGGCGTGATATGCGCCTAAGAGAGCTTCCATCGCCTCTGGCGCTGTCGGGCTCGACGGTGTCGATGGCGCTACCGGCTCCGTTTGTCTTGGGCCCTCTTGGCGTTCACGCTCGACCAACGGCCAGAGCACGGCCAGCTCCCCGCCGGTGTCGAGCACCCGGTCGGCCCGATCGGGCAGGTCCGGTGGTGGCCACCGGTCGCCGCTCTCGACCTTGCTCAGGTGGGAGTCCCCGTAGCCGAGCCGAGCACCGAGCTCGGTCTGGGACATCCCCCGCGCGCGCCGCCAGTGGCGCAACCGCCAGCCGAAATAGGCACGCAAAGACCCCGCGGGCTGCAGTCGCCGCGACATGCCCCGTCCTCCTCGCTCCGTACGCCCGCCCGAGGGTCCGACCAGCATGGTGGGTCCGCGTGGCGCCGGACAAGGCTCGTGGGCCGCGGCGTGGGCGATGCCAATTACCGGATTTGTCGGGAACCACCCCGGGCCCCGGGGCGTTGGGACGGCATGGGCTAGTTGTGGGCGATGAGCCTCCCGGGTGTCGTCGTGCTGCTGGTCGTCCTGGCCGCCCTGGAGCGGTTCGGCCTCTGGGCGCACGAGCGGAGCCGGCTTCCCTGGCGCCGCTCCCGCACCGGCACCCCCATCTCCGCCGCCGGTTTCGACGAACTCGGCGCCGCCTTCTCCGGAGCCAAGCGCGACGAGGTGGAATACCGCAAGACCGAACTCATGCTCCGCGACGACTCGGACGACGGCGCCCCACCCCGAACCACCGTCGACCTCGACGGCTTCGGCGTCCGGGTGGTCTTACCCCCGAAGCCCTAGGGCGCCGCGGGCTTCTCGAAATGCTGGTAGTCGATGGGCGTCGTCCAGTAGCCGCCCCAGTCCCAGCCACGCCGTTCGAAGGCGCGCACGGTGGCGTCACCTGCGTGGATCAGGCCGGGGTCGGTGCGGGTCCGGTCGACATAAGGGGCGCCGTTGGGCGGGTAGACGGTCCCGGAGCCGGAGATGTAAGGGTTGAGGACAGGGTTGATGTCGATCGCCCTGCCATAAGAGTGATTCGACCACTCCGTGCCGCCGGTGATGGGGCGGCAGTTGAACGCCGACGTGTTGTTCGCGGCCATCGACTTGTCGTCATCAGCGTCGTACTTCTCCACCGTCACCAACCGCTCTATGGGATACCTGGCGCGGTAGAGCTCACCGAACACCTTCGCCACCTCGCTGGCGACTTCCTTGGCCACAACCAGTTCACCCAGGTGCACCCGCCCATCGAACCCGATGACGGTAAGAGTGATCAGTCGCAACCCTTCCGGCCCCACCGGGCACCCCGGACGCCAACTCTTACCCAGCCGCTTCTCCGTCACCGGCCAGATCACCGCGACATACGGCAGACCCGCGGTAGGGCCAACTGCGGGAGTTGCAGCTGCCTGGCCGGTGCCACTGATGGTGCTGCCCACGAGTAGGAGTGCTGCCAGCAGAACACGCATCGCTTCCCACCTCCAACAACAAGTCTAGTGGGTTGCGCAATGTCCTTAGAGGATATAATTGGGTCCGATGGCCTCTTGTCCCGCACCGAAGGTCCCGGTCACCGAAGGACCTCAGGTGGCGGCGCTGTGCTGCCCCCGTCCATAGCGTGGGTGCCGTAGTCCACCGTGAACAGGAGATGCCGACCATGAGCACCCCCCTTCCCGTGCTGGCCGCGGTCGACGGCTCCCAGTCCGCCCTGGCCGCGTTGCGGTGGGCCGCTGGGGAGGCCGCACGTCGTGGGACGTCGTTGAGAGTGGTCTCGGTGTATCCGTGGCCGCTGGCAGGCTATCCCGAGGCGCTCGTCGTCCAGCACGATCTCCGCGATGGACTGCGCGCGCAGGCGGTGGCGAATCTCGACGAGGCCGCCGCGGTCGCCGCGGAGGTCGCGCCGGGGGTCGAGGTGCGGGTGAGCGCGCTGGAGGGGGACGTTGTCGGGTGTTTGCGGGTGGCGAGCGAGGACGCCGCCGTTCTGGTGTTGGGGTCGCGGGGGCTCGGTGGGTTCTCCGGGCTACTCCTGGGGTCGACCGCGGTCGCGTTAGTGGCGCATGGGCATTGCCCTACCGTCGTCGTGCGAGGTGAGGACAACGGGCCGCACGGGCGGATCCTGGTAGGGATCGACGGTGGGTATACCGACGACGCCGCGTTGGGGTTTGCCTACGGGCGCGCGGGCACAACGGGCGAGACGGTGGTCGTAGTGCACACGTGGGGGAGCGGGATCGCGGACGCTGTCGGGTTCGCTGCTCTTGACTGGACGCTGGTGGCCGAGGCCGCCGATGCCCTGGTCGCCGAGCGGTTGGCGCCGTGGCGGGCCAAGTTTGCCGAGGTCGAGGTCGAGGCGGTGGTGGTTCGGGATCGGCCTGCTCGCGCGCTGCTGGACCGTTCCGCCGAGGCTGATCTGGTCGTGGTCGGGTCGCGGGGGCGAGGTGGGTTCGCGGGGCTGGTGCTCGGGTCGACGAGTCAGGTGTTGGTGAGGCACTCAGCCTGCCCGGTGGCCGTTGTTCGTGTCTAAGAGGTCTTAGCGGGTGATGCGGTGTGCCCGGCCGGGATGACCTGGCCGGGCACACTTGCGTCTACCAGTCGACGACGTCCGATAGGGGGCGGCGTGGGGTTCTGGGGACTGGGGTGTTGCCTGGGGTAGGGAGGCCGACGCGCAGGATTAGGTGGGGGGCTTGTTTGCCGCCGAGGATTTGGCGTTGGAGTAGGCCGCGGGTGTGGCGTACTTCGATCGGTTGGCTTACCGGGCACGACACAAGTCGCAGCGAGGTTGCGGTAAGAGTCACCGCTGACGTTGCCTCGCCGGTTTGGAGCCAGGACAGTCGGTCGTCACATGGGGTTCCCAGCACTAGAAGCGTTCCAGCACCACCGCTGGGCGACGTCTGCGCCAGCCGGGGGACGGTGAAGCGTCGCGTGATGAGGTCGCCGAAACGCGTCTCGGTAGGACTGTTCGCGGCTGGAACACCGTCAGGAGAGGCGAATCGGCCAGTCCACAGCGCCAACTCGCTCAGGTAGGCGCTATCGGCCAGTTGCGTCGCGTTGGCTTCCGCGACGTAAGCCGCAAGGTCTGACGGCCGTAATGCTTTCACGCTGACGCTCCCCGCCGCCTCCGCCAACTGCGCAAGGTAGGGCTCACTGACTTCCTGCGGCGCATACGCTCGACGGTCACTACGACGCTGAGTGATCGCCGCGGCCAGTACTAGGTCAGCCTGACCAGGCACAGTCGGCACTACCTCGACCGCCGCCAAGTGCTCAGAGGCACCGGGACTGGGCAGCCGGTGGACCCGCGCGGACCACCCGAATCCCGCCAGCGCCACGACCAGGTGGTGCAACGCGGCGCCGCAGCTGATGACCAGGTCACGGCCATCGGGGTCGGTGGCGGGCAACCGGCGCTCGGGGTCGGCGAACAGGTGGATCGACGAGCGCCCGATCCGCCACCGCCACGGCTGCGTGTTGTGCACCGACGGCGCGCAGCACGCCAGCCGCACCGCCGTCAGCACCGTGTCCCGGTCCGGGAAACCCGTCCGCCCAGCTGTCATCGCGTCCCGTCCTCACCGTCGGCAGGACTCCAGCCTTCGGCACGGCGGGGTGCCCGCCCCAGAGCGGGAGGTCCCGACCCGGGAGGGACCTACGGATGCCGCGATTCGGTGGATCGGCAGGTCAGAGCGGGTTTCCGTTCCATTTCCACGCGGTGAGCCTCGGCCGTCCCGGCAGCTCGATCCGGCCGGTGCACCACTGCAGCGCCCGCCACCCGCCCACCTCGTCCGGCGCGTAGCGGAACAGCCGCGCCAGCACCCGGTCGCATAGGTCGTCCGGCGGGTTCCAGGCCAGCCCCAGGCCCTCGGCGATGTCGGAGCCGTGCACGATCGTCTCCACGACCCCCATCCCGGCGAACCCCTCGGCGTCCGACTCGCCGTAGGTGTGGTGCGCCAACGCGGTCGGGTTCGCGGTCGTGGTGATCGAGGACAAGAGGGTCCCGCACGCCTCTAGGACCTGCATCAACCCATCGGTGCCCGCGGCTCGTTCGGCGAAGATGATGTTGGCAGGGCCACCTTCGCGCCTCGGCGCCCAGTCGAAGGCGACCGCGGTCGTCGGAGGAACCCGCGTGGCCAGCTGGCCCGCGTAGTAGAAGAGGCAGTCCGCGATGTGCTCGACGGTCTCCCAGCACGTCCACTCCAAGGACCCGGCCTGGTTGTCCCACTGCTCAGCGGGCACCTTGCCGAAGACCGAGATAGCGAACCGAACAGCGTCATCGACGTCGGCGGGCGTAAGAGGCCCAGGGTGTGTGTTAAGCATCGCCGCAGACTAACCACGGTCACGCGCTGGAGTCGTCCGATTTTGACGTGCCGGCAACTGGGATCGTGAATCAGCGCGATCCGGACAACCCGGGTGGCGCCGCGTTCCGTCCAGAGGACATGCGCACACGACTGCTGACACCGACGCTGGTCGCCCTGCTCGCCCTCGCGGGATGCGCCCAGGGCGGGACGACCCCGGCCGACCAGGCGCCCCCGCCCGCCGACGGGCCGACCCCCGCGGGCAAGACGTTCACCGCGAACTCCGCGACGGACAAGGGCACCCCGCACGCGCTGGTCCCCGGTTCCACCGTGAGTCTCTCCTTCGAGGACAACCGGCTGACCGCGACCGCGGGCTGTAACTCCATCGGGGGAACGGTGTCCTTCTCCGGTGGCACACTGCAACCGGGCGAGCTGAGCATCACCGAGATGGCCTGCGACGCCCCGCTGCACGACCAGGACAAGTGGCTGGCCGCCTTCCTGCAGGCCAAGCCCACCTGGCGCCTCGACGGCGACAAGCTGACCCTCAGGTCGGCGGAGACGGAGCTGGCGTTGGCAGTGCCCAAGAAGGCCGACCTCGCAGGCCCCAAGTGGACCGTCGAGTCCCTCCTGGCCGCGGAGACCGCCACCTCGACCCCCAACACCTCGACGGCGTCGCTCACCTTCACCGCCAACACCGTCGCCATCGAGACCGGCTGCAACTCGGGCACCGCCAACTACACGGTCCAGGGCAACACCCTCAAGTTCGACCCCCCGCTCCTGACCAAGATGGCCTGCGCCGACGGCTCCTCCGAGGTCGAGAACGCCATCATCGCCGCCCTCGGCCCAGCCACCACCTACACCATCGAAGCCCAATCCCTCACCCTCACCAACGGCGACAAGGGTCTGGTCCTGCGCGCCTCCAGCTAGCCCGTGACCCGCTCGGCGACGCGCACCGGACGTCTCGCGTCCGGTGCGCGTCGCCGTCCTCCGGCCGGTTCCCGCGGCTCTCCCGGCGCCGTACGGTCGAGGCGGAACTGATCATCGAGTGACGGGAGCGGCGGCGATGGCACAGCGGTGGGAAGCGGATCGCGAGGCGGGGTTCGGCAGGCGGTTGGGCAAGACGGCGGCGGAGCTCGGGCTGTCGGACAACAACCCGTCCTGCCCGGAGGTCTGGGAGCTGGACAACGGTGACGTGGTGGTCATCGGCCGGGATCTGACCGAGCACTACGCGGCGCGGCTGCCCGAGGGCGTCAGCGTCGGGTCCGACGAGCGGTTGGTCGTCATCCCGCGGGCCACCATCCTGGCCGCGAAGGACGACCTGGTCTGACCTCGGCAGGGCCACCGGGCCGCGCGGGCCCGGTGGCCCAACAGACCTAGGTGGACGGTGGGTGAGGTCACAGGGTTAGGGGTGGGGCGGCGGGAGTGGGCGGCCGATTCCCGGTGTTGGCACCAAGGGGTGCGGGCGCTGGGAATGGAGACCGATGACGGCCACGGTGGTGCGGGCGCGGCCGGTGGGGGCGTTGTGGTTGCCGTTGTTGTCGGCGCCGGTGGCCATGGCGAACAACTCGCCGGGGTTGGTGTTGGGGGTGATGGGGGAGGACCTGGGGACCTCGGGCGCGACGACCGCTTGGGTGGTGACGGCGTTCGGGTTGGGGCTGGCGGTGGGGACGCCGTTGGCTGGGCACCTGATCCGGGGGCGGGGGGCGCGGGTGGCGCTGCTGGTCAGCGCGGCTTTCGTGCTGGCGGGGACGATCTTGCTGGTGGCCGCGCCGTCGTTCGGGGTGGTGGTGGCGGGGCGGGCGGTGCAGGCGTTCGGGGGCAGCGGGATGATGGTCGTCGCCATCAACGCGGCGGGGACGGCCGGGCGGGCGGGGTTGGTGACGGCCGGGGCGGGCGTCGGGGGCGCGCTCGGGCCGATCGTCGGGCTGGCGGTGACCTCCGCGACGTCGTGGCACGTCGCGTTGGGGCTGGGCGCGGTCACGCTGCTGACGGTCCCGGCGTTGGCGTCGAGGCTGCCGGACGCGGCGCCGGGGGCCACGCGGTTCGACGTGACCGGGGCAGGGTTGTTCATCGCTCTCGTGCTGGCTCTAGTGCTAAGCACGAGGTTCTCCGTCGCGGCCGTGGTCGCCATAGCCGCCGTTGTGCCGCTGGTGCTGTGGGTCCGGGCTCGCCCAGAGGGATTCGTCCCCATCGCCCTAGTGCGTTCTAGGCCCTACCTGCTGGCGTGCGGACTCATCCTCGCACTCGCTACCGGCTACTTCTTCCTGCTCTACCGCGTCCCCGCGCTGCTGCGTGTGGCGGGCTGGGACTCCGGCCACATCGGACTCGCCCAGCTGGTGCTCCTGCTCGCCGGGTCGTTCCTGTCGTTGGTCTTCGCGTCCAACTCGGACCGCTTCGGGCGGCAGCGCGTCGTCGTGGGCATGGTCGTGCTGGCCGCCGCCGCGCAGGTGCTGGGGCTCCTGGTCGGCGCCGACCCGCTGCTGCCCGTGCTCGGCCTCGGCGTCGCCGTGCTGGCCATGGTGTCCGCCCAGGCCGTCCTGATGATCACCGGCACCGAGCGGCTCAGCGCGGCCCACCGCCCGGTCGCGGTGGGCCTCTACTCGCTGTTCTTCCAGCTCGGCGGCGCTTTCGGGCCGATGTTCGCCGCGCTGCTCAGCTAGCCTGGATCGGGATCGGGCTCATCACCGACCGCAGCAGCAGCGCCTCGGCCAGCGTCATGTGCTCCAGTTCGGACTGGCTGACGCTCTCGTCGGCGCCGTGCGCGTGGCTGCTCGGCTCCTCGCAGCCCCACAGCACCATGTCCGCCTCCGGGTTCGCCGCCCGCAGCGCGTTGACCAGCGGGATCGACCCGCCCTGCCCGGCCCTGGCCACCGACGACGCGTGGTAGGCCTCCATCAGCGCCCGCTCGATCTCCCGCTGGTGCTCCCCGGCCGACGCGATGAACCCGGCGCCCGACGCGACCTGCTTCACCACCGGCTTCAGCCCCCACGGCGCCGCCGCCGTGATGTGCGCCGCCATCGCCGCGTACGCCTCGTCCGGGTCCTGGTTGGGCGCCAGCCGCAGGCTCACCCTGGCCTTGGCCTTCGCGCACAGCACGTTCGCCGCGCCGCTGACCAGCGGCAACCCGCTCAACCCGGTCACCGTCACCGACGGCTTGCCGTAGAGCAGCTTGGCGATGGTGCCGCTGCCGATCAGGCTGGTCATCGGCAGCACCCCGGCGTCGCGGCGGTAGTCGGCCTCGGGCACCGTGGGCCAGGCGTGGTCGTACTGGCTGAGGCCCTCGATGGCCACGTCGCCGGTCTTGCGGTCCTGCAGCGTGGCCAGGATCTGCACCAGCGCCATGAACGCGTCCGGCACCGGGCCGCCGTACGTGCCGCTGTGCACCTTCCCGGCCATCGTCTCGACCGTCACGTCCGCGGCGACGATGCCGCGCAGGGTCTCGGTCAGCGTCGGCGCCCCGCGCTCGATGTTCCCCGTGTCGGCGACGATGACCAGGTCCGCTTTGAACCGCGGGTCGTCAGGGTTATCGGCGAGGTAGGACTCCAGCACGCTGGTGCCGCTCTCCTCCTCGCCCTCGATGACGAGCTTGATATTGAGCGGCAACGCACCCCGGTCGCCATAGAGGGCCTTGATCGCGCCTAGGTGCATCATCACGCCGGACTTGTTGTCGGCGGCACCCCGTCCATAGAGGCGCATGTCGTGGTTCTCGTCCATCCGCTCCGTTGGCTCGAACGGCTTGGTCGTCCACTTGGACTCGTCGGCAGGCTGCACGTCGTAGTGCGCGTACAGCAGCACAGTGGTGACGCCGGCGTGCGCGACCTCGTCGGCCAGCACCATCGGCGCCGACTTCCGCGTGCCGTGCGTGATCGTCTCCACGGTGGCCGTGCTCAGGCCCGCCGCGCGGAACAGCTCCGCGATCGTCTCCGCGGTGACCGCCAGCGGCGGGTCGGGGGTGGTCGCCACCGAGCGGTGCCGCACCAGGTCGCCCAGCGCGTGCCACAGCTCGGGCACCAGCCGGTGCACCCGGTCCCTGACCTGCTGCTCGGGCAGCACCATCGTCATCGGGGACTCGTGGCGCATGGGGGGCTCCTCTCGCCGAGGTGGCGTCGGCGGGCCCTGGCGACCCGCACCCCTCACCACAGCACGCGCGGCGGATACCCGAAACCGCTGTGACCTGATCAGGCGACCCGCCGGGCGCGACCGGTCTCTCACTCGAACGAGTGGCCTGATTTGGTCAGTTGACCACCGGGGGCGTCGATGAGTTGGGGCGTTGAAGCTGGACCCAACGCGGGTTGGCCAGGGTCGGCGCGGTCGTCGCGCCCGTCCCACGGCGTCCGCGGCAGGACTCGACGAAGGGCGCCTAGGACCATGACCCAGACCACCACCGCAGAACCCGCCGTCGCGGGCCGAGGAGGCGTGCGTGGGGTGTTCGCCAACCGCTCGCTCAGCGCCAAGATCCTCTCCGTGGTCGTGTTCTCCACGTTGGTCACCATCGCCGTGGGCCTGGTCGGCGTGTTCGCGCTGAACTCCGCCGCGGACGCGACCAAGCGCATCGACAACAACGTCGCCGCGCTCAACGACCTCAACACGCTGAACGCGGCAGGCTCGGGCGGCACCCTCTACATGCTGCTGGCCACCGCGGTCGGGAACCCGGCCGAGGCGCAGAAGATCCTCGCCGAGGCCAACGCCAAGATCGACGTGTCGTTCGCCGCGTACAAGAGCTACCAGGAGCGCGGCACCTTCGACCAGGGCCTCATCGACGAGTGGAACGCCGCGAGCGCCGCGTTCGGCAAGGTCCTCGGCGAGAAGGTCATGCCCGCCGCGATGAGCGGTGACGCCAAGTCCGGTGTCGACGCCTTCAACACCGAGGCGCTGCCGCTGCTGGTCAAGTTCAACGAGGTCTCCGCCCGCATGCTGGAGTCCGAGCGCAAGCGCACCCTGACCGAGATCGAGTCGGTCAGCGCCGAGCGCGACCGCAGCATCACCCTGGCCGTCGTGCTGCTCAGCGTCGGCCTGGTCATCTCCTTCGGCGTCGGCGTGCTGATCACCCGCTCGATCACCAAGCCGATGCGCGGCCTGTCCGCCGCCCTCGAGGCCGTCGCCGACGGTGACCTCACCCAGCGCGTCGAGGTCCGCTCGAAGGACGAGGTCGGCCGGATGGCCGCCGCGCTCAACAAGGCCACCGACGGCACCCGCGCCATCGTCGGCACCATCTCCCGCGGTGTCGGCTCGCTCAAGGCCTCCACCCAGCAGATGGCCGAGATGTCGAGCCAGGTGACCGCCTCCGCCGAGGAGACCTCCGCCCAGGCCGGTGTCGTCACCGCCGCCGCGGACCAGGTCGCCCTCAACGTGCAGACCGTCGCCACCGGCGCCGACGAGATGTCGGCCTCGATCAAGGAGATCGCGCAGTCGGCCAACGAGGCCGCCGGTGTCGCCGGTCAGGCCGTGTCCGTGGCCGCCGCCACCAACGGCACCGTCGCCAAGCTGGGCGAGTCGTCGATGGAGATCGGCAACGTCGTCAAGGTCATCACCTCGATCGCGGAGCAGACCAACCTGCTCGCCCTCAACGCCACCATCGAGGCCGCCCGGGCAGGCGACGCCGGTAAGGGCTTCGCCGTGGTCGCCAACGAGGTCAAGGACCTGGCCCAGGAGACCGCCAAGGCCACCGAGGACATCTCCCGCCGCGTCGAGATGATCCAGGCCGACACCGCCAACGCGGTGAACGCCATCGACGAGATCTCCGAGATCATCGGTCGGATCAACGACTTCCAGCTGACCATCGCCTCGGCGGTGGAGGAGCAGACCGCGACCACCACGGAGATGAACCGCAACGTCGGCGAGGCCTCCGCCGGTGTCTCCGAGATCGCCGCCAACATCGGTGGCGTCGCGGAGAGCGCGGGCAACACCACCGGGACCGTCACCAAGACCACCGAGGTCCTCGACGACCTGTCCCGCCTGTCGGCCGAGCTGCAGAGCCAGGTCAGCCGCTTCCACCTCTGAACTGGGCGCGCCCTCCCAGCCTGAGCGGCCGGACCCCCACCCGGGGGTCCGGCCACTTGGCGTTGCGACATCACCGCGTCCCCGGAGACCGCGCCACCACCACCCCGCAGGCCAACCCCAGCACGATCTCCGTCACCAACGCCCCCACCAACCCACCCGGAGGCACCCCGTCCACCGCGATGCCGACCAGACGTCCCAGACCGAAGGCCAGGTAGAACCCGGCACCCACCGCGGCCGAGACCCTGGTCAACGCCGGCCGGAACGCGCCTGCGAGGATCCCCGCGCCCGCCGCCACGATCCCGGCGCCCACCGCCCGGGCCTCGCTGAGAGAGCCGGGATCGGTGACGGCGGGCAGGCCGCTGAGTTCGTGGAACCCCACCGGTGCGAGCAGTTGCGCGGCACCGACCGCCAGCGCGGCGAGGCCCGCGACGGTCAGGGTGATCCGGGCTATCACGGTCGGTCGCCGAACGCGGCGGCGCAGAACTCGCTGAAGTCGCGGGGTTCACGGCCGAGGGCCTCGCGGACGCCGTGGGTGACCGAGGCGTTGCGGCCGTCGAAGACCTCGGCGCACAGGGCGGTGATGACCTCGGCGTACTCCGGGCCCGCCGCCTCGGTCACGGCGGCGTGGAACTGCTCGAGGGTCACCGGCGCGTACTGGACCTGGCGGCCGGACGCGGCGCTGATCTCCGCGGCGACCTCGGCGAAGGTCAGCAGCCGGGGGCCGGTGACCTCGTAGACCTTGCCCGCGTGCCCGTCCCCGGTGAGCGCGGCGACCACCACGTCGGCGATGTCGTCGACGTCGACCAGCGGCTCGGGGACGTCCCCCGCGGGGAGCGCGAACACGCCGTCGAGCACCGAGGGGGCCAGCGCGCCCTCGCTGAAGTTCTGCGCGAACCAACTGGCCCGCACGATCGTCGTGTCCAGTGTGGACGCTCGGACGATCTCCTCGCACACCCCCGCGTTGTGCTCCCCGCGCCCGGACAGCAGAACCAGTCGCTCGACGCCCTCGGCGGTCGCGAGCTCGACGAACCGCTCGATCGCGGCGGGCGCGCTCTTGGCGGCGAGGTCGGGGGCGTAGGTGACGTAGACGGCCCGGGCGCCTGCGAGCGCGGGCTGCCAGGTGTCGGGCTCGGTCCAGTCGAACCGGGGGGTGGTGCCGCGGGCGACCCCGGTCGCGGTGACGCCGCGGTCCCGCAGGCCGCGTAGGACGCGGAGGCCGGTCTTGCCGGTGGAACCGATGACGAGAGTGGACATTCTGCGTGCTCCTCGCACTTGAAGGTACGTCCAGTCTCTGGGCGGCAGGCTGGACGTTCAATGACTTCAAGTCCGGCCTTCTGTGCCGATCGTCCACGAAAGCTGGACGCCCGGCACATGCACCCGGCATCCTGGTGCCATGCAGAGCCCCACCCGCGCCATCCCCGGCAACACGGACCTGCTCGGCGAGGCGCTGCACCTGCTGCGGCTGACCGGCACGCTCTATTGCCGCGCGGAGTTGACCGCGCCGTGGGGCGTGGACGTGCCGGAGCTCAACGAGTACATGATCCTGCAGGTCGTGACCGCGGGGGAGGCGTGGCTCCAGGTCGAGGGCGGCAACCAGGTGCGCCTGCCGCGGGGCAGCCTGACGCTGCTGCCGCACGGGTCGGCGCACCGGCTGCGCAGCGCGCCCGACGCCGGGGTGGAGCCGCTGTTCGACCTGGCCGTGACCAAGGTCAGCGACCGCTTCGAGACCATGACCTACGGCGGCGGGGGCGAACCGAGCCAGGTCACCTACGCGGTGATGTGCTTCGACCACGTCGCCGCGCAGCGGCTGCGCGCCCAGATGCCGCCGGTGCTGCACCTGCGCTCGCTCGACGACGACTGGGTGCACAGCACGCTCAACCTGATCACCCGCGAGGCCGCCGCGCCCCGACCCGGCGGCGAGACGGTGCTGACCAGGCTCGCCGACGTGCTGGTGATCCAGTCCATCCGGGCCTGGCTCGACACCGCGTCCGAGGCCAGGCGCGGCTGGCTGGCCGCCTTGCGCGACGAGCACGTCGGCCGCGCGCTGCTGGCCGTGCACCGGGCCCCCGAGCAGGCGTGGACGGTGGGTTCCCTCGCGGCGTCGGTGGGGATGTCGCGCTCGGCGTTCTCGGCCCGGTTCACCGAACTGGTCGGCGAACCGGTGATGCGCTACCTGGCCTCCTGGCGCCTCGGCCTGGCCCGCCTGCACCTGGGCGAGTCGGACGAACCCCTGCACGCCGTCGCCCGCCGCTTCGGCTACGCCTCGGAAGCCGCCTTCTGCCGGGCCTTCAAACGCGAGTTCGGCACCGCCCCCGGCGCCGCCCGCCACCACGCCCGCCAGGCCCTCCCCGTACCCCAGGCCGCCTGCCTGTAGCCCCTCCGCTTCGGGTCAGTGCAGTGGGTGGTCCACATAGGACCGGTGGGCGGCCGCGGCGATGGGGCGGGGGGTGAGGCCCAGCTTGGTGTAGAGGGTGATGGCGGGGTCGTTCCAGGAGTCGACCATGAGGGCGGCGTGGCCGGTTGTGGTGACCAGGGTGTCGATGACCAGGGCGCAGACGGCGGTGGCGTGGCCCTGGCCGCGGGCGCTGGGGGCGGTGACGAGGCCCGCGAGGAAGCCGACCTCGGGGGCGGACCAGGCGTCGGCCGCGGCCGCGACGAGGGTGCCGTGGTCGTCGCGGACCCCGGCCCAGCGGCGGATGCCGGTGCCGCCGGGGCGGGCGTAGGAGCCGGGGTACTCGGTGTCGATCAACGCCCGCACCTCCGGCACCGCCCGGTCGTCCAGCCAGCGCGCGCCGCCGCGGATCCCGGTGGGGCCGCTGGTGTCCATCCACCAGCCCCGGTCGAGCAGGGCGTACTCGGGGAACTCGGCCACCACCGCCGTGACCACCTCCGCGTCCCCCAGCGGCCGGAACTCGGGCCCCACCACCCCGAGCGCGTGCCGCACCAGCCCCAGCACCCGCCCGCCCTCCCCGCGCACCGCCAACCGGTGCCGCCGGAACAGGTCCGGGCAGGCCACCACCACCGCGTCCCCGTCCCGCCACGCCCGCACCCCCGCCCGCATCCCCTGGGCGCTCCAGAGCAGCAACGGGTCGGCGGGCAGTTCGGCGACGGCGGTCAGCGGCGTTGGGGGCACATGTCCATCATGCAGGCCGCTAGTCCGAGTACCTGGCAACCGGGATCGGCAGCCGGTCGGGGACGGTGGCGAACCACCTGTCGTACGCGGCGGCGAGGCTGCCGTCCGAGCGCATCTCGTCCAGGACACCGTTCACGAATCGGACAAGATCTGGGTCTCTGTCGCTCATGGCGA
Source organism: Actinokineospora terrae (assembly GCF_900111175.1). GTDB lineage: Bacteria > Actinomycetota > Actinomycetes > Mycobacteriales > Pseudonocardiaceae > Actinokineospora > Actinokineospora terrae. Next base: position 652,615 of record NZ_FOGI01000001.1, read on the forward strand.
TGCCCGCTTCGCTGGCGCCGGGGGAGCGGTAGGGGAGTAAGACTGTGGAGGGGTCCTGGAGCCGGAACCCCTCCAGGACGAGGATGTCACTGTAGATCGCGTCGACCAGGCCGCGTTGCAGCAGCATCAGGCACTCGCTGGTGTCGGCCACGGACACCGGGATGACGGCGGGCTTGCCCGAGCCGCTCTGCTGGTCGCGGATCTCGATCATCTCGCTGCTGTCGGTGGTTCCCGTGCCGGAGCAGACCTTGCGCCCACCGAGGCCGTCGGGAGACCGCACCTCCCGGTCACCCGCGCGCACCAGCAGGCCGGTGTTGGTGCTCAGGTAGGGCGCCGAGAACAGCAGCCCGTAGGAGGACGCGCGTGTGCAGGAGATCTTGACGTTGGAGATGACCAGGTCGACGGTCGGAATCTCCAAGAGCTCAGGTCTCAGCAGGCGTGCGTTCTGGTTCTCGGCTGTGTCGAGGGAGTACAGCCTGCCGCCGGTGGGCATGTCCACCAAGTGCAGGCGGGCATCATCGGACAGCAGCGGTTCACCGAACAACTCACTCGCTATCCGACGCGCGATGTCGACCTCGAAACCGCTGAGTTCGCCGGTGCCGAGGCTGCGGCTGCTGAACAGGCGCGTGGTCTGGCTGAGGCCCACCACCAGCCGCCCGTTCCAGTGGCGGATCCGGTTCAGTGCGAGTTTTGTCCCCGCGGCCAGCCCAGCCGGATTCAGGCTGAGATCGGGGGTGGGGCAACCGGGCACCGGAGGAAACGTCACGGCAGGATCCCTATAGCCCTCAGGTTGGACTACCGGCCTCTCGCGAGGCGGTCGAGGTGTCGGCACAACGGCACCGCAGCCGCTCAGTGTCAGCACGGCGACAAGAACCGCCAGGAATCTCCGCATCAGTACTGCTCCCGTATCGGCGGCCACATGCCCCAGCCCAGCGACAGCACCGCGCCGAACACGCACACCAGGAACACGGTGTCGACCCCGGCCAGCGCTCGTGCGGCCGCGGCCGTGTTGCCGGTGGCTCGGGTGGTGTGCCGGGTGATGGCCTCGGTGAGCACCTCGTCGAGCCGCTGGGGGTGCTCGGTGCGGACGATGAGCCTGGCCCGTTCGACGTAGGTCAACGGCGGGTTCCTCGGCTCAAGCCGTTGTGCCACCTCAGTCCGCCACGCCTCCACCGCGGTGGTCGCGTTGTCGAGGCGTTCGCCGCCGCTCTCCTTGGCCGAGGTGACCCGGTCCTCGATCGCGGCCAACTCACCGCGGAGGTTCGCGATGTCGCCGACCTTCGGGAACACCAGGATCCGCACCCCGTCCCCATCGGCGGTCCTGCCGAGGTTGCGCGCCTCGGTCAGCGGGCCGACCACGCCCTCGAACTCGTTGACGCTGTCCTTGGTATGCCCAGCGGCAAGGCCAACCGCCACGCCTAACGTGACCAGCGCGGTGAGCACCAACGCGGTCGACAACACCAACCCGCCATTGACCCTCTGTCGCGTAGTGCGAGCCAGGTAGCGCTGTGCAGCAACGAGCAAGCCGAGCAAGACAGCGCCAACCGCGAACACATCCCACGGCGGCTCACCCGCGGACGACTGCGCGTCGTACAACGCCGCCATCTCCCTCCCGTGCAACTGGCCCGCCAAAGGCAGCAAGGTGACACGCGCGAGGTAAGAGGCCTGCGCCAGGTAGGTAGTGCCGACTGGTTGGTCGGTCGCGGCATTGACCCATCCCGCCTCGACCAGCCGGGAGTACTCAGGCAACAAGTCCGTCAGGTCGCGCACAAGGTCGTCCGACGCGCCCTCTGGCGCCAAGGAGGTGGCCACCCGCAATGCGTCCGTCGCGTCGAACAGGTCCTTCCGGAAGCGCTCCTGCTCGGCCATGACACCGTCCGGCCCGACCACCACGGCGTTGAGCGAGGTTGCGTCCGCGTCCGCCAACGCGCGGTAGACGTCCGACGCGGCGCCGGTGAGGGCGATGCGGCGACCGACCGCGTCGTCGAGCAGGCCCGTCCGGTCCCGCACCGCGGACTGGCCCATGAGGCCCAGCGCCACCGCCACGGCCGTGAGCACGGTAGCGCCCACGACGATGGCGGCCACGGCGATCAGGCGTCGTTCGAACCGCCCGATCCACCTCGTCAGGACTGGCACCCGGCTCCTCACCGACAGTCGATCACGGCCACCCAGGCTACGGATCCACGTACCTCGACGCCGGGATGGGTTCGCGGTTGGGGACGGAGCCGAACCAGCGGGTGTGCAGGGCGGCGAGGCTGCCGTCGGCGCGCATCCGGTCCAGGACGCCGTTGACGAAGCGGACCAGGTCCGGGTCCTCGTCGCTGATGGCGATGCCCGCCTCGCCCGCGGTGGGGGAGCGGTAGTCGAGCAGGACCGCGGTGGGGTCCTGCTGTCGGAAGCCCTCCAGGATGAGCACGTCGGTGTAGATGGCGTCGACCAGGCCGCGTTGCAGCAGCATCAGGCACTCGCTGGTGTCCGACACCGAGACCGGGATGACCGCGGGCTTGCCCTCGGCGCGCTGCCGGTCGCTGATCTCGATCATCTGGTCGCTGTTGGTGGTCTGGGCGCCGGAGCACACCTCGCGGCCGCCCAGGTCGTCGGGGGAGCGGACGCCCTCGTCGCCGCGGCGGACCATGAGGCCGGTGTTGGCGGTCAGGTAGGGCGCGGAGTAGCGCAGCCCGTAGGTCTGCACCCGCTCGCAGGTGATGCTGACATCGGCGATGACCAGATCGACGATAGGGACCTCTCGCAGCTCAGGTCGCCGTTCGCGAACCGCCCTGTTCTTGGGCGTGTCGAGTGCGAACAAGCGGCTACCGGTGGGCATGGTCACCAGCCGCAGGCGGGGGTCGCTAGTGCTTAGAGGCTCGCCGAACAGCTCTTGCGCTATCCGCCGCACGACGTCCACCTCGAACCCGGTGTGTTCGCCGGTCGTCAGGTCGCGGCGGCTGAACAGCGGCGCGGTCTGGCTCAGACCCACTATCAGCCGCTTGTCCTCGTTGCGGATCCGGTTCAGCGTCGGCATCTGCGCACGCGTCAGCCCTGCCGGGTTGAGGCTGCGCCCAGGGTCGGGGCATGGGGCTACCGGCGGCGAGTGCACGGCAGGGGACACGTAGCCGTTAGGGAGAACGTCCGGCGCCGACCGTGGTTCCTGCGCGACCGGTTCCGGAGCACTGCACCCGGTGACGACCAGCACCGCGGCGAGCGCGGCCAGCACAACGCGCATCAGTAGTACTCCCTGATCCTCGGCCACATGCCCCACCCCAGCGACACCAGGGCCAGCACGACGCACACCGCGAACACCAGGTCCGTGTCGGCCAGCGATCCCTTGGCCGCCGCCGTGCTCGTGGCGGCGTCGGCGGTGTGCCAGGTGATGGCGTCGGTGAGCGCCTCGTCGAACCGCTGGGCGTGCGCGGCCTGGGCGGTGCCGATGACCAGGCCGGACATCTCCGGGTAGGTCAGTGGCGGGTTCTGGTTGCCAAGCAGCGGCGCTACCGCGGTGCGCCACGACACCAGCGCCGTGGCCGCCTTGTCGACGCGCTGCTGGTTGCCGCCACCCGTCCTGGCGGCGGTGATCTCGCGGTCGAGCGCGTCCAGGCCGTCGCGCAGCCTGCCCACGTCACCGACCTTGGGGAACACCAGGATCCGCACCTCGTCCCCGTCCGCGATCCTGGCCAGGTTGCGCGCCTTGGCCAGTGGCGCGATGACACCGTCCAACTCGTCAACGCTGTCCGCGGCATGCCCGGCGGCAAGGTTGACGCTGACGCCTAGCGTGATCAGCGCCGCGAGCACCAACGCGGTCGATAGCAACAGGCCCCGGTTGAGCTGACGACGCGTCCGCCGAGCCAGGTAGATCTGCGCCAACACCAGCAGCACAAGGAGAACGGCACCAACCGCGTATACCTCCCACGGATGCCGCCCGGCCGCGAGCTGCGCGTTCGACAACGCGGTCGCCTGCTCGTGGTGCAGCTCTTGCGCTTCCCCCAAGAGAACCTCGCGGGCGAGCGAAGAGGCCTGACCCAGGTAAGACGTCCCCACCGGCTGGTTGAGCGCGCTGTTGCCCCAGCCCGCCTCGACCAGCCGCGAGTACTCGGGCAGGTGGTCGAGCAACTTGCGGACCCGCCGCGCCGAACTCTCCTCCGGAGCCAGCGAGGCGGTCGCCCGCAACGCGTCCGTGGCGTCGAACAGGTCTTCCCGGTACCGCTTGCGCTCGTCACCGACCCGGTACGCCTCGACCACCACGGCGTTGAGCGAGGTCGCGTCCGCGTCGGCCAACGCCCGGTACACGTCCAGCGCCGCCGCTGTCGACGCACCCCGCCGCGCCACCGCGTCGTCCAGCAGCGCCCCGCGTTCCCGGACCGCCACCTCTCCCAGGACCCCGAGCAGCACGGCGACACCCGCCAGTACCGCGCTCGCGGCCACCAACCGCCGCTCGGTGCGCTCGAACCACCGGAGGGCGCCCGCCCGAGCAGCGGCCCAGCCCCTCCGGTTGCCGACGCCCGCGGCCGATCGCGCCCTGCCGATCACCACTGGTCGTCGCTCGCCGCCCGGTCCGCGTTACGGCGAACCGGAGCGGCGCACGTCAGCGGATCGGGTCCGGTGCCACCGCGCCGGGGATCGCCGCCAGGAGATCCTTGGTGTACTGGGCGTTCGGGGTGGTGAGCACCGTGTCCGCTGGGCCGTGCTCGACCACCGAACCGTCGCGCATCACCGCGATGTGGTCGGCGATCTCGCGCACCACGGCCAGGTCGTGGGTGATGAACAGGTACGTCAGCCCCAACTCCTCCTGCAGGCGCACGAGCAGGCGCAAGATCTGGGCCTGCACCGACACGTCCAGCGCCGACACCGGTTCGTCGCACACCAGGAGGTCCGGGTGCAGCGCGAGCGCCCGGGCGATCGCCGCCCGTTGCCGTTGACCGCCGGACAGTTCCGCCGGCTTGCGCGCCAGCATCGAGGACGGGAGCGCCACCTGGTCGAGCAGTTCCGCCGCCCGGGTGCGCCGCTCGGCGGGCGAACCGACCCCGAACGCGCGCAACGGCTCGGTGATGACTTCCTCGATGGTGAACCGCGGGTTCAGTGAGGCGTAAGGGTTCTGGTAGACGAGTTGGAAGCGGCGGCGGAGCAGTCGGAGTTCCTCGCGGCCGAGGGTGGTGATGTCGTTGCCGTCGAAGGTCACCGTGCCGTCCGTGGGTGTTTCCAGGCCCACCACCATCCGCGCCGTGGTCGTCTTCCCGGAGCCCGATTCCCCCACCAGCGCCAGGGTCCGGCCGCGGGTGAGGGTGAACGACACGTCGTCGACCACCCTGGTGCGCCCGTCGAACGACTTCGAGACCCCATTGACCGCCAGCAGCACGTCCGGTCCCGCGTCGAGCCTGGCCCGCAACGGTTCCCGCGACAGGCTCGGCGCCGCGGCCAGCAGTTCCCTGGTGTAGGCGTGCGCGGGCGCGGTCAGGATCTCCCTGGTCGAGCCCGTCTCCACGACCTCGCCCTGCGACATCACCACGACCCTGGCCGCGCGGTCCGCCGCGATGCCCAGGTCGTGCGTGATCAGCAGCACCGCCGTGCCCGACTCCGCCGCCAACCCCTCCAGGTGGTCCAGGATCTCCCGCTGCACCGTGACGTCCAGCGCGCTGGTCGGCTCGTCGGCGATGATCAGCCGCGGCCTGCCTGCCAGCGCGATCGCGATCAGCACCCGCTGCCGCAGACCGCCGGACAGCTCGTGCGGGTACTGCCGGGCCCGCCGCTCCGGCTCCGTGATGCCCGCCGTGCGCAGCAACCGGACCGCCTCGGCCGCCGCCGCCCGCCGGGGCACCAGCCGGTGCACCAGCAGCACCTCGGCCACCTGCTCGCCGACCCGCCGCACCGGGTCGAGCGACACCGTCGGGTCCTGCGGCACCAACGCGATGTCGGACCCGCGGACCTGCTGCCACTGCTTGTCCGACAGCCCGGTCAGGTCCCGCCCGGCGAAGGTGATCGACCCCGACTCGACCCGCCCGCCGCGCGGCAGCAGCCCGATCGCGGCGTGCGCGGTGGTGCTCTTGCCCGACCCGGACTCGCCGACGACGGCCACGATCTCGCCCGGCGCCACCGCCAGGTCGGCCCCGCGCACGGCGGGCACCACCCCCGAGCGGGTGTGGTAGGACACCACCAGGTCGCGGATCTCCAGCAGCGCGCTCACCCCAGCCTCCGTTCACCGTCGAGCGCCCGGGAGATCCGGTTCGTGGCCAGCACCACGGCCGCGACCGTCAACCCCGGGAACGTCGTCATCCACCACGCGGTGGCCAGGAACCCGCGCCCACCGGCCACCAGCGACCCCCACTCCGGCGTCGGCGGCGTCGCGCCGTAGCCGAGGAAGCTCAGCGCCGACACCTCCAGCACAGCGGTGCCGAAGCTCAGCGTCGCCAGCACCAGCACCGGCCCGAGCGAGTTGGGCAGGATGTGCCTGGCCAGCACCCCGGTCCAGCGCACCCCGGCCGCCCGCGCCGCCTCCACGAACACCCCCGTGCGCACCCGCAGCACCTCGGCGCGCATGAGCCGGGCGAACGTCGCCAGGTTCGCCACCCCGACCGCGATCGCGACGTTGGTGGTGCCGAACCCCAGCGCGGTCACCAGCGCCAGCGACAGCAGGATCGAGGGCACCGACTGCAACACGTCGACCACCCGCATCACCAGCGAGTCGACCCAACCGCCGCGGCTGCCCGCGAGCAGACCGAGCGCCGCGCCCGCGATCAGCGACACCAACACCGACAGGACCGTTGCCCGCAGGGACAGAGCGGCGCCGTGCACGACCCGGGCGAACACGTCGCGCCCGGTCTCGTCGGTGCCGAAGAGGTGCGCCGCCGAGGGCCCCTGCAACCGCTCGGCGGGCACACCGGCTATCGGGTCCTGCGAGGTGAACAACTCCGGCGCCACCGCGCACAGCAGCACGAACACGATCACCGCGCCCGACAGCACCAACCCGGGGCGCCGCAGGTAGAAGCCGAGCTCCTGCCGGACCGCGTTCGGGGGAGCGAGACTAGACACCGGACACCGCCTTCGCCGTGACCCGGCCCGCGAGCCGGGGGTCGAGCACCGGGTAGAGCAGGTCGACGACCAGGTTGAGCACCACGAAGAACAGCGCCGCCAGCACGATCACCGCCTGCACCACCGGGATGTCCTGCGCGCTCACCGCCGAGGCGGTGACCCGCCCGATGCCGTCGCGGGAGAACACCGACTCGGTGATCACCGAGCCCGCCAGCAGGTTCCCGGCGAGCACGCCGACCAGGGTCAGCGCGGGCAGCGCGGCGTTGCGCAGCACGTGTCCGAAGTGGACCCGCGCCCGGCCTGCGCCCTTGGCCAGCACCACTTCCACGTAGGGCTCGTCGAGCTGGGTGCGCAGGCTCTTGGCCAGCACCTGGCCGATGATCGCCCCCGTCGGCAGCGCCAGTGTCACCGCGGGCAGCACCAGCGAGGAGAACCCGTCCGACCCCAGCGCGGGCACCAGCCCGAGGTCGAACGAGAACACCTGGATCAGCATCAGCCCCACCCAGAACGGCGGCAGCGAGTTGCCCAGCGGCGGCAACGACGCCAGGAACTGGCTGAGCAACCGCGACCGCGTGTACGTGCCCAGGATCGCGATCGCGCCGCCGAACACGACCGCGAACAGCAGGCCCAGCCCGGTGATCGACAGCGTCGACGGCAACGCGTTGAGCACCAGCGTGGTCGCGTCCTCGCCGGTCGCGATGGACCGGCCGAAGTCGCCCTGCGCCGCGGCGACCAGCCGCTTGCCGTACTGCACCACGACCGGGTCGTCCAACCCGAGGGCGGCGCGCTCGCGGGCCACGTCGGCCGCGGTCACCGTCGAGCCGCCCTCGCCGCCGCCGAGCTTGGCGAGGACCGCGTCGCCCGGCAGCAGGTAGAGGATCACGAAGGACAGCGTGAACGCCGCCCACAGCACGACCACCGCCTGCGCCAGGCGGCGCGGTACCCCGTTCGTCATCCGGCGAGCCAGGCGTCGAACAGCCGCATCCGCGAGGACGCCTCGAACGCCACGTCGTGCGTCTTCGGTCCGAGACCCCACACCTGGGTCAGCTCGAACACCGGCACCGCGTACGCCTGCTCGACGATCACCCGCTGCGCCTCCTCGACGGCGGGCTTGCGGGTGGCCTCGTCCACAGTGGCCGCCTGCTTGTCCAGCGTGGCGTCGAGCGGGTTGCCCGCGGTGAGCTTGCTGCGGTTGCCCGCCTTGGTGGAGAACAGCTGCCGCAGGATGTCCGCGTCGGCGCGGGTCGTGTTGTACCAGATGAAGTCGTAGTCACCGGCCAGCGTGAGCTGCTGGGTCTCGGCGGTCGTGCGCTGCTCGATCTGCAGGTCGAACCCGATCTTGCGCAGCTGCTGCTGCACCAGCTCCAGCACGCTCTGGTTCTGGTTGAACACCAGCGAGAACACGATCTTCGCACTCAGCCGCGTGCCGTCCTTGACCCGGATGCCGTCCGGACCGGGCGCCCAACCCTGCTCGTCGAGCAGCTTCTTGGCGCCGTCCGGGTCGTAAGCCAACTCCTTGGACAGGTCCAGGTGCAGCGGGGTCGCCGAGCCGAGGATGCTGGACGCGGGCTTGTAGTTCTTCGTCAGCACCGTGTCGGTGACCTCCTGGCGGTTGACGCCCTTGAGGACCGCCTGGCGCACCTTGAGGTCGGTCAGCACGCCGCGGGTGGTGTTGGCGTGCAGGTTGAACACGATGCCCGGGTTGGCCCGCACCGGCTCGGTGAACCCGTTGCCCGCGAACTGCGGCTCGTCGACCGGCTGCACGTCGGTGATCGCGTCGAGCTGGCCGGAGGCGAGGCTGCCGGTGCGCACACCCGGCTCCGGCACGACCCGGAACTCCACCTTGTCCAGGTACGCCTCGCCGGTGTGCTTCCACAGCGGCGAACCCCACGCGTAGCCCTTGCGCTTGGTGATGACGATCTGCTGGTTGGACTTGAAGCTCTCGAACACGAACGGCCCCGACCCGACGAGACCGTCGCCCTGGCAGCGCTGCTCCGGCGACTTCCGGTACGCCGATGGCGCCAGCACGCCGAGCGACATCGTGGAGCTGGCCTGGAGGAACTGCGCGCTCGGGGCGGAGAAGTCGAGGCGAACGGTGCTCGGGTCGACGACCGTGGCGCCCTTGTACGCGGCCAGGTAGCCGTTGCCCAGCTGCGCCTTCGGGCCGATCGCCTTGATGCCGTCGAAGCTGCCCTTCACCGCGGCGGCGTCGACCGGGGTGCCATCGGAGAAGGTGGCGCCCTTGCGCAGGGTGAAGGTGAAGCTGGTGGAGTCGGCGTTGACCTCCCACTTCTCCGCCAACCACGGCGTGATCTTGCCGTTGGCCGGGTCCTGGTCGGTCAGCGAGTCCACCAGCTGGCGGCCCACGTTGAGCGCCGCGTTCGTGCCGACCTGCTGCGGGTCAAGGCAGTCCGGGTTGGACGAGATGCCCAGCCGCAGCGTGCCCCCGGGCTTGGGCGGCCCCGCGTCACCGCCCCCGCCACCACCGGCGGCGTTGGTCGTGCCGCAGGCGGCGGCCAGTCCGAGAACCAGGACGAGTCCGGTGGCGGATAAGAGACGTACGGGGTTCCCGAACACGAGTGTGCCTCCAGCGGGGGAAAGCGGATCAGCACGGCCACGCTAACCGCGATCCCAGGCCCGGTCCCACCCACTGAATGGCACTCCCATATCGCGGGCGGCGATGCGATGACCTTGACCGCGCGCTCGCGGGCGTGCTCACGAAAACCCTTGCCGCGGACCGGATCCGCGGCGTACCAGCTCGTGGTACCGGTGGTTCCACCATGTGATCGGCAGGGCCGCTACCTGCGGGTGACCGATTCCCAGGCCGCCATCGCCGCGTCCACCACGGCCGTGAGCTCGGCGGCGGAGGCGGCGTCGCGCGACCGCACCGACATTCCATAAAGGACTGAAAGGTAGAAGTCGGCGACCGCCTCGGGCGCGGTGGTGATCTCCCCGGCCGCCCGCGCCTCGGTCAGCCTGGCCACCAGGGTCGCCCGGTCGCGCGCCCGCAGGTCGGCCAGCAGCGCGCGCGCCGGGTCGTTGTCGGCGCTGGTGTTGGTCGCCGCGAGCACCACCATGCAGCCCGGCGGGGTGTCGGGGTCGGCGTAGGCGGCCGCCCGCGCGCGCAGCAGCCGCTCGACGGCCTGGCAGCCGGTGGGCTGGGCGCGCGGGTCGAACTGGCTGTCCGGGCCGTCGTAGAGGTCCACCGCCTCCCGGAACAGCCGCTCCTTGCTGCCGAAGGCGGTGTAGAGGCTGCGGGTGCCGATGCCCATGGCCGCGGTGAGGTCGGCGATCGACACGGCCTCGTAGCCGCGCTCCCAGAACAGCCGCATCGCCGTGCGCAGCGCCGCGGCCCGGTCGAACCCGCGCGGCCGCCCCGGTCCCGGCATCGCCGCCTCCTCGCCCGCTCGCGGTTGACAACGCCGATGCTACTGCGGCAGGGTAATTGTGCAACGTTCGATGCACAATTACCGGCACGGGGGAGCACGACGATGGGTGAGCGGGGACAGCTGGCGGGCGCGGTCGCGCTGGTGACCGGCGGCAGCAGGGGGATCGGCGCGGCGATCGCGCGCCACCTGGGCCGCGCGGGCGCCGACGTCGCCATCACGTACAACACCGCCGCCGACCTGGCGAGCGACGTGGTGGCGGAGCTGACCGCGTTGGGGGTGCGCTCGGTCGCGGTGCGGGCGCCCGCGACCGAGCGCGGCGCGGTGGACGCCGCCGTGCGCACAGCGGCTGCCGAGCTGGGCGGACTGGACGTGCTGGTCAACAACGCGGGCATCGCCCGCTACGGCCCGGTCGCCGACACCGGTGACGAGGACGTCGACGACATCATCGATGTCAACATCCGCGCCGTGTTCACCGGCACGCGCGCCGCCCTCGGGGTGATGCGCGACGGCGGCCGGGTCATCACCATCGGCAGCAACCTCGCCGACCGGGTGTCCAGCCCCGGCCTGGCCCTCTACACGATGAGCAAGTCCGCGCTGGTCGGCTTCACCAGGGGCCTCGCCCGCGACCTGGGTCCCCGGCGCATCACCGCGAACCTGGTGCAGCCCGGGTCCACCGACACCGACATGAACCCGGCGGACGGCCCCGGCGCGGCGGCCCAGCTCGGCACCAGCGCGCTCGGGCACTACGGGACCGCCGACGACGTGGCCGCGACCGTGGCCCACCTGGCGGGTCCCGGTGGCGCGCACATCACCGGGACCGTGCTGACGGTGGACGGCGGTCAGAACACCTGACCAGCGGCGTTCCGCGCCGTGAGCGCCACGGCCACGCGGCGTTCACCTGGGGTGCATAGCTTTCTGCCCGGATCGGGGACACGGGAGAAGGAGGGGCTATGCGCAGAACAGTGGCGTACGGGGCCATCGGTGCCACCGTGCTCGCCGCGGGTGTGCTCGCGGGCGTGCCGAGCTCGGCGACGCCGGAGCACGGCCGCGGGTTCGGCCAGGCGGCGCTCACCGCGTTCGCCGCGCTGCCGGCGGAGACCTTCGTCTCGGCCAGCGACCCGTCGGGCGCGGCGCTGGGCACCAACCCGGTCAACGGGATCGTGCCGCCGTTCGCCGACCAGCCGGTGCAGGGCTTCAGCGGCATCGTGCGCAACGGCGACGGCACCTTCGAGGTGTTGTCCGACAACGGCTACGGCTCCAAGGCCAACAGCGGCGACTTCGTGCTGCGGATCCACCGGATCGCCCCCGACTTCCGCCAGGGCGCGGTGGACGTGCTCGGCGGGGTCAACCTGACCGACCCGAACCGGAAGGTGCCGTTCCCGCTGACCCGGCCCGACCGCGTGCTCACCGGCTCCGACTTCGACGTCGAGTCGATCGTGCGCGCCGCGGACGGGACCTACTGGATCGGCGACGAGTTCGGCCCGTACCTGCTGCACTTCGACCGCGCGGGCAGGCTGCTGACCGCGCCGGTGCCGCTGCCTGGCGTGTTCGCCCCGGAGAACCCCGCCGGGACGCCCAACCTGGGCGGCAGCAAGGGCTACGAGGGCTTGGCGATCTCCCCGGACCGGCGCACCCTCTACGGGCTGCTCGAGGGCACTGTCGCCGGTGACGCCGCGGGCACGTTGCGGCTCAACGAGTTCGACCTCGCCTCCGGCGCCTACACCGGCAAGCGGTGGGTCTACCAGCTCGACCAGCCCAACCACGCCATCGGCGACCTCACCGCGGTCGACCGCGACCGGTTCCTGGTCATCGAGCGCGACGGCGGCCAGGGCGTGGACGCCAAGGTCAAGAAGATCTACCTGCTGGACAAGCGCGACCGCGACCACGACGGCAAGCTCGACAAGGTCCTGGTCGCCGACCTGCTGAACCTGGCCAACCCCCGGCACGTGGGCGGCTTCGCCGACCCGTTCACCTTCCCGTTCCAGACCATCGAGGACGTCGTCATCCTCGACGACCGCACGCTGGCCGTGCTCAACGACAACAACTTCCCGTTCTCGTCCGGGCGCACCCCCGGCAAGCCGGACAACAACGAGTTCATCACCGTGCGGCTCACCGACCGGCTCAACGCCGACCCGCGCGTCCTGCGCTGACCCTCCCGCGCTGGTCCGACCTGCACTGGTCCGACCGCACGAAGCGCACGGCCCCCGGCCAGGTACTACCGGGGGCCGTGCGCTTCGGCCTAGGGCTGCGGGGCCTGGACGACCCGGTAGCCCAAAGCGGTGAACATGCCGGTCAGCATGGCGAGGGTGTTCTTCTCCGCGCGCTGCGTCAGGCCTGACTTCTGCGCGGCCTCGCTGATGCGCTGCTCCGCGGCGACGTAGAACTCCCGTTGGTCCTGAGGAGCGCTCACCAGCGCGCTGAGCTGGTCGAACAGGCCGCGGTCCTGGCGGTAGAGGTAGCTGCGTTCGTTGTCCAGGTTCGGCTTGCTGAGCTGTGCCTTCGGTAGCCGTACCTGCACCGTCTTGGCCTGCTGGTCGACGGTGAGAGCGTTGTCGGCCAGACCGCGGAAGTCGACGAACGCGTCGACGCTGCCCGCCGCGACAAACAGCGTGCGTTCGCCCGCGATCTCGGCCGGGACGTACTTGACGTCCTTCTCGATGTCGACCACGACCTGGTAGTCACCGGCGGCCGCGTGGTACTCGCTGAGGTCGCGCACGGCCTGCAGCACGGCGGGTTGGCTGCGGTCCACGGTGTCGGTGCCCGGCGTGAACCAGCCCGCCGCCCCGATGCCCACCGCGCCCGCTGCCACGACCAGCACGATCACGGCAACGATGCCGATCCACTTCTTGCGCACCTGCCATCACCCCACTCGGTATCACCCACCAAGTGCCACCTGGGGCCGCCGCTGAACCAGCAGCGACGATATTACTCCGATCGGGTGATTCGGTGGTGGCGGTATTTCCCTGGCGCCACTCGACACCGGCAGATACCGGGAAATCCGAGGCGTGCGGGTGTGTGCGGGCAGTGATCGGTTACGGCGGGCAACGCCCGTTTGGGGGTTTTACGGCGATGTTCGCCACGCGGGCGACGAAGTCCGGTCCTCGGGCCTATCGGTCGCGTTTGCCCAGTTCAGGGGGTTGTGAATTGGTGGGAATGGGTGAGTTCCGCGGTCTTTGCGGTAATTGCGGGATCTCGTTGACCCCGGTGTGCGACCGTGCCACCATGGGTTTCGGGGGGTGTCCGCACGGTCGCGCGCACATCCGTTTCACCGCGGTTCCGGCACGGGTCTTCAACTGGGGGATTGATGACTAGTGGGATGTTGTCGCGCCGACTCGGCGGGTTACCGGCCGCGGGCGAGCGGGCCGAGGACGTGGTCCGGGCCGCCCGCCACCACGTCGCCGTCGTCTGGCGCGACGGGGTGCTCCCGCTGACCCCGCGGGCCACCGTCGCGCTGCTGGCCGAGGTCGCCTGCCGCGGCGTGGTGGTCCAGGTGCTGTGCGCCAGGGACAACACCTACGCCGCCGCCGAACTGGCCGACGCGGCGCGGCGCGGCATCGAGGTCCAGTACGTGCCGAGGGGGACACCGGACGCGATCATCGTCGACCACCGGGTCGCGGTGTTCCCGCCCGGCCTGACCGACGACACCCCCGCCGCGGTGCTGCGCCACAGCGGCGTCGTCTCCGCGGCCCGCGAACTGTTCACCGCGGGCTGGCAGGCCGCGCTCGCCGCGAGCCGGGTCCCGCTGGCCTGCGTCCAACTCCACCGCGACATCCTGACCCTGCTCGGCCGGGGCCACACCGACGACACCGCCGCCCGCAAACTGGGCGTCTCGGTCCGCACCTACCGCAGGCACGTGGCCACCATCATGCGCACCCTCGGCGCCGACTCCCGCTTCCAGGCCGGTGTCCTCGCCCGCGAACGCGGCCTCGTGTAGGCACGCCCCAAGGCTGGGTCCGATGTGGACACCGTGGACCCCCGGGTGTGCGCAGTGTCCACATCGGAACGGTCAGCCGCGGGGCTGGTAGTGGCCCGCGTGCTTGCGCTGGGTGATCCCGAGCCGGTTCCAGGCGTTGATCAGGGTCGCCGCCATCACGACCTTGGCCAGCGTCGCCTCGTCGAACACCCTGGCCGCCTCGGCGTAGACGTCGTCGGGCACGTGGCTGCCGATGACATCGGTGATCGCCTCGGTCAGGGCGAGGGCGGCCCGTTCCTGCTCGGTGTAGAACCCGGTCTCCCGCCACGCGCCCAGCAGCAGCAACCGCTGGGTCGTCTCCCCGGCGGCCAGCGCGTCGAGCGAGTGCATGTCCAGGCAGAACGCGCACCCGTTGACCTGCGACCCGCGGGTGAAGACCAGCTGGATGATCGTCGGATCCAGCCCGGACTCCACGACGGCCATGTGCAGCCCCAGCAGCGCGCGATACCCCTCCGGCCACGCCTGCGCCAGGTCGACCCGTCCCTCGCTCATGGCCGGAACCTACCGGACCCCGACACCCAAAACCTGTCCGCCACCCGGGTGGCGATGACCCCGATCAGGTGGTGAGCAAGGTGCGCACGGCGAACACCGTGAACACCACCGCCACCACGCCGTCCGTCACCCGGAGCGCGAGCGGCGTGTGCAGCAGTGCCGACAGCCTGCGCACCAACGTGATCCACACCAGCAGCCACAGCATGACCAACCCCAGGTACACCACGGCAAGTGGCGTCAACCCGGCGATCGGGTCGGACCCGGCGGGGATGAACTGCGGCAGGAAGGCCATCAGGAACAACCCCACCTTCGGGTTCGTCCCCGTGCACAAGAACCCCTGCAAGTAAGCACGTCCGGCCGGAGGCGCCGCGACCACCCCGCCCGGAGCCACCGGCGACAGTGCCGACCGCAGTGCCAGAGCCGCCATCACCAGCAGGACCACCGCCCCTGCCACGCAGAAACCCCGGTACAGCCCGGGTCGGGTGGCCAGCAGGGCGGCGAGGCCCAGCGAGCCCACCACCAGGTGGGCCGCCCCCGCGGTGACCATGCCGAGTGCGGCGGCCACCGCGGGGTGGGGGCGGCGGTGGGTGAGCAGGAGCCGGGTCAGCAGGGCCAGGTCGGGGCCGGGGGTCATGATCACCAGCAGCGAGCCGACCACGAACGTCGTGCTGACCACGGCCCCGCTCAGCCGATCGGGGCGGGGTGCTCGGCGGTGATCACCAGCGAGCGCTCCAGGTCGCGGACCACCCGGTAGTCGGCGTCGACCTGGTCGGCGTCCGGGTGCGAGAGGATCGCGAAGCCGAACTCCAGGCTGTCCACCAGGTTCCTGGTCGCCTGCACCGGACCGCCCTCGGT
This sequence comes from Actinokineospora terrae, assembly GCF_900111175.1. Lineage (GTDB taxonomy): Bacteria > Actinomycetota > Actinomycetes > Mycobacteriales > Pseudonocardiaceae > Actinokineospora > Actinokineospora terrae. The sequence continues at coordinate 668,344 of NZ_FOGI01000001.1, forward strand.
CAGGTTCTGGATGGAGAAGTGGTGGCTCGCGAGGTCCCGCACCTTCGCCAGCGCCGACACCCCGTGCACCACGCCGGACGCGGGCGCGATGTGGAACACGCAGGTCTGGTGCCGCACCAGGTGGTAGTCCGCCGACACCGGCTCACCGGCCAGGCTGCGGACCGTGCGGTCGATCTGGCTGTCGCCGGTGGCCACCCGGTTGAACCTGGGCTGCCCACCGCCGTGCGGGCGCGCGCCGAGCTCGATCAGCAGCGGGCCGTCCGCGGTGTGCATGATCTCCACGTGCGCCGCGCCGTAGCGGACGCCGACCGCGTCGAGGACCTCCCTGGCGTACGCCAGCAGCACCGGGATCGCCGGGTCGGTCTCCGGCAGCCAGCGCATCGTGTCGTACACCGCCATGTACGGCCCGTTGTCCACCTTGTGGTAGCGGCACACGTCGACCAGCGCGTGCACCCCGTCCTGGCTGAAGGTGTCGATGACGTACTCGGTGCCGGTGACGTACCGCTGCACCAGCAACCGGTCGTCCACCTCGCCGAACTGGTTGACCCGCCCCAGGTTCGCGGCGAACACCTCGGCCCAGCCGACCCCGCCGGTCACCTTCACCACGCCGTCGGTCGACGCGCTCTTCGGCGGCTTGATCACCAGGTCCGCGCCGACCAGCCCGGAGCGGACCAGCCACTCGCGCACCTCGTCGACGTCGGCGGTGCAGATCTGCGGGATCGTCGGCAGCCCGGCGGCGGCGACCGCGGCGGCCATCGCCCACTTGTCCCGCCGCGCGTCGGCCAGCCCGGGCACGTTCGACCGCGCGGGCGTCACCAGCGGCGCCAGCCGTTCGGCCAGCTCCACCCCGGACTCGCACCCGGCCAGCACGCACCGCGGGTCCAGCGCCCGCAGCCGGTCCACCACCTCGGTGAGGTCACCGCGGTAGACGATCGGGTCGGTGTAGTCGGCCGGTTGGTACGAGGACGCGTAGGCCTCCGGCGGCTGCTCCGAGCTGAGCACCGCGACGACGTCGATGCCGCGCTCGGCCAGCGCGGCGGCGAACAGCGCGCCAGAGGAGTAAGGGTCGACGATGACCGCCGGTCCACTCGGCTCAGACACCGGCGGCCTCCGCGTCGGCGACGGTGCTGTCTGTGATGGTGCTGTCTGTGATGGTGATGTCCTCGCCCTCGGCCAGGGTCACCACGGCGGCGCAGAACCGGCGGACCATGTCAGCGGCGGGCTCGCTGACCCCCCTGGCGCGGACAGGCGCGTGCACCATGCCCGGCTCCAGGACGTACCGGACCGGTGTGCCGTTGTGCTCCAGCAGTTCCACGTACTTCTCGGCGTCGACCCGCAGCGAGTCCTTCTCGCAGCCGACCACGTAGGCGGGCGGCAGGGCGTGGAACTTCCCGCCCAGCAACGGCGAGACGTACTGGTCGGCGGCCTGGTCCACCTCGGGGCAGTAGCAGGCCACGAAGTACTCCATCTCCCCGCCGGACAGCAGCGGCGCGTCCTCGCCGCCGTGCCGCCAGCGGGTGAAGTCCAGCACCGGGCTGATCAGGGCCTGCCCGCGCAGCGCGGGGCCGCCCCGGTCGCGGGCCAGCATGGACAGCACCACGGCCATGTTCGCCCCGGAGCTCTCGCCCGCCACCACCGCGGCCGAGGTGTCGATGGACAGCCCGAACGCCGCCGGGTCGGCCAGCACGGCGCTGACCCCGGCGTAGCAGTCCTCCACCGGGCCGGGCGCGGGGTTCTCCGGCGCCATGCCGAAGTCGATCGCGATGGTCACCAGCCCGGTCCGGTCGGCGATCTCGGCGACCAGGCTGTGGTGGCTGAGCAGCGAGCCGATGACGAACCCGCCGCCGCGCACGTAGAACACGACGCCCGGACCGGAGGTCGTCGCGGGCTCGTAGATGCGCAACCGGACACTGCGGCCGTCGTGCTCGGCGGTGACATCGCGCCAGGTCACGGAGTCGGGGACCGGGATCGGCAGCGCCTCGGTCAGCGAGTCGTAGAGCTCGCGCTGCCGCTCGACCGGGTAGGTGTAGTAGTCGGGGGGCAGCGCGGCGTTCACCGTGTCCACGAACTCCTTGATGCCCACTGCGTACGACATGTCCGCGCCTCTCGTGCTGTGCCTGGGGTGGAACGGGTGGAACGGGTACTGCCTGGTGGGCCGGGTCGGTCCGGTGCTCCCACGGTGGAGAACACCGGACCGCCCCGCGGTGTTGCAGTCAGCCGGTCAGCCCGCGCGGCGCGCGCCGCACAGCTCGGGCGAGAGCGGGCGGTGGCTGGTCGCCACCTCGGTGTCGGCGGCCACCGCGAACACGGCGGTCACCCGGTTGCCGCTGCGCACGGCCGGGATCCCCTTGCGCAACAGCCTGGTCATCGACGTCGGCTGGTCGTGCCACGGGCACAGCAGCCGGTTGCCGCTCGCGTCGAGGGTGGCCAGGTGCAGCGGGCCACCCCGGTGCGAACACCGCGCGGCCGTGATGAAAGCGCCCCGGTCGGTGCGCGCGTACACGTAGGGCACGCCGCCGACCTCGGCGCAGTTGCCCACCCCGGAGGCGGCGAAGGTCAGGACAAGCATGCGCGGTAGTCACCCACCGAGTGGATCTCGTAGACGCACTCCTCGGACTCGATGATCGCGCCGTGCAGCCGGTTGCGCCAGATCACCGTGCCCTGGCCCGCCTCCAGGATCTGGTGCGAGTCGTAGCCGCTGACGAACTTCATCGTGCCGGAGACGATGTGGCACAGCTCGTCGCCGTCGTGCTGGTGGGTGTTGGACAGCTCGCCGTGCGGCTCCACGATGTGCGCGACCGGCGCGGTCACCTCGCCCGCCTCGACCTTGCCCCACACCGGCTCGTGCAGCTCCTTGTTGCGCGGGCCCGCGTCCATCCAGGCCACCTGCGCGGCGAAGTCCTCGTCGGCGATCCGGTTGACCACCTGGAACTCCTCGAAGCCGCGCACGATCTCCGGGATCACCGACTCGCCGCAGTAGTCCACGATGGGCAGGATCAGCTTCTCCAGCGCCATCCGGCCGTGGTGGGTGTCGATGTGCACGTGCTCGGTGAAGTACCGGACGTCGGCCTCGCCGTCGAACACCTCGGTCAGCAGGTCGGCGGCCCGCTTGCACCACGGCACCAGCGTCGTCTCGGTGTAGTACAGCGCGCCGAGGTAGCGGAAGAAGTGCTCGTGGTTCTTGCCGAGGTAGTGGAAGTAGTTGCTCAGCATCAGGCTGCTGGTCAGGTAGTACTGCCAGTAGCGGTGCACGTCCGTGCCGAGGCCGACCGAGGTCAGGGTGTCCTCGAACAGGGTGCTGTGCTTGGTCTCGTGCACGCCGTAGCCGTACTCGTCGATGATCACCTTGAACCACTCCGACTGCACCGGGCCGTAGTAGCCCAGCACGTTGCGGATCATCGGCGAGGCCTCGGACAGGAAGTCCGGCGCGAACTGGATCAGCCAGTTGCGGGCGGCCCGCCTGGGGTCGCTGGACTCGCGGATCGCCTTCTCGCTCGCCGACGCGGTCTGCGGCTCGTCGGCCAGCTTGCCCAGGTACGCGGCCAGGCTCTCCTTCGTCCACGCGCCGCTGACCTCGACCTCGTCGTCGAGGAAGCCGAACACGTGCCGCTCCAACGACGGCCGGATCATCTCGCCGCGGGCCCGGTTGGTGGCGCTGTAGTACTTGCGGAAGTCCGCGTAGGACTCCTCGGTGAACCCCTTCTTGGGCAGGAACACCAGGTCCGTCTCGTAGATCGCGGCCAACAGCCGGTTCGCCGCCAGCGCCGAGTACTCCAGGACCTGCTCGACGCCCAGCGGCTTGCCGAAGTCCAGGTGCTTGATGATCTGCGGCCGCAACTGCCTGCGGTACGGGTTGTCGGAATTCTCCCATTCCTCGTTGTCGAGGTAGATGGAGTTGCTCGCGTAGTCCAGGGTCAACTCGGTCAGCTGCTCGGCGGATAACTCGAAAGGGGTGTGGTTCGGGACGAAGTTCACTTATATTCCTTCCACCGCGCTCGCGAAGTCGAGTCGTCGGGCGGAAAGTCGGCCGCCCGTCCAGGAGAAAGCGATCCGGACCCGCTCGCCCGCGGCGTGCGGGCGGGGCTCGGCGAAGGGCACGAAGGCCTGCATCCAGTGCGAGGCGAGGTTGTCCGGGGCGTTGCGCAGCGCGATGCCGCCGCCGAGGCGCAGGTCGAACCACACCGCGAGGCCGTGCGCGGTGCCCGCCTCGGTGACCTCGATGCCCACCTCGACCGACTCGTCGAGCAGCGAGTCCGCGGCGAAGTCGAACCGGGCGATCTCGGTCTCGGCGGAGATCAGCCGGTGCGGCCAGGTGGGCAGCCGGACCGGGAAGTGGCCCCGGGTGGACAGCGCGTTGAGCAGCCGCACGTCGAGCCCCGCGGCCGACTGCACGCGGTTGAGGCCGTCGACGGCCTGGCTGTCGAGCAGCGCGCCGTAGAGCACGGCGGAGTCCGGGAGCAGCACCCCGCCCGGCTCCAGGAGGTGCTCGCGCGCGTGCCGCACGGTCGGCAGCACGCCCTCGCCGACCAGGCCGCAGTCGACGATCTCGGACACGATCACGTCCGCCCGCCTGGGCAGGTCCACCCCGACGACCAGGTCGGTGGACAGCTTGGGCACCACGGTGATCACCTCGGCCAGGCCGTGCGCGGCGATGATCTGCTCGGCGACCGCGGCCAGCACCGGGTTCTGCTCGCAGGTGGTGACCGAGCCCGCGCCCGCCTTGACCGCCATCATCGCCAGCAGCCCGGTGCCGGAGCCGATGTCGAGCACGTGCGCGCCGGGCGGCACGACCCGCTCCAGCGCGACGGCGAACGCGTCGTTGCGCTCCAGGTCGTTGAGCATCGCGAAGTGCCAGCGCGGCACCGACCGGATCGCCGCGCCGAGCAGCGCCTCGGTGACCTCGGCGCTCGCGGGGGTCCCCGGCAGCAGGGTGCGCGCCGTGGTCACCGACTCGGTGGCCTGGTCGAGCGCCACCCGGACCGCCGCGGCCGCCAGCACCCGGCTCACGTCCTGTTCGGACGCCGGACGGTCCTGAACGGCGATTGTGGGGGTTTTCCTGGGGGTTGTGCCGACACCTTCTTCTGGTAATCGGCTGACTGGAGGCGAATTCATCAGACATCCCCGCCATTAATTGATTGACTACCCGAGATCCAGAGCAGGTCGGGGGTAGTGAAACAGGTTTGCCAGGGGGCGTCAACGACGTCCGGGACGAGCAATTGTATTGAATTCACCGATAGGGGTCCGGGGTATTGCGCCGTTCGAGTGGCGGGGGTGTCGCCCACACGGCGGTGCCGGTCGCGCGGCCGGGTCGCCCGGATCGACCATCCGGCGCACCTGCCTGCGACCGGGGGCCGCCCCGGCACGGGCGGGCCCGCGCCGCGTAGGTGGATCGGGTGAATGTGGCCCGGTGTGCTGCTGGCTGGGGTGGCCCTGGTGTGGGTAGGCTGCGTGTCGCACCCCCATTCGAGCGAGGCGCCTTCCCCATGAGCAGTTCGCGTTACGGCCAACTGGCGATGCCCGGCCTGTCCGAGGAACCCGACCGCACCCCCGTCCCGGTGGGCGCGGAGGTGGTCGGCGCGGCGGAGTTGGACTGGGCCGCGGTCGGGTCCGAGCTCGACCGCAACGGGTTCGCGTTGACGCCACCGCTGCTGACGCCGCGGGAGTGCGCCGAGGTGCGAGCGATGTTCGACGAGCCGAAGCGCTTCCGCAGCACCGTTGTCATGGCGCGGCACCAGTTCGGCGAGGGCGTGTACCGGTACTTCGACCACCCGCTGGCCGACCCGGTCACCCGGCTGCGCGGCGAGTTCTACCCGCCGCTGGCCGACATCGCCAACACCTGGGCGCGCAGGCTCGGCACCGAGGAGTTCCCGCCGGATCTCGTTGGCCTGCACGAGATGTGTGCGCGGGCCGGACAGCACCGTCCGACGCCACTGCTGCTGCGGTACGAGGCGGGCGGCTACAACTGCCTGCACCAGGACCTCTACGGCGACGTCGTGTTCCCCTTGCAGCTGGCCGTCATGCTGAGCCAGCCGGACGAGGACTTCACCGGCGGCGAGAACGTGTTCGTCGAGCAGCGGCCGCGCGCGCAGTCACGGCCGCTGGTGGCCAGGCCGCGCATCGGCCAGGGCATGATCTTCACCGTGCGGGACCGCCCGGTGCCCTCGGCGACCAGGGGCTGGCGGCGGGTCGTGCTCAGGCACGGGGTCAGTGAGATCCACAGTGGACTTCGCTACACCCTGGGCATCATCTTCCACGACGCCACCTGACGCTCAGAACAACCGCAGGTCGTCACTGTCCGGTGTGGACTCCAGGTCGAGCAGGCCGCGCTTGACCTGGAGCCCGCCCGCGTAGCCGGTCAGCGCGCCGGAGGAGCCGACCACCCGGTGGCAGGGGACGAACACCAGCACCGGGTTGCCCGCCAAGGCCTTGCCGACCGCGCGCGACGCGGCGACGGGGAGGTCGAGTTCGCGCGCCAGCCAGCCGTAGCTGACGGTCTTGCCGTAGGGGACGCGTTCGGTGAGCGCGGCCAGCACGCGGTTGTCGAACTCGGAGACGCCCAGGCGCACGGGGGTGGCGAACTCGCGGGTCTCGCCCGCGAGATAGGCCTCGACCTCGGCGACCGCCCGCTCGGCCAGGTCCCGCTCGTCGTCCCGGGTGCCGCCGAAGCGCTGCGCCAACTGGTCGGCGGGCATGAACTGGCAGCCGACGACGGCCCCGTCCCTGGCCGCGACGGACAGCTCGCCGAACTCGGTCACGGTCGACCGGACGGTCACACTCATCGGGATCACCACCGGGTTGGTCGGGTCGGGCATATCAAGATCGAACTTAGCCGCCCCCGAAACACAGCCCAGGCGGCGGGGGTCGCGGCCTGGGGCGGTGCGGGCAGAGCCTGTGGATGGGCGCGGGGTTGGGGACGGGCGAGTTGACCGCAGGAGGCGGGAAGGGATCCAGCGGTGATGGGCCCGGGGGAGGGGGCCCATCACCGCTGGGGGGCTCAGGCCGGGTCGCGGGCCTCCGAGGTCGAGGCGGCGTGGGCCTCGTCCAGCGGGGGCGGGAGGGTGTCCGCGCCGGGGGTCGGCTCGGGCTTGGTGTCCTCTTCGGACGGTGGTTGGCGCATGCCGGTCAGGGCGGCGACGACGGCGACGACGGTGATGATCGACGAGCCCCACCACACGCCCGCGGGCCAGACGGTCCACAGGGCCACGCCGAGCGCGGGGCCCACGGCGTAGCCGATCTGCATCGGGAACGCCGCCGCGGCGATGTAGCGGCCGCGCAGGCCGGGAGGCGCGACCTGGCCGGGGTAGGCCGACGCGGTCGGGGTGCCGATGATCTCGCCGAGGGTCCAGACCAGGGTCGCGACCACGAACATCGCGATGGCCGGTCCGGCGATGTAGAGGTTCATCCCGACGCCGACCAGGCCGACCCCGAGCGCGACCGCCAGCTTGGCGGGCAGCCGCTGCACGAACTTGGTGAACGGCAGCTCCAGCGCGATCACCACGACGGCGTTGAGCGACAGCAGTGCCGCGTACACCCCGGGCGTGTGCCCGTCGGCGGTGATCTGCAGCGGCAGCACGGCGATGTGCTGGATGTAGACGACCGCGTTGAGGAACAGCGCCAGCATGAACAGCGTGAACCCGCGGTCCGACAGCACGGCCAGGTACGACTTGCGCTGCGTCGCCTCGGCGGACCCGTCGTCCTTCGCGGCGGCGACCGCGTGCGGCAGCCGGAGCGCGAACAGGGCGAACACCACCGAGGTGATGGCGTCGACGTAGAACATCAGGTCGTAGGAGTACGCGATCAGCAGCGCGCCGAGCAGCGGGCCCGCCGTGGTGCCCAGGTTGAACGCCAACCGGTACACCGCGAACACCATGACGTGCTGCTTCTCCGGCGTCAGCTCCACCAGCATCGCCGACGACGCGGGCCGGTACGCCTGCGCGAGCAACCCGGTGGCGGCCGCGACCACGAGCACCAGCCACAGCGCGGACAGGTGTACCAACACCGCGGTCAAAGCACCGGCACCCGCCATCGACACCACAATCGTCCACCGGTAGCCGAACCGGTCGGAGATGGTGCCACCGAGCAGGACGCCGACGACCGAGCCGATGCCGTAGGCGCCGAGCGCGATGCCCGCGGCGGGCTCGCTGAAACCCTTCTGGGTCAGGTAGAGCACGAGGTAGATCTGCAGGAAGTTGCCCAGCCGGTTGACCAGCATGCCGACCAGCAGCAGCCACACCGGCCGGGAGATCTGCCGGAGCGTCTGCACCACCGAGGGGTGGTCGTTCTGGTTCACGCGGTCACCTCTACCGGCGTCCCGGTCAGCTCCACGAGCGCGGTCGGGTCCTTGAGCGCCTCGGTGACCTCGTCGACCGTGTCGGCCACGGCGATGATCCGGCCGTAGCGGGCGATGTAGCCGCGCGGCGGGAGCTTGAGGGTGGCACCGGGGTCGGCCATCGCGGTCGCCTCGTGGATGTGCGGGCCGAGGTTGTCCTCGTGCACGGTGACCTGGTCCACCCGGGTGTCGCGCTCGGGGTAGAGGAAGGCGACGGCGGCGACCCGGCGGTGCTTGGGCGTGGTGTCCGGGACCACGCCCGCGGCGACGTCGGCGGCGGCGAGCGCGATGTCGACACCGGTGGCCAGGTAGCCGAGGTAGGGGATCGAGTCGCCGCCGAGGCGGGCGTTGACCTCCAGCAGCCGGGGGCCGCGGGAGCCGAGGCGGAACTCGGTGTGCGTCACCCCGGTGTGGAACCCGAGCGCCTTGTGTGCGCGCTCCAGGGCCTCCAGCAGCTCCGGGTCGGTCAGCAGCGGGTCGCCCGCGTCGACCACGTGCCCGGTCTCCTCGAAGAACGGGTCGAACCCGACCTGCTTGCGCGCCAACGCCAGCGGCACGAACCGGCCGTCGTGGAACACCGCGTCCACGCTGATCTCCGGGCCGTCGACGTACTCCTCGACCAGCACGGACATGTCGAACACCGGCACACCCGGGTAGGTGATCGCGGTGGCCGCTGCGTACGCGTCCGCCACCTCACTGGGGTCCCTGGCGAGCTTGACCCCCATGCTCCCGGCCAACCCGCGCGGCTTGACCACCACCGGGTACCCGATCTGCTCGGCCGCGGCCAACGCCCCGTCCAGGTCGTACACCCCGACCGACACCGGCTGCGGCACACCGGCCTCCGCCAACGCCACCCGCGTCGCGTTCTTGTCCCGACACGCGGCAATGGCCTCCGGCGAGTTCCCCGGCACCCCCAACGCCGCGCTCACCGACGCCGCGGGCCACACCAGGCCCTCGTCGTAGCAGAAAACCCCGGCCACCTCGTGCTCGGCCGCGACCTCCCGGGCAGCCGCCACCAACGCCTCGTGGTCGGTGTTGTCCACCACCGTGTTCCCCACGACGTACGGCTCTTCCCAGCTCACCCCCGCGGGCTGCAACAACCACAACCGGTACCGCGGCGCCACCGCCCTGAGAATGAACTCCCGCCCCCGCCGCGCGCTGCTCCCGATGAGCAACAACAACGGTCTCTGCCCGACCTCGAGGTCCGAAACCATCCCGGGCCACTCCTCACCCACCACTAGACCCAACAGCTCTCACCCCGTGAGAACACCACCCCCCACTCACCGGTTGCACCCCTGTACCCCCTGTCACCGCGCCGGCCTCCAGCGAGCCATCAGTGACCACCTGAGCCCGGCACCACTGGGCCGGAAGGGATGGTCGCATGGCTCTACCGTGGGGTGTACGGGAGCGGCTACCGTGCCGGGGGGAGGTGGGGTGGGTGCGGCACTGTCAGGGTGGGCAGGAGAGGGCTGTGGTCGAGCGGGGCCCGGCTCGGCAGGTGGCTGTGCGGGGGTTGCGCGGAGCCGGGAACGCCGCGGTGGCGGGGCTGTTGGGGCAGGTCCGGGTGCAGCGGCAGACGGCGCCGGTGGCGGCGGGTGGGCCTGCGATCAGGGCGGGGAACGGGACGACCGCCGAGTTGGTGGCGGAGCGGGCGCGGTTGCTGCGGGAGCGGGGCACGCACGCGAGGGACATGGCGCAGTTCGCGGCGTACCAGCGGGGGATCGACCGGCTGGACCTGCTGCTGGCCGAGCGGGGGAACTCGGGGTTGGCGGACGCGGCGGTCGACATGGTGTTCGACGGGGCGACGTTGACGTTGGGGAGCCAGTCGTGGGTCGCGGTGTCCGGGCGCCCTGACGCGGCGGGAGCGTTCGACTACTCGCCCGCCAGGCAGCGGCTGGAGGGCGTGGGGCCCATCCCCGCGGGTGTGTACTGGGTGGACCCGTCGCAAATGGTGGATCTCAGCAGCCGGTGGTTCTACGCGTCGCGCTTTGCAGGGCCGTGGGGGACGCACCGGATCACGGTGCACCCGTTCGACACCACGCACACGTTCGGTCGCGGCGGGTTCTTCATCCACGGCGGGTCTACCCCGGGCAGCGCCGGTTGCATAGACCTGACGTCCAGTGTTAGTGCGTTCGCGAGGGCGCTCAGCACTGTCCCGCTCAACACCAAGGTAAAGCTAACCGTCCGCTATCCCTAGACAGGCAGAGCCACCGGGTCGGCCTCACGAGCGCGCGCGAGCTGGGTGACGCCAAGAGCGGCGATAACCCCGCACAAGACCGCCAGGGTCAGCTCAATCGGTGACGCGCCCAAGTCCTCGTCCAAGAACAGGATGCCGATCAAGGTGGCGCTAAGCGGGTTCGCCAGGTTGGTCACGGCAAGTGGTGCGCCGAGTCCGTTGCGGTAAGAGCGCTGGGTCAGCACGGTCGCGGCGATGGCGAAGGTGCCGATGGCGAGGATGGTGAAGACCGTCGCGGGCCACAACAGGAAGCTCGGTCCGTTCGCGCCGAAGTTGACGACCGCCGTCTGGCACAGTGCCGAGCAGACCGCGAACGCCAGTCCGCCCGCCGCCGCCTCCCACACCGTCGACGCCCCGTGGCGGCGACCGCGCAGCCCGAGGACGGCCACGACCCCCGCGGCCACGGCCAGCAGCAGGGCCAGCTCACCGGAGCTCAGCGCCTCCGAGCGGCCCGAGGTGGCGATGATCATCGTGAGCCCGGCCAGGCCGACCACCGTGCAGGCCATCCCGCTCAGCTCCAGCCCGGTGACCCGCCGCTTGGCCGCGACCGCCGCGAACGGCACCGCGATGACCAGCGTCAGCACCCCGAGCGGCTGGATCAGCGACAGCGGGCCGAACCCGAGCGACACCACGTGCAGCGCCGCGCCGCCCACGTTCAGCAGCTGCGCGACCCACCACACCGGAACCCTGGTCAGCTCGCGCACCGACAGGTGCCCCAGCCGCGCCTGGATCAGCGCCGCGGCCGCGTAGATGATCGACACCGCCACGCACAGCAGAATGGTGATCGCCAGGTCACTCACCGCTCGACTCCCCCTCGGTCTCCAACCGAGCGGGCACAACCCGGCGTCGGCGCGCGCACCAGCCAGAATAGTCCGCGGGCGGCCCGACCTGAGCTGTTTCGGCCGAAGTCACACGTCGGTGACCGGCCTCACAGCGCGTCGATGTCGAGCGCCCGGCCCGGGTTCCGTCACCAGGTCAGGACCACCAGGAGGACGCCATGAGCACGGTTTTCTGCGATATGACCATCTCACTCGACGGGTTCGCCGCGGGCCCCAACCAGCGCCTGGACACCCCGTTCGGGGACGGCGCCACCGGCACGCTGCCCCGGTGGATGCTCCACGCGGCCGAGGAGAACGCCGTCGAGCGGGGCCGGATCACCGACGCGGGCGCGTTCATCATGGGCCGCAACATGTTCGACCCCGGCCGCGGCGGCTGGGATCTCGAGTGGACCGGCTGGTGGGGCGCGGAACCGCCGTACCACGCGCCGGTGTTCGTGCTCACCCACCACGAGCGCGCCGACCTGGAACTCGAAGGTGGCACCACGTTCCACTTCGTCACCGGCGGCATCACCGAGGCCCTCGACCGGGCGAAGGCCGCCGCGGGTGACCGCGCGGTCTCCATCGCGGGCGGCGCGACCACCGCCAACCAGTTCCTCGCGGCCGGGCTGATCGACGAGCTGCGCCTGCACGTCGTCCCGATCGTCCTCGGCCGGGGTGAACGCCTGTTCACCGATGTCGGTCAGTTCAACCTGACCCCGATCGAGGTGCGCCACACCGCGCTGGCCACCCACCTGAGGTACACGATCGGCTCCTGAGCGTCACCGCACCATCGGGTCGCCCCAGGCCAGCTCCGGCGGCGTGCCGGACAGCCCGGCCGCGCCGCCACCGAACGGGGTGGCGGCGGGCGCGGGCCGGTACATCGCCAGCCGCAGCCGCCGCGCCTCGGCCAGGTCGAGCCGGACGCGCACCGGCCTGCCCCAGCTGACGGTCTCCGCCAGCCGCAGGCGGCCGTCCACCGCCACCTCGATGCGGCCCGTCTGGAACCGCTCGGTCGCGTCGTCGACGATCCCCGCCGTCGTGGTCAGTTCGCGGTAGCTGCCGACGCCGAGGTCGAACTCGACGAAGCTGTGCTCGACCGGGGTGGTCGTGGGCCGCAGCAGCAGGCTGTTCTCGTACGGGACGCCCTCGATGCGGGCCGTGCCGGTGGCGAAGTCGTCGCTGCTGTCGAGCCAGCGCTCCCGCTGCGCGAGCAGCAGCCGCGGGCGGTCCCCCGGCGTGCTCTCCACCCCGCCCCGCCACGGCGCGCGCTCCGGGGCCGTGTGCGCTGACTCGCCGGTGATGGCGGAGATCAAGTACGCGACCTCCCCCTCGGTGAAGTCGGCGATCTCGTACCGGGTCGTGGAGTACGGGGTGAGGAACATCGGGATGTCCTCGACGGACCCTCCGGGCAGCACGACCGGCAGCACGCGCTGGGTGCCCGCCGCCAGGTTCTTCGTCAGGTGGTCGCGCAGGATCGCCGCCTCGAACTGCGCGCCCCGCCCCTCGTCCGGCGGGGCCAGCCCCTCGGCCCGCCGCTTGTACGCGGGGGAGGCGATCACCAGGACGAAGTCCGCGTCCCGCAGGTTGTCCATCGCCCACAACGACCAGTCCCGCCGCGGCCCGTCCGCCCACTGGTCGAGGTGGACCTCCAGGCCGATCCGCCCCTGCAAGTATCCGGCGAACTCGCGCACCAACCGCTTGTGCACCTCCGAGTCGTGTGAATAGGTCACGAAAACCCGCGGCGCGGAAGATTCCGACATCGACACTCCCCTGTGACTTTCCCCCGGCCCAGTGCGCCTTTCCGGCGACACGCATTGTCGGGGACCGGGCGGCGCCGGTCGAGATCTGTCACCCGGTTGTCGTCTTCCTGTCCGCGAAATGGCGCTGTCCATGTTCTGTCCGACTTCTGTCAGCTTTTCGCCCCTGTCTGCGCCACGCCCAACGCCTTTAGGATCGACCAGCCCACCGGTGGATCCCGAAGGAGCGATGTGTACGAGTACGACGTGTACATCAGCTACGACAGGGAGAGCGAGACGGTGAGCCCGTGGGTGCGCCACCACTTCCACCCCCGGCTGCGGGAATTGCTCGACGACAACCTGGTCGACAAAGTGCGGGTGTTCTTCGACCAGGATGTCGGCGGTGGGACGAAGTTCCCGGAAGCGCTCTACCGCGCGCTGCACCGCACCAAGGTCCTCGTGGCGGTGTGCTCGCCGAAGTACTTCTACAACGAGTGGTGCCTGGCCGAGTGGCACTCCATGGCCGGGCGCGAGGAGCACATGGGCCTGCACGACACCGGGCTGATCTTCCCGGTGATCTACAGCGACTCCTACAGCTTCCCGGACTCGGTGCTGCGCCGGAACCCGGTCGACCTGCGGGACTGGAACGAGCCGCGGCCGCACTACCAGGACAGCCCGGCCTACTTCGACTTCCGCAAGCAGGTGGGCAGGCTCGCCGAGGACATGGTCCGGGTCGTGCTCGAACCGCCGCCCTGGCAACGGGACTGGCCGATCCTGCGCCCGGTGCCGGGGGTCCTGCCCACGATGCGGTTACCCGGGCGGGGCGCGTGGCCGGTCAGGTGATCACCTTCTACTCCTTCAAGGGCGGGGTCGGGCGCAGCTTCGCCCTGTCCAACATCGCCGTCCTGCTGGCGCGGTGGGGTTTCCGGGTCCTGTGCGTCGACTGGGACCTGGAGGCGCCCGGTCTGCACCACTACTTCGCGGACAAGATCCAGGTGCCCCCCGAGGCGGGCGTGGTCGACCTGGTCGACGACTTCAGGGCCGGACTGCTGGTGGACCGCGCCATCCGGCTCGACGACACCCTCGACCTCATCCCGGCGGGCGGGGACGGCGACGACTACTTCGGCCGGATGCAGGTCATCGACTGGGAACGGCTCTACGACGAGGGTTTCGGCGAGTACCTGGAGCAGTGCCGGGCGCGGTGGACCGAGCGGTACGACTTCGTCCTGGTCGACAGCAGGACCGGGATCACCGACATCGGCGGGATCTGCACCGCGCACCTGCCGGACCGGTTGGTGCTCGTGGTCAACGCGAACCTGCAGAGCATCCAGGGCGCGGTGCGGGCGGCCGGGAAGGCCGACGCCGAGCGGGACGCGATGCCGCTCGACCGACCCCGGCTCGCCGTCATCCCGGTGCTGTCCAGGTTCGACACCCGCGACGAGTACGCCGAGGCCGAGCAGTGGCGCGCCACCTGCCTCAAGGAGACCGGCGGGCTCTTCGCCAACTGGCTCGACGCCAGGGTCCCGGCGAAGGTGATGGCGTCGCACCTGGTCATCCCCTACGTCTCGTACTGGGCGCTCGGCGAGCGGTTGGCCGTGGAGCGGGAGACCACCCCGTCCGCCGACCAGATCAGCTACGCGCTGGAGACCATCGCCGCGGTGCTGGCCCACGACCTCGACCGCACGGCCCTGCTCGCGGACAACCGGGACTCCTTCGTCGCCGCGATCCGCAACCGCAACCGCGAGTACGACCACACCGTCCGCGTGAGTTCTCCCTGGCAGGCGAGGGACCTGGCCGACGAGGTGGTCATCGCGCTCACCGAACTGGGGCTGTCGGCCGAGCGGGCGCTCTCCGGTGACCGCGCGATGCTGGACAGGGCGAGCGATGCCGCCGAGCACCTGTGCCTGCTCGTCGACGGCGGGCCGACGCGGTGGCAGGCCGCCGAGGCCGAGCTGTTCCTGCGCCACACGGTCGGCCAGGACCGGCGGGTGTTCCTCGTGCTCACGGCGGGCACGACCGTCGCCGACCTGCCCGGCTACCTGGCGAACCTGCGCCACATCCGGCTCGGTTCGACGCGGGGCGCCGTCGAGGTCGCGCGGGACCTGCACGACCAGCTCCGCAAGGTCTTCCCCTTGGTGGACAACGAGGTCGACCCGATCAGCGTCCTGCGGCGAGCAGGCAGGGCCACCATGCGGTCGGGCCTGTGGCAGGTGGTCAGGGACCTCGTGCAGGACCTGAACGCGGCCGCGGGCGACGGCGACGACCTGCGGGTCCGCGAGCTCACCGCCGACCTGGACGTGTTGACCAGGAACAGGTCGCACGGCCACCGCGTCCCGGTGCCCACCGACACCCGGGCCGCCATCGACTACACCACGCGCGTACTGCAGACCCGGTTCACGAGCACGAGCTAGGACGAGAGGGGTTCCCATGGCAGACCGGTTGGGGCACAACCAGACCGCGGTGATGCTCACCATGATGGTGTTGGGGCGGGCGGCCACCAACACCGACCTGAAGGCCTACGGCCTGACCCTCGACGGCGCCGACCGCCGCGGGCTCAACGACCGCGGCCTGGTCGAGACCGACACCCAGCGCAGGCCCTACGTCCACTCGCTCACCGGGGCGGGCCTGGACTGGTGCCGCGAGGAGTTCGCCGCAGGCGAGCCGCCGCGGCCCGCGCCGCGCAGCACCTTCGGCCCGGCCCTGTACGTGGTCCTGGCCGGGCTCGACCAGTACCTGCGGCGGCAGAAGCTCGCCATCACCGACCTCTTCGGCGTCGAGGTCGACCTGACCCCGGCCGAGGTCGAGAGCCGGATCCGCGCCGCCTACGCGAAACTGGCCGATCCGGGCGACTGGGCGGGCCTGGCCGAGCTGCGGTCGCTGCTGGTCGGGGTCGACCGCTCCGCCGTGGACGAGGTGCTCAAGGACCTCAGCAGGCGCCGCGCGATCGACCTCGCCCCGGAGTCCAACCGCAAGACCCTCACCGACACCGACCGCGCCGCCGCCATCAAGGTCGGCGGCGAGGACAACCACCTGATCTCCATCGAGGCGTCATGACCGTCGAGGAGGACGCCGCCCTGGCCACCCTGCGCTTCGACTGGGCGGACACCCCCGACCACGTCTGGGTCGACTCCCCGTTCCACGTGGACGGTCTGCACCCCGACGTCCAGGTGGCGGTTCACACCAGTGCCAGGGACGCGGTGGCCAGCGAGGGGCCGAGCCCGCTCGGCCTCGTGCTCAAGGGCGTCAAGGGGGTCGGCAAGACCCATTTGCTGGGCATGGTGCGCCGCCAGTTCCACGCGGTCGGCGGGTACTTCTTCCTGGACAACATCTCCACCGGTGATGCCTTCTGGGAGACCGCCGTCCAAGCCCTCCGGTTCGGGCTGAGCCAGGTCGACGAGTCCGGGGAAACGCAGCTGACGACCTTCCTGCGGAGGGTCTGCCAGCGCGGCGTGGTGCCGGAGGACACCACCAAGGTTGTTCTCGCCGGGCGCGGGTTGACCAAGGACCATCTCGACGCGTTCGTCGCAGGCGTGCGGTTGCTCGACCGAACTGTCGGGCGGGAGTGCTCGGACGCCGCGCGGGTGCTCGTCCTGTACGCCACGGAATCCGACGAGACCAACGACATCGCCGAGGACTACCTGGAACTGCTGGACCACGAGGACCGGCTCCGGTGGGGTGTCAGGCGGTTACCCAGGTCGCCGATGGACCTGGTGCGCGACATCACCTGGCTGCTGGCGTTGACCGGCCCGATCGCCATCTGCGTCGACCAGCTCGATACCCTGGTCGCCCGGTCCGAGCGGGCGACCCGTCCTGGCACCGCGGACGGTCTGCTGCTGGCCCAGGTCAGCGACGGGCTGATGCGGCTGCGGGAGATCACCCGCCGAACCGCGACGGTACTGGCCTGCCTGCCCAACACCTGGCAGCAGATCAAGTCCAAGGCAGCGGACACCGTGCCGGACCGCTTCCGCGAGCAGCGCACCCTCGGTCGGATCCCTGATGGCGCGACCGGCCGTGCCCTGGTGGAGAAGCGGCTCGGGGTCGCTTACGCCGACATGGGTTTCATCCCACCGCATCCCACTTGGCCGGTCGCGCCGTCGGCGTTCGAACAGGGTTGGGACGATCTCACCCCGCGTGAACTGCTCAAGCGCATCGGTGCGCACATCGATACCTGCCTGCGCACCAACGAGATCCGCGAGCTGACCTCCTTCACCGGCGAGGAACCGCCACCTGCCACGCTGGCGGCGGAGCCACTCCGCGACAACGGGCTGGACGAGTTGTTCGAACAGACCAGGGCCGAGGCTGACCTCGAAGCCCTGTACGACCAAACGGCAGGCGACAGTCTCATGCCGAGACTGCTCTCGGCCGCCCTGCGCTCATGGATCATCGAAGGGGGGAACGACGACATAGCCTGGAAGTCACCCGACGCGAGTGGCGACCTGCACGCCTGGATCACCTGCACGCTGGACGAGCAGGCCGACATGGAGGTCCACTGGGCGTTCCGGGCGATCAGCCACATCCAGCCCAACGCGGTGCTCAGCCGATTCCGCAAGGCGCGCAAGGCTGTGGTGGGACTCAGCCAGGGTGCGGATCGCACGCTGGTCATCATCCGCAACGGTGAGTGGTCCAACGGTGTGAAGACCCAGGCGGAGATCAAGGCGTTCGAGGCCGCCGGGGGCATCCGGATGCAGCTGTCCCAGGAAGACGCGCGAACCTTCTGGGCGCTCGACCGACTGCGGACCGACAACGTGCCGGGTCTGCACCGTTGGCTCGTCGACCGTCGACCAGCAACTCGGTCGGCGTTCCTCGGTGCGCTGCTGTCCGAGTACCGGCAGCGCGGCGGGGACACGCACCCGCCGCCGGATCAGGAGGGGGTTGGGCTGGGGGTGACCAGCGCGGGGGAGTCGCTGCGGATTGATCTGGAGGCGTTGCGCAAGCACGCGGTCGTCTTTGCCGGATCGGGATCCGGCAAGACTGTCCTGTTGCGACGGATCGTCGAGGAGTGCGCGCTGCAAGGGGTCTCGGCGATCGTGCTGGACCCGAACAACGACCTGGCGCGGTTGGGTGACGCGTGGCCTGAGCCGCCGGAGGCGTGGGGGGCGGACGACGCGGCGTTGGCGGCGCGGTACCTCGCTGACACCGACGTCGTGGTGTGGACGCCGGGGCGATCGAACGGGCGGCCGTTGTCGTTCCAGCCGTTGCCGGATTTCGCCGGGGTGCTCGACGACGAGGACGAGTTCACGGCGGCGGTCGAGGTGGCGGTGGCCAGCCTGGCCCCGCTGGTGCGGTTGACGGGGACGACGGTGCGGGCCAACAAGGGGCTGGCGGTGCTGCGTGAGGCGGTCATCCACCACGCGCGGTCCGGGTCGCGGAGCCTGCCGGGGTTGATCGCCGTGCTGGAGGACCTGCCGGAGGGGGTCAGCACGCTCAACGGGGGCAAGAAGATCGCGGCGGAACTGGCCGAGGCCCTCAAGGCGGCGATGGTGAACGACCCGCTGTTCGCGGGTGCGGGTGTGGGCATCGACCCCGGTGAACTCCTCACGCCCCGGGACGGCAAACGCGCCAGGGTGTCGGTGATCAGCTTCATCGGACTGCCTGCGGACGGGCAGCGGCAGAACTTCGTCAACCAGCTCCAGATGGAGCTGTTCGCCTGGGCCAAGCGCAACCCCGCCGGTGACCGCCCACTCGGGGCGCTGTTCGTGATGGACGAGGCGCAAACCCTTGCGGCGTCGGGTACGTTGACCGCGAGCACCCGCAGCACCATCGTGCTGGCCTCGCAGGCCCGCAAGTACGGCCTGGGGCTGCTGTTCGCCACCCAGGCCCCGAAGGGCCTGCACAACCAGATCGTCGGCAACGCCACCACCCAGTTCTTCGGCAGGCTCAACAGCCCCGCCCAGATCGCCGCCGCCAACGACATGGCCAGGGCCAGGGGCAGCCAGGTGGTCGACATCTCCCGCCTGGAACGAGCCCAGTTCTACGTCTCCAGCGAGGCCTTCGGGTTCCAGCAGGTGACCACCCCGCTCTGCCTGTCGCACCACCCGGCCAGCCCCCTGCGGCCCGAGGAAGTCATCGAACGGGCCCGGTCAACCGAGCTCGAGCGAGGTGACCCCGAACAAACCGAGTAGATCGACCTCCGGTGCGGGGCCGGTATACATGCGGGCAGCCTCGAACGTCGGCGTGAACCCGGCCTCCTCCACCAACCGCACCGCCGCCGGGTTCGCATCCGGCACATCGATGACAACCGGCTCGCCTGCGGACAGACTCGCGAGCAACGCGGCTGCCGTACCCGGCGAGTCAGCGTAGAGCGGCCCGATCCGATCAGGACCACACGCGGCGCGGCGGACCGCAAAGCCGGAGATGGCCTTGCCGCGCAGGGCAACCAGGGCAGTGCGATCCGGCAGGGACAGCCAGCTCGACAGGAACGCGTCCCTCGGCTCGGGGAAGAACCTCCGGTCATACGCCGCGATCTCCTCGAACGGCACAGTCCTGGCGTCCACCAGGTCCACCGTGCTGTCTACAGAGGACAGCGAACCCTCGTACCGGATGTTGTTCCACGCCCGCGCGAACCCGGACTTCCGGTAGTTCGCCTGCTGGTCCACCACCCCGTCAAGCCCCACCAACCGCCCGGCCAGCCTGCTCATCCCCGCTCGCCACAACTGGATCCCATACCCCTGCCCCCGAACCTCCGGCAGAGCGATGTAGAACCCGACGAACCCGAACCCGCCCCCGTAGCGGACGGCTGAGACACAGGCCACCGGCTGCCCGTCGAGCCTGCCCACCAGGAACCCGCCCGGATCGGCCACCCCGAACGCCACCGGATCCGCCAGCCCGGGATTCCATCCCTCCCGCGACGCCCACTCGCCGATCAACCGCACGTCCCCGACGCTCGCGGCCGCGATCTCGAACCCCACCCGCACCTCCCTCTCCGCGGCCACCCTGGCACAGCCACCCGTCCCGGATCCGCCCCCACACCCCGAGTCCACCCGGAGGTGTGGCTAGGCGGTGGGTGTTGGGATCGGCTCGGAGTCGATGGTGGGGAGGGTGAAGCGGATCCTGGTGCCGCCGGTGTGTTCGGTGTCGACCCAGATGGTGCCGCCGTGGAATTCGATGATCTTGCGGCACATGGCCAGGCCGATGCCGGTGCCGGGGTAGCTGTCCTTGGCGTGCAGGCGTTGGAAGATGACGAAGACGCGGTCGGCGAACTGGGGTTCGATGCCGATGCCGTTGTCGGTGACCGAGAAGGTCCAGGTGGTGTCGTCGCGGTCGGCGGTGATGGTGACGGTCGGGGGTGCCGAGCCGCGGAACTTGATGCCGTTGCCGATGAGGTTCTGGAAGACCGAGGTCAGCAGCGGGGCCTCGCCGTGCACGGTGGGCAGGGGGTCGATGGTGACGGTGGCCTCGGCGGCGGTGATGGCCTCGGTGAGGTTGCGGGTGGCCTGCTCGGCCAGCGCGGTGGCGTCGTGGTCGGCGTGCTTGCCGGTGTGGCGGCCGACCCGGCTGAACGCCAGCAGGTCGTTGATCAGCACCTGCATCCGGCGCGCGCCGTCCACCGCGAACCCGATGTACTGGCCCGCCTTCTCGTCGAGCTGGTCGCCGTAGCGCCGTTCCAGCAGCTGGCAGAAGCTGGCGACCTTGCGCAGCGGCTCCTGCAGGTCGTGCGAGGCGACGTAGGCGAACTGCTCCAGCTCCGCGTTCGACCGGGCCAGGTCCCGCCCGGCCGCCTGCGCGCGGTCCAGCTCGGTGACGATCCGCACCCGCATCGTCTCCACGTCGTGCCCGAGCGAGGCGATCTCCCGCGGCCCGCGCACGGTCACCGGGTGCGCGAAGTCGCCGTCGGCCACCTGCCGTACCTCGTCGGTGAGCCTGGACAGCGGCCGCACCACCGAGGTCGTCATCAACCCGACCCCGACCAGCACGACCAGCAGCAGCCCGCCCAGGGTGATCACGCAGGTGGTGGCCAGCCGGGAGGCCGCGTTGTTGAGCGCGGCCCGCGCCGCGGTGCGGTCGGTCTCCAGCCGCGACTGCAACGTGCTCAGCGCCGACCGCACCGCGTCGAACTCCTGCTTGCCCGCCTCCACCGTCGGCGGCGGCGCCCCCGCCTTGGTCGCCGCGATCACCGGCTCGGCGTACACCCCGCGCCACGCCTCGATCGCCCGGTCGACCGAGTCCAGCTGACCGACCAGCCACGGCAGCTCGGACTGGGCCGCCGCCACGACCGCCCTGGCCCTGGCCGCGTCGGCGACACCGGCGGAGTACGGGGTGAGGAACTCCTCGAGCCCGCTCAGCGTGTACCCGCGGACCCCGGTCTCCTGGTTGATCAGCGCCGTGCCCAGCTGCTGGGTGCTCACCACCGCGGGCCCGATGGTGTCCAGCAGCCGGGTCCGCGACCGGGTCAGGTCCGCGATCGCCCAGCCGACGCTGATCATCGACCCCAGCAGCACCAGCACCAGCAGCACCGAGGACGCCACCCACCACCGGCGCAGCGACCAGCGCGCGGACGGACGGGCTACCTGGTCTTGGCTCATCGCACGCGCGCTTTCGCTGGGTGGGCGCCCAGGTGCCGCCGACAGCGGGCCGCCCGACCGCGGCCACCTGCCATCGACACCCCGACCGGTCCCACGAGGTGGTGGCGGCTGTTCGCTCAACCGTCCGTGTTGGCCGCAGATCCTAGACAGCGCGGGACCCCGGCCGTCGAGCAGGCCGGGGTCCCGGGGTGGTGTCAGAGGCCCAGCTGCTCGCGGACGTGCGCGCGCAGGACCATCGGCATCTCGGCCAACCAGACGTGGCGGCTCAGGACCAGCAGGTCGTACCGGTTCTCCGCGGTCAGCATCGAGCCCGCCCAGTTGCCGCGCTCGGAGTTCCAGAACTTGGTCTCGGTCACCGCCAGCTCCCTGAGGTTGGCGTCGGTCGGCGGCTTGGCCAGCACGTGCGCCACGTCCTTCTCGTAGTGGTCGCCGATGCTGCCCGAGGCGGTCTCCCCGATGCCCCACTTCAGCGCCTTCACCGGCGGCAACGCGACCGTGGCGACGCTGATCGGGTGCTGCGCCGAGACCCGCTCCAGCACCTCGATCGCCTTCTGGCGCTGCGAGGGCGAGTACGGCCGCTCCCCGGGGGTGGCCTGCGCGGGCTGGACGGTGCCGTCGCCGCCGCCGAACACGCGCGCGTGGGCGTCGTCGATCTCCTGGTAGTCGGCGACCACCGCGCGCAGCCCGTCCTGCACGTCCGAGTACGCCTTGGCGGTCTTGGTGATCGCCTCGCGCACGTCGTCGCCGGCCAGCGCGATCGCGGCGGCGAAGAACGAGCCGATCGCCCCGTAGGCGTTCCCGCTCACGGTGGCCTGCGCGATCCGCAGCGCCCCGTTCACCTCGCTGGAGATCGTCGCCACGGTGCCTGCGTGTGCCCGGACCTCGCCCAGGTTGATGTCGAACCCGCTCATCCCCACCCCTGTCGTCGCCCTGTGCCCCGATTCTGGCCCACCGCCCGCCCACGGTCCGACGAACCCGGAAAACGTGTGCGTACGCGATCGGTGCGACCGTCAGGTCAGTTGTACAGGGCGATCGCCCTACTGCCCGCCATACGCGCCGTCGCCGCCGAGTTGGACGACGTGCCGGCCACGGCCGAGTCCCCGGTCACGGCCATCGACGCGATTCTTGCCGAGGCACTGGCGAAGCTGCGCGCGAGGCGCGAGGGCTGAGCTTGACGCCCTCCGGGGTGAGACGGTCTGGTGGGTAGTGCGATGGCCCCGTGTCTGGTGGACGCGGGGCTGTTGGCTGTCCTGGGCGGGCTGCCCACAGAGGCCCCCAGACGTTGGTCCCAACGTGCCCCTCTACGACGTTGGCCGAACAACGCTCCTCGGAGTCGCTGGTGCCAAGCCGGCTCGATGGGGTGGACTTGTTTTGTGTGGGGGGACGGCACCCGTAGCGTCGCTCACCGTGGCAGGGCCTGCTTGTGGGCCCCTGCTTTGTGGTTCTGCCCGGGTGTCGTAGGGGCCCCGCACAAAACAAGTTCGCCCCATCGAGCTTGTCGCTTAAATCGCGTCCAGGCCAATGCCGAAGGCGAGGTCTACCCGTCGACGGCGCAGCCGAGACCGAGAGCCACCCGCGCGCCTGGCGGAGGCGTGAAAGCGGCCGGGCCGGCCGAGCGCGGGGGTGTGCGCTCGACCGGCCCGGGGGGACGACGGTGGGTCAGCTCGTGGTGACCGACACCGTGTCGACGAGGAAGTCCGTCTGCAGGTTGCTGTCCTCGGTGCCGTAGAACCGCAACGTGATCGTCTTCCCCTTGTAGGCGGACAGGTCGACCGTCTGCAACGCGTAGCCGCTGTTGGCGTTGGCGTTGCTGTAGGTCTTGAGGTTGGTCGTGGTCGAGCCGCTGATCGCCTGGACCCGGAGGTAGTCGTAGGCGGTGCTGCCCGACTCCGCCGTGGCGATCCGCAGGTAGAACGTCAGCGTCGCCGAACCAGCCGTGGCCGGGATGGTGATGTTCTGGCTCACGGTGTCGGTGTTGACCTGACCGTTGCCGCCGAGCCACGCGTAGTAGCTACCCGCCTGGGCCGCGTAGTAGGTCCAGTTGCCGACCGAGCCGCCGGTGACGGTCCAGCCGGTGGTGCCGCTCTCGAAGCCGCCGTTGGTGACGAGGTTGGTGCCCGGGTTCGGGTTGGTCGTCGTGGTCGGCGGCGTGGTGGTGGTCGGCGGGGTGGTGGTCGTGGGCGGCGTCGTGGTGGTCGGCGGCCTGGTGGTCGTCGTGCCACTGCTGCGGTAGTCGATGGTGTGGGTGTAGATGAGGTTCATCGTGGCCGTCGAGGTGCTCAGGCCCTTGGTCGGCCGGTCGGTGACCACGTACTCCCGGAAGCTGCTGGAAGTGTTGCCCACCATCAGGTCGAACGTCCCACCCGGTCCACTGTCGACATTGCGCCAGAGGTCGATCAGCGCGCCCGCGACGCGCAGCTCCACGGTGTCGCCGTCGTTGGGGTTGGTGCGGCCCGCCGCCTGGCTCGAGTTGAACCAGTTGGTCTGCATCAGGTCGAGCCAGCTGCCGTCGGACCAGTAGTAGCGGCCGTCACCCATCACGTAGCCCGCGATGGCGTTCGCGAAGCCCTCGGTCCACGCGCAGTTGGTGCCGGTGCGCAGGTGCAGGTAGTGCGGCGACGGGCAGTCGCTGGTGGCCCACCAGCCGCCGTAGAGCATGTCCATCAGCGCGTGACCGGACTCGTGCAGCACGGTGTGCGCGGAGTCGGGGTCGGCGTCCATGAGCGCGATGTAGCGGTTGGCGACGGCGACGCCGTTCTGGAAGTAGGTGCCGTCGGTGCTGCCCGGCTGCCAGTGGATGGTGATCTTGCGGCAGTTGCTGCTCTCCCGGGTGGTCCAGCAGGCGCTGGTCCCGTGGATCGCCCACAGCTTGTTCACCGTGTCGAAGGCGTGCCAGGCCCGCATGTAGGTCGAGGTCGGCGTGGTGGTGCCGAACGCGGCGTCGGAGCCGCTGGCGACGTTGGTCTTGGCCGCGGTGGTCACCGAGTAGGTGGTCGTGCCCGCGTTGTTGGTGACCCGCCACAGGTTCGAGTCCGCCTGGAACTCCACCCACACCTGGTACATGGTGGTGACCGGCGTGGTGAAGCAGACCGAGTAGGTGCCGGTGCTGCTGGTGTACCCGGTGGCGTAGTACGCGCTGGCGGCCGAGGAGGTGGTCTTGCCCGCCACCTGGACCTTGATGGTGCGGCCCGGCTGCCACGTGCCCGCCGGGTTGCTGTAGTTGAACGTGCCGGTCGCGCAGATCTGGCCGGGCACGGCGGCGGGGACCAGGCTCGCGCTCGGCGCGACCAGGGTGCGGCCCACGGTGGTGGCGGCCGCGATGCCCTGCTTGGAGCCGCCCTTGGCGTCGGCGACGGTCAGCGTGGCCGAGCCGTGCGCGGAGCGCTCCGGCGCCGGGCTGTCCACACTGGTCACGTCGGCCTGGATGTTGACCGGACCGGCGGCCACCGCGGTGACCCCGAAGGTGACCGTGCGACCGTTGGGGGACAAGGTGAACTGCTGGTCGGCGACCTGGTCGAGGCCGACGGTGCGCGCGGTGGACAGTCCACTCGAGCGCGGGTCGAGCTTGAGGGTGTCCGGCAGCGTGACCGCGAGCCGGGCCTTGGCGACGTCGACCTGGGAGCCGACCTTGACCGTGACCGTCGCCGACTCGCCGACCGCGGGCAGCCGGTCGAGGGACACATCGGCGGAGACGCAGCTGGCGGGCTTCTCGGAGTGCTCACCGGCCGTGGACAGCGAGCAGGCCGGGCCTTGCTTGGCCGCCGCGGTGTCGGCGGCACCCGCCGAACCGGATACAGCGAATACGGTCCCGGCCACGACGGCGGCCGAAACGGCGACGGAAACGGACAGGGGGATTGTCCCGAGTTTGCGGTGCATACGGGGTGCCTTTCGGACGACTGAAACTGTCGTCACTTCGCAGGGTGACGCCCGATAGAATGACCGCAGTCACGGTAAGGAAGCAATCTCGGCGGTCTAACAAGTCCGGTGGCCGGTAAATCTGTGAAATCGACGCGGGGGCTCCCGCCGCTCGACAGTTAAACTGTGAAGAACCCGTTCACCAGGTCCAGCGGGTGCCGATGATGCCGGGGGAGACGTTGAACCCCACCTGGCAGCTGGCCCCGGACGGGCCGACGGTCAGCGCCTCGGCGACCTGCTCCGGCCCGTGCAGCGAGGTGCGCCGGAACCCGTGGCAGCGGCTGGGCAGCGCGCCCTCGAACTGCACCTGCTGGCTGTACTCGGCGACCGGGGTGAGGAACTGCCGGTAGTAGAACTCCACGCGGGGCCCCGGTTCCGAGGCCATCTCGTATTCGACGACGGCGTGGTCACCGGCGCGCAGCGGCTTGTCCAGCAGCAGCTCGGCGACCATCAGGCCGGTCGCGTCGTCCCGGCGCACCTCGCCGCGGCGGCAGAACCGCACGGTAGTCAGCGCGGGCGGGTAGTCGGGGGTGTCGGCCTGGTACTTGACCAGGCACCGGGTCACCCGTCCGCGCTCGCCCCTGAGCACTAAGCGTGACCGGACACCGCGCTCGTCGCCGTCCGCCCCGACGGTGAACACGTCGTGCGCGGAGACCATCGTGTAGTCGCCCTCGTCGGGGTCGTCGAACTCCGCCATCAGCGGCAGCTCGGTCTCCCGGCGCAGCCACCTGCCGCGCGGGCGCGGCGGCCCGAGCAGGGTCAGCAGCGAGGTGGCGGGCAGCCCGAGCAGCGCCTCCAGCGCCCGCACGGCGCGCAGCGACTCCTCGCGCTCGGGGCGCCTGCGGTCGCGCCGCCAGTAGCTCAGGGTGGCGACGCTGACGTCGATGCCCTTCTCCGCGAGGTGGTAGCGGACGCGGTCGAGCGTGAGCCCGCGCGCGGTGATGGCCGCGTCCAGCGCCTGGCCGAACGTGCCGGTGCGCGGCACCCGGCTCAGGTCCCGACCGAACTCCGGTGACCGGATCGATCGCGCCATCGACTGCCTCCTCGGGTCGCGCGGCGGGCAGGCGACGAGCAGGGGGCGTCGCGGTGCCGGTCGCGCGGGCTACCACTATCTGTCGCCGCGCCCGCCATGTCCAGCACTCGCTACGCACGATTACCACGGTTGTTTCGCCGGTGACCGGGCCCGATAGTCCACTTGGCCGCCTGCGGACGTTCCCCGCCGGAGGCCCGGTCACGGGGCCCCGACCGTTCGATTCCCTGCAACAGAAGGACATCGACGTGAGAGAGCGCAAGCTTCTGCTCGCCGCCGCGCTGGCACTGGCCGTGGCCGCGGTGCCCGTCGTGGCGTACGCCGCGCAACCAGCCGCCGAACAACCCGCCACGGCGGCCACCCCCACCGACCAGCTCGTCCTCGGTGGCGGCGGGGCCCAGGTCGTCAACGGCCAGCGCACCACCGTGCGGGAGAACCCGTTCGTCATCGCCGGTATGCGAGCAGGCGGCGGGGGACCCCAGGGCCAGTCCTGCACCGCGTCCGTCGTCGGCAAGCGCAAGATCATCACCGCCGCGCACTGCATGATCGACGCCACCGGCGCCAAGCACTACCTCTACGGCGACGACGACCTCAACACCACCGGTGACGAGACCTTCCGCACCAAGGTGGTCTCGTTCAAGGCCCACCCGAGCTACTCCGGGACCGGCGGCTGGCAGACCGGCTACGACGTCGCGGTCGTGACCACCGAGGACGACCTCCCGGTACCGGAGAGCCAGTGGGCGAGGGTCGCCGGATCCGGTGACTCCGCGCTCACCCAGCCCGGCAAGAACGGCACGGCGGTCGGCTACGGGCGCACCTCGGCCAACGGCGGCTCCGGTGTCCTCTACAAGACGACGATGCCGGTCAACGACGCGTCGGGCTGCCAGGTGTTCAACACCAGGGTCAACCCGGACCTGATGGTCTGCGTCGGCTACGACGACGGCCGCACCGCCACCTGCACCGGCGACAGCGGCGGACCGTTCACCGTGGACGGTGTGATCGTCGGCGTGGTGTCCTGGGGTTCCAGCGGCTGCGACCGCTACAGCATCATGGCGCGGCTGACCAACGCGATGGGGGACTGGGCCAGGTCCGAGATCGGCGGCGGCACACCCCCCGGCGACGGCAAGTTCACCGTCGCGGTCTCCCCGTCCTCCGGCAAGGCCGATCCCGGCAAGTACATCTCGGCCACGGTGGCGACCACGGCCGGTGACCAGCCGGAGCGGGTGGAGCTGTCGGCGACCGGCCAGCCCGCCGGGGTGTCGGTGAGGTTCCAGCCCGCGGCGGTGAACTCCGGCGAGTCGGCCAAGGTCACCTTCGACGTCGCCGCGAGCGCGGCGAAGGGCAGCTACCCGATCACGGTGAGTGCCAGGGGAAGCACGGGCAGCAAGACCGCGACCTACACGCTGACCGTGGGTGACGGCGGGTCGACCGACGGCCCCAGGCCGACCGCGTCGCCGTCGTCGGCGACGGTCGCCAGGGGCGGCAGTGTCAAGGCCGCGGTCACCGTGGCGGGCGGGACCGGTGCCAGCAGGCTCAGCGCCACCGGCCTGACCTTCGCCCCGATGTTCTTCCCGTTCAGCGTCAGCCCGGGCGGGACCAGCCAGATGTCGGTGTTCGCGCCGTTCCAGCCGGGCACCTACAAGATCGTCATCACCGCGACCGACACGGCGGGCAGGACCGGTCAGACCGAGTTCGCGCTCACCGTGACCTGAGCCCCGGCAGGGTAACGGGAGGAATAGGCGGTGCGGTCGGGTGATCCCTGGCCGCACCGCCCATTCCTCGTCCCACTTCCGTGGTGGAGAACAACCGTGGAAACAGTAGGTACTCGCTGATTGGGTACGTACCGGGGAAATGGGATTCGATGGCCGCTGGGAATGAGTACCGGAGCCCATTCGGTCTCGGTATGCTTCGGCGCATGGGCTACCTGGCCGACCGGGGACCGGAATGCGGTCCGGCCGCCGCCAGGGGGGTGTGGGTGCGCCCGGGGACCGCCGTCCCGGTGGCCAGGGAGCGGGAACTGGCCGCGGTGACCGAGGCGGCGAAGTGGCCGCCGTCGCTGGTGCTGGTCGAGGGCATCGCCGGGGTCGGCAAGAGCGCGCTGGTCGCCGAACTGGCCCGCCGCCAGGGCGTCGAGCACTGGGTGGCCACCCGCCGCTGCGACCCGTCGCGCGACCGGGCGCCGTTCGGCGTGCTGGTCGACCTGCTCAGCGGCTACCCGCGCGCGTTCGGCCCGCTGGGGCCCGCCGCGGGTGCCGTGCTGGCGCACCTGCCGGAGCTGGCAGACCGGCTCCCACCGGCCCCGGCCCGGCCGTCCGGCGGTGTGGTGGCCGCCGGGTTCCGCGAGGTGATCGGCGCGCTGGGGCGGGTGACGCTGGTGGTGGAAGACGCGCAGTGGGTCGACCGGTGGAGCCTGCGGGTGCTGCGCGCGGTCGTCGACCACCCGCCCGCGGGCCTGACCCTGGTGCTCACCTACCGGCCGGAGCAGGTCGGACCCGGCGGCCCGCTCGGCGCCCGGCCCGGCCGGATGAGCAGGACCAGGGTCGTGGTGGAGCCGCTGGGCCGCGACGGGGTCGGCCGGGTCGTCGGGCCGGTGTCGGACGCGGTCGCGGCGGCGTTGTGGCGGCGGACCGCCGGGCTGCCGTTCGCGGTGGCCGAACTCGTCGGCGCGGTGCGCGACCCCGGTGTGTTGCGCCGGGCCGACGCCGCCGCCGCGGAACGCGTGCTCGGGCGGGTGCCCGTGCCGTGGTCGGTGCGCGACGAGATGGCCGACCAGCTGCGGGGGCTGTGGGGCGCGGCGGCGTCGTTGGTGCACGCGGCCGCGGTGGTGGCGTCGCCCGCGTCCCCGGCGGTGCTGAGCGAGGTGGCCGGAGTGGACGGTGCCGAGGTCGCCCGGCTCGTGCGGCGCGCGGTGCTGGTCGAGACCGACGCCGGGATCGGGTTCCGGTACCCGTTGGCACGACAGGCCGTGTACGAGTCGTTACCGGCTGGTGAGCGGAGGCGACTGCACGAACGCGCGCTCGCCGTGCTGGGGGACCGGTGGCCCGCGCAGCAGCTGGCCACGCACGCGCGCGGAGCGGGTGCGCTGGGTAAGTGGCTGCGCCACGGTGTGCGCGCGGCGGAGGAGGCGATGGCGGCCGGACGCGACGACATCGCGGTGGGGTGGCTGACCGAGCTGGTCGCCGAGCCCGCCCTGCCCGCCGACGACCTGGCCCGGCTGGTCACCGTCCTGTGCGGACACGGCCTGCGCGGCGCCCGGCACCGCGAGCTGATCCCGGTGCTGGAGCGGCTGTTCACCGACCAGCGGCTCTCCGAGCGGGTCAGGGCCGAGGTCGCGATCGGACTCGGGCTGCTGCTCATGCGCGCGCCGGGCGACCTGCCCAGGGCCGACCTCAAGATCAGGACCGCGGTGCGCACCACCGGGGTCGCCGGGACCTGGAGCCTGCGCGGGGTCGCGATCTTCGGCATGCCCTACCTCGGCACCCGGTCGGTGGAGGAGTGCCGCCGCTGGCAGGGCCTGGTGTTCGACCGGATCGAGGCCATGCCGCCCGGCCCGCAGCGCACCACCCTGCTGGCGAGCACCTTGCAGTCGCGGTTGACGCTCGGCGACGCGGGCATCGCGGACCTGGAGGACCTGCTGCCGTCGCGGGTCGACCCGGACGACCTCGAACACCTGCGGCAGCTGGGCCGCGCGCGGTGCAACCTCGCGGACGTGTGCGCCTGGCTCGGCCACTTCGACCACGCCAGGGCGCTGCTCGCCGACGGGCTGCGCGGGGTCGAGTCCGCGCCGTACGTGCGCAGCACCGGCATGGGCACCGAGGTCCGGCTCGACTGGCTGGCGGGCCGCTGGTCCGGGTTGGACGCCAGGGCCGAGGCGATCGTGGCGGCCAACCCGGGTGCCCTGCCGGTCACCGGCGAGGTGCGCCTGGTCCAGGGATTGCTCGCCCTCGCGGCGGGGGACACGGCCCGGGCCGAGGTGTGCCTGCGCGACACCGGGTTGGCCGACCCGGAGTCCGCCGTGACGCCGGTGGTCCTCGCCGCCATCGCCGCACTGTCCATTGTGGCCTTGGAGCGGGGCGATGTCCGGACCGCCTGCACCCACGTCGACTCCGGTGCCGCCATCCTGCGCCGCCAACGGGTGTGGGCCTGGTCGGCCGACCTGGTCCCGGCCGCGGTGTTGGCCTACGCCGCGGCGGACCGGCTCGACGACGCCCGCAGGCTGCTCGACCAGACCGCGGCGGGCATCGCGACCCTCGACGGCCCGTTCCTGCGCGCGTCCCTGGCCGCCGCCTACGCCCACCTCGCCGCCGCCACCAATCCACCGGAGGTCGTGGCCCCGCTGTACACCGCCGCAGCCGCCCAGCACCAAGACCTCGGCCTGCCGTACCTCGCCGCGACCCTCACCGAACGCGCCGCACTCCTCGGCGCCCCGCACTCGTTCCTGGCGCTGGCCAAGACCTACGAGGAACTCGGCGCCGTCATCGCCGCCGCCCGCTGCCGCCACCACGCCCGCCGCGCGGGCACCCCCATGCCCTCCACCCGCGGCCGCCGCGGCTACGGCCGCTCCCTTTCCCCGCGCGAGGCCGAGATCGCGCGCCTGCTCGCGGACGGGCGCACCAACCGCGAGATCGCCGAGACCCTCTTCCTGTCCCGCCGCACGGTCGAGGACCACGTCGCCAACATCCTCCGCAAACACGGCGCCCTGTCCCGTGCCGCGTACGTCTCACGTCATGGGAGCTGACCCCGTCGCGTTCCCAGATGGTCCGCTTCCTCAAGTGCCTTGAAGTCGGGCGTTCACAGTTAAAGCGGACAGGTCATCACTGTTATGCGCGGGTGCCGGACGGCGGATTGACGCCGAGGGGTGGGGTGGGGCTGGCTGGTGGTCCCTGCAAGAAGTGAAGGAGCGCCCATGCGGCCCCTGCCCCGTGCCGTGCTGGTTGCCGCGCTCGTCGTCGCTGGTGGTGTCCCCCTGGTCACCAGTGCGGCGAGCGCGCGAGAGAGCACCGCGACGATGCTCGAGGAACGCGTCTACGTCGAGACGAGCGTGGACACAGACGGCAACGGGCGGCTCGACCGAGTCGCCATCGACATCTCCCGACCGTCCGGCAGCACCCGGGTACCGGTCGTGTTCGAGCACAGCCCCTACGTCAAGGGGCTGAACACCTCCGCCAACTACAACCCCAATGTGGACCGACTCCCGCAGGAGGGCGTCACCGCCGGGTCCGCCGCCCCGTTCGCCGAGTCGCTGCGGCCCGCGCCAGACCTGCCCGACTGGTACGACGACTACTTCGTGCCGCGCGGGTACGCCGTGGTGATGGGGCACAGCATCGGCACCGGTGATTCGGACGGCTGCCCGACGACCGGCGACCGCAACGAGACCCTGGGCGCCACGGCCGTCATCGACTGGCTCAACGGCCGCGCCAAGGGCTACAACACCTCCGGCACCGAGGTGAAGGCGACCTGGAGCACCGGCAACGTCGGCATGATCGGCATCTCCTACAACGGCACCCTGCCCAACGCCGCCGCCGCCTCCGGGGTCCCCGGGCTCAAGGCGATCGTGCCGATCGCGGCGATCTCGCGGTGGTACGACTACTACCGGGCCAACGGGCTGGTCGTCGCACCCGGCGGGTACCAGGGCGAGGACGCCGACGTGCTCGCCAAGGCCGTGGTGGGCAACGCCTCCCGGTGTTCCGGGCAGATCGCGACCATCACCCGCGACCAGGACCGGGTCACCGGCGACTTCACGAACTTCTGGCAGCAGCGCGACTACCTGCGCGACGCCAACAAGGTCACCGCGGGCGTGTTCGTCATGCACGGCCAGGCCGACTGGAACGTCAAGGGATCGCAGTACGCCCAGTGGTGGGACGCGCTCAAGGCCAACAACGTCCCGCGCAAGATCTGGCTGCACCGCGGCGGGCACGGCGCACCGTCGCGTTCGGACTACCAGGCCGCGGTGCTCAAGTGGTTCGACTACCACCTCAAGGGCATCGACAACGGTGTCATGAACGAGCCCAAGGCCGACGTGCAGTTCACCGACGGCACCTGGCAGCAGTACGCCGACTGGCCGGACCCCGCCGCGCGCAACGCGGTGTTCCGCCTCGGCGCCACCTCCGCGACCGCGCCCGGCACGCTGTCGCTGACCGGGTCCGGAGGCGACGTCAAGCAGGCGTTCGTCGACAACGGGCGGACCAGCACGGCCACCACCCTCGTCGCGAGCCCGGACAGCGCGAACGGCAGCAGGCTCGTCTACCGCGGTGACGCCCTCGCCACGCAGGCCAAGCTCTCCGGCGTGCCGAGGGTGACCCTGCGCGCGTCGGTCGAGAACCGCAAGGCCGCCAACCTCACCGCGCTGCTCGTCGACTACGGCGGCGCGTCGCCGGTGGTCGTCACCCGCGGCTGGATCGACCCGCAGAACCGCGACGGCATCAGCGCCAGCCAGCCGATCACCCAGGGCCAGGAGTACGACCTGTCGTTCTCCCTGCAACCCAAGGACTACGTGTTCGCCGCGGGGCACCGCATCGGCCTCGTCGTGATCTCCACCGACTACGACTACACGCTGCGCCCCACGGCCGGGACCCAGCTCAAGCTGGCGCCCGGGCAGAGCACGCTGACCGTCCCGCTGACCGGGATCTCCCAGCCGGGCAACGACTTCTCCGTCGCGGTGTCGCCGGGCACGGGCACCGTCGCCCCCGGTGGGTCGACCACCGCGACCGTCGCCACCGCGACCACCAGCGGCAGCGCGCAATCGCTTGCCCTGTCGGCGACCGGGCTCCCCGCCGGGGCGACGGCGACCTTCGCCCCGACCTCGGTGACCTCCGGCGCGTCGGCCACGCTGACGATCGCGACCTCGTCCACCACCCCGCCCGGCACGTACCCGGTGACCGTCCAGGCACAGGGCGCCACGAGCAAGACCGCGGCGTACTCGCTGGTGGTCAGCGGTCCCGGTGGCGGCTGCAAGGCGAGCACCACGACACCGGTGGCCATCCGGGACAACTCCACTGTGGAGAGCCCGGTCACCATCTCCGGCTGCGCGGTGACGCCCTCGGCGACCAGCAAGGTCGACGTCGACATCCAGCACACCTACCAGGGCGACCTGGTCGTCTCGCTGATCGCGCCCGATGGCAGCGCGTACGTGCTGCACAACCGGACCGGTGGCTCCGCCGACGACATCGTGCGCTCGTACCCGGTGAACCTCGCCGGTGAGGCGCCGAACGGCACCTGGAAGCTCCAGGTCCGCGACGCCGCGACCAACGACACCGGCACGGTGCGGGGTTGGGGCATCACCCTCGGGTGAGCCGGGGGCGGCGCCGGGGCTCCCGGCGCCGCCCGAAGGCGCACGAACGAGGGTTTTCCCTTTCCCAGTAATGGATTCTGGGGTCCACTGGCAACGAGACGTCCTTGCCGGGTGAACCGGACACTGGGTACCGTCCGGACACCGGAACCGGCGCGGCATCGCCACCGGTGGACCCCACCCCTGCTTCCCACGCACCCCCGCCGCTGATCCGGCGGGGTGTCGCGCACCCGTCCTTCTCCGAGGAGGAGAGCAAGTGAAGTCACCAAGAGCGGCCCTCACCGCCGTCGTGTCGGCGGTGCTGGCGCTGGGCGTCACCGCGGGGATCGCGAACTCCGCGCCCGCGCCAGCCCAGCAGGCCCCCGCGCTCGTGTCGGCCGCGCCGGAGATCCCGGTCGAGAACGTCATGGCGCACCTCAACCAGCTGCAGACCATCGCCACCAACAACGGCGGCAACCGCGCGCACGGCAGGCCCGGGTTCCGCGCGTCGGCCGACTACGTCAAGGGCAAGCTCGACGCCGCCGGGTTCACCACCACCCTGCAACCGTTCACCCACAACGGCGCCACCGGCTGGAACGTCATCGCCGAGTGGCCCTACGGTGACGCCACCAAGGTCGTCATGGCAGGCGCGCACCTCGACAGCGTGACCGCCGGGCCGGGCATCAACGACAACGGGTCCGGCACCGCGGCGGTGCTCGAGGTCGCGCTCGCGGTGTCCCGGGACAACCTGCGCCCGGAGAAGCGGCTGCGCTTCGGCTGGTGGGGCGCCGAGGAGCTGGGCCTGATCGGCTCGAAGTACTACGCGGACAACCTGCCCGCCGCCGAGCGCGCCAAGATCGCCGCGTACCTCAACTTCGACATGGTCGGCCAGAAGGACGTCACCACCTGGGGCGTCTACAACCACAACGCCACCATCGCCAACCACTTCAAGGAGTACTTCCAGGCCAAGGGCATCGCCACCACGCCCATCAGCTGGAACGGCAGCTCCGACCACTCCTCGTTCGCCAAGTACAACATCACCGTCGGCGGCATCGGCTCCGGCACCGACCCGTGCTACCACGCCGCCTGCGACACGATCAGCAACGTCGGCTCGCGCACCATGGGCCACAGCACCAACGCGATCGCGTACACCGTGTGGAAGCTCGCGGGCGTGTCCGACACCCCGGCCAACGACTTCGCGGTGTCGCTGACGCCGACGACCGGTGAGGCCATGCCGGGCAACACCCTGAGCGTCGCCGTGGCCACCAGGACCACCGCGGGCCAGGCCCAGTCGGTCTCGCTGTCGGCAAGCGGCCTGCCCGCCAACGCCACCGCGACCTTCAGCCCGCAGACGGTCACCTCCGGCCAATCGTCCACACTGACCATCGCCGTGGCGACCTCGTCCCCGGTCGGGTCGTACCCCGTGGTCGTGACCGGGACCGGCCCCAGCGGCACCCGCACCGCCACCTACA
Organism: Actinokineospora terrae; assembly: GCF_900111175.1. Lineage (GTDB taxonomy): Bacteria > Actinomycetota > Actinomycetes > Mycobacteriales > Pseudonocardiaceae > Actinokineospora > Actinokineospora terrae. Next base: position 703,669 of record NZ_FOGI01000001.1, read on the forward strand.
CCCTCAACGTCCGCAACGACGCGCCCACCGGCTGCCGCTACCTCAACGGCACCGACGTCGCCATCCCGGACAACACCACCGTCGAGAGCAAGATCACCCTCACCGGCTGCAACACCGGCCCCTCGGCGACCAGCAAGGTCGACGTCAACATCCAGCACACCTACCAGGGCGACCTCGTGGTGACCCTGCTCGCCCCGGACGGCACCCCCTACACCCTCCACAACCGCACCGGCGGCAGCGCGGACAACATCGTCAAGTCCTACGTCCTCGACCTGCGCACCGAGTCGTCGCAGGGCACCTGGACCCTCCGGGTCCGCGACGCCGCCACCAACGACGTCGGCAAGATCGACAGCTGGACCCTGGACCTGCAGAACCCGGTCCGCTAGCCCCGACCCGCCCGCGGGGGTGACCACCCGGTCACCCCCGCGAGCGGTCACGGCAGGTCGGAGACCCGGATGTCGCGGCGGGACACCACCTTCAGCTTCCGCAGCACCCGTGAAGTGTGCTGCTCCACCGTCCGCGGTGACAGGAACAGGATCTCCGCGATCTGGTTGTTGGTGTGACCGGCGGCAAGCAACCGGGCCACCTCCCGCTCCCGGGGCGACAGCGTGTTGCCGTACCCGCGCCGCCCCTGCCGAGACGGCGTGACGATCCCCAGGGTCCGCAGCAGGTGGCGGCATCGCGCGGCGTCATGTGTGGCGCCCAAGTCCTCGTAGCGCTCGGCGCAGCGGCTGAAGGCCTCACTGGCGGCGGGGTCGCCCTTGGCCAGGCGTTGGGCCTCGGCGCGTTCCCAGGCCGTGGCGGCCAGGTAAGGGGCGGAGAGGTCGTCGTACGCGCGAGCGGCGGCGGTGTGGTGGTCCTCGGCCGGGTTGCCGAGGTACTCCGCGATGGCGCCGCGGCAGGTGTGCAGGGCGGCGGACGCCAGGGGGGCCACGACACCGGTGATGCCCTGGGCCAGGGAGCGCATGGTGTCCTGGGCGTCGTGGACTCGGCCCGCGGCGAGGTAGGCGTCGACCGCGGCCGGGGCGAACTCGCCCGCCCACGCCCAGACTTCCTTGCGCCGCAACAGGGCCATGCCCGCGTCGGCCTCGACCACGGCCAGCACCGTGTCGTCGTTGCGCAGGGCCAGCCGCACCAACCCCGCGCTACCGCCCAGCGCGACCGGCGTGATCGCGTTCTGCGGCGTGCGGACCCCCGTGTCGGCCAGGTACCCCGCCGCGGCCGCCCACTCGCCCCTGGCCAGCGCGAGCAGCCCCAGCACCAGGTTCAGCTCCGTCGCGACCGCCATCAACTCGCGGTACTCGACCAGCAGCGACTCGGCCCGTGCGGCCAGCCCGTCCCAGGCGCCGGTGAACCAGTCCAGCCGGATCGCGGTGCTGCGGGCGGTGCTGAGCACGTACAGCGCCCCGCTCTCCTCCGCCGCGCGCGTGCCGAAGCGCAGGAAGTCGCGGGCGGTGTCGAAGCGGCCGATGGTGGTCAGCGAGTCGGCTAGGTTGCTGTGCGCCCGCGCGACCTGCCGCTGCTCGCCCAGGGTCTGGGCGAGGGTGGGCACGGTCCCGAGCCGGTCGTGCATGTCGGGGTCGCCGATGGCCGCCAGGGAGCCGATGACGTTGGCCATCAGGAAGATCCGCAGCTCCGGGTCGTGGCACTCGTCGATGAACGCGTCCGCCTTGCGCATCCACGGTGCCACGAGGGAAAGCGGGGTGTCGCCGGTGAACGGCTGGGCCAGCGCGCTCATGCACTTGGCGGCCAGTTCGGGCCTGCTCGCCAACTCGTCGGCGGCCAGTTCGAGCTGCGCGCGCCCCTCGGCCAGCGCGTCGCTTTGCCGCGACAGCAACAGACCCAGCTGCATGCGGACCTCGCCGCGGGCCGACGACGACAGCCGCGGGTCCACCAGCAGGCGCTTGAGCAGCACCGCCGACCCCCGGGTGTAGAGGCCGAGCAGCGACGCCTCGCCCAACTTCACGCCGAGCCGGTCGACGTCGGCGCCGGTGAGGGTCGGTTCGGCGAGCAGCCGTTGCAGCAGCGGCGTCGCGGTGGTCGCGTCGGACACCGCCAGGGCCTGGTCGGCCGCCGCCTCGCCGTAGTTGAGCCAGTCGACCCGGCGGTTGGCCAGCCTGCTGTGCTCGGCGAGCTGCACCAGGGGCAGCGGGTCGAGCGCGGAGAGCAGCCGCACCGCGCGTTGGTGCAGTTCACGGCGTTCCATCGCGCTCACCGTGCTGTAGACCGCCTGGCGGGCCAGGGTGTGCCGGAACGCGCAGGTGCCGTCGCCGGGGTCGTGCAGGATCGAGCAGGCCAGGGCCTCGTCGACAGCGGCGCTGAGCCGTTCCCCCGACAGCCGCGCGACCTCACCGAGCAGCTCCACCGCGGCCGGGATGGTGAACACGGCCGCGGCGCGCACGAGCCTGCCCGCCTCCGCGGACAGCGCGGCCAGCCGCTCGGCGACCGACTCGCGCAGCAGGACCGGGACCTCGCCCTGCTCGGAGAACCTGCGCGGGACCGTGCCGTCGCCGCTGTCGGCGATCATCTTGTCGCTCATGGCGCGCAGGACTTCCTCGACCACGAACGGCAGTCCGGCGGTGTGCTCGTGCAGCTCGGTGGCGAACGCGGCGCTCACGGACTCGGTGCGCAGTATCGCGGCGGCCAGCATCCGGACCTGCGCCACCCCAAGGGGTTGCAGCTGCACGAGCTCCGCGGTGACGCCCGCGCCCGGCCGGTACGCGGTGCCCAGCGGCATGCCGCCCGCGACGTCCTCGCGCCGGTAGGTCACCACCACCGCCAGTTCCGGGGGCGGGTCGGCCATCAGGAACCGCAGCAGCTGCAGGGTCCCGTCGTCGGCCCAGTGCAGGTCCTCGATCACCAGCAGCACCGGCCCGAGCGCGGCGAGCACCTCGCGGATGGCGCGGAAGAGCAGGTGCCGGTCGAACTCCGGGTCCGCGCCGCCGGTGGCCGGGGCGGGCAGCACGTCCGCCAGTTCCGGCACCGCCGTGCGCAGCGCCGAGGTGACCGGGTTCAGCTCGCCGCACTGCGCCAACCGGCCCCTGGCGCGGCGCAGCGCCTCCAGCACCGCGCCGAGCACGAACGGCTCGCGCAGCTGCTGGCAGTAGCCGATCAGCACGGTGGGCACGTCGCCGCCGAGGGTGTCGACCAGCTCGCGGACCAGTCTGCTCTTGCCGACCCCCGCCTCGCCCTCCACCTGCACGAGCGCGGGCTTGCGCCGCACCAGCAGTTGGAGCAGGCCCAGTTCGTGCTCGCGGCCGATCAGGACGGAGTGCTGTTCGTGGCTCGGCATGGCTCTCCCTGCGGCCGCGGGGCGGGAGGCGCCGTTGCCCCCCGCCCCGCGGTTCGGTTCAGTGATCAGTCCACATCAGACGCCCGCGATGGACTGGATCCAGGAGCGGTAGCGGGTGATGTTGGTGTAGGTGGTGTAGTCGGAGCGGTTGCTGGTGGAGGCGACGCCGATCTGGCGGCCGTTGCCCCACATCGGGCCACCGGAGTCGCCACCGGCGGTGAGGCCGTTGTACCAGTAGGCGCCGATCCCGACGCCGCCTGCGTAGTCGCGCCCGTTGACGGTGTCGACCCGGACGGTGGCCTGCTTGAGGTAGCGGGACTGGCAGTTGATCTCGGCCTGGTTGGTGCAGGTCGCGCCCCAGCCCATGACCGTGACGTACTGGTTGACCGCGACGTCGGAGGTGGTGCCCAGCGGCGAGTACGGGCCCGCGACGGCCCGGTCGAGCCGGACGATGGCCAGGTCGGCTGCGGAGTGCGTGGTGGTCTGCACGCCGTTGGCGACCGTTCCGCCGGAACTCTGGTCGAGGCTGCCGATCCGGAAGGACAGGGTGCCGCTGACGCAGTGCCGGGCGGTGAGAATGTAGCGGGATGCGATCAGGGTAGCCGTGCAGCTCTGCTGGCCGTTGGAGAACAGCCGGGCAGCCCAGGTGGCGCTGCCGTTGTAGTAGCTGCCGCCGATGATCTGGACGGTGGCGCCCGGGTCGGTCGGCGGGGCGGGCTTGGCCGACGCGGCGGGCGCGACCGCGGCGACCGCGGCGGCAGTGGCGACAAGTGCGAGAACGGACTTGATGAGCTTCATGGGCCATCGCTTTCTCCGCGCCGGGACAGGGTGCGCGGATAGTCCGGTGACCCGGTGGGACCCCGGGTCACGCAGGGGGGACACGACGCAATGGTGCGGGCGATGGCGGAGCGTGATCAATCCGTACCCGGTACTTATAAATTGTAGAACCCGTACGTAGTTTGACAGTTTTGAACAACAACACCCTATTCACCGCCGGTACCCCTCAACCGAGTGCGCGCCGCGGTCCGCGGAATCCGGGCCCGCGGCCGGTGGCGCGATCGTTCAAGACGCCGCGGGCACCACGGACCTACTCTGGCCGGAGTGGACAGCGGGAGGTCGGGTGGACGAGTACGCCAGCGCGCGACTGGTGGCCGCGGTGCGCCGCGGCCTCGCCGAGGCGGGCATCGACACGACCGCGCCCCAGGCTGCGGGCGCCCTGCTGCCCCTCGACGCCAAACGGCGGTACCTGTCCGAGGTGGCCGCCGCGCACGGGTTGCTGCCGCTGGCGCGAGCGGGGAGCGTACTGCGCGAACTGGCCGCCGATCCAGCCGTCTCGGCGCTGTCGCTGGCGACCACGCCCGCCGAGTTGCTCGACCGGTGGCGCCGGTTGGAGCGCTTCACGCACTCGCGGCACCGGGTCGAGGCGCGGGGCGACACCGGCGGTCAAATCACTGTAGAACACGTGGGCCTGGCGGGAATCCCGCCGGAACCCGCGGAGGACGCGGTCGTGCTCGGGGTGCTGGTGGCGTTGCTCGGGGTGATCGGCGTGCGCGGGCTGAGCGTCGCGGTGGGACCGTCGGCGCTCGTCGTGTTCGCCGGTGGTGACTTCGTCGCGCCGCCACCGGTCACCGGGTCGGGGTGGTGGCGGTTCGAGTGGACGGGCACGACCGCGCGGACGCCGGTCGCGGTGCCCGAACGGTCCGATGTGGTCACCCGGGTGCGCGGGCTCCTGGCCTCCGACCTGGGCAGGCGGTGGTCGCTGGCCGAGGTCGCCGCGCTCGTCGGGACGTCCGGGCGGAGCCTGCAACGGGCGCTGCGGGCGGCGGGCGGGTTCCAGGACCTGCTCGGCGCGGCCAGGACCGAGGCGGCGGCCGGGCTGCTGCTCGCGGGCACGCACCCGCTCAGCACCATCGGGTTCGCGTGCGGCTACGCCGATCAGCCGCACTTCACCCGCGAGTTCACCAGGCGTACGGCGATGTCCCCGGCCGCCTATCGGCACTCCTTCAGCTGACCACTCTCCGAATTGGGCGAAAACGATGGAACTCACTGGAAGAACCGTTCTGGTCACCGGCGGCGCGCGGGGCGTCGGCCGGGAACTCACGAGGCAACTGGTCGAGCTGGGGGCCACGGTCGTCGCGGTCGGCCGGGACCGGGCGCGGCTGGAGGCTCTGGCGGCCGAGCACGGCTCACGCGTGCACCCGCACGTCGTCGACCTCGCGGACCCGGCGGCCACCGCGGCGTTCGCGGACCGGCTCGTCGCGCTGCACCCGGAGCTGTCGGTGCTGATCAACAACGCGGGCGTCCAGGCGCACAGCGACTTCCTGGCCGACGACCCGGCGGCGACCCGTGCGGCGGCGCGGACCGAGATCGCGGTCAACCTCGACGCGGTCGTCACCCTCTGCGCGGCGCTGCTCCCGCACCTGCGCGCCCAGGACTCGGCGGCGGTCGTCAACGTCACCACGGGTCTCGCGCTCGCCCCCAAGGCCTCGGCGCCGGTGTACTGCGCGACCAAGGCCGGGGTCCGCACCTTCACCAGGGCGCTGGACTACCAGTGCCGCCGGGGCGCGCCGCACGTGCGGGTGCTCGACGCGGTGTTCCCGCTGGTCGACACCGACATGACCCGGGGGAGGGGCCGGTTCCGCAAGATCAGCGCCGCGCAGGCGGCCACCGCGGTGCTCGACGGGGTGCGCCGCGACCGGGCCCGGGTGCACGTCGGGGTGACGGCGCTGCTGGCCGTGATCATGCGGGTCGCGCCCTCGATCGGGTACCGGATGATGCGCGAGAGTTGAGTGGACTGCGGACTTTCGCCGATAAGTGGACCGCCCACCCACGGGCCGGGGCGAGCAGCATGGGGGTGACCGGTGGGCCGATGGGGTGAGGTGGTGTGGTGGACGGGCACACGGCGTGGCTGGCCGCGCTGAGCGGGACCCCCCGATGACCGCCGTCCGCGCCGCCGAGCGCGCCGACCTGCCCACCGTCCTCGAACTGATCGTCGAGCACGCCGAGTACGAGCGCGCCCCCGCCCCGGGCCCCGGCCTGGCCCAACGCCTCGACGCCCTGCTCTTCGGCCCCGCCGCCCGCCTGCACTGCCTGCTCGCCGAACACGCCGACGAGGTCATCGGCTACGCCACCTGCTCCCCCGAGATCTCCACCTGGGACGGCTGGGAGTACCTGCACATGGACTGCCTCTACCTGCGCCCCCAGGCCCGCGGCCACGGCATCGGCCAACTCCTCATGGACGCGGTCCTGCACCGCGCCCGCGCCCTCGGCATGGCCCAGGTCCAATGGCAAACCCCCACCTGGAACGAAGGCGCCATCCGCTTCTACCGCCGCCTGGGCGCCACCGCCGCCGACAAGATCCGCTTCACCCAGGCGCTGTAACCCCAACCCCGTCGCCCGAGCGCCCGAGCCCGCCGCCAGCCAAGATCAACTCCGCTCCGGGGGCCCACCCTCCCGGGGCCCGGGGCCCCATCTCTGAACCTATCGCCTCCTCGGATCTGTCAATGCCCCTCGCGCGCACCCTGTGGATGGTTGGCGTGCATGTGGATGAGCCAGCTGCTGCGGGGACCATCCAGGCGCCGCAACGGGGTCGAACCCAGAGGCACGACTGCCCCCGACCGTGCCGATGTCGGCACGGTCGGGGCCGGTTCTACTTCAGGTGCCGCGCGAAGAACCGGTTCCCGTCATCGCCCTCGAAAGCCGGAACCCCCGTGTGGCCGCCCAGGTTGGCGTGGAGGGTTTTCTCGGTCGAGCCGAGGGCGTCGAACAGGTTCAGGGCCATCCGGCGGTCGTTGCCCTCGTCGTCCCATTGCAGCAGGACCAGCAGCGGGATGGTGAGCTGCCGGGCCTCGTCGAAGATGGCGCGCGGCACGAAGCTCCCGGCGAACAGGAGTGCGGCCGAGACGCGCGGTTCGACCACCGCCAGCCGGACGCCGATGGAGATCACCCCGCCCGAGTACCCGACCGGGCCGCGGAGTTCGGGGAGCGGCAGGAGCGCGTCCAGCGCGGCCTGCCACTCCGGGACCGCCGCGTCGACCAGGGGGAGGACGAGTCGGTCGATGATGTCGTCGGTGACCGGTTCGCCCGCGGTCAGTGCCGCGCGCAGATCGGCGCGGGCCTGGTCGGCGGATACGGAGCGGGGGCGGTCGCCGCTGCCGGGGAGTTCGATGGTGGCCGAGGCGTAGCCCGCCGCGGCGGCCTGGTGGGCCCTGCCGGAGAGCCGCGGGTGCATCGCGCGCAGTCCGCCGGGGTGGCCGAGCAGGATCAGCGGGGCCGGTGCGGCCGCGGGCGTCCACAGGATCCCGGGGATGTCGCCGAGGGTGAACGAGCGTTCGAGGACCCCGTCGTCGTGGCGCTGTTCGGAGGTGAAACGCATGGTCGTGCCTTTCGGGAGTGTCCACGGCGCTCCCGGACGACCTACCGCCCGACCGCGACCCCTGGGGGGAGCACCCATGTCGATACGTTCACAGGTACCACCTCCTCGGTCTGCAGCACGGTCGCGCGGAACGTACCAGCACTCGCCGCCCACCCACCACCGGGTTTCACGCCTGCTGCTGGAACCGGTCCAGCTCCCGCCGCTCCCGCTTCGTCGGCCGACCCGTGCCCCGGTCCCGGCGCGCGACCGGGATCAGCGCCTCGGGCGGTGGCTTGGGCGTGCGGTCGATCAGGCAGGTCGCCGCGACCGCCGCGCTCACCCGCTTGCGGATCGTCACGGTGACCTCGACGACCCGGGTGGTGGCGGCGATGCGGATCCGCACCTCGTCGCCGGGGACCACGATCGTCGAGGCCTTGGCGGGCCTGCCGTTGATCCGCACGTGTCCGCCCCGGCACGCGTCCGCGGCGTCCGGGCGGGTCTTCATCAACCGGACCGCCCACAACCAGCAGTCCACTCGGACCGACTCCACCCCGCCATCATGCCCGGCCACCCCGGCCCCGCGACAGCGGGTCAGTCCCGGAGGCTGATCGCGGTCATCGGGTTGGTCCGCAGCGCCACCCGGGTGGGGATGGCCGTGGTCACCAGCGCCAGGAGCACGGCGGCGCCGACGACGGCCAGGTAGACGCCCACCGGCCCCGCGGGGATCGGGTCGCCCGCCAGGCCGATCCCCAGCAGGACGAGGGGCACGGCCGGGATGAGCGTGCCGATGACCGCCGCGATGACGCCGGTCAGCCCCGCCTCCAGCCACATCATCTGCCGGACCTGGCGCCGGGTGGTGCCGACCATGCGCAGGACGGCGAACTCGCGGGCCCGCTGCGCCGTGGTCATGACCAGGGTGTTCCCGACCGCGATGACGATGTAGCCGAGGATGACCGCGAACGCGACGAGGTTGACCCAGAACGCCTGGGGCGGGTCGGCGGTGGGCACCGTCTCGCCCACGGTGATGGTGGGGCTGAGGGCGCGCAGGGCAGCGGAGACCGCCCCCGCGTCCGCCGATGGCGCCAGACGCACCAGCACCGAGCTGTCCACCGCGTCCGTCGTGTGGGCGCGGGCGAGGTCGGCGGGCAGGACGAAGTCGCCGAACGCCAGGTGGTGGGTGTAGGTCGCGACCAGGCGCGGCGTCGCGAACTGACCGTCGCCGAAGTAGAGCGGGACGGGGTCGCCGAGGCGCTTGTCCATCCAGTCGGCCTGGTTCTCGCTCAGGGCGACCGTGTCCCCGGTCAACGCCGCCAGATCACCGGTGACGGTCCCCAGGTCCACCGCGCCGCGCACCTGGTCGCCGTCGACACCGAGCGCCGCGCCCTGCTCCAAGTCCACGTTCTCGCCCATCGTGGTCGTGGTGAACACCTGCGTGCGCACCACCGACGTCGCCGCCGCCACACCGGGGACCCGCCTCGCCTCGGCCGCCACCCGCGGGGACAGGCCCGGACCCGCGATGGCGTAGTCGGCGAGCGTGGCGGCCTCGGTCTGCTGCCGCACCGCGTCGGTGTGGGTCGTCTGGCTGAAGAACTGCGCGACCGCGAAACCGACCGCCAGCATGATCGGGGTGATCGCCGCCGCGAGCCTGCGGGTGTTGGCCAGGCTGTTGGCCGCCGCCAGGTAGCCGCCGACCCGCGACAGCCTGCCCAGCGGCGCCGCGACCAGCCGGACCGCCGCGCCGACCACCACCGGGCCGAGCAGGCCGACCCCGATCACGATCACCAGCGCCGACAACGCGCTGATCCCGGCCACGACCGGGCTGTCCAGGAACAGCGGGACGGTCGCCGCCCCCACCCCCGCCGCGGTCACCAGCACGCCCGCCACCGTGCGTGCCCGGCCGAGGCCTCGTGGCTCGATCGCGGCCTCACCGAGCGCCTCGACAGGGGAGATCCGGGACGGCTTGCGCCCCGCCACGTACGCCGCGAGCCTGGCCGCACCGACCCCTAGCGCTACCGCCGCGACGACCGGTATCGGTCCTAGAGCCAGTTCGAAGTCCGCGGGCACGATCCCGATCACGGCGAACGCGTCCCGCAGCCACCCCGCGACCAGCAGACCGCCGATCCCACCCAGCACCGCCGCCACCCCGGCCACCAGCAGCGTCTCGCCGCCGATCAGCGCGCGGACCTGCCTCGGGGTCGCCGCGACGGCCCGCAGCAGCGCGAACTCCCGCCGCCGCTGCGCCACCGACAACGCCAGCGTGCTGCTCACCACGAACACCATGACCAGCAGCGCGACCCCGCCGAACGACCCCGCGATGGCGGTCAGCAGCGCCCGCGCCTGCCCGACGTCACTGAACTCCACGGCGCCGCGCTCGGCACCCGTCGTCACCTCGAAGCCCTCGCCCAGCGCCTGCTCGACCCGCCCAGCGACGCCATCGCCCAGCACGCCATCGCCCAGGACCCCGATGGCGTGGACCCGCCCCGGCCTGCCGAACAACGCGGTGGCCTGCCCCTCGCTGAAGTACACGGCCGCCTGCCTGGTCACCCCGGGCGCCGACGCCACCCCGACCACCCGGTACTCCCGACTACTCGCGGGCGTCTCGACCCGAACCCGCGCACCGACGGCCACACCCCGGGCCACCCCGGCATCCAGCACGACCTCGTCCGGCCCATCCGGCGCCTCGCCCTCGGTGAGGGTGAACGGCGCCAGCACCGCCGCCGCCCAGTTGTGCCCCCGCGACGGCACTGGACCACGATCCGTGATCACGGTCGCCGGAAAGTCCACCTCCCCAACCGCGGCGCGCACCCCCTCGATCGCGGCGATCCGCCCAACCACCCCCGCGTCAACGGTCGGCTGCTCCGCCACAGGCAGCCCCCCGAGCACATCAACCCCGTCTGGCCGCACGGTCTGCTCACCACCGACCACCACATCCGCACCCGCATACCGCTGCGGCCCCACCCCCGCGCGTAACCCGGACTCGATCAACACCCCACACGCGGCCACCACCGCCGTTCCACACAGGACGGCCAAGAACGCGCCGACGAACCCGCTCAACCGGGTCCGCATCGTCTGCCAGGCCAGTCCCACCATCGTCGCCACGCCCCTCACCCCAGATGTCCTGATCAGGGCAAAGTCTGGTCGGTGGGGGAGCGGCGCACGATCCCGTGCGCGGGTGTAGTGGTGGTAGTGCAGGCACTACCACCACTACTCCAGTCCGACTAGCTGCACGCGCTGGTCCTGAACATGCCCCTCAACAACGTCGGCCCCACGTGCCCCTCTACGACGTTGGCCAACCACCCGGCCCTCCCAGACGTTGGCCGACAAGCGCCCCTCTGCAACGTTGGCCAGCCACGCGCTCCTCGGAGTCGCTGGTGCCAGGCCGGCTCGATGGGGTGGACTTGTTTTGTGTGGGGGGACGGCACCCGTAGCGTCGTTCGCGGCAGGGCCTGCTTTTCGGCCCCTGCTTTGTGGTTCTGCCCGGGTGTCGTAGGGGCCCCGCGCAAAACGAGTTCGCCCCATCGAGCAAAGCTCGAAACTCGCGCCCCCACGCAATGCCGAAGGCGAGCCGTCCCCCACCCGCAATGCCGAAGGCGAGCCGTGGCTAGTCCCACCCAGTCCCATGGACGGCGTAGGGCTCGATGGCCGCCAGCTCAGCCTCGGTCAACGGCTCACCCTGGGCGGCCACGACGTTCTGCTCCAGTTGTGCCACCGAGCTTGCGCCGATGATCACGGAGGTGACGCGGGAATCACGGAGAACCCAGGACAGGGCCAGCTGTGCGAGAGTCTGGCCACGGTCGGAGGCGATGTCGCGGAGGGCGCGAGCTCGTTCCAAGTAGACCGGTGTGATGTTGTCGGCGCTGAGGAAGATGCTGTTGGCGGCGCGGGCGTCCGCGGGGACGGTGCCGTCGAGGTAGCGGTCGGTGAGGAGGCCTTGGGCCAAGGGGGAGAAGGCGACGCAGCCGGTGCCGGAGTTGGTGAGGGTGTCGAGGAGTCCGTCCTCGACGCCGCGCTCGAACATGGAGTACTCCTGTTGGTGCACCAAGAGCGGCACGCCGTGCTCGGCGAGGGCGGCCACGGCGGCGCGGGTCTGCTCCGGGTCGTAGTTCGAGATGCCCGCGTACAGCGCCTTGCCCTGCTTGACGGCGCTCGCCAGCGCTCCCATGGTCTCGCTGATCGGCGTGTCCGGGTCCGGGCGGTGGGAGTAGAAGACGTCGACGTAGTCGGTGTTCAGCCTGCGCAGGCTTCGGTCCAAAGAGGACAGCAGGTACTTGCGCGACCCGAGGTTCCCGTACGGTCCGGACCAGGCCTCGTAGCCCGCCTTCGTGGAGATGACCAGCTCGTCGCGGTACGGGCGCAGGCTGGTGTCCAGCACGCGCCCGAACGTGGTCTCCGCGGAGCCGAACTCGGGGCGGCCGTAGTTGTTGGCCAGGTCGAAGTGCGTGACGCCGAGGTCGAACGCGCGGTGCAGGATCGCGCGCTGGGTGTCGAAAGAACCGCCGACACCGAAGTTGTGCCACAGGCCGAGCGAGACGGCGGGCAGCAGCAGTCCACTGTGGCCGCACCGCCGGTATGCCATCGAGTCGTACCTGTCGTTCGCGGCACGGAACACCACGTGGATCTCCTCCCGCCCGCGCAGCGGCGACGCGGACACCCCCCGGCCCCACGCCGACCACCGGACGGCGGGGCCAGGACCAGGCGCGCGGAGCATAACGACGGCCCGCCCCGACCGCCCCCGATTTTCCCGACCACTGACGGTGACGACTCCGGCACCGGAGTCGATCAGGCACACATGCCCCGCGACTCGGCGCCCCCATCCTGGGATTCCTCGCAGGCGCCGCGCTCGTGCTGGCCCTTGTCCGCACGTCGGACAACGCGTGGCGGTGCCCCTGGGGCAGCCGGGCGTGGTCGTCCTCGACATGCCCCGCTAGGTGCCATGGCAGGCGCTTCCCTGGTCGAGTGCGCGCAGTTGGCGCTGATGTTCGCCGACCCGATGGCCCACGGTCGATGCCCGGATGACCCGTCCGTCCCTTCAGGACAAGAGTGGTTGCTTCGCCATCCTCGCCGCCGAACCTGAACTTTTCCGACCTCGACGAAGAGTCAGCGTCGATCGCGGTCGAGTGCGGCGAGGCAGTCGACACGGCGGTGAGCACGCAGGCGTACTTGGCGACCCTGGCCGTGGTGGAGGAGTTCAGGGTCTCGCTGGTGCAGGTCCGCTAACGGCGCCTGCGTAAGCGTTTGCGCACCAGCGGTTCGCGCAGGACGACTCTTCAAGTGCTGGTTCTGGTGAGGCCTTCCAGCAGTTCGTCCAAACCGGACTTGATGCGTTCCGCGCTCATGCCGCGCAGCCGCTGGTAGGTGATCGTGCTGGCCGCCAGCGGGGCCAGCAGGGCGTCGGCGAGGTAGTGCGCGTCGCAGCCCGGGCGGGCCTGGTTGAGCAGGGTGACCAGGTGCGTGTGGTGCACGGCGTAGGCGCCGCCGGTGAAGCGGGCGTGGGTGGAGTTCATCTCGGCCACCACCAGCAGGTCCGGCTGGGCCTCCACCCGGTCGTGCAGCGCGTGCAGGAACGCCTTGATCCGCTCGACCGGCTCGGCACCGGGGCCGAGCGGGGGCGGGCCGCTGAGGAACGCCGTCTGCAGCTCGCGCTCCCGCTCGTCGAGCAGCGCGTACGCCAGGCCCGCGCGGTCGCCGAAGCGGCGGTACACCGTGCCGATCCCGACACCGGCGCGCTGGGCGACCTCTTCCATCGACAGGCCGTCCACGCCCGCCGTGGCCACGATGTGCGCCGCGGCGTCCAGGATCTTCCTGCGGTTGCGCGCCGCGTCGGCCCGCTCGGTCGGGGGCAGGCCGACCACGGGCAGCCCGACCAGGCCGTTCACCGGCAGCTCAACAGGCTCGCTCGCCACCTCGGATCCCTCCTGCACTCGCCGACGACAGCGCTAGACACCGCAGGTTACGCGGCCGGGGCCGGGCCCGTGCACCGTCGGGTCGAGATTAACGGAACTTCCTCCACTTACTGTTGCGGATCGACCGCGCCGCGTATAGCCTCGGATTAAGAGGAGGCGGTTCCGCTTACCGGATCCCAGCCCAGTCCCGCGCCCGCAGCACCGGCGCGGCCCCCGATCGCCAAGGAGTCACCACCGTGCCCAACATCGGAATCGTCGGCAGTGGCATAGCAGGCCTGCACCTCGGTCTTTACCTGCGCAAGCACGACATCCCGGTCACCATCTACAGCGACAAGACCGCCGCGCAGCTCGCCGAGGGGCGGCTGCTCAACACCGTCGCCCACCACCGCACCACCCTCGACCGCGAGGCCGAGCTCGGCGTCGACCACTGGGACCTGCAGGAGTACGGCTACTTCTGCAACCACCACTACATCGGTGGCCCCGCCCCGATGTACTTCCGCGGCGACTTCCCGACCCCGTCGCGCGCCCTGGACTACCGCGTCTACCTGCCGCGCCTCGCCGAGGACTTCGAGGAGCGCGGCGGCACCCTCGCGGTGCGCCCGGTGACGCCGAACAACATCGTCGAGCTCTCCGAGCAGCACGACGTCATGGTGATCTCCACCGGCCGGGCCGGTCTCGGCGCGATGTTCGGCCGCCGCGCGGACAAGTCGCCCTACGACTCCCCGCAGCGCAACCTCGCAGTCGGGCTCTACCACGGGGTTACCTACAACGACCCCAAGGGCCTGTCGCTGAGCGTGTCCCCAGGGCACGGGGAGCTGCTGGAGATCCCGATGTACTCGCACGAGGGCCACGTCACCGGCCTGCTGTTCGAGGCCATCCCGGGCGCCAGCGACCTCAACGAGCTGCGCGACACCCGCTACGACGAGGACCCGTCGGCGTTCGAGAAGCTGGTGCTCGCCAAGCTGCAGCAGCACTTCCCGGGCGTGTTCGAGCGCGTCGACCCGACCCGGTTCAGCGTCACCCGGCCGCAGGACGTGCTGCAGGGCGGTGTCACGCCGGTCGTGCGCGAGGACTACACCCGGCTGCCCAACGGCAAGTACGCCATCGCCCTCGGCGACGCGCACATGACCGTCGACCCGATGATCGGCCAGGGCGCCAACACCGCCTCCTTCTCCGCCTTCACCGTCGGTGCCGCCATCGTCGAGGACCTGGGCTTCGACGAGCGGCTCTGCCGGCGCATCGCCAACCGCCGCGCGGGCCACCTGATGTCGGCCGCCGACTGGGCGAACTTCATGGTCCGCCGCGAGCCCGCGCCGCACCTGCTGGAGCTCTTCGCCCGGATGAACGAGGACGACCGCGTCTGCCGCGACGTCGTGGACAACTTCAACTTCCCCGAGCGGCAGTGGGACATCATGTCCACCCCCGAGCGCACCCGCGCCTACCTGGCCTCCTTCGCGGCCTAGGAGTCGGCGATGACAGCGCGAACGCCGCAGCGCGACCACGACCGGGTCGGCTTCGACCCGGCCACGTTCCGCCGGGCCATGGGTCGGTTCACCACCGGGATCACCGTGATCACCACCGAGTGGGACGGCGAGGTGCACGGCATGACCGCCAACGGGTTCCTGTCGGTCTCGCTCGACCCACCGCTCGTGCTGGTGTCGCTGGACCGCAAGACCAGGATGCAGTCCCTGCTTGCCCAGTCCGGCCGCTACGGCGTGAGCATCCTGGCCGACCACCAGGAAGTCCACTCCCGGCACTTCGCGGGCCGCCCCGTCGCCTCCCTGGAACCCGAGTTCGACACCGTCGCCGGGGTGCCGCTCCTGGTCGGCTCCCTGGCCCGCATCGCCTGCCGCGTGGTCGACGTCCACGAGGGGGGCGACCACATCCTGCACATCGGCCAGGTAGAACACCTCGACTACCAGGACGGCGACCCCCTGGTCTTCTACACCGGCGGCTACCGGGTCCTGCACACGACGATCACCGAGGACTTCTTCAGCTACTGAGCAGTCCCCGCGCTCCCACCGGTCCCCGCCGGAGACATTCCCGCCCGAGAAAGGACCATGAGTGAACACCTCGTCCGTGGCAGGTACGCAGGCGCTTCGGGAGGCCGCGTTCGACCTCGACACCCGGTTGCGTGGTGATGTGCTGTTGCCCGACACGCCGGGGTACGTCGAGGCGATCGCCGCGCACAACCAGACCGCGCCGCACCGGGTGGCGGTCGCCGTGGTGGCCGCTGACGCCGACGACGTGCGGGAGGCCGTGGCGTTCGCCGCGGCCCACGCGTTGCCGGTCGCCGTGCAGGCCACCGGGCACGGTCCGTCCACCACCGCGGACGACGGGCTGCTGATCGTCACCCGCGACCTCGACGGTGTCACCATCGACGCCGCCGCCCGGACCGCTCGGGTCGAGGCGGGGACGCGGTGGGGCAAGGTCGTCGCCGCGGCGGCCAAGGAGGGCCTGGCGCCGCCGAACGGGTCGTCCCCGCTCGTCGGCGCCATCGGCTACGCCATCGGCGGTGGCGTCGGCCCGTTGGGCAGGGCCAACGGGTACGCCGCGGACCACGTGCGCTCGTTCGACGTGGTCACCGCCGATGGCGTGGCGCTCACCGCCTCCGCGTCGTCCGAACCGGACCTGTTCTGGGCGCTGCGCGGCGGCAAGGGCAACTTCGGCGTCATCACCGCCATGGAGATCGGCCTGTTCCCGGTCACCCGCCTCTACGGCGGCGGCCTGTTCTTCGAGGGCGACAACGCCGCCGAGATCCTGCGGACCTACCGCGACTGGACCACGACCACCCCGGAGGAGCTGGCGTCGTCCATCGCCTTCATCCGCTTCCCGGACCTGGACGTGTTCCCGGAACCGTTGCGCGGCAAGTACATCGCGCACATCCGCGTGTTCTACTTCGGCTCGGCCGAGGACGGCGAGCGGCTGGTCACCCCGCTGCGCGCCATCGGCCCCCGCCTGATCGACACCCTGGCGGACCTGCCCTACACCGAGATCGGCACCATCAACAACGACCCCACCGAACCCGGCCCGTACTACGAGCGCTCGACCCTCCTGCGCTCCCTCGACGACGCCGCGCTCGACACCCTGATCGACCTGATCGGCCCCCAGGCCAACAGCCCCCTCCTGGCCGTCGAGGTCCGCCAACTCGGCGGCGCCTTCACCCGCGACCCGGCCGTCCCGAACGCCATCAGCTTCCGCGACGCCGCCTTCAGCCTCTTCCTCGCCAGCGTCCCCAGCCCGGACAAGGTGACCGAGGCAGTCGACTACCAAACGACCGTACTGTCCACAATGTCCCCCTGGACCACCGGCGGCCCGTACCTCTGCTTCATCGGCAGCCACGAAACCGATGAGGAAACGGTCCGCGCCGCCTACGAACCCGCGGTGTACCAACGCCTCCGCGAGGTCAAGCGCCAGTACGACCCCACAAACCTCTTCCGGGTCAACCACAACATCCCTCCCGCCTAGAGGGGATGTTCACATGAAGGCCCGTGGGCCCGGCGGGGAGCGACCCCCACCCGGCCCACGGGCCTTTCCACACCCACACCAGCAGCAGCCCGCCAACGTCCTACTGTCGGCAACCGCTCACCCCCACAGCTCTGACACCCCAACCGCCACCCTCGCCGTCTACCGCCCGCCCTTGCCTTCACCACACATCCGGCGCCCCCTACAGCCCACCCAGGCCTACCACGCCCTGTCGCCCTACCGCCCCCATCGCCTGCCGCTTGCCCCGCCGCCCCAGGAACCTCGACCGCCCGCTCTAGCCCCCACTGCCTGGCGCTACCCCCACCGCTCCCAGGCGCCCCTACCGCCCGCTCTAGCCCCCACTGCCCGCCACTACCCCCACCGTCCCCAGGCGCCTCCACCACCCGCTCTAGCCCCCACCCACAACCGCCTCGCGCGCGCACGCCAGTCCTGCCCCAGCCCCCACCCTCTCCGGGGGGCGTCCCAGGTCCCAGCCTACCGGCACCCCCCGACAGACGATCGTGAAACAGGGCGCCGAAGATCCACATGTGGATAACTTCTGTCCCTGAACCGGGTGAACACCCAGGCGGTTCGTGGTGGGAAACGCCAGGCCAGAGCAGTGGACCGGGTGACGACAGCAGTGCGGCGGGCGAGTCGTGTAGAAGTTGTCGGTTGGGAGAGTGGTGAGGGTTCCCGTGATCGACAGGAACGGCTCCCGCAGGGCGCCGGAGGAGCCTGAGGCTGTGGAGCGCCAAGGGGAGCGCAAAGGGAGCGTGAGGCCGTGAGCCCGGCAAGCGGGCCCACGGCCGTCTCACACCCTCGCGCGGACCAACCCCAGTCTGGAGACAACCTCGCGGGTCGCCTTCGAGCGGTTCAGGGTGTAGAAGTGCAGGCTGGGCACGGACTCGGCCAGCAGGTCCGCGCACAGTTCCGTCGCCAGGTCGATTCCCGCCTTGCGGAACGAGGGCGCGTCGTCCTCCCACCGCAGGAGCCGCGACACCACCCGGGCGGGGGCGGGTACCCCGGCCAGTTCCACCGCCTTGGTGAACGTCCGCACCGTCGTCAGCGGCATCACCCCCGGCACCAGCAGCGCGTCGCACCCCCGGGCCGCCACTCGATCCCGCAGCCGCAGGAAGTCCTCGGCGTCGAAGAAGAGTTGGGCGATGGCGAAGTCCGCTCCCGCGCGCAGCTTCCGCACCAGGTGGTCGGTGTCCGTTGCCAGGTCAACAGAGCGCGGGTGGCCGTACGGAGACGCGGCTACCCCGACGCAGAAGTCACCCAGCTCGCGAACCAGCCGAACCAGTTCCTCCGCATAGGACAGTCCTAGCGGGTGCGGAACCCACTCGCCGTTGACATCTCCGGGCGGATCTCCCCGGATGGCGAGGATGTTGCGTACCCCCACCGACGCGTACCACCCGATGACGTTGCGCAGCTCGGCGATCGAATGGTCGACCGCGGTCAGGTGCGCCACGGGGAGCAGGGTGGTCTCGGTGGCCACCCTGCCCGTGGTGCGGATCGTGCGGTCCCGCCGCGAGCCGCCCGCCCCGTACGTCACCGACACGTACGCCGGGTCGAGTGGCTCCAGTTCCCGGATCGTGCGCCACAGCAACCGTTCCTCGTCGTCGTTGCGGGGCGGGAAGAACTCCACCGAGAACACCGGGTCGGCGCCGCGCAACCGCTCCAGCACCGTGGTCACGGCCTCAGGCCCCGACGACCTGGCGCAGTGCCTCGACCCGGTCCGTGCGCTCCCAGGGCAGGTCGACGTCGGTGCGTCCGAAGTGGCCGTACGCGGCGGTCTGCGCGTAGATCGGCCGCAGCAGGTCCAGGTCGCGGATGATCGCCGCGGGCCGCAGGTCGAACACCTCGCGGATGGCCTGCTGGATCTTCAGCGGGTCCAGCGTCTCGGTGCCGAAGGTCTCCAGGAACAACCCGACCGGCGCCGCCTTGCCGATGGCGTAAGCAACCTGCACCTCGGCGCGCGAGGCCAACCCGGCCGCCACCACGTTCTTGGCCACCCAGCGCAACGCGTACGCGGCCGAGCGGTCCACTTTGGATGGGTCTTTGCCGGAGAACGCGCCGCCACCGTGCCGGGCCATGCCGCCGTAGGTGTCGACGATGATCTTGCGGCCGGTCAGGCCCGCGTCACCCATCGGGCCGCCGATGACGAACCGGCCGGTCGGGTTCACCAGCAGCCGGGTGTCCGAGGCGTCCAGTCCGAGCTCGGCCACCTCCGGTGCCACGACCTGCTCGCGGATGTCCTTGGCCAGCATGCGCTCCAGGTCCACCCCGTCGGCGTGCTGGCTGGAGACCACCACGGTGTCCAACCGCACCGGCTGGTCGCCCGCGTACTCCACCGTCACCTGGGTCTTGCCGTCCGGGCGCAGGTACGGCAGCGTGCCGTCCTTGCGCACCGCGGTCAGCCGCCGGGAGAGCCGGTGCGCCAAGGCGATCGGCAGCGGCATCAGCTCCGGGGTGTCGGTGCTGGCGTAGCCGAACATCAGGCCCTGGTCGCCCGCGCCCTGCCGGTCGATCTCGTCGTCCGCGGACTCCACTCTGGACTCGTACGCGGTGTCGACGCCCTGGGCGATGTCCGGCGACTGCGCGCCGATCGCCACGTTCACCCCGCACGAGTTCCCGTCGAACCCCTTGGCCGAGGAGTCGTAGCCGACGTCGAGCACCACCTTGCGCACGATGGCCGGGATGTCGGCGTAGGCCTGCGTCGTCACCTCCCCGACCACGTGCACCTGCCCGGTGGTCACCAGGGTCTCCACCGCCACCCGCGACCTCGGGTCCACGCGCAGCAGCGCGTCGAGCACCGAGTCGCTGATCGCGTCGCAGAGCTTGTCCGGGTGGCCCTCGGTCACCGACTCGCTGGAAAACAGCCTCGACGACATGTCACTCCCTTGGAAGTTCGTGTGCCCGCCCCTAGCGCTTGTGCGCGATGACGACCCCGTTGGCGCCCACCGCGTCGAAGGCGATGACCTCCGGGTCGACGAACCCGGCGTCGGTCAGCCAGGCCGCGTACTCGGCGACGGTGTAGTTGCGGCCCTCGGTCTCGATCAGCTTGTTGAGGCTCATCATCGCCGCGGGCAGTGGTCCGGTCTTCTCGTCGTTGACGAGCAGTTCGCACAGCACGACCGACCCGCCCGGCTCCAGCGCCTCGAACGACTTGCGCAGCAGCACCCGGTTGCGGGTCTCGTCCCAGTCGTGCATCACCATGGAGAACAGGTGCAGGTCGTGCCCGCCCGGGAAGGCCGGGTCGGTGAAGAAGTCCCCGTCGATCGTGCCCACGCGCTCGGATGCCCCAGCCGCCTTGATGTTGTGCGCGGCGATCTCGGCGACGAAGGCGAGCTCATAGACGTTCGCGCGCAGCTGCGGGTACACCCGGGTCAGCTCGATGTCGAACGCCGCCGAACCACCGCCCACGTCGAGCAACGCCTTGTAGCGGCTCAGGTCGACGTGCTCGCCGAGGGTCCGCGCGGTCTGGGTGGACATGGCGTGCATGGCCTCCCAGAACACCTCCAGCATGCGCGGGTCGGCGCTCTCGAACAGCGACCGCTCCTTGTCCGGGTCCCAAGTGGTCGGACGGTTGGTGCGCACCGCGGTGGTCAGCTTGTCCCAGCCCGCGTAGAGCCGCTGGTCGAACATGGTGATCAGGCCGCCGAGGTGCGATGCCTTGCCCGGCACCAGGAACTCCTCGCTCAGCGCGCTGTTGCGGTAGCGGCCGTCGCGCTTGTCGAGCAGGTCCAGCGCCGCGCAGCCGGTCAGCAGGATCTCCGCCGGGCGCTCCTGGATGCCGAGCTCCTCGGCCAGTTCCGCGGCGGTGACCCCCTCGGTGCCCGACAGCAGGGTGAACAGGCCGAGCTCGTAGGCCGAGGCGAGGGTCTTGAACTGCCAGAAGCTGGTGGCCAGCGCCATCAGCGGCAACGGCGAGGGGGAGTCGGTCGTGGCCATCGGTGGTCCTTTCCTTCGCGGGGTGGGTCAGGCGGGAACGGCCACGATCACGCTGGTCGGCGACGAGGTCGCCCTGATCTCGGTGATCCGCAGGTCCGCCGCCTCGAACAGCGGCACCAGCTCGGCCTCGGTGCGGATGTGCCCGGTCAGCAGCGCCAGCATCACGATGTCCTCGAACTTGCCGAAGTGCGGCGCGTCCCCCGGCGGCGGGACCTCGTCGATGACGATCAGCGTGCCGTCGGCGGGCAGCACCCGGCGGATGTTGCTCAGCAGCGCCACGGAGTCCTTGTCGTCCCAGTCGTGCAGCGTCCAGGACACGACGTAGAGGTCGCCGCCCTCGGGCACCCACTCCAGGAAGTCACCGCCGACGCACCGCGCCCGGTCGGCGACACCGGCCTCGCGCAGCACCTCCTCGGCGGCGGGGACGACGCGCGGCAGGTCGTAGAGGACCGCGGTCATCTCGGGGTAGCGCTTGAGGATCGAGGCGACCAGGTGCCCCTTGCCGCCGCCGACGTCGACCAGCCGCCGGACTCCGCTGAGGTCGTAGCTGTCGAGCGTGGCGCCGTTGACCAGCTGCGACATGGTGCCCATGGCGGCGTTGAACACCGACGCCAGCTCGCCGTGGGAGGTGAGGTACTCCCACCAGCTGGTCCCGTGCACGTGGTTGAACGCGGGCTGCCCGGTGCGGACGCTGTGCAGCAACGCCCCGAACGCCTGCTGCCGCGGCGCCAGGCCGACGTAGCGGGCCAGGTCGCGCATGGAGGCCTCGGTGTCGCTGCGCAGCGTGGCCGCGAGCGGGGTGAGGCCGAAGACGTGGTCCTCGACCTCGGTGAACACCTCGACGCTCGCCAACGCCCGCAACGCCCGGTAGAGGCTGCGCGGGTGGCTGTCGGTCAGCTTGGCCAACTCGTCGACGTGCTTGGGCTCACCCTCCCGCAAGTGGTCCGCCACCCCGAGCTCGGCGACGACGACCAACAGGTGGCTGGTCAACGAGCCGTAGAGCATCTCGTACATCCGCACGGCAGGCGGCACGTCCTGGGACATCACATCTCCATCAGGTCAGGGATCGCTACTGCCCAAGTCGACACGGCACACGGGCACGCACCCGCCCCACCGGTCCCACAGCCACCCGACACACGCCGCGCCCAGGCACCTGCCCACCCATCCTCCCGCCGCCGCACCACGGCACACATCACGCGATCACGCGACCCAGCTGCCGCCTCTGCACAACGATGGCGCCGGTACCCCTCACGGCCTCGAGTCAAGCTCCCGCCCCCAGGGAGCCCAAGGCGTGCTGGGCCAGGCACGCCAGGTCGCCTTCGGAATCAGAGGCGAACCGCCGCCCTACGCATCCGCAGGCGTACCCGCCGTCCAAGCATCCCCGCCGCAAGACAAGTGACCCGCTACTCAAGGCACCGATCGTCCAGGCACCTCACCACGCAAAGCCCCCGCTCTTAGGCGTCCCTGCGCGCTGCCAAGTACTGCCACAGCTCGTCGCCCACCCACCGAGCCGAGGCCCTTCTACCACCCGCCCACGCCCCGTCGTCAGCCTTCCTGCACCGCGCCCGCATGCCCCACCGCTCGCCGTTGCCCCCGCCGCTCACTCCGGCGTCGCCCGCTCTAGCCTCTACCGCTGGCTCTAGCCCCCACCGCAACGGCTTCGCGCGCGCCCGCCAGTCCGGCCCCAGCCCCCACCCTCTCCGGGGGGCGTCCCAGGTCCCAGCCTACCGGGAGCCGCCGACAGAGGATCTTGAAACAGCCAAGCGAAGATCCACATGTGGATAACTTCTGTCCCTGAACCGGGTGGATGTGGCCACCCGGTTGGGAGAGAAACGCCAGGTCACAGCCTCAACCATGCAGAACCAGCAGCGATCCGCCTGAAGTCATTCAGCGGAAGATCAACCACTCGCCGCCAGTCAACCAAAGCGTCCACAGTGGACAATCAGGTAGTGACCTCGTCCCGGTCACGAACCACCACCTTGCGCGTCAGTTCGACCCGGCTGTTCACGCCGAGTTTGCTGAAGCTGTGCCGGAGGTGGCTGTCCACTGTGTGCGGTGAGAGGAACAACCTGCTGGCCACCTCCCGGTTCGTCAAACCCTCCGCCACCAGCCGCACCACGCGCAGTTCTGACTGGGTCAGGCTCGCCCACCCGCCAGACCGCCCCGCAGGGGCCTCGCGGCGGAACTTGCGCTTGACGCCCATCCGCCGCAGGCACCTCTTCGCTCGGGCTGCCTCGCGCGTCGCACCGCAGTCGATCCACACGCCGAGTGCTTCCTCCATCAAGTCGACCGCGTCACCACCGCGGCCTGCCAAGTCTTCGGCAAGTGCCGTGTCCGCCATGGCCGCAGCCCGGGCCAGGGGGCGCGGGCTCGACCGGTACGTCCGCACGGCAGCGCGCAACAACCCGAGGTCATCCCGCAACAAGCCCTCCGCGTGCAAGGCGGCCGCAACGAGTGAGGGTACATCGCTGTTGTGCGAGGCCAGGAGTTGCGCTGCCGCGACCGCGACCGATGCCTGCTCCTCGAGCCCCGCGGCGACAGCGATGCGCACCACGTGGGCGGCCATGCCTGTGTCGTGCGTGAACAGGTGCAAGCGGTCCGGCACCGCGGCGAACACCCCGGCCAGACACCCGAGAGCCTCGGTCTGGCTACCCGCCGCGTCGTGGAGCAACGCTGCGGTCCAGACCACTTCCTCGGACACGACACCGGCCGCGATCAGCGACTCGGCGCGGTCGAGGTGGGTGCGGGCCAGGTCCATGTCGTCGCGCAGCAGGGCGATTCGGGCGAGCAGGGCCAGCAGCGGCACGGTCCTGGCGGGCGTGCCGACCGCGATCCCCGCCTCCGCCTGCGCCTGGGCCTCGCTGAGCCGACCCCAGGCGAGCATCAGTTCCGCGCGGTGGAAGTGCCACAGCGGCTGCGACCACGCCGTGCCCAGCTGGTCGGCCTCGCGCTGGCCCATGGTGAACGCCGCGTCCGCGTCGGCGAAGCGGTCGACCGCCGTCAGCGTGCGGCCCAGCCACAGCTGCGGGTGCTGGTGGCGCACGACCCCGCCGATGCTGTCGGCCAGCCCCACCGCGGTCTCCCCGTGGGTGACGGCCTCCGCGAGCCTGCCCTGGATCCGCGTCGCGACCCCGCGCGCCGCGTTCCCGCACACCCAGGCGGTGTTGACGCCGATCGTCTCCCCGAGCGCCGCCGCGTCCCGCCCGGTCCTGGCCGCCTCCTCGACGCTCGGCGCGTCCAGCAGCGCGTACGCCCGGATCGCCATCAGCTGAGCCCGCACCGGGCCGGCCAACCCGGTGCGCGCCAACGCCCGCGCGGTGTAGTCGACCACCGGCGCGGTGTGCCCGGCGACGTACATCGCCTCCGACAGGCCCAGCAGCAGCGTCGCCTCGTCGTCCACGCTCAGCCCGGCGTGCAACGACTTCTCGCCCAGCTCCCTGGCGTGCGCGAACCGACCGGCCGAGGCCAGCAGCCGCACCGCGTGCGCCACAAGCCGGGGTCGGGGCTCGTCGTGCTCGCCCATCAGGTCCAGCATCCGCAGGATCAGGTCGGCCGCGGTGTGCGGCGCGGTCGGGGCCAGTTGGCGGACCGCGTTGCCCAGCACGCCAAGCGCTTGCGCGTCACCGCACCGCCCGCTGCGGACCAGGTGCTCGGCGACCTCGACGCTGGAGCGGCCCTCGCCGTGCACGACCTTGGCCGCCTCGCGGTGCAGCGCCATCCGGACCGGGCCGGGCAGCGCGGCGTAGAGCGCCTCGCGCACCAGGTCCTGCCGCAGCGCCAGCTCGGTGCCGTCGGTGACCAGCACGTCGTCGTCGACCAGCTCGTTGATCAGCGGCATGATGTCCACCGCGGCCTGGCCGAGCAGCCCGGCGACCTCGTGCACGGTGAACGGCCTGCCGAACACCGACCCGGCGTCGAGCAGCCAGCGGGCCCGCTCCGAGAGCCCGCCGAGGCGGCGCTCGACGGCGTTGAGGAACCCGGCGGGCACCTCGTCGCTCTCGACGGTGGCCACCCCGTCGGCGACCCGCGCGGCACCGGTCTGGCGCAGCGCGGTGAGCAGTTCCCTGAGCAGGAACGGGTTTCCGCCGGTGCGCTCCACCATCGCCAGCACCCGCCGGTCGGGCGCGCCGCCGAGCACGTGCGCGCACAGCCCGGTGACGGCGTCGGCCTCGAGCGGGCCGAGGGTGAGCCGGGGGGCGCCCTCGCCGATCAGCCAGTCGATGGTGTCCTGGGTGAAGCCGCGGCTGGGGGAGGGGCGGCGGGCCAGGAGCCACAGCACCGGGGCGTCGGCGAGGGCGGGGATGAGGCCGCGCAGGATGTGCGCGGTCAGCTCGTCGGCCCAGTGGGCGTCGTCGAGCACCACCAGCAGCGGGCGGGCCGCGGCGCACCGGCTGATCCGCTCGCCGAGCTTGTCGGCCAGCCGCACCGGGTTGGCCGCGGGGTCGGCGGTGTCGGACTCGTCGAGCACGTGGATGCCGTTGGCGCGCAACAGGGTGCGCAGGGTGCGCAGCGGGGCGGCCCGGTCCAGGTGGGCGGCGCGGCCGAACGCCGTGCCCAGCCGCCCGGACACCGCGTCGGCCACGGCACCGACCAGGCGGCTCTTCCCGGTCCCGGCCTGGCCCTCGACCACGTAGCAGCCCCCGGTACCGCCAACGACCCCCAGCGCCGCCTCGGTCAGCTCGGCCAGCGCCGAGTCCCGGCCGACCAGCGGAATTTGGACCATCTCCAGCACACCCCTCCCCGTGACGGATTCCTCGGATGTCCACGCAGCATCTTTCTGGACTGCCGCCGGGACACCGACCACCATTAGGGTGAAAGGGCAACAAACTACCGGTCTGTCTAGTTGATCTTGTACGAGATGTACCCACCTTTCCCGCTCGACAACTACTCGACGGTGGGGTGGAAATGAAAGAGTGGGACCCGCTGGGCGCACCGGCCCCACTCTTTGTCATCTTGCCATGGATAGTGCTCGGGGGCCGTTCAGCGCAGCGGCCGACCCGGGTCGGCGCTCAGCCGCGGCCCGCGACGAACTGCGCCGCCTTCTCCGCGACCCGCCTGCCCTGGAAGTTCGCCGCCGCCAGCTCTTCCTTGGTGGGGTTCTTGTCCACGTGGATGCTGCTGGCGCCGTAGGGGTTGCCGCCCGCGGCCGAGACCACGTCGTCGGCGTAACCGGGGGTCACGATGATCGCGCCCCAGTGCATGAACACGTTGTAGAGGCTGATGATCGTCGACTCCTGGCCGCCGTGCACCTCGTCGGAGCTGGTGAACCCGCTGACCACCTTGTCGACCAGCTTGCGCTCGAACCACAGCCCGCCGGTGGTGTCGATGAACTGCTTGAGCTGCGCGGCAACGTTGCCGTAGCGGGTCGGCGAGCCGAACAGGTACGCGTCGGCCCACAGCAGGTCCTCCAGCGTCGCCTCCGGCACGTCCTCGGTCGCCTTGGCGTGCTCGGCCCAATCCGGGCTGCCCGCCACGACCGAGGCGGGGGCCAGTTCGGCGACCTTGCGCAGTCGGACCTCGGCGCCCGCGTCGATCGCGCCCTCCTCGATCGCCTTCGCCAACTGGTACACGTGCCCGGTCGAGCTGTAGTAGATGACCGCGACCTTGACGCCCATTGTTGCTTCCTTCGTCTGTTGTTGTTTACCGATGTGAGCGGCGCGCCATTGCACCGCGCGTCGTCGCGTCCGTTATCCGCGAATGTCGTCCGCGGCCGTTGCATTCACCGGCCATTGAGGACTGGAAACGCGCTATAGAACTCTGCTACCCGGTCAGCCGAGTGCCCGGCGGAGCAGGTCCTCGTACACTGCTGGTTCATCCTGGTCGATCACCGGGAATCCGATTCCCCACTCGCCCTCCCAGTGCAGGCGCACCCCGGGGTTGTGGTGGGCGGACCCGTCGGGCAGGAACAGCGTCGGGCTGCCCTGCACGGTGTCCCCGGCGCACAGCGGCACCTGGCGCTCGATCTCCGCCCGCGCCCACCCCTCGACCAGCCCGGCCTTGACCGCCTCGACGTCCACCCCGGCCTCGCCCGCGATCTGCAGCACCACGTGCCGCATGGAGATGTTGCGGCTCTGCCCGAACAGCGCCAGCCGCAGCGCCCGGTCCAGCCGCTCGCTGGCCTCGAGGCCCTGCTTCTTGGCGACCTCGACGGCCTCCATCGCCAGCACGGTGGTCACCGGGTACTCGTGCGTCGGCCCCTGCCACACCTGCCATCCGGCCTCCGGCGCCAGCCCGCCCGCGACCGGGATCTCCGCGTCCAGGATCAACTTCGGCGTCGCCATGTCGTTGATCAGTTCCAGCGGGAACGCCCGGACGTCGAACCGCACCCGCTCGGTGAGCCCGAGCCGCTCGCGGGTGGTGTGCAGCCGGTACGCCGCGATGTGCGCCCACGGGCACCCGATGTCGGCGTAGAAGACGATCGTCCCTGGTGCGACGTCGATGACCTGGGTGTCCACGCTGGTGCTCCTCGCTGAGTTCCCCTGGAGCCCGGGATTCGCCTAAGCGGAACTGGCTCCACATGCTGTGGCCAGGTTAACCGGAACTGGCTCCGGTGCGCAACAACCGGAGCCGATTCCGATTCTGCCTTTGTCTGGAGTGGTGGCGAAACGGGGAAGACCTCCGGCCCGGGGTGGGCTGGAGGTCTTCCGTGCTCGCTGCGTACTTCTACTGGGTGAACTCCTCCGCTCGAGTCGCGCCTTGGGCTGTGAACGCCCAGGTCGCGCTATCCACAACGCCGCGGTTGTCCACAACTTCGGCCGACCCTCTGGTCCCGCAACGGTGGTCAGTTAGACTGGCTTCGGGGACGCCCCCCGGAGAGGGTGGGGGCTGGGGTTGGCGGGGAGGGCCTCCGGAAGCGCGGGTGTCGATCTTGGGGCGAGTCGCGCCTGCCGTTGGCCAGCCCAGGCCAGGGACGGGCAGGGCTTGCGCTGCTCCTGGCGGGCAAGGTCGTCGTGGATCGCGGGTGGAGGGTGGCGGTGCAAGTTGTCGGGGTGGGGCGACTCAGTGGGGGTCAGGAGCCTGCCGGGGCGTAGATGGGGGTGGGGGCGCTGGTGGGGAGCCAGGCCAGGGGGATGTGGGAGGTGGTGTAGAGGCGGGGGGTGAGGCAGGCGCGGGCTATGGCGTCGGCGTCGCCGAGGATTACGGAGTCGACGCCGGGGCGGATGCCCGCGGCGGTCACCCAGTGGACGGCCTCGGTGGGGATGCCGAAGGCGTAGCGGTGGGGGTGGGCGGTGCCGGTGGCGTCGAGGACGCGGTAGGGGCGGCGGGTGACGGCCAGGCCGCCGGTCTCGTAGGTGTCGATGCGGTACGGCGCGCAGCCGCCGGTGGTGCGCAGGTGGGTGATGAGGGTGTCGTCGGTGTGCCGGATGTCCACCTCCGGCAGCCGCGCCTCGATGAGCGTGTCGACGACCTCCGCCGACCCGGGCACCCCGTCCGCCCGCAGCAGGAACCCGTCCGGCCGCGGCTCGACCGCCATGCCGGGGCCGAGCACGCGCAGCACCCCGGCCTCCACCAGCGCGATCATCTCCTCGATCCGGCTGGTCGGCGGCCCGATCGACAGGTACGCGTTGAGCGGGGTGTACCAGCGCTGCAGCTCCGTCCGGTACGACTCGCCGGGGATGCCGCTGTGGTCGACCACCAGCCGGATCTCGTTGCGCAGGTCCCGCAGCACGTCCAGCGCCGCCTTGAGCGGGTCGGTGACGTTGCCGCGCCTGGCCGCGACGACGTCGGCGCGCAGGTGCTCGAGCAGCCACTCCCGGAACCGCGCCGGGTCCGCGAACTCCAGGCCCGCGTAGGGCTTGGCGACCAGGTCCCAGTCCCACCGGGCCGCGGGCTCGATCCCGTACTCGTCCAGCAGCGACGACTCGTCCGCTCCGGCGACGAACGCCCGCTGGAACGCGGAGAAGTCCTGGCCGCGCAACGCCAGCAGCGCCCGGTAGTACGACACGGTGACCTCTTTGGACACCAGGGGCCACACCTCGGCGGTGAACCCCGCTCGCCGCGCCCGCAGGTCCGCGATCACCTCGGGCGTCACGAACAGCGGCTCGTGCCGACCGGAGACGCCCTTCTCGTTCTCGCCCCGCGCGTGGTACGGCACGCCCCGCCGCGATCCCGCGATCAGCACCGGCTCCGCACCGGACGGCGTGTAGACCAGCCCGCGCGGGCCTCGGCTGAACGTGCCCCCGCGCCCGGAGGTCAGCAACGCCATGTAGTCGAAGAAGTTCAGCCCCATCCCGCGCAGACCAACGCGTTCACCCGGCGCGATCCGACTCAGGTCCGCGTCCGCCGGATTCGACGGCGGCAGGTAGCGCAACCCGTGTTCAGCCGCCAAATCGGCGAATCGCCGCTCCTGCTCACCGATCGGCATGTCCACGTGCCCCTGCGCCAGCACCACCGACGTCAGCCCCGCCAACACCTGCCCATCGGCCAGGGTGACGACCTGCGTGCCGTCAGCGGCGTCCGCCACCGACACCGCCACCGCGTCGTGCAGCCGAACCGTGACCCCCGGCGGCGCCGTGACCACGAGCCGCCGCAGCACCCAGACCAGGTAGTGCCCGTAGAACGCCCGCGACGGGTAGGAATCCGGCCCGAGCGCGGCAGCCTCCCGCCGGACGCTTGCCGGGTAGTCGTCGAAATCGGCCATCGAGAGCAGGAACCGCGCCCACTCGTGCAGGCTCGGACCGGGCACCACCGGCCCGGCGCAGCCCACGCTGTCGTCGGTGAACAGGGTGACCTGCGAGGCGATCGTGTTCATCAGCAGCAGGTCCGGCTGCCCGACCCGCCACACCCGGCCGCCCTCGTGCACGTGCGGGTCCACCACCTCGACCACCACCCGGCGCCCCGGACCCGCCGCGGCGGCGTTGGCGCACAGCCTCTCCACCACCGAGATCCCGCGCGGTCCCGCGCCGACCACGCAGATCCGTGCCGTCGCACCGTCATCGCCAGCGGTCATGATGGTCTCCCCGGTCCGGGCCCGACGTGCTCCACACAGGACAGTGGCCGTCGTGGCATCGCCTGCCCCACACTGTAGTCCGCGCACCCGCGGCCGCATCCCGTCTTGACGTGATGTTCGCGCGCCGCCACCGCCAACATCACGCGTTCCCGGGATTACCCGCCGCGGTGGCGTCGGTAGAAAGGGAGGGGTCCGCTGAGGGATAACCCGGTGAGGGTGCGATGACCACGACCGTGCTGAAGTTCGGTGGCACCTCATTGGCGACCACCGAGAAGATCCGCCGGGTGGCGGCGATCGCGCACGGCACGCACACCGGGGGCGCCGCCACCGTGGTCGTCGTCTCCGCGCGCGGCAAGACCACCGACGACCTGATCGCCGCCGCGACCGCGCTGACCGACGCGCCGTCGGCCCGCGAGACCGACCAGTTGTTGGCCACCGGCGAGAACGCCTCGGCGGCCCTGGTCGCGCTGGCGCTGCTCGACCGGGGCGTGCCCGCGGTGTCGCTGACCGGGCCGCAGGCGGGCATCCTCGCCGCGGGCCCGCACGGCGCCGGGATGATCGCCGCGGTCGACCCGCAGCGGATCACCGCGCACCTGGCCCGCGGCCGGGTGGTGGTGGTCGCCGGGTTCCAGGGCGAGGGCGACGACGGCGACATCGTCACCCTGGGCCGGGGCGGGTCGGACACCACCGCGGTCGCGCTCGCGGTGGAGCTGGGCGCGCGGGCCTGCGAGATCTACACCGACGTCGACGGTGTGTTCACCGCCGACCCCCGGCTGGTGCCCACCGCCCGCGTGTTGCCGACCGTCGACCCGCTGGTGATGGCCGAGATGGCCTTCTCCGGCGCGCAGGTCATGCACTCGCGCGCGGTGGAGCTGGCCTCGGTGCACGGGCTGGATGTGCTGGTGCGCAACACCATGACCGGTGCGGGTGGCACGACGATCCTGGGACGGAGCAGCGACATGATCGAGACGAGGGGCTTCATAGCCGCGGTCACCCACGACCGGGCGGTGGCGCGGGTGGTGCTGCGCCGCGGACGGCGGGAGGTGGACCTGGTCACCGCCGTGCTCGGCGCCTTCGCCCGCGCCGCGGTGCCGGTCGACATGCTCGCCTGGCACACCGACCGCGGCGCGGTCGACCAGGTCGGCTTCGCCGTGCACCGCGGCCAACTGGTGGCCGCCCGCGCCCTGCTGCGGCAGCTGGCCACCACGCACGGGCTGGGCACCGAGCTCGACGAGGGCGTCGGCAAGCTGTCGGTGGTGGGCACCGGGCTGCTCAACCGGCCGGAGTTCCTGGCCAGGATGCTGGCCGCGCTGGCCACCATCGACGTGGCGCCGGACTGGTTCGCCACCGCGCAGTCGCGGATCTCGGTGCTGGTGCCCGCGTCCCGGCTCACCGAGGCGGTCATCGCGGTGCACCGCGAGTTCGAGCTGGACGCCGACGACCTGCCCGTCGAGTCCATGACCCTGGCCTGATCCCCGGCCCGGTCCGCGAAGAGAAAGGGGACACCAGGTGTCCGCCAACAGGTCTTTCGGCTCCCAGGTGCGGTTGCAGCGGCTGTTCCGGCACGCCGCCAACCGGCTGCTCGTCGTCCCGCTCGACCACTCGGTCTCCGACGGCCCGATCCTGGCCAACGGCGACCTGCCCGGCCTGGTCGGCTCGCTGGCCGCCAACGGGGTGGACGCCGTGGTGCTGCACAAGGGCAGCCTGCGCGGCCTCGACGCCAGGGCGTTCACCGGCACCTCGCTCATCGTGCACCTGAGCGCCAGCACCGCGCACGCCCCCGACCCGGACGCCAAGTACCTGGTGTCCACTGTGGAGCAGGCGCTGCGGCTGGGCGCGGACGCGGTCAGCGTGCACGTCAACGTCGGTTCCAACGACGAGCGCAGGCAGATCGCCGACCTCGGCGCGGTGGCGGACGCCTGCGACAGGTGGAACATCCCGCTGCTGGCCATGATGTACCCGAGGGGTCCCAGGGTGGGCACGCCGACCCCGGAACTGGTGGCGCACGTGGCCACCCTGGCCGCCGACCTCGGGGCCGACGTGGTGAAGTCGGTCTACGCGGGCTCGGTGGCCGCGATGGCCGACGTGGTGCGCGCCTGCCCGGTCCCGGTGATCGTCGCCGGTGGACCGCGCAAGTCCGGCCTGGACGCGGTGAAGTCCTATGTGGACGAGATTCTGCGGGCGGGGGCCGCGGGCGTCGCCATGGGCCGCAACGTCTTCCAGGCCCCCGACCCGGGTGCCCGCGCGGGCGAGATCGCCGCCCTCATCCACTCCGGCGGTACGGGCCCGTCGCTGGAACTCGAACTCGCCGCCAGCCTGCCCCGCCGATGACCACCCCGACCCCGGCCGCGCCGACACCCGCCGCCGCACCGACCGAGCCGACCGCGGCCACACCGGAGACACCGACCGCGCCGACACCTGCCGAGACCACCGCGCCGGCAACTGCTGCCGCACCAACGCCACCCCCGCCGATCGCGCCCGCGCCGGAAGTGCCGATCGAGTCGACACCCGCCGCGCCGGGTGCGTTGTCGGCGGATGTGCCGATCACGCCGACTGCGCCGATACCGACTGCCGCGATGCAGACCACGCCGAATGTGACGAGGAGCGAGACCGCCATGAAGCTCTGCTGGCTTGATGTCCGCGACACCGGGTCGTCCCGGGCCGCGATCCTGGAGGAGGCGCTGCACCAGCGGGTGGACGGCGTCGTGGCCGATGACGTGGCGGTGCTGGGGGAGTTGCCGCCGACGGTGACCAAGGTGCTGCTGCCCAGGGGCAAGGCGCTGCCCGAGAGCCTCGACGGGGTCGACGTGCTGGTCGTCGACCCGGAGCGGGACGCCGACGCCGGGGAGCTGGCGGCCAGGTACCCGGCGGTCGAGATCGGGCGGTTCGTCGAGATCGTCGACGCCGACACCCTGGAGCTGGCCTGCCAGGCCGCGCGCACCGAGCGCTGGGCGGTGCTGCTGTTCCGCGACCCCACCAAGATCCCGCTGGAGATCGTCATCGCCGCCGCGGCCAGGGCCACCGGCAGCATCGTCACCATCGCCGCCGACGTCGAGGAGGCCGAGATCATCTACGGCGTCCTGGAGCTGGGCTCCGACGGGGTGCTGATGGCCCCGGCGAAGGTCGGCGACGCGACCAAGCTCAAGGCCGCCGCCATCGCCACCACCCCCGAGCTGGACCTCGTCGAGCTCCAGGTCACCAGGACCACGCACATCGGCATGGGCGAGCGGGCCTGCGTGGACACCTGCACGTACTTCCGCGAGGACGAGGGCATCCTGGTCGGGTCGCACTCCAAGGGCATGATCCTCTGCGTCAGCGAGACCCACCCGCTGCCCTACATGCCCACCCGCCCGTTCCGGGTCAACGCGGGCGCCATCCACTCCTACACGCTCTCGCAGGACGAGCGCACCAACTACCTCAGCGAGCTCAAGTCCGGCAGCAAGGTCCTCGCCGTCGACGTCAAGGGCCAGACCCGGCTGGTCACCGTGGGCCGGGTCAAGATCGAGACCCGGCCGCTGATCTCCATCGACGCGGTCGCCCCCAACGGCACCGAGGTCAACCTGATCCTGCAGGACGACTGGCACGTCCGGGTCCTCGGCCCGGGCGGCAGCGTCCTCAACAGCACCGAGCTGCGCCCCGGCGACGTCGTCCTGGGCTACCTGCCCTCCGCCGACCGCCACGTCGGGTACCCGATCGACGAGTTCTGCCTGGAGAAGTAGCCCGCGACCAGCAGAGCCCGGCCACCGCGGTGGCCGGGCTCTCTCGCGCGTGGAAAGCCCCTGTGGTGACGGGATTCCAGTCACCACAGGGGCTTCGGCGGACCTGCCTGCTCGGCGACGATGCCGGGTGGGCGGCGGGGCGTTACACAGGATGCGCGATCAGCAGGCTGGTCGGCGCTGAGGTGGGACGGGTCTCCACGTGCCGGAAACCCGCGGCGGACAACAGCTTGGCGAACTCGGCCTCGGTGCGGGAGCGGCCGGTCAGCAGGGTCAGGATGACGATGTCCTCGAACTTGCCGAAGTGCGGGGCATCGCCCTCCGGCAGCACGTCGTCGATGAGGATCAGCTCCCGGCCGGTGTCGCCCATGGCGGCGCGCACGTTGCGCAGGATGCGGACGGAGTCCTCGTCGTCCCAGTCGTGGATGGTCCAGGACAGCAGGTAGGTGTCGCCGCCCTCGGGCACGGACGTGAAGAAGTCACCGGCGACGCATTCGACCCGGTCCAGCACTCCAGCCGCGCCGAGCACCGCCACAGCCTCGGGGATGACCCGCGGCAGGTCGAACACCACCGCGGTCAGCTCCGGGTACCGGGTGAGCAGCGTGGCGACCAGGTGCCCGTGCCCGCCGCCGACGTCGACCAGCCTGCGGGCGCCGGACAGGTCGTGCGCGGCCAGCGTGGAGGAGTTGACCATCCGCGCCATGTTGCCCATCGCCCGGTCGAACAGCGTGCCGAGATCGCTGCGCGCCCCCAGCAGCGACCACAGGTCGGTGCCGTTGACGTGGTCGAACGCGGGCCGACCGGTGCGCAACGTGTGCGCCATCGCCCCGAACGACAGCTGGCGCTCGGGCCTGCCCAGGTAGCGCGCGAGGTCGCGCATCGAGTCCGGCCCGTCGCCGCGCAGCGTCCTGGCCAGCGGGGTCAGGGTGAACGTGCGCGGCGCGACCTCGCTGAACACGCCGACGCTGGCCAGCGCCCGCAGCGCCCGGTATAGCGACTCAGTGTGGCAGCCCAGGCGCTCGGCGAGGTCGTCGACGTGGCTGGGGCCGTCGTCGAAGGCGTCGGCGACCCCGATGTCGGCGACCGCGATGAGCACCTGGCTGACCAGCGAGCTGTAGAGCATCTCGTACATCCGCACCGAGGGCGGGACGTCGGCGGGGCCGGGGTGGGTGTTGGTCATGGCGCTCCCCTCACGGCCGCTCGGGCACGCCGACGCGGCCCGCTGTTCCCGGTGCACCAGCGCCGGTCGGCGCACTCCCGGTCGGCACCGGGCCGGTCGGTGCTGTCTCGGTCGGTACAGCGCCGGTCGACGCTGCGCCGGTCGACACAGTCCTGGTCGGTACAGCGTCGGTCGACCCTGTCCCGGTGGTCGCGGGCCCGGTCAGCACCGAGGCGAAGCGCTCCCGGAGCCTGCGCTTGAGGACCTTGCCGGTCGCGCCGGTCGGGAAGTCCGCGTCGTCGGTGGCCACCACCGCGCCGCGCAGCCGGGTCAGCCCCCGGCGCACCAGCGCGTCGTTGAGCGTGGCCAGGATGTCGTCGGACGGGTCGTGGCCGGGGCCGAGCTTGACGGTCGCGAACGGCGCCGAGCCGCCCTCGGGGGCGTCGACGGCGACCACCGCGCAGTCGGCCACCCGCGGGCAGCCGACCAGGATGGCCTCCTCCAGCGGCAGGCTGTAGACCGGGCCCGCCTGGGTGTGGATCACGTCCGGCACCCGGTCGACGTGGAAGAACCGGCCCTGCTCGTCGCGGTACACCACGTCGCCGGTGAGCCAGAAGCCCGACAGCGACGACTGCGCGGTCAGCTCCGAGGCGTTCCAGTACCCGGGGGTGCGGGTCGGGGTGCGCACGCCGAGCCTGCCCACCTTGCCCGGTCCCAGCTTGCGGCCGTTGTCGTCGAGCACGGTGGCCTCGGTGACGACCTTGACCGGCACCCCGACGCAGCGGCCGTAGTCGGTGCTGGTCGGGTCGCTCACCTTGCGGAACAGCGCCATGCCCATCTCCGACGAGCCGAGCCCGTCGACGAACTCCGAGCCCGCCCGGCCGCGGCGGCCGCGCTTGCCCGGCCGGAAACCGTGGCGCACCAACGCCTTGATGTGCGCCTCGTGCGCGGAGTCGCCGGTGTTGATCCAGGTGTGCACCCGGTCCGCGGCGCCCGTCAGGTCCAACTGGGCCAGTTCGGCCCAGGTCTGCGGGAAGGCGATCACCAGCGTCGGCTCGACCCGCAGCATCATCTCGCGCACGGCCGCACCGGAGGTGTCGGCCATGACCACGATCGGCAGGCCGAGCAGCGTCGCGGTCATCAGGTAGCTGATCCCCGCCGAGTGCGACTGCGGCAGCGCCGAGAGCGCCCGGTTGCGGCGCGCGGCCGGGAAGCTCCAGAGCCGGTGGCGCTTGCCGAGGAAGAACTGCCGGTGCGCGAACACGGCGGACTTCGGCGGTCCGGTGGTGCCCGAGGTGTGGCAGAGCATCACCGGGTCGTCATCGCCTGGTGGGTAAGGGAAGAGGGACGGCAGCGCGCCGCGGTCCGGCGCTTCCGTGGGCAGGTCTTCCGCCGCCACAAGGAACTTCGTGGTGTCCGGCAGCTCGCCGGAGGCCACCAGCGCGTCCAGCCTGGCGCGGTCGGCGACGACGCCCACCGCGCCGATCCGCCCGGTGTAGGCGGCCGCGATCGCGGGGTCCATCCGCCCATTGACCAGGGCGGCGATGGCGCCGAGCGAGCTCAGCGCCAGGAAGTGCAGGAACGGGTCGACGCCCTCGCCGAGGTACACCGCGACCGGGTTGCCCTTGCGCACCCCGTTCGCGTGGTACCAGGCGGCGTAGGCGTCGCGGATCTCGGTGATCCGGTCGAGGCTCAGCGGTTCCACCGCGCTGCCGCGGTCGGTGACCCGCTGGGCGAACAGGAACGGCGCCGCCGGGTCCGGGCTCAGCGCCCTGGCCTTGTCGAGGAAGTTGCCGACCCCCAGCTCGCCGTCGGCGAGCAGCCGCAGTCGGGCGGGCAGCGGCATCGCCGCCGCCGTGGTGATGCCGAGTGTGTCAGTCATCGTGGGGTTCCCGTCAGGGTGCGCGTGGTACGCGGGGTGCGGGTTCGCCTGGGTTGTGGGCAACGGGGTCGGGACCGGGCGCCGTGCGGCACCCGGTCCCGTCCCGCTCAGCCCTCGTAGACGGTCAGCTCGTAGCCGTCGGGGTCCTTGAACTGGAACTCGCGGCCGCAGAAGCCGTCGCACGGCGGCTTGGTGATGGTGACCCCGGCCGCCGAGACGACCTCGGCCAGCTTGTCCGGGTCCTCCGCCTTCACCCAGAGCACCACGCCCCAGCCCAGCTCGGGCACCGAGTCCAGGTCGATGACCGCCTTGCGCAGCGCCAGCTTGATCGGCTGGGTGTCGAGCACGACGGCGTTGGGCGCGGCGGTCTCGGTGGTGGTGAACCCCACGACGTTGGTGTAGAAGTCGCGGGCGCGGTCCAGGTCGCGGACCTGCAGGGTGAGGAAGTTCGGTCCGATCGCGTTGTTGGGCATGGGTTCTCCCTGTCGACATCGGCACTGGCCGTCCCAGCATCACCCGGGCGCCGCCGGGCGATCATCACGCGTTCGCGTGATCTCACTGTCTAAAGAGGATCGTTCCCGCCCGGCCATATCCCGGCTTTCGGCTGCCAGTCCAGCAACTGCCGCGCGGCGTCGCTGCAAACCCGGTGCGAGACCTCGCGCACCGCCTCGGTGGAGGTGTCCGGTTTCGGGGCGCCGTCGAGTTCGGCCAGGCGGCTCAGGTAGTCGCTCACCAGGAGCGGGTCGTCGGCGATGTTGAGGACCACGCCGCTGATGCGCCGCTCGACGGCAGCGGTGACAGCGGCCGCGAAGTCCGCGACGTGCACGAGCGAGACGTAGCGGTCGTCCGGGTGTGCGTGCAGCGTGCCTTCCCGCAGCCGCGCCCGGACCGCGTCCTGGGCCGTACCCGCGCCGACGAACCGCGCCCCACGCAGTATCGACCACGCGACCCTGTCCCCGCCGAGCTCCGTCACCGCGCGTTCCATCGCCACCACGGGGTCCACAATGGACCCACGCGCCGGATCGGGGTCGAACGGGGCCTGCTCGGTCAACCAGCGATCACCCCCGTCGGCGTAGGCCATGGTGACGCTCATCTGCACCACAGCGGGGACCCCGGCCGCCACCACAGCCTCAAGCACCCGCACAGTCCCGTCACGGCGCACCCCGGTGTTGCGCTCCCACGCCCCCGGCGCGCTGAAGTCCCGAGGAATGGCCGTCGCCACATTGACGACCACGTCCACCCCGGCCAACTCCCCGACCAACACCTCGGTGACCCCAGGGTCCAGCAGATCCCCACTGACCCCCCGCACCCCACCCGGCACCCGCCCCAACCGATCCTCCGGCGCCATCACAGCCACGTCGTGACCCCGCCCGAGCAGCAGCGGCACCAACCGCTCACCCAGCACCCCAGTCCCACCAATCGCGAGAACCCGCATCACTCACCCGTCCCGTAGTACCGCGGCAAGGTCCGGTGCCACCTCAGCGAAGTCCCGCGGCTGCCGACCCGTCCAGTCGGCAACCGTCGTCGTGACGTGTTCCGCCTCGCCCGCGCGCAAAGTCGCGTACAGGCCCAGCCGGGCCGCGATGGCCCAGTCCGGTACACCGTTGGACGCCATCACACGGGCCGCCTCGTCCGGGGCGATGTCCACGTGGGTGATGGTTCGGCCGACCACTGTGGACACTATGGTGGCGGCGGTGGCGTAGGTGATCGCGCGGGGGCCGGTCAGGTCGAGGGCCTGGCCGTCGGTGCCGCCCTCGGTCAGGGCCACCGCGGCCACTTCGGCGATGTCGCCCGCGTCGATCATGCTGACTTTGGCGTCGCCGACCGGGAGGACGATGGTGTCGCGGGCCTTGATCGTGTGCGCCCACTGCGCCGCGTTCTGCATGAAGGAGTTGGGGCGCAGCAGCGTGTACCGCAGGCCGGACTCGATGACCGCCTGGTCGCCCTCGCCGTGCTGGCGGTGGATCGGTACCGGTGAGCGCGGGTCGGCGCCGAACGCCGAGAGGCGGACGACGTGCTGTACCCCGGCCCGCTTCGCCGCGTCCACCAGGCCCCGGTGCAGGGACGCCTGGTCGGGGTGCAGCGGGGTCAGCAGGAACAGGTCGGTGATGCCCGAGAGCGCGTCGAGCACCGTCTCCGGCCGTTCCAGGTCGGCCTCGACGGCGTCGACCAGGGTCCCGGCCGGGCGCCTGCCACCCGGTCGGACCAGGGCGCGCACCCGCTGCCCGCGTCCGGTCAGCCGCGACACCAGCCGCGACCCGACCGTGCCGGTGCCCCCGGTGACCGCGATGGCCATCTACGCCGCCTCGAGTGCGTCGGCGCCCGCCCGCTCCAGGGTCTCCGGCAGTTGGTCCTTCAGCGCGGTCTCCGCCAGCAGGTCCCCGAGCGCGGGCGCCATCTTGAACAGGTTGTGGCCCGCGATCGCGGTGACCCCCGGCCGGTGCCACGCCCGCAGCGCGTCGCTTCCCTTGGGCAGCTTGGTCATCACGCACACCCGCGCGCCGACCGGTTCCGGGTCCAGGCCCGGCATCGCCTTGGCCACGTAGGCGCTGACCCGCCGCACGTGGTCCTCCATGCCGGTCCCGGCGGGCAGCGCGCCGCCCGGTCCGAAGGGGACGTCCACGTCGGCGCCGATCAAGCCGACCACGTACGTCCCGGTCTCGCCGATGGGGGAGCCGTAGACCTTGGCGCCGAACTCCTCGGAGACGTCCACCCAGCACGGCAGCGGCGTGCCCAGCAGGTGCGGCCGGACCCGGAAGTGCGGCCGGGCGTGCAGCGCGCTCACCAGCGGGATGTCCAGCCCCGCGCTGGAGGCCAGCCACGGCACCGCCGTGCCCGCGCAGATCACCACGTGCCTGGCCCGGTAGATCGCCTCGGTGGTCTGCACCTCCACGCCCGCGCCGTCCGAGGGCACCGTCACGCTGTGCACGTCGAACGGGATGATCCGGTCGCCGACCCAGCCGACCAGCGCGTCGATGGTCCGCTTCGCCCTGATCGCGCCCGCGCCCGGGTCGACCAGCAGCGGCCGGTCGACCGGCGACAGCGCGGGGAACAGCCCGGCGTCGGAGACGAACGAGTGCTCGACCCCCTGGGCCACCATGCCGGTGACCCACGAGTCGTCCATCCCGTGGTACAGCGCGCCTTCCGGGCCGATCAGCGCACGCCCGAGCCGCTCCTCCCACCGGGCGAACCCGCGCCGACCCTCCACCGCCATCGCCACCAGCAGCTCGCTGTCGTGCCGGTGCCGGAAGGTCCTGGTCAGGCCGCCGGACAGGCCCGCGCCCGGCGGTCGGCCGTCGAACACGGCCACCTCGGCACCCCGGCGGAGCAGGGCCTCCGCGGTGGCCAAGCCCAGGATCCCCGCCCCGATCACAGCGATGTCGAGTTCCCGCCGGTGAGTCATTGCCGTCTCCCGCGCCGAAGTTCCCTCCTAGGACACCTCCGAGCGTCGCCGCACCGGGTGCCCGGGATCATCCCGTGTTCGCGTGATCTCCCCGCGTCCGCCCGCGCGACGCTCCACTGTGGAGTCCCGGCTGCCGGGTGGCCACAAACGACCCCGACCGGCGCGGCGGGCGACCCCGGGTCCCGGGGCGCGACCCCCGAGGCGGGCTGTTGGCGGCCGCCGTGGATGTCACCGGGCCGATCCCTGTCGTCAACCGGGTGGTCACCGGCCGGTCGGCGCCGCGGCGGGGGCCGTGGTCACGCTGGTCGTGGCGGTGGTCGCGCTTTGTAGCAGACGCGGCGCGCGCGAGCGGGCGGTTGGGCCAGTCCCGCTCGCGTTTTGTGGGAACCCTACAAAATGGCGGGGCCGGCACGCGTGGTTCGGGCAGTGGTGGACCCGCCGGTAACCCAGCAGGGTAGTGCCGAGTGCAGGCGACGCTCCGGGACCCGGACGTCGCCTTCTTCGCGCGGGAACTGGGGAGGCTCAGCCGGTGTTCAGTCGTGTCGCCATCGTCAACCGTGGAGAGGCCGCGATGCGGCTCATCCACGCCGTCCGGGACCTCTCGGCGGAGACCGGGGCGCGGATCGAGACGGTCGCGCTCTACACCGACGCCGACCGCGACGCGACCTTCGTCCGCGCGGCCGACATCACCTACTCCCTCGGCCCGGCCTCGGCCCGCCCGTACCTCGACCACGCCGTGCTCGAGCGCGCGCTGGTGGAGACCGGCGCCGACGCCGCCTGGGTCGGTTGGGGCTTCGTCGCCGAGGACCCGGCGTTCGCGCAGCTGTGCGAGAAGGTCGGCGTGACCTTCGTCGGCCCCAGCGCCGAGGCGATGCGCAAGCTCGGCGACAAGATCGGCGCGAAGCTGATCGCCGAGGAGGTCGGCGTCCCGGTCGCGCCGTGGAGCCGCGGCGAGGTCGCGACCCTGCAGGACGCGCTGGCCGCGGGCGAGCGCATCGGCTACCCGCTCATGCTCAAGGCGACCGCGGGCGGCGGTGGGCGCGGCATCCGCATGGTCGCCTCCGGCGCCGACCTCACCGAGGCCTACGAGCGCACCAGCCAGGAGGCGCTGCGCGCGTTCGGCTCCGGCGTCGTGTTCCTCGAGCGCCTGGTCACCGGCGCCCGGCACGTCGAGGTGCAGGTCATCGCCGACGGCCAGGGCACCGCGTGGGCGCTGGGCGTGCGCGACTGCTCGGTGCAGCGGCGCAACCAGAAGATCATCGAGGAGTCCGCGTCGCCGGTGCTCGCCCCCGAGCAGACCGCCGAGCTCAAGGCCTCCGCCGAGCGGCTCGCCGTCGCCGTCGGCTACCGCGGCGCCTGCACCGTCGAGTTCCTCTACCACCCCGGCGACAAGCTGTTCGCCTTCCTGGAGGTCAACACCCGGCTCCAGGTCGAGCACCCGATCACCGAGATCACCACCGGCACCGACCTGGTCAAGCTGCAGCTGCACGTGGCGGGCGGCGGCACCCTCGACGGCCCGCAGCCGGTCGAGAGCGGCCACGCCGTGGAGGCCAGGCTCAACGCCGAGGACCCCGACCGCGACTTCGCCCCCTCACCCGGCCGCATCGCCCGGCTGGTGCTGCCCGCGGGCCCCGGCATCCGGGTCGACACCGGCGTCAGCGAGGGCGACACCATCCCGGCCGACTTCGACTCGATGATCGCCAAGGTCATCGCGCACGGCCGCGACCGGGCCGAGGCGCTGGCCAGGCTGCGCCGCGCGATGGCCGAGACCACCGTCATCATCGAGGGCGGCGCCACCAACAAGAGTTTCGTGCTCGACCTGCTCGACCAGCCCGAGGTCATCGACGCCAGCTGCGACACCGGCTGGATCGACCGGGTGCGCGCCGAGGGCCGCCTGGTCACCCACCGGCACTCCGCCATCGCCCTGGCCGCGGCCGCCATCGAGGCCTACCAGGACGAGGAGGAGGTCAGCCGCCAGCAGCTGCTGTCGACCGCGCACGGCGGCCGCCCGCAGGTCCGGCACGAGAGCGGTCGCCCACTGGGGCTGAAGCTGCGCGGCGTCGGCTACCAGGTCGGCGTCACCCGGGTCGGGCCGCGGCGCTTCCAGGTCGTCATCGGCCAGGGCACCCAGTCGCACCGCGCCGAGGTCGAGGTCGACCGGTTCGACGCCCACACTGGCCAGGTCGTGGTCAACGGGCAGCGGTTCCGGCTCGTCTCCGCCACCCACGGCCCGACCCACCTGGTCGAGGTCGACGGAGTCACGCACCGCATCAGCCGCGACGAGGGCGGCGTCGTGCGCTCCCCGGCGCCCGCGCTGGTGGTGGCCACCCCGCTCTCGGTCGGCGACGAGGTCGAGGCGGGCGCGCCGATCGTGGTGCTGGAGAGCATGAAGATGGAGACGGTGCTGCGCGCGCCGTTCCGCGCCCGGGTCCGCGAGTACCCGGTGTCGGTCGGCAGCCAGGTCGAGACCGGCGCCCCGCTGATGCGCCTGGAACCGCTGGTCGACGCCGAGGACACCGCGGCGGCCGACGACTCGGCCGCCGCGACCGTCGAGATCGACCTGCCCACCGGCCCGGCCGACCTGACCGCCGACGAGCGGGTGGCGCGCGGCCTGCGGGACCTGCGTGCCCTGCTGCTCGGCTACGACGTCGACCCCGACGAGCGCGGCCCGGTGCTGGCCGACTACCTCGCCGCCAGGGCCGAGCTGGGCAACCGGCCCTCCGCCGGTGAGCTGGACTTGCTGACCGTGTTCGCCGACCTCTCCGAGCTCAGCCGCAACCGGCCGGGCAACGAGCTGGAGGTCGAGCCGGGCAGCCCGGTGCACAGCCCCCGCGAGTACTTCCACAGCTACCTGCAGAGCCTCGACGTCGAGCGCGCGGGCCTGACCGAGGGGTTCCAGGCCAAGCTCAAGCGGGTACTGGCCCACCACGGCGTCACCGACCTCGACCGCACCCCCGCGCTGGAGGCGGCGGTCTTCCGGATCTTTCTGTCCCAGCAGCGGATGGCCACCGATGTCGCCGTGGTCTCCGAGCTGCTGCGCCGCTGGCTGGCGGGTTCCGCTCCGGCCGAGGCGCTGCGCGAGCCGCTCGGCCTCACCCTGGAGCGCCTGGTCGAGGCGACCCAGGTCCGGTTCCCCGCGGTGTCCGACCTGGCCCGCGGTGTGGTGTTCCGCTGGTTCGCCCAGCCGCTGCTGCGCCGCAACCGGGCCAGGGTGTACGCCGCCGTGCGCGCCCAGCTGCGCCACCTCGACGAGGTCCCCGACGCACCGGACCGCGCCGACCGGATCCAGGCCATGGTGGCCAGCGCCGAACCGCTGGTCCGCCTGATCGGCCAGCGCCTCGGTCACGCGGGCAACGACCACGCGCCGCTGCTGGAGGTCCTGACCCGCCGCTACTACGGCAACGGCGGGCTGTCCGAGGTCACCACGCGGGAGTGTTCCGGCTGCCGGTTCGTCACCGCCGACCACGCCGAACCCCTCGGCGTCACCAGGGTGGTCACCACGGCCGTCGACATCGACGCGCTGCCCGCCGCGATCGGCGCGGTCGGGGTGCTCGCCGCCGACGTCGCCGAGCGCGGCCTGGTCGCCGACCTGTACCTGATCTGGGAGGACCAGCCGGACGCCGACGCGATGGCGGTGCGGCTCGGGGAACTGCTCGCCGAGCAGCCGCTGCCCGCCGGGGTCCGCCGGATCACCACGACCGTCGCGGGCACCAGCGGCGCGGTCATGCACCACCACTTCACCTTCCGCCCCGACGGCCCGGACGCGACGGTGCTGACCGAGGACCGGCTCATCCGCGGCCTGCACCCGCAGATCGCGCAGCGGTTGCAGCTGCGGCGCTTCAGCGAGTTCGACCTCACCCGGCTGCCCTCGGTCGACGAGGAGATCTACCTGTTCAACGCCGTCGCGCACGGCAACCCGGCCGACGAGCGGCTGGTCGCGATGGCCCAGGTCCGCGACCTGACCGCGCTGCGCGAGACCGATGGCAGGCTGGTGTCGCTGCCCGCGGTGGAGGACACCTTCATCGCCTGCCTCGACGCCATCCGCGGCATCCAGGCGCGTCGCCCGCAGAACAAGCGGTTCGACACCAACCGGATCGTCATGTACGTCTGGCCGCCGACCGACCTGGTCGCCGAGGAGGTCAACACCCTCGTCCAGCGGATCCTGCCGACCACGG
The DNA here is from genome assembly GCF_900111175.1 of Actinokineospora terrae. Lineage (GTDB taxonomy): Bacteria > Actinomycetota > Actinomycetes > Mycobacteriales > Pseudonocardiaceae > Actinokineospora > Actinokineospora terrae. The sequence continues at coordinate 747,922 of NZ_FOGI01000001.1, forward strand.
TGGGCGCCGGGCTCGAAGAGGTGCTGTTCCTGGCCCGCAGGCGCAACTCCGCGGGCGAGCTGCACGAGGTCGCGGTCCGGATCACCCTGTCGCCGGGGCAGGAGGCGCGGTTCGAGGTCGGGGAGCCGACCACCGAGCCCGTGCGGCCGCTGGACGACTACGACCAGAAGGTCCTGCGCGCGGCCCGCCGCGGCAACGTCTACCCGTACGAGCTGACCGGGCTGCTGGCCGGTGCCAACGGCGAGTTCGTCGAGCACGACCTCGACGCCGCCGGTGAGCTCGTGCCGGTCGACCGGCCCCGCGGCCGCAACACCGCCGCGATCGTCGCCGGTGTCGTCACGACCCCCACCGAGCGCCACCCCGAGGGCGTCACCCGCGTCGTGCTGCTCGGCGACCCGACCAAGGCCCTCGGCGCGCTCTCCGAACCCGAGTGCGCCAGGGTGATCGCCGCGCTCGACCTCGCCGAGCGGATGCGCGTGCCGCTGGAGTGGTTCGCGCTCTCGGCCGGTGCCCGGATCTCGATGGCCTCGGGCACCGAGAACATGGACTGGGTGGCCGCCGCGCTCAAGCGGATCGTCACCTTCACCCAGGACGGCGGCGAGATCAACATCGTGGTCGCCGGGATCACCGTGGGCGCCCAGCCGTACTGGAACGCCGAGGCCACGATGCTCATGCACACCAAGGGCGTCCTGGTGATGACCCCGGACTCGGCCATGGTGCTCACCGGCAAGCAGTCGCTGGACTTCTCCGGCGGCGTGTCCGCCGAGGACAACTTCGGCATCGGCGGCTACGACCGGGTGATGGGCCCCAACGGCCAGGCCCAGTACTGGGCGCCGAACCTGTCCGGCGCGCGTGATGTGCTGATGGCGCACTACGACCACACCTACGTCGTGCCGGGCGAGATCGCGCCGCGCCGCGCGGAGACCACCGACCCGGTGACCCGCGACGTGTCCAGCTTCCCGCACGCGGTGGTGGGCAGCGACTTCACCACGGTCGGCGAGGTCTTCTCCGTCGAGCACAACCCGGACCGCAAGAAGCCCTTCGACATCCGCACCGTGATGCGCGCGCTGTCCGATCAGGACCACCGGGTGCTGGAGCGCTGGGCGGGCATGGCGGACGCGGACACGTCGGTGGTGCAGGACGTCCACATCGGCGGCTGGCCGGTCTGCCTGGTCGGCATCGAGTCGCGTTCGGTGCCCAGGCGCGGTTTCCCGCCCACCGATGGCCCCGACACCTACACCGCGGGCACGCTGTTCCCCCGGTCGTCGAAGAAGACCGCGCGCGCCATCAACTCGGCCTCGGGCAACCGGCCGCTGGTCGTGCTGGCGAACCTGTCCGGTTTCGACGGTTCGCCGGAGTCGATGCGCAAGCTGCAACTGGAGTACGGGGCGGAGATCGGCCGGGCGATCGTCAACTTCCGCGGCCCGATCGTGTTCTGCGTGATCTCCCGCTACCACGGCGGCGCGTTCGTCGTGTTCTCCAAGGCGCTCAACCCGAACATGACGGTGCTTGCCCTGGAGGGCTCGTTCGCGTCCGTCCTCGGTGGTGCCCCGGCGGCGGCGGTGGTGTTCTCCGGCGACGTGAACAACCGCACCGCGACCGACCCCAGGGTGACCGAGCTCCAGGCGCGGGTGGCCGCGGCCGAGGGCGCCGAGCGGGCCGCGCTCAACACCAGCCTCGCCGAGGTGCGCGCGTCCGTGCGCGCGGAGAAGCTCAGCGAGGTCGCCGCCGAGTTCGACCGGGTGCACAGCATCCAGCGCGCGGTCGAGGTCGGCTCGGTGGACGCGATCGTCAGCGTCGCGCAGCTGCGGCCGCGGATCATCGAGGCGATCGAGCACGGGATGAAGGTGTGACCGGTCGCTAAGTGTCCCTTGTGGCCGGTCGGTGTTGCCCGAAGGGGCGGACCGGTGGTCATGGCTGGACGGGCCGTGCCGTGGTGTTGTTGAGCGGTGCGGCGGCGACGCGAGGTGTCTCCTGCTGGTCTGCCCCCTTCCCCGGGGGCGGACCAGCGGGCGCCTGGCCTGCTCGCGTTGCAGCGGGCGGCGGGGAACACGGCGGTGGCGTCGCTGCTCGGCGTTCCCACGCGGACCGAGGTCGAGCCGCCGGTGGACGTTCCGGTGCGGGTGCCCGACTCGGGTGTGCCGGGCGAGGTCGTGCGGGTGGCCGAGGAGCAGCGGCTGGCTGTCGGGGAGTCGGCTGAGCGGGCTGGGGAGCGGGTGGATCAGGCGGTCCGGGCTCATCAGGACCGGTTGTCCGCGACCGTCAGCACGCAGGAGGCCACGGCTGCCGCGGCGCTGGGTTCGTTGCGTGCCAACGTAAGCGCGCAGTCTTCTGCTCAGGCCGCCGCTGCCCAGGCCGCGTCCGCAGGTACGCGTGCGACGGTCCGGGCTCGGGCGGGCACTGGGGTGACGTCCGCGCACGCCCGGATCGATGCGATGGGGGAGGAGTCCCGCGCGGCCGGGCAGCGGGAGGCTGAGCGCGCGGTTCGGGAGACGCCTGCTGCTTCGGCCGTGCGTCCGCCTGCCGCTGCTGGGGATCCGGACATCGCCGCTGGGCAGGATCGCATCGGGCAGGCCGTGGCGGACAAGGCCGGTGGCGAGTTGGCGCGGTCGGGTGGTGAGGCGGCGGGGCAGGTCCGGGCTGGGGTCGCCGCGGCACAGTCGAGTTTGTACGGACCGGCGAAGGAGAGTGCGGCTTCGCAGGTTCGGGACGCGGCGGACCAGACTGACCGGGCGTTGGTCGAGGGTACGGCCACGGCGGTTTCCGCTTTGCGGGCAACAGGTTCGCGGACGGTCGAGTCGGCTGTGCGGGGGCATCAGCGGTTCATGGTGGCCTTGCGTGCGGGGCGGCAGACGGCTGTGGGGGATCTGGCCGCGTGGGGTGCGGAGAGTCGTGGTCGGCTGCGGGACACGGCGGCTCGGCTTGGGGCTGGGTTGGTCGAGCACGCGCGATCGTTGGCGGGGTTGGTCGCGGGGCGGGTGCGGCCGGTGGAGGACCCGGTTGGTGTGGTTCGGGCCGCTGGGGACCAGGTGTCGCAAGGGATTGATGACGCGGCGGGTGGGCTTGTGGAGGGGGCGGGGCAGCTCGCTACCGGGCATCAGGCGGCCGTTGGGGGAGTGGGGGAGCAGGCGGCTGGGGCGTTCGGTCGGGTGGGGGAGGCGGCGGGGGCGGCGCTTCGGCAGGGTACGGCGGCGTTCGTCGGTCATGCCGGCCAGACTCGGGACGCGGTGACGGCTGAGCTGGATCGGGTGCCTGCGGTGGCGGGTGACGCGTTGGACGCTCGGCATCGGTCTACTGTGGATGGTCACGCCGGGGCGGTAGACCGGTCTGTGGAGGCGCAGCGGGGGTGGGTGGCCGACGCGCGTTCCCGTGGGGCGCAGGGGGCGGTCAGCTTCGCGGGTGAGGCTGAGCGGTTGACCGGGCAGGCCCGTTCACAGCCGGTGCAGCGGTGGCTGGCGGAGATCGTCGGCCGGATGCGCAACTGGCTGCGCGAGAAGTGCGGCGATGTGCTGGGCGGCATCCTGTCCGGGCTGATCCTGTCGATCCCGACGATCATCATCGGGGTCGGGTTGCTGCTGGCCGGGCCGGTCGGGTGGACGGTGCTCGCGGGTCTGCTGGTCGTCGGTGTCGGTCTGGGGATCTACGGGCGTTGGCAGGAGTACAAGGCCGACCACGGCGGTAATGGGCCGGGTTTCCTTGCCGGGCTTGGCCTGGTGGGTCTCGGGATCGCCGACCTGACCGGCATTCCGTACATTGTGGAGGCCGCGGTCGGCAGGCGCGCCTTCGCCCCGACCGGGATGAGCGACTTCGAACGCTGGGAACGCGGCACCCAGGGCGTGGTCAACCTGGCCCTGCTCGTCGCGGGCGGCGCCAAGAAGCTGTTCGCCGAACGACCTCCCGTCGAACCCGTCCGCGCCCCCGTCGACCCGCACACCATCCCGATCCCCGGCGAGAGCAACAACGCCCGCTTCGAGGCCGCCCGCCAGATCATCCTCGACACACCCCCCGCCGACCGCGCCGCCGCCACCCGGGTCCTGTTCCCCCGCCTCACCGAACTCAGCGGCAACACCTGGAACTTCCGCGCCAACCCCTCCGCAGACGGCGGAATCCACTTCACCGGCGAGGGCGCGCCCTTCATCTTCGCCATCGACAACGCGGGCAACGCCTTCCAAGGCAAAATCGGTCCCGGCACCCTCACCATCCACCCGGGCGCCCCCACCACGGTCAACTACACCACCCTCCGCCCCCTCACCCCCGCCCCGCCACCACCCCCGATACCCGCCTCCACCCCCGCCACCGCCCCCATCCCCCCGGTCGCCCCCCGACTACCCGCCCCACCCTCCGAGCGCGAGCCCGAACCCAGCCATTAGCCGGACGAGCCCCCCGCTTGATCTCCGACCCGGGCAGGCTAGTGCTGGTTCTCGATCACCGAGCAGGCCACCGGCCCGGGTGGGCCATGCCTGTGGGCACTGCTCCAACCGAGCGACACGCCCACTAGATGTGGGGTGCGATCGCGGCGCGCGCACCCATGTATTGTGCCTCTAGCTGGTTCGGCCGATCACCCAGATCGGTCGTCGCAAGAGGGAACCCGGTGTGAGTCCGGGGCTGCCCCGCAGCGGTGAGTGGGAACGAGAGCCGTCACGAAGCACTGGGCCACGACGGGCCTGGGAAGCGGCGGCCGGTAGGTGCCGATGAGGCGTGCCCGCGAGTCCGAAGACCTGCCAGCGCTCCCGCACGCGTCCGCGTGCGGGTGTCCGCGGCCCCGAGGGAGGGCGGGAGGACGTGGCGGTCGCGCGCGCCCGCCCGGTCTCCGCTGCCCGGGGTCGCTCGGTGAGCGAGGAGAGACCTGTGACGGCCACGACCACCATGCGCGTGCGCAAGCGCGATGGGACGTTGGAACCGGTCGACGTCAACAAGATCGTCGGGGCGGTGCGCGCCCAGGCCACCGGACTGTCCGATGTGGACCCGTTGCGGGTGGCGACCAGGACGATCAGCGGTCTCTACGACGGAGCCACCACCGAGGAGCTCGACCAGCTCTCCATCCAGACCGCCGCCGCGCTGGTGGCCGAGGAGCCGGAGTACTCCAAGCTCGCGGCCGGGCTGCTCGCCGCGTTCATCGGCAAGGAGGTGCGCAGGCAGGGCGTCGGCTCGTTCAGCGAGAGCATCGCGCTGGGCCACGACCAGGGCCTGATCGGCGACACCACCGCCGCGTTCGTCGCCGCCAACGCCACCGAGCTCGACGGCGCGGTCGACCCCGCCGCCGACCGGCGGTTCGAGTACTTCGGCCTGCGCACCGTCTACGACCGCTACCTGCTGCGCCACCCCGCGCAGCGCACCGTGATCGAGATGCCGCAGTACTGGCTGCTGCGGGTCGCCTGCGGCCTGTCCACCACCGCCGCCGAGGCCATCGGGTTCTACCGGCTGATGTCGTCGCTGGCGTACCTGCCCAGCTCGCCGACCCTGTTCAACTCCGGCACCCAGCACACCCAGATGTCCTCGTGCTACCTGCTCGACTCCCCGCGCGACGAGCTGGAGTCGATCTACGAGCGCTACGCCCAGATCGCCAGGCTCTCGAAGTTCGCGGGCGGCATCGGCGTGCAGTGGTCCCGGGTCCGCTCCCGCGGCGCCCTGATCCGCGGCACCAACGGCCACTCCAACGGCATCGTGCCGTGGCTGCGCACCCTGGACGCGTCGGTGTCGGCGGTCAACCAGGGCGGCAGGCGCAAGGGCGCGGCCTGCGTGTACCTGGAGACCTGGCACCCGGACATCGAGGAGTTCCTGGAGCTGCGCGACAACACCGGCGAGGACGCCAGGCGCACGCACAACCTCAACCTGGCCAACTGGATCCCCGACGAGTTCATGCGCCGGGTCGAGGCCGACGCCGACTGGTCGCTGTTCGACCCGGACGAGCTGCCCGAGCTGGTCGACCTGTGGGGCGAGGACTTCGACCGCGCCTACCGCGGCGCCGAGGAGGCGGGCCGGGCCGTGCGCACGGTCAAGGCCCGCGACCTCTACGGCAAGATGATCCGCACGCTGGCGCAGACCGGCAACGGCTGGATGACCTTCAAGGACACCTCCAACCGGACCTGCAACCAGACCGCCGAGCCGGGCAACGTGGTGCACCTGTCGAACCTGTGCACCGAGATCCTCGAGATCACCAGCGACGAGGAGACCGCGGTCTGCAACCTCGGCTCGGTCAACCTCGGCGCGCACGTGCTCGCCGACTCCCCCGAGGGCATGGACTGGGAGCGGCTGCGCGCGACCGTGCGCACCGCCGTGGTGTTCCTCGACCGCGTGATCGACATCAACTACTACCCGACCGAGCAGGCGGCCCGCAGCAACCCGCGCTGGCGGCCGGTCGGCCTCGGCGTCATGGGCCTGCAGGACGTCTTCTTCAAGCTCGGCCTGCCGTTCGACTCCCCGAGGGCGCGCGAGCTCTCGACCCGGATCGCCGAGGAGATCTACCTGACGGCGCTGGAGTCCTCGGCCACCCTGGCCGAGGAGTCGGGCGCGCACCCGGCCTTCGCGCAGACCCGCGCCGCCCGCGGTGACCTGCAGCCCGACCTGTGGGGCGTCACGCCGACGCAGACCGACCGGTGGACCGCCGTGCGGGCCCGCGTCGCCGAGCACGGCCTGCGCAACTCGCTGCTGATCGCCGTCGCGCCGACCGCCACCATCGCCTCCATCGCGGGCTGCTTCGAGTGCATCGAGCCGCAGGTGTCGAACACGTTCAAGCGCGAGACCCTCTCCGGGGAGTTCCTGCAGATCAACTCCTACCTCGTGCGCGAGCTCAAGGCGCGCGGGCTGTGGACCGACGACGTCCGGTCGCGGCTCAAGCGCGACGAGGGGTCCGTGCAGGGGCTCACCGAGCTGCCCGCCGACGTGCGCGAGCTGTTCCGCACCGCCTGGGAGCTGCCGCAGAAGGCACTGGTCGACCTGGCCGCCGCGCGCGGCCCGTACATCGACCAGAGCCAGTCGCTGAACCTGTTCGTGGCGTCGCCGACCATCGGCAAGCTGTCCTCGATGTACCTCTACGCCTGGAAGTCCGGGCTGAAGACCACGTACTACCTGCGCTCCCGCCCGGCGACGCGCATCCAGCAGGCGACCGTGCCGACCGCGGCAGCCGCCCCGGTCGACGCCGAGGCCATCGCCTGCTCCCTGGAGAACCCCGAGTCCTGCGAGGCATGCCAGTGACGGCTCTTGAGACCACCGGCCTGGCGGGCACCGCCCGCGGCCACGCGCTGCTCGACCCCGGCATGGACCTGACCCTGCGGCCCATGCGCTACCCGCTGTTCTACGACCGCTTCCGCGACGCCATCAAGAACACCTGGACCGTCGAGGAGGTCGACCTGCACTCCGACCTCGCCGACCTGGCCAAGCTCTCGCCAGCCGAGCGGCACCTGGTCAACCGGCTGGTGGCGTTCTTCGCGACCGGCGACACCATCGTCGCCAACAACCTGGTGCTCAACCTCTACGAGCACGTCAACGCGCCGGAGGCCCGCCTCTACCTGTCGCGGCAGCTGTTCGAGGAGGCCGTGCACGTCCAGTTCTACCTGACGCTGCTCGACACCTACCTGCCCGACGAGGACGAGCGGATCGCGGCCTTCGCGGCAGTGGACAACATCCCGTCGATCCGCGCCAAGGCCGAGTTCTGCTACAAGTGGATCGACTCCATCTCCGGCCTCACCCGCCTGGAGTCCAAGGCCGACCGCCGCGGCTTCCTGCTCAACCTCATCTGCTTCGCCGCGTGCATCGAGGGCCTGTTCTTCTACGGCGCCTTCGCCTACGTGTACTTCCTGCGCTCCCGCGGCCTGCTCAACGGCCTCGCGTCCGGCACGAACTGGGTCTTCCGCGACGAGTCCATGCACATGGCCTTCGCCTTCGACGTGGTGGACACCGTGCGCCGCGAGGAACCCGACCTGTTCGACGACGAGCTCATCGACCAGGTCAAGCAGATGATCCGCGAAGCCGTCGACGCCGAGACCGCGTTCGCCGAAGACCTCCTGGTACGCGGCGTGGCAGGCATGTCCGTCACCGACATGCGCACCTACCTCGAACACGTCGCCGACCGCCGCCTCCAGGTCCTGGGCATCCCCCCCATCTACGGCTCCCCCAACCCCTTCGCCTTCATGGAACTCCAAGACGTCCAAGAACTCTCCAACTTCTTCGAACGCCGAGTCTCCGCCTACCAAGTAGCAGTAACCGGCTCCGTCTCCTTCGACGAGGACTTCTAGCCCCTGGCCCGCCGGGCTGGTGCCTCTCCGGTCCCAGCCCGGCCTGTGGCACTTTCGTGTGAACACCGCTCGCCTGCGTCCCCTCCACCCAGGTCACGGTCATCCACAACCCCGCACCTATCCACAGATCCCCCCATTCACCCCTTTTCCCCGCCGCCACCCGATAGACTGGCCAAGGGGACGCCCCCCGGAGAGGGTGGGGGGCGGGGAGGTTTCGGGGACGGCCTCCGGAAAGCGCGGGGAAGCGCTCCGGGGCGAGTGCGAGCGGGGCTGCCACGTGCTTGGCCTCGGTGGAATCCGGCGTGCTTGATCGTGCAGCGATGCGGTGGACCGGGGTGCGCTGTGGGGCTGGGCACTTCGGTGCCCCGGGCCCGTTTCGGTGTGATGACCGGGACGCAACAGATCGCGGGCATGCACGATCGTGGCGTGGCGTGGCGTGGGACGGGTGGGGGGTCAGCCGGTTTCGGTGGCGGTGGTGTTGTCCATGGCGCGGATGAGGTCGTCGCGGGCTCGGGCCACTCGGGAGCGGATGGTGCCGACCGGGCAGCCCGCGATCTCGGCGGACTCGGCGTAGCTCAGGCCGAGGACCTGGGTCAGCACCAGGGCTTCCCTGCGGTCCGGGTCGAGCGCGTCGAGCAGGACGTTCAACTCGACCACGCCCTCGAACCCGGTCGTCGCGCCCAGGCGGTCGGCCTCGTGCTCCCACACCACCCCGGCCGCCAGGCGGGGGCGGGCCTTGGCCATCCGGATCTGGTCGACCACGACGCGGCGGGCGATGACCAGGAGCCAGGTCTTGGCCGAGGAGCGACCGGCGAAGCCACGCAGGCTGGTCAGCGCTCTGGCGAAGGTCTCCTGAGCCAGGTCGTCGGCCAGCGAGACGTCGGCGAGGTGGGCGACGAAGCGCCACACGTCGCGCTGGGTGGCCCGCACGAACCGCTCCAGTGCGTCCCGGTCGCCCGTGCGCGCGCGCAGCGCCCAGCGGGTCACCTCGTCATCGGGGGTCATGATCCCGGATCGTAACCACACCCCGCCGGGAACTCGTGCGCCATATGGAGCGACTATTCACCACGTGGACTGCGATACCTGCCGTGCCGCGCTCTCGGCCCGCCTCGACGGTGAGGCCGAGCCCGCGCCCGCCGCCGAGACCGACGACCACCTCGCGCACTGCCAGGACTGCGCCGGGTGGCTGGCCAGGGCCGAGGTCCTGACCAGGTCGATCCGGGTCCGGCCCGCCGAGGACGTCCCCGACCTGGTGGACGCCGTGCTGGCCATCCCGTCGCCGCGCGGGCGAGTGGTCGGGCCGCGGATCGCGCTGGCCGTGGTCGCCCTCGTGCAGCTCGGCCTCGCCCTCTCGCAGCTGCTCACCGGCGCCACCGGCGGCCACACCGAGCACGGCATGACCGGCCACCTGTTCAACGAGGGCGCCGCCTGGAACCTCGCCCTCGGCGTCGGCCTGCTCGTCGCCGCATGGCAGTCCCACCGCGCCGCGGGCCTGCTGCCCACCCTCGCCGGTTTCGTCGCCGTCCTGGTCGCCTTCTCCGTGCACGACCTCGTCACCGGCAGCGCCAGCGCCGAACGGGTCCTGTCCCACCTCCCGGTCGTCGTCGGCCTGGCCCTGCTGCTGGTCGTCTCCCGCGCCTTCCGGAAACAGCCGACCCCCGGCACCCCCGTCCTCTATGGACACAAAGACACCGGCACCGACATCGCCGACCCGCCGCAACCCGCCCCCGGTACCAAACCCCGCCACCTCCGCCCCACCGCCAAGCACGCCGCCTGACCTGGTTCCCACCAGACAGACCCACGCCAGGGCGGTCCGATTCCCACCGCCCAGCGCGTCCACCCGGGCGGGCTCCACCTCCGTGAGCCCGCCCGGGTCCCTGGCCGCCGGTCCGGCGGGGACGGGGTGAGCGGCCTAGGGTTGTGGGATGCGGATTCTCCTCACCGGCGGCGCCGGGTTCATCGGGTCGCACGTCGCGGACGCCGTTCGGCAGGGTGGGGATTCGGTGGTGCTGTTGGATTCCCTCTTGCCGCAGGCGCACGGCGGTGGCGGGTTCCCGGCCTGGCTGGACGGGTTCGAGGTCGTTCGGGGGGATGTCCGGGACCGCGAGGTGCTCGACCGGGTGCTCGACGGGGTCGATGTGGTGTGCCACCAGGCGGCGATGGTGGGGCACGGGGTGGACCCGTCCGACGCGCCGGAGTACGCCAGTATCAACGACTTCGGGACGGCCGTCCTGCTCGCGGCCATGTACGAGCGCGGGATCAAGCGGCTGGTGCTGGCCAGTTCGATGGTCGTCTACGGCGAGGGCCGCTACCACTGCGCGAGCCACGGTGTCGTCACTCCCGGGCAGCGCCGCGAGGAAGACATCGAGGCGGGCAGGTTCGAGCCCGGATGCCCGAACTGCGGCGAACCCCTCGAATCCGGCCTGGTCCCCGAAGACGCGCCGCTCGACCCCCGCAGCACGTACGCCGCGACGAAACTCGCCCAGGAACACCTCTGCGCCGCGTGGGCGCGCCAGACCGGGGGAGACGTCTGGGCTTTGCGGTACCACAACGTCTACGGTCCGCGGATGCCGAAGGACACGCCGTACGCGGGGGTGGCGTCGATCTTCCGGTCGTCGCTGGAACGCGGGGAGGCGCCGAAGGTGATGGAGGACGGCCACCAGCGGCGCGACTTCGTGCACGTGTCCGATGTGGCGCGCGCGAACCTGGCCGCGATCGCCCGACCCGCCCCCGCAGGCACGTGCCGACCGGTCAACGTCTGTTCCGGAACCCCGCACACGGTAGGCGAGATGGCGGCGGCGCTAGCGGCAGCAATGGACGGTCCAGCGCCACAAACAGTAGGCGGCGCAAGGGCAGGCGACGTGCGGCACGTGGTCGCCGACCCGGCCAGGGCGCGCGCGGAACTCGGGTTCGCCGCCGATATGTCCTTTGAGGACGGTATGGTCGAGTTCGCGAAGGCCCCGCTGCGGGGGTGATCACCACACGGTGAGCAGGAGGTGGTTGACCGCCAGGGCCAAGACGGCCTGCGCGGCCAGCCACCACCGGACCCCGGCTCGCGGCAGCCACGCGCACGCCACCACCAGCCACACGCCGAACGGCAGCCAGATCCGCTCCACCTCGGCCTTGCTCAGCCCCGACGCATCCGCGCCCAGCACCGCCACCAGACCGGCCGCGACCAACGCCACCGCGCCCCAGCCGAACAACCGGGGAGCGACGACGACCCGCCGCACACCCGCGATCACCGCCGGTCCCACCGCGAAGGCCAGTGCGGCGAGGTTCGCCCACACGAAGTACCAGTACGGCCGGGACGCCGCGATGCTGCCCGCGTACAGGACCTTGGTCAGCTCGTACCCGCGCAACCACCAGAAACCCGCCGCTGTGAACGCCGCGACCACCAGGGCCGCCCCGAACACGCCGAATGCCACCGCGCGCCACTTCCGGGTCACAGCGATCACGGCCAGTGCCACCGCGCCGCCCAACGCCAGGCCGTACGACAGGTACAGGCAGTAGCCCAGCAACATCCCCGCACCCACGGCGACCACGGCTCGCCCTCGCCCGGTCGACGCCCACGCGAGCCCGGCGACGCCCCACGCCAGCACCGCCGCGAACAGCCCATCGGCGGACACACCCACCCATACCGCGCCTGGGAACAGCACCGAGAACGGCGCCACCGCGCGCGCCACCGCCTCGCAGGCCACTGCCTTGACCGCGACCGCCACCGCCGCGCACGCCGACGAGCCGACCAGCACGCACAGCGCGGACGCCGCCGCCCCGCCGCCGAGGCCGATCCGGTCGAGCCAGACGAACAGGAGGAACGCCCCGGGCGGGTGGGCGCCGACGTGCGTGGTCCACGCGCCGGGGTGGTCGGTGAGGATGTGCGAGGTGAAGTCGCGCAGCACGGCCGGGATGTCGGTCACCCGCGGCACGTCGGTCAGGTACTCGTCGCGGCTGGTCAGCCTGCCCGCGAAGCCCTTGCCGTAGCCGTCCGACAGCGCCAGGGCGAGCGTCCAGCCGAGCGCGGTGAGCCAGGCCAGTCCGAGCAAGGGTTTCCAGGTCAGCCGCTCCGCCAAACCCGGCCCCCAGGCGGCGACCGCCACGGCGATCAGGACGGCGAACGCGCTGCCCGGGCCGACGTGCGGGAGCCACTGCGCGAGCAGCGGCGGAAAGGGCAGGAAAATGTCGACGCCCGCACGTTTGAGTTCCCAACCCACGAATGCGGCCACCACGACGACACCCACCGTGACCGCGACGACCAGCAGGTCGTGCCGGGTCGAGCGGCGGTCGGAAGCCGTTGGGGGAGAAGAAGATGGCGAGTTGGGGGACCGCACCGGCGTCAGTGTAGGGCCGGTCGGGGAATCCCGCAGAACGCGAGATCCGCTGATCGACAAGCAATCCTGGCCGCCGTCCAGTACGAATCCCCCTTGTGACCGAAACAGTCGAGGTCGTTCTCCCGTGCCTCAACGAGGCAGAGGCGCTGCCGGGTGTCCTGCGGGCCATGCCCGATGGCTATACCGCGTTGGTGGTCGACAACGGCTCGACGGACGGGACCGCCGACGTGGCCCGGCAGTGCGGCGCCCGGGTCGTGGTCGAACGCAGGCGCGGGTACGGCGCGGCAGTCCACACCGGTCTGGAGCAGGCGCGCGGTGATCTCGTCGCCGTGCTCGACGCCGATGGTTCGATCCACCCGTCCGAACTGCTCGCCCTGGTCCGGTTGGTGGCCGGGGGCGCCGACCTGGCGGTGGGTCGCCGGGTGGCGGCGGACAAGTCCGTGCAGCCCTGGCACGCCCGCGCGGGCAACGCGGTCCTGTCGGCGATGTTGCGCCGCCGCGGTGTTCCCGTGCACGACATCGCCTCGGTGCGGGTCGGGCGTCGGGAGCGGCTGCTCGCCCTCGGGGTTGCCGACCGCGCTTTCGGGTACCCGGTCGAACTCCTGCGCCGCGCCGCCGACTCGGGGTGGCGGATCGAGGAGGTCGACGTGGCCTACCTCCCGCGCGCGGGCGGGAAGTCCAAAGTGTCCGGATCGGTGCTCGGCACCGTCCGGGCCGTCCGCGACCTCGGAACGGCGGTACTGCGCTCATGACCCCCAGGACGGCGCTGCTGGTGCTGGCCAAGTCCCCCCGGCCGGGGTTCGTCAAGACCCGGCTCTGCCCACCCGCGACACCCGAGCAGGCGGCCAGGGTGGCCGCGGCCGCGCTGCTGGACACCATCCGCGCCCTGTGCGCGGTCCCGGGCGCCCAGCCCGTGATCGTCCTGTCCGGCGACCTCGACGACGCCGTCGACCACCGCGAACTCCGCCGCGCCGTGCGGGACCTGCCCGTGATCCCCCAGCGCGGCGACACCCTCGGCGCCCGGATCACCGCCGCCCACGACGACGTCGCCGACCTGCTCCCCGGCACCGACACCCTCCAGCTCGGCATGGACACCCCGCAGATCAGCCCCACCCTGCTCCGCGACTGCTCCCACGCCCTGCACGCCCCCGACGCGGACGCCCTCCTCGGCCCAGCCGCAGACGGCGGCTGGTGGATCCTCGGCTTACGCGATCCCCGCCAGGCCCGGGTGATCGCCAACATCCCAACCTCACGCGACGACACCGGAAAACGCACCGCCGCCGCCCTACGCGATTCCGGACTACGTCTGGTCGGCGCCCCAGAACTAACCGACGTGGACACCGTCGCCGACGCCCGCTTGGTCGCCGCGTCGCTCCCGGGCAGCCGATTCGCTGCTGCGGTGCGGGAGTTGTCGTGACCTCGGACGTGGAACTGGCTGATGTGGACGATGCCGAGCGGCTCGCCGCGTCGGTCCCAGGTAGCCGGGTCGGCTGTCGTGGTGCAGAAGTTGCCGCGACTCCAGAACTGGCCGATGTGGACTGCCAGCAGGCCGATGAGTTCGCCGCGGCGTTGGCGGGGGCGGTTACCACGCTGGAGTTGTCCGATGGTCGCACGTCCCCGCTGTACCCCGATCGCTGGCGTGAGCGGGCTTCGGGTGCGGACCGCTGGCTACTCGACCGGTGTCACGGTCCGACCGTCGACCTCGGGTGCGGTCCGGGGCGCTTGGTGGAGGCGCTCCTCGCGCGCGGGCTGTCCGCCCTGGGCGTGGACAAGTCCGACCAGGCGATCGCCCAGTGCGGCGACCGCGGCGTCCCGGTGCGCCGGGCGGACATCTTCACCGCCCTGCCCGCCGAGGGTCGCTGGGACCACGCGCTCCTCGCGGACGGCAACATCGGCATCGGCGGCGACCCGGTGGCACTGCTGCGCCGCGCGGGGACCCTGATCCGCACCAGCGGCACCATCCTGGTCGAGACCACCGCCACCCCCACCGGCCTCTGGCGCGGCGCCGCCCGGGCCGTGCCCCGCGGCCCCTGGTTCCCCTGGGCCGAGGTCGGCACCGACGCCATCGCCACCGTCGCCCATCACGCGGGCCTGCGGGTGACCGAGCGCGGCACCACCCCGGACCGCTGCTTCGCCCGACTGGGGCGAGCCCATGCGCACTGATCGGTCGCGTCCCGAGGGAGGCGTGACTCTCCGGGAGCGGGCCACGGGGTGGCTGCGGGATCGGTGGCCGTTGCGACCCGAGCGGTGGCGGAGTCCGTTGCGCGGCCCGTGGTTGACGGCCGTGTTCGGGCTCGTGCTCCTCGTGACGCTCCCGATCGTCGTCGCCACGGGGTTGTTGTCCTACATGGCTTACGGGCCCCAGTTCGGCCAAGCGATCCCGGGTGACGTCGGCTGGTTGCGGCTGCCGGTGTTCGACTGGCCCACCCACCCCGCGTGGCTCTACCAACTCACCCAGGGACTGCACGTCGGCCTCGGTCTGGTCCTGGTCCCGGTGGTGCTGGCCAAGCTGTGGTCTGTCCTACCGCGACTGTTCGCCTGGCCGCCGGTCCGCTCCGTGAAGCACCTGCTGGAGCGCCTGTCCGTCCTGCTGCTGGTCGGCTCGATCCTGTTCGAGATCGGCACCGGCCTGCTGAACATCCAGTACGACTACGTCTTCGGCTTCAGCTTCTACACCGCCCACTACTACGGCGCCTGGGTCTTCATCGCCGCGCTCGCCGCCCACCTCGTGATCAAGTTCCCGGCACTGGTCGCCGCGCTCAAGTCCCGGTCGCTCCGCACGGAGTTGCGCACCTCCAGAGCCGACACCCAACAGGAACCGCAAGACGGCGGTCTGGTCGCCACCACCCCCACCAAGCCGACGATCAGCAGGCGCGGCGCGCTCGGCATGGTCGCCGGTGGGTCGGCGCTCGTCGGGGTGCTCACAGTCGGGCAGACCGTCGGTTGGCTGAGGCCGCTCGCCCTGCTGGTGCCCCGCGGCCTGGACCCCGGCGACGGCCCCAACGGCTTCCCGGTCAACCGAACCGCGGCCGCGGCGGGCATCACCGCGAGCGACATAGGTCCTATGTGGACTCTCCAGCTGGCTGGCGCGACCCGCGTCGCCCTGGACCGCGCGCGCCTGGCCGCTCTGCCCCAACACACCGCCACGCTGCCGGTCGCCTGCGTCGAAGGGTGGTCCACAACCCAGGAGTGGACCGGCGTCCGACTCCGCGACCTGGCGCGCCTGGCCGGAGTGGACGAACCCACTGCGGCCCGCGTCCGGTCATGCGAACGCGACGGCGGCTTCAACTCCGCGATGCTGCAGGGAAACCAGGTCCTCGACCCCGACGCGCTGCTCGCCCTGCGGGTCAACGGCGCCGACCTGTCCCCGGACCACGGCTACCCCGCGCGGGTCATCGTCCCCGCCCTGCCCGGTGTGCACAACACCAAGTGGGTCCGCTCGATCGAGTTCCTGGCATGACGCGCCCCCACGCCCACGGCCCCTGGCACGCCGCGACACTCCTGGCGAGCTTCGCGGTGACCGTCTACGCCATCACCCGCATCGCCGACGACCCCAGCCTCCCCCGAATGGCCACCTGGTTCCTCACCGCCGCGATCGCCCACGACCTGGTCCTCTTCCCCGCCTACACCGCGGCAGACCGCGCGATCACCAGCCTCGACACCCGCGTCCCACTGGTCAACCACATCCGCGCGCCCCTGCTGGCCTCGGCGCTGCTCCTGCTCATGTTCCTCCCCGGCATCACCCGCCAAGGCGCCGAGACCTTCCACACCGCCACCGGCCTCACCCAAACCCCCTTCCTGACCCGCTGGCTCCTGCTCACCGCCACCTTCCTCACGACAAGCGCCGCCATCTACGCGGTCCGGGTCCTCAGGAACAGACCCCCCACCGCGGGCGTGGATGGGACCGACAGGTCCCGGTGATCACCGCTCGCCGGTCAGCTTCCTGGCCGCGACCCTGGCCGCGCCGGTGATGACCCCGACCGGTCCGCGGGTGCGGTACTGCGCGACGAGCCGGTCCGCCACCCGCGGCCGGGGGGCGGCCGCGGCCAGACGGGGACCGATCGTCGGTTCCGGCTGCGGCAGCATGGCGAACCCGATCGTCACCTGCCCCGAGGACACCGTGCCCCCGGCGCGCTCCGCGAGCGGTAACCACACCGCGGAGTACGGGAAGTCGAACTCCACGAGGTTGCCGCCGAGCCAGGTGCACTCGGCGAAGGTCAGGTCGGCGAAGTCCGCCGGGTCGTCCCACCGCAGCACCTTCGGCACCCGGTCGCGACCCGCGATGACCCGCGCCTCGATCCAGTCCACCCGCACCAGGGCGGGGCGGCCGGGGATCGCCAGGGACACGTGCGTGATGCCCTCGTCCGCGAACCCCATCCGCGCGAACGACAGCCCGTTGTGGTTGATCCGCACCCGGCGACGGGGGCCGTCGTGCCAGACCTCGTCGCGTGCCCGGTACCGCAGGTGCGTCTCGAAGGGCTTGCCGGACGGCTCGAACACCGCCGGGTCCAACGACCCCGAGGCAACCGCCCGCGCCGCGGCTGCGAGCTTGCGGTCCGACGCGGCCAGCAGCGACGGCCAGAACGAGTCCCGCATGTGCAGGTCGTCGAGGTCGTTGGGGGACAGGTACGGGATGGCCTGCACCAGGTCCCGCGGGATCAGCCTGGTGACGACGGCGGAACCGAAGTTGTCGTCGTGCTGCCAGTTGCCCAGCACCGCCGCCTCCCGCGCGGTCGGCGTCCGCAGCACGGCGGTCAGGATGGCGGCGAGCCGCGGCGCCGCGGTGGTCAGCAGCGGCCAGTTCTTGTCGGTGGCGACGTAGCGGTACCAGTTTTCCTGGAACGCGCGGATGCCGTCCTGCACGGCCCGGCGCTCGGTGAGCTGCGTGGCGTTGCCCGCGACGGGGCCGAGCACCGGCTCGCCGCCCTCGGTGAAGTCGATCAGCGAGCC
Source organism: Actinokineospora terrae (assembly GCF_900111175.1). Classification (GTDB taxonomy): domain Bacteria; phylum Actinomycetota; class Actinomycetes; order Mycobacteriales; family Pseudonocardiaceae; genus Actinokineospora; species Actinokineospora terrae. Next base: position 765,434 of record NZ_FOGI01000001.1, read on the forward strand.
GCACAGCGCGTTGATCGACTGCTCGAGCACCTCGGGGCTGCGGCTGGCCGCGGCGATCACCTCCCGCGGGTGCCCGGCCTGCCCGAGGTAGCCCTCGACCCGCAGACCGGCCAGCAGCACCGGGGTGCACCGCTCGTTGGTGGCCAGGTAGAGCCCCGCGGGCTCGATGTCGATGCCCACCCGGTGCAGCAGCCTGGAGAGCTGGAGCTGGATCGTGCCGCCCCAGCCGATGTCGACCAGGGTCAGCTCGTCGCCGTCGAGCGCCCCCGCCTCGCGCAGCGACCGCACCAACCGCTCGCGGGCCCCGGTGACCACGACCGCCAGCCGGTTGCGCAGGTGCGCGGTCCCGGTGAGCGCGGCGCACACCGTGCTGATGGTGTGCTCGTTGTCGAACATCTCGTCCAGCGACCCGACGAGCTCGGGCACGTCGCCGGGCAGCAGGTGCAACGTCTCCAGCAGTTGACGCACGGTGAGCTCGTGGCGCGGCCGCAGGAACTCGCGCACCGCCTCGGGTTCCTCGGCATCGAGCGTGGCGACCGAGACCACGTGCCGCGAGAGCCACACCGGCTTGGCCCGCACGGCCCATCCCCTGGCCCGCGCGGCGTTGTCGATCATCACCGAGAGCAGCTCGCCCTCGCGCATCGGGCACCACACCACCGGCGTGCCCGCCTCGTGCGCCTTGGCCGCGACCCACTCGGCGAACCCGGTCAGCACCGGCCCGAGCACCGCCGCGCCGTAGCGCCACGACGTCTCCACCGCCGTCGGCTCCGACGCCGCGCGCGCCCCCAGGGTCCGCGCGCGCAGCGTGGTCAGGCCGAAGTCGCCGTGCGCGGGGTCGACCAGCTCGCCGAAGGGGCCGAACGAGTCCAGCGTCTCGGCCTCGCGCTCGATGACCTGCTGGAACTCGGGGTCCACCCGCTCGTAGTGGACGGTGCGCAGACCGAGCCTGCCCGCGGCCTCGATGTCCGCGATCGGGTTGTCGCCGATGTGCAGCACCTGACCCGCGGTGCGGCCGAGGTCGCTGAGCACGACCTCCCACAGGCCGTGCGCCTTGTCCACCCCGTGCTGGTGGGACCGGAAGACCCGCGCGTCGGCGAGCGACCCGATCTCGGGCCGGTCCAGCAGGTGCTCGAGGTGCTCCTCGGTGAAGTAGGTGTCGGAGACCAGCACCAGGGGGATGCCGTTGTCGCGCGCCGCGCCGATGAGCGCGGCGATGTCGAGGTCGACGACGGTGAACGCGCGCTCCACCCGCACCTCGGCCGCCACCAGCTCGGCCAGGCCGACCGGCTCGACCACCGTGGCGGGCATCGCCGCCCAGATGTCGAACAGCGACACCTCCCGGCCGAGCGACTCCCGCCGCGCCCGCGCGGTCTGCTCGGCGGCGATGCGCATCCTGCGGAAGGCGGCGTCACCGATCCACGCGGGCAGTTGCCCGGTCGAGCGCAGGTGCGCGGCCAGCACGGCGAACAGGTCGGTGGGTCTGGGCACGCGCCGCCACAGGACCGTGTCGAACACGTCGAGCGAGAGCACCGAGCACGACCCGTCCGCGATCATCCGCGCGACGGTGCCGAGTTGGCCGTGGCTCGCGATTCGCGAATCCGGAGAACTGTTCGCCATTCTTTCCCCCTGGAGGGTTGTCCGTCGGGGACGACGGGCGAGCATAGACCATCTTCGCGACGCCTCTCCCGGTCGGGACTGGGGATTCGCGAACCGCTGCGGATTCGGGTCGTCACGGGTGGCGAACGCGGCCGTTTGGCTACTAAGTGTTATCACTCGGACGGGTTGTGCTACGGATCGTCACGGCGCTGGTGCTGGGCGCGTGGTGTGCCGCAAGGCGGGTGTGGAACCCTGCGTAACCTCCAGTGACCGGTATGAAAATGCCGAGGATTGCCGTCTTAGGGCGCCTGCGCAAGTCCCTGAAATGGCATTTCGACTGGATTGGCCCTGATTGTTTCCGCCGATTGGCCTATTCTTCAGACCGCGCTCATGCGGGCCCGCATTCGGCGAATGGTCCTCAGACCGGGCACGCCCGCATGACCAGCAGCGCGATGTCGTCCTGGGTCGGGTCGGTGCCGACGAGCGCCTCCATCACCTGGGCGCAGACGGTGTCCGGGTCCTGCGGGGTGACGGCCTCGGTCAGGCGGTCCAGGTACGGGTCGATCGGCTCGCGGCGGCGCTCGACCAGGCCGTCGGTGTAGAAGGCGAGCACCGCGCGGTCGGGCAGGTCGATCACCGTGGTGCGCCGCGCCCGCCCGGCACCGAGCCCCAGGCCGACCGGGGTGTCCGGCGGCACGTCGACCAACGCCGACGCGGCGCCGGGCACCGCGATGACCGGCGGCGGGTGGCCCGCCGACGACAGCGCCACCCGGCGCGTGCGGCGGTCGACCACCGCGTAGGCGACGGTCGCCATGCTGCGCTTCTCGAAGTGCGACACCTTGCGGTGCAGCTTGGTCAGCACCTCGGCCGGGTCGTCGTTCTCCAGCGCGTACGCCCGCAGCGCGCTGCGCAACCTGCCCATCACGACCGCGGCGGCCAGGCCGTGCCCGGAGACGTCCCCGATGGCCACGCCGATCCGGCCCGAGGGCAGTTCGAACACGTCGTACCAGTCCCCGCCGACGCCGGTCGTGGCGCCGGGCACGTAGCGGGCGGCGAAGCGCAGGTCGTCGACCACCGGGAACCGGGTGGGCAGCAGGCTGCGCTGCAGCGCGGTGGTCGCGGCCCGCTCCGCGCTGGTCAGCTCCGCCTGGATGGCCAGCGCCACCCGGTCGGCCACCAGCCGCAGCAGGTGGGTGTCGGCCTCGGTGAACGCCCTGGTGCCGGTCGACCCGACGTGCAGCACCCCGACCAGGTCCTCGCGGGCCAGGATCGGCACGCCCAGCAGCGCCCGCAGCCCCCGCCGCCACAGCAGCGGGTTGGCCACCGTCGTGGCGTCCACCCGGTCGATGACCAGCGGCGCCCTGGTCGCGGCGACCCGGCCCGCGAACCCGGCGCCGAGCTCGACGGTCACCCCGTGCAGGACCTCTTCCTCCAGGCCCGCCGTGGCGTGCACCCGCAGCCGCTCGGCCGCGCTGTCGTAGAGCAGGATCGTGGCGGTGTCCACGCCGAACGCGTCGCGGACCCTGGCCAGCAGCACCCGCAGCGACTCCTCCAGCTCCATCTGCCGCAACCCGACGTCGGTGATCGCTTCCAGCACGCTCACGCGATCGGTGGAGCCGGGGGTCTCGGGCACGCCGGGCAGCCTAGCCAGCCGGTGCCGCGCGCACCCGCTCCCGCGCCGCTCGGGTTGATCAAGGATCCCCCCCCGGTCGGGTGGCGCATCGGTACTGGTCGGGGTGTGCGCCCCCGTACAGTGGGTTCGGTCCGGTCCGGAGGTGGCACTCCTGGACTGTGCGACGGTGATCCGGGTTCGGCGATCGTGAGGTGTGGGTCGAGGTGAGTGCGGACAGCGCGCCGGGCTACGTGCACACGGCGCTGTGCTACGCCAGCGACCGGGAACTGCTCGACAGCGCCGTCCCGTTCCTGGCCGAGGGCGTCGAGCGGGGCGACGCCGTGGTGATCGCGCTCGACCCCGCGCGTGCCGACCTGGTGCTCGCCGAGCTCGACCGCCCCGATGCCGTGACCACCTTGCCCGCGGGCGGCCAGTACGCGCGGCCCGCGCTGTCCATCAAGTCCTATTGCGACCTGTTCACCACGCTGCTCGACGGCGTCGGCGCGGTCCGGGTGCTCGGGGCGCTGCCGCCCGCCGCGATGGAGCAGGAGTGGGATGTGTGGTCGCGGTACGAGGCGGCCGTGAACCGCGCCTTCGACCGCTTCCCCGTCAGCACCATGTGCACCTACGACACCCGCGAGCTCGCCCCCGAGGTCGTCGCCGACGTGCTCAGCACCCACCCGCTGCTCGCCGACCCCCGCGGCGACCACCCCCGCAACCCGGCCTTCGTGGACCCGTCGTCGTTCCTGCGCCGCCCCCAGCGCGCCGAGCCGCTCCCGGTCCAGTTCACCGCGCCCGCGGTCGACCTGGTCGACCCGATGCCCGCCACCGCCCGCGCCGCCCTGCACGCCGTGCGCACCGTGGCGCCCGCCGCCCTCGACGACCTGGTGGTCTCGGTCAGCGAGGTCGTCACCAACGCCCACACCCACGGCACCGCCCCCATCCACCTGCGCGCCTGGACCGAACCCGCCCACATGGTCGTCACCGTCCACGACGCGGGCCCCGGCCCCACCGACCCCTTCGCCGGCCTCATCCCCACCCCCTCCCCCCGCGGCGGCGGCTACGGCCTCTGGATAGCCCACCAACTCTGCACCCACGTCCTGCACACCCACGACACCACCGGCTTCACCGTCCGCCTCAGCATCATCGGCTGACTGGTCTCACCCAGCTCCCGCTGACCGTGCTCGGCACGCCTGCCCAGGCGGTGGAGTCTGCTGGCCGACCAAGCCCCCGGCGGCGCGGTCACCAGGTGACCAGGAGGCGGTCCAGGCCGCGGACCATGCGGCCTTGGCGCCAGTGGAGGGTGGTGGGTTCGGCGGGGCGGAGTGTGGGGAAGCGGTGGAGTAGGGCGCCGAGGGCGATGCGGAGTTCCGCCTTGGCGAGTCGGGCGGCGACGCAGTAGTGGGGGCCGTGGCCGAAGGCCAGGTGGGGGTTGGGTCTGCGGGTCAGGTCGAGGTCGTCCGGGTGCGGGTACACGCCGGGGTCGCGGTTGGCGGCGTCGAGGTGGACCATGACCGCGTCGCCCGCGTGGATCACGACGTCGCCCAGGGGGACGTCCTCCAGGGCGATGCGGGTGAAACCGGCGGAGGTGACCGTGGGCGTGAGCCGCAGCAGCTCGTCCACCGCCGTGTCGAGCAGAGCGGGGTCGGCGCGCAGCCGGGCCAGCTCGGTGGGGTGCGCCAGCAGGGTGTGGACGAAGTTGCCGATGTGGTTGGACGTCGTCTCCAGGCCCGCGTAGAGCAGCGTCACCCCCAGCACCACCAGTTCGTCCTCGCTCAGCCCGCCGTCCTGGTCGCGGGCCACCACCAGCGCCCCGAGCAGGTCGTCCGCGGGCTCCCGCCGCCGCAGCGCGACCAGCGAAGCCAGGTACTCCTTGAGCGCCGCGAAAGCCGCGTGGATCTCCGCGGCCGGGAACGCCGTGGTGGCCAGGGCGACGTCCACCCACGAGGCGAACCGATCCCGGTCCGCCAGCGGCACGCCCAGCAGGTGGCAGATCACCGACACCGGCAGCGGCACCGCCAACCCCGCCACCAGGTCCGCGGGCGGCCCCTGCTCCGCCACCCGGTCGAGCAACTCCTCGGTCACCCGAGAAGCGTGCGAGGCCAACCGGTCGAGCTGACGCGGGCTGAACGCGCCGGACACCAAGCGGCGCAAGCGGTTGTGCTCCGGCGGGTCCATGGTGTGCAGCGTCGGGTCGGTCAGCCTGCGCGGCGAGGTGCGCGGCACGTCGCGGTCCAGCAGCGCCGCCCGGCTGAACCTCGGGTCGCCCAGCACCACCCGCACGTCCTCGTGCCGCACCACCAGCCACGCCTCACCCCCGTGCGGCAGCGAGATCCGGCTCACCGGCTCGTGCGCGCGCAGGTGGGCGTACTCGGGTTCCAGCTCCAGCGCGGTCGGCTCGCGGAACGGGTACTGGCGTGCGGGTCGCATCGGCGGTCCCCCGGTGGTCGCAGCGAACGGCGTCACCACCAGTGGTCGGCCCGGCACCGCGCGGAGTTCCGGTCGGTGGACCCCGGGAACCCGCCGCCGTGCGGCGACGACCTGTAGGGGACGGCCGAGCAGGCGGGGAGCGGACATGGGCTGGTACGAGGACGACGACGTCTGGGTGGGGTTCGCTGACGTGATGTTCCCGCCGCGGCGGGCCGCGGAGGCGCAACGGCTGGTGGCGACCTCGCCGCTGCTCAAGGTCGCCGGGGGTGACCGGGTGCTGGACCTGGCCTGCGGTCCGGCGACGCACGTGGTGCCGCTGGCCGCCCAGGGCGCGGAGGTCACCGGGGTCGACCTGAGCATGGCGATGCTCGCGCTGGCGCGGGCCGCCTGCGAGCGGGCCGGGGTGACCGCCCGGCTGGTGCGCGCCGACATGCGGGAGTTCGTCGAGCGCGACAGCTACGACCTGGTGGTCAACATGTACACCTCGTTCGGCTACTTCACCGACCCCGGCGACAACCTCGCCGTGCTGCGCAACGCCAACGCCAGCCTCGTGCCCGGCGGCAGGATGCTGGTCGACGTGCTGGGCAAGGAAGTCCTGGCCGGCTGGGTCGGCCGCCCGCAGGCCGTGGACGTCGACGGCGGCACGGTCTTCATGCGCGACACCATCCTCGAGGACTGGACCCGGCTGCGCACCGACTGGACTTACGTGCGGGGCACCGAGATCCGGCGCACGTCCATCCACTGCGTCCTCTACAGCGCGGCCGAGTTGCGGGCGCTGTTCCAGGCGGCCGGGTTCACCGAGGTCGAGTGCTTCGGCGACTTCGACGGGTCGCCCTACGACAACCACGCCCGGCGGCTGATCGTGCGGGGCACCCGTGCTTGACGTCCACGAGCACATCACCGACGCGGTCAAGACCCCAGCCCTGGTCCGCCTCGCGCCCAACGTCGTGCTGATCAGGTTCGAGACGCTCAAGGTCTACGCCGCCCTCGGCGCGTTGCGGCACCTGCTCGACACCGGCGCGATCCGGCCTGGCCAGACCGTTGTGGACAGTTCCAGCGGCATCTACGCCCTGGCGCTGGCGATGGCCTGCCACCGCTACGGCCTGCGCTGCCACATCGTCGCGTCCACCACCGTGGACGACGCGACCCGAGCCCAGTTGGAGATCCTCGGCGCCACAGTGGACCAGATGCCGCCATCGGACGACCTGCGGCTCGACCAGAACCGCCGCGTCGCCCGGGTCCGCGAGCTGCTGGCCCGGGAGCCAGGCCTGCACTGGATGCGGCAGTACCACGACCCGGTGCACCACCTCGGTTACGCCGAACTGGCCGAACTCCTGCGGCACGCCCTGCCCGGCGCCCGGCTCGCGGTGGTCGGCAGCGTCGGCACCGGGGCGTCCACCGGCGGCCTGATCCGCGCGCTGCGCCGCCACGACCCCGGGGTGCGGCTGGTCGGCGTCCAGCCCTTCGGCAGCGTGACGTTCGGCAGCGAGCGGTTCACCGACCCCGACGCCATCATCGCCGGGATCGGCAGCGCCATCCCGTTCGACAACGTCCACCACGACCTCTACGACCAGGTGCACTGGCTGGACTTCCAGCACGCCATGGCCGCCACCGTCGCCCTCGTGCGCGACCACGCCGTGTTCGCGGGCCTGTCCACCGGCGCCGCGCACCTGGTCGCCTCGTGGGAGGCGCGCAACACCCCCGACCGCACCCACCTGGTCATCGGCGCCGACACCGGCCACCGCTACACCCAGCGCGTCTTCACCCGCCACCGCGAGGCCCTCGACCCGACCGGTCTGGCACCGCTGGTGATCAGCGACCTCGGTGACCTGGCGATGCCGTGGTCCACTATGGAGTGGGCGCGGCGCGGTGTCCGGGTACCGGCGCAGGAACGTCGACGGAAGGACGCCGTGCTGTGACGGTCGTGTTGTTGGAGGCCTTGACGTTCGGGCTCGGCAGGTTGGCCGACGCCGCGGCTGCGGCCAAGCACGACCTGGTGCTGCTGACGGGGGACCGGTCGATCTACCGGCATGAACTGTCCACAGTGGGCTCCCGGGTGCGAGTGGTGGACATCGACACCACTGACGTGGCGGCGTGCGAGGCCGCGTTGCGGGACATCCCCGATCTCGCCGGGTTGATCAGCTCGACGGACACGTGGGCGATCCCCGGTGCCGAGCTGGCCGCCAGGTTGGTGCTGCCGGGTCCATCGGCTGACGCTGTGCGGGTGTTGCGGGACAAAGGTGCCGTGCGGGCTCGGCTGCACGAGCACGGGCTCAGCCGGGGCGGCCCGCTGGATCCCTTCACGGCAGGCGAGTTTCCTCTGGTGGTCAAGGATTCTGCGGGGACATCGTCGCGCGGGGTGTGGTTGGTGCGCACGCCGGACGAGCTGGCTGAGGCAGTGCGGCTCGCCGCTGGTACGCCGTTGAAGGGGCACCTCATCGCGGAGCCGTACTTCGAAGGGCCGCTCTACAGCGCGGAAACCATCACCTGGCGCGGCCGCACGAGGCTGCTCGGCGTGATGAGCAGGCAACTCTCGCCAGAACCGGTACGCCGCGAAGAGGCCGCCGCGTTCCCGGTCGCTTTCCCAGACGCCGAACTGGACGGACTGAGGCTGTGGATCGGCCGTGTGCTCGATGTCGCTGGTTTCGAGCAGGGCTTCGCGCACACCGAGTTCGTCCTCACCGCAGATGGGCCTGAGGTCGTGGAGATCAACCCCCGGATCGGCGGCGCTCTGGTCGGTGAGGCGCTGTGCCGGGCGCTCGACACCAACGTCTACCAGGACATGGTGGCGATGGCGCTGGGCGAGCACCCCGCGTTGCTCGACCGAGAGCCGCGACCGGTGCACCGCGCGACCGGGTTCGTGCTGCTGTACCCCTCAGCGCCAGGTGTTCTGGAGAGTTGGTCCGGTCTGGACAGATTGTCGAGACTGCCGGGCGCGCCGGAGTGGTACCCGACCGCGGAGCCCGGGCAGGCGGTCGAACACCTCGCCGACCAACGGTCCTGCACCGGGATCGTCCTCGCCGAGGGACCGACCGCGGAGATCGCGCTGCACCGCGCGTTGGCCGCGGCGGGCGGTGTCACCCCTGTGGTCACCGCCCGCCACGGGGTCATTGGCGGGTGAAGCAGGTGCCGCTCGCGCCGGGGAACAGCTCCGGCGCGAGGCCGATGGCGAGGTCGCGGATCAGCACGTCGACATCGAGGTAGGTCTTCGCGCGGCACTCCTCGAAGTTCTTGTCGACGCCCGCGATGAAGGTGCCTTCCCGGAACGGGCGGAACCGGGCCATCCTGGGGTCGGCCTTGAGGGTGTCGAGGGTCATCTTCATCGGGTCGTACACCGCGAAGAAGTCCGCGTCCGCACCCGCGCCGACGCCCGCCTCGAAGTCGTACGGCTTGCCGTTGGGGGCGCCGTTGTCGCGGGCGAAGACGTTGGTCACGCCGAGTTGGGTGAACAGCCTGCCGACGAGGGTCTCGGCGCCGTGGCCGTAGACGAACTCGCAGCCGCGCTCCGGGGTGACGCACAGGTAGCCGACCCGGCGGTTGTCGATCTTGCCGGAGACCGTGCGCACCACCTCGTCGTAGCGCGACTTGATCTTGTCGAACTCGGCGTTCGCGGCGGCCTCGGCGTTGTAGAAGGCGCCGACCATCTTGATCCACTCGGCGGAGGCCAGGGCGTGCCGCTCCATCCGGTTGGACACGCTGATCCCGGGCAACCCGGCCGCGCGGGCGTTCGAGATGTCGTCGAAGCCCTGGCCGAAACCGGACATGAGGATGGCCTGGGTCTTGCCGCCGAGCAGCGCCTCTTTGTCGAGGTCGGTGTACTCGCCGACGGACACCGGCTGCCCGGCGGACTTGACCACGCCGTCGTACCAGGGGTCCTTCTTGGCGTTGTCGAGCAACTGTCCACTGAGGCCGGTGATGCTGGCGCTCTTGCCGAGGCGGTCGACCATCGCCAGCGCGTTGAACGACGTCACCGCGACGTTCGTGACGGGAACCTGGACGAACAGGGCGCCTTCCAGGTCTCCGGCGGCCTTGGGCTGTGGGGTTCCGCACTGGTAGAGGACGTATGTGAGCTTGGTGCCGGTGGTGGTCTCGGTGTCGGTCAGGGTGATGGTCTTGTACGAGTTGTGGTAGCTGATGTCCCACAGCTCCGACTCGTCGACGGTGCTCTTGTCGGGGAAGTAGTCGCGGCCCTCGGCGTAGTCGGTCACGCAACCTTGCTGGGCGTCTCCGGTTGTTGTCGGTCCTGCTGTCGTGCAACCTGCGAGGGCTAGAGCCAGTAAGACGATGAGCTTCTTCACCGTGCGGTGCTCCCGGATTTCCTGAGGTGGGTGACGAGCGCGCCGAAGCCGACGCCCTCGGCGCCGTCGACCCACCAGCGGGCGTCCGGCTCGATCTTCAGGGTGAGGCTGGAGTCCCCTGTGGTGGGTGTGCACCCGGCCCGCCGGACGGCGTGCTCGGCCCAGTGCCGCAGTCGGCCCTCGGCGTCGACCCGCACGGTCGCGCCGGGGGTGCTGTTGTCGGCGACCACGACGGTGGCCGCGGCGTCGTCGAAGGTCATGTTCTCGCCCGCGAAGCAGTCGGCGATGGCGCCGCTGTACGCGAGGTCCTCGGGCGCGCTGGCGGTCACCGACTGCCCTCGCACGAGCCAGACCTGGTCGGCGCGGCGCAGGGCGAACCCGAGGTCGTGAGTGGACAGCACGATCGCCATCCCGCTGGTGGCCGCCAACCTGCTCAACACCGCCGCCAACTCGATCCGCCGCGCCACGTCCAGGAAGGCGGTCGGCTCGTCCAGCACCAGCACGGCGGGCTCCTGCGCCAACGCCCTGGCCAGCATCACCCGCTGCCGCTCCCCGTCCGACAGGTCGCTGAGCACCCGGTCCCGCAACGACCCGACCCCCGCGTCGACCAGCGCCCGGTCGACCACTTCCTGATCCCGCTCCCCCCGCCCACCCAGCCACGACCGGTACGGCAACCGCCCCAACGCCACCACGGCCTCGACGCTCATCAACCCCACGTCAACCGGCTCGGTCAACATCACCGCCACCCGCCGAGCCCGCTCCCTGGCCGAAAGCCCCCCAACATCCTCCCCACCGAGCAACACCCGCCCCGCCAACGCCCCCTGCGCCCCAACCACCGTCCGCAACAACGTCGACTTCCCCGCCCCATTCGGCCCCACCACCGCAACCAACTCACCTGCCCTGGCCGCCAACTCAACCCCCCGAAGCACCACAACCTCCCGCCCCCGCCGCCGATACCCCACAACCAACCCCTCCGTCGCCAACACCGGGCCCCCGCTCATCGCGCCTGCTTTCGGGATCGGCCGGAGAGCAGGACCCAGAGGATCACCGGGGCACCGACGAAGGCGGTGACGGAGTTGAGGGGGAGGGAGGTTCTGGTCAGGCCGTTGCCGCCTGCGATGTATTCGGCCACCAGGACGATCGCGGCGCCGATGAGGGCGCTGGCGGGGAGGATGAGGCGGTGGTCGGCGGTGCGGAGCAGGCCGCGGGCCAGGTGCGGGGCGGCCAGGCCGACGAAGCCGATGGCGCCGCAGTAGGCCGTGGTGATGCCGGAGAGGACGGCGACGCTGGCCAGGGACAGGAAGTGCACGCGGCGCACGTTCACGCCCAGGCTGCTCGCGTACCGCTCGCCCAGCAGCAGCGCGTTCAACGGCTGCGCCAGGTACACCGACAGCCCCAGCACCACCGCGCACGCGATCGAGATGATCTGGAGCTCGTCCCACGTCACGTTGCGCACCGAGCCGCGGGTGAACGTCGCCAGCGCCTGCAAGCGGTCGGGATCGGTGTAGTACACGAGCATGTCGACGATCGCGCCCGCCAGGTACCCCAGCATCACCCCCACCACGAGCACCACCACCGGGTCACCGACCCGCCTGGCGATGCCCAGCGCGATCAGCAGCACCGCGGCCGCCCCCGCCACCGCCGCCCCGGTCACCCCGAGCCGGCTCACCACGCCGAGCCCGGCCAGCCACCCCACCCCGCCGGTGCCCAGGATGACCACCGCGGCACCGAGGACGGCGCCGGAGCTGACGCCCAGCACGAACGGGTCGGCCAGCGGGTTGCGGAACAGCGTCTGCATCTGCGTCCCGCCCACCGCGAGCGCCGCCCCCGCCAGCAGCCCGGCGACGACCTTGGGCAGCCGGGCGTCCAGCACGATCGTCCTGGTGATCTCCGACTCCGCGCCGCGCCCGGTCAGCACCCGGACCACCTCGCCGAGCGGGATCGCCACCGACCCCTGCGTGATCAGCACTACCACCACGGCCAGCACCAGGACCACCAGCAGCGCGAACACCGCCGCCACCGCGCCCTTGCCCACGGTCCCTCCCTCCGGTGGATCGCCCACCCACGAGGAAGTCGGACGGCGACCGCGGCGGGTTCCCGGGAACTCCCGTGGCCCGCGCGCCGACTTGTGCCGTGGTTGCCGACGTTCGGGAGGGCGTTGCATGGAGCACTACGGCCCGGAGACCTACGGCGAGCTCAACGCCGACGTGTACGACGAGTGGCACGCGCACCTGGACCCGGCGGACGCGGTCCGGTGCCTGGCCGACCTCATCGCCACCGGCCCGCCGGGACCGGTGCTGGAGCTGGCGGTCGGCACCGGCCGGGTGACGATCCCGTTGGCGGCGCGCGGGATCGACCTGCGCGGGATCGACGCGTCGGCGGCCATGGTGGCGCGGCTGCGGGCCAAGCCGGGCGGCGAGCGGATCCCGGTCGCCATCGGGGACATGGCCGATGTCGACCCGGGCACCGACGACCGGTTCGCGATGGTGTTCGTCGTGTTCAGCACCTTCTTCTTCCTGATGACCCAGGACGAGCAGGTCCGCTGCTTCACCAACGTCGCCGACCGCCTGCTGCCCGGCGGCCGCTTCGTCCTGGAGTGCCCGGTGCCGGATGTCGCGCGCTACCAACGCAACCAGAGCGTGGACGTCCACGACGTGGGTCTGGACCACGTCCGCCTGGTCACCGTCCGCCACGACCCGCTCAACCAGCGCTTCGACGGCCACCACGTCCTCATCAGCGGCGCGGGCATCCGCCTGGCCCCGGTCTCCATGCGCTACGCCTGGCCCGCCGAACTCGACCTGATGGCGCGCATCGCGGGCCTGCGACCACGCCACCGCTGGTCCGGCTGGGAACGAGAACCCTTCCGCGGCGAGGGAATGTACGTCACCGTCTACGAGAAGCCCGCCCCAGCAACACCAACGGCGGAAGCACCGCGCACTGCGCCGCGATGACCAGCCAGAACCCCGGCAACCAGGCCACCGACTCGAAGACCCCATACACCGCACCGCCGACGACCCCGCTGAGGAACGCCCCGAACCCCGCCGCCAGCCGTTGTTGCCCGAAGGTCACCGTGGCCGACCGGGTCGACCGCGCCAGCGCCTCCAGGTCGTTCTTGAGGAACAGCACCGCCGTCCCGACGCTCATCGCCGCTGCCCCCACCGCGATGCTCCCCACCGTCCCACCGGCGAACGCCACCATTCCCAGTCCCACAAAGGAAAACCCGATCCCCAGTGCCACCGGGTACCGCGCCTGCCCAACCCGATCCGCGACCAGCGGCTGCACCACCGCCAACCCCAGCGAGTACCCCATCATCACCACGCCGTAGCCCGCGATCGGCAGCCGCCCGACCGCGAACACCGCCAGGTACTGGTAGAACTGCATGTAGACGTAATGCGTCACCACCGTCACCACGAACGGCGTCACCGCCAAACCGCGCAACACCCGCCGAAACGGCTCCACCACGGCGTTCTCGTGCTCGGGCCGCAGGAAAGCGTGCCCCACCAACAACACCGCGTACAGGACCGAAGTCATCGCGAACAACCGCCCCGGGTCGTCCAGGAACACCGCCCCCACCACCGGCCCGACCGCGATCCCCAGGTTCCCCGCCGCGTTCCCCGCCGACACCAACCGCGGCCGCTCGTCCGCAGACGCCGAGTGCGCGAGATACCCGCGATAGGCGGGGGAGTAGAGCGCACCCGCCGCGCAACTCAGGAACAGCCCCAACACCACTGGCCCACCCAGGTACATCACCGCACCCACGGCGTACAACGCGGTGGCGACCACCATCGCCCGCTTCAGCCCCACCCGCTCAGCCACCGCCGCCGTCACCGGCGCACTGGCGAACTGCACCAGCATGGCCGCCCCGAGCACCACCCCGACCTGCGCCATCCCCACCCCGAGCCGATCCCGCAACACCACGGCCAGGTACGGGTACACCGCGAAGGTCCCCACGTTGACCAGGAACCCGCCCACCAGCAGCAAAACCCGCGCCCCACCCATGGCCCACCGGTCGGCCGCCGGTCCCGGAAGGTTCCCTCAGTCGCCGAGGAACACGTTCGCCATGCTCAGTAGCACCTCTTCGCCGACCGGGCCGCTGATCGCGTAGGTGTAGCCGCCACTGGTCCAGGTGAGGCGGGAACCCTTGCAGATGACGACGCCCTCCAATGCTCGGCCGCCCTTGCTGGTGTAGACCACCGGGTAGGAGTTCGTCCGAGGGGCTCGTGTCCAGGTGGCCAGGTGTCGGCCGATGATCACGTCTTCCTCTGCCGTCGGGTGATCGGGCTCGGCGTACGGTCGGCCCACGGCGGGGGAGTAGCGCTCGACGACCACCCGCGCGCCGCCCACCTGGTACATCGCGGTCATCATCGCCGTATCGCCGAACCGCCAGTACACGCCCGTGAGCTCTCCCAGCGACGGGCTCGACGGCAACACCCACCCAACCGTCGCGGCGTCCGGAACCGGGACGAACTCGTCGATCGCCACTGCCTCGCACCCGTCCTCGGACGTGCTCTCGGGTGCGACGGCGATGGTCGGGCTCCCAGCGCCGACCACCTGCCCAGGTCGATCCACCACGCCCAACACCAGGGCGCTCGCCCCCACCGCCAGCACCGCCACCGCCGCGGCGACCGACCACACCCCTTTCCTGGCCCCGACCGGCACGCTCCCCACACGGGCCACCACGGCTCGACCCGGTTGCGGAGCGACGGTGAACCCGGACCGGGGTGATCCGGTGGGCGTCCTGGTCCTGGTCGGTCCGCTCGGCTTCCACGAGTGGGCCGCCTTGCCGGTGTTGCTCGATGTCCTCGCGGCGACCCGGGCCATGATCGCTGCCACCGCCGGGTCATTCGGGGGTTGGCGCAGGTGCTGTTCCGCCGTCGCCAGTTCGGTGATCAGGTCGTCGTCACGCATGGCCGCGCACCCCGTCGTCGAGCCGCTGGTCCAGTGACACCGGGACCACCGCCCGCAGCCGGGCCAGGGCCCGGAACGCGCGTGACTTCACCGAGCCGCGCGGCCAGCCCAGGACCTGCGCGGTCTCCGCCTCGGTCAGGCCGAGCAGGTAGCGGCACCCCAGCACCTGCCGGTCCTTCTCCGGCAGTCCGAGCAGCGCCGACCACAGCACCCGGCTCCGCTCCGCGGCCTCCGCCGTCCGGTGCGGGTCCCCGGACCCGACCACCTCGTCCACCGACTCCCGCAGCACCGCCACCCGCCCGGTCACCCGGTCCCGCCGCGTGCGCGTCCGGTGCAGGTTCCGCGCCTGGTTCACCACGATCCGCAGCAGCCACGGCCGGAACGGCTCCCCGACCCGGAACCCGGCCAGGTGGTCGAAGGCCCGCACGAACGCCTCCTGCACCACGTCCTCGCAGTCCGCCCCGGCCCCCGCCAACGCCGCCACCCGGCAGGCCACCCCGTGGTACCGCCGCACCAACACCTCGAACGCCCCCAACTCGCCCGCGACCGACCGCACGACCAACCCGCCATCGTCGTCCACGGCACCGCCCGCCCCTCGCCACAGCCACCACCCCGCCCTCCGGGTACACCGCAGGTCTCGGGATGGTTTCACGGCCGCGCCGCCGGGCACCGGCATTGCTCCGTACCAGGTACGCTGGCGCCTCGCCGGTGGGGCCTGTGACGGGAGCCTGGCGCTACCGATGGCGGTACAGCCGGCTGGTCGCCGACGACATCCAACCCCGGCGCGGCAAGGGTGTGGAGTCGGTGCCCGGTCCGGACTTCCGGGTCAGGCACCGGGTGCGGGTCGTCGCGGAGGGCACCTGGCTCACGGTGTCGGTGGACGGGGGACTCGGGCGGTCGTGGCAGGCGCTCGCGGAGGCCTGACGGTGAACGTTGACCGGGTCCAGCGGGGGTGACGCGCTCCCGTCGTCAGCTCCTGTCTGTCGTCAGAGCCCGAGGAAGGCTAGGACGGCGGCGCGGAAGTCGGGGCCTGCCAGGGCGCCGACGTGGTCGCCGGGGATGTGCTGGAGCTTGGCGTCGGGGACCTGGGCGGCGAGGTGGTCGATGCCCTGGGCCATCGGGTCCTCCTGGCCCGCGAGGAACAGGGTGGGGACCTGGGGGGCGCCCGCGGCGGGGTCGAACGGTTCGCGGGCGAGGCCCTCGACGAGGTTGAGCAGGGACGCGGTGTCCTGGCCGGGGGTGGTCACCAGGTGGGTGATGATCCCGGTCAGCATGTCCTGCGGCTGCGGCCCACCCGCGGCAGCGGCCCTGGCGACCGCGAGGTCTACCGCGGCGAACGGCTCCATCGGGCTCAGCCCACCGAGCACGAGCCTGCGCACCGGGATCGCCTTCGCGAGGTCCCACGCCAGCCGCGCCCCGAGCGAGTACCCGACCAGGTCGACCTCCCCGCCGCCGATCCCCTCGGCCAACCTCGCGATCAAGTGCGCGCTCGTCACCTCATCGGGCGACCCGACAGCAGGCCCGCCCGCGTGCCCGGGCAGGTGCACCACCACGGTCTCCCGCCCCGCCTCGGTGAGCACGTCGGCCCACCGCTCGGCAGGCCAGTCGATGTCCCCACTGCTCGCGAACCCGTGCACGAGCACGACAGGCGGGCCGGAAACCCCGGCGGTGGACGCGGTGCGGGTGGTCGGCAGTGCGTTGGTCATTCTACGAGCGTAGACACAAACGACGATCGTCTCAAGCGGCTGTTGCTTCCGGTGGGGTCCGCCGACGTTCACCCGTCCCAGCGACAGAAGTTATCCACATCTAGATCTTGTCGGGGCTGTTTTCAAGATCGCCTGTCGGGGGGTGCCGATAGACTGGCACTGGGACGCCCCCCGGAGAGGGTGGGGGCTGGGGCCGGACTGGCGTGCGCGCGCGAAGCGACTCGGAGTGGGACAGGAGGGCCGCTTTGGCGCAACAAGGCTGCATCGGCGTAACAGGGTCGCTTCGACACAACTGGGCCGCTTCGGCGTAACAAGACTGCTTCGGCGCTAGAGGGCCGCTGGAGTGTAAGAGGACCGCTGGAGTGCAAGAAGGCCGCTGGGGAGGAGGAAGGCCACTGAAGTGCAAGAGGGCCGCTGGGCAGTAGGCGTCTGAAGGCGAGTGGTTCCAGTGCGATCTTGCCAAAGGTGCGGATGGTGCGTGCGGTCAGCGTGCCAGGGGGACTCCGGCGCGTGAATGGCCCGCCGTGCCCGTGAGGGGGCACGGCGGGGCCAGGAAGGGCTATGCGGCGATGCGGGTCAGGACGCTGTCCACGTAGTCGCTGTAGCGGTCTATCAGGTCGCCCACGGGGTGCATGAGGCTGGCCACGTTGGCGCCGATGGTGACGGAGATGATCTCGTCGGCGAGGGTGCCCACGGTGGGCGACTCCGGGGTTCGGCCCTGGGTGCAGGCGGCGGCTATGCGGCGGGTCAGCTCGGCTCGCCAGGCGGTGAGGAGTTCTCGGTACTGCCTGGCGAGGTCCGGGTTGGCGACCGAGTGCTCCCACAGCACCAGCAGCACCCGCGCCGAGGTGATCCGGTGCTCGTCCAGCGGCATCGCCGCCTCGACGAAACCGCGCAGCGCGTCGGCCGGGCTGGCCGAGGGGTCCAGTGTGGACACCCGGGTGTCGGTCTCGCGCAGCACGCTCTCGAAGGTGGCCGCGATGATGCCGTCCTTGTTCGCGAAGTAGTGCTTGAGGGCGCCATTGGCGAAACCGGCCGCGGTGACGATGCTGCGCATCGTGGCTGCCTCGAAGCCGCCAGCGGCGATCAGCCGCTTGGCGACCTCGACGATCTCCCGGCGCCGCTGATCATGGTCGATGACCTTCGGCATGGTGGTGCTCCGGTTGAGCTCGGTGTCACGCCGACTCGCGAAGGCCGAGCCAGGCGGCCCGGCGTTCGGCTTGGCGTGCCGGGTCGGCGACGGGTGCTGCCAGCAGCAGCCGCCGCGTGTACGGGTGGGACGGTTCGTGGGTGACGGTGTGGGTCGGTCCCGACTCGACGATCTCGCCGTGGTACATCACCGACACGCGGTGGCACACCCGGCGGACGACCCCGAGGTCGTGCGAGACGAACAGGTACGACACCCCGGTCTCGCGCTGCAGGTCGATGAACAGCTCCAGGATCGTGGCCTGCGTCGTCAGGTCCAGCGCGCTCACCGGCTCGTCGCACACGATCAGCCGGGGGCGGCGCACCAGCGCCCGCGCGATGGCGATGCGCTGCCGCTGACCGCCGGAGAACTCGCTCGGGTACCGGTGCACCGAGTCCGAGGGCAGCCGCACCCGGTCCAGCATCTCGGCGACCGTGGCCCGGGCCTGGACCCGTGTCGTGCCTGCGACTTCCAGCGGCTGGGCCAGGACCTCGCCCACCGTCATCGTCGGATCCAGTGAGCCGTAAGGGTCCTGGAACACCACCTGGATGTCGTTGGCCAACCGCCGACGAGCCGCACCGCGCGCGTGCGTGATGTCCTGCCCGTCGAAGGTGATCCGACCCGACTCCACCGGGGTCAACCCCAGCAGCGCCCTGCCCAAAGTGGACTTGCCGGAACCGCTCTCCCCGACCAGTCCCACGCACTCCCCGGCCCCGACCGAGATCGAGACCCCCTTCAGCGCGCGGAACCGGACCTTGCGGGCGAGCCGGTAGTCGACAACCAGGTCCTGCACCGACAACAGCGGCGCGAAATCTGCGGTCATCGTGCGTCGTCCTCTCCGCCCGCGTGCGCGAGTGCGCGGTCCAGTTCGTCGCGTCCCTCGACGTCGTCGAGCGAGGCGCTGATCAGCTCGGCGGTGTACGGGTGCGCCGGGGCGCGGAAGATCTGCTCCACCCGCCCGGTCTCCACGATCCGACCGTCCTTCATCACCACGACCCGGTCGCAGATGTCGGCGACCACACCGAAGTTGTGCGTCACGATCACCAGCGCCATGCCGTACTCCTGCTGCAGCTCCCGCAGCAGCTCCAGCACCTCGGCCTGCACCGTCACGTCCAGCGCGGTGGTCGGCTCGTCGGCGACCAGCACAGACGGCCTGCCCGACACCGCCCCCGCGATCAGCACGCGCTGCGCCATGCCGCCGGAGATCTGGTGCGGGTACGACCCGAGCACCCGCTCCGGGTCCGTGATGCCCACCCGGACCAGCACCTCCCGAGCCCTGGCCCGCGCGTCGGCCTTGGACAGCCCGTGCACGTACCGCAGCGGCTCGACCAGCTGGTGCTCGATGGTGTAGCACGGGTCCAAGTTGGACAGCGGCTCCTGCGGGACGTACCCGATGGAGCGCCCCAGCAGGGCGGCCCGCTCGGCCGAGGACAGCTTGCTGACCTCGCGCCCGCTGATCCAGATCCCGTCCGCGACCGCCGTACCACCCGAGGGCAGCAGGTCGAGCACGGCGAAGCTGGTCTGCGTCTTGCCCGACCCCGACTCGCCCACGATCCCGAGCACCTCGCCGGGCGCCGCGTCCAGCGACACCCCGCGCACGACCTCCTTGACCCCGCTCTGGGTGGCGTACCCGACCCGCAGGTTCTCCACCCGCAGAGCGCAGTCCTCCAGCGCGTGCTCGTGCGACCCGCTCGCCACCCGGTCGGACAGCTCGGCCGCCGAGGGCGCCGCCAGCTCGTGCCGCACCCTGGCCCTGGACCGCTTGCTCGGCTGCTCGGCCCGGATGCTGATCAGGTCGGCCAGCGTCGACCCGATGAACGCCAGCGCCGCGATGGTGACGCCGAGGGCGATCGAGGGCCAGAGCAGGATCTTCGGGAAGGTGAGCATGGTGTTGAAGCCGTCGTTCATCATCTGGCCCCAGCTCGGCGTGGACGCCGAACCGATGCCGAGGAACTGCAGGCCCGCCTGCATGCCGATCGCGATGCCCGCGGTCAGCGCCGTCTGCACCACGATCGGCGCGTACACCGCGCGCATCATGTGCGTGCGCAGGATCCGCGGGTTGGTCACCCCGGCGACGCGGGCGGCGTCGATGTAGGGCTCCTTGCGCACCGCCATCGCCCGCGCCCGGCTGATCCGGTAGTAGCCGGGCGCCATGAACACGCCCAGGGCGACCATCAGGACCGGGAACGACTGGCCGGTGCCCGCCGCGACCACCAGCAGCACGATCATGCCGGGGATCGACTGGAGCGCGTCGCTGATCCACGAGCAGATCCGGTCGGTCACCCCGCCGAAGTAGCCCGCGCTCACGCCTGCCGGGACACCGAGCACCAGACCGGCGACACAGGTGATCACCGCGCCGTAGAGCGTGGTCCGCGCGCCGTAGAGCAGGCGGCTGAGGATGTCGCGGCCCGCGGAGTCGCCGCCGAGCAGGTGCCCGTTGCCCGGTTCGGCGTGCACGATCTTGAAGGTGACGAAGTTCGGGTCGAACGGCGCCAACCACGGCGCCAGGACCGCGGCGGCGACCACGAGCAGCAGCACCACCAGCGCGACCACGCCGAGCGGTCGGCGCAGGTAGCGGCGCAGCAGCGAGATCCGCCGCACGGGCGCCAGGGTGGCGGGGAACGGGGCTGTGGTCATCGCTCGCGCACCTTCGGGTTGACCCACCCGAGCACGAGGTCGAGCAGGAAGTTGACGAGGACGACGAACACCACGGTCACGGCGGTCAGCCCGAGCAGCACCGGGATGTCCCCGATCTGCGAGGCGGACTGGGTGAGACTGCCGATGCCGGGCAGGTTGAACACGATCTCCACGACGATGGCGCCGCCGAGCAGGCCGACGAACATCAGCGCCAGCACGGTGAGCGCGGACGGCGACGCGTTGCGCAGCACGTGCGTGGTGACCCGGCGCCTGGACAGCCCGCGCGCCCGCAGGGTCCGCACGAAGTCCTGGTTGTTGACCTGCAGGAAGCCGTTGCGCAGCTGCTCGCCGACCATGACGATCGCGCCGAGCGCCAGCGACACCGAGGGCAGCGTGATCGAGCTCAGCCACCCGCTGACCGACACCTCGGGGGAGACGTAGCCGATGGCGGGGAACCAGCGCAGCTCGATGGCGAACCAGGTGACCAGCACGAGGCTGACCCAGAAGCCGGGCAGCGCGAACAGCACCACCGAGGCCAGCTTGAGGCCGCGGTCGAGCAGGCCGCCCGGGCGCAGGCCGCAGGCGATGCCGACCGCGACGCCGATGACGGCCGCGAGCACGGTCGCGAACACGACCACCGACAGCGTCACCGGGACCCGCAGCGCGAGCTGGTCGCCCACGGGCTGGAAGCTGCGCCACGAGGTGCCGAAGTCACCGGTGGCGGCGTGCGAGACCCAGTCCCAGAACTGGGTCAGCAGCGGCCGGTCGTAGCCGATCTTGGCGCGCAGCGCCTCCTGCTGGGCGGCCGTGGCGCTGTTGCCGAGCAGCCCGGGGGTGGGGTCCCCGATGGCGACGTGCGCGAGGAAGAAGGTGCCGCTGCACACCACGATGAGCAGCAGGACGCCCGAGAGCAGGCGTTTGGCGATGAAGGAAAGCATTGTCTCGGCTCCTCACCGGCAGGTCCGTCCACTCGGGACGGACCTGCCGGGCACGGGCGCGTCAGCCGCGCTGGATGAACCGCAGGGTCGGGAACATCATGCCGGTGACCGGCTGCACCTTGATGCCCTTGACGCTGAAGTAGGTGTTGTCGGCCTGGTACCAGACGCTCCACCAGGCCAGGTCGACCAGCTTGGTGTTGAGCTTCTTGAGCAGCTCGGTCTGCGCCGCGCCCTCATCGGCCTTCTCCACCTCGTCGACCAGGGCCTTGACCTCGGGGAACTTGTCCACCGACGGGTTCGGGTTGTACCACTGCGCGGTGGTGACCTGGTCGCTGAGCGTCGCCATGTCGTTGCCGCTCATGGCGATCACGGCGAGGAACATCGGGTAGGTCGGGGCGTTCTTCTGGTAGTCCGGCATCGCCATGTCGACCCACTCGACCTTGATGCCCAGCTCGCCGAAGGTCTGGTTCGCCGCGGGCTGCCAGGCCTGGAAGATCGGCGACATCGGCATCTTGACGCTGAAGCCGTCCGGGTAGCCCGCCTCGGCCAGCAGCGACTTGGCCTTGGCCATGTCGGTCTTGTACTTGGTGTCCATCGACTTGTCGTAGACGCCGCCGTCGACCGGCCACAGCTGGTTGGTCGCGGTGCCCGACCCGTTGCCGACCGCCTGCAGGATGCCCGCGGAGTCGAACGCGTAGCTGATGGCCTGGCGCACCTTCTGCTCACCGAGCGCCTTGACCTGCGCGCCGGTGCGGTCGGCGAACTGCACGCCGACCCACGAGGACGGCTTGGAGGCGACGTTCCAGCCGTTCTCCTTGGCCTTGGCCAGGTTCGCCGCGTTGGCGAACTGCATGTTGAGCTGGCCGGAGAGCATCGCGTTGAAGCTCGCGGTCTGGTCGGTGATCGGGAACAGCTTCACCGAGGGGAACGGGTAGGTCGCGCTGTCCCAGTGGTTCGCCTTCTTGGTGAAAACGTACTGCGACTGCGGCGCGGAGTTGGCCTTGTCGAAGGTGTACGGGCCGGACCCGACCGGGCCGTTGGCCAGCGAACCGGCCTGGATCGCGGCGGGGGAGGCCATCCAGCTGCGGCCGAGACCCATGAAGTACAGCAGCGAGTCGTCGCGCTTGGTCAGCTTGATCTCGATGGTGTCCTCGTCCTTGGCGGTGGCGCCGGAGACGTTGAGGTAGGCCTGGCCGGAGCGCACGCCCTTCTTCAGGTGGTCGATGTTGGCCACCGCGGCGGCCGCGTCGAACTTCTGGCCGTCCTCGAAGGTGACGCCCGTGCGCAGGTCGGCGGTGAGGGTGAGCCGGTCGGCCGACCACTCCCACTTGGTGGCCAGCGCGGGCACCGGCTTGCCGCTGTTGTCCAGTGCGACCAGCGGGTCGTAGACGGCGGACATGTACGGGCCGTCGAAGCCGATGTCGGCGCTGGCCGGGTCCCAGGACGTGACGTCGAGGAAGACGCCCGCCTTGAGCTCGGTGATCTCCTGGCCGCCGCCGTTGCCGCCGGTCGTGCCGCCCGCGGTGCCGCCCGCGTTGCCGGTACAACCGGCGAGCGCGGTCGCCGCCGCGACGGCGATAGCGACCAGTGCCGCTGTCCGTGTCCTCGTCATGGAGCCTTCTCTCGGGTGGGGGGACTAGCTCACGGGGGTCCCGCGCCGCTGCCGCGAAGCCGTCCTCGCCTTGCGAAACATGCGGATCAAGAAGTGAGACCTGGCTCACTGTGGTGCGGGATAGTCTACGGTCGTCGGCAAATAAATCAATGGTCTACCGACGTTGAAAATTCTCGGGCTTTCCCGGCCGCTGGCGGTGGACAACTGCCGGGCCGGGCGGGTAACGCCTGGTCAGATCGCGTGGGCGACCAGTACGCGGGGGCTGCCTGGCAGCGCGATGACCTCGCGCGCCGCCCAGCCGGTCGCCGCCAGCCAGCCGCGGACCTCGGCCTCGGGGTAGACCACTGTTCCGTCGATGACGAAGTACTCGCCCGCGTGCAGGCCGTCGATCGCGCGCTGGCGCTCGTCGTCGTCGAGGAAGAAGTCGAGCAGCAGCAGGGTCGCGCCGTCGCTCGCGGCCGCGCGCGCGTTGGCCAGGATCGCCTGGTTCTGCTCGGCGGTGAACCGGTGGATGACGTGGTTGACCATGACGATGTCGTGGTCGCCGCCGGGTGCGGCGGTCTCGGTGGGGGCGGGCTCGACGCTCGCGCGGTCGGCGAAGCCCGCCGCGGCCACGGCGTCGACGATGGCCTGCTCGAAGTCGGGCGCGAAGACGAACTTGACGGTCAGCTCGGCGTTGGCCCGCAGCGCGCCCAGGGCGAACTCGGGGGACAGGCCGCCCAGGTCGAGCATCGACTTGTAGGGGGTGAAGTCGAAGCCGCGGGCCAGCATCGCCGCGTGCAGCGCGTTGTAGCGCATGACGCCCGCCATGAAGGTGCCCCAGCGGGCCTCGTCCATCTGCAGCTCGCCCGGCGTGGTGGTGTCGACGCTCTTGTCGAACTGCAGCCAGTGGCCGTAGCTGATGTCGTTGAGGAAGGTGAGGAACGGCGCGAGGTCGGTGTCGCCGCTACCGGCGAGGAACGCGGCGGAGTCGTCGGCCAGGGAGTACTTGCCGTCGACGCGGTCGAGCAGGCCCTTGCCGTTCATCGCGTCGGCCAGGATGCGGACCATCCGCTCGCTGACGCCGGTGGTCTCCGCCAGCTCCGCCGCGGTGCGCGGGCCGTCGGCCAGCGCCGGGAACAGCCCGATCCGCGACGCGGCGAACAACTGCTTGGCGCCCATGTAGCCGATCGCGATGTCGACGATGCGGTCAGGGGTGGGTGCGGTCATGGACTGCTCCTCGCAAAGGGGGTGGTGGGTTCGCCCGAGCCTGGTGCGCTGACGGGGAGAGTGGTTAGTCTATGTACGTAGACTAAAAACGCCAGCCCGGCAGTCAAGGGTCTTTGGTGCCCGGCGAGGTAACAAGATGTCAAGGTTGCGTAACGTCCCGGTCACGTGCGGAATATCGCCCGTTGGCGAACAACAGCCGGTAGTCGGTCCGGTACCGGCGTGACCGGGGCAAATGTCTACGCACGTATATTCATGGTCCGGTCAGTCGAGAGGAACCCACGATGACTTCTGCGCGCACCGTCCTGGTCACCGGGGGAGCGGGCGGCATCGGCCGCGCGATCGCCACCGCGTTCTCCGCCCTGGGTGATGACGTCGTCATCGCCGACCTCGCAGGCGTCGAGGAAGCCGCCGCCGACCTCGGCGTGCGCGGCGTGACCCTCGACATCACCGACGAGCCCTCGATCACCGCCGCCCTCGCCGAGGTCGGCGAGGTGGACGTGCTGGTCAACAACGCGGGCATCCTGACCGTGCACGGCGCCCTGCTGGAACTGCCTGCCGCCGACCTGCTCAAGATCCTCCAGGTCAACGTCCACGGCACCTTCCTCACCACCCAGCACGTTGCCCGCCGCATGGTCGCCAGGGGCCAGGGCGGCACCATCGTCAACCTGTCCTCCATCGGCGGCCGCCAACCCACCCCCGGCATGGGCGGCTACGAGAGCAGCAAGGCCGCTGTGGACGCGTTGACCAGGTGGGCGGCCATCGAACTGGCCCCGCACGGCATCCGGGTCAACGCGGTGGCCCCCGGGCCTGTGCTGACCCCGATGCTGGCCCTCGGCCTTCCGGAGGGTTCCCCTGCTCGTGAGGCCTGGGTGAGCCGCATCCCGCTCCGCCAGCTGGCGCCGGTTGAGCAGGTTGCCGCCGCTGCGGTCTTCCTGGCAGGGCCTTCTGCTGCCCACATCACGGGTGTCAGCCTGCCGGTGGACGGCGGCCAACTACTGGTGTAGACCCACCACCCCGAAGGCCCCAACAAGCCCCCTCGGGCGCGCCCCCAAACGACGTTGGCCAACCACCCGGCCCTCACAGACGTTGGCCCCAATGCACCCCTCACGGGCGTTGGCCGACAAACTGCCCCTCTCAGACGTTGGCCGAACCGCGCTCCTCGGAGTCGCTGGTGCCAAGCCGGCTCGATGGGGTGGACTTGTTTTGTGTGGGGGAGCAGTGCCCGTAGCGTCGTCCACGCGGCAGGGCCTGCTTTTCGGCCCCTGCTTTGTGGTTCTGCCACGGGTGCTGTCGGGGCCCCGCGCAAAACGAGTCCACCGCATCGAGCAAAGCTCGTAACTCGCGCCCGGGCCAATGCCGAAGGCGAGGTCTGTTCGTCGACGCCGCAGGCGAGACCGAGAGCCGGAACACCCTCAGCTCAAGATCAAACCCACCACGGCAGCCCCCGATACACAGCCTACCGAGATCCCCCCAAGCCTCTGAAGCCCCAACTCGCCCCCTGTGGATGGCTCACCCCCCTGTGGATGACCCCCGGCGACCGTTCACCCCGCTCCAAACCCGCTGTGGCGAGCCTCTCGACTTTTTTATCGACAGACGTAGACTAACCAGCACTGGGATGGCCGGTGTGCGCCTCCCGGGTATCGGAAGGAGTGCGATGACCGTCCCCACCTCCACCCGCGCGGCGGTGCTGATCGAGCACGGCAAGCCGCTGCACCTCACTGAACTTCCGCTGCCGTCAGAGGTGGAGCCGGGGGCCGCGTTGGTGCGGGTCTCGTGCGCCACCCTGTGCGGTACGGATGTGGAGATCTGGTCGGGGAAGATGAGCTTCCCCGGCATGCTGCCCATGGTGCTCGGCCACGAGATGGTCGGCGAGGTCGTCGCCGTTGGGGCGGGTACCCGGGACGCGCTGGGGCGGGAGATCGCCGTGGGGCAGCGGATCGGGTGGTCGGAGTCCACCTGCGGTGAGTGTTACGGCTGTGTCGTGCTGCGGGAGCCGGTTGCCTGCTCCAAGCGCGGTTACGGGTTCCTGCAGCGCTCCGACGTGCCCCCGTATGCCACCGCGGGCCTGTCCGAGTACGCCTACGTCGTCCCCCGCGCCGCCAAGTTGCTGCTCCCCGACGCCGTGCCCAGCACCTGGGCCGCGATGGCCGGGTGTGCGGCGAAGACCGTGCTCAGGGCGTTCACCTACGTCGGTGGACTTACCGGCAAGCAGGTCGTCGTGCAGGGATCCGGCGCGCTCGGGATCTTCGCCACCGCGGTCGCGCACATCTCCGGGGCGGCGAAGGTCATCACGGTCGGCGCGCCCGAGTCGCGGTTGACGCTCGCGGGGGAGTTCGGGGCCGACGCGGTCGTCGACATCTCGCTGGGGTCCGATGGCATCGTCGAGCGGGTCCGCGAGCTCACCGGCGGCCACGGCGCCGACCTGGTGCTCGACTTCGCGGGTGCCCCCACCGTCGGCCCCGAGGCGGTGGCGATGGCCGCGCAGCGCGGGCAGGTCGTCATCGTCGGCACCACCGGGCCGGTCTCCGCGCCGCTGCCGCTGGGCACCGTGATGGGCAAGGAGCTCACCATCTCCGGATCGCTCAACGGCGACATCTCCGACTACCACCGGGCGATCGAGTTCTTCGGCGCCTTCGCCGACCGGTTCCCCTGGGACCGGCTCTTCGGCACCCCGGTCGGCCTCTCGGCCGCCTCCGACCGGATCGAGGCCATGCACCGGCTCGACGAGGTCAAGGCCGTCATCGACCCCCGTCTCCCCTGACCCCGTAGGAGCACCCACCGTGTCCGTCCTCCCCCGCCGCCGCCTCGGGAACACCGAGCTGGAGGTCTCCGCCCTGTCCATCGGCTCCTGGCACACCTACGACCGGATGGACTTCGCCGACGCCGTCGCGATGGTCCGCACCGCCGTCGCCGCCGGGATCAACCTGTTCGACGTCGGCGTCTACGGCTTCCCCGGCATGCCGCCGGTGTTCACCGACGTCATCTGGAGCGCGATGATGCGCGCCTCCGGCATCCCCCGCGAGGAGTACCTCGTCTCGGCGAAGCTGTGGCTGGAGGGCTTCGGCGACGAGGGCTTCCGCCCACAGCTGGAGAACGCCTTCCTGCGCGGCGGCTTCGACGTCGCCGACCTGGTGATCCTCGGCGACATCCGGCGCGACGACATCGTCCTGGAAGACCTCGTCGACGACCTCGCCACCCTCAAGAAGGCCGGGCTCATCCGCGCCTGGGGCGTCAACAACTGGTCGGCGACCAACATCCGCCGCCTCCAGGAGATCGCCGCCGAGCGCGGGGTCGACGGCCCCGAGATCGCGCAGCTCAAGTACAGCATCGGCCGCCGGTCCATCCCGGACGGCGAGCCGTTCGCCGCGCTGTTCGACGACGGCTTCAGCATGCAGGCTTCCGACGTGCTGGAGGGCGGTCTGCTCGCCGGGTCGACCACCGGCCGCGAGGTCGGCCGCGACCCCGGCGGCGTCCAGGCCAAGATCCGCGACAACGCCCCCGCCGTCGCCGAGGTCGCAGCCAAGCTGGGCACCAGCGCCGCCCGCCTCGCCGTCGCCTTCACCCTGACCCACCCGGCCAACGTCACCACCCTGTTCGGCGCGACCAAGCAGTCGCAGCTCGCCGACAACCTGGCCGCCGTCGACCTCGTCGAGCAGGTCGGCCGCGAGGAGCTGCGCGCGCTCGTCGAGCCGTTCTGGTTCGACCGCGGCGTGGTGGACCCGGAGGGCCCGTGATCACCGACCCCACGAGCGAGGACTCCGCCGTGACCCACACCCCCGTCCCGTTCGACCCGGACATCGAGGGCGCGCTCGCCCGGATCGTCATGCCGGACGCCCCGCCGTTCACCCCGGAGACCATCCCCGGGATGCGCGCGGGGATGGCCGCGATGTTCCCGCCCGCCGCGGAGGCCGTCGGTGACGCCCCGGTCGACGTCGTCGAGCGCACCATCCCCGGCCCGGACGGCGCGCCGGACCTGGAGATCACCATCATCTCCCCGCGCGAGCTGGTCGGCACCGTGCCCGGCCTCTACAACATCCACGGCGGCGGCATGATGGTCGGCCACCGCAACATGGACGTCGGCAGGCTGCTGGCCCTCGTGCTGGAGCTGGGCGTCGTCGCCGTCAACGTCGAGTACCGGCTCGCCCCCGAGCACCCGCACCCCGCGCCGGTCGAGGACTGCTACGCCGGGCTCGTGTGGATGGCCGACAACGCCGCCGAGCTGGGCGTCGACCCCGACCGCATCGTCGTCATGGGCGGCAGCGCGGGCGGCGGCCTGTCCGCGGGCGTCGCCCTGCTTGCCCGCGACCGCGGCGGCCCCGCGCTCGCCGGTCAGCTGCTGCTGTGCCCGATGATCGACGACACCAACACCACCGTCGCCAGCCACCAGTACCGCGGCATCGGCACCTGGACCCGCGAGTCCAACCTGGCGGGCTGGCGGTCGCTGCTCGGCGACGCGGTCGGCACCGACGCGGTGTCCCCGTACGCCGCGCCCACCCGCGCCACCGACCTGTCCGGCCTGCCGCCCGCGTTCATCGAGGTGGGCAGCGCCGAGCCGTTCCGCGACGAGGACACCCAGTACGCGCTGCGCATCTGGGCGACAGGCGGCCAGGCCGAGCTGCACGTGTGGAGCGGCGCGTTCCACGGCTTCGACATGTACGTGCCCGACTGGCCGGTCAGCAAGGTCGCCCTGGAGACCCGCAACTCCTGGTTCCGCCGCGTGCTGGGGCTGGGCAGATGAGCGCCGAGAGCTACCAGCCGGTCCCGTACGACCCTGAGCTGGAGCCCGGCCTCGCCGCGTTCCTCGACATGGTCGAGCGGATCCCGCTGCGCGCCGACACCATCCTGGTCAACCGCGACCACTTCGCCACCATCCTCCCGCCGGTCGAGGTCATGGTCGGCGACCACCCGGTCGACCTGGAGGAACGCGTCGTGCCCGGCCCGGCCGGGGCGCCGGACATCGAGTTGACCATCGTGCGCCCGCGCGGCGGTGTGACCGGCGCGCCCGCGATCTACAGCATCCACGGCGGCGGCATGGTCCTGGGCAACCGGAGCTTCGGCATCGACGGCCTCATCGCCGACGTGCTGGCCTTCGGCGCGGTCGGGGTGTCGGTCGAGTACCGGCTGGCCCCCGAGCACCCGGCGCCCGCCGCCGTCGAGGACTGCTACGCGGGCCTGGTGTGGCTCGCCGAGCACGCCGACGAACTCGGCGTCGACCCCGACCGGATCATCGTCACCGGTGCCAGCGCGGGCGGCGGCCTCTCCGCCGGGGTCTCGCTGCTGGCCCGCGACCGCGGCGGGCCGCGCATCGCCGGTCAGGTGCTGCTGTGCCCGATGCTCGACGACCGCAACACCAGCGTGTCCACCCGCCAGTACGACGGGCGCGGCGCCTGGGACCGCAACAACAACGACACCGCCTGGGACGCCATCCTCGGCGCGAAGCGGTTCACCGACGAGGCGTCCCCGTACCAGGTCCCGGCCAGGATGGCGGACCTGTCGAACCTGCCGCCCGCGTTCATCGACGTCGGCGCCGCGGAGATCTTCCGCGACGAGGCGACCGAGTACGCGCTGCGGATCTGGGCCACCGGCGGGCAGGCCGAGCTGCACGTGTGGGCGGGCGGGTACCACGGCTTCTCCGGGTTCTCCCCGGACGCCGAGGTCTCCCGCGCCGCGGTCGCGGCCAGGCTGTCCTGGCTGCGGCGGATCCTGCGGTCGCCGTGAGCCTGCGCCGCGTCGCCGTCGTGCTGGGGCTGCTGGAGATGTTCGGTCCGATCTCGATGGACCTCTACATGCCCGCGCTGCCCCAGCTCGCGGTCGAGCTCGACACCAGCTCCAGCCTCGCCCAGGCCACCATGTCGGCGTGCATGCTCGGCCTGGCGCTCGGCCAGCTGGCGGTCGGGCCGCTCAGCGACCGGTTCGGCAGGCGCAGACCGCTGCTGATCGGCGTCGGGCTGTTCGCGGTGCTGTCGCTGGTGTGCGCGATCACCCCGTCGATCGAGCTGCTGCTGGCCGCCCGGTTCTTCCAGGGGCTGTGCGGGTCGGCGGGCATCGTCATCGCGCTCGCCGTCGCCCGTGACCTCACCGAGGGCGTCGACCTGGTGCGGCTGCTGGTGATGCTGACGACGGTCGGCGCGCTGGCACCGATCGTGGCCCCGGTGGTCGGCGGGCAACTGGCGCCGATCATGGGGTGGCGGGGGATCTTCGCCGTCCTCGCCGCGATCGGGGTCGCGCTGTTCGTGCTCGCGCTGACCGCTTTGCCGGAGAGCCTGCCACCGCAGGCACGACACGCTCCCGGCGCCGAGATGGGGTTCACCGTCCTCGTGCGGGACCGGCTGTTCCTCAGCTTCCTGGTCGTCGGCGCGTTCGGCGGCACGGCGTTCTTCACCTACCTGGCCTCGATCAGCTTCGTGCTGCAGGACAGCTACTCACTTTCCCCGCAGCTGTTCAGCGTCTGCTTCGCGGCGAACGCGGTCATGTCGGTGATCGGCGCGCAGATCAACCGGGTGGTGGTGCGTAAGGCCGGGCCCGCGCGGATGTACGTGATCTGCACCGTCGCCACGGCGGTCGCCGCGCTCGCCATGCTGGTCACGGTGCTGTTCGACGCGGGGATGGTCGCGCTGCTCGTCCCGCTGGCGCTGATGATGCTCGTCGGCGGCGGCACCCAGTCCAACGGGTCGGCGCTGGCGTTGGCCGACCACCGGGACCGGGCAGGCTCGGCGGCGGCGTTGCTGGGCACGTCCGGGTTCGCCATCGGTCCGCTGGTGGCGCCCCTGGTGTCGCTGGGCGGGACCACGCCGTTGTCGATGAGTCTCACCATCGCCGTGGCGTACGGGTGTTCGGCGGTTCTGGTGTGGCTGGTCGTGTTGCCGCGGTTGCGCCGCCAGCCGGTGGGGGTCACGGTCGCCGCGCCTGTGCCGCCTGGTGTGTGAAAGCCCGGCCGACCCGGTGGTCGGCCGGGCTTGTTCTATTCCAAGGTGATGCGGGGGGACAGGGCACGCAGGAAGTCGAGGGCGTCGAAGATCTTGCCGGGTGCGGCGACGCCGGTGGTCTTGGTCTGTCCAGTGAGGACACGGTGCGCGGCTTCCACGACGAGCGGGGCGCTGACGGCGTAGATGTCCTGTCCACTTGCGACAATGCGGCGCTCTTGCCTGCCCTTGCGCACTCTCACGTCGACCACGAAGGACTCCGCGGTCGTCCTCTCCTGTGCTGCTGACAGGTCCTGTGCCGCGGTCGTCGCCATGTGGGTGCGCACCTCGGGAATGGCCAGGTGGCTCGGGATGGTGACGATGTCGGCCATGCTGAACTCGCTGATCACCTCGCGCGGCCCCGCCGGGAACGGCCACAGCCGGGTCGACGGGGTGTCGTCGTGGTACTCGAGCCTGCCGCCGGTGTGGCGGACCCGGCGGCCGTCTCGTCGCTGCCGGGAGATCGCGCCCGCGGTGAGGGTGCCGGGGGTGGGGTGCCAGCCGGTGAGGCCGTAGGCGACGTCGACCTCGTCGGCGCTCGTCCAGTCGGCCATCGCGGCGGTGGCCAGCAGGTCGCCGAGACCGCCGAAGAAGGCCATCGCCGGGACGACCGTCGTGGTCGTGACCTGGGCGAACGTGTCGACGTTCGCCTCGATCTCGGCGGCGATGTCGAGGTAGGGGATGCCCGCGCGCTCTGCTGCTTCCATGACGGGTCTCGCGGTGAGGGCGAACGGGCCGGCGCAGTTGATCACCGCGGCAGCGCCGTCGAGGGCCCGGTCGAGTGCGGCGAGGTCGTCGATGGCGGCTTGGCGGGTGTGGGGGCCCAGCGTGGCCAGTTTGGCCGGATCGCGTCCGGAGGGGATCGGGTCATAGCCGCGTTCCCGCAGCTCGGCGACCACGAACCGGCCGGTGTGGCCGTACGCCCCGTACACCGCGACCTGCATCAACTCTCCCTCGGGTGATCCACTGTGGACATCCTGGGGGGTGCGCCTCGTTCGGACCAGTGTCCGGAACGACATGACGCGTACACTTTCGGACATGCCCACTGTCGCGCTGGCCGCCACCGACGGCATGCTGCACTTCGAGCTGGCCCTGGCGCACGAGGTCTTCGGCACCGCCGGGGTGGTCGAACCCTGGTACGACTTCGCGGTCTGCGGTGAGGGGCCGGTGCGGCTCGGGCGGTTCCACCTCGTGCCCGATCACGGCCTCGACCAGCTGGTCCACACCGACCTGGTGATCGTCCCCGGGTGGACCGATGTCGATGTCGAGCCGCCGGCGGCCCTGGTCGAGGCGGTGCGCGCGGCCCACGCGGCGGGTGCGCGGGTGGCGTCGCTGTGCACGGGGGCGTTCGTCCTGGCCGCCGCCGGTCTGCTGGACGGCCGCCGCGCCACGACCCACTGGGCGCACACGACCGAGCTGGCCGCCCGGTACCCTCGGGTGCAGGTCGACCCCGACGTCCTCTACGTCGACAACGGCACCGTCCTCACCTCAGCGGGCAAGGCCGCCGCGATGGACCTGTGCCTGCACCTGGTCCGCTCCGACTACGGCTCCGCGGTGGCCAACACCCTCGCCCGCCGCCTGGTCGTCCCACCCCACCGCGCGGGCGGCCAGGCCCAGTTCGTCACCACCCCGGTGCCCGCCAGCGACACCCACCCGCTCACCGCGCTGCTGCCCTGGATCACCGAACACCTCGACCACCCCTTCACCGTCGAGGACCTCGCCCGCCAGGCGAACCTCAGCACCCGCACCCTCACCCGCCACTTCCACGCCGCCACCGGAACCACGCCCCTCCAATGGCTGCTCACCCACCGCGTCCGCCTCGCCCAACACCTCCTCGAAACCACCGACAAAACCATCGAGTCCATAGCGGCGGCCACCGGCCTGGGCACCCCCACCACCCTGCGCCGCCACTTCACCCGCACCCTCGGCATCCCACCCGACACCTACCGCCGCACTTTCCGGCCGCGCCCAACAGCCTGACCTCGCGGGCGCTGCCGCGTCACGTGGAAGTCTTGTTCGGCGGCCGGGGGAGTGTCAGCGGTTGGTGCTCAGGGAACGGGCGCCCGCGTAGCCGGCCTGGGAGCCCAGATCCTCCTCGATCCGGATCAGCTGGTTGTACTTGGCGGTGCGGTCCGAACGCGACAGTGAGCCGGTCTTGATCTGGCCGCAGTTGGTGGCCACCGCCAGGTCGGCGATCGTGGTGTCCTCGGTCTCGCCGGAGCGGTGGGACATGACCACCGAGTACCCGGCCTTGAAGGCGGTGCCCGCGGTCAGCAGCATCTCGGTGAGGGTGCCGATCTGGTTGACCTTCACCAGGATCGAGTTCGCGATGCCGTCGTCGATGCCCTGGGCCAGCAGGGAAGCGTTGGTGCAGAACACATCGTCGCCGACGAGCTGGATGTGCGCGCCCAGCGCCTCGGTGACCAGCTTCCAGCCCGCGAGGTCGTCCTGCGCCATGGCGTCCTCAATGGACACGATGGGGAACCGGCGCACCAGGTCGGCCAGGTACTCGACGTGCTCCCCGACCGAGCGCTTGCGGCCCTCGCCGCGGTAGTCGTACACGCCGTCGGCGTAGAACTCCGACGCGGCCGGGTCGAGCAGCACCGCGACGTCCTCGCCCGGGGTGTGGCCGGAGCGCTCGATCGCGGCGACCACGAACTCCAGCGCCTCGTCCGCGGTACCCAGGTTCGGCGCGAACCCGCCCTCGTCGCCGACGTTGGTGTCGTGCCCGGCGTCCCGCAGCTGCTCGCGCAGGGTGTGGAAGACCTCCGACCCGACCCGCACCGCGTCGGCGAAGTCCTCCGCACCGACCGGGGCGATCATGAACTCCTGGAAGTCGAGCGCGTTGTCCGCGTGCGCGCCGCCGTTGATGATGTTCATCATCGGCATCGGCAACAGGTGCGCGTGGACGCCGCCGACGTAGCGGTACAACGGTTGCCGGTGCGCCGCCGCGGCCGCCTTGGCCACCGCCAGCGAGACCCCCAGGGTGGCGTTGGCGCCCAGCCGCGCCTTGTTCGGCGTGCCGTCCAACTCGACCATGACCCGGTCGACCTCGGACTGAGCCTCCGCGTCCAGGCCGGTGAGCGCGTCGGCGATCTCCCCGTTGACCGCGCCGACCGCCTTGCGCACGCCTTTGCCGTGGTAGCGCGACTTGTCACCGTCCCGCAGCTCGACGGCCTCGTTCGTCCCGGTCGACGCGCCGGAGGGCACCGCGGCCCTGCCCAGCGACCCGTCCGCCAGTTCGACGTCCACCTCGACGGTCGGGTTGCCCCGGCTGTCGAGCACCTGCCGCCCGACAACGCGCGCGATCGCGGTCAAGTCACTCCTCAACGCTGAGATGTGCCTGGTCGCCCCGATCCTGGCAGCGCCCACCCGCGTCTGGCCTGCTTGTGTGCGCAGGGCTACACCGGCCGTTCCCTCGGCACCACGAATGACGCGACCACGATCACATCCCAGAGGTCGACGGCGTTCTGCGGTACCAGTGCGGTGAACTCGTCCCAGCGGATCTTGCTGTTTCCGGCTATCAGCTCGCTGAGTCTGTCTTTTGCCTGTGCGCCTATTACCGGGGCCATCCGGTCGAGCGCGGCTTCGACGTCCAGGTCGTGCGCCGGGTATTCGGCCTCCAGGTCGGCGATTGTCGCGAGGACCTGCTCGGTGCGGTCCGCGCCTTCCCGGACGCTGTCGAGGAGTCGCCTCAGTTCGGGGCGGTCGAGGAAGATGGCCAACTCGCGCACGACATCGGCGGGCTCGTCGGCGACGTGCACGAAGTTGAGCACCCGGTTCGGCGGCCGGAGCACCGTCCGCAGGTGGTGCCACTCGTTCAGCGCGGGATCCGTGACCCCCTTCAACGCCCCCAACCGCACCGTCGCAGGCACCCCCGGCGTCGGCCGAACATCCCGCGCCACCACCAACACCACGTCATTGGCCGCGTACCACAACGACGAGAACCGCAACCGGTCGACCGGGTACACGTCCCAGTCGTACCGCCACACCTCCCGCACCGAATGCCTCGTATACCCGAACCGCGCCGCCCCCACCGGCACAAAACCATTCCCCACCAGATAATCCACCACCCGACGCCCCCGCCGCCCCACCACCGCATCCGGCTTCACCGTCAGCAGGGCCAACCCGCTCAACTCCTCAATCACACCCCCACCAAACACGTCGACGAACTCCGCCCACCCTTCACGGAAGTGGAGATCCCACCCGAACACCCGCGACTTCCCCGGGACGACGGTCAACCAGGACCACTCGTCCTCCGTGGGCACCCCATCGCGCCGCTCAACCGGATTCAATTCCCACACCATGCCCACGATCGTCCCACACCCAAGCATCCTCAGTGGACTCCCGCTCCCCGCTGGATATCTCCTCAGGAACCGACCACCACCGTCTTCAGATTCCCGGACTTATCCACAACCCTTCGAACCGGTGGACTGACGCCAGGTGGATGGCCGACTGGTACCGGTGTGAGCTGCGGAGAGTCTCGATGAGTGAGGCTTTTTGTGCCGCAATGGGGACTGACCATCCTTTCCGGACTGTTCGGTGCGCTCTGTGCAACGGGAATCGGGAAAAGTGGGCCATTGGGACGATTGTGCGCCGATTCGGACTGGTGAACACTTCCTGTGCCCGGGTGGGCATCGGCGGTGGAGGTGGCGGGCTGTGGGTTCGGTGTCCCGGGTGGTCGGCGGGTTGGTCGCGGTGGTTGGGCTTGTGGTGGGGGTGGGGCCGGTGGCCTCGGCGGCGCCCGGGGTGGTGGGTGGGGGTGTTGAGTGGCGGCCTTGCGCGGAACTGCCCGAGGTCGAGTGCGGAACCGTTCGGGTGCCGGTGGACTGGGGGAATCCGGGCGGGGCGAGGTTCGACCTGGCGCTGGCCAGGCGGAAGGCCGCGAAGCCGGACAAGCGGGTCGGGAGCCTGGTGATCCACCCGGGTGGGCCGGGGCCGTCCGGGGTGGAGTTCGCGTTCGCGGCGCCGTCGTGGTTCAGTCAGGACATCCGGGACCGGTTCGACATCATCGGGTTCGACCCGCGCGGTGTCGGGCGGAGTAGTCCGATTGTGTGCTCGTCGGACCTGCTCGCCGCCAGGCCGTCGACCTACCCGACCACGCAGGCCGGGTTCGACGCGATCGGGCGGTACAACCGGAAACTCGCCGCCGACTGCCGGGCGCGCAGCGGCCCGATCTACGACCACGCCGACTCCCTAGCCGTCGTCGACGACGTGGACGCGATCCGCCGGGCCCTCGGCGAGCGGAAGATCAGCTACTACGGCGTCTCCTACGGCACCCTCGTCGGCCAGCTCTACGCCGAGCGCTACGGCCGCAACCTGCGCGCGATGGTCAACGACTCCAACCTCGACCACAGCGTAGACGCCAAGAGCTTCGTCGAGACCACAGCGAGCGCGGGCGCAGACTCGTTCCGCGAATTCGAGAAATGGTGCACCGCCAACGAGAACTGCGCCCTACGCGGCCGCGACGTCGGCGCCTTCCTCGACAACCTGGTCGCCCGAGCCGATCGCGGCGAGATCACCGAACCCGGCGACCCCAGCCGCAAGGTGACCACGAGCCAGATCCTCCAGTACACCCTGTGGTCGCTCTACGATCCCAGTTGGACACAACTCTCCCACTGGCTGCTCGCCCTGTCCGGCACCACGGCGAAAGCGCTTGCCGCCAACGAGGTCGAGCCCAACCCGTTCCTCCCGGTCTTCTGCCAGGACTGGCAGATCCGGCCCCGGTCGCTGCGCGAGTACACCGCGCTGCTCGACCGGTCGCGGGAGCTGTCGCCGCACCTGTCCCGCGCGTTCCTCAGCCACGACATCGTGCACGGCTGCGTCGGCCTGCCGGACGCCACCAATCCGCAACGCCGTCCCCGCCTCGACGACGCGCCCACGATCCTGATGCTGAACAACCTGCACGACCCGTCCACCGGCTACGACTGGGCCCGGTCGTTCCACCGCAAGACCCGCGACAAGACCGTCCTGCTCACCTACGAGGGCTGGGGCCACATCTCCTACATCCGCACCGACTGCGTGCGCAAGGCTGCCGACCGGTACCTGATCACCCTGCGCGCCCCCGCCGACGGCACCCGGTGCGCGCCCGCCGAGTCGCCCGAACTCCCGATCCCCGCGGTGGCCGTCGCGGCCCGATGACCCCGGAAGCCCTCTCGCCCGCCGGGTGGGAGGGCTCCCGCGCGTCTGACCGCAGGCCCGACCCCACCGACGGTCGCTACACGCTGGCGACCCCCACCGACGAGGGCATGGCCGCCCTGGTCGACAGCGCCCCCGGCCACGTCGACACGGTCCGCCGCGTGGTGTTCGACAGCCTGACCAAGGCGCAGGTCCGCCAACTCCGCGACATCGCCCGCCGCGTCAACCAGGCCACGGGCGACAACACCCCCTGCTGACCTGGACCGGGGACCTGGCGCTCCGGTCGTCGGCGGGAGTTCAGCCGAGCATCACCCGAACACGGCGGAGTTGTTGCCTGCTGAACGGTGGGGCGGGT
Source organism: Actinokineospora terrae (assembly GCF_900111175.1). Taxonomy (GTDB): domain Bacteria; phylum Actinomycetota; class Actinomycetes; order Mycobacteriales; family Pseudonocardiaceae; genus Actinokineospora; species Actinokineospora terrae. The sequence goes on from NZ_FOGI01000001.1 coordinate 803,021, forward strand.
GCTTAGGTGGTCTCGTGGGTGACACCGTGAACGCGGGCAAGGCGAGGGCGGCGTTGCGCTCCTCCGCGCGGACCAGTCTCGACGTGCTGCTGGTGCTGCTGCTGTCGGGGGTGGTGCTGTGGCTGCTCGGCTGGATGTGGTCGGTCATCTGGCCGGTGGTGATCGCGCTGCTGATCACCACGCTCACCTGGCCGCTCGCCCGGTTCCTGCGGGTGCGCGGCTGGCACCCGGCGCTGGCGGCCTCGGCGGTGACCGTGCTGTTCCTGCTGGTCGCGGTCGGGACGGCGGCGCTGATCGCGATCCCGGTGGCCTCGCAGTCCGGTGACCTGGTCGACGGGGTGGTCAGCGGCATCCAGCAGCTGCGCGAGTGGGCGTCCGGCCCGCCGCTCAACATCCGCGACGACCAGGTGACCAGTGCGCTCGACGCGGGCGTCGCCCGGTTGCAGGGCAGCGTCGGGAGCATCGTCAACGCGACCGTGACCGGCGTCGGGACGGTCGCCAACGGGCTGGTGACCGCCGTGCTCGCGGTGTTCCTGATGTTCTACTTCCTCAAGGACGGCCCCCGCTTCCTGCCGTGGCTCGCCCGGCAACTGCCCGGCCGCCTCGCCCTGGACGTCCCGGTCGTGGCCACCCGCTGCTGGGACACCCTCGGCTCGTTCGTCCGCTCCCAGGCGTTCGTCGGCCTGCTCGACGCGGTGTTCATCGGCATCGGCCTGTGGATCATGGGCGTGCCGCTGGTGCTCCCGCTGGCGGTGCTGACCTTCGTCGCCGCCTTCGTCCCGATCGTCGGCGCCCTGTTCGCCGGCTTCGTCGCCGTGCTGATCGCCCTCGTCTCCAACGGCCCGACCGACGCCCTGATCGTCCTGGGCATCATCATCGCCGTGCAACAACTGGAGGGCAACGTCTTCCAGCCGATGCTCCAGAGCCGCAGCCTCGGCCTGCACGCCGCGGTCGTCCTCCTGGCGGTGACCCTCGGCGGCACCCTCGCGGGCATCGCGGGCAGCCTGCTGGCCGTCCCGGTGGCCGCCATCGCCGCCGTGATCTGGCGCCACCTGCGCGAACGCCTCACAGACCCGGCCCCTGAGCCCGTTGATCCCGAGACCGCCTGAGTGGCGCCTGCTGTCCACTATGGACACTTGATCGTTGGGCGCTGACCGGCAGACGAGACGCGGGCGGCCCACCAGGAGTGGCGTCTGTGACGGCAAGAAGTCACCAAAGGGTTGTGGACAACACCGCTTCGGTGAGGGCTGCGGGGGCGGGCCTGCTCTGGCGATCAGCTCGGGGGCGGAGTGGCCGGACCGCGTCGAGCAGGGGCGGAGCGGGCCGGGTGAGTCCAAACAGGACTAGTGAGTGGCCTCGTCGGTGGTGACCGGGTTGCCTGCGACCTGCCATTCGAGGATGCCGTCGGCTAGGCGGACGGCTCGGCGGCCGGTGGCGGTGAGGAGGCGGACGGCGTCGTGGGAGAAGGTGCAGTAGATGCCTCGGCAGTAGGCGACGACCTCGAGTTCTGAGGGGAGTTCGTCGAGGCGGGAGCGGAGTTCGTCGAGCGGGATGGACAGCGCGCCGGGGATGTGGCCCGCGGTGAACTCCATCGCGGGGCGGACGTCCACCACGATGGCCTCACCGGCGCGCACGCGGCGCAGCAGTTCGGTGCGGTCGATGGCCTCGGTGTCCTCAGGACCCAGGTAGCGGCGCGCGGCGATGTCCACATCGGCCAGTTGGGTGGCGGCCACCTCCAGCAGTTGGCTGTAGAGCGCGGCCACCCCGCCGCTGGCGATGCGGTAGCGGATCGTGGTGCCGTCGCGGTTGCCGGTGACCAGGCCCGCGTGCTTGAGCGTCTGCAGGTGCGCCGACGTCGTGGTGACGGTCAGGCCCGCTTCCCTGGCCAGTTCGACCACCCCGCGCGCGCCCTGGGCGAGCAGGTCGATGAGCTCCAGCCGCTTCCCGTTGCCCAGCGCCTTGCCGACGCGCGCCAGCTCCTCGAACAGGTCTGGCCTCGATTGGTTGTCTCGCAAGGCTTCACTCCAGTTCCCGTGTTCCTTGGAATACTGTAGTCTCCGGCTGGGAGGACGGCCAAGCACGAGGGGAAATCATGGGATCGGGTGACCGCGAGGTCCACGGTGTGGTAGAGCGGGACGTCCTCGTGCTCGGCGGCGGTGCCGCGGGGCTCAGCGGGGCGTTGCTGCTGGCCAGGGCCGGGCTGGCGGTGTCGGTGGTCGACGCGGGCGCGCCGCGCAACGCCTCCGCCGCGCACATGCACGGCTTCCTCACCAGGGACGGCATGCCGCCCGCCGAGCTGGTCGACCGCGGCCGCGCCGAGGTGACCGCGTACGGCGGCGAACTGGTCGACACGGCGGTCGAGGACGTGCGGCCCGGGTTCACGGTCCGCCGCGCGGACGGCGTCGAGATGAGCGCGCCACGGCTCCTGGTCACCACCGGCATGCACGACGAACTGCCGGAGGTCGCCGGTGTCGCGCAGCGCTGGGGCCGCGACGTCCTGCAGTGCCCGTACTGCCACGGCCACGAGGTGCGCGACCAGCCGCTCGGCGTCCTGGCCACCGGCCCCGGCTCGACCCATCAGGCGCTGATGGTCCGCCAGTGGTCCGACGACGTCGTGCTCTTCGAGCACACCTACGCGCTGCCCGACGACGAGCGGGAACAGTTGGCGGCCATGGGGATCCGCACGATGCCGGGCGCGGTGAGCGCGCTGGTCGTGGCCGACGACGTCCTGCGCGGCGTCGAGACCGCGGGCGGCAGCACACCCCGCTCGGCGGTGTTCGTCGCGCCGCGGTTCGTGCCCAACACCCGGGTGCTGGCCGCGCTCGGCTGCGACACCGACCCCAACGGCTTCCTCGTCGTCGACGGATCCGGTGCCACGAGCGTGCCGGGGATCTGGGCCGCGGGCAACGTCGTCAACCCGCGCGCGCAGGTCATCACCGCCGCGGGAATGGGCACCGCCGCCGCGATGGCCATTCACCAGAGCGTCGTGCTCGACCGGACCGGGTCCGCCGTCGCGGCCCACCGGAACCGGGCGCGCGCGAACGGGTTCACCGCGGAACTGGAACGCGAGGTCGCCGAGATCGTCCTCGGTGACCGCAGGCACGGATTCTGATCGCCCGGCGAGAAAAGCCGAATAGAGCGCGCACTGCCGAATCGATGTTGAACCGACCATCCTGGGGGTTGTTCAATTGGGGCACGGTGGCGAGAACTCTCAGCTGGTGGATTCCGGCGCGGACCGGGTCTTACCCGAGGACTGGTGGGAGCAGAGCCCGCCGGTGACCGTGCCGATCAGCGCGCTGCGGCCGTCGGACTCGCCGCGGCTGGCCGGTGAGGACAGCGACCACGTCCGGCTGCTCGCCGAGTCGGCCGACGTGCTGCCGCCGGTGCTGGTGCACCGGGCGACCATGCGGGTCATCGACGGCATGCACCGGCTGCGCGCCGCGGTGATCTGCGGCGAGGACACCGTCCGGGTGCGCTACTTCGACGGGGACGAGGCGGAGGCGTTCGTGCTCGGCGTGCGGGCCAACGTCGCGCACGGGCTGCCGCTCTCGCTCGCCGACCGCAGGGTCGCGGCCATGCGGATCATCGCCTCGCACCCGAGGTGGTCGGACCGGGCCATCGCCTCGGCGACCGGCCTGGCCGCCAGGACGGTCGCGGTGATCCGCCGGTGCGCGACTGCTGATGCCCCGCAGTCGCGCACCCGGATCGGCCGCGACGGCCGGGTCCGACCGCTGAGCAGCGCCGACGGCCGCCGGATGGCGTGCCTGATGCTGCGCGAGGACCCGTCGACGTCCCTGCGGCAGGTCGCCACCGCCTCCGGCATCTCGCTGAGCACCGTCCGCGACGTCCGCGACCGGCTGGCCAGGGGCGAGGACCCGGTCCCGCCCAAGCAGCGGCAGCGCGAGCAGTACCCGCCGAGCACCGCCCTGGTCGTCGACACCCTGCGCGACCCGCCGTCCGACCTGCTCTCGCGGCTGCGCCAGGACCCGTCGCTGCGCTTCAGCGAGATGGGCCGCGCGCTGATCCGCCTGCTCAGCATCCACGCCCTCACCGACCAGGACCGCTTGGGCTTGCTCGACGCCGTCCCCGAGCACTGCCGCGGCGTCGTCGCCGAACTCGCCCACGCCTGCGCCGAGACCTGGCAGGAACTCGCCGTCTGGTTCGACCAGGGCACCCCCAGCCGCCGCACCGACCAACTCGTGCCCTGACCCGGCGACTCGCGGCCTCGTCGCGGGCCCGGCCGGGTCCGCCCTGGTACCCGGGCGGCCTTGTCGATGGCGGCATGTCCGAGAATCCCCGCGGTTGCGCACCTCCGGCCGCGGCACCCGGAGGGGCTGTGCCGCGGCCGGGGGTGGTCAGGCCTGCTGGGACAGGAGCTCGCCGATGATCTTGGCTACGTCGGCGGGGGCGGGCATGGTCGGGTGGTGGGAGATGGACCTGGTGCCCACGTCGTAGGTGTCGTGCCACACGGGGTCGGGGATGTGGTGGCCGTCGGCGCGGAGTTGGGTGATGTTGCGGCGGACGGCGGGCTTGTCCCACATGGCGGCGCCCATGGAGGGGAAGAAGACGGTGGGGTGGCGGGCCGAGAGGATGACCGTGGCCAGCCGGTTGGGGGCTGAGCCGGTCGCGGCGGCGGCGAGGATGTGGGCGGTGGCGGGCAGCACGACGCACAGGTCGTGGTCGGCGGCCAGGCGTGAGGGCTTGTCGGTCGGCCAGTCGGCGGGGGACTCGCCGCTGATCACCCGGTCGGCGTGGATGGCCACCGTCGCGGCGGGCAGGAACGCGGTGGCGGTGTGCGTCATCAGCACCGTGTACGTGCCGCCGAGGTGGGCGCGCAGGGCGGCGAGGTAGCTGGGCAGCGTCGTCACCGCGATCGATCCGGTGGCGCCGATGAGGATCCGGGGCGGGGCAGTGTCGCTCATGGCCGCATCGTGCAGGCAATCCCGAATGCGTTCAACGCGGCCGAATCCGCCGCTCACTCGATTGGCCCAGGTCGGCCATCGCCATTTTCCCGGACCAGCGAAAAGCGGTGGTCTAGTGCCCCCGACCGCCATTGCCGAACCCGCCGAACAGCCGAATTCCCACGCGCGCAAGCGCACGTTCGCCGACTCGGGAGCCGCGGACCGGAAATCGGCGGAATAGGTGATCGCTTGACAACCGTCGCGAGCCGCTGGTCTTATGCGAAGCAGTCAATGACGGCCCGCTCCGGGCTGCCGATCGGACCGGTCCACCCGCGGTCCGGTCGCGCGAATCCCGTTCTCCCACCACCGTTCGGCTGCCCCAGCGGGGCGCGGGCGGTGGTGTGCCGCGCGAAGGAGAGGTGCGACCACAATGGATGATCACGTGTCCGACCTGCGCAACGTCGCGGACAGCCCGGCGGCGGCCCCCCGCTCCGACCTGCCCCGCGCCGAGCCGCGACCGGACCAGCGGCACCGGCCGTTCCCGCTCACCGACATCCAGTACGCGTACCTGATCGGCCGCAACCGGGGCCTGGAACTCGGCGGGGTGTCGAGCCACTTCAGCTTCGAGTTCGACAGCCAGGGCCTGGACCTGGCCCGGCTCACCGAGGCGCTCAACAAGGTCATCGCCCAGCACGACATGCTCCGCGCGGTGGTCGACACCGGCGGCGAACAGCGTGTCCTGGAACAGGTTCCGCACTACGCCATCCCCTGCACCGACCTGCGCGCCGAACCCCCGGCCGCCCGGTCCGCCGCCGTCGCCGCGATCCGCGCCGAGTTGGCCGACCAGGTGCTGCCGGTCGACCGGTGGCCGCTGTTCGACATCCGCGCCACCCGGCTCACCGAACGCGGGTTCCGGCTGCACGTGAGCATGGACCTGCTGTTCGTCGACGCCCGTGGGTTCTTCCAGATGCTGCGCCAGTGGCGCGAGCTCTACGACAACCCCACCGCCGAACCGCGGCCGCTCGACCTCTCCTTCCGCGATTACGTGCTGGCCGAACAAGAACTGGCCACCACGACGGCCGGGCGCTGGGCCGAGAAGTACTGGCTCTCGCGCCTCGACGAGATCCCCGCCGCCCCCGAACTCCCGTTGGCCACGGCGCCGGAACGCATTGGCAGGCCTGCTTTCGGCCGCCGCGCCACGGTGATCACGCGACCGCGGTGGGCCGCCATGACCGCGGCCGCCGAAAGCCGCGGCATCACCCCGTCCGCGCTGCTGCTCGCCGCCTACTGCGAGGTGCTGCGGACCTGGTCGAAGCGCCAGGAGTTCACCGTCGCGCTCAGCCGACTCGACCGGCACCCGCTGCACCCGGATGTCGACCACCTGCTCGGCGACTTCCTCTCGCCCAGCCTGTTCGCCGTGCGGGCGGGGGAGGGCACGACCTTCCACGAGCGCGCCGCCGCCGTGCAGCGCAGGTTGCGCGACGACCAGGCGAACGCGGCGTTCGGTGGCATCCGCGTGCTGCGCGAGCTGACCCGCAGGCAGGGCGACGGCCGGGCCGCGTCGATGCCGGTCGTGTTCTCCGACATGCTCGGCTGCGGCGCGGAGGCGTTGAGCGGCTTCGGCGAGGTCGTGCACAGCGCCAGCCAGACGCCGCAGATCTGGCTGGAGAACCAGGTCGTCGACCAGGGCGGCGGTGTGGCCGTCACCTGGAACTCGGTCACCGGCCTGTTCGCCCCCGGGGTCCTCGACGCGATGTTCCACGCCTACCGCACTCTCCTCGACCGCCTGGTCGACGACGCCGCGGCCTGGGACAGCACCGCGGCCGTGGTCCCGCTGCCCGCCGCGCAAGCCGACGAACGCGCCCGCGCCAACGCGACCGACACCGACATCCCCCCGGCCTTGCTGCACGACTTGGTCGCCGATGCCGCGCGCCGGACCCCCGACGCCGTCGCGGTGATCGCCGATGGTGCCGAGGTCACCTACCGGCACCTCACCGAACCCGCGCACCGACTGGCCCGCAGGCTGCGCGAGTGCTGTGGTGCGGAGCCGAACACGGTCATCGCGGTGTCGATGCGGCCCGGTCCCGACCTCGTGTCCGCGCTGCTCGGGGTGCTGCACTCCGGCGCGGCGTACGTGTCCATCGACCCGGACCTGCCCGAGCAGCGGCGGTTGGCCCTGCTGGAGCGCTGCCGGGTGCTCGCGGTCGTCACCGAACCCGACCTGCGCGACCGGTTGGCCTGGCCGGAGGGGGTCGAACTCGTCACGCTCGGCGACGAGGCCACCCTCCGGCACAGCGCGGATCCCGTTGGCAGCAGGCAGGACCACGACGACCTGGCGTACGTGATCTTCACCTCCGGCTCCACCGGCGAGCCCAAGGGCGTGATGATCTCCCACCGCAGCGCGGGCAACACCGTCCAGGACATCAACCGGCGCTTCGGCGTCAGCCGCGACGACAGAGTGCTCGCCTTGGCGCCCACCGGTTTCGACCTGTCGGTGTACGACATCTTCGGCGTCCTCGGTGCGGGCGGCGCCGTCGTGGTCCCCGCGCCGGAGCGGGCCAGCGACCTGACGCACTGGTCGGAGCTGATCGACCGGCACGGGGTGACGATCTGGAACAGCGTGCCCGCGCCGATGCGGATCTGGGTCGAGTCCCTCGGCGACACCACCCCCGCCAGCCGGCTGCGGCTGGCCCTGCTCAGCGGCGACTGGATCCCCACGACGCTGCCGGAGCAGGTCCACCGGCACTTCCCGGAGCTGAACCTGGTCAGCCTCGGCGGCGCCACCGAGGGGTCCATCTGGTCGGTGTTCAACCCGATCGGCGTGGTGCCGCCGGAGTGGCCGAGCATCCCGTACGGCAAGCCGCTGGCCAACCAGAGGCTGCACGTGCTGGACAAGCGGTTCGAGCCGTGCCCGACCTGGGTCGCGGGCGAGATCCACATCGGCGGGGTCGGCGTCGCGGACGGCTACTGGGCCGACCCGGTGCGCACCGCCGAGCGGTTCGTCCTGCACCCCGGCACCGGCGAACGGCTCTACCGCACCGGCGACCTCGGCCGCTACCTGCCCGGCGGCGACATCGAGATCCTCGGCCGCGACGACTTCCAGGTCAAGATCAACGGTTACCGGGTCGAACTCGGCGAGGTCGAGGCCGCGCTGAGCAGGCACCCCGGCGTCCGCCAGGCCCTGGTGGCCGCCCCGACGCACCCGCACAGCAAGCAGCGCCAACTCGCCGCGTACCTCGTGGTCGACGGCTCGGAGAGCACCGACCCGGCCGTGCTGCGCGCCGCGCTCGCCGAGCAACTGCCCAGCTACATGGTCCCCAACCACTTCGTGACCATCGCCGCGCTCCCGCTCACCCCCAACGGCAAGATCGACCACAAGGCCCTCCCCGCGCCGTGGCAGGACAGCCCATCGCCCGACGAGCGCGTGCAACCCCGCTCCGACGTGGAACGCGACCTGCTGGAGATCTGGTCGCGCCAACTCGGCCACAACGACTTCGGCGCCGAGGACGGCTTCTTCGACGTCGGCGGCGACTCCCTGCACGCGGTCGGCATCATCGGCCACCTCCGCACCGCCTTCAACATCAGCTCCGCCGCCGAGCAGGAGGTCATCGAGGCCCTCTTCACCAACGCCACCATCACCGACTTCGCCGCCGTCATCGGCTCCCTGCGCGACACCGCCTCATGACCACCGACCGGAAGTGTCGTCAGGGAGCCCGGGGTATCGGAGCGGGTTTGGGACTGCCCGGGAGGTGGGGTTCATGAGTGCCGAGTGGGAGCACGTGATCGTCGGCGCCGGGTCGGCGGGGGCGGTGGTGGCGGCGCGGTTGGCGGCGCGGGGGCATCGGGTGTTGTTGGTGGAGGCCGGGGTCGACCAGCCGGTGGACCGGGAGGTGGTCAACCCGTTGCGGGACGGGACGAGGTTGATCCTGGAGGGGTTCAACTGGGACTACCAGGCCAACCTGCGCGGGCGGGCCCGGGAGCACGCGACGGTCGGGGCAGGTGTGGCGCGGTCGCGGGCGTTGTGGGGGCGGTTCCCCTACCGGCTGGGCAAGGTGGTCGGGGGGTCCTCCGCGGTGAACGGGGCGGTCGCGATGCGGGCGTTGCCGGGGGACTTCGCGGACTGGGTGGCCATGGGGAACCCGGAGTGGTCGTGGGACCGGGTGCTGCCGTTCTACAAGATGGTCGAGCGCGACACCGACTTCCCCGGCGGCGACCACGGCGTCCGCGGCCCGATCCCGATCCGCCGACCCCGGCGCGACCAGCTGCACGAACTGGACCTCGCGTTCTGGGACGAGTGCCGCCGGATGGGCGTGCCCGACCTGCCGGACCTCAACGCCGGGGTGGACGTCGGGGTCGGGGCGGTCCCGGCCAACACGGTCGGCACCGAGCGGGTCGACACCGCGAGCGGCTACCTCGCCCCGGTGCGGGACCTGCCGAACCTGGAGATCAGGACCGGCTGCCGGGTGACCAGGCTGCTGCTCGACGGGCGGCGGGTGACCGGCGTGGAACTGCTGCAGGACAACAGGACCGTGCGGGTCACGGCCAGGAACGTGGTGCTCAGCGCTGGTGCCGTCGGCTCGCCCGCCGTCCTGCTGCGCTCCGGCATCGGACCGGCCGACACCTGCGCCGACCTCGGCGTCACCCCGGTCGTCGACCTGCCCGGCGTCGGCGAGAACCTCGTCGACCACCCGTCGGTCGTCATCTGGGCCAAGCCGCGCGACGGCCTGTGCAGGCCGGGGATCCCGTGGCGGCAGGTCGCGGCCAGGGTGTCCAGCGACGGCCAGGCGGCGGACCTGCAGGTCTGGCTGCTCAACAACGTGGAGACCGCGACGATCCCCGGGTTCGTCAACCGGCTCGGCTGGCCGATGGTGGTCGGCATCTCGGTGATGCTGCTGCGACCCGCCTCCCGCGGCCGGGTCCTGCTGCCCGACGCCGACCCCGGCGCCTCGCCGGTCATCGAACTGGGTTTCGGCTCGGTCGACGACGACGTCGACCGCCTCGCCCACGGTGTCCGCACGGCGTGGCGGATCCTGCGGTCGGAGCGGTTCGCCGCGCGGTTGACCGAGGTGCAGCTGTGGAACGACGCCATGGTCGCCGACGACACCGTGCTGCGCAGCGCCGTCCGCAACGTCATGAGCCCCGGGTGGCACGCGATCGGCTCGGCCAGGATGGGCCCGGCGAGCGACCCGATGTCCGTTGTGGACCAGCGGTGCCGGGTGCACGGGATCGGCAACCTGCGGGTCGTCGACGCCTCGGTGTTCCCGACCATGCCCAGCGCCCCGACGAACCTGACCACCATCATGCTGGCGGAGAAGATCGCCGGCGGACTGGGGGAGTGACCCGTGCCGCCGCAACCCGTGCGCCTGTACTGCGTGCCCTACGCGGGCGCGACCTCGTCGATCTACCGCTCGTGGCAAGCGTTCCAGACCGCGTCGGTGCGGGTCATCGGCATCGACCACCCGGGCCGCGGCACCCGCAACCGGGAGGCCAGGATCACCGACTACCGCGACCTGGTGGCGTCGATGGCCAACCACGTCGCCGCCGACCTGATGCAGGCGTGGGACCAGGTCAGCGACCTGCGCTACGGCACCTTCGGGCACAGCTTCGGCGCGATGCTGAGCCTGGCGGTCGCCGACGCGGTCGCCCGCGTCGTCGGTAGACCGCCGGTGCGGTCCATCGTCTCCGCCGCGCTGCCGCCCGCGCTGCAACCCCCGGGTGACGAGACGACCACGCTCACCGACGCCGAACTGCTCGACAAGATCCGCGCCGATGGCGGCACCGCGCCGGAACTGTTGGCCAACAAGGCGATGGCCGGGTACCTGGTGCGGCTGATGCGCGAGGACTACGCGATCCGGCGACAGTTCCACGTGGACGAATCGCTGGTGGTCGGGTTCCCGCTGACCACCATCGCCGCACGCGACGACGTCTACGTCACCCCCGAGCAGATGCGGCGGTGGGGCGCGCACAGCAGTGCGCAGAGCCGCCAGGTCGAGATCCCCGGCGGGCACTTCGCCGCCTTCGCCGACCCGGGCCACACCCTGCGGATCGCGCACCACCAGCTCAACGAACACCTCGTCCGGCGCTGAGGGAGGAACCGCGGTGGAGCACAACGTCTACGAGTCGGTGCACGAGGAGTTCCGCGACCTGTGCCGGGTCTTCCTCGCGAGGGAGGCGGTTCCGTACCACGACGAGTGGGAGCGGGACGGCGTCATCAGCCGGGAGGTGTGGCGCAAGGCGGGCAAGGCCGGGCTGTTGGGCCTCGGCGTGCCGGTGGAGCACGGCGGGGCGGGGGTGACGGACTTCCGGTACGTGGCGGTGTTCATCGAGGAGCTGGTCCGATCGCGGGTTACCGCGCCGGGGTTCGTCGCGCACAACGACATCATCGCGTCCTATTTGGCCACTCGGACCACCGCGGAGCAGCGGGACCGGTGGCTGCCCGGGGTGTGCGCCGGTGAGCTGGTCGCCGCGATCGCGATGACGGAACCCGACGCCGGGTCCGACCTGATGGGCATCCGCACGACCGCCGTGCGCGACGGGGACTGGTTCGTCCTCAACGGGCAGAAGACGTTCATCACCAACGGGGAGAACGCGGACCTCGTGATGGTGGCGGCGAAGACCCCGACCGCGCGCGGCGGGCAGGGGATCAGCCTGCTGGTGGTGGAGCGGGACACGCCGGGGTTCACCCGCGGCCGCAAGCTGGAGAAGCTGGGGTGGCAGGCCAGCGACACCAGCGAGCTGTTCTTCGACGACTGCCGCGTCCCGGCGGCGAACCTGATCGGCAAGGAGAACGCCGGGCAGGGGTACCTGATGGCGGGCATGCCCCGCGAGCGGTTGTGCATCGCCACGGTGGCGGTCGCGACCGCGGAGAAGATGCTCGCCGAGACCCTGGCGTACGCGACCACCCGCACGGCGTTCGGGCAGCCGATCGGCAGCTTCCAGCACAACCGGTTCCTGCTGGCCACCCTCGACACCGAGATCACCCTGGCCCGCGTCTTCCTCAACCACTGCGTGACCGAGCTCAACGCCCGCCGCCTCACGGTGACCGACGCCGCCAAGGTCAAGTGGTGGACCACCGAACTCCAGGTCCGCGTCGCCGACCGCTGCCTCCAGCTCTACGGCGGCAGCGGCTACCTGAAGGAAAGCCCCATCGCCAAGGAATGGGCCAACAGCCGCGTCCAGACCATCTACGGCGGCACCACCGAGATCATGAAGGAAATGATCGGCGTCTCCCTCGGTTTGTGAGCCACCCACCCAGGAAAGGGCACCCCGATGCCAGACCCCATCCCCACCCTCTACGAATGGGCAGGCGGCGCCGAGGCACTGGAACGCCTCACCGAGGCCTTCTACAAGAAGGTCCTCGCCGACGACCTGCTGGCCCCCATGTTCCGCCACATGACCGCCGACCACCCGAAGGACGTCGCCATCATGCTGGGCGAGGTCTTCGGCGGGCCCCGGCTCTACACCTCCGAGCACGGGGGGTTCCCGCGGTTGTTGTCCAAGCACCGGGGGCGCGATATCCAGCCTGAGCAGCGGGAGCGGTGGGTGCGGTTGATCCTGGAGGCGGCGGATGAGGTGGGGTTGCCTTCGGACCGGGCGTTTCGGTCGGCGTTTGTGGCTTATATGGAGTGGGGGTCGCGGGGGGCTATGGCTAATTCTCGGCGGGGGAGTCGGCCGCCGGAGAGGGAGTCGTTGAAGGTTTGGGGGTGGGGGGAGTCGCCGCCTGTGGAGGAGTGAGGGGGTTGTCCACAGGGTGCTTGGTCGCTCGGCCGGTTCTGTCGGTGCTTCCCGGTAGGCTGTGCATTGGGGGCTGCTTTGGGCGATTTGATCTTGGGCTGGGGGCGGTGGCTCTCGGTCTCGCCTGCGGCGTCGACGATCGACGGCTCGCCTTCGGCATCGCGGTGGGGCGCGAGTTTCGAGCTTTGCTCGATGCGGCGAACTCGTTTTGCGCGGGGCCCCTGAATAACCCGTGGCAGGACCGCAAAGCAGGGGCCGAAAAGCGTGGCCCTGTCCGCGAACGACGCTACGGGTCATTCTCCCCCACGCAAAACAAGTCCGCCCCATCGAGCCGGGTTGGCACCAGCGACTCCGAGGAGCGCGGGGTTGGCCAACGTTGTTCAGGGGTGCGTGGTGGCCAACGTTGTTGGGGGCCAACCTCGGCCCTGGTTGGGCGGAGTGTGTGGGTTAGGTGGCGTGGGCGGGGGTGGTGAGGGCGCTGGTGATGTCGTCCTGTACCAGGGCTATATTGATGGCGAAGCCTGCTGCGGAGCCCATTCCCGCCGCCGTGACTACTTGGGCGCGGGGGTCGATGACGTTCCCCGCTGCGAAGACCCCCGGTACGGTCGTCTGGCCCGCGCGGTCGACCACGATCCAGCCGTCAGGGCCTACGGTGCAGCCGAGGGCTCTGAGTAGCGAGTCGCGAGGCACCATTCGGGGCACTACGAACACGGTGGAGCGGGCGATCTGGGTGCCGTCGGTCAGTTCTACCCCGCGTACCGCGTCGTCGGTTACCACCACCGATCGGATGGGGCCGTCGATGACCTGGATTCCTCTGGCGTGGAGTTGTGCGCGGTCCTCGGCCGTCATGTCCAGGGTGTGGGCGAACAGCACCACGTCCGCGGACCACTGGCGCAGCATCTGGGCGTGGAAGACCGCGCCGGGGCTGGTGCCGAGGATGCCGAGGGGGCGGTCGCGGACTTCGTAGCCGTGGCAGTAGGGGCAGTGCACCACGTCGCGGCCCCAGCGTTCTCGGACGCCGGGGATGTCCGGTAGCTCGTCGCGTAGACCTGTTGCCACCACGAGGCTTCTGGCGCTCAATGTCTGCCCGGTGTCCAAAGTGGTCGTGAAGCCCTCGGTCACCTCCGACACCGACGCGTCGATCAGTGTGGCGCCGTAGCCGAGGACCTCGGCTCGGGCGACGTCCAGGAACACCGGGGGCGCGATGCCGTCCCTGGACAGGAATCCGTGCATGTGGGCGGCCGGGGCGTTGCGGGGGCGGCCGTTGTCCACCACCGCCACCCGGCGCCGGGCCCTGGCCAGCAGCAGGGCCGCGTTGAGCCCGGCCGCGCCAGCACCGATCACCACGGTGTCGTAGTCGTGCGTTGTCATCCCTGTGATCACCTCCGCCGCCATGGTGACCCGATCGGTGCGGGATGGGCAACGATAGTTGCCGTTTCCGGGACATGCTGGTCTCATGGCGGCATGGCCCCGATCGACGACATCGCCTTCGCGCTCGCCGGGGTCGGTCCCCGGCTCAAGCGGCTGCGGTCGCAGCGCGGGCTGAGCCTGTCCGCGCTCTCGGAGCTGACCGGGATCTCCAAGAGCACCCTGTCCCGGCTGGAGGTCGGGCAGCGCAGGCCGAGCCTGGAACTGCTGCTGCCCATCGTGCGGGCGTACCGGATCCCGCTCGACGAGCTGATCGGCGGCCCCGAGGTCGCCGACCCGCGCATCCGGCCGACACCGCGGCGGGTCGACGGAAGCGTGGTGCTCGCCCTCACCAGGCAGCCGAGCCCGCTGCACACCTTCAAGACCATCATCCCGCCCGACCGCAGCACCCCGGAACTGTGCACGCACGAGGGCTACGAATGGCTCTACGTCGTCTCCGGGCGGCTGCGGCTGGTGCTCGCCGAGCAGGACATGGTGCTGGAGGCGGGCGAGGCGGCCGAGTTCGACACCCGGTTGCCGCACTGGTTCGGCAGCACCGGCGACGGCGCGGTCGAGGTGCTCAACATCCTCGGCCCGCAGGGCGAGCGCATCCACATGCGGGTGAAACCGGAATAGCCGCCGAATAGCCGAGCGCGTTGCCGTTTCCGGGACGCGCATTGTCCGCTGTCCGCTTCGGTGCCATTATCTAGGGACCGCACGGAATGCGCGAGAACCCGCTGTGCGCCATTCCACCTATTCGCTGTGCGGTTTCCTTCGAAGAGGATGGGAACCCCCATGAGTTCCACCGGTGTGCCCAAGAAGAACTTTGACGTGATCGTCGTCGGGAACGGGGTGCTGGGACTGTCGCTCGGGCTGGAACTGGCCAGGCGCGGGCAGGACGTGGCCGTGCTCGGCGAACCGCACCGCCCCTACGCGGGCACCTCGGCGGCCGGGGCGATGCTCGGCTGCTTCGGCGAGGTGACCACGACGCTGGTGGCCGGCGACGCGGGTCGGACCAAGCTGGAACTGGGAATCCGCGCCACCGGGATGTGGCCGGAATGGCTCGACGGACTCGGTGACGGCGCGGCGGAGGAGGTCGTCACCGCGGACGGCACGACCGTCATCCTCAACGCGATCGGCATGGCGGAGATCGACGACACCAACTTCCGCGCCATCCGCGAGGAGTTGACCCGCTACGACCAGCCGTTCGAGGACGTCGACCCGCTCGACCTCGACTGGGTCGACGCCGAGCCGATCTCCCGCCCGCTGCGGGCCTTCCACATCCCCGGCGAGCACGCGGTGAACACCGTCGCGCTGGTCCTGCGGCTGCAGAACGCCTTCACCGCCGCGGGCGGCACGATCATCGGCAGCGAAGCCTCCACAGTGGACCACAGCGGCGACCGGGTGACCGGAGTGACGCTGACCGACGGCGAGAAGCTGACCGCGGGCCAGGTGACCCTCGCCGCGGGTTCGCGCACCCAGACCCTGCTCGACCAACTGCCCGTCGGCGACCGGATGCCGCCGCTGGTCAGCGGGTACGGCGTGTCCGTCCTCATGCGCACCTTCGACGGCACCGCCCCCAGCAGCGTCATCCGCACGCCCAACCGGTCCTTCGCCTGCGGCCTGCACCTGGTCCCGCGCGGCGACGGCGAGGTCTACATCGGAGCGACCAACGTCGTGTCCACCCGGCCGCGCGAGGTCGCCGACATGCGGGACCTGGTGTTCCTGCTGCAGTGCGCGCACCGCCAGATCCGGATGGGCCTGTGGGAGAGCCCGATCCAGAAGGTCCAGGTCGGCAACCGGCCCATCTCCGTGGACGGCTTCCCGCTGCTCGGCGCGGGCGGCATGGCGGGGCTGTGGATCATGACGGGCACCTACCGGGACGGCCTGCACCTCTCGCCGCTGGTGGCCACCGAGATGGCGGCCAGGATCCTCGGCGAGCCCACCGCGCACGACTTCGACCTGTTCACCCCGATCCGCAAACCGATCCAGTCGATGACCCGCGAGCAGATCGTCAGCAACACCTTCATCGAGCAGTTCGCCATCGGCCCCGAGCAGGACTGGACGCTGCCGGTCGACTGGCACCGCTGGATCGGGATGGACCTGCGGCCCGCGATCGAGGCCTGGGTCGCCGAGATCGACCCGGAGATCACCCCGCCCGCCGAACTGGTCTTCACCTCGCGGTTCGACCCGGACCTGCTCAAGCTGCTGCGGGAGTACTACGCGCGGACCCGCCGGCTCTGGTGAACCACCGCGTGAACGACGATGTCCTCGCCCGGGCCGGGGCGAGGACATCGTCGCTTGTGGAGGGTGGATCAGGTCAGCACCGCGGTCGCCTCGACCTCGATGAGGAACTCGGGCTCGGCCAGGGTCGCCACCCCGATCAGCGTCGTCGGCCGGACCAGGTCGATGCCCAGCCGGTCCGACGCCCGCTTCACCCCGGCGGTCACCTCGTCCCACTTGGATAGCGACCAGTCCACCGCGTAGATGTTGAGCCGCGCCACGTTGTCGAAGGTGCCGCCGACCGCGGCCAGCCCTCTGGCGACGTTGAGGTACGCCTGCTCGGTCTGCGCCGCCAGGTCACCCGGGCCGACCAGGTCGCCGCTCGGCGTGCGCGCGGTCTGTCCGCTGAGGAACACCAGCCTGGAGCCGGTGCCGACCGACAGCTGGCGCCAGCCGTAGGGCTCGGGCAGGTCCGGCGGGTCGAAGAACTCGACAGTCACTTCTCTCCCTCTCTCGGTGTCGCTCGTGCTGACGGGGGAAGGTCACCTCAGGTCGAACTCGTACATCGTGAAGTCCATCCCCATCATCCCGTGTTCGTTGGTGTTGGCCCTGACCGCCGCGGACTGGTCGAAGTCGGCCGCGGGCAGATCGACCGCCGCAGAGCGGTACACGCGACCCTCGAACCCGGCGTCGGTGGCAGCGCGCAGCATCTTCTCCGGATTGCCCATCACCTCACTGGTGCCCAGGTAGACCTTGCCGCCGTCGACCAGGTGCGCGCCCGCGTCGCGGAAGAACCGCCGCTGCAGGCCGTAGCCGGGGTCGAGGACGGCCCGCTCGATGTGCTTGCCGTACTGCCGGTCCTCCGGGGCCTCGATGAACGGGCTGTTCCAGAAGATCACGTCGAAGGTCTCGGTCGGCTCCAGCGCCTCGAACAGGTCGCTGGTCGCCGCGGTCACGCGGTCGTCGACCCCGTGCCGTTCGGCGTTGCGGGCGGCGTTCTTGGCCGCGGCGGGGTTGATGTCGAGCGCCACCACCTGCGAGCACCCGGCTTGGGCGGCGAGCACGGCGGACACGCCCGCGCCGCACCCCATCTCCAGGAACCGTTGTCCCGCGACATAGGGGACCCACGAGGCGAACAGCCCCGGCCCCGGGTCGGTGTACGGGGGGAACACCTCGGGCAGCAGGTCCCACTCCATCTCCAGCAAGGAGAAAGTGCTCTGCAGCGGGGTGTCGGGGTCCTCGATGCGCGACAGCGTCCAACTTCCCAGTTCATATCCGAGCTCGTTGAACATAGGCTCGTTCCTCCCTCGTGGGGACCAGCTGAGCGGGGTTCTCGCGGCAGGGGCCGCGGCGCACGGGTGAGCAGCGGGTGCGGCGGAGTCGTTGTGGCCGAACGGTTCTCGGCTGACTCCGGAATGGATCGTCACACGGGTGGTGGGGGGTGTCAATGATCGTCCCGGGAACGGCAACGGCCCCGGACACGCGAACACGGCCCGGACAGGGGGTCTCCGGGCCGTGCTCGCTCAGCCGACCGCGCTACGGCTGTCGACGCGTGATGGTCTGGTCCACCAGGATCGCCGGGATGGTCAGCACCGCCAGGCCCGCGCCGATCCACGGGATCACCGTCAGGCTCGCGCCCGCGCTCAGCGCCACGCCCGCGAGGATGGGCACCAGGCTGATGCCGAGCTGGAACATCGACACCGCCGTGGAACCGGCCAGCGTGGGCGCGGCATAGGCGAGGGTGAACACCCGCCCGTAGATGGCCGGGTTCAACACGAACCCGGCCACGCCCATCAGCGCCACGATCACGATGACCGCCAGGTCGTACTCCGCCAGCACCGCCAGCGCGACCGAGCACACCCCGATGCCGACCGCGCCGATCAGCAGCGCGTGGAACGGCCGCACGTCGGAGATCCGGCCGCCGATGGAGATGCCGACGAACGCGCCGATGCCGAACAGCGTCAGGATCGGCGGCACCCAGACCGAGTCGAGCCCGGTGACATCGGTCAGCAGCGGCGCGAGGTAGTTGTAGGTGATCATGTAGGCCGCGGTGCTCAGCAGGGTCGCGGCGTACACCGCGACCAGCCGGGTCTGCTTCATCGCCCGGAGTTCCTGCCGCACACTGGGTTCCGCCGCGGGTTTGGTCGCGGGAACGGCAGCGATGGTCAGCGCCGCGCCGATGAGGGTGAGCGCGAACACCGCCCAGAACCCGCCGCGCCAGCCGGTGAAGTGGCTCAGCAGGGCGCTGGCCGGGCCGCCCGCGATCATCGCGACGCTGAGCCCGCTGACCACGACGCCCGAGGCGCGCGCGGTCTTCTCCGGTGGCACCAGGCTGATCGCGGTGACCGCCGCGACCGCCCAGAACCCGGCGTAGGCGATGCCGCAGACGAAGCGCGCCACCAGGATCACCGCGTAGTTGTCGGTCAGCAGGCTGACCGCGACCGCGCCCGCGAACACCAGCTGCGTGATCACCAGCGTCGTCCGGCGCGGCCACCGCAGCGTCAGCACGGCCATCGGCGGCCCGCCGATCACCACCGCGATGGCGAACGCCGTGATCAGCGCGCCCGCCGCGGACAGCGAGATGCCCAGGTCGTCGGCGATCGCGGGCAGCACCCCGGCCACCAGGAACTCCGCGCTGCCCATGGCCAGCAGGCTGAACGCGAGCAGGTACACCCCGAGCGGCAGCCGCTTGCTCGCGACCTCGACGGGGGTCGTCGTGTCGGCGCTCATCGGCGGGCACCTCGACTCGGGGCGGGGACGTCGGTCGGGTGCGGGGTGGGGGACTCGTGGGGTGTCCGCGCGGCCACTTCGACGGCTCGTGTGCGCATTGGCGTTTCCTCGGATCGGTGCGGTGAGTGCGGCTTTCCCCGCGGGCCAACGGGATCCGTCGACCGGTAGGGGTGTGCCGGTCGCCGCCCGGCGTGCTGGGCGGCGCCGAGGCCCCAGTGTGGGGATGGCGCGCGAGGACCGACAAGTCTTGTTGCCAAAAGCGGGACGGCTAGCGCGGTTCGACAGCGCCGGACGCCGCGCCCGCGTCCACTTCGATCCGCCGGGGGCGCCGCGCCTGGGTGGACCACCAGTGCAGCGCGGCCGTGGTGGCCGACAGGGTGGTCGAGGTCCTGGCGGAGATCAGCGAGCCGTCGCGGAACGCGGCGACGACCGTGCCGTCTGGCGTCTTCGCGGTGGCCAGTCTGGCGCCGGGAAGACGGGAGAGCAAGGACCTGATGTGCTCGACGGCGTTTTCCCTGCTGTGGAAAGGGAAATCCGCCCAGATCGCGGAGGCGGACTCCAGGAGCGCGATGTCCGGGGTGGTGTCGGCGGCGCTGAGGGAGCCACCGGAGTCGCCGTGGCGCGCGGTGGTGCGCCGGATGGTGAGGCGGGCGTGGGCGGAGCTGGTGCGGGCGTCGCGGATGGTGGTGCGGTAGTGCGTGGGGTCGGTGAGTTCGACCTCTCCCGGGGGGATCGGCTCCGCGGGGCGGGGATCGGCGACGGGCAGGTCCATGATCCGGTAGAACAGGGCGTTCATGGTGGCGGCCGCGGTGCCGGGCCGGTGGAAGATCGTGGCCACGGTCGCCGGGTCGACCGGGGTGGGGATGGCGTCGGGGAGACCGTCCGGCGGGAGGCGGGGGAGCGAGGCCAGCAGGCGGGACAGGGGAGAGGCGATGACCTCGGGGCCGCCGTCCGCCGCTAAGAGGATCGGTTTGCCCGCCGCGGCGGCGTAGCTGGTCAGCGAGCCGTGGTCGGAGATGACGAGATCGGCCGCGACCATCGCCTGCCGCCAGTCGTGCCCCGGCGGGACCAACGCGAGCCCGGCGGCGAGGGCTTGGCGTAACCACGCGCGAACCTGGAGCGGACCGTGCCGCTGCCAGACGTTGGGGTGCAGCGTCATCGCGACGCGGTACTCGTCGGCGGGGAGGGTGGAGACCAGCCGTTCGGCTAGGCGGGGATCCGTCCCGAAGAGGGAGTGCGGACCCCAGGTCGAGCAGAGGAGCACCATGCGCCTGCCATCGGCGTCGAAAGCCCGGCGGTAGCGGTGACGGTGGGCGGCACTGGCCGTGATCCGGTCGAGGCAGGGGTCGGCGGTGAGTACGGCGTGCACGCGGGGGTCGACTGACTTGAGTGCTGCTACCTGCCGCTCGTGGGCGACCACGACTGTGTGCGGGACTACGCGGCCGTTCTTGACTAGTCCGGCTAGGCCTGACACCGCTGTTGGGTCTGCCGCCGCTCGCCGGTGATAACCCGCGCCGTGGGGCATAAGAACCAGTGGGGCGTTGAGGAGATGCAGCGCGCCGTTGTCACTAGCCGCCACCGCCAAGTCAAACTTCTCCCGGCAGGCCTGCCCCCACGGCACGACTACCGCCCCCGCCGCCTTGAGTCGACCCTCTAGTCCCCCCGCAAACACCGAC
This sequence comes from Actinokineospora terrae, assembly GCF_900111175.1. Classification (GTDB taxonomy): domain Bacteria; phylum Actinomycetota; class Actinomycetes; order Mycobacteriales; family Pseudonocardiaceae; genus Actinokineospora; species Actinokineospora terrae. The sequence goes on from NZ_FOGI01000001.1 coordinate 823,692, forward strand.
CCCTCGTCGACGGTGAACACCACCTCGACCCTCAGATCCCCCAACAGCCCCGGCAACACATCCCCCAACCGCCCCCACGCCGCCGGAGTCCGCACCACCACCAAAACCCGCCGCTCCCCCCGAACCGTCTCCCACACGCCGGTCACTGTCCCCCACCAGCCCCATCCCCCACCGGTACGCCTTCCCCGCACCGTAGCAACCCCCGCCGCCCGACCTTCGGCTGCGTTCTCTGCCTCGGGCCACCTGACCTTCGACTGCGCTCACCGCCTCACACGCAGCAGAGCACCGCGCGGCTAAGGGCGCCCGTGGTTCGCGCCCTGCTCTTGCTCTCCCATGCCCTCTAGGCGCGGCCTACGCTCCCTGCCCACCATCGCCCTCTAAGCGCGACCTCCACCCCCTCCTCACCGTTACCCACTAGGCCCCGCCTCCGGCCCGCCGTCGCCCACTAGGCCTCGTCCCCTGCCCGCTGTCGCCTACGAGGCCCCGCCTTCGCCCCTACACACCGTCGCCCTCTCAACCCCGCCCCCGCCCGCCGTCCCCCTCTAAGCCGCGCCCTCAGCCTTACCCGCCGTCACCCTCTAACCCCCCACACCACCCGCTTCGCGCGCGGTCCCTACCCGGCCCAGCCCCCACCCTCACCGGGGGGCGTCCCAGGTCCCAGTCTACCGGCACCCCCCGACAGTGGATCTTGAAACAGGGGCTCCCAAGATCGACATGTGGACAACTTCTGTCGCTGAACCGGGTGATCCTCGCCGGGGTCTGGGCCACGTGGCCCGGGGAACCAAGAGACCCGGTCAAGTGCCGCGGGTCCCGGGGTTGCGAGTGCCGAGCCGGGAGCTCTCACGTGCGGCGGTGCTGGGTGTAGGGCCGTGCGAGGGGGAGGAGGTGTGATCTGAGCTAGTCGGGGAGGGGCGTGCAGTACCGTGAGGCTCCGGGTCGGGGCGTTGGGGGTGGGTTGTGGACGAGGTGCGGAATGTGCTGGGCGGGGTGGCCGGGCAGGTTGTGCAGGCTCGGGACATCGGGTCGGTGACCTTCTTGCCGGTGCAGTTGCCCGCGGCGGTTCCGGCGTTGGTGCCTGCCGGGCCCGCGGCGTTCGTCGACCGGGTCGAGCACCTGGCCGCGGTGCGGTCGTTGATCGGTGCGGAGCCGCGGCCGGGGCGGCCCGTCGTGGTGGCGGTTCGGGGGATGCCGGGCGTGGGCAAGACGGCGTTGGTGCGGCAGGTGGCCTCGGTGTTGGCGGCGGAGTTTCCCGATGGGGCGCTGCACGCGAGTTTCGGGGCGGAGGGGCAGTCGCCCGCGGAGGCGTTGGGGCGGTTGCTCAAGGCGCTGGGCGTGCCGGATCCGTTGATGCCGACCACTTTCCAGGAACGCCGCGACCTCTTCCAATCGTTGACGGCCAAGACGCGGCTCATCACGGTGCTGGACGATGTCACCGACGCTGGACAGGTCGAGGCGCTGCTGCCCAACTCCGCGGCGGGGCTGGTGCTGGTCGCCAGCAACACGACACTGGAGGACCTGCACGCCGATGGCGCGGTGCCGGTCCTGTTGGAACCGTTGGAGACTCCCGACGCGCTCGACCTGCTGCGCGGGGTGTGCGGAGACGGCCGGGTCGACCACGAGATCGACGCGGCGGTCGAGTTGGTCCAGCTGTGCGGCCTGCTTCCGCTTGCCGTGCGCGTGGTTGGTGCACGTCTCGCCGTGCATCCGAAGTGGACAGTGAAGCGACTCGTCGACGAACTCCGCGGTGCCGAAGCGGGTCGGGTGTTCGGTGGGGTCAATGCCGTGTTCGACGCGGTCTACGCCGATCTCTCCGACGACGCTCGGACCGTCTACAAAACACTCGGCCTGCTGGTGAGCCACGACTTCGGGCTGGAGGTGCTCGCCGCGATGGTCGAGTCGCCCGTGGCTCGGCTGCGGGACACGCTCGAACAACTCCACGCCGCCGCCCTGGTCGAAGAACGCTCCGACGACCGATATGCCATGCACCGCTTGGTTCGTGCGCACGCTCTGCGGGTCGCGGACGCCGAGACGTCCGATGTGGAACGTGAGACGCTTCTCCGCCGCGCTGTCGGCTGGTGGCAACTCGGTGCGACCGCCGCGGATGTCGCCGCTACGGGGCGCGAACGCTTGCGCGTGTACGACCCCGAGCTATTCCTCGACGGCGCCGACCTTCCGATGAGTCCCCGGTCCGCGCTCGCGTGGTTCGAACGTGAACACGGCAACATCGCCGCAGCCATGCGCGCCTGCGCCGAGAAGGGGTGGCACGCGATCGTGTGGCAGCTCTTCGAGGCGACCTTCGCGTACTACGACTCCCGTCGCCCGCTGGCGTCCTGGGTGGACGCTGGCCGTCTCGCCGTGGAGTCTGCCATAGTGGACGGTCACGTCGCCGCCGAGTCCCGCTGTCGGTGCCTGTTGGCCAAGGCGTACCAGGAACTCGAGCGCTACGACGACGCCGCGGCCGAACTCGACCAGGCCCGCGCCCTCGCCGACACCGACCGTCTCCGTGCGTCGACTTACGACTTCACCGGCAACCTCGCCCTGCGCACCGGCCGGTTCGACGACGCCCTGCACTGGTTCAGCACCGCCCGCGACATCAACATCGCGTTGGGCCGCAAGCGCGGCACGGCGATGCAGACCCTCTTCGTCGGCCGCGCCCTAGTCGGCCTCGGTCGTACTGCCGAGGCGCTCGACACCTTCGCCGAGGCCGCGCGCCTGGCTGCCGCCGCGAACGCCAAGAGCGTCCTCGCCAAGTCCATCCTGGCCACCGCCGCCGTCCACGCCGCGAACCAAGACCACATCGCGGCCGACCACGCCCTCGCCGACGCCGAACTCCTGGCCGACCAACTCGACAACAGCGCGCTGCAGGCCGAGATCCACCTGCTGCGCGCCACCACCGCCCGCGCCGCAGGCGACCACACCACCGCCGAGTCCCACCGCCGCGCCGCCGCGACCGCGTACGAGCGCATGGGCAGCCCCAAAGCCGCCCGACTACTCACCGACCTCGCCACAACCTGAGCAGCAGCGACCTGCCCTGCCCCTTGCGAACTGACTGGCCGCGATCGGGATCGCCGCGAAGCTATCTGACTGGGCTGCCGGGCACAGGGCTGGCGCGATCGTGCCGCTGTGAAGCGACCTGACGAGACCTGGTGCGACACGACCGCCACAACCGGCTGCCGCGACCGCACTCGCCGCAACCTGACTTGGTGCGACCTGGCCTGGCGAACTGGCCTGCCGTGACCGTGCTCGCCGCGATGTTTGGCCGACGTGAACCGGGGCCCCACGGGCGAACCGCGGGGACCCCGGTCGTGGGTCAGCTGGTGACGAGGAGGTCGTAGCCGGTGAAGCCGGATCGGCAGGTGTGGCTGTTCCACGCGGCGGGGGAGGCGGCCTCGCCGTTGGTGCCCGCGGTCTGGCAGTCGGTCAGGGTGGCGGTGGTGAACAGGTAGGCGTCGGTGAACGAGGCGCCGGTGGGCTCGCCGATCAGGTCGTACCCCGCGATGCCGGGGCGGCAGGTGAACCCGGCGAAGGTGAAGACGTTCCCGTCCTCCGCCCGCACCCCGGCGGTCACGCACTCGTCGAGCGTGGGAAAGGTGAACACGTAAGCGGTCGGCACCGGCCAGTCGGTCGAGGCCGACGCGGGCGCGGCGAGCGCCACCGCGGCAGCGGCGCCCACCGCGGCGATGGCGGCGATCCGAGAACCTGCGGACATGGGTGTCCTCCAGTCGTCACAACGGTTGATCGGCCTGATTTCCGCACTGCGCCCTCGACGTTAACCGACCGCCCCAGACCCAAATGGATTGTTTGCCGGTCACCACCGCACACTCAGCGTGACCACACCCCTCGGCCACCCTCGACGCGGAACCCCTTGACCAGCAACAACATCGCCCCACCGACTGCGCGCCGGGACCGAACAGCCCACCCGACGTCATCACCCATGGTGACAACTGTGCTCCGCGCCACCCTGCGGCACATCGCTGCCGCCTGACCCATTCGGCCGCAATGGATTTCCCGGCGGACCACACCGGATGTCCGATTGCGCCGGTCGTCGAATCCGGTGCGTGGGTCCGGATTCGATTGCTGTTCTCACCCGGTTGGCGGTTAGGTGACCGGCATTTCCCCATCGCTCTATGACAGGGATTCCGACGACGGCAGCTTTCTGCCATCGTCACCGGAATCGGCTGGTGGCATGATCCTGCCGTGGCGGAATGGCCGCTTGTGTGCTGTGGCCCACACCCGGCGGACCGCAGTCCGCCGGGTGTGGGCTAGTCCAGGCCCATAGCCTTGCGGATCTCGGCGAGGCGGGCGCGGCCTGCTTCCTCGCGCTTGGCGAGCTGGTCGTCCAGGGACTCGGTGGTGGGGCCGGTGCCGCCCAGGCCTGCCAGGTCGGTGGATCCGGTGGCGGTGGCGGCGCGGGACTCGATGCGGTCGCGGACGTAGTCGAAGGTCGGGACGCCCGCGTCGGTGTAGTCCGGGGCGGCCTCGACCACCTCGGTGAGCGGGGGAGTGGGGCGCTCGACGAGTTCGGCGGCCTCGACCACCTCGGCGTCGACGACGTCCGGGTTGTCCGGCTGGGGTGTGCTCATCGGGTGCTCTCTCCGCTCGGGGTACACCGGCCAGCATAGGCGCGAACGACAGCGCGCCCGGTCCCGCGACGGGGACCGGGCGCGCTGGGTGTTCGGTTACGCGACGTCGAAGCGGTCCAGGTCGGTGACCTTGGTCCAGGCGGCGACGAAGTCGGTGACGAACTTGTCGCCCGCGTCGGCGCTGGCGTAAACCTCGGCGACCGCGCGCAGCTCGGAGTTCGAGCCGAACAGCAGGTCGACCCGGGAACCGGTCCACCTGACCTCGCCGGTCGCCCGGTCGCGGCCCTCGAAGGCGTCCGCGTCCGAGCTGGTCGGCTTCCACTGCGTGCCCATGTCGAGCAGGTTCACGAAGAAGTCGTTGGTCAGCGTCTCCGGGCGGTCGGTGAGGACACCGGCCGTGGAACCGCGGTGGTTGGCGCCCAGCACGCGCAGGCCGCCGACCAGGACGGTCAGCTCCGGCGCGCTCAGGGTGAGCAGGTTCGCCCGGTCCACCAGCAGGTACTCGGCGGGCAGGCGGTGGCCCTTGCCGAGGTAGTTGCGGAAGCCGTCCGCGGTCGGCTCCAGCGGGGCGAACGACTCGGCGTCGGTCTGCTCCGCGGTCGCGTCGGTGCGGCCCGGGGTGAACGGCACGGTGACGTCCCGGCCCGCGGCCTTGGCGGCCTGCTCGACCGCGGCGTTGCCACCGAGGACGATCAGGTCGGCCAGCGAGACCTTCTTGCCGCCGGTCTGCGCGCTGTTGAAGCGCTCCTGGATGCCCTCCAGGGTGCTCAGCACACCCGCCAGCACGTCGGGCTCGTTGACCTCCCAGCCGCGCTGCGGCTCAAGGCGCAGGCGGGCACCGTTGGCGCCACCGCGCTTGTCGCTGCCGCGGAAGGTCGACGCCGACGCCCACGCGGTGCGCACGAGCTGGCCGACGGTCAGCCCCGAGTCGAGGATCTCGCGCTTGAGGGCCGCGATGTCCTCGGCGGAGACGACCTCGTGGTCGAGCACCGGCACGCGGTCCTGCCAGATCAGCTCCTCCTGCGGCACCTGCGGGCCGAGGTAGCGCTGGATCGGGCCCATGTCGCGGTGGGTCAGCTTGAACCACGCGCGGGCGAACGCGTCGGCGAACTGGTCCGGGTTCTCCAGGAAGCGGCGGGAGATCGGCTCGTAGATCGGGTCGAACCGCAGCGACAGGTCCGTGGTCAGCATTGTCGGCGGGCGGGTCAGCTCACCGGACTCCGGGTCGGGCACGGTGTTGGCGCCCGCGCCGTCCTTGGGCTGCCACTGGTGTGCGCCCGCGGGGCTCTTGGTGAGCTCCCACTCGTAGCCGAACAGGTTCTCGAAGAAGCTGTTGCTCCACCGGGTCGGCGTCGCGGTCCAGGTGACCTCGAGGCCGCTGGTGATGGCGTCGCGGCCCTTGCCGGAGCCGAAGCTGTTGCGCCAGCCGAAGCCCTGCTCCTCCAGCGCCGCGCCCTCGGGCTCCGCGCCGACGTGCTGGTCGGGGTCGGCCGCGCCGTGCGCCTTGCCGAAGGTGTGGCCGCCCGCGATGAGCGCGACGGTCTCCTCGTCGTTCATCGCCATCCGGCCGAAGGTGTCGCGGATGTCGCGCGCGGCGGCCAGCGGGTCCGGGTTGCCGTTGGGGCCCTCCGGGTTGACGTAGATGAGTCCCATCTGGACCGCGGCGAGCGGGTTCTCCAGGTCGCGGTCACCGGAGTAGCGCTCGTCGCCGAGCCAGGTGCGCTCGGGGCCCCAGTAGACGTCCTGGTCGGGCTCCCACACGTCGGCGCGGCCACCGGCGAAGCCGAAGGTGGTGAAACCCATGGTCTCCAGCGCGCGGTTGCCGGTGAAGATCATCAGGTCCGCCCAGGAGACCTTGCGGCCCCACTTCTGCTTGACCGGCCACAGCAGGCGGCGCGCCTTGTCCAGGTTGCCGTTGTCCGGCCAGCTGTTGAGCGGGGCGAAGCGCTGCATGCCCGCGCCCGCGCCGCCGCGACCGTCCTGGACCCGGTAGGTGCCCGCGCTGTGCCAGGCCATCCGGATCATGAACGGGCCGTAGTGGCCGAAGTCGGCAGGCCACCAGTCCTGGGAGGTGGTGAGGACCGCGTCCACGTCGGCGGCCAACTCGTCGAGGTCGACGGTCTTGAACTCGGCGGCGTAGTCGAACTCACCGCCGAACGGGTCGGCGACCGCGGAGTGCTTGCGCAGGATGGCGAGGTTGAGCTGGTTGGGCCACCAGGTGTGGTTGGTGCCACCCTCGGTCGGGTGGTTGAACCGCCCCGCGGAGACCGGGCACCCGCCTGCGCTCTCCTCATTCATGTCACCAACGCGGGCGTTCGGGCTTTCGGACACGCGAATCCTCTCAGGACGGGAAAGGTGGTGTGGTTGTGGTGGAGCAGCGGGGGCACAGTCCCCGGTAGACGACCTCGGCCTCGTCGATGGTGAAGCCGTGGGCGTCGGAGGCGGTGAGGCACGGGGCGAACCCGACGGCGCAGTCGACGTCGGCGATCGCGCCGCAGGACCGGCACACGACGTGGTGGTGGTTGTCGCCGACCCTGGCCTCGTAGCGCGCCACCGACCCCGGCGGCTCGATGCGGCGCACCAGCCCCGCGGCGGTCAACGCCCGCAACACGTCGTACACGGCCTGGTGCGACACCGCGCCGAGCTCCCCACGCACGACCCCGATGATCGAGTCCGTGTCCGCGTGCGGATTCCCGTGCACCGCCGTCAACACCGCCACCCGCGGCCCGGTGACCCGCAACGACACGTCGCGCAGCATCTGCCGGAACTCGGGGGCGGTGGGCACGCGGCCAGTCTCCCGCTCTTTCTGGAATTAATCAAGTTAACACTGTCTGTCATCGTGCCGACACACCCCCACCGCCGTCTCGGAGGGTGACCGGCTGTCGGTGGTCGAGCCGCTGCTCGCCAGTCGGTGGTCGATGTCGCGCCGGGCGACCCCGGGCCGCTGGGCGCGTTGTGGACGAACCGGACCTTTCTGGTTCTTTTTGTGCTTTTCTGACATTTCCCGGCTATTTCGGACATTGCGGGCTACTTGTTCCCGGGTAACCCGATGCGACTCCTTCTTGGTGGGTAAACACTTTATGACCCACCGGGCGTGCGGCCGTGTGGTCCATTTCGAACCCTTGCCGCGAAGTGCCGGTTCGTAGCCCGAATGGTCTCTAGCGCGGTGCGCGAGAATCCGACACGCTCACATCGTTTTGGCTACCGCGGTCGGTCGGGGAACCGCATGAGCTCTGGGGAAATACGTGAAACGTCGCTATAGCGGCGTGCGCGAACGCGCACGCCTGATGAAGGCTGCCCGGGGAACCGGGCTCGCCCTGTCCATCGTGCTCGCGATATCGGGAGTGGCCGCTGTCGCCCCCGCTGCCGCGACGCCCAAGGCCGGTCCGTCTTCCGCTGTTGACGTGCGGACGCTCCCGCTCGCCGACGCACCCGCGGCCGAGGCCAAGCGCGCGCCGCAACCGAGGGCGGACGCGGACTTCGCGCCGCTGGCGCGTGCCGCCGACCCGGGATCGCGCTTCGACGCGGCGCGGTCGCGGGTGGTCTCGCGGTCGCAGTTCAGCGAGGAGTACGTCAACCCGGACGGCTCGCGGACGACGAAGCAGTCCGCGGAACCGTTGAACGTCAAGGACGAGTCGGGCAACTGGCAGGCGGTCGACGCCACCCTGGAGGTGGACAAGGCGGGGCGGGCGAAGGCCAAGCGCCATCCCCTCAACGCCTCCCTGGGTGCCTCGGCGGACGACCCGTCGCTGGTGTCGATCGAGGTCGACGGCGCCAAGGTGTCCCTCGCCATGGAGGGCGCCGCCAAGGGGCGCAAGGCGAGGGTGGCTGGCAAGAACGCCGACTACGCCGACGTCTCGCCGGACACCGACCTGAAGTACGAGGTCACGGCGAGCTCGGTGAAGGAAACGATCGTCCTGCGCAAACCGACCCGTTCGTCGTGGCGGTTCTCGTTGGACACCGGCTCGTTGACCCCGCGCCTGGTCGGCGACGGCGTGCAGCTGGTGGACGCGGGCGGCAAGGTCAAGGCAGTGCTGCCGCCGGTGGAGACCTGGGACTCCGCTGGTGACGGCAACGAGAAGCCCCCGGCGCGGACCGGCGGCACCTACAAGCTCGAGCAGGTCAAGGGCAAGTGGGTGCTGACCGTCTCGGTGGACGAGGCGTGGCTGAAGGACCCCAAGCGGGTCTACCCGGTCAGCGTCGACCCGACGTTCACCTTCGGCGGGGACAACGCCTGGGCGTACAAGTCCGACGGATACAGCTGCCAGAACTGCGGTGTGCGGATCGGCAACAGCCTGGCGGGTCCGGTGGGCAACCCGAACACCTTCTGGCACTCGGTGGTCCACTACAACTACTCCTCGTTGTCCGGCCAGAACGTCGTCGGTGCGCGGGTGGACGTGTCGCGGACCAGCGGTGGTGGCTACAACAAGGCGTGGGGTGCGACGCTGCACGACGCCTCGGCGCTGAACTACAACGGCGTCGGCCCGCTGCTGGCGTCGTCCATCGTCGGTGACGTGGGCAGCTTCCAGAGTCCCGCGCTCACCAACCTGGTCCGCAACGCGGTCAACACGAACAACTGGAACTACTGGTTCATGCTGGTCGGCACCGACTCCGGTGTCTACACCTACAAGAACCTCAACGTGGTCCTGTACGTCGACACCGGCAATGCCCCGCCCGCACCGGTCCTGTCGGCGCCGGTGGACAACAGCGTGCTGACCTCGTTGACCCCGACGTTGGCGGTCAACCCGGTCACCGACGCCGACGGTGACGCCGTGAAGTACTGCTTCACCGTGGCCACCGGTAGCGACGGCAAGTCCGGCCAGGTCGTGGACTCCGGTTGTGTCACCACGCCCACCTGGACCATTCCGGAGGGCGTGCTGACCGATGGTGCCGCCTACACCTGGAAGGCCACCACGGCGTCCGGCTACAGCCTCACCCCGTCGACCTGGGTCGGTCACTTCAAGGTCGACCAGCGCATCGGTAGCCACGGTCCGTCTCCTGTGGACACCTCCGGCCCGGTCACGGTGAACCTGGCCAACGGCAACGTCTCCACCGGTAGTTCGTCGCCGACGTTCGCGACGGTGGGCGGTACCGCTGGTCTCAACTTCACCTACAACTCCCAGCAGCCCGTGGCGACGGGCGTGAAGGCGTCGTACTTCGACGACGTCTCGCACGCGGGTCTGCTCAACGACGGCCAGATCCCGGTGCTGGTCCGCAACGAGCCGCAGATCAACGCCGACTGGGGTACCGCCTCGCCGTTCTCCCCCGCGCTGGGCGGGGACTGGTGGGTCGTCCGCTGGGAGGGGTGGTTCATCCCACCGGTGACCGGCACCTACCAGTTCGCGGGCATCCACGACGACGGCCCGACCATCACGGTCAACAACACCAAGGTCTACGACGTGGCGACCGCGGTCACCGCGCTGAACTGGGGCGCGGCCACCGGTGTCGCGCTCACGCAGGGTGTGGCGGTGCCGATCAAGGTCGAACTGCAGGAGATGACCGGCAACGCGAAGATGCAGCTCTACACCCGCACCACCGCGGGCGGTAGCGTCCCGGAGCAGATCGTGCCGTCGGCGTGGCTGGCCTCGACCGACGCGCCCGCCCTGCCCAAGGGGTGGACCCTCTCGGCCGACCTGGACGGCACGGGGAGCACCTACACCGAGGCGAAGGTCGTCGACGAGACCATCGTGCTGACCGATGCCACCGGTGCGAAGCACACCTGGACGAAGAAGTCGACCGGTGGTTTCGCGCCGCCGGCTGACGAGGACGGCACGCTCGGTCTGGACGCCACCGGCCAGGTGACGGTCACCCAGGGCTCGGACGTGTTCGTGTTCCGCGCCGACGGCAAGCTGGACACCCAGTCCAACCTCGCGGACTCCCGCAAGCCCGCCGCGTTGCAGAACCTGTACAACGGCACGCCGTCGCGGTTGGTGCAGATCAAGGACCCGGTCTCGAACCGGCTGCACCAGCTGTACTACAACCGCCCGGGTGAGGACTGCTACGGCGGCGCCTCGGTTCCCTCCGGCGCGGACTCGCTGCCGCCCGCCCAGATGCTGTGCCGGATCGTCTACTGGGACGGCAGCACGTCGCGCTTGTGGTACAAGTCCGGTCAGCTGTTCCGGATCGAGGACCCGGGCAGCAAGTTGACCGACTACACCTACACCAATGGTGTCCTCACCGGCGTTCGGGACTCCCTGGCCGCCGACTGGGTGGCGGTGAACCCGGGCGTCCGTGACACCGCGGCGACCTACACCGCGATCGGCTACGACAACACCGCCGCGGTCAAGCCGGTGGCCACCTCGGTCACCAGCCCGGCGCCGACCTCGGGTGCGGCACGGCCGCAGCACTCCTTCCGCTACGACCGCCCCAACCGCATCGCCTACACCGACATCGCAGGCATCACGCCCGCGATCGGGTTCTTCAACAAGGTGATCTACGACGACGCCGACCGGCTTCTGTCCACAACGGACGCCACCGGCAAGGTCTCGTCGCAGACGTGGAGCGTCAAGGACCAGAAACTGACCTCCACCGACCCCGCGGGCCGGGTGTCGACCACGGTGTACGACGCACAGGACCGTCCGGTCGACTCGTACGGGCCCGCACCCGCGTCGTGCTTCACCGGTCAGGTCCCGACGGTGGCGTGCGCGAGCACGGTGCCCAAGTCCCACACCGGGTACGACGAGAACATCAACGGCCTCGCCGTGTCCTGGTACGACAACAACACCCTGACCGGCGCGCCGAAGGTCTACACGACCGGGTTCAACGACCCCACCGGCAAGCTGCAGCAGACCTGGTCCGGCGTCCCGACCACCGGCATCCCGGCGGACTACTTCTCGCTGCGGGCCACCGGTGACATCGTGTTCCCGGCCGCGGGTACCTACAACCTCCGGCTGCTCGCCGACGACGGCATCCGCGTCTGGGTGGACGACCAGCTGATCATCGACAGCTGGATCGGCACCTACCCGCTGTGGCGCAACGCCAACGTGGTCAGTGGCGCCGCTGGTGAGACGAAGAAGATCCGCATCGACTACTTCGAGGTCAACCTCGGCGCCCAGCTCGAACTGCACTGGACCACCCCGGCCGCGGTGCAGGAGGTCGTGCCGGGTTCGGCGCTGCGTCCCAGGTACGGGCTGTCGACGTCGACGACCACGTCGGAGTCGGCGGGTGTGCCGGACTCGGTCAACACCAACCGGTACGACCAGGGCGGCCTCGACGCGGTCTACGCCCAGCTCACCAGCACGACGACCGGTGGTCTGAGCAACTCGACGGGGTACGAGACCCCCGGCGTCGGGTACCTGCGGGCGACGAGTGGTACCAAGCCCACCGGCGCGGTGTCGACCACGGAGTACTACGGGGACACCGAGACCCGCGACGATCCCTGTGTGGCAGGCGACGTCCAGGTGAACCAGGGTGGTTTGTCGAAGAAGGCGACGTCGGCGACGCCCGCCTCGGGTCCGGCGCGGGTCGACGAGCAGATCTACGACGCGTCGGGGCGGGTGGTGGCCAAGTCGATCTCCGGGGACTGGACCTGCACCGGCTACGACGCCCGTGACCGTCAGGTGTCGGTGGCCATCCCGGCCAACGGCTCGGCCGGTGCGCGCACCATCACGACCAACTACGCCGTCGGCGGTGACCCGCTGACCTCGTCGGTGAGCGACTACAACGGCACGATCACCACCCAGGTCGACCTGCTGGGGCGTACGGTCGCCTACACCGACGCCAACGGTGTGCGCACGGAGACCAGCTACAACCAGGTCGGTCGAGTGACGTTGGAGAAGGTCATCCCGCCGAACGTGGCCGACGCCGCGCAGGAGATCACCAACACCTACGACGACGCCGGTCGCGTGCTCACCACGTCGTTGGGTGCCACGGTGCTGGCCACCACGACCTACGACGCCGCGGGCGAGCCCGCGTCGGTGTCCTACTCCAACGGCAGTTCGCTGAACTCCGTCACCAAGGACACCAGTGGTAGGCCGACCGGGTTGAACTGGAAGACCAGCAACAACGTCACGATCTCCTCGGCGGTCACCCGCACCCGTGCGGGCACGATCGTCGACGAGTCGCTGGCCGGTGTCGACGCCAGGCCCAGCCTGCCGAACTTCACCTACGACGCGGCCGGTCGGCTGACCGACGCGTGGGTCACCGACCACCACTACGTCTACGACTTCACCTCCAACGCCCCGTCGACGTGTCCGACCGGCAAGCAGACCAACGCCGGGTTGAACACCAACCGGGTCTACCTCTACGACGAGACGAGCAGCGGCACCGCCGACACCGGCTACTGCTACGACGCCGCCGACCGGATCCTCGCCACCACCGGTACCAGCCCGATCACCGGTGTCACCTACAACACCCACGGTTCCACCACCCAGTACACCCAGGGCAGCGCGACCACGGTGTTCGGTTGGGACACCACCGACCGCAACATCCTCATCACCACCACCGGTACCGACCCGGCGTCGGTGTCCTACACCAGGGACGCGGCCGACCGGATCATCCGCCGCCAGGCCACGCAGGGCGACACGACCGCCGACATCCGCTTCGGTTTCACCGGCACCGGCGACACCGCGGACTACGCGCTCAACGCCACCGACAAGAAGATCATCACCCGCAGCATCAGCCTGCCCGGTGGCGTGCTCTACACCTGGAAGCCGGTGGCCGCCGACCAGACCTGGGACCACCCCACGGTCCGCGGTGACCTGACCCTCACCACGACGTCGACCGGCATCCAGTCCGGCTCGCTGCGGACCTACGGCCCCTACGGCGAGACCGGCACCACCAGCAACGACGGAGTTCCGGACAACCAGCCCGGCCACTTCGACAACGGCTGGCTCGGGCAGCACCAGCGCCCGTACGAGCACGCGGGGGCCTTGTCCATCGTCCAGATGGGCGCCCGCCCCTACAGCCCCGCCCTCGGCCGTTTCCTCTCGGTCGACCCGGTCGACGGCGGCAGCGCCAACGACTACGACTACACCTCAGCCGACCCCATCAACAGCACCGACCTCGACGGCAACGCCCGGGTCTGCGCACGGTGGCACAGGGCGCGGTGTGTCGCCTACAAGACCGTGTTCAAGCAGAAGTACCAACCGTTGAAGATCTCTGTGTACAAGAACGCGTTCATCAAGACAGTCGTGGTGTCCCGCGGCGGTGTGGTGATCTCGCGGCGGATCTACACCGCGAGCTCCATCGGCTGGATGCCCAGCTACATCCAGGAGGGCAACTTCGTCTGGGCCCGGAAGCGGAAGACCTGGCGGGAGATGATGAACTGCGGCGGTTCGATCGTCGTGTTCGGCTTCTCCTTCGCCGGTTCGGTCGTGGTCACAGTCGGTAGTGGCGGTTTGGCCTCCGTCCCCGCATGGGGAGTAACAGCGGGCTCCGGCATGCTGGTAGCAGGAAACTGCTAGCTCGTCATAGGTAGGCTTGATCTGTGGGACCGCGGTCACCGCGGTCCCACAGATCGACTGCATGGGCTTTCGGGCCGAACATCGCACTGTCACACGCCGAGTGTCTGAACGTGAAGGCTTAGATGGAAAAGAAGCACGATACGATCGTGATCGTATGCGGGCTGGGGATTCTCCTCGGCGCCGTACTCTTCGTGATCGCGGGCTCCTACGGTTACGCGGCGATCGCTGTGGTCTTCGCCGCCGTGATCTTCGGGGGCACCTATCTGCGCGCCAGGAAGAGGCGGACAGACTGAGCTCTGAGACGTGAAGCGCCCGGCGGGAACATTCCCGCCGGGCGCTTCACGTCTCAGAGCTCAGGACCTCACGTGGTGAGGGTCCAGGTGTCGATCTTGCCGGTGTCGTTGACGTAGGCGTCGGAGACTCGGAGTTTCCAGGTGCCGTTGCGGGGCTCGCTGGACAGGTTGACGGTGTAGGTCTTGATGATGTTGTCGGCGCCCCCGCCTGCTCGGTTGTGCAGGACGTAGGTGCTGCCGTCCGGGGCGACCAGGGTGACGACGAGGTCGCCGATGTAGGTGTGGGCGATGTTCACCGCGACGGAGGCCGTGGCGGAGGCGTTGCCGGTGCAGCCGGAGACGGTGACCGGGCTCTCGACCGTGGCGTTGTCCGGGATGGCGACGTCGGTGCCGTTGGTGACCGGGCCGCAGCCGCCGGTGGTGGAGACGGTGATGGTGAAGGTGGCCGAGCCGGACTTGTTCGCCGCGTCGGTCGCGGTCACGGTGACGTTCGCGGTGGCCGCGGCGGTCGGGGTGCCGGAGATGCGGCCGGTCGAGGACGCGATGGACAGGCCCGCGGGCAGGCCGGTCGCGGTCCAGGTGTACGGCGAGGTGCCGCCGGTGGCCGAGTTGTCCAGGGTGAACGCCTGGCCCACGGTGGCGGTCTTGTTGCCCGGGTTGGCGACCGTGACACCGGTCGGGGTGTCGGTGTTGAGGAAACCGGTGTACAGCAACACGTTCGGCGAACCGGTGTTGATGCCGGTCAGCTTGCCGGTGGAGCCGTTGTTGACCAGCGCGGTGCGCACCTGCGCCGGGGTGGCCGAGGTGTTCTTCGCCAGGTACACCGCTGCCGCGCCCGCGACGTGCGGGGACGCCATCGAGGTGCCGGACATGGTGGCGCTACCGGTGTTGCTGCTGTACGAGGCCGACACGATGTTGTCGCCCGGCGCCCAGATGTCCAGGCAGGTGCCGTAGTTGCTGTCGCTGCGCCGGGTGTCGGTCTTGGTGCTGTTGCCGACGGTGATCGCGTCCGAGAGCCGCTGCGGGCTGTAGTAGCACGCGTCGTCGTTGGAGTTGCCCGCCGCCTGCACCCACTGCACACCACTGTCCACAACGGCCTTGACGGCGTTGTCGATGGTCTGGTTGGTGCAGCGCGAACGGCAGCCGATGCTGTAGTTGACGACCGCGGGCTTCACCGCGTTCGTCTTGACCCAGTTCATCGCCGCGATCAGGTCGTCGTCGGTGGCGCTGCCCGAGCAGTCGAGCACGCGCAGCGCGACGATGGTCGCCTTCTTCGCCACGCCGTAGGACGTGCCCGCGGCGGTACCGGCGACGTGCGTGCCGTGGCCGTGGCAGTCCTGCGGGGTGCTGTCGCCGTCGACGAAGTCGTAGCCCTGGGCGATGCGGCCGGTGAAGTCGGTGTGGCTGGCGTTGATGCCCGAGTCCATCACGTACACCCGAGCGCCCTGACCGGGGTTGGTCGGGTAGGTGTACGCGCTGTTGAGCGGCAGGTCGCGCTGGTCGACGCGGTCATCGCCCCAGTTCGGCGGGTTGGTCTGCGTGTCGACCGCGGCGTACTTGGTCACCTGCTGCACGTAGGACACGTTCGGGTCCTTGGCGACCTTGGCCGCCTCGTCCGCCGACATCGACGCGGCGTACCCGTTGAGCACGGCGTCGTAGGTGTGGCGGACCTGGCCGCCGTACTGGCGGGTCATCGACGCGGCCGACGCGCTGACCGCCTGCGCGCCCTGGCCCTGGTTCTTGAACACCACGATGTAGCGCCCGGCCACCGCGTCCGCAGAGCTCGCGTTCACGATCGACACCTGCTGGGCCTCGGACGCCGACGCACCTGGGGACAGGAAGTACGCGGCGATCCCCGAAGCGGCGGCCGCGACGGCGACCACCTTCAGTGTTGTTTTCCTCATGAGCAGCCGAATTCCTCACTTCGCAGGGTGGTGGGGTCGGCAACGTGGGACGGCCGGACCCCGCGCAAACCCTACGAGCACATTCCCGCTGTGAACAAGAACCGGCTTTCCACAGTTAAAACAGTTGGTAAAGCCCCAGGTCGGCACGTGGTTCTGGGGTGGATACGGATACCTCTACCTAGCGTTTCGACAATCGGTACCCAGCGCTACGCAATGGTCCACGTGCCCTATCTCGGATGCTATTGCTGAGTTTCTCCCGGGCCTGGCGGATTCCCGACCTCGGTCGTCCGGCGGCGTCCCGATGGCGGTCTCGGCTGTGCAATACCCCGCCGGAATGGGAACAGGCGCATCGATGTCGCGCGGCGGACGGGGAACCGGGACGCCCCGGACGGTGTATCGGACGAGCGGGCGCTGGTGGACGGGAGTCACCGCTTCGGCGGAATGACCGGGAGAGCGGGAGTGCGCCACGATGCTGTCTTCTCGGAGGGGGAGTCGAGTGGGACGCAACGCTGGGTTCGACGAGTTCGTGCTGGTGACGGCCCGGGCGGTGGTGGCCGAGGTGGCGCCCGACGAGGCGGTGGTGGTGGACGTCGTCGGGCAGGAGTTCCTGCGCGACCCCGACCGGCTGCTCGCCCGCGACGGCTCGCGGCCGCCGGTGCTCGGGTCCGGGATCGGCACGGTCGTGACCATGCTGACGCCGGTCGCCCTCGCCGTGGGCGCCTCGGTGTACCAGCACCTGCTGGACAAGGCGGGCGAGTCGCTGGCCAAGGGGACCGTCCAGCTGGTCCGCAAGGTGTTCCGCCGCGACGAGGGCGCCGCCGACGAGGTCCGCCGGGTCGTGGTCGGGCGTGCGCTGGAACTGGGCCGCTCGCAGGACGAGGCCGACCGGATCGCCGACACCGTGATCGCCGAGCTCACCCGTGACGACGACGCCGCCTGAGGCGCGGGTGGCCGGGGCGGGTGTCCCGGCGGGGACGACGTTCCGGTTCCTGACGCTGGTCGGGATCGCGGTGGCGATCACCGCTTACGTGGCCGACCACTTC
Organism: Actinokineospora terrae; assembly: GCF_900111175.1. GTDB lineage: Bacteria > Actinomycetota > Actinomycetes > Mycobacteriales > Pseudonocardiaceae > Actinokineospora > Actinokineospora terrae. The sequence goes on from NZ_FOGI01000001.1 coordinate 840,919, forward strand.
GCGTCGCTCACGGGCGCGGACAGAGGTCTGGCCAGACTGCGGTGCCAGGTGGTCAGCGGCGTGTACCCGGACGCCTCGGTGCGCATCGAGCCCGACGAGAGCAAGTGGAACTCCTACTACGACTGCCTCTACGCCCTGCGCGGCACCCAGTTGCTCTGGCTCGGCGGAGCCTTGGCGTTGCTCGCGCTGGTCACCTGGCTGTTCTACGTCGCCCAGCCCGTCTGGCGGATCAGGCGCGGACGCCTCGTGCTGCTGCGCGACGTCCCCGCGCTGTGGGCCCGCCTGGAACCGACCCTCACCGAACTCACCCGCAAGGCCGGACTGGCCGCGCTGCCCGAGTTCCGGCTCGACCCGGGCAGCACCCGCGCGGGCGGGGTCGCGTTCGGCACCCACCGCCGGTCCGTGGTCTGCCTGGACGTGGGACTGGTGCTGCTGCACGACCGCGACCGGCCCGCGTTCGACGCCGTGGTGCTGCACGAACTCGCCCACCTGCGCCACCGCGACGTGCCGATCACCTACGCCACCATCGCGGTCTGGCGAGCCGTGCTGCTGGTGGCGGTCCTGCCGCTCACCGTCGCCCTGGTGCGGTCGTTGCTCGTCGCGCCGGACCCGGTGCTGTGGGTGCTGCTGGTGTGGGCACCGCTGCTCGTCCTGCTCGCCCACGTGGCGCGGGCCTCGGTGCTGCGGGTCCGCGAGCACCACGCCGACCTGCTGGTGGTCGAGTGGACCGGCGACAACGACCCCTTCCGGACGCTCCCGGAGGTCCGGTCGCCCCGGTTCACCTCCCACCCCAGCCGCGCGGCGCGGCTCGCCGTCACACGAGACCCGCGGGTGCTCCTGCGGCCCGGGTTCCTGGCGTTCTTCCTCGGTGGCCTGACCTGGCAGGTGGTCGCCAACACTGCGGGCATGGCGCTGGGCGCGCTGTGGCTGCGCTCGGACTCGGCCGGACCGGCCGTGCTGCGGCTGGCGTGGTCGGCCGGGGCGGCGGCGCTGGTGGGTGTCGCGGCGTGGCGGGGCGCTGAGCACGTGCGCCTGGGTGGCGGCCGGGCGTTGCTCCTCCCGGGCTTGGGGATCGGTCTCGGGCTGGGACTCGGCGGGCTGGTCGTGCCGATGGTCGCCCTCGACCCGATGGGACTGCAGTTCGCGCCGCTGACCTTCGCGTTGCGGGCCGTCGGTGTGGTCGTCGCGGTGCTGGTGTGCGCGTGGGCGGGCTGGTGCGTGTCGCTGGCCAGGACCAGGTTCCACCGGGCCGCGGTGGCCGTCGCGGTGGTCGTCGTGTGCTGGAGCTGTCTCGGGTGGTTGCCCAGCGCGTACGGGTACGCCGGGCTGTGGGACTGGATGCTCGCTCCGGCGCTCGAACGGCTCGGCGACATCGCGGGCGGCGGTGTGGACGCGGTGCTGCTCGGGGCCGCGGCACTCCCGCTCTTCGCGGACGTCGACCGGGTGCTGACGACGGTCGCGCTTGGACTGGTGTGGCTCGTGCCCGCGCTCTTGGGTCGCCCGCCCCGGGCAGCGTTCACCGTTGGTGCGGCGGGGATGGCGGTGGTAGCCATTGCCGTTCTGGTGATCGGCGGCGCGGATCCGTTGGTGGCGACCGCGTGGCAGTTGGCCGCTGTGGCTGTGGTTCAGCTGGCGGTCGCGTGGGTGGCGCGTCGGTCCGGGGTCGTCGCGGCGGTGGTGGCGGCGTGGCTGACCGGGGTAGCGGGCTGCTTGGCGATCTGGGCCGCGCACTGGTCGGCAGGCGAGGTCGACGCCGTCCTGGCGCGGCAGCCGATGCGGGTCCTGCCGTTCACCGCCTTGGTCGCGGCTGCCCTGGTGGCTGTGGTGGGACGGCGACGGGTGGCCGCGCGCCCGGTGCGACGGGTGGCGTTGATCCCCGTCGTCGTGCTGACCGCGGCCGTGCTGGTGCCGTTCCCGGTGGCCACCTCCTCGGCGGTGGCCTTGTTGCCGCGACAGCCCGCCACCGGGATCGTCGACCCGCGGCGGGCGTTGTTCATCTGGGCGCGCGGTGGGGGAATGGCGCTGCTCAGCGACGTCGGGCAGGCGCAGTCGCGGGCGCTGCTGGGGATGGCCGAGGACGACCGGGCCGCGCAGGTGGCGCGGTGCGAGGAGCTGCTGGACCGGATCCGGGTGGCCCGCGAGTACCCGGATCCGCCGGAGCCGGTCGCGCGCGGGCACTGGAACTCCGGGATGGACGCGTCGCGGCTCGGTGCCCGGGAGTGCGTGCGGATCTTCTCCGGGCCCGACGGCGACCCCAATCCCGTCTCCACCGCCTTCACCGCCGCCGCCGATGACTTCCTGCCCCTGCTGCGGGCGATCTCGGACGTGGCGACAGCCGTCCCACCCGAGCCGCCCGCGCCGACCACCAGCACGCCGCCACCGCCGCCCCCACCCCCGCCGCCGGTCGACCTGGCGACGATGCTGCTCACCGCCGCGGACTTACCGCGTGGTGCCAAGGAAAAGCCGCCGTCGACCGGTGGGTCCTCTTCGGACATCCGGACCGAGCCGTCGGACTGCGGGGTGGACGTCGGCCCGCCGGAGCTGGCCAAGGCCTCGCGCACGTTCGACATGCCCGACGGGTCGTGGATCACCGCCTCGGTCTACCGCTACCCCGAGGACGGTGGGGTGACGTTGCGGATGATGGCCGAGAACTACGCGCACTGCCACCAGTACCGCGTGTTCGCGGGTGACATCAAGCAGAAGGTCACCATCGACGTCGTCAGCGGCGCGCCCCTGGTCGCGGACATCACCTTCGACGGCGGCTTCGTGGTGTTGCACTCGCGCCAGGTGTGGATCCTCAAGGGCGAGTTGCTGGCCTGCGTCAGTGTCGGGGGCAAGCGCAGGCCCGATCCGTCGTTCGTGGACTCCCTGGCGGCGACCGTGACCAGTCGGCTGGTCACCCGCTGAGCACGCCGCGCGACACCCGCTCGGCGATGGCGGCGACCATCTTGCGCGGGCGGCGCGGGGTGAGGTGCGCGTTGGCGGAGTTGAGGAGTCCGGGCACCAGGTAGCCGCGGTCGCGGTCGAGGGCGCGCAGGGTGGCGGCGACGACGGCTTGCGCGGTCATGAACTTGCCGCCGATGGCCGCGTTGCGCCCAACCTCGACGGTGTCGAAGAACTGGGTCTCGGTGGGGCCCGGGCAGACGCACAGGACGGTGGCGCGGCCCTTGAGCTCGGCGCGCAGGGCGAGGCTGAAGGTGAGCACGAACGCCTTGCCCGCGCCGTAGGTGGCGAAGTACGGGGTCGGTTGCAGGCCCGCGGTGGAGGCGACGTTGATGACCGCGCCCTTGCCGTCGAGGATCCGCGGGATCAGCGCGCGGGTCAGCCCGACGAGGCTGACGACGTTGACCATCAGCTGGTCCCGGTCGCGGCCATCGGCGATCTCCTCGAAGCGGCCCGCCGAGCCGAAGCCCGCGTTGTTGACCAGGGTGTGCACGGTGATGCCCCTGGCCGCCAGCTCGCGGGTGATCGTCGGGACGGCGTCGACGGTGCTGAGGTCCTGGGCGATCACCTCTGCCCGCACGCCGTAGGTGCTGGTGAGGCGCTGGGCGAGGTCGCGCAGGCGGTGCTCGGTGCGGGCGACGAGCACGACGTCGTAGCCGCGCTTGGCGAACTGCTCGGCGAACTCGACCCCCAGGCCCGCTGACGCGCCGGTGACCAGTGCTGTGCTCATCGTGGCTCTCCCTCTGCTCGGCTAACTGCATCACAGTTGTAGCAGATTAGCGGCTAAATGCAACAGATGTGTCGCAGATGTTAGGGTGGCGGGGTGGTCACCCAGGGACGCCCGCTGCGCGCCGACGCCGAACGCAGCGTCCGCGCGATCCTGGAGGCGGCCGAGAGGGTGCTGGCGGCGAACCCGGCCGCGTCCCTGGAGCAGATCGCCGAGGCCGCGGGCGTCGCCAGGACCACCGTCCACCGCCGCTTCGCCAACCGCCAGGCCCTCGTCGACACCCTGGTCACCACCGTCATGGACCAACTCGACGCGGTCATCGCCGCGGCCAACCCCGACACCGCGCCCCCGCTCGTCGCCCTCCACCAGGTCACCGCCAGCGTCCTGCGCCTCAAACTCGGCTGGCCCTTCGCCATGACCGAGTCCTTCGCCCCCGAGTCCAAATGGGCCGAACGCCAGCACCGCACCGCCACCCGCTGCGTGACCCTCCTGGCCCGAGCCCAGTCCACCGGCCACATAGCCCCCGACGCCGACCTGGACTGGACCTGCAAGGTCTACTACGCCCTCATCGGCGAAGCCGCCCACAACACCACCGAACCCGACCCCGACCTCCTCGCCACGAAGGTCATCAACACCCTCCTGCACGGCGCGGGCCCGCGGCCCTGACCCCAGGTCTTCACGCAAGCAGCTTGGGTTCTAGCGAGAGTTCGCCGAAATTAGTCCTAAATAGAGCGTGCGGACCAGTTGATGTTGTCGAGTAGGCGTTTGCGGTCGGGGTTGCCGAGGCGGAGGGAGTGGAGGGCGGCGGTGATGGCTTCTTCTTGTCTGTCCAGGTTGGCCAGGCAGAGGCTCAGGTGGTCCCACGCGTGCCAGGTGTAGGCGGGGAGGGTGATGAAGCCGGTGGTGGGGGGTGTGGTGGAGGCGGCCGCGGAGAAGTAGGGGAGGGCTTGGGGCCACTGGGCTCGGTCGGCGTGGAAGGTGCCGAGGGCCAGGTGGGCCTCGGCGCGGGAGGGGTCGACTCGTAGGGCGGCGTGGAGGGCGTCGAGTTGGGCGTCCGGGTTGCCGAGGCGGGCGTGGCAGGCGGCCAGGCACAGCAGGGCCGCGTGGTGTTCCCAGGTCGCGCCCGGATCGGCCAGGTACGCGGTGAACTGGTCCACCGCCTCCGCGTCGCGGCCCAGGTCCCGCAGCTCACGCGCGTAGTAGAACAGCGTCCGGCGCGACCGATCACCCTGCCGCACAGCGCGTTCCAGGATGTCGAGGTTGCGCGTCCCCCGGGAACGCCCGGGCGCGGGCCGGTGCTCGACCACCAGGTCCGCGCGGTACTCCCGGCGATCTCCCGGCACCGCCAGCACCTCGTGGACCGCGCCCACCCACCGCAGCCCGGGCACCCGGCGCGCGAGGCGTTCCCGGGGGACCACCGTCACGCACGCGTCGGTGACCGGGTCGAAGCCGTACTGGTAGGGGGCGGTCACCGCGTCGAGCCGGTCGTCGAGCACCAGCTCCTCGACCGCCGCACGGGACGCGGCGGGCACGACGTCGTCCGCGTCGAGCCACATGACCCAGTCGCCGCGGCACAGGTCGAGGGAGGCGTTGCGCGCGGCGGCGAAGTCGTCGCGCCACGGGAACTCCGCGAGCCGGGCGCCCGCGGCCTTGGCGATCGCCCGCGAATCGTCCCGCGACCCGGTGTCGACCACCACCAGCTCGTCGCAGAAGGCACCGGCGTGCTCCAGCACCCGCCCCAGCGTCGCCGCCCCGTCCCGGACGATCATGGTGACCGACAGCGAGGTCATCCGCCCGCCTCCCCGGTCGGCCCGTCATCGATCGGCGGCACGGTGATCGTGATGGTCACCGTGGGCCCAGGCGGACCGGGAGGCCCAGGGGGACCAGTCGGCCCGGTAGGCCCCATCGGGCCTGTTGCTCCTAACCTGCCGTCACGGCCCCTAGGACCGCGCAGCCCCGGCTCACCCACACCTCCCACTGACCCGCCTGCCCCATCGGCGCCGTCAGTGCCATCCGCGCCGTCTGTTCCATCGGCGCCGTCTGTCCCATCGGCACCCGCGGGACCGACCGGACCCGGGAGACCGGGACTGTCCGGCCGTGTGTCCGCGGTCTGTGAGCTCGCCAGGACGACGCCTCCCACGACAGCCGTCCCCAACGCGCCGAGGAGCAGGATCGCCGCGGTGGGCGTTCCGGATCGCCGCCCACCCGCCCCACCGGCCACGGCGTCCCGATCCCGGGCCCGCGCGTCCTCGCCGTGGTTGTTCTCGCCCACCTTGCCGAGCATGTCGATCACCCGCAGTTGGACGTCTTCGACGTCCGCCTTGACCGTCACCGACTTGCGGTGCCCACGACGCGCCCTGGTCGCCCCGCCGATGATCCAGGCGTAGTCGTGCGGCCCGGCCCGCCATCCCTCCAACTCCGCGGTGAGCCGGTACCCGGTGATGGCGTTGGGCGCGCCGCGGAACACGGAGGTGATCCGCGGCCGCGGCGGCGAATCCACGTGCGGGGCCCGGGTGTCGACCGGGACGGGCGGGAGCGCGTACGTCACGACCAGGAACCTGCCCCGCCCGGAGATCGCCACCGGTACCGCGTCGAGGTGGATGCCGGTGCTGGGAACGGTGAACCGCTGCCGCGGCTGGTCACCGGCGGCGGGACCCGCGAAGAACAGCGTGGACATCAGCGTGCTGAGCGCGGTGAGCACCAGCGGCGGCGCCGAGTCGGACTCGACCTCCCACCGCCCCTCGGTGAACGCGCAGGTGAGCACCCGGTCGACGGAGATCGTCCGCCCGTCGTCGTCCAGCACGCCCTGGACCCGCAGCACCGGCTCGTCGTCGATCACGCTGATGGTCACCGCCGTCCACCGGCACCGCGCCAGGACCTTGATCCCGCCCCGCCCGCACAGCCAGGCCAGCACCTGGTTGGCGCCGGACTCGCTGATCGCGACCGCCGCGTTCGCCGCCGGGTCGGCCAGCAGGTCGTCCGGCGCGGTCGCCGTGCCCGCGCCGATCGCGGCGGCCAGCGCCACCGTGCGCCGGACCGGGTCCGGCAGCGCCTCGGCCGTCACCGCGACGCCGTCGCCCTTCAGCCGCACCGGGAGCGAGTCGGGCCACGGCGCGATCGGCGTGCGCGTCAGCACCCGCAGCACCTGGGACCGCGCGACACCGCGCGCCCTGCGCCGGGCCACCCGGATGTCGTACCTCGTCACCCCCGACCCGTCACCGAGGTAGCTCACGTCCAGCCCGGTTACGTCGACGTCCTCGCGGCCCGGGTGGGCCAGTTCGATCGCGGGCACGCCCCCGGACTCGGCCACGACGCGCAGCGCGCAGTCGGCCGCCACCGTGCCGCCGATGGTGAGGTTGCGCGAGGTCCACCAGCGCCGGACGCCGCCGCGCAGCACCGCGGACACCCGCAGATCGCCCGCCGCGAAGTCCAACCCGGCTCCGCCCCACCGCGCCAGCAGTCTGCGCCCGGGAAAGCGCCGCCCGACGAGCCGACTGAATGGCGGTCGGTTGTCCGCCCCCCGTGAATGGTCCAGCGTGTGCTTCTGAACGTCCCGAAGTGCGTCGATGGTGAACTGGACAATGAAGTCGCTGTCGCGCATAGCGCCTGGTCCCACCCCTGCTCGCCCAACCCCCGATGGTGTGGCGAGCATACCGCCGCACAAGGCAGGCGAGTAATTCGGGCACCTTTTCCGCACCGGTACGGAATTGACAAGAAAATGGCCTGCGAATGTCGTCGACGTGCACTGGACCCATTCAGCGCGCGGTGTTCGCGCCGCGGACCCGGGCAGGGGGCGCCCCCTGCCCGGGCGCGTTCAGGCAGTGGCCCGGTCGGCAACGGCGGCGACGTCGGCGTGGTGCGGCGCGGCGGCGAGCAGGGCCTCCAGCTTGGCCCTGGTGTCGGACATCCGGTGCGGCACGTGCAGGAACATCCGGATCCGGTCCGGGCCGTCGAGCAGCCAGGACTGGGTGTCGAAGCTCAGCCTGCCGACCTCGGGGTGGTCGACCTCCTTGCTGCTGAGCCGGGCGTCGAGCACCTCGTGGGTGTGCCAGAGCTGGGTGAACTTCTCGCTCTGCGCGCACAGCGTGCGGATCAGGTTGTTGAAGATCGGGTCGTCGTAGTGGCGCGCGGCGCTGACCCGGAACTGGGCCACCGCCATCCGCGCCATCCGGTCGGGGTTGGCGTAGCGCGACCAGATCTCCTCGCGGCAGAAGAAGCTGGTCAGCAGGTTGCGGTCGCGGTCGGTCAGGCCGAACACCAGCCGCGCGGAGCGGTTGCTGGCCACCAGGTTCCACAGGCTGTCGACCACCAGCGCCGGGCTGGGCAGGCACTCGTCGACCACCTGCCGCAGGTCCAGGTTCGGGTGCTCCCCCACCGTCGCCTTGGTCTGCGGCGGGCTGATGCCCAGCAGTTGGTAGAGGTAGCACAACTCCGATCGGTTGAGCCGCAGCGCGTGCCCCACCGCGCGCGCCACCGGCTCGGAGACGTTGATGTCGCGGCCCTGTTCGAGCCACGTGTACCAGGACGTGCCGATGCCCGCGAGCACCGCGACCTCCTCGCGGCGCAAGCCGGGCGTTCGCCGTCTTCCGGATGATACGGACAAACCGATTTCGGCAGGCGATAATCGAGCCCTGCGCGTCGTCAGGAAATGCCCCAACTCCTCGCGACGCCTGCTGGTCCCCCCACTCTTTCCCATGTTCGGAGTTTTGCCACTTTCCCAGTCGGGTGTCAAGCGGTACCGCACGAGGTGATCATGCGATTACCGGCCGTGCAAGTGAGTGCCGCTCACCGGCGGGTTCGTTGAGCGGCCAACGATTTCGGATGCAAAGAAACTGATCGGTAGGGGGCGGTCGGCGGGAAAACGAAAGCGGCCGCCGGGCGTGGCGAGTTGCTTCCGGGCGCGTTCTGCGCAATTGCCGCAGAAGTGGTGGCGAAACCTGTTCGTGATCGGTTCCGACGCGTTACCCGGGCGGAACGCGGACCGACCGGCCGCGCACCGCCCAGAGCGCGAGCGCCGCCGCGGCCAGCAGCCCGCCGACACCGCACACCGCGGGCCAGCCCGCCGCGGCGTAGGCGGCACCGGAGGCGCCCGCGCCCACCGCGCCGCCGAGGAAGTAGGTGCCGGTGTAGGCCATGGTGATCCGGCTGCGCGCCTCGGGCCGCAGCTGGTAGACGGCGGTCAGGTTCGCCACCTGGACGCCCTGCACCCCCAGGTCGAGCGCCACCACCCCGAGCACCAGCGGCACGATCCACCGCCCGCCACCCAGCGCCATCAGCCCCCACGACAGCAGGACCACGCCCAGCAGCGCCCCGGTGACCACGTCGCCGCGGCCCCGGTCGACGAACCGGCCGGTGACCCGCGCCGCGACCGCGCCCACCGCTCCCAGCAGGCCGAACGCGCCGATCACGCCCGGCCCGAAGCGGTAGGGCTCGCCCGCGAGCAGGAACGCGGTCGTCGCCCAGAAGGCGCTGAACCCGGCGAAGGACAGGAACCCGTAGGCGCAGCGCAGCCGCAGCACCGGCTCCTCGCGCACGATCGTCACCACCGAACGCAGCAGCGCGCCGTAGCGGAGCCGGTCGGCGACCCGCACGTCCGGCAGCACCCGCCACAGCACCGCGGCCAACACCGCCATCAGCACCGCGGCCGCCGCGTAGACCGCCCGCCACGACCCGGCCAGGTCGGCGACCAGCCCGCCGCCGGTGCGCGCGAGCAGCACCCCGACCAGCACACCGCTCATGACCGACCCGGTGACCTGGCCGCGCCGCGCCGGTTCGGCCAGGGTCGCGGCGAACGCGACCATGATCGGCGCGACCACCGCGCACGGCGCCAGCACCGCCGAGACCACCGCGAGCAGGAGCATCGACGGCGCGACCGCGGCGGCGGCCTGGATGAGCGCCACCGCCGCCAGCATGGCCGCCACCAGGCGCCTGCGGTCGAGGACGTCGGCCAGCGGCACGACGAGGCCGAGGCCGAAGGCGTAGCCCGCGGTGGTGACCGTGACCAGCGACGACGCCGTGCCGCTGCCGACCCCGAACTCGGCGGCGATGGCGGTCAGCAGCGGCTGGGCGTAGTAGATGTTGGCCACCGCGAGCCCGGCCGCGACGGCGAAGAGCCGGACCATGCCCGCGGACATGCCCCCGCCCGGCGCCAACCGCGCCCGGCCCCGCGCTCGAACAGGTGCTTGTGCAGGCACTTCACTCCAGCGGGTAGCTCAAGGACGGGCCCCGACCCGTTGATCACCCACGATCGTCGCGCACCCGGCCCGGCCGGAGCCAGGCTGTGCCGGTCCCTCTCCCCGCCGGTCCTTCCCCCTGCCAGTACTGGTACCGCCAGGGCCACCCGTCCACTGTGGATGATGGGACGACCGGACGGGTCAGCTCGCGCGCCTGCGCCTGCCGATGGCGCAGGTCAACCGCGCGGTGCAGGTGCGCCTGCCGCGGTCGTCGACGATCACGATCTCGTAGGTGGCGGTGGCCCTGCCCTCGTGCAGCGCGGTGGCGGTGCCGGTGACCAGGCCCGAGGACACCCAGCGGTGGTGGGTGCACGACAGGTCGAGCCCCACGGCGCGGCCACCGGTGCCCGCGTGCGCCCAGGCGGCCAGCGAGCCGAGCGTCTCGGCGAAGGCCGCGTTGGCGCCGCCGTGCATGATCCCGACCGGCTGCCGGTTGCCGCTGACCGGCATCGTTCCCACCACGCGCCCGGGCGCGCACTCCACGATGCGGATGCCGAGCTTGGCGATCAGCTGCTCGGCCTGGTGGCCCGGTTGCGCCGGGATGCCGAACAGCGCGGGGATGTCGGACAGGTCTGCCGCGGCAGGCAGGTGTGGTGCGGCAGGGGGTGGTGAGTCGGACAGGTCTGGTGCGGCGGAAAGGTCGGTTGTCACCGGGGACCTCCTGGTTGGTGCGGACCGAATGGGACGTATTCGGACACTCCGGCCACGGTGGACGGACACACGCGACTGTCGCGCTGGGCGCGGGGATACCGGCGGTTTGGTCGCCGTGGTGTTGCCCGTGGACACCGGGGCCTCCAGGCTGGGACCTCGCGCCACCGCGCTGCCATCGGTTGTGGCGCAGGTCATCCTGGTGTTCGCGGTACCCGGTTGGTTGTACCCGGATGGCGGTACCCGTACAAAGCGACGCAGGCTCGCGGCCCCACCGCCGGGGTAGCGTTGATCTTGACAGCGGCCGTCGAGCTCGCCCCCAGGCGATCCGGTGCTGTCCCGACGCACGTTTCTCGTTCCCATCAGCGCACGCGGATCGCCTCGGCGACCGCGGACGGGAGTGTCCCAAGATGACCAACCCAGCGCCGCCGCGCCCGGCGGTCGACGACTACCTCGGTGACGGCGACAAGCGCTTCTTCTCGGCGGGCTACCGCCGGGTCGGCTACCACTTCGGACCGGTCGCCACCGAGGCCGCCACCGCGCGGGACGCCGCGGTGCGCACCACCGTTGGCCTCACCTACCCGACCGACTGGTCGAAGAAGTCCGCGGGTGTGGACCTTCGGCCGCACCTGAGCACCATCGACGCCATCCTGTTCGGCGTCACCCTCGCCGAGTTGGCCGTGGTCAGCGCGTTCGGGCCGGATGAGCAGGCCCGCAAGGCGATGTGGGTGCGCCGGGTGCGCATCCGGGCCGGGCAGAGCCCCGAGGAAGACCTGCGGCGACTGCCGGTCTCGGCCCGGCTGACCGAGACCACCACCGAACCCGGCGGCCGCTCCGCGGTATCCACTGTGGACTGCCAGGTCGGCTCGATGCGGGTCCGGTGCGAACTCGTCCACGCGGGCGGCGCCGTTCGCCCAGGCAGCGACCAGTACGACGGTCCGGACGCACTGCTCGGCCCGGCGGCCGATCGCTACTACGGCACCGGTTTCGCCCGGGTGCGCCACACCCTCGAAGACCTCTCACTGGACGTGCCGAACACCGCGGCCGAGGCGACCGTCCGGCTGGAACCGTCCGGCGCCACCGCCGGGGTCGAGGGCGCCTACCAGCCCGCGCCGACCATGGTGGAGGCGTTCGCCACCGGGCTCCAGCTCGCACAGATCCTGCTCTACGAGATGGACGGCATGCGCCGCAGCGGGAGCAACACGCTGTGGATGCGCTCCACCACGCTCACCGCCACCCGCCCCGCGGGCGGCACCGGACCGCTCGCCCTGCGCACCACCCTGGCCAACACCGGCCTCATCGAGATGAACGGCGGCGTCTGGCGCACCGCCGACATCCACACCGACCTGGCGGGCATCCGCTTCACCTGCGCCGTCGCGCACGCGCTGCCCCGCGGCATCTGAACCACTCCACTAAGGACACTTCCATGAAGCTCGCCATCTCCGGGACCTACTCCTCCGGCAAGACCCTCACCTCCTACGCGCTCTCGCACCTGGTGGACATGCCGCGCACCCGCGCCCGCACCATGCGCGAGCTGCTGCCCTTCGCCGTCCCCGGCAAGACCCTGGAGCAGTGCGACGGCGCCGAGCTGATCCAGCTCATCGTCCGCAGGCACGTCGAGCGCGTCGTGCACGAGAGCCACCTCACCACCGGGTTCGTCTCGGACGGCTCCTCGTTGCAGGAGTGGCTCTACGGCTCGGTCCGGGTGATCGTCGGCATCAACCCCAACGACTCCGTGCACCTCTCCGACGTCGAGCACGTCGAGCGCACCCCCGAGATGCTGTTCTTCGAGCACGTCATGGACCAGCTCGGCGTCGCCATCAAGGAGCACGTCAAGAACACCTACGACGTGTTCGTGCACCTGCCCAACGAGCTGGAGCTGGCCAAGGACGGGCACCGCCCGGTCAACGAGCGGTTCCGCAGGCTCGCCGACGAGGGCATCGCCGCGGCCATCGACGAGCTCGGCATCCCGCGCCACGTCATCGGCGGCACCCTGGTGCAGCGGCTGGAGGGCATCGTCGAGGTGCTCGGCCTGACCCCGGTCACCGACGTGCACACCGCCATCGCCCGCGCGCAGGACGAGTACCGCAAGGTCGACATGACCATCGAGTCCGACCGCGCCTGGGCCGTGGCGTCGGCCTGAGCCGGGCGCGCGTGGGGGAGGACAGGCTGATGGGACGTGCGGCCGTGTTGGCGGGCGTGGGGTCGGCGGTGCCCGACAACGTCGTCACCAACGACATGCTCGCCACCAGGATGGACACCACCGACGAGTGGATCAGGACGCGGACCGGCATCCGCGAGCGCAGGCACCTGGCCCGCGGGTCGGCGACCAGCGACCTGGCCGCGGAGGCGGGGCGGCGGGCACTGAAGTCGGCCGGGGTCGACTCGGTGGACGCCGTGGTGCTGGCCACCACCACACCCGACCACCCGTGCCCGGCGACCGCGCCCGCGGTCGCCGCGATGCTGGGACTCGGGACCATCCCGGCATACGACGTCGGCGCGGTGTGCTCCGGATTCCTCTATGGACTCGCCTCCGGTGCCGGCCTCATCGCGCTCGGCACGGCGGAGCGGGTGCTGGTGATCGGCGCCGAGGCGTTCACCACGATCATCGACCAGACCGACCGCACCACCGCGCCGATCTTCGGCGACGGCGCGGGCGCGGTGGTGCTCAGCGCGGGCGACCAGTCCCAGCCCGGCGCGCTGCTGGCCTTCGACCTCGGCAGCGACGGCGACCTGGCCGACCTGATCATCATCCCCGGCGGCGGGTCCCGGCAGCGCGCCTCCGGGATCCCCGCCGAGCCGGGCGACGAGTACATGGCGATGCGCGGCCGGGAGGTGTTCCGGCACGCGGTGCTGCGGATGACCGAGTCCTCCCGCGCCGTGCTGGCCCGCACCGGCTGGGACGTCGACTCGGTCGACTGGCTGGTCGGGCACCAGGCGAACGTGCGCATCCTGCGCGCGGTCGCCGAACACCTGGGGCTGGCCCAGGACCGGGCCTTCGTCAACGTCGACCGCTACGGCAACACCGCGGCCGCCTCGATCCCGCTCGCCCTCGACGACGCGGCGGGCGCCGGGTTGATCACCCCGGGCGACCGGATCGTGCTGACCGCCTTCGGCGGCGGTGCCAGCTGGGGCGCGATCGCCCTGGAATGGCCGGACCTCTGACCACACCGGACAGTCATCTCAAGGAGCGCACGTTGAACACCACCATCCTGGACCTGGTCGCGGAGAAGGCGGAACTGCCCGCCGCGCAGCTGGACCCGGCGCACACCCTGGAGGACATCGGGCTGGACTCGCTGCACCTGATGGAGATCGCGCTGTGGATGCAGAAGGAGTACGGGGTCGTCATCGCCGAGGGCGAGCTGCACCACGAGCAGACCCTGGGCGAGGCCATCGCCTTCCTCGACACCCGCGTCGGCGGATGAGCCGAGCGGCGTTCTTCGACGTCGACGGCACGCTCATCACGGTCACCAGCCTGTTCCGGTTCCTCGCTTTCGACCGCGCCGAGGACGAGTACGGGACCGTGATGGCGGACCTGGCTGGGGTCAAGGCGGCGGGCGCGACGCGGGAGGAGGCCAACCGGTTCTTCTACCGGGCCTTCGCCGGTCGCCCGGCCGCCGACCTGGCCGCCCTGGGGGAGCGGTGGTTCGCCGCGGAGTACGCCCGCGGCGGGCTGTTCGACCCACGGGTGTTGACCATGCTGCGCGCCCACCGCGCGGCGGGCGACACCGTGGTGCTGCTGTCGGGGTCGTTCGGGCCGTGCCTGACCCCGATCGCCCGGTACGCCTGCGCCGATGCGGTGGTGTGCACCGAACCGGAAGTGGTCTCGGGCGTGCTGTCGGGAGTCGTGGCCGTCCCGATGGTCGGTCCGAACAAGGCGGTCGCGGCCCGCCGGTTCGCCGAGGAGCACGGAATCGACCTGTCCGACTCCTTCGCTTACGGCGACGACATCTCCGACCTGCCGGTGCTCGACCTGGTCGGCTGCCCGGTGGTGGTCGGCGGGGACCCGGCGCTGCGCGCGCACGCCGAACGGGTCGGTTGGCGGCGGATCCCCGCCCACACACGAGAGGAAGTCCTGTGTCCGAGCAGATGACGGTCATGCAGACGGTGGCGGCCGGTGGACCGGAGGTGCTGGTGTCCACTGTGGTGCCGCGGCCGGTGCCGGTGCCCACCGAGGTGCTGGTGCGGGTGCACGCGGCCGGGGTGAACCCGGTCGACTGGAAGATCCGGGGCGGGGTGTTCCCGTCCGGCGCGCTGGGCGCGCACCCGTTCACCCAGGGCTGGGACGTGGCCGGTGTGGTCGAGGCCGGGCCGAGGGTGACCCGGTTCCAGCCGGGTGACGAGGTGTTCGGGCTGCTGTGGTTCCCGCGCCGGGCGGGTGGGTACGGCGAGTACGTCACCGCTCCGGCGCGGCAGTTCGCGCGCAAGCCCGAGTCGCTGTCGTTCACCGAGGCCGCCGCGCTGCCGATGGCGGGGCTGACCGCGTGGCAGACGCTGGTGGACGTCGCGGGGATCGGGCAGGGCAGCCGGGTGTTGATCACGGCCGCCGCGGGTGGGGTGGGGCACCTCGCCTGCCAGATCGCCCGCTCCCGGGGTGCGGTGGTCACCGGGACCGCCAGCGCCGCCAAGCACGAGTTCCTGGCGAGCGTCGGCGTCCACGAGGCCGTCGACTACATCCGGGTCGAGGTCGGTACCGCGGTGCGCGACCAGGACGTCGTCCTCGACCTCCTCGGCGGCGACCACACCCTCGGCCTGCTCGACACCCTCCGCCCCGGCGGCCTGCTGGTCCTGACCATCGGCCGGATCAGCCCCGAGGTCGCCGCCGCGGCCACGACCCGCGGCGTCCGGGTGAGCCCGTTCCTCGTCGAACCGGACTCAGCAGGCTTGGAAGCGCTGACCGCCCTCGTCGAGCGCGACGCCCTGCGGGTCCACGTCGACCACGTGCTCCCACTGGCGGAGGCGGGCAAGGCACACGAACTCGGCGAGACCGACCGCACCACCGGCAAGATCGTCCTCTCGGTCACCGGCACCTGATCCCCCTCTACCGCAAGGAGTTCTGCTGTCGTGTCCACCACCGTCTCCCCGGCGACCAGCCGGGCAACGGCGACGATCACGCTGATCGCCGTCTGCGTCTCGTGTGGACTGCTGCCCGCGTCGTTGACCGGGACCTCGATCGCGCTGCCCGACATCGGGTCCGACCTCGGCGCCGACCTGGTGAGCGTCCAGTGGGTCGTCAACGCCTACAACCTGGCCTTCGCGTCGGTGATGCTCGCCGCGGGGGCGCTGGCCGACCTGGTCGGGCGCAAGCGGATGTTCGGCATCGGCCTGGTGGTCTTCCTGGCCTGCACCGCCGGGGTCGGGGTGGTGTCGGACATCGTGCTGGTCGACGTGCTGCGGGCGCTGGCCGGGGTCGGGGCGGCGATGGTGCTCACCTCGGCGTCGGCCCTGCTGGCGCAAGCGTTTGACGGTCCGGCGCGGCTCAAGGCGTTCGGGCTGCTCGGGTCCTCGTTCGGGCTCGGGCTGGCGCTGGGCCCGTCCACCTCCGGCCTGCTCGTCTCGCTCTGGGGCTGGCGCGCGGTCTTCCTCGCCCACGCCGTCATCGCCGCCGCTGTCCTGTTCGCACTCCCCGCGCTGCGCGAGTCCCGCGACCCCGACGCCACCGGTGTCGACTGGCCGGGCACCACGACCTTCAGCGGCGCGCTGGTCGCGCTGACCCTCGCCCTCGTCGAAGGCCCGCAACGGGGCTGGGACGACGGTCTGGTGCTGGCGCTGTTCGTCGTGTTCGCCGTGCTCATCGCCGCGTTCGTGGCCGTCGAGCGCAGGCAGGCGCGGCCCATGTTCGACCTGGGCCTGTTCCGGCAGCCCAGGTTCGTCGCGGTCTGCCTGATGCCGGTGCTGCTGGCCTTCGGGTTCGTCTGCCTGCTGGTGTTCCTGCCGTCGTTCTTCATCGGCATCACCGGCATGGGCGCCCGCCAGGCCGGTCTCACCATGCTCCTGCTGACCGTGCCGGTCCTGGTGTTCCCGGTCGTGGCGGGCACGCTGGCCAAGACCATCCCGGCCAGGGTGCTGCTCGGCGTCAGCCTGCTGCTGGTGGCCGCGGGCGCCGCCTGGCTCACCGTGATCGACCGCGACGCGACCGCGGGCACGCTCATCGGGCCGCTGCTGGTGATCGGCACCGGCGTCGGCATCTCCTTCGGCCTGCTCGACGGCGCCGCCATCGGCAGCGTCGAGCCCGCCCGCGCCGGGATGGCCGCGGGCATGTTCAACACGATGCGCCTCACCGGTGAGGCCGTCGCCATCGCGGGCATGGGCTCGCTGCTGGTCAGCCTCACCCGGGGCGGCCTCGGCGACCTGGCCGACTACCCGGCGGCGGGCGCGGTGGGCGAGGTGGCCAACAAGGTCGCCCAGGGCGAGGTCACCGCCGTCGCCGCGCGGGTGGGGGAGACCCAGCGCGCGGCGTTCGTCGACTTCGTCTCCGGCTCCTACACCAGCGCGTTCCACACCGTGCTGTGGATCCTCGCCGCCGTCTGCGCCCTCGGCGCCCCGGTGATCGCCGTGATGCTGCGCGAACGCCCAGTCCCGAACCCAGTGGAGGCGTGACATGTCCGAGAAATCCCCGGTGCTCGTGGTCGGCGCGGGCCCGGTCGGGCTCACCGCCGCCGTCGAACTGGCCCGCCGCGGCGTGCCGGTGCGGCTGGTCGACCGGGCGGCCGAACCGAGCCCGCTGACCAAGGCGCTGATGGTGTGGCCGCGCACCCTGGAGGTGTTCCGGCTGCTCGGCGGCTCCGAGCACCTCGACACCTACGGCCTGCCCGTCCAGGCGTTCCGCTACTACTCCGAGAGCAGCGAGGTCTGCGAGCTCGCCTTCGACACCGAGACCAAGCCCTCGGTGGTGACCCAGCCCGACGTCGAGGCGCTGCTGCGCAAGTCGCTCGCCGACGCGGGCGGGGTGATCGAGTGGGAGACCACCGTGACCGCGCTGCGCCACGACGACACCGGCGTCGAGGCCACCATCACCGCACCGGACGGCACCGAGACCGTCGAGCGCTTCGCCTACCTGGTCGGCGCGGACGGCGCGAGCAGCCTGGTGCGCAAGCAGATCGGGCTGGAGTTCCACGGCGCCACCTACCCCAACGTGTTCATCCTCGCCGACGTCGGCCTCGACGGGGACCTGCAGCGCGACGCCGTGCACTACTACTGCTCCAGCAAGGGCATCATGGTGCTGATCCCGCTCTACAACGGGCGGTTCCGGGTCTTCACCGCCGGTCCGCCGGGGATGAAGCCGGACGAGCTCACCGAGCAGGTGCTCCAGGACTACGTCGACCTGCGCGGCCCCGGCGGGCTGCGCACGCACGACGTTTCCTGGAAGACCACCTTCAGCATCCACGCCAGGCACACCGAGCGCCTGCGGGTCGGCCGGGTGTTCCTCGCGGGCGACGCCGCGCACGTGCACAGCCCGGCTGGCGGGCAGGGCCTCAACACCGGGGTCACCGACGCGCACAACCTGGCGTGGAAGCTCGCCCTTGTCCACCAGGGCAAGGCGGCCCCGGAGCTGCTGGACACCTACGAGGTCGAGCGCCGGTCGGTGGCCGCGGCGGTGGTGCGGCAGGCCGAGGTGCAGACCAAGGCGTGGATGCTCAAGAAGAAGTGGCAGACCCGCTCCCGCGACCTCGCCGCGGGCCTGGCCGAGAAGCTGGGCCTGTTCGACCGGTACTACTCGCCGTGGCTGGCGGGGCTGACCAACCACTACCCGGAGAACCCGGCCGTCTCCGGTCCGGTGGCCAAGCGCGCGGGCGCCAAGCGCGACCGGTTGCTCAGCGGCCACCTCGCCCCGGCGGCCCTGCGGGCGGTGCTGCCGACCGACCGGTACACCCTCGTGGTCCACGGCTCCACCACCACCGCCGATCAGCTCGCGCGGCGCTACCCGGACCTGCTCACCGTGCGCGAGGTGAGCGCCGAGGGCGTGCTGGACGACGCCGAGGGCACCCCGGTGACCGTCGCCTGGCGACCCAAGCGCCCTCTCGCCGCCCTGGTGCGTCCC
Organism: Actinokineospora terrae; assembly: GCF_900111175.1. Taxonomy (GTDB): domain Bacteria; phylum Actinomycetota; class Actinomycetes; order Mycobacteriales; family Pseudonocardiaceae; genus Actinokineospora; species Actinokineospora terrae. The sequence continues at coordinate 859,511 of NZ_FOGI01000001.1, forward strand.
GACGGATACGTCGCGGCCGTCGACCAAACCCCTGACATGCCAACACTCCGGGACCACCTCGCCGCCGTGCGCGGCTAGACCCCTTACCCGCCAAGGAGAAACTGTGTCCACTCCCGTCACCACCCGCGACACCGCCACCACCATCGGGGAGTTCTTCGCCCGCTTCGGCGCGGGCGACCGCCCCGGCATGCTGGAGCTGTTCGCCGAGGGCGCCGAGCTCGCGGTCGCGGGCGCCGACACCGTGCCGTGGACCGGTGTGCGCACCGAGGCCGCCGCGATCGACGAGTTCCTCCGGATCGCCCTGGAGGACGTCAGCACCGAGGTCTTCACCGTCGACAAGATCATCGTCGATGGTCGCGACGGTGTCGTGCTCGGCTCGCTGGCGCACCGGATCACCGCGACCGACCGGGTCTTCGCCAGCGCTTTCGCCCTGCACGTCCAGGTCGTCGACGGTCTTATCACCAGTTACCGGATGTTCGAGGACAGCCACGCCGCCGAGGTCTCCTGGACCAGGTGAAAACGGCAGGAAACGGTCACACGCGGCATTGTGCGCCGGGTGTGGCCGTTTCTTTTCGTGGTGCGCCTAAACTGTGGAATTTCACCGACGAAAGGCGGTTCCACCTGCGGTTTTACCCTAATGTCCACCTTGCGATAGGGGGCCGCTGCGGGCCTGAAGAATAGGTATCCGGATATTCGACGAGATCGACTGCGTGAGCCTTGTCCGGCCAATCGGGACGAACCTAGGGTGGCCGAGTTCATTCCCTGTTCAGCTCATTGTCTCCCTGTCCCAGGAGGAGAAAGTGCGCACAGCACACCGAAAGACCGGCAGGCGGCTCGCCGTCGTCGCCGGGTTCGCCGGACTGCTCGCGGCCACCGCGCTGGTCGTCGTCCCCAGCGCCGACGCGGGCCAGTCGGCGCAGTCGGCAAGCGCCTCGGCAGGCACCCCGTTGGCGGGTGGCGCGCGCCCCGCGGGCATCCAGGGCGCCCACGCCGCCCGCGACAACAGCGCCCTGCGCATCCCGTCCGCCGCCTCGGCCGCGGTGCCCTCCGGCGCGGCGGCGTCCTACTACCTGCGCTACACGCAACAGGTCCAGAAGTACAACCAGTGGTGCTGGGCCGCGGACGGCTCCAGCATCGAGCAGTACTACGGCGCCACCACCACGCAGGACCAGTTCTGCGCCGCCGCCAAGGGAACCCAGGTCGGCTACTGCCCCAACGAGGCGGGCGCGCTCTACCAGATCGTCAACGGCTTCCGCCGCACCGGTTTCACCGCGAGCCAGGTCGGCAACGCGATGTCCTGGTCGTCCACCGTGGCCCAGGTCACCGCGGGCCAGCCGATCATGACGGTGATCTCGTGGACCTCCGGTGGCGCGCACGCCGAGGTGATCTACGGCTACGACGCGACCAACGGCACCATCAGCGTCGGTGACCCGTGGGTCAGCTACAACCGGTACTGGACCTCGTCCTACAACAGCTACCTGTCCAACAGCCAGTTCGCGTGGACCGACTCGGTCTCCGGGATCCGGAAGGCCTGACCGGTGTCCTCCCGCCCCGCCCCGGCGCGTCCCCGGTTCCGCGTGTCCACTGTGGTCGCTCTGGCGGTCGCCGTGCTGGCGGCCGCACCGGCCCGGGCAGAACCGGTCGGGCGCGCCGAGGTGGCCCCGCTGCCGCGCGCGGCCCTCGACGCCGCGGTGGCCTCGGCGAACACGCCCCGGGCGGTCAGCTTCGCCAGGACCAACCTCGGGCAGGGCGGCCAACCGGTGCCCGCGACCGTCAGCGTCGCGGGCACCGGTGTCCCGGTCTACTCGCTGAACCCCGACTTCGTCCGCGGCGACCGGTCCGCCGCCGCGGGTCGATTCGCCTACGTCGCCGTGCTGGCGACCGCCCCGGACGGGCGCGAGGCCACCATGACCGCCGCGCCCCAACCCGACTCGACCTGGCAGGTCACCGGCGTCCTGTCCGGTTCCGACGAGCACCGGCTGCTGGCCAGGGTCCCCGCAGGCGGCGTGCTGCTCAACGAACCGCAGATCAACGGCTGGTACGCGCTGACCCGCGACGGCGTGACCCTGCTGCAGGCGAGCCTCCCGCAGACCCCGGTGGACCGGTTCGTGCCGATCGACGACTACCAGCACCAGGTCGCCGGCCGCTACGGCGACAAGCTGCCCGGCTCGACCTACCAGGAGGACGGCGGCCTGGGCTTCCAGCTCACGACCACGCCAGCCCCCGCGGTGTCACCGGCCGCCGCGCCCAGCCGCCGGTGGTGGTGGATCGCGTTGTCCGGGGTGGCCGCGGTGGTGCTCGGCGCCGGGGCCGTCGCGTGGCGCCGAACCCGGGACCGACCCGCTCGGTGAGGGTGACCGCTGGTACTGCTGCCTGCTAGCCGGTGGGCTCCTCGACGCGGGCAGGCGCCGGGGTGCTCCACATCGCCAGCAGGGCCAGGGCCTGCTCCGCCGGGCTCGCGGGCTCGGGGGAGAAGGTCACCAGCCGCTGGTCGCCCTCACCGGGCAGGTCGAAGTTCTCGAACCGCAGCGCCAGGTCCCCCACCACCGGGTGCCGGAACCGCTTGGTGCCGTGCGTGCGCTGCTTGACGTCGCGGCCCGCCCACAGGGTGCGGAACAGCTCGCTCTTCATGGTCAGCTCGCCGATCAGGGTGGCCAGCGCCTCGTCGTGGGTGTGCCTGCCCGCGGCCAGCCGCAGCGACCCCGCCGTCGCCCGGCAGACGTCCTGCCAGTCGACGAAGCGCTGCCGGCTGTCGGCGTCGAGGAACCCGAACCTGGCCAGGTTGCGCTGCCGGGGCGTCGCGGCGGCGAAGTCGAGGAACAGCTGGCAGGACAGGTGGTTCCAGGCCAGCACGTCCATCCGGTGGTTGATCACCAGCGCGGGCACCCGGTCCAGGAACGACAGCAGCTGCGCCAGCTCGGGCCTGGCCCGCTCCGCCCGGGGTGCGCGCGCCGCGGCGGGCCGGGGCCGGACCAGCTCGTCGAGGTAGCGGCGCTCCACGTCGTCGAGCGCCAGCGCGCGGGCCAGCGACTCCAGCACCGACTCGGACGGCCTGCTGGCCCGCCCCTGCTCCAACCGCACGTAGTACTCGACGCTGATGCCCGCCAGCGACGCGACCTCCTCGCGCCGCAGCCCGGCCACCCGGCGCCGGGCGAGCACCTCGATGCCGACGTCAGCCGGGTCAACGCGGGCGCGCCGGGACTTGAGGAACCGGCCGAGGTCGTTGCGATCGTCCACGCCCCCGAGTGTGCCCGACGGCGCCGGTGGTGAGCGTGGTCCTGCCGGTACCAGTAACGGCAGGGGCCTGGCTGGGGCCGGGGGGAGCGGCCAGTGTCGGGCCGGTCAGCCCCGCCCCCGTGAAAGGTTCGCGCGATGTGCCACAGCACCGACAGCAGGCCCCCCGCTCTCGACAACCCCGGTGAGGTCGCCGAGGAGGGTCTGCTCGAGCTGACCTCCGCGGACGGCACGGCGTTCTCGGCGTTCCGGGCGATCCCGGCCGAGCCCAACGGGATCACCATCGTGATCCTGCCCGACATCCGCGGCACCCACCCGTACTACCAGGCGCTGGCCAACCGGTTCGCGCAGGCGGGCTACACCACCGCGGCCATCGACTACTACGGCCGCACCGCGGGCCCCGGCGTGCGCGACGACAAGTTCGAGTGGCAGCCGCTGCTGCCGCAGGTCAAGGCCGAGGAGGTCGCCGCCGACGTGCGCGCCGCGGCCGCCTACCTCGAGCAGCACAACACCGGCCCGGTGTTCACCGTGGGGTTCTGCTTCGGCGGCGGCCAGTCGTGGCGCCTGTCGGCCGGTGACCTCGGCGTCGCGGGCGTGATCGGCTTCTACGGGCTGCCGAAGTTGGTCGACGACGTGGTCGACGACATCTCCGCGCCGCTGCTGCTCCTGCTCGCCGGTGAGGATGTGGCGACCTCGCAGGAGGAGTTCAAGGAGTTCGCGGGCAAGCTCGACGCCGCGGGCAAGGACTACGACCTGCACGTCTACGAAGGCGCGCCGCACTCGTTCTTCGACGCCAGCTACGACGAGTGGCAGGAGGCCTGCGCGGACGCGTGGGAGCGCGTCGTCGGGTTCATCCAGAAGCACTCGGCCCCCGTCGCGGTCTGATGCCGACCGAGCGCTTCCGCCGCGGCGCCGCGCGGCTGGCGGAGATGGGCGGCGACATCGACAACATCGTCGCCCCGCTCGCCGACGTGGCCCCGGACCTGGCCCGGCTGGTGGGGGAGTTCGCCTTCGGCGACCTCTACACCCGGCCCGGCCTCGACCTGCCGCACCGGCAGCTGGTGACGATCGCGGCGCTGGTCACCCTCGGCGACACCGAGCGGCAGCTGCGGTTCCACATCGCCGCGGCGCTCGAGGTCGGGGTGACCCCGCGGCAGGTGGTGGAGACGATCATCCACCTGCTCGCCTTCGCCGGGAACCCGCGGGTGTTCAACGCGATGCTGGTGGCCAGGGCGGTGTTCGCCGAGCGCGACCTGCTGCCGCTCACCGACCAGCCGCCGGTCGACCCGGCGGGCTGAGAGCCACTCCCCGACGCCGCCCGCGGCGTCCGGTGGGCGAGGCGGGCGTCCCCGAACCGTCGCCTCGCCCACCGTCACCCGCTAGCGCCTGGTCCGCGTGAACACCACCGCGGCCACCTTGATGTCCTTGGTCTTGCGCGGCGCGAGCACGAGCGCGGACTTGCCGACGCAGTCCGCCGACAGGTACAGCACCGCTTGCCGGTCGGTCCGGTTCTCGACCCGGCGGATCGTGGTCCCCAGCGGGTAGCAGACGTTGTCGCCCGGGTTCACGATCCCCGCGCCGCCGTCGTCGTCGTAGAAGGTGAAGGTGCCCCGCGCGGCCGCGGCCGGGGTCACCGCCTGGGTCGCGAGCACGCAGGCGAAGACCACGCCGAGCGCGATCCGGTTCGCTGATCTCATGGTTTCCTCTCGTCGGGAACTGACACCGGGGCGGCGGGGTGGATCGCGCACGGGGGAGCGGGCTGGCTGGGTGGGTGGGTGGGGTCGGATCCGGCTGGGTGGGTGGGTGGGGTCAGATCCAGGGAGTGCGCACGGCGTAGGCGAGGGTGGGGTAGATCTCGACGTGCTGCCAGAGCGGTGTCCGGCTCAGCGCGCGCAGGGCGGGGACCTGCCGGGCCACCACGCGCAGGCACGTCGTGCCCCGTCCCCGGTGGTAGGCGGAGAGGAGTTCGTCGGCCAGGCCCTTGCCCGCGCTGCGCAGCCCGAACAGGTCGGCCACGAGCAGTCCCGGCCGCGACTCCAGTGCCGCGCGCAGCGCCGCGCCGAACTCCTGCGTCGCGTTGGTGTCCGATAACCCCGTCAGCCGCACGACGACGGCGCCCGAGTCGGTGATCGTGGTGGTGACCCGGTAGGCCTGCGGGCTGGGCCGGGGGATGCGGCCGGGGCCCGCGTGCTTGGTGATCTCGTGGACGAGAGGGTCCGCGTTGTGCGGTTCCGTGCTGGTGAACTCCGGTCTGGCGACCTCGTCCGCGGTCCGATCCATGGTGATGAGGATGAGGCGATCAGTGCGATTCCTCAGCGCCACGACCTGCGTTTCCGCCGGAATGACCCTCTTCGGGTGATGTTGGTCGGGAGGTCTTGCGCGGCGGGCGCGGCGTCGAGTCGCGGCGTAGTCGAATGTGACTCGCTTTCCGATCTCTGATTCGTCCATAATGGACATCCGGTGGTCCTGGAGTTCGCGGTCGTGCCAGGTGAGCGGTCCCGCGGCCGGGTCGTCGGGGTGCCCGAACCCCCGTGCATCGGCAGGCGTCGGCGAGATCCGCGAGATTCCCGGCGAACTCCACCAATCCGCCTCCCGGGCAGCCCCGAATCGCTGATGAGACCGAAGCAAGCCCGAGCGGGATCTGCTCCCCACAGTCCTTTAGCGACTTCGACTTCCCCGACACTGGAGTGCAAGCGCCATGCAGAACACGTTTCGTAACGCCGTAGTCATCACCGGGATCAGCGCGCTCGCGCTGCTCGCCTCGGCCTGCGGGAACAGCGACAACACGGCCAGTGGCTCGAACTCGACCGCGGCGACCACGACCACCGCTGCCCCGATGACCACCACGTCCGCCAAGGCCGACACGGCCACCGACCTGGTCGGCCCCGGCTGTGCCGACTACGCCAAGGCCGTTCCGAGCGGTGCGGGCTCGGTGTCGGGTATGGCCGCTGACCCGGTGGCTGTCGCCGCGGGCAACAACCCGTTGCTGACCACGCTGGTCGCGGCGGTGTCCGGCAAGCTCAACCCGAAGGTGAACCTGGTCGACACGCTCAACGGCAGCGAGTTCACGGTGTTCGCGCCGGTCGACGACGCGTTCAAGAAGATCGACGCCGCGACCATCGAGAAGCTCAAGACCGATGACGCGCTGCTGACCAAGATCCTGACCTACCACGTGGTGGCCGGGCAGAAGTCGCCGTCGGCGGTCGTCGGCTCGCAGACCACCGTGGAGAAGGGCGCTGTCGAGGTCACCGGCTCCGGCAACAACCTGAAGGTCAACGACGCCAACGTGATCTGCGGCGGCGTCAAGACCGCCAACGCCACCGTGTACCTGATCGACTCGGTCCTCATGCCCAAGAGCTGAGTGGACGCGCTGTCCCGGCCC
>NZ_FOGI01000016.1 GCF_900111175.1 Actinokineospora terrae
TTCCCTCGCGGTCGGCCTACCACGAGGGAGTCCTCATGGACCTCGACGGGGTTACCACGTTCCACATGCGCAAGAAACGGTCGGGGTGGGTGCCCCCTGGACCGCGGGGCGGTGATGTCCACCCGGTCAACCCTTGCTCCATGACCGGCACCTGCCGCTTCTCAACGGCCAGCCCTATACCCCGCCTGATATCTCCCACCGGCGAGGGTCCACCTAACGCGGCATCACTGAGGGTTCACTGCATTCACCCGTCCGACCTTCCCCTCGCCCGTAGCTCCCGGATGGAACAGGAACCCTTCGGCTTCCATTCGAGCTTCGCACCCTGCCGTTACCAGCAACGCACGTCGAAAGCGGGGACAGCTTGTTGGACACAAAGCCGGGACTACACCTCCGACATAATCAGACCTCCATATCGGTGCATCCACTTGACGCATGCGACATCGTGTCGCAAGCAAGGAGCGTGGTTGACTATCACCTGCCCGTGCCTTGCTCCTGTTTCGATCATCATAGCCACCGCCTTCATCTCCACGTGGTTGAAGAGTGTCCTGCTCCTGCGCAGTTTGAGCTCCGCCACCCGCCGCGCAACCGCGATGGCCCACGGGTCGGTCCGAATCGCGGTGATCGCACCGAAGTCCCGGCCATCGAGTTGGATGTAGCCGACTATCGGCATCCCCGCCCCCGCTCGGACGCGCCGCGGGAGGGCCTCCTCGTACGGCATCACTTCTTCGGGATAGCGATCGCCGTGGCTGTTCTGCACCCAGGGCGGTGGGCGTGTGGTGCTTGAACGTGCCTCGGTCGCCTGCTCGGTGTGGTGGGCGATGGCCGCGTTGATGGCCGCTTCCACCTGTGCGACACAGGCCAGCAGGGCGTCGATTTGCCATCGGGTTGCTTCGAGGGCGCCCATCACCGGTGCGTACCGGGCGGTGTGGCCCAGGATGTAGCCGGTGACTTGTTCGGTCTCGGTGACCCACTCGGCGGGTGGGGTGAGGTTGTGGCGGGCGGTGTTGAGGCGTTCTCGGGTTGTGCGCAGCCGTTTGATGTTGTCGGGGATCGACACTTCGGCAGGTTAGGGAGAGCCGCACTGCCCGGGAGGGGAATCCGGCCAGGATCGCTCGGACGGACCATCTCGTTGCTGGGGTGTCATCTCAGCAGAAATAGGGTTCTAGCTGCGTATGTGTGCTCAGTAGACCCAGTCAGACACCATTGTTGATCACAGGTTAAATCGGTGTTATCTCGACCACTTCCGCTCGGGCGGAGGTTGTTGTTGATATTCACTTCCTGGACATTTCTGCTCTGTCGCCACACCTGGCGGCGTTCGAGCCGACCTGGGGGTCAGGTGTTTCGTCGTCAGTCGACGGCGCGTTCGCGCGCGCTTGTTCGGGGTGGGGCAGCCGCGTTGTCGGTGGCCTCGCTGTCCGCTGTGATCGTTGTCGCGGTGTCCGGTGGGCCGGATGTCGTTGTGGGGGAGCCGGTGGCGCAGGCGCCGGACGCGGTGGCTGCGATGGCGGCGGCCAAGGTGCAGGGCACGCCGGTCGAGGTGGTCGGTGAGCGGGCGGAGACCCGCACCGTCTACGCGCAGCCGGACGGGCAGTTGCGCGCCGAGTTCAGCGTCGTCCCCACCCGGGTCCGCAGGGGCACCGGCTGGGTCGACCCCGACCCGACCCTGCGCCCCGCGGGTGGCGTCATCCGGCCGGTGGCGACCGTCGCCGACGTGGCCTTCTCGACCGGTGGCGCGGACAAGCCCGTCGTGCGGCTGGGGCGTGGCGACAAGAGCGTCGAGCTGACCTGGCCGGGCGTCCTGCCCACCCCCACCGTCGACGGCGCGACCGCGACCTACGCCGACGTGCTGCCCGGCGTCGACCTGAAGATGACCGCCCAGGTCGACGGGTACGCCCAGCACTTCGTGGTCAAGACCCGCGAGGCCGCCGCCAACCCCGCCCTGGCCCACCTCCGGCTCGGCCTCAAGTCCACCGGCGTGACCCTGCGCGAGGTCGGCATCGGCGGCCTGGAGGGTGTCGACGCCGCGGGCGAGACCGTGTTCGCCTCCGGTGAGTCGTACATGTGGGACGCCAAGCCGCGGGTCGAGACCGACAACCCGGGCCTGGGCAAGGCCCTCGTCGGCGTCGAGGTGGCCGCGGACTCGCTGTCGCTGGTCCCCGACCAGGCGATGCTCACCGCGGCCGACACCGTCTTCCCGGTCATCATCGACCCGACGCTGCGCACGCTGGACCGCTCCGGCTGGACCACCATCTACGACGACGGCACCTCGAGCATGCGCAACGGCACGCACTGGAACGGCTACAACTCCGAGCCGGACACCAAGCCGTGGATCCCGAACCCGTCGGCGCGGGTCGGCAAGGCCTACCAGCAGAAGCTGGTGACCCGGTCGTACTTCCAGTTCGACACCGCGTTCATCGGCTCCGCGCCGGTGAGCCTGGTCCAGTTCACCAGCGCCTCCGCCTACGGCCCCGACTGCGGCACCGCCAGCCACGACCTGTGGGTCACCTGGGCGCAGATCACCCCGAGCACCAGCTGGAGCAGCCAGCCGCCGCTGGGGTTCAAGGTCGGCAACGCCGCGGTCGGGTCGCAGCGCGAACCCGGCTGCGCGGGGCGCAAGGGCGTCGAGTGGCGCCGCGACGTGCGGGTCAACGAGGTCTACAACGGCGCGGGCCCGACCGCGTACATGATGCAGGCGGTCAGCGAGACCGACGACCTGGCGTGGCGCAAGTACGACCCGACCATGACCAAGCTGGCGATCACCTACAACAACCCGCCGAACGCGCCGACCGGTCTGCGCACCGACCCGCCGATGACCGCGTGCGCGCTGTGCGGCACCACCCCGTACGTCGGCGGCACCGAGGCGTACCTGATCGCGAACTTCTCCGACCCCGACGGTGACAGCGTGTCCCCGCAGTGGCACGCCCGCTTCGACGGTGCCCTGGTGCAGTACAACGGCAACCCGTTGGTGGCCTCCGGCGGTGCGGCCAGTTACCGCATCCCGTTCGCCGGTCGTCACGGCCAGTCCGTGTACTGGTCGGCTGGCGCGGCGGACTCCGCGGGCTCGGTCGGGGCGCACGCCCCAGGCCCGCAGACGTTCTACATCGACACCGTCGCGCCGAACAAGGCGCCGCTCATCGACGCCACCCTCTACCCGGCCGACAACCGCTGGCACGGTGGCGCGGGCGTCGCGGGCACCTTCACCTTCAGCTCGAACGGCGTCTCCGACACCTTCGGCGGGACCGCGGTCAACGACGTCGCGGGCTACCGCTACGGCTGGACCGACCCGGCGGACCAGTTCGTCGCCGCCCCGGCCCTCGGTGGTTCCGCGACCGTGCGGTTGACGCCGCCCGGTGACGGTCCCCGCGACCTGTTCGTGCAGAGCGTGGACCGCGCGGGCAACCGGTCCCCGGTCACCGTCCACCACTTCTACGTCCGCTCCGGCACCGGTCCGCTCGCGCAGTGGTCCTTGGAGGGCAACTTCAAGGACACCGCCTACCTGGGCTCCCGGGACGCGCGGTCCAGCTCGGTGCAGGACGTCACCTACATCCAGGGCGCGATCGGCCTGGCGCACTCCATCCAGGGCGGGCTCAACCTGACCGCCCCGAACGCCGTGCGCACGGACGAGAGCTTCACCTTCGCCACCTGGGCGCGCGTCGACGGCTACCCCAAGGTCGCCAGTGCCGTGCTGAGCCAGTCCGGTTCCCAGCAGACCGGCGCCGCGCTCTGGTACAAGCCGAACGACCCGGCGCAGCCCACCCTCGGCGGCAAGTGGGTGTTCGGGGCCGCGGTCTCCGACAGCAGCACCGAGCTCAAGGGTGTCGAGGCGGCTGTCCCGGTGCAAGCGAAGACCTGGACGCACCTGGCAGGCGTGTACGACGCCACCGCGGGCAAGCTGCGCATCTACGTCAACGGCGACCTGGCCGGTGAGACCGCCGTGCCCTACACCCCGTGGAACACGACCGGCGACTTCCTGATGGGCGCGATGCGCTCGGCGGGCAAGGTGGTCGCGGGCAGCACCCGGTTCGACGAGGTCCAGGTCTACGACCGCGCGGTCGGCGAGAACGAGATCAAGAGCGCCGTGGTGCGCGACAACGTCACCTCCGGGCACTGGAAGTTCGACGACGAGAGCACCGCAAACGCGGTGACCACCGGCGATGAGTTGATCCCGCGCCAGGGCTACAACGCGGGCAACGTTCCCAAGGTGGCCTACGAGCCAGGCGCCGTCGGTGACAGCCTCGTGCTCACCGGTGTCGACATCGCCGCCGAGGCCTACGCGCCGCAGGTCCGCACCGACAGCAACTACACCGTCGCGGCGTGGGTCAAGCTGGCCAGGCTGCCCGAGGGCGACGCGGCCATGACGGTGTTGAGCCAGACCGGGCTGACCGGCTCCAGCGGCGTCATCGTGGGTGTGCGCGGGATGAACCGCAACGGGACGTGGGTCCCGGAGTGGAACGTCAAGACCACCGAGAAGGACACCCAGGCCACCTCCGCCTACGCCTACGACAGCACCCCGGTCAAGGCGGGCGAGTGGACGCACGTGGCCGCGGTGCAGGACGCGGTCAACCGCAAGGTCCGGCTCTACGTCAACGGTGAGCTGGCCTCTGAGTCGAGCATCGACAAGCCGCTGTGGTTCGCCGACGGCAGGTTCGAGGTCGGCCGCGCCAAGTGGGGCACCGCGTGGGTGGACTACCTCGCCGGTTCCGTCGACGAGGTCCGCGCCTACACCCGGGCGCTGGGCGCCAACGAGGTCCGCGGCATCGTCGCGGGCGACAACGTGCGGCTGGCGTCCTACAAGTTCGACGGCGACGCCCGCGACGAACTCGACCGCAAGCACGGCACCGCCGTGGGCACCGTCGACTGGACCGCGGGACAGAGCCAGCAGCCGACCGACTCCGACCTGGCCGTGCGCCTGGACGGGACCGGCGCGGTGGAGGTGCCCAACCTGGTCGACGCCACGCGCAGCTTCTCGGTGGCCGTGTGGGCCAAGCTGGACCGCGTCGGCGGCAACCCGTCCGTGGTCTCGCAGGACGGCACCACCGCCAGCGCGTTCCAGGTGCAGGCCACCTGGGACGGCCGGTGGGCGTTCGTGATGCACGGTGCCGACGCCGCGGGTGGTGGTCCTCGCCAGGACCGCGCCTACGGACCCGCGATCCAGGTGGGCGTGTGGACGCACCTGGCCGCGGTCTACGACGCCGACGCCAAGCTGGTGCAGCTCTACGTCAACGGCGAGCTCGCCGGTTCCGCGGCGCACCCGCAGACGTGGACCAACCCGGCGGGCAAGTTCACCATCGGCCGGTCGAAGTTCAACGGGAACCTGACCGACTACTTCCCCGGCGCCATCGACGACGTGGCCGTCTACTCGCGGTCGCTGTTCTCCGACGAGGTGCGGGCCATGGCCGGGCGGGACACCTCGCTCGTGCACCACTACCGCCTCGACGAGCCGTCCGGTGCCGTGGCGGCCGACTCGGTGGGGTCCTTCCCCGCGACCATGACCGGCGGGATCGGGCACGTGCCCGGCCGGGTCGGCAACGCGGCCGCCTTCGACGGCACCGACGACATCGCCACCACGCCGAAACTGGCGCTCGCCACCGACAAGAGCTTCACCGTGTCCAGCTGGCTCAAGATCGACAAGCCCGCCAACGCCACCGAGTGCGCCGCGAGCTTCTGCATGTGGACCGCGGTGAGCCAGGACGACACCGCGAAGAGCAAGTTCCGGCTCGGCCTGGTCATCGACGGGCAGAACCCGGACGGCCGCTGGACCTTCGAGATGCCGGAGTACTCCGGCGAGACCGAGGTGACCAAGGCGTCGGTGTCCGCGGCCTCGGCCGACTTCGGCACCTGGGTCCACCTCGTCGGCACCTACGACTCGGTGTCGAAGAAGACCCGGATCTGGGTCAACGGCGTCCGCGAGGGCGACGGCACCGTCCTGTCGAGCTGGGCCGCCAACGGTGGCCTCGTGCTCGGTCGCGGTCGGTTCGCCGGTGAGCCGTCGGACTTCTGGTCCGGCCAGATCGACGACGTCCGCTTCTACAGCGGTGTCTTCGACAAGGCCCGGGTCGCCTCGCTGTGGCAGAGCTACCCGGCCAACGTCGCGGACAACACCAACGGGACGCTGCCCACGGCCAACGGTGGCGCGTGGCAGATGAACGAGACCGCGGGGACGGCGCTGGTCGACACCAGCGGCAAGAACCAGACGTTGACCGCCTACGGTGACGCGTCGGTCAACGGGTCGAACCTGGTGCTCGGCGGGGTCAGCGGTGCCGCGCACAGCTCGGTGTCGGTGGTGGAGACCAGCCGCAGCTTCTCGGTGTCGGCGTGGGCGAAGGCCGACGGCCCGGGATCGGTGAACCGGACCGTGTTCGGGCAGGACGCGAACCGGACCAGCACCTTCTCCGTGCAGTACCGGGGCGACACCGGCAAGTGGGCGATCGTGGTTCCCAGCACCGACGCGGACAACCCGGCCACGACCGTGGTGTCCGGTGCCGAGACCGCCGCGGTGGGCGAGTGGCAGCACCTGACGCTCACCTACGACGCGCCGAACCGGCAGGTCCGGCTCTACGTCAACGGCCTGCTCGCGGTCGCGCGCACCGGGGTGTCCATCTTGGACGTCGACGGCGCCTTCGCGGTCGGCCGTGCCAAGGTCAACGGCGCGTTCGCCGCGTTCTTCCGCGGTGGCGTGGACGACGTGCGCGTGTTCGGTTCGGCGCTCACCGCGGGCGAGGTCCGCCGGGTGCACGACGACCGTGCTCCCCTCGCACGCGGCGCCTACACCTTCAACGCCAACTCCGGTGCCGACTCCTCCGGGGCGGGCAACGACCTGACGATGACCGGCGCCGTCTACGCCGACGGACCCAAGGGTCGTGCGCTGGTCGGGTACACCGGTCCGGGCGCGGTCGCCGCAGGCCCGCTGGTCAGCACGCGGGACAGCTTCACCGTCTCCGCCTGGGTGCAGCTCAACCGCCGTGACCGCGACGCCACCGCTATCAGCCAGGACGGCAGCAGGACCAGCGGCTTCGCGCTGGGCTACCGGGCAACGGGCGCGAACGACGGGGCCTGGGTCTTCGGCGCCCCGGTCACCGACACGGACGCGGCCCAGTGGGCCGTCGCCCAGTCGGTGATCCCCGCGACGACCGGCAAGTGGACGCACCTCACCGGTGTGTACGACCACGGCCTCGGCCAGTTCCGGATCTACGTCGACGGAACCCTGGCCGGTGTCACGAGCGGCGCCCGCACCTGGGCGGCGACCGGCCCGCTGGCCGTCGCGCGCGGCAAGGTCAACGGCCAGGCGGGCAACACGTTCGTGGGCACGGTCGACGAGGTCCGGGTCGACCAGGGCATGGTGCCCGACACCGAGATCGCGCTGCGCGCGAGCTGATCGACGCCGGGTGGCGCGCTGGGGCAGCGCGCCACCCGGTTTTCGCTGTCATCCAACAGATCGAGGGGATTGCGTAGTGGGTTCCGCGCGGAGAACGGCCCGGCTGATCGCCCGGGTCGCTGTGGTGGCGCTGGGTGCGTCGCTGATCACTGCGGTGGCGGGTCCGTCACCCGCCACGGCGGGATCACCGGGGGTCGGGTTGCCCGACATCCCCTCAGTGGCCGTCACCTCCGGGGGCATGCAGGCGAGGCCGGTCGACCCGGCGACGCAGAACGCGTTGTCCGGCAACCAGAGCACCGCGGGCGGTAGCGCTGACGGTGGTGGCAGCTCGACTGCGACCCCTCTCTCGGCGTCCGCTTCGTGGAACGTGTCGACGCAGACCGGCGACTTCGCGTGGTCCTACCCGATGCCGGTCCCCCAGGTGCCGGGTGGGCTGACGCCGAGCCTGAGCCTGTCCTACCGATCGTCCGCTGTGGACGGTCTGACCTCGGCGACGAACAACCAGGCGTCCTGGGTCGGCGACGGGTGGAACCTCGGCGTCGGGTTCATCCAGCGCGCCTACGGCCCCTGCTCGGCCGACACCGCGGGCGGCACCACGCCGCCCAAGACCGGTGACATGTGCTGGCGCAGCGACAACGCCGTCTCGGCGACCGGCGGTGTGCTGATCAAGGTCGACGAGACGACGTTCCGCTTCCAGCAGGACGACGGCAGCCGGGTGCAGCGGCTCACCGGCGCGGGCAACGGCGACAACAACGGCGAGTACTGGAAGGTGACCTCGCTCGACGGCACCCAGTACTTCTACGGCTCCCGGCCCACCTCGAGCTCCACCTGGACCGTGCCGGTCTACGGCGACGACGCGGGGGAGCCCTGCAACAGCAGCTCCTTCGCCGCGTCGTCGTGCACGCAGGCGTGGCGGTGGAACCTGGACAAGGTCGTCGACCCGCGCGGCAACGCCATCGTCTACACCTACGCGACCGAGACGAACTCCTACGGCCAGAACCTGCAGAACCCGGCCGTGTCCTACATCCGCGGCGGCACCCTGCTCAAGGCCGAGTACGGCCTGCGCGACGACCTCCCCGGCCAGGCCCTCGGCGTGGTCGACTTCGTCACCGCCGACCGCTGCGTGCGCGGCAGCACCTGCACCGCCGCCCAGCCCGCGAACTGGCCGGACGTGCCGTGGACCGACAAGTGCGACACCGCCACGTGCGCGGGCAAGCACGCGCCGACCTTCTGGTCCACCAAGATGCTGACCAAGGTCATCGCCCGCGCCTGGAACGGCACCGCCCTGGTCGACGTCGACTCCTGGGCACTGGACCAGCAGTTCCCGACGACCGGCGACGGTGAGCGCCCCGCACTCTGGCTGCGCAGCGTCCAGCACACCGGCCACGCCGCCGCCGCCACGGGCGCCGCGGCGATCACCCTGCCGCCGGTGGTGTTCGAAGGCAGGCCGATGGCCAACCGCGTCGACACCGTCTCCGGCATGGGCCCGCTGATGCGCTACCGCGTCACCGCCGTCGTCGCCGAGTCCGGCGGCGTCACCGAGATCGCCTACGCCGCACCGAACTGCGTCCCCGGCACCTCGATGCCCACCAGCCCCGAGACGAACACCCTGCGCTGCTTCCCGGCGAAGTGGGCGAAGAAAGACTTCACCGAGCGCACCGACTACTTCCACAAGTACGTCGTCGACACGGTCACCGCCACCGACCGCGTCCTCGCCGGTCAGGTCCTCGCCAACCCGCGCCAGGTGACCCGCTACGAGTACCTCGACGGCGCCGCGTGGCACCGCGACACCTCGGAGTTCACCAAGGACGCCGACAAGACCTGGGACGAGTACCGCGGCTACGCCCGGGTCCGCACCCACAAGGGCACCGCCGACGACGCCAGCCCCATCACCATGACCGAACAACGCTTCTACCGCGGCATGAACGGCGACAAACTCCCCACCGGCACCCGCTCGGCCACGGTGACCGACTCGTCAGGCACCACCCGCGTGGACGAGGACTGGCTGCAGGGCATCGAGTACGAGTCCCAGCAGCACCTCGGCCAGACCGAGACCGTGGTCAGCAAGGCGTTCTCGACGCCCACCTGGCAAGGGCCCACCGCGACCCGCGACAACCTCAAGTCCTACCTGGTCGGTGTCGGGTCGCAGGAAGCGTGGACAGCACTGGGCGCCGGGTGGCGCAAGACCAGGACGGAGTTCGGTTACGACTCCTACGGCCAGGTCACCAAGGTCAGCTCGCTCGGCGACACCCAGGTCGCAGGCGACGAGACCTGCTCGACCACCACCTACGGCTACAACACGGCCAAGTGGCTGATCAGCTACGCCACCAGGGTCGAGACGGTGTCCGTCAGTTGCGGCGCCACCCCGACGTTCCCCGCCGACGCGCTGTCGGACAGCCGGTTCGCCTACGACGGCACTGACTTCGGCGTGGTACCCACGACGGGCAACGTGACCCAGGTACAGGGCCTGCGCGAGCACGCCGCGGGTGCGCCGACGACGTACACCGCCTCCACCGAGGCCACCTACGACCGCTACGGCCGCCCGCTGACCTTCAAGGACCCCAAGGGCGCCCGCTCGACCATCGCCTACACCCCGGCTGATGGTGGACCGGTCACCCAGGTGAAGTCGACCGGTGAGCTCGGCCTGTCCAGCACCACCACGTTCCACCCGGTCCGCGGCCTGATCACCAAGACGGTCGGCGCCCGGTCGGAGATCACCGAGACCGACTTCGACGCACTCGGTCGCACGACGCAGGTCTGGTTGCCCAACCGCCCGCGCGCCCGCAACGGCGCCTCGGTGAAGTACGCCTACACCGTCCGCAACGACGGTCCGTCGGCGGTGACGACGTCCGCGATCGCACCGAGCGGCCTCTACAACGTCAGCACCTCCATCCTCGACGGCCTCTACCGGGAGCGGCAGCACCAGGTGCCCACCGACGGCGGCAGGTTGCTGACCGACACCCGCTACGACTCGCAGGGGCGCGTGTACAAGCGGACCCAGCCCTACTTCAACTCGAGCGCGGTCGACACGACGCTGTCCGTCGGGTCCGATGTGGACATCCCGGGGCTGACCTTCACCGAGTTCGACGGCGCCGGTCGCGAGGTCGCCTCGATCTACAAGTCGGGCAGCACCGAGCGGTGGCGCACGACCACGGCCTACGAGGGCGACCGGGTGCACGTCACCCCGCCGCAGGGCGCCACGCCGACCACCACCGTCATGGACGCGCTCGGCCGCACCACCGAGTCCCGCCAGTACCGGGGGACGACGCCGACCGGGGCCTACGACGCGACCACCTACACCTACGGCAAGAACGGCCTGCTGGCCACGACGCGCAACCCGGCGGGCACCGAGTGGCGGTGGTTCTACGACGCGCGCGGGAACGTGATCCGCAAGGAAGACCCGGACTCGGGCACGACGACCACCGTGTTCAACGCCGTCAACCAGGTCGAGTCGACGACTGACGGCCGCAACCAGACCCTCGCCTACAAGTACGACCTGCTCGGGCGCACGACCGAGGTCCGGCAGGGTTCGCTGACGGGCGCGCTGCGCCAGCAGTTCACCTACGACACCGCGGTCAACGGCAAGGGCATGCCCGCCGCCGCTACCCGGTTCGTCGACGGCAACGCCTACACCACGCAGGTGGACTCCTACACCACGATGGGCCAGATCTCGAAGGCGTCCGTCGTCGTCCCCGCCAGTGAGGGGCCTTTGCAGGGCACCTACACCAGTGACTACGGCTACACCTTCGACGGTCAGGTCGCCAGCGAGACGATGCCCGCGGTGACCGCGGCCAACGTCGCGCGCGAATCCGTGGTGAACAACTTCGACGCGCTCGGCAGGGCGAGCTTCTCCAACGCCGGTGTGGACGACATCGTCTCCTCGACGCTGTACACCAAGTACGGCGAGGAGCAGCGGGTCGAGATCGGGGACCCGGCGCTGCACAACCGGGCGTGGATCACCTCGATCTACGAGAGCGACACCCGCAGGCTGCGGCGCTCCATCGTCGACACCGAGACCGCGGGTCCGTCGCAGGCCGACGTCAACTACACCAGGGACGCCGCGGGCAACATCCTGTCGATCACCGACCAGCCGCAGGGTGGGACGGTCGACCGGCAGTGCTTCCGCTACGACCACCTCCAGCGGCTCACCGAGGCGTGGACGCCGAACGCCGACTGCGCGCAGAACCCCAGCGCGAGCGCGCTGACCGGACCGGCGCCGTACTGGAACTCCTACACCTACGACCTGTCCGGCAACCGCACCAAGGAGATCGGCCACACCGCGGCGGGCGACACGACGCGCACCTACAACTACACCGACCCGACCAAACCGCACCGGTTGGACACGGTGGCGGTGTCGACCCCGGCGGGCGCGACGTCCACCGACTCGTTCCGCTACGACGCCGTCGGCAACACCACCGGTCGTACGGCCGGTGGGCGCGACCAGACCCTCGACTGGGACGTCGAGGGCAAGCTCGCCAAGGTCACCGAGGGCCCGAAGGTCAGCACCACCATCTACACCACCGGTGGCGTCCGGCTGCTCCGCAAGGACGCCGACTCGACCACCCTCTACCTGGGCGACCAGGAGGTCCGGCTGGCCGCGGGCTCGATGACCCCGACGGTCACCCGGTACTACCGCCACAACGGCACCGTCGTCGCGATGCGGCAGGGCGGCAAGCTCACCTGGCTGGCGGGCGACCACCAGGGCAGCGCCTCGATCGCGGTCGACTCCTCGTCGATGACCGTGTCCAAGCGGTGGCAGTCGCCCTTCGGCGGCTCGCGCGGAACGGCCGTGCCCGCGCTGGCCGGGGAACGCGGTTTCGTCGGTGGGACCAACGACCCGAGCGGTCTCGTCCACATCGGCGCCCGCGAGTACGACTCGGCGAACGGCAGGTTCATCAGCGTCGACCCGCTGCTGGACCTGACCGACCCCGTGTCGTGGACCGGCTACGCCTACGCGAGCAACTCGCCGGTCACCGCGTCGGACCCGAGCGGTCTCATCGCCGACTACGACAACCCCGGCCAGGAGATCCGCTACGGCGGCAAGCCGAACGTCACCGGTGTGGTCATGAGCGGCGGACCGAAGCTGACCTTCGTCAACTCCGTCAACCCGCTGGCGAACTCGGGACACGGTCCCTACAAGCGCGGCCTCTACCACAACTTCAACACCAAGAGCTGGGAGTCGTACGACGTCCGCATCGACATCTACTCGGTCGAGGGAAACTGCAACGCCATCCCGGGCGGGGTGGGGCCGGTGCTGGACTGCACCGGGCAGTACATCGGGATCCCGCGCTCGCAGCTGCACGAGATCTTCCCCTGCGGCTCGCCCGCCGTGCCGCGGTGCCCTGACTCGTTCAGCCAGGCACCGAAGGCGCCCGAACCGCTCACCGTGAAGGACGTCCTCGAGTTCTTCGTGGGCGACTACGTGGAGTGCGGGAAGAACTTCGGGTTCACCTCGGCGTGCGGCATGGCGCTGCTCAACACCGCCGTGCCCCCGCTCGGCAAGGCGGCGAAGATCGCCAAGGTCGCCGAGGAGGGCATCGAGGTCGGCGTCGACGCAGCCAGGGTGGCGAAGGGGACGAAGGCGGCGAAGGCAGCGGAAGAGGCGGCCGAGTCCACACCGATGCCCAGGAAGTTCAAGGGCCCCAACGGCGAAGACCTCCCCGGCGGTATGGGCCCCGGCGAGCTGTCCGATACCGGAAAGGGCCTGATCTACCACATCCCGCCCGGCACACCTGGTGTTGATCCCAAGGTCTTCTACGTTCGCGTAATGGAACCGGTGACCAAGGGGAAGTACCAGTACCCGAACGGTTACGTCAGCTACCTCAACAAGATGAGGGACCCGATTCACCCCCTCACCGGCAATAGTATTCCCACGTCGCACCCGTACCGGCACATCCCGATCGAGGGAGGATCATGAGGATCCGCGACCTGCTCGTGGGAGCCCAGGCGCGAGCCGTGGGCGGCGTCGAGGACACCTACCTGCTTGAGCAAGACTCGCTGCAGGAGGTCGAGCTGGTAGACGCCTGGCTCGACCTGCCCTGGTCGACCCTCGCCCTGCTCGTGGACCTCCGTGGCGCCCTCCAGCTCGACGAGGGCAGTGCCGGACTGATCCTGCTGTCCGGCGTTCGCAACCTGAATTGGCAATTCCCCGGGGATCGGTGGAACCCGATGCCGCGGCTCATCGTCTCCTCGGCCTTCGAGATCGGGGAGAGGGTCACCGCGAGCCTCGGGATGATCTCGGGCGGTGGCGACATCGAGCTCCAGGCCCAGCGGTGCTCGTTCTGGACCGGCGACATCCCCGGCCTGCCCGAGGTGCGCCCGCCGTACGGGGAGGCGTCCCGGCAGGAGATCGACCGAGATACCCCGGCGTGGGACTCCGAGTTCGTCCCGCTGCGGTGGGCCGAGGTGGTCGGCAAGTCCTGACCCACGTGGGGATCGGCCCGCTGCGATCGCGGCGGGCCGATCCCCACGGTGGGTTCACGGTCTGGTCGCGATCAGCCCCAGCCCAGGTCGTGGAGGCGGGCGTCGTCTATGCCGAAGTGGTGGGCTATTTCGTGGACCACCGTGATGGCGACTTCCTCCACCACGTCCTCGTCCGTCTGGCAGATGTCGAGAATGGCCGAGCGGTAGATGAAAATGCGGTCCGGTAATTCGCCGCCGTATTGTGAGGTGCGTTCGGTCAGGGCTACACCGTGGTAGAGCCCCAGCAAGGTCGGGTCGCCGGGGTCGCGGTCTTCGACCAGGACCACCACGTTGTCCATGGCCCGGGCCAGCTCGCGCGGGATCTCGTCGAGCGCCTCGGCCACCAGCTCCTCGAAGCGCTCCCGGGACATCTCCACCGTCAGCCGCCGGGTGTCGAGGTGGGTGCGGGTGCGGTGCCGGGAGTCCCGCGGACGCTGTTGGTCACCGGGGCCAGGCCGGAGCCGTCGGGGAGCTTGGCGCCCACCTTGCAGTCGACCTTGCGCGAGCCCGCGTCCCAGCTCTCCTGCTGGAGGGTGTCCGGGTACGGGGTCAGGCCCTTCGCGGCGAGGTCCGCGCCGCCCGTGTACTCGGCGGTGATGGTGGCGCAGAGTTCGATCGCCCGTTCGCGCTGGACGGTTTCCTGGGGGAACTCGCCCTGGAAGACCGCGCCCAGGTTCACGTTGCCGACGATCTCGTACGCGTGGGCCTTGTCGCACGCGATCGGGTCGCCGATCTTCTGGCCCTCCAGGGCCAGGCAGGTGCCCGGGTCGTGCACATTGGACTGGTCCTGGCGCGCGGCGGAACCGGTGACCGGCATCAGGCTGCCCGAAGGTGCCGTGCGCTGCAGGCCGCAGCGGACCTTGCGGTCGCCGTCGAGCCACTTCGCGTCGACGGGCTTGAGCGCGTTGATCCGGTACCGGCCGTACGGGTCGAGCTTGCCGCCCAGGTACGACGTGGCGCTGGGGGTGCACTTCTGCTCGGCGATGTCCTGCCAGCGGGTCTGGTCCGGCGGGGGCGCGTCGGCTGGGTACTCCGCCGAGATGTCGACGTTGCTGGTCACCTCGAACAGGTGCGGCTTGGCGCAGTCGACGCGGGCCATGTCGGTGCCGTCCGGGGGTGTCCAGGTGAGACAGCTGCCCGCGGGGGAGTCGAACGCGAGGTCCGCCTCCTCGGCCGCGGTCAGGTCCGCGCCGCCCGCGCCGACCGGCCAGGAGAAGACCATGCTCGTGGTCAGGAGCAGCAGCGAACCGGCGAACGCCCCGCCCATCATGACCCGGGTTTTCGCCGTGTTGTCGTTCGACCGAAACCAACCGCCGCTGCCAGACATCTACTCCATGATGCCGTGTCCCGGCGGGGGACGCGGCCACGGGAGCACAACAGCGGGGGAGAGGTTGCGATCGTGACAAACATCCGACAGCCGCGCCGCTGGTCAGCTAGGGTTCGCGCCGGGAGTGGTTCATGACTGACAACGACAAGCCCTCGGGCGCCGAGCAGCCCACCGACGGGCCTGCCAGCGGCAAGACCAGCGACAACAGCACCGACGTCCCCGCTTACGTCCCGGAGCCACTGCCCGAGGACGAGCCCAAGCGCGGCTCGGTCAGCTACCAGGACGAGACCACCAGGGCCAAGAAACCCTCGGTGGCCGAGCAACGCGCCCGTCGAGACGCGCAGCGCCGCCAGCGCGAGGCGGAGCAGGCGGCGTACGAGGAGGCCGAGCGCAAGCGCAAGAAGCGCAAGCGCATCCTCATCGGCTCCGGGGTCACCGTCGGCGTGGTGGCGCTGGTCGCCGTGGTCTACGCCGCGTCCACACCGGACGAGGTGACCGCGCAGTGCACCACCAGCGACGGCGTCATCGTCGACGACGACTACTGCGACTCGACGTACGCGACCAGCCACGGTGGGTACTCCAGCGGCGGCTTCATCTACATCGGCGGCTCCTCCTACCGCTACAACTACGGTGGCTCCGGCTCGGTCGGCCAGAAGGTCACCGGTGGTAGCTACGTGTCGCCGGGCAGTGACACCACGGTCAAGACCAACTCCGGTAAGACCGTGCAGCGCGGTGGTCTCGGCGTCAGCAGCGGCGGAAAGAGCGGGGGCAGCTGACTTGCGCCGAGAGCGTCACCCGGCCCGCGGCGACTGGCGGGCCAGGATCGAGTCGCAGGGACTGGTGTTCGGCACCCCCGCGCGCTACGGCGGGGGCGGCCTGCGCCCGTACTGGGACGAGTCCGTGCACTACGCCTTCGAGATGGACGAGATCCTCTCCGTCGAGGCGGACGTCGAACTCCTGCACTCCATGTGCCTGGAAGCCGTCGACAACATCGTGCTGACCGAGCGCTACCGCGACTTCGGCATCCCCGAGTGGGTGTGGCCGCACATCGCCGAGTCGTGGAAGCGCCGCGACCCGCACGTGTACGGCCGCTTCGACCTGCGCTACGACGGCTCCGGCCCGGCGCGGCTGCTGGAGTACAACGCCGACACCCCGACCTCCCTGCTCGAGGCCGCCGTCGTGCAGTGGTACTGGAAGACCGACGTGTTCCCCGAGGACGACCAGTGGAACTCCATCCACGAGAAGCTGGTCGAGCGGTGGACCGAGGTCAAGGACCTGCTGCCCTCGCAGGAGGTCCACTTCACCTGGTCCGGGGCCGACCCCAGCGGTGAGGACCACCTGACCACCGCGTACCTGCAGGAGACCGCGGCCGAGGCGGGACTGGACACCGTCGGGCTGGCCATCGAGGACATCGGCTGGGACGCCGACCTCGGCCGGTTCGTCGACCTCGCCGAGTCGACCATGGCCACGGTCTGCAAGCTCTACCCCTGGGAGTGGGTCACCAGCGAGGACTTCGGCAAGCGCGTCGTGGAGTCACTGCCGCGGACCCTGTGGGTCGAGCCGCTGTGGAAGATGCTGCTGTCGAACAAGGCGATCCTCGCGGTGCTGTGGGAGATGTACCCCGGCCACCCGAACCTGCTGCCCGCGTTCCTCGACGAGCCCGGCCTGCTCACCGAGTACGTGCGCAAACCGAAGCTCGGCCGCGAGGGCGCCAACGTGCAGATCGTCGCCACCGGCTACGAGACCCAGACCGGCGGCGTGTACGGGGCCGAGGGTTTCGTCTACCAGGCCTTCGACCCGCTGCCCGAGTTCGACGGGTACCGCCCCGCGCTCGGCGCCTGGATCGTCGGCGACGGCGCCGCAGGCCTGGGCATCCGGGAGACCGCTGGCCTGGTCACCGACGACGGCGCCGCTTTCGTCCCACACCGCATCCCCCAGTAAGACCCATGGAGAACCTCGTGACCACTCAACTCGCCGCGGTGTCGAACATCGCCCTGCCCGCGGGCTTCGGCGCCGACCTCGGCAAGGGCATCGGCGCGATCGCCCTGTACGCGATCATCGGCCTGGTCCTGATGCTGATCGGCTTCTACGCCATCGACTGGACCACGCCGGGCAAGCTGTCCGACCTGGTCCGCACCGGCAAGCCGAACGCGGTGATCGTGACCGCCTCCGGGATGCTCAGCATGGCGCTGATCATCGTGGTGGCGATCTTCTTCTCCGCCAGCGACCTGACCGCGGGCCTGATCACCTCGGTGGTCTACGGCCTGATCGGCATCGTCGTGCAGGTGCTCGCCGTGCGCACCCTCGAATGGGTGACCAAGCTGGACGTCGGCTCCACCATCCAGGACGACAAGTTCGCCCCGGCCAGCGTGGTCGTCGCCGCGGTGCACATCGCGCTCGGCCTGATCGTCGCGGTCGCCATCTCCTAGGGCTCCGCGCACCGGCCGGGATACCGCAGGCGGGACCCGGCCGGCGCGGACTACCCTCGGCACCTGTGATCGACCTCAAGGTTCTGCGCGAAGACCCGGACACCGTGCGCGCCTCGCAGCGCGCCCGCGGTGAGGACCCCGCGACCGTGGACGCGCTGCTGTCCGCGGACGACCGGCGGCGCACGGTGATCTCCCGCGCCGACTCCCTGCGCGCCGAGCAGAAGCTGTTCGGCAAGCAGGTCGGCAAGGCCAGGGGCGAGGAGCGCGAGGCGCTGCTGGCCAAGGGCAAGGAGCTCTCCGCCGGGGTCAAGGAGGCCGAGGCCGAGCAGCACGAGGCCGAGCAGGCCCTCGACGAGGCCCACCGCGCCCTGCCGAACCTGGTCGACCCGGCCGCCCCGGTCGGTGGCGAGGACGACTACGCGGTCCTCGAGCACGTCGGCACGCCCCGCGAGTTCGACTTCACCCCGCTCGACCACCTCGACCTCGGCGTCCGCCTCGGCGCCCTGGACATGGAACGCGGCGCGAAGGTCTCCGGCTCGCGCTTCTACTTCCTCACCGGCATCGGCGCCCAGCTCCAGCTGGCCCTGCTGAACCTCGCCGCCGCGCAGGCGACCGCCGCGGGCTTCACCCTGATCATCCCGCCGGTCCTGGTCCGCCCCGAGATCATGGCGGGCACCGGCTTCCTCGGCGCCCACGCCAGCGAGATCTACCGCCTCCGCGACGACGACCTGTACCTGGTCGGCACCTCCGAGGTCGCCCTCGCCGGCTACCACGCCGACGAGATCATCGACCTCTCGGCGGGCCCCCGCCGGTACGCCGGGTGGTCGACCTGCTTCCGCCGCGAGGCCGGGTCGTACGGCAAGGACACCAGGGGCATCATCCGGGTGCACCAGTTCGACAAGATCGAGATGTTCTCCTACTGCAAGCCGGAGGACGCCCCCGCCGAACACCAGCGGCTGCTCGACTGGGAGAAGCAGATGCTGGCCAAGATCGAGGTCCCCTACCGGGTGATCGACACGGCCACCGGCGACCTCGGCACCAGCGCCGCCCGCAAGTTCGACTGCGAGGCCTGGGTCCCGACCCAGCAGGCGTACCGGGAACTGACCTCCACCTCGAACTGCACGACGTTCCAGGCCCGCAGGCTGGGCGTGCGCTACCGCGACGAGAACAACAAGCCGCAAACCGCCGCCACCCTCAACGGCACCCTGGCCACCACCCGCTGGATCGTCGCCATCCTGGAGAACCACCAGCAAGCAGACGGCTCCGTCACCGTCCCAGAAGCCCTACGCCCCTTCCTAGGCCTGGACGTCTTGCGCCCCACCAACTAGCCCCCGATTCCCCGCGAAGGCGCCTCCCTCCCGGAGGCGCCTTCCGCTTTGTCCGGCCCCTTGATGGCCCGCCCTGCTCCCACCCGCTAATCGCTCGCCAACCTCGCGTCCGCACGCCCGCCGCCCGCCCTGCGCCCCCAGGCGCACGCGGACCGTTGCCGCGAACTCACCCGCCTACCGCGCGCCCACCTCGCGTCTTGCCCACCAGCCTCGCGCCCGCCGCCCGCCCCGCCTCGCGCCCACCCGCCTCGCGCCGTCTGCCCGCCACCCTCGCGGCCCCCTCGCGCACCCTGCCGCAGCCGCGCCGCCGTTCCGGAGGCCGCCATCGCGGAGGCCCTCCCCGCCTATCCCAGCCCCCACCCTCTCCGGGGGGCGGCCCCGGCTCCATTCTATCGGGCGACGGGTGCAGGGCCAGAGGTTCGGCGCGAGCTGTGGATAAGTGTGGGGATGTGGACAAGCGCGACCTGGGGAAATGACGGCGGCAGCGAGTTGTCGGCGCTGGGGTTCACTCGATTGGGAGGGTTGGTCCACAGGGCTGGCAACGGTATGGCAGGACGCGCCGGAGAGAGTCAGGTGGCCAGGGCGGGGGCCGGGGCGGCGGTGGTGCGTTCCTGTTTGCGGGCGCGCAGGAACTGGATCACGCGGCGGCCGAGGGCGATCATGGGGAGTTCTACTCGGCGGTAGATCACGTCTGCCATCAGGACTCCCACGGCCGTGACGACGACTGCGGTGGCCAGGCCGTGGGGGGCGAACATCGGGATGGCTGAGGCGACGACGAAGCCTGCGATGTTCTGCAGGAGGTACAGCGAGTACGAGCGTTCGCCGATGAAGACCATGGGGCGCAGGGTCAGGAGCCACTGCATCGGGCCAGGGCCGAGGGTGGCGACGACCAGCATCGCGCACAGGACGGTGTAGCCGATGATCGGGAGCAGCCCGCCCTTCCACTCCGAGATGTTCGCGATGTTGATCTGCACCAGGAACGCCGCGACCGCGATCGGCGGTGCGGTCAGCGGGTGGGTCAGCGGGCGCAGCAGCCGGAAGCCCTTGGCCGAGTGCAGCAGGAACGCGACCTGGCAGCCGATCATGATCATCAGGTACGGGGAGGCGTAGGGCAGCAGGAAGAACGTGCTGGCCATCAGCGCGGCCGTGCCCGCGATCCGCCAGGCCGGGCGCAGCAGGAACGTCGCGCCGAGCAGCAGCGGCCACACGATGTAGAACTTCTGCTCGATGCCCAGCGTCCAGCTCTGGCCGAACCACCAGTTCGGCGGCGCCAGTTCCTGGTTGAACCACAGGTAGTACGGCATCAGCGTCGGCATGCCGCTCGCGGTGTACTCGCGGCGCAGCCACAGGATGGCGGCGATCGCGCCGAGGATCACGTAGTACGCGGGCAGGATCCGGAAGGCCCGCCTGAGGTAGAACTCCTTGATCGAGATCTTGCGGTTCCTGCCCTCCTCGCGCAGCGCGAGCGTGGTGATCAGGAAACCGGAGATCACGAAGAACAAGTCAACGCCCAGGTAGCCGTTGAGGAAAGCGGCTTGCGGGCCCGCGAAGTGTGAGAAGACAACCAGAACGGCCGCTATCGCGCGAAGACCGTCCAACGCGTCGAACCTGCGCATGGCCAGGTAGTCGGCGTGGCTGATCGTCCGCATGGCGTCCTCCGAGAATCAATCCCCGGGGGAACATTAGGTCACATTGTGGTGAAAAGCAGCTCCGCCAAGTGGTTG
The DNA here is from genome assembly GCF_900111175.1 of Actinokineospora terrae. Lineage (GTDB taxonomy): Bacteria > Actinomycetota > Actinomycetes > Mycobacteriales > Pseudonocardiaceae > Actinokineospora > Actinokineospora terrae. The sequence goes on from NZ_FOGI01000016.1 coordinate 20,646, forward strand.
CCGATTTCCAGCGCGCTCGTGGCGGCAGGCGAGGGCGCGTTCAGCACGTGCACCTGCCGGTGGCCCTGTTCGACCAGGAAATCGTCGACGAGCGAACCGTCCGGCAGCAACGCCTGCGCGCGCACCCCGGCACCGCTGCGGACCAGGTCGTCCTCGCCGACAGCAGGTACCAGCTTGGCCAGGCTCGCGGCGAACCGGCGCTTGGACAGCGAGCGGCGCACCTCCTCGTAGCCGACCGGGAACGCGTACTTGCGGGCCAGCCGCCAGGTGCCGGGGAAGCGGGCCGTCTCCAGCAGGTCGGCCACCGAAAGATCACCCCATCGGTACCCCTCGCGGCGCAGCGCCAGCACCGCGTTGGGGCCCGCGTGGACGCTGCCGTCCAGCATCCGGGTCAGGTGCACGCCCAGGAACGGCAGCGTCGGGTCCGGCACCGGGTAGATCAGGCCCTTGACCAGGTGGGACCGGTCCGGCCGCAGTTCGTAGTACTCGCCGCGGAAGGGCACGATCCTGGCCTTCGGGCTGAACCCGGCCATCCTGGCCACCCGGTCGCTGTGCAGGCCTGCGCAGTTGACCAGCGCGTCCGACCGCACGATCGCGCCCCCCGTCGCGACCTCGACCGTTCCCCGCTCCGACGTGCGGATCCCCAGCGCCGGGGTGGACAGCCGCAGGTCGGCACCGGCAGTTTCCAGCTCCCGCACGATCGCGGCGCAGACGGCCGGGAAGTCGATGATCCCGGTGCTCTCGACCCGCAGCGCGGCGACCGCGGCGACCTCGGGCTCGTACTCCCGCGCCTGCCCCTGCGTGATCATCTTGGCCGGGACGCCGTTGGCCTCGGCGCGCTGGGCGAGCACCTCCAGCGCGGGCAGTTCGGCCTCGCTGGTCGCGACGACCAGCTTCCCGCACACCTCGACCGGAACCCCGTTGGCCTGCGCGTACTCCACCATCGACCGGTTGCCCGCGACGGACATCCGCGCCTTGAGCGAGCCGGGCTTGTAGTACAGGCCCGCGTGCACGACGTTCGAGTTGTGGCCGGTCTGGTGCGCGCCCCAGCGCGCCTCCTTCTCCAGCACGGTGACCTGCGCCCCGCGCTGCACCAGGGACCTGGCGACCGCGAGGCCGACGATCCCGCCGCCGATGACCGTCACCTTGCGAGCCATGACACAACCCTCTCCAACGCAGCCGAACGCGCTCGGTAACCTGTGACGCCCCCGAACGCAGCAACGCGTAGTCGACGAAAGCGAGCTACCCGGTGAGCGTCGCTCTTTCCCAGGACCGAGTGGTGGAACCGAACCCGGACGAACAGAGTGTCCCACCTGTGCGCCGCAGCGGAGTGCTGGCCGGTCGAGTCGGTGCCGTCGCCGCGATCGCGGCCGGTACCGCGCTGATCGCGGCGCACGGGTTCGTCTACGGCCACTGGATCATGGACGACGCGGCGATCACCTTCGGTTACGCCCGCAACGTCGCCGACGGGTACGGCCCGGTGCTGCAGCCGGGGCTCGACCCGGTCGAGGGCTACTCGAACCCGGTCTGGATGGCGCTGCTCGCCCTCGGCGCGCTGGTCGGCCTGTTCGACCACGGCACGATCTTCGGCGTCCCCGACTACGTGCTGTTCCCCAAGGCGCTGGGCATCGCCTGCTGCGCGGGGATCCTGACGCTGTTCTACTTCGCCGCCAAGGTGCTCACCCCGCGCCCCCGGCTGGCGACCCTGCTCGCGGGCGCCGCGCTGGCGGCCATGCCCTCGTTCGTCATCTGGATCGTCTCCGGCCTGGAGAACCCGGTCTACGCGCTGTTCGTCACCGCGGTCGCGACCGTCCTGGTCCGCGCCATCGCCGCCGACCGGCTGCTGAACTGGCGCACCGGCGCGCTCGCCGGGGTGCTCGCCGCCGGTGCCGCGCTGAGCAGGCCGGACGGCGCGATCTACGCGGGCGCGTTCGGCATCGTCGCGCTGCTGTTCCTGCGCCGCGACCGGATCAAGCAGACCTTCGTGGCGTGCGTCATCTCGGTCGGCGCGTTCGCGGTGCCGTTCGGGGCGTACCTGGGCTACCGCTGGTTCACCTTCCACCGCCTGGTGCCCAACACCGCCGTGGCCAAGGACCAGCCGCTGCCCGCGCTGGAGGACCTCGGCAAGCCCAGCCTGCTGGTCGGCTACGTCGGCTGGGCCGCCGCGCTGCTCGTCGTCGGGCTCGTCGCCGCCACCCTCGCCCGCCGCACCCCGACCAGGGTGCAGATGGCGGGCCTGCTCGTCCCGCTCGGCCTCGCCGTCGCCGCGTTCTGCGTGCTGCAGGCCGACTGGATGGGCGAGTACCGGTTCGCCACCCCGATCTGGACCCTCGGCGCCCTCATCGCCGGGGTGTCGCTCACCGTCGTGTGGGACGCGTCGCGGCTGCGGGCCAGGGCCCTGCTCGCGCTCGGCCTCGTCGTCGCGGCCGCGCTGGCCTCCGTGCAGTTCGAGGCCTCCGCGCGCAGCTGGCGGATGGCCGCCAAGACCCCGCTGTGCATCGTGGTCGAGCGCGACGCGCGGACCATGAACGGCATCGCCGACATCCTCGGCCGCGACGGCCTCAGCGCGGGTGTCATCGACCTCGGCGGCCAGTCCATGGCCAGCGACCTGCGGCTGATCGACCTGGCCGGGCTCGGCGACGCCAAGATGGCCGAGTACCTGGGCGCCGCCGACCTGCAGGGCCTGCGCGACTACACCTTCACCGAGGCCAAGCCCAGCATCATCACCTTCATCGGCACCTGGGACACCACCCTCGGGTTCACCACCGACGCCCGCTTCGACCAGGACTACTACCTGGTCTACCAGTCGGCGCCGCCGTGGCCGGGGATCCTGCTGTCCTACAACCGGGTCGGCTTCTGGGTGCGCAAGGAACTCGTCGCCGACCAGGCCCAGTTGGCGCGGCTGCGGACCTACACCCACGACCGCGTCGAGCCCATCCTGCGGGAGAACGCCGTCGCCAACCGGCGCGACTGCGGGCCGGTGCTGCGCCCGGGCCAGACGGAGTGACCCCGGCGGCGGCCGGTACCGTGGGGGCGCGGCCCGGTCCGGACCGCCCACCCCGAGGTTGGAGCTTGAGCGAGGCATGATCCCTATCACCGTCGTGGACGTCGCCGACGCCGAGCCGCTGGTCCTGGAAGTGCTGCGGTCGGGCGTCATCGCGCAGGGGCCCATGGTCAAGCGGTTCGAGGACGCCTTCGCCGAGGTCGCCGGAGTCCCGCACGCGGTCGCGGTCAACAACGGCACCACGGCGCTGGTCGCGGCCATCGAGGTGCTCGACCTGCAGCCGGGCGACGAGGTGGTCACCACCCCGTTCACCTTCGTCGCGACGCTCAACGCGATCCTCGAGGCCGGGGCGACGGCCCGGTTCGCCGACATCAGCCGCACCGACTTCAACCTCGACCCGAACTCGGTCGCCGACGCGGTCACCGACCGGACCAAGGTCCTCATGCCCGTGCACCTCTACGGGCAGACCGCGGACATGGGCAAGCTCGTGCCGCTGGCCGAGGAGCACGGCCTCGCCTTGGTCGAGGACGCCGCGCAGGCCGTCGGCGCGACCTTCGACGGGCGCCCGGCCGGTAGCTACGGCATCGGCTGCTTCTCGCTCTACGCCACCAAGAACGTCACCACCGCCGAGGGCGGCGTGATCACGACGGGTGACGCCGCGCTCGCCGACCGGCTGCGCGTGCTGCGCAACCAGGGCATGCGCGCCAGGTACCAGTACGAGGTCGCGGGTCACAACTACCGGATGACCGACCTGCACGCCGCCGTCGGCATCCCGCAGCTGGAGAAGCTCGCGACGCTGACCGACGCACGCCGCCGCAACGCCACCGCGCTGAGCGAGGGCCTGGCAGGCATCCCCGGCCTGGAGACCCCCGCGGTGCTGCCGGGCCGCGAGCACGTGTGGCACCAGTACACGGTCCTGGTCACCGAGGACGCCGCCGTCGACCGCGACGAGTTCGCCGCCAAGCTCACCGAGCGCGGCATCGGCAACGGCATCTACTACCCCAAGCTCGTCTTCGACTACGACTGCTACCGCGACCACCCGCGCGTCATCGCCTCCGACGCGCCGGTCGCCACCAAGGTCGCCGAGCAGGCCCTGTCGCTGCCGGTGCACCCGAAGCTGACCGCCGGGGACATCGACACCATCGTCACCACGGTTCGCGAGGTGCTCGGCGCATGACCGCACTGCCCAGGATCGCGCTCGTCGGGGTCGGCACGATGGGCTCGCTGCACGCCCGCGTCATCGCGCAGAGCCAGGACTGCGAACTCGCCGTCGTGATCGACCCGCGCGAGGAGTTCGGCACCGCAGCGGCGCAGAAGTACGAGACCACCTGGCGCCCCGAGCTCGGCGACCTGTCCGATGTGGACGCCGTGGTCGTCGCGGCGGCCACCGAGGCGCACCACCAGCTCGCGCTGGACGTGCTCGGCCAGGGCAAGCCGCTGCTGATCGAGAAGCCGGTGTGCGCCAACCTCCCGCAGACCGAGGAGGTCCTCGCGCTCTCCGAGAAGGCGGGCCTGCCGATCATGTGCGGGCTGCTGGAGCGCTACAACCCGGCGGTCATGACCGCGCTCGGCCTGATCGACGCGCCGGTGCACGTCGCCGCCACCCGGCACTCCCCGTACGCGCCGCGGATCAAGACCGGTGTCGCGTGGGACCTGCTGGTGCACGACATCGACATCGCGCTGCAGGTCTTCCGCGGCGTCGAGCCGGTCCGGGTGTCCTCGGGCATCGGCCAGTTCCACCCCTCGTCGGTGCCCGGCGCGGAGGACGTCGTCGAGGCGGTGCTGACCTTCACGACCGGCGTCGCCACCGTGTCGGCCAGCCGCATCGGGCAGCGCAAGATCCGCACCCTCGCGGTGTACGAGCTCGACCGGCTCATCGAGGTCGACCTGCTCAGCCGCACGGTGACCGTGTACCGCAACGTCGTGCAGGACGCCTTCACGCCGGACGGCCGCGGCTACCGGCAGCAGAGCATCATCGAGATCCCCGAGCTGGTCACCGCGCGCGAGCCGCTGGCCACCCAGCTCGACCGGTTCCTGGACCTGATCGCGGGCCGGGTCGACGCCGACGCCGAGCGCCGCTCGATCCTGCCGTCGCACCGCGCGGTCGCCGCCGTGATGTCCTGATGGCCAACCGGATCCACCCCACCGCCATCATCGGCCCCGAGGTCGAACTGGGCGACGGCAACGTCATCGGCCCGTTCTCGGTGCTCGTCGGCCCGACCCGCATCGGCGACGGCAACTGGTTCGGCCCGCGCGCCGACATCGGCCAACCCGCCGACTACCGCGGCGGCCCGCACCCGGTCGGCTGGGACGGCGAGGTCGACGGCGGCGGGGTGGTGATCGGCGACGGCAACACCTTCAAGGAATCGGTCTCCATCACCCAGGGCATGTTCGGCGTCACCACGATCGGCTCCGGCTGCTACGTCATGGGCCGCTCCTGGATCGCCCACGACTGCGCCATCGACTCCGACGTGACCATCACCAGCGGCGTCCAGATCGCGGGCCACTGTCGCGTGTGGACCGGCGCGAACCTGGGCCTGGGAGTCGTGGTGCACCAGCGCACCCAGATCGGCCCCGGCGCCATGGTCGGCATGGGCACCGTCGTCGTCCGCGAGGTCGGCGCCTTCGCCAAGGTCGTCGGCAACCCCGCCCGCTCCATCGGCCACAACACCGTGGGCCTCTCCCGCCGCGGCTGCACCGACGAGACCATCGCCGAACTCCTCCCCACCCTCTCCGGCCACACCGACACCCTCCCCGACCTCCCCCCGGACGTCGCCACCCTCCTCAAGGCCTGGCAGAACCGCTAGCCCGCCGGTTTCGCGCCGCAAAGCCCAGCCCCGGCCGCCACGCGCCGACCTGCGCCGACCCGCCAGCCGCCGCCTTCAGCCGCCGCGCGATCGCCGCCTTCGGTCGCCACGCACCAGGCCTGTGGCCGCAGTGAGGCCCGCCAGCCGCCGCGAGCCCCAGGCTCGACCTCCGCTGCCCGCCCCCGGCCACCCCTCCGGCCGCCGTTCCGGAGGCCCTCCCCGCCTACCCCAGCCCCCACCCTCTCCGGGGGGCGGCCCCGGCACCATTTTATCGGGCCACGGTTGCAGGGCCAGAGGATTGGCGTGAGCTGTGGACAACTCGGGGGTTGTGGATGGGTGCGACCTGCGGGTGGCTGGGGTTCAGGCGCGCGGGTTCACCCGGTCGGGCGGCTTGTCCACAGGCGGGAGCCTGGGCGGGCACGCCGGGCGAGAGGGCCTGGAGAGCGGCAGGCGGGCCCGAGGCGGGAGCGATCGGGTGGCCAGCGGGCGGGAGCAGACCCAAACGACAGGGTGGGCACCCGAGAAAGCCGGTGCCCACCCCGTCGAAGGTGCGAAAGATCAGCAGTGGCCGAGCCGGGCCAGGGTGTCGACGATGATGTCGCTGGGTTGGTACTGGTCCACAAGGGACGGGCCCCGGCGGTTCTGGTATGTGGACAGGAAGTCGGCGAGTTTGTCCTTCTGCATCCCGGTCAGCACAACGGTTTCGCCGATGTGCTGCGGTGATTCCGTGCGCTCGCGGTGGATCGCGCACGGCAGCCCGAGGTAGAAGCACTCCGCGCCGAGGCCGCCTGAGTCGGTCACGACGAACTTGGCGCGGGCCATCAGCGGCAGGAACTGCAGGTACCGCATCTTCGGCTGGATGATGAACCGCTTGCCGTCGAACAGGTTGCCCAGGCCGAGCCGCTCGATGCGCTCCCGCTCCGGGGCGCCCGCCATGTACAGGATCGGCAACTGCGAGCTGTGGTCGCGCAGGGCTTCCAGCGCCTCGCGGTACTTGTCCGCGCGGGAGACCAGTTCGAACCGGTGCAGGGTCGCCAGGCCGTACTCGTCGGGCAGGTCGAGGTCCGGGAAGGTGCCGTTCACGGCCATCCGCAGCGCGTCGATGGCGGTGTTGGCGCCGGTGTCGATGACCGCGCCGCGGGCGTGGCGGAGGTTGTCGGCCTCGCGGGCGCTGGGGGCGAAGTGCAGGTCGACCAGCTTGGCGGCGACCTTGCGGTTGATCTCCTCCGGCAGCGGGCTGAGCAGGCTGCCCGAGCGGCACCCGGCCTCGACGTGGGCGACCCGCGCGCCGAGGAAGCGCTTGGCGATCAGCGCGCCGCCGGGGGTGGTGAAGGTGTCGCCGTGCACGATGACCAGCGGCGGGCGGCCGTCCTCGGCGAGGATCGCGCGCAGTTCCGAGCGGCGGTTCCACGCGTTGCGGGCGACGGTCAGCGCCCAGCCGGGCACCTGGGCCGGGGTCTCCAGGTTGCGCGCCTTGGAGCGCGGCACCAGCCACACGTCCGGCTCGGGCAGCTGGAGGTCGGCCAGCACCTCGGAGACCTCGTCGACGTGCTGGGCGGTGAACCAGATCTTCGGCTTCGTGCCCCGGTTGACGATCGCGTGGTACACCGGCGCGATCTTGATCAGTTCGGCGGTGGTGCCGAGGATGAAGGAGATCACCAGCTGGCCTCTTCGGCTCGACGGCAGAGCCCGGCCAGCATAGGCGCAGTCCGCGCCACCGCCGTGCCCGGGTATCGTCAGCCGGTGTGAACGCGCCCGTGCCCACGTTGAGCGTCGTCATCCCGGTCTACAACGAGGAATCCTGGGTGCCGCGGTGCGTCGCGGCGCTCGTGGAATCCCTGGAGCGGGCCGCCTGGGAGGCGCAGGTCGTCGTCGTCGACGACGGTAGTACTGACGCCACCGGTGACAGGCTCGCCGAGTTGGCCAAGACACACGGCATCACCGTCGTCTCCCAGTCCAACCGCGGCCGGTTCGAGGCGCGCAAGGCAGGGCTGTCCGAGGCGACGGGCCAGTTCGTCCTCTTGCTCGACAGCCGGGTCATCGTCGAGCCGGACGCGTTGACCTACCTGCGCGACCAGCTCGTCGAGCACCCCGAGCGCAAGGTGTGGAACGGCCACATCACCGTCGCCTCCGCGGGCAACCCGTATGCCGGGTTCATGGCCGGGCTGGTCAAGATCCCGTGGCGCCGCTACTGCGCGGACCCGAGGCTCACCTCCTTCGGCCCCGACGAGTTCGACCTGTACCCCAAGGGCACCGGGTTCTTCGTCGCGCCGCGCACCACGCTCGACGGCGCGGTGCTGGCCTTCGACTCGCTCTACGACGACGTCTCCCTCGCCAGCGACGACACCAAGGTGCTGCGCTGGATCATCGACCGCGAGCGGATCAACATCTCGCCCGGTTTCGCCGCCGTCTACAACGGCCGCGACACGCTGGAGAAGTTCGCCAAGCAGTCGCTCTACCGCGGCACGACCTACGTCGACAGCTACCTCACCTCGGCCGGTCCCGCGCGCACCGCCCTGTTCGGCGCCCTCGGCGTCGGCGTCGTCGCGGTCGCGATGCTGGTGCGCAAGCCGAAGACGACCATCGCCGCGGGCGTGGTCGGCTGCGCGGCCGCCGGTGCCGCCGTCCGCAGGTGCGGCGCGACGCCGGGGGAGGCGCGCGCGGTCGCCACGCTGCTCCCGCTGTTCGCGGGCGGCTTCGGCCTCGGTGTCCTGCGTGGCCTCTTCCTCGCCGCCAAGGCCTGGCTCCGCAGGTGACCACCGAGCACGACCCCGCCGCTCACCCCGCGCAGGACGAGCAACCGGAGTCCACCGAGGCCGTGGGCAGGTCGGTCGGCCGGGTGGGCCTGGCGATCCTCGCGGGCTCCGCCCTGGGCTATGCGGTCCTGATCCTCACCGGACGGCTGTTCAACCCCGCCGACTACGCCATCTTCATGACGTTCTGGGGTCTCCTGTTCGGCCTGGGCAGCGCACTGTCCCCGTTGGAACAAGAGCTGTCCCGCCAGTCCGCGCTCGCGGGCGCCCGCGGCACCAAGGTCGGCGCGGACGGCGTCACCGCCCTGGTGACCGGGCTCGTCGCCGTCGCCGTGGTCGCCGCCATCCCGTTGATCCCCGCGGTCAACGAGCGCCTCTTCCGCGGCCAGCACTGGCTGGCCGTGGTCGTGCTGGTCGCCGGGGTCGCGTTCGCGGTGCAGTTCGCGGTGCGCGGGGTGCTCGTCGGCACCAACGAGGTCGGCGCCTACTCGTGGCTGATCGTGGTCGAGTCCGCCGTCCGGCCGCTGGTCATCGTGGCCCTGGTCCTCGCCGCGCTCGACGGGATGGTGTCGCTGGCCGTCGCGGTCGCGGTCGGCTCGTTCGCCTGGGTGCTGTTCACCAAGCGGACCCGCGCCCACGTGGACCCGGCGCTGCCCGGGGACCCGCCGCGGGTCGTCGTGCCCAGGATGCTGATGCTGTTCACCAGCTCGGCGCTCACCGCCGCGGTGATCACCGGGTACCCGGCCGTGGTCAGCCTGCTCGTCCCGCCCGGCGACGAGGACCGGCTCGGCACCCTGTTCGCCGCGCTCGCCGTCGCGCGGGTGCCGCTGCTGCTGTTCTCCGCCGTCCAGGCCATCGCGGTGCCCGTGGTGGTGCGCCTCTCGCAGAGCCCGGACGGCCTGCGCAGGCTCCGCAGGCTGCTCGTCGTCGGCACGGTCGGCGCCGTCGCGCTCGCCGCGCTCGGCGGCCTCGTCGGGCTGCTCATCGGCCCGTGGGTGGTGTCGCTGCTCTTCGGCGCCGACTTCGTGGTCGCGGGCTGGGCGGTCGCCGGTCTGGTGTGGTCGTCGGTGCTGATCGCCGTGCTGCAACTGCTGGCCGCCGTGCTCGTGGCCAGGGTCCGGCCGACCCAGGTGCTGGCCGTCTGGGCGGTGGTCACCACCGCGGCCGTCCTGGTCGTCGCGCTGTGGCCGGGCGACGCGGTGCTCAAGGCCGTGCTCGGGCTCGTGGTCGGTCCCACGGTCGGCTTGCTCGTCGCCGCGGCCGCGGTGGCCAAATCGGACCCCAGGGACATGCCGGTCGACCCGGCCGCGCGGCCCTGACACCGGATCCCGGCACCGCGCGCGGTATCGTCTTCCCGCGTTTCCAGGCCTACGACGGATTGGTTCCACCATGGCCGAGGTAGCCACCCGGCGGATCCTCATCGTGCTCCCCGCCCTCAACGAAGAGAACAACGTCGGCGCCGTGGTGCGCCACGTGCGCGAGACGCTGCCCGACGCGGGCGTGCTCGTGGTGGACGACGGGTCGTCCGACCAGACCTCGCGCCGCGCCAGGGAGGCCGGTGCCACCGTCGCCAGGCTCGCGGTGAACCTCGGCGTCGGCGGTGCGATGCGCACCGGCTTCCGCTACGCCGTCGCCAACGGCTACGACGTGGTGGTCCAGGTCGACGCCGACGGCCAGCACGACCCCGAGCACGTCCGGGAACTCGTCGACCACCTCGACCAGGCCGACCTGGTCATCGGCGCCCGCTTCGCTGGCAAGGGCGCCTACCGCGCCACCGGCCCGCGCCGCTGGGCGATGTGGGTGCTGGCGGTGGTCATCTCGCGGCTGGCCAGGACCAAGCTCACCGACGTCACCTCCGGCTTCAAGGCCGCCGGGCCGCGCGCGGTGAAGATGTTCGCCCAGTACTACCCGGCCGAGTACCTCGGTGACACCGTCGAGTCGCTCGTGCTCGCCATCCGCGGCGGGCTGGTCGTCCGGCAGGTCCCCGTGGAGATGCGCGAGCGCAGCGGCGGCCAGCCGAGCCAGACCCCGATCCGCGCCGCGGTGTACCTTTTCCGGGCCGGGCTGGCCCTGCTGCTGGCGCTCGTCCGCCGTCGTCCGTCGGTCGAGTCGGCCGACGCTGCCTAGGAGGTCCCCATGGCCGGATGGCGGTTGCTCAGCGTCGTCGTCGCCTGCTTGGTGCTGCTGTTCGTCGTCGAGCTGATGCGGCGCCGCAAGCTGCGCGAGAAGTACGCGGGCATGTGGTTGCTGGTCAGCGTCGGCGTGCTGGTGTTCGGCATCTTCCCCGACTTCGCGCAGGACCTCGCCGACCTGGTCGGCGTGCAGACCGCGTCCAACTTCACCTTCCTGCTCTCCGGCATCGTCCTGGCCGCGGTGAGCCTGCACCTCAGCAGTGAGGTCGGTCACCTGGAGGAGGAGACGCGCACGGCGGTCGAGGAGATCGCCCTGCTGCGCTGCGAGTTGGAGCGCACGCGGGCGGAGCTCGACGCCAGGATCGCCCAACTCGAGTCCGGTGCCCCGGCGCAGGCGGGGGACCCGAGCGGGACCCCGTCGCGCAACGGCTCGCACGCCACCACCTCGGCGCGGTCCTGAACCCGGCATGACACCGGCATCGGCCGTGGTCCTACCACCCGCGGCCGGGCTCGGGGTCAGCCGAACGGGTAAGGCAGCGGCGAGCAGGTAGCCTTGGAGTGCCTCGGGCGCCGTGCAGCGCCCGGTTCACCCCACGATCGGTCACCCAGCGCACCCGGGACCCGCGGGTCGTGTGACCGGCCCGACGACTGAGACGGCCGCGCGCGGCGGCTCTCTGGAGGTCCGAACAAGCATGACCCGCAGTGCCCCCAGCGCTACCGCAGCACCCGAGGCAGAGCCGACCGCCCCAGCCGCGCGGCTGGTCGCCCAACGCGGGTTGTTCCGCGGTCCCGACCCGGTGTGCCCGGACGAGCTCTACACCACCATCGTCTCCGGCGCGGCCGAGCGGGAGCGGACGCGGATCACCGTGCAGCCGTTCTCCGCGGTGAGCACCGACACCTACTTCGGCCGCTTCCCGGCGTCGCACTGGCAGCGCTGGACCGTGGTCACCGAGGTGACCGTGGAGCTGGTGGTCAGCGGGTCGGCCAAGATCGCGCTGGTCGCCTCGGACTTCCGCGGCGAGACCAGGCCGGAGGCCGCCACCGACGTGCGCGGCGGCACCGACCAGCTCGTCACCCTCACCGCCAAGCTGGACAAGTTCCTCGACGGCGGCTTCCTCTGGGTCGAGATCGACACCGAGGACACCGGCCTGGCCGTCGACCGGCTGGTCTGGACCGTGGCCGCGCCGGAGACCTACCGGCCCACCTCGGTGGTCATCTGCACGTTCAACCGCGCCGACGACTGCACCCGCACCCTCGGCGCCCTCGCCGGTGACGAGGCGGCCCTCGAGGTCCTCGACGCCGTCTACGTCGTCGACCAGGGCACCGACACCGTGCAGTCGCGCCCCCAGTTCAACGACCTCGACAACGCCCTCGGCGGCCGGTTGCGCTACCTGCGCCAGCCGAACCTGGGCGGCGCCGGTGGCTTCGGCCGCGGCATGTACGAGGTCACCAAGTCCGGCGAGTCGAACATCCTGCTGATGGACGACGACGTGCTGTGCGAGCCGGAGATCGCGGTCCGGCTCTCCGCGTTCGCCAACCGCACCCAGCGCCCGACCCTGGTCGGCGGCCAGATGCTGCGGCTGCTGCACCCCACCCGGCTCATCGCCAGCGCCGAGTACGCCGACTTCAACCAGCTCATCCCGGGCCAGGTCGTGCACAACGGCCTCGACGACGTCGACCTGCTCGAGCCCGCGCTCGACGGCAACGGCGAGCCGACCGGCCAGCCGGTGCGCGGCGACCGCCGGGTCGAGGCCGACTACAACGCCTGGTGGTCCTGCCTGATCCCGAACGAGGTCGCCAGGGAGCTGGGTCTCCCGCTTCCGGTGTTCTTCCAGTGGGACGACGTCGAGTACGGCTACCGGGCCCGCTCCCGCGGGTACAACACGGTGACCCTGCCCGGCGCCGGTCTCTGGCACGCCGACTTCGACTGGAAGGACGGCGACAAGTGGAACGAGTACTTCGCCGTCCGCAACGCGATGATCGTCGCCACCCTGCACTCGGCGTTCCCGCCCAAGCAGATGGCCAGGGTGATCACCTCCCGGGTGGCCCGCGCGCTGCTGGGCATGCAGTACGGCTTCGCGGTCACCATGATCAAGGCGGCCGAGGACTTCCTGGAGGGCCCGCGCGCGCTGCACGACGGCGGCCAGCAGGCCGCGGCCGACATCCGCAAGCTGCGCGCCGAGTACGCCGACACCGTGGCGCACCCGATCGGCAAGCTCGGTGAGCTCGGCCTCGGCTCGGTGCCGCTGATCCAGGCGGCGCCCGCGCCCAAGAGCCCCCGGCTGGTGCTGCTCAAGCGGCTCGCGCACCTGGCGACCGGCCGCTCGACGCACCCGGTCGGCGCCGTGCCGTCGGTCGACTCGGCGTGGTGGCACGTGTCCCAGTTCGACAAGGTCGTCGTCACCGACGCCGCCCAGGACGCGGTCCGGGTCAGGACCAGGGACAAGGCGACCACCATCGAGCTGGCCAAGCGGGTCGCCCAGGTCGCGCGGCGGATCATCGCCGAAGGCCCCAGGCTTCAGGAGGAGTACCGCGCCGCGGTGCCCGCACTGACCGACAAGGACAACTGGGAGCGGTTGTACGGCCTGCGCTGAGCAGGTCCCAACCCCACAGGCCCGGGGCAGCACACCGCCCCGGGTGAGCGCAGTTCGCTGGAGGAGCGAAGTGACCGAGCAGGACGTGGCACGGCGGAGCGATGACCAGGTGGTGCTGCAGCGGGTGATCCTGCCCCGCGACACCGACCCGGTGGACGTGCGACCGCTCTACCTGGACGAGCTGGAGACTGCGCACAGCCACGTGTCCTCGCGCACCGCGGTGACCGTGCCGGTCTCGGCGCGGGTGTCGTTCGCGGCGTTCTTCAACGCGTTCCCGGCCGGGTACTGGAAGCGCTGGACCAAGGTCACCGAGGTCATCCTGCGGGTGAACCTGCGCGGTGGCGGCCGGATCGACGTGTACCGGTCCAAGCCCAACGGCGACCAGGCGCACCTGGCCGGGCAGGCCGTGCGCTCCGGCGCCGAGTGGACCACCGCGGAGTTCCGGGTCAGCCTCGCCCCGTTCGAGGACGGCGGCTGGGTCTGGTTCGACCTGTTCACCGACGACTCGACCCTCGAGCTCGCGGACGCGGTGTGGGCTACCGAGCTGGACCTGCCGCCGGTGAAGCTGTCCATCGGCACCACCACGTTCAACCGGGTCGACGACTGCGTCGCCTCGCTGCTGGCCCTCGGCGAGGACCCGGCGATCCTGGACGTGGTCACCAAGGTCTACGTGGCCGACCAGGGCACCCAGAAGATCTCCGGGCACCCGCGCTTCGCCGAGGCCGCCCAGCTGCTCGGGGCCAGGCTCGAGGTCATCGAGCAGGGCAACCTGGGTGGCTCCGGCGGGTTCAGCCGCGCCTTCTACGAGTCGATCGAGCACTCCGACGTCGACCAGATCCTGCTGATGGACGACGACATCGCCCTGGAGCCGGACTCGATCCTGCGGGCCAGCGCGTTCGCCAGGGCGGCGACCAGCCCGATGATCGTCGGCTCGCAGATGCTCAACCTGCAGGAGAAGGCCCAGCTGCACAGCATGGGCGAGGTCGTCGACCTGCACAGCTGCTACTGGCGCCCGGCGCCGGGCGCGGTCACCAAGCACGACTTCGGCGAGGAGTCGCTGCGCGAGACCCCCGAGCTGCACCGGCGGATCGACTCCAGCTACAACGGCTGGTGGATGTGCCTGTTCCCGCGCGAGATCGTCGAGGCCAACGGCCTGCCGCTGCCGCTGTTCATCAAGTGGGACGACGCGGAGTACTCGCTGCGCGCGCTGGCCAAGGGGTACCCCACGGTCACCCTGCCCGGCTCCGCGGTCTGGCACATGCCGTGGACCGACAAGAACGACCTGTCGGACTGGACGGTCTACTTCCACCTGCGCAACCGGCTGGTCGTCGCCGCGCTGCACAGCCCGCACGACCAGCGCGCCGTGCTGGTCAAGCAGGGCATGCGCAACACCCTGCGCCGCCTGCTGTCGATGGAGTACTCGACGGTCGCGATCGAGATCAAGGCGATCGAGGACTTCCTGGCCGGTCCCGACCGGCTCTTCGACCTGCTGCCGACCGCCCTGCCGGAGGTCCAGCGCATCCGCAAGCAGTACCCGGACGCGCAGACCCTGGCCTCGGCCAGCCAGTTCCCGCCGCCGTCGCTGGACGCGGTGCACGCGGAGCGGATGCTGCGGCCGCCGGTGAACCCGGCCAAGATCGCCGCCCAGGCCTCCAAGGCGCTGCTGCACAACCTGCGCCCCCCGGCCCCGGAGGCGGCTGACCGCCCGCAGGTCAACGTGCCCGCCAGCAGCGCGCTGTGGTTCCTGCTCGGCAACCTGGACAGCGCCACCGTCTCCAACCCGGACGGCAGCGGGGTCGCCTTCCGCAGACGGGACCCGAAGGTGTTCCGCGAGCTGTCGAAGCAGGCCGCCGCGGCGTACCGGCGCCTGGCCACCGAGTGGCCCGCCGCCCGCGAGACCTGGCGCGCGGCCATGCCGGAGCTCACCTCGACGGAGTCCTGGCGCAAGGTCTTCGAGAACTAGTCCGCACGAACTCGGCGAGGGCGGTCCCCACCAGGGGCCGCCCTCGTGTGCGTTTGCGGCCCGCTCACCGCCCTTCTCGGGCGGTCGAGGGCGAATCGGGCGGCGGCACCGGGACGGGCGGGGTGCGGGACGCCAGGGCGCTTCTGGGCGCCTTTCCGGGGACCCGCGCACATCTTTCGCCCAATAGGGTGAATTTTCCCGACCAGAGCCGACAAGGGTTCGGAAATGGCCTGAGGCCCGATCTCCGCCGGAGCGGGGATCGGGCCTCAGGTTGCTAGCGTCAAGATCAGAGAGCGCGCACGCCGGTGGCCTGCGGGCCCTTCTGGCCCTGGCCGATCTCGAACTCGACGCGCTGGTTCTCGTCCAGGGTCTTGAAGCCCGAGCCCTGGATCTCCGAGTAGTGCACGAAGACGTCGGCGCCGCCGTCGTCCGGCTGGATGAAGCCGAAGCCCTTCTCGGAGTTGAACCACTTCACTGTGCCCTGTGCCACGTCTATCTCCTCAACAGGTACCGCTTGGCTCTGCGCGGTCGCGCAAACCCATGGTCGGTTTCAGACGGCGACTTCTCCGGCTTGACCTGGAGGAAAACCGCGCGCCCGCAACGATCTCTTGCGAGCGTGATCTAACACGTACTCAAGAAAATTCACGACCGGATACAGTCAACCACACACCGCAGCACCCGCGCACCCGCATGCCGGGGGTTGCGACCAGCCACCCGCTGGGAGACGCTGTCAAGGTGAGCGAGCTCGCCAGTGACAACACCGAGTCCATCGCACTCCGCCTCGATGATGTCGGCGTATCCGTCGACCTGCCGAGGCCAGCCAATGTGGGTGACCAGGTCCAAGGCGTCCCGTACCGACCGGTCGAGTTCCGCGACGACGACCTGCCCACCGCGCTCGAGCGGGCGGCGTCCTGGCTGCGGCGCACCCAGGACTGGCTCGGCGAACCGGTCGACGTGATCGCCATCCACCTCGACTACGACGACCGCGAGGGCAGGCCGTACTACGACGTCAAGCTGCTCTGCAACGACGAGGACCTGGCAGGGGCCCCGATCGCCCTGCGCGAACACCTGGCCCGCGGCAGCGAGGTCTGACCCACCGGCACGCCCCGTCCCGCCACCGGGACGGGGCGTCGGCCCGCTAGAACCAGCGCTCCAAGACCTGCGCCACCCCGTCCTCGGAGTTCGGCGCCGTCACCTCGTCCGCCGCGGCCTTGACGTCGTCGTGGGCGTTGGCCATCGCCACCCCGTGCCCGGCCCAGCGCAGCATCTCGATGTCGTTGGGCATGTCCCCGAAGGCGATCACCGACGCCCGCGGCACCCCGGTCAGCTCGGCCACCTCGGCCAGCCCCTTGGCCTTGGTCACACCCGGCGCGGAGACCTCCAGCAGGCCCAGGTTCGTCGAATACGTCACATCGACGCTGTCGCCGAGCAGTTCGCGGGCCGCGAACAGCATCTCGGCGCTGGTCATCCCCGCGTGCCGCACCAGCAGCTTCACCGCGGGGCGGCCGAGCACCTCGGCGCGGGAGGCGACGGTCAGCTCGTCGACTGCGTCGCCCCACGGGTTCGAGTAGCGCTGCTCCGCGGCGTACGGGGCCTCCAGGTGCGGCCCGCCGACCACGACCCGCTCGGTCGCGAACGCGGCACCGGGGATCGCCCGGTCCAGCACGTGCGCCACGTCGTGCAGCTGGACCGGGTCCAACTGGTGTGCCGAGACCACATAGCCGGTGCTGATGTCGTAGATGATCGCCCCATTGGCGCAGACCGCGTACCCGTCCAGCCCCGCGCTGTCGGACACCGGCGGGATCCACCGCGGCGGACGCCCGCTGACCAGCACGAACGGCGTCCCGGTCGCGACAACCCTGGCGATCACCCCCACCGTGCGGTCGGTCACCCGCTCCAGCGGGCCGAGCAGCGTTCCATCGATGTCGGAGGCGACGAGCCGGGGCGAGTCCACGCGCCCATCCTCCCGGACCCGTCGACCCGGTTCCGGTGGCCTTCGTTACCCCCGGGTCGGGCTGCCGCTAGGTTCGCCTGGTGCGCGTAGGAATTGTCATTCTCCCCGAGCATCGCTGGTGGGCGGCCGAACCGAAGTGGCGCGGAGCCGAGGAATACGGCTTCGACCACGCCTGGACCTACGACCACCTCGGGTGGCGGAGCCTGGTCGACGGCCCCTGGTTCGACTCGGTCCCCACCCTGACCGCGGCGGCGATGGTGACCTCCGAGATCCGGCTCGGCACCTTCGTCGTCTCCCCCAACTTCCGCCACCCGGTGCCGCTGGCCAGACAGGCGCTGGCCATCGACGACATCTCCGACGGCCGGTTCATGCTCGGCCTCGGGTCCGGGGCCAGCGGCCTCGGCCAGTACGACCGCCAGGCCATGGGGCACGGCGGTGAGGACACCACCCAGGCCCAGGTCGCCGACCGCTTCGCCGAGTTCGTCGAACTCTCCGACGCGCTGCTCACCGGGCCGAAGACCACCTTCACCGGCGAGTACTACCGGACCGAGGACGCCAGGAACGCCCCCGGCTGCGTGCAGCGGCCCCGGGTGCCGTTCCTGATCGCCGCGAACGGCCCCAAGGCGATGGGCCTCGCGGCCCGCTTCGGCCAGGGCTGGGTCACCACCGGGCGCCCCGGCGGCGCCGAGACCGTGGCCGCCTGGTGGGCCGACGTGGCCAAGCGGGCCGCCCGGTTCGACCGGGCGCTCGAGGAGATCGGCCGCGACCCCTCGACCATCGACAGGTACGTCAGCGTCGACGCCTCGCCGCTGTTCGCCCTGGAGAGCGTCGAGGCGTTCACCGAGCACGTCAGCCGGGCCCGCGACACCGGGTTCACCGACGTCGTCATCCACTGGCCCCGGCCGGACGGGCCGTACGCGGGCCGCGAACTGGTGCTCGAAGAGGTCGCCGCCGACGTGCTGCCGCTGCTGGGCGGTAGGGCTACCCGCCGCGACGCCGACAACTCCGCGAACCCGGGCAACGGGTCCGGGGTGTCAGGCGTCCGAGAAGGCGGGGGAGGGAAATAGGGGGGAACGATCGGCCCCGGCGCCCGGGGGAGGACGCCGGGGCCGATCGCCGTCCCCGGCCCGGGAGTGATCCGTGCCTCGCCGTCAAGCGAAATCCGGTGCGCGGGTAGCCTGGCCCACCGTGAGCGCGGTTGCAGAAACCAGTGATGACAACTACGACGGGTACGACCTGGTCATCGTCGGGTCCGGGTTCTTCGGCCTGACGATCGCCGAGCGGACGGCGACCCAACTGGACAAGCGGGTGCTCGTCCTCGAACGCCGCCCGCACATCGGCGGCAACGCCTACTCGGAGAACGAGCCGGAGACCGGCATCGAGGTGCACCGCTACGGCGCGCACCTGTTCCACACCTCGAACAAGCGGGTGTGGGACTACGTGAACCAGTTCACCGAGTTCACCGACTACCAGCACCGGGTGTTCGGCAAGTACCAGGGCCAGGTCTACGCCCTGCCGATGAACCTGGCGCTGATCAACACCTTCTTCGGCAAGTCGCACACCCCGGACGAGGCGCGGGCGCTCATCGCCGAGCAGTCCAGCGAGATCGCCACCGACGAGGCCAAGAACCTCGAGGAGAAGGCGGTCTCGCTGATCGGACGACCGCTCTACGAGGCGTTCATCCGCGGCTACACCGCCAAGCAGTGGCAGACCGACCCGAAGGAACTGGCGCCGTCGATCATCACCCGGCTGCCGGTGCGCTACAACTTCAACAACCGGTACTTCAACGACACCTACGAGGGCCTGCCCGTCGACGGGTACACCGCGTGGCTGGAGAAGATGGCCGCGCACCCGAACATCGACGTGCGCCTCGACGTCGACTACTTCGACGTGCGGGACCGGATCCCGGCAGGCACCCCGACCGTCTACACCGGACCGCTGGACCGGTACTTCGACTACTCCGCCGGTCGGTTGAGCTGGCGCACGGTCGACCTCGAGGTGGAGGTCCTGCCGATCGGCGACTTCCAGGGCACCTCGGTCATGAACTACAACGACCAGGACGTGCCCTACACCCGGGTGCACGAGTTCCGGCACTTCCACCCGGAGCGCACGCACTACCCGACCGACAAGACGGTGATCGTCAAGGAGTACTCGCGCGCCGCCGAGGACGACGACGAGCCGTACTACCCGATCAACACCGCCGAGGACCGCACCAAGCTGGCCCGCTACCGCGACCTGGCCAAGGGTGAAGCGGCCACGAAGAACGTCATCTTCGGCGGTAGGCTCGGCACCTACCAGTACCTCGACATGCACATGGCGATCGGCTCCGCGCTGTCGGTTTTCGACAACAAGGTGGCCCCCCACCTGCGTGACGGCGCCCCGCTCGACGGCTCGATCGACGTCTAGGCGAAACACCGCGGCTGCTCCCCCGATGCTCTGTCGGGGGAACACCACGACTGGGAGGAAAGCCAAGTGGACCGCAGCGCGTCCGCGGCCGGGCGGGAGACCGCCGCACTGAGCCGCGTGCAGAGCGCCATCGGCACGCCGCCGGTGGTGAAAGCGGCCAGGGGGTTGTCCCTGTTCGGCGAGCACAGCGCGGGCTGGTTCGCGCTCGGCCTGCTCGGCGCCGCCGTCGACAAGGACCGGCGCAAGGACTGGCTGGTCGCCGCAGGCGGGGTGGTCGCAGCGCACGCCGCGTCGATCGCCATCAAGCGCGTGGTGCGCAGGCCCCGCCCCGACGACCCGTCGGTGCAGGTCCTGGTCGGCACGCCGAGCAAGCTCAGCTTCCCGTCCTCGCACGCCACCTCCACCACCGCGGCCGCCGTGTTGTTCTCCGGGCTGACCGGCCGCAAGCTGGTCCCGGTGCTCGTCCCGCCGATGCTGCTCTCGCGGCTCGTGCTCGGCGTGCACTACCCGACCGACGTGCTCGCGGGCTCCGCCCTCGGCGCCGTCGTCGGCGGGCTGCTGCGGCGCAAGCTCCGGGGAGGCAAGCGGTGAGCGACCAGGCGACCGAACACCGGACCGAGTCGGCGACCCCCACCGCGCGCCCCGGCGTGCTCGCCGGGCTGCTGCGCACCGCGCGGCCCCGGCAGTGGGTCAAGAACGTCCTCGTGCTGGCGGCCCCGTTCACCGCCAACCGCATCTTCGAGCAGGACGTGCTGGTCGCGGCCGTGATCGCGTTCGCGTCCTTCTGCCTGGTGTCCTCCTCGGTCTACCTGGTCAACGACGCCATCGACGTCGCGGCCGACCGCGAGCACCCGACCAAGCGCAACCGCCCGATCGCCTCGGGCATCGTCCCGGTGCGGTTGGCGTACGCGGCCGCGGTCGTGCTGTTCCTCGGCTCCCTCGGGGTGAGCCTGCTCGCCGGGTGGCAGCTGACGGTGGTGCTCGCGGTGTACGCCGCGGTGCAGCTGGGCTACTGCCTCGGCCTCAAGCACCAGCCGGTCATCGACCTGTGCATCGTCGCCTCCGGCTTCCTGCTGCGCTCGATCGCCGGTGGTGTCGCGGCCGGCATCCCGCTCTCGCAGTGGTTCCTGCTGGTCACCGCGTTCGGCTCGCTGTTCATGGTCTCCGGCAAGCGCTACGCCGAGATCGTGCTGTTCGAGAAGACCGGCGCCAAGATCCGCGCGTCGCTGTCGAAGTACTCGTCGAGCTACCTGCGCTTCGTGTGGGCCACCGCGGCCGCCGTCATGATCACCACCTACTCGCTGTGGGCCTTCGAGATCCGCGAGCGCAACCCGCACAACTCGGTCTGGGCGGTCATCTCCATCGTCCCGTTCGTCATCGCCGTCCTCCGCTACGCCGTCGACGTCGACGGCGGCCACGCGGGCACCCCGGAGGACATCGCCCTCAAGGACCGGGTGCTCCAGGTCCTAGGCCTGTCCTGGGTGGCCTGCCTAGCCCTGTCGATCTACCTGTAGCGCTTCCCCGCTCAACTGGCGAACTCCACGCATCCTGACTGCTTCCAGCCCCTCCACACGAACACTGCTCGATGGGGCGAACTTGTTTTGTGTGGGGTGGCACCCTCCGTAAGCTCGCCGCGCGGGGAGGGCCGCTTTTCAGGCCCCGCCTTTGTGCTCTTCCCAGGAGGGTGCAGGGGCCCGCGCAAAACAAGTTCGCCCCATCGAGCCCACCACCCCACCCCCGCCCTCAGGTCCCGGTGGTCAAGCCCTGCTCCGCCGCCACCGCCGAGCAACGCCTGACCCGCATCGACCACATCCCAGGCGTGAGGTCCGCCAGCTCCCCAACCTCCCGGGTGCCGACCTGGGTGAACAGCGCCACCGCCCTGGCCCAGTGCGCGTCCGCCAGGCCCGGGTCGCTGTCCGCCTCGGCCGCCGCCAGGTCCCGCAGCGTGCGCGCCTGCCACAGCGGCAGCCGCAGCTCCGTCCACTTCCCCAGTGCGTCGGCCAGCAGCCGGACGGCCGCCTCGGCCTCACCCTCGGCCAGCGCCAGCTCCCCGAGCGTCCTGGTCACCAGCGCCACGCCGAACCGGTCGCCCTGGGTGGTGCACAGCGTCAGGCAGTCCGCGAGCGCCTCCGCCACCCCCGCCACCCTGCCCTGCCGGATCCGGGCCTTGGCCAGCGACTGGGCCGCGTACGTCGCCCCCAGCTGGTCGCCCGACCCGCGCAGGATGGCCTCGGCCTGCTCGCTGAGGGTCGCGGCCAGGTCCACCTCGTCCACCGCCCGGTGGCACAGGCTCAGCCCGCGCAGCGCCAGACCAGCGCCCCGCGGGTCGCCGAGCGCCCGGTAGGCGTCGGCGCAGCGGGTGAAGCGGGCGGCGGCCGAGGGCATGTCGCCGAGGTCGCGCCAGATGGAGGCCAGGCCGTAGTCGGCGGCGGCGACCACGCTGAGGTCACCGCCGCGTTCGCCGATCTGGGTGGCCCTGGCCAGGTGCTCGCGGGCCAGCCGGAACTGGGCCAGGTCGCGGTGCACGGTGCCGATGCCGACCAGGGCGATGGCCAGGGTCGCGTCGTCGTCGACCTTGCTCGCGCCGTCCGCCGCCTGGGTGAAGTGCGCCAGGGCGTCCGGGTACTCGTCCTTCTCGTAGTACAGCTGGCCCAGCCCGGTCAGCACGGTGGCCTCCGCGCGCGTGTCGCCGGTGTCCCTGGCGGCGGCGAGGGCGACCTCGTGGGTGCGCTGCCAGCCGTCGAACTCGTTGCGCGCGGCGAACGGCGACGACAGCAGCGCGGCGATCAGCATCGTGGTCATCTCGTCGATGCCCAGCTCGTGCGCGCGCTCCACGGTCCGCACCACGGCGGCGGTCTCCGAGCGGAACCAGCCGGACGGGTCCTGCTCGGTGTCCGCGACCAGCCTGGCGTCCAGGTCCACCCCCGCCCGCGGCGTGGTCCGCAGCCCGAGCGTCACCCTGGGCAGCCTGTTCGCCCCGGCCTCGACCAGGCACATCCACGCCGCCAGCGTGCGGCACACCGCGGCGGCCACCGCGTCCGCCGGTTCCTCGCGGTTGGCCTGCTCGGCGCCGAAGAGCTGCACCATGTCGTGGAAGCGGTAGCGCACCCGGCCGATCGCGTCGATCCCGGCGACCTCGACCAGCCGCAGGTCGACCAGCCGCTCCACCACGTCCTCCGCCTCGTCGACGCCGACCTCCAGCAGCGGGGCGGCCAGCCACGAGCCGAAGTCCGGCAGGTCGAGCAGGGCGAGCAGGTGGAACGCGTGCCGGTGGACGTCGTCGAGCTCGGCGTAGTTGAGCCGCAGCCCGCACCGCACGGCCAGGTCGCCGTCGGCGGGTTCGTCGAGCCTGCCGCGCTCGTCGGAGAGCCGGGCGGCCAGCGCCCGCAGCGGCCAGTTCGGTCTGGCCAGCAGCTTCGCGCCGGCCGCGCGCACCGCGAGCGGGATCCCGCCGCACAGCTCGGCGATGGTCGCCGCCGCGATCGGCTCCGACTCCACCCGGCTCAGCCCGACCACCCGGCCCAGCATCCGCATCGACGCCTCGGTGGACAGCAGGTCCAGCTCCACCCGCACCACACCGAGCAGCCCGGGCAACCGCGTCCGGCTGGTCACGATCACCAGGCAGTTCGGCGCCTGCGGCAGCAGGTACCTGACCTGCTCGGCGTCCCTGGCGTTGTCCAGCACGATCAGCAGCCGCTTGTCCGCGACCCGCCTGCCGAACAGCTCGACCCGCTCCGCGAAGTCGGTCGGCACATCTCCCGCCGCCACCCCGAGCGCGCCGAGGAACCGGCTGAGCACCTCGTGCGCGCCCAGGTCGCGGCCGCTGCCGCGCAGGTCGGCGAACAGCTGCCCGTCCGGGTAGCGCACCCGCAGCCGGTGCGCGGCGTGCACCGCCAGCGCCGACTTGCCGGTCCCCGGGGCGCCGGACACCAGCACCGCGGGCGCCGTCGCCGCACCGGCCTCGCTCAACGCCATGATCGTGTGCAGCTGCTCGGCCCGACCGGTGAAGTCGCTGACGTCCGGCGGCAGGTGCCTGGGCACGGTGTGCTGCACGACCGCGGGCGAGCGCGGCCTGCGCTTGGTGGTCGTGGAGCGCAGTGAGCCGTTCAGGATCGCCGAGTGCAGCTCCCGCAGCTCGTCACCCGGCTCGACCCCGAGCTGGGCCATCAGGTGCTCGCGGCCGTTGCGGTACACCGCGAGCGCGTCGCCCTGCCTGCCGCTCTCGTGCAGCGCGCGCATCAGCAGCACCCTGGACTGCTGGCGCAGCGGGTGCGTGTTGACCAGGCGGCGCAGGTGGGCGGCGACCTCACCGGCCCTGCCCTGCTGCAGCATGCACCTGGCCAGGCCCTCCTCGGCGGCCAACCGCTCGTCGGCCAGGCTGGCCGAGCGGGTCCTGGCGAAACCGGCGTCGACCCCGCCGAACGCCGGACCCCGCCACAGCCGCAGCGCCTGCTCGTAGAGGCCGGTCGCCGAGTCGTGGTCGAGCTGGCGCTCGGCGTGCCTGGCCGCGTACAGGTGGTTCTCGAAGCTCTCCAGGTCGCTGTCGGTCGGGTCGACGTCGAGCAGGTAACCGGGGGCCTTGGTGGTCAGCGACCCCCGCCGCCCGGCCGCCGTGACCGCCCGCCGCACCAGCGACACGTAGGTGTGCACCAGCGCCACCGCCGACGCCGGCGGCGAGTCGTCCCACAGCAGGTCGATGAGCCGCTCGGTCGGCACCACTTGCCGCGGCTGCATCATCAGCGCGGCGAGCAGCGCCTTCGGTTTCGCCCCGCCGAGGGCGATGACCGGGTCCTCCGACTCGTCGGATCTGATCTCCACCTGCCCCAGCACCAGGATGCGCACGTCTCTACCCCCAGGTCAGTGTGCTTGGTGACCACTATCGGCCGTCGCGTCCGGGAAGTCACCACCACCGCGTCAGCGGCTCGGTGACCGGTGGCATCGACGCGTTCGGCGCGCACGGGACGCGGGCGCCCGGCTGCCGGGAGATCGGGCGCCGGTACCGCGCCGACCCGGTCCCGGCCTGCGCGAACACCCCGTCGAGCGCCATCGGTCCCCCCTCCGCCACCTCGTGGGGATGCTAGCCCGGCGCGCACCGGGCGATGGGGCGAACGGTTCAGATGGGAAGTTTGCGGAAAATGGGTCGCGGAACGTGCCGCAGGACCGACATCACAACCCGCCACGGCGCGGGTGCCCACACCAGTTCGCGGCGCGAGCGCACCGCGTCGACCGCGATCTGGGCGACCTTGTCGGCGGTGGTGGCCAGCGGCGCGGCCTTGAGGCCCTCGGTCATCTTGGTGTGCACGAACCCGGGCCGCACGACCGTGACGGTGATCCCCTGCGGCCGCAGCGCCTCGCCGAGGCCCAGGTAGAAGCCGTCGAACCCGGCCTTGGTGGAGCCGTAGACGAAGTTCGACCTGCGCACCCGCTCTCCGGCGACCGACGACAGGGCGATCACCGAACCGTGGCCCTGCGCGCGCAGCCGCTCGGCCAGCGCGATGCCGACCGACACCGCCGCCGTGTAGTTCACCTGGGCCGCCTCGACGCCTGCCGCGTGGTCCTGCCACAGCTGCTCGGCGTCCCCGAGCACGCCGAACGCGACGACCGTCACGTCGATGTCGCCGTCGCCGAACGCCTCGGCGACCACCTTCGGGTGCGAGTCGAAGTCGCGGGCGTCGAAGGCGACCGTGCGCACCGTGGCGCCCAGGGCGCGCAGCTGCTCGGCGGCGGCGTCCAGCCGGGGCGACGGCCGCGCGGCGAGGGTCACCGCCAGCGGGCGCTGCTTGGCGTAGTTGGCGGCGATGGCCAGCCCGATCTCGGACGTGCCACCGAGCAGGAGCAGGGACTGCGGGGTACCGACTGCGTTGATCAAAGTCCGAGCCTTCGCGATTGGTCCGAGGTGAACAGGCCGTCCGGGTCGACCGAGTGCCGCACCTTGCGCCACTCGTCGAGCCCCGGGTACATCCGGTGGAAGGTCTCCGGCGCCGTGCGCGAGTCCTTGGCCAGGTAGAGCCGACCACCGGCGGCCAGGACCTGCTCGTCCAGCCGCGCGCAGAACTCGTGCAGCCCCGGCGCGATCGGGAAGTCGACGGTGACCGTCCACCCCGGCTGGGGGAACGACAGCGGCGCCCGGTTGCCCTCGCCCATGCGCTTGAACACGTTGAGGAACGACACGTGCCCCGACTCGGCCATCTGCCGGATGATCGAGCGCAGCTCGGTGTCGGCGCTGAACGGGATGATGAACTGGTACTGCAGGAAGCCGTGGGTGCCGTAGGCCCGGTTCCACTCACCGAACATGTCCAGCGGGTGGTAGAACGCGGTCAGGTTCATGACCTGCCCGCGCGACTGCTTCGGCGCCTTGCGGTACCAGGCCTCGCCCAGCATCCGGAAGGTCAGCTTGTTGGCCAGGCCGTTGGGGAACGCGTCCGGCAGCGTCAGCAGCTGCGGGGCGTCGAAGCGCAGCGGGTCCTTGCGGTACTTCTTGGGCAGCTCGTCGAGCTTGGCCAGCGAACCGCGGGAGAACACCGCGCGGCCCAGCCTGCCGTCGGTGGAGATCGAGTCGAACCACGCCATCGAGTACTCGTAGGTGTCGTCCGAGCCGTCGGAGAACACCTCCAGCGTCTCGTCCAGGTTCGCGGTGCGGTCGGTGTCGGAGATGAAGTACGCCGACTCGGTGTGCTTGAGCGCCACCGTGGCCCGCAGGACGATCCCGGTCAGGCCCATGCCGCCGACCGTCGCCCAGAACAGGTCCGACTCCGGGCCGTCCGGGGTGAGGGTGCGGACCGAGCCGTCCGCGGTCAGCAGGTCCAGCGACCGCACGTGGTTGCCGAAGCTGCCCGCGCTGTGGTGGTTCTTGCCGTGGATGTCCGAGCCGATCGCGCCGCCGATGGTCACCTGGCGGGTGCCGGGCAGCACCGGGACCCAGAGGCCGAACGGCAGCGCCGCCCGCATCAGCTGGTCCAGGTTCACCCCGGCGTCGAGCACCGCGAGGCCGGAGTCGGCGTCGATCGAGTGGATGCGGTCGAGGCCGGTCATGTCCACGACCAGGCCACCCGCGTTCTGCGCCGGGTCGCCGTAGGACCGGCCGAGGCCGCGGGCGATGACCCCGCGCGGTCCGGCCGAGGCGATCGCGGCGATGACGTCCTCGGGAGTGGTGGGGGTGGCGACCGAGGCAACCGTCGGCGCGGTGCGTCCCCAGCCGGTCAGCCTCCGCGTCTCGTACTTTCCTGGCTCCACCGGACCCAGGGTAGCCGGGCCGTCGCGCGCTCCTAGACTTGTCCCCGCGGTCGGGGCCGAACAGGGGACGTGACGAGATGGCCGAGGTCCGAGACGACACCCAGCGGGTCGGGTTGCTCCAGCAGCTCGTCCGGTTCGTGCTGGTCGGTGGTTTCTGCGCGCTGGTCGACTCCGGGGCCTACTGGCTGCTGCTGCAGTCGGGCCTGTGGGTGCACCTGGCGAAGGCGCTCAGCTTCGTCCTGGGCACCACCACGGCGTACTTCCTCAACAAGCGGTTCACCTTCACCGACGCCGCCGACCGCGGCGCGGGGCAGGCCGGGGGGTTCGCGCTGCTCTACACGGTGACGTTCTTCGTCAACGTGGGCACCAACGCGCTGATGCTGGCCGTGCTGCCGACCTTCCGCTGGGAGTACGCGGTGGCCTGGGTGATCGCCCAGGGCGTCGGCACCACGATCAACTTCGTGCTGCTGCGGACGGTGGTGTTCCGCGCCGGTCGCTAGGTGGCTAGTTGCTGGCGAACCCGTGGGTGCGGTTGCTGGGGGTGCCGTAGACCTTCACGTGCGCGGGCAGCGTGTCCATGTGGGCGCTCGCGACGTGTCCGAAGTTGACCGCCGCCGTGGTGCCGTCCGCCAAGTCCGGGGTGTCGACGCCACCGGAGGCCATCAGCACCGGCAGCCGCGCGGACAGGCTCTTGGCACTGCGCTCCGACAGGGAGAAGATGAGGGGCTCCCCGCCGCTGGCGAGGTGCAGGACGAGGGCGTGCCGCTGTTCGCTCATGGGCTGAGGACACCACGACAACCGTTGTCTGGCAAGGGAAGTTCACCCGTAGCGGATCCGCTGAGAGCGGAAACGCCGGGGTAGCCTGGCAACCATGATCGAGGAGTTGCTCGCCGCCCGCGGGGCAGGTGAACTCGCCCACCCCGGCGGCACCCTGCTCGCCCACCTCGGTCGCACCCGCGACGCCCTAGCCGCCTGGGGCGCCCGCCCGGCGCTACAGACCGCAGGACTGGCCCACGCCGCCTACGGCACCGACGGCTTCCCGCACTCCCTGCTCTCCCCCCACGAACGCCCAGTCCTAGTCGACTACATCGGCGTCGAAGCCGAAGCCATCGTGTACGCCTACTGCGCCCTGGACCGCGCCTTCAGCTACCCCCGCCTCCTCACCGGCATAGTCCGCGACCGCTTCACCGGCACCGCCAGCCAAGTCGACAACGGCCTACTCCGAGACATAGTCGAACTCACCTACGCCAACGAACTAGACGTCATGACCCAAAGCCCCCTCTTACGCCGCCGCCACGCCGCCGAACTCCGCCTGCGCTTGACCTCGTGGTCCGCCTACGCAAGCCTTCCCGCGGTAGAGGCCTTGGAACGGCTCTAGTGCCGGAAGAAGCGCTCTTGCTGCCCTCGCCGGACCAGTTTGAGCCATTCGTAGAAGGCTTTCGGGTCGCGTTTGGTGCCGAGGAAGTACAGGCCGAAGCGGAAGACCTCCAGCATGCCCAGTTTGCGCATGCCCGGCTGCGACAGCAGGTAACCCCGGTTGCGGTACGTGTAGTAGCGCTTCACCGCGTTGTCCGGGTCCTGCGCGTGCAGCTTGCCGCCGAGCATGGGCTTGAACTCGTCGCTGCCGTCCGGGTGCAGGTAGGCGGCGCGCAGGCAGGTGCCGAAGGGGAGGCCGGAGCGGACGAGGCGGCGGTGGATCTCGACCTCGTCGCCGCGGAAGAAGAGGCGGTAGTCGGGGACGCCGACCACGTCGAGGGTGTCGGCGCGGAAGAGGGCGCCGTTGAACAGGGACGCGATGCCGGGCAGGAAGTCCTCGCCGAGCTGGTCGGCGTCGCGCTTCCAGGTCAGGCCGCGGCGCAGCGGGAAGGCCAGCTTCTCGGGGTGCTCGATGTTGGTCACCATCGGTGACACCTCGGCCAGCCCGCGCCGCTCGGCCACGTCCAGCAGGGTCGCCAGCACGGACTCGTCGGCGGGGCGGCCGTCGTCGTCGGCCAGCCACAGCCAGTCGGCGCCCATCGCCAGGGCGTGCAGGATGCCCAGCGCGAAACCGCCCGCGCCGCCCAGGTTGCGGTGCGACGGCAGGTAGGTGGTGGGCAGCGGACTGGACTCGACCACGTCCTGCGCCGAGTCGTCCGGGCCGTTGTCGACCACGACGAGGTGGTCCGGCGGCCGGGTCTGCGCCGCGATCATCTTCAGGGAGTCGGACAGGAGTGCTCGCCGGTGCCTGGTGACCACCACGGCCACCACGGCACCCGTCGGCAACCGCCTCATCACTTCTCGCCGAGCCTTTCCAGGGTCTCCGGGCTCATGCCTTCCAGCGGGTCGCGGCCCTTGTACGCGGTCAGCACCTCGCGCAGGTCGCCGTGCATCTTGATCCGGCCCTCGTCCATCCAGATGGCCGTGTTGCACAGCTCGAAGAGCAGTTCGTCGGAGTGCGAGGCGAACACCAGCATGCCCGACCGGCGCACCAGGTCGACCAGCCGGTCCCGCGCCTTGGCCATGAACGCCGCGTCCACCGCGCCGATGCCCTCGTCGAGCAGCAGGATCTCCGGGTCGATCGAGGTGACCACGCCCAGCGCCAGCCGCACCCGCATGCCGGTCGAGTAGGTGCGCAGCGGCAGGTGCAGGTAGTCGCCCAGCTCGGTGAACTGGGAGATGTCCTCCACCCGGTCCTGCATCTGCTTGCGGGTCATGCCCAGGAACAGGCCGCGGATGAGGATGTTCTCCAGGCCGGAGATCTCCGGGTCCATGCCGACCGCGAGGTCGAAGACCGGCGCGATCTTGCCGTGGATCTCCGAGGTGCCCCTGGTCGGCTCGTAGATGCCCGACAGCAGGCGCAGCAGGGTCGACTTGCCCGCGCCGTTGTGCCCGATCAGGGCGACCCGGTCACCGTCGCGCAGGCTCAGGCTGATGTCCTGCAGCGCCTCGATGATCGGGACCCGCGCCTCGGTGCCGATCTTGCCGCCGACCTTGCCGAGCACGGCCTTCTTCAGCGAGCGCGTCTTGGCGTCGAAGATCGGGAAGTCCACGCAGGCGTTGCGTACGTCGATGCTGACCATGGTGCGGCTGCCTCGCTCAGACCCAGTAGGAGACACGGGAACGGTAGTTGCGCATGGCCGCGAAGGCCAGCGTCCACCCGACCACCGTGATGACGCCGACGACCACCCAGTGGTGCCAGCTCTGCTCGCTGCCGATCAGCGGGGCGCGCAGGACCTGGATGAAGTGGTAGAGCGGGTTGAGCTCGACGATGAGGTGCTTCCAGTCCCCCGGGCCCAGCTTCTGGGTGAGGATGTCGACCGGCCACACGATCGGCGTCGCGTAGAAGAGCAGCTGGGTCAGTGCGTTGATGACCTGCGGGATGTCGCGGTAGCGGGTGCTGATGATGCCGAACAGCAGCGTCACCCACGCGCCGTTGAGGGCGAGCGCGACGAACGCCGGGATGGCCAGCAGCACGGTCCAGCTCAGCCCGGGCTGGCCGACGCCGCCGGGGGAGAGCACGTAGCCGGACTTGCTGATGGAGCCGAAGAACAGCACCAGCACGACCACGTACACCAGCATGTTGTGCAGCAGCATCAGCGTCTGCCGCCACACGGTGCGCAGCGCGTAGACCGTCAGCGGGGCCGGGAGGTGCTTGATCAGCCCCTCGTTGGAGATGAAGGCGTCCGAGCCCTCGGTCAGGCAGCCCAGGATGAAGCCCCAGACGATGAACCCGACGGTCAGGTACGGCAGGAAGGTGTCGACCTCGATGCCGAAGAGCTGGGAGTAGAGGAACCCCAGGCCCGCGGCGGTGACACCCATGCTCATGGTGATCCACAACGGACCGATGACCGAGCGCCGGTACCGCTGCTTGATGTCCTGCCAGCCGAGGTGGCCCCACAGCTCACGGGCCGCGATCCCGTCCCGGATGTCCTTCGCGGCCCGCGCCGAACTCCGACCGGAGTGCACGACAGGTTTCTCCGGGATGTCTATCGCGCTCGTTACCTGCACGGGGCCGGAGCCTACCGGCGGTTCGTCCGGCGGTGTGTGCCCGGTCTTGACACCGCGCGGGTGTGGTGCGCGCGGCTAGACTGGCCGTTTCCGAGGATCCGGGAGGACGCACCTTGGTCGAGTTCTTCGTCGGCACCCGTCCCGTCGGCCCCGCCCACCCCCCGCTGGTCGTCGCGGAGATCGGCATCAACCACGAGGGCGACCCGGCGAAGGCGCACCGGATGGTCGACGACGCGGCCGACGCGGGCCTGGAGTGCGTGAAGTTCCAGACCCACGTGGTCGAGGACGAGATGGTCCCCAACGACGTCGTGCCGGGCAACGCCGACGAGCCCATCTACGCGATGATGCGCCGCTGCGCGCTGCCCGCCTCGGTGGAGCGCGAGCTCAAGGCGCACGCCGAGGAGCGGGGCATGGTCTTCCTGTCCACGCCGTTCTCCCGCGCGGCCGCCGACCGTCTCGCCGAGCTGGACGTGGCCGCGTACAAGATCGGCTCGGGGGAGTGCAACAACTACCCGCTGATCGAGCACATCGCCGGGCTCGGCAAGCCGGTGGTCCTGTCGACCGGCATGAACGACATCGCGTCCGTCACCCCGGCGGTGGCGGTGCTGCGGGCGGCGGGAGTCGGGTTCGCGCTGCTGCACTGCACCTCGCTGTACCCGACACCGCCGGAACTGGTCCGCCTGGGTGCTCTCGCCGAACTGGGCGCGGCGTTCCCGGACGCGGTCCTCGGGCTGTCCGACCACACGACGTCGATCTACCCGTGCCTGGGCGCGGTTCCGCTCGGGGCGCGGGTGCTGGAGCGGCACTTCACGTCCGACCCCGGTTGGCCGGGTCCGGACATCCCGGTGTCGTCCACGCCCGCCGAGTTCGCCGACCTGGTCACGGGTTCCCGGCTGATCCACGCCGCACTCGGTGGGACCAAAGAAGTCTTGACCGCCGAACAACCCACGATCGACTTCGCCTACGCCAGCGTCGTCACGACCGCGCCGGTCGCCGCGGGGGACGTGCTGACCGAGTCGAACCTGTGGGTCAAGCGCCCCGGCACCGGCGAACTCCGCGCCGCCCAGTACCCGACTCTGCTCGGCCGCCGCGTCCGCCTTGCGCTGCCCGCCGACCACCAGCTGTCCCTCGGCGACCTCGCGGATGGCTGACGGCCGCCGCGAGGTGCTCTTCGTGACCGGCACCAGAGCGGACTTCGGCAAACTCCGCGACATCATGCTGGCCGTCCAGTCGAGCACCCACCTGTCGGCCCGCGTCGTCGTCACCGGCATGCACCTGCTCCGCCGCTACGGTTACACCGTCCACGAGGTGGAACGCGTTGGCCTCCAACGACTCCACCTGATCCCCAACCAGGTCGAGGGCGAGCCCACCGCCCTGGTCCTGGCGAACACGGTCCAAGCCCTGGCCCGCCTGGTCTACGAAGAACGCCCCGACGCCATAGTCGTCCAGGGCGACCGCGTGGAGGCCCTGGCCGCGGCCCTGGTCGGGTCGCTGCACAACGTCCGAGTAATCCACATCGAAGGCGGCGAACTCTCGGGCGCGATTGACGACTCGGTCCGGCATTCGATCTCCAAGCACGCGCACGTGCATTTGGTCGCCAACGACCAAGCCCGGCTGCGGTTGGTGCAGATGGGGGAGGAATCGCACCGGATCTTCGTGGTGGGCAGCCCGGAAATCGACATCCTGACGTCACCGGACTTGCCATCACTCGACGCCGTGCGCACGCGGTACGACATTCCCTTCGACCGGTACGGGGTGCTCGTGATGCACCCGGTGACCAACGAGGCAGGTGCAACCCAGGCACTGGCGTCGTCGGTGGTGGACGCGGTGCTGGGTTCTCCGGGGAACTGGGTGATCATCGACCCGAACAACGATGAGGGGTGCGCGGATATCCGGCTCCAGTTGGACCGGTGCGTGGGGCCGCGGTTCGCCCGATTGCCGTCTATGCGGTTCGAGCACTTTGTGACGTTGATGCGGCATGCTGATGTGGTGCTGGGGAATTCGTCGTCGGGGGTGCGGGAGGCGCCTGTTGTGGGGACACGGGCGGTGAATGTGGGGACTCGTCAGCGGGGGCGGACTGAGGCGTTGGGGGTGGTTAATGTGGCTGCTGATGCTGGGGTTATTGGGGCTGCGGTGGAGTCGCTTGTGGGGTTGCCTCGGTTGGGCGCGTTCCACGGGTTTGGGGTGCCGGGGGCTCGGCGGCGGATTATTGAGTTGTTTGAGGGGGATGACTTGTGGGAGCCGTCGCTTTATAAGGAGTTTGTGGATCGGGTGGTGGGTGGGTAGGGGGCGTCCACATGGGGTGGAGTTGTCCACAGGGGGAAGTTGGTGGTTCTGGGGGTGTGGGGATTCTCGATACGCTGTGTGTTGGGGGGTGCTTTGAGCGGTTTGATCTTGAGCTGAGGGGTGTTCCGGCTCTCGGTCTCGCCTGCGGCGTCGACGGTCACCGGCTCGCCTTCGGCATTGCGTTGGGGCGCGATTTACGAGCTGTGCTCGATGCGGTGGACTTGTTTTGCGCGGGGCCCCGACACCAGCCGTGGCAGGACCGCAAAGCAGGGGCCGAAAAGCATGGCCCTGTCCGCGAACGACGCTACGACTGGTGCTCCCCCACGCAAAACAAGTCCACCCCATCGAGCCGGCTTGGCACCAGCGACTCCGAGGAGCGCGTGATTGGCCAACGTCTGTGCGGGCCGGGTGGAGATCATCGTCACCGAGTCTCCACCAGCTCGGACCAGCCGCTTCGAGCCGCAATGAGCGGCCAGCGAAGGGACGTCTGTCCACAACCCCCTCAACCATCCACAGCCCCCAGCCGAGCCCTATTGACAAACCGGCGGGGTCGATAGGTTCAGAGATGGGGCCCCAGACCTCGGGAGGGTGGGTCCCCGGAGCGGAGTTGATCTTGTTCGAGGTGCCGCCGAGGGGGTGGGTGGGGCGTGGGCTGGGGGGTTATTCGGGGGCTAGTTCTAGGCGGGAGAGGCGTTCTTCGTAGCGGGAGATGAGGCTGAGGCGGGCGCGGATTCGGGAGTGTTCCTCGCGGATCTCGGCGACCAGGGTGGTCATGGCGGTGAGGGTGGGGTCGGTGCTGGGAGGGAGGGCGGGGCGGGAGAGGGGGTGTTCGACGGTGGCCAGGCGGGATTCGACGGCGGCTAGTTGGGGGGCTATGCGGCGGTGTTCGCCGTTGAGCCAGTCGAGGGTTTCGGTGAGGTGGGTGAGGCGCGGGGTCAGGTCGTCCAGTTTCGTGGTGAACTCGGCGCGCAGGGCTTCCAGGTCGGCGCGGACCTCGGCGGCCGCGGCGGCGGCTTCGCGTTGGGCCAGGGCGCGGACGCGGGTGCGGAGGAGGGCGAGGGGGTTCATCTGAGGATCTCGATCCTGCCCGTCGACTCCCAGGAGCGCAGGAGGGTCGACTCGGCGATCAGGCGGTGTTCGGCGGTGACCGCGACGGGGTCGCCCCAGGCGTGCGGGAAGGTGGTCTGGTCCGGGGTGTCGACGATCGAGGTGCCGGTGAGCAGGACCCTGGCCCCGGGGAACAACTCGGTGGCCAGGTAGGTGGCCATGGTCCCGGTGGTCGACCACGTCGGCGCGGCCGGGTCGAGGCCGAGCAGGTCGTTGAGCGCGACGGTGAACTCGTGGTTGGGCACGGGCACGAACCCCAGGTCGGCGGGCCACCAGTCGGGGATCGCCTCCGGTTCCCAGTGCAGCCTGCCCGGTTCGACCAGCAGGTACAGCCGGGACTTGTAGTCGGCGAAGGTGTGCGGGCTGGCGATCACGCCGCGGTGCAGGACGACCACGTCGGTGCGGGTGCCCAGCGCGGCCGGGTCGACGGCGAAACTGGTCATCCTGATCACCAGGTCGGCGTCGTCGACGGCGCGCGAACGGGCCGCGCACGGCGGCATGGGCGCGTTGCCCACCACGGCGATGGCGCGGGGCGGGTGGCTGCGGGCGTAGCTGTTGAGCAGTTCGGCGAGCATGGCGGCCGAACGCTGGAGAAGAATGTTCATCACCGGTGGGGGGTCGGGTGTACTGGGTTGATAAGCCTAGAGTGTTGGGCTGATCGCCGCAGTGCGGGAGGGGCAACATGCGTGACGTGGTGGCGGTGGTGACCGCGCGCGGTGGGTCCAGGGGGTTCGCCGGGAAGAACCTCGCGCTGTTCCGGGGCAGGTCGCTGGTCGCGCACGCGGTGCTGACCGCGGTGGCGGCCGAGGGCGTCGACCGGGTGGTGGTCACGACCGACGACCCGGCGATCGCCGAGCAGAGCGCGGGCGCCGAGGTGGTGGTGCGGCCCGCCGGGTTGTCCGGCCCCGACAGCCGTTCCGTCGACGCGGTCCTGCACGTCGTCGACCACCTGGGGCTGCACCCGGGGACGGTGCTCGTCCTGGTGCAGCCGACCACCCCGCTGCGCACCGCCGAGGACATCGCGGACTGCCTGGCCCTGCACGGCGACCGGCCAACCGGGTCGGTCGTCCAGATGGTCGCGGCGCAGGCGCATCACCCGTGGAAGTCGTGCATCGTCCACGACGGCAGCATCGAACCCGCGCACGACTGGTCCGATCTTGAGGCCCCGCGCCAAAACTTGCCGCCGGTGCTACGACCGACCGGTGGCGTCTACGTCGTGGGTGCCGCCGATCTCCGTGCGCACCGCAGGTTCTTCATCCCCGAGGTCCTGGCGCAGGTGATCCCGCCACACCGCGCGATCGACATCGACACCCCGGATGATCTCGCCCGCGCCCAGCAATGACGGCACCCCACCCGATCCAAGCGCGCGAGCCCCTGGCATCCCGACCTCGCTGGCCCTCTGCCGGACCGTGCTGTCCACAACCCCGCCGGTCATCCACAGCCCGCCCGCGGCCCCTAGTGACAAGTCGCCGAGTTCGATACGTTCAGAGATGGGGCCCCGGGCCCCGGGAGGGTGGGCCCCCGGAGCGGAGTTGATCTTGGTCGGCCGGGCTCGCGTGCTGGGGCGGCGGGCCTGTGCGGGCAAGGATTGGGCCTGGTCGGGTGGGCTGCGTGAGCGGACTGGCGCAGAGTTGATCGGGGGCTTGCCCTGCGCAGGGTGGCTTGGGTGCGAGTGGACTGGCGCAGAGTCAGTCGGGTTCGTCCGTGGGTGGGTGTTCTGCGGAGCGGCTGCGGGTAGCGATCGGCCGGGAATGACGGAAGGCCGACACCCGGGCTGTGGGTGTCGGCCTTCGCGTGGGGTGGCTTACAGGTACTGCCCGCTGCCGCCGGTGCGGAGGTGGGTTTGGTCTTCGGTTCCCGTGCCGGGGGGCAGGCCGCGGCGCATTTGTTCCAGTTGTACGCGGGCGGCCATCTGCTGGGCGAACAGCGCGGTCTGGATGCCGTGGAAGAGGCCTTCGAGCCAGCCGACCAGTTGGGCTTGGGCGATGCGCAGTTCCGCGTCCGAGGGCGTGTGCTCCTCGGTGAACGGGAGCGACAGCCGCTCCAGTTCCTCGCGCAGCTCGGGCGCCAGGCCGTCCTCCAGTTCGGCGATCGAGCGCTTGTGGATCTCGCGCAGCCGGGCCCGGCTCGCCTCGTCGAGCGGGGCGGCGCGCACCTCCTCCAGCAGCTGCTTGATCATGGTGCCGATCCGCATGACCTTCGCGGGTTGCTCGACCATGTCGCCGACCGACTCGGCGTCAGAGTTGTCCGGGATCTTCGCGGTGCCGAGCGGGGAACCGTCGGGTCCGACCACCACCACGTGGTGCGCGTCGTCCGAGCCAGGGGTGGGTTGAGTCACGCGTTCGAGGGTAGTGCCCCACGCGGCGTGGGGCGGGGGGACTCTCGTACGGTGTGGCGCATGGCCTTCGACGTCGCGCGCATTCGCGGGTTGTTCCCCGCGCTGGGTGACGGCTGGGTCCACCTCGACTCGCCCGCGGGCATGCAGGTCCCCGAACAGGTGGCGACCGCGGTGTCGACGGCGTTGCGCGCGCCGGTGTCCGGTCCCGGCGGGGTTTTCCCCGCGTCGCAACGCGCGGAGGCGATCGTGGACGCCGCCCGGCGCGCGGTCGCGGACCTGGTGAACGCCGACCCGGCCGGGGTCGTGCTCGGGCCGAACACCGCGGTGCTGCTCGCCAGGCTCGCCGAAGCGCTGGGCGACGGGTGGTTGATCGGCGACGAGGTCGTGCTGTCGCGCCTCGACCACCAGGCCAACACGGCGCCGTGGTTGCGCGTCGCCCAGCGCGCCGGGGCGACGGTGCGGTGGGCGGAGATCGACATCGAGACGTGCGAGCTGCCCGCGTGGCAGTACGAGAACCTGGTGTCGCACCGCACGAAGGTCGTCGCGGTGACCTCGGCCTCCGGCGCGGTCGGCACCCGGCCGGACCTCGGCAAGATCGCCGACCTCGCCCGCGCGCAGGACGCGGTGGTCGTGGTGGACGCCTCCGCGTCGGCGCCGTTCGTGCCGATCGACATGCAGGCCGCCGGGGTGGACGTGGTGGCCGTGTCGGCGAGCGCGTGGGGTGGACCCGCCGTCGCCGCGCTCGCCTTCGCCGATCCCGCGATGCTCGACCGGCTCCCGGCCAGTTCACTCGACCCGCGCGCGTCCGGTCCGGAGCGCCTCGAACTCGGGCAGCACGCGTACCCGCTGCTCGCTGGTCTGGTGGCCTCGGTGGACTACCTCGCCGAACTCGACGACGCCGCCGCAGGCACCCGCCGCGAACGCCTGGTCACCTCGTTGAGCTCGGCCAAGTCCTACCAGGCCGGGCTGCTCTCCCGGCTCATCGGCGACCTGCGCGGGCTGCGCCACATCATGGTCATCGGCGACGCCATGCGCCGCGTCCCCACCCTCGCCTTCACCGTCGCCGACGTCAAAGCCCAGGACGCCGTCGTCCACCTCGCCGAACGCGGCATCTGCGCCTTCGCCGACGACACCCCCACCGGCGTATTCGCCACCCTCGGCGTGGGCGAGGTGGGCGGCGCCATCAGGGTCGGCCTCGCCCACTACACCAACACCGTCGAAGTGGACCAACTCGTCGAGGCCCTCGCCGAACTCAGGCCCTGACGGAACTATTCCCGTTCGCTCACCGCGAGCACCAGCTTGCCGAAGACGCCGCCCTCGTCCAGCAGCCGATGGGCCTCGCCCGCCTCGGTGATCGGCAGGACCGCGTGCGTCACCGGGCGAACACTGCCCGCGGCGATCATCGGCCACACGTTCGCCACCACCTCGGACACGATGGCCGCCTTCTCCGCGACCGGGCGGTACCGCAGGCTCGTCGCCGACACCGTGGCGTTCTTGCGCAGCAGGACGCTCAGGTCGACCTCGCCGGTGGTGCCGCCCTGCATACCAATCACCACCAGCCGCCCGCCGCGGTTCAGTGCGGCGACGTTGCGGCGCAGGTACTTCGCGCCCATGTTGTCCAGGATGACGTCCGCGCGCACTTCGTCCTCGAACGTGCTCTCGCGGTAGTTCAGCGTGGTGTCGGCGCCCAGTTCGGCGCAGCGGTTGAGCCGTTCGGCCGAACCGGCGGTGACCGCGACGGTCGCGCCGAGGGCCTTGGCCACCTGGATGGCGTGCGTGCCGATGCCGCCTGCGCCGCCGTGCACCAGCAGGGTTTCGCCAGCGGTGAGCCTGCCGGTCTGGACCACGTTCGACCACACCGTGCACGCGACCTCGGGCAGACCGGCCGCGTCCACAAGGTCCACTCCGGACGGTACGGGGAGCAGTTGCCCGGCGGGAACCACGACCTGCTCGGCATAACCGCCGCCCGCGAGCAGCGCGCACACCCGGTCACCCACCTGCCACCCGCTGGCACCGGCGCCGAGCGCGGCGACCACACCGGAGCACTCCAGTCCGGGCACCTCGGTCGTCCCCGGCGGCGGCGCGTACAATCCCTTGCGCTGCAACAGGTCCGCCCGGTTGACCGCGGTGGCCGCCACCCGCACCAGCACCTCACCCGGGCCCGGTGCCGGATCCGGTACCTCGGTCCACCGCAACACCTCGGGGCCACCCGGTTCGCTGATCGTGATCGCGCGCATACGACAACGGTATCCCGGCCGTCCGACGGTCACAGTCCAACCGGAACACTTGACCGGCGGCGATTTGCGAGTAAGAGTCACGCTCGCCGGATTACGAGGGTCGGTCGGGGTTCCGTCATGAGCCGGCACTTTCCACCCCCACGAAGGGAAGTTTGCCCATGTCGTCCCCCAGGACAACGGTCCGCGCGGGTGCGCTCCTGCTCGCCGCGTGCGCCGGGCTCGCGTTCGCGGCGGTGCCCGCATCTGCCCAGCAGCTGCCGGACGGTCCCGCGCTGGCGAAGAACCTGGCCAAGAAGGTCACCGCGAGCGGCATCAACCGGCACCTGATCGCCCTGCAGCGCATCGCCGACAAGAACGGCGGCAACCGCGCCGCGGGCACGAAGGGCTACGACCAGAGCCTCGACTACGTCGCCGGGCTGCTGCGCACCGCGGGCTTCGAGGTCAGCACGCCCGCGTTCACCTACCCGGTGCAGATCACCGACGCCGCGTTCGCCAACGCGGGCGGCACCAAGGTCGACGCGTTCGCCATGCAGCTCTCGCCGCAGACCCCGGTCGGCGGGGTCACCGGCGCGCTGGTGGCCGTCCCGCAGGACGCCACTCCCGGCTGCGAGGCGACCGACTACACGGGCCTCGACGTCAAGGGCAAGGTCGCGCTGGTCCGCCGCGGCGCCTGCACCTTCAACCAGAAGCAGGCCAACGCGGCCGCCGCGGGCGCGATCGCGATCCTGGTCGCCAACAACGCCGACGGCCCGCTGCAGGGCGTGACCGTGGGTGAGGGCGCGACCATCCCGACCGGTGGCATCAGCAAGGCCGACGGCGACACCCTGTTCGGCAAGAACGGTGTGTCGACCACCGTCGACCTGCGCTTCCACACCGAGGACAAGCCGTCCCGGAACCTGATCGCCGAGACCAAGACCGGCCGCAAGAACAACGTGGTCATGGTCGGCTCCCACCTCGACAGCGTCGACGAGGGCCCCGGCATCAACGACAACGGCTCCGGTAGCGCCGCGCTGCTGGAGACCGCGCTGCAGCTGGGTGCCTCGCCCAAGGTCAGCAACGCCGTGCGCTTCGCGTGGTGGGGCGCCGAGGAGCTGGGCCTGGTCGGTTCGACCAAGTACGTCCAGTCGCTGAGCTTCGACCAGCAGCTCGACATCGCGCTGTACCTGAACTTCGACATGATCGCGTCGCCGAACTCGGGCTACTTCGTCTACGACGGTGACAACTCCGACGGCGTCGGCGCAGGCGAGGGCCCGTACGGCTCCACCCAGATCGAGGCCGCTCTCGCGGGCTTCCTGAACGAGACCGGCACCCCCACCGAGGGCACCGACTTCGACGGTCGTTCCGACTACGGTGAGTTCATCGCCAACGGCATCCCGGCCGGTGGCATCTTCACCGGCGCCGAGGGCGTCAAGACCGCAGCGCAGGCCGAGAAGTGGGGCGGCCAGGCTGGCGTCGCCTACGACAAGTGCTACCACTCGAAGTGCGACAACCTCGGCAACATCGACCGCGTCGCCCTCGACCGCAACGCCGACGCGATCGCCTGGGTGACCGCGACGTACGCGATCAGCACCGAGGACATCAACGGCGTCCCGCCGAAGAACAACGTCGCGAAGGCCGCCAAGGCCGCCGCCCGCAAGTCCCTCATCGCGGGTCAGGCCAAGAAGGGCAAGGCAGCAAAGGCGTCACACGCCGCTGTTCGGTAGAAATCGTTATCTGCCGGGACTGCTGCATTAGGAGTAACGGGAGGCCCCGTGGCGACTACGCCACGGGGCCTTTCCGCAGTAGTGGGACGATCGGTACCCGAAGGCAGGCCAACTTGGCAATGAACACCCCTTGACCAGGGTGCTCCTCCGGGCGAGGGTGAGCCCACGCCGGAACACGGACCGCGTCGGGGCGGTCACGGTTCGCGGCCGCACCTACCCGTGAACGAGGGGACCTGCATGCGCAAGAGTCAGACGCTACGGGTCGGAGCCGCCATCCTCGCGGCCACCGGCGCGTTGGCGTTCACCACCATCCCGTCCTCGGCGGCGCCGTCCGCGGCCGCCGAACTCCCCGACGGACCCGCGCTCGCGCGGAACCTCGCGAAGAAGGTGACCGGGGCGGGGGTCAACCGGCACCTGATCGCCCTGCAGCGCATCGCCGACAAGAACGGTGGCAACCGCGCGGCGGGCACTCCCGGTCACCGGCAGTCCGCCGAGTACGTGGAGTCGCAGCTCGTCGCCGCGGGCTTCGACGTCACCCGGCACGAGTTCCCGTTCACCTTCACCCAGACCCTGGCCGAGAAGCTGACCGTGGCCGGTGCCGCGGTGCCGATCTCGATCATGACCTACAGCCTGTCGACGCCGACCGGTGGCATCACCGCGCCGCTGGCCGTCGTCCCGGTCGACGCGACCCCCGGCTGCGAGGTCAGCGACTTCGTCGGGGTCACCGGCAAGATCGCGCTGATCCAGCGCGGCGCCTGCCCGTTCGCCGACAAGCAGGCCAACGCGTTCGCCGCAGGCGCGGTCGGCGCGATCATCTACAACAACGTCGACGGTGGGCTCGCGGGCACGCTGAGCGACCCGGCCAACGCGAAGCTGCCCACCGGTGGCGTCAGCAAGGCCGACGGTGAGCGGCTGGCCGCCTCCTCCAACGGTGCCTCGGTGACCCTGGAGCTGCGCGCGCTGCGCGAGGACCGCACCACGTACAACGTGATCGCGCAGACCAAGACCGGTCGCAAGAACAACGTCGTGTTCGCGGGCGCGCACCTCGACAGCGTCGTCGCGGGCCCCGGCATCAACGACAACGGTTCCGGCAGCGCGGGTCTGCTGGAGACCGCCATCCAGCTCGGCGGCTCGCCGAAGGTCAACAACGCGGTCCGCTTCGCCTGGTGGAGCGCCGAGGAGCTCGGCCTGGTCGGCT
Source organism: Actinokineospora terrae (assembly GCF_900111175.1). Lineage (GTDB taxonomy): Bacteria > Actinomycetota > Actinomycetes > Mycobacteriales > Pseudonocardiaceae > Actinokineospora > Actinokineospora terrae. Next base: position 62,348 of record NZ_FOGI01000016.1, read on the forward strand.
CGAAGAAGTACGTGCAGTCGCTGACCTTCGAGCAGCAGCTCGACATCGCGCTGTACCTCAACTTCGACATGATCGCCTCGCCGAACACCGGCTACTTCGTCTACGACGGCGACAACTCCGACGGTGTCGGCGCCGGTGAGGGCCCGTACGGCTCGGCCCAGATCGAGGCGGCGTTCCACTCGTTCCTCAACACCACCGGTACCCCGACCGAGGGCACCGACTTCACCGGTCGCTCGGACTACGGCGAGTTCATCGCCAACGGCATCCCGGCCGGTGGCCTGTTCACCGGCGCCGAGCAGCTCAAGACCCAGGCGCAGGCCGACAAGTGGGGCGGCGTCGCCGGTGTCGCCTACGACAAGAACTACCACGGCAAGGGCGACAACCTCGGCAACATCGACCGCGTCGCGCTCGACCGCAACTCCGACGCCATCGCCTGGGTGACCGCGTCCTACGCGATCAGCACCGAGGACATCAACGGCGTCCCGCCGCGCGCTGCCCGTGCGCAGGCCCGCGTCGCCGCCAAGTCCAAGGCGCGCGCCCAGCTCGTGCACGAGGACGAGGTGGCCGAGGCCCACGGGGCGGGCTGCATCCACGTGAACGAGCTCGCCATCTGATCCACGCACTGACGATGAAGGGCCCCGCCACCCGGCGGGGCCCTTCTTGTGTTCCCGGCAGTCTCAGGCGGGGATCGCGAACTGCTCGGTCGCCGGTTCCCGTTCCGGTTCCTCCGGTTCGCCGCGCCGCGTCGGCAGCAGGCTGATCGCGGCGAACGCGGCGGCCAGCAGGGTCGCGAACAACGCGATCACCTGGTGCTTGACGCCCTCGATGCCCTCGGCCAGCCCGGCAAGCGGCACCTGGCCGATCCCGACCAGCAGCAGGAACAGCACGACGACACCGAGGTCGCGGCGGTCGCGGCGCAGCGCCCGGACGCCCATCCAGCCGACCAGCAGCCACAGCGGCACCGCGGCGAACAGCCCGGCCGGGGCGAGCAGCCCGGTGATCCCGGACAGCACCGGCACCCGGTACTCCTTGGCCTTGTCCGGCTGGCCCGCGCCGAGGGCGAAGTTGCCCATGTTCTCCGGTCGCCCGGTCAGCATGTCGGAGGCGGCCTGGTCGAGGATCTGCGCGGTGCGGACCGGGTGCGAGAGGTAGTAGTCGATGATGTTCTCGTTGCTGATCCTGCTCTGGTACCTCGGGTAGTCCGGGTCGGTGTGCGCGGGCTTCTGGCTCCACCACGTGGTGCCGATGTATTGCGCGAAATGCGGCGGCAGGCCGAGGTCGGCGAGATCGCGCTGGGTGTCGTGCTTGCCGTCGACAATGCTGTTGAAGATCGCGTGGTAGGCGTTGATCTCCCGGTATTCCTCGTTGGCGAAGTCACCGGTGCTCTGCAGCGCGTAGGTCCCCGCGACCAGGCCCACGGCGACCACCCCGGGCACCACCCACCGCGCGCGGCGCTTGTCGAGCAACGCCAGCACCAGCAGCGCCACCAGCAGCAGCGGCAACACCATCAACGTCTGCGACTTCGCGTTGACCGCGAGGACCCCGCCCGCGACCACGACACCGCCGCCGAACCACCTGGTGAGGCCGTCGCGGCGCAGCAGGAGCAGGCCGCCGCAGGCCAGCAGCAGCCCGGCGAAGGCAGCGCCCTCACTGATGATCGAGGTGAAGTAGCCGAAGAACGCGGAGTCCAGCATCACCAGGGCGACGATCGCGCCTGCCGCCACCCGGTACCACGGCCGCACCGGCAGCGCGTGCACCACGACGGTCAGCCCGAGCGCCACCAGCACGCAGCCGATGGCCCCCACCAGCTTCAGGTTCAACCCGGGCGGCCCGCCGAGCCACTGTCCGATCGAGACGGCGACCCGGTCGATCCAGAACTGCGACGACACGTAGGTGCTGCCGCAGGGCGGGGCCGGGGCGTAGAACAGCTGCACGCCCATCTCCGACACCCGCGCGCGGTCGTTGAGGCCGAGCTTGCACAGCATCCGCCACCCGTCGCCGTTGTCGGCGATGCCGACCGGCCGGGGCACCAACCACCGCACCCCGACGACGACGAGCCAGAGGGCGAAGGTCCCGACAAAGCTCACGCGCTTCCACACTCGAAGCAGGGTAACCACCCACGGTGCGAACACCAACGCGCCCCGTGCCTGAACCGGCGCCCGGCGCGGCCCCGGGTATTCGCCCGTGAATGCCGCCGCGTTACCGCGGGGCCGGACTTCGTGATCCAGTCGGCAGTTGCCGGTATCACAGTGGGTTTTCGCGGGGGCGTCGGTTATTTTGTGGCCGCACTTCTTCCACATGAGGGCTTTGATGAGCAATTCCGCGCGCCGTCTTGCGCGAAGAACGGTCGCTTTGGTGTCGGCACTCACGCTGACCGCGACCCTGGCCGGTACCGCACACGCCGAGGAAATCGCGGCGCCCGGCACCACCACCGAATCCACGTCGGCGACCGTCGACACCCCGTCCGCGGATCCCGAGCCCGCCGACCCCGCGCCGGTCGCGGTCGCCGAGCCGGAGCCCGTCGCGGTCACCAAGCCCGAGCCCACCACCGCCGAGGTAGCGGAGCCCGCCAAGGTGGCCGAGCCCGCTGGCGTGACCGCGCAGCCCGCCGCGGCAGCGGAGCAGGCGCAGAACGACCCCGAGCCCGCCGACCCCGCGGCGAGCGAGCCCGCGGCCACCCCGGCTCCGGCCGCGGACCCGGCGAAGATCACCGTCTCCGCCACCATCAGCGGCGGCCCGTACCTGCTCAACCAGAAGATCCCCCTGGTCGTGACCATCTCTAACCGGTGGCACCGACGCGACCGGTGTGACGGCGAGTGCCTACGGCGCGGCCGGGTCCTTCTGGGTGCCCTCCCTCGAGTGGGGCGACCTGTCGCCGTGGAACGGTGCCGAACCCGGCCCCGGGACCACGGTCGCGGCCGGGCAGAGCACCACCGTCACCGTCAACGGCGAGGTGACCAACTGGAACGGGACCGCGCCGGTGGCGGGCGTCTTCGTCAACCAGGGTGGGAACACCCTCGCCTCCGCCTCGGTGACCGTGCCGTTCACGGCACCGAACTCGGCCACCGACACCGTTGCCGGGCTGGTCTACGCGGACCGCGACGGCGACGGCTCGCCGAGCGCGGGCGAGGGGCTCGCGGGCGTCAAGGTCGGCCTGTCCGGCCAGGGGCAGTACCTGGACACGACCACCGACGCCACCGGTCGGTACCGGTTCGCCGGTATCCCGCTGCAGACCTACTACGTCTACGTCAGCGGTGTGCCGGACGGCTGGGTCGTCGAAGCGGCGTACCAGCAGCTCTTCGTCGACGGCTCCGGCTCGTACTCGGCCATGCTGCTGCGCGCGACGCGGCCGCTGACCGGCACCTTCACCGCGACCATGCGGTTCACCAAGGACGTCTACCAGGTCGGTGACCACGCGGAGATCCTGGTGACGCTGACCAACAACGGTTCCGCCGGCCTCGTCGGCGTCCGCGCGGGCTGTGACCGCAGCGGTGGCGAGGGGCCGGAGTTGCGCGACGTCGACCTGGGCGACCTCGAGTACGACCGCGGCGTGACCGTGCCCGCGGGCCAGTCCCGCACCTTCAGCATCACCGGCACGATCTCCGACGAGACCGCCGAGTGGGGCGGCGTCGGCTACGCCTGCGACTTCGGCCCCGGTGACAACCCCGAGGGCTACTCCGCGGGTACGCCGTGGCCCGGGTGCCCGCTCCCCCCGCCGACCTGGCCGTGGACTTCTACGAGGACCGCGACGAGAACTGGGAGATCGGCGACGGCGAGGCGGTCGCGGGCATCGTCGTCGGCCTCCGCGACGCGGTCTCCGGCACCCTCGTGACCAAGCTGCGCACCGACGCCAAGGGCCACGTGGCGTTCAAGGCCCTGCCCGCGGGCCCCTACAAGGTCGAGGTCTACGGCCCCTGGCGCTTCGCCGAGGACTACTGGGGCGGCCTCGTCCTCTTCGCGGGCTCCTGCGAACGCTGCGGCGGCGCCATCCTCCGCCTCGTGCCGGGCCCGGTGGTGCCCGAAGCGGGCACCCCCATCCCCCCGACCACCGACGGCTCGACCACCACCCCGGTCGTCAACCCCGTCCCGGTGACCAACCCCGTGCCCCAGGCTCGGGCCGCCGTCACCACCAGCAACAACACCAGCCCCACCCTGGCCGACACCGGCGCGAACGTCCTCGGCCTCACCGCCATCGGCGCCCTCGCCGTCCTGGCCGGTTTCGCCACCACCCTCACCACCCGCAGGCGCCGCAAGGCCTAGCGGAGAACAGCGAAGCGGGCGGTCCCCGGTGAGGGACCGCCCGCTTCTGCTTCCGCGGAGGTGGAGGGATTTGAACCCCCGGAAGGTTGCCCTTCTTCCGCTTTCAAGGCGGATGCATTCGGCCGCTCTGCCACACCTCCAGTGCGGTTCAAGCCTAGTGGGTTGATAGGCCTCGCTGGCGGCTAGGTGAGGTCGAGGTGCTCGATGACGCGCTCGAACAGGCCGGCCATGACGCGCTGTTCCTCGGGGGTCATGAGGTCGACCAGGTGGGCGCGTACGCCGTCGACGTGGACGGGGGCGGCGGTGCGGAGGGTCTCGCTGCCCTTGGGGGTGAGTTCGGCGACGACACCTCTGGCGTCCTCGGCGCAGCCGACTCGGCGGACGAGGCCTGCTTTCTCCAGGCGGGAGATCTGGTGGGAGAGCCTGCTCTTGGACGAGGCGAGCTGGCCTGCCAGCTGGCTCATCCGCATCTGGCCGCCCTCGCGTTCGGACAACCGGACCAGCACCTCGTAGTCCGGCAGGGCCAGTCCGTGGTTCTCCTGCAGCTCGCGGTTGAGCTGCTGGCGCAGCAGTTCGCTGCCGATGACGTATGCCCGCCACGCGCGCATCTCGTCCGGGTCCAGCCACCGGAAGTCGGCTCGCACTGATGTCACGCGTCCAGGTTACGGCGTTCACCTGATGGCCCTGGTCCTAGCCATCTGTCCCCGGCAGACTCCACCTCCTTCGCGCCGGGTGGGTGCCCGGTGCCTGGACGGAGGACTGATGATCGTCACGAAGCGGATCGCGGCCGTCGCGGCCGTGGTCGGGCTGGCGCTCTCCGGGTTTGCCGGTACCGCCTCGGCTGCCCCGGCCGCCACCACCGACCTGCGCCTGATCGCCTTCAACGACTTCCACGGCAACCTGCAGCCGCCCGCCGGTTCGTCCGGTCGGGTGACGTTGCCGAACGGGACCACGGTGGACGCCGGAGGCGCCGCGTACCTGGCCGCGCACGTGACCCGGCTGCGCGGGCAGGCGCCGAACTCGCTGGTGCTCGCCGCGGGCGACAACATCGGTGCCTCGCCGCTGACCTCGGCGCTGTTCCACGACGAGCCGACCGTCGAGTTCATGAACAAGATCGGCACCGACGCCAGCGTGATCGGCAACCACGAGTGGGACGAGGGCTACGCGGAGCTGCTGCGGGTCCAGTTCGGCGGCTGCCACCCGACCGACGGCTGCCAGTTCCACAAGCCCTACCGCGGCGCCCGGTTCCCGTTCCTGGCCGCGAACATCACCTTCGACAACGGCCTGCCCGCCGTGCTCCCGGTGACCGTCAAGTTCGTCGACGGCATCCCGGTCGGCATCATCGGCGTCACGCTCGAGGACCTGCCCTCGGTGGTCACCCCCGAGGTCGTCAAGGGCTTCAAGTTCGGCGACGAGGTCGAGGCGCTCAACCGCACCTCCCGGCTGCTCGACCTCGCGGGCATCCGCACCCAGGTCGCGCTCGTGCACCAGGGCGACAGCACCGAGGGCGGCGGCCCGGACGACTGCCGCACCCTGCCCGGCCCGGCCCGCCAGATCGCCACGGCCGCCTCGCCCTCGATCGACGCGTTCTTCACCGGCCACAGCCACCAGCAGTACAACTGCGTGGTCACCGACCCCGCTGGCAAGCCGCGGCCGCTGATCCAGGGCGCCTCGTTCGGCAGGCTGCTCTCGGTCATCGACCTCAAGATCGACCGCAAGACCCGCGACGTGGTGCGCACCGCGACCGTCGCGCACAACGAGGTCGTCACCCGCACCATCGCCCCGGACGCGGGCGTGCAGGCGCTGGTCGACGAGGCGGTCGCCAAGTCGGGTCCGATCGCCAACCGCCAGGTCGGCACCATCACCGCCGACCTGGTCCGCGCCGCGGCCCCGTCCGGCGAGAGCCCGCTCGGTGACGTCATCGCCGACGCGCAGCTCGCCGCCACCCAGGGCAACCAGGCGCAGATCGCGGTGACCAACCCGGGCGGCATCCGCACCGACCTCACCTACAACACCTCGCCAGCCGGTGAGGGCAACGGCGTGGTCACCTACGGCGAGGCCTTCGCGGTCCAGCCGTTCGGCAACATCATGCAGACCATCACGCTGACCGGCGCGCAGCTCAAGACCGTGCTCGAGCAGCAGTGGCAGCCGCAGCCCAACGGCACCACCATCACCCGCTTCCTGCAGGTGTCGGCGTCGCTGAACTACACCTGGGCGCAGTCGGGCAGCCAGGGCAACCGGGTCTCGGCGATCACCGTCAACGGGCAGCCGGTCGACCCGGCCGCGTCCTACCGGGTGTCGGTGAACAACTTCCTCGCCGCCGGTGGCGACGGGTTCACCGAGCTGGCCAAGGGCACCAACCTCTCCGGCGGTCCGGTCGACCTGGACGCGTTCACCGCGTACCTGACCGCGCACCCGAACCTGGCGCCGCCCGCGCCGACCCGGGTCACCGTCGTCCCGTAGCCGGGGAACCGGGGCGGCTGTCCTCTGTGGTCAGCCGCCCCGGTCTGTCCTCTCCGGACGCGGCGTTACCCAAGTTCACCCGGTTCGGGGTCGGCGGTGGGGTTGTCCTACTGGGACAGCAGGCGCACCATGGAGGAGACGGCCGGCTCGGCAAGACCGCGCGAAACGCCGATACCCATTCGGTCACCGCGCCCGCCGGGAAAGGGTAGGTGGTGCCGTGGCGAAGCAGACAACTCCCGTAATGGTCTGCCGCCTGCCGCAACCCCGCGGCTGAGCCGACAGAACCGACTTGGCCGCGGATGAGGGCGGCAAGCTCGACGGATCACTTCGAGTGCACGGCACGCGACGCGCGTCGATCACGCACCTCGACGATGTTGATCCCCGCATCGGGCGCGTCTCCTGATCCGCTCGGCTGGGCTCCACGCCAACCGCCGAAGCGGTGGGCCATTGCGATGTGACGACCCTGGGTGCGACCGCCGACGACAGGCGGTCGCACCCAGGCGTCTGCCTGGCCCGGGTCGGCGCGCGCGGTTGATACGGTCGGCGCGGCGCCCGCCCACTATCCTCATGCCCACGGAGCACGGCGGCGCGGGACACGGGGAGTGGTCGTGGAGTTCGACGACAGCGTTGGGCTGGACTCGTCCCAGGTTTCCGACGCCAGGGGGATCGGCGGCCGGGTGGCGCTGGGCGGCGGTGGGCTCGGGATCGTCGGCTTCATCGTGTACTTCGTGCTCTCCCAGCTCGGCGGCGTGCCCGCGAGCGTCCCGCTGAGCACCGACGGGGTCGGCGGCGGGCAGAGCGTCAGCAGCGGTGACCTGGCCAACGAGTGCCGCACCGGCAAGGACGCCAACACCAAGCCCGACTGCGCCAGGGTCGCGCTGATCAACTCGATCCAGGGCTACTGGTCCGACCAGTTCGCCCGCTCCGGTCGCACCTACAAGCAGGCGACCACCACGTTCTTCAGCGGCGGCGTCAACACCGGCTGCGGCAGCGCCACCAGCGACGTCGGCCCGTTCTACTGCCCGGCGGACGGCAAGGTCTACGTCGACCTGACCTTCTTCCGCGAGTTGCAGACCCGCTTCGGCGCCCAGGGCGGCACCTTCGCCGAGGCCTACGTGCTCGCCCACGAGTACGGCCACCACGTGCAGAACCTGCTCGGCACCTCCGGCAAGGTCCGCGAGGGCACCGGCCCGACCTCGGACGGGGTCCGGCTGGAGCTGCAGGCCGACTGCTACGCCGGGGTGTGGGCCAACCACGCCACCACCACGCCCAGCTCCAGCGGCAAGCCGCTGATCCGCTCCATCTCCCAGGACGACGTGAACCGCGCCCTCGACGTCGCCTCCCGCATCGGCGACGACTTCATCCAGAAGAACCTCGGCGGCGGCAAGGTCGACGAGAGCCAGTTCTCGCACGGGTCCTCCGCGCAGCGCGAGCAGTGGTTCCTGACCGGCATCAACGGCGGCAACCCGGCCGAGTGCGACACCTTCGGCGCCAGGAACCTGGGCTGAGACCGGCAGCACCACCCGGGCGATCGCGGTAGCAACCGGACATACCACTACACTGCGCGGGCTGACATTCTTTCCGCGCGGCGTGGGTGCTGGGGACCCGTCGGGGCGTCGTGCGGCACACGATTCTGGGGAGAGTCGAACCACAGTGCGCCGCACATCCGTGCGCCGAGCGGGTTTCCGCGTCGGCGTGGTCGTTGCCGCGTTCGCCATGACCGGGTCGCTCGCCGTGCCCCCCGCCCTCGCGCAGGAGCCCGTCGAGCCCACCCCAGCGGCGACCGAACAGCCGTCAGAACCACCGGCCGAACCGCCGCCGACCGAACCGACACCGGCGCAGACGCCCGCGTCGACCCCGCCTGCTGAACCGGTCCAGACCACTCCGGAACAGCCGGTCCAGACCACTGCGCCGTCCGAGCCGACCGGGGCAACGCCGACCACCACACCGACCACCGGGACCACCTCGGGCACGCCGGTCCCCACCACGCAGCCGTCCCCGACCACCCGGCAGCCCGCCACGAGCGCGATCGGCGCGCTGCCGTCGAACGTCGCGGTCACGGTCTCCTTCGACAAGGCGAGCTACACGCCCTCGGAGACGGTCGGCATCACCATCACGCTGACCAACAAGAGCCTGATCGCCGCCAACGGCGTCCGCGTCGACCACAGCGGCAAGGTGGCGGTGATCAACGGCTGGGCCGGGTTCCAGACCGCCTGGGGGCAGAACATCCCGGCGGGCGCGACCCGCACGCTCCGGCTGACCGGGCGGATCCGCGACGTGGAGAACGGCAAGGTCGACCTCAAGGTCACCGCGATCGCCCCCGAGGGCGACACCGACACCACGGACAACACCGCCGAGGCCACCGCGGCCGTCCCGGTGACCCCGACCGCCAAGTTCGGCGGGACGGCCTTCGAGGACCGCAACCTCAACGGCAGGCCGGACGCGGGCGAGCAGGCCCCCGGCGTGAAGATCACCGCCAAGCGCGCCGGTGGGTCCACTGTGGAGCGCACGGCTGGCGCGGACGGCCGGTTCGACTTCGGCGACCTGCCCTCGGGCAGCTACTCCGTCACCTACACGCCCAACCACGAGCAGTTCCGGGTCCAGGGCGTGACCGGCGCGGCCACCGAGGTCCTGTACCTGTCCGGCACCGACTTCGCCGACATCGCGGTGCGGACCTGGCTGGACATGTTCGCCACCGTGCACGCCTCGCTGCGCTTCGACAAGCCGAGCTACCGCCCCGGTGACCAGGTCAAGGCGACGGTGGTGCTCTACAACCGCTACCCCAACGACCTGACCGGCGTGACGCTCAAGTGCCACCCGCAGGGTCTGGGCACCGGCCCGGCGTGGGGCGACCTCGTCGACGGCGGACCGGGGGTGACGCTGCCCGGCCTGCGCTCGGTCACGTACACGATCACCGATGTCGTCCCGGCCGACGCGGCCGACCTCGGCTACGTCGTCGCCGACTGCACGCTCAACTCCGCGCAGCTCTCCGGCCTCGCCGAGCTCACCGCCGAGGCGCGGGTGGACGGCGTGCTGGGCACCGGGGCGGGCAGGCTCCAGATCAACGGCAAGTACGGCCCGCAGCCGGTGCAGTTCGGGGTCGTCAAGCTGCGCGACCGGGTCACCGGCGCGATCGTGGCGACCACGACCTCCGACATCGACGGCAAGATCGACTTCAGCGGGCTGCCGGTCGGCACCTACGCGCTGCTGCTCGACGGCCCCTACCGGGTGGCGGGACCGCTGACGGCGCCGTTCGGCTTCCCGATCACCGCGACCCCGGCCGGTCGGGTGTTCATCCCGGTCATCATCGACTACGGGGTCTACCCGGACCTGCGGGTCTCCGCGCACCTGGACAAGGCGGAGTACGTGACGAGCGACGTGGTCAAGGCCACCGTCACCATTAGCAACATCGGCGACGGCCCCGCGACCGGGGTCAACCTCAAGCAGGTCGAGTTCGGCGGCATGCAGCTGCGCGTGTTCGACAACGGCGGCCTGCCGTTGACGAAGTCCCCTCTGCAGCAGCTCACCATCGCTCCCGGTGAGACCAAGGAGTTCGTGCTGTCTGGGGTGACCTCGTCCGGTGGCGGCACGGTGCTGTTCGGCGGCACCGTGGGCGTGGACGGCCTGGAACTGGACGCCGGCAACAACTCCTTCCAGATCGGCGCCACCTCCGTCGCCGTCACCGGCGACTACACCGGCGTCGTGTTCGTCGACCGCGACGGTGACGGCGTGTTCGACGAGGGCGAGGGCATGCCCGGGGTGATGCTGACCGCGTCGTCCTTCGGCGGCGGCTGGGTCATGGACCGGCAGACCGACGCGGACGGGCGCTTCGCCTTCCTCGGCGTCCCCGGAACCGTCTACTCCGTGCACTACGGCTTCGACGACGCGGACTACCTCATCCCCGGTGAGTCGGGCGAGGGCCGCGACCTCATCTCGGTGACCAGCGCCGGGCACACCTCCTCGGTCCGGGCGCACCTGGCGCTCGACCGGCTGCTCGACGCGTCGGTGTCCTTCGACCGCGACCGCTACCACCCCGGCGACACCGCCACCTTCGCGTTCACCTTCAGCAACAAGGGCACCAAGCGGCTCACCGGTGTCGGCGTGCGCGGCATGCACGCCGAGGGCGACTTCCAGGCCCAGCCGTCCTGGGACCCGATCGGTCCCGGCAGGCCCGGCCTCACCCTGGAGCCCGGTCAGAGCAAGACGGTGACCGTGACCGGCCAGATCCCCTCGGGCGCCAAGGTCCGGGCCATGATCGGCGTCGCCGTGGTGGCCGACGGCTCGTCGCCGAGCCACGGTAGCGTCTTCATCACCGACACCGCCGAGGTGGTCCCGGTCCCCGGGCAGCCGATCACCGCGGAGAACACCGGCCCGACCGGCACCAAGCAGCCGGTCGCGCAGGGCGGCCTGATCCCGCGCGGTACCAGCGGTTCGAGCACCAGCGGTGGTCTCGCCCACACCGGTGCCGGCGTCGTCGGCCTCGGCTGGTTCGGCTTCGTCGCGCTGATCCTGGGCGCGGGCGCGCTGATGGGCGCTCGCCGCCGCAAGACCGCCTGAGAATGAGCCAGTGGGGGGCGGTGCCGGACTGGCACCGCCCCCCACCGCTTTCTCAGCCCAGCATCACGAACAACGACAGCGTGGCAAGGGAACCGAGCACGAACCCGGTCACCGCCAACCTGCCGAACAGCTCGGTCTTGCCGAGCAACCACAGCGCGCCGAGGCACACCACCAACGCCCCGAACGCGATCATCCCTAGGTCGGACATGGTCTTACCCCCTGGTGTGGGTCATGCGCTACTCGACGGCGGCTCCTCTTCGTGGATCCCGCACGGACACTCCTCTCAGGACAGTTCCTGGTCCTTGGTTTCCGGTAGCCAGAACAGGGAGACGAAGGCGAGACCGTAGGCGAGGGCGCCGAACGCCATCGCGCCGCCGATCCCGTAGCGCAGGGCGAGGAAACCGATCGCGGCCGGGAAGAACGCGCCGACCGCGCGGCCGAAGTTGTAGGTGAAGCCGGGTCCGGCGCCGCGGGCGCGGCTCGGGTAGAGCTCGGCCAGGTAGGCGCCGAAGCCGGAGAAGATGGCCGAGGAGCAGAAGCCGAGCGGGAAGCCCAGGTACATCACGTACCCGCCGACCGAGCTGGGCAGTTGGGTGTAGGCGAGCAGCAGCGCCGCGGCCAGCACCGCGAACAGGCGGAAGGTCGCCTTGCGGCCCAGCCGGTCGGCGAACTGGCCGCCGGTGAGGTAGCCGAGGAACGCGCCGGTGATCAGGAACGCCAGGTAGCCGCCGGTGCCGATCACGGTGAGGCCGCGCTCCTTGCTCAGGAACGCGGGCAGCCAGGTCGCCAGCGTGTAGTAGCCGCCCTGGCAGCCGGTGGCCAGCACCGAGGCGAACACCGTGCGCCGCAGCAGGTCCCGCCGGAAGATGGCCCTGAGCGAGCCGCGGGCCTTCTCCTTGGCGAAGACCGGCGCGTCCTCGATGCCGCGGCGCAGGTAGACGACCAGCAGCGCGGGCAGGGCGCCGGTGAAGAACAGGACCCGCCAACCGGTCTGCGGGTCGGCCAGGCTGAACACCAGCGTCGACACCAGCGCGGCCAGGCCCCAGCCGACCGCCCACGAACTCTGCACCAGCGCCGCCGCCCGGCCCCGGTGCGCGGCGCCGACGTACTCGGCGACCAGGATCGCGCCGGTCGCCCACTCGCCGCCGAAGCCAAGGCCCTGCATGGCGCGCAGGGCCAGCAGCGCCTCGTAGTTCGGCGCGAGGCCGCACAGCGCGGTGAACACGGCGTAGGTGACGACCGTGATCATCAGCGTCCTGACCCGGCCCAGGCGGTCGGCCAGCACCCCGGCGGCGACCCCGCCGACCGCGGAGAACACCAGGGTGGTGGTCGAGAGCAGGCCGGTCTGGCCGGTGTCCAGCCCGAAGGTCGCCGCGATGGCGGTGAGCCCGAGGGGGAGCACCCAGAAGTCGTAGGAGTCGAGCCCGTACCCCAGGAACGCCCCGACCACGGCCTTCTTGCCGCGCCCGGGCAGGTCCCGCCACCAGCGCCCCCGCCTGGTGGCCGCTTGCTCCGTCGTGTGTGCCATCACTCACCCCACTCGGTCGCTCACCCGCTGTGCCGTCCCCAGTGTGGCGATTGTTCAACAATATGACAATACTTCAATTGGACGATCCTTCGAGTGAACCGTAGGATTGTTGAACGATCCTCTAACCGGGGGAGCGTGGGTGTGGGAGGGTGCGGTGAGCGTCGAGGACGCGGTGGGCAGGCTGCGGGACCTGGCGGGACTGCGGCGGCGGGTGCACGGGACGGCGGCCGAGGTCGCCGCCGACGCGCTGCGCGAGCTGATCATGGAAGGCGGGCTGCGGCCGGGCGACCGGGTGATCGAGGAGTCGCTGCTCGGGCCGCTCGAGGTGTCCCGCAACACGCTGCGCGAGGCGTTCCGGCTGCTGGCGCACGAGAAGCTGGTCGAGCACAAGGTCAACCGGGGCGTGTTCGTCCGCACCCTCACCGCCGCCGACGTGCGCGACCTGTTCACCGTCCGGGTGCTGATCGAGCTGACCGCGCTGCGCCGCTCCCGCGAGGCCGACTGGACCGCCATGAGCCAGGCCGTCGCCAAGGGCAAGGCGTGTGCGCGGGCCCACGACTGGCTCGGCGTCGGCACCGCGAACATGCGCTTCCACAAGGCGATCGTCGCCTCGGTCGGCAGCGCGCGGCTCGACGAGCTGATGGACCAGCTGACCGCCGAACTGCGCCTGGGCTTCCACGAGATGGGCGACCCGCGCGCGTTCCACGAGAAGTACCTCACCCGCAACGCGGGCATCGTCGACGCGGTGGCGGGCGGGGACGTGGAGGGCGCGGTCGGCCTGCTGCACGAGTACCTCGACGACGCCGAGGCGGAGATGCTCGCCGCGTTCAGCAGCGACCGCTAGGCCCGGCCGCTAGGGTCGACCGGGTGCGGATGATCGGACCTGTCCAGTGACGCTGACCGTCTGGGAGGGCGTCCTGGTCTTCGTGGCCGGGGTGCTCGCCGGGGGCATCAACTCCGTGGTCGGCTCCGGCACCCTGATCACCTTCCCGGTGCTGCTCGCCGTCGGCTACCCCCCGGTGGTCGCCAACGTCTCCAACGGCATGGGCCTGGTGTTCGGCTCGGTGTCCGGCGCGATCGGCTACCGCGACCACCTCGTCGGCCAGCGCCCCATCCTGCTGCGGCTCGGCGCCATCGCCACCGTCGGCGGCGCCTGCGGCGCGGTGCTGCTGCTCGTCCTGCCACCGGGCGCGTTCGAGGCGATCGTCCCCGCGCTGATCGCCGTGGCGCTGGTGCTGGTCGTGCTCCAGCCGTGGCTGGCCAGGAAACTCGCCGAGCGGCAGGGCGAACGGCACCCGCACGGCGGGATCGGCCTGCTGGTCGCGACCTTCGTGGTCGGCGTCTACGGCGGCTACTTCGGCGCCGCGCAGGGGATCCTGCTGATGGGGGTCATGGGGATCCTGCTCAGCGAGTCGCTGCAGCGGGTCAACGCGATCAAGAACGTGCTGGCCGCCGTGGTGAACCTGGCCTCGGGCGTGGTGTTCGTGTTCGTCGCCGACGTCGCGTGGTGGGCGGTCGCGCTGATCGCCGTCGGGTCGACCATCGGCGGGGTGATCGGCGCGAAGGTGGGCAAGAAGCTCTCGCCCACCGTCCTGCGCGGCGTCATCGTCGTGGTCGGGACCGCGGCGATCGTGCAGCTGCTGCTGAAGTAGCGTTCAGCGGTCGAACGCCTTGGCCGCCGAGAGGAACAGGTCGTTCTCCTCCGGCGTGCCGATGGTGACCCGGGCGCCGTCCCCGGCGAACGCGCGCACCACGACCTTGTGGTTGAGGCAGTGCTCGTTGAACTCGGCGGTGCGCTCGCCCAGCGGCAGCCACACGAAGTTCGCCTCCGTCTCCGGCACCTCGTAGCCCAGGTCGAGCAGCTCGGCGCGCACCCGGCCGCGCTCGGCCACGATGTCGCGGCAGCGGGCCAGCAGCTCGTCCTCGGCCGCCAGCGAGGCCAGCGCCGCCACCTGCGCGATCGCGTTCACGCCGAAGGGCACGAACACCTTGCGCACGGCGTCGGTGACCGCCTCGGGCGCGACCAGGTAGCCGACCCGCAGGCCCGCCAGCCCGTACGCCTTGGAGAAGGTCCGCAGCACCGCCACGTTGTCGCGGCCGCGCGCCCACTGCTCCTTGGCGAACACCACGCCGTCCGGGACCTCGTCGTCGGCGACGAACTCGCGGTAGGCCTCATCGATGACCACGAGCACGTCGCTGGGCACGGCGTCGACGAACCGCTCCAGGTCGGCCTTGCGCAGCGCGGTGCCGGTCGGGTTGTTCGGGGTGCAGACGTAGACCAACCGGGTGGCAGGCGTGACCGCGGCGATCATGGCGTCGATGTCGAGCGCGTGCCCCTCGGTGAGCGGGACGCGGACCTGGCTCGCGCCCACCACGTGGGTGAGGATCGGGTACGCCTCGAACGAGCGCCACGGGAACAGCACCTCGTCGCCGCCGGTGCAGGTGGCCTGGATGAGCTGCTGGCACAGCGTCACCGACCCGCAGCCCACGGTGACCTGGCCGGTCTCGACGCCCAGCTTCGCCGCGAGGGTCGCCACCAGCTCGGTCGCGCCGCTGTCGGGGTAGCGGTTGACGTTGGCCGCCGCCTCGGCGATGGCGGTCACCACGCTGGGCAGCGGGCCGAGCGAGACCTCGTTGCTGGCCAGCTTCACCGCCCCGGCGACGCTCTTGCCCGGGATGTAGCCGGGCAGCGAGTCCAGGTCAGGGCGGGTACGCACGGTCATCGGGGCTCCTCGTGAGTCCACAGTGGCGACACCTCGTCGGCACCTGCCCCGCATGCTACCGAGCGGACACGACTGTCCGTTCTCCGTGCGCGGGCGACCGGGTGAAAATGGCCGTTTTCCTGCGGACGGGTGAGCGTGTGATCACGTTGACTGCTATTAACCCCGGCATGGTTGGGTATGTCATGGCCCAGACCCGCACTGAGGACTTCCGGCTCGCTGACGGCCGTGCGCTGCGCCTCACCTACGCCGAACCCGACGGGGTGACCAGAGGCGGTCTCGTCGTGCTCCACGAGGCCAGGGGCATCACCGACACCACGACCGCGATGGTCGCCCGGCTCGCGGGCGAGGGCTGGCTGGTCGTCGTCCCGCACCTGTACCCGGGCGAGGCGGGCTCGGCGGAGGTCGGCCACGACGAGGCCAGGGACAAGGTCAGCGAGCTCTCCGGCGACTCGGTGCTGGCCGCGACCGACATCGGGTTCGCCTGGCTGGCCGAGCACGGCCTGGCCGCGGACCGGATCGGCGTGATCGGGTTCGAACTGGGCGGCTCGGTCGCGCTGGTGGTCGCCGCCAGCCGCGACATCGGGGCCGCCGTCACCGTCTCCGGCGGCGGGATCCTGGAGCCGCTCTCCAGCGGCCTGCCCGCGCTGGTCGAGGTCGCTGGCGAGCTGCGGGTGCCGTGGCTGGGCCTCTACCGCGACGACAGCGACCAGGCGCTCCTGCAGCAGGTGGAGAAGCTGCGCGAGGCGGCGAGCACCGCCAAGATCGCCACCGACGTGGTCCGCTACCGCCCGGAGCCCGGTGCCCCCGAGGCGTGGCAGCGCGCCCTCAACTGGTTCGACGCGCACCTGCGGTGAAGGTCGCATCGCTCACGCTGGTCGAGTTCGACCTGCTCTGGGAGTCGCTCGGCCGCACCGACCGCCCGTACCCGCTCGACGTGCCGTCCTTCGGCGAGACCGCCGACGAGCGCGACCAGCTGCGCAAAGAGGTCATCGAGGGACTCGTGGCGCGCGGCCTGCACGACGGCACCGACGTCGACCGGGACCTGGAGGACTCGCTGACCCTGTTGGCGCAGCACGACTACAGCGTCGACGGGCTGCTCTCACTCGGTCGGCACGTGCGCGTGCTCGGCGCCGGTCGCGGCAGCAGAACCGTGCTGGCCGTGCAGATGGGCGAACGCATCAGGATAGGGCAGCTGCGCGGCGGCGGCGTCGTCGGCGAGATCATGGCGCTGCTGCCGGACGCCGAACCGGGCCCGGGCACCGCGGTGACACTGCCCAAGTCGGTGTTCCACAACGCGATAGACGCCTACGTCGAGTCCGGGTTCGCCGGGCTGGAGACCATGCTCAACCAGGGTGGGGTCACCGGCCGCGACATGCGCACCATCGCGACCCTGGTGGAGAACTCGCGGCACGGCGGCGGCCAGGTCGCGGCCAACAGCCTCGACCGGATGGGCAGGCGCACGCGCACCGACGTCGTCAACTGGTTCGACACGACCGCGGGCCGCTACCTCGCGCTGCCGACCACCCGCGACGGCGTCGACTGGCTGACCCTCGCCCCGGCCGACGCACCGCGGCTGACCCAGCGGCTGCGCGAGCTGGTCGCCTCGGTCGCACCGCGCTGAAGGGGGCGGGCGAGACCCCGCCCCCCGTCCGCGTCAGACGGCGGCTTCCACCACGTCGGTGGCGATCAGCTCCGGCTCGGTCTTCTCGCGCACCTCGTCCACGCTGACCCCGGGCGCCACCTCGCGCAGCACCAGGCCGTCGTCGGTGATGTCGATGACCGCCAGGTCGGTGATGATCCGCTGGGCCACCCGCAGGCCGGTGTAGGGCAGCGAGCACTCGTCGACGATCTTGTACGACCCGTCCTTGGCGACGTGCTCCATCAGCACGATGACCTTCTTGGCGCCGTGCACCAGGTCCATCGCCCCGCCCATGCCCTTGACCATCTTGCCGGGGATCATCCAGTTCGCGATGTCACCGACCTTGGACACCTGCATGGCGCCGAGGATCGCCGCGTCCACCTTGCCGCCGCGGATCATCCCGAACGACAGCGCCGAGTCGAAGTAGGACGCGCCCCTGCGGACGGTCACCGTCTCCTTGCCCGCGTTGATCAGGTCGGCGTCCTCTTCCCCCGCCCACGGGTAGGGGCCGACGCCGAGGATCCCGTTCTCCGACTGGAGCACGATCTCGACGTCGTCCGGCACGTAGTTCGGCACCAGCGTCGGCAGGCCGATGCCCAGGTTCACGTAAGAGCCGTCGGACAGCTCCGCCGCCGCACGGGCGGCCATCTGCTCTCGGGTCAGTCCCATCTCACGCCTCCTTGGTGCGCACGGTCCGGCGCTCGATGCGCTTCTCGGCGGCCTCGTCCGGGGACAGCAGCACGACCCGCTGCACGAAGATGCCCGGCAGGTGCACCTCACCCGGGGCCAGCTCACCCGGCTCGACCAGCTCCTCCACCTCGGCGATGCTGACCCGACCGGCCATCGCGCACAGCGGGTTGAAGTTCTGCGCGGAGTCGCGGAACACCAGGTTGCCGTGCCGGTCGCCCTTCCAGGCGCGCACCAAGCCGAAGTCGGTCGTGATCGCCCGCTCCAGCACGTAGTCGTGCCCGTCGAAGTCGCGCACCTCCTTGGCCGGGGAGGACACCGAGACGTTGCCTGCGTCGTCGTAGCGCCACGGCACGCCCCCGTCGGCGACCTGCGTACCGACCCCCGTACGGGTGAAGAAGGCGGGGATGCCGGACCCACCCGCGCGCAACCGCTCGGCCAGCGTGCCCTGAGGGGTCAGCTCCACCTCCAGCTCACCGGAGAGGTACTGCCGGGCGAACTCCTTGTTCTCACCGACGTAGGAACTGGTCATCCTGCTGATCCGCTTCTCGCGCAGCAGCAGGCCGAGGCCCCAGTCGTCGACGCCGCAGTTGTTCGACGTGACCTGGAGCCCGGAGACGCCCTTCTCGAGCAGCGCCTGGATGAGGGCGCTCGGGATGCCGCAGAGGCCGAACCCGCCGACGGCGAGGCTCGCGCCGTCCGGGATGTCGGCCACCGCCGCGGCGGCGCTGGGGACGACTTTGTCCATGTGTGCCCCTCCTTCTGGGTGTGGCACCGGCGACTCTAGCGGGGCCGACGCCGTTGCCGATGTGTTCGAAATCGCCATAAATCGCCGTGGCCCGGTGGACGAGGACACTGTGCTGGTGGGTGTCGAGGAAGAGGGCCGCCCGGTGCGGCCCAGTGCTGACGGTCGCCGGTGGCGGCCGAGTGACGAACTGACGTTGCGGCTGCTGACCTGGTCGGCGCGACTGGTCGGTCTGCTCGCGGTCGTCTCGGTGGTGTTCCCGGTCGGGCGGCGCAGGCTGCGCGACACCGTGGGCGGCTGGCTCGACCTGCCGACCGAGGCCACCGTCGCCTCCGGCGTGGCGGTCCTGGCCAGCGGCGTCATGCTGATGATGCTCGCCACGGCGCTGCGCAGGCGCAAGCGCAGGGCCTGGCAGGTGGCGGTCGGGGTCACCGGCCTCATCGCGCTGGCCCACCTCGGCTGGCGGCACGGCATCGGCTCCGGGGTCACCGCGCTCGTGCTGTGCGTCGCGCTGGTCGCCACCAGGAGCCACTTCACCGCCAAGGCCGACCCGGTGCACGGCAAGTGGCGCGCGCTGCGGGTCACCGCGCAGATCCTGCTGGCCGGGTTCCTGGCCAACCTGGTGCTGCTGAGCTCCACGCCGTCGCGCTACACCGACAACGCCCCGCTCACCGACCGCGCGCTGCACGCCCTGCTCGCGCTGATCGGCGTGTCCGGCCCGGTCCAGCCGGTGCCGTGGCTCGACGACCTCTCCGCCGCCGTCGGCCTGTCCTTCGGCGTCGGCGCGCTGCTGATCGGCGGCTACTTCCTGCTCCGCTCAGCCGAACCCAAGCCGGGCCTGGCGCCTGCCGAGGAGTTCCGGCTGCGGGAACTGCTCGCCGCGCGCGGGGCCGAGGACTCGCTGGGGTACTTCGCGCTGCGCCGGGACAAGTCCGTCGTGTTCTCCCCGTCCGGCAAGGCCGCGGTGCCGTTCCGGGTGCTCGCCGGGGTGGCGCTCGCCTCGGGCGACCCGCTCGGCGACCTCGAGGCGTGGCCGGGCGCGATCGAGGTGTTCCTCGCCGGGTGCCGCGACAACGGCTGGGTGCCCGCGGTCATCGGCTGCTCCGAGCGCGGCGCCACGGTGTGGGTCCGCTACGGCCTCGACGCGATCGAACTGGGCGACGAGGCCATCGTCGACGCCGCCACCTTCACCCTCGACGGCCGCTCCATGCGCGGCGTCCGCCAAGCGGTCGCCAAGCTCCGCCGCGCCGGGTACACCGTCGAGGTCCGCCGCTCGGCCGCGCTGGCGGAGGGCGAGCGCGCCGAACTGTCCACCTTGGCCGAACGCTGGCGCGGCACCGAGACCGAACGCGGCTTCTCCATGGCCCTGTCCCGCCTGGCAGGCCCGGACGACCCGGACTGCGTCCTGGTCACCGCCTCCCGCAAGGGCGAGGTCACCGGCCTGCTCCAGTTCGTCCCCTGGGGCAGCGACGGCCTCTCCCTGGACCTGATGCGCCGCGACCGCGCGGTCGGCGACAACGGCCTCAACGAGCTGATGATCGCCGACATGCTCGCCGCCTGCCCCGACCTGGGCGTCACCCGCGTCTCGCTCAACTTCGCCGTCTTCCGCGCCGCCCTCGAACGCGGCGGCCGCATCGGCGCCGGCCCCGTCGCCCGCCTCTGGGCCAGGGCCCTGCGCCTGGGCAGCCGCTGGTGGCAGATCGAGACCCTCTACCGCTTCAACGCCAAGTTCGCCCCCACCTGGACCCCCCGATTCCTGGTCTTCCCCGCCGTCCGCGACCTGCCGAGAGTCGCCATCGCCGCCATCGAGGCAGAGGGCTTCGGAGGCCGCCCACCAGCACTTTTGCGCGCCCTCCGGCGCTGACCGGGGGGCGTTTTGCCCTCCGGTCAGGCACCTGTGTAGTCTTACCTCCCGAGCGGCCACTGGGGCCCCGGGAGGCTTCGCCTAGTCTGGTCTATGGCGCCGCACTGCTAATGCGGTTGGGGTTCAACGCCCCTCCCGGGTTCAAATCCCGGAGCCTCCGCTGTACACCCAGCTCGCTGGGTGACAACTGAACAAGCACCCGTAGCTCAACGGATAGAGCATCTGACTACGGATCAGAAGGTTAGGGGTTCGAATCCCTTCGGGTGCACTTCCGGGAAACCGCGGCGAGAGACTTCGCCGCGGTTTCTTCGTCGTCAGGGGGCTGGGGGATGGATGCGCAGGTGGTTGCTGCCCGCCGTGGTGATGGGGCTCGGGCTGGTCGCCGGGGCGGTGGCGGTGTACGTCGCGCCGAGCTTGCAGCGGCACCCGATGCCGACCGAGTCGATGGTGCCGACGCTGCCGGTGGGCAGTTGGCCGGTGGCCAGGGAGATCGCCGGTGACCAGGTCCGACGCGGGGACATCGCGGTGTTCTCGCTCGGGGTGTGGCCGGACGCCCGGCCGGGCGACGCCGACCGCTCGATGATCAAGCGGGTCATCGCCGTCGGCGGCGACACGGTGTCCGCGGACGCCACCGGGGTCATCTCGGTGAACGGCAAGCGGGTGGTCGAGGAGTACGCCAAACCCGACCCGATGTTCAGCCCATTCACCGTCCAGCTCGGCCATGACGAAGTCTTCGTCGCCGGGGACAACCGCGCCAACTCCCGCGACTCCCGCGTCTATGCCACAACCCCGCACCACGGCGGCGTTCCCCTCAGCGCCATCACCGCGGTCGTGGTCAGAGTGGACGACAAACCCCTGATCCCCACCGCGGCATTCACCTCAGCAGGCCTGGAAGGCTCCCCGAACAGCGATGAGCCGGACTGGTCCGGCTCGATTCTGATCGGTGCTGGTCTTGTCTTCCTCGCAGGCTCAGCCTGGCTCACCTTCGCCTTGGTCAGGGACAAGCGCCGGAATCGGCACTCGACCGCGCAGTCCACAGTGGCCTGAGCGTCGCGGTCGGAAGCTGGGCCGGGTTCTCCCATGGGCATCGCTGCTCGCCCGGGTGGGGTGCCGCTGCGTGGGGTCAGACTCGTTGGTTTTCCTTCTTGGTCAAGGGAAGGCGTCGGGGAGCCGGGTGCGGGCGGCTCCCCGACGCGTGGTCAGTGGTGGGCGTGGATGGTGAAGTGGGTGGTGGCCACGCCGGTGGGGGTGGTGATGGTGAGGGTGGCCTTGTAGGTGCCTAGGTGGGGGTAGCGGTGGTCCGGGGTGGTCACCTTCCACAGGCCGGGGGCGGCTAGCGGGCCCGCGGGGGTGGTGGGGGTAACGGGGACGTCGGCGGTGGTGCCGTCGCCGTAGGTGAGGGTGGCTAGGGGGGTTGTCGCCGAGGGGGCGGTGAAGCGGGCCACCTCGCCGCGCAGGGTTCGGGTGTGTTGGGTGGGGGCGGTGATGTCGGTGGTCCAGGGGACCGCGGGGCTGGGGCGGAAGTTGACGCCCGCGATGGTGAGCCTGCTGCCGAGGGAGGACAGGCGGGCGGTGAAGTCGGGGAGGTTCCGGCCGGCCTGCGGGGTCCAGCCGACCTCGGCGATGGAGACCAGGCGCGGGTAGCTCAACCACTGGGCCTGCGCCAACCCGCGCACCGTCTCCGACCACAGCGGCGCGGTCACCCCGATCACGTCGGACTCGGTGAGCCCGTCGCGGACCGGCTGCCAGTCGTAGTAGCGGTCGAAGTCGCAAGCGTTGCGGCAGGCCCAACTCAGCCCGATGGGGCTGCTCGGGTCGTACTTCTGGTCGATGTACGTGGTGCCCGCCGGGGACATGACGACCTTCGCGCCGCGCGAGACCTGCTTGAGGACATCGGCCAGCGTCGAGCCGCGCCAGAACTGGATCACCGCGCCGGGCGGCAGGTCGACCGCGGCGTACTCGTTCCAGCCCATCGGCAGCTTGCCGAGCCTGGCCACCTCCGGCAGGAGTTGGCGCAGGTAGGTGAGGTAGTTGTCGTGCCCGGTCACCAGCGCCTCGTCGCCGCCGATGTGCAGGTACGGGCCGGGGGTGAGCGCGGCGAGCTGGCTGAACACGGTCCGCAGGAACTCGTAGGTGACCGGCGAGTTGGCGTCCAGCGTTGAGTAGCCGACGTCCGCGGTGGTGTTCATCGGCTTGGCGACGCCGTCGGGGTTGAGCCTCGGGATCGACGCCAGCGCGGCGTTGGTGTGCCCCGGCCCGTCGATCTCGGGCACGACGGTGACGAACCTGGCCTTGGCGTGTGCGACGACCTCCGCGTAGTCGCGCTGCGTGTAGTACCCGCGGATGGCCGGACCGGTGCCGAGCGGGTTCCCGTTGCCGTAGACGTCGGCGCCGCCCAGCGACCCGACCCGGGTGAGCGCGTCGTAGTCGAGCCCGGAGGGGTTGTCCCCTGGCGTCGTGACCGCGATCCGCCAGGCCTGGTCGTCGGTCAGGTGCAGGTGCAGCGTGTTGACCTTGAACAGCACCGCGGTGTCGATGTAGCGCTTGATCTCCGCCACGGTGAGGTAGCTGCGCGCGACGTCGAGCATGACCCCCCGGTACGCGAACCGCGGGTAGTCGCTGATCCGCGCCGCCTGCGCCTGCCACACCGCGCTGACCCTGGTCCGGCTCTCCGCCCACGCGGGCAGCAGCTGCCGGAAGGTCTGCACGCCGAGGAACAGACCGGCGGGGGTGTCGGCGGAGATGGTCGCCGACCGCTCGTCGGTCACCAGCCGGTAGCCCTCGGCCGCATGCCCCTCCGGCGCCTTGCCCGGCCCGAGGTCGAGCACGATGTCACCCCGGCGCGGGCTGCGCGCGGTCACCGGCAGCCGGTACCCGGTGGCCGGTCGCAGCAGGTCACCGAGGTAGTCACCGACCTGCCTGGCCGCACCCCTGGCAACGATGTGGCTGCCCTCCCCGAGGGCGAACGGAGCCCGACCAGTAGCCACCGCCTCGACCGGCCGGGGCAACAGCCGCTGCACCCCGGGCTCGACGCTCGCGACCGGCATCGCAGGCGCCGCCGCGGCAGGCATCGCCACCAACGCCACCGCGGCAACCACAACCGTGCGCCAAGTCCTCCGCATCGAACCCTCCCAGGGCCAAGTCGGACATATGGTCTAGACCATAGAAACTCCCCTGCGCGCCCGTCAATCACTCGGTCGGCCTAGCCACCCACCCCGACCGGCCGCCAATCCCCTTGTCCTGATTGGACAATCGACACCCCACCAGCACCCACCCCGCCACGCCGACCTCGCGATGCGCTGGCACCAAACCCAAATACCCGGACAACCAATACCGAGTGGAATGGCACAGGCGACTTCTTGTTGCCCACCAGGAAGTCGACCAGGGGCAACCACCGCAGGGTCAGCAGACAGTCTGGGCCGAGCGCCCCAAGCCTCTAGCTACGGGATCGCCAACACCTACCCGCCCAGCGCGTGTTGAGCCCGCGCAGGCCGCTGTTGGAGTTTGGTCGAGATGGCTGCAAGTTCGGCCTCGCACTCGCCAAGAACGGCACGCTGTGACATAGGCCAGGACTTGCTCCCGACGACCGCCACGGCCACCTCGCCACCCGCACGGACCGCTTTCGCGACCAGGTTGGACACCACCCACCACAACACGACCCGGTCCAGGTCGGCGGTGACCGGCTCCCCCGCCGCGAGCCCGCCCGGCGCCCACGGCGGCGGCTGCGAAGCCGGCCTGGCCGTGGTCGGGTCCTCGTGCCACGCCGCAGGTCGGGGCGGCGCGTGTGGGACCGATTCAGGCCCGCCGGTGGTGCTGTGCCAGCCATCGCCTGGTGTTGCGGCGTTGCTCGGGCGTGGCCGCGAGGTCGATTCAATCGCGTGGCCGCTGCGGAACTGGTGGTGTGGTCGTGGTTGGTTGCTCGTGCTCCCGCCGCAGGTCGGGTGGTGCGTGTGGAGCGGGCTTAGGCGTGTCGGTGGTGCTGGTTGGTCGCGGTGCCGGTCATCGGCTGGTGTTGCGGCGTTGGTCGGGCATCGCAAGTTCGACCCAACCGCGCGGCCGCCGTGACACTGGTGGCGTGGCCGTAGGGTTGCTCGTGGTCCCGCCGCAGGTCGGGGGTGTGGAACCGACTTAGGCCTGCCGGTGGTGCTGGTTGGCCGCAGTGCCAGTCATCGCCTGGTGTTGCGGCGTCGATCGGGCATCGCCGCGAGGTCGATCCAATCGCGCGGCTGCTGCGTGACTGGCGGCCTGGCCGTGGTCGGGTCCTCGTGCCCCGCCGCAGGTCGGGGTGGTGCGTATAGAACCGACTTAGGCCCGCCGGTGGTGCTGAATGGTCGCAGTGCCGGTCGTCGCCTGGTGTTGCGGCGTTGATCGGGCATGGCCGCGAGGTCGATCCAACCGTGCGGCTGCCGCGGGACTGGTGGTGTGGCTGTGGTCGGTTGCTCGTGCTCCCGATGCAGGTCGGGGTGGTGCGTGTGGAGCGGGCTTAGGCGTGCCGGTGGTGCTGGTTGGCCGCGGTGCCGGTCATCGCTTGGTGTTGCGGCATTGATCGGGCATCGCAGTTCGACCCAATCGCGCGGCCGCCGCGGGACTGGTGGTGTGGTCGTGGTCGGTTGCTCGTGGTCCCGGCGCAGGTTGGGGTAGCGCGTGTGGAGCTGGCTCAGGTCTGCCGTGTGGGTGTTGGTTGGCTGCATCGTCAGGTGTTGGCTGGTATCGCGGCGTAGGTCGGGGCTGCCGCGAGGTTCGGTGTGGTTGTGCAACCACGGCGAGGGCGGCGGGGCGGTCATGGTTCGTTTCTCCTGAACCGGCCGTAGGTCAACGTGGTTCGTGTGGAACCGGTGCGGGCCCTGCTGTTGGTGCCCACTCGGGCCGTGGCGTCAGGTGTTGCCCGGTACTGCGGTGTGGTCGTGACTGCCATGAGGTTCGGTGTGGCTGTGCAACCGCCGCGAGGACAGCGTTGCGGTCATGGCTGGCTTCTCCTGCACCAGCCACAGGTTGGCAGGGTCTGGGTGGAACCAGTGCGGGTCCGCCGGTGGCCAGCCGTGGCGTCAGGTGTTGTCCGGTGTTGCGGCGTTGGCCGGGCACTTGACGCGAGTTCGGCCGTGCAGCCAACTCCGGAGCGGCGGTGCAGGCAACGCGGGAGCGGCGGTGCGGTCGTGGGTGTCTTCTCCTGTGGTGGCGTGGGTCGGGGTGGTCCGTGTGGAACCGGGGGGACCGGGGGACGGAAAGGCGCCCGGGGGAGGGGCTGGGGTCAGGAGGCGATCACCGCGTCTCGGCCGACGATGGCGGCTGTGGTTTCGGTGAGGAGGCGGCCGCTGACATCGGGGTCGCAGCCGACTCGGGGGAGCCGGGCGCGGATCGCGGCGGGGGAGCGTTGGCGCAGGGTGGCCAGTTCGCGGATCACCTCGGTCGCCGAGCGGGTCGGGGGGTGGCTGAGCCAGGACTCGCGCAGGGTGGAGTCCTGTTCGGCCGACCAGGGTTGGTTCGCGTTGCCGACCGTGCGCCGTTTGCCCTCCAGCGCGGTGATCGCGACGAGCGCCTCCCGCAGGAGCTTCGCCGTTTCCGCCGCGCCGCCGGGGGGCAGCCGCACCGCGCCCTCGGCGACCACCTCGCCGCGGTCGTCCTTGGCGATGACGTCGATGCCGAGCTCGCCGTCGTCATCGGCGGCCACGGTCAACGCGTAGCTGAGGTCCTGTCGTTTGCTGGTGTATTCCAGGTTGAATGCCATGTCCGCAACAGTAGGGATTCCGCGGCGGAGGCGGAGAAAGTTATCCACAGCCCCGATCGGGGGACTTGCCTAGCGGCGCCGACGACTCCTGCCGACCGAGTGCGGCTCGTCGATGGGTTCCTCGATCTCGTCCGGATCGTCGTCCACCGGTTCGACGCGCGCGCGTTCCTCGCGCAGGATCGTCTCAAGTGTGGTGTCGGCCTTTCGCAGTCGCCAGACGATGATCGCCACGGCGACCACCGCCGCCACTATCCACAGTGCGGTAGCCATCGGTCACCACTTCCGCATCAGCCGTTGCCAACCCGCTGGATGGGGTACCCCAAAGGCTCCCACCTCACGCATCAGAGCGCAGCGGGGCACCCCACATTACCCACCAGGTAGCACGGAATCCGCCCCAACGGAGCAGTGATCGGCCGCAAACCGACGAATCGCTCGCCCGAACGGCTACTGCGCGGACTCCCGCGGTCGCTCGGCGTCGACGACTTCCGCGACCGCGTTCGCCGACCGGTCCAGCGTCTCGCGCGCGGGCAGCCACACCAGCGCCGCGACGACGGTCAAACCGCCTGTGACCAGGAAAGCCCAGCCGAACGAGAGCCGGTCGGCGAGCATCCCGGCGATGATCGGACCGAGGATCGCGCCGACATCCGCTGCCATCTGATAGGTGGCGAGCACTTGCCCGCCGCGGGATTTGCCGATCACGTCGGCCACGGCTGCCTGCTGCGGCGGGGTCAACGTGCCGGTGCCGAGACCCGCGACCACGGTGGCGATGAGGAACTCGGTGACCGTCTCGGTGAAACCGAACCAGATGGTCCCACCCGCGGAAACGACCAGCCCGAACAGGATCAGCGGCTTGCGGCCCCACCGGTCCGACAACCGACCGGACACCATCAGCATCACCACGTTGCTGGCGGCGAACACCGAGAGCGCCGTTCCCGCGAACGCGCCGTCACGGTGCAAGACCTCGGTGATGAACAAAGGAACCAGTGAGACCCGAACTCCGAAAACCGCCCAGCCGCCGGCAAAGCTAGAGGTAAGTGAAGCGATGTAGCCGCTGTCGCGCAGTGCCTTGCGTAGCGGCATGACATCTCCGGTGTGCTGACCCGCGGGCGTGATCAGCGTCGACTTCCTTAAGAACAGCCACACCGTGCCCACGGCCACCATGAGCGCGGTGGCGTAAACGAGGAATGGCGCGCGCAGCGAGATCCCGATCAGTCCACCTCCGACAAGTGGACCGGCCACGTTGCCGAGCAGGAAACTGGTTCCCCAGAGCCCGGAAGCCTTGCCGCGCACGTCCGGGGGCGTCAGGTGGATCAGCAACGCGATGCCCGAGACGGTGAACATGGTCGACCCGATGCCGCCGATCCCGCGCAGGGCGACCAACTGCCAGTAGTGCGTCGCGAACGCGCAGGAGCCGGTGGTGACAGCGACGATGGTCAGCCCTGTCAGGTACACCTTGCGCTCACCGAGCCGTGTCACCAACCTGCCGCTGACCGGTGCGAACGCCAAGCGGGTGAACGCGAACGCGCTGACCACGATGGACGCGGCGGTCACGCTCACGTCGAAGCTGCGGGCGAAGCTGGGCAACGCCGGTGCCACCAGGCCGAACCCGACCGCGATGATGAAGTTCGCCACCACGATGACCCACACCTCGCGGGGGAGCGCCGATGGCCGCTGTCCTGTCGCTGCCACCGTCGGCACTCCTCTCGCGCATTGCTTAGCCCTGCGAACTATAGGCGGGTCGAACCAATCGGGGTACTCCCTGTCCGGGATGGGTCTGGACGGGGTACGTGGGTGTGGTCACCCGCACTAGCTAAGGAACGCCGATGTCCGAACCGTTCGACACCGTCGAGGTCGTCGCCCTGCTCGCCAAGCTCGCCGAGGCCGAACGGGACGCGCGCGAGCTGACCGCCGACGAGTCCTACCGCGATGGCCAGGCCGCCGGGCTCGCCCTCGCCCAACGCATCGTCCGCGAGCAGGCAAACCTGCCGGTGGAGGCCGACTCCGATCGGGTGTGATGTGGCAGAACGGGGCCGGGTGAGTACCCGGCCCCGGTCGCCCTTACCCGATATCGCGGCGCCGGAAGGTAGCCAGACCAGCCACGACCGCGACTAGAGCAACACCGGTCAGCCAGATCAGAGGGGTCGCGGTGAACGTGGTGCCCGGTTGCAGCTTGGGCACGTGCACAAACGGCGACACGTCCAACACCGCTTGGGCCAGACCGATCACCGGCCCGTACAGCGCGAGCAGCACGGACACGGCAACCACGGCCCATGACCCGGAGACGGCCAGCGCGGGCCACGCGCCGTAGAGCAGGGCGGCGATACCTG
This sequence comes from Actinokineospora terrae, assembly GCF_900111175.1. Classification (GTDB taxonomy): domain Bacteria; phylum Actinomycetota; class Actinomycetes; order Mycobacteriales; family Pseudonocardiaceae; genus Actinokineospora; species Actinokineospora terrae. The sequence continues at coordinate 90,866 of NZ_FOGI01000016.1, forward strand.
CGACGACCCATACCGCGGGGAGTTGAGCCATAGCGGCCCCGAGCGTGTGCGAGAGCTGGTGCCCTAGGTCTCCCGAGCGCAGCCCGTGCGCGAGACCTGCTGCAAGACCCGAGGCGGCGAGCAGCACGGCCGGGCCCACGATCGCGAACACGAGGTGGCTGCCTGCCCACCGGATACGGCTGACCCCGGTCGCGAGCACCGACTCCGCGTGGGTAGCGGTCTCCTCGGACCGGGTCCGCAACCCGGCTTGTACTGCGTAGACGGCGCTGAGCATCCCGAACAGCCCGACGATCGCGGACAGGTAGGCGTCGACCAGACCCTGCGTCCCGCCCATGCGCTCCATGATCTGTTTGACCTGCTCGCTGTCGCCCACGAGGCCACCGATGCCATCAGCGATTGCACCGAAGATCACCCCCATGACCACAACGGCGGCCGTCCACCCGAACAGCGACCCGCGCTGCAACCGCCACGCGAGCCCCAGCGGGCTGGACAGTGACTTCGCGGCCGTGGCCGGACCAGGCCTAGAGGGGAACAGACCGGCGCCGATGTCTCTACGCGGAACCAGTTGATACGCGATAGAGGCGACGACAGCGGCAACGCCGATTGCCAGCAGGAACACCCACCAGTCGTTGTTCACGAACGGCTTCGACCACTGCGGCCACGCCAACGGCGACAGCCACGACACCCAGCTCGCCGACGGGGTCGAGTCACCCAGCGCGCGTAGCAGGAACGCCGCGCCCAGGACCGTCGTCGCCAGGCCGTTGGCCGAACGGGAGTACTCGGTGAGCTGCGCGGTGACAGCGGCGATCGCGGTGAACACCAGGCCAGTGCCCGCGAGCGTCAACCCGAGGGTGAGAGCGCCCGCCACGGGGAGACCAGCACTGGCCATACCGGCGGCGATGAGCACGCCGATCAGCAAGCTGGAGGCGCCGGCGACAATCACGCTGGCGGTAAGAGCGGCATACCGACCCACTACGGCGGAACCCAGCAGCTCTAGCCGCCCCGAGTCCTCTTCCGCGCGCGTGTGCCGGGTGACGGTGAAGATCGCGAATAGGGCGATGAACAGCGCGAGGAACGAGCCGTACCGCCACGCGCTCCAGCCGCCGGGGGTGGACAGGTCGAACGCGGGTCCGTAGAGCACTGCGACTGAGGGGTTGCTGCCGGTGCCCGCGTTGAGGGAGGCCCTGGCGGCGACGGTCGGGTAGAGCTTCTCGTAGGCCGACACGGTCGACCCGGGGATCACGCTCAGGACCACGATCCAGATCGGGAGGATGACCCGGTCGCGGCGCAGGGCCAGCCGGATGAGCGACCACGTGCCCGTCATCGGACGCCCGCCTGTTCGTCCTGGTAGTGGCGCAAGAACAGCTCTTCGAGCGTGGGCGGCTGGCTGGTCAGCGAGCGCACACCGGATTCGACGAGCGCCCGCAGCGCCCCGTCGAGCTCGCGGGTGTCGACGTCGAACTTGACCCGATTGCCCTCGACGACCAGGTCGTGCACTCCGGGCAGCGTGGCGATGCCGTTGGGTGGGGCTGCCAGTTCCGCGCTGATGCTCGTGCGGGTCAGGTGCCGCAGGTCGGTAAGAGTGCCTGTCTCGACCGTCTTACCGGCGCGGATGATGCTCACGCGATCGCACAGGGTCTCCACCTCGGCCAGGATGTGGCTCGATAGGAGAACCGTGCGCCCCCGGTCGCGCTCCTCGCGCACGCAGTCCTGGAAGACCGACTCCATCAGCGGGTCAAGACCGGACGTGGGCTCGTCCAAGACGAGCAGCTCGACGTCGGAGGCAAGAGCGGCCACTAGAGCCACCTTCTGCCGGTTGCCCTTGGAGTACGTGCGGCCCTTCTTGCGCGGGTCCAGGTCGAACCGCTCCAGCAGCTCGGCGCGGCGGCGCTGGTCGAGGCCGCCGCGCAGCCTGCCCAGCAGGTCGATGACCTCGCCGCCGGACAGGTTGGGCCACAGGGACACGTCGCCGGGCACGTAGGCGAGCCGGCGGTGCAGCTCGGTGGCGTCGTGCCACGGGTCGCCGCCGAGCAGGGTGGCGCTGCCCGAGTCGGCCCGCAGCAGGCCGAGCAGCACGCGGATGGTGGTGGACTTGCCCGCCCCGTTCGGGCCGAGGAAGCCGTGGACCTCCCCGGTCCGCACCGTCAGGTCGAGACCGTCCAGCGCGCGGGTCCGGCCGAAGGTCTTGACCAGGCCGGACACCGAGATTGCGGTTGTCATGGTTCAGAACGTACTCTTCGTTCACAACTTTGTGAATGTTCGAAACAGGCTAACGTTGTGAAGTGGACCGGAAGGGTGAGGCAGTGGCGGAAGACCCGTTGGCGCACTACGTGGAGCGGTTCGCGTTGCTCCTGTCGGACGCGGGCATGCCCAGGATGCCTTCGCGGGTGTTCACGCGGCTGCTGGTCACGGACTCCGGTAAGGCCACCGCGACCGAGTTGGCCCAAGCGCTGCAGGTAAGCCCGGCGGCGATCTCGGGCGCAGTGCGCTACCTCGAACACGTCGGCATGATCAAGCGCGGTCGTGACCCCGGTCAGCGCCGCGACCACTACGCCGTCCCCGACGACGCCTGGTTCGAGGCGATCATGAACCGGGACAAGGTGCTCGCCGCCTGGGCCGCCGCGATGGCCGATGGCGCCGAATTGCTCGGCGCCGACTCGCCCGCGGGCAAGCGGATGGCCACCAGCCAGCGGTTCTTCGACTTCCTGCGCCGGGAGATGGACGAGCTGACCGAGCGGTGGCGCGCCCAGCGCTAGCGCTCGGCCGCCTGCACGAGCCGCTTGGCCAGGTCCTGGATGAACGTGCGCAAGCCCGCGCGCACGACGGACCCGGTCCCCGGGATGCGCTCCACGAAGCTGATCCGCCACACCAGGTCAGTCCCACCGCCGTCGCGCGGGATGAACGTGACCTCGCCCCGGTAGTCCTTGACGGGCGCCGAGGAGCGGAGCACATAGACGTGCCGACGGTCCTGTTCGTACTCGACCGTCTCCTCGCGCACTAGGACCGGCTTGCGGCCCAACACGCGGATAGCGCCAACACCACCAGGTGAAGGATCGCCCTCGCGTTCCAGGTACGACTCAGCCACCACTGGCCGCGCCCACTCGGACCACCGCCTGCCGTCTGAGACCAGGGTGAACAGCGCGGCCGCGTCGGCGCTGCTGCTCGTGTTGATCTCGAAGGCGAAGGTGCGTTGGCGCTCGACCATGGGCGGTCTCCCGGTGCCGGGGCTGTGGACACCGCAATCGTTCCACCCCGGATCCGGCGTAGCCTGCCCACCGGGCGAATAGCCGCGCTCGCCGACTCGGACCGGATGAGGGGCCAGGCATGACGACTGCCGACGACCGGGTGCTCGCGCTCGCCGACGAACTGCTGGAGCTGCAGCTGGCCGCCGAGCCGCTGGGCGCCACGCTGCTCGGGGTCCCCGGCTACGACGACCGGCTGGCCGACGCCTCCGAGGAGGCCGGGCTGCGCCAGCGGGCCGCCGCCGTGGACATCGCGGCCCGCGCGAGCGAGTACCCGGACGACCTCACCGCCAAGGTCGTCAAGCAGCAGGCCGAGGCCATCGTCGACCGGGTCGACGCGCGGATGGTCGAGTACACGATCTCCGACATCTTCGTCGGCCCCGCCGCCTCGCTGCTGACCTTCCTGCCGATGGTCGTCCTACCGGACGCCGAGCGCGGACAGGCCTACCTGAGCCGGTTGCGCGATGTCCCCAAGCACCTCGCGCAGGTCGGTGAGCGACACCGCGCTGGTGTGGCGGCCGGACGGGTTCCGGTGCGCAAGCTGGTCGACTCCGCCATCGCGCACCTCGACCGGTACCTGGGCGTCGACCTCCAGGCCGATCCGCTGCTGGCCCAAACGCTGGCGGGTGACGACAACGGCTTCGCGGCTGAGCGGGAGCGCCTAGTAGCCGAAGTGGTCCGACCGGCGTTCGCCGCGTACCGCGCGCTCTTGGCCGACGAGATCGCCCAGCACGGCAGGCCCGACGAGAAGCCCGGCCTGTGTGCCCTGCCTGGTGGCGACGAGGCCTACGCGGCTCTCTCGCGTGTGCACACCACCACCGATCTCACCCCGGACGAGTTGCACCAGACCGGCCTGGACGTGATCGCGAGCCTGCGCGCGGAGTACGCCGAGCTCGGGTCCCGCGTCTTCGGCACCTCCGACCAGGCCGAGATCTTCCACCGGCTGATCACCGACCCCGAGCTGCGCTGGCGCGACGCCGACGAGCTGCTCGGCCACGCCAGGGCCGCGATCGAACGGGCCGAGGAGGCCGCGCCGCGCTGGTTCGGCAGGCTGCCCGGACAGCGCTGCCAGGTCGAGCCGGTTCCCGCGGCTGAGGCGCCCGGTGGCCCTGCCGCGTACTACATGCCGCCCTCTCTCGACGGCCTACGCCCCGGCGTCTACTACGCCAACACCGACCGCGCGCACGAGCGCGACAAGTTCCTCGCCGAGGTCACCGCGTTCCACGAAGCCGTCCCCGGCCACCACTTCCAGCTGACCATCGCGATGGAGCTGACCGAGCTGCCGCTGCTGCGCAGGCTCGCCGACGTCAACGCCTACGCCGAGGGCTGGGGCCTCTACACCGAGCGCCTCGCGGAGGAGATGGGCCTGTACTCCGACGACGTGGCCCGCTTCGGCATGCTCGCGATGGACTCGATGCGCGCGGGCAGGCTCGTCGTCGACACCGGGCTGCACGCCAAGGGCTGGAGCCGCGCGCAGGCCGTGGACTACCTGCGGGCCAACACGCCGCTGTCCGCCCTGGAGATCGGCAACGAGGTCGACCGCTACATCGCCTACCCGGGGCAGGCGCTGTCGTACATGGTCGGTCGGCTGGAGATCCAGCGCGTGCGGGCCGAGGCGGAGAAGCGGCTGGGCGACCGGTTCGACATCCGCGCCTTCCACGACCTGGTGCTGTGCGGTGGTCCGCTGCCGTTGAAGGTGCTCGACGAGGTCGTGACCGCCTGGCCGGGGGTCTAGCGCAGGCTCGCCCCGGACAGGATCGCCTCGACGGTGGCCTCGGTCAGCGGCGCGGGCTTGTCAGGCCCACCTGCCAGGTCTGCCGCCACGACCAGCAGCGCGATGCCGCGGGCACGGGTGTCGGTGGCGTTGTCCAGGTCGATGGCCAAGACAGCCACCTCGCCCTTGGTCGACGCGCACTTCGGGTCTGCCGGTGTCGACGTGACCGCGGCGGTAGCGACAACGGCCTTCTTGCCGTCGACCTGGAGCGGTCGGATGTTGGGTGACGCAACTGTCGCGCCGGGGAAGTAGACCCGGCCAAACGCGGACGTGAAGGTTGTGGCGGTTTTCTCGGCCGTGACGTCCTTGTCCGCTGGGTTTTGCGCGGTCGCACTAGTGGCGAACGCTCGGCTGTAGCCCGTGCCGCCACAGGTATAGGGGCCATAGGCAGCCGTACCGCTGAAGTCCACCCCGGCCACGTTCGGCTTTGCTGTCGCGTCCACCTGCCAGTTGGTGGGAACGCGATAGGACAGGTGCGCTGCGGGATTGTCGATCACGCGACCGGGTAGTGGCGGTGGTGCGGTGGTCGACGTGCGGCGTGGCCGCGAGGTCGTGGTCGGTGGCCGCGACGTGGGTGTGGACGGCCGGACCCCTGTGGTCGACGTCACCGCCGCTTCATCCGGTGCGTCCCCCGATGAGCGGTTGACCAGCGCCAACACGACGACCGTCACGACCACGCCGACGATCGCGACGACGCTGAGCGCCATGGGGACCCGGGACGCCCGCCGGGGTCTGTTGTCGTCCTGCCAGCCGGTCACGCGGCGAACGATAGCCGGACGGCGAGCCGGGAATTGCCATTTCAGATGGTTACTCTCCGCGTAGATGTCACCGTCTCAAGTGAACGTATGACAACACTTTGGACTCAGATCCACCCCCATCGTGGGGTTTAAATGAGCGCTTAGTAGAGTCCGCCCACGCTGACGTGTCAGTTCGACCTCAATCGAGTGAGTCGATCTTTATGCAGGTCAGTGGCGGCGGGCTGTGTCGGGCCGGTGCCGCGCCAGGTTCACGGATCGACGTTCACGTGCGCAGAGGAGAGTCAATGCGGAGTCGTTGGAAGGTGGCCACGGCCGCCTTGTCGTTCGCCGCGGTATCGGTGTCGCTCGCCGCCATCCCCGCAGCGGCGGCTGAGTCCGCCAAGGGCACGCTCCTGCCGCTGGAAGACGCGGTCGCGCAGGGCTACTCGGTGAACATGGTCAAGGGCCAGCACACCAAGGACGTGAAGCCGTACCTGCTCGCCTTCAAGCTCGCAGGCGGCGAGAAGCTCGGCGTCTACTGCGTGGGCATCGACATCGAGTGGTCCTTCGCGACCAACGCGATGACCGAGGTGCCGTGGGGCGACTACCCCGACGAGAACGCCTCGTTCAAGGCCAACGCCGACAAGATCAACTGGGTGCTGCACCACGGCTACCCGAACGCCTCGCTCGCGGACCTCAACAAGCTCGGCCTCAACACCAACGCCGACGGCATCGAGCTCGAGGAGGCGGTCTCGGCCACGCAGGCCGCGCTCTGGCACCTCAGCGACGGATACGACCTCGACACGAACAACCCGGTCTCGGATGAGGGCAACTCGGCCGATGACGCCGAGAAGGACATCCGCGCGCTGTACGACTACCTGATCGGCGACGCCAACGTCGGCATCGGCCCGTGGACCGCCGGTGAGCTCAAGGTCAACCCGGGCTCCCTCTCCGGCACCGCCGGTGACCGCGTCGGCCCGTTCAAGGTGACCACCAACGGCACCGTCACCGCGCTCGAGAGCCAGCTCCCCGCCGGTGTGAAGATCACCGACGACAAGGGCAAGGTCCTCACCGCCGCCGACATCAAGAACGACACCGAGTTCTACATCGAGGTCCCGGCAGGCGCCGCCGCGGGCAACGGCACGGTGAAGCTCTCCGGCAAGTCCCCGGTCATCGAGCTCGGCCGCCTCTTCACCGGCACGCACCCCGACGGCAGGCAGGCCCAGCCGCTGATCGTCGCGGACTCGGAGACCAAGGACCTGAACGTCCAGGCCAAGGTCGACTGGAAGGTCAAGCCGACCACGCCGCCGTCCTCCTCGACCACGGCCACCACGCCGCCGTCGTCGACCACGGTCCCGCCGACCACGACCACCACGGTCGCCCCGATCCCGCAGCCCAGCCCGGGCCTGCCGGACACCGGTGCCTCCATCCTGCTGCCCGTCCTGGTGGGCCTCGGCCTGCTCGGTGGCGGCGCGGGCGCGCTGCTCTACGTGCGGCACCGCCGCCGCGCCGCGTAACCAGCTGATCTGAACCGATGCCCTCCCTGGTCCGCCGGGGAGGGCATCGGCGTCTTACCGTCACGGGGTGAGCGACGACGTGGCGGCACCGCACTGGCTGCGGGGCCTGTTGAGCCAGAAGCCCGCGCCGGTGCCCTGGAAGCGCGGCCTGCGGGCCGCCGCTTCGATCGCGGGCCCGGTCGCGGTCGGTTTGGCCGCGGGTCGGATCGACCTGGGGGTCCTCGTGTCACTCGGCGCGCTGTGCGTCGTGTTCGCGGACATAGACGGCCCTTATCCCTATAGGTTCCAGCGCACGGGTTGGGCTGCCTTCGCTGGCGTCGTCGGGTACCTCGTAGGCGCGCATCTGGCCAGCTCAGCGGTGTGGGTGCTCGTCCTGGTCGCAGGCGTGTCGGCTCTCGTCAGCGCTATAGGCAGCACGGCATCTATGGCTGGGCTCCAGCTGTTGGTGTTCGCCGTCCTGGGGACCGGGCAGATCGCCGAGCCGTGGCTGGCGGTCCGGTGCTTCGGCTTGGGCGCAGCGTTCGCGTTGGTGCTGTCGCTGGCCGCTTGGCCTGTCCGGGGTGCGGCGCACGAGCGAGCCGCAGTGGCCGCGGTCTACGACCAGATCGCGGTGATGCTGGCCGCCTCCGGTACCTCTGCCGCACGACAAGCCCGTAGGGACCTGACGGACACGCTCAACACCGCCTACGACGCCCTGTTCAACGTCCGCTCTCACCTGGCCGGTCGCGATCGGTCCTACCGACGCCTGTTTGTTCTGCTCACCGAGACCACCCCGGTCATCGAGGCAGCTGTAGCGCTGGTCAACGCCAAGAAGCAGGCGCCGCCGGAGTACGCCACCTACCTGCTCGATGCCGCCTACCGGATCCGCGTCCGAGAGCCCCTGGCCGAGCCACCGAGCCCGCCCGACGAGGGCCGCGCCGTCGCCCAACTCCACGCCGGGCTGCGTGCGGTCGCCGAGTTCCGCCGTGGCGACCACGACACCGACCGGCGCCAAGAGGGCGAGCGGCTGGACCTGCGGGTTCTCCTCGGTAGGCGTACCTGGCTGGTCGTGCTGCGCCTGATGCTGTGCGTGGGGCTTGCGGTCGCCGTTGGACGGCTCTTGGAGCTAGAGCACGCGTACTGGGTGACGTTGACCGTGGCGATCGTGCTGAAGCCCGACTTCGGGTCGGTGTTCGGTAGGGCCGTCCTGCGCGGCATCGGCACCGCGATCGGCGTGCTGCTCGGCGCGGGCGTGCTCGCCCTAGCCCCACCCAGCTGGGTCCTAGTGGGGTTGATGGCGGTCGCGGCGGCGGCACTGCCCATCGGGCAGGTTCGCAACTACGGGATGTTCAGCACGTTCGTGACCCCCTTGGTGCTGGTCCAGTTGGACATCGCCCAGGCAGGCCAGTGGAGTCTGGTCGGTGCGCGCCTGCTGGACACCGCCATCGGTTGCGCCATCGTGCTCGTAGTGGGCTACTTGCTGTGGCCAGGCGCTAGACGCCCCCGAGTCGGTGAGGACCTGGCGGCGACCCTTGACACCATCGCCGACTACCTCGAACACGCCCTCTCAGGCAGGACAGATGAGAAGTCCACCTTGCGCAGGCAGGCCTACCGAGCGCTCTCCGACCTTAGGACCGCCTTCCAGCAGTCGATCGTCGAGCCCTCCGCCGCGGGCCGCCAAGCCGCCGCGTGGTGGCCGGTGATCATCGGCCTCGAGCGCCTCACCGACGCGGTCACCGGCGTCGCCGTCGCGATCGACCGGGGCGCCGACCCGGTCGCCGACGCCGACACCAAGGCCGTCGCCGCGGCGGTCAGGGAAGCCGGGAAGGCCGTGCGCGGCGAGCGGGCGCCCAAGCGGGCGGCGCTGCCCGACGACGACCGGCTCGACCGGGTGGTCGGCGAGCTGACCTCGGTGAACGCCACCCTGCGCGGACCGGTACTTGCCAGAGGGCGTCGAACGCGGGTGCCGGAGTAGGTATCTTGATTGTTTGGCAGTGGGCACTGCTGGATCGGTTGGGTAACCTTCCAGCTTGGCGTGAGGAGCAACATGGGCATCGACTTCAACCAGCTGAAGCAGCAGGCGGAGAACCTGGTCGAGCAGCACGGGGACAAGATCGAGCAGGGCGTCGAGAAGGCGGGCGAGTTCGTCAAGGGCAAGTTCGGCCACGAGGCGCAGGTCGACGCCGTCGTCGACAAGGTCCAGGACCTGATCCCGGACAAGCCGCAGACCCAGGGCGACCAGGCGTGAGCTCACCCACCTCGACCGAGCGGGCGGAGACCGCGGCCCGGCTGCGCAACCCCGCGGTGGTCACCTGGCAGGGCACCGAGCCGACCTCACTCGAGTCGGTGCGGTTGCTGCTCGCGGACGGCAGGCTCCGCGCGTCCGGGAGGCTCATCGTCGCCGCCGACCGTTCGGCGGGTGTAGAGGCGTACAGCGCCTCTTACGAGGCCTCCCTCGACCGCGGCGAGGAGGCGGGCAGGCTCTTGCTCCGCACGACCACCGCCGAGCAGGAGCGGCAGATCTCGCTGAGCCGCGCCGAGGACGGCACCTGGCTCGTCGACCACGGCCACACCTCGGCCAGGGACAACTTCGGCGGGTCGGTCACCGTGCACGTCGCGGGCGCGGTCACCTTCGCCACGCTGCCGATCCGGCGGCTCGGGCTGCACCGCACCCCCGGCGAGTTCGAGATCCCGGTCGTGCACGTGTCGCTACCCGACCTGCAGGTCAGGCTGGTCGACCAGACCTTCCGCACGGTCTCGGTGGACGAGCGCGGCGCGGTCATCGCGTTCACCCAGGGCGAGTTCAGCACCGAGTTGACGGTGGACCCCGAGGGCGTGGTCCTGGACTACCCGGGTGTCGCGACCCGCGTCTAGCCGGCCAGCTGGAACGACGCGTAGGCCAACCCGGGGATCGCCTTCTCGTCGACCCCGATGGCCTTCACCTCGACGGTGTGCCTACCGGCGTTCAGCCCGCCGGTAGGCAGCGCGAGCGTCCACCGGCCGCCGACACCGGGTCCGTCCACGATGGTGGGGATGCCCGCGATCCGCCTGCCGTCCAGCCGCACCTCGATCCCGGCCAGGCCCGCCAGCCGCCCGGCGACCCGTTGGCCGTCGAGCCCATCGGTGCGCACCTCCAGCACCACGCGCCCGCCCCGGACCTCGCCGCCCTCGGGGATCGCCTTGCCCGCCGCGTCCAGGAACGTCCCGCTCGGCTCGGCCAACGCAGGCCTGGGCCGGGGCAGAGGCAGGTCGGTACCGCTACCTGCCGCAGGTGAGACAGCTCCCTCGGGCGCGGTTAGCTCCAACGCGACGTTGATGACATTCGTCGCTGCCTGTCCTTGGTGGAGTGGCCCTCGCACCCGCAGAGGCAGTGTCTTGCCGTCAGCCGCCAGCACGAGTGCCTCCGCCGGTACGTCGGCGACGATCGGATAGCGCACACCCCTGGACATGGGCTGCCCGGCGACGGCAGGTCTGGCAGGGAAGGTGGCGCCACCGATCTCGATGCTGAACGTGTCCGTAGTCGCGTCACCCGGGCGGTTCTGGGGGACCAGCACCGCGCGCACCTGCCCTCCACGGGTTCCCTTGACCTGAGCGCCGGAGGCAGATGTCGACAGCGGCGCGTCAGGGCTCACGACGACGCGACCAGCGTCGATCGGCGGCGGCACTACGAGCACAGGGACGGTCGTAGGTGCGCCGATGAACCCGACAAGGTTGACCGCCGCGTAGACATTGGCCGGGCCAGTGAACCCCACCAGTGCCGTTGCTTCCCGCCATGTCGGGACCACATCGCTCCCACCGACGACAACGCCGTCTTGGAGCACCTGAACACCGGACTCACTGAAGACCACCTCCCAGCGGACCGTGAACCCGATCTCCGGCGGCTTGGGCGCGGTGACCCCGCCGCCTCGCGTGGTGCGCGGAGTCCCGGGGGCGACGAGAACACCCACGTCGGTCGACGCGCTCTGACCCGCGATCCACACCCTGATCGTCCCCGGCGGCAGCGTGGGGTCGTCGGTGGCCCTGCCCGCCGGTTGCGGGGTGATGGTGGGGCCGTTCGGGGAACCGTCGATCAGGTCCGCCGGGCCGGGGACCAGGTCGAGGTGCAGCACGCCGCCCAGCCCGACCTGGTCGGTCTCGACCACCAGACGCCCGTACTCGCCGTTCACCGGCGTGTCCCGGAGCCGGAACGGCGGCCGGGCCTGCAGCGCGACCGGGTCGGTCCCGCACTTCGCGCTGATCACGAGCCGTCGACCGTCCTCGCCCTCCCCGCTGGTGGCCTTACCGCAGCCGTTGCTGCTGGCCAACGTCCACTTGACCGGGTCGGGGATGACGCGAGAGGTGAACCGGTCGTTGAACGACCAGGGTGGGTCGTCCGCTACCTCTAGGGGCGTCGCGTTGGTCTTGGTCGGTTCGGACCGCTGACCGTAAGCGTCGACCGTGCGGACCTCGATGTCGTAGGCGGTGTTGTTGTCGAGGGCGTCCAACTGCGCGCCGGTGTAGGCAACGAAGCGCGTGAACTCCATCGTCCCCATACGACCCCAACGCACGTCGTAGCCCGCTGCGTCCTTCGGCTCATCCGGCCCCCACCGCAACTGGAGGCGCTGTGGGCCAGGAGTGACCTTGATGGCCGCTGGCGGCTTGGGCTTCTCCGCCGGACGCGGCACGACGACGCCCTCGGCGGCGAACGGCTTGACGGTCGTCTGCGCCGGTGGGACCTGCACCGTCGTTGGTGCTGCCTTCTCCTCCGGCGGCGTGCGCAGGACAAGGACCGCCCCGACCAGCACGGCCAAGCCCGCTGCGATGGCCGCCAACCGGCGCACCCGGTTCGGTCGAACCGGCGTTGGTAATGGTCCCGGGAGATCCACCGGCCCAACGTAGGCGTCGTTCAGCGGCCCCTTGCCGATTCGTTGCCGAGCCGATACCTCAGTCGGCCAGTACGGGTAGCGCTACCGCCGCCAAGTCACCGTCGAACCCGACGACCCGCCCACCGCGGGCCCCGACCAGCCGCAGCTCCTCCATCGGGTCCGGGCCCGTCAGGTCGACCATCGCCTGAGCGCGCCCTGCTGACCGGTAAGCGTCGAAGGTGACCCTGCCCGCGTGCCCGGCCTGCACGGTGGCGCCGAGCGCGCCGGTGGAGGCCAGCGCGCCCCGGGCGGCGCCGAGCCTGCCCAGCGCCTCGTCGACCGCGTCCAGCAGCGCGGCGCGGTTGCCCTCGCACATCGCCAGCACCAGCTCCGGCCTGCTGCCCGCCACCCGCGTCCCGTCGCTGAACGACCCGGCGGCCAGGGCCAGGGCCAGTGGCCCGCCATCGGCGCCCACAGCGCCCAGCACGGCCGCCAGCACATGCGGCAGGTGCGAGATCCTGGCCACCGCTGCGTCGTGCTCCAGCGTGGTCGTCGGCACCACACCCGCGCCGCAGTCCAGCGCGAGCTGGGCGGCCTCGCGCCACGCGGGCAGCGCGGTCTCCTCGTCGGCGGTCACCACCCACGCCGCGTCGGTGAACAGGGTCGACGTGCTCGCCTGCCACCCCGACTCCGACTTGCCCGCCATCGGGTGCCCGCCCGCGAACCGGGTCGACGGCGCGTACTTGGCGACCGCGTCGGCCACCGGGCCCTTCACGCTCACCACGTCGGTGAGCAGGTTCTCCGGGGCCAGGTCACCGACCTTGCGCAGCACGGCGTCGACCGCGGGCAGCGGCACGGCGACCACCACCAGCGCGTCCTGCTCCGCGGCCCGGCGCAGCGCCGCGTCCACGTCGAGGACGGTGAACCCCTCGGCGATCGCGCCCTGCGCGTCCGCCGACGAGCCCGCTGTCCCCCACACGTCCCGCCCAGCCGCCACAGCCGCCCGCAGGACGGAACCGCCGATGAGCCCCAACCCGACCACGCACACGGATCGCATGTAGCCGGATTGTGCCGTATAGATCACCTGTCAGCGCAGCATGTCCAGAGCGAACGCTGCGTAAGTGCTGACTCCGTGCGGTAGCGCTGACTCGTCGAAGTGGACACGGTTGGAGTGGTTCGGCGCGGCGTCGCCCGGATCCACCCCGGGTGGGCACGCGCCGAGGAACGCCATCGCGCCAGGAACGCGCTGCAGTACGTAAGACCAGTCCTCCGCGCCCATGAGCGGGTTCGTCATGGGGTTCACGTGCCTGGCCCCCAAAGTGGCGCCCGCGATGTCGTGCACGCGCGCGGCGACCTCGTCGTCGTTAATGGTCACCGGGTAGCCCGCGTCGACCTCGAAGGTCGTAGTGCACCCGTGCGCCGCAGCGATCTGCGCGCACACACGTGGGATCTCGGCCAGCATCGTCGCCCGCGACGCCTCGGACAGCGTGCGCAGCGTGCCCTCCAGCTCCGCGGTCTCCGGGATGATGTTCGACGTGGTGCCCGCGGTGATCCGCGCGATGGTCAGCACGGTCGGCTCGAAGACGCTGATCCGCCTGGTCACGACCGTCTGCAGGGCGCCGACCATGGCCGCGGCGGCGGGCACCGGGTCGACCGCGTCGGACGGGTTGGACGCGTGGCCGCCCTTGCCGGTGATCCGGATGGTGAACGAGTTGGCGCTCGCCATGATCGGCCCCGGCCTGCACCGCAGCACCCCGGAGGCCTCCTTCGAGGTGATGTGCAGTGCCAGCGCCCGGTCCACCGGCCGGTCGGCGACGTCGAGCACGCCCTCGTCGAGCATGAACTTCGCGCCGTAGTGGCCTTCCTCGCCCGGCTGGAACATGAATACGACCGTGCCCGCCAACTCGTCGCGGCGGTCGGCGAGCAACCGGGCCGCGGAGGCCAGCATGGCCACGTGGGTGTCGTGACCGCACGCGTGCATGGACCCGTCGACCTGCGAGGAGAAGGGGAGCCCCGTGTCCTCTTGCAGCGGCAGCGCGTCCATGTCCCCGCGCAGCAGCACCGTGGGACCCGGGCGCGCGCCGTCGAGCACGCCGATGACCGAACCGAGCTCGTTGCCGGTGTGCACCCGCAGGTCAAGGCCGTCCAAGGCGGCCAGGACGGCGGCCTGGGTGTGCGGTAGCGCAAGACCCTGCTCCGGGTGCTGGTGGAGCTGTCTGCGCAGCGCGACCGTGTTCGGCTGGAGCGCGTGGGCGGCGTCGAGCAACCCGCTGAAGCGGGGGTCGCCCGCCAACGGAGACTGGTTCGTCATTTCTCGATAGTGTCATCGCGCGCCGGTATGGGGGACTGCTTCTTCCGGGTGACCTCCTAGCGGAATACGGTGTGTGCATGTCGGGAGAGGAGCCGGTACCGGGCTTCGGGGTCGCTGTCATCCGCGAGGACGGCAAGTGGCGGTGCGATCAGATGGACAACATCGCCCTGCGCGAACTCGATGCCGCGATCACCGAGCTGCGCAAGACCCGCTCCACCGGGGCGGTATTCGGATTGTTGGCCGTCGACGACGAGTTCTTCGTCGTCCTGCGGCCCAGCCCGGGCGGGGTCGCGCTGCTGCTGTCGGACGCCGCGGCCGCGCTGGACTACGACATCGCCGCCGACGCGCTCGACCTGCTGCGGGTCGACCCGCCGGAGGACGAGGACGAGGTGTGGCCGGAGGGCTCGCTCGACATCCTCGCCGATCTCGGGCTGCCCGCCCCCGAGCTGCAGGTGATCATCGACGAGGTCGACCTCTACCCGGACGAGCAGCTGCAGATGATCGCCCAGCGGTGCGGGTTCGCGGCGGAGCTGACCAAGCACCTGGACACCATCCTGCAGTGAGCACCGGCGCTGACCTGGACAGACTCGTCCGCGCCGCGATCGACGCCGCCCGCGCGGCCCCGGCGACCGGTGACGTCCCGATCGGCGCGGTCGTGTTCGGGCCGGACGGCTCGGCGCTGGCGGCCGCGTGCAACGCCAGGGAGGCGCTCGGCGACCCGACCGCGCACGCCGAGGTGATCGCGCTGCGCGCCGCGGCCGCCGTCCGCGGCGACGGCTGGCGGCTGACCGGCTGCACGCTCGCGGTCACGGTCGAGCCGTGCACGATGTGCGCCGGGGCGGCCGTGCTGGCCAGGGTGGCCAGGGTGGTGTTCGGCGCCTGGGAGCCCAAGACCGGCGCTGTTGGCTCATTGTGGGACGTGGTCCGGGACCGGCGCCTCGGTCACCGGCCGGAGGTCGTCGGGGGTGTGCTCGAGGCCGAGTGCGCCGAGTTGGTCGCCGGGTTCTTCGCCGCCAAGCGCAAGCAGTGACTTGCGTCACATTGTCGTTGGGTTCGCGCCGGGAACGGACACCCCACTGGTGCGAGCGAAACGGAGGAATGGCGATGAGCGTGTTCGACAAGGCCAAGGACAAGGCCGAACAGGTGATCGGCGAGGTCAAGGAGAAGCTCGGCCAGGCCACCGACAACCGCGACCTGGAGAACTCCGGCAAGGCCGACCAGGTCAGCGGTCATGCGAAGGAAGCGGGTCACACGGCGCGCGACAAGGTGGCCGGTGCCGTGCACGACGCCAAGGAGCGCCTGAACGGCGATCGCCGGTAACACCCGAGGTCACGGGCCCGCCTCCTATCCCCCGGGAGGCGGGCCTGTTCTTTTTCGGGGATCCCGTTCTCACCGCGGGCGAGGGGTCTAGTACTCTCACGCGCGGTGGCGTGTCCGAGCGGCCGAAGGAGCGCGCCTCGAAAGCGCGTGACGGTTCACTCCGTCCGTGGGTTCAAATCCCACCGCCACCGCCAAGACTAAGAGGGCCGGTCAACACTGACCGGTCCTCTTGTCGTTTCTCAGCACAGGTGGTCCAGGAGGTCGCGTGGTGAGCAGGCAGGCGGGGCAGGTGCTGGCGGACAACCTGCGCGCACTGCGTGAACTGAGCGGCTTGTCGTTGTCCGAATTGGCCCGGCGGTCCGGGATCGCCAAGGGGACGCTGTCGCAACTGGAGTCCGGGACCGGGAACCCCACCATCGAGACGGTGTTCAGTTTGTCGAACGCCCTCGGGGTGCCGGTGTCCGGCCTGCTGACCGCCCCGGCCGAGTCGGAGGTCGTGCTGGTGCGCGGCGCCGAGGTCGAGGTGCTCTCCGGGACCGCCGTCGATCTGAGGATGGTGCGCAGGCTCGACCTGGCCGACACCGTGGTCGAGGTCTACGACCAGCGGATCCGACCGGGGGAGACCCAGTACTCGCCCGGGCACACCGGGCGGGAACACGTGCTGGTTACCGAGGGTGTGCTGCGCGTGGGGCCGCCGACGGAGCCCTACGAGGTGGGGCCGGGCGACTACGTGTGCTTCCCGGCGGCGGGCCCGCACGTGTACTCGGCCCTCGACGGTCCGGTCACCTCGATCCTGCTGCTCGAGTACCCCGCGACCGGGGATCGGCCCGCCATCGGGGTACACGGGGATTGACCGCTCCGCCCGCGCTGCTTACGCTCAGGTCGTTCACTTCAATGAACGATGGGAGTGCGGGTCGTGGATGTGGTCGTGGTGGGCGCCGGGGTGATCGGCGCCGCGTGCGCCGACGCGCTGTCGGCCGCGGGCCTTCGCGTCACCGTGCTCGACCGCGGACCGCTCGCCTCCGGGACCAGTGCCGCGGGTGAGGGCAACATCCTGGTCTCCGACAAGGAACCCGGCCCGGAGCTAGACCTCGCTCTGTCCTCCCTAAGCCGCTGGCCTGCACTTGTCGGGGACACCGACATCGAGTGGGATCCCAAGGGCGGGCTAGTGGTCGCCACCGGAGACCCGGCACCGTTGGCGCACTTCGCCGCTGTGCAGCGGGAAGCGGGTGTCGATGCTCGGTGGATCACCCCGGCCGAGGCGCTGGAACGCGAACCGCACCTGACGACGCGGGTGACCGCCGCCGTCCACTACCCGCAGGACGCTCAAGTCCAGCCAGTCCTCGCGGCGCAGGCACTTCTATCGAACGTTCGTCGCCGCGGTGGCGTCCTGCGCCCCGGTGTCACTGTTGTAGGTCTGGACGCAAGAGGCGTGCACACATCCGAGGGCGTCATCGCGTGCGACCACGTCGTCAACGCATGTGGCCCGTGGTCCGGGGAGGTCTCGCGCGCACTCGGTGCGCCTATAGCGATCGCCCCGCGGCGCGGGATGGTTCTCGTGACGGCGCCGTTGCCGCCCACCGTGCACCACAAGGTTTACGACGCCGACTACGTAGGTGCTGTCGCCAGCGGTGACGCTGACCTCCAGACCTCAACGGTCGTCGAGTCGACGGCGGCGGGCACGATCCTCATCGGGTCCAGCCGGGAGCGGGTCGGGTTCGACGAGTCCATCCGCATCCGGGTCCTACGGGAGCTGGCGCGCAAAGCCGTCGCGTTGTTCCCCTCGCTCGCGGATGTCCCTGTCATGCGTGCTTACGGCGGTTTTCGCCCTTACGCACCGGACCATCTACCGGTCATCGGAGCCGATCCGCGCGTCCCTGGCCTCTGGCACGCCACCGGACACGAGGGCGCTGGCATCGGCTTGGCCGCCGCCACCGGTGCCCTGCTCGCCGAACTGCTCACCGGCGCGACTCCGCACCTGGACCCGACACCGTTCCGAGTGGACCGACCGGGGGTGCTCGAATGCGCGTGACTATCGACGGTGTGCCCAGCCAGGCAACTCCGGGCCAGACCGTGGCGGGCGCGTTGCTGGCCGCCGGTCGCACGTCGTGGCGGACAACCCGCGTCAAGAGCAGGCCGCGCGGCGTCTTCTGCGGGATCGGTGTGTGCTTCGACTGCCTCGTGACGGTCAACGGCGTCGCTGATGTGCGCGCCTGCCAGCGACTCCTCGTCGATGGCGATGACATCCGCACGGAGGGGCCGTGAAGGTCGTCGTGATCGGAGGCGGTCCCGCAGGCCTGGCAGCGGCGCGTGCAGCGGCCGGTGCTGGCGCGGACACGGTGCTGGTCGACAGCGAACCGACGCTGGGAGGCCAGTTCCACCGAGGTGACCCGCAGCGGGTTGATCCGAGGGTTCGCCACCTCGCCAACAGCACGGTCTGGGCCGTAGAGGGCATGCGGTTGCACGTACGCACCGGCCCGGCGGATAGCCCTAGCCGCACCGGCGAGACTCTGAACGCTGATGCCGTGGTACTCGCTACCGGAGCGCACGACCGCGTAGTGCCGTTCCCGGGCTGGGACCTTCCAGGGGTCTACACCGCCGGAGCAGCACAAGCGCTCGCCAAGGGGCAGAAGATCGCCATTGGTCACCGAGTCGTGGTGTCCGGCACCGGCCCGTTCCTGCTACCGGTCGCGGAGTCGCTCAAAGCCGTTGGTGCTGAAGTGCTGCGGATCTGCGACGCGAACACGGGTCTGGGTTGGCTCGGACGCCCGCGCGCCGCCAGCCCGGCCAAGCTCGCCGAACTGCTCGGCTACGCCGTTCGTCTAGGCGCAGCATGGCGTCCCCGAACAGCAGTCGTTGCCGCACACGGTGAAGACAGGGTCAACGCCGTGACAGTGGCCAAGCTGAATCCCGATTGGACCATCCGAAGCCAAGAGCGAGTCGCGGTTGACGCTGTCTGCGTCGGCCACGGATTCACGCCGCGCCTCGAACTGGCTGTCGCCGCCGGTTGCGTCCTCACCGACGGATTCGTTCAGGTAGACCACACCGGCGCTACCTCGGTTCCTGGTTGGTACGCGGCAGGTGAGGTGACCGGTATCGGTGGGGCCGACCTTGCTGCTGCCGAAGGTGAAGTAGCCGGGGCAGCAGCCGCAAGAGGTGCCTGCCCCACGAAGGCGTTGGCGAAAGTGCGCAGCGGTCGGAGGTTCGCCGCTGCTCTAGCCGATGCCCACCCGATCCGCCCTGGTTGGCACACCTGGCTGACCGACAACACCCTGATCTGCCGCTGCGAAGAGGTCACGTACAAGGACCTCCGCGCGGCCGTGGACCTCGAAGCCTCCGGTACGCGCACCTTCAAGCTGACCAGCCGGATCGGCCTTGGCCTGTGCCAGGGCCGGACGTGTGCGCGTGCCGCCGTGGACATCGCCACCGCCCTCTCGGGCGACCGGCGGACCTTCTTCACCCCAGCCGACCTGCAACGCCGCCCCATCGCCACGCCGCTGCGGCTGGCCGAACTCGCATCCCTGCCAGAGGAGGACCTGTGACCGAGCGTCTCGACGGCGTCATCGTGGCCACCGCCCTGCCCTACACCCCCGACGACGCCGCGCCCGCCGGGCTGCGCCCCGACCTGGACCGCTACGCCGAGCACTGCCGGTGGCTGGTCGAGAGCGGCTGCCGGGGCGTCGGCCCCAACGGCTCCCTCGGCGAGTACTCCTCGCTCACCGACGCCGAGCGCCGTGAGGTGGCCCGGACCGCGATCGAGGCCGTGGGCGACAACGGCATCGTGGTCGTCGGCGTGCACGGAGTCGGTGCGCACCAGGCAAAGCACTGGGCTGAGATCGCGGCCGAGGACGGCGCTCACGGTGTCTTGTGCCTTCCGCCGACCATGTACCGGGCAAACCCCGGCGAGGTTGTCGAGCACTTCGCGGCCGTGGCGTCGGTAGGCCTACCTGTCATGGTCTACAACAACCCGATCGACACCAAGGTCGACCTCACGCCCGCTCTTGTGGCCGAGATCGCCCAGATCGACAACGTCGTCGCGATCAAGGAGTTCTCCGGCGATGTCCGGCGGGTGCTGGAGATCCGCGAGGCGGCACCGGAGCTGACAGTGGTCGCGGGAGCGGATGACGTTGTCCTCGAATCGCTGCTGATGGGTGCTACCGGCTGGTTCGCCGGGTTCCCGAACGTCTTCCCCGTCGAGTCCGTCCGCCTCTACGAGCTCGCGCTCCAGGGCAAGGTGGCCGAGGCGCGGGCGCTCTACGAGCCGATGGTCGCCGCGTTCCGCTGGGACTCGCGAACCGAGTTCGTGCAGGCCATCAAGCACAGCATGGACATGGTCGGCCGGTTCGGCGGTCAGTGCCGACCGCCGCGCGGGCCGCTCTCCCCGGAGCAGCTGTCGGCGCTAGAGGCCGACATGCGCCGCGCGGTCGACGCCGTGCAGGCGGCCTGACATGCGCTCCACCCGCGTCCTGCACGCGGTCGACTCGCACACCGAGGGCATGCCGACCCGGGTGATCACCGGCGGTGTCGGCGTCATCCCCGGCGACACCATGGCCGAGCGCCGCGAGCACTTCATGGCCGAGCTCGACCACCTGCGCGAGTTCCTGGTCAACGAACCGCGCGGCCACCCCGCGATGAGCGGCGCCATCCTCCAGCCGCCGACCAGGCCGGACGCCGACTGGGGCGTGCTCTACATCGAGGTGTCCGGCTGCCTGCCGATGTGCGGGCACGGCACCATCGGCGTGGCCACGGTCCTGGTGGAGACCGGGATGGTCGAGGTCACCGAGCCGGAGACGATCATCAAGCTCGACACCCCCGCGGGCCTGGTCGAGGCCAGGGTCGCCGTGCGCGACGGCCGCGCGCAGTCGGTGACCATCGAGAACGTGCCGTCGTTCGCGGTCGAGCTGGACGCGACCGTCGAGGTCCCCGGACTCGGCCGGGTCCGCTACGACATGGCCTTCGGCGGCAACTTCTACGCGATCCTGCCCATCGCCGAGCTTGGCATCCCCTTCGACCGCGCCGAGAAGGACCGGATGCTCGCCGCCGGTCTGTCCATCATGGACGCGATCAACGCCACCAACCGGCCCGTGCACCCGGAGAACCCGGCGTTCGGCGGGTGCAAGCACGTGCAGCTCGTCGCACCGCGCACGGACGGCGGTTCCCGCAACGCCATGGTGATCCACCCTGGCTGGTTCGACCGCTCTCCCTGCGGTACGGGTACCTCCGCGCGGTTGGCCCAACTCCACGCCCGCGGCGAACTCGACCTCGATCAGGACTACGTCAACGAGTCGCTCCTCGGTACCCACTTCGTCGGCCGGTTGGTGCGGTCGACGAAGGTGGGCGAGACGACAGCTGTTGTGCCTACCGTTACCGGGCGCGCCTGGATCACCGGTACAGCCCAGTACATGCTCGACCCCACCGACCCGTTCCCTAGGGGGTTCGTCCTGTGAGGATCGTGTCCACCTCGCCGCAGTCGCCCGACGACGTCGTCATCGACGTTCCGGAGGGGGACATCGTTGGCGCTGTCGCACGCGCTCGTACCGCTCAACGGGAGTGGGCGACTACCGGCCCCGCCGTCCGTGCGGCTGCTCTCGACGCGATCGCGGACGCGATTGCCGGGTCCGACCTGGCCCAGCTGATCGTGCGGGAGGTGGGCAAACCCATCACCGAGGCCAAGGGTGAGGTCGCCCGCGCTGTCGCGATCTTCCGCTACTACGCGCAGCAGGCGTACGACCCGATCGGTGAGACCTACCCCGGCGGGTTGGCGTTCACCGTGCGCAGGCCGCGCGGGGTCGCGGGGCTGATCACGCCCTGGAACTTCCCCCTCGCCATCCCGGTCTGGAAAGCGGCCCCCGCGCTCGCCTTCGGCAACGCCGCGGTGATCAAGCCGTCCCCGGACGCCACGGCGTGCGCACTGCGGCTCGCCGAACTCGTCGAGGGACACCTGCCGGACGGCCTGTTCGCCGTCGTCCCCGGTGGTCCCCAGGTCGGGACCGCCCTGGTCGACTCGGCGGACGTCGTGTCGTTCACCGGATCAGGCGGCGTCGGTCGCCAGGTGGCCCTCGCCGCCGCCGAGCGGGGTATCCCGGCGCAGTGCGAGATGGGCGGCCTCTCGGCGGCCATCGTGCTCCCCGACGCCGACCTCGACCGCGCGGCCACCGACATCGCGTACGCCGCCATGGGCTTCGCCGGTCAGAAGTGCACCGCCACCAAACGGGTGATAGTTGTGGGATCGGGTACCCGCGAGGCGCTCGTCTCCGCCGTGGACGCCTTGCGGGTGGGAGACCCGACCGACCCGACGACCGCCGTCGGGCCGGTGATCAGCGCCGCCGCCAGGGACCGGGTGGTCGAGGCCGGTGGCGCGGTGCTCGACGCCGACGGCTGGTTCGTCCGGCCGACGCTGGTCGGCCCCGGCAGCAGGCTCGACCGCGAGGAGGTGTTCGGCCCCATCGCCACCATCACCGAGGTCGCCGACGTCGACGCCGCGATCGCGCTGGCCAACGCCACCGACTACGGCCTGGTCACCTCGCTCTACACCGCCGACCTGACCGCCGTGGTGTCCTATGTGGAGCGGTGCGAGTCCGGGCTGGTGAAGGTCAACATGCCGACCGCCGGTGTGGACTTCCACCTGCCGTTCGGCGGTGAGCGCGGCTCCGGCTACGGCGGCAAGGAGCAGGGCAAGGCCGCCGCCGCGTTCTACACCCTCAGCCGCACCGTCCAGCTGTCCCGATAGTCCCTGACCAGGTGAAAGAGGTGTTCCAGATGAACGACCGCCCGGCCCGGCGCGATCCGTCGAAGTTGGTGGAGGCCGAGGGCTTCCGCGAGTTCGTCCGCGACGACTGGGGCCCGGCCGACCGCACGGTGCACACCGTCGCCGGTGCGGCCGAGGCAGCGCAGGCGCACCGCGCGCGGCTGTCCGCGGCGTTCCCCGGCAAGCGCATCGCCCTCGCCGCGGGCATCGCCCCGACCAGGTCCAACGACACCGACTACCAGCTGCGCGTCGACAGCGACTTCGCCTGGCTCACCAACTGCCACGCCGAGGCCGCCGTCCTGGTCATGAACCCGAACGGCGCGGGCCACGACGCGGTGCTCTACCTGCGCGAACCCGCAGGCCCGAGCGAGCCGGACTTCTTCGCCAGCGCCCGCGACGGCGAGCTGTGGATCGGCGCCGTCCCCGGTCTGGCCGAGTGGTCCGACGCGTTGCGCATCGAGTGCCGCCCGCTGGAGGAGCTGCCCCGCGCGCTGCGCGGCCAGCTGCCGGAGGTGCTCGCCGCCAAGGGGGTCGACCCGCTGCTCGACGCCCTGGTCGGCGCGCACAGCCCCGAGCTGCGCACCGTCCTCGCCGAGCTCAAGCGGATCAAGGACGACTGGGAGATCGGCCAGCTGCGCGCGGCGGTCGACGCGACCTACCTCGGGTTCGAGGACGTCGCCCGCGAGCTGGACACGGCGGTGCGCGGCGGCGGCGAGCGCTGGTTGCAGGGCACCTTCGACCGGCGCGCCCGCACCCTGGGCAACGGCCCCGGCTACACCTCCATCGTGGCCGCCGGTCCGCACGCCCCGGTCCTGCACTGGACCAGGTGCGACGGCCCGGTCGCCGAGGACGGCCTGCTGCTGCTCGACGCCGGTGTCGAGGTCAGCACCCTCTACACCGCCGACGTCACCCGCACCTTCCCGGTCGCGGGCGAGTTCACCGACGCCGAGCGCCGCGTGTACGACCTGGTGTACGACGCCCACCTGGCCGGGATCGCCGAGGTCAAGCCGGGCCGCGAGTACAAGGCCTTCCACGACGCCGCCATGCGCGTGCTCGCCGAGGGCCTGCACGACTGGGGCCTGCTGCCCGGGTCGGTCGACAAGTCGCTCGAGCTCAACGGGCAGCACCACCGCCGCTACATCGTCTGCGGCATCGGCCACCTGCTCGGCATGGACGTGCACGACTGCGCCAGGGCCAGCGCCGCCGCCTACCACGAGGGCACCCTCGAACCGGGCATGGCGCTGACGGTCGAGCCCGGCCTGTACTTCCACCCGAACGACCTGACCGTCCCGCCGGAGCTGCGCGGCGTCGGCGTGCGCATCGAGGACGACCTGGTGGTCACCGCGACCGGCGCCGATGTGATCTCCGACGCGCTGCCCATCACCGCGGACGGCATCACCGAGTGGGTACGGCAGCGGCGGGGGTAGCCTCGGGTCCGTTGTAGACAGGGGATGAAGGAGGGACGTCGTGACCGACCACGACGAGCGACCGGAGGGGACCGGGAAGCACTCGGCGCCGGAGGGCGCCGAGCGGCACCCGTTGATCGACCTGTCCCGTGACCCGAACCCGGGCAAGCCCGACCACGCGGCACCCGAGGACGAGTGAGCGCCGGGTGGGGCGCGGCCGCGCGCCGCGCCTCGCCCGGGTTCGAACAGGTGTTTGAACGAACCGGTGCCCAGGGTGCAGTATGGGCACCATGCGAACACCTGATCGAGAGGCGCGCGGGTCGGTGGCCCTGCTCGCCGCCCGGCTGACCGAGGCCGCCGCGCTCGGGCCGGGTGCCGCTCTCGACCGGATCCAGCAGGTCGCCGCGCAGGGCGGCGAGCTGGCGACGGCCGCCTCGGTGGCGTCGCTGTCGCGGGCACTGGAACTGCTCTGGCAGCGCGGCTGGCTGCCGGGCGAGGCCGTCGCCGCGGTCCCCAAGCCGCTGACCGCGCTGGTCACCGCCGCTATCGGGCACGAGTGCCGTCGCTACCCGACCGCCCGCCTGCACCCGGTGTGGCGCGCGCAGTTGGCCTCTTTGGACACCGCGCCGGTGGAGTTGGCCGAGCCGCTGGTCCCCGGGTTGCGCCGGATCGTCGAGCTGGTCGCGGTGCTGATGTCGCTGCCGCAACTGCCCAGGTTGGTGCCCGGTCCGTGCGAGGCCGAGGTGCGGACCAGCGCGGCCGGGGTCGATCCCCGGGTGATGGCGAAGGTGCGCGGCCTGCTGACCAAGGCCGAGTCCACCCCGTTCGCCGCCGAGGCCGAGGCGCTCTCGGCCAAGGCCCAGGAGCTGATGTCCCGCTACGCCTTCGAACAGGCCGTCATCACCGCGGACCACCCGCAGCAGGCCACCGCCCGCAGGCTGTGGCTGAGCGGGCCGTACCAGGCGCCGAAGGCCCAACTGGTCGAGGCCGTGGCCGGCGCCAACCGCTGCCGCTCGGTCTTCTACCCCCGCCTCGGCTGCGTCGGCCTGGTCGGCCACGAGACCGACCTGGAGATCACCGAACTGCTCGCCACCTCCCTGGCCACCCAGTCCACCCGGGCGCTCGCCTGCGCTCCCGGCCGCACCCGGGCGTACCGCCAGGCCTTCCTGGTCGCCTACGCCCACCGCGTCCACCAGCGGCTGGTGGACGCCGCGGCCCAGGTCCGCCCCCACTCCACGGCGCTGGTCCCGGTCCTCGCCTCCCGGGAAGCCGCGGTCGACGCCAAGTTCGCCGCCCTCTTCCCCGGAATCCGCACCCGCCGCACCACCGCCACCAACCCCTCCGGCTGGACCGCGGGCCTGGCCGCCGCCGACCTCGCCGACCTACACCCCCACCGGCGCGTGGCCAGCTAGCAAGTCGACCAGGGCCGCGATGTCCTCGTTGCCCCCTGCCGCCTCGACGCGTCGGGCCATGAGGTCGAAGAACGGGGTGAGCAGGCGCGGGTCGACGCCCTGGGCCTTGGCCGTGCCGAGGAACGTGGGGATGCCCGCTACCTGCATGGCCAGGTTGGACGTGACGTCGGTGGTGTGGTTGCCTGTGTGTAGTCGTTGGGCGACGCCGTAGGCGGATGCGGTTGTCGTAGTGACCCAGTCGACGAGCAGCGGTGCGAAGGCGACCGGGTCGATGCCGTCCGCGCGTAGCAGGGCGAAAGCGTGCGTGATGCCCGCGAACATGCCGTACATGCCAGAGAGCAGCGCGATGTCGTAGAGCGCCGCGTGACCGGCGTCCTCGCCGACGTAGTGGATGCGTGCTGGTGCTGCGAGCACGGTGGTGTGCTCTTCGACGAGAGCCTGCGAGCCGCTGTAGAAGATGAACGCGCCTGTTGCGCCGATCATCGGAGGTACGGCCATGATCCCGCCGTCGACGAAACGGGCGCCGCGGTCGGTAGCCCACTGCGCGCGGGCACGGGCTTGTTCAGGGGTGCTGGTGGTGAGGTTGACCAGGTCCTTGCCTGCCAGTTCGACGCCGTCGAGCACCTCGGTGACCGAGTCGTCGTCGAGCAGGCAGACGACGACCAGCTGGTTCGCCGCGACCGCCGCCGCCGCGGTGTCGGCCACGACAGCGCCCGCTGGCGACTTGGGGGTCCGGTTCCAGACCGTCGGCGTGATGCCCGCCGCGAGCCAGGCCCGCACGATCGCCGAGCCCATCGCGCCGAGTCCGAGAAGGGTGACTGCCATGCCCCCAGGCTGGTCCGGCCCACCCCGGTGATCAAGTACGCACTTCGAAGTGCGTGGCGCGCCGCGACCGGCCTGCGGCACCCTGGAACCATGGCCACGACCCCACGCCCCGGCGGCCCCTACCAGTGCGGCATCGACGCGGCCATGGACGTCATCGGCGGCAAGTGGAAGGTGCTCATCCTCTGGGCACTCAAGGACCACCCCTGCCGCTTCGGCGAACTCCGCCGCCACCTGCCCGGCATCACCGAGAAGGTCCTCACCACCCACCTGCGCGAACTCGAGGCCCACCGCATAGTCCACCGCCACTCCCACCCCGAATCCCCACCCCGCGTCGAGTACTCCCTCACCCCTGCGGGCCAGGCCCTCAACAACGCCCTGACCCCCCTCGGCAACTGGGGCACCACCCACGTCATCAACGCGTAGCCAATTCCCGCAACACACCCGAAACCGGTAAGAGGCCGCATTCGGGCCGCACCGCGGTTGGCGGCGTTCGCGCTGGTGGTGGCGGGTGCGGACCCCCGTTTTGGCTGCCTGTGCTGGTGTCCGGTATCCTCTCAGGCGGAGGATTCGCATAGTGGCCTAGTGCGCACGATTGGAAATCGTGTTGGGTGTTAAAACCCTCGGGGGTTCAAATCCCCCATCCTCCGCCACCGGAAGCGCCGGTCACCCTGGGTGACCGGCGCTTCGGTCGTTCAGCGCAGGGTGGTGCGCATGTCGTCGGCCAGTTGGTCGAGGCGGAGGGGGACGCCTTCCGGGCGGTCGAGGGCGTTGTGCAGGCTCTCCTGGATCAGGTCGGAGACGCGGTCGTACTGGGGGGTTTGGACTCGGTCGCGGGCGGTGTCGAGGCTGTGGTGGAGGTGTTCGAGGTAGGGGAACTTGCTGCGCAGCACCGGATCGGCGTAGAGGCTGCGGACGGTGGGGGCGAAGCCGCCCTTGGCGAACAGTTCTCGTTGTTCGGACTCTTCGGTGTAGAAGCGGATGAAGTCGCGGGCCGTCTCCTGGTGCTGGGAGCAGGGGGAGATGGCCAGGTTCCAACCGCCGAGAGCGCTGGGGCCGGGGAGGGTGGTCACGCCGACCGCGGCGGCGATGGGGGAGTCGGGGGCGGTCATGATCGGGTACACGTAGGGCCAGTTGCGCATGAACAGGGCCTTGCCCGCCTGGAAGTGCTCGCGGCTGCGTTCCTCGTTGAACCCGGTGGCCGCGCGCGGGATCCAGCCGTCGCGCAGGCCCATGGCGAGCATCTCGACACCCTGCTTGGCCTGCGGTGAGTTGATGGTGATGGCGTGGTCGGTGGTCAGGTTGCCGCCCTTGGACCAAATGGCCTCTAGGGCGTTGACGGTAAGACCCTCGTACCGCTGTAGCTGGCCCACGTAGCCGTCTATGCCGTAGATGGGCCTCAGCTTGTTCGCGATCGCTATGAGCTCATCCCAGCTCTTAGGCGGACGCAACCCCTGCGCGTCCAGGTAGTCCTTGCGGTAGAAGAGAAGCCCCGCATCTGTGCGGCCCGGGATTGCGTAGAGCTTGCCGTCCACAGTGGCGTTCTCGACCGGTACGCGTAGGAACTTGCCGATGTCGAACTCGTCCGGGTTCAACGGCAGCAGGTACCCGGCTCTGGCGAACTCCGCGGTCCACACCGCGTCGACGACGATGACGTCGTTGCACCTACCTCGCGCTCCCGGCAGCGCGCCGTCCTGGGCCGCTGCCACCAGGGAGGCCCGGTGCGAGTCGGAGGACGGCGACTGCTCGACGAACGTCACCTGTTCCTTGATGCCGCGGCGGTTGTTCCACCGCTCCACCAACCGTTCCACCTGACGGTCCTGAGTGGTGTCACGGCCGTCCACGAAGGTGATCGGCCCTCTAGCGTGGACGCGGTCGTCCCCAGCGGGTTGGGTCGCGCACGCACCCGAGGCTGCTAGAACCACCGCCAGGCCTGCATAGAGGAGCTTGTTCATCCCTGCCTCCAGAGTCCAGCCGCGACCAGGTTGGCCAACTTCGGTATGTCGTCCTCGACCGAGGTGAGGTCTACGCAGCTGCTGGCTGCGGCCTTCGCCAGCTCGGTAAGCCCAGCTGACTCGCACCGTCCCGCCAGCAGGTTGACCACGAGAAGCCGCGTGACCCGTGGGTCCTGTCCGGTCACCTTCATCTTCAGTGCGGGCATGTCTGTCTGGCTCACGTCGGCGGTAGCGGAATCGGTGATGATGACGAGGAGGTCGGTACCGCGGGCCTTCTTGTCTGCCCTGAGTCGGTCCATACCCGCCTCGATAGCGCCATAGACGTCGGAGTCGCCTGGGGTAAGAGGGAAGTCGGGCCGCGCGGCCTTGCGGATCGCGTTCGTCTGTTCAGGCCCTAGCGGCACGACGTCTTGCGTAGTCGTGCCGAAGGTCAGCAGGCCGACCTCGTCGTCGTCCCGGAACTGTTGGAGCAACCTGCGCACCAGCTCGTTCGCCGTCTGGATCCGAGTCCCCTGCTGGAACGGCGCCCCCATCGACTGCCCGGCGTCGACCGCGAACAGCACCCTCGGGTGCGTGCTCCCCACCGCCGCCGCGCCTTGGAGCAGGTCGAACGCGGTCGCTGGGTTGACCGGCAACGCCGTTGACAGCACCGGCCCCTCGCCGCGCCCGTCCCGGTCGCGGAAACCCGAGTTGCGCAGGTCGGCGGCGGCAGGCGGGCTCATCAGGTACTCGTAGAACCGGTCGATCACCTGGCGGCGCTGGTGGTGCTCGGGTCGGTCGGTCCAGCGCACGACCACGAAAGGGTAGTCCTGGACCGGTGACTCTGTTTGCAGGTAGAACGGCGTTAGCGCTTCCGGACGCGCTGACGCCGAGCAGTCGCTCCCGAGCTGCCTGCCCCGGTTGTAGTCGATGACCGCCTTCTCCGACACCAACGCGGCCGGTTGCCCCGGCGTGTTGCGTATGGCGCACAGCAGGTTCCCGCTGTCGAGCTCGGGCGCGTAGGGGATCTCCCGCTCCGCGCTGTGCGCGATGCGCGGCACCGATTCCCCGGTCATCACCTTCGACGTGAGCTCAGGCTGCTCCAAGCGGTGCCGGTAGTACGCGATCGTCGCGAGCATCCCCGCGCTGGACGAACGCGGGTCCGGCCTGGTGAACCCATCGCCGCTGCTCGCCGCTAGCGCTATGGACTGCCAGGTGACCCATTTGCCGTCGACTGGTCGTAGTGCGTCGACCATCGCCTTCGGTGCCGCGAGAACGATCGGTGACCGCGCGATGCCCGGCCTGGGCTCTAGCGTCGCGCCGATCCCGGGCACTCTCGCCAGCCTGGCGGCTACGTGGTCGATATCGACACTGGAGTCGGGGATCCACACGTGCGGCTCCGGCCCGTGGTCGCGCAGGTCGTTGCGACCGGACCAACCCTGCCCGAGTGCGTCGACCGCGCCGCCGTAGGTATCGGCCACGACCAGCACGCGCGCTTGCCTGCACCGGTTCTCATCGGCCTGATAGGACTTCCGCTCGAAGTTCAACGCGAGAAGTCGTAGTGCTGGCGCCATTTCCGTCGATGTGAGCACGTTGAGCTGCACGGGGTTAGCGCAGCGCGTGACGGGTGCGGCCGCACCGGCCAAGAGGTTGGTCATGGGGGCGAGCAGCAGCAGCGCGGTAAGAACGACCGCCTGCCACCTCGGCCTAGGTAGCCGGATCTTGGGCAGTTTTGGCCATTGCACCGTAGGCAGGCGAAAAGTGGGCGTTGGTGTAACCGGACGGGGATAGTCCGGCGTGCAGATCCACGCCGTGGTCTTGGTTTCCTTCTGCTGCACGGTGTGAGACCGGTAGATGGCTGGGTTCGCGGCAGGCTGGTGCTTCACGACGTGCTCGTAGAACCAGTCCGACACCGCTAGAGCGAGAACGCCGGGGGAACCAGCGAGTGCGCTACGCAGCGGTTGCGACTCCAGGAGTCGGAAGGCGTGGTTCAGGTCCGTGCCGTGCTTGCCGTTGTCGTCGCTACCGACCTCGCCAGCGTGGATGGCGACCTTGAGCCGGATCTGCGTTTCCGGCCCGTGGTCGGCGTTGTGCTCACGCAGCGCCGCTGCCAACTCGTGCGGCAGGGACGCCACCAACTCGCCCTTGGGGACGTCCGGGATGAGCAGGAACAGGCCGTCGCCGCGGTCCTCGTGGTAGCCCCACGGCAGCTTGGCCCGGTCGAGCGCGCGGTGAAGAGCGGCGTAGAGGCCGTCTCTGACCACCCTCTGGTGCCGGTCGGTGCGCCGGACGTCGCCGTAGCTCTCGACGTCGACGGCCAGGATGCTCGTGTGCTTGTCCGTGGAATGAGACACGCCCTGCTCCCGATAGGTCGCCTCAGGGCGTACAGGGTACCGCCGTACGAGCGGAGTTCGTGGTCTGAATCACACCTCTGGTGGGCAGATGTCCAGGTCTTGTCTTGTCCGTCGGGTGTTCCCGCAGGTGTTAGGACTACCGGCCCCGCCGGGGGTGGCGTTGCCCGACTCCCGCTACACTGACCGAGGACCCCGCGCGGTGTTCATCTCGCGAACCTCCCCAGGGCCGGAAGGCAGCAAGGATAAGCGGGCTCTGGCAGGTGCGCGGGGTCCCCTTTCGTCTTACGCCACCGTCGCGGCGGCCAATCCCACGATCTCGGCCACGCGCTCGTAGCTGCGCACCCGATCGGCGTGCTCGAACACGCTCGTGGTGATCATCAGCTCGTGCACCTCGGTCTTGGCCAGCAGGTCCTCGATCTTGCGGCGCACCGTCTCCGGCCCGCCGACGATCTGGCTGGACATCCGCTCCTCGATGAACAGCCGGTCCAGCTCGCTGTAGGGGTACGCGGCGGTCTCCTCCGGCGAGGGCAGGCGCCCCGGGGACCCCTTGCGCAACTGGAGGAACTGCAGCGCGGCGGGCTCGGCGAGGCGTAGTGCCGTCTCGTCGTCCTCGGCGCAGACCACGTTGACCGCGATCATCGAGTACGGCTGGGACAAGATGGCCGAGGGCTTGAACTTCTCCCGGTACAGCTCTAGCGCGGGGAGGGTGTTCTCCGAGCTGAAGTGGTGGGCGAACGCGAAGGGCAGGCCGAGGTACCCGGCCGCCTGGGCGCTGTAGCCGCTAGAGCCCAACAACCAGATCGTGGGCTGGTTGCCCAATGCGGGTACGGCTGTGACCCCGTTCGAGTCACGACCGGTGAAGTAGTTCGCCAACTCGATGAGCTGCTCGGGGAAGTCGTCGGCCGACAGCGAACCCTCCGTGCGCCGCAACGCCCGCGCCGTCACCTGGTCGGTGCCCGGCGCCCGGCCGATCCCCAGGTCGACCCGGCCGGGGTGCAGCGCCTCCAGCATCCCGAACTGCTCGGCCACCACCAGCGGCGCGTGGTTGGGCAGCATCACCCCGCCGGACCCGACGCGGATGCGCTCGGTGGCCATCGCGATGTGCGCGAGCAGCACCGCGGGCGCGGAGCTGGCGATGCCGGGCATGTTGTGGTGCTCGGCGACCCAGTACCGGTGGTACCCGAGCCGTTCGGTTGCCCTGGCGAGGTCGAGGCTGTTGCGCAGCGCCGTGGTCTCCGATGAGCCACTGGCCACCGGGGCGAGGTCGAGGACCGAGTACGGGATAGGCACGTACCGACCAACGCAGCCGGGGGCGGTCGGATTCCCGGCCTGTCGGTGCCGACCGGTAGTGTCGCGACGTGGCGCTCGCCCTCTACCGCAAGTACCGGCCTGCGACCTTCGCCGAGGTCGTCGGACAGGAACACGTCACCATCCCGCTGCGCACGGCGCTGGCGGCAGGCCGGGTCAACCACGCCTACCTCTTCTCCGGGCCGCGCGGCTGCGGCAAGACCTCCAGCGCGCGCATCCTGGCCCGGTCGCTCAACTGCGCCGAGGGCCCGACCGACGAGCCGTGCGGCGTGTGCGACTCGTGCGTCGGCCTGGCCCCCAACGGCCCGGGCACCGTCGACGTCGTCGAGCTCGACGCGGCCAGCCACGGTGGTGTCGACGACGCCCGCGAGCTGCGCGACCGCGCCTTCTACGCGCCCGCCAGCTCGCGCTACCGGGTGTTCATCGTCGACGAGGCGCACATGGTCACCACGCAGGGCTTCAACGCCCTGCTCAAGATCGTCGAGGAGCCGCCGGAGCACCTCGTCTTCATCTTCGCCACCACCGAGCCGGAGAAGGTGCTGCCGACCATCCGGTCGCGCACCCACCACTACCCGTTCCGGCTCATCCCGCCCAGCTCGATGCGCGAGCTGCTGGAGCGCAACTGCGCCGCCGAGAACGCCAAGATCGAGCCCGCGGTCTTCCCGCTGGTCATCCGGGCGGGCGGCGGTTCGGCGCGCGACACCCAGTCGGTGCTCGACCAGCTCCTCGCGGGCGCGGGCCCAGAGGGGGTCACCTACGAGCGCGCGGTGTCGCTGCTCGGCGTCACCGACGTGGCACTGATCGACGACATGGTCGACGGTCTCGGCGCGGGCGACGCGTCGGCGGTCTACAGCACGGTGGACCGCCTGGTCGAGGCCGGTCACGACCCGCGCCGGTTCGCCTCCGACCTGCTCGACCGGTTGCGCGACCTGGTCCTGATCCGCGCCGTGCCGGACGCGGCCAGCCGAGGGCTGGTCAACGCGCCGGAGGACGAACTCGTCCGGATGGTCGGTCAGGCCGAACGGCTCGGTGCCGCCACCTTGGCGCGGTACGCCGAGATCGTGCACACCGGCCTGGTCGAGATGCGTGGCGCCACCGCGCCGAGGTTGCTGCTAGAGCTGCTGTGCGCCCGCATGCTCCTACCGGGCGCGGTGCCAACGGACGCGGCGGCCGACTCGGCCGTCCTTCAGCGGTTGGAGCAGGTGGAGCGCAGGCTGTCCGCCGCGCCCGTCGCCGAACCCAGCGCGCGCCCGGTCGCCCCCCGACCGTCGCAGCGCGCGCCGGAACCCGCCCGCGAACCCGTTCGAGCCGCGCCGCCCGTGCGCGCCCCCGAGCCCGCGCGTGCCCCTGAACCAGCCCCCGAGCCGCCGCGCACCCGAGCACCCGAACCCGCGCCAGAGCCTCCCCGCGCCGTCGAACCGACGCCCGCGCCGACCCCGGAACCCGCACCGGAGCAGACCAGTGCCCCCGGCGGGTTGGACGCCGCGGCGATCCGCCGGGTCTGGCCCGAGCTGCTCTCGGCCGTCCGCTCGTCCAGCCGCAGCACCGAGGCGATGCTGACCAACGCGACGGTCCAGTCGGTCGAGGGGGAGACGGTGGTGATCGCGCACCCCGCCGCGCCGCTGGCCCGCAGGCTCGCCGACCCGCGCAACACCGACGCCATCGCCCAGGCCCTGGTCTCGGTCCTCGGCGGCCGGTGGCAGGTCCGCTGCGTCCACGCCGAGCCCGGTGCCGCGGCCGCGCAGCCCGCCCGCCAGTCCCGCCCGGCGCCGGAGCCCACCCGTACCTATGAGCCCCCTCGGCGCCAGGTCCCCCCACCGGCGACGGCAGCGCCAGCGGACGAGATCCCCCCGCCTGAGCCGCCGGAGCCCGACCTCCCGCCCGAGCCGGAGGACGAAGAGGAGATGATGGCCCAGGCCGCCGTCAAGCCGGACCCCAACGACGCCTCGACGCGTCAGCAGGACCCGGAGGCGGTCATGCTCAAGCTCCTCGCCGACACCCTGGGCGCGCGCCCGGTCGAGTAGCGGCCTGCTCAGCCCAGCTGGACCAGGCGGGTGGCCGCGGATTCCGCCCGCACCACGGCGACGTGCCCGGTCGTCGTGCGCAGCGCGATCGCGCGGGAGTCGGGCGACCAGCGGAAGTCCTCGATCTCACCGTCCACAGTGGTGGATCGCAGGAAGCGCCCGTTGTCGGTCTGGTACAGCGAGAGTTCATTGCCGACCGCCACCGCGACCCGGCGGCCGTCCGGCGCCGTCCAGCCCCTGGCGGCCGGGTCGAGCGACACGACCAGCGGGTGCCAACTTTCGCTGGCCACGTCGAAGCGGACCACCCTGGCCGACTCCGGCTCGTACTCCACCGCCGTGAGCCGCGCGGAGTCCGGCAGCCAGCTCAGGTTCACCCGACCGCGGGTGGCGGGCTCGGCGGAGATCAGCCGGACGTGGTCGTCCTCGGTCACCGGCATGGTGTCGACCAGGAGCAGCTTGCGCGGCAAGCGAATCGCGATGTAGCGGCTGTTGGGGCTGACCGCTGACTCTATAACCGCACCGCCGCGGTCGTAGACGGCTTGTTCCTCGCCTACGAGCACGTTGCGGATCACGACGCTGTAGAGCAGACGGTGTTTCCTGTTGGTGCGGTACACGATCCGGCCGGGCAGGACCCCGAGGAGCTCGTTGGCGTGGTCGTCGGACCCGACCAGCGGCGTGAGCTTGCCGCCGACCTTGACCAGCGACAGCCGAGCCGGGGTTCCGTGCTGCACCACGACTTTGCGCTCACCGGGCAGGTAGCGCGCCGCGGCGGCATCCGCCACCGCGGCCAGCTCCCGGCTCTTGCCCTTCGCGTCGACCTCGACCAAGCGGACCTCGCCGCCTGTGGACGGTGCACCACCCGCGGCCCGCGCGCCACCAGTGGGCAGCGCGATCAGCACCCGCTCCTGCTCGTCGACGTCGAGCACCCGCATCCCGGACATGATCTCCACCTTGTCACAGGGAGGTCAGCCCAGGTACCCGAGGACCCCGTTCGCGATCGCCTCCGCGTAGCGCTGCCTGCCCTGCGCGCTGGAGAGCACCGCGGCCTCCGCCGGATCGCGCATGTTGCCGCACTCGACGAGCGCGATGGGCCGGGTCGACAGGTTCAGCCCACCCAGGTCGTCGCGCGCCGACAGGCCCTGCGAGCCGATGTAGGTGGAGGTCGCCAGCCCGGCCGCGACCATGCCGTCGCGCAGTGACCTGGCCAGCCGCATCGACGGCTCGCCCTGGGCGTCGTTGAGCGGGGGTGAGGAGTAGGCGATGTGGAAACCGTGCGCGCCCGCGCTCGTCGAACCGTCCGCGTGCAGGGAGACCACGGCGTCCGCGCCGGAGTCGTTCCCGATAGCCGCACGCCGGTCGACGCAAGGGCCGACGCCGGTGTTGTCCGGCCTGGTCAGCACTACCTTGACGCCCCGGGCTGTCAACGCGTCACGCACACGCATCGCGAGATCCCAGGTGAAGGCGTGCTCGGCGTAACCGCCCGCGGTAGCCGTACCGGTGGTGTTGCACGGCTTGGTCCGACCACGACCCGCTGGCACCAGCCGGTTGATCTCAGCCGCGTGGCTTGCGTTGCCGCCGTTGTGCCCCGGGTCGAGCACTACGACCTTCCCACCGGGGACCGCCTTCACGGGCGGCTTGGTGGTCGTGGTCGTCGCCTTGGGCTTGGTGGTGGTCGTGGTTGTCGTCGTAGAAGAAGGTGGGGGAGTCGTAGTGGAGGAGCTGGTCGAGGTCGTGGTGGTGGTAGTCGGGATTGACGAACTCGTCCCCAATGTCTGTGGTTGAGCGGGCTCCTGCCCACCGCAACCGGACAGCACTACCGCGAGCACACAGCCGAGGGCCAGCCCGGCACGTCGTCTCAGCACGGGCCCACGATGCCATAGAGCGCGGCCCTCTAAGCTGGGTACGGCACCAACCCGAGACGAGAGGGGCCGCGGTGTTTCCCGGAGGCGGCGCACCCGACATGCAGGCGATCCTGGCGCAGGCGCAGAAGATGCAGGAGCAACTGCTCTCGGCACAGCAGGAACTGGCCGACGCCGAGGTCACCGGCACCGCGGGCGGTGGTCTGGTGACCGCGACGGTGTCCGGTGCAGGCGAGCTCAAGGCCCTGGTCATCGACCCGAAGGTGGTCGACCCCGAGGACACCGAGACGCTGGCCGATCTGGTCGTCGCCGCGGTCAGGGACGCGGGCAACAACGCCCAGCGCCTGGCCGAGGAGAAGATGGGCCCGCTCGCCGGTGGTCTCGGCGGCGGCGGCCTCGGCCTGCCGGGGCTGTGAGGGCGCGGTGTACGAGGGACCGGTCCAGGATCTGATCGACGAGCTCGGCAGGCTGCCCGGCGTCGGTCCCAAGAGCGCCCAGCGGATCGCCTTCCACCTGCTGGCCGCCGAGCCGGCCGATGTCGGCCGGTTGCAGGACGCGCTGCAGAAGGTCAAGGAGGGCGTGGTCTTCTGCGACGTCTGCGGCAACGTGTCCGAGGAGGCCACCTGCCGCATCTGCCGCGACGCGCGCCGGGACCCGACCGCGGTGTGCGTGGTCGAGGAGCCCAAGGACGTGCTGGCGATCGAGCGCACCCGCGAGTTCAAGGGCCGCTACCACGTGCTCGGCGGCGCGCTGGACCCGCTCTCCGGCGTCGGTCCCGAGCAGCTGCGCATCCGGCAGCTGCTGTCGCGGATCTCCGCCCAGGAGATCACCGAGGTCATCCTGGCGATGGACCCGAACACCGAGGGCGAGGCGACCGCGACCTACCTGGTGCGGATGCTGCGCGACTTCCCCGGGCTCACCGTCACCCGGCTCGCCTCCGGCCTGCCGATGGGCGGCGACCTCGAGTTCGCCGACGAGCTGACCCTGGGTCGGGCGCTGTCCGGCCGCCGCGCGGTCTGACCCTCCACAAAGGACGCAGTGGCTCGCTGTCATGCCCAATACTGTGGATGACTGGGAACGGCGCAGGGGTCACCCGCTAGGGGTGGAACAGGTCGCCGCCGCCGTTCGCGCCGCACCACCGCGCCTCGGCCGGGTCCGCTTGGTCGCCATCGATGGTCCGTCCGGCTCAGGCAAGAGCACCTACGCCGCCGAGTTGGCCGAGCGCATCCCCGACTCCCGGCTCGTCTCCACCGACGACTTCGCCACCTGGGACGACCCGATCGCGTGGTGGCCGAGGCTGGTGGCTGGTGTATTCCACCCGCTCGGGGCAGGCCGACCCGGTCGATACCGCCGAACACAGTGGGTGAACGGAAAACCCGGGCCGGGCGACTGGGTCGACGTGCCGGTTCCCGGGACGTTGCTGGTCGAAGGGGTGTCCTCCGGCCGCCGGTCGATCATGTCGTCACTGTCCGCGCTGATCTGGTGCGAACTGCCCGACCCCCTGCGCCGCCTGGAACGCGCGGTGGCCCGCGACGGCGCCGACTCGCGCGCGGAACTGCTGCGCTGGCAGGCTTTCGAGTCCGGTTGGTACCCCGTCGACCGAACCAGGGACCGTGCGTCGATCGTGGTGCTGTGTGACCGGTCACGTACCTCTTCCGTCCGTTGAGCGGACAAATCGGGGCCAGCTCTTACTCTGTGTGTCATTTTGATCGCGTACCGGTGATTCTGTGTATGGCAGTTGGCCGGATCGTGACCTCCCGTAGCTAAGGGATGGTGATCTGAGCGGCTATGGTCGGCCACCACACGGTGAGATCCCGGAGTCAGTGAACCGGACACGAGGAGTGCGTGATGGCTTACCAGCGATCCGCGCGAACCGGTCGACCGGGCGGCAACACCAGCCGCCCACGACTTGTCGCGCAGTCGCCCGGACGGGGACGGTCGGCGGCATGACGGCTCCACCGGACGTCTCCGGAACCGCTGCGGAAGCGGACCCGGAGGCCAGTCTCAAGGGCGTGGGCAAGAAGGCGATCCAGGGCCGGTCACTCGGTCAGATCGCCTGGCTGCGGCTCAAGCGCGACAAGGTCGCGATCGGCGGTGCGATCGTGATCGTGCTGCTGATCCTGGTCGCGATCGCCGCGCTGCTGCTCGACCGCGTCTTCGACGTGGTGCACCCCAACGAGTTCCACCAAGACCTGATCGACACCGAGAACGGCACCCTGGCGCCGCTGGGCACCTTCGGCGGCATCTCCGGTGACCACCCGCTGGGCATCGAACCGGTCAACGGCCGCGACATCCTGGCCCGCATCTTCGCCGGTTCCTGGATCTCGCTGCTGATCGCGAGCCTGGCGACCGTGCTCTCGGTGGTCATCGGCACCACGATGGGCATCATCGCGGGCTACTTCGGCGGCTGGGTCGACACCCTGATCAGCCGGTTGATGGACGTCTTCCTCGCCTTCCCGCTGCTGGTCTTCGCGATGGCGCTGGTCGGCGTGCTGCCCGACACCGCGTTCGGGCTCTCGCCGGAGATGGTCCGGATCAGCCTGCTGATCTTCATCATCGGCTTCTTCAACTGGCCCTACATCGGCCGCATCGTGCGCGGGCAGACCCTGTCCCTGCGCGAGCGGGAGTTCGTCGACGCCGCCCGCAGCCTCGGCGCGCGCGGCCCGTACATCCTCTTCCGCGAACTGCTGCCCAACCTCGTCGCGCCGATCCTGGTCTACGCGACGCTGCTCATCCCGACGAACATCCTGTTCGAGTCGGCTCTCTCCTTCCTCGGAGTCGGCATCAACGCTCCGACCGCGACCTGGGGCGGCATGCTCTCGGACGCGTCGCGCTTCTACACGATGCCGCACTTCATGCTCTGGCCCGGTCTCGCGATCTTCGTGACCGTGCTCGCGTTCAACCTGTTCGGCGATGGCCTGCGCGACGCGCTCGACCCCCGTGCCCGATAGGTGAGTTGTAGTCCCGGAATTGCTCCTGGAAGAAAGGGTGCAACAGCACAATGAACAGCAAGCGCTTGGTAACCGCGGTCGCCGCGGGCGCGGCTGTCGTGATGGGGCTGTCCGCCTGTGGCGGCGGAACGAGCTCCAGCGGCGGCAGCACCGGGGGCAACGGGGGCACAAACACCCCGGCCTTCAACGCGGCCATGACGACCATCTTCAACCCTTCCGACAAGAAGGGCGGAACCGTCCGGGTCGCCAACGCGGGTACGTGGGACTCCCTCGACCCGGGTGAGACCTACTACGGCTACTCCTGGAACTTCGCCAGGACCTACGCCCGCACCCTGGTGATGTTCAAGCCCGCCCCCGGCGACGGCTCGTCCGAGCTGGTGCCCGACCTGGCGGAGAGCCTGGGCGAGGCGAGCGACGGCGGCAAGACCTGGACCTACAAGATCCGCAAGGGCGTCAAGTTCGAGGACGGCAGCGTCGTGACGTCCAAGGACGTCAAGTACGCGGTGCTGCGCTCGACCGACAAGGAGACCTTCCCCAACGGTCCGGCGTACTTCGAGGGCTACCTCAACCTGCCCGAGGGCTACAAGGGCCCGTACAAGTCCAAGGGCGTCGACACCAACTCGGCGATCGAGACCCCGGACGACCAGACCATCGTCTTCCACCTGAAGCAGCCCTTCGGTGGGTTCGACTACTTCGCGATGATGCCGCAGACGGCCCCGGTCCCCGAGGCCAAGGACACCGGCGCGAAGTACAAGGAGCACGTCATCGCGACGGGCCCGTACAAGTTCGACAAGAACGAGATCGACAAGGGCTTCACCCTGGTCCGCAACGACCAGTGGGACGCCGCGACCGACCCGAACCGCAAGGCGCTGCCGGACGGTTACCAGGTCACCATGAACGTCAACGCCGACGACATCGACAACCGGGTCATCTCCGGTGACCTCGACCTCGACATCACCGGCACCGGCGTGCAGCCCGCGTCCCTGAGCCGCGTGCTCGGCGACCCGGCGCTCAAGGCAGGCGCGGACAACCCGTCCTCGGCCCGCCTCTGGTACACCAGCATCTCCCCGACCGTCGCGCCGTTCGACAACAAGGCGTGCCGCGAGGCCGTGCAGTACGCGGTCGACCGCACCGGCTACCAGACCGCTTACGGCGGCACGTTCTCCGGCGGCGACATCGCGACCAACCTGCTCCCGCCGCAGATCCCGGGTGCGTCCAAGTTCGACCTGTACCCGGCCGGTGCCGACAACAAGGGTGACGTCGAGAAGGCCAAGGCGAAGCTGCAGGAGTGCGGCCAGCCCAACGGCTTCGAGACCAACATCGCCTACCGGGCCGAGCGCCCGAAGGAGAAGGCGGCCGCCGAGGCGCTGCAGCAGTCCCTCGGCCGGGTCGGCATCAAGCTGACGCTGAAGGCCTTCCCGCAGGGTGACTACTTCTCCCAGTTCGCAGGCAACCCGCCCTACGTCGTGGCCAACAAGCTGGGCCTGGCGCTCAACGGCTGGCAGGCGGACTGGTCGGACGGCTTCGGCTTCCTGTCGCAGATCGTGGACAGCCGGGTCATCCGCGAGACCGGTGGCTCGTCCAACGTCTCGGTTCGCGTGCCCGACGTCGACAAGATGCTCGACGAGGCGATCGGCGAGACCGACAAGTCCAAGCGCGAGTCCGACTGGGGCGCCATCGACAAGCGCGTCATGGAAGAGGCGGTCATCCTGCCCGGCGTGCACGCCAAGGCGCTGCTGGTCCGCCCGAAGAAGCTGACCAACGTCTTCGTCTCCGCCGCGTACGGCCAGTACGACTACCTGTCCTTCGGTGTTGCGTAGACCCTCCCTGTGACTGTTGACGTTAGGTAGGTGAAGGCGACAGGGGAACAGGCCCGGGACGACCTCCCGGGCCTGTTCTCCGCCTGCCGGCCACTGTGATCACATACATCATCAGGCGGCTTTTCGCGGCCATCGTGCTGTTGTTCGTCGTCAGCGCGGTGACGTTCGCGATCTTCTTCCTCATGCCCAAGCTGGTCGGGGCATCGCCGGAGACCCTGGCGACGCGCTACGTCGGCCGCGCCGCCACCGCCGACACCGTCCGCGAGACCGCCGAGCGGCTCGGCTTCTACGACCCGATCTACGTGCAGTACTGGGACTGGGCCAAGGGCATCTTCGTCGGCGCCGACTACAGCTACGGCACCGGCGTCGAGCACTGCCCCGCGCCGTGCCTCGGCTACTCGTTCCGCAACAACCAGCCCGTGTTCCCCGACCTGATGGACCGGCTGCCGGTCACGATGTCGCTGGCCGTCGGCGCCGCGGTGCTGTGGCTGCTCGGCGGCGTCGCCGTCGGCACGCTGTCCGCCCTGCGCAAGGGCACCATCTTCGACCGCGCCGCGATGAGCATCTCGCTCGCGGGCGTGTCGCTCCCGATCTTCTTCACCGGTCTGCTGTCCCTGTCGATCTTCAGCTACGGCCTCGGCTGGACCGCGGTCGGCGGCTCGTACGTCCCCTTCCTAGACAACCCGGGTGAGTGGGCTTACAACCTGCTGCTGCCGTGGATCACCCTGGCGCTGCTGTTCTCCGCGCAGTACGCGCGGCTCACCCGCGCCGGGATGCTGGAGACGATGAACGAGGACTTCATCCGGACCGCGCGCGCGAAGGGCCTGACCGAGCGGACGGTCGTCGTCCGGCACGGCCTGCGCGGCGCGCTCACCCCGATCCTGACGATCTTCGGCCTCGACGTCGGCCTGCTGCTCGGCGGCGCGATCCTCACCGAGAGCGCGTTCTCCCTGCAGGGCCTCGGCAAGTACGCCATCGACGGGATCACCAACTACGACCTGCCCAAGGTCATGGGCGTGACGATCCTCGCGGCGTTCTTCGTCGTGCTCGCCAACCTGGTCGTTGACCTCCTCTACGCCGTCGTCGACCCGAGGGTGCGTGCCAAGTGACCCAGCAAGAAGACACCCTCGGCGGTGCCGCGACCCGGCCCCCCGCGGACAACGGCGCGTTCCTGCAGGTCCGCGAACTGCGCGTGCACTTCCCCACCGATGACGGCGTGGTGCGCTCGGTCGACGACCTGTCCTTCAGCGTCGCCAGGGGCAAGACCCTCGGCATCGTCGGCGAGTCCGGTTCCGGCAAGAGCGTGACCAGCCTGTCGATCATGGGCCTGCACAAGAAGGGCACCGCCAAGATCACCGGCGAGATCCTGCTCGACGGGCAGAACCTCGTCGGCATGGCGCCGGACCGAGTCCGCCAGCTGCGCGGCAAGCGGATGGCGATGATCTTCCAGGACCCGCTCTCGGCGATGCACCCGTTCTACACGGTGGGCAGCCAGATCATCGAGGCGTACCGGATCCACAACAAGGTCACCAAGGCGGTGGCCCGCAAGCACGCCATCGACCTGCTCGACCGGGTCGGCATCCCCAACCCCAAGTCCAGGGTGGACGACTACCCGCACCAGTTCTCCGGCGGCATGCGCCAGCGCGCCATGATCGCGATGGCGCTGTCGTGCGACCCGGACCTGCTCATCGCCGACGAGCCGACCACCGCGCTCGACGTGACCGTGCAGGCGCAGATCCTGGACCTGATCCGGGACCTGCAGGCCGAGTTCAACTCCGCCGTCGTGATCATCACCCACGACCTGGGCGTGGTCGCCGAGCTCGCCGACGACATCATGGTCATGTACGCCGGTCGCGCGGTCGAGTACAGCTCGGCCGCCGACATCTTCAACTCCCCGCAGCACCCCTACACCTGGGGCCTGCTCGGGTCCATGCCCCGGCTCGACCGGGAGCGCACCGAGCGGCTGCAGCCCATCAAGGGCACGCCGCCGAGCCTGATCAACGTGCCGGAGGGGTGCCCGTTCAACCCCCGGTGCGCGTACGCGGGCACCAACGGCGACCTGAGCTTCACGGTCCGCCCGGAGTTCCGCGACGTCGGCGGCGGTCACCACATCGCCTGCCACCTGGAGGCGCAGGACCGCCAGCGCATCTGGGAGACCGAGATCAGGCCGAAGCTGTGAGCGAGGACGCCGTGAGCACCAAGACTGAGACCGCAGCGGCCGACCGCCGCCTCGGCGAGGACCTGCTGGTCGCCACCGACCTGCAGAAGCACTTCCCCATCCGGCGCGGCCTGCTGCAGCGCCAGGTCGGCGCCGTGCAGGCGGTCGACGGCCTCACCTTCTCGGTGAAGCGGGGCGAGACGCTGTCGCTGGTCGGCGAGTCCGGTTGCGGCAAGACGACCACCGGTCGGCTGCTGACCAGGCTCATCGAGCCGACCGGCGGCAAGATCACCCTGGACGGCCGGGACATCACGCACCTGTCCGCGGGTGCCATGCGCCCGCTGCGCCGCGACATCCAGATGATCTTCCAGGACCCGTACGGCTCGCTGAACCCCAGGCACACCGTCGGCGCCATCATCGGCGCCCCGTTCCGCCTGCAGAAGGTGAAGACCGAGCACGGCGTCAAGCGCGCGGTGCAGGAGCTGCTGGAGCTGGTCGGGCTCAGCCCCGAGCACTACAACCGCTACCCGCACGAGTTCTCCGGCGGCCAGCGCCAGCGCATCGGCATCGCCCGCACGCTCGCGCTGCGGCCCAAGGTGATCGTCGCCGACGAGCCGGTGTCCG
Organism: Actinokineospora terrae; assembly: GCF_900111175.1. Taxonomy (GTDB): domain Bacteria; phylum Actinomycetota; class Actinomycetes; order Mycobacteriales; family Pseudonocardiaceae; genus Actinokineospora; species Actinokineospora terrae. The sequence goes on from NZ_FOGI01000016.1 coordinate 134,010, forward strand.
CGCTGGACGTCTCCATCCAGGCCCAGGTGGTCAACCTGATGGAGGACCTGCAGAACGAGTTCGACCTGACCTACGTGATCATCGCCCACGACCTGTCCGTGGTCCGGCACGTCTCGGACCGGGTCGCGGTCATGTACCTGGGCAAGATCATGGAACTGGCCGACCGGACCTCGCTGTACGAGCGCCCCATGCACCCGTACACGGTGGCCCTGCTCTCCGCGGTCCCCATCCCGGACACCGCGCGGCGCGACAACCGGGAGCGCATCCGCCTCTCCGGCGACGTGCCCAGCCCGATCAACCCGCCGTCCGGCTGCCGGTTCCACACCCGGTGCTGGAAGGCGCAAGAGGTCTGCAAGACCACCGAGCCGCCGCTGGCCGAGCTCGCCCCGGGACACCAGGCCGCGTGCCACTTCCCGGAGAACACCACCAAGCTGACCATCGACCCCACGGGGTCGGCTGCTTGAGTCCGATGTGGACGGGGCCCGCGCCGGAGACGGCGCGGGCCCCGTTCGCGTTCTACCGCTCCTCCCACCGCCAGGGGGGTGACGCCTTGCCGGAGGGTTCGCGGCCGTAGGGGAAGTCCTCGCGGTGGACCTCGGCGAAGACCCAGTAGTAGCCGCTGTTGGCAGCCTTGACCAGCATGTCCTCGGCCAACTCCGGTAGGCCGATCGCCAGCAGGGCCGCCGCTGTGTTGCGAGCCATCTTGCCCACCGCGTCGGCGTCGGTGACCACGCGTGTGGCGAACCGTTGAGCCAGAGCGGGTTCGCCCATCTCGGTGAGGATGTGCAGGAGATCGGCCGCGGAGTACTTGAGGCTGAACCGGTCGAACCCGTCTGGGAAGGAGATCGGGTCGCGCTCCAACAACCGCCTCCGCAGGTCGGGGAAACCGTGCTCACCAAAGGCTTTCAGCAGGGTCGCCACGGCGTCGGGATCCGCGAGGTCGCACTCCTGCGCCATCCGCGTGGCCAGGGTCGCCGCTTCCCCGGTGTGCTCGGCCTCGACCAGCAAGCCGAGCAGCTTCGCCAGGTTCCACACGCCGAACAACTCGGTCTGCGCCGAGGCGATCTCCAACTTTGCCGTCACACCGGCGAACTGCGCCACCTGACCGGTGTCACGCGCGTACTCCAGCAGGCGGACGAGATGGCGTAGATCAAGACCCGTCAGCGCCGGACCGCAGCCGAGCACAGTGGCGACTTCCCCGGCAGGCCCGTTGGCCGTCAGGTCACTCAGCAGTCCGATGAGGACATTCGGGTTGGTCAGCTCTCGCGCGGCGGAGACCAAGCGGGCGCTGAGCTCGACCCGCTGGGCCGGGTCCGCGTCGGTGAGCCGCTTGAGGAACCAGTGCCGGATCGTGGTGTTGTCGAGGTCCAGGTCAATGTCATCCGGGGGCTCGGGCAGGCGCGCGACAACGCTGTCGGCGCAGCTCATCTCGACTGCGAAGTCCCGCAACCGCAGTGGCCACTCCGGCGGCCGCTCGGGGACGAGGCGGCGGAGGCGGTCCAGCAGGTGCGCCAAGGGTTCCTCGGCGCCCACCTTCGTGAAGTGGTTCAGCACCTGGCAGGTCTGGGAGTCGCTGGTGATGTCGACGCGGTCGGCGACATCAAGTGTCGCGATGTCGACCGCCCCGAGGAGAACGCAGCTGTCCCACAGGTCGGTCGGACTCGCCTGGCGCACGACCTGTAGTGCGGCCTCGTGCCACCAGTCCTCGTCGGCCAGTTCGCGGCTCGCCAGCAGGACATCGTGGTCGGACCCCGCCCCCAGACACCGCTGGGCCAGCGTTCGGGCCTGCCCGACAGCGGCTTCTCCGAAGCGCATCAGCGCGTAGATCAGGTCGCACACCCTGCGCGGCTTGGACAGTCGGGTGTTGGCCACCAGGTCGCGGTCGAGCAGGGCGTGGACCGCGTCCTGGAATCCCCGCCGCGTCGCGTAGTCGAGGATTTCCGCTGTCACGACGGCGTCTGCGAGCGGGGTCTCCTGGGCGGCCCGGAGCACGAGAGCGGACTCCGACTCGACATCGCCCACGTGGTGGAGGGTGCTCGCCAGTTGTCGCAAACCCTTGCCTTCGACTGGGAAGTAGGCAGCCAGCCACTCGCGCGCCCCTGCCACACCCTGTGGGTCGACCCGCTCGACGAGCCTGTGCAAGCGATAGGCGTCCTCGGACGCACCCCCGAGTACCGCCTCTCGCAGCAACCGCACGGCCACTCGGTACAGGCCGCGCGATTGCGCCTCCCACGCCAGCCGGGCCGTGTCCGGCGGCGCGAGATGTGTGTTGGCTGCCCAGAACTTCGCAGGAGGTAAGGCCGCTCGGCGCTCGGTGGCACCGAGTTCCTCCAGGTGGGGAGCGAGGCGGACATACCCGTTGTTGTCCGGGTCGAGCGTGAGCGGGCCCAGTACGCCACGCGCTGGCTCGGTTGCGGTGTCCAGAGCGGCCTGGAACCAATCCTCGGACTGCCGCGCCAAGCTCCACTGGGCGGGCGACAGGTAGCCGGGAGCCGCTGCCTCCAAGAACGTGATCGGGATGTCCTCGCTCACCCCGAGACGGCGCGCATCGATCGCGGCCCACAGCAGCGCCCGCACCGCGGGTGTGGCGTTGCGGTAGCGCTCGACCAGCACGGGGATACCCGCCAGGTACTGGGTGATCTCGCGGTCGGTTGCCTCCGCGACCGCACGGGCGATGCGGGGATCGCGCTGGGCGGCGGCGCGCAGGGCACTCGGGTCCAGCGGGGTGAACGCGGCGGGTAAAGGGATGGTGCGCGCCCGGAGCAGGTCCCGGGTGTGGAAGTTCGGGTCGTCACCGTCGTGGCGGGCCTCGGCGGTGAGGGCTGCCCAGCGGTCCGGCCACAAGGTGCCCAGGACGAGCACCGGGGCGACGGCCTGGTCGGTGAGCAGTTCGGCCAGCCGGGCGGCGGTCTCCGGGTGGTGCAGGTAGCGCTGCGTCTCGTTCAACCAGATGACGGTGTTCGGCCGGACCTGGCGCAGGCCCGCCACCAGCGCCTGCCCGGGGTCGGCGCCGTTGGGGTGCCACACGAGCCAGTCGTCCAACTCGCGCACGGCTTCCCAGCAGGCGCGGGTCTTTCCCGTTCCCGGGTCGCCGACGAGCACCGCGATCTTGTTCTGACCACCGACCGCCGCCCGCACGACCTCGGCCAGGTCCTCGTCGTGCTGCCTGCGCACGTACGACGGCAGCGGCGAGTCGACCTCGGCCCGACGCCCGGGGTCGATGGCGGGCCGAACCCCGAGGAGCAGGGGATCCACCGCGTACTCGGCCACCGGCTTGCCGACGACATCGTCCGCCAGCGCCTTCCGCGCCCTACCGGCCTGCCCGGCGACTCCTGCCATGGCGGCCACGGCAGTGCGGTGCTGGTCGTATGCCGCTCGCCAGGTGCCTTCGTCGAGCGCGACTTCCAGCGCGAGGCCCTGTCGCTCGGCGATGCGGCGCACTTCGGCCACCAGGGCGAGGATGTCGTCCCGCCGATCGGGGAACACACCCTCCCGCAGCCACTTGCCCACGGTGGTCGAACTGCGCTCCACCTTGCCCGCGAGCACGTTCTGGCTCAGGTATCCCTTCAACGGGCCGGTGATCGCCGCGTCGAGTTGCTTGACGAGGGTGAAGTAGTCGGCCGCCACCCGTCCACCCTATCGAGGTCGGGTGGCGGACACCGCCGACTGGACACCAGCAACCCCGCTGGTCACAGCCGAGTTCTGGGGCAGTTGTAGCCGGACGCCGGGGGTGGACGGAGAGCCTCCGGCCATGACAACGGAACAGGTTCTGCTGCTGCTCTTGGTCACCGCCGTGGCGACGGTCGTCGCGGTGGTGGCGGGCTTCGTCGCTAAGCTGGACGGCAAGTCGGTCGCCACCTGCCTCACCATCGCGGGCGGGGCGTGGGCCACCACGGTGCTCGTCGCCTACACGGTGATCGGCACCCACCGGTGATCCCCGCTGAGCGTCGGGTGTCCACTCAGGACACCCGGCGCCCGCGGGTCGCGTCTTAGCGCAGGGCGCGGTTCACGGCCGAGACGACCGCGCGCAGCGATGCCGTGACGATGGAGCTGTCCACGGCCACGCCCCACAGGACCTTCTCCCCGACCGCGCACTCGACGTACGCCGCCGCCCGCGCGTCGTCGCCGGAGGTGAGGGCGTGCTCCGAGTAGTCCAGCACCCGCACGTCGTACCCGACCGAGGCGATGGCGTCGACGAAGGCCGCGATGGGCCCGTTGCCCACGCCTTGCACGTCGTGCGCGTCGCCCTCGGCCTCGACGACCGCCGTGATCTCGTCGCGGCCCTCGCCGTCGTCGGAGATGCTGTGGCGGCGCAGGCGCAGCGGCGTGACCCGGTCCAGGTACTCGGTGGCGAAGACGTCCCACATCTCCTTGGGCGTCACCTCGCCGCCCTCGCTGTCGGTCACGGCCTGGATGACCTGGGAGAACTCGATCTGCAGGCGGCGCGGCAGCTTGAGCTGGTGCTCGGTCTTCATGACGTAGGCGACGCCGCCCTTGCCCGACTGCGAGTTGACCCGGATGACCGCCTCGTACGAACGGCCGACGTCCTTCGGGTCGATCGGCAGGTACGGGACCTCCCAGTCGTGCTGGTCGATCGGCACCCCGGCCGCGGTCGCGGACACCGCCAGCGCGTCCAGGCCCTTGTTGATGGCGTCCTGGTGGCTGCCGGAGAACGCGGTGAAGACCAGGTCGCCGCCCCACGGGTGGCGCTCGGCGACCGGCAGCTGGTTGCAGTACTCGACCGTGCGGCGGATCTCGTCGATGTCGGAGAAGTCGACCTGCGGGTCGATGCCCTGGCTGAACAGGTTCATGCCCAGGGTGACCAGGTCGACGTTGCCGGTGCGCTCGCCGTTGCCGAACAGGCAGCCCTCGATGCGGTCGGCGCCCGCCAGGTAGCCCAGCTCGGCGGCGGCGACCCCGGTGCCCCGGTCGTTGTGCGGGTGCAGGCTCAGGATCAGCGACTCGCGGTTGGGCAGGTTGCGGTGCATCCACTCGATCGAGTCGGCGTAGACGTTCGGGGTGGCCATCTCGACGGTCGCGGGCAGGTTGACGATCATCGGCCGGTCCGGGGTCGGCTGCCACACGTCGGCCACCGCCGCGCACACCTCGACCGCGTAGGACAGCTCGGTGCCGGTGTAGGACTCGGGGGAGTACTCGAACCGGAAGTCGGTCTCGCCGTACTTCTCGGCGAAGGCCAGCACGGTCTCCGCGCCGTCGGTCGCGATCTTCTTGATGCCCGCGCGGTCCGAGCGGAACACCACCCGCCGCTGCAGGATCGAGGTCGAGTTGTAGAGGTGGACCACGGCGCTGTGCGCGCCCTCCAGCGCCTCGAAGGTCCGCTCGATCAGCTCGGGCCTGGCCTGGGTCAGCACCTGCACCCGGACGTCCTCCGGTACCGCGCCCTCGGCGATGATCTCGCGCACGAAGTCGAAGTCGGTCTGGCTCGCGGCCGGGAACCCGACCTCGATCTCCTTGTACCCCATGCGCACCAGCAGGTCGAACATCCGGCGCTTGCGGGCCGGGGACATCGGGTCGATCAGCGCCTGGTTGCCGTCGCGCAGATCGACCGCGCACCACAGCGGGGCGGTGGTGATCCGCTTCGACGGCCAGGTGCGGTCGGGCAGGTCTACCGGCTCGACCAGCTCGTGGAACGGGCGGTAGCGGTGCACGGGCATCGCGGAACCGCGCTGGGTGTTCCAGGCGGGCTGCTCGGCGGGGGCCGGGCGGGTGGGGGTGCGCAGGCGGCTGGGGCCGTTCGCCATCGCGTCTGGGGTGCTCATCGCTAGGGGTTCTCCGGGTTCGACGGTGGGTGTCGACCGGCGCAACGCCGAACTCCGCGACGGGGAGCCGGTCTGGTCAGACCCCGTCGCGGCGGAGAAGCAGGAGAGCGTGAGCCACGTGGCCAGCCTAACCACATCCGCGCGGCCGTGTGGAATCCACGGTCCACATCGTGGGCGCGCTCGGTGTTGGGCCGTTCGGAGTAGTTACAGGTGTCCTGGTCAGGGGCACTTTCCAGGCATGGTTACTCGTAGATGGCACGGCACCAGCACCCGCGGGTCCGCTGCTCGGATCGTCACCGCTATCGGCGCGATCTTCGCGATCATCGAGGTCGTCTACATCTTGCTGGTCGTCCTCGGCGCCAACGCGGGGAACGCGTTCGTGCGGTTCATCGCCTCCCTGGCCGAACCGCTCGCCCTGTTCTTCCCCGGTCTCTTCCCGATCGCCAACCCCACCCTCGCGGTGATCGTCAACTATGGACTGGCGGCCGTCTTCTGGCTCGTCGTCGCCGGGTTCATCGCCCGGTTGCTCCGCTGACCGAGGTGTCCGGCCAGGACACCCGACAGCGCCACCACGTGTGGTCGCGCACTGTCAGGGTCCTGGCCGGCGTCGTCCGGTGGGTGGGGCTCATCGCCGCGGCGATCCTGGTCGCGCACATCGTGTTGGTGATGGCAGACGCCTCCAGGGCGAACCTGCTCACCGCGGAGGTGCGCGGCGTCGCCGGGGTGTTGGCGCTCGCCTTCAAGTCCCTGTTCACCCTGGAGGACACCAAACTCGGTGTGCTCCTCAACTACGGCATCGCGGCGGTGTTCTGGCTCGTGGCGTCCTCTGTGGTCGCCAAGCTCATCCGTCGACTCCGAACGGCTCGCCCCACCGACCGGTGAACGCCGTGCCCGAGATCGGGTTGCGTTGCCGGGGCGCGGTTTCGCGAGCCCGCTTCTCCTCAGGTAGCAAATCCGGCGACCCCAGAACCCCAACGGCGATAGCGGTAAGAGGGCGGATCGAGTCCGGCAGGCCGAACTCCGCCGAGACGCCCGCGGTGTCGAAACCGGCCATCTGATGCGCGACCAAGCCCTCAGCCACGGCCTGCAAGACAAGGTTCTGGGCAGCCAGCCCCACCCCGTACTCGGCGTAGGGGACCTCGCCCTTCTCGTTCGAGGTCTCCGCGCACGCCACGAACAGCGCACCCGCGTTGCGCGCCCAGTTCTGGTTGCCCGGGACTAGAAGCGCCAGGATCCGGTCGAACGTGTCGGTGCCGCGCGGCCCGACCAAGAACCGGGCGGGCTGGGTGTTGCCGTAAGAGGGCGCCCACCGCGCGGCCTCCAGCAGGCGGTGCAGCGCCTCTTTCGTCACCACGCCGTCCGGGTCGAGCGAGCGGGGGCTCCAGCGATCCCGGATCAGGGGATGCAGCTCGTCAAATCGCATAACCCCACGCTGTCACAGCGTAGGCACCGAACCACGACCCGGTCAGCACGAACGCCGCCGACACGGCCACCGCCGTCGAAGGACGCCGCTTCGCCAGGGCCAACGCGATCGGGATCAGCAACGCGATCGCGGGCACCATCAGCCGCACCTTGGAGTTCATCAAGCCGTTCGAGCACAGGTCCATCACCAGCACCCCGGCGGTGTAGACCAGCAGCGGCCACTCCACCCGGCGCCGGACACCGATCGCCAGCAGCGCCAACGCGCCCACGATCAGCCCGACTGTCGCCACCTCCAGCACCGACCGGCCATCGGCCAGGACGTCCATGCTGAACTTCACCGTCGCCGCGCCGCCGTCGAACCCGGAGTCCCAGCCGCGCTCCTGCAGCGCGAACCAGCCGTCCCACTCCCCGGTGCGCACCCCCACCCAGGCCAGGTACAGCACCAGCCCGAACGGGGCGATCGCCGCGCCGACCCACGGCCGCCACCCGTCCTGCCGCCGGGTGATCGCCACCAGCGCCGCGAGCCCGACCGCCAGCACCAGCGCCGCCGCGGTCGGCCGCACCAGCCCGGCCACCGCGCACGCCAGCCCTGCTTCCAGCCACTGCCGCTGCAGCACGAACACCAGCGCCCAGATCGCGAACGCGCAGAACATCGCCTCCGAGTACGCCATCGACAGCACGATCGACAGCGGCGACCCGGCGAACAGCGCCACCAGGACCAGCCCCACCCGGCGCGACCCACCGCGGATGATCGTCCCCAGCCGGGTCAGCCCGTAGGCGCACACCACGCCGAAAGCGATCGTCACCGCCAACGCCGACGGCACCAGCCGGAAGCCCAGGTCGTGCACCCAACCGACCAGCGTCGGGTACCCCGGGAAGAACGCCAGCGGTGTCTCCGCGCTGCGCTTGCCGAACGCGTCGACCAGGTTCCCCGGCACCCCGGCGTACCCGTTGGCCGCGATGGACAGGAACCACTGCCCGTCCCACGACCGCAGCGCGTCACCGGCCGAGGACCCGTTGCGCCCGGCCATCCAGCTCAGCGCCAGCAGCCCCACCTCGCGCACGCCCAGGAAGACCAGGGCGGGGGCGAGCAACCGCAGCAAGCGGGGCGGGGTGACCCGGTCCCGCCACCCCGGCCCCCGCTCGGCGGTCCCGGGCTCATCGACATCGGCCTCGACGGCCGTGCTGCTCACGTCCGTGGCGGACACCGGCGATCCTCCCCGACTGACTGGCTCGGCGTGCCCACAGTAGTCGCACCGCCCGCGCAGTGGCGGGGGCCACATGAGCGCCGAAAACCGCGTGATGGCGCAGGTACGCTCACCCGCACAGACGCAGTGCGACGCGCTCAGGGCCTCCCGGGAGCACGCGCACCGGCATGAGGAGGTTGCACGCAAGTGGCGCTCGTCGTCCAGAAGTACGGCGGATCCTCGCTCGAATCCGCCGACCGGATCAAACGCGTGGCCGAGCGCATCGTCGCCACGCGCAAGGCGGGCAACGACGTGGTGGTCGTCTGCTCCGCCATGGGGGACACGACTGACGAGCTGCTCGACCTCGCCAAACAGGTCAACCCGGTGCCGCCGGGGCGCGAGATGGACATGCTGCTCACCGCGGGCGAGCGCATCTCCAACTCCCTGGTGGCGATGGCCATCAGCGCCCTGGGCGCCGAGGCGCGCTCCTTCTCCGGCTCGCAGGCAGGCGTCATCACCACCTCGACGCACGGCAAGGCCCGGATCATCGACGTCACCCCCAGCCGGGTGCGCGAGGCGCTCGACCAGGGCCACATCGTGCTGGTCGCGGGGTTCCAGGGCGTCAGCCAGGACACCAAGGACGTGACCACGCTGGGCCGGGGCGGTTCGGACACCACCGCCGTCGCGCTCGCCGCCGCCCTCAACGCCGACGTCTGCGAGATCTACACCGACGTGGACGGCGTCTACTCCGCCGACCCCAGGATCGTCCCGGACGCCAAGAAGCTCGACCGGGTCACCTACGAGGAGATGCTGGAGATGGCCGCCAGCGGGGCCAAGGTGCTCATGCTGCGCTGCGTCGAGTACGCCCGCCGCTACGGCGTGCCCATCCATGTCCGTTCGTCGTACAGCACCAAGCCGGGGACGATCGTCTCCGGGTCAATGGAGGACTTGACCGTGGAACAGGCGATGATCACCGGCGTCGCGCACGACCGGTCCGAGGCCAAGGTGACCGTGGTCGGCGTGCCCGACACCGCCGGGGTGGCGGCGCGGATCTTCCGCACGGTGGCCGACACCGAGATCGACATCGACATGGTCCTGCAGAACGTGTCCAGCACCGTGTCCGGCAAGACCGACATCACCTTCACCCTGTCCAAGAGCAACGGCCCGACCGCGGTCGCCGCGCTGGAGAAGATCCGCGAGGAGCTCGGCTTCACCCAGGTGCTCTACGACGACCACGTCGGCAAGGTGTCGCTGGTCGGCGCGGGCATGCGCTCGCACCCCGGGGTCACGGCGACTTTCTGTGAGGCCCTTGCCAAGGCGGGGGTCAACATCGAGATCATCAACACCTCGGAGATCCGCATCTCCGTGCTGATCCGCGACACCCAGCTCGACGAAGCGGTGCGCGCGATCCACCAGGCATTCGAGCTCGGCGGCGAGGAAGCCGCCGTCGTCTACGCGGGGAGTGGTCGTTGATGGCCGGACCTGTTCTCGCCCTGGTCGGCGCCACCGGTGCCGTGGGCACCGTGATGGTCGACATCATGAACGGCAGGAAGAGCTGGCCGTGGGGTGAGGTGCGGCTCATCGCCTCACCGCGCTCGGCGGGCAAGAAGATCACCGTGCGCGGCGAGGAGCTGACCGTGCTCGCGCTGGCGCCCGAGGTGTTCGACGGGGTGGACGTCGCGATGTTCGACGTGCCCGACGAGGTGTCGGCGCACTGGGCGCCCATCGCCGCCGAGCGCGGCGCGGTGGCCGTCGACAACTCCGGCGCGTTCCGGATGGACGACGAGGTGCCGCTGGTGGTGCCCGAGGTCAACAACGACGAGGTCGGCAGCAGGCCGAAGGGGATCATCTCCAACCCCAACTGCACCACCCTGTCGATGATGGCCTCGCTCGGCGCGCTGCACCGCGAGTTCGAGCTGAGGGAACTGGTCGTCGCCTCCTACCAGGCGGCGTCCGGCGCGGGCCAGGACGGCATCGACCGGCTCTACGCCGAGTACGCCGCCGTCGCGGGCAAGGAGGTCGGCAACCGCGCTGGCGACGTCCGCGAGGCGCTGGCCGCGGCCGGGCTGTCGCAGGACGACTCGCCGTTCCCGGCCCCGCTCGCCCTCAACGTCGTGCCGTGGGCGGGCTCGCTCAAGGCCGACGGCTGGGCCAGCGAGGAGCTCAAGGTCCGCAACGAGGCCCGCAAGATCCTCGGCATCCCGGACCTGAAGGTGTCGGCGACCTGCGTGCGCGTCCCGGTCGTGACGACCCACTCGCTCGCCGTCCACGCCACCTTCGCCCGCCCGGTCACCGTCGAGCAGGCGCACGCGATCTTCGGCACCCAGCCCTCGATCGTCCTGGTCGACGACCCGGCGAACGGTCAGTTCCCGACGCCCGCCGATGTCGTGGGCGGCGACCCGACCTACGTCGGCCGGGTCCGCCAGGCGCTGGACTTCCCGAACACCCTGGACTTCTTCGTCTGCGGCGACAACCTGCGCAAGGGCGCCGCCCTCAACACCTACGAGATCGCCGAGACCCTCGCGAAGACCTTCTGATCATCGACGCCCGACCGGCCGGTGTCAGACGGGGACTCCCCCCGTCCGGCACCGGCCTTCGTCATCTCGGCGGTCTTGGCTGAGGGAACGGGGGCATCGTGGTTGTCGGCGCGCTGCTGTTGGTCATCCCCCTCGTGGGGGTCTGGCTCGGGATCGGCCGGATCAGGGCGGGGCAGCGGGCCGCTGTCCTGTTCACCGTCGGCTGCGCGGTGTTCGCGGTGTCCTGGCTGGTCTTCCTGCTGACCCGGCTCGGTGTCTGGCGCTCAACCGGTGCCCCCGAGAACCTGCTGGCGCAGTTCGCAGGCTTCCTGCCCGACCTCGTGCCCGCCACCGCGGTGATCGGCGTCGGACTCATCGTGCTGGCCCACCTCGCCGCCACCGGACGGCCTGCTGCTCGGCCCGACCCGGATCGCCGCCGTCCGTGGCTGGTCGCGGGCACCGCGGGACTGGTCGTGGTCGCGATGGGGTTCGTCGCGGCGGCCATGCCCGCCCGGGTGCCGGACCCGACGCTGGTGTCGGGCGTGGCGGTGCGGGTCGACCACGGGCGCGGGGTGTTCGCCTTCGCCAGGGACGGCGGCGGTGTGGCGGTCGAGTACCCGCTCGACAACCCGATGTGGGTCGACCGGACCGGGCAGAAGCACGTCGGCGGCAGGCCGGAGTGCCTGACCGGCGACGGCGCGGTGTCGCGGGCGGTCGAGCTGGCCCTGGTCGACGTCCGCGGTGTGCCGGGGTCAGGGTTTGGCAACCTCCGCCTGGTGCTGTCCGTCCGCTGCCTCGGCTGAGTCCCCGGGAGCCGGTGGACCGGTGCGGCCGGACCGGCCTGCCGCGGCGGCGACCGCGGCGATGAGCACCCCGCCCAGGCCCGCCACGGCGAACCCCCAGGCCGGTGAGGTGTGGTCGACCACGAACCCGATCGTCGGGGCGCCGAGCGAGGCCCCCAGGGTGAACGCGGAGCTCTGCAGGCCGGTCGCCGCGCCGCGCATGGACACCGGGGCCAGCCGGGCCACCTCCTCGCCCGTGGTGGCGATCGTCGGCGCGCACAGGGCGCTGCTGGGCACCAGGGCCAGCGCGAGCAGCCACCACTCGCCGATGAAGAACGCCGCCGGGATGGTCAGCAGCCCCATCAAGCCCATCAGCACGACCTGGGGCAGCGACCGCCGCACCGCGCCGTGCACCAGCCCGCCCGCGGCCGACGCGGTGCAGATGACGATCACCAGCAGCCCGGTCCAGTCCAGCTGCCCGCTCTCGCGCAGCGCCGCGACCATGGTCACGTCCGTGCCTGCCAGCACGAACACCGCGCCGCCGCCGACCAGCAGCACCCCGATGAACCGGGGCGTCAGCCACTCCTTGCGCGGTATCCGCTCGGTGTCCGCCCGCTCGTGGTCGGCGCGCACCCTGGGGTTGAACGCCACGATGAGCAGGCCGACGACCAGCACCGAGCAACCGAGCGCCGTGGTGGCCGCCTGCGGGGAGAGCTGGGTCGCCAGCAGCACCGCGACCGCCGGGCCGACCATGTAGCTGAGCTCGACCGAGATCGAGTCGAGGGAGAACGCCGTGCGCCGCAGCTCCTCAGGCACCATCGCGGCGATGGCCTGCCTGGCGATCGACATCGTCGGCAGCGCGAGCAGCCCGCCGAAGAACGCCGTGCCGAGCAGCACCGGGTACGACATGAACCGGGCGCTGAGCCAGAAGCCGCCCTCGCACAGGGTGGCCAACAACACCATCGGCCGCAGCCCGAACCGGTCGACGACGTGGCCCATCAGCGGGGCGCCGACCGCGACCCCGACCAGGCTCGCCGCGCCGACCAGCCCAGCGGCGCCGTAGCTGCCGCCGAGGCCGACCGCCACGAGCAGGGTGAACACCATCGAGGTGGCGGCGAGCGGGATGCGGGCGAAGAGCATCAACACCATCAGCGCGCGAACGCCCGGCAGGCCGAGCATCCGGCGGTACTGCTGCATGCCCCGATGGCACCCGAGTCCACCCGGCGGGTCAACCCATTAACCACTACGGTGGCTTATCTGGACTGACTCCAGAAAAGGGGACACCATGACCGACCAGCGACCCACCACCAACAACGTCGGCATCCCGGTCGGCAGCGACAACGACTCGCTGACCCTCGGCGCCAACGGCCCGATCCTGCTGCAAGACCACTACCTGATCGAGAAGAACGCCCAGTTCAACCGCGAGCGGGTCCCCGAACGCGTCGTGCACGCCAAGGGCGGCGGCGCCTTCGGGTTCCTCGAGGTGACCGAGGACGTCAGCCAGTTCACCAAGGCCGCGGTGTTCCAGCCGGGCACCCGCACCGAGAGCCTGATCCGGTTCTCCTCGGTCGCGGGGGAGAGCGGCTCGCCGGACACCTGGCGCGACCCGCGCGGCTTCGCGGTGAAGTTCTACACCTCGCAGGGCAACTACGACCTGGTCGGCAACAACACCCCGGTGTTCTTCATCCGCGACCCGATCAAGTTCCCCGACTTCATCCGCTCGCAGAAGCGCCGCGCCGACAACCACCTGCGCGACGCCGACATGCAGTGGGACTTCTGGACCCTGCGGCCCGAGTCGGCGCACCAGGTGACCTGGCTGATGGGCGACCGCGGCATCCCGTCGAACTGGCGCGAGATGAACGGCTACGGCTCGCACACCTACCTGTGGGAGAACGCGGGCGGCGAGAAGTTCTGGGTCAAGTACCACTTCAAGACCGACCAGGGCATCGGCTACCTGGCCCAAGCGGACGCGGACAAGCTCGCGGGCGACGACGCCGATCACTACATCCGGGACCTGTTCACCTCGATCAAGTCCGGCAACCACCCGAGCTGGACCCTGCACGTGCAGGTCATGCCGTACGAGGACGCTGCCGACTACCGGTTCAACCCGTTCGACCTGACCAAGGTCTGGCCGCACGGCGACTACCCGCTGATCAAGGTCGGCCGGTACGTGCTGGACCGCAACCCGGAGAACTACTTCGCCCAGATCGAGCAGGCCGCGTTCGAGCCGTCGAATCTGGTGGCCGGTATCGGGCCCTCTCCGGACAAGATGCTGCAAGGGCGTCTCTTCGCCTACCCGGACGCGCACCGCTACCGCATCGGGGCGAACTACACCCAGCTCCCGGTCAACGCCGCGAAGTCTCCGGTGAACAGCTACGCCAAGGACGGCGCGATGCGCTACTCCAACCCGGCAGACCCCGTGTACGCCCCGAACTCTTACGGCGGCCCGCACGCTGACGCCGCTTACGCGAGCGAGACCGTGTCGACATACGGCATCGAGGACGAGGTCATCCGCTCGGCGTACAAGCTGCACAGCGAGGACGACGACTGGGGTCAGCCCGGCACCCTCGTGCGCGAGGTGATGGACGACGCGCAGCGCGAGCGGCTCGCGGCCAACATCGTCGGCCACGCCTCCGCTGATGTGAGCGCGCCGGTCCTGGAGCGCGTGATCCAGTACTGGCGCAATGTCGACAAGAACCTCGGCGACAAGGTCGCCACTGGGCTGAACGGGTAGGTCAGTCAGCCCCAAGCGGTACCGCGGAGCCCGATCTGTCACCCGACAGGTCGGGTTCCGCCGTAATCGGCCCCGATCGGGCTACGACCGCCCTTCGGTCGGGGTAGGCCGATCCAAACCTCTCGGCCACGGCGACGCAGTGTCATGGAGTGGCCACCCCTGGTCACCCAACCTCTCAGAACGTGAATCGCACTCCGCTCACGCTCTGATTGATCAAAAAGGCATTTCCCGATTCAGCGATGGTTCTCGTCGGATTTCCCCGGTACTGAATTGATAGTCCACACGGACAACCGACAAGGAGAATCTCGATGAACAAGATCGCTCGCTTCGTCGCCGCGGCAGTCTCGGGTTCTGTTCTCGCCCTCGGTAGTGCCGGATTGGCACAGGCTGAAACAGCCACGATCTCTTCGGCTTCCGTCGAGCGCATCGCCACAGCCGACAGCGCGCTGCTGACGGCCGTCACCAACGAGGACCTCGCTGGCGTCCAGGTAGCCTTCGCCGACCTCCGCTCGTCGCTGGCCCAGTCCGGTGACGAGACGGCTCTCAAGCTCGACGCTGCCCTCGGCGAGTTGCAGGGCATCGTGCCCGGGCTGCCGATTCCCGACCTCGGTGGCTTGCTCGGTGGCGCGACCGGCGGTTTGCCGGGTGGGCTCCCGGGTGGGCTGCCCGGGCTCAGCGGCCTGCAGGGCCTGATCAACACCGTGACCAACCTGCTGACCTCGCTGCTCGGCGGCCTCCCGCTCGGCGGCGTGACCGGTGGCCTGCCCGGCGTCGGCGGCCTGACCGGTGGCCTGCCCGGCCTCGGCGCGCTGACCGGCCTGCTGGGCAACCTGCCGCTGGTGGGTGGCCTGACCGGTGGTCTGACCGGTGGCGCGACCGGCGGTGCCGGTGGCCTGCTCGGCGGTCTGACCAGCTCCATCCCGGGTGCCAGCCTGCTGACCGGCCTGCTCGGTGGCCTGCCGCTCGTCGGTGGCCTGCTGGGTCACTGACCGACCCGCTAGTAGTACTGGTGTGCTGATAGTGGCACGGAGAGCCGGTAATCCGATCCCGCTCGGATCGGGTTACCGGCTCTTTATTTCACGCCTTCAGAAAATAGCATGGCGGCGGGTGAATTTTCGCCGCTATTGGTGCATCAGGGCGCGGTGGAATGCCAGTGCGAGGCGTACGCGGCGGCCTCCGCGGTCAGCCAGGCGTCCAGGTTGTCGATATTGGTGTTGCGCGCCAGCCGGTATTCCCTGGCCCGGCGCAGGTCCACCACCAGCGGCTCGGCGCCCGCCAGCAGGTCGTCGGCGCAGACCGCGAGCACCCGCAGCGCCGCGTTCGCCCCATCCCTGGTCAGGGGCGCTTCCTTCAGGTGGAACAGCACGACCTGCAGCCCGCCGGAACGGCCCCGCACGGCCAGGTGCGGCGCCACCGTCAACTCCACGCCGCCGACCCGCAGCACCGTCGCGCCGCAGTCGACCGCCGTCAGCCTGGCCTTGCGCCACCAGGCCAGGAAGCCCGCCGCCACCTCGTCGTACGCCCGCGGCTGCCCGGTCAGCTCTGCCGCCTCGACGGCCTCCGCCAGGACCGCGGCCGGGTCCTCGGCGCGCGCCGCCACCTCGATCGCGGCGAGGATCGGCTGGTAGAACACCCGGCCGAAGTGGTCGGGGATGCCCTCGCGCTCGTGCGCCGCCACCACGATCTCGGTGCGCCTGGCCCGACCGCCAGCCGCGTACTCCGCGAACGCCGTCGCGCTCGTCACCACCGTCTTGGCCTGTCCGTCCACCCGCTGTGCCGTCGTGCCCATCGCGGCTCTCCCTCGGTCGGTGTCGATCTCCATCGTACCGCCGGGGTATGACACAAGTGTTCGAATCGTGCGGCCTGACCTGGGCGGATCTACGCCTTCGACAGCTCGCTGTGCAGCTTGAGCACCCGCCCGCCGTCGTCCTGCTCGAGCAGGTACGCCGGGTTGTCGCCGGTGCCGTGGCGGGTGATCTCCTCACCCTTGAGCGTGCGCGTGATGGACTCCGGGTGCGCCGAGACGACCTTGGCCTCGGCCCAGCCCGTGCCCCACTTCCACTTCACGCGGGCGCCCTCGCGGTAGTTCGCCATGCGCGCGGGGTACCCGCGGCGGGCTAGGGCGACTCCTGGAACGAGTCGACCACCTTCGCCAGCGCGGGCCCGGCGGTCTCCTTGCGCGCGGCCAGCGTCCAGGTCATCACGTGGTAGTACCGCCGGTCGCCCTCGATCAGGGTGAACCAGAACACGCACGGCTCGCCGTCGAAGGTCCCGGTGACCTCGTAGCGCGCCCCCGACAGCCCGCCGACCCGGACCGGCTCCCGGTCGCCGACCCTGGTGGCTTCCGAGGGCAGGTCGGCCATCAGCATGACAGCGCTGTCCTCGTAGTCGGCGAAGTCGTCGTAGTCGGACTTCTCGTCAGTGAACATCATCAGGTAGCGCTCTTGGAAGATCTGCCCGTAGGTCAGCGAGGCGCCCTCGGCCTTGAAGTCGTCCGGCAGCTCTTCCCAGTCGACCGGGATGGCCAGCGTGCTGTTGCCGTCGCTGGCCCGGACGACCTTGGTCTGGCCCACCTCGCCGCGGGCCGCGGGCGGGGCGTCCGGCGCGGTGTCGACCACCAGCCAGACCAGCGCCCCGGCCAGCACCGCGAGCACGGTCCCCAGCGTGACCCACAGCCAGGGCCTGCGCCGCCGCGGCGGGATCGTCAGGGTGTAGCCGTGGCCGCCTGCCGGCGGCAGCCCACCGTGGTGACCCGCCCAGGGTTGTTCGGACATCGCGACACCGCCCCCAGGTCACGTGCGTTTCCCGCTCGATCAGCGGGCGACGCCAGTCTAACGGCCTGGCAGGATCGGACGGGTGAGCACTCATCCAGTCGCCGAGGTACCGGACCGCCTGTTCGACGACGAGCAGGCCGAGGCCCGCTGGCGGGCGCGCTTCCACGCCGCCCGGGTCAGCCTGCCCGACTGGGCGCTGTCGGCGCCGGACCGGACCGTGTACATCTCCAACGCCAGCGGCGTGTGGGAGGTCTACGCCTGGGATCGGGCCACCGACACCCACCGCCAGGTCACCGACCGCCCCAACGGCACCCTGCACGCCACCGTGTCACCGGACGGCGAGCAGGTGTGGTGGTTCGCCGACACCGATGGCGACGAGTTCGGCACGTGGGTCGCCGAGCCGTTCGCGGGTCGTCCGGTGGGCACCGAGGCGGGCCCCGCGGTGCTGGGGGCGAAGGCCGGGTACCCGGCGGGCCTGGAGATCGGCGACGAGGTGCGGGTGGTCGGCGTAGCCGACGACGACGGCACCACGATCTACCTGTCCCGCGGCGGTGCCGAGGCCGAGGTGATCTACCAAGACGAGCACGACGGTGGCGTTGCCGCGCTCTCTTACGACGAGCGGCTGCTGGCCATCGCGCACTCCGAGCACGGCGACAACCGCCACCCGGCGCTGCGCGTGCTGTCTGTCGCGGATGGATCTACCGTCGCCGAGAAGTGGGACGGCAAGGGCAAGGGTCTTAGCGGTATCGCGTTCAGCCCCGTGGTCGGCGACAGCAGGCTGCTGGTGCTGCACGAGCGCCGTGGCCGCGAGGAACTCCTGATCTGGGACGTCGAGGCCGACACCGAGCACGAGATCGCCCTCGACCTCCCCGGCGAGGTCGAGGCCGACTGGTACACCGACGGCACCGCGCTGCTCGTCGCGCACACGCACCAGGCCCGCAACACCCTGCACCGCTACGACATCGCCACCGGCTCGTTGACCACTTTGGACACTCCACTCGGGACGATCGGCTCCGCCCACACCCGCCCGGACGGCACCGTCGAGTACTCCTGGTCCAGCGCCGCCGAACCCTCGGCCGTCCGCGCCCTCTTCAGCGACGGCACCGACCGCGTACTCCTCACCCCGCCGGGCGACCGAGCCCCCGTCAGCGCCCCCTTGACCGACGCCTTCGTCGAAACCGAGAACGGCACCGTCCACGCCCTGGTCGCCCGCCCCCTGGACGCCCCGGATGGCCCGCTGCCCACGGTCTTCAGCCTCCACGGCGGTCCCCACGCCGCTGATGAAGACCGGTTCTCGGCCTATCGGGCCATGTGGCTGGACGCGGGCTTCGCCGTGGTCCACGTCAACTACCGAGGCTCCACCGGCTACGGCTCCGCCTGGCGCGACGCGATCGAAGGCAAACCGGGCCTGACCGAACTGGCAGACGTAGCCGCTGTCCACACCTGGGCAGTCTCAACAGGCCTCGCAGACCCCACCCGCTGCGTAGTAAACGGCGCCTCCTGGGGCGGCTACCTGGCACTGTTGGCCCTAGGAACCCAGCCAGACCTCTGGGCCGCAGGCGTTGCCGGAGTCCCCGTAGCCGACTACCTGGCTGCGTACGAAGACGAAATGGAACCCCTCCGAGCCTTCGACCGAGCCCTCTTCGGCGGCTCCCCAGCAGAGCTGGGCCCCCTCTACGAAGAATGCTCCCCCATAACCTACGTAACCCAAGTCCAAGCCCCCATCCTCATCCTGGCCGGCGAGAACGACCCCCGCTGCCCCATCCGCCAGATCAACAACTACCTGACCCAACTATCCACCCAAAACCACCCCCACGAGGTCTACCTATACGACGCAGGTCACGGCTCCCTCGTCGTAGCGGAGACCATCAAGCAATCCCTCATCGAAGTCCACTTCGCCCTACGAGCCCTCAAACTCCGCTAGCCCCAACGATTCCCCGCATCCCCAGGCGGTCACTTCGTTCGGGACGAAGAGGTCGCAGGTTCAAATCCTGTCACCCCGACGCAGGTCAGGGGCCACCGAAGCTTTCGGTGGCCCCTGATTTCGTCCGTGTGCTTGTCTAACTGCTTGACTACGGGCCCCTGTTTATCAGCGACGGCGGACTGTGTCCACAGTCCGCTAAGCGGATGCACCGGCGCGAGCGCTGCGTTGGTTGGATCTCCAGCAGTCGCGGATGCTGCCATCGACACCATCGATCCTGGCCGCGATGTGCAGAAGCAGTTCGATGGCGACTTCGAGTCGCTGCGCTAGGCTATCGTGTTTTACAGATTGGTCGTCGCTAGGCGATGGCGTTTCACCGCGGAGGACGTTGTAAAGGTGCTCGGAGTGGAATCCGAGCGCGGTGGACAGTGCTTCAAGCGTCCGAGTGCTGCGCTTGCGTTCGACGGTGTTGTATTGAAGCTCCCGGATGATGGATTGAGAGACTTGCGGGCGCTCGGAGAGGATCCGTTGCCTCCACCCCAACTCTTCCATGCGCTCGTTGATGGCGTTGGACACGGCCGCCCAGTCTTCGCGACCGAGCGGCTGTAGAACGTCTTGATCTGGTGATGACATCGTGGCTCACGAGTTGAACAGGGCCTCGCCGCAATTGACCAGTCCGCTGACGATTCAAGGGTGTGGCAAGAAATCCGCGAACGGTCGACGAGTCCGGTTCGATGAGTCCGCGTCTCGCGCGCAAGGTCAGATGGCCGCGTTGGGCTTTTCGCTGTAGTTGTCTCGGGCCGTCGTTGCCGTGGTGATGAGCTTTTCCAGGCCCTTCTCGGTGAGCTTGAGCGTGAGTTCGCCGTCGTTGAAGTACAACTCGACACCATCCGGGCACAGGGTGTGCCTGATGTCGGCAAATTCCACCTCGGCGAAGATGATGGAAGCGTAACCGGCCATGGCGAGGGTGTTCATTCTTCTCCTTGAGAGTGTTCAGCAACTAGCTAGTCGGTCCGGACAAGTGTCGGCACGTTGAGTTTGGCTAGCACCGCTTGAAAAGGTCCCAGATCTAGGCTCACGCAAGTGCCTACCGTGCGCGGTCCATTCCGGGAGGAACCCAGAGTCCGGGGCCGCGCGCTTTGACTAGCCACGGGGCACCAGGTGCGCCGGGGGCGGGCAGGTCGAGAAATAAATCGATCACTTCGACCATCCCGCCAGAGTGTTCGGCGACAATGCCGCCGTCTGGGTCCAGACGCAAACCACCGGCGTCATCGTGGTTGTGAATGAGAATCGCGTCGGTCCAGCAGTCCGGCCACACGAGGACAGCCTTGGTCTGAACCACACAGCCCTCGGCTCGAAGGGCCACAAAGTGCCAGCCAGCACCTTCCATATCGACCATGCGATGTAGTTCCGGATGGGCGGTCAGTGCGGCGGCAGCAGCATTGGCGCTGCCCCGACCGGTCATCTATAGATACCAGGGCGGGTGCCCGGACAGAGGACCGACCCGAGCGGGCTGTCAACCGCGACGATGGTGGCCAGGCTTTCCCGTGTCCCGGTCGTCATTGGTCGCTTTCCTTTCGGTTCCGCCTGCACAGAAGAGGTCTCACCACTTCGGAGTGCAACGCTACGATCGGTGAGGAGCAGGGAGAACGGACCGTGAGTGCGGGTGCGGTTCGACCAGAATCAGGCAGACCTGGGAGCGTCCGTGGGCGGAAGATCGGCAACACTGACCGGGAGTCGGGGTTCCCGGTCTACGGGCATTGTGTCCGGTTACGTTCTCAAGCTCGCTCGCCAAGCGGCGGGGTTGACGCAGGAGCGATTCGCCGACCTTCTTGCGGTGGATGTGAGCACCGTCCAGGGCTGGGAGTCGGGGCGGCGTCCGCTCGCGGCGATGAACACCGGTGATTTCATCCGCCTGTGGACTCGGCTGCCTCGCCTCGGTGCGCCCGCGTCGACCGGTCGGTACCTCCGTGCGGCGGTCGAGGCAGATCTTGTCCTATCGACCGGGATCACGGCCGGTAGCGCATGGGTGGACTCGGACGTACACCCACTCGCGGCGAGCGTGCACCGCAAGACGCTGACCAACTTGATCACCTGGCCGTTCACCGGGCAACTACCGTCGGAACTGGGGCCTTCACATCGAAGGTGCCCCGGCGTGGTCCAGCCGCTTCCGGCCCCGTCCTGAGTGCCGACCAGCGGACCCGGTTCTTCGACCACTTGATGACCGTCGCCGAACGCGGCGTACGCCCCGGTGAGGCATTGCTCCGCCGACAAGCGGTCTACCTACTCGGCTTCGACCAACGCACCCGGGTGATCGCGTGGTTGCGCGGTGAGTGGAACAGCGCCAGTCGCCGCCCGATCGCCGACGTCACCAAACTGCTTGAAGCCCGCTCCGCATCGGTCGCACTCGCTTCAACCGGCGACGGCGCGCACCTGCACGACTTCGTTGCCCGCTCAAACGACACCCGCGCGGAGTTGGCGAACCTCAACTACTGGGCACACTGGATCGGCGAACTCGGCGACGACCAGACCGACGACACCTTCATGGCCGCGGACGACACCAGGGCCTGGTCTGGCGTGCGGCTCTTCCAGCACTTGGTCAACCGTCTCGACCCGTCATCAACGCATCTACCGCTGAACCTCCATACTGTCCACTCGCTCGTGGCCAGTCGCCCCACCCTGTTGAGAGAACGATCCGCCAGCCGAGACGCGCTCGCGGGAGCACTCGACATCCTCACCTCCGGCGACGTGCTGACCGGTGACGGCCGTAACCAGGTCACCGGACTCCGCTACGCCCTTCGCCTCGCCGCTCGCTAGGGAGAACACCTGATGGCAGAAGAGCCCGCCGCACTCGCTGCGTTCGGCTACGAACTCGGGCTGCTCAAACGCATCCGCCGTGCCGGGTGGTGGCACGTCGGTGTTCGCGACCCGGAATCCGTGGCCGAACACAGCCTGCGGACCGCGCAGATCGCCGCCCTGCTCGCCGCGGAAGAAGGCGCCTCGCCCGAGCGGGCCGCGTTTCTCGCACTCTGGCACGACACACAGGAAACCCGCACCGGGGACATCCCGCACACCGCGACCAAATACCTGACCAAGCCCGACCCACGCGCGATCACCGCAGACCAGACCGCCGCCCTGCCCGACGCCTCCCGCGAACTGGTCCGAGAAGCGGTGGACGAGTTCGAGAACCGGCAGACCCCTGAGGCGTTGTGCGCGAAGGACGCGGACAAGCTCGAAATGCTGCTCCAAGCCATCGAGTACCGCGAAACCGGAGTTCAGCGCGTCGACGGGTGGATCGACTCAGCCCGCAAGGGCCTCACCACCGAGACCGCCCGACGCATAGCCGAAGCCGCTGTGACGCTCTCCCCACTAACTTGGCGAGACCGCTAGCGGGCAACCCGCCCTAGTGGAGCGACCCCCGACCTTCCACTGTGATGGACGGTGGCTGATCTGCGATCACTGGATCCAGCGAGGGAAGAGACAGCGCCGCGCTCGGTCGATTTGGTCGTGGTTGCTGTGCGGGTCAGGCGCGGGATAGGGCGAACTCGGCTACTTGGAGGCCGATGGTGCGCAGGGTGGTGGGGACGTTGGGGTCGGTGCAGCCGCCGGTTTCGTCGAACTTGGTGCCGATGGTGTTGATGGCGGCGCCGAGGGGGGTGGGCCAGGCGCGGAGGGCGTGGGTTACCGAGCGGAGGGCGGTGAGGGTGTTGACGGCTGCCTGCCAGCCTGCGGCGGTGGCGACGCAGCCGACCGCACGGCCGTCGAGGTAGACGCGTTCGTCCTCGCGGAGGTCCTCGACGTAGTCCAGGGCGTTCTTGACCAGGCCGGACACGGTGCCGTGGTAGCCGGGGGAGACCAGGATGACGCCGTCGGCCTCGCGGAGTTCGTCGACGAGCCTGCGGGCGGCGTCGGTGCGGTCGGGCACCGCGGGGTCGTAGAACGGCAGCACCAGGTCGGTACCCGAGAGAGCGGTCGTCTTGGCCCCCGCCTCCGCTGCGCCCGCGAGTGCGATGCGCAGCGCGCGCTCGGACTGCGAGTCCGCGCGCAGCGACCCGCCGATTCCCACCACTGAGACCGTCACCTGACCATCCTTCCACCGGTGGGGGTGACGGTACGACCTCCATCGCGGTGGAGGTCCACATGGCGTTGCCCACGTCACTACTGGCAAGTAACGTGACGCCGGTGCTGCTGGACGCGATCCCGACCCACGTGCAGACCGCCGCGGTGCGGGCTGTCTTCGCCCTGCCCCGCTCGATTCGCCGCCTCATCGCAGGCAGGCCTATCAGGGTGGACGGCCAAGAGTTGGCGCTCGACGCCCAACTCCTTCTTACCCTCAACCGCTTGGCCAATGGTGACGGAATGGCCCACCGCGACCCCGACCGGTCCCGCGTCGACATGCGCAAGTCCAGCCGTCTTATCGCGGGCGAGCAGATCGAGCCGGTAGAGGTAAGAAGCCTGGACGTGGACGGGATACCTGCACGCCTCTACACCCCTCACGGCGTCGGCGAACGCGCTCCGCTCCTGGTCTTTTACCACGGCGGCGGCTGGGTCCTCGGCGATCTAGACACGCACGACAACCCTAGCCGCTTCATCGCCAAGAACGCCGAAGTCAAGGTCCTCTCCGTCGACTACCGCCTAGCCCCAGAGCACCCGTTCCCTGCTGCGGCCGACGACGCCCTAAGCGCGTACGTCTGGGCCTCTAAAAACGCTGACTCTCTTGGCGTAGACCCGAGTCGCATCGCCGTAGGCGGAGACTCGGCCGGGGGCAACCTAGCCGCCGTCACCGCCCACCAGGCCGTACGCACAGGTGCCACTGCGCCCGCGTTCCAACTCTTGTTCTACCCGGGCACCGACGCCACAGTGCGCCGCCGCTCTCGTGACCTCTTCGCCACCGGCTACTTCCTAACCGACCGCGACATCGACTGGTTCCTCAACCATTACGCGTCCCATCGGGAACACCGGGCCGACCCCCGCTTCTCCATCCTCCGCGCCGAAGACCTCACCGGCCTCCCACCCGCCTACATAGCCACCGCAGGCTTCGACCCCCTCCGCGACGAAGGCGAGGCCTACGCCAACGCCCTCCGCGCCGCCGGGGTCCCCACAATCCTCACCCGCCACCAAGACCTCATCCACGGCTACATCAACTTCCTGGCCGCCCCCCACTTCCGCCAAGCCCTCCACGAAGCCACCACTACCCTCAAAACCGCTCTAGCCCTGACCCCCACCCTCTAACCCTCGCCCACCCCAGAAGCCGCGCTCTCCCAACACCTCACGGTGCCAAGGGCCTCATCAGCCACACGTGGCCAAGCCGCGCTCACCAAGCCCACCGGTCCACCGCACCGTGGGCGACTAGCCCATTGGTCACATACCCGACGTGAGGGCCGAAGGCCCGAGCGAGCCCACTCCACCGGCGCCCACCAATGCCACCGGTCCACCGCACCGTGGGGGCCTGGGTGGGTCGCCCCCCAGAACGAAAACGGCCGACCCCGTTCGCGTTCTCCGCGAACATGGGTCGGCCGTCGGTCGTCGGGGTGACAGGATTTGAACCTGCGACCTCTTCGTCCCGAACGAAGCGCGCTACCAAGCTGCGCCACACCCCGATAGTGGAACGACGGCAAGTCTAACGGACGCGTGCGCTGGCTCCGAACCGGGCTCCCCTTGTGCCGACCACGGCAGGATCGGTGCTGGTCAGGCGGGGTACGAGGGTCAGCAGGCTGGCTTCGGGCGGGCAGGCGAAGCGGACCGGTGCGTAGGGCGAGGTTCCCAGGCCGGCGGAAACGTGGAGCCAGGTGTGGGCGCCCCAGCGGGAGGTGCCCCGGGCGCGGCCCCGGTCGAGTTGGCAGTTGGTGACGATGGCGCCGTAGCCGGGGATGCGGAGTTGGCCGCCGTGGGTGTGGCCTGCCAGCACGAGGTCGTAGCCGTCTTCGGCGAAGCGGTCGAGGACCCGGGGTTCGGGGGAGTGGGTGACGCCGAGGCGCAGGGTGGCCTGGCGGTCGGGTTTGCCCGCGATCTCGTCGTAGCGGTCGCGGCGCAGGTGGGGGTCGTCGACGCCCGCGGCGGCGATGGGGCGGCCGTCGATGGTGAAGAGGGTGCGGTTGTGGGTGAGGTCGATCCAGCCGCGTTCGAGCATGGCGGCGCGGAGGTCCTTCCAGGGCAGCGGGATGCCGTGGATGCGCTTGTTCGACGGGAACAGGTACCGCGCGGGGTTCTTGGGCTTC
Organism: Actinokineospora terrae; assembly: GCF_900111175.1. GTDB lineage: Bacteria > Actinomycetota > Actinomycetes > Mycobacteriales > Pseudonocardiaceae > Actinokineospora > Actinokineospora terrae. The sequence continues at coordinate 159,344 of NZ_FOGI01000016.1, forward strand.
GGCGCGTAGTAGTCGTTGCTGCCGAAGACGAACACGCCGGGCCGGTTGAGCAGCGGGCCGAGGGCGCGGACCACGGCGGGCACGGCCTGCTTGTGGGCGAGGTTGTCGCCGGTGTTGACGACCAGGTCCGGGTTCAGCTCGTCGAGCGCGGCGACCCAGCGCTGCTTCGACTTCTGGCCGGGGAGCATGTGCAGGTCGGAGATGTGCAGGATGCGCAGTGGTCGGGCGCCCTCGGCGAGCACCGGCAGCGTAGCCTGCCGCAGGGTCCACCTGGTCCGTTCGTACCCCGCCGCGTAGGCGATGGTGGCCGCGCCCAGCGCGGTCGTGCCGATGGCGATGCGACCGAGGGTCCTCACTGCGTCACTCACACCCACGAGCGTACGGGTTCGCCGCGACCGCACTCGACGATCAGTACTGTTCCCCCCATGGCCGAGCTGAAGAACCGCCTCAGGGCAGACCTCACCGCCGCGTTGAAGGGCCAGGAGAAGATCCGGCTCGGGACCCTGCGCATGGCGTTGGCGGCGGTCACGAAAGAGGAGGTCGCGGGTACCGAGGCCCGCGAGTTGACCGACGACGAGGTCCTCAAGGTCCTCGCCCGCGAGGTCCGCAAGCGCAAGGAGGCCTCGGAGGCCTTCGCGGGCGCGGGCCGGGCCGAGCAGGCGCAGTTGGAGCTGGACGAGGCCGAGGTCCTCAACGAGTACCTGCCCAAGCAGCTCGACGACGCCGAGATCACCGCCCTGGTGGAGCAGGCCATCGCCGAGGTCGCCACCCAGCTGGGTGAGGCTCCCGGGCAGCGGCAGATGGGCCAGGTCATGAAGGCCGCCAGCGCCAAGGTCGCCGGTAGGGCTGACGCGGGCAGGGTCGCGGGGATCGTCAAGGCGAAGCTCGCGGGCTGACACGCGCCGCGATGTCGTCTCCACTGTGGCGAGAGCGAGGGCCTGCCACCGGCCGCGATCCAGTTCGGACTGGCCAGACCACGGTCCACCGCGCCGGGAAAAGCGATCAGGGCAGGCGCCTGAGGTGCCTGCCCTGACCACGAACGACTAGTTCCGGTTGTCCGGTGGCTGCAACGGCATCCCGTTGACCATGGTCGAGCTGTTGGCCTCGTGCCAGTCGAACGACTGGCCCTCCGCGGCCCCGAGCTCGCCGTGCCAGTCCGGCTGGGCCGGGTCGGTCTGCTCCCGGCGGGCCAGTTCCTCCTGCAGCTGCCGCAGCAGGCCGAGTTCCTGGTCGTTGAGGGAGTCGTCGACCGGCTCCTCGGTGACCCACGGCTCCGGCTTCTTCACGACCTTCGCCACGACCGCGGGCGGCGTCCGGGGCACCTGGACCTCGGTGGCGTAGCGCATCGCGGTGTGGTGGTAGTCGGTCGGCTCGGTGCCGTCGCGCAGCACCTCGACCGACGCGGTGAGCCCGGCGCGGCGCAGCGCGTGCTCGACCCGGTACGCGGTGGCGGCGGCCGACCCGGTGGGCCCGACGCCGATGAGGATCACCCGGTGCGGGACGGCCCCGGTGGCGGCACCGGCCGGGGTGAGCCGCCACACGGCCCACACGGCGCGGATGTCGGGCAGCGCGTCGAGCACCCGGTTGATGGCGTCGGACACCCCCTGCTCCGCGCCGATGCCGTCGACCTTGCCCGCGGCGAACCGGTGCCGGGTCATCATCTCCGGCTCGACCAGGCGCAGCCGCTCGACCACGGTCGGGTCGGCGTTGGCGGCGGCGAACAGCGACAGCAGCTCGTCGCGCTCGCCCTTGCCGACCCCGACCGGACCGGCGACCAGGCAGCCCGCGATCAGCTCGAGGGCGCGGTCGACCTCGGCGGAGGCCAGCAGCTCCCTGGCGTCGGCGAGCGCGTCGTCGTCGAGCCTGCCCGCGAAGACGAGCAGGAGGTCGTGCACCCGGATCGGCAGGGCCACCCCCGCCCACGAACCCTTGCCTGGCGAGACCTGCGTCACGTTCTGACCCCTCCCACTCGTGCAGCGCCTAGCTGGGAACCAGGTGGCCCTCGGCGACCAGCGGTTCCGAGGCCGCCAAGGCGGCCCGGTGGTACCCGGGGAGCTCGGTGCCGCTGGGCAGCACCTCCACGGCGGGCTCGTAGGTGCCCAGGGCGCGCAGCACCCGCTGCAGCTCCCCGGTCAGCCTCGGCGCGTCCCCGGTCGTGGTGACCAGCACCACCCGCGCCACCGACCCGGCCGTGCGGCCCCGGCGCCAGCTCGACCGCGCCTCGACCACCTCGGGTCGACCGCGCAGCATCGCGCTGAGCACCACGGCCACCGAGTCACCCATGCTCACCCATTCGGGCGACTCTGCGGAGAAGGTGTAGTCGAGTTCGGCGATTTCGTCCACCCACGCGAGCGCGTTGAGCTTCTCGGCGTCCGCGCCGTTGCTCATCAGGGCGTTGACCGCGAGCCGGTACTCCTCGGGGGTGATCGCCACCCGCTCGCGCAGCAGGGTCAGCGGCAGCGCCCTGGCCACCGCGTCGACGGCGTCGGCGGCCAGCCAGTCGCGGAAGCGCCACAGCTGGCGGTCGCTGAGCCGCCCGGCGAGCCGCAGGAGCAGTTCGTGCGCGCTCACGCGACCTCCACCACCAGCTCGACCTCCACGGGCACGCCGCGCGGCAGCTCGCTCACCCCGACCGCGGAGCGCACGTGGGCGCCCGCGTCACCGAAGACCTCGCCGAGGAAGTCGGACGCGCCGTTGAGCACCACGGGCTGGCCGGTGAAGCCCTCCGCGGAGGCGACGTAGCCGACGACCTTGACCACGCGCACCACGGCGTCCACGCCGACCAGGTCGTGCACGGCGGCGAGTGCGTTGAGGGCGGCGAGCTTGGCCAGCTGCTGGGCTTCCTCGGGGCTCACCTCGGCGCCGACCTTGCCGGTCGCGATCACCTCACCGTTGACGACCGGCAGCTGACCGGCGGTGTAGACCAGCGACCCGGCCTTGATGGCGGGCACGTACGACCCGATGGGGGCCACCACCGGGGGGAGTTCGACGCCGAGCTCGGCCAGTCGCGCGCTCCAGGTCATCAGGCACCCCTCGGGCGCTTGAGGTAGGCGACCAGCTGCTCGCCGGTCGGGCCGGGCAGCACGGAGACCAGCTCCCAGCCGTCCTCGCCCCACTGGTCGAGGATCTGCTTGGTCGCGTGGATCAGCAGCGGGACGGTGGCGTACTCCCACTTGGTCAACTCAGCCAACGCCGTTCCTCACCTCGTCGCGGACGACCCGGTCGAGCGACCAGATCGGGGCTCACCCTAGTCGGTGGCGGCCTTTGTGGAACCCCGCGTCGACCTGTGGAACCCACCGCCCCGGCGCCGGTCGGTACGGTTCGACCATGGAGTCCTGGCGGATCATCGCCACCGCGCTGCTCGGGGGCGGCGGCCTGGTGCTGGTGCTGCTGACGATGGCCAAGGTGCGCGACCGCAGCGGGCGGTCGGGGACGGTCGCCATCTCCGGCGCGGTCGCCTTCACCGCGCTGGTGCTGCTGTGTGTGTTGACCGTCACCGTGCTCCCGGCCGGGGTCGCCTGGGGCGCGGTGATCGTGGTCGGCGTGGTCACCTCCGCGCTGCTGCTGGTGGGCTGAGAAGCGGTGCTGATCACCCGGTACTCGGGGGGCGCTCGGGGCAACCGGGCATTTACGCTGAATCGGTGACCACCCCCGTAGTCGGCTGGACCGAGCAGATCGCGCGAGCCCGGCTGCACGTGGTGACCGGCAAGGGCGGCACGGGCAAGTCGACCGTGGCAGGCGCGCTGGCGCTGGCGCTGGCCACCGGCGGCAAGCGGGTGCTGCTGGTGGAGGTCGAGGGCAGGCAGGGCATCGCCGCGCTGTTCGACACCCAGCCGCTGCCGTACTCCGAGGAGAAGGTCGCCTCCGCGCCGGGCGGCGGTGAGGTGCGGGCGCTGCACGTGGACGTCGAGGCGGCGCTGCTGGAGTACCTGTCGATGTTCTACAGCCTCGGCTTCGCGGGCCGCACGCTGCGCAAGATGGGCGCCATCGAATTCGCCACCACGCTCGCGCCCGGCCTGCGCGACGTGCTGCTCACCGGGAAGATCAAGGAGTGCGTGACGCGCACCGACGACAGCGGGCGGCACGTCTACGACGCGGTGGTGGTCGACGCCCCGCCGACCGGCCGGATCGTGAAGTTCCTCGACGTCACCAAGGCGATGGCCGACCTGGCCAAGGTCGGGCCGATCAAGGGCCAGAGCGACGGTGTCGTGCGGCTGCTGCACTCCGGTGACACCGCCGTGCACCTGGTGACCCTCCTGGAGGAGATGCCGGTGCGCGAGACCATCGAGGCGGTCGAGGAGCTCGACGGCGCCGATCTCCGCCCCGGCGCGATCTTGCTCAACCGGGTCCGTCCACCCCGCCTGCCCGCGCGGTCGGTTACCGCTGCCGCGGACGGCAGGGTTGACGCGTCGAGAGTGCGCGCTGGGTTGCAAGCGGCCGGGTTGGCGCTGTCCGAGGCGGACTTGGACGGGTTGGTCGAGGAGACCGTGGAGCACGCGATCCGCGTACAGGCAGAACAGCGAGCCCGTGAGCAGCTAGCCGAGATCGACCTGCCAGCGGTAGAGCTACCGGAGCAGGTGGACGGCATCGACGTGGGCACGCTCTACGAACTGGCCGAGGTCTTGGTCGACCAGGGGGTCCGATGAGCACCCTCGACGTCGACTCGCTCATCGACGACCCCGACACCCGCGTCATCGTCTGCTGCGGCTCCGGCGGTGTGGGTAAGACCACCACGGCCGCGTCCATCGCGGTCAGGGCTGCCGAGCGCGGTCGCGCGACCGTCGTGCTCACGATCGACCCGGCGCGGCGCCTCGCGCAGGCTCTGGGGCTAGCCGAGCTGGGCAACGTCCCGAGGTCGGTCAGCGTCGCGGGTTTCGAGCCCAAAGGGTCGCTCAGCGCGATGATGCTGGACATGCGCCGCACGTTCGACGACATGGTGCTGGCGCACGCGGGGGAGAAGCGGGCCGAGGAGGTGCTGGCCAACCCGTTCTACCGGACCATCTCGTCGTCGTTCTCCGGCACCCAGGAGTACATGGCGATGGAGAAGCTCGGCCAGCTCGCCGCGGACGGCACCTGGGACCTGATCGTGGTCGACACCCCGCCCTCGCGCTCCGCGCTGGACTTCCTCGACGCGCCGCAGCGGCTCTCCACCGCGCTCGACGGCCGGATGATCAAGCTGCTGACCGCGCCTGCCCGGGCCAGCGGCTGGGGCATCCGCAAGGTGGTCAGCGCCGGGTTCGGCCTGTTCGCCAAGGCCGTGTCCACCATCGTCGGCGGTCAGCTGCTGGCCGACGCCTCGGCGTTCGTGCAGGCCTTCGACGGCATGTTCGGCGGCTTCCGCGAGCGGGCCCGCCGCACTTACGAGCTGCTGCGCTCGAGCGGGACCGCGTTCGTCGTGGTCGCCGCCCCCGAGCCGGACGCGCTGCGCGAGGCGAGCTACTTCGTCGAGCGGCTGGCCGACGAGGAGATGCCGCTGGCCGGGTTGGTGGTCAACCGCACCCACCCGGTGCTGGCGGAGCTGCCTGCGGCCAAGGCGCTGGGCGCGGCGGAGAACCTGGAGGCCGCCGGTGGCGCGCCGCTGGCCGCCGCCGTGCTGCGCCTGCACGCCGACCGGGTCGCGCTCGCGCAGCGGGAACGCCGGTTGATCGCCCGCTTCACGAAAGCACATCCGGCGGTCGCTCTCGCGCACGTTCCCGCGTTGGCCGCCGATGTGCACGACCTCGCCGGGCTGCGCGAGATCGGTGATCAACTAGCGGGTGCCTGACTCCGGACCGGATATGACCGCGATTCGCGGAATTGCCCCGGTGGGGCAACAACCCCCCGGTGGTCGCCCCACCGGAACTGTCCAGGATCTGTCCGGTGAATTGTTCGACGGCACCGCACAACGATCGCTTTGGCGAACGGTCGCGGGTAGGCCACCGGCCCGCGTCGGGTCGGCCCCTCGGCGGGCGGGACGGCTCCCCGCACCTGCCTGCGGCGGGCGCGGCGGTGGTCCGCGGTCGGCTCAGCCGACCGCGGCGTCCACGTCGTCGTAGGTGTGCCTGCGGCGGGCGTCGTCGAGCAGTTCCCGCCACGAGCCCACGTCTGGCCTGCGGCGGAGCAGCGCTCTGCGCTCCCGCTCGGTCATACCGCCCCACACGCCGAACTCGATCCGGTTGTCCAGCGCCTCGGAGAGGCACTCGGTGCGGACCGGGCACGCGATGCAGACCATCTTGGCCTTGCGCTGCTCCGCACCCCGGACGAAGAGCCCGTCGGGGTCCTCGTCCCGGCACGTGGCCCGGACACGCCAGTCGGCCTGCGCTTGAGTTTCGAGATGCATATCCCCCACCCCTGTCGTCGTCGCGACCCTGAAACCCGATACCCCCCGGTACCGGTGCCTTCCAGCTCCACCTGCGGGACCTGTTCGGCGCTGTCGTGAGACGTTGACGAACTTTACCGGGTCCCGGTTCCATCCAGTACGGCAATGGACGCAGGCGTTACAGAAAGTCAATACGCCAGGTGGTGTCGTCCGAACGGCACTTCGCGTGACGGTTTCACGGTGGTCCGACTGGGTCACGCGTACGCTGGTCCCCGTGCGTGTGGGAGACAGCCTGTTGAAACTGCTCGGTCTCTGCCTGCTCGCGGGGGTGTTGGTGGCCGGGATGATGTTCCCGGTCGTCGGTGCCCTCGGAGTGGCCTCGAACCGGGCCAGCGACACCATCGACAGCGTGTCGGCCGATCTGGTGTCCACGCCGCAGCCGCTGATCACCACGATCACCGACAGCGCGGGCGCCCCGATCGCCTCCCTGTACGACCAGTACCGCATCCCGGTCACCGCCGAGCAGATCTCGCCGACGATGAAGGCCGCGCTGATCTCGGTCGAGGACCGCCGCTTCTACGAGCACCACGGCGTCGACTGGAAGGGCACCATCCGCGCCGCCATCTCCAACCAGGCGGGCAGCGACACCCAGGGCGCCTCCACGCTGACCCAGCAGTACGTCAAGAACTACCTGATCAACGTGGTCAACCGGGACAACAAGACCGAGCAGAGCAAGGCCCAGGAGCAGACCATCGCGCGCAAGCTGCGCGAGGCGCGGATCGCCATCCAGCTCGAGCAGAAGATGAGCAAGGAAGAGATCCTCACCGGCTACCTCAACGTGGTCGAGTTCGCCTACGAGGTCTACGGCATCGGCGCCGCGGCCAGCGCGTACTTCGGCACCACCCCCGACAAGCTGACCGTGGCCCAGGCGGCGCTGCTGGCAGGCGCGGTGAACAACCCGGTGCTCTACAACCCGTGGCGCAAGCCCGCCGAGACGCTGCAGCGGCGCAACTTCGTGATCGACAAGATGGTCGAGAACCAGAAGCTGTCGCAGGACGCGGCCGAGGCGGCGAAGAAGGAGCCGCTGGGCATCCTGCCCAGCCCGAAGAAGCCCGCCGCGAACTGCGTCGGCGCCGGACCGCAGTACGGCTTCTACTGCCAGTACGTGTTCGAGTACCTGGCCAAGCTCGGGTTCACCGACGACCAGATCAAGACCGGCGGCTACACGATCAAAACCAGCTTCGACGCCCGCGCCACCCAGTTGGCCAAGGAGGCGGCCGAGGCCGAGGTGCCCAAGACCCAGCCGGGCATCGCCAACACGATGGCCATCGTCGCCCCCGGCAAGGAGCGCCACCAAGTGCTCGCGCTGGTCGCCAACCGCGACTACGGGCTCGACGCGGGCGCGGGCCAGACCACCTACGGCCTGCCGAGCCGGATCGCCAACAAGTTCGGCGCGGGCTCCATCTTCAAGATCTTCACCGCCGCGGCCTACCTGGAGAAGGGCGGCGGCATCAACAACATCGTGGACGTGCCGGGCACCTTCACCTCCAACGTCTTCACCGGCGGCGGTAAGACCTGCCCGCGCACCCCGGCGCCCAACGACGGCGACACCCGGTTGTACTGCCTGAAGAACGCGGGCAACTACAGCGACAAGATGCTGCTCACCGACGCGCTCGCGACCTCGCCGAACACCGCGTTCGTGCAGCTGGAGGAGCGCATCGGGATGGCCCCGGTCGTCGACATGGCCAGCAGGCTCGGCCTGCGCGAGACCATGGCGTCGAGCATGGGCGGCGTCGACCCGGACCCCAGCCGCACCGAGGCCGAGTACCGGCTCAGCCAGAGCGACTTCTTCAAGCCCAGCGGCAACAGCGCGGGCAAGGCGTCGTTCACCCTCGGCCCCGGCCCGGTCAGCACCCTGGAACTGGCCAACGTCGGTGCCACCCTGGTCAGCGGCGGTGTCTGGTGCCCGCCGTCGCCGCTGCTGGAGGTGCTCGACCGCAACGGCAAGAAGGTCGACGTCAACGAGCAGCCCTGCGAGCAGGCCATCGCGGAGCCGTTGGCGAACACGCTGGTCACCGGCCTGTCCAAGGACGACACCCTGGCGGGCGGCACGTCGCGCGCCGCGGCGCAGGCGGTCGGCTGGGACCGGCCGATGATGGGCAAGACCGGCACCACCCAGGAGCACAAGTCGGCCGGGTTCATCGGCGCCACCCCGCAGTACGCCGCGGCGGTGCTGACCTTCAACGACAGCCCCAAGCCGCAGGGCATCTGCGACTACGACCCGCCGCGGCTGTGCGGCACCGGCGGCAACATCTACGGCGGCAAGGTGCCCGCGCGCACCTGGTTCTCGATGATGAAGAAGTACATGGAGGGCCAGCCGCGGGCCGAGCTGCCCCCGATCGACCCGCGCTACGTCGACGGCGGCCCGGAGATCAAGGTGCCCGACGTGATCAACCTCAGCCAGGAGGAGGCGACCAGGGTCCTGCAGGAGGCGGGGTACAAGGTCGTCGTCAAGGACCGCAACGACGCGCGCAAGAAGGGCACCGTCGTCGGGCAGTCGCCCCGGGGTGCCGCGCTGGCGGGCGAGACGATCACGCTGCAGGTCAGCACCGGGTACGTGCCGCCGCCGCGCACGACCGACCCGACCATCCCGCCGCCGGGCGGCACGGATCCGACGATCCCCGGCGACAACGGCGGCGGGCAACCAGGTCGACCAGGACCGGGCAGGCCGGGTGATCCGACGTTCACGATCATCCCGCCGGTGCCCTAGACCGTGTGAACCCGGAGACCGCCCGGCCGCTGATGGCCCGGCGGTCTCCGTCGTTTCACGGCTGGTCGCGCAGGTACTCCAGCTGCGCCTGCACGGACCACTCGGCCGGGCCCCAGAGGGACTGGTCCACGTCCGCGTAGACGACCTCGACGATCTGGCGAGGGGTCGCTGTTGGGCCTATCTGCGCCAGAGCGGCCCGAATCTGCTCTAGGCGCTGTTCGCGGTGGGCGAGGTAGTCCTGGGCCACTGTGACGAGATCTGGCAGCTCTGGACCGTGGCCAGGCAGCACCGCCGTGCCCGGTTTGCGGTCGGCGAGAGCTCTTAGCGCATCCAGGTAGGCGCCGAGCTTGCCGTCGGGGGGTGAGATGACGGTCGTGCCGCGGCCCAGGATGGTGTCGCCGGTGAGCACGGCGGAGCTACCCGCGTGGTCGATCGCGAAGCAGATCGAGTCGGCAGAGTGGCCCGGGGTGTGCAGGACCTCCAGGTCGAGCCCGGCGAGCCGCAGGACGTCACCGTCGCGCAGCGGGGCGTCGTCGCGGCACAGGGTGGGGTCGAACGCCCTGATGGGCGCGTTCGCGCGGTCCGCGAGCCAGGTGGCGCCGCCGACGTGGTCGAGGTGGTGGTGGGTGATCAGGATGGCGTCGATCTCCCCGGCCGCGGCCAGCACCCGCTCCAGGTGCGGGGTGTCGGCCTCGCCGGGGTCGACGACGACCGACCGGGTGGAGCCGGGGGCCCGCAGCAGCCAGGTGTTCGTGCCGTCCAGCGTCAACGGGCCGGGGTTGTCCTCCAGCAGCACGGTGGCGAACGGCGTCACCTGGCGCGATACACCGTAGGCGGGGTGGGGCATTCGGCGCTCCGTTCGTGTCCTGGTCGGGCAGCGTCGCCCGTTAAGGTCAGATCGTGCACGAGTTGCCCGAGGAGTTGGTCCTACCGGACGGGTTCGTCTCACCGGAACTGCCGGGACCGCCCGCCGTCCCGCGCGACGCCGCGACGGTGGTGCTGGTCCGCGACGGCACGACCGGCGGAGACGGCCTGGAGGTCTTCCTGCTCCGCCGGGTGCTGGGAATGGCCTTCGCGGGCGGCATGACCGTCTTCCCCGGCGGGGGCGTCGACAAGCGGGACGCCGACGCGACCATCCGCTGGCACGGCGAACCCCCCGCCTGGTGGGCCGCCCACTTCACCTGCGACGAGTCCCTCGCCAGGGCCCTGGTCTGCGCGGCGGTCCGGGAGACCTTTGAGGAGTCCGGCGTCCTACTCGCGGGCACCGACGGCACCGACGTCATCTCCGACACCCGCCCGTTCCACTCGGCCCGCCAAGACCTGGTCGACCGCAAGTACTCCTTCGCCGAGTTCCTCGCCACGCACGGCCTGGTCCTGCGCGCCGACCTGCTGCGCCCCTGGTCCAACTGGGTCACCCCGGAAGCCGAACCCCGCCGCTACGACACCCGCTTCTTCCTCGCCGCCGTCCCCCTCGGCCAACACCCCGACGGCGCCACCACCGAGGCCGAGGACGCCACGTGGCAAACCCCTGCGGCCGCCCTTGCCGACTGGAAGGCGGGGGAGCGCTTGCTGTTGCCGCCTACTTGGGTGACTCTCACTGAGCTGGCGGAAGCCGCTTCTGTTCCTGTTGCCATGGCTACTCCCCGCTCTCTCGCCAAGATCACCCCCAAGATCGTTCATGATGGCACTCATCATCGGGCTGTTCTTTCTGGTGACTGAATGCGGGCCTTGGGTTATCCACAGGGCTGTTGCTCGTTCTGGCTGGTTTGTCGGTGCCCGCCGGTAAGCTGTATATCGGGGGGTGCTGTGGCGGGTTTGATCTTGAGCTGGGGGTCTGCGGCTCTCGTGCTCGGCTTCGCCGTCGACGGGTAGACCTCGCCTTCGGCATTGGCCTGGGCGCGAGTTTCGAGCTTTGCTCGATGGGGCGAACTTGTTTTGTGTGGGGCCTTGGCCTCAATTGGTCGATGCGCCGGTGTGGGATGATCTTCGTGGTCGAGTGATCGGAGATCGTGTTTGGTGGCGTGTCGTGTGGTGTTGGGTTTTGACGAGCGGGAGACGATCTCGCGGGAGTTGCGGGCTGGGCGGTCTTTCCGGTTTATTGGGAGGGTGTTGGGGCGGCATCATTCGGTGGTCGCGCGTGAGGTGGCTCGTAATGGTGGTCGTGTCGCTTATCGGGCGTGGGTGGCGCGTAAGCGCGCGAGGGTGATGCGGGCGAGGCCGAAACCGCGGAAGCTGGAACGAG
>NZ_FOGI01000013.1 GCF_900111175.1 Actinokineospora terrae
TACCACGGCCACTTCAAGTGCAACCGCTCCCGCCTGACCGAGCTCCCCGCGCTCTGGGCCTACGCCAGGGACCTGTTCCAGACCCCCGGCTTCGGCGACACCGTCGACTTCGCCCAGATCAAGGAGCACTACTACGCGGTCCACCGCGACATCAACCCCACCGGCATCGTCCCCAAGGGCCCGGACCTGGCGACCTGGCTGACCCCACACGGCCGCGAGTCCCTGGGCGGCACCCCCTTCGGCAACGGCACCCCGCCCGGCCCACCCCGCGAACCCGTGCGCACCACACTGTCCTGATAGGACTTGACGGTGCCGCCCGGGGGTGCCGTGCCCTGAGGAACACCGCACCCCCGGGCGGCGGTCGCGGTCCAACGGGGTGACGGGGTGTTGTGACGGCACCGGGTGCGGGGTCGGTCGCCCTGGACCGCCCGCGTGATCCGCACCCGCTCCCGGGTGAACGCCGTGTCGAACCGGTGGGCGGGGGTGCCATCCTGCGAGTCGATCCCGGACCGGAGGCAGCGCGATGACCCAGTACGTGTTCGACAACGCCGACACCCGCGCCGAGACCCGCTTCGCCGCGCTCGCCGCCTTCGACGCCGCGAGCCACGCCGTGCTCGCCGCCGCGGGTGTCGCGCCGGGCTGGGCCTGCTGGGAGGTCGGCGGCGGTGATGGCGGCATCGGGCGCTGGCTCGCCGACCAGGTGGGTGCGGGCGGCTCGGTGCTCGTCACCGACATCGACCCCCACTGGATCCCCGCGGCCGACCGCCCGGGCTTGACCGTCCGACGCCACGACGTGGTCACCGACGAGCTGCCCGACACCACCTTCGACCTCATCCACGCCCGCCTGGTCCTGATCCACCTCCCCGACCGCCACGCCGTCCTCGACCGGCTCACCGCCGCCCTCAACCCCGGCGGCCGCCTCGTCCTGGAGGAGTTCGACCTGCGGCACCCGCCGACCCCGCGCACCGCGGATCCGCACCACGTCGCGACGTTCGACGCCGTGCACACGCCGCTGCTGCGCGCCCTCGAATCCCGCGGGGTGGACGCCACCTGGGCCGGATCCCTCCCGGACACGTTCGTCGCACGAGGATTCCTCGACGTCCGGGTCAACACCACCACCTCGCTGTGGCGCGGCGGCTCCGAGGAGATCCAGCTGCACCGGGTGAACGCGGAGCAGCTCGCCGGGCCACTGGCCGCCGCCGGTGTGTCGCCGCGAGCCTTGGCCGACTTCTCCGCGTTGTTGGAAGACCCGACGTTCACCGTGTGGTCGTACCCGATGGTGTCGGTGACGGGCACCCGCGCCTAACCCACCCCGACACGCTGCCTGAGCCTCACTCGTCAGTGTGACGCCAGATCGAGGTCCGACCCGAGTTGTCCCCAACCCCTTGAGCCATCCACAGCTTCCCGCCGCCGCTCTTGACAGGCCCCTGTCGGCGATAGGCTCGAACGTGGGACCTCAGACCCCGGGAGGGTGGGCCCCACCACGCGAGTTGATCATGGTCGGCGTCGGGGCCAAGGGCAGGGTCGGGGTCGGGGCGGGTCGATCATGATCGGTGGGCCGCCCTGGCGAGTCGATCGTGGTTGGCGGAGGCGCCGGGGGCGTGCTGATCGCGGTTGGCGGCTGCCGCTGGGGTGCGGTGGGTGGGAGTGGAGTCGCGGGCCGCAGGTCCCGCTCCCTAGGCTCCTGGAGTCCCTTCGGGTGTGGCGGGCCGACGTGGGTGGGAGTGAGTCGATGGCGCGGGCGACGAGGCCGGGTGCGCGGCGGTCCGGTGGTCCGGCCCTGATGCGCACCAGTTCTCCGGTGTTGGTCGGCCGCGACGACCAGCTGACCGCCCTGCGCTGCGCCGTCCCGACCCAGCCCGCGGTGGTGATGATCGAGGGCGAGGCCGGGGTCGGCAAGAGCAGGCTGGTCCGCGAGCTGCTGGCGACCGACCTGTCCCCACTGCTGGTCCTCATGGGCCACTGCCAGCCCGTCGGCGAGCCGTTCCCCTACGGCGCGGTGCTCGAAGCCCTGCGCGGCACGTCCGACCTGCTGGCGCGGCACCGCCCGAGGCTGAGCCCGGTCGCGGGCGTGGTCGGGCCGCTGCTGCCGGAGATCGCCGAGTTCCTGCCCGTCCCGCCCGCCCCGACGGGTGACCCGCGCACGGAGCGCCACCGGGTCTTCCGCGCGCTGCGCGAGCTGCTCGGCGCGCTCGGCCCGGTGCTGCTGGTCGTGGAGGACCTGCACTGGGCCGACAGCGGGTCTCGCCAGCTGCTGCGCTTCCTGATGGGCGACCCGCCGCCGACCCTGTCGATCGTGGTCACCTACCGGCGGGAGGACATCCCCGGCGGGATGCCGCTGGGCACCGCGTACCGCCCGCCGAGCGGGATCGCCAGCGTGGTGCTGCGCCTGAGCCCGCTCGACGTCGACGAGGTCAGGGCGTTGACCGCGGCCATCCTGGGCGAGGACGTGGTGTCGGTCGAGTTCGCCACCAAGCTGCGCGAGCGCACCGCGGGCATCCCGTTCGTGGTCGAGGAGACGCTGCGGGCCCTGCGCAACCCGGCGGGCGCGGTGCACGCGGACAGCACGACCGCGCGCAGGCTCCTGGACACCGTCGAGGTCCCGGTGCTGCTGCGCGACGCCATGGCCGAGCGGCTGGCCGCGCTGCCGGTCACCGCGACCCGCCTCGCCCAGGCGGCGGCCGTGCTCGGCGTGCCCGCACCGGCCGAGCTGCTCGGCGAGGTGGCCGCGCTCGGCGAGCAACGGGTCCACGCCGCGCTCACCCACGCGCTCGAGGGCCAGGTGCTGCACGAGGTGGACGCGGGCCGCTACGGGTTCCGGCACGCCCTGGCGCAGCAAGCCGTCTACGACACCCTCAGCGGCCCGGACCGCGGGCAGATCCACGACCGGGCGATCGACGCACTGCGGCTGGTCGAGCCGCTACCGCTCGTGCAGCTCGCCGAGCACAGCCACCGCGCGGGCCGCACGGCCGCGTGGTTGGGCTACGGCGAGGCGGCGGCCGACCACGCCACCGGGATCGGCGACGCGGGCGCGGCCACGGCGCTGCTGCGCGCCCTGCTCGCCGAGCCGTCGGTGCCCGCCGCCGACGTCGACCGGTTGGCGGTCAAGCTCGGGCAGGTGGCGCACCTGGGCATCGACCAGGTCGACCCGACCACGACGCTGGACCGGTTGCTCGTCGACCGCAGGCTGTCCACGTCGGCGCGCGGCGAGGTGCGGCTCTACCGGGGCCTGCTGCTGATCCGGCAGGCGGGCGGCGCGGAGGAGGGGCGCTCGGAGATCGAGATGGCGATCGCCGACCTCGGCGAACGGCCGGACCTGGCCGCCAAGGGCACCTCGGTGCTCGCGCAGCCGTTCACCGGGATGACCCCGTTGGCCGAGTTCGGCGTGTGGCTCGACCGCACCACGCGCGACCGGCGCGCCACCGCCGACCCGGAGCTGCGGCTCTCCCTGCTGGCCAACGAACTCGGTTCCCGGCTGCACATCGGCGACCCGCAGGTGGTGCCCGCGCTGGAGACCCTGCCGCGCGCCGTGGACACCATGGGCGAGCAGCGCCAGCTCGCCAGGATCCACTGCAACCTCGCCGACGCCTGCACCTCCAGCGGCCACTTCCGGCTCGCCGACGACCTGCTGCGCAGCGGGCTGCGCCACGCTGCCGAGAGCGGGGCGCCGTTCGTGGCCAGCACCGGCCGGGTCACCCGCGCCCGCCTCGACTGGCTCACCGGCCAGTGGGACGGCCTCGTCGACCGGTCCCTGCGCCTGCTCGAGGAGTACCGCGACCTGTTCCCCAACTCCAGCGAGCTGAGCCTGGTCCTCGGCTCGCTGGCGATGGCCCGCGGCGAGTGGGGCGAGGCGATCAGCCACCTGACCGAGACCGGCGCCTTCACCCCGGAGGAGGCGATCACCCCGGTGGCCGTCGCCGGGTGCGCCGCGCTGGCACTGACCGCGCTCGCACAGGACGACGTCGTCCGGGCCTGTGTGGACGCTGACCGGGGCGTGGAGATCCTGCGCGCCAAGGGCGTGTGGGCGTGGTCGCCGGAACTCGGTCCGGCCGCCGTGGCGAGCTTGCTGGCCGCGGGCCGGGAGTTGGACGCCGAGGCGTTCGTGGACTCGATGGCCTCGGGGATCGCCGACCTGGACGTACCGCTCAGCGTCGCGGCCCTCGCCCAGTGCCGGGGCAGGCTCTGCGAAGCCCGCGGTGATCTCGACGCGGCACAGGCGCACTACCGGGACTCGATCATCGGCTACGAAAGCCTTCCCGCCCCGTACTACGCCGCTCTGGTCGCGGAACGCGAAGCCGTCTGCACACTCGACCGCGACCCCGACAAGGGCGCCGAATCGCTGTCCGCCCTCATCGACACGTTCGACACGCTGGGCGCCACCCGCGATGCCGCCCGCTGCCGCCACCTGCTCCGCACCGCGGGCGGCGCCAAACCCTCCCGCCGCGGCCGCCGCGGCTACGGCAACGACCTCTCCCCGCGCGAACACGAGGTGGCCCGCCTGCTGGCCGCGGGCCGCACGAACCGGGAGATCGCCGAGGTCCTGTTCCTGTCCTCCCGCACGGTGGAACAACACGCCGCCCGCGTTCTGCGCAAACTGGGCGTGACCTCCCGAGCCGAACTCCGGGGCGACGACTTCGGGTGACGCGTGCGCCGACCCCGCCGCTCGGGGCGGACGGCACCACTGGTGCCCGCCCGCCCCGAGGACGGCTCGGTGTCGCGGCCTAGTCGGGCAGGCGGTCCAGGATCCACTCGCCGAGTTCGGCGGTGATCTTGGTGTGGGGGTCGTTGCGGCCCGCCACGAGGAAGTCGTCCAGTTCGCTGCGCTCGGGTGCCAGGTCGTTCACGACGGTGTAGGGGTCGTCCAGGTCGGCGATGGCCACGGCGCTGACGGTCGGCACGAACGCGACCGTGCGGTGCGCGATCGTCACCTTGCCGGTGACCTTGAGCTTGTCGCCCGCGATGCCGAAGGTCTCCAGGGTGCCGCCCGGCGCGCCGTCGAGTTCCGGCAGCCCGGACGTGGTGATCTGGTGCTCGTTGAGCACACCCTTGAGCCGGGCGACGTCCGCCTCGCCCACCGACTGGGTCCTGAGGTCGGTCCCGGTGAACCAACCGCCCTCGACCCTCAGCGCGCTCTCACCGGCGGGGACCCCGTTGCCTTGGCCGGTACCGACGCCGTTGGCCACGCCGAGCAGGCGGGGGATCCGCGGCCAACCGCCCACGCGGTCGAGTTCGGCGAGGAACTCCGCGCGCAGGGGGTCGACCCGGGGCTCCGCTCCGACGCTCTCCACGTGGCGCCACAGCAGTTGCCGCGAGGCCGGGCTGTTGATCTGCTCGGACAACGCGGGCACGGAGGTCAGGAAGTGCGCCAGGTTCTGCAGCGCGATCGGCACCCACGCGCCGCGGTGGGGGCTGTCGTAGGACAGGTAGACGCCGACGCGGTGGTCGACCCGCTGGCGTTCCAGCTTGGCCAGCGCGTACCGGGTGACCAGGCCACCCATGCTGAAACCGCCGACCAGCAACCGGGCGTCCCCGATCTGCTCGGCGCCCGCCCGCAGGATCGCGGCCGTCACGGCCTCGGCGTTGCGCAGGATCGATTCGCTGCGCTCGTCGTAGCCGATGAGCACCAGCGTGCGACCCCGCTGCCGCACCCCGGACACGAACGGGAACTCGCCGCGCTCCAAGCCGTCCCACAGCTCGTCGAGGTCGCTGGGACCGCTGTTGAAGCCATCGGCCAGCAGCACCGGCCGCACGAGGCCCCGCTGGCCCTCGCCGTAGTAGACCCACGCCGTGCCACCGGGCAGCGGCCAGGTCTCGTCGGGCTCCGGCGCGGGAGTGGGGATCGGCTTGGGCAGCGGTGCGAGGAACCCGAACGGCTCGACGACGGGCTGGTCCTGCTCGGGCATCGGTGAACGCTCCAGGTGCGGGAAGATGATCAACTACCCCCACCATGGCCGCGGCCAGACCGGCGCCGAAACCCCCATCACCTGATAGCCGGAGCAGTTCACACCCCCAGCGGAACCACATGCACACCCCGTCGAACCGACCAACGGCCAATCACCCATCAGGACGCACGAACCGCGCAGGCGGACCAGCATGACCCCGCCCGGGCGCGGCGCCGCGCACCGTGTCTCGATAGTCGACTGACCTGGCCGCGGGTGGGACGGCGCCCCGCGGCCGGTTTGGGTCAGTTGAAGAGCACGTCCGAACAGCTGTAGAACGCCTCGCCGCTGTCGGGGTAGTGGCGCTGCCAGATGGAGAAGATGAGGTGCCGACCCGTGCGCCCACCTGGGATCGTGGCCTTGAGCTGGTACGAGCCGCTGGCGCGCGGGGGGTTGAGTTGCTTGTAGAACGGCGTGGCCTCGAGGTCGGACCACTTCAGCGGCTTGGTCGCGTCGTAACCCTGCTTGGTCACGTACAGCTCGAAGGTGCCCGGGTGCGGCGCGGTGGCCTTGTAGGTGAACGTGTACGCGCCGGTCGGCAGGGTGGTGGCGGGCCAGTCGGCGCGGGGGAGGTCCAGGCCCTTGTACTTGTCGCGGCCCGCGCTGCACAGCTTGCCGTCGGGGATGATCTGGCGGCTGTTGCCGTTGGCGTTGGGCTGGTTCACCTCGTCCCAGTCGTAGATCGGCCAGCTCTGCCCGACCTGGACGGCGGCCTTGCACGCGGCCGAGCGCGGGTTCTCCGGACCCTCGGTGAAGCACTGGTAGATGCGGCTCACCGGGTTGCCCATCGACCCGTGGGCGGACGCGGGCGCGGCGACCAGCACGGTCGCGGCCAGCAGCGCCCCGGTCAGGGCCACCACGGTGGTGGCGGCACGGCGGATGCCCATCTGCGGTCTCCTCTGCGGCAGGGAACAAAGGTCTAGACCATAATGACCCGCACGGCCGTCCGAAGTCCACTGTTGGGAATTCGCCAACCCTGGCTGTCGGTCCACCTGGTTATCTGGTGACGCTGGTGAACCCTTGTGCCGCACGCGGTTCCGGTCGACCCTGGACCCGAGCCGACAATCTTGGGGGACACCGTGGGAAACCGGACAATCCACGTACGTGGACTCATCATTGGTGTGGTCGCGAGCCTCGCCGTGGTCACCCCGGCGCACGCCCGACCCGCGGGCACGGGAACCGGTGCCTGGAACCGGAATCCGGTGACCATCGAGACATCGCAGTCCGGGACCACCTACCTGATGCGCGATCCGCGGTGGCCCGGCCTGGACTGCGTGGACGCGGTCACCGGCACGGTGTTCAGCGGACCGGATGACGTCTGGGGCAACGGGAACCCGACCGATCGCGAGACCGGCTGCGTCGACGCCTACTACGCCGCGCAGACCTTCCAGCGCATGACCGTCCGCTGGCTGGGCCGCAACGGTGCCGATGGCAACGGGCGCCCCGGCCTCGGCCTCAAGGTGGGGGAGCCGCGCCAGGGATTGGGCACCACCGGCGGGCGGATCTGGGTCGGCTACAACTCCGCGGGCCAGTGGGTCGGCTCGCTCGACCTGGTTGGTCGCGAGTACGGCTTGTTGATCGACCGCACGACCCCCGGTGGCCCTTCCGGCAACGGGACCGGTGAGTTCGTCGCCGACGCGTTCGGCGCGGCCACCGAGTGGTTCAGTGGTCAAACCACCGCGGACCTGCTCATCGGCGAACGCCCGAGCACCAACCCGCGCAACATGTCCAACCCCGCGGCCAGCGGCGGGATCAACTGCTACTCATCCGCCGTCCCCACCGCCGAGCCGTACTCGGCCGCGGGAGTCGGTGACCACTGGTTCGCTCTTCTAGCAGCCGGTTCACGCCCCGACAACGGCTTGCCCGCTAGCCCTACCTGTGACGGCAGCACAATCCGCGGCATCGGAGTCGATAGGGCAATCAAGATTCTCTACGGCGCGATGCTTCGCAAGGTCTCCGGCATGACATACCAGAAGTACCGCATCCTCACGCTGAGGCTCGCGCTTGATCTAACCCCGGGCAACTGCTCTGACTACAAGGCCGTCAAGGCCGCGTGGAATGCCGTCAGCGTCCCCGCCCAGCCCGGCGAACCGTCCGTCGTCTGCGACTGAGCGTCCTCACACGCAGGCAGCGGCGGTCACCCGATCAGCGCAGCCCGATGTGATTGGTTGAACCATTGGGTGTGGCGGAGCGCGACGGCGGGCAGTCCCTGGGACATGACGACCCACCAGGACCTGGCCGTGTTCAGCACGACCGTGCCCGCGCGGGCTGAGCAGCTGGCGCCGCTGCGCAGGCGGGTGCGGGGCTGGCTCGCCTGCCTGCGCGTGCCCGCCGCGGTGCGCCAGGACGTCGTGCTGGCCGCCCACGAGGCCCTCAGCGACGCCGTCGACCAGCCGCGCGACGACCGGGACGCCACTCTCACCCTGCACTGGGACCGCGAGGTCGTGGTGCTCACCGCGGTCGACCACTTCACCTGGACCGCCCGCGCCCAGCGCGGCGAGCACCCCGGCGAGCGGCGGCTGCGGGTCATCAGCAGGGTCGCCGAGCGGGTCGACCTCGACATCGACGCCGAACGGGGCACGCTGACCGCCTACTTCAGCCTGCCCAGGGTGATCCAATCGCGGTGATCATGGAAGCGTTACAGCGCCGATCCCCCTCGATCCGGTGCAAGGACGGGAAATCGGGTTAGCCCTTCCGCCGAATTCGGAATAGATCGGTGACGAGTGCCCGCACCTTAATCACCCTTGGCCACTCTTCCGGGTGGACAGTGGTTGCCGGCGTTGTCCGCCGCCGCACCAGCCCTAGTCTTTGAATCCACCCAGGGAACTTCCTGGTTGGTCCGACCATGTGGTGAGGTGCGGGATGCTCAAACGCAAGTCCCCAGAAGCGGCGGATGGGCCTTTCCCGTCCCCCATGACCCGCAGATCCGGCGCGAAAGCCGCCGTCGTGCTGCTGGTGCTGGCGACACTGGTGTCCACGGGTGGCCCCGTGCTCGCCGACCCGGACCCGGTGGACCCCACTCAAGTGGAGGTCACGGCCGAGCCGACCACCGAGTCCGAACTGTCCGATCCCGCGTCCCCCGCGCCGTCCACCGGGGATTCCCCAGTGGACACCCCGCCCGCCGAGGAGCCCCCGGCCGAGACCGCGCCGGTCGACCCGGTGCCACCGGCGGAAACCCCCTCGGGTGAACCCCAGAAGGAGCCCGCGGTCGAGCAGGCCCCGGTCGTCGAGGACGCGCCCGGCGTCCAGCAAGAGGTCGGTCCGCGTGCGACGGTCGACCTCGCGCTGAGCGTGTACGCCGCGGAGGCGGCCAACGCGGGCGCTCCGATTTCCTGGACCCTGACCGTTCGCAATAACGGCCCCGGGTCGGCATCGTCTTTCACCGTTACTGACACCTTGCCCATTTCCGTAACCGGGGCCTCTAGCCCTACCGCGGGCTGTTCGGTAGCCGGAGTTCTCGTTTCTTGCGCGGGCGGCGCGCTTGCCGCCGGTGCGTCGGCCACGTTCCGAATCAACGCGACCACGCCGACGCCCTTCACCTTCCCGCTCGTGAATAACGCGTCGGTGGCGACTGGCCCCACGGACAGCGACTCCAACACGGGCAACAACGAGGCCGTCACCGTCACCACCACCGCGGCCCCCGCGCCGTCGGTGGCCCTACTCGGCTCCGCGAGCCTGAATGACACCAACGGCAACGGTGTCGGTGACATCGGCGAGAACATCACCTACGCCCTAGAGGCGCACAACCAGGGCAACGTGACCCTGTTCAACCTCAACGTGCAGCACAACGGAGCGGGCACCGTCACGTGTGCCGCCACGACGCTGTCACTGGGGCAGAGCACGACCTGCTCCGCACCGGCGCACGTGGTCAACGCCGCGGACGTCACCGCGGGTCAGGTGGTCACGACCAGCACGGCCACCGCGACCGCGCCGGACGGCGAACTCGTCGCGTCCGCGCCCGTGGTCACCAACACTCCGACCTTCGCCGCCGCGCCCGCGATCGATCTGGTCCGCACCGCGAACCTGATCGACACCAACGGCGACACCGTGGGCGAGGTCGGCGAGGAGATCGACTACCGGTTCCTGGTGTCGAACTCGGGCAACGTGCCGCTCACCGGCGTCGTCGTCACCGGCGACGACCTGACCGCCAACCCGTGCGCGGGCGTGATCACCACGCTCCAGCCCAACCAGACGGTGGAGTGCGCGCGCCCGACCCGGTACGTCATCACGGCGCAGGACGCGGTGAACGGCTCGGTCGCGCACACCGCGACCGTGAGCGGCGTCGCCCCGAGCGGCGCGACCGTCACCTCGGCGCCGTCGACCTCGACCACGCCGACCTTCGTGCCCGCGCCCGCGCTCACCATCTCGCAGACCTACACCCCGGGGGACGAGAACGGGGACGGTCACGTCGAGGCGGGGGAGACGGTCCGGTTCCAAGCGACCATCACCAACAACGGCAACGTGGCGCTGAGCAACGTCAACGTCGTCATCGTCACCGGCGCGCAGTCGCCGTCCGGGTGCGCGCCCGCCCTGGTCATCCAGTCCGGGGCCACCGCGGTCTGCACGCAGTCCATCCCGTACGTGGTGACCCCGCAGGACGCGGCGGCGGGCGTGGTCACGCGCGCCGTGCGGGCCAGGGGCACCTCCGCGGGCGGTGTCGTGGCGCTGTCCGAGCCGGTCACCTCGTCCATCCCGGTGTTCGTGCCGAGCCCCTCGATCGGGCTCACGCACACCGCCCAGCTGATCGACGCCAACGGCAACGGGCTCGGCGACCTCGGCGAGCAGATCCAGTTCAGCGTCACCATCAACAACACCGGCAACGTGACCCTCACCGACGTCATCGTCGAGGGCGTGCTCAGCGGCAACGCCGAGACGCTCTGCCCGCAGGCGTCGATGCTGCCCGAGGCGAGCGCCTCGTGCCCGCGCGGGCTCTACACGATCAACCAGCACGACGTCGAGGTCGGCGCGGTGCTCGGCATCGGCACCGCGGTCGGCACCGCGCCCAACGGCACCCGGGTCCGCTCGGTGCCGATCACCGTCACCATCCCGGTCTTCGACCCGGCGCCGGTGCTGGGCCTGGTCAAGGACGACATCCTGGTCGACGGCAACGGCAACGGCCTGGCCGACGCGGGCGAGGCGATCAACTACACCTTCGCGGTGACCAACGTCGGCAACGTGACCGTCACCGGTCTGAACATCGTCGACCCGCTGCTGACCGGCACCACCTGCCCGAAGACGACGCTGATCCCGCAGGAGAGCACCACCTGCACCTCGAACGCGCCGCACATCACGACCACCGCGGACGTGGCGGCCGCCGAGGTCGTCAACGTGGCCACCGCCCGCGGTGCCGCACCGGACGCCTCGGTCGTCGTGTCGCTGGAGTCGCGCACCAACACGCCTACCTTCGTCGCCGTCCCCGGCCTCGCGCTCGACAAGATCGCGGTGCTCGGTGACACCAACGGCAACGGTCTCGCCGACCTGGGCGAGAACATCCAGTGGTCGTTCCTGGTGGTCAACAACGGCACCACGCCGCTGTTCCGGCTGCACATCGTCGACCCGATCGCGGGCCAGGTGACCTGCCCGATCACCGACCTGGCCGTGCTGGCGACCACCACCTGCGTCGCCACCGCCCCGCACCGGGTGACCGAGACCGACATCCTGCTCGGCGAGGTCGCCAACACCGCGCTCGCCGTCGCCGACCTTGGTGACGCGGGCCAGACCGAGGTCGTCTCGCCGCCCGACTCGACGGTGACGCCGACCGCGGGCCCGAACCCCGGGCTGACCCTGTCGAAGCGGGCCGACCTGGTCGACCTCAACGACAACGACCTGGCCGACAAGGGCGAGTACATCAACTACTCGTTCGTGCTGACCAACACCGGCAACCTGACGCTGACCCAGATCCGGGTGGACGACCCCAAGGCCGGGGCGGTGACCTGCCCGGTGGCCTCGCTGGCCCCCGGCGCGAGCACCACCTGCACCGCGGCGCCGTACCTGGTGACCGGGGACGACATCGCCGCCGGGATCGTCCGCAACGTCGCGGTCGGCTTCGGCACCCCGCCGGTCGGCCCGGTGGTGCAGACCCCGCCCGCCATCGCCGAGGTCCCGATCGCGTACCCGGGCCTGACCCTGGACAAGATCGCCACCCTCGACGACGTGGACTCCGACGGCTTCGCCAGCGTGGGCGAGACCATCGTCTACACCTTCGTGCTGGTCAACATCGGCAACGTGCCGATGACCGACATCAAGGTCGACGACCCGAAGGCGGGTGTGGTCACCTGCCCGGTGACGACCCTGCAGCCGGGGGAGACCACGACCTGCTCCTCGGAGCCGTACGAGGTCACCGAGGCGGACGTCGCGATCGGGGTCGTGCACAACGAGGCGACCGCGTCCGGGCAGCCCCCGGGCACCGACCCGCCGTACGTGACCCCGCCCGACACCGCGGACGTGCCCACCACCGAGATCGTCTCGGGTGAGGACCCGAACGAGGCAGGGGACGCCCCGGCGATCACCCTGGTGAAGTCGGCCGCCCTGCGCGACACCGACGGCGACGACCTGGCCGACGTCGGCGAGCTGATCGACTACACCTTCCTGGTCACCAACACCGGTGACGTCGCGCTCAGCGGCATCCACGTCGACGACCCGAAGATCACCGACGTGGTCTGCCCCGACACGACCCTCGACCCGGGCGAGTCGGTCACCTGCGCCAAGCTCGGCTACGTGGTCACCCAGGCCGATGTCGACTCGGGCACCGTCCACAACGTGGCCACCGCCTCCGGCGACACCGGCGGCGGGGACACGGTGACCTCCGAGCCGTCCGAGGCGACCGTCCCAGCGGACGACGTCGTCCCCGGCGGCGGAGACGCCGAGGAAGCCGAACCCGCCGCCCAGGGTGGCCTCGCCGCCACCGGCACCACGGCCACGGTCGCCCTCTTCGGCTGGTCGTTGGTGTTCATGGTCGCGGGCGTGCTCGTACTGCTCGGCAGCCGCGACAGGCGCAAGAAGGCATAACCAGAGCTGGACCCACGTTCGGCCCCGGCCGGATGTGCTGACGCTGTGGCCCGCGGGGATCTCCACCCCCGCGGGCCACAGCGCTGTCTCCGGCAATCCACCCTGCGGGACCTCACTCAACCGATCTTTTTATCAGCTATGCACTATCAAGATAACCCGTAGTACAGTCAAACCTGCCCGGCAAGATCCACCGCATCGGTTGCCAAGCAGCCCGGGACGGAGGTGGTCGACCTGGCGCCGCCGGACTGATGGCCACGGCGTCGAGCACGGTCGGGGGACTTACCCCCGCGTTCCTTGACCGTCGACCGGCGGCGGCCGCCTACTGTCCTCGTGGAGCGGATACGGCAGGAACACGCGTCGAGGAGTCAGAACGCGCCCATCCGGGATCCGCGGCTCGCGGGGGTGCTCGCCCTGCAACGCGCGGCGGGCAACCGCGCCGTATTGAGCCTGATGCCGGTCCAACGGGTGATCGATGTCGGGGGAGCCGACCTGGTCGACGTCCTGGCCAAGAACCCCGCCCTCGTCGCACACGCCCAGAAGCGGGTGGCATGGGCTCGCCGCCACTCGCGCCGCGCCGCGGAGGGCGTCACCCCCGTCGACCACGCGTGGTGGTTCCGCGAGCACATCCAGCCTGGAGTGCACCGCCTGACCTGGGACACGTTCAACGGCTACCTGCACAGCCCGAACACGACCATCACCGTCGGCGCGGTGACGGGCAGCACGCCGTTGCCGCGCGCGGTCGTGCAGGCGATCAACGTGCACCGGACCCGTTTGTCGGGAACGCCCGGCAGGTACCTCGGCGTGCTTTCGGTGTCCAAGCGGCACCCGTGGGACAGCCACGTCGAGGACAGGTTCGACCGCGACCACGCCGCGCGGGTGCTCGGGCTCAAGCGCAGGCAGGTCCACCTCAGGCACGTGGTGATGTCGTCGTGGTTCCGCGCGTTGCCCGCCGTCCTCGGTCGCGTGCGGTTCATCGATCCCGCTGATCAGGGCATCGCCGCGGTGGCGATCAACACCCTGACCGCCCGGCTGCGCCTGCTCTCCGGCGAGCGCGCCCCGGACCTCGGTGCCGAACTCGCCGCCGCCGCGCTCGGCCTGGCCCGGGCGCTCGACCTGTGCGAGTTCACCCTGAACCTGGGGCACGGCCCGCAGAACACCGTCATCGGGTACGCGTCCCGCAGTTGCACCGAGCTTGCCCTGCGGGTCGCGGCCAAGAAGGAGCGATTCGACTCGATCGGTGACCTGGCAGGCGCGGTCACTGCCAAGATCCGCGCGACCGCCCACCACGCGGGCCAAGGCGCTGTCGAGGCACACCTCGCCGAGCACGATCCGCTGGAGCTCCTGACCGGGATGCTGCCCGCGGTCGACCCGCTTCCCCGTGCGGTCGTGGTCGAGGCCCTGCACGAACTGGCGTTCACCCTCGGTACGGACCTCATGGCCCAGGACGAGGGCAAGCCCGCGCGCACGGGCGGCGCCGACCGGTTCGTCCCCCGCGTGCAGGGCGTGCTGGTGCCCGTCGGCGAGTCCATCTACTCGATGGCCCGCACGGCGCAGGACGGGGAGGTCCCCGAGTCCGCGCTCACCGAGCTCGTCGCCAGGTTGACGGCCATGGTCGCGGTCTTCGAGGCCATCGCCGCGGAGACGAAACCCAGGCGGCGGATCGCCAAGCGCACCGCCCGCGAGTCGAAGCCCTTCCAGGGGCGTCCCACGATCGAGCGCGGGGCGCCTGTGGTGTTCGGGAAGCCCGCCGAGCGCGAGAAAGAGATAGAGCGCGAGAAGGAGGTCGAGCGCGAGTCGCCCGTCGAGCGCAGGGCACCCGTGGCGACCGAGTCGCGGCTCACGGACTCCCCGGTGGGCGAGCGGCGACCGAAGCGGAAGGCGGCGAAGCTGAGCGACCACCCGGACGACGTCGCGGGCAGGTGGTTGGAGCGGACCAAACGGAGCCGTACCGCCGCGCCAGGCACCGATACGACAGCGGACGACGGCGGTAGCGCTCTGCTGATCAAGCGCGGGGAGCCGGACGAGGAGCCGGAGAAGTCCGACGAGTCGACGCCCTGAGCCGGTCCAGCGGGGGTCCAGCAGGGCTCAGGGGTGGGTGGCCATGCTGGGTGGGTTGGTGTCCCGAGAGAAGGAGCGACCATGGGTGACGACCGTGAGCCGTGGGTTGTGCCGGTGTTCGACGACTACGACACGCCGATGGAGGTTACTGCGTACGTTGCGCGGCAGGACTAACCGTTGACGGAGCCGTTGGCGCGGGACGAGTTTCTTGCGGCGTTGCGTGCGCTCTCCAGTCGCTACTGGGGGTCGCATCCCTTCCACGTGCGCATGCATGCCGGGACCCTCACCCCGGCCGAACTGCGCACGTGGGCAGCGAACCGCTGGTACTACCAGAGTGTCCTACCGTGCAAGGACGCCGCGATCATCAGCAACTGCCCTATTCCTGAGGTCCGCAGGCTGTGGCTAGAGCGGATCGTCTACCACGACGGCGCCGGTGATAACGAGGGTGGCAGGGAAGACTGGCTCCGGTTGTGTGAGGCGCTAGGTCTCTACCGCGCTGAGGTGCTCGACGAGCGGCATGTGGTGCCTGCGGTGAGGTTCGCGGTGGACGCGTATGTGTCGTTCGCGCGGACGCAGCCGTGGGTGATGGCGGTGGCGTCCGGGCTTACCGAGATGTTCGCGGGTCATCTGATGCGTCGTCGGATCACCGATGTCCTGGCGCACTACGACTGGATCTCGCCGGACGACCTCGCCTACTTCACCACCCGGGTCGAGGCCGTGGCGGGCGAGGGCAAGCAAGCGGTCGACCTGGTGCTCGCGCACTGCCGCACGCGGCCCGACCAGGACGCCGCCGTGGCCGCTTTGGCGTTCAAGTGCGACGTGCTCTGGTCCATGCTCAGTGCCATCGACGCGGCGGGGACCCGGTGAGCGCGTGGGCGCCGCGGCTGCGGCGGGGTGCGCGACTGGGGTTCGACACCGTGCGGCGGACCCCAGTCGTGCTCTTCCCCGAGGGTGTCCTGGTCCTCAACGCCACCGCCGCGGCCGTCGTGGGCGCGTGCGACGGGGTGGCCACGGTGCCCGACATCGTCGGCGGGCTGGCCGGGCGGTACGCGGACGTGCGCGGTGACGACGTGCTGACCCTGCTGCGCGGGCTGGTCGCGCGCGGCGTGCTGCGCCCCGAGGAGACCGGAGGGACCGGATGACCGCGTCACCCCCGTTCGGCATGCTCGCCGAGCTGACCCACCGCTGCCCGCTGCACTGCCCGTACTGCTCCAACCCGCTGGAGCTGGTCCGGCGCGACCGCGAGCTGACCACCGACCAGTGGCGGTCGGTCCTCACCCAGGCCAGGGCGTTGGGCGTGCTCCAGGTCCACCTCTCCGGTGGTGAGCCCCTGGCCCGCCGTGACCTCCCCGAGCTGGTCGGCCACGCGCACGGGCTGGGTTGCTACGTCAACCTGGTCACCAGCGGCTTGGGCCTGACCCACGAGCGCATGGCTGATCTCGCGCGGCGCGGCGTCGAGCACGTGCAGCTGTCGGTGCAGGCCGCGGACGAGGAGCGAGCGGACATCATCGCTGGGGCGCGTGCCGCTAAGCACAAGAAGGCTGCTGCCGCTGCGATCCGTGAGGCAGGTCTACCGCTGACGGTGAACGTTGTCTTGCACCGTCGTAACCACGATCAGGTTGGCGCGATCATCGACCTCGCGGAGGAGCTCGGCGCTGACCGGTTGGAGCTGGCGAACACCCAGTTCTACGGCTGGGCGTTGCGCAATCGAGCCGCACTCATGCCGACCCGGGCCCAGCTCGACGCCGCCGAGCCGGTCGTCCGGGCTGCCCGGCGACGGCTCGCGGGGCGGGTGGAGGTGGTCTACGTGCTGGCCGACTACCAGGACCGGCTCCCGAAGCCCTGTATGCACGGTTGGGGCGCGCGGCAGTTGACCGTGGCGCCCGATGGCACGGTGCTGCCGTGCCCGTCAGCGCACGTGATCACGTCGTTGGAGTTCGACAACGTGACAGAGCGGCCGCTGGCCGAGATCTGGTACGAGTCGTCGTCGTTCAACGCCTACCGGGGCGAGGAGTGGATGCGTGAGCCCTGCCGGTCGTGCGATCGCCGTGGTGTCGACTTCGGTGGTTGCCGCTGTCAGGCGTTCCTGTTGACCGGGGCGGCGGAGAACACCGATCCGGTGTGTGCGTTGTCGCCACATCACGGTGTGGTCGAGCAGGCGGTCGCCCCGGCGGTGGACGTGCCGTTCGTGATGCGCGGATGAGGGTTGTCGTCCTGGGTACTGCGGCTGGGGGAGGGCTGCCGCAGTGGAACTGTGCGTGCGAGCTGTGTGAGCGCTCTCGTGAAGGTGACTCTGCCGTGCTGCCGCGTTTGCAGGACTGCGTAGCGGTAAGCGCGACCGGTCGGAACTGGTACCTGCTCAACGCTTCCCCGGACCTACGCGCCCAGATCATCTGTACGCCAGAGCTTGCGCCTGGTCCCGGTAGGCGTCAGACCCCGATTCGTGGTGCGCTGCTTACCGATGCCGAGCTTGACCACACCCTAGGGCTGGCCTTGCTCCGTGAAGGTTCACTGACGGTGTGGGCGCCACCTCCGGTGCTTGACGCTGTCGCCGTGCGGCCGCTCGTCGCGCACTACCAGCACTGGGACTGGTTTTCGGCCGATGGCACGTTCCGGCTGGATGAGGGTCGCCTGGAGTGCGCGGTGTTTCCCCTGTCCGGCAAGAGACCCCGGTACGCGAAGGACGCGGCAGACGCGCCGGACTGGGTGGTCGCGTACCGTGTCACGGATGTGGGCACCGGCGGATCGCTGGTGTACGCGCCGTGCCTGGCCGGGTGGCCTGACGGGTTCGACGAGTTCACCTCGGGCGCGACCTGCGCGTTGCTCGACGGCACCTTCCTCGGTCCGGACGAGATGTCCACCAGCACCGGTCGCGGCGACCAGCGCGCCATGGGGCACCTGCCGATCGCGGAGTCGCTTCCGCTGCTGCGGCCGGGTTCGACGCGGTGGCTCTACACGCACCTGAACAACACCAACCCGGTTGTCGCGCGGGACTGCGCGGCGAGGGGTCGGATCGCCGCCGCGGGGGCGGCGGTCGCCGAGGACGGCGCGCGGTACGAGCTGTGATCGGCGCAGCCTACGGCAACGGCGCCGGGCAAGTCAGGGGCCAATGGCGGTTGCCGTCTCCACGCGTAGCCGATTGACTGCCGGGATCGGGAACGTTTCACCGGCTGGACCGCCGCCCCGGTACCCGGCAACGATCGGTGGTCCGGCGCCCTGCTGCCAGCCAGGTCGTGTCCCGCCACCAGCCAGGGGTAACTCATGCAGGTCACCGTGCTCGGCCCGCTCACCGCTACCGGTTCGTCCAGTGCCGCGTCTGGTAACGCGGCGCCCGTCAGTACCGCGCCGAGCGCCACGAAACCGAAGCAAGTACTCGCTTTGCTCGCGTTGCGGGTCAACACCGTCGTGTCCACACCGCGCCTCGTCGACGAGCTGTGGGGGACGCGTCCGCCCAAGAGTGCCGTGGTGACGCTCCAGACCTACGTTTTGCGTCTACGTCGGTTGCTGACACCTCTTGCGGACGTTCCCATTCGCTCGATCCTCACGACAGCCGCGGGTGGATACTCCTTGCGCCTAGAGCCAACGCAGGTCGACTACGAGTGCTTTCGGCAGCGTGCGTCTCTTGGTTCGGACGCGCTGGCTGGGGGAGACGTCGCCAGGGCTGCTGCTCTGTTGCACAGTGCGCTATCGCTGTGGCGTGGCCCCGCGCTCGCTGATGTCCGAGTAGGACGGTTGCTGGAGACCCATGTGACGACGATGGAGCAAGAGCGGCTCAGTGTGCTGGAGCAGCGCGTGGACGCCGATCTCCGGTTGGGGAGGCATCTGGGGATGTTGGGTGAGCTGGCCGGGCTGACCAGGGAGCTTCCGCTGCACGAGAACCTGCATGCCCAGTACATGGTCGCCTTGTATCAGGCTGGTCGGCGCTACCAGGCGCTAGAGGTGTTCCGGCAGCTGCGCTGTGCTCTGGCGGAGGAGTTGGGGCTATCGCCGACCGGTCGGGTCGAGCGGGTGCATCAAGCGATCCTGGCCTCCGACGAGGTGGGCTCACCGCTGCTGGAACTCAACCGACGCTGAGGACCGCGTTGAGCAACGCGTCGTCGTCGGTCTCGGGCACGCTGCGTAGGTCCAGCAGGCATCGCCCACGCTCGGTTCGTCCGACGACCGGGGTGGGCCCGACGCGCAGAGGTTGTGCGTACGACTCGGGCAGGCTTACCGCCGCGCTGGGAAGTTCTACGCCTGGAGCCCCACCGCCACCTACCACCGCGATGGAGGCGACGACCGCCGCGTCGATACCGCGTTCGGACAGTGCTGCCGCAAGCCGTTCGGCTCGTCGAGTGAGGTCGTCCAGGTTGGCCTCTAGTGCCGAGACGACCGGTGGGCGTGGTCCGCGCAGCGTTGCCTCTAGAGCTGCCAGGGTGAGTTTGTCGACGCGGACCGCGCGAGCTACTGGATGTCTACGGAGGCGTTCGATGAGGTTCGCGGCGCCGAGTAGGAGACCCGCCTGCGGGCCGCCGAGGAGCTTGTCCCCGCTCGCTGTGACCAGGGACGCGCCCGCGCGCAGCACGGTGGTCGCGTCCGGTTCGTCGGGCAGCGCAGGGTGCGGGGTGAGCAGGCCCGAGCCGATGTCGACGACCAGCGGCACGCCGAGCCCGGCCAGGTCGGCGACGCCGGGGGTGCTGGTGAACCCGGAGACGACGAAGTTCGACGGGTGGACCTTGAGCACGAACCCGGTGTCGCCGGTGATCGCGTCGGTGTAGTCGCGGACGGTGGTGCGGTTGGTGGTGCCGACCCCGCGCAGGTGGGCGCCGGTGGAGCGCAGCAGGTCGGGGATGCGGAACCCGTCGCCGATCTCGACCAGCTCGCCCCGGCTGACCAGGATGTCCCTGGTGCCCGCCAGCACGATCGCGCACAGCAGCAGGGCGGCGGCGTTGTTGTTCACCACGTGCGCGTCCTGGGCGGCGGGCACCGCGGCCCGCAGCGCGTCGAGGGTGCTCTGCCCGCGGCGGCGGCGTGCGCCGGTCGCCAGGTCGAACTCGACGTCGGTGGTGCCCGCGGCGGCCTGCACGGCGGCTCGCGCGGCGGCGGACAGGGGAGCGCGGCCCAGGTTGGTGTGCACGAGGACGCCGGTCGCGTTGATCACCGGTCGGGGTGCGGCGCGCAGGGCGGCCCTGGCGTGGTCGGCGACCTGGTCCGGTGTGATGAGCCCGTCGCGCACCTGCTCCTGGGCGGTGCGGATCGCGGCCTTCACCGGGTCCTTGCCGTGGGTGTCGACCTCGGCGGTCAGCTCGGCCAGGACGGCGTCGGTGCGGGGTACCTGCCTGCGCGGATCGGTCATGGGCGCGCTCGGCGGAGGCGGACGGGAATCGAACCCGCCAGCGGCAGGACCTGCCGCTCACCGGTGTTGAAGACCGAGCCGGCCACCAGGCCGGAGACGCCTCCCCTGGACACTCGGTGATCATGACACACTGCCGGGTGTGACCGATCGGCTGACCCAGTACGCCCACGGTGGCGGGTGCGCGTGCAAGATCCCGCCGGGTGAGCTGGAGCGGGTGGTCGCCGGGCTGACCGGGACACCGGCCGATCCGCACGGTGACCTGCTGGTCGGTCTGGACACCGGTGACGACGCCGCTGTCGTGGGGCTCTGTCAGGACCTCGCGCTGGTGGCGACCACGGACTTCTTCACCCCTGTGGTGGATGACGCCTACGACTGGGGCCGCATCGCCGCCGCGAACGCGTTGTCCGACGTGTACGCCATGGGTGGGCGGCCGGTGGTGGCGCTGAACCTGCTGGGCTGGCCGCGTGACGTGCTGCCGATGGAGTTGGTGGCCGAAGTCCTGCGCGGCGGCGCCGATGTTGTGGCTTCGGCTGGTTGCCACCTGGGCGGCGGGCACAGTGTGGATGACCCGGAGCCGAAGTACGGCCTCGCTGTCACCGGTGTCGTCGACCCGAGGCACATCATGCGCAACTCCTCTGGTCGCGCGGGAGTGCCCTTGTCGCTGACCAAGCCTCTTGGGCTAGGAGTGCTCAACAACCGCCACAAGGCAACCGGCGAGGTGTTCCCCCACGCGGTTGAGGTGATGTCGACGCTCAACCGGGACGCCGCAGCAGCAGCGGTCGCTGCCGGTGTCACCTGCGCGACGGATGTAACCGGCTTCGGTTTGCTCGGTCATCTCCACAAGCTCGCTCGCGCTAGCGGCGTCACCGCGGTCATCGACTCGGCAGCGGTCCCTTACCTCGACGGCGCTCGCGAGGCTCTGCGCGACGGTTACGTCAGCGGCGGCACACGACGCAATCTGGAATGGGTAGCCCCACACGCGTCGTTGGGCCCGGACTCGCTCTTGCTCGCGGACGCGCAGACCTCCGGTGGGCTGCTCATCGCCGGTGAGATCCCCGGCGCGACCGTGATCGGCGAGTTGGTGCCGCGCGAGAGTCATACCGTCGTGGTGCGATGACCCCTCCCGACGAAGGAGGACCCGTGAACCGACCCCCGGTCGTGTCCCAGGACGAGTGGCAGGTCGCGCGCGACGCGCTGCTGGTCAAGGAGAAGGCGCTCACCAAGGCCCTGGACGCCCTCGCCGCCGAGCGCAGGCGGCTGCCGATGGTCCGGGTGCGCGCCGACCACGAGTTCACCGCGCCGGACGGCGCCACGGTGGACTTCGCCGCGCTGTTCGACGGCAACCGGCAACTGGTCGTCTACCACTTCATGCTCGCCGCGGGCCAGGACTCGATCTGTGGCGGCTGCTCGACCTTCACCGACAACATGCCCGACCTGCCGCACCTGGCCGCCCGCGACACCCGGTTCATCCTGATGGCGCCCGCCCCGCAGGCCGAGATCGAGGTCCTGCGGTCCCGCTTCGGTTGGACGACCCCCTGGTACTCCAGCCACGGCAACGGCCTCTACGAGGAGATCGGGCTCGGCGGTGGCTTCGCCCTGTCGGTCTTCCTGCGCGACGGCGACGAGGTGTTCCGCACGTACGCCACCAGCGGCCGCGGCGTCGACCGGCTCCGGACCGACTTCAACCTCCTCGACCTCACCCCGTACGGGCGGCAGGAGCAGTGGGAGGACTCGCCGCAGGGGTGGCCGCAGAGCCCGACCATGCAGTGGCTGCGGCTGCGCGACGAGTACTAGCCGCGGGTGACCCGGTGCAGGTGATCGCGACGGCAGGGCACGTCGACCACGGCAAGTCGACCCTCGTCCGGCTGCTCACCGGCATGGAACCCGACCGCTGGGAGCAGGAGCGGCGCCGCGGCCTGACCCTCGACCTGGGGTTCGCCTGGACGTCGCTGCCTGCGGTCGGCGAGGTCGCGTTCGTCGACGTCCCCGGGCACGAGCGGTTCGTCCCCACCATGCTCGCCGGGGTCGGCCCCGCGCCCGCCGTGCTGTTCGCCGTGGCCGCCGACTCGCCGTGGATGCCGCAGGCCGAGGAGCACCTGGCGGCCGTCGACGCGCTCGGGGTGGCGCACGGGCTGCTGGTGGTCACCCGCGCCGACCTGGCCGACCCCGGGCCGATCCGGCGGGACGCGCTGGCCAGGATCGCGCGGACCTCGCTGGGGTCGGTGCCGTCGGTGGTCGCCAACGACGGGATCGGGGGACTGCGGGCGGCGGTCGCGGACCTGGTCGCGGGCCTCCCGGCGCCCGATGTCGACGGTGGCGTCCGGTTGTGGGTCGACCGGTCGTTCACCGTCGCCGGGGCGGGCACGGTCGTGACCGGCACCTTGCGGGCGGGCACGATCCGGCCGGGCGACGAGCTGCTGCTGCGCGGGAAGCCGGTGCGGGTGCGTGGCGTGCACGCGTTGGGTGAGGCACGGTCGTCTGTATCGGCTGTGGCTCGCGTGGGGGTCAACCTACGCGGGGTGGAGCGGTCCGAGGTGGAACGCGGGGACGCGTTGGTGACTAGAGGCGGCTGGTGGGATGCCCGGGTTGTCGACGTCACCTGCGCGGGGTTGGCTCGTCAGGTGGTGGTGCACATCGGTGCCGCCGCCGTGCCCGCCCGCGCGCACGCTCTGGCTGACGGGAGCAGGCTGTTTCTCACGCGGCCGCTGCCGCTATGCGTGGGGGATCGCGTTCTGGTGCGCAATCCGGGTACGCACGGCATCGTCGGGGGCACGGTCGTGGACTTGGACCGGTTGGGCCGATCGCCGGTGTTCACGGCCGGCCAGCGCACGCCGTTGGGGCGTACGGGGCGGGTGGTCGCGGGGGAGTGGTACACCGACCAGTGGGACGCACTGTCGACGCGGGCACGCTCCGAGTTGGCCGCGTGGAGATTGGACCATCCGCTGGAGGTAGGGCTACCGACGGAGACCTTGCGGCGGAAGCTGCGGCTGCCTAGCGCCGAGCTCGTGGCGCCGCTGTTGTCCGGCCACGATAGTCCTGACTTACCGAAGGCTGTCGTGGTCGCTTTGGACGCGTTGACTGTGGACCTCTCGGCCGCGCCATTCGCCGCTCCGGACGCGGCCCGGTTGCGGCAGTTGGGGCTGGGGCCGCGTGAGGTCGCGGTGGCCGTGCGCGCTGGGCGGTTGGTGAAGCTCGCCGATGGGATCGTCCTGTTGCCTGGGGCTGCGGACGAGGCCGCTCGCGTGTTGGCGGGGCTCGCGCAGCCGTTCACCACGAGTCAGGCGCGGCAGGCACTAGGGACGTCTCGGCGGGTCGCGTTGCCGCTACTGGCGTTGCTTGACCGCACGGGTGTGACCAAGCGGCTGCCGGACGACACTCGTCAGCTGCGGCAGTAGCCACCACACCATCGCCAACACAAACCCACCGGCCAGCGCTAGCGCTACCGGCACCTCGGGCTCCAGTGCGGCGCCTACGGCGAAGAACGCCGCTCTAATCACGACCAACCACGTGACCGGGCCTTCGCCGCGGAAGCAGCCACACGGTGTCCCAGGGTGGCGTCTCTTTCGGTCAACGAGGTAGAACGTGAAAGCCGCATAGAGGGCAACGACGGCGTAAGGGGTCAGAAACACCGACGCGGCAACCGTTAGCTCGACCGCCGCCAGCCAGCGGTGGTCGAACGCGGCCAGCAGCAACAGGATCGCCCCACCCGCCGCCACGGTTCCCAGCACGTCATCACGCTAGACGCCTTGCGCCGACTGGGAATCCGACATTCGGTGGAACTGGTTGATCACGCGTTCCCGCTGCTCTAGCGTCAGGCCGCGTGACCACGGCACAGCGACTCGACCTGGTGGCGCCCAGCGGCGCCAGGGTCGCCATCACGCTGCCCGGCCCGGAACCGGTGTCCAGCATCGCCGCCGCGGTCCGCTTCGCGGGCGGCTCCTACGGCACCGGCTTCCAGATCGGCCCCCTCGGCTACCAGGCGTTCGCGGGCGCCCACGTCGCCCCGGCCAAGACCACCGACCGCTTCCTGGTCCACGGCCGCGAGGTGGTCGTCGCCGAGGCCCACGACGGCCAGTCCTCGACGGCCGCCCTCATCGGCACCCACCACGAACTGATGACCGTCTACGCGGGCCCGGCCCCCCGCCGCGACCGGGTCTTCGCCCTCTTCAACTCCCTCCGCGTCACCGACACCGCCGCGGGCCTGCTCGTCTCCCCCCGCCGAGCAACCCTGCTCGGCACCATGAGCGAACACCTGGTCCTCGCCGTCCGCGGCTACGGCCAGATCTCCATCCCCGGCCCCGCCCAGGCCCGCACCCACATCCCCACCCACGCGGGCGCCCCCACCCACCACGGCGAGGTCTGGAAGGTCCCCCTCGCCGGTTCCGGCCACATGTTCGTCCTCGGCTTCCCCTCCGCCGCCGCCGAAGTCCAACTCGCCGAGGCCCCGACCCCCGACCGCCTCGCCTGGCTCAACGCCATCGACATCGCCTGGAGCCCCCGGTGACGGCGCCCACTGGCGGCTGTGTCGGGGGTGGGCGGTGAGTGCGATGACGGCGTTCCTGGTGATCACCTGGGTGGCCATCGTGGTGCTGTTCCTGGGGTTGGCGGCGGTGTTGCGGGAGGTCCGGTTGTTGCGGGCCGTCGTCGGGCGGGACGCGGGTGGGTTCTCGGGGGCGGCGGACATCGAGCTCGGGCCGCGGTTCGCCGGGCGGGTGGTGTTGGCGGCCGACACCGGGTGCCCCTTGTGCCGCGAGGTGGCGGAGCGGCTCACCGACGCGGTGTTGCTGACCCACGAACCGGCGTCGGCGTGGGATGTGGGGCTGGACGTGGTGAGCGACCGGGAGGCGTGGCGTGCGGTGTCGCACCTGGCGCCGCCGGTGTTGATGTCGGTCGGTGCGGACGGGGTGGTGCGGCGGGTGTCGCTGCCCGTGCGTGCCGAGCAGGTGGACGCGGTGCTCGACGACTGGGGGGTGCGCGGTGGCGCTCACGCTGGATCGGATACCTGACCACGAGTCCGGCACCGGCCGGACCGCCGCGCTCAGCGCACTCGGGGCCACCGGCAAGCGCCGCACGGTCCTGCGCGCCATCACGCTGGGCGCGCTCACCCTCGGCACCGCCGCCCTGACCTTCCCCCGCCGCGCCAGGGCCGAGGTCGGCCCGAACGCCCTCACCGGCTGGGACCGCACCGACTGCCGCGACGCCTACCCCGTCGGCTACGACGAGGACCAGGACACCAGCGGCGACCACGTCAACGCCTACGCCGCCTGCGTGGGCGGCGCCTGGCGCGGCAGCGACTTCTGCGAGGCGGGCTGGCACAAGTACGGCACCCACACCGAGGGCGACGTCCAGGTCGACCACACCGCCGTCTCCACCACCTGCGGCACCACGACCATGAAGAACGCCTGGCGCTGGACCACCCCGGACGGCAAGACCTACCGCTGCTCCGACGGTTTCAGCACCTACTGGGGCCCCGACCAGTCCGGCTACACCTACCTCACCATCTGCCGAACCCGCCTCTGACCATGCACCACCCCACCGCGCCAACCCTGTCCCACTGCCGTCCCGGCGGGCGGGATGTGAGGTCTGTGGCTCCTCTCGTCCAGCTTGCCGGAGCGTTGCGTGGCGGGGTGGTGGGCTGATGGGGAAGCGGTGGCACCCGGTCTGGCTTGGGGTGGGGCTGGCCGTGGCCGCGGTTGTCGGCGTGCTGTGGGTGCCGTGGGTGTTCGTCGGGGTGACCGCCGGGTTCGCGACCTCGGGATCCACTTGAAGTCGGAACTCGGCACACGTGCTGAGCTCGCCGGTCTGGCGAGGTTCTCCCGCCTTCGCGTTCCGCGTCGGACTCCTGGTCGGTGGCGTGGTCACCGCGCTGGTCTTGGTGGTGGTCGGGTCGTTGGCCCGCGCGCCCCTGCCGTGGTGGGTGCGGTGGGGGTTGGTCTGGGCCGTGCTGGTGTTGGTCGCGGTCAACGAGCTCGGGTTGGTGGCGATCCGGTTCCCGGAGAACCGGCGGCTGGTGCCCGAGGGCGTGTTCCGCCTCGGCAGGCACCTCGGCCCGCTCCAGTTCGGCATCGAGATGGGCACCGGCGCCCGCACCTACCTGCCCAGCGGCCTGCCCTACATCGCCGCGACCGCCGTCCTGTTCACCGCCTCCCTCCCGCAAGCCCTCCTCGCAGGCGTCGGCTTCGGCCTCGGCCGCGCCCTCATGACCACCGCCTCCCTCAACCACCCCGACGACTGGCACGCCCTGTGGTCCCGCCACACCTCCTTCCTGACCCCCCTCCTCAGCGGCGCCTTCCTCCTGTCCCTCCTCGGCGCCCTCCTCACCACGACCTAAAACGCCTGGCACCAGCCCCGCGCGGCTCGATAGGTTCCCCTCGGCGAGTCCGACGAAGAGAGGTGCGCCATGGTCCAGAACACCACCGAGCTGTGGCGCCCCACCGGCCCCGAGGAACTCGACCTGGTCCGCCGCTCCGACTGGACCGCCTGGCCGCCGCGCCTCCCGGAGCAGCCGATCTTCTACCCGGTCCTCAACGAGGACTACGCCATCAAGATCGCCCGAGACTGGAACGTCCCCCACCACGGCGTCGGCTACGTGACCCGCTTCCACGTCGACACCGCCCACCTCCAGCGCTACCCCGTCCAGCAAGCGGGCGGCCGCACCATCCTCGAACTGTGGATCCCCGCCGAGGACCTCCCCGAGTTCAACCACCACATCGTCGGCCCCATCGAGCTCGTCCACGAGTTCCGCTAGGCGCTCCAGGCGAGTGGCGGCAGGCCCGGGCCACGGTTCAGGTCGAGCCAGTTGGTTGCAGCCGGGGGTACGGATACCCCTGGCAGCAACTGGGTGATGTCGGGCGGCAGCCTGCCTCTCCGGGCTCCATCCCAAATCCGCGTCACAGTCTGTTCGCGAGCGGGGCTGGACCCGTGGGTGCCGGGCTGGTGGTCGGCACCCACGGGATGGTCAGCGGACCTGGTAGGCGCGGAGCACGGTTTGGTGGACTGCGTTGCCGGTCGCGTCGGTTGCGGTGATGCGGAGGGAGATGAAACCGGGGGTGGTGGGGTTCTTGACCAGGGCCAAGCCGTCGCCGGTGGCGATGTGGAGGGTGGGGGCGGGGTGCCAGGTCTGGCCGTCGGTGGTGGAGTACTCCAGGCGGAGGGTGGTGATCCGGCTGGTGGGGGCGCCTGCTTGGCGTTGGGTGTAGAGGCGGATGGGGAACAGGGTGCCGGGGCGGGCGGTGTCCTGGTCGTCCAGTTCGGCGGTGGTGCGGACGGCCAGCAGGGGTGGGGGAGTGGTGCCGTCCTCGTGGAAGGTCCAGGTGATGTCGGCGTGGGTGCCCAACACCGACCAGGGGACGACGCGGTCGACGACGGTGTGCAGGGTGTAGCGGCCAGGGGTGTTGGGGATCGGGAATGTCCCTGTCCCGGGTAGGTCACTGTGACCGAGGGACACGCCGTCGCGCGACAGGTCGGTGGTCCCGGTTGCGGCCAAGGGGAGCACCGTCGACTGGTCAGGGTCACCG
The DNA here is from genome assembly GCF_900111175.1 of Actinokineospora terrae. Lineage (GTDB taxonomy): Bacteria > Actinomycetota > Actinomycetes > Mycobacteriales > Pseudonocardiaceae > Actinokineospora > Actinokineospora terrae. Next base: position 27,858 of record NZ_FOGI01000013.1, read on the forward strand.
CTGGAGAGCGGGGCCACGGCGACCGACAGCTCGTCCCCGACCCGGGACACACCGAAGCCGATCTCGGGAGCACCGAGCGAGGGGCTCAGCGGCCCCCGGTTCCAGTGCGTCGCGTACTGCCCGGCCCGGTAGCTGCGGTACGACACCGTCGACTCGCTGTCGGAGGTGTCCGCCGGGAACACGGCGATCACGTGCTGCCAGGTGACCCCGGTCGTGAAGTACTCCGCCCGACGCCCCGGCAGCACCGTCTCGCGCACCTGCAGCGCACCCGTGTTCACCCCCGGCGCGTCCAGCAGCGCGTAGTCCGCGCGGAGTGACTTACCCGGCGCCCCCTGCGCGTAGTACCGCGCGTCGACCCGGGCGAGGTCACGCTGCCGCACCGAGTACCGGCCGTCAGGAATCCTGCCCCGCGAGACGAACGCCAGGTGGTACACCGAGTCAGGTGCCTCCAGGGTCGCGCGGTGAGCCAACAGGAACGTGTGGTCGGTGACCTGCCCCTGGGACGGCACCAGGTACACCTTCTGCCCGGCCGGGAAGAACCACACCAGCGCCGAGGTCCGCTCGCCGCTCGCCTGCCCCGACACCAGCGACACCTCGCCGCTCACCTGAGTGGCCTTGGCACCGTCAACAGTCGTCGACACCAACCGCCCGCCGGTCACGTCCAACCCGACCGCCGCGTCGCGGTCCACGGGAACACCGGGCCGCGCGACCAGACTCACCTCACCGCCCGCGGCCACCTCGATCGCCTGGAAGTCGTAGCGCCCCTTGGGCAACCGCGCCACACCGGCGCCGTTCACCAAGCGCACACCGACAGCGGCGCCCGAGTCCACGTTGACCGCCTTCGCCACGGTCGACGCCGTGGCCCCGGTTCGGCCCTTCAGCGTCACGGCCACGTTGTAGCTCTCGGCCTCCAGCACCGCGGTCAGCGCTGTCTGGACGACCACGCCGTCAGCCCTACCCGTCAGCCGACCGCTCTGCCGGCCAGGCGCGCGCCCAGCAGTGTCCGCATAGACCGTGACGTCCGCACTGCTGCGAGCAGGCACCACAACCTGCCCCACCGCGGGCACGAACACCGGATTGTCGCTGCTGAGCACCAAACTCACCGCGGCATCCCCATCGTTGCGATAGGTCACCGTCTTGCTCAACCGGCCCGTGCGCGGCCACGGCACGAACCCGTACCCGACGCCGCCACCGACCGCGCTCACCCGCTGCTCGACCGCCCGCGCCGCGTCCACCCGGCCCGCGCCCTGCTCGAACACGTCCGCCGTGGGCTTCGCGCTGCTCACCAGCACCGACTTCAGCCGGTCCGCCGTCCAGTCCGGCCTGCGCTGCGCGAGCAACGCCGCCGTACCCGACACGTGCGGGGCCGCGAACGACGTCCCGGACAACGCCGCGTAGTGCTCGTCGACCGGCGCCCTGTCACCCGCGGGCGTCCCCACCACCCTGGCCGACACGATGTCGCTACCCGGCGCCGCTATGTCCGGTTTCACCGCGTAGTCCCGTTTCCGCGGCTGCCGGGGCGAGAACGGACTGGTGGTGTCCTGTTTGGTCACGCTGCCGACCGCGATGGCCGAGTCGGCGGCCGCGGGCGTGGTCACCGAGGCGAGCGGGTCGGGATTGCCCAGCGACCGGTCGTTGCCCGCCGACGCCACGAACAGCGTGCCGTACCGCGCGGTCAACGAGTCCACCGCGCGCGAGAGCGGGTCGGTGCCGTCGCTGTACGCGCCGCCCAGGCTCAGGTTCGCCACCCGCACCTTCGGCGCGATCCACTCCAGCCCCGCGATCACCGCGGAGTCCTGGCAGCCGATCGCCGTGCACACCTTGCCGCTCACCAGGTCCGCGTCCGGGGCGACACCGCGGAACCGGCCCCCCGAGGCCGCTCCCGTACCGGCGATGATCCCCGCCACGTGCGTACCGTGCCCGACCTGGTCGGCCGGACCGGTACCGGTGAAGTCCCGGGATTCCACCACCTTCCCGGCGAGGTCCGGGTGCGTGCCGTCGACCCCCGTGTCGAGCACGCCGACTGTCACACCTCGGCCGGTGTAACCGTTCTCCCACGCGGTAGGAGCCCCGATCTGCGGCACGCTCACGTCCAACGCCGGTGTCGACACACCGTCCAACCACACGGACGCGCCGGAAGCGGTGAACCAGTCCCAGAACCCTGGCTCCGGGGTAAGAGCAGCGCCACCGATACTAGGTAGCGCTCGAACATCCTTGCCCGGCAGCGGAGACCGGGTAAGAGTGTCCGTGACGATCACGGGCGCTGGTCTGTCCCGGGGCAACGTCGCGAGGTCGAACAACCGGGGATCGAGTCGACCGGCGTCGACCAAAGGCTGCGCGTCCGATGGCACCAACGAGTTCCCGTCGCGCAGGAAGCCCACATGGTCGCGGCCGGGTGTCGGCAAGACCTGGACGACGAACTCCCCGCGCTGGCCCGGGACGACACGCAGTCGATCACCCGTGACGAGCGTGAGGGACTCGCCCGGTGGTGGCGCCGCGGTGGCCGACGCGTGTGTCGACTGGACCGCGGATCCCAGCAGTGTTCCCACGACGAGGCAGGCCAGCACCCTGTACCGGCTCTGGTGACGCATGGCGGATCTCCGTTCCCCTGGATTGGCGCCACAAGTGGTACCAGGGGTCGGTCGCGCCGTGCGCGGATTTGTCCACAGGCCCACCTGGACGGCCGTTTCCCGCTGCGGGAACGGGTTCGGGGCAGGCCGGATCCGGGATCCAGCTCATGACCGTCCTCAGCCGTTCGGGTACTCGGTGCCGTCCTCGGCCATCTGCGCGTCGCCCTCGCCCAACTGGCCCTCGTCCTGCTGGTTGTGCCGGGCGACGAGCTTGAGCTTCAGGATCAGCTTGGTGTTGCGGAGCAGGAGCTGGCGGACGACGGACGGGCGCAGGGACTCGGTGGCGGCGGTGGCGGTCGTGGTGGAGGTGATGGCGGTGGTGGTCAGCAGCGCGAGCACGGTGGTGGCGACGGTGATGGCGGAAGTGAGCGGACGAGCCATGACGCGACCTCTCTGGCTGGGGTCTAGCGGTTTTCGGTTGCGGTTGGGGGATGTTCGAGGAGCGGTTTGGTGATGCGAGAACGCCGCCAACCACCCCAACGTGATTTCCGGTGACCCACGGTGGAACCGGTCGGGCCCGGGACACGGGCAGCCGGGAACCACGGGCCCGCCAACCGGTGAACGCCCGCTACGGTCCGTCGGCTACACCAGCCGGTCGACCAGTTCCGTGAGCGCCGGGCCCAGTGGCCGGTCGACCCGCACCGCCGCGTGCGCGTCACCCCGGGTCGGGCCGTTGGTGATGATCAGGACCGGGCTGCCCAGCGTGGCCGCGCGGCGGACGAACCGCAGGCCGGACATGACCGTCAACGACGACCCCAGCACCAGCACCGCCGCGGCCGCGTCGACCAGGTCGTTGCACTGCCGCACCCGCTCGGCAGGCACGTTCTCCCCGAAGAACACCACGTCCGGCTTCAACACACCCCCGCACGAGACACAGCCGACGACGGTGAACCCGGCCGTCTCCTCCTCCGACAGGTACACGTCGCCGTCAGGGTTGACGGTGTCCGGTACGGCCGCGTGGAAATCGGGATTGGCGGCCCGCATCCGCTCGTCGAGCGCGGCTCGCGGCGTGGTCTCCCGGCAGCTCAGGCACACCACGCGGTCCAGGTTGCCGTGCAGGTCGATGACGTCCGGCGTCCCGGCCGCCTGGTGCAGGCCGTCGACGTTCTGGGTGATCACGCCGCTGAGCAGGCCCGCGCCGTGCAGCGCGGTGACCGCGTGGTGCCCGGCGTTCGGGGCGGCCGCGGCGATGGTGCGCCACCCGATGTGGCTGCGCGCCCAGTACCGCCGCCGGGCGTTCGGGGTGCTCACGAACTCGCCGTAGGTCATCGGGACGTGCTTGCGCAGGCTCCCGGCCGCGCCGCGGTAGTCCGGGATCCCGGACTCGGTGGACAGCCCGGCCCCGCTCAACACCGCGACCCGGCCCTTGCCGACGACGGCCACGACCTCGTCGAGGCTCGCGGTGCGGGGGAGGGGCTCCCCGGCATCGGTCCAGGTCAGCGTCGGCCGGACCCGCAACGACGGCGTTCCGGGGGTGTGGTGGGCGCCCATGCCCCCAGTCTACGGAGTCCCCACCCGTCAGGCGCAGCCCCTTGACCACGCGGTATCGCCCTGACCTGCGTGAACCTTCCGAATCTCACTCCCCTATTTGTATATCCACTATAAGCTATCAAGATAACCAATGGTTGGTCACCAGACGGACGTCACCACCCAGCACAACGACACAAGCGCTCGGAAGGGAAGGGCAGGCGACCTGGGAACCTTCGGCCTGGCCGCCGAGCCGGGTGGCGGCCAGGCCGACAAGGTCAGGGGAGGCCCGGGAGGAGCTTGTCCAGGGTCAGCGGCAGGTCGCGGACGCGGACCCCGGTGGCGTGGTGGGCGGCGTTGACGATGGCGGCCGCGGTGCCCACGATGCCGATCTCGCCGATGCCCTTCGCGCCGAGCGGGTTGACGTGCGGGTCCTCCTCGTCGATCCAGAACGCCCGCACGTCGGTGGCGTCGGCGCACGAGGCGATGTGGTAACCGGCGAAGTCGTGGTTCATGACGTGGCCGAAGCGCGGGTCGAGCTCGCTGTTCTCGTGCAACGCCATCGACAGGCCCATGGTCATACCGCCGATGAACTGCGAGCGGGCCGTGCGCGGGTTGATGATGCGCCCGGCCGCGAACACGCCCAGCAGCCGCGGCACCCGGATCTCGGCGGTATCCGCGTGTACCCGGACCTCCGCGAACTGCGCACCGAACGCGTAGGTCGCGTATTGCTCGTTGAACGGACCTTGGTCGTGGGTCCCCTCGGCCTCGTCACCGTCGTTCGGGTCCGTGCCGAACTTGTCCCGGAACGTCTCGACAGCGGCTAGGACCGCTGAACCCCAGGTAGCGGTACCGGTGGACCCGCCAGCCGTGGACGCGTACGGGTAAGACGTGTCGCCGATGCCGACATCGACCTGATCGAGAGGCACCTCCAGCGCGTCGGCCGCGATCTGGGGGAGCACCGTCCACGCGCCCGTTCCCAGGTCCGCCGCGCCGATCTCGACGGTGTAGCGCCCCTGGTCGTACCGGATGGCCGCGGTGGCGCGCATGGTGAAGGCGGGGAACACCGCGGCGGCGACGCCGGTGCCGACCAGCCAGTCGCCGTCGCGGCGGGGCGCCCGGTCGGCCCAGCCGAACCGGTCGGCGCCCTGGCGCAGGCAGGCGACCAGGTTGCGGCTGGAGAACGGATTGCCGGACTCGGGGTCGACGTCGGGTTCGTTGGCGACGCGCAGGTCGATGGGGTCGATGCCGAGCGCGTCGGCGAGTTCGTCGATGGCGACCTCTGGGCCGAACATGCCGGGGCACTCGCCGGGCGCGCGCATCCAGGTGGGGACGGCGACGTCGAGGGCGGCGACGCGGTGGCTGGTGGCGCGGTTGGGCGCGGCGTACATCATGCGGGTGGCGGCGCCCGCGTGTTCGACGTACTCGCGGATCCTGGCGGTCTGGCCGGTCGCGGCGATGGCGATGGCGGTGAGTCGGCCGGTGTCGTCAGCGGCGACGCGGGTGTGCTGGGTGGTGGGGGTGCGGTAGCCGACGAGGACGAACATCTGCGCGCGGGTGAGGGCGAGCCGGATGGGGCGGCCTGGCAGGGCGCGCGCGGCGAGTGCGGCTATGACAACGGGGGCGTGGGGTTCGCCCTTGGCGCCGAAGCCGCCGCCGACGTAGGGGCAGATGACGCGGACCTGGTCGGGGCGTAGGTCGAGGACCTCGGCGAGGGTGGTGCGCACGGCGTGGACGCCCTGGGTGGAGTCCCAGAGGATGAGGGTGTCGTCCTGCCACAGTGCGGTGGTGGCGTGGGGTTCCATCGGGTTGTTGTGGTTGGTGGCGGTGGAGTAGACGTGGTCGACGGTGTGAGTCGCTGTGCGCATGGCCGCGTCGACGTCGCCGGTAGAGGTGTCCGCGGGTGCGCCGGTGACGAGCTTGTCGGGGGTGTAGAGGTCGTCGCGGTCGGGTGAGTAGGCGCTGTCGTGTTCGTCGACGTGGTAGGTGAAGTGGACGAGTTCGACGGCGTGGCGGGCGATGTCGGAGGTGTCGGCGATGACGGCGCCGATGATCTGCCCCCGGTAGGCGATCTCGTTGTCCTGGAGGACGTGGAGTTCGGTGTTCTCCACGGGGGTGAGCTTCTGGACGTCGCCTGGGGTGAGGATCGTGAGGACTCCCGGTAGGGCCAACGCGTCGGTTATGTCGATCTCGGTGACTTGGCCTTTGGCGATGGTTGCCTGGAGGAGTGCGCAGTAGGCGGCGTTGTCGGCGGGGGTCTCGTAGGCGTAGGTGGCGGTACCGGTGACTTTGGCGTGGCCGTCGCGGCGGGGGATGTCTTGTCCGATGGTGTTCATCGTGGTTCCTCGGCCAGTTGGCGGAGCACGGCGGTGGCGGTGCGGATGAGGAGGGGGACCTTGAAGGCGTTGCCGCCGTCGAGTCCGTCGAGGGTGCGCGCGTTGGCGAGTTCGGTCTCGGCTGCGAGGCGGTAGGTGTCGTCGGTGGCCGGTTCGCCGATGAGGATCTGTTCGGCGGCGCGGGCTCGCCAGGGTTTGTGGGCGACGCCGCCGAAGGCGAGGCGGGCGTCGGTGATGACGCCGTGGGTGACTTCGAGCGCCGCGGCGACGGAGATGAGCGCGAAGGCGTAGGACGCCCGGTCGCGGACCTTGCGGTACCGGGATTGTCTGGCGATGGGGGAGTCGGGGAGCTCGATCATGGTGATGAGGTCGCCGTGGTCGAGGACGGTGTCGCGGGTGGGGTCGTCGTCTGGGAGTCGGTGGAGGTCGACGAAGGGGATGGTGCGTTCGCCGTCTGGGCCTAGGACGTGGACGGTGGCGTCGAGGGCTGTTAGTGCTACCGCCATGTCCGAGGGGTGGGTGGCGACGCAGTGGTCGGAGGCGCCGAGGATGGCGTGGCCGCGGGTGAAACCGCCGAGGGCGGCGCAACCTGAGCCGGGTCGGCGTTTGTTGCAGGGTGTGGTGGTGTCCTGGAAGTAGGCGCAGCGGGTGCGTTGGAGGGGGTTGCCGCCCGCGGTGGCCATGTTGCGCAGTTGCCCGGAGGCGCCGGACAGCAGGGCCTCGGCGAGTGCGGGGTAGCGGGTGCGGACGCGGTGGTCGGCGGCGATGTCGCTGTTGCGGGCGCCCGCGCCGATGAGCAGGCGGCCGTCGAGCTCGGTGATGGCGGCGGTGGTGGCGGCGCTGAGGTCGATGAGCAGGTCGGGGTGGGTGATGCCGAGTTTGAGGTGGTCGACGAGGTTGGTGCCCCCGGCGAGGAACGCGGCTGTGGGGTGAGCGGCGGCGAGGTGGACGGCGGTGTGGGCGTTCGCGGGTGTCTGGTGGTCGAAGGGCCTCATCCGCGGGCCGCCTGCTCGACGGCGGTGATGATGTTGGTGTAGGCGCCGCAGCGGCAGAGGTTGCCGCTCATGCGTTCGGCGATCTCGGCGCGGGTGGGCTCGGGGTCGGCGGTGATGTCGCCCGCGTGGCTGGGGTGGCCCTGGGCGAGTTCGGCGAGGGCGCCGACCGCGGAGCAGACCTGGCCGGGGGTGCAGTAGCCGCACTGGAAGGCGTCGTTGTCGAGGAAGGCCTGCTGGACGGGGTGCAGGTCGCCGTCCGGGGCGAGGCCGTCTGCGGTGGTGACATCGTGGTCGTGGGTGGTGACCGCGAGGGTGAGGCAGGCCAGGACGCGGCGGCCGTCGAGCAGGACGGTGCAGGCGCCGCACTGGCCGTGGTCGCAGCCCTTCTTGGGGCTGGTGTTGCCGAGCCGTTCGCGCAGCAGGTCCAGGAGGGTGGTGCGGGTGTCGACGCGTGTGGTGCGGGTGGTCCCGTCCACGCGGGTGGTGATCGCGGTTTCCACGCCTCGGCGGTACCCGGCCGGTGCCACGGTGAACCCCTCTCGTGCGGTTGTTCGTCGTCTCCCGGTCTACCGCATTCCGGGGGTGTCCACAGCGGACGGCGGCGGTGGTGGTGACTGCGCGTGGCGGGTTCTAGTGGGTTCGGGGTCGCCTCCCCGGACGAGGTGATCTTTGGGGGTGCCCCTATCGGGGTGGGGTGGTCCGTGACAGTCTGCGTTCTGCCGTAGCCACGATCGCGGGAGAGTCGCCATGGGGCAGCCCGGTAGGGCAACTGATCTGATCTCCGGGCTGCGGCTCGACGAGTTGTTGCGGGAGTTGCACGAGCGGCTCGGCGACCTGATGCACACCCGCGACAGCCTGCAGGGGCTGTTGGACGCGGTGATGGCGGTGGGCGCGGGCCTGGAGTTGGACTCGACGTTGCAGCGGATCGTCCGAGCCGCCACCGATCTGGTGGACGCCCAGTACGGGGCGTTGGGGGTGCTCGGTGACGGTGGGTTGTCGCGGTTCGTGCACGAGGGCATCGACCCGGGCACGCGGTCGCGGATGGGGCACCTGCCGGAGGGGCGCGGGTTGCTGGGCCTGCTGATCGAGCACCCGGAGCCGATCCGGTTGACCGACCTGGCCAAGCACCCGGCGTCGGTGGGGTTCCCGCCGAACCACCCGCCGATGGGCAGCTTCCTGGGTGTGCCGGTGCGGGTGCGCGGCGAGGTGTTCGGGAACCTGTACCTGACCGAGAAGCGCGGCGGGCCGTTCACCGCCGACGACGAGGCCGTGGTGCAGGCGTTGGCGGCCGCGGCGGGTGTGGCGATCGAGAACGCGCGGCTGTTCGAGCGGTCGCGCGACCGCGAGCGGTGGTTGACGGCGGCCGGTGAGGTGAACACGCAGCTGTTGGCGGGAGCGTCGCAGGGCGAGACCCTCGACCTGATCGCGCGGCGGGTGTTGGAGCTGACCGAGGCCGACTGCGCGTTGATCCTGCTTGTGGACGAGACGACCAGGGACCTGCTGCGGGTGGGGGCGGCGACCGGGGACGTGTCGGCGGAGCTGGACGTGTCCGCCTACGGGCCGCTGATCGAGTCGGTGTTGCGGGAGGAGCAGCCGCGGGTGGTGGCGGACCTGTCGTTGGAGGTGGAGTTCGGGGCGCTGGGTCCGGCGGTGGTGGTGCCGTTGCGGACCGCGGGTGGTGTGTTGTTGGCGGCGCGGGAGAAGGGGGCGCGGACGTTCGGGGCGGACACGGCGCCGATGTTGGCGTCGTTCGCGGGTCAGGCGGCGGTGGCGTTGGAGTTGGCGGAGAAGCAGCGGGCGCAGCGGATGCTCGACGTGCTGGCCGACCGGGACCGCATCGCGCAGGACCTGCACGACCACGTGATCCAGCGGCTGTACGCGACCGGGATGAGCTTGCAGGGCACGCTGCGGCGGATCGAGGACCCGGAGGCGCGGGCGCGGGTGCACCGGTCGGTGGAGCAGCTGGACCAGACGGTGCGCGAGATCCGGACGTCGATCTTCGACCTGCAGGCGGTGGACGACTCGGCGAGCCTGCGGCGGCGGTTGCTGGACGTGGTGGCCGAGGTGGGGGTCGGTGCGGCGACCTCGCCCGCGGTGTCGATGGCGGGGGCGATCGACACGCTGGTGCGGCCGGAGGTGGGGGAGCACGCGGTGGCGGTGCTGCGGGAGGCGTTGAGCAACGCGGTGCGGCACTCGGGCGCGGCGGAGATCGTGGTGGAGGTGTCGGCGGGGGACGCGTTGGCGGTGACGGTGCGGGACAACGGTGTTGGTGTGGGGGCGCCGTTACGGCGTAGTGGGTTGGAGAACATGCGTAGGCGAGCGGAGCAGTGCCATGGGCGGTTCGAGGTGGAGTCGCCGGAGAGTGGGGGGACCGCGGTGCGGTGGGAGGTCCCTCTCGGTTAGCGCTGGCTGCTTGCGGCGTGACTGCGACAGCTGACTGGTCAACCTGGGCGCGGTGTCGCCAGTGGTGTTCCAGCCGTGGCCGGTTAGGGCTGACGGTGGTCGGTCAGCGGCGGCGGAGTTCGGCGGCGAGGACGGCGGCCTGGGTGCGGCGCTGCATCTTGAGCTTGGCGAGCAGGTGCGAGACGTAGTTCTTGACGGTCTTCTCGGCCAGGAACATCCGCTCGCCGATCTCCCGGTTGGTCAGGCCCTCGCCGATGAGGTCGAACACGGTGCGTTCCTGGTCGGTGAGCTGGGCCAGCGGGTCGGTCTCGGTGCGTTCGCGGCGGATCCGGTCGAGCAGCGCGGCGGTGGTCCTGGGGTCGAGCAGCGACCCGCCGTCGGCGACGGTGCGCACGGCGGCGACCAGGTCGGTGCCGAGCACCTGCTTGAGGACGAACCCGGACGCCCCGGCCATGATCGCGTCGAAGAGCGCCTCGTCGTCGGCGAACGAGGTCAGCATCAGGCACCGCAGGTCGGGCAGCGCGGACCGCAGGTCCCGGCACAGCTCGACCCCGGTCCCGTCCGGCAACCGCACGTCGAGCACCGCCACATCCGGCTTCACCGCGGGCACCCGCACCAACGCCTCGGCGACCGAGGCCGCTTCCCCGACGACCTCGATCCCCGGCTCGTCCAACAGGTCAGCCACCCCACGCCGCACGATCTCGTGGTCGTCGACCAGGAACACCCGCATGCCCACTCCTTCGCTGCCGCCCCCACTGTAGGTGCCCCACCCCACCCCCGCCCGCCCCGGACGACCGGGGTCGGTCGGGACTTTGGTCACTACGAGCGAGGCGCGCCAAGGTCAACAACGGCCTACGACGCCGTTCGCGCACGCTGCCCTGGCTGGCGGAGGCGACCATCGCCCGCAACGTGTCGATCACCGTCCGGGCGCAGCTGATGGATCCCGACGACGAGCGGTTGCTCACCACCTACATCCGGTACCCCGACACCCGTGAGAGCGCCGCCCGCAAGTGGGACGTCGCGCGGGTGCGCCACGAGATCCTGGCGGCGGTGCTGTCGGTGTACGCCTGGCGGGAGGCGTTCCCGAGGCTCGACATCGAGATCGGGCTCAGCCCGACGTTCTGGATCATGAGTCTGGACATGTCGCAGCAGCGGGCGCTGGTGACAGGGCAGTTCAAGGGGCACCCGGCGTTGGGGCACCGGGAGGGGACCGCGTTCTACAACGCGCACCGCGACGAGTTCGACGCCGGGATGGCCGGGTGCCGGGTGTTGGATCCGTCGGTGCGCCTGCCGCAGCCGGACGACGTGACGACCCAGTCGATCAAGGAGGCGTTGACCGCGTTGGGGCTGGACCACTCGGGGATCTCGGAGGAGGGCTTCGCGGCCATCGGGCAGTACATCCGGCGACCGGAGCACCGGTATGAGTGACTGGGAGGGCGGATGAGCAGTCTGCCGGACTTCCCGGACGACCCGCTGTGGACTGAGGCGCACGAGCGTGTCCGCGGCGCGTTAGCGCCCTACCTGGTCGGTTCACCGCTGGAGCGCGCGGTGGAGTTGACCGGTGTGGTCGGTGGTGGGGTGTTCCGTGCGGCGGTACGGGACGTCGTGGCGCGCACGGTCGTCGACGAGGACTTGCTGGCGGTGTGTGCGCGGTGGTCGCAGTGGCATCCGTTGGGGTTCGTGAAGGTGTTGGTGCTGTCGAACGCCGCGTTCCAGGTTCGGATGAACTACTGGCCGGAGGTGGTGGGGGAGCGGGAGGACATCCACGACCACCGGTTCGACTTCGTCTCGACGGTCGTTCACGGCGCCTTGGTTGCCGAGTCGTACGAGTACGCGTCGGTGGAGGGGGTGAGGTGTTGGACCGGGATGTCGACCGGTTGCCGACATCCCCGGAGGACCCGTACCTGCTCGACCTCGCCGACCGGGTGGCGGTGCGACCCTTGGGGGCGCAGAGGGTGCACCGGGGTGGTGCGTACGCGACGAGCGGTCGGGTGTTGCACCGAGTGGTCCCGATCGGGGCGCCGGTGGTGACGCTGTTCGTGAAGTTCGCCTGCTACCGGACGGATGCGACCGTGTTGATCACCCCCGGGGGCGCCCGCTCCAGCCAGGCAGGTGCGGCGGTACACCAGGCCGGGGGAGGCGCGTGATCTGGTGCGCCAGGTGCTCGGGTTGTGGGGCGGTTGACCACCGGATGGTTCAGTTTTGTGTGGTAACTTGGCGTGACTGAGGAGGTGCGCCGTGTTGCTGGACGCCAGTGTGCCTGGGCGGTTGCGGGAGGCGGGGATCGCGGTCGAGGCGCCGTGGTGGACCAATCGGGCGTTGCTGACGGGGGCTGGGCGGGCGGCGTTGCGGGCGGTGCACGAGGCCGATGTCGCGGCGGGGGCCGATGTGGTGACGGCGGCGACTTTCCGGTGTGCGGAGCGGGATCTGCTGGATCTCGGGTTGGCGCCGGGGTCGGGTACGGCGTGGATGGTGCACGCGGCGGTGGGGGTGGCGCGGGCGGCGGCGGGGAACTCGGCCGAGGTGATCGGGTCGGTGGGGCCGGGGGACCCGGCCGGGCACGGGTGGCTGGTGACGGAGTTGGCGCGGTGCGGGGTGGATGTCGTGCTGGCCGAGTCGATGCCGGGGGTGGCGGAGGCGATCACCGTGGTGGAGCACGCCACCAGGGCCGATGCCGCGGTGTGGGTGAGCTTCCAGTGCGCCGACGACGCGCGGCTGCCCTCCGGTGAGTCCGTTGTGGACGGTGTGCTGCGGGCGTGGGAGCACGGTGCGGCGGTGGTGTTGCTCAACTGCGGTACCCCGCGCCAGGTCGAGGACGCGCTCAAGGCCGTGCGGGACCGCTACGACGGTCCGCTGGGTGCCTACCCCGACGCCACCGGGGAGCGGTTGGCCGACGCGCTCGCCCGGTGGCGCCTGGACTACGACCTGGCCGTGATCGGTGGCTGCTGCGGCACCACCGCGGCGGACCTCATGGCTCCAGCCACACGGTCGTGAGATCCCCGTTGAGCACCGGGTAGGGCTCCCAGCCGCGCACGCGGGGCGCGTGGAACCAGTACTGGTGGGCGAACAGCACCGGGATCACGGCCATGTCGCGCAGCACCTCCGCCTCCACCGCCCGGTACGCCGCGTTCGCGGTGTCGCGGTCCGAGGAGTCGCGGCCTTCGGCGAGCAGCCGGTCGACCCGGGGGCTGGTGTAGAAGCCGAGGTTCCAGCTGCCCTCCGGTCTGCTCTCGAACAGCGGTTGCAGGTAGGTGCGCGCGTTGTCGCCGTGCCAGTCCGGTTCCCACCCGGTGAACGCCAGGTCCCAGTCGCCGCGCACCGCGGGCTCGGCCGAGGCGAAGTAGGTGGCGAACAGCTCGGTGATCGACACCGGCACCGGTTCCAGCGTGATCCCCGCGCGCGCCAACGCGATCCCCATCTCGCGCACCGACTCCGGGTGGATGTCGCGGTCGCGGTGCACCATCCGCAACGTCACCCCGTCCGGGTACCCCGCCTCCGCCAGCAACGCCCGTGCCGCCTCGGGATCCCCAGTCGGCGACCCGGGCGGGATCGGGTCGATCGGCGTGTACGCGGAGCACAACGGCGGCAGGACCCGCCACGCCAGCTCGCTCAACCGCGGCCCGCCCCACACCCGCGACACCGCCGACCGGTCCAGCGCCGCCGACACCGCCCGCCGCACCTGGACCTTGCTCGTGGCCCGGTTCTCGTTGGGGCTGAGCATGTTCACCGCCAGGTAGGGGCTGAACAGCCCGGCCGGGTGGATCTCCAGCCGCGGGTCGCCGAACAGCCGCGGCAGCTCGGCGGTCACCGGCTGGATGTCCCACAGCATGTCGACCTCGCCGGTGTCGACCAGCCGGAACGCCTCCGCCTCGGCGACGCCCATCCGCACCGACACCTCGTCGAGGTGCGCCGCCCGCACCGGGTCGGTCGCCGGGTCCCACGCCGGGTTGCGGCCCAGCACCAGCTGCTTGCCCGGCACGTACTCCCGCACCAGGTAGGGCCCACTGGACCGCAGCCTGCGCACGATGTCGTCGCTGCCCGGCAGGAACCCGGAGTACTCGATGGGCGCGGGGGAGGCGCTCGGCAGCGCGAGGATGTTGAGGAAGTCGACCGAGTGCCCCAGCGTGCGCAGCACGATCGTGTCGGTGCCCACCACCTCGATGCCCTCGATGACGCGGCACTCGATGGCGGTGGTCACCTCGGTCGGGTCCAGCGTCGCCAGCTCGTCGCGCAGCCGCGCCAGCCCCCGGATCGTGCGGGCGAAGTAGGTCAGCGCGGGGCTGGGCGCGTCCGGGTGCGCCAGCCGCTTGATGCCCCGCGCGAGGTCCGCGGCGGTCACCGGCCGGTGGTCGTCCCAGCGGACCCCTTGGCGGAGGGTGAACACGTACTCCTGGCCGGTGGGGTCGAGGCGGCCGTTGGCTCGGGTCGGCAGCTCGGTGGCCATGTCGGCGACCACCTCGCCCGCGGTGGCCTGGTCGCGGCCTGCGCGGTAGGTGACCAGCTGGCGGGTGTAGGCGCGCAGGATCCCGCGGGTGGCGGTGTGCACCGACAGCGCGGGGTCGAGGTTGTCGGCGTCACCGGCGCCGACGAGGGTGAGCGTGCCGCCATGGCGCATGCGGGTGGGTCCTCTCAGGTGGGGCGCCGGGCGCCGAACAGGCCCCGGTTGAGCACGGGCTTGGCCGTCTCCTGGAAGTCGGCGTCGGGGTCGAGTTCGCGGATGGTGCCCTCGATGACCAGCAGCGACAGCAGCGGGAAGATCAGCTCGGGTGCGGCGTGCACGCCGTGGCGGCGTTGCAGGTCGAACATCTCGGTGGCGAACCCGATCAGGCTGAACTCGCGCGCGGAGAGCCCGTGCACCCGGACCACCAGCTCGGCCATCCTGGTGAGGAACCCGGGCAGGTCGGCGTCCGGGCGGCGCCCGGTGGAGCTGGCGACGACGATCTCGGCGCACCGGTCGCCGCGGCCGACGGCCATGTTGAGGAAGAACTCGGCGAACAGCACCCGCAGCCGCTCGGTGAGCTGCACGCTGAACCCGGCGTCGAGGACGACGACGTCGCCGCCGCGGGTGAAGTACAGGTTGCCCGGGTGCAGGTCGCAGTGCACGAACCCGTCGACGAAGAGCATGTGGTAGATCGCCGCCAGCGCGGACTGGGCGAAGCGGCGGCGCAGCGCGGGCGGGCAGCGGTGCGCGGTGCGCACGTCGAGGTCCGGGATGAACTCCATCGCCACGCAGGCCGGGCCGCACAGCTCGGGGTACACCGTGGGCACCCATACCCTGGGCACGGCGCTGAGGTCGCGGCGCAGCCGGGTCAGGTTGTCGGCCTCGCGGGGGAAGTCGAGCTGGGCCAGCACCGCGGCGCACATCGCGTCGACCACGTCGGTGACCGGGACCCCGCGCAGCACCGGCAGCCGGGCGGCCAGGCGCGCGCCGCGCCGCATGATCCGCAGGTCGGCCTCTAGTACCGGGCGGATCTCCGGGCGCAGCACCTTCAGGGCGACCTCGCGGCCCTCGTGGTCGGTGGCGCGGTAGACGCAGGCGACGCTGCCGCCCGCGATGGGCTCGTAGTCGATCGTCGGGAACAGCTCGGGCAACCGCGGGCCGTAGATGCCGCGCAGGACCTCTTCGCTGCGGGCGCGGTCCAGCGGTGGCACGGCGTCTTGCAGTACCTCCAGCTCCGAGCACAACGCGGGCGGCAGGATGTCCCGGCGCGTGCCCAGTACCTGGCCCGCCTTGACGAACGCCGGACCCAGCGCCATCGACAACAGGCCGATCTGCCGGTACAGGTGCGGCAGCCCTCTCTCTCGGCCGCGCAGCAGCACTCTCACCCCGGCAGGCGCGAGCATCCCGACAGTGGTGACCACGACTCTGAGCGCGCGCGGGACATCACGCATCTGCGACTCCCCTTACCTCAGAACCGCTGGAAACCGGGTAGTTCCACCGCGCGCAGTTGCAGCGTGGCGAGGTCGCAGTACCAGATGAGGCTGCCGTCCCAGGTCAACCCCGCGGGCTTGCCCCACACCCGCACCGACACCTGCTCGCGGCGGGTCGCGGCGTCGACCAGGGTGATCGTCGCCCCGTCGGTGTCGGAGTAGGCGAGGAACCCGTCCGAGACGGTCAACCCCGCCGGTGGGCGCCGCACCGCGACGCAGTCGATGAGGTGGAAGTCCGACGGGTCGCGCAGGTCGAGCACCTTCAGGTCGGCGTACCCCAGCCACAGCCCGTCGCGGCAGGCCTCGATGCCGGTCAGCGTGTGCCCCGGGCGCGGGTTGGCGAACTCGGCGATCACCCGCCCGTCCTCCGGCGCCAGCATCCGCAGGTCGCGGCCGTCCCCGACGACCTGGACCAGGTAGCCGTCCAGGGTGGTCAGGTCCGCGCGGATGTCGGCGCACGGGATCTCCCCGGACCGCGCCCCGGTGACGGCGTCGATCGCGGTGATCAGCCCGCTGAACGCCTCCGAGTACCACAGGAACTCCCCGGACCAGGTCACCCCGCACAGCTCCAACGCCCGCAGCGGCAGGTCCCGCACGATCCCGGCCAGGATGGTCACGACGGCCCCCTGCGGCTGATCCCGCACTCCAGCCGCCAGTCCGTGGCCACCCTGACGCCCTCCGGCAGCACCACCCGCGCCCGGATAGCGTCGCCTTCCACTACCGGGGTGTGGCGCACCGGCCAGATCCACACCCCCCAGTTGCAGCCCGGGTAAGAGGGGAAGTTCGACAGCGACACCCCCGGCGCCAGGTCCGCGGTGAACGACCCCATGACCGCGTGCAGCGTCCCCGGGCGGGTGATGCGCAGCGTGCGCGGCGCGGTCGACACCCCGTGCTCGGTCGCCCCCAGGACGCTGTCGCCGATCGGGGCCGCGGCGCTGAGCCTGGTCGGTGGCCGTTGGAAGAAGTGCAGGTGCGCGGCCGGTTCGGCGTGCTGCTGCACCACGTCGAGGCGGTAGCCCAACGCGTCGCCGCCCCAGATGCCCCAGCCCTCGTCGTCGAACTCGATCGCGGTCAACGTCGTGGTCAGCCGCTGCGGCACCACCCGGCCACCGGGCACCAGCGCGCGCTTGGCCACGGCGGCGACGATCTCCGGCATCTCCTCCTCCGGGCCGATGTTGCCCATCAGCTCCGCCACCAGCACGTCGGCCCGCCGCGGCAGGTCGACCGTGCGCGCGTCGCCCTGGATGACGGTGAGCTTTCCGGACAGGCCGTTGTCGTCGGCGATCCGCGCGGCCACCGCCGCGGTCACCGGGTCGCCCTCGATGGCGTAGACGTGGCTAGCGCCGTGTCGCAGCGCCATCATCCCCAGCACCAGCAGGCCCGCGCCGACGTCGACCACCACGTCGCCCGGTCGCACCGCCCACGCCAGCGCGTCGTCGTAGGCGCGCAACCGGGTCCGGTCGGCGAGCATCGCCTGGTGCATGACCAGCGATCGTGTGTCCATCACGGCTCCAGACGCGCCAGGACCTCGCCCGGGCGCGGCGGCCCGGGCGAGGTCGGGGGAGGGCGGTGGGTCAGACGTTCACCGCGGCGTGCTCACCGACGATGGACTCCCGCATGACCAGCGACAGCCCGGTGATCCTGGCCTTCTCCACGTCCTCGGTGGTCACCAGCGGCGTGCCCTGCCCCGACAGCGCCAGGTCGGTGCCCGCCGGGTCGAGGTCGCGCAGCTCGCCGGACAGGTGCACCGGGTTGGTCGAGTACAGCACCCCGCGCGGGGTCACCAGGTCGAACTCGGCGTCGAAGTGCAGCTCCGCCGGGAACCGCACCCGCGACAGCGAGTCCTCGTTGCCCTCGCCGAGCGTGCCGCCGGACGGCTTGGGCCAGCTCGCCCGCAGCATGACCCGGCCGCCGAGCTCCGCGCACTCGCCGACCAGGGCGACCCGCGCGATCTGCGCCAGCACCCCGACGCCCTCGTCGTGCTTGTCCGGGCCGAACAGCAGGATCTCCATGCCCGCGGCCAACCCGTGGCTGCCCTGCAGCTCGACCCGCACGGTGCGGCCGTCGACCTGCAGGGTGAGCGTCGCCTCGGTCGAGGTCTGGATGATCATCGACGGGTCCACCAGCATCGACATGCACGCCGCCGGGCTGTCGGCGAAGAACACCGTCGGGGTGATCCCGATCGACTCGTTGTCGTCGGTCGAGGGGTACCACGCCTCCGGCAACGTCGTCCCGCGCACCACGTTCGGCGCCTGCACCAACTCGATCGGCTGGTCCCCGCGCGGCACGCCCAGGTACCCGCCGGTCAACGGCTTCTTGAACGGCGGGATCGCGTCCACCACGCCGTAGATGTCGATGACGTTGCGGTGCACCAGCCGCAGCGTGCTCGTCTCCAGGATGCCGAAGCGCTGGATGTGGAACTCCGCCGGGAAGTTCTTGCCCGGCGAGATCTGCCGCACGTGCCCGGTGTTGGGCAGCAACGGGTTGGACAGGATCTGGATCCGGTCGTTGAGCTCGTAGCTGAAGCCCTTGATGCCGACCTCCGGCGCGCTGATCAGCTCGGTGTCGAACACCGCCCGCCCGGTCGCGTCCACCCGGTGCTCGAACCCGGGCATCGGCCACTTGTTCATCTGCACGAAGCCGGAGAGGTTGATCGTCTCCCGCTTGCCGTTGTAGTAGTCGTCGCCGTAGACGATGGTCGCCGCGGCCAGGATGTGCGGCCGGATCGGCTTCGGCGCGAGGTTGAGCGACTCGTAGGTTTCCCTTGCCACGGTAGGCCTCCAAAGCGGGGCAGGACTTGGGTGAGCACGAGGCAGGCCGCGCCTGGCGGTTCATCCCGCACGAGACCGGCTCCGACCATGACGCTATATATTTCCGAAGTAAGAGTCAACGCCCCCAACGAGTGGCCCCCTCGCCCCGCTGCTTTTCGGCGGTGCCCGCGCCTCGCCTGGGCCCGCACCGGTTCGTCGTGCGACCCGGTTGGCCCCGTGCGTTCTGGTTTGTCCACATGGGTCCGAGCTGTCCACAGGCCCTCGGTTCACCCTCTTGACAAAAGCCGCGAAGCGATACGCTGGATGCGGGTGGCCCCCGGGTGGGCGGGGGTCTGCCGTCCGCCGGGGGGTGGCCGCAGCGGGCGGTGGCGGGGGCTGGAAATGGGGCTGGGCTTGGGGGCGGCTGGCGGTGCGGGTTCGCCGAGCCGGCCAAGGCAGCCGGGGGACTGCCGGAGGCGTCGGGGATGGGCCGCGATCGTGCGCGGAGTGGGGGAGAGGTCGCGCGGCGGCCGGAGGGTGCGGAGTTCCTGTGGCCGGGATCGGGTCAGGCGGGGATGAGGGTGATGGCGGCTTCGGCGGTGTCGAGCAGGGGTGGGCAGGCGGCGGGGGTGGGGGCGGTGATGGCGGTCATGGCGTAGCGGCCCCAGACGTGGCCTTCGGGGGGTGGGGCGAGGGTGGTGCCGGGGGTGGCCAGGGGGGTGGCCAGCAGGGTGCCGCGGGGCAGGGCCGTGGTGTCGATGTGGATGTCGGCGACGGTGGTGGGGGTGGTGGGGTAGAGGAAGCGGATGGCGGTGACCGTCTTGTGCGTGGGGGTCAGGACCGGGGGGCGGCCGCAGGCGATGGCGGCGGCAACCCGGCCCGCGTCGATGCCGGTGGACTCCAGGCCCAGGTACGGGATGAGGTCCCCGCCGAGGCGGCAGTTGACCTCGATGACCGACCACCCGCGCGGCGTCAGCCGCAGTTCGGTGTGGGTCATGCCCGAGTCGAACTCCAGCGCGGTGTGCGCGGCCGACAGGATCGCGCGCAGTTCCGGGTCGGTGAACAACGGGTCCGCCCCGTCGACCAGGTGCCCGGTCTCCTCGAAGTACGGGGCGAAGCCGCTCGTCTTGCGCGCCAGGAACAACGGCGTCGTGGCACCGTCCACGACCGCGCAGTCCACACTGAACTCCGGGCCGGACGCGAACTCCTCCACCAGCACACCGAGTTCGTAGTACCGCGCCTGGTCCACGTGCTGCGCCCGCGTGTGCTCGTACGCGGCGGGGAGCTCGACGGGGGAGGTCACCTTGGTGACCCCCATGCTCGCCCCCAGCGCCCGCGGCTTCAGGATCACCGGGTACCCGATGTCCGCCGCCACCGACTCCGCCTCGGCGAGCGAGGACACCGCCACCGACCGGGGCTGCGGCACACCGGCGGCGGCCAGCGCGCCCCGGGTCCGGTGCTTGTCGCGGCAACGGTCAATCACGTCCGGCGACACTCCCGGCAGCCCCAGGTGCTGGGCGACGACGGCCGTGTTCGCCATCTTCAGCTCGTCCCAGCACAGGATCCCGTCCACGGTCCGGCCGTCGGCGACCTCCCGCGCGGCCGCCAGCAGCGCCGCCCCGTCCCGGATGTCCACCGCCGTCCCGCCGACCACGTACGGCTTCTCCCAGCTCAACGCCGAGTGGTCGAGCAGCCACACGTCGGTCGTCGCCGCGATCGAGCGCAGCAGGTAGCCGCGGTGCGGCTCGTACCCGATGCCCACCAGGATCATCAGCGGCCGCTCGCCCACCGGGATCTCCCTCCACCACAGCCAACGACGACTATAGGAACTCGAAGTGGGCTAGTCGAGCCCGAGCATCCGGATGCACCGCACCGCCGCCATCGGGTCGCCCGACACCCGCACCGCGCCGCTGGCGATCACCTCGGCCGGGCTGGTCAACCGGGCCCCCACCCGGATGAACGTCTCCGCGTCGCACTCCACCGTCAGGTCCGGTTCGGTGACCGCGCCCCGGGTGAACCGCACCCGCCCGTCGCGCACCTCGATGGTGAAGTCCTGCTCGTCGACCCGGAACTGGTAGGTGTCGTCGACCTCCGGCACCGCCTCCCGCGACACCATCGACTGCACCGCCAGGAACCCCCATTCGGCCCTGGTGGTGCCGCCGCGGTCGTCGTCGCTGAGGAAACCCAGCCCCCACCTGGCCAACCCGAGCAGCGGCTGGCGCAACTGCTCGCCCAACCCGGTGAGCTGGTAGCGCATCGCCCGGCCCTCGCCGGGGATCCCGACCTGCTCGACCACCCCGTGCGCGGTCAGTGTGCGCAACCGGTCCGACAGCAGGTTCGGGCCGATACCGGGCATGTTCTCCAGCAGCGCGGTGAACCGGGCCGGGCCGATCAGCAGCTCCCGGATCACCAGCATCGTCCACCGCTCGCCGACCACGCCCAGCCCCACCGTGAGACCGCAGCCGCGTCGGAGATCCTGCTTGATGGCCATGAGCCCCTCGTCCGGATCGGTGGTCGACCCCCGCGCGGACGACGCGGGTCTTGCCGCGGGGGTGTAGTTTTCCCAGAGCTTATAAGGCGTTCGGCACCCGCGTCGAGGCGGTGCGCGCCGATTCGCCCGGTACCTCACCAAGATCGCCGCAGATGACACCCTGATGGAGGACGCGGATGAGCGTGCTTGCGTTGCGAGCGGACAAACTCGAGGAGTGGCGGCTCTCGGCCGTGGGCTGGGTGCGGTACCGGGCGAACTTCGCCGACGCCGCTGTGCCCAGCGCGCGCCGCATGGTCGAACTCTCCGGCGCGCGGCCGGGTCAGCGCGCGCTCGACCTCGCCTGCGGGGTCGGGGTTCCCGCGCACCAACTGGCCGAGGCGCTCGGGCCGGACGGGTACGTGCTGGGGCTCGACATCGCCGAGGGCATGGTCGACGGGGCCCGCGCGTGGGCCGCGGCCACCGGACTGGACACAGTGGACTTCCGGGTCGTCCCGAGTGAACGCGATCTGGGCGTTGAGCCGGGCACTTTCGACATCGGCACGTGCCGGGCGGGATTGCAGTACATGGTCGAACCGGGTGCGGCGCTGCGTGCGATGCGCGAGGCGTTGCGGCCGGGCGGGCGGATGGTCGCGATGACAGTGGGCTCGCCGCAGCGGTGCACCTCGCTGCGGATCCTGGAAGAGGTCGTCGCCAGGCACATCACCATGCCCGCGCTGATCCCCGAACCGGACAAGGACGTCCCCGGCACCGTCGCGCTGTCGGACCCCGCGGACCTGGAGGCCCTCTACCGCGACGCCGGGTTCACCGACGTGCGCACCGAGGTCGCCGACCACCCGATCGTCGGCGCCGACACCGCCGAGCAGTACTGGGACGTCTGCGAGCAGAGCGCCGGACCGTTCATCCTGCTGCTGCGCTCCCTCGGCGACGACCTGCGCGCCGCCATCCGCTCCGACGCCATCGCCACCCTGCGCGCCGAGTTCGGCGGCGGCCCGGTCGTGATGACCGGCGAGACCCTGATCACGGTCGGGACCAGGTGAGCGGGTCCCCGGTGGACGCGCCGCGCGGTGGGTCCACCGGGGAGTCCGGCGCTCAGTCCAGGTCCCCGACCATCAGGTTCCCGACCGCGTTGGGGTCGTCGCTGAGGTAGAACTCGCGGATCGCCGAGGCGTACTCGTCGCGGTGCACCTCGCCGTCGTGGTCGGCGTCGAGCGCGTCGAACATCCGGCGCGTCTCCTGCTCGCTGATCCCCGACCGGCTCTGCGCGGCGATCATCTCCTGCACGCTGAGCCTGCCGCTGCCGTCCTTGTCGGCCAGGTCGAACACCGCCAACGCGAACGGCAGCGCCACCTTGTCGACGAACTCGGGGCGCTCCATCGCCTGGTTCCACTCCGTCTTGCTGACCGTCCCGTCGGCGTCGGCGTCGGTCGCGGAGGTGATGTCCTGCCAGAGCTGGTCGGCCAGGTGCTCGATCCTGGTCGCCTCCTCGGAGGCCTCGGCCACCGCGAACGTCTCCCGCCAGATCTTGGCCATCGCGGTGATGTCGTTGCGCTGGAGCACCCCGTCGCGGTCGACGTCGAAGCGCTCGAACGCCTTCTCGTACTTGCGCTGCTGCAGTTGGGTCGCCATCGTGTCCCTCTCCATTCGTGACAGTGCCATCCGATGCGGTGCGCCCGGCCTCCCCGATCAGCCCGAGCGCACCACGTGAGTCGGTCCTTGCCTGCTACCTAGTCCGGCCTGACGCCGAAGAACCACGCCCCCGGTGAGTCCGGGTCCGCGGAGGTGAACGCCTCCCGCACCACCGCGACGAACTCGCCCCGGTCGATGCGGCCGTCGTCGTCGGTGTCGATCCTGGTGAACGCGTCCACCGCGACCTCCCTGGTCAGCCCGGAGGCCAGGTAGACGGCCACGTACTCCTCGGTGCTGATCGCGTCGTCGCCGTCGGCGTCGAGGACCCGGAACACGGTGTCGGCGATCGGGCCCACGGTCGCGGCGAAGAACGCGTCGTCGTCGACCAACCGGTCCTGCATGATCTCCACGCACTCGCCGGTCGGGATCGCCGTGCCGTCGGCGTGCGCGAGGGTGACGCCGTGCCGCACCAGGTGGTCCCACCAGGCGTCGAGCGCGGTGTGGATCGTCGTCCAGTGCGGCGACCCGGCGGGTAGCCGCAACGCGCCGCAGGTGCTCTCGGCGTGCGCGGCGAAGTCGGCGGCGGTCAGGTAGCCGTCGCCGCCGACGTCGAAGATCTCCAGCATCGCCTCGATGTTGCGCTGCTTCTGGCTGGTCACGTGCTGGCCTCCGCGGGGATGAGTGGTCTGGCCTGCGACAGGTGGGCCGGGGTGGTGCCGCAGCAGCCGCCGAGGACGTCGGCGCCCTCGGTGTGCCAGCGCGCCAGCAACGCCCCGAACTCGCCCTCCGGCAACGCGGCGGGCAGGTGCCGTTCGACCGGGCCGTCGACGCCCGTGCGGTCCTCGATGTTCGGGTACGCCCCCACCGGGCCCGCGCAGGTCTCGCGCAGCACCGGCAGGCAGGCCTCGGTGTCGGCGGGCGTCGAGCAGTTGACCAGCACCGCGCCCGCCCCCGCCCGCTCCACCTCGCGCGCGGCCGCCGCCAGCGGTTCCCCGGACAGCAGCCGGGCACCGCCGCCGCAGGCGAACGACACCCAGGCGCGGACCCCCGCGGCGAGCGCGGCCGCCAACGCGATCCTGGCCTCGCGCAGGGTGTTCATGGTCTCCACCAGCACCAGGTCCACCCCGGCGCGGGCCAGCGCGGCGGCGAGCCTGCTGTGCTCGGCGTGCAGGACCTCGTCGGGCGGTACCAGGTCGGGCCGGTAGCAGTCGGCGACCGGGGCGAGCGACCCGGCGATCAGGGCGGGGCTGTCGGTGTCGGCGCGGGCGGCCCTGGCCAGCTCGACGGCGGTGTCGACGACGGTCGCCTGGTCGGTGCCCAGGCCGCGCAGGGTCCGGTCGTGGCAGCGGAAGGTGTTGGCGGTGACGACGTCGGCGCCCGCGCGCAGGTGCGCGGCGTGGATGCCGCGCAGCACCCGCTGATCGGCCGGGGCCAGCAGTGCCCTGGTCGTCCACCACGGCGCGCACACCGGGATGCCCGCGCGCTGCAGCTCGGTGGCCACCGCCCCGTCGAGCAGGACGGGGTCCGCGCGGGTGCGGTGGGTGTCCACGATCAGCGCCGGGCTCGGATGACCCGGGTGCGGCTGGGCAGGCGGATGGTGCCGTCGGTGGCGCGCAGGTCGGCGACGGACTCGGCGATCGCGGTCCAGGTGCCCGGGTCGTCGGCGCTGCCGTAGCGCTGCTCGATCATGCCGAGCAGCGCCGGCGGCGAGCACTTGCGGTAGAACTCGACGTACTCGTCGGCGTCGGCCAGCCAGAACGGCGCGGTGAAGTCGGTGACCTCGACGTCGGTGAACCCGGCCGCGCGCAGCTCCAGCTCGGTCTGCTCGCGGTCGGCCATGCTGTACGGGTTGGGCTCGCCGGGCGGCGGCTTCGGCAGGTCCAGGCGCTGGGCCAGGACGCGGAAACCGCGCGAGACCATCGGTGCCTCGGCAGGCTCGCCCCACACGGACGCGGCGAGGGTGCCGCCCGGGCGCAGGACGGCGGCCACGGCGCGGAACGCGGCGATGTGGTCGACGGCGAACATCAGGCCCCACCGGCTCAGCACCGCGTCGTAGCTGCCCGCGGGCAGGTCCAGGGTCTCCACATCACCCTGGCGCACGTCGACCGGCGCGGCGGTGTCGTCGAGCCGGGCGGCGCGCTCGGTGGCGATGGCGACCATGTCCTCGGCGAGGTCGATGGCGGTGACGTGCCCGGTCGGCCCGACGACGCGGGCGGCGGTGAGCGCGGGTTCGCCGACGCCGGTGCCGACATCGAGCACCCGGTGCCCTGGCCGCAGCCCGGCGAGCGCGATCAGGTGCTCGCTGACCGGGGTGGCGCCGCGTTCGAACTTGTCCTGCCAGGACAGCCAGCCGCCGCTCATGGCGTTCCAGTTGGCCCGTTGGGTGGCCTTGAACCTGGCCGGTTCGAACCCGGTGGTGGTCACCAGTCGGCACTCCTGTGGTCGTCGCTGTCGTGATCGTCGGATATCGCTGCGGGCGGATATCGCGGGCACGCGTAATCCGCCGTTGTCCCCGCGTGAATGTGCACCGCTCCCGCCGTCGCGGTTCCTCGGACCCGGTCCCCGACCCGCCGGAAATGATGTTACTCCGGTGGCAACCGCTGACAAGTCACCAGATCCAGCGCGCTATTTACCCGATCAGCGCACAGCGGAACTACCCACGGTGGGTGCGGGCGGGTCGGGTTCGGCCAGCCACAGGTTCGACAGGTCGAACCAGCGGTCCACCGTCGGCATCGCGACCGCGTCGCGCACCCGGGCGCCGCGCAGGTGGGGGATGGTCGGGGCGTGCACCAGGACCGGGACGATCGCGGCGTCGCTCATGATCGCGTGGTCCACCTCGTGCCACGCGGCACTGGCCTCCTCGGGGTCGGTGCGCGACAGCGCGTGGTCGATCATGCGGTCGACGTCGGGGTTGCTGTAGCAGCCGTAGTTCCCGGTGCCGTGCACGGCGTTGGTCTGGAACATCGGTTGCAGGAACGCGCGCCCGTTGTCGCCGAACCAGTCCGGGGTCCACGCCGCGACCGCGATGTCCCAGGTGCCCGCGCGGGCGTTGGCGGGGTTCTGCAGGTGCGGGTAGTGCTCGGCGTGGCCGAGGCCGACCAGCCGCAGCGTGATGCCGATGCGGGCCAGGTCGAGTTGGAGTTGTTGGGCGACCTCGGGGTTGGCGTCCATGTCGCGGTGCACCACGGTCAGCTCGAGGCCGTCGCCGTACCCGGCCTCGACCAGCAGCGCCCGCGCGCGGTCGGGGTCGCCCTCGTCGTTGGGGGTGGGGTAGAGGTCGTAGTCGCGGTAGCCGTAGTTGCCGGGTGGGATGGCGGTGTGCGCGGTCCACATGACGGTGCCCGCAGCCAGCTCGTCGAAGATCTTGATCATGGCGGTCTTGTTGACCGCGTAGGCGATGGCGCGGCGCACGCCGAGCTTGGTGACCGCGCCGCCCGCGTTGGGGCTGACCATGTTGAACGCCAGGTACGGGTTGACCGCGTAGCCGAGGTTGTCGGCGGGGTCGTCGGGGTTGGCGTCGTAGGGCTCGGTGACCGGTGACGCCCAGGACAGGTCGGCGCGCCCGGAGCGGATCTCGCGGCCCACGTCGGCGGGGGTCGCGGCGCGGTCCATGGTCACGTGCACGCCGTCGAGGTGCTGGCAGCGGACCGGGTCGGACTCCTTGGACCAGGCGAGGTTGGGCTCCATGTGCAGCATCTCGCCGTGGACGTACTCGGTGAGCCGGTAGGGCCCGCAGGAGCGCACGCCGCGGCGGAACTCGTCGCTGTCGGGGATGAACGCGTCGTACTCCACCGGCGCGGGCGAGGTGAACGCGGTGGCCAGGATGTGGATGAAGTCGGTCGCCGGGCGCAGCAGCCGCAATCGCAGGGTGCGGTCGTCGACGGCGGTCAACCCGGCGATCTCGTGCGTGTTCTGGAAATTGGCGAGATCGGCCGGAGTGGGATTGTCGGGCACGGCGGCGGTGTAGTCGGCGCAGTATTCCTGCATTCCGACGATGGTGCTGGTGAAATAGTGGATAGCGCCGCTGCGCAGCACCGGGTTGCACATCCGCTTGAAACCGCGCACGAAGTCCTGGGCGGTCACCTCCCGCTCGGGGGTGGTGTCCCAGCGGACCCCGTCGCGCAGCCGCACGGTGTAGGTGAGCCGGTCGGCGCTGATGCCGCCGTTGGCCACCGTGGGTATCTCGGTGGCCACGTCCGCGACCGGGTTGAGGTCGCGCCAGTCCCGCAGGCCCTTGATCGGCGGGTAGGCGAACAGCTGCCGGGTGAACAGCCGGATGATCTGCCCCGACAGCATGAAGAACGAGCTGGCCGGGTCGACGTGGTCCATGCTGCCCGGGCCGTAGAGCCGCAGCACACCGCCGCGGCGCGGGTGGTCGTTCATCGGCTGACCTCGCTGATCCGGCGTGGGGATGGGACGGGGCCCGCGGCGACGGGGGTGCGCGCGGTGAGGTCGGGCAGGCCGCCGAGGGCGCTGAGCGCCGCCACCTGACCCGAGGGCGCCGGTGGGGCGCGGAATGCCAACGGCACGATCACGGCGTCGGCCAGGGCGTGCAGCTCCGCCGCCCGCAACGCGGAGGTGGAGCGGGTCGGGTCGTCCAACGCGGCCAGCGCGGCGTCGATGAGCTCGTCGACCCGCCGTTGCCCGGTACCCGCGGGGGAGTGCGCGGAGTGGCACAGCGGCAGCAGGAACGCCCGCGCGTTGTCGTGGCCCCAGTCGGGGAACCAGCTGTCGAGCAGGATGTCCCAGTCGCCCGCCTGCCCGGTCACCGCCCGGTGCGACTCGGCGGGCGAGAGCGGCCGCGACACAATGGTCAGGCCGACCGCGACGAGGTCCGCCACGATCCCGACCGCGACCGCGGTGGCGTGCGGGGTGTCGGGATGGGCGAGGGTGAGCGACAGCGCCGCCGGGAGGGCCCCGGCCTGGGCGGGGGCGGTGGCCTGGTGGCCGTCGTTGCCGGGCGGGATGATCGTGTGCGCGGTGCGGGTGATCGCGTCCGCAATCGCTAGCCGCGCCGTGTGCTCGCTCAACGGGCCGCGCGGGTTGAGCACCAGGTAGTCCACACCGAGCAGCGTGGAGGTGGGCTCACCCTCGACGGTCAGGTCTATGTGCGGCGTGGGCTCGTCAGGGCTGACGGTGATGACCGACGCGCGCTGCCCGCGGGCCAGGTCGGACTCGGGAGTCCACGCGGGGTTCGGCTCGAACCGGAGTCCGCCGTCGAACACCGGCCGGTACGGGCCTGTTGACCGCAACGCCGCCCGCGCCTGCGGGCTGTCGGGCAGGAACGCGTCGTACTCCACCGGCGCGGGCGAGGCGCACGGCAGGGCCAGGACGTCGACGACGTCCACCGCCGGGTGGTCCAGCTCGACGACCAACGTCTGCTCGTCGAGGGCGAACACCCCGGCGATGTCGTGGGTGTTGGCGTGCTCGGCCAGGTCCGCCGCGGTGCGCAACGACGCCGGGTGCCCGTCGCGGTAGTCCGCCATCCCCCGGATCGTGCTGAGGAAGTACGGCAACGCGGTCGAGCGGTAGAACGGCGTGCACAGCCTCTTGAGGCCACGCACCACGTCCTGCGCCGTCACCCGCCGCGCCGGCGTCGTGTCCCAGTACACGTCCGGCCGCAGGTGGATCACGTAAGAGGTGCCGCGCGCGCCAAGACCCGCGTTGTAGATCGACGGCACCGCAGTCGCCAAGTCCGCCACCGGCGCCACCGACTGCCAACTCCCGGGCACCGCGTCGCCCCGGTAGGTGAAGAGCTGCCGGGCGTGCAACCGCGTCAGCGCCGCCAAGGGGTGGCGGTGCGCGGCTACCGGCTCGGGCAGGTCTATCCCGGCCCGCAGGCGCAACCGCTCCACGGGGCCCCTCATGACATCTGCTCGGCGAGCCGACCCATGACCGCCACCGCCCGATCGATCTCGGCGTGGTCGTTGAACAGGTGCGTGGTCAACCGGGCCGCGTAGTGCTGGTGCGGGGACCCCTCGACGTCGAACTCCGTCCAGCGGGTCCAGATCCGGTGCTCGGACTCCAACCGGGACACGAACTCCGCCACCTTCTTCACGTTCCACGCGTCGGCCGGGTCGCGGAACGGGTGGAACGCGATCAGCGGCGACCGCAGCCGCTGGTCGGCGCCGGGGGAGTACATCGCGGCCGTGCCGAACCGCTCGGCCACCGCCGTCCTGGCGTGCTCGGCCAGCTCGAACACCCGCCGCTCGATCCGGTCGCGGCCGATCTCGTCCCACAGCTCGCACGCCCGCGCCAGCGCCGCGCCCCTGGCGATGCTCGCGCTGCCCGCGCTCTGCAGGAAGTCGCCGATGTTGCAGCTCTCCACCGAGGTCGTCGTGCGCGGCGGCGGCGTGCCCTGCATCGGGTACCAGGTCGAGATGATCGGCCAGAACGCAGGCAGCGGCAGCGGGTTGTGCTCCGGGTGGACCTTGTTGCGCACGTACAGCAGCCCGGTGCCCAGCGGCCCGCACTGGAACTTCGACCCCGAGCAGGAGATGAAGTCCGCGCCCAGCGCCCGGAAGTCGCAGTCGAGCATCCCCGCCATCAGCGCCCCGTCGATCACCGTGGTCAGCCCGTGCCGGTGCGCCAGCTCGCACAGCGCCCTGATCGGCAGCATCGTCCCGGTGAACAGGGTGATCCCGGCGAAGGCCAGCACCTTGGTGCGCGGGGTGATGGCCGCGGCGAACCGCTCGACGACGTCCTCGGCGCGCACGTCGAACCCGGTGGGCAGGGTGACCACGGTGACCACCACGCCGTGCCGGTGGCGCAGCAGGTTCAGGTTCGACAGCACCGAGTAGCACTCGTGGCTGGTGGTGACCACCTCGTCGCCCTCGCGCAGGTCCAGGCCGTGGATGACCCTGGCCATGCCCTCGGTGGCGTTGTGGGTGATCACCATCTCGTCCTGGTCGACCCCGTAGGACCGCCCGATCGCCGCCCGGTGCTCGGGGTAGAGCCCTGGCGGGTACACGTCGAGCAGCCCGCCGGTCCACTCCCGGGTGACCCGGTCGACCACGTCGAGCACCTCGTGCGGCATCGCCCCCACCGTGCCGGTGTTGAGGTGCGTCGCGTCGGCGTCGAGCGCGAACAGCGACCTGATCTCCGACCACGAACGGGCGCGCAGGCCCGCCTCCATCACATCCACTTCGGTGGTGTCCCCTTCTTGGTCGATCAACCGACGATGTCGCGCAAGTCGAGCGCGCAGGCCCGCTTGCCGGGGAAGTCGCAGTACCACAGCAGGGACCCGTCCCAGGTCATCCCGGTCGGGTTGCCCTCCACCACAAGGGAACCGAGTTCGGCGCCGGTGGCGGGATCGGTCGCGCGCAGGCGGCGTTCCACGTAGTCGCCGTGCACGACGACACCGTCGGCGTAGGTGAGCCCGGACGGTTCCCCGCCGCCCACGGGGTGTTCGACGAGCACCGCCATCGACTCGTAGTCGCGCAGTTGCAGCACGGTCGGGCCGCGCAGCACCATCCAGATGCCGTCCGGGCCGAACTCGACGCCGGTGAGCCTGCCGTTGGCCGGTGGCACCGCCCGCCGCTCCACCTGCTCGCCGGTGTCGCGGTCCACCAGCAGCAGCCGCTTGGGCCGGAAACCCACCTGGCACAACAGGTTCCCGTCGAACGCGAGATCCGCCCGCAGCCCCGGGCAGCGCAGCGTGCGCGCCACGGAACCGTCCACCGGGTCCAGCGCGTACAGCTCCGCGGCGGGCTGGTCGGAGTGCCACAGGTGGGTGCCGTCCCAGGTGAGCCCGCACGGGTAGTCGCCGGGGAGGGGGAGCGTGCGGCGGACCACCGCTGTCGTCACTGCCGACCTCCCGCGTCACCGGGCACGATTACTTCAGGAACATAGCACGGTGGGCGGTCCCTTGGTCATCCTCGACCGAACTGCTATACAAGCCAGGAGTGATAACGCGGCGAGGGGTGAGTGGCGTGTCGGAACAGGTCATCGACCAGGTCGGCGAGTACTACGACGACATCGGCGAACTCGTGGAACTGGTGGGCGGCAACCTGCACGTCGGGTACTGGGAGTCCGATGAGGACGACACCCCGTTCCTGGCCGCCATGCAGCGGCTCACCACCGAGGTCGGCGCCCTGCTGGCGCTGCGCAAGGGCGAGCAGGTCCTCGACGTCGGCTGCGGCGTCGGCGAACCCGCCGTCCGGCTGGCCCAGCGGCACGCGGTCACCATCACCGGCATCACCGTCAGCCACTGGCAAGTCGCCGAGTCCGCCCGCCGCGTGGTCGCCGCGGGCCTGCGCGGGCGCGTCACCACCCGCTACGCCGACGCCGCCGCCCAACCCTTCCCCGACGCGGTGTTCGACGCCGCGCTCGCCTTCGACTCCCTGCCCAGCGCCCAGGACAAGACCCGGTGGCTGCGCGAGATCCGCCGCGTCCTGCGCCCCGGCGGGCGTCTGGTGTTCACCGAGTACCCGCACACCGCCGAGTTGACCGCCGCCGACCGCGAGGTCCTTAACGCCAACACCATCAACCACCCGCCCGCCACCCTCGACGAGTCCGTCGCCCTGGCCGAGTCGACCGGGTTCCGCGTCACCGCCGCCCTCGACTGGAGTGAGCAGGTCCGCCGCACCTACGACGAGTTCCTCGCCACCCTCGCCGAGCAACGCCCGACCCTCGCCGAGGAGTACGGCGCCGACCGCATCGCGATCTTCAGCGCCGCCATCACCACCATGTTCTCCCTGTGCCGCGACAAGATCGGCTACCACGTCATCGCCTGCGAGAAGCCCGCCTAGACCGCCGACTCCCGCGCTGGGCTCAACCGGTCGCCGGGAAGCGCCGGCGCGGGATCATGGGGAGGGCGTCGACCGGCATCGTCAGGGCCACCTTGGGACGAGGGGTGTGGCCGGGGACCGGTTCCAGACGCCAACGGGAAGCGATAGAGGCCAGGGTCAGGGTCATCTCCGTCAGCGCGAACGGCTCACCGATGCAGGTGTGGTTACCGGTCCCGAACGGGATGTACGCGCCCCGCGGCACCGCGCGCGCCGCGCCCACCTCCCACCGGTCCGGGTTGAACACGCCAGGATCGCGGTGCAGCGCCGGGTTGTGGTTCAGGGCGTGCGGGCTGTACATGATCGCCGCGTTGGCCGGGATCCGGTAGCCGCCGATGGTCGTCTCCCGCGTGGTCGTGCGGCTCAACGCCCAGCCCTGGGTGCGCAGCCGCAGCGTCTCGCTGATCACCTGCTTGGTGTAGCCCAGGCTCGCCAGATCGATGTACTCCGCCGCCCGCCCGGCCAGCACCCGGTCCGCCTCCGCGCACAGCCGCGCCTCCACCTCCGGGTGCGCGGCCACCTCGTGGCACGCCCAGGCCAGGGTGTTCGCGATGCTCTCCGCACCCGCGATGAGGATCGTCATGACCTCGTCGTGCACCTGCCGGTCCGACATGGTGGCCTGCCCGTCGCGGGCCAGCATCAGGATCGACAGCAGGTCGCCGCGGTCCTCCGGGGCCGCCCGGTACGCCGCGACGACACCGTCGATCACCCCGCGCAGGTGCGCCTCGGCCGCCCGGTAGCGCCGGTTGGCCGGGGTCGGCAGCCGCGCCAGCACCCCGGTCGGGTCCATCACCCGCCGGTACAGGCCGTTGAGCACCGTCGCGGTCGCCTCCCGGAACCGGTCGGCGTCCACCTCGACGCCCCCGTCGGCGGCGAACATCGCCCTGGTCAGGTTAATCAGCGCCAGGTCGGCCAGCTCCTGGTGCACCGCGACCTCGACGCCGTCCTGCCAGCCGCCGAACCGGGTGCGGGCCTGCTCGGTGATCTGCGCCGCGTAGCCGACGATGCGCGAATGGCTGAACGCGGGCTGCATCAGCGCCCGCTGCCTGCGGTGCAGCTCCCCGTCCGAGATGCCCAGCCCGTTGCCGAACATCGCCCGGAACCGCTCGGTGATCGGGCCGCCCTTGCCGAAGGTGTCCGGGTCGCGCAGCGCGGACCGGATCAGCCCGGGGTCGTTGATGACGTACACGGTCTGCCTGCCGAGCCGGATCCCGATCACCGGGTCGGTGTCCTGCAACGAGAGCAGGAACTCGCGCGGGGCGCGCTTCATCAGCAGCGCGTGGCCGAGCACCGGCACCGCGCCGGGGGCGATCGCCGGGGTCAGCACATCGGTCACGGTCACGCGAGACCTCCGGGGATGGGGAGTTAACTCCTTTAATGTATAGCCCCGAGGTCAACCCCGATTGGCGGTGGGACCAGGCATTCCCGGTGTTCCCGTCCTCCCAATGGGCGAGCTGTTAATACCATCGGGTGGTTCTCGGTGTTACTATTTGGATCGGGTTGGCCGGGTGGCGACCGGCTCGGGTGAGAGTCACAGGGGAACGTGATGGCGGGCAAGCGCGACTACGGGCAGTTCTGCGGGTTGGCCGCCGGGCTGAACATCATCGGCGAGCGCTGGACCCTGCTGCTGGTCCGCGAGCTGCTGGTGAGCGCGCTGCGGTTCACCGAGCTGCTGGAGAACCTGCCCGGCATCGGCCCCAACCTGCTCGCCGAGCGGCTGCGCACCCTCGCCGAGCACGGCCTGGTCGAGCAGCTGCCGGTGGCCGGGGACGGCCGCGCCAAGCAGTACCGGCTCACCGACCGCGGCCAGCAGCTGCGCGGCCCGGTGCTCGGCCTGGCCCGCTGGGGCATGCAGTTCCTCTCCGCCGACGACCGCGACGGCGGCGAGATCCGCGCCGAGTGGGGCATCATCGCCGTGCAGGCCATGGTGGACACCGGGCGGGTCCCCGAGCTGGACGAGACCTACGAGTTCCGCGTCGGCGACGAGACCTTCGGCGTCATCGTCGCCGCGGGTGACGTGCGGTTCGTCCCCGGTCCGGCCGGGGCGGCGCGGGTGGTCGTCTCCAGCGACCCGGACACGTTCATCCAGATCGGCGCGGGCATGGTCAGCCCGTTCGACGCGTTGGCGGCCGGGCAGATCAAGCTGGAGGGCCCGGCCGACGCCATCCGCCGGTGCACCCGCTTGCTCGGCCTGACCTGAGCTCACCTGCCGCGGTCGGATCACTTCGGAAAGTGATAGCCTGATCGTGTGGCGGTCGACCTGCGCGCGGTGGCCTCGGACTACCTGGCCCGGCGCTTCCCCGGCCGGGACACCGACTACCGGCGGCCCCCGGTCCGCGTGGACGCCGACTTCTGCCGCCGCGTCGCCCGCCACCACGACCAGGCACCGCCGCGCGCCGAGGTCGGCGACGCGTACCGGGTGCTGTGCCGCGAGGACCTGGCCCAGTACGCCGCGATCCGGGCCGCGGGCATCGCCGTCCGGCCCTGGCTCGGCGACGGCCAGCCCTACGCCGATTCGCGGGCGTTGATCGACCAGGTGACCCGCACCGGGGTGCTCTGGCTCTACCTCACCCGATGCGGTCATGGCACCGGAACCGGGGCCGACCACCCCCTGCTCGAACCCAGCGGCGTGGAGGTCGACGGCGAGCCCCTGTGCCACAACGACATCCTCCGCGTGGTGCACGACCTGTTCGGCCACGTCGCACTACGGGCCGGTTTCGGGCCTAGAGGCGAGTTCGCCGCCACCGGTGGTCACCTGCGGCTCTACCCCGCGGAAGCGTGGCCCGCGCTGTTCACCGAGCAGGTCGGGCAGATCTGCTGGTACTTCCACGGCGACCACCTCGCCACGGGCCGACCGCGCTACCCCGAGCAGAAGGTCTTCCTTTACCCGCAAGCCTTCCTCGACGAGTTCCTGGGCCAGGTTCACCCCGCGCGGTGACCCCGGGTGCCGATAGACTCGCCGGCGATCACGAGGGGAACCGGCGACGAGCACAGGGAGAACCACGGTGAGCACCGAGCACTCGGTCACGATGTGGCCGAAGGGGGCCAGCGAGGAGTACGTCGCCGCGCGGGTCGAGTTGGACCGCGCCGAGCACGCGCTGCACGCGGAGGTCCACCGCCTGGCCGCACTACGCCGCGACCTGCCCGAGGGGCCACTGCTCGACGACTACGAGTTCGAGGAGGGCCCGCTCGACCTGGGCCTGACCGAGCCGCTGACCAAGACCACGCTGATCGACCTGTTCGGCGACCACGACACGCTGTTCGTCTACCACATGATGTTCCACCCGGGCGAGGAGCAGGTCTGCCCGATGTGCTCGCTGTGGGTCGACGGCTTCCACGGCGTGTCCCGGCACATCCTGCGCCACGCCGCGTTCGCCGTGATCGCCAAGGCCCCCGTCCCCGAGATCCGCCGCTGGGCCAACCGCCGCGGCTGGGACGGCATCCGCTTCCTGTCCAGCCACGCCAACACCTTCAACACCGACGTGGGCGCCGAGTCCGACACCGGCGACCAGCTGCCGATGGCCAGCGTCTTCCGCAAGGAGGGCACCCGCGTCCGCCACTTCTACACCCAGCGCGCCAACTTCATGGACAACGCCGAGGGCGGCTTCGACCTGCTCAACCCGGTCTGGCACATCCTCGACCTGCTCCCCACCGGCCGCGGCGACTGGTACGCCGAGAACGGCTACGCTGGGCGGCTGCGCGGCAACCTCGCGCCCTAGCTGTAGTCGTCCAGGGCGGCACGCAGGTCGTCGGGGGGGTGGACCGGTTCCATTCCCCCCTCGTGCCTGCGCATGCAGGCCACGGTCTGGGTGCCGGTGGCGATGGTCTCGCCGTCGCGGGTGTAGTCGAAGTCCATGGTGATGCGGTTGCCGCCGCGGGTGCTCAGGCGCATGGCGACCTCGACCTCGTCGAAGGCGAAGCACTCGGTGTAGAAGTTCATCCCGCACGACACCGTCACCAGGGCCAGGTCGCCGTCGCGCAGGGCGTCGAGGACGGCGGGGGCGTGGTCGGCGAGGAAGTGCTCGCGGCAGTGGCCCTGCCAGTGCAGGTAGTGGGTGAAGTAGACGTTGCCGACGAGGTTGGTCTCGTCGAAGGTCACCCGGTGGCGGTAGGTGTAGGCGCGGGTCACGGGATGACCGCGGCGAGGGCGTGGTCGTCGACGAGCAGGCTGGCGACGCGGAAGTGGTCGTCGGCGCGGAGGGTGACGCAGGTGCCGTCGACGGAGAGGATGGCCGGGTCGGCGGTCAGGCCCGCTCGCGCCAACGCCTGGTGGATGGCCTGGGACCGGGCGGTGGAGTGCGCGGTGTTCTCGCCGGTCTTGTCCTGCAGCGTGCTCGACAGGTGATCCGGATCGCCCGCCCCGGCGACGGCCGTCCACACGGGAGCGTCCAGCTCGACCCGCCCCTGTGCCGGGTGGGAGCGGACTTCCAGGCGGTCGGCGACACCGCACTCGATGAGCCGCCTGCTCAACAACGGACCCACGAGCGGCGCCGGGATGGGTGTCGACCACTCGCGGGTGCCGACCGCGCGCAGGTGCAGTCCGTCCCAGCGGGCGATGTAATCGCCATCGGGAGCGATGACGTCCACGGCGAAGGTGAACTCGTCGGCTGTGTGGCTGAGTTCGCGCGCGCGGACGTAGGCCGGTCCGTTGTGTTTGCGCCACACCGTGATCGCGTCAGCGCCAATGGGCAGCACTGTCCGGTGCGGTAGGCAGGCGAGCAGCACGTGAATGCCGGCGTCGAGCAACCCGGGATCGCCCAAGAGCAACTGTTGGGCGTGCACGGGGGCGAACCACTCGGCGCCGGAGGTGTCTATCCAGGCTCCTACCTCGAAAGCGGAGAGGTAGTCGTACCGGAGAAGGCGCTCGAATCGTCCTGAGTGGAAGAACAGCGGGCCGTAGTAGGGATGCGACGCTTTACGAACCGGGGGAGTCCCGCAAGGCTCCGCGGCCGGCGGGGCGGAGGCAGGCGTGACCGTCACGGACAGGCGTGCGAGCTCGAACCGATCACTGTCGTCGCTGACCCTCGCCCGTACCTGGTCGCCGGCAGCGAGGGTCGCGATCCGCACCTTCCTACCGTCGCCTCCGGTGATGGGTGCGGGAAGCTCCAGGTCCCGGAAGGCCCATCCGACGCGTTCGCCTGTGGTCGCCTGCACGGTCTGGGCGACTGCCTCCAAGCCCATTACCGCCGGTAGGACGGACACCCCGTCGATGCTGTGCTCGGCCAGGTAGGGGTCGTCGCGAGAGGTCAGCACCGTGTCCGCGACGACCTCCACGCCCGGGGTGACCGTTCGCGTGTCTTCCAGGAACCGCAGCAGCGGAACGTCCGGGTGCGATAGCGCCAACGTCGCCGTGTCGGGGAAGCGGCCGCTGAGCATGACCGTGGTCGGAGCGCCCGGCTGCCCCAAGAGGTCGAGCAACGCGGTCGTGCCGGAGGCCGGGGTGATCGGCACGACGCCTCGGGCGGCCAGGCCGTCCACGACCCCCATGCGGGCACCCATCCCGACACCGGACCACAACGACCACTCGACACAGTGCGCGCGACATCCCGGGTGCGCGGCCGCCCACTCGGCGAGCGCGTGCCGCAGCCACTCGTTGGCCACGCAGTACTCGGCCTGCCCGGCAAGACCCGTCCTACCGATGATCGACCCGTAGGCCACCACCAGCCGCAGTTCGTCACCCGCCGCGTCGAGCAGGTTGCGCAGACCGTCGACCTTCGGTGACACGGCGCGGCGCAGCGTGGCGCCCTCTACAGCCGACAGCACGCGGGGTTCGTTCACCGCCGCACCATGCAACACCGCCCGCAGAGGCCCCAAAGCTCGGGCCGCGGCCACGGTGCCCTCGGTCGCGCGCGGATCGGTGATGTCAGCGGGGTGGTAGTGCGCGTCGACCTGCCTGCGCGCGGCCGCGAGACCATCGACGACACCGGGATCGGTGGCGGGCCTGCGCCCGGTGAACAGCAGCACGCACCCGGTCCGCTGGGCCAGCTCGATCGCCGTGTGCGCCGTGATCCCGGTGACGCCGCCGGTCACCACGCAGACCTCACCCGCCCCGATCGGCAGCTCGCCAAGCTCGTCCGAGCCGAACAAGGCCGTGGTCAGGTGCTCGACAGAGCCGTCCGACCCCACCCGCAGCTCTTGGTGTCCACTGCCCGCGATCCACGTGGGATCCAGCGAGGTCGTCCCGGCCGGAACCTGGACGACGGTCGTAGCGACGTCAGGTAGCTCTACCTGCGCACTGCGCGCCACCGCCGCCGCAGCGGGATGACCGTGGTGGACAACGACAACCACCGCAGGCTGGCGCTCCCCGATCTCCCTGAGCAGCGCGGCGACCTCGTCGACTCCCGCGTCCTCAGCCAGATGCGCGGCGAACCCGGTCCGACCAGGCGAGCCGGCCTGCGACCCGAGCCACGTCGACCGGGACGACCACTCGACCCCACCCGCGGCGCGGCGCGGGACACCCGGCACCCACCGGTGCGCGAACGGCCGGACCCAGGTGTCCACCCCGCGCACCCCGGTCTCGGTGTGGGTGTCGGCGAGGTCCAGTTCCGCCAGCACCTCGGCCGCCTCGCCCACGGTCGCGTCGGCGAAGGCCGGGAACGCCCGGGGGGTCTTGCGGCCCAGGTCGGCGGCGACCTGGGTGATGAGCGTGACGATCCGCAACGAGCTCAGGTGCAGGTCCCGCGACAGCGACGTCTCCCCGGTGATGCCCGCGAGCGCCAGCTCGCACTCGTCCGCCAGCCGGGTCCGCAGGGCGAGCAGCGGGTCGCGGTCGGTGTCGGTCGCCGCCGCCGCCACGGGTGCCGATCTGGCGGGTACGGGCTGGAGGTCGCCGTCCGCCTCGCACGGGTTGCGCAGGAACGACATGGGCGTGCCGGGCGGAAGGTACCGGTCGGAGCGGCCCGCGAACCACGGCGCCGGGTCGGCGACACCGGCCGCGACCAGGGCTGCGGTGGCGACGGCGTGCGGGCGGCCCGATCCGCCGCAGTCGAGCGTGACGACCGGGACGCGCGGGGCGCAGTCGGCGGCCAGGCCGCTGAGGGTGCGGCCGGGGCCGACCTCCACCAGCAGCCCGACCCGGCTCGCGAGGTCGGTGACGGCCGTGCGGAAGCGGACCGGTTCGGTGAGCTGGGCCAGCAGCAGGGCGCGCAGGTCCGCGTCGTCCAGCGGGGCGCCGGTGACGGTGGAGATCACCGGGCGGCCCGGGCGGCGGAAGTCGACCCCGGCCAGCACCGCCCGCATCGGCTCCCGCACGGGGGCCATGGCGGCGCTGTGGAAGGCGTGCGACACCGCCAACGTGGTGCCGCCGATCCCCTCGGCGGCCGCGCGGTCGAGCACGGTCTTGATCTCGGCGGCCGGTCCCGCGACCGATGTGCGCCGAGGGCCGTTGTCGCAGGCCAGCACGACCGAGGTGCCCGCGGTCATGGCCGCGAGCCGATCAGCGGGAACGTCCAGGGCGGCCATCGAGGTACCGGGCAGCCCGTGCTCGGCCATCAACCGCCCTCTTGCCGCGGCCAGCCCCAACGCAGCGGCGGGGTCTAGAGCGCCTGCCCAGACCAACGCGGTGATCTCACCCAAGCTGTGGCCGACCGCGCCAACGGCGGTGCACCCCAGATGCTCCAGCCACGCGAGACCGGCCAACGACTGCCGCATGATCGCGGGTTGCGCGGCAGCGGTATCGGTGTCCCCGGCGCGCACGGCGACAGGTAGGTCTGGCACGTCCAGGTCCGCGGCCCACGCGGGTAGCTCTGAGCGAACTGGGGCTGCCTGACCGGGAAAGACCAATCCGACCGCGGGGGGCGCGCCCTGGGCGAGGACGAACCCGGCCTTCGCGGCGACCGTGAGCGTCCCGTCCCACGCGGTCAACCGCGCCGCGGCCGCCACCGCGGCAGCACCCAGTTCAGCGGGCCGGGACGCGACCAACGCACACCGCACCGGCCCGTCCGCGCGACTGCTCGCGGCGACGTCATGCAGTTCGGCGTCGCTCAACCCGGCGAACCAGTCCGCGCGCGAGGCCAGGATCTCAGCCAACTCCGCGGTCGTCCCGGCCGCCACCAGCACGATGTCGTACCGAGGCGCGGCCACCACCGGCGCCACCACGTCCGCGGCCGGACGCGTCGACCCGACGACCACGTGGGAGTTGATGCCGCCGAACCCCAATGCCGACACCGACGCCAACCGCGTCGACCGGTCCCATGCCTCCGGAGCGGCCAGCGCGCGCAGGGGAGTGTCGGGGGAGTGCAGCACCGGGTGCGGGTCGAGGCAGCCCGTGGTCGGCGGCAGCACCCCCGCCCGGACCGCCAGCACGGCCTTGATCAACCCGGCCGCGCCCGCCGCGGCCTTGGTGTGCCCGATGTTCGCCTTCACCGACCCCAGCGCCGCCTTCGGCGCACCGGCCCCGCGCAACCCGGACAGCGCCAACAGCTCGGCCTCGTCACCGACCGCGGTCCCCGTGCCGTGCCCCTCCACCAGGTCCACAGCGGACGGCTCCACCCCGGCCATCCGGTACGCCAGGTCCATCGCCCGCCGCTGCCCGGCCACCGACGGCCTGGTCAGCCCGCCAGCGCCGTCCGCGGAGATCCCCCACCCGAGCAGCTCGGCGTACACCGGCATCCCGCGCAGCCGCGCCTCGTCCACAGTGGTCAGCAGCAGCACACCGCAGCCCTCGCCGGGCAGGAACCCGGTCGGGTCGGCGTCGTAGACCCGCATCTCGTCCACCCCGAGCACCCCCACCCTGGCGAACCCGACCAGCTCCAGCGGGTCGATGCTCAGGTCGACCCCGCCCGCCAACGCGAACCGCAGCTCACCGGCGGCCACCGCGCGCGCGGCGTGGATCACCGCGAGCAGGCTCGACGAGCACGCGCCGTCCACGGTGTACCCGCCGCCGCGCAGGTCGAAGTGGTTGCCGACCCGGCCTGCGATCGTGTTCGCCAGCGCACCGGCCAGCGTGTCGTCGGTCGGCACCGGGAACCGGCCCTTGACCTCGGACTCCAGCTCGGCCAGCACCACCGCGGCCACCTCGTCGGCCACCGCGCCCTTGCGCAGCGCCGCGCCTGCGGCCCGCGCCACGAACGGCCAGCGGGTGCGCAGCTGCGCGGCCCGGCTGAACTCGCCGCCGAGCGAGTTGCCCAGCACCACGCCGACCTCGTCGCGCGGCAGCGTGTCCGCGTCGGGCACGCCCGCGTCGGCCAGCGCCTCGGCGGCGGTCTGCAACGCCAGCCAGTGCGTGTGGTCGACCGCCCGGTGCACGCCGACCGGGACCCGGAACGCGGACCGGTCGAACTCCCAGTCCCGCAGCACCCCGGCGTGGGTCACGTAGGTGCGGTCCGGGTCGTCGCGCTCGCCGAGGTAGGCGGGCGACAGCCGGGCGGCCGGGATGCGGCGGAACGCCCGGCGGCCGGTGAGCACGGCCTGCCAGAGCTGGTCCGGGTCGTGGGCGTCGGGGTAGTGGCAGGCCATCCCGACGATCGCGACCCCCGGTCTGCTCACGCGGGCACCCGCCCCCGCGCCCTGGCCACCAGCAGCACGCCGCCGCGCAGCAGGCAGGTGATCACCAGCGCGAAGAACAGGCCGAACACGATGCCCAGCGACACCAGCACCCCGTAGACCGCGGCGGCGGTGAGCCCGAAGACCACCTGCCCGCGCCGGGCGGTCGGCGTGGACCCGGGGTCGGTGATCATGTAGTTGGTGAACAGGATGAACGCCACCCCCGTCATCGGCAGCAGCGCGCCGACCAGGGCGTGGTCGAGCACCAGCCAGCGCACCAGCGCCTGGAGCACGAACCCGCCGACCCACGCGGCGATCAGCGGGATCTTCTTGGTCAGCCCGGCGTTGAGCATGGTGCCCAGCATCAGGATGCCCAGCGGGATCAACCAGGACAGCGTGCCGTGCAGCCAGTTGGTGAAGTGGTACGGCGGGGAGATGCCGACCCAGTCGAACAGCACGAGCGTGACGGCGATGCCGGTGTTCGACGGGTTGAGGACGTGCCGCAGCCTGCCCTTGATCCGCAACCGCACCACGTACTTGCTTGCGTTGCCCACCACTACCGCGAACAGGTAGGGCCAGAGCGAGGAGTTTCCATAGAGGAGCATCGCGCACGCCAACGCGCCAATGTGGGCGGGTAGTAGGAACACGCCCAGGGTGCGCGCGCCGCCCGCGTACTCCGGCTGCCGTTCGTACGCCCACGCGTCGAGGGCCTCGAACCCGATCGCGCTGGCGTACCCGACCAGCAGGCAGACGATGGGGGTGATCGGCGCCTGCTCGAACCCGAAGAACACGTGCCCGAGGATGGTGAACGCCGAGATCGACATGGCGAACCGTTGCAGCGCCAGCACTCGCGGGTCGCGCTTGCGCATGACCGGGGCGACCTCGGGCGTGGTCTGTTCCGGGTTGGCCTGCTCCGGGATTGTCTGCCCCGGGGCGGATTCCGTGGTCGGGAGCGCGGTGATGCCGTTCGGGTGGACCTGGGTGGACTTGGTTGCCTCGGTGGTCATCGCGCCGCGACCTCTCCGTTGGGCTTGAGCTCGAACCGGTGGTGTCCCGCCGTCAGGCGCAACGGCGCGCGGTGCAGGCCTGCGGCGTCCCGCCAGGTGACTGTCGCGTCGGCCGAACCGCCGCGAGGTAGCGCAAGATGCAGTTGGGCTCCTGATGCGCCCGCGTGTCCGTTGGCCGGGTAGAGCTGTGTCTTCTGCGCGGGAACCCCGTTGGTGGCGCGCACCTCGACCTGGGCGCCGATCGCGGGCCTGGTCCCGGTACCGCCAGGGGCGACGAGTTCGACCTCGGCGGAGGGTGGCGCGCCGGTCGCGGTGTTGAGCAGCAGCATCGAGTCGGCGAACTGGTTGGCCACGACCATGTCCAGCAGTCCGTCGCCGTTGACGTCGCCGAGCGCGAACCCGCGTGAAGGTGCCTGCTGGGTCATCCTCAGCTGCCCGGCCAGGTCCAGGTAGCGCCCGTCGGGGCCGTCGACCCAGAACTTGTTCGCGTCGCGGGCACCGGACAGGTCGTCGCCCGGACCGAAGTTGGGCCAGGACACCGGGTACTTCAACAGCTCCGCGTTACCCATGGCCAGTTCCTGTAGCAGCGCCCAGCGGTCCTTGCCGCGGTCACCGAGCACGAACCCGGTGGCCTGGGTCAGCTCGTCGGTGCCGTCGTTGTCGAAGTCGCCCGCCTTGATGTCCCACGACCAGCCACTACGCGCGACACCCCGACGTTGGCTGTGCTCGGTGTAAGGGGCCGTGCCCGCGCGAAGATCCTCGACCGTCCCATCCGGGACGAACAGCATGTTGCTCTCCTGCAAGGCGTAGGTCTCGGTGATGTTGCTGACCGCGATGTCCGGCAGCCCGGTGCCCGAGGAGTAGGTGAACGTGACCCCCATGCCCTTGAACGAGTCCCGGCCGAGCACCTCGGACTTGGGCGTGACCATGTCCCTGGCGCCCTTGACCGGGGTGAACGACACCCGGCCCGGCGTGGAGTTGTTGACCAGCAGCGTGTCCGGGCCGAAGTCGTTGGCCAGGTACAGCGACGGCAGCCCGTCGCCGGTGAGGTCCTGCATGCCGACCGCCAGCACCCAGCCGCGCAGCGCCTCGGCCGGGACGTCCGCGCTGACGTCGGTGATCGTGGGCTTGGCGCCGCGCACCCCGGTCGGCGTGGTCAGCAGCACCCGGCTCGGCCCGGCGTTGGCCGCGTCGCCCATGCCGTCCTGCATCCGCATCCGGGCGTCGCCGGTGGCGTTCGGGTCGAGGACCTTGGCGCCGTCCGGGAAGTAGTTGCCGACCACGATGTCCAGGTCGCCGGACCCGTCGAGGTCGCCGACGTTGAGCGCGGTCGTGTTCCACACCTGCATCGGCTCGACCAGTTCCGTGCCGGGCAGCAGCGCCGCGGACGGTGGCTGGCCTGCCGTGGCCTGGTTGAGGAACAACACGGGCGAGCGGCCCCAGTAGTAGACGATGATGTCGACCGCGCCATCGGCGTTGATGTCCGCGGGCACGCAGCCCATCGGCGCCATCGTCGAGTCCCACCGCCGCGGCTTGAGTTCGAACGCCGGGTACTGGGCGCCACCGGCCTCGGGAACCGGGCTGATCCGCACCGTGTCGTCGCGCGGGTCCACCAGGCACAGGTCGGCGGGACGGCCGAGTCCCCGCAGGTCGGTCAGCGCGACGGCGGCGCCCACGGCCGAGATCCACGACTGGATCCCCAC
Organism: Actinokineospora terrae; assembly: GCF_900111175.1. GTDB lineage: Bacteria > Actinomycetota > Actinomycetes > Mycobacteriales > Pseudonocardiaceae > Actinokineospora > Actinokineospora terrae. Next base: position 71,466 of record NZ_FOGI01000013.1, read on the forward strand.
CAGGCCGGGCTGCACCGGCCGCACGTACCGCGCGCCCGCCGGGGTGGTGTTGACCGGAACCTGGCGGAACCCGAACCGGGCCGCCACGGTGTCCTGCTCGGCCTGGCTGGTCTCCGGCAACGCGGTGACCAGCCCCGCGGCCACGCACAGCGCGACCGCGACGACGGCGCTCGTCGAGCGCCGGATACTTCCGGACGGCATGGCAGACCTCTCGCCGATCGACCGCGCGCTCGTGCGCGCAGGCCGGACCTGTCGGATGGGGTGGTTCCCGGGCGTGCCGCGCCTTGGTGTGCGCCGCGGCCCGGGTGTGCTGTGTGCCGGGGCGGCGTCAGGCGCCGAGCGCCCGGACACCCTCGCGCCACCGCAGGTAGGCGGTGACGTCGGCGCGCTCGCCCAGGTCGGCGGCGGCCCTGGCGGCCCACTCGGTCGCGGTGTCGGGGGTGGTGCCCGCGATCCGCTCACAGGCCAGCGCGGTGTGCGCCGGGACGATGCCGGAGCGGGTGCGCGCGGTCGCGCCGAACACGACGCCCTGCACCAGGTGCCCGACGTGCGCGCCCGAGTGCGCGCGCAACGTGTCCAACTCCGCGGGCGGCACCCCGCCCGCGTAGGCGCTGGCCAGCCCGATCCCGCTCCACAGCGCGGGTCTGGCCGCGGCGGGCGCCTCGGCGATGACCTGCTGGATGTCGTCCGGGTCGCCCGCGGTCATGAACCACAGCGCCCGGCCGGACCCGGCGAGCCGGATCAGCCGCAGCGGGTCGGCGCCCGCCCGCTCGGCCCGGCGGCGCACCGCGCGGCGCCCGCCGAAGAACACCTCGGCGAACCCGGCGCCGTCGTAGGCCAGCCACCGCAGCAGCGGGGTGTCGGTCAACCGGACCGGCAGCGGCAACCCGCTCACCGCCAGCGCCCACCCGGCCCCGACGTGGATCAGGTGCGGGTAGTCGGCGCCGGACTCGGCCAGCAGCGCGGCCACCGAGCGGCCCCGGGTGAACACGTCGCGCTGCCCCGCGTACATCGCGGTGCCCTCGTGGGCGAACCCGCGCTCCTCGGCGGGCATCGTGTCGACCGCGGCCCGCACGTGCGGCCAGTGCGCGGCGGCGAGGTTGTACCCGGTGAGGAACGACTTCGCGTGCCGCTCCAGGTGCTCGCGCGGCTGCGGCCGGTCCACCCGGAACCCCCGGCGGGCGAAGTCGGCCATGCCCAACGGCAGTCGCGGCGCCAACCCCCGTCCCCGCCGGGGCGCGTCGACGACACCGGGCCGGTCGGGAGAACCGTGCTGAGTGCTCATGGTGTTCTCATCTCTGGCTCGCCACAACTGCCCGGCGGGAGAACATACTTACGGAATACATAGTGAGCCGCGCTCGATCTTGCCCCGCCGTCGCGGTCCCCTGTCAAGGGAAGACCTGGCCTTTCCCCCGTTTGTAGCATGTTTCGGCCGGTGTCCTTTGTGGGAACGCGTGGGTGTCTCGCTCCTGCCTTCGGTGGTAAGCTCCGCGACGGCGACCAGCGTGGTCGCTTCCTCCTTTGGTGCACGGCGGGCTGGTGGGCACGAGACCGGTCCGGTGGTACCGGCACGCCCGCGCACGGTGCGGGCGCGGCCGATCCGAGGTGAGACGGGAGAGCGCATGGTCGACCTGCTGGACACCGCGCCGCGCAATCACGCGACCCCGGGGGAATCGGCCAGGGCCGATTTCCCCATCCTGGGCACGCGGGTGGGTGGGCGGGCACTGGTGTACCTGGACAACGCGGCCACCGCGCAGAAACCGCTGCGCGTGCTCGAGGCGATCACCGCGCACTACACGAACGCCAACGCCAACGTCGGCCGCGGCTACTACCAGCTCAGCCACCTCGCCACCGACGTCTACGAGCAGGCCCGCGCCACCGTCGCCCGCGCGATCAACGCCGAGCACCCCGACGAGGTGGTGTTCGTGCCCGGCACCACCGCCGCGGTCAACCTGCTCGCCGACACCCTCGGCCGCGACCTCGTCGGCGCGGGCGACCAAGTGGTGGTCACCGGCATGGAGCACAACTCGAACCTGCTGCCGTGGCGCCGGTTGTGCGAGTCGGTCGGCGCGGAACTGGTGGTGGTGCCCGCCGACGAGCACGGCTCGGTGCCCGCCGCGGTGTTCGCCGCCGCGCTCGGCCCCCGGGTCAGGCTGGCCGCGGTGACGCACGTGTCCAACGTGCTCGGCACCGTCAACCCGGTGCGGGACATGGTCGCCCACGCCCACGAGCACGGGATCCCCGTCGTCGTCGACGGCGCGCAGGCCGTGCCGCACCGCCAGGTCGACGTGCGCGAGCTGGGCGCGGACTGCTACGTCTTCTCCGGGCACAAGATGTACGGCCCGATGGGGATCGGTGTCCTCTACGGCCGCCGCGCGCTGCTGGGCACCCTGGAGCCGTACCAGGTCGGCGGCGGCACGGTGAAGGGGATCAGCACCACCGAACGGGTCCGGTACGTGCCGGTCCCCGCGCGGCTGGAGGCGGGCACCCCGCACATCGCGGGCGCGGTCGGGCTCGCCGCCGCCTTCGACTACCTCGCCGACCTCGGCTGGGACGCCATCCGCGCCCACGACGCCACCCTCGTCAACGCCGCCGTGGCCGCGGTGTCCGACATCGCGCGGGTCCGGGTCGTCGGCGATCCCACGGCCGACCCGAGCGGCATCGTGTCCGTCGTGGTCGACGGCATCCACCCCTACGACGTCGGCGGCCACCTCGACGCGCACGGGGTCGCGGTGCGCAGCGGTGTGCACTGCGCCAACACCTTCGTCGACACCTTCGGCGTGGTCGGCACCGTGCGGCTCTCCTTCGGCGTCTACAACACCGAGGCCGAGGTCGAGGTGGTGCGCGACGCGCTGCGCACCGTCCAACCCGGGTTCTGGACCGCCGAGCACCCGACCGAGCGGTTCGTCTGATGCGGTTCGCCACCCGCGTCGTCCACAGTGGACACGAGGTGGACGGTCCGCACGGCTCGGTCGTGCCGCCGATCCACGTGGCCACCACCTACGACCGGTTCGCCCAGGACCCGCCGACGCACTTCTACTCCCGCGGCGAGAACCCGACCATGGCGGCGCTGGAGCGGTGCCTGGCCGAGGTCGAGGGCGCCGCGCACTGCGCCGTGTTCTCCTCCGGCCAGGCGGCCGCCACCACCGCGCTGTCGCTGCTCTCGCCGGGGCAGCGGCTGGTGTGCTGCGACGACGTCTACGGCGGCACGCACGCGCTGATCACCGGCCTGCGCCGGTTCGGCGTCCTCGTCGACCAGGTCGACCTGTCCGACCAGGACCTCGCCGCCGCCGCGCTCGCCGACGACGTCGCCATGGTCTGGCTGGAGACCCCGACCAACCCGCTGCTCAAGGTCATCGACATCGCCGCGGTGTCGCGGCTCGCGCACGCCAGGGGCGCGCTGGTGGTGGTGGACAACACCTTCGCCAGCCCCGCCCTGCAACAGCCGTTGCGCTGGGGCGCCGACGTCAGCCTGCACAGCACCACCAAGTTCGTCGCCGGGCACTGCGACGTGCTCGGCGGCGCCCTGGTGTGCGACGACCCGGCGCTGCACCGGGCGTTCACCGGCCACCGCACCCTCGCGGGCAACGTGCCCAGCGGCATGGACTGCTTCCTGGTGCACCGCGGCGTGAAGACCCTGTCCGTGCGGGTCGAGCGCCAGGTCCGCACCGCGCGGACCCTGGTCGACCTGCTGCTCGACGCCCCCGGGGTCACCGAGGTGCTCTACCCGGGGCTGCCCGCGCACCCCGGCCACGAGATCGCCGCCCGGCAGCTGAGCGCGCCGGGATCGATCATCAGCTTCCGCTACGCGGGCCAGGTGGAGAAGCTGCTCGCGGGCACCGACCTGTTCGCGTGCGCGGTCAGCCTCGGCGGGGTCCGCTCGCTCATCGAGTGCCCCGCCCTGATGACGCACCGCCCCATCCCGGTCGAGGTGCGCGCCGCCGCCGGGATCACCGACGACCTCGTCCGGCTCTCCATCGGCATCGAGGACCCCACCGACCTCGTCGACGACCTCACTGCGGCGCTCGCCGCCGGGGTGTAGCCCCGAAACCCCACCGGCACCACCCGTGTGAACCCGAGAGGAAGCCCATGCCCATCCCGACCGAGCTGATCGGCAGCATCCCGCGCCCCAAGACCCTGCTGGACGCCTTCGACGCGCACACCGCGGGGACCCTGGACGACGCGGGACTGGCCGTGGCGGTCGATGACGCGGTCGCCGACACCATCCACGCGCTGGCGGCGGCCGGATCACCCGTGGTGACCGACGGGGAGCAGGCCAAGCCCAGCTTCGTCAGCTACCCGTTGCAGGGCATCACCGCGCTCGACCCCAATGGCGCGGTCATCCCGTTCGCCGATGGCCACACCCGCACCCTGCCCGTGCTCACGGCGGGTCCGTTCCGCTATGGCGCCAACGCGGTCTCTTACCTGGAAGCGGCCCGCAAGCACGCGACCGTGCCGGTGAAGCAGGCCGTCATCGCGCCGTCCGCGCTGAGCCTGATCTACCCCGCCGATGGCATCGACGGCTACCCCAGGGAGGCGTTCCTCGCCGACCTGGTCGACGCCGCCGAGGCCGACATCCGCACCAGCCTCGACGCCGGGGCCGACTCGGTGCAGCTCGACTTCACCGAGGGCAGGCTCTCGCTCAAGCTCGACCCCTCCGGCGGGCTGCTGGAGTCGTTCGTGGCGCTCAACAACCAGGTGCTCGACCGGTTCACCGACCTCGAGCGCGCCCGCATCGGCGTGCACACCTGCCCCGGCGGCGACCAGGACTCGGTGCACAGCCTCGACGTCGACTACGCCGACCTGCTGCCGCACCTGTTCCGGCTCAACGCAGGCCGCTTCTCCCTGCAGCTGGCCAGCGAGCCCGACCCGGAGCGCGTGCTGTCGGTGGTGACCGAGCACTCCCGGCCCGACCAGTTCGTGTTCGTCGGCGTGATCGACCCGATCGACCCGAGGGTGGAGACGCCCGAGGAGGTCCGCGACCGGGTGCTCGCCGCCGCCAGGCACATCCCGGTCGAGCGGTTGGGCACCTGCGACGACTGCGGGTTCTCGCCGTTCGCCGACGACGTGTCCACCTCCCGGGAGGTCGCCTTCGCCAAGGTCGCCGCCCGGGTCCGGGGCACCGAGCTGGCCGCGGCCGAACTCGGTGTGTGAACCGACCTGCTGAGCTGAACCGCCCGCGAACCGGCGCCGTGTCCGACTACGGCGCCGGTTCCGGGGTCGGCGCGGCCAGGCCCAGGGTGGTGACCAGCCGGTTGATGAACGCGAACAGGGCGGCGCAGAACACGGCCTCCAGCAGTTCCTCCTGGGACCAGCCGCGGGCCGCCTCGGTCCACTCGGTGTCCACATCGGGCACTCCGGTGGTGACCTTCTCGGTCAACCGCAGCAGCGCGGCCGTCCGCTCGTCCACCGGCAGGTCCTCGATCCGGGTGCTGGAGGTGATCGCGTCCGCCAGTTCCGCGGAGCCGCCGAACTGCTGGAGGAACCAGCTGTGCGCGGCGGTGCAGTAGCCGCAGTCGTTGAGCCGGGAGGTCCACGCGGCGACGAGTTCCTTGGTGTCGCGGGGAAGCGCGCTGTCGGCGAAGACGTTGGTGTAGCCGCCGACCACGACCTCCAGCAGGTTGGGCGTGGTGGAGGCCAACCGGAACACGTCCGGCACGAACGGCAGGCCGGTCGCGGCGCGCACCCGCTCGTAGAGTGCGGCGACCCGGCCGGTCGCCTCGGTCTCGGGCACCATCGGCACGCGCTCGGTCATCGGTGTCCTCTCGCGGACTCGCGGTACTGGGTCGGGGACGCCCCGACGCAGGTCTTGAACCGGGCGCTGAACGTGCCCGGACTGCGGTAGCCGACCCTGGCGCTGATGTCGGCCACGTTGAGGGTCGTGGTCGCCAGCAGCCGTTTCGCCTCGGCGAAGCGCAGCGTGGACAGGAACCGCGCCGGGGACACACCGGTGTGCCGGTGGAACACCCGGCTGAAGTGGAACTTGCTGAACAGCGCGACCCTGGCCATGTCCTCGACTGTGAGCGACTGGGCGAGCCGCCCGCGCATGTCCTCGATGGCCCGCTCGACGGCGCGCACCGCCAGTTCGTCCAAGACCGCCCCTTGGTCGTGAAGGGTTCCGCACCGGGAGTTCGGGGGATGGGACTTCCACAGTGGACTGTCCGTCGGCGGGGTGAGCGGCCGACCGGTGTCGACGTTAGCACCGCGGGCGGGTGGGTGCCTTCGCCCTGAAAGGTGAATCTAGCCGGGAGTTCCGGTGGTGGCGACGACCGCGGCGATCCCGAGCACCGCCGCGGCGATGACCACCTCGGTGACCAACACGCGGCGCAGCGCCTCCGTGCGGACCCCGACCAAGGTCGTGCCACCCGCGATGCCCTCGCGTACCGCCACCCGGCAGCGGTCGGCCAACGCGAGCAGGACCACGAACCCGGCTGTCTTACCCAGCAACAGCACACCGTACGTACTGCTCCACAGGGCCTGCACCGAACCGAGGTACGAGGCCGTCATGAGCACACCGCTGAGCACGACGACCGCGACGGACACCTTGGCGATCGGCGAGAACCGGGTCAACGCGACCGCCATGTCCTCGTGCCCGGCCAACAGCGCCAGTTGCACCACGCCGCCGATCCAGACGGCCATCGCGCCGTAGTGCGACAGGTCGGCGAGCAGCGACACGAACATGACCTTCGTGGTGATGGCGTGCCCGGCGGCGGCGGAACTGAGCAGGACCACGAACCCGGCGATGATGGCGGTGTTGGTGTGCGCGGGTTTCTCGCGCCCCGCGTCGGTGCTCAGCATGCGGCGCGCGATCACCATCAGCACCACCGCGGCAATGACGCGGAGGATGAGCAGCTTGCCGTAGGCGGACTCCAGCGTGTTCGCGAGCAAGTCCGGGGCGAAGACACGGGACAAGCCGGCTCCGGTGACGTACGCGCCCTCTAGGCCCAACGCGAGCACTCCGGTCACCGTGATCACTACGCACCCGGCGCGGACAGCTCCCTGCCCTACGCTGTCTCGGGTCGGTCTACAGCACAGCAGGAAGACCAACCCGCCCGCGAGTGCCACACCGGCGTACCCGACCCACCGCACCACGCGGGTGAGGACGTCGACCGCGGTGTCGGTGCCGTCCGCGTTGGAGACAGCGCCACCGGCGTTCATCAGCGGTCCGTCGCCGACCACGAACGCGAACCCACCGCGGACCGGGTGCGAGTCGGTGGACACGACCGCGTAGTGCACCAGGTAGGTGCCATCGGGGAGGTCGGGCTCGAGCCGGATCGTCAGTTCCTCTGCGGTCGCGCCCTGGGTGACCCTGCCCTGGCTGACCACCTCGCCGTGCACGTCCTCCACCCGCAGCGCGTCCTTCTGCACGCCCACGTTCTCCGAGAGCCGGATGCTCACCTGGGTGGGCGGCGTGGTGAGCCGGGTGCCGTCGGCGGGGGAGGAGCCGAGGACGTCGACGTGCGCCGCGGCCGGGGGAGCGGCCAGGACCGCCCAGCAGAACAGGGCGGCGAGCAGTCCCGCGAGCCTCACGCCGCCGCTGCTCGCGCCCGCTGGTGCAGCATGACAGCGATCACCATCGGGATGGTGATGATGGTGTTGTAGAACAGGTGCAGCTCCACCCGGGGCACGATGAGCTGCACGATGCTGGTCGGCACCGCCGCCCCGCCCAGCCGCCAGCCGCTCTGCGCCTGCACGAACAGCAGCAGGTGCTCGATGTGGTGCCAGAACTGCAGCACCAGGGCCAGGTCCCACCACTGCCGCGCGCGCCCGCTGAACCCCTTGCGCAGCACGAACAGGCCGATCAGCATGATCAGCGCGTAGCCGTAGTGCAGCCACTCCGAGGAGATCAGCTTCGGGAACGGCAGCCCGAGCACGCCGCGCGCCTGCGCCGAGGACCAGCCGAATACGTAGATCTGCGCGGCCTGGGCCAGGTGCTCGACCCAGTGCGCGACGACCACCACCATGAAGACCAGCAGCGCGATCCGGTGTGGACGGTCGGTCGCCTGGTCCGGCACCTCGGTGACGGTCATGTCCACCCCATCCGCTCGCAGGTCGGTACCTGTCGACGATAACGGCGGCGGGGACCGCGGGGCTTATTCCGTCGTGCTCACTTCAGCAGGTGCGCGTAGCTGTCCGGATTCGCGCGCAGGAATTCGACGAGCGTCTGCGCGGGGCGTCCCGTGATCCGCTCGACGGTGTCGGAAACGGTAGCCAGTTCACCGGCGGCGATGGCCGTGTAAGAGGTCACCCAACCCGCGACCTCGAACTCGGGCGCGTTGTAGTGGGCGCGGGAGGCGTAGGCCTCGTCCTCGGTCTCTTCCACGTACCGGACCTCGCGCCCGGTGATGTCGGTGAGGATCTTGGCGCCCTCGGCGAAGGTAATGGCCTCTGGGCCGGTGACGTCGAGCACCTGACCGTCGTGCGCGGGGTCGACCAGCACCTCGGCGGCGACCGCGGCCACGTCGTCGAGCGCCACGACGCTGACCCTGCCGTCGCCCGCAGGACCCTGGATGACGCCGCCCGCGCCCGCCATGGCCGGGATCCCGGAGGCGTACATGCTGTCGCGCAGCACCACGAACGGCACCCCGGTGGCCTTGAGGTGCTGCTCGGTGTGCCAGTGGTCCTGGCCGAAGGTGAAGGTGCAGTCAGGCGCGGCCCCGAGGAACGACGTGTAGACGATCCTGCCCACCCCAGCGGCAACCGCGGCGTCGATGGCCGTGGTGTGCTCGTGGACGCGATTCGCCGCCTCACGCGCGGACACGAGCAGAAGCGTGTCCGCGCCTGTCAGGGCTGCCTGGAGCGCGGGCCCGTTGGCGTACTCGGCGCCCTGGACGTTGGTGGCGCCGGGGAGGTCAGGTAGGGCACTCGGGTCCCGCGCGAGCAGGTGCAGGGTGGTGCCCTTGTCGCTGAGCAGGCGGGCGACCCTACCGCCGATGTTTCCCGTCGCACCGGTCACCGCGATGATGGGGCTCATCCATCCTCCTCATGCTCGATGGGCACCAGCATGCCTGACCTGCGCGGATGCCGGTCGACCGGGGGTGTTTCAGTTGATTCCCGTTATTTCGGTGACGGGCTTTATAGCGCTGAACAGCGGCTGTGTCGCGGTCGGTAAACGGCGATTATCGGTGGTCCCTGCTTCTGCCGCGAGGAGTCCACTGTGAAACGCGCGTATTCCGTGCTGGGCGCATTGTTGTTGCTTCCGCTGATTCCCGTACCCGCCGCCGCCGAGGTCGGGTGGCTCGGTGGGGCTACCTCGACCGGGTGGTCGGCGGTGGCCGGGCCCGGTCCGGGGGCACGCTCGCCGGGGACCGCGAACGGGTACTACTACCCGAACGCGCCCATCTCGGTGCGGTTCGAGTCGGGCAAGTACTCGTTGAGCGACCCGAGCAGTGTGCTGTTCTGCGGCATCCAGGGCAACGGCCCGGTCACCAACGGCACCGGTGTGTTCGGCAACCGCTCCGGCACCGACCTGACCACCGCGTGCGCCGACGGGTACTACGCCGCGCAGCAGTTCGGCGGGATGCTGCGCGACTGGCTCGGGCGTGACGGCCTGGACGGCAAGGGCAAGTGGGCGCCGATGTTCGTCGGCATGACCGCCGTCAACGCGTACTGGAACGGCCACACCGCCAACTTCGGCCGCACCAAGGACGGCGCCAGGCAGTTGGTGAACCTGGAGATCGTCGCCCACGAGTTCGCCCACGGCGTCTTCCAGCACACCCCGGGCGGCTTCGACGGCGGCGCCCAGACCTACCAGCTCAACGAGGCCAGCAGCGACATCATGGGCGCCCTCACCGAGCACTACGCCAACAACCCCAACGACCCGCCCGACTACCTGGTGGCCAACGAGTCCAACCCCCTCGGCCGCGGCCCCGAACGCGTCATGTACCAACCCTCCCTAGGCCCCCGCGACGAACCCGACTGCTACCTCCCCAACATGAACTCCATAGAGGTCCACGACGGCGCGGGCCCCGCCAACCACTTCTTCTACCTACTGGCGGAAGGCTCAACACCGGCAGGTAAGCCCGCCAGCCCCATCTGCGCGGGAGGCCCACCTTCGGTGACAGGCATAGGAATCCGCGACGCAGGCAAGATCTGGATGCAGGCCCTCTTGCTCAAGAAGCCCTCTTGGACCTACACCGACGCCCGCACAGCCACCCTCAACGCCACCCGCCAGCTCTACCCCACCGACTGCCCCAAACTAACCACAGTCCGCAACGCCTGGAACGCCGTATCCGTCCCCGCCGGCACCGGTGAACCCACCTGCCTCACGTAAGCCCCACACCAACCCCGTGGTCGGCGTTCACTCCCCAGCGAGCGCCGACCACGACCCGTCCCCAGTCGCCGCGTTCAGCAGCAATGGTGACCGCGCCAAGCCTCGCGCCCTTCCCTGACCGCGACAGCGGCGATGATCAGAGCGACCAGCGGATCAGCCCAGGTCCAACCGAAGAGAGAGTTGAGCAGGAGCCCGATCAACAACGCAGCGGACAGGTAGGTGCACAGGAGCGTCTGCTTGGAGTCCGCGACGGCGCTGGCGGAGCCGAGTTCACGGCCCGCCCGTCGTTGGGCCGCGGACAGGAACGGCATGACCAGGAGTGACACCGCCGCCAGCGCGATCCCCACAGTGGAGTGGTCAGCGGCATCGGCCCCGACCAGGGCGCGCACGGACTCGACGGTCACGTAGGCGGCCAACGCGAAGAACGACACCGCGATGACCTTCAGCGCCGTCCGCTCCCGCGCCTCGGGACGCGCGCCCGAGAACTGCCAGGCCACGGCCGTTGCCGAGGCGACCTCGATGATGGAGTCCAGGCCGAAGCCGACGAGGGCGGTGGAGGAGGCGATCTTGCCCGCGGTGATCGCGATGACCGACTCGACCACGTTGTAGGTGATCGTCGCGGCCACCAGCAGTCGTACCCGGCGGGCGAGCGCCGCCCGTCGTTGAGGATCCGGGCCGGCCGCGGGGGCGCAGCACCCGTCCGAGCAGTTCGGGGCAGGAGTGGTCGACGGCTCGACGTTCACGTGCTCGCCCCGACTTCGTTGAGGCAGGGCTGGGTCGTGTCGACGGCGAGCACCACCTTGACCAACTCGCTCAACGCCCGCGCCAGGTGTTCGTCAGCCAGGGCGTAGTGGACCTGGCGGCCCTCGTAGGTGGCGACGACCAGTCCGCACCCCCGCAGGCAGGAGAGGTGGTTGGAGACGTTGGACCGAGTCAGGCCCAGGTGTTCGGCGAGCTGAGCGGGGTAGCTGATCCCGTCCACCAGGCCCACCAGGATTCGGCACCGGGTCGGATCCGCCAATGCCTTGCCCAGCCGGGCCAGCGCGTCCTCGCGCGTCTCACACTTCACCATGGCCGCGACTGTACAGCGGTGGCTGTATCGATCGTCAGAGGTGTCACCCGAGCCGACTGCCGTTGTTGGTGGGGAGTGGTGGTCACTGGGGTGCCACGGGCAGGGAGATCACGATGGTAAGGCCGCCGCCGGGGGTGTCTTCGGCGGTGAGGGTGCCGGTCATGGCTTCGGTGAAGCCCTTGGCGACGCTGAGGCCTAGGCCGGTGCCGGGGGTGTTGTCGCGGTCGCCCAGGCGTTGGAAGGGGGCGAAGACGGTGGTTGCGGTGTTCTTGGGGAGGCCGCGGCCGTGGTCGACGACGCGGAGTTCCACGCGGTCGCGGTAGGTGCTGGCGCGGATGGCGATCTCGGGTTCGTCGACTTCCCGGCGCGGGGTCAGGCGGCCGTGGCGCAGGGCGTTGTCGATGACGTTGGCCACGACGCGTTCCAGCAGGCCGATGTCGGCGACCACCGGCGGCAGGTGCTCAGGCACGTCCACCGCCAACAGGTCCCGCTCGTCAATGCCCGCCAACGCCCGAGCGACGGCCTCGTCATACGTGACCGCTCGCAGCTGCGGTGCGACCGCGCCGGTCGCCAGCCGGGAGGAGTCGAGCAGGTTGTCGATGAGCCCGGTCAGCCGGTCGGCGGAGATCTCCACTGTTTCCAGCAGGTCCGCGGTGTCCTGTTCGGACAGCACCAGGTCGGGCGTGCGCAGGCTGCCGACCGCGGCCTTGATGGACGTCAGCGGCGTGCGCAGGTCGTGCCCCACCGCCGAGAGCAGCGCGGTGCGCAGCTCGGTGGTCTCGGCCCGCCGCCGCGCCTGCTCGGTCTCGGTCGCCATCCGCTGCTGCCGCAACGCCACCAGTGCCTGCCCGGCGGCCGCCTCCACCGCGCGCTGATCACTGGCAGGTAGAGCACGCCCACGCAGGGCCAGCTGCACGTCCGCGGTCACCGGCACGTTCACGTCGGCGTCCTCGGGCTGATCACACGGCCGCGGACCGACGCACGCGACCCGACTCCACGCGCCGCCGCTGCGTTCGAGCAAGGCGACGGACTCCAGGCTGAAGTTCTCCCGCACCTCCTCCAACAGCCGCTCCAGCGGGTGCGGACTCGTCAGCACCGTCCGGGCATAAGAGGCCAGCAGCTCGGCCTCGGTGCGCGTCCGGGCGCCCTGCTCGGCCAACCGGGCCGCCCGGTCCACGACGAGCGCGACCAGGACCGCGACGATGAGCATCGCGATCAGCGTGACCAGGTTCTCCGGAGTGTTGACCGACAGGCTGTAGTACGGCTCGGTGAAGAAGAAGTTCAACAGCCCCGCCCCGAGCAGGGCAGCCCCGACCGCGGGCCCCAGCCCGCCCACCAGCGCGACGACCACCGTGGCCAGGAAGAACCCGATGAGGTCCGTGGAGAACGCCACCTCGCCGCGGGTGAGCAGCCCGATGCCGGTGACCGCGAACGGCAGGACCAGCGCCAACGCCCACCCCAGCAGCCTGCGCGACCCGGACAGCGCGTTGGTGCCGACCTTCCAGCGGCGGGCCCGGCGCGCCTGGTCGTGGGTGACCATGTGCACATCGATCGAGCCGGACTCCCGCACGACGGCCGAGCCGATGCCCTCGTCGAACGCCCGCGCCACCCTCGACCGCCGCGACGTGCCGAGCACGAGCTGGGTGGCGTTCACGCCCCTGGCGAAGTCCAGCAGCGCGCTCGGGACGTCGTCGCCGACCACGCTGTGGAAGGTCGCGCCCACGTCCTCGGTGGTCTTGCGGAACCTGGCCACCGACTCCGGGGACGGCCCGGCGAGACCGTCGCCGCGCATGACGTGCACGACCATCAGCTCCGCCCCGGCCCGCACGGCGATCCGCCGCGCCCGCCGGATGAGGGTCTCGCTCTCCGGGCCACCGGTGATGGAGACGACGACGCGCTCGCGCGCCTCCCAGGTGTCGGTGATGCGCTGCTCGGCGCGGTAGCGCTGCAACGCGACGTCGACCTGGTCGGCGACCCACAGCAGCGCCAGCTCGCGCAGCGCCGTCAGGTTCCCCACCCGGAAGTAGTTGCCCAGCGCCGCGTCGATCTTGTGGGCGGCGTAGACGTTGCCGTGCGCGAGCCGCCGTCGAAGCGCCTCCGGGGTGAGGTCGACCAGCTCGACCTGCTCGGCGCGGCGCACCACCGCGTCCGGCACGGTCTCCTGCTGCTCGACGCCGGTGATGCGCGCGACGACGTCGTTGAGCGACTCCAGGTGCTGCACGTTCACCGTCGACAGCACGTCGATCCCGGCGGCCAGCAGCTCCTCGACGTCCTGCCAGCGCTTCGCGTTGCGGGACCCCGGCACGTTGGTGTGCGCCAGCTCGTCGACCACGGCGACCTCGGGCGCGCGGGCCAGCAGCGCGTCGACGTCCATCTCCGCGAACTCACGACCCCGGTGGCGCACCTGGGCGCGGGGCAGCACCTCCAACCCGGCCACCAGCTGCGCGGTCTTCTCCCGACCGTGCGTCTCGACCAGGCCGACCACCACGTCGGTGCCGCGTTCCCGGCGCCGGTGCGCCTCCCCGAGCATCGCGAAGGTCTTGCCGACGCCGGGCGCCGCGCCCAGGTAGATCCGCAGTTCGCCGCGGTTGCGCTCGTCCATCTCGTCCACTCCCACGGCACCCGTTCACACAGCGCTGATCCACACAGCGCTGATTCGCACAGCACCGGTCGCGCGGCACCGTTCGCGCAGTGCTGATCCACACAGCGGCATGCTGTTACCTGGCGGCGTCCAGCGCCCGGTTGAGCGCGGTCACGTTGACCCCCGGCTCGCCCAGGAACCCGGCACCGCGGCCGTCCGTGTTGCCGGCGACGAGCTCCCGCACCCGATCCTCCGACATGCCGTTCGCCCTGGCCACCCGCGGTACCTGCACCAGCGCGTAGGCGTCGCTGATGTGCGGGTCGAGCCCCGAGGCCGACGCGGTGACGGCGTCCTGCGGCACCTGGTCCTCCGGCACGCCTTCGCGCTGCGCGATCTCGGCCCGGCGCTGCGCGACGACCGCGTCGTAGGCCTCGTTCAGCTCGCCCTTGTTGGAGCCGCCGGAGGCCGGGAGCGTCACCGCGGACGGACGGGTGTGGAACCACTGGTCGCCCTCGCGGTCGATGCCGACCAGCGTGGTGTCCACGGCCTCGGCGTTGGCGTGTAGCCCCTCGATCCGGGACACCGCCCACACCGCGGCCGGGTACAGGATGCCGGTGATGAGGGTGAGCACGAGCAGGACGCGCAGTCCCGCGAGTGCCTGCTTGCCGAAGGTGGTCATGTCAGCCGATCCCGGGGATGAGTCGCACGAGCAGGTCGATGAGCCAGATTCCAGCGAACGGGGTGACGATGCCCCCGAGACCATAGATCAGCAGGTTGCGCCGCAGCAGCGCCGAGGCGCTGGCGGGCTTGTACCGGACGCCGCGCAGGGCGAGCGGGATGAGCACCACGATGATCAGCGCGTTGAAGACCACCGCCGACAGGATCGCCGAGTTGGGGGAGTGCAGTCCCATGACGTTCAGCCCGCCGAGCTGCGGGTGGATCGCGGCGAACATGGCCGGGAGGATCGCGAAGTACTTGGCCAGGTCGTTGGCGACGCTGAAGGTGGTCAGCGCGCCGCGGGTGATCAGCAGCTGCTTGCCGATCTCCACGATCTCGATCAACTTGGTCGGGTCGGAGTCCAGGTCGACCATGTTCCCGGCCTCCTTCGCGGCCGAGGTGCCGGTGTTCATCGCGACGCCGACGTCGGACTGGGCCAGGGCGGGGGCGTCGTTGGTGCCGTCGCCGGTCATCGCGACCAGCTTGCCGCCCTCCTGCTCCGCGCGGATCAGGGCCATCTTGTCCTCGGGCTTGGCCTCGGCGAGGTAGTCGTCCACCCCGGCCTCGGCCGCGATCGCCTTCGCCGTCAGCGGGTTGTCGCCGGTGACCATGACCGTGCGGATGCCCATCGCGCGCAGTTCGGCGAACCGCTCCCTCATGCCCGGTTTGACCACATCGGACAACCGGATCACGCCCAGAACGGCATCGTTGTCCGCCACCACCAGCGGTGTGCCGCCCTGGGCGCTGATCTCGTCGACCACCCGGCGGGTCTCCCCGGTGAGGACGAACCCGCTCGCGGCGCCCTTGCGGATCCTGCGGTCACCGAGGTCGATGCCGCTCGTCCTGGTCTGCGCGGTGAACGGGACGAACTCGCCGGTCTTCTCCCGGTCGGTCGGCTCGGCGGACCGGCCGTACTCGGTCACCGCGAGGTCGACGATGCTGCGGCCCTCCGGCGTGCCGTCGGCCAGCGACGACAGCCGAGCCGCGTCGACCAGGTCGTCCAGGGACGCCCCGCCGACCGGGATGAACCCGGTCGCGCGGCGGTTGCCCCAGGTGATGGTGCCGGTCTTGTCCAGCAGCAGGGTGTCGATGTCGCCAGCGGCCTCGACCGCCTTGCCGGAGGTCGCGAGGACGTTGCGCTGCACCAGCCGGTCCATGCCCGCGATGCCGATGGCCGAGAGCAGCGCGCCGATCGTGGTCGGGATCAGGCAGACCAGCAGCGCGGTCAGCACGATCACCGACTGCTGCCCGCCGGAGAAGACCGCGAACGGCTGCAGCGCCACCACCGCGAGCAGGAAGATGATCGTCAGTGTGGACAGCAGGATCGTCAGCGCGATCTCGTTCGGCGTCTTCTGCCGCTCGGCGCCCTCCACCAGCGCGATCATCCGGTCCACGAAGGACTCGCCCGGCTTGGTGGTGATCTTGACGATGATCCGGTCGGACAGCACCGTGGTACCGCCGGTCACCGCCGAGCGGTCGCCGCCGGACTCGCGGATCACCGGGGCCGACTCGCCGGTGATCGCGGACTCGTCGACCGTGGCGATCCCCTCGACCACGTCGCCGTCGCCGGGGATCACCTCTCCGGCCTCGACCACGACGAGGTCGCCGATCCTCAGCTCGGTCCCGGGCACCGTCTCGCCGGTGGTGAGGCGTGCGACGGCGTCCTTCTTGGTCTTGCGCAGCGACTCGGCCTGGGCCTTGCCGCGCCCCTCGGCGACCGCCTCGGCCAGGTTCGCGAACAGCACGGTCGCCCACAGCCACACCGCCACCGCGATCGTGAACACGCTCGGGTCGCCGATGGCGAACACCGTGACCAGGATCGACCCGACCCAGACCACGAACATGACCGGGTTGCGCAGCTGGTGGCGCGGGTGGAACTTGCGCAGCGCGTCGGGGAAGGAGACCAGCAGTTGCCGGGGGTTGAAGATGCCTGGCGAGACCTGCCTGCCCGGGATGGGGGTCTGGCGGGTCTGCTCGGGAGTCCGCTGGGTCGTCGTGGTCATAGCAGGGCCTCCGCGATGGGACCGAGGGCGAGAGCGGGGATGAAGGTGAGCGCCGCGACCAGCACGATCGCCCCGGTCAGCAGGGTCGCGAACAGCGGACCCGTGGTGGGCAGCGTGCCCGCGGTCACCGGGACCTTCTTCTGCCTGGCCAGCGACCCGGCCAGGCACAGCACCGCGATGATGGGGAGGAACCGGCCCAGCGCCATGCAGACGCCCAGCGACGCCTGGAACCAGTCGCCGGTGACCGTGATGCCCGCGAACGCGCTGCCGTTGTTGTTCGACGCCGACGCGTAGGCGTAGAGGATCTCGGAGAGCCCATGCGGGCCGGGGTTGTTGAGCGCGCCTTGAGTGCTGGGCAGGATCGCCGCGATACCGGCGCCGATCAGCACCACCGTGGGCATCGCGAGGATCGAGACCGCGGCCGCGGTGACCTCGCGGCGACCCAGCTTCTTGCCCAGGTACTCCGGGGTGCGCCCGACCATGAGCCCGGCCAGGAACATCGCGATGATCGCCATGACCAGGATGCTGTAGAGGCCGGTGCCGACGCCGCCCGGTGTCATCTCGCCGAACAGCATGTTCAGCAGCGTGCCGCCGCCACCCAGTCCGGTGAAGCTGTCGTGCATCGCGTTGACCGCGCCGGTGGAGGTGGCCGTGGTGGTGTCCGCGAACAGCGCGCTCGACGGGATGCCGAACCGGGTTTCCTTGCCCTCCAACGGACGCAGGCCGTTCGCCTCGGCGGTCCAGATCACCGCGAGCATCGCCGACCACAGCACGCCCATGACGCCGAGCAGGACGTGACCCTGCTTGCGGTTGCCGACCATCGTGCCGAAGGTGCGGGTCAGGCAGACCGGGATGAGCAGGATCAGGAAGATCTCGACCAGGTTCGACCAGCCGTTGGGGTTCTCGAAGGGGTGCGCCGAGTTCGCGTTCAGGACGCCGCCGCCGTTGGTGCCGAGTTCCTTGATCGCCTCCTGCGACGCCACCGGCGCCGTCGCGACCGTGTGACCGTCCACGGTGACGCCCGACTTCAGGCTCATCACGACACCCGTGGCCACGAGCACGATCGCGAAGAGGGTCGCCACCGGCAGCAGGATCCGGAGGGTGCCCCGGACCAGGTCGACCCAGAAGTTGCCCAGCCGGTCGGTCTGGTCGCGGGTGAAGCCGCGCACCAACGCGACCGCGACCGCCATGCCGACCGCGCCGGACACGAAGTTCTGCACCGTGAGCCCCGCCATCTGCACGGTGTGGCCCATGACGGCCTCGGGGACGTAGGACTGCCAGTTCGTGTTGGTCACGAAGCTGATCGCGGTGTTGAACGCCATACCCGGCGGGACGTTGCCGCGGCCGAAGTCGAACGGCAGCACCGACTGGACGCGTTGCAGGATGATCAGCAGGACCACGCCGACGAACGAGAACCCGATCACGGCCTGGGCGTAGGTGCCCCACCGCTGCTCGGAACCCGGGTCGACCCGCGCGGTGCGGTAGATCGCACGCTCCACCCGCGAGTGCGTGGTCCCGGTGTAGACCCTGGCCATGTAGTCGCCGAACGGCCGGTACACCACGGCCAGGGCGACCAGCAGGAAGCCGACCTGGAGCAGGCCCGCGGCGGTCGAGGACATCAGAACTTCTCCGGCCTGATCAGCGCGACGAACAGGTACCCGATCAACACCAGGGCGAGCACGCCACCGACGGCGTTCGCCACCACACCCGTGCCGCTCACAACTTCTCCAGACCGCGCACCGTCAACGCCAGCAGCAGGAACACACCGATCAGCAGCAACGCGTAGGCAAGATCCGCCACGGCGCGCTCCCTTCCGACCTCGAGCGACCCACCCGATGGACCGCGACGCCGGAAGAGTGCACGCCGAACCACCCCGTCCGGCGCTGCCTGACGCGTCCTTGACGCCCCCGACCAGGTCCTTTACGCGACGTTGACGCCCGTGCGACCTGGCTCTCACCCACGCCGGGGTGATCCGACTACCGAACGTGAGGGGCGTGTGCGCGGGTGCGGTGCCCGCGGGTCGAAGCGGGGGAGTTCAGGACCGGCCCGGTGCCTCGGGCTTGGCAGTGCGGCTCTTGACCAGCTGCCGGGCGATCTCGTCGAGCGCGTCGTCGACGATCGCGGGCACTCGGTCCGCGTCGAGGAGTCCGTACAGGGGCGGCACGAGTGTCCGAATGGCCCCGGTCACGGTCCTGATGCGACGGGTCCCCATGGCCTCGCCCGCCTCGGTGAAGGTGCGCAGCCCGTTGAAGCGGACCGTCGAGCCGGTGACCTCCGTGGCGGTGAGCGAGATCAGGAAGTACGACCGCGACCGGCGCCGCGGCCGCTCCACGATCAGCCTGCGCGAGGTGATCCGGTAGCGGTTCGACCGGGATCGCCTGGTGACCACGGCGTGCAGTGCCCGCACCACGAGCAGGCCGGTGTAGGCGAGCACGACCCACTTCAGCCACGGCGGCGCCGGGCTGAGGTAGACCAGAGCCCCCGAGCAGGCGAACAGCAGGGCGTAGCCCAACAGCACCACGTCGACAGCGGAGAACCCGGGTGCCTTCACCGTCGAGCCCTCCCACAGCAGGCGCTCATCCGAGGACAGTTCGATCGGCACGGACCAGAGGTTATCGATCAAATCCGGCTGCCGTGGGGACTTGGTCCAGCTGCCACCGATTGGCCCAGGGGCCGGGGGCACGCACCCTGGCTGGGCGGGTTCCCCCCGGCTCCTGGGGTCAACCGGTGTAGGCCGAACGCGGTATCAGGCCACGGCGGTTGCCTCGAGTTCGACCATCAGGGTGGGGAGGGCCAAGCGGGTCACGCCGAGCAGGGTGGTGGGCGGTGCTACTCCGGCGGCGCCCAGCTTGGCCGCCAGGATGCCGTAGTGCTGGAAGAGGAGGTCCACGTCGGTGGTGTAGACGGTGAGGCGGATCAGGTTGGCGAGGGACATGTCCGCCTCGCCGAGGACGGCCTCTAGGTTGCCGAGGCTCAGCGCCACCTGGGAGGCCATGTCGCCGTCGTGCTGGGGTGTGCCCTCGGCGCTGGTCGCGGTCTGCCCCGCGCAGTACAGCGTCCTCGTGTGCCCGGAGACGATCTCGCCCTGGTTGAACCCCATTGCCGCCGACCAGGTCACCGGGTTGACGGCCGTTCGCCGCACTGCCATGTCGAGCTCCATTCAGCTGGGTGTGCGCCGAGCCTGCCAAGTAATCACGACATCCTGTGTCATGTATTCCGGTAACCTCAGGCCGTGCGCGCCGACCGGTTGGTCTCGATCGTGCTGTTGCTGCGCCGGCACGATCGGCTCTCCGCGCCCGCGCTGGCCCGGGAACTGGAGGTGTCCACCCGCACCGTGCTGCGCGACATCGAGGCGCTCTCCGCGGCGGGGGTCCCGGTCTACGCCGAACGCGGCAGGCACGGCGGGTTCGCGCTGCTGCCCGGCTTCCGGACCGAGCTCACCGACCTGAGCCACGACGAGGCGCTCGCCCTGCTGATCGCCGGATCGCGGCGCGGCACACAGGTGTTCGGGCTCGGGTCGGCGCTCGCCTCGGCCATGCGCAAGGTGGTCGACGCACTACCCGAGGGCAACCGGGCCACCGCGGCGGGAGCGGTCCAACGGCTGCTCGTCGACCCGGCGACCGACCTGCTCTCTCGCGGGCAGGCGGGCGAGGAAGTGCCCGACCCGATCGCGGCCGAGGTCCGGCGCGCGGTGTTCGCCGGGCACAAGCTGCGCATCCATTACGCGGCAGCGGATCAGGCCCCGAAGTGGCGCACTGTGGACCCGATCGGTCTGGTCACCGTGCGCGGTTTGGGCTACCTGTTGGCGACCAGGGACGGCGCCGACCGGACCTACCGGCTGTCCAGAATCCTTGCCGCCGAGGCACTCGCCGAACCCGCGCAACGGCCGGACCGGGTCGACCTGGACCGAGCATGGCAGGAACGCGGCACACGGTTCCGCGCCGGTGGCGATCAGGTCGTCGTGCTGGCCCGCGTGAACCCGACCCGGCGGGAAGACCTGGTGGGGACTGCTCTCGCCGTCCTCGCCGAAGAGGCCGATGTGGACGGCTGGCTCCGACTGGAAGTGTCCTTTCAGGACGCCAGGCACGCGGAGTGGGCGCTGTGGCAGCTCGGGACGAACGCGGAAGCCCTTACCCCGCAATGGCTGCGAATCTCGCTGCACGACCGCGCCGCCGCGATCGTGGCCCGCTACGGATGACCTACAGCGCAGAGCCCGCCCGGCCACTCAGGTGTGTGGCCGGACGGGCTCCGTGGTCGTGACCGGGGTCAGCGACCCTGCAGCGACTTCACGTTATCGCCGAAGGACCAGTTCTTCGACCCGTCCCAGTTCAGCGACCAGGTCATCAGACCCTTGAGGTTGCCGCCGAAGCTGTTCCACGCCTGGGACACCAGCGCGGGGGACATGTAGCCGCCACCGGCACCCGGCTGCGCGGGCAGGCCGGGGACCTGCTTGTCGTAGGGGACCTTGATGGTGGTGCCCTGGATGACCAGGCCCTGGTTCAGGCACTCGGTCTGCTTGACGAAGCCCTGCACGGTCGCCGCCTGGTAGGAGTCGCCGCTGCAGCCGTACATGCTCCCGTTGTAGTACTGCATGTTGAGCCACCAGAGCCTGCCGTTGTCCGCGTACTTCTTGATGACCGGCAGGTACGCGCCCCAGATGGAGCCGTAGGTGACGCTGCCGCCGGTGACGTAGGCGGTCTCCGGGGCCATGGTCAGGCCGAAGTTCGACGGCATCTGGGCCAGCACGCCGTCGATGATGCGGATCAGGTTGGCCTGCGAGGCGGACAGGGTGTTGATGTTGCCCGCGCCCGCGAGGCCGGTCTCGATGTCGATGTCGATGCCGTCGAAGTTGTACTTCTTCAGGATCGGCACGATGGTGGCGACGAACTTGTCGGCGACGGTGGCCGAGTTCAGGTCGATGCCCGCGGTCGCGCCGCCGATCGACATGAGGATCGTCTGGCCCTGCGCCTTGGCCGCGCACATCTCGGCGGGCGTGGCGACCTTGACGGTGCTGTCCATGCCGTCTTCCCACAGCGCGGTGCCGTCGGAGCGGATCACCGGGAACGCGGCGTTGAGCACGTTGTAGCCGTGCTGCCGGATCACCGGGTTCGAGACGGTCGTCCAGCCGAACGGCGGGTGCACGCCGTTGGAGGCGCCGTCCCAGTTCTCCCAGTAGCCGACGAGGACCTTGCCCGCGGGCTTCGACTTCACCGCGCAGGTCTCGCCACCGGGGTCGGTGGTCGTCGTTGTCGTCGGCGGAGTGGTCGTCGTGGTGGTAGTGGTCGTCGGCGGGGTCGTGGTCGTGGTGGTAGTGGTGGTCGTCGTCGGCCGCGTGGTCGTCGTTGTGGTCGTGGTGGGGCGGGTGGTCGACGTGGGCGGGTTGCCGTCGCAGGCACCCAGGTCCGACCACAGCGACTGCCCGGCGACCGGGTTCCATCCGGCGCCCGGCCACGCGGTGTGCGTGACCTTGGCGCTGTAGGTCCGGCTCAGGTACGTCACCCTGGTGCCCGAGGTGTAGGTGTTGCCCTCGGCCCACGCCGGGGCGTCACACGCCGCGAGGGCGTTCGCCGCCGATGCCTGCCCGGTACCCGCCACGGCGAGCGTCGTCCCCACGACAATGGTAATACTGGCAACCATCGCGATCCCTATTCTCTGGGATCTCATCAATCTCGATGGCAAAGAAAAGTTCCACATACAGTGATTATCATGAAACTTCCAGTCAATGTCCATACTCGCGCACGCCAACGACACTCCGCCGCATGATCCGAACGGCGCTGGGAAGGGTTCCCGGCTGAACATCTCCTGTTCACGGCCATGTTATGGCCATGATCCGGGAATGCGGCCGACGAATCGTGATCTAGCGGAGCCCGGCCAGGAAAGGCAATGCCACCCGGGCCGATGACGGGTACGAACCGCCCCGGGTTTGGCGCAGACTCCTGCCCTTGGGTGGTTGGGGCGATGGTACGAGTTCCGACATCCGGCGGCGCCGCGGCCTGTTTGACGAGCACTTGACAGGTGTTCCCGGAATGGCGATCGATTCGATTGTCGAGATAGTCGACGGTCGATGGGACCGGCCGCGCGGTTCGCTGTGGACGGTCGGGGGTGGTTGGGCGGGTTCGGCCGATCGGCTGGTCGTGGGTCGGCCGATCGGTCAGTGACCGGGTACTTCCGGCCGAGTCCCCGGCCAGGTCGGCGTTCCTAGCATCTGGCGGCATGGCGATCCTGCTCTCCGACCCGGTCGTCCACGCCGTGCGCGTGGTCGACAACGGCGAACCGCTGGTACCCCTGCCCTTCGCGCCCGAGGTGCTGGTCCGGGCGGGCCTGGCGCGCAGGCTCGTGCTGGCCGGGGCCACGCTGCCCGCCGGTGTGGGGCTGCGGGTGGTCGACGGCCACCGGTCCGTTGTGGACCAGCGGGCGATCATCGACGACTACACGCGCGAGCTGCGCACCCTGCACCCGGACGCCGACGAGGTGGAGCTGAGGCGGCTCTCCAGCAGGTTCGTCGCGCCGGTCGCCGTCGCGCCGCACGTGGCCGGGGCCGCGGTCGACCTGACGCTGGTCGACCGCGCGGGCGCGGACCTGTGGCTGGGGACGCGGATCGATGAGACCCCGGAGCAGAGCGCGGGGGCGTGCTACCTCCACGCCGAGGTCGACGCCGAGGCGCGGCGGAACAGGACGCTGCTCGCGGACGTGCTCGGCGGCGTAGGCCTGGTCAACTACCCGACCGAGTGGTGGCACTGGTCGTACGGCGACCGCTACTGGGCGTTGATGACGGGCGCCGCGCACGCCCTGTACGGCCCGGTCGACGCCCCGGTGACCGTGTGAGCGCGCCCGCCCGCGCGGCTGTGCGCACTGCTCCCACGCTGGCCGTCGACCTGTCCGCCGTCGCCGAGAACACGCGCCGGTTCGTGCGTGCCGTGCCCGGGGAGGTCATGGCGGTCGTGAAGGCGGACGGCTTCGGTCACGGGCTCGCCGCCGTGGCCAGGACGGCGGTGGCCAACGGCGCGACGTGGCTCGGGGTCACCTCCCTGGCCGAGGGTGTCGCCGTGCGCGCGGCCGGGGTGAATGAGCCGGTGCTGAGCTGGCTGAATCCGGTCGAGGTGGAAGTGGCGGCCGCGGCCCGGCACCGGATCGACCTCGCGGTGCCGAGCCTGCGGCACCTTGACGCCATCGCCGCCGCCCAACACCACGTGCGCATCCACCTGCAATTGGACACCGGGATGGCTCGCGACGGCGCCGCGCCGGACGAGTGGGCCTCGCTGATGGCCGCCGCTCGACGGGCCGAGGTGGCCGGTCGGGTCACGGTCGTGGGGATCATGGGGCACCTGGCGATGGCCGCGTGGCCCGGTCATCCGGCCAACTCGCGCGGTACCGAGGAGTTCCTGCGCGGGGTCGCCATGGCTGAGCGGTCCGGACTGCGTCCCGCGGTGCGACACCTGGCCGCGACCGCCGCGACGCTCACCCTGCCCTCCGCGCACCTGGACATGGTCCGGATCGGCGCCGGGCTGGTGGGCATCGACCCGTCCGACAGCGCGTCCCTACGGCGGGCACTGCGGCTCACCACGCCGGTCGCGCAGGTCAGACGGGTCGAGGCGGGGGTCGGCATCGGGTACGGCCACACGCGGGTGACCTGCC
Organism: Actinokineospora terrae; assembly: GCF_900111175.1. Taxonomy (GTDB): domain Bacteria; phylum Actinomycetota; class Actinomycetes; order Mycobacteriales; family Pseudonocardiaceae; genus Actinokineospora; species Actinokineospora terrae. Next base: position 95,747 of record NZ_FOGI01000013.1, read on the forward strand.
GTCCCACCACCCTGGCGCTGCTCCCGCTCGGGTACGCGGACGGCCTGCCGCGATCAGCGTCGGGTCGGGCGCAGGTGCTGGTCGCGGGCAGGCGGTGCCCGGTCGTCGGCGTGATCTCGATGGACCAGACCGTGGTGGACGTGGGCGAGTGCCCGGTGGAGCCGGGCGACGAGGCAGTGGTGTTCGGCCCCGGCGACGGTGAGCCGACGGTGGACGAGTGGGCGGCGTGGGCGGGGACCATCCCGCACGAGATCGTGACCGGCATCGGCTCCCGGGTGAGCCGGAGCGTCCGGTGACAAACCGCGACAGTGCCGTGGGTCGTCGGGTGTCTTTCGCGGAAGGCGTGGGGGAGCGGGGTGCTGGGGCGATGACCGAGCGGGTCAGGGTGGCTGTGGTCGGGGGTGGGCAGAGTGCCGAGCACGAGGTGTCCCGGGCTTCCGCGGCGTCCGTGGTGCGGGCGCTCGACGCGGTGAAGTACGAGGCGGTGGCGTTCACGGTCGGCCGGGACGGGGTCTGGTGCGATGCCGAGGGGCGCCCGTTCGGCGCGTCGCAGGTGGCCAGCCTCGCGGGGGCGCTGCACGCGTTGTCCACGTGCGAGGTCGCGCTGCCGCTGCTGCACGGTCCGCTGGGCGAGGACGGTGCGATGGCGGCGTTGTTCGAGCTGGCGGGCCTGCGGTACGTGGGTTCGCCGCCGCGGGCCGGGGCGCTCGCCATGGACAAGTGGGCGACGAAGCTGGTGGCCGAGGCGGTGGGCGTGCGCACGGCGCCGGGCAGGCTGGTGACGGCCGCGGACACGGTGGTCTTCGAGCGGCCGGTGGTCGTGAAGCCGGTCGCCGCCGGGTCGAGCTTCGGGGTCCGGCTCGTGCGCGCCGAGGCCGAGCTGCGGCCCGCCCTGCTGGCGGCCTTCGAGCACGACGACCGGGTGCTGGTGGAGCACGTGGTGACCGGCCGGGAGATCGACATCGCGGTCCTCGACGACCCCTCGGGAACCCCGCGGACCGGGCCACCGCTGGAGATCCTCATCGACGGCCCGCTGTTCGACACCGCCACCAAGTACGACGGCGACGCGACGTTCGTGGTCCCGGCACACCTGTCCGCAGGCGAGTCGACGGCCCTGGCGGACGCCGCGCTGCGCGTCTACACCGCCCTCGGCTGCCGAGGCATCGCCCGCGTCGACTTCTTCCTGACCGCGGACGGCCCCGTGCTCAACGAGGTCAACACGATGCCGGGCATGACCGAGGCCTCCCAGCTCCCCAAGATGTTCGCCGCCGCCGGACTGTCCTATCCAGACCTCCTCGACCACCTGATCCGGGCGGCCGGGTAGGGCACACTGGCCGGGTGATCCGCATCCACCTGGATTCCCGGACGCTGGAGCGGACCCGAATCGCGATCAGTCCGCTCAGCGAGGCCATCGCCTCGGTGGAACTGTTGCACCGGTGCGGATCCCGCGCGCCGTGGCCGTACACCGCGTGGGCCGAGCGGGCTTGGGCCGTGCTGCGCGCGAACCCGCTGGTCGCGCCGCTGCGTGTCCACCTCGAACTGTCGGAGGTGGGGCGGGGGGCACTGGCCCGGCGGCGTGCCCGACTTCCTGGTGCCCTACCAGTGTGATCGGGCGCGGTCGTTCGCCGCCCTCGCCGACGCGCACGCGGAGTTCTGGCGGCTGGTGATCGCGCCGCACTGGCCGAGGATGCGGATGGCGCTGGGCGAGGAGGTGCTGCTGCGGGCACGGTCCCTCGCCACGGTCGGCCCCGAGTCCCTGCCCAAGCCCGAGGAGTCCCACCTGGTCGCCGCCGACCAGCGCCTACTCCTGCTGCCCCTCATCTTCGCCGCCGACCGCGTCAGCTGCCCCACCGACCACCCCCACACCCTCCGCCTCGCCTACCAAGCCCGCGGCGGCGCCCTACTGGCCGGAACCACCCCACCCCCACCGAACCAGACCGCCTCATCCCCCTGGTCGGCTCCCGCCGAGCCCGAATCCTCCGCGCCCTGGAAACCCCAACCACCACCACCGCCCTGGCCGCCGCCCTAGCCCTGGCCCCCAGCACCGTCTCCGAACACCTCACCGCCCTCGTATCCGCAGGCATAGCCCACCGCCGCAGATCAGGCAAAACCGTCCTATACACCCTGGAACCAGCCGGAGAAGTCCTGTTCGCCCTATTCGAGACGACCGCGCCTCCACCTGAGCTGGGCTGAGTTTCACCCCTCGGCCCGCCACGCGGGATCTCGCGCCGCACGGCTCGCACTGTGTGGGACCACGGATCCGGCCAAGGCGCTCACCGCGTCGGCGGCGGCCGAACTGCCGGAAGACCTGCTCGACGGTGGCGCGAACCTCTCCGGCGGCCAGCGGCAGCGCGTCGCCCTCGCCCGGGCACTGGCCGCGGCGCCGCCCGTCCTCGTGCTGAGCGATCCGCTGTCCGCACTCGACGCCGTCACCGAGGACCAGGTCGCCGCGAGCTTCACCGCGCTGCGTCGTCAGGAAGGCGGCGCGACGCTCGTGCTGACCACCTCCCCCCAGCTTCTCGCCCGCTGCGACCAGGTAGTGCACATTGCCGACGACGGGACCGTACGGACCGCAAGCCACACACGGCTGATGAACGTGCCCGAGTACGCCTCGGCGGTGTCACGATGAGCTGACCGGTGGCGTTGCCCGTGGCGAGCGCCCGCGAGACCGTGCGCACCCTGGCCACGATGGCGCGTAAACACCCGCGCGACTGCGTGGGCGTAGGTCTGTGGACCCTTGCCGCGAGCCTGGCCTCGGTGGCCGTGCCGATCCTGCTCGGCTAACTGGTCGACGCGGTCGCAGAACACCGTCCGACGATGGCCGCGACGCTGGTGGTGCTCGCCGCCGTCACCGCGGTGCTGGGCGCGTTGTTCACCGGGCTGGCTCGCCGCGCCACGATCACCCTCGCGGCCAGGATCGCCGCCGACCTGCGCGAGGCCGTCGTCGAGCGCGTGCTGGGCCTGGACACCTCGGTCGCCCAGAGCGCGGGCAGCGGCGACGTCGCCTCCCGGGTCACCGAGGACATGGAGATCTTCGCGGCCGCGGTGCCCCTGATCTCGGACGTGTTCAGCGCGGCCGCGACCGTCGCGGTGTCGTTCGCGGCGTTCGGCTCACTGGACTGGCGACTCGCGCTCGCGTTCGTCGTCGTGTTCCCGGTGTACGCGTTGATCCTGCGCTGGTACCTACCGCGCGCGGGAGCCGGCTACGGTACTGGCTGGTGCACGACACCGCCACCACGGTCGGCTCCGTCGCGGCAGCCGCCCTGCTGTTCCACCGCTTGTTCGAACCACTGGGCACCGTGCTCGGCTCCGCCGATGAACTGCAACGCGCGGGCGCCTCCCTGGCCCGCATCGCCGGAGTCACCCGCATGCCGACCCGGACGCCCACGCCAGTCCGTGCTCCTGTTGGGAGGGTGAGCGTGCGGGCGAGCGCGTTGAGACACAGCTATGACGGCGTCCACTTTGCAGTGTGTCAGACGGACTTCACCGTGCCCGCTGGGACATCCCTGGCCGTCGTGGGTGCCGGCGGCGCGGGAAAGACCACCCTCGCCGCGATCGTCGCCGGTCTGCTGCACCCGACCCTGGGTCAGGTGCGGTTGCACGACGACGTCGGTGATGTGGAACCCGCGGACCTGGACTCCCTGGGCCGCACGGCGTGGATCGGCATGATCGCGCAAGAGTCGCACGTGTTCGCCGCGACGCTGCGCGAGAACATGACCCTCGCCGCCCCGGATGCCGACGACGCGCGCATCCGAGGCGCACTGGATGCCGTGGGCGCGCGCTGGGTGGACGCCCTTCCCGCAGGGCTCGACACTGTTGTCGGCGCAGGCGGGCACCAACTCGACGTGGTCGCGGCCCAGCGACTCGCCCTTGCCCGAGTCGCGGTGACCGACCCGCCACTGGTGATCCTCGACGAGGCGAGCGCTGAGGCGGGCAGCTCCCAAGCCCGTGAACTCGACACCGCCGCCGCGGAACTTGCCCGCGGCAGAACAGCGATCGTGATAGCCCACCGGCTTTCCCAGGCCCGCCAGTGCGACCACATCCTCGTGATGGCCAACGGCACCGTCGTCGAACGCGGCAGCCATGACGAACTCCTTGCCCGCAAAGGTCGGTACGCCACGCTCTGGCAGGCTTGGACCAAGGTTGCCGATGCGTGAACTGTCGGTGCCTGAACGCTGTGCGCCGGTGATCGGGCTGAGCGTCAACGGGTGTAGAGCACGAAACGTCGGGCGCCCGGTGCGATCGCGCGGTTGCGCGATGGCGCCTGGGCCGCACCGAGCAATGGAATGGGCCCCGGGCGACACCGCCGACAAGAAGATCCACTGGTTGCTCTACGGCTGCCACGAGTTCGAACACGTCTCCTCGGCCGTCTGGGTCACACCGCCCACCTCGACAACCCGCTACCTCGGCCGCTTCGGCTTCGGCCCCTTCTGCGAAGGCTTCATCGAACACACCGCCTACTACCCGAGACCCAAGTCCTAGCCCACCACCCGGCGGCGGGGTGGAGCGGATGCCCGTTCGGTGGTTGGTGTTCATCGCGGGTTCCCCCGGGGTTGGCGTGGCCGGGTACTCGGCGCGGGCCGGTGGGTCGACGTGGAGGGTGTGGGGATGGACGTGTCACTGATCGTCGTGGTGGTGGTGATCACCGCGTTGGCGTTCGACTTCACCAACGGGTTCCACGACACGGCGAACGCGATGGCGACATCGATCGCGACCGGGGCGTTGCGGCCCAGGGTCGCGGTGGGGATCGCGGCGGTGTTGAACCTGGTGGGGGCGTTCCTGTCGATCGAGGTGGCCAAGACGATCAGCAGCGGGATCGTGGACGAGACCAGGATCGGCCCCGCGGTGATCTTCGGCGGCCTGGTCGGGGCGATCGTGTGGAACCTGCTGACCTGGCTGGTCGGGCTCCCGTCCAGTTCGTCGCACGCCCTGTTCGGCGGGCTGATCGGCGCGGTGTGGGTGGCGTCCGGGTCGGACGCGGTCCGGTTCACCACGGTGCTGGAGAAGGTCGTGGTCCCGGCCGTCGCGTCGCCGCTGATCGCGGGCCTGGTGGCCATGATCGCGACGTTCCTGGCGTACCGGATCACCCACCGGACCGGCGAGGACACCCGCCGCCGGGGGTTCCGGGTCGGCCAGGTGGTGACCGCGTCGCTGGTGGCGCTGGCGCACGGGACCAACGACGCGCAGAAGACGATGGGGGTGATCACGTTGACCCTGATCACCGCCGGGTCGCTGCCCGCCGACGCGGGCCCGCCGCTGTGGGTGATCATCGCCGCCGGGTCGGCGATCGCGCTGGGCACCTACCTCGGCGGCTGGCGGATCATCCGCACCATGGGCCGGGGCATCACCGACATCCAGCCACCGCAGGGTTTCGCGGCCGAGGCGAGCGCCGCCGCGGTGATCCTGACCTCGTCGCACGTGGGCTTCGCGCTGTCCACCACGCACGTGGTCTCCGGCGGCGTGATCGGCTCCGGCGTGGGCAGGCGGCTGGCCGAGGTCCGCTGGTCCACCGCCGGGCGGATGGTGGTGGCCTGGGCGCTGACCCTCCCCGCCGCGGCCCTGGTCGGCGCGGCAGCGGGATGGGTCGCGGGCACGGGCGCCGCGGGCACCGTCACCGTCGCCCTCGCGGCGGCGGCGATCTGCGGCGCCATCTACTGGCTCTCACGCCGCAACCCCATCAGCGCCCACAACGTCAACGACGCCGCGACCGTGTGAACCAGGAGCCGACATGCACATCAACTGGACCGGCCTAGGCGAGGTCCTCGCCGTAGCCCTAGCCGCAGGCGTCGGCCTGGTGACCCTGGCCGCGCTCGGCATCAACGCCCTCGACCGCCGGACACGAGCCCACGAACGCGGCACCTCGACCGTGATCGCCACCGCCACCTCCGCACTGTGCGCAGCGGCCTGCGTCGCCCTGATCGGCTACGGCATCTACCTGACCATCAGCAAGTGAAGCCGCCGTTGGTGCTACGCGACGAGTGGGCAGGCCGGGGACGAACCACCCAGGGCCGTGGGGCGTGGTGTCGTCGTGGTCGGCGGTTCCTCGGTCACGGGTGGCCCGCCTGAGGCGAGGCGGGTGCCTGAGCACAGGGTCGTCTCCACCACGCCGTCGCTCGCGTCGCCCTGGGCGAACACCACGTACGACGACCACACGGACAGCTCGATACCGCAAGTAGCGCCGCTGATGGCGGTGTCCACGCCGACCAGCGCAGGCGCGGAACCCTTGTGGTTGCGGTAGTTCAGGACCAGGTAGCGGTACTTGTCGTCGTGCGCGGTGTCCGGGTTGCCCGAGAGCACGACACGCCCGACCACGACCCCGGTGAACACGTGCGTCGCCCGGGCATACTTGGCGCCCTCACCGCCGGGCACGCAGCTACAGGCGCTGGCCGTACCGACGAACACCCCCACCAACATCGCCGCCGCCAGCCCGATGACGGCCAAGACGCGCGCGAACCTGCTCCGCAAGACCGCCATGCTTCCTCCCCGGGGAACGACTGGTGAACCGAGCGTAGCGACGCCCGCAAGCACGACACCAGAGCCGAAGCGCAACGGCCCACAGCTGCCGGATGGGGGAGACCTTGGCCTCGCGCCACCAACGGCGAGTCGGCGGGTGGTTGAACCACCCAGCCCGGATGAGGCGCGACCATCCGATGTGGAGTGCGCTGACACCGGAGAACACCACGACATCAAGGAGTTGACCGTGATGGGTGTGTTGGCGATCCGGTGGTCCGGGGCGGCGTCCGGCGCAGGGGCGAGAACGCGGGGAGGTGCGCGGGCGGGGAGAAGGCGTTGAGCGAGACCGTCGACCGACCGCGGGCGGCGCCCAAGAACTGGATCTCCTGGGTCGCCCTCGCGCTGATGACGACCAGTTCGGTGGCCAGCCTGCGGCCCGCGCCCACCATGGCCGTCTACGGCCTGGCCTGCGTGTTCCTCTACCTCATCCCGGCTCTGGTGTTCCTGCTGCCCACGTCGCTGGTCTCGGCCGAGCTCGCCTCGGGCTGGAAGGGCGGCGTCTACAACTGGGTGGCCCGCGGCCTGTCCAAACCCATGGGGTTCCTCGCGGTCTGGTGCCAGTTCGCGATGACGATCTTCTACTACCCCAGCCTGCTCGGCTACGTCGCCAGCACGCTCGCCTACGTGGTCAACCCCGCGCTGGCGGGCAACGGCCTGTGGACGGCGTCGGTCATCGTGATCACCTACTGGGCTGGGGTGTGGGTGTCCTCGCGCGGCACCAAGAGCGTCGCCGGGCTCGCCAGCGGTGGGCTGGTCATCGGCACCCTCGTGCCCGGCGCGCTGCTGGTGCTGCTGGCGTTCGTGTTCCTCGGCCAGGGCAACGCCCCCGCCGCGCCGATGACCGCCGAGCACCTGCTGCCCGCGTGGACCGGGCTGGCGAGCCTGGTGCTGATCGTCAACAACTTCCCGTCCTACTCGGGCATGGAGATGAACGCGGTGCACGTCTCGTCGCTGCGCGACCCGGGCAAGGGCTTCCCGCGCGCCATGTTCCTCGCGATGGGCCTGGTGCTGCTGATCTTCATCCTGCCCGCGCTGGCCATCAGCTGGGTGATCCCGGCCGACCAGCTCTCCCTCACCGCGGGGGTGATGCAGGCCTTCGACGCGGTGTTCGCGAACTTCGGCTGGCAGTTCCTCACCCCGGTGGTCGGGATCATGCTGGTCCTCGCCTCGCTCGGCGGCATGCTGACCTGGCTGGCCGGGCCGTCCAAGGGCCTGCTGCTGATCTCCCGCCAGGAGGGCTACCTCCCGCCGTACCTGCAGCGGCTCAACCGCAACGGGGTGCAGCAGAACATCCTCGTCGTCCAAGGCGTGATCACCACCGGGATCGCGCTGCTCTACGCGTTCATCCCGGACGTCTCCAGCGCGTACTGGATCTTCTCGGTGATCACCACGCAGGTGTACCTGATCACCTACCTGCTGCTGTTCATCGCCGCGGTCCGGTTGCGGCGCAGGGAACCCGAGCACCCCAGGGGGTTCCGGGCGCCGATGCTCGTCGGCCTGTGAGGGGTCGGGTTCACCGCGTCCCTCGCCGCGCTCCTGGTCGGGTTCATCCCACCGTCGCAGTTCGGGTCCGGCAACACCGGGGTGTACCTGCTGATCGTCGCGGGCGGTGCCATCGGCCTCGGCGTCGTCGTGCCGTTGCTGTTCTACCGACTGCGCAAGCCCTCGTGGAAGACGGAGGTGGCGGCATGAACGACCCCCGCACGCGAACCGCGGCGGAACTGGAGACGCGCGTCGCGGGCCTGATGCCACTGGCACGGGCGGAACTCGGCGAGCTCGTCGCGTTCCAGTCGGTGGCCGACCCCAGGCAGTACCCCCGCGCCGAGTGCGAGCGGGCCGCGGAGTGGGTTCGCGCCAGGTTCGCCGAGCCCGGCTTCACGGACGCGCGCACGATCACCACGGCGGACGGGAGCGACGCCGTGGTGGGTTCACGGCCCTGTGCGGACCCGGAAGCGCCGACCGTGCTGCTCTACGCCCACTACGACGTGCAACCCCCGCTCGACGAGGCCGCCTGGCGCACGCCACCGTTCCAGCTCAGCGAGGTGGACGGCCGCTGGTACGGCCGGGGGAGCGCGGACTGCAAGGGCAACATCATCATGCACCTCACCGCGCTGCGCGCCCTGGCAGGTGACATCCCGGTCCACCTCAAGCTGGTGGTGGAGGGCTCCGAGGAGCAGGGTACGGGCGGGCTCGAACGGCTCGTCGCGGCCGAGCCGGACCTGCTGCGCGCGGACGCGATCCTGGTGTGCGACACCGGGAACGCCGCCGTGGGCCGACCGGCGACGACGATCAGCCTGCGCGGCATGGTCAACGTCGTCGTCACCGTCGAGGCGCTCGCCGCGCAGCTGCACTCGGGCATGTTCGGCGGCGCGGCGCCGGACGCACTCGCCGCGCTGGTGCACATGTTGGCGACACTGCGCGACCGCGCCGGGAACACCACGGTGCGGGGGCTGCGGTCCGACCAGAACTGGACCGGCGAGCAGTACCCGCCCGACCGGTTCCGGCGTGACGCGGGCGTGCTCGACGGTGTCGAGGTGCTCGGCACGGTGTCCGACATGCTCTGGGCCCGCCCCGCGGTGACCATCCTGGGCATCGACTGCCCACCGGTCGTCGGCTCGTCGGCGGCCATCAGCCCGCGGGCAGCGGCACGGCTCAACCTGCGCGTCCCACCCGGTACCGATCCCGTCGAGGCAGAGGCGGCGCTCACGTTGCACCTGCGTGCGGCGGCCCCGTGGGGCGTGCGGATCACGGTCGAGACGGAGGCGATCGGGGCGCCGTTCCGGGCCGCGCAGGACGGTCCGGCCTACCGGGCGGTGGCCGCGGCGATGGACGAGGCCTACGGCACGCCGATGACCACCCTGGGGCAGGGCGGCTCTATCCCGCTCTGCGCGGTCTTGGCCGACACCTACCCGGCGGCCGAGATCATCCTGATGGGCGTCGAGGAACCGCGGTCGCTTATCCACGCCCCCAACGAAAGCGTGTCACCGGCGGAGATCGCGAGCATGGCACTTGCTGAAGCACTCTTCCTCCGGCGCTACGCCAGCCTGCACGCCGCGTGACCTGGTCGCCGCGCTTGCCCCGTTACCGGCGGTGGACCGGTGAGCGGGACCTCGCGCACGCGATCTACGGGACCGTCGTCGGCGCCGCCGCGATGGCCACCGCGAGCGCGCACAGCACGCTCGGCGGGGTCGTCGTGACGGTGCTGGTGACCGTCACCGTGTACTGGGTGGCGGAGCGGTACGCACAAGCACTGGCCGCGGCGGCCCGAGGCCCAGGCCGCCGCGGCAGGCTCTTCCAGGTGCTACGCCAGGGCTGGCCGACGGTCGAGGCCGCGTACACACCACTGGCCGTGCTCGTCCTGTTCGTACTCGCCACCGACGACCTGCACACCGGCGTAGTCGTCGCGTTGGCCGTATCAACCACCATGCTCGGCGCCTTGGGACACACCGCCGCCCGCCGAGCCAGCGCGACCCGCCTAGTGGCCGCCCTATGCGCCACAGGCAGCACCGCCCTGGGCATCGCCGTAATCCTGCTCAAAACCCACCTGCACTAACACCTCCCACGACGACCACACCCCTTCGCCCCAACCTCCATCCCACCCACCCCGCCACCCAGATCCCGTCTGGCTGCCCACTCCCACCCGCACCGCCCTCGCGCAACCACTCCCACCCGCATCCCCCTGTCCAGGCCGTCGCCGCCCAGAGCCTGTCCGCCCACCCCGACCCGCGCTGCCCTCGCGCATCCATTCCCAGGCGCACCGCCCACCCGCACCCGCGCCACCACGCCCCCCGTCCACGCCGTCGCCGCCCAGTGCCTGTCCGGCCGCCCACCCGCGCCGCCGTCTCGCATCCGATCCACCCACCTGCGCCCGATCCACCCACCCTCTTCCCCTGCGTCGCTGCCGCAGAGCCCGTCTGGCTGCCCGCGCCACCCACGCCCCACCCGTGCCGTCGCCGCGGAGTCCGTCCGGCTGGCCGCCCCACCCGAGCCGCCCACCCGCGTCCAAGCCACCTACCCCCACCCGATCCGCTCACGCCCACCTGCGGCGTCACCGCGCAGAACCCGTCCGGCTGCCCACTCCACCCGCGCCCCTACACCCGAGCCGGCTACCCGCACCCGAGCCGCCCGCACCACTCGCGCTCGCGCCGCCTACCCGTGCTGCCGCCGTTACGGAGACCACCTTCGCGGAGGCCCTCCCCGCCTACCCCGGCCCCCACCCTCTCCGGGGGGCGGCCCCGGCTCCATTCTATCGGGCGATAGGTGCACGGCCAGAGGCTCGGCGTGAGTTGTGGATAAGTGCGGAGATGGGGACAAACGCGACCTGGGGAAACGTGGGTGAACAAACTTCTCTGGTGCGGGTGTTCACCTGGTTGGGGAGCTTGGTCCACCGGGGCTCGGCTGATTACTCGCACCTCGGGGAGCGGCGCTCGGAGCTAGGGTGGGGTCATGGGATCGGTCAAACAGGTCCAGGTCACCTTCGACTGTGCGGAGCCTGAGCGGGTTGCTCGGTTCTGGTGTGAGGTGTTGGGATACGTCGTACCGCCGCCGCCTGAGGGGTTTGGTTCGTGGGCGGAGTTCGATCGGTCGCTGCCTGCGGAGCGGCAGGGGGCGGCGTTCGCGTGCGGGGATCCGGAGGGAGTGGGGCCGCGGCTGTACTTCCAGCGGGTTCCGGAGGGGAAGGTCGTCAAGAACCGGGTGCACCTCGACGTTCGGGTGGGTACTGGACTGGTGGGGGAGGAGCGCCTGGCCGCGCTTGAGGCCGAGTGCGCGCGGCTGATCGCCCTTGGGGCGACGCGAGTGCAGCTGCTGCCCGCCGATGACGAGAACGAGTCCTGTATCGCGATGCGAGACGTCGAGGGCAACGAGTTCTGTCTTGACTAGAAGGTTCACGGGCCGGTGGTTGTGGGTAGTGGCAGCACTGGTCGCGGGGTGCTCGACAGGTCAGGATCCGCCGGTCGGGACAACGACCACCTCTAGCACCGAGACAACAGGCCTGGCACGTGAGTTCGCGCAGTTGGAACGAAAGTACGACGCGCGGCGCGGAGTGTACGCAGTGGACACCAAACGGGACCGAACGGTTTCGTACCAGGCGGATGAGCGGTTCGCCTACGCGTCGACGTCCAAGGCGTTCGCCGCGGCCCTAGTGCTGGACGCGACCACACCGCAGCAGCTTGAGGAGCCGGTACCGATCCGCGCGGCCGACCTGGTGGCCAACTCGCCGGTCGTCGAACGGGCGGTCGGCGGCACGATGACCTGGCGCGAACTGTGTGACGCGGCGGTGCGGTACAGCGACAACGCGGCGGGAAACCTGTTGCTGCGAAGCCTTGGCGGCCCCGCGGGACTGCAAGCAGGACTCGGCGACCAAGTCACGTCCGCCGACCGGTACGAACCCGACCTCTCCTCGGCCATACCCGGAGACCCGAGAGACACCAGCACACCCCGGACCATGGCAACGAACCTGCGCAAGTTCACCGTCGACACTGCACTGCCCGAAGAGGACCGTGCCATGCTCGACGACTGGCTGCGCAACAACACCACGGGCACAGACGTCATCCGCGCCGGAGTACCACGGGACTGGGTCGTAGGCGACAAAACCGGCAGCGCAGACTACGGCGGCCGCAACGACATCGCCGTGTTGTGGCCGCCGGGCCGGGACCCGATCGTCATCGCTGTGCTGACGAGCCGGGACAAGGAAGGCGCCGAACGCTTGGACGCCCTGGTCGCCGACACCGCACGGATCGTGGCACGGGTCCTCGGCTGAGGGTGGCCGCGGGAGTCTTGCCGCGGCCACCCAACGAGCTCTACTTGGCCGCGTCGAGAAGGAGCTTCGCGGCCACAGTGGCTCCATCGGTGCGGATCGTGCCGGACACGGCGGTTGCCCGGGCCTGGGTCTCCGGGGCCAGGGCCGTGGCGAGGGCGGCGGCCAGGGACTCGAAGGTCGGGGCCGGACCGTCGTGGGCGGCGCCGATGCCCAGGGCGGCGATACGCGCGGCCCAGAAGGGCTGGTCCGCGATCTGGGGCACGATCACCTGGGGCACCCCCGCCTGGGCCGCGGTCGTGGTCGTGCCCGCGCCACCGTGGTGCACGGCGGCGGCCACCCGGCGGAACAGCGCCTGCTGGTTGACGTCGCCGACGACGAAGCAGTCGGTGGCGTCGTCGATCGCGGCCAGCCCCGCCCAGCCACGGGCGAGGACGACGCGGCGCCCCTGGGCGCGGACCGCCTGGATGGCCACCTGAGCGATGTCCTTCGGGATGGAGGACGCCATGCTGCCGAACCCGACATAGACCGGCGGCGCGCCCGCGTCCAGGAACGCCGCCAGATCCGCCGGGAGTGGACGGTCGTCGGGCCGGGTCCACGCCCCGGTCTGCACGACGTCCAGGTCGGTCATGCCGTCTGACGGGCACAGCGTCGGGTCCGCCGCGAGCCAGGGCCTGCCGGTGAGGACGTGGTCGCGCACGTTGTCCACCGGCGGCAGCCCGATCGCCGCCCGACCGCTGTTGAGCGCTTCCCCGTACAGCGCGTTCACCCGCTGGGCGTCCTGCTCCCACAGCTTCCGGTTGTCGGTCTCCCCTTCCGGCGACGGCGTGCCCGGCCGCCGCCCGGGCGACGAGTGCCGCGACGGCAGCCCGAGCAGGTGGAAGCACGCGAGCACGTACGGGATGCCCCGCTTCTCGGCCACGTCCCGCGCCCCCGCGGGCATCAGCCCGGTCGCCACCAGCGCGTCACACCCCTCGGCGGCCATGGCGAACGTCTCGAACCGGGCCGCGACCAGCGCGGGAGCCAGCTTGAACGCGTCCTCGGCGGTCGGCGGCTTCGGATTCGCCACCACCGACAGCACCGACGGCCCGAACGGCACGAACTCCACCCCGACCCGCTCCGCCAACCCCGCGAACTCCTCGTCCGGCGGCGCGCACAACCGCGCCTCCGCTCCCAACCCCCGCAGCGCCACCGCGAGCCCCACCAGCGGCTCGACGTCCCCGCGCGATCCCCACGTCGTCAACAGCACACGCACTTCTGGATCTCCATTTCCCCAGCTCCTGGCCACAGCGCGGGCAATTGTGCGGCACACCCGGGGTCTTGCCACAAGCCCCCCGGTGCGCTATATGTTGAAGTGGAGGGGAGTGGTGGCTTCCTCCATCCTCCATGTTCAGCACCTGGCGCAGAGCGGTGCGGGCACCGTCACTCGATGGGGGCCTCTTAGGTGGTTGCCGGGAATGACCGGGTACTGCCTGGGCAGAGGGGTTGGACGAGAGGACGACCATGCGGGTCTCGCGTTTGTTTGCCGTTGCCGCTGTGTTCGGCGCGTTGGTCTCGGTGCCGGGCACGGCTCAGGCGGCGCGGTCGGCGTTCGGCTATGTCGACTGTGGAGTGGCGGCGGATCCGTTCCAATTGGACTCGCTCACCGTCACCCCTGACCCGCCGGTGCCGGGACAACGCCTGACCGTTGACGTCGGGTTCCGGGTGACGGAGAGGATCGAGGTCGGCGCTTCCGCCGCTGTGACTGCGAAAGTGGGCCTGGTCACGCTCTTGCGCAAGGTGTTCGACATCGACGAGGAGCTCAAGGAAGCCGGTGGGGACCTTCGGTTGCCGCTGGAACCGGGCAGCTACCGGTTCCGCCACGATGTCGACCTGCCGCGTGAGATTCCGGCGACCAAGTTCGCCATCGTGGTCCGCGGCTCGACCGCCGACGATGACGAGTTGCTCTGCCTCGACCTGTGGGCTGACTTCAGCCCTGGGCGGTGACCAGCGCGGCTTGCACGGCGTTGGCGGCGTTGTTGTGGCCGTCGGCATTGGCCCGGACCATCGCCCAGCGGCCCGCGCGGTCCACGACGCCCTCCACCCAGTTGGCGCCGTCCGGCTTGCAAACGTCGTGGGCGGTGCTGGTGGTGTAGAGGTCGACGTAGCGGATGCCCTGGCGGGCAGCGCTTTCGGCGATGACGCGGTTCATCTGCTCGACGACCTGGGTGCGCAGCCAGGCGAGGTCCGGGTAGCTCACGGTGGCGAAGTGGCGCATGCCTGCCGGGGTGAGGCCGTGGTCGCACGCGGTGGGGTCGGCGGGGAAGATCGTCGGGTAGCCCACGGCGAGGATGGTGGCGCGCGGCGCGGCGTTGCGGATCATGGTGAGCATGCCGTCGTACTCGGCCGCCAGCAGCGACAGGCGGTCGGTGATGGTGGGGACGCCGTCCCAGCCGAAGCTGAAGTAGTCGGTGCACGGGTGATCGGCCACGGGGTCGGCCCACTCGCCCAGCTGCAGGCAGGCGAAGACGAGCTCGACGAACCCGAGGGTGTTGCCGCCGACCCCCACGGTCACCAGGTCCGTGTCGTCGGTGACGGCGTCGAGCTGGCGGGGGACGGGCGGGAACGGGAAGTCGGGGTCGAAGACGTCGAAGAACGGGATGAGGTGGCCGGGAGGCAGCTGCGGCTGGTAGGTGATGTTCGCGATCGATGCCCCGGTGCAGCTGACGTTGGTCAGCTCGTAGCGGCCGGATAGTCTGGTGCGCAACAGTTCTGGGTAGGAACCTGACGTCCGGCCGCACCCGTCGCGCACGCCGCCGATCTCGGTGCCTGCCGCGTTGATGCCGCCCGCGGTGTAGGCGTCGCCCAGTGCCACCCAGCGCAACGGTCTCGCCTGCTGCGCTTGCGCGACCGGCGCGAACGTCGCCATCGTCACGACAACTGCGGTCAGCAATGCTCTAGCGCGTCTCATCGCCACTCCCTCGGTTCGCGGATCTGCCGTCCACAAGTGGTACCCGGCACCGTGCGTCCCAAGCGGACGACCGTCGCCACCACTCTTTGCGGTGAACCTCCAGGTGACGCTCCGCGCAACCTCAGTCGGCGAGCACCTGCTCACGCAGGATGTCGGCGTGTCCGCTGTGGTGGGCCAGCTCCCGCAGCACTTGCAGGTACACCCAGTGCAGCGTGCGCGGCCCGGCGCGGTGGCCGGTCACGACCGTGCTCAGCGGGAGGTCGGCGGTCGCGGCCCGGGCGGTGGCGCAGGCCTGCTGGTGGGCGGCCGTGACCGAGGCGATGGTGTCGTCGTCGGCAAGCCGGAAGGACTCGTCGGGACTCTGCACCAGCCCGAGCTTACTGCGGGACGTACCGCCGACGCACTCCTCGAACCACACCCGCTGCATCCAGGTGACGTGCTTGAGCAGCCCCAACAGTGTCGTCGCCGAGGGAACAAGCCTCCGCCGAACCTGCTCCTCACCAAGCCCGTCAAGGGTCGCCTCGATGGCACCCCGGTAGTCCTCGATGACGGCCTCGAGCTGGGTACGGTCATCTTCTAGGGGGACGTCGAACAGGCCCATGGTGGTCTCCGATCAGTTGGCGTACTTCAGATCCTGCCCTATCTAGGCTGGGGAGATGACCCGGCCTGACCCGACCGACGTCCGCGCACCGATGGCCGCACCCGCGATCTCGTAACCCTTACGGCTTAACGCCCCTGGCATCGTTGAATCCATCGTCGCGTCAAGGTCTACGCCGCACCTCTGAGCAGCAGGTCGATGTTCAGTCCGTTGAGGATGGTCGTGCTCTTGGCGTTGTCGAGTAGCCGCAAGCCCATGAAGTAGTCACCTGTGGTGAAGCCGGGTAGGTCCCAGATGCGTTCGTACGGGATCCAGGTCGCGCGGTAGTCGAGCAGGCTGTAGACGTTGCTCCACAGGCAGTCGCGGGGGTCTGGGGTCCAGAGGGCTCGGGCGAACGCCGGGTTGCGGACGACGTGGCCTACGCGGGCGATCGCGCGGACGTGGCGTTGGCCGGTGAGGAGTAGTACGTCGCCCTGGTGGAGTGTGTCCACGCGCTTGTCGTGCTTGGCGGTCGCGCCCCAGAACCTCGCGGATCCGGTGGGGTGGGTGGACCGCAGTTCGGCGCGCTGATCCGGGGTCAGTGCGTCGCGGTATGGCGGCTCGTCGAACGACACCGGGACGTCCAGCGTGTCGGCCCAGTGCCTACGCGTCTCGGGCTTCCCGTAGGACGGCTGGATCATGACCTTCGTCATGAGCGAGCAGTCTACCGGGCGGCGGTCAGGAGCCATTGCTGCCAGGAAGACGGCGGCGTACCCGAGGATTGGGCCGGTTGTGCCCACCGCCGACCCCACTACGGTGTGCCGCACGTCCTGATCCACTTGGACGAGGCGACCTGGTCGTTGATGGAGTAGGTGTAGCCGTCGCGGCCCGCGCCCCAGCTGAAGTAGACGAACAACACCGGCAGCCCGGCGTGGTTCGCCCCGTCGACCAGCCGGTCGAGCGTGGTCCAGTTGGGGCGGCCGCGCTGCCACACAGGACCGGAGACCCATTGCGGGACCGGCGCGGGCGGTATCGGGGTCGACCCGCCGATCAGCGCCAGCACGGCAGCGGCGACGATCAGCGCGGGCCACCACCGTCTGCGTGATCGGGGTGGCGGTGGTGTGTCCGGTTCGGTGGGCTTGGGCGGTTCCTGCGGGAGTTCCGGGCTCGCGGAGACCGCGCGGGCCCAGAGCCGGTGCAGCTCAAGCAGTTCCGCAGTGCTGGCTCCGCAGGTCAACCCGATCTGCTCGACGACGCCGAACTTCTCCGGCATCGCGGCCCCGGTGCACCGTCGACTTCCCCAGGTTAACCCGCCGCCCGACGCTGTCGTAGCTGCGCCCGCTCCTGGCCTTCAACTCAGCGAACCGCTCCCCCAACTCCCGCGCCCCGGCAGACCCCACCACCGTTCTCCCGCCCCCGCCCCGACCACCACGACCCTCGCGGCACGCCGGTGATCGTACCCAGCGGCCCGGCGGTTCTGACGGCGTTCAGACTCCGTGCAGGACCACGCAACCCAGGCTTCGGCGCAGGCCGTGATCGACCAAGTCCGGTTTACTGTGGACAGACACGCTGCCGCACCGTGGCCAGGTGCTCCTCGGTGATCCCCGTGTGCGGGTCGACCGGGATGAGGTGCGGAAGCTGTGCTCGACGAACCCCGCGGGCTTACCCCCGGCCGGGGCGGCGAACGGGTTCAACGGCCCGTCGACGTCGAGGAACAGCGGCGGTCGCCTGGTGGACATGGTGCCACTCGGACCCGCCCCGTGGCCCGCTTGGCGATGACCGAGGCCTACAGCCAGAGGTAGGCCCGCGGTGCCGTCGTCGGTGGTCACCGGGAGCGGCGGGATCGGGAAGACGTCGCTGGCGTTGCGGTGGGCGCACCAGCACCTCGACCGCTTCCCCGATGGCCAGCTGTACGTGGACATGCGCGGGTTCGCGTCGTTCGAGCAGCCGGTGCCCGCGAGTCGCGCGTTGCGGGGTTTCCTCGGCGCGCTCGGGGTCGGTGAGGACAGCCAGCCCGCCGATGTCGAGACCCAGGCGGCCACCTACCGCAGTCTCGTGGCGGGCAAGCGGGTGCTCGTGGTGGTGGACAACGCCAAGGACTGCGCCGATGTGCTGCGGTTGTTGCCGGGCAGCGCGTCCTGCGCCGTCCTGGTGACCAGCAGGTTGCCGTTGGCGGAGCTGATCAGCAGAGGAGCGCGGATCGTGGATCTGGACGTGTTGACCGACGCCCAGGCGCGGCAACTGCTCGCCGAGCACGTCGGGCGCGAGCGGTTGGCCGCGGAGCCCGGCGCGGTGGCGGAGCTGCTGGGCTACTGCGCGGGTCTACCGCTCGCGGTGGGCATCGTGGCCGCGCGGGTGGTGACGCAGCCGGGGCAGTCGTTGGCGGGATTGGCCGATGAGCTGCGGGAGGAGTCCGAACGCCTCGACGGTCTGGACGCGGGTGACACCGGCATGAGCCTGCGGCGCGGTGCTGTCGTGGTCGTACCAGTCGCTCGCGCCGCAGGTGGCCGCGGTGTTCCGACTCCTCGGCGCCGCACCGGGCAACGACATCGGACTCGACTCGGTCGTGGTGCTCACCGGCCACTCGCGGGCCAAGTCCCGCTCACTGTTGCGCGCGCTGGAGGCCGCGCATCTGGTGCGGCAGCACGCGCCGGGCCGCTACCGCACGCACGACCTGGTGCGGCTCTACGCGGGCGGCCTTACCCCGGCCGATGACCCGGAGACGACCGCCGCGGTGCACCGGCTGATCCAGTTCCTCGTCCACACCGCGCACAGCGGCGCGCGCAAGCTCGCGCCGTACCGGCCGCCCATCGAGATCCCGGTCGAGGGCGCGGACCCAGGGCTGGCGAGCGCTCGGGACGCCATCGCCTGGTTCGCGGCCGAGCACCAGGGGCTGCTCGACACCCAGCGGTACGCGCTGCGCCGGGGCCTGCCCGAGGCGGCCTGGCAGATCGCGTGGTCGCTGGTCGGGTTCCACCACCGCCAGGGACGCCCGGACGGCCTGGTGAGCTGGCGGGCCGCACTCGCCGCGGCGGAGCTGATCGGGCGCCACCGCGAGGTCGACGACATCCTGGCCGTCACCCACCGCCACCTCGGTTACGTGGAGCTCGCCCGCGGTGACCACGCCACCGCGGTGGTCCACCTGTCGCGCGCGGCGGAACTGGCCGAGCGGGTGGGTTCGCTGCCCAGCCAGGTCGCCACGCTGCGGGCGATGGCGGGCGCCCACGACCAGGCGGGCGACCGCGCGCGGGCGATCAGCAGCCTGCGCCGAGCGCGGGAACTGTGCCGGATCGCGGGGCTGCGGGTGTGGGAAGCGGAGGTCCTCGGCCAGTTGGGGCTCTACCACGCGGAAGCGGGCGAGTACGACGCGGCGACGCGGTACCTGGAGTACGGACTCGCCCTGCACCGCGAGATCGGCAACACCGAGGGGGTCGCCTGCGCGTTGAGCGACCTCGGGTCGGTCGCCGCCGGGCAGGGCAGGCACGAGGACGCCGTCGAGCACTACCGCCGCTGCCTGGACCTGCTCCCCGAGTTCGGCAACGTCTTCCACGAGGCCGTCGTGCTCGACAAGCTCGCGGAGAGCCACCACGCGCTGGGCGCCACCGCCGAGGCCGAGGCCGGGTGGCGCCGAGCCCTCGACCTGGCCACGCGGCAGGACCGCGCGGAGTTGGCCGAGGCGATTCGCCGCAGGCTGACCGATCCGCTGCCCTAATTCGCTTGCCCTTGACCCGTGGGTGAGGGGTTAGCGTGCCCGCGCCCATGCGGTGGTCGCGTGGGGGAGAGGTGGTTTGCCGTGGGTCGGGTGGTTCGGTTGGTGGCGGTGCCGGAGGGGTTGCCGCGGCCGGAGGACTTCGAGGTCGTCGAGGTCGCGGTGGGGGAGCCGGGGCCGGGGGAGGTGTTGGTGCGCAACCGGTACTTCCAGGTGTCGGCGCGGTTGCGGACGTTGTTCGCGGGCGGTGTCGAGGGGGCGCCGTTGCCGCCGGTTCGGGTGGGGGAGGTGCCGCCGTCGATCACGGTGGGGGAGGTTGTCGCGGTCGGGGATGGGGTTGCGCTGCGGGTGGGGGAGTTGGTGTCGCACTGGGCCGGGTGGCGCGAGGAGGCCGTGGTGCCCGAGGCGGGGGTGACGCCGTTGGGGGACGCGTTGCCGGATCCGGTGGCGCACCTGGGGTCGACGTGGACGGCGTACGCGGCGTTGACGAAGTTCGCGAAGCTGCGAGCCGGGGAGACGGTCCTGGTCACGGCTGGCGGCAGCGGCGTCGGGTCGATCGTGGGTCAGCTCGCCCGGGTGCTGGGCGCGGGACGGGTCGTGGCCACGGCGCGGACGCGGGAGAAGGCGCGGCGGCTGGTGGACGAACTCGGGTTCGACGCGGCGTTCGTCGTGGGTGAGGAGCCGGTCGAGGCGGCGGACGTGATCATCGACAACGTGGGTGGGGCGCAGCTGCGGGCGGTGCTCGACGTGGCCAGGCCGGGGGCGCGGGTGGCGCTGGTCGGGGCGTTGGCCGGGCAGGTCGACGGGTCCGGCACCGAGGCGCCGGTGGAGATCGACAGCTTCGGGTTGATCCTGCGCGGCATCAGCCTGCACGGCGTGACCACCCGCCCTGACCAGCACGAACGCGACGAGTGGCTGGCCAGGTTCGGCGACTGGCTGCGCAGCGGCGCGCTGACGTTCCCACATGTGCGCGTCCCGGGCATCGACGCGGCGCCCCGTGCGTTGCAGGAGGTGTTCGAGGGACGCCACCTGGGCACGGTGGTCGTGGAACTCTAGGAGGCCAGATGCGGATCGGCGACGCGGCAGCAGCAGCGGGCACTACACCCCGCGCATTGCGGCTCTATGAGGAACGCGGGCTGTTGCCGCCGCCGAACCGCTCTCACACCGGCCAACGCCGCTACACCCAACGCGACGTGGACCGCGTGCGCATCATCCGCCAACTCTTAGGCCTAGGCCTCACCATCGACGACATCCGCGCCAGCGCCGACCGCCTCCACCTCATCGAAGGCGACACCCTCCCCGACTACGACTCCGCCGCCTGCAGCCAAACCTCGGGCACCGTCCACCGCCGTCTAGCCGCCATGGACGCCGAGATCACCCGCCTCATCACCCGCCGCGACCGCCTCGCGGCCCGCATCTCTGTCGGGAACCCGTGACAGGCGTCAGTTGGGGTGGGCGGTGCGGGTCAGGGTGATGGTGTAACCGGTGCCGGTTTGGGTCATTGTGTTGTCGGTGCAGGTGAATACGTCGGGGGTGAAGGTGGTGACGGGGCCGGTTAGGACTGCGGGGTGGTCGTCAACGCTGACGGACCAGGTTATGCCGGGGCGGATGTTGTCGTAGAGGATCTGGTCGCCGTTCACGTGGTAGTCGGCGGTAATGGCGCCCGAGTACGTCATCAGCGCGATGTGCCCGTTGTGGTCAGAGCGAATCGGGGCAAGGCTCAGCACTACGGTGCCGTCGGAGTCGAAGGCCTGCATGGAACCTGTGCTGCGGAACTGCATCGGGCCGACTTCCGTGCTTAGCGTCATCACCGAGGTTCGGTCCACCTCCACCCATGTGCCCAGCAGACACTCCGCGCCGGTCACCGGCTGGACCCCGGTGGCCGTGCTGGTCACCCAGGTCCGGTACGCGCTCGGCACCGTCAACACCCCCACAGCCACCGCCCCGACCGCCACCAGCGCCGGAAAAACGATCCCACCCCGAGGCGCGACCTGAGCGGGCCTCCGACCCGCCACCACCAGCACGCCGAACGCGGAAAGCACCGCCCCCGTCAGCACGACCTGGTTCAGCGTCTCGACCACCAGGTCGAAATCGGGCCACGCGAACAGCGACCGAGCGGGCCGACGCCACACGTCCACCGCCCGGCCCAAGGTGTCCATACCGAACAGCAGCACGACCGTCGACAGCAGCCCGGTCGTCACCACGGCCAACGGCGTCAGCACGGCCCGATGTGGCCCGCGCAATCCCACCGCGACCCCGACCTGGGCCACGACCGCGATCGCCACCAACGTGAAGTGCAGCCCCACGCGGAACCCGTCGCTACCGCGGGCCTGCCCGGACAACCACAGCCGGGCCGCGACGACCACCGCAACAGCGGCGACGGTGAAGGCCGCAGCGCCGATCAACCCCGCCCGCAGCGCGCGCCGCGTGTCGAACACCGAGCGGGTGATCAGGATCGGCACCAACCACAGCAGGGCGAGCAACGGGACGATGAACGGGATCCACGTCGCCATGTGCAGCGGCACGTACCGCACCTGCGTCCAGTGCGCGAGCGTGCCCACCCACCCCGGCGCGTCCGGGATGCCCAGGTCGTAGCCGGACGCCTGGTCGAGGAAGACCCACCAGCCGACGCGGTCGATGTCGGTCCACACCCACCAGGACGCGAGCCACGGCCAGATCGCCCCCGCGACGCCCGCCACCACCACCGGTAGCACCCACCGTGGCGGGTTGTCGAACGCCGCAGACACCGTTGACGCCCACAGCGCCACCACCGCCAGGCCCGCGACCAACAGCAGCACGGACGCGGGGTGCGGCCACTCTAGGTCCGTACGCGTGGAGATCTGGATCAGCACCCGTAGCGCCACCTGCTGACCCACGATGAACCCGGCGGCAAGGTAGACCGCGTGCGTCAGCGGTACCCGCACCGTGCGCTTGCCTGGCGTAAGCGCCGCCGTCCGCCACGACGCCACCGCCACCGGTACCGCCAGCGCGGGCCCGATGAGCCATCCCACCACCAGCGAGTTAAGGCCCGGCACGGACACCAGACTCGTCACGATGACGAACCACAGGTTCGGCGCGATCACCCCGACGGCGAGCCCCGCCGCGGGCATCTCCCACCACCGGGGCCGCAGCAGCAGCGCGGGGTCGTCGATGACCCGCCGACGCCACGCCGGGTCCGGGTGGTGCGCCAGCGACAACCGCCACCGCGACGTGGGCCGCGGCTCGGCCGAGACCAGGTCGCCGAGCGAGCCGCCCGGGCCGTCGTGCAGGGCTGCCACACCGTCGGCGTGCACCTCCCGCTCGCGCAGGATCGCGTTGCGCGTCAGCAGGACCAGCGCGGTCACCACGGCCAGCGCGGCGACGGTGATCAACACCAACCACGACCGCAGGACCACGGCCTCCACCAGCACCGGGACCCACGCCACGAGCACGAACGCCCACCACAGCGACTTCGTCAGGTACGTGAGGTGCACGTCCTGGCCGCGCGCGTGCGCCAACTCGTGCAGCACGACGGCGCGGAACCGGGCCCGGTCCAGGGTGTACGCCCGCAACAGGCCCGCGTCGAGCACCACGTACCGGCGCCGGAACGCGCCGAAGGTCAGCGCGTCCATCGTGCCGCTACGCGAACCGAGCAGGTAGACCGGCGCGCGACGCAGGCCGACGAGGTCGCGCAGCTCGGCGAGGTAGGCCGCCAGGTCGCCCTGTTCGCGTAAGAGCACCAGACGGTGTCGGCGGATCAGCAGGCGCGGGTAAGCCAGGTAGAAGCACAGCGCTACCGCAGCGAGGAGCAGCACGGCATAGAGCGCCCACGCCGCCTGCTGCCCGGTTATCGACGCCAGGCAGTTCGCGGACCGGTGGGCTGCGTCGTTGGCGTCGAACAACGACTCGTCGGTCGCCGAGGTCGGGGGAGTGCACCGCTTGTAGGCGGTGACCATGTCGCCCACATGGTCGCCAACGGTCAACCAGGCCAGCATCCCCAGGAGCCCGACCGTGGCGCACACGGTGGCCGCGAGCAGCAGGAACAGGGTGACCATGCCGGTCGGGATCGGCCCCGTCCGGCGGACCCGCTCGGCGGCCAGGGTCACGGACCGTCGCCGGGGTCGGTCAACCCGCCGATGAGCGCGTCCACGAAGAGCGACACCTGCTCCTCGGCCAGCCCCAAGGCCCTGGCCTTCTCGGCGGCGGACGCGCGGATGCGGGCCAACTCGTGCTCGTCGAACTCGACCCTCGCGGGCAGTTCGGGCCGGTTGCCGCCCCTGACCTTGCGCCGCAGCCACCGCGCGCCCCGGTCCACGACCGCGGTGGCCGTCCGCCCGACGACCTCGTCCGCGATCGCCGCGGACACCACCAGCGCGACCGGCGTGACCAGGGCGACCACCTCGGTGACCCCGAACGCGAGCGGATCACGCCTGGCCCGCCCGCCGGTGCCGTCGGGATCCCGGTCGCGGTCGCGGAAGAACGCCTCGCTCGCGGGCTCGAAGAACACCAACTCCTCCGGCGCCAGCTTGCCCACGATCGCCCTCGCGATACCCCGAACACGCTCTTGGTCGGCCATCTTCCTCCCCTTGGCGGGACACGTCCTCCTCAGCGGGTCACGTCGCCTTGAGTAGACGCCCTACCCCGCGCCCAAGATGTCCGATTGGAGCGCCATCACCTGAACAGCCCACGCGGACACGCTGTCCCTTCCGAGGTGGTCGGGACACGGTCGCACGGTGCTCGGCCCGCGGACAGTCGGCATCCGGGTGGTCGCCCACGGTGAAGTCCCCGGTGAACGGGCCCCACCGAGGTCCACTGCGGACCGCAGGCCGGGATCGGCGATTCCGCCCCGGGGTCGCGCTCCGGTGTGGAACGATCACGCAATGTCGGATCGACCCAAGTGGCTGCGCTTCGCCGCCCTGATCGCGGCCGTCGCCGTGGTGGTGGCGGTGGGTGTCGCGGTGTGGTGGGAGCAGGTGCCCACCGAGGACGAGCTCAAGGAGGCCGCCGGGCTGCGCGGCCGCGCCGAACTGCTGGTCGGCATCAAGACCGACATGCCGGGCATCGGCTACCGCGACGAGTCGGGCGACATCTCCGGCTTCGACGTCGAGATGGCGTACCTGATCGGCGCCGACCTCGGGTTCGAGCCGCGCAAGGTCCGGCTGGTGGAGATCGAGAACGAGGACCGCTCCAAGATGCGCGGCGTCGACGGCCAGCGGGTCGACCTGGTCATCGCCACCTACAGCGCCACCCCCGAGCGGGCGGCGGTCGCGGGCGTCACCTTCTCCCAGCCCTACCTGGAGACCGAGCAGTCCGTGGCCACCAGGGTGGGCCACCGGCCGGTGCTCGACCTGACCGAGCTCAAGGGCGAGCGGGTGTGCACCCTGACCACCTCCACCTCGGTGGCCGCGGCCGAGAGGGCGGGCGCGCAGATCGTCTACCGGCAGACCATCGCCGCCTGCGTCGCGGCGATGCGCGCGAACGAGGCCGACGCGGTCACCACCGACGCCGCGATCCTGGCCGGTTTCGTGCAGAAGTACCCGACCGAGCTGCTGCACCACGACATCGCCCTGGAGGCCAAGGAGATGTGGGCGGTCAACACCGGCGGCAACGACGCGCTGCGCAAGCTCGTCGACCTGTCGCTCTACCGCTCCGCGCACGACCCCGAGGACAAGCGCTGGGAGGACGCGTTCGCGAAGTACCTGCTGCCGATGGCCAGGTACAGCCTCCCGCAGCTGATCCCGCCGGACCGGCAACCCGACGTGACCGAGGTGGAGGTGCGGACATGGCCGTGGGAAAGGCTGGCGGGTCTGATGACGCCCCCGGTTTCCAGTGGACCCTGACGCTGCTGCCCGCCTTCCCGCTCGTCCTGCTCGTCCTGCGGCTCTGGCAGCTCAGCGGTCAGGACCTCAACACCATGCTGCTGCTGGTGCAGCACGTGCACGCGCTGGAACTGGCCAGCTCGCTGGTGATCAGCCTGCTGGAGGTGCCGCCCGCGGTCCTGCTCACCGCGCACCTGCTCGGGCTGATGTCGCTGGCCAGCGGCGACCGGGGCCGCGTGTCACGGCTCGAACGGGCGGCTGAGCGGACCCCGAACTGGCTGGTCGCCGCGGCCGTCCTGTGGTCGCTGCTGGTGTGGGAGCTGCGGTTCGTGCCCACGCTGCTGCTGCTCGGCTGCGCGATCGCAGGCCTGACGATCCGCAGGCGCGGCCGCGACGACCTGGTGTTCCCGGTGTGCGTCCTGCTGCCGATCGCGGTCGCGGTGCTCGAGTACCTGTGGTTCTTCCCGGCCATCATCGACGCCATCACCACCGGCGACGTCGCGGCCGCCCTGCTGCTGCTGGCCCCGCCGCTGCTCGCGCCGTTGCTCACCGGCCCCCTCCCCGAACGCGTCGCCTGGGCGGGCACCCACGGCATCGCCACCCTGGGCGCCCTGGTCACCCCGTTCGTCCTGCTGGCCATGTTCCTCAACGTCCCGGTGCTGCCATCGGTCGCCCTGGTCCTCGGCACCGGCGGCGAGGACCGCACCCCCACCGAGGTAGCCCTCGGCAACGTGGTCACCGTCGACGACACCATGACCACCCTCCTGGACAACAACCACAACGTCCGCTTCGTCCCCAACAACCGCCTGCTCGCCAAGATCCTCTGCCCAGGCCCCGCCCAGATCCCCCAATCCCCCACCCAAGCCCACGGCTGGCTCCTCGAAGACGCCGCCCTGGACTGGCTCCTCCCCGCCAAACCCCCCCAAGGCACCACAGACCCCCACTGCGACGGCCGCCTCCCCTGAAGCGCCCAACCCGCCTGGTAGCAGGGGAAGGAATCCCGGACTTCGACCCACAGCCACAGCTCGTGGGGACGGGACCGGGGGCTGGTCCGATCGGCTACTTGCGGCGGGTGGTTGTCGCACCGGGCGCGTGGAACCGATGCAATCGATCAGTCGATCTGGCGGGAGTGCGTGCGATGTGGCGACGTTGGTCGGTTCCCAAGACTGTGGCGGTAGTGACGGCGATGCTCGCCTCGATGCTGGTGGCGATCGGTCCCGTGGCCGTCGCGCAGTCAGGCCCCGTGGAGGTGGGGATGCCATTCGCGGGTCAGTGGGCGTACAACGCCCCGGTGGCACCGCCCTACAGCGACAGCAACTCCAGCCACCCCTCGGTGCATCACACGCCGGGGGCGGGCCATTGGGGGACTGACCTGTACGGGTCTGAGGGGCAGGCGGTGAAGCTGCACCTGTCCCACCCCGGCGGCGCAGTGTCCGTAACGCGGGATTCGAGTTCCACGACGTGCGGTCAGAGTTTGCGGGTCACGGTCCAGGTGAACGGTGCGGCGGTCGGGCAGTTGTACTTCGCGCACTTGGCGAATGTGCCCGCCGGGGCCATCACACCGGGTATGACGATCGGCACCGTGCACGCGTGGGGTTGCAACCCGGGTAGGCACGTCCACGTGGAGTTCCGCAACAACGCCAACCACGCCTGCTACACCGATCACGGCTCTCCTGGGAGAGTCGTGGGTGAGGCCGTCTCGCTTGGCATGCTCGGATCGAGCAATACCGGGCCCCGGCAGGCCTGCGTGACCGCGCCGCCCGTCGGGCAGCCGTCCGCGCTTCCGGCGGTGACGGTGGCTGTGAACCCGAACGGCGGCCACGTCCTTTTCGGCCGCGGCGGCGCGGGCGAGCTCACCCATAGCTGGCAGGAGGCGCCGGGTACCTCGTGGTCGGCCTGGAAC
This sequence comes from Actinokineospora terrae, assembly GCF_900111175.1. Lineage (GTDB taxonomy): Bacteria > Actinomycetota > Actinomycetes > Mycobacteriales > Pseudonocardiaceae > Actinokineospora > Actinokineospora terrae. Next base: position 122,955 of record NZ_FOGI01000013.1, read on the forward strand.
AGCCTCGGCGGTGCCATCACCGGCCAGCCGGTCGTCGGTGTGGCGGCGGGCGGTGGCCACGTCGTTGCCGCGCGCGGTGCGGGTGGCGACGTGGTCCACATCTGGCAATCCGGCCCTCTCGGTCCGTGGTCGTCGTGGGTGTCGCTTGGTGGCGCTATCACCGGGACTCCTGCCATCGCGCCCGCGGTCGCGGGTGGCAACGTGGTCTTCGCCCGCGGCGTGGCAGGCGACCTGACCCACACCTGGCAATCGGGCCCAGGATCGGGGTGGTCCGCGTGGACATCGCTCGGGGGTTCCATCACCAGTACACCGGTGGTCGCGACCGCCGTGACCGGCGGACACGTCGTCTTCGCCCGCGGCACGGGTGGCGACGTGGTGCACACCTGGCAAACCGGACCCGGCACCGAGTGGTCGGGCTGGACCTCCCTGGGTGGTCCCATCACCAGCGACCCGACCGTGATCGCAGGCTACAACGGTGGTCTGGTGGCATTCGCCCGCGGAGCCGCAGGAGAGCTCACCCACCGCTGGCAAGCCGCGCCCGGAACAGACTGGTACGGATGGACCTCACTCGGCGGCGCCCTGGGCTCGGCTCCGACCGCTCACGCAGCGAGCGTCGGCGGCGGTCTCGTCGTCTACTCGCGAAGCTCCTCCGGAAACGCAACGCACACTTGGCAAACCACCGCAGGCGGGGCCTGGTCGGAATGGACGTCGCTCAACGGAAACCTCACCTGACCATGTGAAGGGTAAGTGTTGGTCTTCGAGGTGAGCGGTGTGCTGGCCGGTCAGGTCGATTCCTGGGTGGAGGCGGCGTTCTCCCAGGAGTCGCGCCAGTGGACCTCGTTGAACACGTGAGCTGCTGGAGAGATTTCGGACAGTGAGTTTTGGGCTTCTCAGGCTGCCCGGTTCTGGTCGAACCAGTCGGACTCTACTTCATTCGGCGTTCGGTAGCCAAGTGCGGAATGAAGCCGGATCTGATTGTAACGCAACTCGACATAGCGGGCGATGTCTTCCCGGGCGTGCTCTCTGGTGGGATAATGCACGCGGTGAACACGCTCGTTCTTCAGGGTGCCGTTGAAGACTCCGCCCACGCGTTGTCGTAACATATCCCGGTACGTCCGACCGAGCGTGAAATCTTCAAATCCCCGGCCGCGGCCGCGAACTCCGCGGACACATACTGCGTACCACGATCGGAGTGAAACAGCGTGCTGTCCGGGACGACGGCGACATTGCCGGCCGCCATGCGGAGAGCGTCGACGACGAGTTCGGTCCGCATGTGGTCGGCCATCGCGTATCCGACGACTTTCTTGGAGAAACAATCCAGGACTGTCGCGAGGTACAACCAGCCTTCCGCGGTGCGGACATAGGTGATGTCACCGACCAGCTTCACGCCCGGTCGGTCCGCGTCAAAGTCCCCGGCCACCAGGTCAGGCAGGGTTCCGGCGTCCGCGCCGACAGTGGTGACCGGCCGGAACGGGCGCGGCTGACATGCCACCAACCCCAGCTCACGCATGATCCCCCGGACCGTCTCCGGATCCACCGAGGTGCCCTGGCGTTCCAATTGCGCATGGATACGGCGGTAACCATAAGTACCGTCGGAATAGTCGAACGCGAACCTCACCCGCTCGGCAAGCAACTCACGACGCGAAGCCGTCGCCGATTGTGGACGGTCTTTCCAATCATAGTAACCCGACCGCGACACCCTCGACCACCGACACATGCGAACGACAGGATAACTGCCTTCTTCCGATTCGATGAACGCATACTTCTCGGTCACCGGAACTTCTTCGCGAAGAAGGCCGCCGATTTTCCCAGGAACTCGTTCTCCTGCTCCAGTTCCCGGACACGCCGTTCCAGTTCCTTGAACCGCGCGCGATCCGACACCGACAACTCTTCCTCGCCGGCCGCGTGAACCTCGCGATACTTTTTAACCCAGTGACCGAGAGTCTGCTCCAACACCCCCAAATCCCGAGCAACATCAGCGATCGACCGCGACCGCTCGACCACCTCCTTCGCAGCCGCCTCCCGGAACTCCGGCGAATACCGCGAACGTCTCTGCCCCACAACAACTCCCGTCAGTCAACCCCAACCCTACGTTGGGCCACTGTCCGAGAAGCCTCCGGCGGCTCAACGGGGTGGAGCAACATCCATGTGGACCGGGTGTTCAAGATGATCGGCGGCAACCCGTGCACGACGCTGAACTTCAAGCTCTACAAGTGGAGCGAGTGTACTGGTCGAGCCAGGGCGCCAAGACCGCCAACGGGTGCGACGGTGCTGACGACCTGACCTGGTACACCGGCCCCGGCGAGCACAAGCTCGAGGCGTATACCGGCGTGAACAACAGCCCGATCCGGCGCGCCGAGGGTGTCGTCTACTACCCGTGATCCCGGGCTTCGGCCAACAGATCAGGTAACCGTGGGGTTGACCGCGTGACGATCACGCGGTCAACCCCACGCACGATCCACCACCCGATCACGGCGCCCGCAGTGTTGCTGATCAGGTCGTCCGCGGCGACCGCGCCCTTCTGCGCGAGGAACCCCTGGGTCAGTTCCACCAGCAGCGAGACCACAAGCCCGGCCCACAGCGGTGTCCACACCCGCGAGCGCGGGGCCAGTACCGCCACCACGGCACCCAGCGGAACGAACAACACGATGTTGCCCAGCGTGGCCACGAGCACGTTGCCAGCGGCGGGCGACACCAGTCCCTGCACGGTGTCCACCAACGGGACCAGGCTGAACCGCACCCCCAGCGACGACGAGGGCAACACGACCGTGATGTAGGTGACGAACAACAGCCACCCCGCCGCCGCAGCCCACCCCAGCGCCCTCGCCGCCCCGCCCGGCCGACCTCGTCCATCCCGCAGCGACAACACCCAGGCCGTCACCCCGAACACAGCGATGACCAAAGCCAGACCCAGACTCACCGGATTGACGAACGCGCGCGTCAACGATGTCACACCACACCCCCACAGCGTTGCGTACAGTGCGCAACTGACCTACCACATTCCGTGGCTGATGACCGTCGCCCGGTTCGGCCACGGCGCCATGCAGCTCGCGTGCCCCGGCGTCATGGGACCGCCTGCAGTCGCGACAGCGCGCTCGCCGTTCTGCGCAAGGCCCTCGACCTCGGCATCACCCACATCGACACCTCCGGCGCCTACCGCCCGCGCGTCACCAACGAGCTGGTCCGCGAGGCGCTGCACCCGGAGCTCGACTCGCTCCACATCGTGACCAAGGTCGGCGCGCACCGCGACGAGCAGGCAGCCAGCCCCGACCCGCGGACCTGAGCTGTGCCGTCCACGAGGAGCCGGCAAGCCTCGGCGTCGAGCGGCCGACCCGGTCAACCTCCGGCTCGGCGACGCCCCCACCGGCATGACGATCGGCCTGATCGACGAGCTCGCGGGCCAGGGCGTCGCCTACATGCCCGTGTTCCCGCTCGGTGGGCTCAGCCCGTTGCAGTCCTCGACGCTTCTGACCAGTTGGACAAGATCGGCCGAGCGTGAGCGCCCCTCCACCCGAGGGCAGGTGGAGGGGCGCGGCTTCAGAACGCGGTGATCGAGCTGGGTGCTCGTTCCGCTCGGCTGAGGGCGCGGATCACCGAGACCGGGCCGTGGCGGCGGGTGGCCAGGGTGCTCAGTAGGTCGATGACGACCGCGTTGGTGTGGTCGGGAAAGTCCGGTGTCGGGAGGTCCACGCTCACCGCGAGGTCGTCGGCGTGGACGACCAGTTCCATGGTGCGGGTGATGAGAAGGTCCTCAAGGGACAATGACCACGAGCCCCACAGTCGCATTCGGACGATTCGACTTGGCAGCGGTAGCGACAGTGACGACAGGGCGGCTTCGTAGCGGTCTGCCAGCGCCGAGGGGCCGTCGGCGGCCAGGCGGTGGCCGCCGTCGCGGATGCCGGTGTTGGCGGGGCTGTCGAGGCCTGAGTCGATCCAGGCGGCGCGGGCGTAGTGGTCGAGCAGGGGGATCTGCTGCTCCTGCGGCACTGGGTCGGCCAGTACTTCCGGTACCACCAGGACCTGGTACGCGAGGTGTGCGGCCAGGCCACCGACGCTGAACTCGGGCAGAGCGCTCGGCTTGTCCCAGGCGGCCGCCACCGCCGGGTCGCGGAGCAGGGGTAGGGACGCCTGGGCGGCGGCGAGGAAGGCTTGCGTGCTCATTCCTCGATCGCCCCACCCACGGTCCGGAGGTGTTCGCGGAAGGACACCGGCGGGTCGGTGGCGAGGTAGCGGTCGAACTGGACCTGCGACCGCAGGCTCGTGCCGGAGCGGATCCGGTCCGCCTGGGCGCGTTCGACGTCCCGGATGCCCTCGGCCAGGTCGAACAGCTCCTCGGCCCGGTCGGCGGGCACGAACAGGACGCCGTCGTCGTCGCCGAGGACCAGGTCGTCGCGCGTCACCGTCCACGGGCCGACGTCCGCCGACTCGAGCGCGTCGGGGCGGCGGACCTCCGGCACCAACGGGCCGGTCGGGATGGAGCCGAGGCTGAACACGGGCAGCCCGATCACCCGGATGTCGGCGGTGTCGCGGTGCAGCCCCCACACGACCACCCCCGACACCCCGGCCGTCCGCGCCTCCAGCACGACCAGGTCACCGACGCACGCGTGGTCCCGCCGCCCGCCGTTGTCGACCACCAGGACGTCCCCCGGCGACGCCGACTCGAAGGCCTCCAGGAACACGTCCACGCTGCCCGCGTGCCGAGCAGGCAGGACCCGCCCCAAGACGCGGTCGGCCGGGTGCACCCCCACCAGCGAGACCGTCCGCACCTCGACGCCCGCGCGCACGCACGCGTCAGTCAGGTGAGCCGTGGTCAGCTGGGCGAACCGGTCAGCGAGATCGCTCACGAGGTCAACTCCAGGGCGTGGCCGGTGGTGGCGTCGACGTGCGCGGGGACCTCGTCGTGGTCGTCGCCCACCGACAGCGTGCCGGTGGGTTCGACCAGCAGGACCTGGGCGCCCCCGGCGGACGACGGCTTGTGGTAGGTCCCGCGCGGCACGACGAACAGCGACCCCTGCGGCAGCACCACGGTCCGCTCGTCCGGGTCGCGTAGCGCGATCTCGATCTCGCCCGCGATCACCAGGAAGAACTCGTCGGTGTCGTTGTGCACGTGCCAGACGTGCTCACCAGCGAACCTGGCCAGCCGGATGTCGTAGTCGTTGACCCGCGCCGCCAACCGGGGGCTCCAGGCCTGGTCGAACGCCGCGAAGGCCGCGGTGAGGTCGATCGGTGTGTTCACCCCGCCCATCGTGGTGGTGCGCGCGGCGGTCGGCGAGTGCTAGTAATCGCACATGTCGAAAGGATCCTCGCACCGGGTGGTGGCCATCGTCGAGGACGGGTCGAACCCGTTCGAACTGGGCGTGGCCACGGAGTTGTTCGGTCTGCGCAGGCCGGAGCTGGACCGGACCTGGTACGACTTCGGGCTGTGCGCCGCGGCGCCGACCGTCCGCATGCACCTGGGGATGTTCACGCTGTCGGGGGTCCGCGGGCTCGACGCGGTGGACGGGGCGGACACGCTGATCGTGCCCAACCGGCCCGACCCGGTCGTGCCCGTGCGGCCCGAGGTGCTGGCCGCGGTCCGCCGGGCCGCCGATCGGGGCGCCCGGCTGGTCAGCTTCTGCACCGGCGCGTTCACCCTGGCCGAGGCGGGCGTGATCGAGGGGCGGCGGGTGACCACGCACTGGCGGTGGGTGGACGAGTTCGCGCGCAGGCACCCGGGGGTGCGGCTGGAGCCGGACGTGCTGTTCGTCGACGACGGCGACGTGCTCACCGCCGCCGGGAGCGCCGCCGCGCTCGACCTCGGCCTGCACCTCATCCGCCGCGACCACGGCGCCGAGATCGCCAACATCGTCAGCCGCCGCCTCATCTTCGCAGGCCACCGCGACGGCGGCCAACGCCAGTTCGTCGACCGCCCCCTCCCGCCGCGCCTGGACACCTCCCTCGCCCCGGTCCTGGCCTGGGCCCGCGCCCGCCTGGACGAACCCATCACCATCGCGGCCCTCGCCACCGCGGCCGCCACCAGCCAGGCCACCCTGCACCGCCGCTTCCAGGCCGAACTCGGCACCACCCCGCTGGCCTGGCTCACCACCGAACGCGTCACCCTCGCCTGCCGCCTCCTGGAGCACGGCACCCTCCCCCTGGACCACATCGCCCAGGCATCCGGGTTCGGCACCGCCACCAACCTCCGCACGCAACTCCGCCGCCACACCGGCTTGACACCTACGGCCTACCGCCGCCGCTTCGGCACCCCGACCGGGCCCAGGTAGGCAGAGCACCCTGTGGCCCAGGTGGGCAGAGCGCCCTGCGAAGGGCGGACGCCGTGCTGGCCTGCTCAGCCGACCTAGCCACTGTGAGGCCGGTGGTCGCTGTCCCTTGAGGACCTGTTCGTCACGTGCACCATGGACCTGGTCGTGCACGCCGATGACCTCGCGGTGAGTGTGGACCTCCCGACACCGGAGTTCCCTGATCACACCAACGCGGTCGTCATTGAACTGCTGAGCACCCTGGCCGCCCGCCGCCACGGCGCGGTCTCGGTGATCCGCGCCCTCAGCCGGGCTGAACGAGCACCCAGCACGATCACCGCGTTCTGAAACCGCGCCTGCCCCTCGGGTGGAGTGGCCCTCACGCCCGGCCGATCTTGTCCAACTCGGCCAGGTCGTCGCTAAAGAGCTGGATTGCCACGCGCCCGCGAGCTCGTCGATCAGCCGATCGTCATGCCAGTGGGCGAGGTAGTACATGTTCCGTACGCACACGATCGACGCGATCGCCTGCGCCTCGGCCACCTGGTCAGCGGTGGCATTCGACACGCCGAGGTACCGGATCACGCCCTGCTGCTGGAGTTCGACCAGGGTGCCGAACCCCTCGAGGTTGATACCGAAGTCGGCAGCTTTGTGCAGGACGGCGAACGCGCCATCGCGGTCGGCTGGCGGTCCTACGAACCCGGGGCTTGCAAGCTGCATGGCACCGAAGCCGAACTGGGTGACGGTCAGCCCGCCCAGGGATCAGGTGCCGCCGGGCAGAGGAACAGCGGGTTCGTCAGTCCTCATGCCGTCGATCTTCACGCGCGGCCGGTTGCGGCGGCCAACACCGATTCGGTGCACTGCGATGCGCGCGAACTGCACTTCGGCCGGGCCGCCTAGCGCCTCGGCGTCGGCCACCCCCCGGGCGATCCAGCAACTCGAACGACGCCTCGGCGTCACCCTGCTCGAGCGCAACCGCTGCTGCGCGTCACTGACCGGCGCCTGCGAGATCCTGCTGCAGGAAGGCCGCGCGACCCTCGACGCGACCGCCGCCGCACCCGCCGCGGCCTGGCCGGGGTCTGTCCAGTCGGCCTCGCGACCGTGACGGCAGGAGCAGCACCAAACGTTCGCGACCGCTATCGGACACACCCAGCGACGGACCCGACGTCCGTACTGGACCGTTCGGTTGATGCCATACGGGCTTCGAGGTGAGAAGCCCGGCCCAGGTCGGCGGGTCATGCCAACTTCGTGATCGGCTCAGGAGCAAGCAGGGGCGGTCGGTGCTATCAGCACCGACCGCCCAACTGCACAACAACCGCCGACTCGTACGCGACAAGGACCATGCGCATCACCAACGCACGACTCCGCCGACGATCCGAACCCCACCCGGTGGTTGGTCCACAACCGAGTACAGCCACACCGCCGTATCCATCATGGCTGCCGCCACAACTCCCGCTGGCCCGATTGTGTAGGTGCACTGACAACGTAATGCGGAAAGTCCAGATGGACCGCGCAGCGGGCGCGGCGCAAGACTCCCGCATGTAGGCCGACGGTGCGCCCTTCGACCAGTGTTCGCCTGGCGTGGACCTGCGCACCCGTCCAGATGATGTGGCCTCCAACGAAGTCGGGCGGCCTGCGTTGCTGCGCAGGCCGCCCGGTGGCACAAGACCCCAACGCCTCACCAGCGACTAAGGAATATGCCGATGTCCAACGTACGTCCCCACCAACGATCCTCAAACCCCCAGAGCTGTGACGCGCGTACCGACGCGGGTGCGATCAAGCCCAACGCCGCCATCCACGTGGAGGTCAACGGTGACGGCAACACCGTCACCATCGCCACGCCCACCCAACCCCCCGCGTCCTGGTGGAGCCGCTGGCGCAGGCGCGGAGTCATCACCACCGGCGCTCCCGCCATCGCCGCCGCCGCAACCATCACCACCTGGCTCGGACACCTCAACTAGACCGCGCGCCTTGGTCGATCACAACGTGCCTTGTCCTGGCAAGCCGCTGCCTTCCGGGACCAGGAGCGTGGGATCGACTCGCTCATGCTGCCGCGACCGGCGTCCCCCGGCACGCGACCAGCCAGGACGCGCTGCCCGGGATGCTCTCGACCTCCTTCGATTTTCGCGCGCATCACCGAGGCCGGGCGATCGAGGAGGTAAGCACTGAGGTCATTGGGCCGTGTCACCGCGGCGACACGGCCCAATGAGTTGGTCCACCGGGTCAGGGATTCAACCAGCCTGCGACCAAGGGGAACGCCACCTGCCGCTACTCCAGCATGGAAGTCGCACGAAGTGTCACCACGTGTTACGGGACCAGACTCAGTCAGGCAGCATCGAGAGCAGGTCGGCGTGGGTGCCCGCGAGCTCGGCGGCGCCGTCCTCGCTCGCAACCCAAGGCAGGCCCTTCCTCGCGTCCTCCAACTTCGCCTGCGCCTCGGCCACCTTGCCCTCGGCGAAGGCGGTCTCAGCGATGTCGAGATCTTGGCGCACCGACGCGGCCGCCTCGACCGACCGGGCGTGGTCGGAGTAGAGGAGCTTGGTCAGACCCCAGAGCACGTCGCCGGGCTGGGCTGCCCGGGCAGCCATACCCGCCCCCGTGAACGCGATGGCCAGGACGACCGCGGCCGCCGCGACACCGGTCAACGGCCGCCACGCAGACCCCGACCGGCTATCCGCTGGACGACGACTCACCGCGCGGACTCGGCAGAAGGCAAGGTAGACGGCCGCGGCCCCGAGGAACCCGCACGCGGTGGCGAGCTTGACGACCTTGCCCGGGCGATCCCGGATGAGGTCACGCAACTCGGTGACCCGGTCGGGTCGATCCGGGTAGCGAAGACGAGCGGCCCAGGTGACCACCTTGTCGGCCGCCCAGGGCGACAAGTCGCTGAACTCGTTGACGACCACTGCGGCCCCCAACCCCAACACCGCGGGCCACCAACTCATCGGGCACCGTCCGACACCGGAGACCGGAACAGGGTGAAACCACGCGCGGGGCGATTGCGCTGCATCAACAGGGCCTCAGCCCGCACTCGCCCCGTCGGAGTCACCTCGTAGCAGCGCCGCCGCGGACGGCCCTCATCCTCGGAGAGCTCCTCCCACGTACCCGTCACCCACCCCCACTCCTCCAACCGGTCCAACACTCCATACACCGTCGGTCCCGACCGACCCACGGCCTTCATGATCACCCACCCGTAGGGCTTCTCCCTGCCACCGGCGTGCTCCAGCAGCACTTCTAAGACATCCAACAGCGGACCGGTCACTCGTCGAGGCGCATCCACACCCTTATCTTACCTATGTCGGATAGAGGTCGCACCTCCGGACTGCGGTTGCCCGAACGTCTCCAGAGGGGTGGTCGCACTGCCGGTTCGCGGCGAGGCGTGCGGCCGGGTGCCGTGGCGAGCTATGGCGGAGATCAGGCATGCGAGGGCGAGTGTCGGAGACCACCACATCCGCTGCCTCCTAGGCGAAACCCCACCCACCCCACCTCCACACCATCGCAAGGACAGCCACCGACCACTTCCTCACCCTGATTCCCAACACCCCGATGATCACCTGGTGCAGCCGCCCCGCAGGAGGTTGTTGGGGCGAAGCGAGCCTTGGGGTTGTAGAACCCAGGCCCCCACCAGGAGTACGTCAGGATTGGACGGTGGTGGAGGCGTACTTGCTGAGGGCTATGCGGTTGGGTTCGCCGGTTTTGGCGATGAGGCTGGAGACGTGTTTCTCGACTGTGCGGGGGGAGAGGTGGAGGGCGTCGGCGATTTCTCGGTTGCAGAGGCGGTCCACTAGGAGGCGGAGGACCTCGTACTCGCGGACGGTGACGCCTGCGGAGCGGAGGGCGGGGGGGATCTCGTCGGTGCCTTCGCGGCGCTGGGCGACTGAGGCGCCGCCTTTGCGGAGGAGGGTTCGGCAGGCTCCGGCCACGGCAGGGACGCCGGTGCGGTGGAAGTGGTCCTCGGCGGCGCGGAGCCAGTCGATGGGGGTGCCCCAGTTCGCCGTCAACGCGATCGGGGCCACCAGGCGCAGTCCGAGGTGGCGGGCCATCGCATAGGGGGCGCCGGTGGCGATGGCGCGGGTGACGGCGGCGGCAGCGTCCTCGAAGCGGCCCGCGCGGGAAGCCAGCACGGCGGCGGCGAAGTCCGAGAACATGCGGTCCCAGCGCAGGCGGCTGGCCGGGGCGGCGGTCATCGTGGCGAACTCGTCGGGGGTCAGGTCGCCGGAAAGCGCGCGCAGCAACAGGTCCAGGCCGTAGCGGCCGGACAGGTGGAACGTGGTCGGGTTCTGGTTCTCCGCGTCGATGGCGGCCGCGCACTCGGCGCGGGCCAGGTCGTGGTTCTCCTCCATCAGCGCGCAGAACGCCCCGGCCAGGCCGTGGATGCGCGGCGCGTGGTGGGCCTGGTCGCCGCCCCAGTGCCGGACCTGGGCCAGTTCGGCCTCCATGTCCGCACGTCGACCCCGGTGTCCGGAAAGGACAGTGCGGTGCAGCAGCATGTACTGCGTGGTCTCCACGAGCTTCAACCGCGTGGTCGCCGTCAACACCTGCGCCGTCAACCGGTCGGCCTCGTCGAAGTCCCCGCGCAGGATCAGTTGCAGCGCGATGTTGACCTCGGCCTGGTACCGCGCGGTCACCGCCCCGATGCGCGACGCCGAGTCCCTGGCCACCTCCAGCCGGTCGATGCCCGCGTCGCGCAGCGCGTCGTCGTGCCCCAGGCGCACGAGGGCGTGGACCTCCCAGATGGGCAGGTTGTTCTCGACCGCGATCACCCGGCTGCGCTCCAGCAACGCCGTCGCCTCGGCCGGATCCCGCTGCCGGGTCAGCGCGCCGACCAGCTGCCACGCCTGGCAGGCCACCGCGGGCAACCCGGCCGACTCCGCGACCACCGCCGCCCGCCGCGCCATCTCCTCGGCCTTGCCCAGCTGGTTGTGGCCGGGCACGTCGATCTCCAGGTGCGCCGCCACCACGTCGATCGGCGCGATCTGCGCGTCCGGCGCCCCCGGACCGAGCAGCGCCCGCGCCGCGGCCACCGACTGCAAGCCCACCTCGGGCCGCCCGGCGTGCACCGCCACCCACGCCAACCGGGTGTGCAGGCGGGCGCGGCGGTCCGGCGGCAGCCCGGTCACCTCGTCGAGCAGGTACACCATCGCCAGCGCCCGGTCGACCTCCCCGGCCTCGGCCAGCGCGTGCAGCTGCGCCTCCAACGCCGCCGCGCGCTCGCTGGTGTCCGGCGCCAGCAGGTCGCACGCACGGGCCAGCAGCGCCACCGCCGACTGCGCCGCACCCTGGCGCAGCGCCCGCTTCCCGGCCATGGCCCACAACCGGCCCGCCGCGACGGCTTGACCGGAGTCCAGCCGCAGCGACGCGGTGACCTGGCACCACTCGCCGGGCAGCCCCGGGTACACCGACTCGACGGCGTCGGCGACCTTGCCGCTCAGCGCGGCCCGGTCCGCCGCGGGCACCAGCGTCAGCACCGCGTCGACGATCAGCGCGTGCTGGAACGCGTACCAGTCCGGGGTTTGCTCGTCCGGGGCGACCAGGTGCGCCGCGTTGTCGCCGTGCAGGTGGCCGAGCAGGTCGCGGTAGGTCAGCCCGGTCGCTTCCTGCAGGACCGTGAGCGGGAACCGCTTGCCCAGCACCGCGCAGGTGAACAGCACCTCGCGGGCCGTCGGTCCCAGCGACTCCAACCGGGCGCCGACGGTGCGCAGCAGGGTCGCCGGGGGAGTGGGGCGGTCGGTCTCGGTGACCCGCCAGCCCCGCTCGTCGCGGGCGAGCAGCCCGCTGTCGACCATGCCGTCGAGCATCTCCTCGACCCGGAACGGGTTGCCGCCGCTGCCTGCCCACAGCAGGTCGGCGACCGTGTCGGGCAGCTGTGGTGGCTCGACCGACAGCCGCGCCGCCGCCATCCGCCGCACGTCGGAGCGGTCCAGGCGGCCCAGCTCCAGCACCGTGCCCGCGCCGCGCACGCCCGCGGCCCTGGCGAAGCTCAACGCCTGGCCCTGGTCGGCGCGGATGGTGCCGACCAGCACGGTCCGCTGCCCGGCGAGGTTGTCGGTCAGGTAGTCCACGACCGCCAGCGTCTCCAGGTCGGCGTCCTGCAGGTCGTCGAGGATCACCAGGCAGCCGCGGCCGTCACCGGCCAGCGCGGTCAGCCGCAGCACCGCCTCGGCCAGGATCACCAGGGACCCGACCTCCTGGTCGGCCGGTGCCGGGCCCAGGTCCGGGACTAGCGCGGCCAGGACCGGCCGGTACGGGCCGAGCGCGTCGAGGTCGATCGGGCCGCCGGTGCGCACCAGCGACAGCAGCGCCTCGGTCAGCGACCGGTACGGCACGGTCGGGCCGAGCACGCTGCCGCGGCCGCGCAGCAACCGCATGCCCGCGCCGTAGCCGATGTCCGCGGCGGCCGCGGCCAGCCGGGTCTTGCCGATGCCGCTCTCGCCGACGAGGAACAGGGCGCCACCCTGCCCGGAACGGGCCGCGGTCAGCGCGTCCTCGATCGTCCCGAGCTCATCGTCGCGACCCACGACCAGCGACGACCGGTTCACCACGAGCCGTGACAGTAGTGGCGGCCCGATTTCCGGTCTATCCACCAAACGGCAGTGCGAATGCTCACTGGGGACCCCGATAGTCGCGTGGCGCGGTCACCGGCGGAGTCGGTAGCGACCACCAGGAGTTCCGCCGGTCGCGCCACGCAAGTGATCGGCGCTGTTTGTCAGTTGGGCAGCTCCGGGCAGCAGGTAGTACTACCGGGCCAATCGAAGGCTACCGCCGCCGCGGGGTCGTCGAGCGCCCCGAACGCCACCGCGGACGCCGCACCGGCGGTGATCACCAGACCGGCCAGCGCGGCTGCCCGCACACCGAAGGCCACCGCGGGCATGACCCGCCACGCCCCGGCGCGACCCTGGTCCAGGAAATCGTCGTCACGCATATCCGTTACTCCCCTTAGTCATCTCGTGCTCACCAAACCGCCGGAACCCCGGGTTCCAGCGTCATCACCGAGGGCACCCGGTCGGCGAAAGCCAACCGCAGCAGCCCGTACCCCACACCGGCGACCCCACGCAGCAGGCCGGGTGTGGTGACCCCGCCCGGTGTCGCGCACACCGGGCCGTGCCGCTCGAGCGCGTCGAGCAGCAGGGCCGCCCGCGAGCGCAGCGCCGACCGGGGACAGCGCCCCGCCGCGGCCAGCACCAGCAGGGCCTCGGTGACCCCGGACTCGCCGTGGCACAGGCCGAGGTCCGCGGGCACCGCCCGCTCGCTCGCGCCGAGCACGCCAAGGAGATCACACCCGGCTCCGGTGGCGTGCGCCGCCACCGCGATCCCCGCGGCGCCCCGGCACCAGCCGACGTCGTCGGCTGGTGCCGCCGCGGTTTCCAGCACGTGCCGCGCCATGCCCGACGCGGCACCATCCCCTCCCGGCACCCACCTCGCGTACCGGGAGAGTGCCAGCGCCATGCCCGCCGCGCCGTCGGCGAACCCCACGCCCTGGGGTTCGTCGACCACCGCCAGGTACCGCTGGAGCGTCGCGGCGCGGGCTGCCCCAACCCGCGCCGCCTCCGGCAGTCCCAGTTCGGTGTGCACGGCGAGCATGGCGGCCAGGCAACCCGCGGTGCCGGCGTCCCAGCCGTGCGGGTCACCCGGCGTGGTGGCGTGCGCGGTCAACTCGACCGCGTGCGCCGCCCAGCCGCGTACCTCGTCGTCGCCGAGCAGCCGCGCCAGCCGCGCCAGGGCGTAGGCGATGCCGCCGAGCCCCTGCTGTGCGCCGCCGCCGACGGCCGCGACGAGGTGCGGCGCCCCGGCCAGGGTGTCCAGGAGCCCGGGCACCGCGGTGATCGCCTCGGCGGCGACCTCCCGGTACCGGGCGATGCCGCTGGTCTCGGCCAACTGGGCCAGGAACAGCGCGACCCCCAGGTAGCCGCTGCCCAGGGACGCGCCCATCGGCAGCACCAGCCACTGCCGCTCGTCGACCAGGTCGAGGCCCAGCCAGTTGACCCGGCCGCCGCGGGCGTGGCTGGCGGCGATCAACTGGTCGCCGAGCCCGCACGCGGCCGCGAGCAGCCGTTCCGGGTCGGCCGCGGTGCCGGTTAGTTGGCCGGTCGACGGTGCCGGGGTGTGGTGCTCGGTCCCGGCGTGCGTGGTGGCCATGGTCGCGGCGACCACCCACGCCTGGTCGCGCCGGTCGGACTCGCTCAACGCGGCGATCTTGTCGAGGGCGGAGTCCAGGCCGGACCTGGCGATCGCGCCGGTGATCACGGTGCCGTCGGTGGCGGTGATGCCGCGGTCGCCCGCGCGGCAGGTGAACAGCGGGATGTCACCGGCGCGCAGGTCGGCCTGCTCGGACGGCATGAGCTTGGCGAAGGCCCGGTCCCTGGCCTCGGCGTCGCGCAGCAGGGCCGGGTCGGTGGACTCGGCGAGCAGCGCGGCGTACACGCGGGTGGGGCGGGGGACGACCCGGACCTGGAGGTCGGCGCACTCGGTGACGAGGCGCAGGTAGTCCTCGCGGTGGCGCAGCACGGCGTCGTAGGCGAGGCGGAAGCCCGCGATCAGGGCCGGTTCGAGCGGGTCCAGGCGGCTTCCGGCGAAGGTGGGCCGATTGTCACCACCGGTGAAGGGGATCGGCCGCCGGATCGCGCGCATGGCGTCGGTGCCGGGGTCGGCCCAGTCGACGGCCGTGCCGGGCCAGAAGCCACCCGGGGCGGCGCCGATCCCGGAGATGTCGATCGTCCCGTGCTCGCCGACGGTCGGGACGGGCAGCAGCGCGGTCCGGTGCACCGACTCGGCGAGGGTCGCGGCGGCGGGGCAGCCGGTGTCCTGGGTGGCGAGCGTGGGGTGGAAGAGGGTCTCGACATCGACGATCACCGGCTGGTCACCGCAGGCGACGACGTTGCCGTAGTGCATGTCGGTGGCGTGGAGCAGGTGCAGCAGCGCGAGAAGGGCGCCTTGGCGGCGGTAGAACGTGGTCGCGGCCGCGGGGGCGGGCAGGGGAGAGGGGTGGACGTGCTCGACCCAGCCGTAGTCGTGCCGGGCGACCGTGGCGGGCGTGCGCAAGGCCAGGTCGGGGACGTGGGCGTTGAGCTGGTCGACGAACCGGGTGAACGCGGCGTGCGTGGCGACCTCGCGGGGGCGGTAGATCACCGACCGCCCATCGGCGAACCCGAGCCTGGTCACGGTCCGACCGCCGCGGTGGGGGTCGCCCAGGCCGGGGGTCAGCTGCGTGATCTGGCCGGGGTCGGTGCCGTCGAGCAGGGTGTCGACGATGTCCGCGCGGTCGTGGTCGAACCTGGCGAGCAGCTCGATGGTGGCGGCTTCGGCCCTTGCGCAGGTCCGGGCCAGGAGACTGGCGAGGACCGGGTAGGTGGTGAAGAGGGCGGCCAGGCCGGTGGGGGTGCTCAGCAGGCGCACGAAGTCGTCGAACCGCTCGCGCGGGGTGGTGCCGATGAGCTGGTCCCCGCGGTCATGCAGGGTGTCGACGATGGCGCGGGTGGCGAGCCTGACCAGCTCCTTGCCCAGCCAGTCGGCGAACGTGACCTGCGCGTTGACGCTCTGCTCGGCGAGCGTGGCGGCTGTGGTGGCGTCCACGAGGGGGTGCAGGGCCTGGGCCAGCGCCTTCCGCCAGTCCTGCGCTGTCTCACCCACCACCACGGCGTTAGTCGCCGCCTCGATGACCCCCACCCAAGCGGGCCTACCGATGACTCCAGGCGCAGCCGCGACCCACCAGTCCGCCCCGAAGGTCTCCGCCGACTGGCGGGTGCCCGGTTCGGCCGCCTGCCTCATCACCCGTGCACCCTGACACGGTCAAGGGAAGCCGATATAGGTAGGTCCTACCCATTTTCTCCCACCCGCCCGCCTGCCCCGCGACCGTCGAGGTGCAGGCAGAACACCCACCCGAGCACCCCGGGACAGCACAAGGCCGGGCGGCCCGGAGGGGCTGCCCGGCCTTGTGCCCGGATCAGGTGCCGCTGCCCACCGTGAACTGGTACTCGCGGGTGTCCGACGAGTCCCAGGTGACGAGGTAGGCGGTGACGAAGACGGACTTCTGGCCCGCGGAGGTCGGGGTCAGCTCGACCGTCGCGTTGCCGTCCTGGTCGGCGGTGACGTACTTGTACTGGCCCTCGAACGCGACCACGTACTCCGCCGCGCCGGTGAGGGCGAGGTGGAAGGTGCCCGGGGTTCCCGGGGCGCCGGAGGTGGCGCCTTCCGGGTACTCCGCGCTGGTCACCGCGGGCTTGGACGGCGAGACGTACACCGAGGAGTACGTGGTGCCGGTCCGCTCACCCGAGGTCGTCGTGCCGTAGACGTCGAGTGAGATGTAGCCCGAGACCGGCGGGGTCCAGGTGAAGGACCCCTTGCCGTTGACCGCGGGGACCGTGGTCGGCGCACCGTAGTCGAGGCTGTAGGAGTACGAAGCGATGTCCGAGCGGGACGAGGTGAAGGTGATCGTCCGCTCGACGCCCGCCTCGGCTTCCCCCGGGGTCACCACGACCTCGGGCTCGGCCTGGTTGACCGCGATCGTGCGGTTCATGACCCCCGAGCGGCGCCCCGCCGCGTCGGTCGTCCACAGCACGACCTGGCGAAACGCGGGCTGCAGCGTCGGGATGGTCAGCGTGACCGGGGCGGTGCCCTCCGCGCTGAGCGGCAGGGTGGTCTCCTGGCCGTTGTCGAGGCGGTAGGTCACGCTCACCGCGCCGTCCTGGTTGGCCCGGACGGTGAACGCCGTCGCCTCGCCCGCGATGACCTGGTACGGGCCTTCGAGGTACGGGCCGGTCTCGCGCACGAGGAACTCGTACTCGGTGACCGGGGACCGCAGCCCGGCCCGGTCGATCGCGGTGACCGAGAGCCGGAAGTTGCCCCACGACTTCGGTGTGATCGTCACGGTCGCCGTGCCGCCGAGGCGGTCGGCGGGGACGTCGGCCCACACCCCGGGGCCCTCGTAGTGGTACGACGCGATGTCGTCGACACCGTTGGCGCCGAAGGTGAACTCACCGGGCACCCCGGTCCCGCCGGTGGGCGGGAACTCACCGGTGCTGGGCGGGTACACCGCGGAGGTCACCGTCGGCGCGGCGGTGGGGCTCTGCGTGTCGGTGGTGTACTCGCACGGCGTCGTCCACGCCGAGACCGCGAACCCGTCCTCCGCGCGCACGGCCACCGCGATCTTGCTGTTGTGCACCTGCAGCGCCTTGGGCACGGAGGTCGCGGCCCAGTAGCTCGCGTCCTGCACGATCTCCGTGCGCTGCGACGGGTTGGTCACCGGCCAGAACGCCCACCTGGCGCGCAGGCCGTTGCTGCCGTCCGGATCGGACACCCTCGCCCTGACCTGGATGTCGTAGCCGGGCAGGTACGCCGGGCACGCCGGGGAACCGGTGTACCCGCCGACGGTGAACTCGGTCGGCACGTCGGGCGTGTGGTTGTACCGCAGGCCGAGCGTCGACCACGGCGGGTCGATGGTGCGGCCGAAGGCCACGTTGCCCTCCTGGTCACCCGCGATGCGGATGGCCAGGGTGACGGTGGTGTCACCGCGGGTGAGCGCGTGCTGCACCGCGTCCGTGGCGTCCCAGGACAGGCTCTGGGACACGCACTGGGTGGACTTCGCCCCGGGCAGGATGTTGAGCTCGATGGGCTGGTCGGCCCAGGTCGGGCTGTGGTCCTCCGGGGTCGTCTCCCAGACTTCGATCATCCGCTTCTTGGCGCAGTCGGCCGCCGCGGTCTCCCGGAAGAAGGCGTTGGCGGTGAACAGCTTCGCGGTGCGCAAGGCCGAGATGTCGTAGGTCAGGTAGGCCTTGCCGACGTGCTTGCGGCCCTGCTCGTCCTTCCACGACCCGAGCCGGACCGGCCCGGAGGTGATCCGGCCGTTCGGGTCCCGGGAGTCGACGCCGACCCACGCCACCGGGCGCAGACCGGTCGACGGGAGCTGCGGCTCGGCCTGCGCGGGGCTGACCGCCACCAGGGTCCCGGCCACGGCCGCGGCCACGACGACGCCGAGACGCACGAGGCGTCTGAGCGCGATGTTACGTTTCATGTTTCCCCTCAGTCAGAAGTGCAGGCACATACTGGCCCAGGGGGACGCCGGGATCCAACACAGTTGGCCGGGGACTTTCTCGACCACAGAGGACTTGTCGGTGTTGCCTGCTAACTTCCCCGCCGTGACGACACGTGATCACGGTGTGGAGCTGGTGGGACGGGTGCTCGACGCGGTCCGAGTGGACCCGGGGCGGTCGATGTACGACTACCTGCCGGTGCCCTGGGTGACCGACGGCACACCGCGGCCGATGCCCGCCGATGCGCTGGCGCGGTTGACTTTCCCGTCCGGGCGCCCGCTGCCGCCGAGCCTGCGCGCGTGGCTCGCCCACGACACCTCACTGCTGGAGCGGCACGGCTGGTTCACCGACGACGGTGCGCTGTCGCCGCGGCCGCTGGACCGGTTCGTCGCCGAGGAGATGAGCGAGGCGTGGGCGGAGGACTTCGCGGTGTTGGCGCCCCGCTTCCCGGAGTGCTTCCTGCTGCCGGGCGGCTCGGACTCGCGCCGGGTACTGGCCGTGGGCGAACCGGACTCGGCGGGGGAGCACCCGGTACTGGCCCTGGACTTCGACGACCTCCCGTTCCTGGGCCTGATGTACCCGGGTCTCGACGTCTACCTGGCCCACACCGCCGGGCTCGTCGAACTGCCCGGACCCGGCTACACAGCACTGACCGCGGACAGCGTCTACGGACGGAGAATGACCGAACACGCGGCGCAGTTGTTCGACGGCAAGGCATTCGTCCAGTACCCGTTCTGAACCCGCGGCGGCGGTTACGTCGGGTAGCAGATCTTGCGCGGGTTCGGTGTGGTGATCGCTGCTGCCGGTGCCCAGCCGCTGTAGTCGCACTTGACCACGGTTTGTGCCGTGGCGCGGACCCTGGCCTCGAAGTGTGTGAGGCGGTCCTGCTGGTCGATCCAGAGGTCGAGTTCGAGCGGGCTGGACGAGCCTGCGGCGTGGGTGATCTCCTCGGCCTCCGCACCGAACATCTTGCCGCTCGACGCCGTCTGCATACCGTTTGAACGGTGCGAGTGAGGCACTCGACACCACCTGCTCGGTGTGCGCACCTCACCAGCACCACGAGCACCACATTGCGCGCCACCAAAGCCTTGCCTTGCAAGTGATCCACTCTTTCCAGTCGGACCGGCCGCCGGGAGAACAGGCCTCAACCGCGAGCGGCGGCGGCGACCCAGCAGGTAGGTGGCTGTTGGTCTTGCGATCCGGCGAGGCGAAAGCGCTTCTGGCGGGTTGCCACCTCGCGTTCGTCGTGGCTGCCAAGCTCGTGGGCACGGTGGCGGTCTCGCGCACTTCAGCCGTCGAACCGCGGAGGAGGTCTGGTGAAGGTCCTCACTCGGGTGCCGTGCCCTTGACTTCGTCCGCCCCGGGGTGGACTGTTCTCTGTACGGCGTACAAATCGTGGGCCGTCCTGGGCCGTTCGCCCGTTCGCGATCACGATGAAGGTCACCATGGCTGCCATGCGGCTCGACCCCCTCAGTGGCCCGCCGAGCAAGACGGGCCCGCGTCACCGCCGGGGACTCGTCTCGGTCGACCGCGCCCAAGCCCTGGCCGAACTGGCAGCCGCACTTCGCCGGGTGCTCGACGGGCGAATCGACCCGGTCCGCGTCGAGCCTGCCACCACGCCGCCGTCGCTCTGATGCCCGCTCGATCCGGGGGCTCACCGTCGTTGCCGGTGGGCTGCCCGCGTGGTCGGGTCGGGATCGGCGTAGTGTCGAGGTCACCGAGGGTTTGTCGCGCGTCCGCAGCACAGCGGGGGCCGCCTTGGGCGCACCAGAGAAGCCGGTCGGCTGGGTCGACCGGAGGCGGGAGCGCCGAGTTGACCTCACGCACCGAACCGACACCTGATCCCGAGGCCCCCTGTGCGGTCTGCCCGCACCCGTGGGGCAGCCACGACCGGATCTCGGCCCGTTACTGCGCCGCCACCATCGCGGGTGCGCAAACCCGCGCCTGCGTCTGCCCGACCAAGGGAACACCATGACCGAGTACGTCTCCGGCTACGACACCCGCGTGAACCTGGTCAAGGACGTCCTCGCGCAACACTCGAAGTTGACCGACGACATGTCCCTCGACCTGGCCAAGCGGATCCTCGGCGCCCTCGACACCATCCCGGAGAAGCTGCGCTGACCCTGGTGCCCGGGGTGGCGATCTCGTCGGGATCGTCACCCCGATCAGGCCGGGCCACCGTCCCAGGTGCGACTACCCGGTGTGGACAGGCCGCGGTCGAGCAGGGCGCGGAAGCGCTCGGTCCACGCCCGGACAGTCTCGGCGTCGTACAGGTCGGTCGAGTACTCGACGTACAGCGACAGGCCGCCGTCCGCAGTCGGTGAGAGCGCCCAGCCTTGTTCGGCGCGGGCCACCGGGAAGGTGACGTCCACCGGGTGGGCGGGCGACAGACCGGTGAGTTCCAGGTCGGGCAGCGGGGAGTTGTAGAGACCGAAGAGGACCCGAGGCGGGCGCGCGGCGAAGCCCAGGGCCTCGTTGAGGACGACCGCCGGGACCGACTGGAGGTTGAGGCGTTCCCAGAGGGCCTCGGTGGCGCGTCCGATGAGGTCGTTGAACGACAAAGCTCCAGCGACGGGGACCATCAGCCAGGTCGTGTGGGTGAACACGCCCACCACGTCCTCGAATCGCTCGTCAGGGCGGTTCGCGGCGCTGCTGTGCGGGGCGATGACGTCGGCGCCGGTCAGTTCGTGCCCCAGGGCGACGAAGGCGGCCAGCAGGACGGCGAACGGAGTCGTGCCCCGATCCGCCGCCGCCGCGGTGGCCCTCGCCGTGAGTTCGGGCGACAGCGACGTGACGATCGACGCCCCGACCCCCGTGAGCACCTCCCCGCGAGGACGGTCCGTGGGCAGCAACAACGGCTGTGCACCGGCATTCCGTGCAGCCCAACCCGCGACAAGGTCCCGTGTGGACTGTTGAGCGAGATACGACTGCTCCCACAACGTGAAGTCGAGGTAGTCGGTCGTCACCTCGCGCAGCACCGGCGACGTGCCGACGACAAGCCCCCGGTACAGCTCGCCGAGGTCCCGGATGAGGACTGCCATCGACCACCCGTCGCTGAACGAGTGGTGCATCGCCAGGAGGAGCTCGCCGACCGTCGGGGACACCGTGAACAGCACGGGTCGGAACGCGGGCTCGGCGTCGAGGTCGAACCCACGCGCCGCCCACTCGGCCACAGCATCATCCAGAGTCCCCGCGGTAACAGGGACAACAGGCAGCGTGATCGGCCGCTGCGCCATCACTTCCTGCCGCAGCGAGTCACCCTCAAGCCGGTACCGCGTGCGCAACGCGGGGTGCCGAGCCACGAGCGCGGTCAACGCCCCCACCAGCGCCTCCCGGTCCACCTCGCCCCGCAACGCGAACCGCATCGCGATGGTCAGGACGTTGGGAACGGTGCTCGCGCGAGTCAACCGGTACCCGTGCAGCTGCCCCGTGCTCGCGGGCCCGGTCCGCTCGACCTCGACCGGCGGCTCCAGCAGTGCCGCCAGCCCGCGGATGGTCGGTGTGCGGAGGAAGTCCAGCACGCCGAGCGCCGGGCCGAACTCCGCGCGCAGCCGGTTGACCATCCGGATCGCGCTCAGCGAGTGCCCGCCGAGTTCGAAGAACGTGGCCGTCACGCTCACCGCCGCCAACCCCAGTTCGGCGCACCACACCTCGTGCAGCCGCCGTTCGACCTCGCCGAGCGGAGCGGCCACCTCCGGCGCCGTGGAGATCGACGGCAGTGCGGCCCGGTCGAGCTTGCCGCTGGAGGTCAACGGCAACGCGGGCAGCACCATCCACGCGGACGGCACCATGTAGTCCGGCAACCGAGCCGCCAGCGTGGCCCGCAGCGACGCCGTGGACTCGGCCGTGACGACATAGGCGGCCAGGGAGACGTCGTCGAGCACCCGGACCGCCGCCTCCCGCACACCGGGCAGGGCCCGCAGCTGGTGCTCGACCTCGCCCGGCTCGACCCGGTAACCGCGGATCTGGACCTGGGAGTCGTTGCGGTGCAGGAAGTCCAGCTCACCATCAGACCGCCAGCGCACGATGTCGCCGGTGCGGTAAAGCCTGCCGTGCACAGGATGGTCGACGAACCTGGCCGCGGTCTCCTGCGCCGAGACATAACCACGCGCAAGCTGCGCACCGCCCAGGTACAGCTCACCGGCGACCCCCACCGGCACCTGCCGCCCGGCCGCGTCGAGCACCCGCACCCAGGTCCCCGGCACCGGCCCGCCGATGGACGGGGGACCGTCGCCAGAGGGAGACACCCGGGTCCACGTGGAGGCCACCGCCGCCTCGGTCGGCCCGTAGACGTTCCACACCGTGAACGGCAGTGACGGTGCCGGACGGCGGCGGAGCCGGTCGCCGCCGGTGAGCAGGTGCCGCAGCGACCCCTCCGGCCACGACAGCTCCAGCAGCAGCTCGCCGACCGGCGTGGGCACGAATGTCATCGTGATCCCCACGCGCACCATCCAGTCGCGCAAGCCGACCGGGTCCAGTCGCAGCTCGGACGGGGCGACGTGCAGCGTGGCGCCGGAGCGCAGCGCGGGCCAGACCTCGGTGAGCGAGATGTCGAACCCGGGCGCGCAGACCCAGGCCAGCCGGTCTTCCGCGGTGAGCCCCAGGTCCCGGCACAGCCAGTCGATCGTGTTCGCGATCGCCCGGTGCTCGACGACGCAGCCCTTGGGGGCGCCGGTCGAGCCGGAGGTGAACAGCACGTAGGCGACCTCGTCCGGCGCGGGCAGCACGACGGCGTCGGTCGGCGCGGGCAGGTCGTCGACCAGCACCAGGGAGACCCCCTCCGGTGCGGTGGACGCCGAGCGCGTCACCACCGTCGTGACCCCGGCCTGGGCGATCATCAACGCCAGCCGGGCCGGTGGTTGCGCCGGGTCCAGCGGCACGAACGCCCGTCCGGCGCGCGCCACCCCGAGCTGCGCCGCGACCGCGTCACCGCTGCGGGGCAGGTGGATGCCGATCGGCTCCGGCCCTGTTCCCACCGCCGCGGTGATCGCCGCCGCCCGGGCGAACAGCTCGGCCCTGGTCAGCTCGCCCGAATCGTCGACGACCGCCACACCATCCACTTCGGACACACCGGCGTGCAACGCCGACGGCGGGGCGACCCTGGGGCCGCCGTCCTGCCAGGCGGCCAGCTCGCCCGCCTCGTCGCCGGTGAGCGTGATGAGCTCGCCGAGGACCTGGTCGGGTTCCGAGACACCCGCGGTGACGGCCGCGAGGAACGTCGAGGCCACGCGCTCGGCGGTGACGGCGTCGAACAGGTCCACGGAGAAGTTCAGCTTGCCGCGGATGGTGTCGCCGGTGGTGGTCAGCAGCAGCGCCAGATCGGTCACCGCGCGGTCGACGGCGGCGTCGGCGAGGGTCGCGTCGACCCCCGGCAGGTCCAGCTCGAACGGCGCCTCGTTGTTGATCCGCACCACCACGTCGAACAGCGGGTTGCGCAACGGGTCGGCGGGACCGCCCAGTGCCCGCACGATGTCCGGCAGCGGCACTTCCTGGTGCTCCTGCGCGCCCAGCACCTGCTCGCGCACCGCCAGCACCAGATCGGTGAACGTGGCGTTGTCGGGCACCCCCAACCGCAGCGGCAGGGTGTGCACGAAGAACCCGACCGTGCGCTCGGTGCCCTCGGGCCGGTGCGCCATCGGCGTGCCGACCACGATGTCGGTCTGGCCGCTGAGCTTGCGCAGCGCCACCGCGAACGCCGCGAGCACGACCATGAACGGGGTCGCCCGCACCCGCCTCGCCAGGTCGCGGACCGCCTTGGTCGTCGCGGCGTCCAGCTCGACCGGGGTGGTCGCGCCCCGGCCGGTCGGCCGCGCGGTCCGGGGCCGGTCGATGGGCAGGGCCAGCTCGGTCGGCGCGTCGGCCAGCAGGTCCGTCCAGTACGCCAGCGACTCGGCCGACACCGCGGTCGACGTCCGCCGCGCGCCGGGTTCGGGCAGCTCCGGCGTGCCACCGGCCACCGCGGCCCGGTAGCAGGCGGCGATCTCCTCCGAGAGGATCCCGGCCGACCAGGTGTCGATGACCAGGTGGTGCATGCGCAGCACGAGCAGGTGCCGGTGATCGCCGAGGCGGACCAGCCAGGGCTCGAACAGCGGCCCCCGCGCCAGGTCGAACGGGCGGGCGGTCTCCTCGGCGGCGATCCGCACCGCCGCTTGCCGGGGATCGGCCCCCAGGTCGTCCACCACCGGCAGGCCGACCGCCCTGGACCGGGACACCACGCGCCTGGGCTCGCCGCCGACCTCGCGGAAGACCGACCGCAGCGCCGGGTGCCGGTCCACCACCGCGGCCACGGCCGACCGCAGCGCGGACACCTCCAGCGCGCCGTCGAGGCGGACGACGATCGTCTCGTTGTGCGTCGGCCTGCCGGGGAACGCCTGCTCCAGGTACCAGATCTGCCGCTCCGCCGTGGTCATCTCCTCGCCTGCTGCTACCTGCTCCCCGCCTGCCGCCTGTTCCCCGGCGAACGCGGAGCGCAGCAGGCTGATGGCGGGCAGCGCGGCGGTCACCTGGTCCGGGGGGACGCCGAAGTCGACGAAGCAGGCGATCTCGTCGACCCCGAGCGCGGCCAACCGGCGCGCGATCGGCTCGACATCGGCGGGGCTCCCGATCAGCGCCCGGTCGGCGCAGTACCGGTCGTAGGCGCGGGTCAGCAGGAAGTCGAGGTCGTCGGCCGGGGTGGTGTCCAGGTCGATGCTGAACCCGAGGCTGTTGGTGACCTGGCTGAACAACGACAGCGACGACCGCAGGTAGGCGCAGAACGGGCCGAACGCCGCCGCCCTGGTCCGCTCGGTGTCCGCGCCGAGGAAGGTGTGCAGCAGGACCACCACCCGCCCGGCCGCCGGGTCGAGCCCGTGCTCGGCTCGTGCCGCCCGGTAGAGCGCGATGTTGCCCGCGAGCTCGTCGACGCCCTGCGACATCAGGTTCGTGATCACACCGAGCCCGCGCGCCGCCGCCAGCCGGTAGCTGTCGGGGTTGCCGAGGATCGCGGTGTAGAAGTCGGGCTCCTGCTGGACGGGCCGGGGGAACAGCCGCACCTCGACCGGCTCGCCGTTGCCCGCGGTCCTGGTGACGGCCTCGCCCCGCCACAACGCCTTGATCGTCTCGACGTGCTCGTACATCGCCTCCCGGTGCCGCCCGTACACGCCCGGCGCCAGCACGAAGTCCCTCGCGTGCCACCCGGGGGCCACCCCGAGCGACACCCGACCGCCGGACAGGTTGTCCACCACCGACCACTCCTCGGCCACCCGAATCGGGTCGTGCAACGGCAGCACCACACTCCCGGAATGGATCCGCACCCGCTCCGTCTGCGCGGCGATCGCGGCCGCGAGCACGGAGGGGTTGGGGAAGACGCCCCCGAAGGAGTCGAAGTGCCGCTCGGGCAACCACACCGCGTGCATCCCCGTCTCATCGGCGAACCGAGCGGCGGCCAGGATGGCGGCGTATTTGTCACCGGTGGTGTCGTGGGGGTAGTCGCCGAAGAAGTACAGGCTGAAGTCGGGGGTGGTGGTCGCGGCGGGGTGCGCCGGCGGGGTTGCTTGGGCGACAACGGGTTGCCGGGTGGCCTCAGCTGCGAGGTGTCGGACTGCGTTGGTGGTGGACCGCGCAACTGTGTCGGCCGAACGCTGTGGGACTGCGCTGGCTGCGGGCTGCGGGACCCTGTCGGCCAAGGGTTGCCGGACTGTGTCGGCCAGGGGTTCCCGGATCCTGTCGGTTGTGGGGAGCGGGGGAGAGCCGGCGAGTAGGGCTACCTGGTGGGACATGATCTGGGCGAAGCGGTCCATCAGGGCCAGTTGCTCGCGGATGATGCCCTCGTGCCCTGATCCCGGGACCACGGGTGTCGACGTGGGGGCCCGCACCGGCTGCGCGGCCGGGACGAGGGGCGCGGGCGGGGTGATCGGCGTGGTGGGGCTCGTCGGCGGTGACAAGGTGTCGCGTTGTGCCGCGGGCATGCGGGCGACGATGGTGGTGGTCAGTTTGTCGGGGGTGTCGGCGTCGGCGAAGAGGTCGCGCATCGGGACGCGGACGCCGAAGGTGGTGTGCAGGTCGCGGGCCATGTTGACCATCAGCAGGGAGTCGGCGCCCATGTCGACGAAGGCGACGTCCGCGCCGACCCGGTCCGGTTTGTCGCCGAGGTAGTGGGCGGCCAGTTCGCGCACCTTGCGCAGCACCACCTCGTGCACCTGGACCTCGGAGTCGGACACGGTGACCTCCTCGACGGCGGGCTCGGCCCAGTGCCGGACCAGGGTGAACGGGTAGGTGGGCAGCGGCACGCGCCGACCGGGGTGCAGCGCCGCCCAGTCGACCTCGACGCCGTGGCAGAACATCCCCGCGAGCCCGGGCACGACGCTGTCCGCGCCCCGGCGCACCAGCGGGAGCCAGGTCGTCGTCGGCCACTGCCTGCCGAGTGCGGTGAGCGCACCGGACGGACCCAGCTCGACGAACGTGCGGACCCCACCAGCCACCAGCCGGTCGACACTGGCGCGGTAGTCGGCGCTCGCCCGGGTCTGGTCGCGCACGTGATCGGCCCCCAACGCGGTACCGGGAGCCAGCAGCGCCCCACCGACCCCGGTCACCAGCGGCAGCCGCAGTGGCCGCCAGTCCAGTTGGGACGCCTGCCGCACGAGTTCACCCAGCGCGGGCTCGACCATCCCGGTGTGGAACGCCCGGTCGCCGGGGACGCGAGCCCAGTCGACACCACGCACCGTCAGTTCCTCAGCCGCCGCCTCGACCGCCTCGGTCGGCCCGCCGAAAACGTTGTGCGACGGTCCATTGCGCACCGCGATCTCCAGGCCGGGTAACGCGCCGACCTCACCGAAGACCGCCAGCAGCCCACCATCGGCGACACCCTGCAACGCGATGCCGCGCGCACCGGCCAACCGCATGGCGTCCCTTTCGGACAGTGCACCCGCGACACACAACGCGGCGTACTCACCGGCGCTATGCCCGACCACCAGATCCGGCCGCACACCAAGGTGCGCCAGCAGCGCGACCTGAGCGAGTTGCAGTGCCAGCAGCGCGGGCTGGAGTTCGGCGGTGGTCCACGAGTGCGTGTCTGCCAGTAGTGGACCGAGGATGTCGGTTCCCGAGGCCCGACGGTGCTGCTCGGCGCACCGCCGCAACACCAGGGCCGCCGCCGGGTACCCCATCAGACTCCGCGCCGCACCAGTGCAGTCGAGACCCTGCCCGGCGAACGCGAACACCACCTTCCCCGGATCGGTCGCCGCGCCCGTCACAGAACCGCCCGCCCGCAACACCTCGGCAACGTCGTCCCCCCACGACACCGACCGATGCCGGTACCGCCGCCGACCCGCCCCCAGCGTGGTCAGCACGTCCGCCGGATGCGTCGTGCCCACAACATCCGCCATCCGCTCGGCCAACCGGGCCAAAGCCGTCTCATCGTGCGCCGACAGCGGCACCACCCACGGCGCCGGCTCACCCGGCTCCGGAGCCTCCGGGGCCTGTTCGAGGATGACGTGCGCGTTCGTCCCGCCGACGCCGAGTGCTGTCACCGCGGCCCGCCGGATCCCGGCCACCGGCCACGACCGGGCCTGGGTCGGCAGCACGATAGGCCCATCGCCCAGACCGAGCGCCGGACTCGGCGTGCGCAGATTCGCCAGCGGTGGCACGGTTCCGTGACGCAAGGCCAGCACGGCCTTGATCAACCCGGACATGCCCGCGCAGCTGTCGAGGTGTCCGATGTTGGCCTTCACCGACCCGAGCGCCAGCGGGTCCCGCCGGTCGCCGTACACCTCGCGCAGCGCGTCGACCTCGATCGGATCTCCCAACGCGGTCCCGGTTCCGTGGGCCTCGATGTAGCCGATGGACGCCGGGTCGACATCGGCGGTGGCGAGTGCGGCGCGCAGGACGTCGATCTGGCCGGTGAGTCCGGGTGCGGTGTAACTCATCTTGGCGGAACCGTCGTTGTTGACCGCCGAGCCGAGGATCACCGCGTGCACCGTGTCGCCATCGGCCAGTGCGGCCGCCAGCGGTTTCAACAGGACAGCCGCGACCCCATTGCCACCGACGGTTCCATCCGCGTCCGCGTCGAACGGCCTGCACTCGCCGCTGCGGGACAGGATCGAGCCGTCCTGGTACGTGTACCCCGCCAGGCGAGGCACGTGCAGGGCCGCGGCACCCGCGAGCGCCAGGTCGGCGTCGCCCGCGAGGAGAGCGGAGATCGCGGTGTGCACGGCAACAAGAGATGTCGAGCACGCCGCCCGCACCGACATCGCCGGGCCGGTCAGCCCCAGCCGGTACGACACCCGCGACGGCAGGAAGTCGGGCTCGTTGCCGATCACCACCCGCAGCGCCGTCAACTGGTCGTCCGCGTCGGTGTCGGCGAGGCGGGCGCGCAGGTAGCTGCGCAGCGAGTACAGGTTCATCCCGCTGCCCGCGTACACCCCGACCCGGCCCGCCGCGCCGGTGTACCCGCCGTGTTCCATGGCCTCGTGGCAGATCTGCAGGAACAGCCGGTGCTGCGGGTCGAGCACCGCGGCCTCCGCCGGGCTGATGCCGAACAGCGCGGCGTCGAACCCGGCGATGTCGTCGAGCGCCCCGGTCACCGGCACGAACCCCGGGTCATCCACAGTGGACGGTGAGAAGCCTTCCGCCAGCAATTCGTCCCTTGTGGACCTGCGGGTGCTCACCACGCCGGACAGCAGGTTCTGCCAGTAGCGGTCGAGGGTGTCCGCGCCCGGGAACCGCGCGGCCATGCCGATGATGGCGATCCGCCGGTCGCTCGGTCCGGTCATGTCAACTCCTCGGACTCGCGGTGGGGACTTCCTGAGCGGCGCGGCGGCGCAGGACAGTGGTGGCGAAGTAGGTGAGGGCGACCATGACGACGACCCCGTGCATGAGCCCGACGACGGTCAGCGGCCGCCACGCGTCCAGCAGCCCGCCCGCCATCAGCACGCCGATGCCGAAGCCCGCGTTCTCGGCCATCGCCACCAGTCCGAAGTACTGCCCACGCGCGGGTTCCGGCTCGGCCTGCACCCGCGTGGTGTAACTGATCTCCGTGAATCCGTCTGCCAACCCGGCCACGACCAGCAGGAGCAGCACCAGCGGGTAGGCCGTGTCGGTGAACGCCCCGATGAACGCCAGCGACATCACCGCCGTCCCCACCACGAACCCCCACGCGCCCCGCCGGAGATCCCCCCGGTACACCCGGTTGGCCACCCGGTGGGCGAGGAACAGCCCGACCGCCCACGCCGCCCAGAACCCGCCGACGAACACGGCCGGGTCGCCGGGGTGCACCTGGGTCGCGTGCACCGGGACGCCGACCTGGTGCGAGGCCGAGCCGAACGCGTCGACCAGCCGGATCAGCACGATGGCCAGCACGGCGGGTGCCGCGGCCAGCGCCACCACCGCGGCGCGTCCGGGGAGTCCGCCCTTCGCCGCTGGGGCCTCGCTGCGGCCCGGGAACCGCAGCGGTGTGGACAGCAGCACTACCGCCGACACCACGAACGTCGCCGCATCGATGAGGAACGCCACCGGATAACCGACCGCGGACACCAGTAGGGCGCCGCAGGCGAACCCGACCGCCATCGAGATTGCCCGCCCGGTCACCAGCAACCCGTTGGCGTGCAACCGGTTCTCCGGACCGACGAGGTCGGGGACGCTGCTGCGCAACACCACCCCACTGGTCGTGGTCAGCAGCCCGATCGACACCGCCACCACCGGCAGCATGTGCACCCTGGCGTCCGACGGCAGCGCGGCGAACACGACCAGTACCAGCGCCTGCACCAGGTCGCAGGTGACCATCACCGCCTTGCGCGGCAGGCGCGCCGCGACGACACCGCCGAACACGCCCGCCACGAAACCGCACGCCATGCGCACCACCAGGAACACGCCGGTGGCGAACGCGCTGCCGGTGGCCTGGTAGACGAACAGGTGCAGCGCGACCATGTTCAGGAAGCTGCCGAACGACGACGTGGCGTTGCCCGCCACCAGCACCCGGAAGCGCCGCAGGTCGGCTGAGTCGGCGTGAACGCCGCTAGCGTGGGGAGGTTGTGCGCGCACGAGGCTCAGTACCCGGCCGCGTCGGCGCCGTCGTGGTCGCGGGTCGGGACGAGGAAGCTGCGCTCGAAGCTGAGCACGACCTCCCCGGTCGCGTTCTTGCCGGTCGTGCGGCAGTGCGCGATGCCCTCGCCCGGCCTGCTCTTGGACAGCCGCTTGCCGGTGATCTCGCTCTCGGCGTAGAGCGTGTCGCCGACGAACACCGGTGCGGGCAACAGGATCCGCTCCCAGCCGAGGTTCGCCGTGGCCCGGCCGCTGGTGCTGCGCGCGGCCATCCCGGCGACGATGCTCAGCGTCACCAGGCTCGACACCAGTGGCCTGCCCCACGCGCCCTTCTCGCTGTAGGCGGCGTCGATGTGCAGCGGTGCGGCGTTCATGTGCAGCAGGGACATCAGCACGTTGTCCATCTCGGTCACCGTCCGCCCGGGACGGTGCTCGATCACCGCGCCGACGATGAGGTCCTCGTAGCAGAACCCGACGACCTCCCGGAACCGGTTCTCGCCGACCTGCCGGTACCCGACGGGGTGTTCCTGCTGCACTGGCACTGCTCCCATCACGAGAGGTCGGCGGCGAGCAGGTCGGTGACGTGGCTCGCGAAGGTGGTCAGCTCGTCGTGCTCCATATCGGACCGGATCATCACGCGGAGCCCGGCCTGCCCGCGCGGCACGATGGGGAAGAACACCGCCGAGCTGTAGTAGCCGCGCTGGTACAGCTCGCTGGAGAGCCGGACGGCTCGCTCCGCGTCGCCGACGTCGATGCGCCGCACCGGCAACCCGTTGCCCGACAGGGGAGTGGGCAGCAGTTCGTCGAAGTGCGCGAGGTTGGCCAGCAGCCTCGCCTGCAACTCGCCCAGTTCCGGTGAGCGGTGGATCGCGGCACTGCCCAGCGCGGCGCCGATCGTGGGCACGGACAGGTTCTGCGACCAACCCAGCGGTCCGCCGTGGCGCGCGAGGAGTTCGACCTGCTTGGCGCTGTGCAGCATGGCCAGCCCGCCGCCGCTGCCGAAACCCTTGCCCAGGCTGGTGACGATCGTGGTCAGCGGACCGGGGGCGGTCCGGGAGCGGACGAAGCCCTCGCCGCGCTCGCCCATGATCGACAGCGAGTGCGAGTCGTCGAGGTAGAGGTACAGGCCGTACCGGTCCTGGAGTTCGAGGAGCTGGTCGAGGGCAGCCGATCCGCCCATCGAGTAGGCACCATCGGCGATGTAGGCCACGCTCGGGTACTTGCGGCAGGTGTCGGCGATGAAGTCGATGTCGTTGTGCCCGCTGGTGAGCACCAGGCTCTCCTGCGCGCAGGTGGCCTTCACGTACGACATGGAGAAGTGGCAGTACCGGTCGAAGATCATGACCCGCGGCCCGCCCGGCGCGAGGTGACCGGAGGCGAGCAGCGGCAGCAGGCCCGCGGTCACCGTGCTGCACGTGGTGCTGAGCAGGATGTGCGCGCCGAACAGGTCGCCCAGTTCCTCTTCCAGCTGGAGCTGGATCGTCGGGCGGATGCGCGTGGTGGACGTCATCAGCTCGATCGTGCCGGTGTCGCGCACGGCCTTGACCACGCCGTCGAGCACGGCGGGGTGGCGGTTGAGGCCGAGGTACGAGCAGGAGCACATGTTCGCGAACGCGTGCCCGGTCTCCGGGACGACCAAGCGGTTGTTGGACTCGTGGTCGACGGCGATGTTGATCAGCCCGTTGTCGGCGGCCGCCTGCCAGACCGGGTCGGCGTTGTCCACCAGCGCGGTGCTGTTGCGGAAGGTCCGGGGGCCGGTGACCTCCCGGACGTCGGTCTCGGTCATCGGACTCCTCCTGGGGGGTGGGGCAGCAGGGGTGGCTGGTGCGCGGGTGGCTCGGGGACGGGGGAGCCGAACTCGTCGAGCAGGCGGCGGGACTCGGCGAAGAACGGCCTGCCGACCATCCGGCCGTCCACGGTGGCCACACCGTGACCGCTGCGCCGCGCGGCGGCCACCACCCGGCCCGCGTGCGCGAGCTGGTCGGCGTCGGGGGTGAAGACCTCGGTGAGCACGGGCACCTGCCGGGGGTGCAGCGCGATCTTGCCGCTGAACCCGAGCCTGCGCGCCTGGACCGACTCGGCGCGCACCAGGGCCATGTCCACGAGCTCGAAGGTGGGGGAGTCGATCGCGTGCAGACCGGCCGCCCGGGCGGCGTTGACGATCATCGCCCGCACGGCGGCCAGCGGTTCCCAGTCCAGGCCGATGCCCAGGGCGGCGGCGTAGTCGGCGGCCCCGAAGATCAACCCGCGCAGACTGGGCGACGCGGTGGCGATGTCGGCGAGGCGCTGGACCCCGCGCGGGGTCTCGATGACGGCGAACAGCTCCAGCGGGTCGTCGTCCGCGCCGAGCACCTGGTCGACGATCTCCACGTCCCGCGGCGACTCGACCTTCGGCAGGTGCACGATCGTCGGGCGCACGGGGTAGTGCGGTAGCGCTAACAGGTCGCGGAGGCCGTCCGGGTCGGTGACCGCGTTGACCCTGATGCCGCAGCGCGACCGTTCCTTGAAGAACGCCGCCGCGCTCTGGCGGGCCTCTTCCTTGCGGTTGTGCGGGACCGAGTCCTCCAGGTCGACGACGCACATGTCGGCGCCCGCGTCGTGGCACGAGGTGAAGCGGTGCGGCGCGGTCGCGGGAACGCTGAGCACCGAGCGGCAGTAGCGGGAGAACACCGTCAGGTCTCCCGGTTCACGTCGACGAGGACCTTGCCTGCCGTGGCCCTGGCGGCGATCGCGGTGTGGGCGGCGCCGACCTGGTCGAGCGGGACGATCCGGTCGATGTGGGCGCGCAGGTGGTGCCGCGCGGCGAGCCGGAACAGGTGGTCGGCGATCCGCCGCAGGAGTGTCCGGTTGTCGACCACATGTCGCATCCAGAATCCGGCGCAGCCGATGGAGCGGTCGGTGAGTTCGTCCGTGGTGACCGAGATGGTGCCCCTGCCCGGTTCGGGGGCGCGCCAGCCGTAGCTGACCAGCCTGCCGAATGGAGCGAGGCCGCGGAGCAGTTGTCGGGTCTGGTCGCCGCCGGTGGCGTCCACGACCAGGTCCACACCGCGACCATCCGTCACGGCCCTTAGTTGTTCGTCGAGGTTGGTGGGCTGGAGGACCTCGTCGGCGCCGAGTCCGGCGACCAGCGCGCGTTTAGCGGGCGTTGAGGCGATTCCGATGACTCTCGCGCCTAGAGCCACCGCGATCTGCACCGCGAGGTGCCCCACACCGCCTGCCGCGGCTGACACCGCGACTGTCTCACCCGGCTTCAGCCTTCCCGCCAGCGTCAGCGCGCCGTACGCTGTGGCGCCCTGCTCGAAGATGCCGACCGCCTGCTCGTCGCTGATGCCGTCCGGCACCTCGACCGAGTGCGCGTCGTCAGCGGCCACGACCTGCGCGTACCCGCCGCCGTGGCGCATGAGCACCACCACCCGCCGTCCGTCCCGCCGCCTCGTGCCCACGACGTCGACCCCGAGTACAGCAGGCAGTTCCGGCGGGGGACTGTCCCCGGCCCGCCGTTCGAGGTCGTCGAAGTTGATGCCCGCGAAGGACACGTCGACCAGGCTCTCGCCGTCCTCGGCCGCGGGAACCGGGACCCGGTCGACCTCGATCACCTCGGGGCCGCCGACCCGCCGCATCACCGCGGCGCGCATGAGGGGCATGGTCCACTCCGTGGGGTCGGGCGGCTCGACTCCGCGCTCACGCACCGCGCTGTCTCCCCTATCCAACGGCGATTCGCGCGACGAGATAAGACGCCGATCGGCTCCACTTTGTCAGCCGCTCGGATCAACACCGGAGGAGTTGCCGGTTCGCCGTAGTCCGATCGGGTGCCGCAGGTTGCTTTGGGGTCCTGTCCTTTTCGGGTGAGGCGCGAGGTCGGTCCCGGGCCGCACGCTGGCAGTGGTCGTCGACCGCACCGAGCGAAGGAGACTGCGTGAACCAGTACCCGTTGATCGCCGAGCACGGGATGGTGGGCGACCTGCAGACCGCGGCGCTCGTCTCCGCCGAGGGCAGCGTCGACTGGTGGTGCGCGCCCCGGTTCGACTCACCTAGCATGTTCGCCTCGCTCTTGGACAGCGAACAGGGTGGGTTCTGCCGCATATCGCCGGACCTGTCGGAGGAGACGGTCGTGCGGCAGTTCTACCTGTCGGACACCGCGGTCGTGGTCACGCGCTTCATGGCACCGAGTGGGGTCGGTGAGTTGGTCGACTTCATGGCACCCATCACCGAGCGCGTGCCAACTGACCGTCACAGGCTCGTTCGGGCTGTGCGCGTCGTCAGGGGTACCTTGCCGTTCACCCTCACCTGTCGTCCTCGGTTCGACTACGGCCGCGCCTCGCACACCCTGTCTCTTACCGGTGGCCGGTCCGCGGTGTTCCACGGGCCGGGGACGGATCTGCACCTACAGGTCAGTGCGCCCATCGACCCACTGGCTGACGGTGACGACGTCCAGGCGCGGTTTACCCTGTCTGAGGGGCAGAGCGCTGTCGTGGCGTTGACGAGCGTCAACAGTGGAGGCTCGGCGCCTGTGCCGCCGTCGCCGCAGAGCGCGGCGGAGGAGTTGGAGGGGTGCCGCGCGTTCTGGTTGTCCTGGCTGCGTTCCTCGACCTACCGTGGGCGTTGGCAGCAGATGGTCCACCGTTCTGCCATCACGCTCAAGCTCTTGACGTACCACCCGACAGGCGCTCCGATCGCTGCGGCGACTCTTGGTCTGCCGGAGCAGGTGGGTGGGGAACGCAACTGGGACTACCGGTACACGTGGATCCGTGACGCGTCGTTGTCCGTGCGGGCTCTTATCGACTTGGGGTTTACGGAAGAGGCGCATGCGTACCGGCGTTGGCTGCGTGACCGTGTCGACGAAGGCACGGCTACCGGCGAACCGTTGCAGATCATGTACCGGGTGGACGGTAATCCGAACTTGCAGGAGGAAGTCCTCTCGCATCTAGAGGGCTACCGGGGGTCTTCGCCTGTGCGGGTGGGGAACGCGGCCGCCGGTCAGATGCAGCTGGACATCTATGGGGAGGCGGCGGACGCGCTGGCCCAAGTGGGCGACATGGCCGGGATCGAGGGCTGGCGTTCGTTCTCGGGCATGCTGGACTGGCTCGCGGCCAACTGGGACCAGCCGGACGAGGGCATCTGGGAAACCCGCGGCGGCCAACAGGAGTTCACCTACAGCCGCCTGATGACCTGGGTCGCGTTCGACCGGGGCATCCGCGCCGCCACCGCCCACTCCCGCCCCGCCGACCTCCCCCGCTGGACCGCCACCCGCGACGCCGTCTTCGACCAGATCACCACCCGAGGCTGGAGCCCCGAACGCCGAGCCTACGTCCAACACTACGCAACCGACGTCCTCGACGCCTCACTGCTCCTCATGCCCCGCATGGGTTTCCTGTCCCCACAGGACCCGTCCTGGCTGTCCACTCTGGACGCCATGACCGAGGACCTGGTGAGCGACAGCCTCGTCTACCGCTACGACCCCGCAGCCTCTCCCGATGGCCTGGCAGGGTCCGAGGGCACCTTCAACCTCTGCAGCTTCCTCTACATAGAAGCCCTAGCCCGCTCCGGCCGCCTAAACCAAGCCCACTACGCCTTCGACAAACTCCTGACCTACTCCAACCACGTCGGCCTCTACGCCGAGGAGATCGGGCCCACGGGGGAGCAGTTGGGCAACTTCCCCCAAGCCTTCACCCACCTATCCCTCATCGCCGCGGCCCTAGCCCTCGACACCCACCCAAACCACCCCACCCCCTAAACGGCAGGCCCCGGCGGCCGACCCCTCCGCCGGGGCCTGCCTTACTTCTTCGTCCTCCCATCCAGACGCGTCCGCCGTGTAACACGTGCCCCTGCCGTGTCGATCTGGTAGAGCGAAGATCGCTGTGATCATTCGAAGATGGGGCGTGGCGAGCGTGCGTGATGTGGACAGGCCGTCTGGAGCCATCCGCTCGAGGTTCGCTGCGTCCGCCACGATCTTGACGATCACTGCTGACGTCATCGCGGTTGTTGCCGTGATCTCGCAGGCTTTCGACGTCAAGGGTTGGCCAGTCATCGGGATCACGTTCGGGTTCGTCGGGGTGGTCATCGGGGCCGGCTATCTGCTGGCCACTTCCTTGGTCGGTTGGTCCAACTGGCCTCGCCTCACCGTAGCGATGGCGACAATGGCAGGGGTGGTGCTGGTTGTCATCGGCGTTGTCGGAGCGAGTGGTGTGACGACCACTCAGGCCGGGCCGGGACCTTCCGCGTCCGCTGCCCCCTCCGCTGCTACCAGCACGGCGACGAGCACCACATCGCATCCCTCGACGACGACCGCCGTCAGTCCGACCACTTCGGTGGTGTCGAGGACGACAGTCACAAGCACTGCCACCCCGAACACGCGGGAAGCGGTGTATGTGAAGGAACTGGTGTCCGAGCAGGAGCAGGAACTCTCACACCACGGTTGGGTGCTGGTGGACATCTCCGGGACGCCGATCGAAGGCGAGGCCGCCTACGTGTCCCCGTGTCAGACGGACTCCATAAAGAAGATCCACTTTGTGGTTCCGGAGGGGTACCGGTACTTCGTATCGCAGGTGGGCGCGTCCAAGTCGTCGCCACCGGGTACGAAGATCCGGTTCGAGGTCTACCTCGACGGCGGGATCCGGCCGGTGGGGTCGGTCGACGCGTCGCTGACGCAGCCGCAGAGTCTGCGGGTGGCGCTGGATCCCGCGAAGATCGTCGAGGTCGAGCTCAGGGCGACCTTGGTCAACCCGCCCCCGGACTACTGCAGGGGCGGGTCCGCCCGTGCCATGTGGGGCGAGGCACGCGTGGAGGCCTGAACCCGAGCGGCATTTCGGTTCTCAGGGCCCTGCCGATCACACTGAGCCTGCTGCTGCGATGAGACTCAGCCCACCGGGTGGCCTCTGGGGATGACGAGGTGGCCGTTGCTGTCGATGCTGGGGTATGGGGAGCGGTCGACGGGGTAGTCGTAGAAGTCGTCGCCGCGGGTGGTGGGGAATTCGAGGATCTCGTCCAGGGCTGTGTCGTGGCCGTGGTCGGGGTGGTGGTGGGTGCGCCAGTCGGTGAGGGTGTTGGGGTGTTCGCCTACCGGGACTGTGGGTTGGGGGAGGCCGATGAGCGGGCCGGTGCCGCCCGGGTGGGCTTCCTCCGGTCGGGTGAGCAGTGTGCTGTGGGCGCCGTCGTTGGTGGTTTGGTAGGCCTCCCAGGACGGGAAGCGGGTGACCTTGCCGTTGACCTCGGCCGGGCCGTGGCCGCCGCGTGGGTCGATGACCACGTCGCCGCGTACCGAGATGTTGGCGTCCTGCGCGATCTGGGGCGACAGCGGATTGGCCGCGTCCACCCGTAGTCGCACCCGGCCCGCGGGGTCCTGCTCAACGCCCACCGACGGATTGCCCACCTCGACGTCACCGTTACTCGCGTGCGAGGCGTTCTGCCGCACTACGACGACGCCGGACTCGTAGTCCACGAAGAACGACACGCGGCTCTGGTCCGGACGAGCGGACCGGTCGAACCCGCGGTTGTCGCCCTTGTCGAACAGCGTGCCGTCGAGCTTCGGGTTGAGCACCTCGTCGCCGCCGATGAACGCCGAACCGTGCACCACGCCGGCGCCGGGGACCGGGGTGATCCGGATGACGACCACGCGCGCGTTCGGGTCGCGGTTGGTCGCGTCGCCGCCCTGCAGGTCGAGGGCCTCGGCCATGAGCTTGTCGTTGGCGGACACCGGGTCGCGGCCGTAGACCGAGCGGAACAATGCGTCACGGCGGAGGTCTGCGTCGCCGGGCTGGTCGACCGGTCCCGCGTCCGGCCGCACGATGCCCGGCATGGTCCGGATGGTCTCGGCCTCCGCGCGCAGCACCCGCTCGTACGCCCGGATGTCCGCCTCCAGGATGGAGTTGAGGCCGAGCGCCTCGTCCAGGATCGGCCTGGTCAGGTCCAGCACGATCTCCTTGGCCTTCGCCTTGAGGTCGACCCCGGTGGCCTTCTTGAGGGCCCAGTTGGCGATGCCCGCGCCGGACAGGACCGAGATGGCGTCGTCGGCGATCGACAGCGCCCGGTCCAGGGCGGCGCCCAGCCGGTTCGCCGTGTCGACTAGCTCCCTGGCCTGCCCCTGCACCTTGACCAGCGCGATGCAGACCGCGCGGAACGACACCGCCGACGCCGCGAACTGGGCCGCCTGCTCGTACCGCTTACCGCTCGCGGTCTTGAGCCTGGCCACGGCAGCGTCAGCGGCCGCGCCGGTCCATACGGCGGCTAGCGCGTCGGCGAGTTCGGCCAGTTCGCGGCCAGTGGCGCTGGTGGTGGCCTGCGCGGCCTCACACAGCCGGGCGCGCGCGTCGAGATCGGCCGGTTTGCCGCTGAGGACCCGGTCGGCGAGGTCGCGGATGTCGTCGATGCCGAAGTACTTGAAGACGTTCATCCCAGGCCGCCGATGATCCGTCCGAGCGCCTGCGCGGTGGCCGCGTCGTCCCCGCTGTAGGCAGCCGCGGTCTCACGCAGCCTCGTGGCGAACCCGGCCACCTCGGCCTCCGACGCCGCCAGGTCCTCGAACCGCGTCTGCGTCCAGTCGAAGTGCGCCTGCTGGTACACCGCCGTGGCCTGCACGTCACCGACCTGCGGCGGCGCGGCGCACGCGCCCTGAAGCCGGACGGCGAGCTCCTCGGTCCGCTTGGCGAGGTCGTCCAGTGCTTTCGCGCCCTCGGTGAGCTTCCCGAGGTTCGCGGCGAATCCAGTCACGCTGGGGCCTCTCCAGTGCTGACGGGGACGGGCGGCAGCATCCTCGCGTGGTTCGTACCGCGTACGCCCGAGATCGGGCGCGGTTCACCCGATCGGTGCTCGTAGGCTGCCCCCGGGAGGCGAGATGACTGGAACCACGGCCGCCGAGGTGCTGGCCGACCTGGCCGCGCTGGAAGACCCGAGGGCACGCGCGATAAACGAACGCCACGGCGACGACCACGGCGTCAACCTCACCAAGCTGCGCGCCCTGGCCAAGCAACTCAAGACCCAACACGCCCTCGCGCGCGAACTATGGGCAACAGACAACACCGCCGCCCGCCTGCTGGCGACCCTCGTCTGCCGCCCCAAGGAGTTCCCACTCGCCGAACTGGACGCGATGCTCCGCCAGTCCCGCACCCCCAAGACCCACGACTGGCTGGTGAACTACGTCGTCAAGAAGTCCACGCACAGCGAGCACCTACGCCTGACCTGGCTCGCCGACCCTGATCCCCTAGTCGCAAGCGCAGGCTGGTCCCTCACCGTCGACCGCGTAGCCAAGACCCCTGAGGGCCTCGACCTGCCAGCCCTGCTCGACACCATCGAAGCCGAGATGAAGCCCGCCCCAGCCCGCCTCCAGTGGGCTATGAACCACTGCCTGGCCCAGATCGGCATCACCCACCCCGAGCACCGCCCCCGAGCCCTGTCCGTCGGCGAACGCCTGGAAGTCCTCAAGGACTACCCGACCCCACCCGACTGCACCTCCCCTTACGCCCCCACCTGGATCACCGAGGTGGTCCGCCGCCAGAACGCCGGGTAGGTTCCACCGGTCGCGGATAAGGGCAAGCGCGGCGTCACCATTGCCGTAGTCCGCTCCTCCGGTGCGTGGACGATCGGGTTCCAGGTATTCGGCAATTGACGCCTCGAATGGCCTAGTTGGGGTGCTCGGCAGGTTCTCTTGTATTTCGCTTCCGGTCGTTCGGAAGTGAAAGCCGCGCTGACGGTCTGGTTGTCGGGATGGGATTGTGGATGTGGACCGGGTTTGCTGGGCAGGAGAGTGATGAGCGGCGGATTGCCTTGCCATGAGCGGTTTCGGGGGCGCAGGGTTGGGGCGTTGAGCGTGTTGGTGTGATGTGGTGCCCGTGAGGACGAGGCGCCGGTGGTGGCCTTGGGTTCTCGGTCATCCCGCCAGGCCACTGGTCCGTGGCACCGGTCAGGACACCTTCGTGGAAAAGATGAGTGGATTATGAAGTCGACAGCGCGCACCAGAACCGGTCGGGCACTGCTCGCCATGGGGACCGCGGCGGGGTTTGTGGTTTTCCTGCCCAGCCAGGCGTGGGCACTTCCGCCCGGGTGCTCTCAGAGTGGTGCCAATTTCACCTGCACCGCGGGCGTACCGGCAGGTCAGGTGTTGACCGGCACCACGGGGAACAACGTCATCACCATCACCGGCGGCGCGGTCAACGGCGCCGTGAACGGCCTCGCCGGTAATGACACGATCAGGGTCACCGGCGTCGTCGGTTCCATCGGAGCGAACGGTCCACCGGGTGCCGCGGGCACGGCCGGGACTCCCGCGGGCAGCGCAGGCGGCAACGGCGGGGCAGGCGGCGTCGGAGGGGCAGGCGTGGGGGCCACCGGAGCCGTAGACGGTGGAGCAGGCACGGACAGCATCACCGTCACCGGTGGTGCAGGCGGAAGCGGCGGCGCCGGTGGTGTCGGTGGGAACGGGCTCTCCAGCGGCGCCGGTGGTGCGGGCGGCAACGGTGGAGTCGGCGGGATCGGCGGTGCCGGGAACGCCGGAG
Source organism: Actinokineospora terrae (assembly GCF_900111175.1). Lineage (GTDB taxonomy): Bacteria > Actinomycetota > Actinomycetes > Mycobacteriales > Pseudonocardiaceae > Actinokineospora > Actinokineospora terrae. The sequence goes on from NZ_FOGI01000013.1 coordinate 163,716, forward strand.
CCGTCACCGGTGGCACGGGTGGTGACACCGTCGTCCTCGCCGCGGGCAAGGGTGGCAACGGCGCACCCGGCGGCCTCGGCGGCACCAGCGGTTCGTTGGCGGGCAGCGCCGGTGCCGGTGGCATCGGTGGTGCTGGCGCGGCAGGCGGCGTCGGCAACTCCGGCACCTACACCGACGACGTCAGCGATCCCGGTCTCGACGACGTCACCGCGACCGGCGGCGCCGGTGGTCTCGGCGCGACGGGCGGACTCGGCGGGTGCGGGCACGGCGGTGGCGCCGGAGGTGCTGGGGGTGCTGGTGGGATCGGGAACTCCGGGACCACCAGCGGCGGTGCCGGTGCGGACACCCTCAAGGCCAACGGCGGACCCGGTGGCAACGGCGGTGGCGGCGGCAAGGGAGGCAACGGTTCCGCGGACGTCCAACCCGGTGGCGCCGGCGGGGTCGGTGGCGCGGGTGGTGCGGGCGGGATCGGGAACTCCGGCGCCCTGACCGGCGGAACCGGCGTCGACACCGTCACCGCGACAGGCGGCCTCGGCGGCACGGGCGCGGGCGGCGGTACCGGTGGCACCGGATGCGGTGGCCCAGGTGGTCCCGGCGGGGTCGGTGGCGCGGGTGGTGCGGGCGGGATCGGGAACTCCGGAACCACCAACGACGCGCTCGACACGATCACCACCCCGGTAGGCGCCGGTGGACTGGCAGGCGGCAACGGCGTGGTGGGTATCAACAACGGCGGCGTCTGCGCCTGCTGACCAGCACGCGCCTGCCCGGCTGCGCCACCAGCGGCCGGGCAGGCATTGTTGCCCTCCTCTGGTGATGTGGCGGTCATCCCCCTGTCGGTCGGCCATCACGCGGCGAGTACGCGTCGACCAAGAGACGACCGGGGGCCGGTGGTGTCGCGTGCACAGAGGATCTTCGTGGGCGTGCTGCTCGCCGCTTCGGCGGTGCTGGTGCCGACAGGTGGCCCCGCTCATGCCGCCGTCGCGGACTCCGGTGATCCGGATGCCGTCCACAGGGCGATCACGGCGCTCGCCGAGACGCACGCCGCGCTCGGTGTGTACGCGGAAGGTCCCGAGTTCGTCGTGCTGTTGCCCACCACCGGGCCGAGTAGTGACTCCACCGAGGACGACTTCCAGGTCACCGGCGCCCGGATCCGGCTCGTCCGCATAGCTCTCACGCACGACGAGGTGGATGCCACCCTCGCCGAGGTGCGACGCCGGGCGTGGCACCCCGAGACGGCCCGCTACTCCTACGGCTTACACCAAGGGCCTCATCGCCTACTTCGGCGGCGTCGAGTCGAGCAAGGGCGACTCGGGCGCGTCGTTCTACGCTTACCACCCGGACGGCACCGGGATCCTGATCCGAGGTGTCCACATCGGACATAGCGGGACCACGATGTTCGCCCACAGGTGGAGCACCGCCGCCGGTCGCCTCGGTGCTGCCACCGCCGTCAGCTGACCGTTCCGGCTCTCCGGGCGGCGTCCTGCGCGCGCAGAGGTGCTCCCACCTCGTGGAGGTGCTGGAGGACATGGCCATAAGTGCGCAAGAGTCCGCACTGGGCGTACTCGATGCCGCGTTGGTCGCAGAACTCGCGCACCAGCGGTTGGGCGCGCCGCAGGTTGGCGCGCGGCATGCTCGGGAACAGGTGGTGTTCGATCTGGTGGTTCAGACCGCCGAGGGCGAGGTCGACCCAGGGACCGCCGCGGACGTCGCGGCTGCTGAGGACCTGCTTGCGGAGGAAGTCCGGCGCGGTGTCGTCGGTGTAGGTGGGCATCCCCTTGTGGCCGGGGGCGAACGAGCACCCCATGTAGACGCCGAACAGACCCTGGTGCACGGCGATGAACGCGATCGCCAGGCCCGGTGGGAGGACGAGGAACACCGCACCGAGGTAGACCGCGGTGTGCGCGAGCAGCAGCGCCGCTTCCAGTCGCCTGGCCTTGACCTCGCCGCGCCAGACGGTCTGGACGCTGGTCCAGTGCAGGCTCAACCCCTCCAGCAGGAGCAGGGGGAAGAACAGCACCGCCTGGTGCTTGGCGGTCCAGCGCACGAACCCGGAGCGGCCGCGGGACTGGTCGCGGGTGAACGCGAGGATCGGGATGTCGAGGTCGGGGTCCTCGTCCTCGTGGTTGGGTTTTGCGTGGTGGCGGGTGTGCTTGCCCATCCACCAGCCGTAGCTGATGCCCACGAGCCCGGCGAGGACCCGGCCGAGGCGGTCGTTGGCCCGGCCGGAGCGCAGGACCTGCCGGTGCCCCGCGTCGTGGCCGAGGAAGGCGAGCTGGGTGGACATGACGGCGAGGAGCACCGCGGTGCCCAGTTGCCACCACGTGTCGCCCAGCAGCACGAACCCGGCGCAGACCGCCAGGAACGCCAGCAGGGTGGTGCCGATCTTGACCGCGTAGTAGCCGTGGCGGCGCTCGAGCAGACCCGCGTTCCGAATGACACCGGTGAGGGCGGCGAAGTCACTGCGCGCGGCGGAGCGGGCGGTGGCCACGCTCGCCCCGGGTGCCGGGGGTGCGGACATGACGAGTCCTTCCAAGTCCTGCGTCGCCGGGGACTCGGGCAACTGGTCGTCCTGACTCGACGGGGTTCCCGCGGGCCGACGTGCGCAAACACGCCGGACACCGGCGACGGGCGCGTCCCGCCGGGGACGCGCCCGTGCCGGTGAGCACCGGCTCAGTAGGAGGAGGTGGACCGGCGGTCGCGGGACAGCGCCAGGCCGAGGCCGAACATGCCGATGGCGAGGCCGAGGTGCAGCCAGTTGTCGGCGGTGTTGACCGGGACGAAGTTGGCGGCGCTGTCGTGGTCGATGACCAGGCCGTAGATCCAGAGGACGAGGTAGACGACTCCGCCGCCGATCAGGTACGACCGGGCGCCGCCCGCGGTGCGGGCGAGGGCGAGTCCCGCGATGCCGAAGGCGAGGTGGACCAGGTTGTGCAGCACGGAGACGGCGAACACGCCCAGCAGCGCCGCCTCCGAGTGGTGGCCCGCGAAGGTGAGCTGGTCGTAGTTGGTGGTGATACCGGGCACGAAGCCCAGGACCCCCACGAGCAGGAACACCGCGCCGACGGCGGTCGCTGCCAGTTGGATCGGTCGCTTGGTCGTCGCGCTGGTGTGTGAGGCGGTCATGCGGTCGCTCCTCGTGTCGTGGTGAGCGCCGGGGACCGGGGCGCGGTGGTGGCCCGACGAGCACCGCCGACCGCCCGGGGTCCGTGAGCGGTGCCGTCGTCGCTACCCGGCCCGGGTACCACTGCCTGCCGAGAACAAACAGTTGGTCTGGACCTCGGTGCCCGAGACCGCCACCCGATGTCGGCTGAGCAGCGCCTTTTGCCCGCACGGCAAACACGTGGTGACCTCGGCGGCCGCGCTCGATACTTCGAGGCGCACCGCGTGGCGCGGGCCGATCCGCCGGTGAGTGGGGTGGCGGTGTCCGTGGTCCACCGCGGACCGACTGATCGGCGTCCCGACGGACCGCGGAGTGGGGTTATGGGCTGGTTGGAGAACAGGGTCGTACGGGCGGGGTGGTCGTGGTGATGCCTCCGGAGTTGGGGACCGCGGTGTTCGGGGTGTACGCCACGCAGGCGTTGCACCTCGCTGACAAGACCGGGTTGTTCGCCTATCTCACCGACCACGGGGGCGCTACGTCAGCCGACACCGCCACCGCGCTGGATGTCGACCAGGAGACGCTTGACCGCCTGCTGCTGGTCTTGGTGTCGCTGCGGGTCGTCGAGCGTGACGACCTGGGTGGGCATCGGCTGCCCGAGGGCGCGCGGCCCTACCTGGACAAGCGTGAACCGCAGTACGTGCTCGGGTTTGTCGATCACTTGCTCGGCAGTGCCGCGGAGCAGTTCGGTGTTCTGGCGGACTACCTCGCTCGCGGGAAGAAGGCCGTGGATGCCGAGCGGCCCGCGCCGTTTGACGAGTTGTACCGGGACGTCGGTTCCACGAGGCGGTTCCTCGACGCCATGTGGCAGTTGAGTTTTCATGTCTCGCATGAGTTGGCGGCGCGAGCCGAGCTGGGGGACGCGCGCAGGCTTGTCGATGTCGGTGGGGCTAGTGGGCCGTTCTCGGTGGCTGCGTTGAGCACTTACCCGGAGCTGACCTCCACCGTGTTCGACTTGCCTGAGGTTGAGCCGTTTCTCAAGGAGACGGTGGACCGGTACCGGCTGGAGGGCAGGCTCGGGTTCGCGTCGGGCAGCTTTTTCACCGATCCGTTGCCCGAGGGGGACGCGTTCGCGTTCGGTTACATCCTGTCCGACTGGGACGACGAGACCTGCGCGACCCTGTTGCGCAAGGCGTACGACTCCTGTGTGCCCGGTGGGCGGGTGCTGGTCATGGAGCGGTTGTTCGACGAGGACCGCACCGGGCCGTTGCCCACCGCGGTGATGAACCTGTCGATGCACTTCGAGACCGAGGGGCGCCACCGGACGCCCGGGGAGTACACGGAGCTGTTGCGGGGCGCGGGTTTCACCGAGTGCGCGGTGCACCGCTCCAGTGCCGACAAGCACCTCGTGGTCGGCCGCCGCGTCTGAGCACCCGAGACCGATGAGGGGACCATGCACCCTGACACCGCGCTCCACACGGGACTGCGACGGCTGCCCGGAAGTGCCGAGGAACTGGCCGCCCGGCTCGCCACCACCGCTCTCTCGGAACTGACCCGCGACGAGATCGACGCCCTGTCCCGCACCTACGACGACGCCCTGGCCGGACCGTCGACCGACGAGAACGAGACCCTGCGGCTGTTGACGCGGCCGTTCAGCACGCGGCTGGTGATCCCCGAGTACTACCGCTACACCGCGCTGCACGTGCACGACTGGTTCATCGCCCGCCAGGACGACGTCGTGGCCGGGTGCCTGCTCGCCGCGCACGCCACCCTGGCGGAGCTGGCCAGGCTCGAGCACGAGGAAGCCGCCAGGCACGCGGTCGTCCCGGAGCACATCGCCGAGCGGATCCGCAGACTGGAAACGCTGATCGACCACGTGGGCGGCCTCGCCGTGACCCCCGGCACCACGACCGACGACCTGGTGCGGGCGGCGTGGCTCGACGAGCGCAAGCAGCGGCAACTGCTGGTGCTCAAGCGTTGTTGCGGCTTACGGCGCTCGGACAAGCACGACGAGCACGTCTTCATCCGCGCCGTCCTGGCCTGCGAACTCGCGTTCTACCTGGTGCGCCACTCCGCCCGCCGCGTGCTGGCCGCCCTGCGCGGGGACAGGGCGCAACTGGGGTTCCTGGTGGGTCAGGTCGCCACGTTCGCCGACCTGATCAACCGCGTGTTCCACATGCTCAAGACCCTGTCGCCGGAGTTGTTCCTGGGCTTCCGCGACGCGACGGGCGACGCCAGCGCTCTCCAGTCGTTGAACTACCACCTGATGGAGCTGGTGCTCTACGGCTACGACGAGCGCAAGCTGGAGACCTACACCCGGTTCGCCCATCTCGACCAGATCAACAACTCCCGGCTGCGCGAACTCCAGTCCCTGCGCGACGCTGCGCTGTCCGGTGTGGACAGTGGGTTGACGGAGGGTTTCGCCGAAGTCGAGCAGCACCTGCTCGTCCTGCGCGGCAGGCACTACGGCCTGGGCCGCACCTACCTGCCGAACATCACCGGCTCCGGCGGCACGGAAGGCGCCGCCTACCTCAAGCGCTACGTCGACAAGACCGGCCTGCGCTCGGGCGACCTCGTCGACGACGCCGACGAGCTGATCACCCGCTACGCCTTCTGCTAGCCCCCGAGAACCGGCCGCGCACCAGGGCGGCCGGTTCTCGGGCACCAGGATCAGTAGATGACCCGCGACTCGGCCGTCAACCGCGCGTGCCGGGACTTGCGCAGGTCCCGGGTCACGTTCAACCGCCGCAGCCACCGGTCGGTGCCGTCGAACCGGGCCTGGAACGGCTTGCGGCCGTGCACCACGCGGTAGTTGTCGATGAACACGATGTCCCCGGGCTCCAGCACCACCCCACCCATCGCCTTGTCCACCGCGGCACCGATGGTGTCCAGCGCCCGCTGCTCTTCCTCCCCCTGCACGTCCTTCATGTAGTGCGGGTCCAGCCGCAGGTACGGGTCGTCGGGCGAGCCGAACAGCACCGCGACCGGCTCCGGGGACCTCAGGGCGTTGTCCACCCGCTCCAGGCTCCGGCGCCGCAACTCGACCACGCGCGGGTCCACCCCGGCATCGCCCGCACCCGCGTTCTCCGGGCGGTGCGAGTCGTCGGGCAGGATCAGGTAGCGCTCCTGCGACAACGCCGCCCGGGTCTCGTCGTCGATGACCACGTCGGCGATGTCGGCCGCGGTGGTCTCGACGCCGTCCGGGTTGCGCAGGCACATCAGCGCCAGGTAGTCGGTGCGCAGCGGGTGGAACGCGTCCTCGGTGTGCCAGACCAGCAGTTCCTCGCTGCCCCAGCCGATCTGGTCGTGCTTGTGCCCCGCCATCGGGAACACGTCGTGCATGATCCGGCCGTCCTGCTGGGTCGCCCAGCCGATCGGTTCCCCGAGCAGGCAGCTGATCAGGAAGAACGCGATGTCGTGGCGCAGCGTCTTGGCGCTGTCGCGCGCGGCCCGCCAGTCGGTCGGGGTCGGGCCGAGCCCGCCGTCGTGCACCGGGAGGCCGGAGACGACGAACACCCCGGTCGGCTCGCTCATCCGGAAGTCCACCAGGGCCTGGCGCAGCCGCCGGGGCAGTTCGTGGGCGTGCAGCTGGCTCGCGCGGTGGAACTCCGGGTCTTCCACCGAGGAGAACCGGCTCGCCACCTCCCGCACGACCTTGTCGACCTCGACGAGGTCCTGTTCGGTGAGTTCAAGTCGGATCAAGGCGGGTTCCTCCTGCCGGACGGGGTTTTCGGGAAGCGGCGCAGGGTCGGGCTGAGCGAGGCGCCCGCGGCGGCGACGGCCAGCAGCAGGGCGCAGGCCGGGATGCCCGCCCGCGCGCTGCCGGTGACCGTGATCAGCAGGCCGCCGACCAGCGGTCCCGCCGTGCCCGCCAGGTCCGTGCACAGCCCGACCACGCCGGAGAGCCTGCCGCGCAGCTCGTCCGGCACGCTGGTCAGCTGGTGGGTCATCACAGTCGTCCCCGCGATCGGGAAGAACGCCGAGGCCACGCCGAGCAGCGCACCCAGCGGCAGCCCCGCGGGCACCACCGACATCAGCCCCACCACCACGGCGAACACCCAGGACGTGCCGACCACGATCACCCCCGGCCGCACGGCGGCGTGCACCGGGCCCGCGGCAAACGACCCGGTGAGGCCGCCCACGCCGAGGCACGCCATGGTCAGCCCGATCTCGCCGTAGCCGACACCGTCCACACCGGACACGATGAGCACGGTCACCACCAGCGCGTGGAAGCCGAGGTTCACCGCGAACAACCACAACGCCGTCGCGCGCAACAGGGGTTGCCTTAGCAGCCAACGGAACCCTGCGACCGACCCGCGCTCCGGCTCAGCGGAAACCACGGTGACACGGGGCCATCGCAGGGTCAGCAGCACCGCGAACGACAGAGCCAAGACCGCCACCTCGATGGAGAACGGCCACACCTGGTGCAACGCGAACGTGGCACCCGCCAGCACCGGGCCGATCAAGACCGCCGCGAACGGACGAGCGGCATTGCGCGCGAGAGCGTCGGACAGCTGGGAAGCAGGCACGACCTGGGGGAGCGCGGCGTGCTCCGCGGGCTGGAACACCGATCCACCAACGCCCTCGACCGCCGCGACCACCAGCAAGACTGCGAAGGAGTACGCCCCCGTGGCCAGTGCGACGACCAGGCCCACCATCGCCAACGCCCGAGCCCCTTGGGCCACCAGCATGAGGATCCGCCGGTCACACCGGTCCGCGAGCACACCGGCAGGGACACCGCAGGCCATCCTGGTGCCGGCCAACACGGCAGCGACCGCGGCGACCTGCGCGGCAGACCCGCCGTGCGCCAGCACGAGCAGCGGCAGCGCGATGTAGGCGACCTCGCTCGCCAGCTCGGCCAGCAGCATGCTGGACCACAGCACGTGGTAGTCGCGGTTGCGGGACAGGGGAACCGCGTCGACGACTGGGTTCTCGGTGATCGCCGCCTCCCGCGGGGTGCGCACTGCCTGCGCCGGGATCGTGCGCCGCCGCGACCGCCGCGGGCCAGGTCTTCAACTCCACGGCGAAACCGGGAGGCAGCGCGCCGGGCGCCGGACCATCGTGTTTTGCCCGGCGGTCAATGTCGTGGACCGCGCGGCGGCCGGGCGGGCACGCTCGGGGGACGCCACGACACCGGACGCCCGACTGGTCCAGCCCGTGCGCGGGGGCCGCGGCGGCGCCCACCAGGGCCCGCCTGCCTCGATTCCTATCCCGGTGACCCCGCGGTCGCCGGTGAGCCCGGCCCGTACCGGGCTCCAAGCACGCCCACACCGCCCACCGCAGAGTCGCCGAGGTGCTTGTGAACAGAATGTCCCTGGCCACGCCCGCCGCACAGGCGGCGGAGGCCACCGCGCAGAACCTGACCCAGTTCGAGACGCTGGCGCTGAGCAGCAGGCTCAACCTGGCCGACGGACACGCCCGCCAGGAGTTGACCCCGCCGCAGCGGCGCGTCATCGACGACCTGCCCGCGCTGTGGGTGGAGGCCGCCGAGCGGCCGGTCGACGAGATCGAGCGCGCCGCCTGCCACGCCTTCCTCGGGGCGCTCGGCCAGCACAGCCACCCGTTCGACGACGGCAGGGTGCTCGCCTGCTACTCGTCCTCGCTGGCCATGGAGATCTTCGCCCGCGCGCTGGCCACCGAGAGCGACGCCATCGCGCTGATCCACCCCACCTTCGACAACATCCCCGACATCCTGCGCGGCGTCGGCCTGCGCCTGGTCCCGGTCGAGGAGGACGCGCTGCACGACGGGCCGCTGCCGACCGAGCTGCTGCAACGGGTCGGCTGCGTGTTCGTCACCACGCCGAACAACCCCACCGGTCGGGTGCTGCCCGAGGAGCGGCTGCGCGGCCTGGCCGAGCAGTGCGCCGAGCACGGCGTGGTGCTCACCCTGGACACCTCGTTCCGCGGGTTCGACACCGACGCGCACTACGACCACTACGCCGTGCTCGAGGCCAGCGGCTGCCGCTGGGTCGTCATCGAGGACACCGGCAAGCTGTGGCCGACCCTGGAGCTCAAGATCGGCTGGCTCGTCCACTCGGCCGAGGTCGGCCTCCCGCTGGAGAAGATCCACTCCGACATCCTGCTCGGCGTCTCGCCGCTGGTCCTGCTGATGGTGCAGAGGTTCGCCGAGGACGCGGCCGGTGGCGGCCTGGCCGACCTGCACCGGCACATCGCCGACAACCGCGCGCTGCTGCGCAACAGCCTGGCGGGCGTGCCGGACATCAGCTTCGTGGACACCTTCAGCCGCACCAGCGTCGACCGGCTGCACGTCGGCGACCGGCAGGGCCTCGACGTCTGGTCCGCGGTGCGCGAGCACCAGCTCTACCTGCTGCCCTGCCAGAAGTTCCACTGGGCCAACCCGTCCGAGGGCTCGCACACCCTGCGCGTCGCGCTCTCCCGCAACCCGCTGGCGCTGAGCACCGGCGCGCAGGTGCTGCGCTCGGTCCTCTTGGCCGGGTGACGGCCGCGCACCGAGCCGGGGCGCTCTCGCACACCCGGCGCTGGGACACCACCGTCGTCCAGGCGGTGTCCCGGCCCGGGGTGCTCGACCTCGGTCCCGGCTACCTCGAACCGGAGCTGCTCCCGGTCGACCTGGTCCGCGACGCCTACGCCACCGCGCTGGCGGAGTTCGGCGCCGCGGCCCTGTCCTACGGCGCTGACCAGGGCAACGAGGTGCTGCGGGTGGGCTTGGCCGCGCGCGAGGCCGCCGCGTCCGGGTACCCCTGCGGGCCCGAGCACGTGCTGGTCACCGCCGGTACCTCCCAGGCGCTGCACCTGGTCGGCACGGCGATGGCGGCCCCGGGCGACACCGTGCTGGTCGACCGCCTGTCCTACGACTTCGGCAGGCGCGTCCTCACCGACCACGGGCTCCGGCTGCGCGAGGTGCGCCTCGACGAGGGCGGGATGGACCCCAGGGCGCTGCACGACGCGCTCACCGCCGAGCGCGTCGCGGGCAGGCACGTCGGCTTCGTGCTGCTGAACCCGACCTTCCACAACCCCACGGGAACCCTTGTCGGCATCGACCGCCGCCGCGAACTGCTCGCGGTGGCGGCACTGCACGGTGTCCTGGTCGTCGAGGACGACGCTTACGCCGAACTCGGCCTCGACGGGACGGACCTGCCGCCCTCGCTGGTGTCGCTCGCGGAGTACGACGGCGTGATCCGGTTGGGCACCTTCGCCAAGACCATCGGGCCTGGCCTGCGGCTGGGGTGGCTCGTCGCCCATCCCGCGGTGGTGTCCGGGCTCGCGCGGCGGGGCACGTTCGTCAGCGGCGGGTGCGTGAACCACACGACCTCGCTCGCGATCGCCACCCTGGTCCGCGACGGCCACTACGACCAGCGCCTGGACTGGCTGCGCTCCTGCCTGCGGGAACGCCGGGACGCCCTCGTCAACGCCCTGCGCGCCGGGGCGGACGACCTGGCGGAGTTCACCACCCCGGGCGGCGGGTTCTTCCTGTGGCTGCGGTTCCCGCCCGGGCGCACCGAGGACGAACTGCTCGCCGCGGCCGCTTCGGTCGGGGTCAACGCCGCGGCGGGCTCCCGCTTCGGCACCGCGGGCGGATCCGCGATCCGCCTCGCCTACAGCTTCACCCCACCCGGCGGCCTGGCCGAGGCCGCCGCCCGGCTCGCCGCCGCCTGGCGCCCCGCCGCCGGACCTGGCCAGAGGAGACACCCATGACCCAGTCACCCACCCTCGCGCCCATTCCCAGCCCGCCCGCCCACCCAGCACCCATCCCCAGCCCACCCGCCCACCCAGCACCCATTCCCAGCCCACCCGCCCGAACCGGCCCGGGTGGCTACAGCCTGCCGCTGTCGCCGTCCGGCCGGTCGTCGATGCTCACCCCACCGCCCTGGCACTTCGCGGGCGAGGTGGTGATGGTCGACTACCGCGTCGACCCGGACGCGGCCGCGAGCTTCCTGCCGCCGGAACTGGACCTCGGCCCCGACCCCGGCGCCGCGGCCGCGATCTGGGCGCAGTGGCAGTGGTGCTCGGAATCGGCCGACGAACTGGGGTCACCGCAGCGCTGCCAGTTCGGGGAGTTCCTGATCCTGCTGGCCTGCGAGTACCGCGGCAGGCCGATGGCGCGGTGCCCGTTCGCGTGGGTCGACCACCCGGTGCCGATGGTGCGCGGCTGGGTCCAGGGCATGCCCAAGCAGTTGGGCGCCATCCACCAGACCCGACCCATGCGCGTCGGGTCGGCCGGACCGCGCCTCGGCGCCGCGGGCAGGTTCGACGGCACGGTCGCCGTCGAGGGCAGGCAGATCGCCCAGGCCAGCGTGGTGGTCACCGAGGAAGCCGTGCGGCCGCCCGCACTGCACACCGTCCCGCTGGTGCACACCAGGACCTTCCCCGCGTGGCTGCCCGGCGAGGAACCGTTGGCGCAGCTGGTGTCCTCGACGGTCACCGACGTCGAGTTCTCCGAGGTGTGGTCGGGCAGCGCGAGCCTGCGCCTGGACGGCGACGCGATCCCCGACCTCGGCCTGCTCGCCCCCGTGGCGGTCGGCGCCGGGCACGTGTTCGGGTACGCCGAGACCCTGCACGGCGGTTCCGCGCTCACCTGATCGCTGACGATCGCTCAGTCACGGCCGAAAATTGCCAACCCGGTAATCACCGGACAGGCAATCGCCAGAAAGGGTGATGCCACACCCTGAAAGTGTGAAGCGGTCACCGAGAATTCGCGTTCCCTTTGTGGCCCGGGTCCCGGCAACGAGACCCGGGCGTTCGGCCTGCGCGCCGACTCTACCCGTGAATCCACTGTGCCGCCCCGGATCCACCGGTGTTCTGCTCGCGCTACACTCGGGCAATGGCGAAATCGGGGGTATTGCAGTACGCGGTGCAATTGGATTCGGTCACCAAGAAGTACCGCTCCGGCCGCACTGAGGTCCACGCCCTGCGCGGCATCACGGCCGCATTCCCGACCGGGTCCTTCACCGCGGTGATGGGGCCTTCCGGTTCCGGGAAAAGCACCTTCCTCAACTGCGTCGCCGGACTCGACCACCCGACCTCCGGGCACATCCTGCTCGGTGGGACCGAGCTGTCCGGGCGCACCGAGGCGCAGCTGACCGAGTTCCGCCGCGACCGCATCGGCTTCGTGTTCCAGGCGTACAACCTGCTCAGCGCGCTCACCGTCGAGGACAACGTGACCATGCCGCTGCGGTTGGCCGACGCCCCCGTCGACCACGAGCACCTGTCCTTCGTGCTGTCCGCCGTGGGGCTCGCCGAGCACCGGACCCGCAGGCCCAACCAGCTCTCCGGTGGCCAGCAGCAGCGCGTCGCCATCGCCCGCGCGCTGATCACCCGGCCCGACCTGGTGTGCGCGGACGAGCCGACCGGCGCCCTCGACAGCCGCACCGGCCGCCAGGTGCTGGCCCTGCTGCGCCAGGTCGTCGACGAGATGGGCCAGACCGTGCTGATGGTGACCCACGACCCGGTGGCCGCCGCCCAGGCCGACACCGTCGTCTTCCTCGCCGACGGCCAGTTGGCGGGCGAGTTGCGCGCGCCGACACCCGAGCAGGTCGCCGAGCGGATGACCCGCCTGGGGGAGGCGTGAGCCGCCGCGAACGCAAGCAGGAACGCGAGGACGGCCGCAAGCAGGCCAGGCAGGCGGCCAAGGACGGCCGCAAGGCGGACCGGAAGCTGGCCAGGCAGGAGAAGCGCGCGCACCGCCGGGGTCGGCGCAGGCGCGACCTGGCACTGGCCTGGACCACGATCAAGGGCCGCAGGGGCGGTTTCGCCGCCGCGTTCATCGCCGTGCTGTTCGGCTCGGCGGTCATCTGCGCCTGCGGGATCCTGCTGGAGAGCGCGCAGAGCTCCGGCGTCCCGACCGAGCGGTACAACGGTGCGGCGCTGGTCGTCGGCGCCCGGCAGGACCTGCCCGTCGAGGGCGACATCAACCCGCGCTTCGCCGAGCGCGCCACGCTGCCCGCCGACCGGGTCGGTGCCATCGCGGGCGTTCCCGGTGTCACCGCGGCCATCCCGGACACCAGCGTCGCGCTGACCGTAGTCACCGACAACGGCGCCGCGGGCGCCCCGGACGGCGGCCCCGCGCTCGGCCATGGCTGGGGCAGCGCCCCGCTCGGCCCGTTCACCACCACCCAGGGCAGGGCACCGACCGGACCGGACGACGTCGTGCTCGACACCGCGCTGGCCGATCGCGCGGGCGCCGGTGTCGGGTCGGATGTCCGGCTGGCGGTCGGCTCCCGGGTGTCCACCTTCCACGTCACCGGCCTGGCCGCGCTCTCCGGCGGCGGGCTCGACCGGCAGGCGGCCGCGTTCTTCACCGACGACCGGGCCCGGCAGCTCACCGGCCACCCCGACCGGGTCGCCGCGGTCGGCGTGCTCGCCGCGCCGGACACCGACCTCGACGACCTCGCCGACGCCATCCGCGCCGCTGTCCCGGAACTCGTCGTCTACGCCGACGCCGACCGCGCCGAGGCCGAGTTCCTCGACATCGGCCAGACCCGCTCGGCCCTCACCGAACTCGCCCTCGCCTTCGGCGGCAGCATGGTCGTGGTGATCATGCTGGTGGTGGCCAGCACGCTCGCCCTGTCGGTGCGCCAGCGGATGCGCGAACTGGCCCTGCTGCGCGCCATCGGCGCCACCCCGAAGCAGGTGCTCGGCATGATCGCCGCCGAGACCACCGTGGTCGGGGTCGCGGGCGCGGTCATCGGTGTCATCCCTGGCATCGCGCTGGCGAGCCTGTTCCAGCACGCGTTCACCCTCTTCGGCGCGATACCACCGGACTTCGAGCTGAGCTACAGCCCGCTGCCGTTGCTCGCCGCCGTCGTGCTGTGCGTGATCGGTGCCCGGCTCGGTGGCTGGCTCGCCGCCCGGCGCGCGGCGAGGGTCAAGCCGGTGGAGGCGCTGTCGGACGCCGCGGTCGAACCGCCTGAGCTGGGGTGGCTGCGCCTGGCGTTCGGCTGGCTGCTCATCCCCGCCGGCCTGGCCGCGGCGATCGTGCTGCCGCTGGTGCTGCCCGGTGAGTCCGCCGCCGAGGGCGCCGCCAGTTCGGCGTTCCTGCTGGTGTTCGCGATCGCCCTGCTCGGGCCGCGACTGCTCGTGGGCGCGGTGGCCCTGCTCGGCCCCCGGCTCAACCGTGCTTCCGACGTCAGCGGGTTCCTCGCGACGGCCAACGCCAGGGCCAACTCCCGGCGGCTGGCGGCGGCGACAACACCGCTGATCATGGGCATCACGCTGGCGGCCGCGCAGCTGTTCAGCGCCACCACCGCTGACGCCGCCGCGCAGGAGCAGGCCGAGGCCGGGCTGCGCGCGGACTACACGATCACCTCGTCGTCCTCGGGCATCTCCGCCGATGTCGCGGCCGAGTTGCGGGGCGTCGACGGCGTCGGGACCGTGACCCCGGTCGTGCGGAGCCAGGCCATCGCCATGTTCCTGTCCGACGACAGCCCGCAGTACCGGCCCTACGCCGTGCAGGGCGTCGACCCGGCCGGGATTGACCGGACGATGGATCTCGGCGTCCTGCACGGCGACCTGGGGCAGTTGCGCGACGACAGCACGGTCGCGCTCAGCAGGCTCGCCGCGGGCACCCTCGACGCGGGCATCGGGTCCACCGTCGAGATCCACCTCGGCGACGGAACCCAGATCAAGCCGAAGGTCGTCGCCCTGTACGAGAAGGGGCTGGGCCTGGGCGACGTCACCCTGCCGCACCAGGTCGTCCTCGACCACACCACCAACCACGTCGACACCTCCCTGCTCGTCTCGGCCGCGAGCGGGGCGGATGCCGCTGCCCTGGGCGACGCGCTGCGCGCCGCGGTGTCGGGGTCGCCGACGCTGCGGGTGGACGACCGGAGCGCGTTCATCGCCGCGCGGGGCGAGGAGAGCGGCGACTCGGCGATCGGCCTGGTGCTCAACGGCGTGCTGCTCGGCTACCTGGCGATCATCGTGGTCAACACCCTGGTGATGGCGACGGTGTCCCGGTTCCGCGAGTTCGCCCTGCTGCAGCTGATCGGGGCGACCCGCGAGCAGGTGCGGGCGATGATGCGCGGCGAGACCAAGGTGATCGTGGCCGCCGCGGTCATCACCGGCAGCCTCGCCGCGCTGCCCGCGCTCGTCGGCACCGCCCTGGGCCTGACCGGCTCGCTGGTGCCGTCGATCCCGCCGCTGACCTACCTCGCCATCGTCCTCGCCGCGGCGCTGCTGGGCTGGTCGGCGATCATGGTGTCCACCCGGATCGCCATGCGGCCGCTGCCGGTCGAGGCGATCGGCGGGCGCGAGTGAGCGGCTGACTCCTCGGAGTTTTCCCGAGGAGTCAACGGCGTGGCTCCACCAGGACCCCTGCGGGAGGCTGGTCGCACCGACGACCACCCGGGGGCGCCATGTCCGACCAGCCGGAACTGTCCACACCGGACGCCGGGGAACGCGCCCGGCTCCGGCTGCCCACGGACCGGCCCCGGGCCTCGGCCGGACCGCGCTCGCGGGCCGAGCACCGAGCGGGACTGTCCAAGGACTTGGTGTACCGGCTGCGCATGTTCGGTGTTCGCCGCAGCACCTCGCTGTTCGTCCTCGTCGCCGCGGCCAGTGAGATCGTGTTCGCCCGGTACACCGGGGAGCGCGACTTCGTGGTCGGCGCGAGCGTCGGCGGTGCCGCGCCGGTCCCGTTGGTGTCCACAGTGGATGGCGCGGAGTCGTTCCACACCTTCCTCGGCGGCGTGCGCGCAGCGGTCCTGGACGCGCACGGCCCGGCCCTGTCCGACCCGACCGTGCTGCTGGCCGATGGTGAGCCGCCCCAGATCCCGGTGGACCTCGGCGTCTCCGTGGTGGAGCGCGGCGAGGCCGTCGAGTTGGTGATCGGCTACGACGCCGCCCTGTTCGACGCCACCACCGCCGAGCGACTCGTCGACCACCTCACCACCCTGCTGGTGGGCGCGCTCGCCGACCCCGGTCGTGCGGTGTTCCACCTGCCTTTGGTCACCGGTTCCGAGCGGCAACGGCTGCTGTTGGACTGGAACGACACCACCGCCACCTACCCGGCCCACCGGACACTGCCGGACATCGTCGCCGAGCACGCCCGACGCACCCCGGACGAGCCCGCCGTCGTCGCCGACACCGGCACCCTCACCTACGCCGAGGTCAACGCCCTGGCCAACCGGCTGGCGCACCGGCTGATCGCCGCGGGGACGCGACCGGAGTCCCGGGTCGGCGTCCTGCAGGGCCGCGCCCCGCACGTGGTCGTCTCGGTGCTGGCGGTGCTCAAGGCGGGCGGCACCCTCGTCCCGATGCACCACGGCCAGCCCGACGACCGCCTCCGCTGGGTGCTCGCGGAGACCGGTGCCGTCGCCGTGCTCACAGACCGCGCCATGGCGGGCCGCGCGTCGGCCACCGGGGTGCCCGCGATCGTCGTGGACGAGCCGGACCCCACCGAGTGGCCGGACACGGACCCCGACCTGGTCGTGCACCCGGACCAGGTCGCGTACGTGATGTACACCTCCGGCTCCACCGGCACCCCGAAGGGCGCCGCCGTCACCCACCGCGATGTCGTCGCCCTGGGCTGGGACGAGCGGATGCGCGCCGACGCGCACCGGGTGGTGCTGTTCCACAACTCGCACGCGTTCGACGCCCTCACCTACGAGGTGCTCGTCCCGCTGATCACCGGCGGCCGGACCGTCGTGGCCCCCGACCAGCTCACCCCGCGCCTGCTCGCCCGGCTGATCGCCGACCACGGCGTGACCGGCTCGTGGATCACCGCCGCCCTGTTCGCCCAGTTCACCGACGAGGACCCGCGCTGCTTCACCGGCATGCGGGAGATCTGGACCGGCGGCGAGGCTCCGTCGCCCGCCGCGCTGGAGCGGGCGCTGACCGCCTGCCCCGACGTCGTCCTGGTCAACGGCTACGGCCCGACCGAGTGCACCACCTACTCGACGTCGCACCGCCTCACCCTCGCGGAGGTCAAGGCGGGCAGCACGCCGATCGGGCGTCCCTTGGACAACACCCGCGCCTACGTCCTCGACGAGTACCTGGCGCCGGTCCCGACCGGCGCCCCCGGTGAGCTGTACCTGGCGGGGGACGGGCTGGCCCGCGGGTACTTCGGCAAGCCCGGCTTCACCGCGGAGCGGTTCGTGGCCGACCCGTTCGGCTCCGGCAGCAGGCTCTACCGCACCGGCGACGTCGTGCGGTGGAACAGCGCGGGCGAGTTGGAGTTCGTCGGCCGGACCGATGACCAGGTCAAGCTGCGCGGGTTCCGCATCGAGCTGGGTGAGATCGACACCGCGCTGTGCCTGCACCCCGCGGTCGGTGAGGCCGTCACGGTCGTGCACGAGGCGGGCGAGGCGCGCACCCTGGTCGCCTACGTCGTGTCGACCGGCGTGGACGAGGACACCCTGCGCGACTTCCTGACCGAACGGCTGCCCAGCTACATGGTCCCGTCGCGGTTCGTGGCGCTGGACAGCATGCCCATCACCGTGAACGGCAAGGTCGACCGCCGCGCCCTTCCCGACCCGAACACCGTGGCCACCGGTACCCATGTCGCCCCGCGTACCGACGCCGAGCGCGCGCTTGCCGAGGTGTGGTGCGAGCTGCTGGGCCTGGACCGGGTGAGCGTCACCGACAGCTTCTTCGCGCTCGGCGGCGACTCCATCCTCACCATGAAGGTGGTGAACCGGGCCCGCGCCCGTGGCATCGCGCTCACCGTCGAGGACGTGTTCGACACCCCGACCATCGCCGAACTCGCCGCGGTCGAGAGCGCTCCAGTGGCCACAGTGGACGTCGAGCCAACGCCGCCACCGGATCTGGATCACCTGGCCGGACGGCTCGGCGGCGGGGTCGAGGACGTGTACCCGTTGACGGCCATGCAGAGCGGCATGCTGTTCGACACCCTGATGGCCCCCGACGCCCGCCTGCACGTGGTCCAGATCGTGCTGGAGGTCGGCTCGGTCGACGACCCGGCCGTGCTGGATCGGGCCTGGCAGCACGCCGCGACCCAGCACCCGGTCCTGCGCACCGCCGTCGTCTGGGAAGGTGTCGACGCCCCCGTGCAGGTCGTCCGCCGCGAGGTCCGGACCCCGGTGACGCACGTCGACCTGCGCGCCGAGGCGGACCCGGCCGAGCAGGTGAATCGGCTGCGCGAGCGGGAGAAGGCGACCGGGTTCGACCTCGCCGCCCCGCCGCTGCACCGGATCACCCTCGCCAGGACGACCGACACCGACGTCACGATCATCTGGACCCTGCACCACATCCTGCTCGACGGCTGGAGTTCCGCCGAACTCATCCGGGACGTGTTCGAGGCCTACACCGCGCTGCGGGCGGGCACCGAGCCGACGGCTGTCGTCCGGCGGCCGTTCCGCGACTTCGTGGCCTGGGCGGACCAGCCCGTCGCGGACGCGGCGGCGGCGCACTGGCAGCAGCGGGTCGCGGACCTCGGCACACCGACCGCCCTCCCGGAGCCGGAGTCCCGCGACGACGCCCACCGGCCGTGCGCGACGGCTCGCCTCGACCGGGGCGTGCCCGCCGCGCTGGTGGCGGACCTGGGCCGGTTCGCCCGTGGCCACGGCCTCACCGTCAACACCCTGGTCCAGGGCGCCTGGGCGGTGCTGCTGTCCCGGCACACCGCGCGCGGCGACATCTGCTTCGGCACCACCGCGACGGTGCGGCCCGCCGACCTGGCCGACGTGGACTCGGTGGTCGGGCCGCTGATCAACACCCTGCCGACCCGGGTGCGGGTGGACGAGCGGCGCGGGCTGGTGCCCTGGTTGCGGGACCTGCAGGCCGAGCAGGTCGCCGCGCGCCGGTACGCCTCGGTGCCGCTGCCCAGGATCCAGGGCTGGAGCGGGGTGCCGTCCGGGTCCAACCTGTTCGACACCATCGTCGTCTTCCAGAACTACCCGTTCGACCGCGGTGCGGTGGCGGCGGGCCTGCGGCTGCGGTCCTTCGACGTGGAGTTCACCTCGAACTTCCCGATCGCGCTGTGCGTGCTGCCCGGCGACGAGATGTCCATCCAGCTCCTGCACGACCCCGCCCTGTTCGACACGGCCACGGTAGAACGGGTCTCCGCCCACCTCATCACGCTGCTGGAATCCCTTGCGGGACAGGACGACGACGCCGTCCTTGGCGACCTGCGGATGCTGACCGACGCCGAGCAGCGCACGATCGTCGACCAGTGGGGCGCCGCCGCCGACAACGGTCAGCGCGTCCACGAGGTGATCGCCGAGCGGGCCCGGACCACGCCGGACGACGTCGCACTGGACTCAGGTCTCACCTACGCCGAACTCGACGGCCACGCCAACCGGCTCGCCCGATTCCTGCTGCACCAAGGCATCGGACGCGGCACGGTCGTCGGCATCGGACTCGAACCCGGCGCGGACCTGGTGACCGCCCTGCTGGCCACAGTCAAGACCGGCGCCGCATACCTACCTCTCGACCCGACCCACCCCACCCGCCTGCTGGCCACCGCCATCACCGGAGCACGCCCCGCCCTCGTCCTCACCACCGACGACCACGTGGAACTCCTGGCCGCGGCGGGCGCGAAGACCGCGATCATGGACCAGCCCGCCGTCTTCGACCACCCGGACACCGCGCCCGACCCGATCGGCGGCCCGGACGACCTCGCGGCCATCAGCTACACCGCGGACCCCGAGGGCACCCCGCGCGCCGTGCTCCTCACCCACCGCGCGTTGGCCGCACCGGAACTGCTCGCCTGCGGGGGAGCGGACGTCCTGGCCGGACGCGGTGTGGTGCGGGTCCTCGACGCGCGGCTGCGGCCCGTGCCCGCCGGGGTGGTCGGTGAACTCCACGTCGATGCCCTGGCCTGGGGTTACCTCGGCCGCCCCGGCCTCACCGCCCAGCGGTTCGTCGCCGACCCGTTCGGCGACGGCACCCGGCTGCACCGGACCGGCGAACTCGCCCGCTGGAGCGCAGAGGGCACGCTGGAAGTCGTCGGCCGCACCGACGAGCAGGTGGTGGTCCAGGGGACTCGGGTCGAACCCGCCGAGGTGGCGCTCGTCCTACGCGGCCACAGTGGTGTGAGGGACGCTGCCGTCGTCGTTCGCCCTGACGACACCGGCGCCGCCCGGCTCACCGCGTACGTCGTCGCGGTCTCCGGCGGACCTGCCCCCACCGGGCGCGACCTCAAGACGCACGTCGCCGACCACCTGCCCGCCGCGGCTGTGCCCGCCTCGATCCGGCTCGTGCCCAAGCTGCCGGGGCACCAAGGAAGGCAGGGACCGACCGCGCCGGAGTCCACCTACCTCGCGCCGCGCAACCCGACCGAGGAGGCGCTGTGCCTGCTGTGGTCGGACGTGCTGCACGTCGACCGGGTGGGCGCCGACGACGACTTCTTCCGGTTGGGCGGCGACTCGATCACCAGCATCCGGCTCGTCTCCCGGATCCGGTCCTCGTTCACCGTCGACCTCTCCCCGCACGACCTGTTCGACCGCCCCCGGTTGGCCGAGCTGGCCGCGGTGATCCAGGAGCGGGTGCTGGACCGGCTGCTGTCCGCGCCCGGCGCCTGAGCGGGACTTGGAAGGGACCTCCCCGTGACGTCTTTGGATGACAAGCTCGCCGCCCTGCCCGAGCACCTGCGCGCGGAAGCCCTGCGCAGGCTCGCGGGCACCCAACCGCAGGCGGCCCCGGTGCCGACCGTGCCGGTGGTGCGGCGCGGCGGTCCGCTGCCGCTGTCCTCGGCCCAGCAGAGCCTGTGGTTCCTGGCCGAACTGGACCCCGGCAGCGTCGAGTACAACGCCACCTGGGCGCTGCGGCTGCGCGGCGACCTCGATCTCGACGCCCTGACCACCGCCGTCGACACCGTGGTCAGCAGGCACGAGTCGCTGCGCACCACGTTCGAGTCGATCGACGGCCGTGGCGTGCAGATCGTGCGCGACCACACCCCGGTGCCGGTCCCTGTGCTTGACGGCGACAGCGAAGCCGCTGTGCTGGAGCACCTGAGGGCCGAGATGGCCACACCGTTCGACCTGCGCACCGGTCCGGTTCTGCGCGCGCAGGTCGTGCGGGTCGCCGAGCAGGAACACGTGCTCGCGCTGACCATGCACCACATCGTCGGCGACGGCTGGTCCACCGGACGCCTCTTCAGTGAGCTGGCCGCCGTCTACACCGCAGAGGTCCAGGGCACGGCACCGCAGCTGCCTGACCTGGTGGTGCAATACCCGGACTACGCGGCGTGGGAGCAGGTCCGGGCTTCGAGCGGCGCGCTCGAGGACGGTCTCGACCACTGGCGCCGGGTCCTCGACGGCGTGCGACCCCTCGACCTGCCGACCGACCGGCCCCGGCCACCCGTGCGCACACCCGTGGGCGCGGTGCACGTGTTCGACCTGCCCGCCGACCTGGTCTCCCGGCTGCGCGCACTGGCCGTGGCGAGCGGGTCGACCCTGTTCATGCCGCTGGCCGCGGCGACCACGGTGCTGCTGTCGCGGTACTCCGGGGAGCGGGACATCGCCGTCGGGACGGTCACCGCGGGCCGCGAGCTGCCCGAGCTGGACGACCTGGTCGGCCTGTTCATCAACACCGTGGTGCTGCGCTCCCGGGTCGACGAGGCCGAGACGTTCACCGAGTTCCTCGCCGCGTTCCGCTCGACACTGCTGGAGGCGTTCGCGCACGCCGACGTGCCGTTCCACCGGCTGGTCGAGGCGTTGCGCCCGGAGCGCGACCCGAGCAGGCCGCCGCTGGTGCAGGTCATGGTCAACCTGCAGAACACCGCCGACACCGTGCCCACCATCCCCGGGCTGGTGGTGAGCGAGGTCAAGCCGCCCATCGAGGTGGCCAAGCTGGACCTCGCGTTCGACTTCGACGACCACGGCGACGCGCTGACCTGCTCGGTCGAGTACAGCACCGACCTCTACGACGCGGTCACCGTCGAGCGCATGGGCAGGCACCTGCTGGTGCTGCTGGAAAGTGCCGTCCGCGCTCCCGAGGAGCCGATGCGCGGGCTGGCCATGCTGACCGAGCGCGAGCGGCACGACCTCACGGTCGGCTGGCAGGGCCGCGAGCTGGCGACCGGGCCGGTCCGCCCGATCCACGAGGTGTTCGACGACCGCGCCGCACTGCACCCCGACGCCGTGGCCGTGCGCAGCGGGCACGACCGGCTCACCTTCGCCGGGCTCGTCGCCCGGGCCAACCAGGTGGCGAACCGCCTGGTGGAGCTGGGCGTGCGGCCTGGCGTGCTGGTCGGGGTCTGTCTCGATCGCGGTGTGGACGCCGTGGTCGCGTTGCTGGGTGTGCTCAAGGCCGGTGGCGCGTTCGTGCCGGTGGACCCCGAGTACCCGGCGCGGCGGGTGACCGAGATGCTGACCGACGCCGCGGTTCCGGTGGTGATCACCGAGCGTGCGCTGCGCGACCGGGTCACCGGAACCGGCGCCGTTCTGCTCTTCCCGGACGAAGTCGAGTCCACTTCGGACGATTCGGCGCCTGGTGTCGAGGTGTCGCCGGACGATCTGGCGTACGTCGTCTACACCTCGGGGTCGACCGGCAAGCCCAAGGGTGTGCGGATCAGCCACCGCAACGTGCACTTCATCGTGCACGCCTGGGACGACCGCTACGGGTTGAGCGCCTTGCGCGGGCGGTGCCTGTCGGTGTCCAGCCTCGGTGTCGACCTGTTCTTCGGCGACTTCCTGCTCTCGGCCCTGTTCGGCGGCGAGATGCTGGTCGGTCCCGCCGAGGTGATGACCGACCCGCCCGCGCTCGCCGCGCTGGTGGCTGCGGAGGCGCCGCAGATCCTGATCACGACGCCGTCGCTGCTCAAGGCGGTCGCCCAGGAACCGGAGTGGGTCGGCGGTCTTGCCGCGCTGCGCGTGCTGGCCATCGGGTCCGAGCCCTGGCTGGTCGAGGACTGCGCCCAGGTGCTGGCCCACCTCGGGCCGGACACCGTGGTCACCAACAACTACGGCGCCACCGAGACCACTGTGGACTCGACGGTGTTCGACGTGCGGTCGGTCGGCGAGGACGGCCCGGCGATCATGCCGATCGGTCGACCACTGGCCAACACCAAGGTCTACGTCCTCGACCCGCACGGCCGCCCGGTGCCGGTCGGCGTGCCCGGCGAGATCCACGTCGGCGGCGACGGCGTCGCCCAGGGCTACCTCAACCGTCCCGAGTTGACCGAGCAGCGGTTCACCGCCGACCCGTTCGCCACGACCCCCGGGGCTCGGCTCTACCGGACGGGCGATGTCGGCCGGTGGCGCGCAGACGGCACCCTGGAGATCGCGGGCCGGGTCGACGACCAGGTCAAGGTCCGCGGGTTCCGCGTCGAACTCGGCGAGGTCGAGACCGCGATGGCCCGCCACGCGGGCATTTCCGCTGCCGCGGCGGCCGTGCGGCGTGCTGACGACGGCCGTGATCGCCTGGTCGGCTACGCGGTGCCCGCCGCTGGTGGTGCACCTGACCTGGCCGGGCTCCGCGCGTTCCTGGCCGACAGCCTGCCCGACCCCGCCGTGCCCTCGGCGCTGGTCGTCCTCGACGCGCTGCCGATGACCCCGAACGGCACTCTCGATCGTCGCGCCCTGCCGACTCCCCAGTGGCAGGTGCGCGGTGCGGCGGACCGGGTGGCGCCCCGCGATCACGTGGAGACCGTGCTCGTCGAGGTGTGGGCCGACCTGCTGGGCGCCGACCGGGCCGCGATCGGCGTCACCGACAACTTCTTCGGCCTCGGTGGCGACTCCATCGTCGGCCTGCGGGTCGTGTCCCGGGCCCGGCAGGCCGGTCTGCGCCTCAGCGCCAAGCAGATCTTCCTGCACCAGACCATCGCCGAACTGGCGCGCGTGGTCACCGTGGATGAGACGCCCACTGCCGTGGCTGGCCCCGCGACTGGTGAGGCTCGCCTGACCCCGGTTCAGCGCTGGTACTTCGAGCGCTTCCCTGACGGCGCGGCGCACTACACGCAGTCGGTGTTCCTCGAACTGGCGCCCGAGGTCGACCTCGCCGCGCTGGACACCGCGCTGAGTGCCGTGTTCGACCACCACGACGCGTTCCGCCTCCGGTTCGAGCACACGGCCGATGGCTGGCGCCAGCACTACACCGAGTCCGGCCACGGCGTGACCCTGCGGTCGGTGAAATTGTCCACTGTGGAGGATCGAGAGGGCGCCATCCGCACCGCCACCTTGGCCGCGCAGGAGGGTATGCGGCTGACCGATGGTCCCGTGGGTGCCGCCATCCTGTTCACCTCCGATCACGCCCCGAGGCTGTTCCTCGCCGCGCACCACCTCGTGGTCGACGGCGTGTCCTGGCGCGTGATCCTCGCGGACTTCGCACAGGCGTACGCCGCCGCCGTGCAAGGCCGCGCTCCCGAACTCCCTGCGCGCACCAGCTCGTTTGGCCACTGGTCGGAGCGGCTGCACGAAGCCGTCGTGGCGGGCCGCTTCGACACCGAGCGCGAGTACTGGGCCGCTGTGAAGGTCGACCAGCCTCTTCCGGTCGACGGTGACGGCCCGAACCTGGTCGGCAGCTCCGCTGTGGTGTCGGTGGAGGTGGACCCGGACACAACCGCCGCCCTCTTGCAGGACGTGCCCGACACCTACCGCACGCAGGTCAACGACATCCTGCTCAGCGCTCTCGCCACCGTGCTGACCCGCTGGACCGGCGGCGACTCCATCGGCGTCGAAATCGAGGGCCACGGCCGCGAAGACCTGTTCCTCGACGTCGACCTGTCCAGCACGGTCGGCTGGTTCACCACGATCTACCCCGTCGCCCTCACCCCCGGACCCGACTGGGCCGCCACCATCAAGACCGTCAAGGAATGCCTCCGCGCTGTACCCTCCGCGGGCCTGGGCTACGGCGCTTTGCGCTACCTCGCCGAGGATTCCGGCCTCCGGCAGGTGGGGGAGTGCCAGGTCGGGTTCAACTATCACGGCCGGTTAGACCTGGACGAGACCGACGACGGCGCCCCATACCGGCGCTGGCTGACCAGTCCGGTCCGCGACGAGGGCGATGACCTCGCCCGGGCCAATCTGATCGAGGTCGTCGGGATGGTCCGCGAAGGGCGGCTCCGGTTCGACTGGGAGTACTCCACCGCCCGCCACGACCACGCCACCATCGCGCGCCTGGCCGAGGAGTACACCGCCGCGCTCCGCGAGATCGTCGAGCACTGCGCCGAGCCGGGCACCGGTGGCCGCACGCCGTCGGACTTCCCACTGGCCGGGCTCGACCAGGCGGGCGTCGACCGGATCGCGGGCGACGGACCCCTGGTCGAGGACGTCTACCCGCTGACCCCCATGCAGAACGGCCTGCTGTTTCACTCCCTGGGCGGGCACGACACCGACATCTACCTCACCCACTTCGGCGTCCACCTCGACGGCGTCACCGATCCCCGGGACCTCGACGACGCCTGGCAGCGCGTGCTCGACGCGACCCCGGTCCTGCGCACCGCCGTGTCCGGCGCCGAGGCGGGCGAACCCCGCCAGGTCGTCCACAAGGGCGTCCGGCTGCCGGTGGCGCACCACGACTGGCGCGGGTTGACCGGGGCCGAGCGCGACGAAGCCGAACGGGCGTTGTGGGAAGAGGCCAAGCACACCCGGATCGACCTGACCCGCCCGCCGCTGCTGCGCCTGCACCTGGCCCGGACCAGCGACACCAGCGTGTTCCTGCTCTGCTCGTCGCACCACATCCTGCTGGACGGCTGGAGCTTCGCTGAGGTCCTCTCCGACGTCTACGAGCAGTACGCCGCGCGGACCCCGGTCGCCCCCAAGTCCCGCAGGCCCTACCGGGAGTACGTGCGGTGGCTCGGCGAGCAGGACCAGGACGCGGCGGCGGAGCACTGGCGCGGCGTGCTGGCCGGGTTCACCGCGCCCACCCCGCTCCCGTTCGACCGCGTCCCCACCCGCGCGCACCAGACACACGACTCCGCCTGGTTCGACCTCGCCCTGAGCACCGGTGACACCGCCCGGCTGGTCGACTTCGCCCGCCACAGCCGGGTCACGGTCAACACGATCCTGCAAGCCGCGTGGGCGTTGCTGCTCGCCCGGTTCAGCGGCGAACGCGACGTCTGCTTCGGCACCACCGTGTCCGGCAGGCCCGCCGACCTCGCCGGGGCCGACGACATGATCGGCCTGTTCATCAACACCCTGCCCGCCCGCATCACCCTCGACCGCGACCTCGACGTCGCGTCCTGGCTGCGCCGGATCCAGGAGCAGCAGGTCCACGCCCGCCAGCACGAACACGTGTCGCTGGCCCAGGTGCGGCAGTGGAGCGAGGTCGAGCAGGGCAGCGGCCTGTTCGACAGCGCCGTCGTGTTCGAGAACTACCCGTGGGACGCCGACGCGGCGGGCAAGAGCGGGCTGGTCGCGCGGTCGATGACCAGCGCCGAGTCGTCCACCTTCGCCCTGACCTGCGTCGCCGAGCTGACCGGCGCGCTGAGCATGCGCTTCGGCTACGACCCGCACCTGTTCGACCGGGACACCGCCGCGCGGATGTCCGAGCACCTGCTGCGCACGCTGTCGGACCTGGTCGAGTCCCCGACCGTGCCGCTGTCACGTCTTCCCGCGGTCGGTGGCGAGGAACTGCGCAGGCTCGTGGTCGACTGGAACGACTCCGCGGCCGAGTACCCGGACCGGTGCCTGCACGAGGTCTTCGCCGACCACGCGCGCCGCACCCCGGACGCTCCCGCCGTGGTCTGCGGGGACGTCCGACTCACCTACGGCGAACTCGACGCTCGCGCCGATCGGTTGGCCGGGGAGTTGGCGGCGCGCGGTGTGGGACTGGAAGTCCCGGTCGCGGTGTTCCTCGACGGCGGTCCGGACATGATCACCGCGCTGCTCGGCGTGCTCAAGGCGGGCGGCGCCTACGTGCCCGTCGACCCGGGCTACCCGGCCGAGCGCGTGGCCCACCTGTTCGCCGACACGGCCGTCCCGCTGGTGCTCACCGAGTCCCGCCTGGTCGACCGGCTTCCGGCCACGGCGGCGGAGGTGTTCCTGCTCGACGGGCCCAGGGATGCCACGGCCGCGCTACCCGCGGTGGCTGTGCACCCGGACAACCTCGCCGGGCTGATCTTCACCTCTGGGTCGACCGGCGTCCCCAAGGGCTCGATGATCACCCACCGGGGCCTGGTGCGGCTGGTCCTCGCCGAGGGCGAGCACACCTTCGGCGGCGCGCCCGTCATCGCCCAGCACCACTCCGTCTCCTTCGACGCCGCCCAGAACGAGATCTGGAACGCCCTGCTCACCGGCGCCTGCCTGGCCGTGCGGCCCGGCGGCTTCCACTCGGTGGACGAGCTCGCGGACTTCCTGCGGGCCAACGACGTCGCCGCCATGTCGTTCGCGGCCGGGTTCTTCCACGCCATCGCCGACACCGACCCCGGCATCCTTTCCGGCCTGCGGAAGGTGGTCTGCGGCGGCGAGGCGCTCTCGCCCGCGCACTGCGCCAAGGTGCTCGACCGACTGCCCGACCTGCGGATCGTCAACGCATACGGGCCCACCGAGTGCTCGGTCACCGCGACCTGCTCCCCGGTCGAGGAGATCCCGGCAGGCGCGGTGGCGGTGCCGGTCGGGCGGCCGGTCGCCAACGCCACCGTGCACCTGCTCGACCGCGACCTCAACCCGGTCCCGGTCGGTGTCGCGGGCGAGGCCTACATCGGCGGCGACGGCGTCACCCGCGGCTTCTTGTCCCGGCCGGGGATGACCGCCGAGCGGTTCGTCGCCGACCCGTTCGGGCCGCCCGGGTCCCGGCTGTACCGCACCGGCGACCTCATGCGCAGGCGCCCCGACGGCACCCTGGAGTTCGTCGGGCGCACCGACGACCAGGTCAAGGTCCGCGGCTTCCGGATCGAGCTGGCCGAGGTCGAGAAGGCCGTCGCGCGGCACCCCCGGGTGGCCACGACCGCGGTCGTCGTCCGCGAGGACCGGCCCGGCCGCAAGCAACTGGTCGGGTACGTCGTGCCTGACGGTGAGCTGGATCCGGTCGAGCTGCGGGCGTTCGTGGCCGCCGCGCTGCCCGAGCACATGGTGCCCGCCGCGTTCGTCGTCCTCGACCGGTTCCCGCTCACGCCGAACGGCAAGGTCGACCGCCGAGCGCTGCCCGCCCCCGTCACGGGGTCCGCTGACCGGCCGCACGTGGCCCCGAGCAGCCCCGACGAACAGGCCATGGCCGCGATCTGGGCCGACGTGCTCGGTGTCGACAGGATCGGTGCCCGGGACAACTTCTTCGACCTCGGCGGCGACTCGATCCTCAGCATCCAGGTGGTGTTCCGCAGCAGGCAGGCGGGCCTGGCGATCTCGTCGAGCGACCTGTTCCGCTACCCGACCATCGCCGAGCTGACCGCGGTGGCGGGCCAGGGCGAGCGGGTCGTGGCCAACCAGGGCGTGGTCGAGGGCGCGGTGCCGCTGACCCCGATCCAGCGCTCGTTCTTCGACCGCGAGCCGGTCGCGCCGCACCACTTCAACCAGGCCGTCCTCGTCGAACTGGTCGAGGGTGTCGACGTGGACGCCGTGCGCGCCGCGTTCGCCGCCGTGCTCGACCACCACGACGCCCTGCGCATGCGCTACACCGTCGAGGACGGGCGGTGGACGCAGTACAACGCTGCTGCGGAAGCGGGGGAGGTGCTCCGGTGCGTTGACCTGTCCGCCGTCGCCGAGGCCGACCGCGCCGAGGTGATCCGCGAGCTCTCGGTCGACGCGGACTCCACAATGGACCTGGCGAACGGGCCGCTGCTGCGGGCGGTGCTGTTCGACTGCGGCCCCGGCGTCCGCCCGTGGCTGCACATCACCGCCCACCACCTGGTGATCGACACCGTGTCGTGGCGCGTGCTCAGCGACGACCTGGACACCGCGTACCGCCAGGCCGTCGCGGGCGAGCCTGTCCGACTCGGTGCCAAGACGACCTCGTTCCGCGACTGGGCGCTGCGGCTGGCCGGGCACGTCATCGACGGTGGTTTCGACGACGATCTCCAGCACTGGGCCAGCCTGCCCGCGCCGACCCCGCTCCCGGTCGACCACGACGGGCTCAATGTCGTGTCCTCCCGGCGGGTGCTGCGGTTCTCGCTGACCGAGCAGGACACCGCGACCCTGCTGCACGTCGCCCCCGGCACCTTCCGCGCCCGGGTCAACGACGTGCTGCTCGGCGCGCTGGCGTGGTCGCTGTGCCGGTGGACCGGCTCGGACCGGCTGCTGGTCGAACTGGAAGGCCACGGCCGCGAGGAAATCTTCGACGACGTCGACCTGTCCCGTACCGTTGGCTGGTTCACCACCTCTTACCCGGTGCTGCTCGCCGTGCCTGAGGGCGACGACTGGGCGTCGCTGGTGAAGTCGGTGCGCCGCGGCCTGCGCGCGGTACCCGCCAACGGCCTGAGCCACGGCGCACTGGCCCACCTCAGCCCGTCCGGAGTGCTGGCGGAGCGTGCCCACCCGCAAGTGGTGTTCAACTACCACAGCCACATCGACGAGATCACCCGCGTGGACGGCCGCTCCCTCTACCACGCCTTCCACGACAGCGCAGGCGCCGAACAGCACTCCGGCGAGAAGGCGTTGCAGCTCCTGGAGATCGTCGGCGCCGCCAGGAACGGCCGCCTGTCGTTCGACTGGCACTACTCCACCGCGGTCCACGACCTGACCACCATCGAGCGTGTGGCGGGGGAGTTCCTGGCCGCCCTGACCGCCATCGCCCGCCAGTGCGATGCGACGGTCGAGGGAGAGTTGCCGTGAGCACCGTGGACCACCGGACGCTGACCGATCTGTTGACCCGCTTGGCGGCCGTGCACCCGGAGCCCGCGTCGTCGGTGCCGCAGGTGGACGACGAGGCGGTGTCGGACTGGTTCGACACCTCGACCGACCCGGAGATCGCGCAGGCGGTGGCGCAGAAAGTGCCGGGCGCGCGGCCGGCCGTCGAGATCGGGCTGGAGACCTCGGGTAGTGGCCGCGTGATCACTGCCGGGTCTGTTTTCCCGGTCGGCTTGCTGACCGAGCCGTTCACTGCCGCCGCCCGCCGGTGCGATGCGATCGTCGAGGGGGAGTTGTCGTGGATCGCCGGACGTTGACCGATCTGCTGAGCCGCTTGGCGGCCGTGCACTCCGTGCCGGGCGCGCAGCTCGCCGTGCGGTGGCGGGGCGAGGTGATCACCGCTGAGACCGGGGTGGAGACCTCCGGTACCAGTCGCGTGGTGACCGCCGGGTCTGCCTTCCCGGTCGGCTCGCTCACGAAGCCGTTCACCGCCACCGCGGCGATGATGCTGGTGGCCGATGGCGATCTGGAGCTCGACGAACCCATCGGGGAGTATCTGCGTGAGGTGCGCGGCACGGCCACCGGGCAGGTCAGTCTGCGCTGGCTGCTCAGCCACACCGCCGGGCTCGCCGCCAACGTCGACGAACTGCCCACCGGCACCACCCGCCGACGCTGGGCCGGGACGCGGGCCGGGCATGCCGTGGCGCATCAGCCGGGAACGGCGTTTTCCTACGCCAACACCGGCTACCTGCTCACAGGCCTGCTCATCGAGGAAGTCACCGGCATGGGCTGGCGTGAGGCCGTTCAGTCGATGGTGCTGCGGCCGTTGGACATCAAGCCCTCGTTCGTGCTCGGCCCCGTCGCGCGCGGTCCCATCACCGGGCACGCTGTGCTGCGCGACGGCGCGGTCGTCCCGGTTGCCGCGCAGACCGTCACCGCGTTGGAGGAACCGGTTGCCGCACTAGCCGCCAGTGCCACCGATCTGGTGCGGTTCGCCGAGGCCCACCTGCCCAGCCACCCCGGGCCCGGACTGCTGGACCCCGGGCGCGCCAAGGACATGCGACGCGATGAGACCGCCGGGTTGGCCGCAGGGCCGTTCGGGCTGGCCGATGGCTGGGGTGCGGGGTGGTCGCTCTACCGGAGCAGCGGGCCGGAGTGGTTCGGCCACGACGGCACCGGTGATGGCGCGTGGTCGCACCTGCGCGTCGAACCCGACAGCGGCACGGTTGTCGCGCTGCTGACCAACGCCAACACCGGCGTGGATGTCTGGGAGGCGCTCGTCGCCGAACTCGGCATCGAGATCGGCCACCACTCCATGTCCCGCCTCGTCGACCCAGGCGACCCGGTGGCTGGCCCTACCGACGCCGTTGGCCGCTACACCAACGGGTCCGAGAGCTACACCGTCACCGCGGACGCAGGCCGCCTGCACCTAGCCGCCGACGCCGAGCCCGGTGCGGAGCTGACCTGCTACGACAGCGACCAGTTCACCACCACCGCCCGCACCGGCACGCTGCCCCTGCTCGGCCGCTTCCTCCGGCACCCGGGCACCGGCGAGATCCACTCCCTCCAGGTCACCGGCCGCCTGGCCCGGCGCACGTGATCACCCCACGGAGAACTCGGGAAGCCCTGATGACCGAACGCACCCTGTACCAGCGGTTCGCCGACACCGCCGCACGGTTCCCCGACGTCGTCGCGCTGGAGGTCGGCGACTGGGCGGTGACCTACCGGCAACTGCACGCCCACGCCGAGGCCCTCGCCGCCGCACTGCCCCTGGCCGCGGGCACCGCACAGCCCCGGATCGCGCTGTTGGCCGGCCGCAGCCTGGTCGCCTTCACCGGGTACCTCGCCGCCCTTCGGCTCGGTGCCGCCGTCGTGCCGCTCAACCCGCGGTACCCGGCCAGGCGCAACGCCCTGATCTGCCGCACCGCCCGCCCGGACGTGCTGATCGCCGACGAGTCCGGCGCCGACCAGCTCGACGGGGACCTGGCCGACCTCGCGGGCTCGGTGTTCGAACTGGCCGACGACGACGTGCCCGACCTCGACCGAGGCGACCTGCCCGGGTACCGCCCGGACCTCGACGCGGTCGCCTACGTGCTGTTCACCTCCGGGTCCACCGGCACGCCGAAGGGTGTCCCGATCACCCACCGCGCGGCGGCGGCGTACGTGGCGCACAACGCCGACCACTACGGCCTCGAACCCGGCTGCCGCACCTCGCACACCTTCGACCTGACCTTCGACCCGTCGGTGTTCGACCTGTTCGCCACCTGGAGCAGCGGCGCGACCCTGGTGTGCCCGCAACGCGAGGACCTGCTGAACCCGGTCGACCACCTGGTCGACCGCGCCATCACGCACTGGTTCTCCGTGCCATCAGCGGTATCGGTCAGCACGGGCCTCGGCGCGCTGCCCGCCCGCCGGGTCACCACCCTGCGGCACAGCGTGTTCATCGGCGAGCAGCTGACCTACGCGCAAGCGGCGGCGTGGCAACGGCTCAACCCGAGCGCGCCCATCGACAACGTCTACGGCCCGACCGAGCTGACCGTCGCCTGCACCCGCTACCGCCTGCCCGCCGACCCCGCGCGGTGGCCCACCACGTCGAACGACACCGTGCCGATCGGACCGGTGTACGACTTCCTGGCCGCGGTCGTCGTCGGCGAGGACGGCTTCCCCGCTGACGAGGGCGAACTGTGCGTGCGCGGCGTCCAGCGGTTCGACGGGTATGTGCGCGCGGAAGACAACCAGGGGCGGTTCCTGGTCCACGACGACGGCCGCTGGATCGAGTCGTCGAGCGCGGTCCCAGGGCCAGCGGAGTACTACCGGACCGGCGACCGGGTTCGCTGGGAGCACGGCGAACTGGTCCACCTGGGCAGGCTGGACCAGCAGATCAAGATCCGCGGCTACCGGGTGGAACTCGGCGAGATCGAGTCCGTGCTGACCCGCCACGATGCCGTCACCCAGGCCATCGTCGTCGCACTGCGCGAGGGGGACGCGGTGCGGCTGGCCGGTTTCTACACCGGAGCCGAGATGTCCGACCGGCAGCTCACCCACTGGCTGCGCGAACGGCTGCCCGCGCACATGGTGCCAGAGCGGCTGACGCACCTGCCCGCGCTGCCGCTCAACGCCAACGGCAAGGTCGACCGCGCCGCCCTGGTGGCGCTCTCCCCGACCTGATCCCGCACCGGGGCGGGTTCGTTCGGACACCCGGCCTGCGAGCATGTCCCTGCGAAGAACGGATCCCCCGTGCTGACCTCCCCATCCTCGTTGCCCTCCACATCGGACACTGAGATACCGCCGGAACGCGTACTGGCGCCGATCGCCTGGCGTTCCGTGTTCGTCGTCGCAGGACTGCTGTTCGCCGCGCTGATGGCGTTGGCGGGCAGGCACGGGTACCTGCTCGACGAGTTGTACACACGCGTGGCGGGCCAGCACCTGGCCTGGGCGCAGATCGACCAACCGCCGCTGCCCGCGCTCGTGGCACGCCTGGAGACGATCCTTTTCGGCGACACCGTCACCGCGCTGCGTGTCGCCCCGGCGCTGGTCGCGGCCGCGCTGGTCGTGCTCTCCGCGCTGATCGCCCGCGAAGTCGGCGGCACCGGCCGGGCCCAGTTCCTCGCCGCGGCGGCCGCGGCGGCCAGCGGGTTCGTGGCCAACACCGGGCACTTCCTGACCACCAACGACTTCGACGCCCTGTCCTGGGTCGGCGTGTTGTTGCTGGCGATCCGGATGGCGCGCACCCGCAACCTCAAGCTGTGGTTGGCCATCGGTGCCGTGGTGGGCGTCGGGCTCTACGGCAAGTACCTCATCGCGCTGCTGCTGATCTCGCTGGCTGTCTCGGTGCTGGTCTGCGGTCCGCGCGACCTGCTGCGCGGCAAGTGGCTGCCGCTCGGCGTGCTGATCGCGCTGGTCATCCCGGCGCCGGTGCTGCTGTGGCAGGCGTTCCACGGCTGGCCGCAGTTCGAGATGGCCGCCGCGGTGTCCAAGGCCCTCGAAGACCTGGCCGTCGTGTCGTTCCTGCCCATCCTGATCCTCATCATGGGCCTGTTCCTGACCCCGTTCTGGGTCGCCGGGCTCGTCGCGCTGCTGCGCAGGCCGCGGTGGCGGCCGTACCGGTTCGTCGCGGTGGCCTTCCCGGTGATGATCGCGCTGCTGATCATCACCGGCGGACCGTCCAACTACGCGTCGGCATTGCAGTTCGTGCTGCTCGCCGCGGGTGCGGTGGTGGTCGACGGGTGGACCCGCACGGTGACCCGCAAGGTGGTCATCGGCGTGGCGCTGGTCGCCAACGCGGCGCTGTCGGCGGTGCTGACCCTGCCCGTGCTGCCCATCCAGGCCTACGCCGACGACGGCGTGCTGCAGAACTCGTCCTTCGTGCAGTTCGACCAGGTCGGCTGGCCGGAACTCGCCGCGCAGGCCGCGGCCGTGTACCGGTCGCTGCCTGCCGAGGACCAGGCCCGCGCGGTGTTCTACGGCAACCACTACGGGCAGGCCGGGGCACTGGACCGGTACGGCGCCGACCTCGGCCTGCCGCGCGCGTACAGCGGCCACAACTCGTACGCGGACTTCGGTGTGCCGACCGACGACAAGACCGTCGTGATCGCCATCGGTGTCGACCGCGCGCTGTTCTCCGACCTGTTCGCCTCGTGCGAGCAGCGCGGCGCGTTCACCCTCGACCTCCCGGTTTCGGACCGTGGTCAGCAGTTCCTGGTCTGCCGCGACCCGGTGCGCCCGTGGGCGCAGACCTGGCCGCGGTTGCGCTGGATCGGATTCCAGTGCCCGTACACCACCAAGCCGGTGACGGCCACCAGCGCGACCGGCTGCGACTGACCCCGGGCACTGGTCCGACACCACCCGCCCAGCGGTCCGTGCCCAGCGCACGACCGCTGGGCTCTTGTCGTCCGCTGGTCGGACGAGTGTCCGGTTGGGACTACTTGGCACCGTGCCGCCCGGTGATGTTGCCGAGTGACACGACCGGCTCGTTTCGCGTGGTTCCCCGGGTTGGTTCCGGGGTCGTTCTCGCGGTTGATGTGGCGGGCGGAGGGGTGTGGCATGCTTTTGGCAGGGGTCGCAGGGGGTAGACCACAGAAGGAGATGTGTGGTGCGTGGTCAGCGCAAGTCCTCCGACGACGACGTCCGCGACGTTTCGGAAGCCGAGCGGGAGGAAGAGGAACGCGAGGCCCGCGAGATCCGCGAGCGGGTGTTGCGCTTCCTCGAGGAGCAGAACGGCGGGTCCGGTGTGGAGGGATGACCGCCGCCGGCCGCCGGTGAGGCCGAACGCCGCCGGATAGCCGTTGCCGCGCGGGCGAACGGTGCCGCGGCGCGCCCGCGTTCACCGTTGTGTTCAGGGATCCGGTGGAGCGCGCCGCTATCCATGAACGATGTCGAACAACATCGCCCCCGGGCAGACGGTCGCGGTCCGCGTCGTCACCCCCGAGCTGTCCCTGCCCTCTGACACCACCGGCCGCACCGACACCGCGGCGAACGTGCGGACCGTGCGGCGGTACTACGAGACCGTGGACGCGGACGCCGTCGAGGAGTTGGTGGCCCTGTTCGCCGTGGATGGCGTCTACCGCAGGCCGGGCTACCAGCCGCTCGAGGGCCGCAAGGCGATCGAGCGCTTCTACCGCGACCAGCGGGTCATCGAGTCCGGCAGGCACACCCTCACCCACGTCACCGCCGAGGCCGCCGCCGTCGCCGTGCACGGGGAGTTCGACGGCGTGCTCAAGGACGGCACGCGGGTCGCGCTGCGCTTCGCCGACTTCTTCGAGTTCGACGCGCAGGGCCTGTTCGCGCGCCGGGACACCTTCTTCTTCGCCCCCGCGGTGTGACCATGGCGAACACGACGTGGAACCGGCAACTCCTCCCCGACGCCGCCCGGCTCACCCCGGCTCGGCGAGCCGAGCGGACGGCCGCCCCCGCCTTCGGTGAGGTCCTGACCGAGCACATGGTGTCCCTGGAGTGGTCGGCCGAGCAGGGCTGGCACAACGCGGCCGTGCTGCCGTTCGGTCCGCTGCCGCTGGCGCCCTCGACGGTCGGCCTGCACTACGGGCAGGTCGTGTTCGAGGGCCTCAAGGCCTACGCCCAGCCGGACGGGTCCGTGGCGGCGTTCCGGCCGGAGCACCACGCGTCGCGGTTCCAGCGCTCCGCGGCCCGCCTGGCGATGCCGGAGCTGCCGGTGGGGCTGTTCCTGGAGTCCCTGGCCGAACTGGTGGCCGCCGACCGGCGCTGGGTGCCCGAGGTCGAGTCGCAGAGCCTGTACCTGCGCCCGGTCCTGTTCGCCACCGACCCCAGCCTCGCGCTGCGGCCCTCGGCCACCTACCGCTTCCTCGTGCTGGCCGCGGTCACCGAGGACTTCTTCGGCGCCGACGCCCCACCGGTCGCGGTGTGGGCCAGCACCCGGTACTCGCGCGCGGCCAGCGGCGGCACGGGGGAGGCCAAGTGCGCGGGCAACTACGCCGGTGCGTTCGTCGCGCAGGTCGAGGCAGCCGAACACGGGTGCCAGCAGGTCGTCTGGCTTGACGCCGCCGAGCACCGGTGGGTCGAGGAGATGGGCGGGATGAACCTGTTCTTCGCCTACGGCGACCACCTGATCACCCCGCCGCTGTCCGGGTCGCTGCTGCCCGGCGTCACCCGGGCGTCGCTGCTCGCCCTGGCGGCCGAACTGGGGTTCACCGTCGAGGAGCGGCGGATCACCCTGGAGAAGTGGCGCGAGGACTCCCGGTCCGGGGCGATGACCGAGGCCTTCGCCTGCGGCACCGCCGCCGTGATCACCCCGGTCGGCCGGGTCGCCGCCGCGTCCGGCGACTTCACCATCGGCGACGGGGGAGCGGGCACCGCGGCCAAGCGGCTGCGCGGCGCCCTGGTCGACCTGCAGCGCGGCCGGGCCGAGGACCCCAGGGGGTGGCGGTACCGGCTGGCCGAGCGCTGAGCCGCGCTGAGTTGTCCGGGCTCTGTCGTCGCCCCCGGCTGCCTGTTCCCGGGAGCGCGGGGGCGGCGACCTGATGGACCTGGGGTCGGTGTTTTACCCACGGCGCAAATACCGGCGGGCTGATTCGCGGGCGCGCTTACGCTGGGTCGAGCCGACCCACCGGACCGCGGCTCATGCTGCCCGCCAGCGCGAGGAAGCCCATGACCGTCCACCTGCTCGGGCCCGTGGAGATCAGCGCCGACGACGGCGGCCCGCGGCTGCACCGGCGCAAGCAGCGGCTGCTGCTCGCCCTGCTGGCCGCGTGCGCCAACCGCGTGGTGCCGGTCGAACGCATCATCGACGTCCTCTGGGAGGACGACCCGCCCCCGCCGACCGTGCGCAACCAGGTCCACGTCCACGTCGGCGCGGTGCGCAGGGCGCTGACCGCGGCCACCGGCGACCCGGGCGCCCTGGAGACCACCGCGACCGGGTACCTGCTGCACTCCCCGCCGGTGGTGGTCGACGTGCGCGAGTTCGAGGACGCCGTCGCCGCGGGTGTGCGGTGGCAGGCCGCCGGTCAGCAGAGCGCCGCGTCGGCCGCGTTCGCCAAGGCCCTGGCCTGTTGGCGGGGTGCGCCGCTGGTCGGGCTGGACGGCCGCTACGCCGCCGCCGAGGCCGCGCGGTTGCGCGAGCGGTGGCTGTTCGCCCGGGAACGCCAGACGGACATCGAGCTGGCCCTGGGTCGGCACGCCGAGCTGTTGCCCGTGCTCGCCGGTCTGCTTGAGGCGCACCCGCTGCACGAGGGGTTCCGCCGCAGCTACATGATCGCGCTCTACCGGTGCGGGCGCGTGGCTGACGCGTTGGCGGCTTACCGGGACGGGTGGCGGCTGCTGACGGAGGAGCTGGGCATAGAGCCGACCGCGGCGCTTCGCGACGTGCAGCAGGCGATCCTGCGCGGTGCTCCCGCGGACCGGCTCGCTGTGCCGGTGTGGGGGACCGCGCGGCCCCGGCAACTGCCCGCTGAGGCCAGTCCGTTCGTGGGCCGGGACGAGGTGCTGGCCAGGATGGACGCGGTGACCGCGGCGGACCGCGACCGGGTGCCGGTGGTGCTGACCGGGCCCGCCGGGGTAGGCAAGACCGCGGTCTGCACCCGCTGGGCGCACCGCGTCAGGGACCGGTTCCCCGACGGGGAGCTGTACGTGGACCTGCGGGGGAGTGGTCCACTGCCGCTGGACCCGGCGGCCGTGCTCGCCCGGTTCCTGCGCGCGCTGGGCATGGCGCCGGAGCGGGTGCCCGCGGACTGCGCCGAGGCGGCCGCCGAGTACCGGTCGCTGCTCGCGCCGACCAGGACCCTCGTCGTGCTCGACGACGCCGCGTCCGCCGAGCAGGTCCGCCCGCTGCTGCCGGGCACGCGGTCCTGCCAGGTGCTGGTGACCAGCAGGCACGACCTGGCCGAGTTGGAGGCGAGCGACGGGGCCGCGCGGATCGCGCTGCCCGAGCTGTCCTCGGCCGAGGCGCAGGCGCTGGTCACCGTGCTCGCCGCGGGCGGGCGCGCCCCGGTGGTCCTCGCCTCGCTGTCCGGGCGCAGACCGGTGGAGCTGCGGCTGGCCGCGGCGCGGTTGTCCGATCGAATGGTCGATGGCCGCGGAATGGAACGGGCGGCGGTGGTCGAGCCGATTCGCCGCTCGCTGCCCTGAGAAAGTCTCATACCGTCCGATCCTTTCTTGGGTGTGGCTGGGTTCACCGCTGTGAATCGGACTGAGCGCGTGCCCGTGCAATTGTGTCGGTACGGCTGGACGTGGCCTTTTCTCGCCAACCTCGCCGGTTGGCGCAGGGCAACCGCCATTCGGAGTGTCGGTGCGGATGGTCGCCGTGGACCGGTCTGGACTAGTCCGCAGGGACGCGGTAATGTCGCTTGGCGCCCAAGGGTCGCTTATTGTGCGGCGGGTGCGGCTCGTACCGGGGAAATGTCAACGGGCGCAATCCGTCTAGGGGGCACAGTGCTGCGAATCCACTTCGGCGTGGGTGACCTCGCGCGGGTCCGGATGGTGACCGGCCTGGGGGTGATCGCCGAGAGCGTGTTCGCCATCGACCTGTTCGGCAGGCCGGGCAGCGTGTTCGGCCGGTGGCGCAAGCGGGTCCGCAGCAGGCTCGGCGGCAGGCTCGAGGGCATCGAGCGCACGGTCCGCGAGCAGTTACCCCTGCAGGACTTACTCTGGCTCGTCGAGCGGCCGGAGGGCGGTGGCGGGCGCGGTGCCCTGCCCGCGTCCAGCAGGCACCTCGCCGAGGCCGTGTTCGAGTTCGGCAACGCCGCCGTCGTCCCGTACTGGGAGCAGGGCCTGGCGCACCTGCGCGCCGAGCGCGACGACCGCGGCCGGGTGGTCATCTCCGGCGGCATGGACCGCCTGCTCGGCAGCCTGCACCCCAGCCTGTACTGGGACGCCCCGGTCCTCTACGTCTCCACCCCCGGCCCCGACCGCGACATCCACCTCGACGGCCAGGGCCTGCTGCTCAGCCCCGCGCTGTTCCTCGCCCCCCGCACCTGCGCCTTCGTCGACGCCGAGGACTCCGGCCCGCCGGTCCTGGCCTACTCCACCGCGTTCACCGCCGCCACCACCCCCGACGACGAGGACCGCGACGACGCGGGCGGCCAGGCCCTCGGCAACCTCGTCGGCCACACCCGCGCCGCCGCCCTCCAGGTCCTCTCGGACAACTGCACCACCAGCGAACTGGCCGAGCGCCTCGGCATCTCCATCGCGGGCGCCAGCAAGCACGCGACCGTGCTGCGCAAGGCGGGCCTCATCCGCACCACCCGCCACCGCAACGCCGTCCTGCACACCCTCACCCCCCTCGGTGTCGCCCTGCTGCAGCGCACCGTCCTGGTCAACCGAACCTCCATCCCCGCCTGACCGTCCCCAGTGGACATCCAATCCCCGAGAGGAACATCCCCATGACCACCAACCCCTTCGACGACCCCGACGGCACCTTCCTCGTCCTGGTCAACACCGAGGGCCAATACTCCCTCTGGCCCACCTTCGCCCCCACCCCCACCGGCTGGACCCCCACCCACGGCCCCACCACCCGAGCCGACGCCCTCGCCCACATCGACCACACCTGGGTCGACATGCGCCCGAACAGCCTGATAGAGGCCATGGGCCGTTGAGGACCTCCACCGTGGAGTTCGTCGGTATCGAGCCGCTGGGCGAGATCGGCCAGATCGATGTCGTGCTCGACGAACTGGGCGAGGTCGACCTCCGCAACGACGGGGCGGTGGTGGGCATCCGGTTCCTCGCCCGCGCCAGGGCCTTGTCGGTGGTGGTCGACTTCTCGATCAGAGGACGGGCCGTGTCGCTGGAGTTCGCCGACGCGGAGGTGATCCGCGCCGAACCCGACCTGCCGATGACCGTCGACCCGATCCACGGCCACGCGCTCCTGGTCGGCCTGCGCGCCTGGACCGCTCCGGGCGGCAGGCGCGGCTGCACGGTCGACACGACGATGATGTCGATCGACCTGTACCCGACCAGGGTCATCGCGACGGTCGACCAGGGCACGGGCGTCAGTCCGGGATGGCCTTCGCCGCGATGAGCATGGGGCCGGAGGTGAGCAGGACGGTGACGGCCTTGCCGTTGCCCGCTACGAG
Source organism: Actinokineospora terrae (assembly GCF_900111175.1). Lineage (GTDB taxonomy): Bacteria > Actinomycetota > Actinomycetes > Mycobacteriales > Pseudonocardiaceae > Actinokineospora > Actinokineospora terrae. The sequence goes on from NZ_FOGI01000013.1 coordinate 203,957, forward strand.
GACCTCGCCGAAGCGGAACTGGGCTGGGACGCGCCGGTGGATCTCCTTGGGGATGGACAACCGCAGGTTCCGGTCGTCCTCCAGGTCGATCGCCACCGCACCCACGACGTACTGGTCCACCTGAGCCACCCCCGTCGCCCACCCGGTGCGGGCGGCCGCCTCGGCCCGCGTGCGCCACCGCACCCGGTGGACCGCCCCCTCGACCGCGTAGAAGCTGCCCACCGTCGCGGCCAGCGTGATCCACAGGGTCTGGAACGTGGGCTGGTCCACGTGCCACCGCGCCAGGATGAACCCGAGCAGCATCGCCAGCACCACGGTCCCGAAACTCACCGACACCAGCGCACGCTTGCTCAACCGCGCCACGGCATCCGCCGCGTCCCGCTCCGTCATCAGGCGCGGGCGCGGCACGGTGATCTTCCCCAGGTCCGCAACCGCCCTCGCCTGAAACCTCTCCCGCGCCGCCTCGACCGCGAGATCGTCCACCCCACACCCCCTGCTCGACACCCCGACGCCGCCATGATCAACGACCACCACCCGCCGCACCTCCGAAACCGGCCCGATTACGCCGAGTGGCGCAAAGCCCTGGCCGGACCGCTCAGTGGCGTCCGGATCGCCCCGTCTGGGCGTATCGGGGGTGCGGGCCTTCCCCTAGATTGGTCTGGACCATAACGCCGGGTGGAGGAGGGCCATGTCCTGGAAGAGGTGGGCACCGTCGTCGCTGTTGGGGCGGTGGCGGTCGGAGTGGCGGTTGTCGGGGTTCCCGCGCAGGCGCACGGCGGGGGCGGTGGGGTTCGCACGGTCGGGTACTACACGCAGTGGAGTCACCAGGACCGCGGGGTGCCTGTCCGCTACATCGTCGACAACGGCTCGGCGGCGAGGCTGACGCACCTCAACTACGCCTTCGGCCTGCTCGACGAACAAGGCAGCTGCGTCAGTTCAGACCCGGCGGCCGACTACCAGCGGTTGATCCCGGCGCGGGAATCCGTTAGTGGCAAGGCGGATCGGCCCGGTCAGGCGCTCGCGGGCAACCTCAACCAGCTCAAGCAGCTGAAGCAGAAGTTCCCGAAGCTGCGCGTCTACATCTCGCTCGGCGGCTGGATCGGCTCCGCGTACTTCTCCAACGCCGCGCTGACCTCGCAGTCCCGCGCGGCGCATGTGCGGTCGTGCATTGACCTGTGGCTCAAGGGAAATCTCCCCGGCGCGCCCGCTGGTGCGGCCAAGGGGGTGTTCGACGGGATCGACCTGGACTGGGAGTGGCCCGCGACCGATGGCAACGTGGGCAACGTGGTTCGGCCTGAGGACAAGCAGAACTTCACCGCGTTGCTGCGCGAGTACCGCGTCCAGCTCGACCGGCAGGGGGCCAAGGACCGCAAGACCTATGACCTCACGGCGTTCCTGCCCGCCAACCGGGAGGCGATGGACCGCGGGTACGAGTTCGCCGAGGTGTACCGGCTGCTGACCTTCGCCACCGTGCAGGGCTACGACTACCACGGCGCCTGGGAACGGACCGCCAACCAGCAGTCGGCCCTGCGCGTCCCCGACGGCGACCCGACCACCCCCAAGGACAGCGGCGAGATCGTCGTCGACGCCCACCTGCAACGCGGCGCCCCCCGAGACAAGATCACCCTCGGCGTCCCCTACTACGGCCGCGGCTGGACCGGCCTGCCCAACCAGAACAACGGCCTGTTCCAACAATCCACCGGCCCCGCCCCTGGCACCTACGAAGCGGGCTACGACGACTACCGCACCCTCAAGGGCCTCCTGACGAGCGGCAAGTACACCCTGCACCGCGACACCAAGGCGGGCCACGCCTGGCTCTTCAACGGCACCACCTTCTGGACCTACGACGACCCGACCGAACTCACCCGCAAGGGCCGCTACATCCGCGACCGCAGTCTCGGCGGCGCCATGATCTGGTCCCTCGACGGCGACACACCCCAGGGCGAACTGATCCGCGCGCTCAGCACCGGCCTGCACCGACGCTGAGGTTGTTCTCCGGCACAAGCCACTGACCGCCCAGGGAGCGACGTCCACATCGGAACGTCGCTCCCTGGGCGGAGACTTCAGCTTTCGGCGGAGCGGGCCGCGGTGTCCAGGGACTTCGTGAGGGTGCGGAGCCAGCGGGTGGCCGTCGCCGGGTCGTTCTGGTCGAGGGGCTCGTTGACGCCGGGCAGGACCTTGACCGCGTAGCCGGTGTAGGTGCCGGGGGTGTAGATCTGGTGCCGGTACCACGGGCGGTTCGGCAGGCCCTCGGTCCGGGTGAGGGCGCGTTCCTGGGCCAGCAGTGACCTGTTGAGCCGGGAGAGCCGGTCGCCGCCGAGGTCGCGTTCTCGCAGCAATCTGTCCCGAGTGGACTCCAGCCTTTCCGTGGCGCGCAACCACTCCTGAGCCGCCTTGGTCGCCGCCCGGACGTCTACGCCGCGTTTGCCCGCGGCTTCGAGGTAGGTGAGGGTCTCGCGTGCGTAGTCGGAGTAGTTGAACGGGATCACGTCGGCCTGGGCCAGGCGGAGGCCGAGTAGGCCGGTGGTCTTGGCGGCGGTGGACTGGTAGCGCGCGCCGGGGTCGAGGAAGCGGTGGGTGAACTGGGGGTCGTCGATGGTGCTGTGGTAATTGCCGTTGGGGGAGTGGAAGCCGATGTCGGCCGAGGCGACGCCCAAGCGGTCCAGGAAGGCCGTGTAGTCGGAGCCGCTGCCCAGGCGGCCGGGGGTCGTGGCGCCCTGGGCGGCCCAGTTGTCGTGGACCGTGCCGCCCGCGGGGTCGGGGACGGACCGGGTGACCGCCGTGATCAGGTCGTCCAGCGCGGGAACCGCCGCCGCGCCGAAGGACCGGCCCGCGGTGCCGTCCATGTTCAGGTAGGCGACCGCGCCCCGCCGCAGTTCGGGCGCCAGCTGCTCCACCCACTCGGTCGAGCCGAGCAGCCCGTACTCCTCGCCGTCCCAGCCCGCGATGACGATGGTCCGCTCCGGGCGCCAGCCGGTCTTGAGCAGCCGGGAGAGCCCGTAGGCGATCTGCAGGGCCGAGGTCCACCCGCTGGTGTTGTCGGTGCTGCCGTACACCCAGGCGTCCCGGTGGGCGCCGATGACGACCTTCTCGTCCGGGTGGGTGCGGCCCTTGATCTCGGTGATGACGTTGTCCACCGGCACCTGCCGGTAGTCGATGTCCAGGTCCAGGTGCGCCTCGGTCGGGCCGGGTCCGACGCGGTACGGGAAGTCCAGCCCGCCCTGCCAGGTCGTGGGCACCGCCGGGCCGCCCAGCGCGCGCAGCAGGTGCTGGGCCTCGCCGTAGGAGATCGGGGTGGTCGGGATGCGGGGCAGGTTGTCCGCGTCGTCCGGGTCGATCCGGTCGGTGCCGGGCACGGACGGTTCGCCCGGGGTCAGCGGGTCACCGGGGTACTGGAAGATGTACTGCACGCTGCCGCGCTGGATCGCGTCCGCGGGCCGCCACGGGCCATCGGGGTAGACCGGGCCGCGCACGAACCCGTCGTCCTTGGGGTCGGAGTAGATGATCAGCCCCTTGGCGCCGTGCTCCTGCGCGACCTTCGACTTGACGCCCCGGAAGCTGCCGCCGTAGCGGGCCAGCACGATCTTGTCCCGGACGTCGACGCCGAACTCGGCGAGCCGCTGGTAGTCCTCGGGCAGGCCGTAGTTGGCATAGACCACCTGACCGGTGACGTCCCCGGCGGGCGAGTACGCGTTGTAACCGACCACGGCCTCGTCCAGGTGCTCCTGACCCGGGTAGGGCTTCTCCTTGACGCTCAGCACGCGCCTGGTCGGGGCGGTGATCTCCACCTTGATGTCCTTGGGCACCGACGTGTACACGGAGTAGCGGGCATGGCGGGCGGGCAGCCCCCACTCCCGCAACCTCCGCGTCGCGTACTCACCGGAAACCCGGTTGCCCTCCGTCCCGACGAGCTGCGGCCGCGCCGACAACGCCGTGTTCACCGCGAGCGCCTGCGCGGGATCGATGGCGGCCAGGAAGTCCTTCTCCACCCGCCGTTGTGCGGCGGAGTGAGCGGCGGTGAACCCGAGCAGGGATCCGTCCTGCGCGGCAGCGGGCCCCACGGCCAGTGAGGAGACAACCCCCACCACGACCACGCCCGCGACAACCTTGGAACTGCGCTGGGTGATACTTCGCATCCACCCAGTCAGCCACCTCCCCGTTGCGCGCGGTACCCACTGATCGTCCGGTGTCCTACCAGGTGGACATCCCGGAACACCCGGACTCCCACCCGAGGCGGCTGACGCCCGGGCCATCAACCGGCCGTCACCACTGATGGCGGAGGCGAATACCTTCCCAGAGGTGTCTCGGCAAGCACTGCTCATGCGCGTGGATCGGCCGTGGACTGGCGGGGCGGCGTACAGTGCGGGTACCCGCGATGTCGTGGCGCGGCTCCGCAGCATGAGCGACCCCAGCCTGGTGGACGGGCTGGAGGCAGGAGCGCCGGGATGGTCGTGGAGCGGTCCGGTTCGCCGGTGGGGGTCTTCGTTCCCCAGTGTTAGCCCGGGCCTCATCGTGCCCCGATCCACCTCTTCGCAGAGCCGCTGGCGGACCCGTCTCGGCCTGGCCCAACCAGAGAGCTCCCATGCAGCCGTCCGTCCTGCTCGCGCCCGTCGTCCGTGCTCCCCGCTCGCTCACCGACGTGTACGGCCCGGGGGTCGCGCTCTGCGCCCGGCCGGAGCTGGAGGTCGGCGTGCGCGCGGGCGCGAACCGGCACACCCGCGACGTCGTCTCCGCCCGGCCGATCGCGGTCGCCGCCGAGACGCCGGTGATCTGCAGCGCGGGTGGGACGGGTCCGGAACTGCTGGCCCACCTGCGTGACAGCGGGCTCCCGGTCGGGGTGGACCTGCGGGAGTTCCGCAGTGAGGCCGAGTTCGCGGCGCGGGTGCGGGAGGCGGTCGCCGACGGGGTGCTGCTGGCGATGGAGTACCCGCAGCCGGTCGCGCTGTGCCCGGACGCCAGCGCGCTCAAGACGGCGGGGCTCGTCGGCCACCTGAACAACAAGGCGAGCATCAACACCCTCGTCGACCCGCGGTTCCGGGCCCGGCGCACCGTCGTGGCCCGCGGCGACCTGGCGGCGGCGACCCCGGTCGGCGAGTCCTGGGTGCTCAAGGCGGCCACCGACGACGCGCACGGCGGCAGCCTCGACGTGTACCTGCACGTGGCGGGGGAGCCGGTCGCGCTGCCCGCGTTCACCGGGGTGCTCGCGGAGTGCGTGATCGAGGAGTACCTGCCCATCCGGCACAACTGGGGCATCCAGCTCTACGTCGGCCCGGACGCGACGGCGCGGCTGCTGGCCATCACCGAGCAGCGCATCGACGCGGTCGGCATCTACGCGGGCGGCCGGTTCGGCCCGGTCACCGCGCCGCCCGCCGAGCTGCTGGCCGAGTGCCTCGCCATCACCCAGCGCGCCGCCGACCTCGGCTACCGCGGCCTGTGCAGCCTCGACTGCGCGTCGACCAGCACCGGCGGACTGGCCGTGCTCGACCTGAACTTCCGCATCACCGGCGGGTCGATCCCGCTCCTGGCCATCCAGGCCATCCGCCCCGACACCGTCGACCAGCCCGCCGAGTCCCTGAAGCTGACCGCCCCCGTCCCGCTCACCGACCTCCTCACCCCGCTACGCCCCGCCCTCGCCGCAGGCACCCTCCTCATCACCAGCGGCCACGACACCACCCGAACCGACAACCCCGTCCCCCATAGCACCCTCCAACTCCTCCTACTGGGCGACGACCCGGACGAACTCGCCGTCCGCCGGGTTGCCCTGGAGAGCCGGTTCGCCCACTGACCTGCGCGCAGTGGTCCGTGCGGCGGATGGCATTCCCGCGGGGTGGCCCCACCCTGGGGTGATGGATGACGTGCCGGGCCTGGTTGTGTCGAACACGCTGTCCGGCACGGTCTTCGGGTCCGTGGTGCAGGCCGGGGTCGTGACCGTGGCGGTCGGGCCGGTCCCGGTGCTCCCGCGGCAGCTTCCGGCGGCCACGCCCCACTTCGTCGGTCGCCGTGCGGAACTGGCGGAACTCGACGGACTGGTCGACGGGGCGGCGAACGCGGTGGTCGTGTCTGCGGTGGACGGCACCGCGGGCATCGGGAAGACCGCGTTGGCGTTGCGCTGGGCGAACGCGGTCCAGCACCGCTTCCCCGATGGCCAGTTGTACGCCGACCTGGCGGGGTTCGGCCTGCGGGAGCCCGTGTCGTGTGCCGCGGTGCTGGACGGCTTCCTCACGGCGCTGGGGGTCCAGGCGGCCCAGGTGCCCGCGGGCCTGAACGCCAAGTGCGGCCTGTACCGGAGCCTGTTGCACGGTCGGCGGGTGATGATCGTGCTCGACAACGCCAGGGACAGCGGTCACGTGCGACCGCTGCTGCCGGGCACCGCGGGGAGTCTGGTCCTGGTCACCAGCCGCAACGCGATGGGCGGACTGGTCGCTCGGGACGGCGCTTGGCGGTTGCCGCTCGGCCTGCTCACGCACGAGGACGTCCTTGCCCTGCTCGAACGGCGCCTCGGCGCGGCGCGGGTGGCGCGGGAGCGGAACGCGGCCCTCGCACTGGCCAGGCGGTGCGCCGGACTACCGCTTGCGCTGAGCATCGTCGCCGCCCGTGCGGCGAGCCGTCCCGATGTCCGACTGGGCGACCTGGCCGAGGAACTGGCCGACGAGGACGCCGTTCTCGACGGCCTCGACCTCCACGAGTCCGATGTGGACGTACGCACGGTCTTCTCCTGGTCGTACCGGGCGCTGTCCCCGCAGGTGCGGGCGGTCTTCCGGCTGCTCGGCCTGCACCGGAGCACCGACATCAGCGGTACCGCCGTGGCGAGTCTCGCAGGGCAGCCGGTGCGCCGCACTCGTGGTCAGCTCGACCGGCTGGTCGCGGCCGGGTTGCTGGAGCAGCACGGTGCGGACCGGTACCGGATGCACGACCTCATGCGGGTCTACGCGGCCGAACTCTCGCGTTCCCTGGACGCGGACGACCGCAGCGCCGCACTGCACCGCTTGTTCGACCACTACGTGCACTCGGCGTGGTCAGCCGACGAGCAGCTGTACCCCTACCGAGGTGGAACGCTTCCCGGTGGACCTCGCGACGGCGCCATCATCGACGCACCCACCGACTACGACAGCGCGCTCGGCTGGTTCACCACCGAACACGCGACCCTGGTGACTGCGGTCGAGCACGCGGCGGCAGCGGGGTTCGACGCCCACGCATGGCACCTGTCCCGGTGGCTGTCGACCTACCTCGACCGGAGCGGGCACTGGGAGGACTACGTCGGCGTCCTGCGCGCGGCGGCGGATGCTGCCACCCGGCTCGGTGACCGGTCGATGCTCGCGCAGACCTTGCGGCGACTGGGACGCGCCAACCTCCTGCGGCGGGAGTTCGACGAGGCACTGAGCTGCTGCGCTCGCGCCCTGCGGATCCATCAGGAGACGGGCGACAGCGAGGGCATGGCCCGCGCGTACCGCAACATCGCGATGATCCACCAAGAGCGGGGGGACTACGACGGCGCGCTCGCCAACGCGACGCGATCCCGTGACCTGTTCCGGCTCACGGGCAACAGATCCGGCGAGGCCAGGGCCTTGCACGCACTCGCGTGGTGCGGCGCCGAATCCGGCCAGTACGCGCAGGCATTGGTCCACTCCCGTAGTGCCATCGGCATGTTCGAGTCGCTGGAAGCCGCCGACCACCAAGGCCAGGCCAGCGCCGTGGAGGTGCAGGCTTATGTGTTGCACCGCACCGTACACCGAGAAGAGTGCGTCGAGCATTACCGGCGAGTGATCCAGCTGTGGCGGCGGCTCGGGAACCGCTTCTACGAGGCAGGAACCCTCAAACGCCTAGGCGTCGTGTACCGGGAACTCGGCGACGTGGACTCGGCCAGGGACGCGTGGAGCCGTGCTGTCGAGATCTTCGCGGAGTTGGGCCACGACGAAGCTGAGGTGGTCAGGCGGGGACTCGCCGATCTCGGCTAGTGGTCAGGAATCGGCGGTGTCGTCGCGGGCTTGGCGGCGTTGTTGTTCGGCTCGTTCTCGGCAGCGGCGGAGGAAGTCCTCGTCGGCGGCGGGGTCCGGGGCGGCGAAACGGCCGGGGCGGTTGTACTCGGGGTAGTGCGGGGTGGTGCGTTCGTAGGCACCGGGGTGGCGCGGGGTTGCGGTTTGGGGGCGGCCCGCGACGAGCCAGAGGAGGGAGCCGATGAGGGGGAGGACGAGGACCAGCAGCAGCCAGCCGAACTTCGGCAGGTTGCGGTGGCTGCCCTCAGGGGCGGTGATCACGTCCACCAAGCAGAAGATCCACAGCGCCAAGGTCGCGAGTCCGAAGACGCCGCCGAAGTACCACATGTCGCCCACCCCCAAGTAGATCTGACCGGGACATGCTAGGGCACCCGCGCGCGTCCCCGGCAAGCGGATTCCGGCCACCACTCCCTTTCGGACGACGGCGAACCTGTCCCTCCCGTCCCGAACTCCGCCTCCACCGCTGTCCGAACGGGCAGGACCGGGGCGCTCGCGCGGGGCGATCCTGGCGGGCGCGCGGGTGGTGCGAGAAAACAAGGAGTCAGGTGCATGGCTGGAGACATCAACCTCAACGAGCAGTTAGTCGCGACCGCGGACGGTCACCACGCGGTCGCACACGAGTATGGAGACCTGGTGGTCGCCGCGGTGCCTGAGGGCACGGCGGCCGTGGCGGCGGTCGACGAGGAGAGCCTCGACGAACTCGCCGCGATCGGGCTCGCCGCGCTGCGGTTGCGCGAGTCCGCGGAGTACGCCGAGGCCAAGGCGCAGCGCCCCCTCGACGGTGCCAACTGGGACGAAGGCGACGCCCCCGACGCGGACGACGACGCCAAGGTGTCCACTGAGGACAGCGGGGCCGCGCTGTCGGCCAGGCTCACCGGCCGGGTCGCGGTGGGCATCGTGATCGTGGACGGGCCCACCGCGGACCTCCAGTTCACCGCCGCCGAGCGCACGAAGGTCGTCGCCGAGGTGCAGAACGGGTTGGGCTGGTTGGGCGCGCAGAGCAGCCCGGGCGGTGTCACCTGGGTGTACGACGTGCGCACCCCGTCGATCACCGCGCAGCCGGAACCCGACGCCGCCGACGCCGCCAAGGAGCCCCTCTGGCGCGACCCGGCCCTCAAGGCGATCGGCTTCGACACCGCCGCCCAGTACGCGGAGAAGTTGCGCGACACCAAGAACTCCACGTGGGCGTACGTCGCGTTCTTCACCAAGTACCCGGTGCGCCACTTCGCCTACGCCTCCATCGGCGGTCCTCGGCTGGTCATGCAGTACAGCAATGACGGTTGGGGGGTCGACAACATCGACCGGGTCTTCGCCCACGAGACCGGCCACATCTTCGGCGCGCCCGACGAGTACGCCTCAAGTGGTTGCGACTGCGGCGGTTCCTGGGGTCCGTGGGGCAAGCCGAACGCCAACTGCGAGACCTGCGCCCCCGGCGGCGGCGAGCCGTGCATCATGAAGTCCAACAGCTGGACCATGTGCGCGCACACCCCGTGGCACCTCGGGTTCCCGCAGGGCCAGCGGTACTCGGGCGTGTTCACCGCGGGCACCGGCGGGCACGGGTTGTGGGTCAACGCCGACTGGTCGCACTTCGTGGCCAAGTGGCAGGAGTGGAGCGCGGCGGGCCTGCGCCTGGATGAGCTGGAGATCAGCAAGCCCGGCGGGAACCTGCGCTACTCCGGGGTTTTCTCGGCGGGCGCGGGCGGTTACGGCCTTTGGGCGCTGGTCGACTGGGACAGCTTCGTCGCGAAGTGGCAGGAGTGGAGCGCGCAGGGTTTGCGGTTGGTGGACCTGGACATCACCGAGGTCGACGGGAAACCGCGCTACTCCGGCGTGTTCCGCGCGGGCGCCGGCGGCTACGGGCTGTGGGTGAACGCCGAGTGGTCCAACTTCGTGGCGAAGTGGCAGGAGTGGAGCGCCGCCGGGCTGCGGCTCGACGACCTGACCGTCACCACGATCAACGGCCAGCTGCGGTACTCGGGTGTCTTCAACGCGGGCGCGGGCGGTTACGGGTTGTGGGCCCTCGCCGACTGGGACAGCTTCGTGGCCAAGTGGAAGGAGTGGAGCGCGCAGGGGCTGCGGTTGGTGGACCTGGACATCACCGAGGTCAACGGCCAGCGCCGGTACTCGGGCGTGTTCCGGGCAGGCACGGGCGGCTACGGCCTGTGGGTCAACACCGACTGGACGAGCTTCCTGGAGAAGTGGCAGGAGTGGAGCGCGGGCGGCCTGCGCCTGGTCGACTTCGACATCACCCTCACCGGCATCGAGGCCTTCGCGGCGACCGACACCGGCCACCTGGTCGAGGCCGCCGCCGAAGCGCACACCCCGACCCCGGCGGGCATCGGCTTCGCGTCGATCTCGCTGGCCACCACCCCCACCGACCTGCACCACAACGCCCTCGACGACGGCACGGGCGACCCCTCCCCGGGCGTCGGCTACCTGCTCACCCCGTCCGACGCCGGCCAGGGCGCCCGCTCGACCCCCGACGACCTGGTCCTCCCGGTCACCACCGGCTTCGGCGCCATGTCCCCCCAGTAGCCCCGGGGAGCCCGCCGTGCCCACCAACCCGGGCACGGCGGGTTCTCCACTCGTCGTCCGGTGGCTAGTCGATGTCCGCGTTGGCCATCCCCAGCCGGGAGCACACCGTCTCGTCACCCGGGAAGACCCCCACCGAGCCCGGGCCCTCGCCGCCGTCCAGGTTGTACGCCCTGGAGTTCAGGATGCACGCCACGAGCGGCGGCGGGCTCGAGCGCGGCCCGCCCGGTGACCACAGGTACCGGTTCGAGGTCCAGATGGTCGCGCAGATCTCGATGCTCGCCGCCGCGGTGTCCCCGTCGACGAGGCCGACGGAGATGTGCTGGTCGCGCTCTGTGCTGGAGATATCGGCGGTCCGGTAGCAGTAGGCGCTGTCCCGGGCGATCGGCTCGACCGTCACGGGCGCACCGCCGGGTGTCAGTTCGGGCACCTTCGACCGCGTCAGCAGCGTGGTCCCGCTGAGAATGATCACCGCGACCGTCGCCACCACGACGGCGGAGGCCGCCCGCACCCGACGCCGGGCGACGCGCCGACCGGTGGCCTCGATGGCGTCGAAGTCCAGTCCCAGCGGCGGCTGGACACCGATCGCCCGGTCGAGCAACTCGCGTTCGCGGGTCATCGGAGCACCTTCTTGTCCTGGTCACGGTCGGCAGCCTGGTGCTGACCAGCGGCTCGGTCTTGGTCAGCAGCGTGGTCTTGGTCGGCGTTGTCCGACAACAGGGTCCGCAGCGTGCCCAGTGCCCGCGCGGACTGCGATTTCACCGTCCCCTGGGTGATCCGCAGCGTGGACGCCGTCTCGGCGACCGACAGGTCGCAGGAGAAGCGCAGCACCAGCACCGCCCGCTGCCGGGCCCCGAGCGTGCCCAGTGCCGCGCGCACCTCGTCCCGGTCGGCGGGCGGCGTGGGACCCGGCCGGTCCGGCGGCGCCACCAGCACCTCGGCGCGCCGATGCGGCCGCCGGGACTCGTCGATCGCCAGCCGCGCGATCACCTTCCTGGTGTAGGCGTCCACACCGGCGGGGTCGAGCCGGTCCCACCGCTGGTACAGCCGCACCAGGGCGACCTGCACGATGTCCTCGGCCAGCGCCCAGTCCCCGCACACCAGGAACGCGATCCGACACCACAACGGTGCCCGGTCGCGCGCCACCTCGCTGAAGCGCCATTCCGCCACGGCCCCTATACGAGCCGATGGCCCCGTCAGGTCGCAGCGGCACCCGACCGGTTGACGAGGGGTGCGTGCGGCGGGGGTGCGGCGCGAGACTGGTCGGGACGACAGGGAGTCAACAATGCGGAGTCGGGCGAGGTTCGCGGGACATGCGGTGCACCCGATGCTGGTCGTGTTCCCGTTGGGGCTGCTGGTGACGGCGGTCGTGTTCGACGCCCTGTTCTCCGTGACGGGCGGGGCGGACTTCGCCGTCGCGGGGGCGTACACCATGGCGGCGGGGGTGGTCGGGGGCTCGGTGGCGTCCACGTTCGGGTGGGTGGACTGGTCCTCGCTGCCCGCGGGCACCCGGGCGCGGCGGATCGGGCTGGTGCACGGGTTGACCAACGCGGTGGTGATCACCTTGTTCGCCGTGAGCTGGCTGGTGCGGTTGACGGGGGAGACCTGGGAACCCACGTCGACGTCGCTGGTGCTGGCTCTCGCCGGGCTGGCGCTGGTCGTGTTCGGCGGCTGGCTCGGGGCCGAGTTGGTGGAGCGGCACGCGGTCGGGGTAGACGAGGACGCGAGCCTGAACGCGCTCAAGAGGTCTACTCCGGGTAAGGCGCAACACGCGTGAGGACCTGCCTGTCACCCACATGGGCGGATGGCTAATCTCTGCGCGTGACTGCGCACCGGGACTGGTCTGATCTGGAGCACGCGTACGGCACCGCCGAGGACACGCCCGGGTTCATCGAGGCGTTGCGCGGCGCGGACTGGGAAAGCGCGCTGCAGAACCTGCACGCGTCGATCTTGCACCAGGGCACGATCTACAACGCAACGTTGCCCGCCGTGCCGCGCATCGTCGACGTCGCGCTCGATGCCGCCGCGCCGGGTCGGCAGGGTGCACTGTGGTTCATCGTCGCGTACGCCGAGTCCATCGCGCAGGGGTACAGCGAGTCGTCGCACTACCTGCCGGAAGACACCGACATGGACGACTTCGACGAGTCCGCCCGCGCGGCGTTGTCCGACGCGAGCCGCCGACTCGCACCGTTGCTCGACGACGCGGACGACGAGGTGCGGGCGTCGATCTATCAGCTCACGTCTTACCTGGTCGACGAGCCGGTGGCCGAGGAGATCATGCCGCTGGTGCGCGCCAAGTTCGACAACGAGCGCGCTGCGGCGGCATCGTTGATCGAGTCGCTGGTGCGGCACGACCTGTTCACCGAGGCGGACTTCGAGGTCGTGCTGGAGCGCGGCGACGACGCCGTCACCTTCGCCGCGGCGTGGAGCGCGATCGCCGAGGGGATGGACCTGCCGGACGCCATCGACCACGTGGTCCGGCTGTGGCTCGCGCAGGCGGACGGGTACCCCGGTTCCGGGGCGTCGCTGGAGGTCCTGGCCAACCACGCCGGTCCTCGGGCGGTACCGGTGTTGCAGGCCCTCGCGGACTCGATCGAGACCGACGCGCTGGCTGACGCGTGGGTGGAGGTCGGGCTCGCCTCGCGGTCGTCCGTGGACGCGGTCCTGGACGGCTTGCTCGCGCTGGCGCCCCGCACGGTCGGGGTCGTCACGGCCCTCGCCCAGGTGCTGCCCGCCGTCCCCGAACGGGCAGCCGAGCTGTGCGACGCGGTGTTCGAGTTGGCCGATAGTGACGACCCGACGCTGCGGGCGGTCGTCGCCACGACGTTGTTCTCGGCGCGGGATCCACGGTGGGCCGCGCCCGCGAAGACCGTGACCGCGCACCCGACCGAGCCGACCGTCGCACGCCGGAAGGCCCGGATGTCGTTCGCCTACGCCCTGACCGGGTTCGGCCCACAGCGCCCTGACCTGCTGTGGGCGGCGGACGACCTGTTCGAACTGGCTGTCGCGGCGCTGGGGTCCTGGCGGAGCGGCGCGTGGGTCGAGGTGCTGGGGGTGCTGCCGCTGACCCAGGAGACCGTGCGGGCCGTGGTGCCGTTCGCTGCCGAGTTGCCCGCGCAGGTCGGTAAATTGTTGGCCCACGCCGTCGTGGCGGGACTGGCTGTCCCGCCGCTGGACGGCACCGATGCCTGGGTGATCACCGCCGGTGCCCTCGCCGACCCGGACGCCGACCTCGACACCGCGTTCCGCCGGGCCTGGGAGTCCAACGGCGGCGACGACCGCGCCAGCAGCGACCTGATCGACGTCTGGTCGACGCGCCCGTCACCCGCCCTGCGCGAGACCTGCCTGCGCCTGCTCGACGGCACCGCGCTCACGTCCTTCCCCGGCCAGTTCGCCCAACTCGCCGCCGCCCGCGCGGTCGACGACCCCGCGCGCACCTGGCCCACGGTCCGCGCGGTCCTCGACGAGGCGGGCAACCCGCTGCCGACCGCCATCGCGGCCGCCCTGGCCCTGGACGAGCACCGCGCCGAGGTGGTCGCCCTGCTGGAGGACATCAGCACCACGGGCCGCGAGACCTGGTCCGGACGCGACCACCTGGCCGTCGTGGTCGCGGTGGACACCCTGGTCGACCTGGGGGAGATCGCGCCGGGCGCCGCGGTCGAGCGGGTGATCGAGGCCCTGTTCGACTCGATCGACGAACACAGCGCCTGCCGGGTCGCGCCGCAGGTGGGCCTGGTGCTCGGCAAGGTGCTCGCCGCGCACCCTGAGCTGCGGGAACAGGTTCGCGAACAGCTGTCGGACATCCTCGACGACGACCACCGCCTGCCCACCGCCAGCGACACGATCGCCGAGGACGTGGAGATCACCACGGCCCTGCGGGCGGGTCTCGGGGGCTAGCGGGCGGCCGCGGTTGCGGGACGGGTGCGGGTCGAGGGCGAGGGTGGTGCGGGCGGGGACAAGCGGGGGTCGCCGGGGTCAGGATTGCTGTGACCGGCAGCACCGACCCGAAGGAGCCCCCGATGACCGAGAACGAGATGTCGACCCTCCGCGACGTGGCCGACCAGTCCATCCTGTTCCACAACGGCCTGTGGGGCGGCCCGATGGGCTTCCGCTGGTCCGACACCGACGGCGGCGCCGCGGGCACCGTCCCCCAGTGGCAGTCCGAGTCCCTCGACCGCCTCATCCGCCGTGGCCTCGCCCAGATCACCCCCACCCCCGGCGCCCGCCTCGCCAAGGTAACCCTCACCCCCACCGGCGCCGACTACGTCGACCTCCCGATGGCCGCCTGACCTGGTTCGACGCGGTTTCGTTGCGGCGCAACGGAAGAACGTGCTCTAGAGGCTAGGCAGGCCCGTGTGCGGGCCATTCGATCACCGGGCAGCGGTCCTGGATGAAGCGCAAGCCCGCGTCCGTCGCGCGCTTGCCCGCGGCGTCGTCGATGACGTTGAGTTGGAACCACACTGCTTTCGCGCCGATGGTCACGGCCTCGTCGGCGAAGGGGCCCGCGTCCTCGGAGCGGCGGAAGACGTCGACGCAGTCCACCGGGAATGGGATGTCCGCCAGCGACGCGTAGCCCTGCTCGCCCCACACCGTCTCGGCTCGCGGGTGGACGGGCACGATCCGCTTCCCGCGCTGTTGCAGGAACCGGGCGACCCCGTGTGCTGCCCGTGACGGGTTGTCGGCCAGGCCGATGATCGCCCAGGTGTCGCAGTGGGCGAGGATCCAGCGGACGTCCTCGGTGCTCATGCGCACCACCCTCTCATGCTGATAGCTTGCCCCCGTGAGTGATCATGTGGTGACCGTGCTGGGGGCGACCGGCAAGACCGGGCGCCACGTCGTGGCCCAGGCCGTCGAGCGGGGCTGGGTGGTCCGCGCGGCGGGCAGGCGGGCCGCCGGGGCAGGCGAGTTCGTCGCGTTCGACTGGGACGACGAGTCCACCTGGCACCCCGCGTTCGCCGGTGCCGACGCGGCGTACGTCGTGATCCCGTTCAACCACGCGGGCGCACCCGAGAAGGCCCCCGACGTCATCCGCGCCGCCGCGGCCGCCGGGGTGGCCCGAATCGCGCTGCTGTCCACGATCGACGTCGACCACGCCCCCGACGACGACCCCACCAAGGTCGCCGAGCAGACCCTGCTGTCGCTCCCGGTCGAGGCCGCGCTCATCCGCCCCACCTGGTTCCTCGACAACTTCACCGTCGGCTCCTTCCGCGGCATGCTCGACACCGGCGAACTCCGCCTGCCCGCGGGGGAGGCGCCCTTCCCGTTCGTCGACACCCGCGACATCGCCGCCGTGGCCGTCGCCGCCCTCGCCCCGGACGGCCCCACCGGCCCGCTTCCGGTCACCGGCCCCGAATCCGTCACGCACCACGCCGTGGCCGAGGCCCTCGAGGCCGCCCTGGGCCGCCCGTTCCGCTACATCCCGGTCCCCGCGGCCGAGTTCATCGCCCTGCTCGAATCCCGCGGCTTCACCCACTCCTACGGCGACTTCCTCGCCGACGCCCTCGGCAAGGTCGCCAACGGCAGCTTCGTCATCCCCGTCGCCGACACCGTCGAACGCCACTGCGGCCGCCGCGCGTACACCCCGGCCGAGTTCGCCCGGCACTTTGCCCAGTCCTGACCTGGTGATCCCCAGGCTCCGGCACTCCACGGTGTACTGGAGCACGCTCACCGCGGTCTGGCTGTTCGCCGCCGCCGTCGAGTACCACGTGTGGGGTTACCGCTCCGACTTCGGCAGCGTGTGGGCCGCGGTCAACGCTGTGCTGTTCCTGGGCGCGGCCGGGTGGACGACCAGGCTGATCGTCGATGTCGGACCGGTCCGCATCCGCGACGGCAGACTCGAGTTCCGCGAACGACTCCGGCGCCATTCCCTCCACCCCACCGACATCAAGTCGTGGAAGTGGACCCGCTACCAGCAAACCCGCTTCAACGCCCGCAGCTACCTGACCCTCACCCTCACCGGCGGCCGCACCATCTCCCTCCGCCACCGCTACCTCCACTCGGGCACCCCCACCCGCCGCCACGCCGCCGCCGCGCTGACCGCGTTCCTCGCACCAGAACCCAGTGACGTGCGTGATGGCGCTGAGTGATCCGGCTTCCTAGCCGGCCCCTCGGACGCCGGTTGTGGAGCCGGGGCGGGTGATCATCAGGACTACGACGGTGGCCCAGAGGAGTTGAAGAGGCCGGTGGTCATGGTCAGGCGGGTGGTGGCCTTGCGGGTGGCTTCCACGGTGTCAGAGGTCGGTGATGAGGCGCGCGCAGCGGCGGCAGGATCGGGCGGAGCCCGCGACGAGGGCGTGTGAGGCGGCGGCGAGAACGCAGGCGAATGTCAGCAGGACCCAGTCCGTGCCCAGGGCCGCGGACAAGGCGAGGGCGAGAGTCGCGATGGCCATGGACATGCTCGCGGCGGTGCCCGCCCAGGCGATCGTGAGCGGCAGCCGGTCCGGAGTCGGGAACCACCGGGCGAGGGTTCCGGTGGCGGCCAGCGTCACCGCGGCGAGCACGGCCGCGACAGCCGACACGACGGCAAGGTGTTGGGCGGCGCGCGGGAGGTGCCAGAACGAGTCATCGGCTCGTTGGAGCAAGGTCCAGCAGACGATCACGAACGGGACGGTGCGCGCGACGGCCCGAGCGGTGTGCCTGGCCTGCGCGATCGTCAGTTCCCGTTGCCAGCTCCCGATGAGCTCGGCCGCGGTCCCGAACCCACGCACGGCCTGCTCGGCGGCGTGCTCGTACGACAGACCCGCCCGCGTGCGTTCGGACACCGCGTCGGTGAGATCACCGCGGGCCTCGGCCACCATGCGCGCCTTGGTCCGCTTCGGGCCGTGCAGTGCGGCGGCCAAGGAGGAGAGGTAGTCCTCGACGGGATCGCTCATGTGGCGGTCTCGGGCGGCGGGACGGGGTTGAGCACCGACCCGATGGCGGCCGTGAACTCCTGCCACGCCGTCCGCTCGTTCGCCAGCGTCCGCCGTCCGGCGTCGGTGAGGTCGTAGCACCGCCGGTGCCGTTCGCCCGAGGACTGCGTGGTGCTGTGCAGCAACCCGACCCGTTCCAGCCGGTTGAGCGCGGGGTAGATCGTGCCCGTGCGCAGTTCGAGCGCGCCCCCGCTGCGCTGCTGGACGGCGGTGATGATCGCGTAGCCGTGCAGCGGACCCTGTTCGAGCACGGCCAGCAGCAATCCGTCCAGGTGACCGCGCACCGCATCCTGTCTCACGACGAGCCAGGCTACGCCACAAGCGTTGTCGCCCTACCTATTGGAAGACAACGTGTCAGGCCGGTCGTGCTGTCATCGGCCTGATCGGGCCGCCTACACTTCTGGGGTGCGGTGGTACAGGTGACCTGGAACGCGGTCTTCGGGCTGCTCGCACTCTTCTTCGCGCCGATCGGGTTCTACGCCTCGGGGTGGTTCGGATCGAGGCTGGTGCGCAGGCTGCGGGTTCGGCGGGTGAGTGCGCGCCGGGAGCGGCAGCGGTTGGAGCGGGTGCGGGCGGACGGCGACAAGCGACCGGTGTCGTCGTTGTCCGAGCGGTCGCGACTGCCGGTGGACCTGAGCGCCATCCGCGATTCCCCGTACGTGTACCTGACCGACCTCCGGATCACCGACCTGCGCTGCTTCCGCGAGGCACGGCTGTCGCTGCGCTTCCCCGGCGAGTTCGCCACACCCGACGACGCACCGCTCGTGCCCAACGTCAACCTGCTGATCGGCGACAACGGCACCGGCAAGTCCACGGTGCTGCGCGCGGCGGCGATGGTGGCGCTCGGGCCGGTGCTCGACAGCTCGGGGTTCGTGCCGTACCGGTTGGTCCGCGAAGAGCGGGACACCGCGCTGGTGGAGGGCAGGCTCGCGTTCGGCGGTGTGGGCGGGTCGGAGCCGCTGGCCTGCGATGTGCGGATGCGCCGCCGCGGCGACTTCGAGGTCGTGGAGACCGACACCCGCGGGCCGTACTGGGACGACCTGTTCGACGAGTCGTCGCCGTCGTTCTTCGTCGCCGGGTACGGGGTCAACCGGCGCACCGCCGAGGACGCGCGGTCGGACCCCAGCCAGGAGCGGGGCAGGCGGCGGCGGCGGTTCCAGCGGGTGTCGAGCCTGTTCGACGAGACCGTGTCGCTGGTGCCCTTCGGCGCCTGGCTGCCCACCGTCAGCGCCGAGCGCAGGCGGGAGGTCGCCGAGGTCCTGCGGCGCGCGCTGCCCGACGACGTCCGGTTCGACGACGACTTCGACGGCGAGGACGCGGTGTTCCGCCGCCGCGGCGTGCCGGTCCCGTTCCGCGCGCTGTCGGACGGCTACCGCTCGTACCTCGGCTGGCTCGGCGACCTGCTGTTCCACCTCAGCGCCGTGGCCCCCGCGCACGTCCCGCTGGGCAGCATGGGCGGCATCGTGCTGGTCGACGAGATCGACCTGCTGCTGCACCCCGAGTGGCAGCGCAAGGTGGTGCTCGACGTGGCGGTGATGTTCCCGAACATCCAGTTCATCCTCACCACGCACAGCCCGATCGTCACCGGCACCCTGCAGGCCCGCAACATCCTGCTCGCCCGCGACGACCCGGACGAGTCGGTGTCGCGGCTGAGCGGGGTGCGCGCGGAGGTGCACGGCCTCAACGCCGAGCAGGTGCTGCTCAGTTCCTATTTCAGCCTCGACACCACGCGCGCCCCCGACGTGGCCGACGACCTGACCGAGTTGGCCAGGAAGGCCGTGCGCGGCGACGACGCGGCCCGGCGCCGCTACCTGGCGGTCCTGGTCGACGGCGCCACCGGGAGCCGCTGACGGTGATCAGGGTGTTGGCGGGCCGCGACCGGCTGCTGGCCTGGCTCGGCGCGGACGCGCAGGTGTGGCGCGGGAAGGCGAGCAAGGCGACCGACCTCAACCGCGCCAAGGGCAAGCACGTGTCCGGCGAGAGCCTGTGGTCGGCGCTGCGCCCGGGACTGACGCGGTTGCAGCACAACAAGTGCGCCTACTGCGAGAGCGAGCTCGAGGCGGACGGCGTGGAGTGGACGGTCGACCACCACCGCCCCAAGGGCCGGGTCCACAGCGGCACCAACCCCGCCGAGGACATCCATGACGTCGGAGGCGCGTCGCAGAACGGGTACTACCTGCTCGCCTACGAGCCGGACAACTTCATCGGGTCCTGCGGCACGTGCAACAAGTACAAGGACAACTACTTCCCGACCGCCGCCGCCCGGGCCCTGCACACCGGCGACCGGGCGGCGCTGCGCGCGGAACGCCCGTACCTGGTGGACCCGACCGACGAGCAGGACACCGATCCGGAGCGGCTGATCGACTGGCGCGGGACCTTCGCCGTCGCGGCGCCCGGCCTCGACGAGCACGGCGTGCGGCGCGCCGCGGAGACCATCCGGCTGCTCGGCCTCAACCGGGACAAGCTGCAGACCGATCGCGCGCTCGTGCTGATGGCGTTCTGGTACGCGTGGGAGAAGAACAAGACGGCGAACATGGACGCGCTGTGCGCTCCGGGAGTGCGTTACTCGGCGTGCACGCGGCGGTTCCGCCTGCTGTGCGAGACCGACCCCGCGGCGGCGGAAGAGGTGTTCGGCGAGGCGACCGAATTGGTGCTGGGGCGGGACAGGACGGCGGTATGATCCTGGGCGACTACTCGCTCCGGTGAGGCGGCGGTCGGGCTCCGGTCCGGCCGCCAATCAATGCCTACTCGGCGATCTGGGCGATGCCGGTCCGGAGGGTGCGGATCGTCACCTCGGGCGCCCGCCGCACCTGGTCGATATCGGTCGAGCGGTAGGTCAACTCCGCCCGCTTCCGCCAGAGCGCCCAGGTCAGGGTCAGGCACAGCCGCAGGGGTTTGTCGTCGGACACGAAATCCTCGACCCGGGTGCGCAGCGGTGAGTCGGCGGCCGTGCTGACCACGATCCGCGGGGCGACCAGCGACTCACCTGCACGCGACCTGCGCACCAGCACACCGGGCGCGCCCGCCACGTCGACCAGGGTGAACCTCGTGGTCCGCAGGCTCAACTTCCGCAGCAGGACCAGCGGGGCGTCGCCGGGAACCGGCACGCGGACGGCGGACCAGAGCGCGCGGAGCCCGTCGCCTACCGCGACCAGCACCCAGAACGCCGCGGCGACCGCGAAGCTGTAGCCGAACACCAGGTAGAAGTCGAGGAAGCCGTGCTCGCGCGTGTAGTCCCTCGGCTCACCCGGCCAGAACCAGGCGGTGAGCACCGGGTAGAGCTTGGCCATCCCCAGCGACAGCAGCACACCGAGCACCGCTGTCCTGGTCGCGGCGGCCACCACCGAGCCTGCCTGCTCCGCTTCCGCCGCGGGTCGTCGGCGCCACGGTGAGCACCGCCGGACCAGGAAGCCGGTGGTGAGCACGATGATCACGCCGGGTAGCACCAGGAAGACCGGCACCCCCAAGGCCTGCAGGATGTCGGACTCGCCGAACACCTCCAGCGTGACCGGCATGGTCACCACCAGCGACACCGCCGTCTCGACCCGGCCTGGCTCCTGGGCGGAGATGTGGAACAGCGCGGGACGCGTGCCGGGGACAACCGCGCCCTCGGTGCCCAAGCGCACCGGCAGCGACATCGTCGACCGCGGCGCCAGGTCGAACGCGCACGGCTGCCCGGCGGGGCGGTTCTCGTCCCACCTGGCCACCCGTCCGCCCGGGCAGGTCACCTCCAGCCAGGTGTGCGGCGGCGGGACCACCGACAGCGCCGTCACCCGCACCGGCCCCTCCCGGTCGGTGCCGATCACCAGGGTCGCCGAGCCCGGCCGGTTCTCGTTGACCCGGTCGGGTCCCGCCTCGGCGGTGACGGTGACCGGCGGCGGGTTCGGCACGGCCTTCACCGTGGTGCCCGCCACCGCGGACGCCGCGCGGGAGTCGACCACGAAGGACAGCCCGACGTCCTGGCCGGACCCCTCGGACCGCCTGGTGACGGTGACCGCCTCGGTGCGGGACTGGCCGGGCGCCAACTCGAACGGCGCCACCGGCGAGGTGATCACCGAGTCCTCGGCGGCCACGGCCTTGACCGTGACCGGCACGCGCTTGTCGGTGGTGTTCGCCAGCGACACCAGCACGACGGCCGACCGTCCCGGCGCGAGCGCGATCTGGGCGGGGGCGATCGACACCGTCACCGGCGCCTCCGCAGCCATGACCGGTGCGCCGAGCGACAACAGCCAGGCCACCGCGAACACGCGGGCGAGCGCCCTCGGCAACCCCACACGCACCCCTCTCGCTCCGTCCACAAGACTCATCTCCCGTGGCCGGTGATCCGCTACACCCGTCGGTGTAGCGGATCACCGGCCGGGACAGATGTGTTCGGGTAGTCGAAGAGGAGTCAGATGGCCGTCATCCGCAGCGCGGTGTTCACGATCACCTGGACGACCCAGTACCCCGACCTGCTCGCCGACGGCGCGCTGGGCGGGCTGACGACCCGGTCGCGGCACGAGCAGGTGTACCGGTCGTACCGGCCCGAGCTGATCATGCCGTGGGAGCCGGACGCGGAACCGGCCACGTGGAGCCGGTTCTGGTCGGCCTACCTGGGCAAGCCGGGCGTGATGCGCAAACCGAACGCGGACATCGTGTTCCAGCGGGTCGTGCCGTTCCGGCTCGGGGAGTTGCCGTCGCTGCACGGCCCGGAGGGCACCACGGCCACGGCCCGGGTCCTGCTGTACCCCGCCGCTATCGCGGTGACGCTTACCGTGCGGGTGGCCGGGTCCTGGCTGGTCACCGACCTGGCCGACGCCCTGTCCCGCCTCCGCGCGGCAGCCGTCTGGGGCATCGACGCGCCAGGACAGCTGACCCTGCGCGCGATCGCCACCCGCCTACGCGACGCCGCCGCGCCCCGCCTCACCACCGACGGCCGCGTCGTCGAGGCAGGCCCCACCTCCGCCCACACCGTCGCCGCCCCCCTGACCGCCACCGACGGCACCCCGGACGACCTGACCCCACCCTCGGACGGCGTGGGCCCGTGCATCGCGGGCCTGGCCTCCCTCGGCCCACCCGGCTCGTTCGACGCGGACCGATTCCTCGCTTCCAACACCGACACAAACCTGGCAGGCCGCCTCTACGCCCACGGCAGCGGCCTCACCATCTGGTCGCCGCGGCAGCTCTTCGACCAACCAGGCCCCGACCGCCTGCTCTGCCTGGTCCGCAACCAGACTGACTTATCGGTGCAGGTAGAGGCATTGCGCGGCATGGCCCAGTGGGCCGCGGACCAACTGGCAGAGGGCCCACCGCCGCCGGTGGAGATCCATCCCCTGCTACGCGCAACGGCGGCCCGGTTACGCGCCTTACGAGAAGGCAGACGCGACAGGACTTACCGCAGCAAGGTAGCGGCGCTACGGATCGACCCCTTGGCAGACGCCCTAGCCACCCTGGACGTCCTGTGACTGCTCGACCCACCAGACCCGCAAAGTTCCTCAGGCACCCGGTGCTCGGCTTGTTGCCGCACGGTGTCGACGAGGTACTTGAACACGACGTAGCCGCCGGCCTCGTGCAGCAGGGCGGCGGTGGCGTGCAAGACCTCGACGCCCCACTGGAAGGCGTCCTCAAGCGGCTCCGACCGCAACCGCCTGGCGGTATGCGGCGGCGATGTCCGCCCGCGCCCTCGGTGCGAGCAGCGGGTCACCGGCCCGAACCGCGCGCACAGCCTCGAAAGCCGCCCGGTGCACGCCTGGCAGCGTCGGGTCCACGACGTCGCGGACCTTCGGCAGCCGCTTGCCGTCCGTGCGAGGGCGAGTCAACACAGACCACATCGGTCGGTGCGCCCATTGTGGACAGATCGGGTCGCAGGGGTGAAAGAGCCGCGGCCCGGAGGTCGCGGCTCTTCGTCGCGGTACAGCGTGGAGTTGTCCGGCCGGTTGCTACGCCGCGAACAGTCGCCCGTAACCGGTGACGTCGCGCGGGGACGTGCCCGCCGTGCGGAGGCTGTGCCAGAGGCAGGCCTGGTTCGACGTGATCACCGGCACGCCGAGGTCGGCCTCCAGCGCCGACACGGCGTCGGCGCAGCGGAAGCCGTTGCCCGCCAGCAGCACGCCATCGGCGGTCGACGGGAAGTCGGCGCGGACCTGGCGGTAGACGTCAGCGGGCCGGACCTCCCACTGGGCGCCCGCGTCCCACGTCTCCCAGGGCTTGAGGGTGTCCCAGCCGCGCCCCAGCCGGAAGCGCTGGATGTCGACCGGCGGGTGGCCCGCCTCGGTGAAGTACGACTGCCCGACCTCGACGATCTCGTCCTTGAACCACGGCGGCACCACCACGTACGGCCGCGAGACACCCACGGCGGCCAAGGCGGCGGCCGACGACTGGGCGGCCGTCACCACCGGGATCCCACCCGCCGCGGCACTGGCCCGCGCCGCGAACGACACGTCGAACGCGGGCCCGCCGAACAGGCTCGACGTCGTGAAGCACACGCAGATGGCGTCCAACTGCATGCCGCCGAAGAACTCCAAGCCCCTGGCGACATCGGGGGAGGACGCCACCAGTTCCGCTGGGTCGTCGCCGTAGTCCGAGGTCCCCGGCTTGCGCGGCGACTCGAACCGCGCGGCCACGATCGACACTCCGGGGGGCGCCATCGACCAGAACTCGGACTCCGCCACCGGGTCCTTGTCGATCACCAGGACCCCGATGGCCGCGCGCCACCCCCACCGGTCGGACCGCACGTCAGGTCCTGGCCGGGGCCAGCGCGGGCACCCGGTTCTCGGCGAAGGCGAGCGCCGCCAGCACGATCACCGTGCCGACGACCATGTTCCAGCTGATGGACTCGCCCAGGGTGATCAGGCTGACCAGGACCGCGGTGATCGGGACCAGGTAGTTCACCGCCGAGGCGTTGGCCGCGCCGAGGTCGCCGATCAGCCGGAAGTAGATCAGGTACGCCAGGCCGGTGCCGACGATGCCCAGCAGCAGGATGCTGATGATGACGCCGACCGAGAAGTGCGGGGCCTTCCAGGGGAAGAACGGGGTCACGATCGCCTGCAGCACCGTCGCGGTGATGACCTGCGTGGTCGCCGACACCAGCGGCGGCACGCCCTTCGAGGCGAGCATCTTCTTCACGTACACCGTCTGCAGCGCGTAGCACAGCGCCGCGCCCAGCACCGCGAGCTGGCCCGCGAGCGACCCGGCCGAGGTCGACCACGGCCCGATGACCAGCACCACGCCGACGAAGCCGACCACGAAGCCGACCCCCTTGCGCCAGGTGACCTTCTCGGCGGGCAGCGCCGTGGTCACCGCGGCCAGGGTGAGCAGCGGGGTCGCGGCGATGAGCACGCCTGCCATCGCCGCGCTGGTGCGCTGCTCACCCCAGGCCAGCAGCAGGAACGGCACGACCATGCCGAGCAACGCCGTGACGACGGTGTGGCCCCACACCGCCGCGTTCCGTGGCAGCTTGCCCTTGGTGGCGGTCAGCACCGCGAACAGCACGACCGCGCCGAGCACGACCCGCCCCAGCACCAGCTGCGCCGGGGTCAGGCCGTCGACGGCGATCTTGATGAACGTGTAGCTGCTGCCCCAGATGAAGGCCAACAGGATGAACAGGGCGACGTTGACTCGACTCATGAGCGTGCGGTGTCCCTAACGGGTGTCAGACGAGAACGGGTGAGGGGATGCTGTCGAGGCCATCTTGCAGTGCCTGGTCGCTGAGGGCGTCGTCGGACAGGGTGCCCGCCAGGTACTTCTGGTAGGCGACCAGGTCGAAGTCGCCGTGCCCGGACAGGCCGAGCAGGATCGTCTTGCCAACGCCTTCCTCCCGGCAGCGCAGCGCCTCGGTGACCGCGCCGCGGATGGCGTGGGTCGACTCCGGGGCGGGCACGATGCCCTCGGCCCGCGCGAACAGCACACCCGCCTCGAAGCAGTCATTCTGTCGGACGGCGACGGCTTCCATAAGACCGTCTTCCACCGCCCGGCTCACCACCTGGGCGATGTTGTGCGCGCGAAGACCACCGGCGTGCACCGCGGGCGGGATGAACTTGTGCCCGAGGGTGTGCATCCGGAACAGCGGGGTCAGCCCGGCCGAGTCGGCGTGGTCGTAGGCGATGCGACCGCGGGTCAGCGTCGGGCACGCGGCGGGCTCGACGGCGATCAGCCGGATGTCGCGCCCGCCCGCGAGCTTCTTGCGCAGGAACGGGAACGCCAGGCCCGCCAGGTTGCTACCGCCACCGGCCGCGCCGACGACGATGTCCGGGTAGTCGTCCGCCAGCTCGAACTGCTTGACCGCCTCCTGCCCGATGACGCTCTGGTGCGCGCACACGTGGTTGAGGCCGCTGCCCCGGGTGTAGCCGTACTCCGGGTTGGCGAGGGCGAACTGCAGCGCCTCGGACTTGGCCACGCCCAGGCTGCCCGGGTGGTCCGGCCGCTCGGCCAGCACGGCGAGCCCGGATTCGGTCTCGGTGCTCGGCGACGCGGTGCAGACCGAGCCGTAGGTCTCCATCAGCGTGCGGCGGTACGGCTTCTGCTCGAAGCTCACCCGCACCATGAACACCTTGGTCTTCATGTCGAACAGCGCGCCCGCCAGCGCGACCGCGCTGCCCCACTGGCCCGCGCCGGTCTCGCCGACCAGCCCGGTCTTGCCCGCCAGCTTGTTGTAGTGCGCCTGCGCCAGCGCGGTGTTCGGCTTGAAGCTGCCCGTGGGCGCGACGCCCTCGAACTTGTAGTAGATCCGCGCGGGGGTGTCGAGCGCCTTCTCCAGCCGCCGCGCCCGGAACAGCGGGGTGGACCGCCACTGCGCGTAGAGCTGGCGGACCGGCTCGGGGATCTCGAACTCCGGCTCCAGGCTCAGCTCCTGCTCGACCAGCGCGGGCGGCATCGAGCGCGCCAGCGCCTCGCGGCTGACCGGCTCGCGGGTCGCCGCGTCCAGGATCGGCGCGATCCCGCCGACGTCGTAGGCCGGGTTGTACCAGGTGTGCGGGATGTCGGACTCGGTCAGCTCGTACTTGATGTTGTCCATGCTCTGGCGCTCCTAGCTGGCCTCGCCGGTGAGGGAACCCTCGGCCAGCTCGTCGTCGGATCGGAACAGCTTCGGGTGCGCGGCGCGGATGCCGTCCACCACGGTCTCGTACGGGAAGTCGTCGAACTCGCCGCGCATCCGCAGGAACTCCATGTGCCTGCGGCCGTTCTCGTCGTACGGGTGGTACAGGCTGTCGGCCGTGCCGTCGAACTCCAGCGGCGCGATCTTGTAGAGCTTGCACAGCAGCTTGTTGAACACCGGGGTGGCCTTCACCCACCGGCCGTCCAGGTGCACGGAGGTGAGGCTGTGGAAGCAGAACACGTCCCCGCCGACCAGCTCGCGCAGCCGCTCGGAGGACAGGTGGTTGCGCACGTCGCCGTAGACGATCCGGCTGGGAACGCCAACGGCGCGCACGGCCGCCGCGTACACAATGGACTTGTGCACGCAGAACCCGCGCTTGTGCTTGATGATCGCGCTCGCGGTGAACTCCCCGCGCGTCATCCGGCTGCCGTAGACCTCGTAGTTGATACCGTCCCGCACGGCGTAGTAGAGCCGCACGGCCTTCTCGGTGTCGCTGAGCCCCTCGCCCGGTTGCCCTTCACCGGGCAGCGCCTTGGCGACGAACTCCCGCACGGTGTCGGAGTTGTAGTCGAGGAACTCGGTCTCCGCTGTCAGTGCCTTTAGCTCGACCGTCTCGTGTGAACTCATCCCAGTCCCATCATCGCGGCGACGCGCTGGCGCTGGATCTCCGTGGTGCCCGAGTAGATCGTCCCGGCCACGGCGTTGCGCACGTCCTTCTCGACCCCGTACTCGGTCATGTACCCGTACCCGCCGAACACCTGGACCGCGGCCAGCGCCGAGGCCAGGTTCGCCTCGCTGACCACCAGCTTGGTGATCGCGATGTCGGTGGTGACGTTCTTGCGCGCCACCAGTTTCTCCGCGGTGTCGTAGAGCCACTTGCGGGAGGTCTCCACCCCGATCCGCATGTCGACGAGCTTGTTCGACACCGACTGGTTGGACCCGATCGGCGCGCCGAACTGCTTGCGGGTCCTGGCATAGCGCACGCTCTCGCGCAGCCGGTGCTCCATCTCGCCCAGGTTGACCACGAAGGAGAGCAGGATCTCCCACTTCATCACGTGGTCGAGCACCAGGAACCCGGCGCCCACCTTGCCGACGACCCGGGTGGCGGGCACCCGGACGCCGTCGAGGAACAGCTCGCTCAACGGCGAGGTCTTCAGTCCCATCTTGCCCATCGGCTGCCCCACGTGCAGGCCGGGGGAGTCGCGCTCCACCAGGAACGTGGTGATGGCGTCCGGCGCGCCCGCCTTGCCGGTGCGGGCGTACACCAGGTAGGTGTCGGCGATGGGACCGTTGCTGACGAACGACTTCGACCCGGTCAGCACGTAGTCGTCGCCGTCGAGGACCGCGGTGGTGCGCATGGCCATCATGTCCGAACCGGCGTCCGGTTCGCTGATCGCGTGCGCGCCGATGGCCGAGCCGGAGCACACCCCGGGCAGGTACCTGGCCTTGAGCTCGGCGGAACCGAAGCGGTGCAGCGGGACCCCGGTGCTGACCACGTGCGTGGTCACCGAGAACGGGAACCCGCCGTCCCGGCAGGCCTCGCCGAGGCCCTCCAGCACGTACATCGTGGTCAGCAGGTCCGCGCCGAGCCCGCCGTACTCGGTGCCGAAGGGCAGCCCGAGCAGGCCGGACTCGCGCACCAGCGCCCACCCGTCCCGGGAGAACTCGCCGGTGGCGTCCCGTTCCAGGTGGTCCTTGCCCACCGCGGCGCCCAACTCGGCCGCCGCGGCGCGCAGGGTGCGCTGCTCGTCGGTCCAACCGATCACGGGGCGCACTCGTAATGGGAGAAGCCGTCGGCGTCGAGGTTGTGCCGCTCGTCGCCGCGCAGCGCCGGGGAGAAGATCGACACCAGCTCCAGGTCCTGGTCGGGACCGGCGATGAGGAAGTGCGCGTCGTTCTGGTCGAGCGCGTAGAGCACCCCGGGCTCGAGCCGGTGCACGGTCCCGTCCGGGGTCTGCACCTCACCGGACCCGGCGATGCAGTAGCACGCCTCCAGGTGCTGGCGGTACTGCAACCGGGACTTGGTCCCCGCCCGCACGGTGGTGTGCGCGACGGAGAAGCCCATGTTGTCCGGTCTCAACAGGAACCGGTAGCTCAGCCCGTTGCCCCAGTCGACGCAGGCAACCTCGGAGCGGTTGCGGACGATCATAACGCTGGCCCTTTCACGAGTGCGGACTCAACGAAGGCGTCGACGGCGCGCACCGACCGGAACTGCTCCGGCGCGAGGTCGATGTCGTCGACGGGCAGGTCGTAGCGCTCGCCGAGCCAGCCGATCAGCCGCAGCAGGCCGAGGCTGTCGACCACGCCGTTGTCCAGCAGGTCGTAGTCGGCGTCGAGTTCGTCGGCCCGGATGTCGGGGGCGAACTCGGCGACGACGTACCGGGTGATCTCATCGATGCGGGACATCCGCTCCAGATCCCTTCCGTGCTAGACCCGTTCGGCCAGCAGCTTCTTGCGGTCGACCTTGCCGGTGGACGTGCGGGGGAACTCGTCCGCGGTGAGCTCCACCGAGGACGGGACGGCGGTGCGGGGCAGCAGCCGCGCGCAGTGCGAGCGCAGGGTGAGGCTGTTGGGCCGGGTGCCGTCGACCGCGCGGATCACCGCGTGCAGCCGGTACCCGGCCTCGTCGTCGGGCACCGCGAGCACCACGACGTCGGCGACCTCGCCGTGCGCCTGCAGCGCTTGCTCCACCTGGCGCAGGTTGGTCCGAACGCCGCGCACCTTGACCTGGTGGTCGGCGCGGCCGTCGAGGTGGAACACGCCGTCGGCGTCGCGGCGCACGAGGTCGCCGGTGCGCAGCCAGGTCTCGCCGTCGATGTCGACCCACCGGTCGGTGATCGCGGTGTCGAGGTAGCGGCCCGCCTGGAACGGGGTGCGCACCAGCAGCTCGCCGCCGTCCACCCTGGCCTGGACGCCGTCGATGGGGCTGCCGATCGGTACCGGGTCGCCGCTGGTCGGGTCGGAGTCGTGGATGAGGCTGTCGTTGGTCTCGGTGCAGCCGTACACATTCCGCAGCCGGGCGTTCGGGAAGAACTCGGGGAGGCGGGCCAGCAGCTCGGGCGGGATCGCGTCGCCGGTGTGTACGACCTCCCGCACGCCCGGGAACGGGCTGTCGGCCACCTCCAGCAGCCGCCGGTAGAACAGCGGGACCGCCTGGACGACCTCGACCCGCGCGTGGGTGAAGGCGCGCAGCAGGTAGCGGGCGTCGAGGGCGCGTTCCTGGTCGGCGAGCAGCACGTGGCCGCCGTGGCGCAGCGTTGTCCAGATGTCGAGCAGGCACAGGTCGAAGTTCAGCGGCGCGTAGCTGAACACCACGCTGCCCCCGGTGATGCCGAACGCGCCCGCGGCCCAGTCGGTGAACCGGTCGACCCCGGTGTCGGGCAGCGGCACGACCTTGGGCAGTCCGGTGGACCCGGAGGTGGTCAGCAGCGGGCCGACGCCGTCGAGGTCGGGCACCTCGTCGGCGGGCTCGCCGGTGTCCACGGTGGTCAGGTCGGCGTGCAGCACGTGCCCACAACCCGCCTGCCGGTACAGCGCCGCGCTGGCGTCGACCCCGAGGTCGTAGGGCGGCAGCAGGAACGGGCGGCGTTCGGCCCAACAGGCCAGCACGAGCGCCACCGACTCGGGGGACTTGCGCACCCGCAGCCCGACCGGTCGCCCGCCGGGCAGCCGCTGGAGCACCCGAGCGGCGTCCCCGACCAGTGCCCGCAGCTCCCGATAGGACACGTCGGCCCCATTGAACGTCAGCGCGGTGCCTTTAGCGCGGCTGTCCACGAGACCGGATAAATGGTCTCCCATAAAGGCCCCCGATTGATAAGCATTCTGCCTTTCCGAGACGCTAGCGACGACCGGTCGGACCACGCAAACCGCCGAACGGGTGACGGTCAGGTGAAACCAATCCCAGATTGAAGGACCCCGGGCTAGTGCCTGCTACTCCGAAAGAGCCAGTCGGGCCACCCGGTCCGCGCAATGCCCCGCGCTTCCCGAGAGCTGTTCACTATTGAATTTGCGGGCGGGTGTTAACGCATTGGTGCGCTTCGCGGCTATACGCCCGCGACAAAGTGGTGTAGGCCCCATCTGTTCTCATGGGACGGTAAGGGGTTGACATCCGGCGACCCTCCGGGGTGGAGGGTGCCAGCGGTGCCCGGCTCCGTGTTCGCGGCCGACCGGTGCTGTGCCACGCCGGGTCGGGTGTGATCCGGGTTCGCGGGTCTGGCGTGATCGGTGCCGCCGGAGCGGTGCTTACAATCAGCGCCCAGTCCGGGCCGCGATCGGCTGGAGTGTCTACAAGGGACTATTCCGGGATCGGGTAGACCTGACCGAGCGACCGGTGCACCCGGGCGATGTCCTCGGGCGCGGTCCGGGTGGTGCGGCGGGTGCGGGCCAGGTGCGCCAGGATCACCCCGGCCATCACCTCCGCCTCGCGTTCCTCGACGGCCGAGTAGTTCTGCCGCGCCAGCAGCACCGCGGGGTCGATGTCGGGGAACAGCAGGTCAAGGGCCGCGCCGTCGAGGCTGTCGCCGATGTGGCCGCACAGCAGGTGGCCGAGTTCGTGGGCGATGATGTGTTCCTGGTGCGGCGTACTGGTTTGCGACTCGTAAACGATGTAATCCCCGGCCCTGGTGGACAACCAGACGCCGGTGGGGTCGGTGCTGCGCAGTGCCATGGGGATCAGGTCGATGTCGCGGCCGAGCCGGGTGGCGACCTGGGCGCAGAAGCGGTGGATGTCGCCGTCGGCCGGGATGTCGAAGGCGGCGAGGCGGTCCTCGCACGCGCGGCGCAGGCGCTTGACCGTCGCCGGTCCGGTCTGCCTCAGGCGGAGCCAGTCGAGGACCGGGATTCCCACGTCGCATCTCCCGCGAGTTCGGTCGGCCGGGGTGGTGGCGCGGCCGGACCACCTCGCCAAGGGTAACGGACGAAACACTCGCTGACGCGGACCAACCAGGCGATCTCACTGGGCAGACTGTCGATGGGCGGGCTGAAGAACGCCAGGTCCTCACCGCCGACCGGTGCGCCGAGCGCGGCGCGGATCTGGCTCGCGGCGACCACGGCCTCCGGGTCCCGCCCCGCGGTCCTCGCCGTCGCCGCCGCTTGGGCGAGCAGGTCGCTGGTGAGCCGGGACCGCAGCACGAGCAACCCGTCGCGGATCTCGATGACCCTGCGGTAGAGCCGATGGCTCAACTCGGTCGTCTGCACGAGGTCGTACGCCGCGGAACGCGGTGGCTCCAACGCGATGTGCGGCACGGCTTGGTAGATGGCCAGCCATAGCGGATAGAGAGTGCGGTATGTCCGATAGGAGCGCACCCACACTGCGAGCCGCGGCCCCCACGCCGGGATTGTCAGTCCGAGAGCGATGAACAAGATGGCGCTACCGCAGCCGACCGGGGTAAGCCACTCCCAGCGCAACGGGTCGAGTCCGAGGTAAGCCAGCACCATGCCCGTGATCCGGTTGACGCACATGCTCAGGTAGCACAACGCTCCCAGGGCAGTAAGGCGTAACCCTCGGCGTAACCACGGTTCCTCGGTGCGGCGGGCGCAGGACACACACATCCGGAAGATCTCGATCAGACCCGCGCCGAACGTGATGACGTAGACCAGCGTGTAGATGGCGACAGCGGGACGGGTGTAGTTCTGCGGTAGGTAGGTCTCCGAGTGCTGCTCGACGGCCGCGTACACCCAGAGCGCGACAAGAGCGGCGGACACCACCACCGCGTAGGCGATGCGGCGGCGTGCGCGCGGCCATGCCTGCTCGGGAGGGTGCGACCAGTACACGAGCAGTATCAACATGCTCGGCGTGAACAACCCGACCGCGAGGACGTGCATCAGCAGCACGGCGAGGTTGGGCACACCGGTGCCGTCGTCGAACGCGGCGGCGATCTGGGGGACCGCCAAGACCCAGCCGAGGCCTTCGGCCAGTAGCGCCACGATGAGCGCCACCACGGCTGGGTCGCGGCGGTTGCGCCAAGAGGCGGTCACCCGGTACCCGAGGGCGGTGAAGCACAACACCGCGCACGACGAGAAGACCACCGTCTTGACGACAAGCATGCTCACGCTGAGACGGTGTCAGGCGTTCGCTCGACGCGGTAGGACAACCACCCCGATGCCACAGCGAACACACCCACGATCCCGCCGACCACGCCAAGCCAGACTGGGCCAACGAGAGAGAGGGTCGCCCCGCCCAGACCGCCACCGACCGCGATACCGAGGTACAGCGCGGAAGAGTTGAGCGACACCGTGAACGGGCCGGAGGCGGTGGACAGCTCCAACAGCCGGTGCTGCTGCGGCACCAGGTACATCCAGGACGCGATTCCCCACACCAACACCGCGACGACCGCGACGGGGAACGTGTGTGTGGTGACGGGAAGCAGCAGCAGGTCTGCGGCCATCACCCCGAGGGCGATGAGCAGCACGGACTTGTTGCCCCACCGGTCGACGGCGGGTCCGGCGATGGCGTTGCCGATCACGGCCCCGATGCCGAAGATGAGCAGCAGCACCGACAGCGTCTTACCGCTACCGCCCGTGGCTTCGTCGAACACGGCGCTGATGTAGGTGTAGACGAGGTGCTCTGACACCAACGCCAGGAACGTCGTGGTCAGCACCAACGCGACGATCCCGCTGCGCAGCGGTGCGAGCCGTTCGCGAAGGGTGTGCGGCGGCGGTGCCTTGACCGCCCCGAGCAGGAGCGGCGCGAGCAACGCGAACGCGCCCAGCGCCACGACCAGCCACAACGTCGCCCGCCAGCCGAAGCTCGACCCCACGAACGTCCCGATCGGCACGCCCAGCGCGGTCGCCACGGTCAACCCGCCCACCACGATGGACAGCGCCGTGCCGCGACGGCCCTCCGGCGCGTTCTCCGAGGCGATCGCCACCGCGTGCGGGGTGAACGACGACGCCCCGGCCGCCGCGATGATCCGGCCGAGCACCATGACCTCGAACGACCCCGACAGCGCCGACACCACGTTGCCCGCGATGAAGGTGACCAGCGCGAGGGTGATGATCCGCTTGCGCGGCCACGACGAGGTGAGGCTCGCGCTGATCGGCGCCAGCACCGCGTACGCGAACGAGAACACCGTCACCAGCTGGCCCGCGGTCTCCACGGTGATCCCGAGGTCCGCGCTGACCTCCGGCAACAGCCCGGCGAAGATGAAGGCGTCCGTCCCGATGGCGAACGTCCCCACGGCGAGCAGATAGAGCACGACGGGCATGAACAGTCCCTTCCCCGATCCCCTTGACCCACCCGCTGCCGTTCCCCGTCCATCTCGGCTGACGGCAGGCGGCGGCGCAACCCTGGCCCACGATGTGAACGCCACGCCGGAGCGTGGTGGAGCTCTCACTCGCCGTCGTCGGCGTCCTCCCGCCCGGTGGCGCTGTCGGTCGAGCGCGCCCGCTGCAGCCTGCTGACCTCTTGCATGATCCGCACGATCGAGCGCCGCGCGTCCGGGTCGAGGTGGCTGGCGCGCAGGGCGATGTCGCGGACGTCGGCGTCGCGCATGGCGGCGGCCAGCGCGAGCTGGGAGTCGACCCGCTCGGTGGTCTCGTCCTCGAAGAAGTAGCTGACCGGGACCTGGAAGAACGCCGCGACGGCCTCCAGGTGCCGTTTGGTCGGGTTGTCCCGCTGGCCGGTCCGCAACTGCCAGACGTAGGTCTTGGAGAACGTCCCGCCCGCGACCTCGGCGCACCCGCGGGCGACCTCGTCGTAGCTGTACTCGCGGCCCCCGGGGCGGATGGTCTTGAACAGGTGGTCGATCTTGTCCGCGAGGGTCGACGGGGGCATCGGCGCACCTCCGTTCGCTGTCGTGGACGTTCGCTGTGATGAACGTTCGTGAGATCCGCGCCCAGTCTAGTTGACGGTCAACTCCCGGTCTCCTTACGATTGCGTTCGCTCAGATGGACGAGGTGCCTTTCTTTTCGCCGTTTCAGCTAACACGGAGAACCATGACGATCATCGGGGAGTTCGTCGACCTGGCCGCGCGGGCCACCAGCTCGCGGACCGGCACCGTCGCGGTGCTCGGCGCGGGCGCGATGGGGCAGGGGATCGCCCAGCTCGCGCTCGCCGCTGGCCACCGGGTGCTGTGGCACAACCGGTCAGCCGACCGCCTGGACCGGTCGGGCGACACCGTCCGCGGCAGGCTGGAACGCCTGGTCCAGAAGGGGAAGCTGACCGAGGCGGTCTACCAGGACGCCGTCACCGCGCTGGAGCTGACCACCGACCTGGCCGCGCTCGCGGACGCCGACCTGGTGATCGAGTCGATCGCCGAGGACTTCGACGTCAAGACCGAGGTGTTCACCGCCCTGGAACAGGTGCTGCGGGAAGACGCGATCCTGGCGACCAACACCTCGTCGTTGTCGGTCAACGCGCTCTCCGCCAGGTTGACCCACCCCGGCCGCTTCCTCGGGCTGCACTTCTTCAACCCGGCACCGTTGCTGCCACTGGTGGAGGTAGTGCCAAGCGCACGGACGGCGCCGTCGACCACGGACACGGCCCTGGACGTCATGCGCTCTTGGGGCAGGCAACCAGTCTTGTCGCGTCCGACACCCGGGTTCATCGTCAACCGCGTCGCGCGCCCGTTCTACAGCGAGGCGCTGCGGATCGTGGACGAGACCGGCGCCGATCCGCGGGTTGTCGACGCCGCGATCACCGGCAGCGGTGGGTTCCGGATGGGGCCACTGGAGCTGACGGACCTGATCGGGCAGGACGTCAACCTTGAGGTCACCCGGCAGATCTGGAACGCCATGGGCTTCGACCCGCGCTACAGCCCTTCGGCGGCGCAACAGGCTCTAGTCGAGTCGGGGTTGCTGGGCCGTAAGACCGGTCAGGGCTTCTATCGCTACCCCGACGACAAGCCCGTTGTCGGTACCGAGGTGGTGTCCACGCCAGGGCAGGTGAGGGTGCGCGGTGACCTCGGACCGGCGGAACCTGTGGTCGGGTTGTTGGAGGCCGCAGGGTGGTCCGTGGTGCGTGAGGACGGACCTGGCCTCTTGGCGCTTCCTGGCGGGGTCGTGCTGGCGTTGACCGATGGACGTACCGCGGCCGTGCTGGAACGGGAGTGGGACGCGCCGGTCGTGGTGTTCGACCTGGCCCTGGACTTCGCCGCCGTCGAGCACACCGTGATCGCCGCCGGACCCAGGGCGCGGACGGCCGGGCTCGCGCAGGCGCAAGCGGTGGTCGCCGCGTTCAGCCGACGGGTCAGCGTGTTCGCCGACTCGCCGGGGCTGGTGGTGGCGCGGACGGTCGGCATGCTGGTCAACCAGGCGGTCGAGGTCGTCGCCGAGGGCGTGTGCGCCGCCGCCGATGTCGAGGTCGCCGTGCGGACCGGGGTGAACTACCCGCGGGGCCTGTTGGAGTGGGGGGACGCCGTCGGGCCGGAGTGGCTGTGCCGGGTGCTGGACAACATCGCCGCGGTCATCCACCCGACCCGCTACCGGGTGACGCCGTCGTTGCGGTTGGCGGCGGCGGCCGGGAGTTCGTTGTCGGAAGCGGTGTGAGGCGGGGAGGACTGTCATGGTGGACATCTTGGGCAAGCTCGCGGACGACCTGGAAGTCGTAAGGGCGCAGGGCCGCTACCGCGAGTACCTGAACCTGGAGCGGCGCGCGGACCTCGCACCGGGAGCCATCGCGCACGGCGAGGACGGTCCGCGCGACCTGGTTGTGTGGTGCTCCAACGACTACCTGTCGATGAGCCACCACCCGGTGGTCTTATCGGCTGTAGTCGAGGCTGTCGAGCGCGTTGGCCTGGGCACGGGTGGCGCGCGCAGCATCTCCGGTAACAGCATCTACCACCAGCAGCTGGAAGCCGAACTCGCTGACCTCTATGGCAAGCCGAAGGCGCTGCTGTTCAGCACCGGGTTCAACGCCAACGACTCGGCGCTCAGCGCGCTCGGTGCCCGACTGCCCGGGTTGATCTACTTCTCCGACGAGCTGAACCACGCGTCGATCATCCGCGGCGTGCGGAGCTCGGGTGCGGCCAAGCGGATCTTCCGGCACAACGACACCGAGCACCTGCGCGAACTGCTGGCGGCCGCGGACCGGGACGCCCCGAAGATCATCGTGTTCGAGTCCCTGTACTCGATGGAGGGCGACTTCGCGCCGATCGAGGAGATCATCGCGCTGGCCGAGGAGTTCGGCGCGTTGACCTATGTGGACGAGGTGCACGCCGCGGGCAGCTACGGCGCTACCGGCTCCGGTTACGCCGAGGAGCTCGGTCTGTCCGACCGGATCACGGTATTCCACGGCGGCTTCGGCAAGGGCTACGGCGGCGCGGGCGGGTACCTCGTGGGTCCTGTCGAGATCGTCGACACGGTCCGGTCGTTCGCGGTGCCGTTCGTGTTCAGCACCTCGTCGCCCGCGCCGGTCGTCGCCGGTGCCCTGGCCAGCGTGCGGCACCTGCGCGCCAACGCCGACCAGCGCGAGGTCCTGCACGCCCGCTGCCGCCAGCTCCGCGAGACCCTCGCCGAGCTGCGCATCCCGGTGCTCTCCCGGGACAGCCACATCCTCCCGGTCCTGGTCGGCGACCCGCACAAGAACAAGGAGGTCAGCGCCCGCCTGCTGCGCGACCACCAGATCTACGTCCAGCCGGTGAACGCCCCCACGGTCCCCGCCGGCACCGAGCGCCTCCGCGTCACCCCGACCTCACGGCACACCGAGGACGACGTGGTGGCCTTCGCCAAGGCCATCGACCAGGTGTGGTCCTCGGTAGAGCTACCTCGCCTGCCCCACTGAACCCGGCCGGTGCCGTCACCTGGGGGTGGCGGCACCGGCCCACCCCTCCGCCAGGCATGATCCGTGGGCATGCACGTAGCAGCGATCACAGTGGACTGCGCGAACCCGGCCCACCTCAGCACCTTCTGGCAAGCCCTACTCGGCGGCGAGTCAGCTCCCCCCGACGAAGAGGGCGTCATCACCCTGACTCTGCCCACCGGCCTACAGCTGGACTTCGCCCCCGTCCCCGACCCCAAGACCACCAAGAACCGCCTACACCTGGACATACGCACCACCGACTACGGCAGCGCCATCACCCGCGCCCTAGCCCTAGGCGCAGCCCCAGCGGACGACGTCTACTCAGGCACCCGTTGGCAGGTCCTCCGCGACCCCGAGGGCAACGAGTTCTGCCTGCTCCGCCCCACCAGCGAGCCGACCGAATGACCAGCCGAACCGCCCTGCACCAGGTGGCCAGGTCCGGAACCGCCGCCGAGGCCACGGCCCTGATCGCTTCCGGCGAAGACCCGGGCAGCCCGGACCACAACGGCTTCACCCCACTGCACCTGGCCGCCCAGTTCGGAAACCTCGCCGTAGCCGAGATCCTCCTCCGCTCCGGCGCCCCCGTGGACCCCCAGAACACCCACAGCAACACCCCCCTCTTCACCGCCGTCTTCACCTCCCAAGGCCACGGCGACATGATCAACCTCCTCCGCGCCCACGGCGCAAACCCCACCCTCCCCAACGCAGCAGGCCAAACCCCCCTAGGCCTAGCCAGACTGATCGCCAACCACAACGTGCACCAGTTCTTCACCGACCTCGATTGACACCGCCGCCGCCTCCCACGTCGCCGAGGTCGCGTTGTCACTCGCACGTGTACTTCCCCTGACGGGGCGGCGTCGATGACCCTGGTGAGGAGTGATCCTGCTGGTCGTTGATGGAGGTCGTGCGATGGCGTTGAGGCTGAAGTTGGGCAACTACGAGACCCAGTCCACCGACTCGTTGGGTCGCACGTGGGTCGGCTACTTCCCCCGGATGACCGAGCACGAGGCATGGGCGGCGGGCCGGGGTCTGTGGAAGATGAGCGCGGAGCGGGCCGCCCGGCAGCGGTTCGCCCTCATCGTCGGCGAGGGCCTGGTCCGCGCGGTCGGCGAGATCGCCACGTTGTCGGTGCACGGCACGCCCACCGGGCAACGCATCGCCCTGGAAGGTCATGTCCTGCCTGAAGGGCACCCCGTTCGAGACACGTGGCTGGGTAGGCCCGATCCAGTGGACAACGGCTCGCAGAACCCGATCGCTTACTGCGAACTGCCCGAGGAACAGCCGTTCCTGCTCCGACCCTGTGCCTGCGGCTGCGGCGAGGACACCGACCGCGACTTCAAGCCCGGGCACGACATCCGCGCCATCCAAGCCCGCGTCCGCGACCACTTCGGCAGCTCCCCGCTCACGTTCATCACCTGGATCGACACCACCCTGGCCGACAACGACACCACACCCGGAGCGCCTGCCACCGTCGATCGAGCAGCAGGGGCGCCAGTTCCCAGTCGGCGCTGACAGCGAGGTCACCGCCGCGACCGTGCGGGGATGTGGTGGCGCTCGTGGTTCGCCGACCGCACCGGACCGCTCGCTGGCTACTCCATCGGCATGTACGCGTCGAGCGCCTGCAACCGGGCCCACGCTCACAGCACGCGCACAGGGATCGTCGAAGAGCCTGCCGTCGTGGTCGAGTCTGGTGGATGCGTTTGCCGTGGTCGATCTGCCGTTGGTGCTGGTGGCGGCCCGCGTGGAGGTGGGCTCGCTGTGGATGTTCGCCAAGCAGCAGCAGCAGGCGTTGCTCGCCGGGTTCGGGGTGCGGGTGCCGACCCGATCCATGCTGGCCATCACCTACAGCCGGTCCGCGATGTCGATGACGCTGCCCGCGGGCTCGGTCGTGTCCGCGCTGTTCGCCGTCGAGCAGTACCGCCGGTTCGGCGCGAGCCGGGCGACCACCGCCATCGTGACCGTCGCCTCCGGGGTGGTGTCCGCGCTGGGGCTCGCGAGCGTGTACCACCGTCACGGCGGCCTTCGGCGTCGACGTCCCGGTCGTCGAGCTCGGCCTGCTCTACCTCGGCATCCAGCTCGTCCGGCAGATCCCGCTGAGCCCCGGCGGCATCGGCGTGATCGAGGTCAGCCTCATCGCCGGTCTTGGCCTCCTCGGCGCCACCATCCCCGCCGCCGCGGCGATCACCCTGGTCTACCGGCTCCTGTCCTGCTGGCTCGTCATCCCACCCGGCCTGGCCACCTGGCTGACCCTCAACAACAAGCCCGCACCGTGATGGTGCCGGTCATGTACTGGTGGAGTGAACAGATGTAGGGGTATTCGCCCGGCTTGTCGAAGGTGTGGGTGAAGGTCGCGCCGTCGCTGAGGTCGTCGGAGGCGAACGACTTGCCGGAGGCCGTGACGTTGTGCTTGGCGGTGTCGGTGAACTTCCAGGTGACCGTGGTGCCGACGACGACGGTGAGCTGCTGCGGGGTGAAGGTGAAGTTCTTGATCTCGACGGTCGCGTCGCCGGTGGCCGGAGCTGACGGGGTGGACGCCGAGTCCGTGCCACACCCCGTCAACGCCAGCACGAGAGCCGCGGCGATGAGCCGAACGCGCATCTACTTCGGGAGAAGGGCGTCGGGCTTGACGGCCTTGTCGATGCCGATGAAGGCGTCCGGGACCGGGTACTGGCCGAGGACGAAGTTGAGGATGGCGGCGTGCATGGCCTCGACCGGTTGGATGGTGGCGGCGGTCATGATGCCGCCGGTGTCGGTCACGTTGGCCGCGGCGAAGGTGTAGGTCTGGGCGGCGGCGTTCTCCAGCTCCAGCGCCAGCTTGGCCACGTCCGGCACGGACTTGGCCGCGCCGAGGGCCTTGACCTGGTCGGCGGTGATCGACAGCGGCGCGTCGCTGATGGTGGGTTTGCCCGCCTTGGACAGCACCGCGTTCCAGGCCGCCGCGTGGTCCTTGTGCTGCTTCATCGCGGTCTGCACGAACACCCCGATCGCGGGCGGCACCGTGCCCAGGGTGCCCTTGCCCGCGGCGTCGAGCGCGCCGGTGTAGGCGGTCACGGCCAGGTTCTCCAGGGCCGCGGCCAGCGCGACGACCTTGAGGTCGCCCTCGTAGGTCGCCCCCGCGGTGGTGCTCGCGGGTGCGGCGGTGGTGGTCGATGACCCGGTGTCACCACTGGAGCAGGCCGCGGCCATCCCCAGTGTGGTGACGCCGCCGACGCCGAGCAGGAAGCCGCGGCGGCCGGTCGGGAGGCCGCGGGTGATGTGGGCGAGGTTGGCCGAGAACTCGTCGAGCAGCGTGCGCACACCCGGGAAGGTGGACTCGTGCAACTCGTCGAGGTCGCGGGTCATCGCGGTCAGCTCGCGTTCGCTGATCTGCATCTCGGGGCGCTTGTCGGTGCTCACTTGACCGCTCCTTCCTCGACCGGCGAGGCCTTCTCGGTGGGGAAGAACGCGTCCGGGAACCCGACGCTGCCCGCGGCGTCCGGGAGCTTCGCCGCGTCCGGCGGCAGGGCGATCAGCTGCGGCGCGCCGCCGTCGAGCAGGGCCTTGACCGCGAGCAGGATCGCCTTGTGCTGCGACTCGACCCCGGCGACGCTGGCGAACAGCTGCCGCAGCTCCGGGGTGGAGACCTGGCTGACGTTCTTGGTGTACGTCTGCGCGGCCACGTCCTCCAGCGCGATCGCCAGGGCGACGACATCACCCGCGCCCTTGATCGTCGGCACCGCCTCCTTCACGACCGCCGCGTACTTGGCGTTCGGGTCGTTCTGCGCCTTGCCACCCAGCTTGGCCACCGCGCCGTTGAACGCCTGGCCGTGCTCGATGTGCTGCGCCATCGTTTTCTCGGCGAACGCCTTCACCACACCGTTGGCGTCCGCCCCCCCGATGAACGGCAGCGTCAACGCCGTCTTGTAGGTCGCGACCGCCAGGTTCTCCAGGCTCGCCGCGGTCTGCAACGCTTGGACGTCCTGGGCGGGGTCGGCGGCGGCCGGCCAGGCCGCGAGCAGCGTGCCCGCCCCGGCCAGCCCGGCGACCACGCCGACCTTGCCCCAGCCCGGCCACTGCCCGCCCGGATCGCGAGACCTGCCCCGGGTGTCCAGCACGGCCTCGACGTAGTCGTCCAGGTCTCGTGTGGCCGTGCGCATCGCGTCGGACTGCATGTCATCGGACTCGACCAGCAACTCGCGCAGCCCGCGCTCGTCTATGGGATCCACCGGGCACCTTCCATCCCCGCGGCGAACCACACCACAGGACATGGCGATCTGTCACCGTCGAACGCCATTCGACCTGAGTTCCGTTCACGTGCCAACTCGGTTCGCGTTTACCACTCGAACGAGTCGGGTCCGACATCGTCGGGGGATCGGTACGCGGTCACCCGTTGGTGCGTGCCCGTCCGGTGGTTCGACGTGACGCGCCGTGGACCGGTTGTCGGTAGTGCATTCGTGCCTCGCCGCGGTCCGGATTGGTCGGCGCACGGTATGCCGCGCTGACGGAGCACAAGGATGAACTCGTTGTGCGACAACCAAACCGCCAGGCTTCGGGTGGCGAATCCGCTGTCGTGGTCCGTGTTCGCGGGCCGGGTGAGGGTGGTGGTGCCGGTGTTGACGCTCGCGTTGATCGGGCTGGTCGGGGGGCTGGTGACCGGGATCTCGCCGTGCATCCTGCCGGTGTTGCCGGTGATCTTCTTCACCGGCGCGCAGTCCACCAGGGCCGATGGAGAGCGTGGGGGCGGCGTGGCGGTGGCGGCGCGGCCGGTGTCGAAGGCGCGGCCCTACCTGGTGATCGCCGGGCTGGTGGTGAGCTTCACGCTGGTCACGTTGTTCGGCTCGTTGTTGTTGTCAGTGCTGGGTTTGCCACAGGACGTGTTGCGGTGGGCCGGGCTGGTGGTGCTGGTGCTGATCGGCATCGGGCTGATCGTGCCGCGGTTCGAGCACCTGCTGGAGAAGCCGTTCAGCTGGATCCCGCAGCGCAACCCGGACGCGTCCAAGGGCGGGTTCGCGCTGGGGTTGGCGTTGGGCGCGGTGTACGTGCCGTGCGCCGGGCCGGTGCTGGCCGCCATCACGGTGGCCGGGTCGACCGGGCGGATCGGGATCGACACGGTCGTGCTCACCGCGACGTTCGCCGTGGGTGCCGCGTTGCCGTTGTTGGTGTTCGCCCTGGCCGGTCGCCGAGTCGCCGAGCGGGTCCGCGCGTTCCGCAAGCGCCAGCGGGGCATCCGGGTCACCGCGGGGATCGTCATGATCGCGTTGGCGGTGGGGTTGGTGTTCAACCTCCCGCAGTTGTTGCAGCGGGCGATCCCGGACTACACCGGCGGGTTGCAGGAACAGGTGAACGAGTCCGCCCCCGTCCGCGAGGCGCTCGACCTCGGCGGCCTGACCAACGACCAGAACAAGGACCTGGCCAAGTGCACTGTCGGCGCCACCGAGTTGCAGAGCTGCGGCACGGCACCGGACATCCGCGGCATCCAGCAGTGGCTCAACACACCTGAGAGCGCGGCGGTCAACCTGGCCGACCTGCGGGGCAAGGTCGTGCTGCTCGACTTCTGGGCGTACTCGTGCATCAACTGCCAGCGCTCGATCCCGCACGTGACCGCCTGGGACGACGCCTACCGCGCCGCGGGTCTGCGGGTGATCGGCGTGCACTCCCCGGAGTACGCGTTCGAGAAGGAACCCCGCAACGTCATCGCCGCCGCCGCCGGGTTCGGCATCCGCTACCCCGTTGCCCTCGACAACTCATTGTCCACGTGGACCAACTACCGCAACCGCTACTGGCCCGCCCACTACCTCATCGACGCCACGGGCACCGTCCGGCACATCAAGTTCGGCGAGGGCGACTACGACGTCACCGAACGCATGATCCGAGACCTGTTGCGCGCCAACGACCCCAGCGTCTCCCTCCCCACGCCGACCGACACCGCCGACACCACTCCCAACACCGCTGACATCACCCGCGAGACCTTCCTCGGCTCCACCAAACAGGTCAACTTCTCCGGCGGAGGCCCCTACACCGCGGGCCAGGCCTCGTTCGCCTTCCCCGCCCAGCAACCCGACAACACCTTCGCCCTCGACGGCGCCTGGACCCTCGACACCCAGAACATCACCCCCACCGGCACCGACGCGCGCGTCCGCCTCGACTTCCGCGCCAAGGAAGTCCGCGTGGTACTAGCCGGAACCGGAACCGTCACCCTCGACACCCCCATCGGCCCCCGCACCATCACCGTGTCCGGCACACCCCGGTCCTACGAGGTCATCACCACGCCATCCGTGCAGCCAGGCACCCTCACCGCCAACGTCAGCAGCGGTGTGGAGGTGTTCTCGTTCACCTTCGGCTGACCCAGTACCACGATCGGGT
Organism: Actinokineospora terrae; assembly: GCF_900111175.1. Lineage (GTDB taxonomy): Bacteria > Actinomycetota > Actinomycetes > Mycobacteriales > Pseudonocardiaceae > Actinokineospora > Actinokineospora terrae. Next base: position 247,547 of record NZ_FOGI01000013.1, read on the forward strand.
GGCTGGCCAATCCACCGCACCCGACCCGCCGAATGACCCACGAGGCCTTGAGCGCCACCGCCGAGGACTTCCACTCGCAGTCCACACGCGACTGATCATTCCCAGCACCCTGGAGTCGAACCGCCATGCAGAACAGGATTCGCACCGCTGTCGTCATCGCTGGGATCGGCGCGCTGGCGCTGACGGCAGCGGCCTGCGGGAACAGCGACAACACCGCCGCGGGCTCGTCCGCGGCGGTGACCACCACGACCACCGCCCCGATGACCACCACTGCCGCGATGGCCGCTGCTGCCGCCGCGGATCTGGTCGGCCCCGGCTGTGCCGACTACGCCAAGGCCGTTCCGAGCGGTGCGGGCTCGGTGTCGGGTATGGCCGCTGACCCGGTGGCTGTCGCCGCGGGCAACAACCCGTTGCTGACCACGCTGGTCGCGGCGGTGTCCGGCAAGCTCAACCCGAAGGTGAACCTGGTCGACACGCTCAACGGCAGCGAGTTCACGGTGTTCGCGCCGGTCGACGACGCGTTCAAGAAGATCGACGCCGCGACCATCGAGAAGCTCAAGACCGATGACGCGCTGCTGACCAAGATCCTGACCTACCACGTGGTGGCCGGGCAGAAGTCGCCGTCGGCGGTCGTCGGCTCGCAGACCACCGTGGAGAAGGGCGCTGTCGAGGTCACCGGCTCCGGCAACAACCTGAAGGTCAACGACGCCAACGTGATCTGCGGCGGCGTCAAGACCGCCAACGCCACCGTGTACCTGATCGACTCGGTCCTCATGCCCAAGAGCTGAGTGGACGCGCTGTCCCGGCCC
>NZ_FOGI01000024.1 GCF_900111175.1 Actinokineospora terrae
CTCCACCAAACGTGTTGATACGCGAACCGCAGAGGCTGATTCCTGGTCACCAGGGTCAGCCTCTGCGGCTGTCTGGGGTGGCTGGTCGGGTGGTTGTGGTACCCGGAAGGTGGGGACCATGCGGTCGGGTGCAGGGAAGCTGACCTGGGCCACGAGGGCTTCCACGAGGGCTTTGCGTTGGAGGGTGGTGCCGTCCTGGATGACCTCGTGGACGTGCTGACTGACCTCGGTGAGGGTCGCGGTGTCGGGCATGGTGGGTTGCTCGGTGAGTTCGTAGGCGAGCACGTCTCGGCGGTCCTGTAGCTGCTGCTTGGTGGAGCGGAGCTTGGTGAGCCGTTCCTTGACGTCCTCGGGTTCGAGGGTGCCGTCCTCGAAGGCGTCGAGGTAGCGGTCGATCTTGGCGTTGGTCTTGGCCAGCTCGGCGTTGACGGTGTCGAGTTCGTCTTGGCGGGTGTCGAAGTTGCTGGCGTGGTCGCGCTGGGCGGCGGCCACGGCGTCGGCCATGAGGTCGTGCTGGGTGCGGAAGAACGTGGCCATCGAGTCGAGCAAGGTCGAGTCGATCTGGTCGGCGTCCAACCGCGGGGACGGGCAGGCGTCGGTGCCGTAGCGGGACCGGGTCCAGCAGGTGTAGTAGCGGTAGGTCTTGGTGCGGCCGGTTGCACGGGTGCCGATGTACGCCTTCCCGCACATCGGGCAGCGCATCTTGCCGGTGGCGAGGTAGTCACTGGCGTTCGCGGCGCGCTTGGAGTGGTCCTCGCCGCGCTCGTCGAGCAGGCGCTGTGCTTGCTCGAAGACGTGGTCGGTGACCAGCGGGGCGTGGCAGAACTCCACGGTGATCCCACGGAAGGTGAGTTCGCCGATGTAGACGCGGTTGGCCAAGACCCGCAGTACCTGTTGCGGGGACCACTGCTTGCCGGTGCTGGTGCGCAGTCCACGCAGATTGAGCAGTTTCGCGATGGCGTTCGAGCCGAGTCGGTCGCGGGTGTAGAAGTCGAAGATGAGCGCGACGACCACGGCTTGGGACTTGTCGGGGACGAGTTGCATGATCTTGCGGTTGAGGCCGTAGCCGAACGGGAGTCGCCCGCCCTTCCATTTCCCGGCTTCGGCGGCTTTCTCCATTCCGGCGATGACCCGTTCGACAATGAGTTCGCGCTCGAACTGGGCGAACATGCCGAGCATCTGGACGAGCATCCGGCCCATAGGGGTGGAGGTGTCGAAGGGCTCGGTGGCGGAGCGGAACACCACGCCGTTCTCATCAAGGTCATCGAGCAGGGTGACCAGGTCACGCAGGTTGCGGGAGAGCCGGTCGACCTTGAACACCAACAGCACGTCGAACAGGCCCGCTCGGCTGGCCTTCATCGCCTTGGCCAGGTCGTCGCGGTAGGTGTCCTTGCCGGAGGCGTTGTCGCTATAGACCATGACGACGCGCCACCCGGGCTGGGAGGCGACGTAGGCGCGCATCCGATCTTCCTGGACCCGGGAGGTGTACTGCTGGTTCTCCTCGTCGGTGGAGCGCCGCACATACAGTGCCACCCGGACGTCCGTGCCGAGTTCGCCGAGGGCTTCCCGTCTTACCTTCCTGTTTCGCGTCTTAGTTGCCATTGCGTGGCGGCCCCCAGTTGTCTTCCCGAAACGCCGCCGCCCGGGAATGCTCAACACATTCCACGGGCGGCGGCTCATGTTCTGTTGTCATTCTCGGAGTTTATCAAGAATGGCAGCCGGTGATTCGGGCTGAATCTAGGGTGTGTCGGACTTCCTATTCGTGGTCCACGCGGTGATGAGCACTGCCAAAGCGGACACAGCGTCGGCGTGTTCGCGGTCGGTCATCGGTGTGGTGTCGATGCGCTCGACGGTGATCGGGTTCTGCTCGGACACGGCGGTGATCGCTCCCCCAGGAGGCGAGTGCCGCAGACGGCCCGAGCCCGCGTCGCGGGGGAGACGGGCTCCCCTGCGGCGCGGATGGACGGGTGGTCAGTAGAGGGTGGTCGGGGACTCGCCGGTGTCGGCCGGGACCAGCGGGGTGCCGTCCTGGTCGCGCGGGTCGGCCAGCGGGGTGACCTTGCGTTCGCCGGTGACGGTGATGCCGAACGCGGCGAGCAAGGTAACCGCGGCGGTGATGATGCCGGTGGTCGCCGAGCCCTGCTCGGTGGTGAACAGGCCGGAGCCGACGAGGCCGGAGACGGCGGCGGTGAGGCCGCCGACGATGGACGCGCCGACGCGCAGCGGGTAGCGGGTGGCCATGTGGATGATCCGTTCCTTCCGATGGGGTGGGTGGGGCGGTAGATGGTCGAGGCGCTCGTAGAGCCGGACGAACGCGACCGCGGACTTGACGCAGAGCCAGCCGCCGACGATGGCCAACAGCAGCCACGAGCCGACCGGGTCGGGTGGCGGGTCGGCGGTCACGGTCAGGGCAGGGTGAGCCAGGCTCCGGCCTGGATTCGATCCGGGTTCGCGAGGCCGTTGAGTCGGGCGAGTGCGGCAACGGTGGTGCCGTGGCGGGCGGCGATGCCGGAGAGGGTGTCCCCGCTGCGGATCTGGTACCGACGCGGCGGCGCCGGAGCGGGTGCACCGGGTCCGGGCAGGCGCAGAGCCGCCCCGGCCTGGATGCGGTTCGGGTCGGAGATGCCGTTGAGCGTGGCGAGCGCGGCCACGGTGGTGCCGAACCTGACCGCGATGGCGGAGAGGGTGTCGCCGGGGGCGATGACGTAGGTGCCGGGTGCGGGCGGGGTGGGTGCCGGACCGGGTGCGGGGTTGGGGTCGCCGAGGGTGAGGGCGCCGAGGGTCCACGGGCCGACGGTGGCGTCGCGGTCGACGTTGCCCGGGATGCCGGGAACGCGCCCGGAGCTGGTGTGCTGGTGCAGGGCCAAGCGGTGGTGGCTCCAGCCGGGTCGTCCTGGGTCGCCGTTGTAGCGGGCGATCCACAGCATCGTGTCGCCGTCGGCCCAGTCGGGACGCAGCACGTTGCTGTACCAGTCGTGGTTGGCGTAAACCAGGACTCGGCGGACACCGGCGGTGGCGCGCAGCCGGGTGATGAAGTCGCGGACGAACACGTTGGCGTTGCCGCGCAGCTCGGCGGCTTCCATGTCCAGCATCGGGGCGAGCGATCCGGCGGCGAGCAAACCGTGGCGGCGCAGGTGCGCGGTGAAGTGGTCCACCTGCGCCTGCACGCCAGTGGCGCGAGCGAAGTGGTAGCCACCGACCGCGATCCCGGCCGAGCGTGCTCCGGCGATGTGGCCACCGGCGGCGGGGTCGACCCAGTCGGTGGACTCGGTGACCTTGACGCTGGCGTAGGTGATGCCGTTGCCGCGTACCGCGCGCCAGTCGTCCACGCGGTTGTGGTGGGAGAGGTCGATTCCGTAGTCGGTCAAGGGTTTCCTTCCTGGTCCGGGCGTGCCGGGACCGGGGTGGGTGGGGTGAGGTGGGCGCGGAGTCCGGCGATCTCGGTGAGCACGCGCAGGTGCTCCACGCGCAGCGCGGCGAGTTCGGTCTTGACCGCGGCGAGTTCGGCCAGGACGTCACGGGTGTAGGTGGCTCGCTCGTCCAGCAGGGCCTGATAACCGGCGTGCAGCGCGGCCAGGGACTGTTGCTCGCTGGAGGCGCGGGTGGCGCGCAGCGTGCGGCGCGCGGTCCACGCGCCGGTGACGGCCCCGGTGAGCGGGCCGAGGAGTGCGGCGATGCCGCCGAGCCAGGCAGGGTCCACGGGGCGTCACCCCCGTGGCCGGTCCGGATCAGCGCAGGACGCGCAGGGTGAGCGTGTCGGCCAGGCCGTCGGTGGTGGTGTGGACGCGGCGTGAGCCGATGACGGCGGCGGTGATCGGGCCGCCGAGCCCGCTCGGGTCGTTGACCGTGACCACGTCGGTCAGTTGCACGCGGGGGTCGCCGACCACGGGGACGTCGGCCAGGATCGCCACGGGCGCGGCCAGGTCGCCGAGTAGGGAGGTGGCGACGTCGCGGGTGGACTCGGGGCGTTGCCGGAAGGGGTTGTCGGGCAGGTCGAGGACGCGGCGGCCGTAGCGGGCGGCTGAGGTGGTGTTGCGGGTGATGCCGGTGTAGGTGGTGTCGTCGGTGATGACGGTGCCCGTGATCTGGAGGGCGGGTCGGGTGCCCGCGGCCATCCGCACCGTGAAGGCGTTCGGGTTGGACACCAGCAGGTTGACGTGGAGTTGGTCGGGGTCGACGGACAGGTCCACGTCGACGTTGGACACCCGGGCGCCGGTGGCGGCGTTGACGGAGACGAACCCGGAGAACTGTGGGGGCCACACGTCGGGGGTGTAGGAGGTCATGCCGTCATCGACCAGGCATCGGCGGGCGAGTTGGATCGGGTAGCTGGTGTAGCCGGGGGGCGAGTCGAACTGGTCGAGGGTGCCGGCGGCGAACACGACTTCGCGGGTGCTGGATTCGTAGCGGGCGGTGGTGCGGTAGGTGATCTCGGTGCGGACCGAGTCCACCGCGATGGTCAGGTCCAGGTCCTTGAGGTCGACCTGCGCGGAGAGGTCCTTGACCGGGGCGGGGCGCGGCCGGTTGCGGGTGCGGAAGGTGAAGTGGCCGTGCTCGTCAAAGGAGACGGTGCCGTACTCGGCGGCGGCTGCTTGGCGGATGACGTCCCAGGAGTCGCCGTCGACCACGTCGGGTAGCCCGGTGATCCAGTTCAGTCCGGTGTCGATCGTGGCGGTCGGGGTGTGTGGGGTGCCCCAGTCGGCGGGCAGGGTGAAGATCCTCTGCGCCCAGCGGAGGCACTGCACCGGCAGAGGGGTGAAGGCGTGGACGCCACCGGGCAGGGAGGGGTAGTCCACGGGGCGGCCGACCGTGGTGGTGAACGAGGGGGTCTGGACGCCGTCGAGGTGCCAGCGGTGGACCACATCCCCGTTGGCGTACCAGCCGATCCACAGACCGACCGAGTGCCAGCGGGTCGCGCCGGTGATGGTCGGTCCGGTGATCGTCCCGGCCAGGGTCGGCGTCGTGGAGTTGCGGTTGGCCCACAGCCGCGCCACCAGGCCACCGGAGGCGGTGACGGCGACGTCGATGGTGTTGCCCTGGAGCTTGACGACGCCGTCGGAGACCGACACGACTGTGCCGTCGGAGGACCGGTGGAAGGTGTTGGTGGCACCGGCGCGGATCTCGAACTCGATGAGCTGCGGGTAGGACATGTAGGGACTGCTGGTCGGCGTCGCCCCCGTCCAGGACCAGGAGTCCGGGCCGCCGTTGCACGCGAGCCCGTAGGGGCCGTCGATGAACTCCGGCACGGTCGCGTTGGTCTTGGTGGCGGTGATGAGCGCGGCCCGCCAGCCGATGTCCGGGGCGAGGCTGCCGTGGCAGGTCATCCCCCACAGCGCCCCCTCACGTGGCGGCGGGGAAGCGTGGATCCCGTTGCGCCGCAAAACATAGTCGATCACCCACTGGGTGTTGGTGAGGTTGCGGTAGGGGTAGGAGCGCAGGTTGCGGAACTCGAACTCCCACATCGCCCACAGCGGCAGCGTCACCGACGCGCGCAGCCGTTCCGCCGGGTCCAGCCCTTCGACGGTGACCGTGCGGCGGGAGGCGGACAGGCGCGCGGTGCGGGTGGCGCCGGTGAACTGGCGCGCCCACCGCGGACCGGACTTCGTGACCAGGCCGAGGTCCAGCCGCAGGGGCGCGTCCATCATGTCGTCGGTGTCCACCGCGTGATCGGCCCGGTACGGGGACAGCATCCGCGCGATGTCGCGGGGATCACCGGGGCGGGTGCCGCCGAGCTCGGCGACGAGCTTGGCGGTGGTGTAGCCCTCCACCAACGTCGCCTCGGGCGGGAGGTCTCCGGTGATCGAGCGCTCCACGCTTACCGACTCCACCACCGGCGACAGGTCCGAGAGCGGATGACCGTAGGTGCCGTCGCGGCTCCAGTCGGCCTCCAGCCGCACCAGCGGAACCCGCTCGGGCGCTGTGACCGCTTTCGCCAAGTCCTGATCATCGCGGGCTTGCATCGTCTAGACCTCCAGGAGGGTGAGGGTGGTGGCCCACGACCCGGGCACCGGGTAGGCCGCCGAGAGCGCGTCGACCGCGACTTCGGCCGCTCCGCCCCCGGGCGCCCACGGCGTGGTGGTGGGGGCGGCGTCGAGTTGCCAGGCGGTGGTGAGCACGTGGGCACCGCTCGGGTTGGCCTCGACCAGCAGCGCCACCCGCGCCGCTGCGGCGGCGGAGGCGATCACCGATACCGATAGCCGCTGGTCGGTGCCGGGGGTGGAGGGTGGGGAGTCGACGTGCCCGATCTGGGTGTCGGTGGTGTCGTAGAACTCCAACCGGACCCGCGTGGTGACTCCCGCCCGTACCCACGCCGAGGCGGTCACCGGCTCCCCCGTCACCAGCGGAACGGGATCACCGGCCAGGGAGCCGCCGACCGGGGGCGGGGTCCAGTCCAGGCCCCCGGCCAGCGGTACCGGTGACACCGGCACGGTCGGTGTCCACAGCAGCGTCCCGGCGGTCGGGCTGAATCCGGCGGTGGTGCGGGTGGCCGAACCGGTTGCGGCGACCCGTGGGGCCAGGCGGTTGCGGCGTTCGCCGTCGATGAGCCACAGCGGCCCGTCCACCAGACCAAGGTGGAGGGCGTCGAGGTAGGCGTGGGTGTCGGGGTCGAGGTAGGGCCAGGTCAGCGACCACGTGCGTTTCACCGCGACCTGGTCCACGGTGACCCGCCCGCCGAGCGACCGGTGCACACCGCCCAGCCGGGTCGCGGTCGCGTCCGGTCCACCGCCCAATGACGGCGAGGGCAGGGCGCGCAGCGCGCCGAGTGGTCCGAGGTGGAAGCCCACGGGGCACCACCCCCACCTGGTTCAGCGTCGGGCGTTGCGGATGTTGGCGTCGTTGACCAGCCGGGCGACCCCGGCCCCGTCCACCCGCAACCGCGCGCCGTCGAGGGCGGCGAGGACTCCGGCCGTCACCGCGGCGGACATGTCCCAGGTGTGCTGCCCCAGCAACCCGGCACCCGCGCCACCGCCGGACGCCGAGGGCGACCCACGGCGAACAGCGTTGGCGGGAAGGGGGAGCGGGTCGGTGGGCAGGGTGTCGGTGAGGTCGGTCAGGTAGTCGCGCACCTGCGGTGTTCCGTCCTCCAGGCCGCGCAGGAACCCGGTCATGATCAACCGGCCGGTGGGGGCCAGCAGCACGCGGTCGCGCGACGGTGGACCCTTCCAGTCCGGTAGCAGGTCGGTCACCCACGACAGCTTGTCCTTGAGCCACTGCACCGCCGACTCGATGCCGCGAATGAGACCCCGGATGATGTTCTTTCCGGCTTCCACCAACAGGTTTCCGAGGTCGCCGAGCACGCCGAGGATGCGCCCCGGTAGATCGCGCACCAGGCCGACCACGGCGCCGATCCCGTTCGACACCGCGCCCGACACCATGTCCCAGACGCCACCGACCATGTTCCGCAGCCCCTGCCAGGCGCGATCCCAGTTCCCGCTGATCAGTCCGAGCGCGACGTCGATCACGCCTTGGATGTAGCGCAGGGCGCCGGAGATGATCGAGGACACGGCGGCGAACACGCGCTCGACCACGCCGAGCAGGGCCTGGATCGCGGGCACGAGCCAGCGCACCAGCTGCTCGACCAGCGGCACGGCGGCGGCTGTGACCTGGGCGAACACCGCTGCCGCCTGCTGGAGCACGGGACTGAGCTGCACCGCGAGCGCGATGATCGGTGGCAGCAGGGCCGTCCCGAGCGACAGCAGGGGCGGCAGCAGCGGCAGCGCGGCGTTGACGATCGCGAAGAAGCCCTCGGCGAGCTGCGGCAGCTGCGGGGCCAGGGCCGATACGGCGGTGACCAGCACCTCGCCCACCAACTGTCCAATCTGGACCAAAGTAGGTGTGGCGGTGGCGAGCCCTTGGGAGATAACGGAAGCGAGCTGGGAGACCAGCTCGACCAGTACCGGCAGGGCAGGTTGGACGGCGCGCAACCCGGCCAGCAGGGTCTGGCCGAACAGCGACGCGAGCTGCGCGACCACCGGCAGGGCGGCCTGCGCCGCCTGGAGAAAGGCGCCGCCGAAGGTGGCCGCGACAGGGGCAAGCTGGGTCAGCAGCTGGGCCAGAATCGGGGCCAGCAAACGAAGCCCACCCGCCGCCAGCTCGGCGAACTGGACCAGCAGCGGGGCCGCCGCGCGGGCCAGGGCGACGGCTGCGGGGGTGGTGGTGCGGATCGCGTCCCCGACCGCACCGGCCAGCAAACCGGCCACTGTGGACAGTGGTCCGGTGAGCTCGGCGAACAGCGGGGCCAGGGCCTCGCTCGCGGGGACCAGCAGGTCGGCGAAGGCCAACGCCACCGCGCCCGCCAGCGGGGCGAGCTGGGCCGCGGCAGCGGCCAGGGGACCGACCGCACGAGCGGTGGTGGCCAGCGCCTGGCCGAGCTGCGGACCCAGCGCGGCGACGGCGGGGGCGATGCTGGTGGACAGCGCCTCGCCCAGGGCGCGCACGATCGGGTTGAGCCCCTGTGCGACGGCGGAGATCCCGCTGAACACCTGGGCCAGCGCGGTCTGGCCCTCTGCGGAGCGCAGGAACGCCAACACCGACGCGGTGACGGCGTTGACCGTGGCCAGGAACGATGTGCCGCTGGTGTTCGCGGCACGGAACACCGTGGCGGCGATCCCCGCCAGGTTCCCGAGCAGGGTGCCCAGCTCGCGCAGAGCGGCCAGGCCCTCGCGCATCCACTCCTGAAGCCGCCCCGACGCGCGGGCCTGGGCGACGAACGCGGCGAAGCGCTCAGTGGCGGCGGTGAGCCCACCGGCGAACTCGGGCAGGAACCCCGAGCCCACGGCCGCGATGTCGCGCAGGGCTTGCAGCAGCGGCTGCACCGCGCCCGACAACCGGCCCGCCGCGGTCGCGGAGTCGGCGAAGATCGCCGACAGGTCCGCGCCGGTGCGCGCCTCACCCAAGAACCGGCCGACGCCCAGGGCGCCGGAGTTGAGGGCGTCGGCGACACCGAGGGTGCCGGTCCGCAGGATCGGCAGATACCGGGCGCCGAGCGTGGACACCTCACCGGCAAGCCCGGCGAACAACCGCTCCTGCACACCGAGCTGGAGACCGGCGAACTCCGGGCGCAGCGCGCGCACGGCCTCGGCGGTCGCCCGCATCGGCGGCGGCATCCCCGCGACCGCCTTGGCGAACGCCGCGGGATCCGCTGCGGACAGAGCGTCGCCGAACCCCTCGGTGCCCAGCCGCAGGGTCTGCACGACCGCCACGGCCGCGAGCCCGGCGGCCGGGATCAGCAGCAGCGACCCCGACGCGGTGGCCGCCGCCGAGCCGAGCCCGCCCAGCGTCCCGACCGCGCTGCCCACCGCGGCGGTGAGGGCGGCGTAGCGCAGGGTCGCCGCGCCGGTGACCGCGATGGCGCGGGTGGTCGAGGCGGTGACCTCGCCCATCCCGCGCGAGAGCGCCAGCGAGCCTCGCACCGCCGTGCCCAGCGAGCGGTCCACCGCAACCCGGACCGACACCGACTGGCCCGACAGCTGGCGCAGCAGCGCCTGAAACCGGGTTTGCGCGGGGAGCGCGTCGAGCTCCGCCAGCAGCCGCACCGCGGTCTGATCACCCTCGCGCGCGGCGATCCGGAGCTGTTCGCGCAGCAGCGCGGTCTGCACCTGTGCGGTCAGCGAGATCGCGGGGGCGCCGGACTCGGCCGTGCGGATCTGATCGCGCAGGTGGCGCCCGAGCCCTTGCAGGCTGGGCAGGACCTTGAGGTAGGCGTGACCGACCGTCGCCACGGGGCATCACGCCCCCGGCAACGGTCCGCACATTTTCTGCCGCAGCGGCCCGTCCCGGCTCGCCACGGGCCACGCGCTGTCGAGGAGTTACGGGGTCAGCGTTCCCGCAGGTCAGATGCCCGACGGTCGGGACCGGGATACATGACATACGTCATGTCGAATGACGTACCCGCATCGAGTGCATTTTCTGCGATAAGGGCCGGTCGCGCCGAGCAAAGCCTGGTGCGGTGCTTTGTGGTTCGGGCCGTCGCGATAGCCTCTCGGACGCGGCGGATCGCCGCAGGGATGAGAGGAGTGTGCAGTGAAGGGCTGTGCCCAGTGCCGGGTCGCCGGTCGCTATCTAATGGTGACGGTGACCCTGTTGTTGATCCAGTCGGGTGCCCTGCCAGGGGTCCACCTGGGGATGTAACCCCTGGCAGAGGCCAGTACTGGATACCGTGTCGGTCGACCCCCTCGCGGGTGGCAGCCCAGGGGGGTCGGCCGACTCTTTGACATAAGCATCATTGGAACCTAACTTGGCCTATGTCAAGAACGGACTGTACACGCCGCAGGTCGGAGACGTGCGCGCGGGATGGGAATCGCCAGGTGTAGCCGCTAAGAACGCATCCACGCGGCAATCTCCCGTAGCGAGTTCAATTCTCTTTCCGGGTCGCTCCTGATTGCCGGAATCGAGTCCAACGGGCCGGTCAGGTGTTCCTCGGGGATCTGGTGTCCCAGGGCAGCGGCAACGGTGGCCCAGAGCAGGGCGACCCGACGCTCCACCGCCGCGACCAGGAGTTCGGTGCGGGTGTGGCCCCCGTCTGGATGGTGGACTCGCCAGACTGCTGCGTCCGCTGGTAGGTGGGTGACCAGGACACACAGCCGCCGGTAGGTGAGATCACCACGGTAGAGGTCGAGCAGGTCCACCCCGTACCGGAGCAGCTCGGCTTCGAGCGAGTCCGCGGTCGTGTCGTCGCCCAGCAGTTGGGCGACGGTCAGCGGTTTCCCCGGCCCAACTCCCGCATGACCTTGGTGGAGAAGTCCTCGACGTCAGCCGCCGTGGCTGCGAGGGATCGCCAGGTGCGGTACTGGGCATCGCCCAGGATGATCCGCAGCGCGGCGAGGTGGCGACCGTCCTCCTCGGCTTCCAGCGCTTCGAGTGGGAACTGCTCCGCACTGGGCAGGGTGAACCGCTTGCCGCGCCACAGGACCGCCAACTCCCCGCCGGTCGGGGCTGGTTTGCCGCTGGCCTCGGCGCGTTGCCTGCTGCTCACGTGTCCTCCTGGTCGTCGGTGATGGCGAGGGTGGCGGGGGTGGCGTCGATGACGGCGGGGTCGTCGGTGAGCCAGACGGCGAGGATGGTGGAGCCGCCGGTGGGGGCGAGGGCAGCGAAGGTCATGCCCCAGCGCGCCTCTTGGGTACGGGTCCACTGTGCTTCGTCGGTCTCACTGACCTCGGTGCGGGGGATGTAGAGGCGGTGGTGGTAGACCTCGGTGTCGCTGATCTGGTCGGTCCAGTCCACGCACAGCGCGCGGATGTCGCCCTTGGGGACGGTGCTGATCGCGGCCCGGTACTTCTTCGACCCCGCGGTGGTTTCGGCGAAGGTGAGGCCGCCGAAGTAGGCGGACAGCACTGCTGCTTTGGTCTCCTGGAACACCGACTTCACGGTGAGTTCCTGGGACTTGTAGATGTAGCGGGCGGGGGTGAGCTGTTGCCAGTGCTCGGTTCCCTCCTTCTCCACTCTCCGCGCGAGTGTCACACCGTCTGGTGTGGACAGTCCGAGTCCTTTCCAGGCGGCGACGAGCGGGGTGGTGGCGTCGGGAGGTTCGGCGGTGCCGGGTGGTGCGAGGGAGAGTTCCCCGGTTCCGGGGACGCGCACGAGCGCGCTGTTGATCGCCATCGGCGTGGGTGCTCCAAGGTCAGGGGTGGGGAGTGCGGGCGTGCACGGCCAGCGCGGCGGTGGCCAGTGGGGCGCCCGTGTAGGGGTCGGTGCCGGTGATGGGCGCGGTGATGGGTTCGGTGTGCAGCAGCGGCGCCGGTGGGGGGCGGACGCAGAGCAGGCCGAGCGCGATGGCGGCGGTGGCTTTGGCGGCGTGCGGGGTGTGGTGCCAGCAGGTCAGCCGGATTACCGAGCGCTGCACCGCGGGCCAGGTCCAGGTGTGGCCGTCCTCGGCGACCAGCACCCATGGCAACGATCGGGGACCGCCGTCCACACCGTTACCCACAGTTGTGGATACGGGGAGTGGCGTGCCGTCCGTTCCGGCGTGGGTGAGCAGCGGGCGCAGCAGCCGCACCACCAGCTCGACCACGTCCACGGGCACCGGCGCGGTCACGGGTCGAGTCCTTCGACGTGCAGGCCCACCGACTCGGCGGCGCGCTTGAGGACACCGTGGTGGGCTTCCATGCCGATCCCGGCGGGGTGGCGGACCGCGACGGTTGCGCCCGCGCGGTCCTGGTTGGGGTCGTCGACCACCTCGACCGGCAGCGGCTTGCCGCTGGTGACGAGGTGGCCTTGGGCGCGGGCGGCTGCGGCGACCTGTTCGGCCAGTGCGCGCACGGCGGCGGCCAGCTCGGGGCTGTGCAGGAACTCCGCGACCCCGGCCCGGTCGATCTCGAACCCGTGGAAGGTGGCCATGGCTCAGCCCTCCACGTGCCGCAGCACCAGCTCGTAGTGGGTGCGGCCGAACCGCGGTGCCCAGCGGGCGGGGCGGCCGTCGACCTCGCACACCCGCCCGTTCCACAGCACCCGTTCACGCGGCTCGATCGCCTCGCGGGTGAACACTCGCCACCGGGTCACCAAGGGGCTGCGTTGCTGCAGGACGGTGACCGGCTCGGTGGTGGCCAATGGTTGGACGTTCGCGGCCACGGTGCGGCGGGGCGCGGTGGGGCCGTAGTCCAGGACGGGGGCGGGGTTGCCGTAGGCGTCGGGAACCTGGATCGGGGTGATGACCACCAGGCGGTGCGGGAGCAGCATCGGCAGCCCCAGGCGTGGTCAGGTGGTCCAGATCGAGAACGCGTCACCGCGGCCCGGTGCTGCCGGGCGGAGCAGGTCGAGTTCGTCGTCGGTGAGGTAGAGCCCGCCGCCTTCGCGCGCGGCCACCCGGGTGTGCCCGCCGACCGTCTCGGATTTCACCCCGTCGGCGGGGGTGCCCAGGGCGCGGAGCACGGCGGTGCAGATGACACCTACAGCGGTGGCCGGTGGCGGAGTGGGGAACGGGATCACCCGAGCGCGGGCCAGCGCGGTGGCATCGGCGATGAGCACCCCGACGCGGGTCTGCTCGGCCGGGGTGAGTTCCTGATCGGTGCGGGCCTGCACGTCGGCGACGGTGGCCAACGGGACCGGGCCAGGACTGGTCAACGACCACCCCCAGGACAGGACACGGAGGCCAGGGAGATCGGACCTGATCGAGTGGTGGCGGCGCGGTGACCGGGCAGCGGCTCGGCCGTCCCGGTAGGACGGTGGTGTCCGAGTTCCCGAGTCGGGGGTGTTGCGGTGCGTGCGATGGTGACGGTCGCGGCGGCAGTGGTGGCGGTGATCACGGTGCCCGGCGCCGCGCACGCCCAGCAGGTGGTCGACCCCGTACCGGCACAGGTGCGGGTGCCGCTGCGGAAGGCGATCGCCGCGTTGCCTGTGGCCACGGAAGTCCGGGACGGCTACGTGCGGACGAAGTTCAAGCACTGGGTCGACTCCGACAGCAACGGCTGCAACACCCGCGCCGAGGTGTTGCTGGCCGAGGCGACCATCGCACCGGAGACCACCGGCCGCTGCACCATCGGCGAGGGCCGGTGGCACTCCTACTACGACAACGTGGACGTCGACAAGGCCGGTGGCCTCGACATCGACCACATGGTCCCGCTGGCTGAGGCATGGGACAGCGGGGCGTTCGACTGGACGCCGCAACGGCGGCAGGACTACGCCAACGACTTGGGTGAGTCCCGCGCGCTGGTCGCCGTGACCGCCAAGACCAACCGCTCCAAATCCGACCAGGACCCCGCCACCTGGCTGCCCCCGGACCCCGACGCGGTCTGCACCTACCTGGCGGACTGGGTGACGGTCAAGACACGCTGGCACCTGTCGGTGGACGAGCCCGAGCAGCAGACGCTGACCGCCCGCGCGCAGCAGTGCCCCAACGACCCGATCACCACCACCCTCGTCCCCTGACCGGCTCACGGACGTTCAGGTCGTCGTGGCCGGTGGTCGACCACGACCGCGCGGGTCGACCATGACCGGCACCACGTCCCGGTACGGCCCGTCGTCCAACTCCGCGGATTCCGGTGGCGACCCTTGCATGGTCAACACCCAGAAGTGGTCCACGTCGACGTTCTCGTTGCAGGCGTGGCACGAGATCCGCACGACACCCTCGGCCTCGCTGACTCGGGCGAGGTAGCCGACGGCGTACAGCGAGTGGACACCGACCTTGCACGTCGCGGGCAGGATCGCGACCCTGTACCCGGCGTTGGTGTGTCGGTATCGGACTGTCGCATCGGGAGGCCGGTCATCGAACATGCCCGCACCCTAACCACGGCCTCGAACGTGTGTTCGAGTCAGGTCGTTCGGGTGACGGCCCACCCCTGGCTATGGGGTGGCGGGGTCCTTCGGGGGGCGGCCACCGGCGGCGCGCACCCCGACGTCGGCGGGCAGGCCGCGCAGGGCCTCGATGGTGGCCTTGTCGGTCACCTCGGTCTCGCCGTCGTGGAAGACGACGCCGAGGTCGTGCACGACCAGTTCCGGGTACACGCTGCTGGTGAACTTCACGTGCTCTCCTTAGCTGGTGGTGAGGTTGGTGATCTTGCCGTGGGCGATCTCCGGCCCGTACTCCAGACCGATCTCTCCGTAGATCTGGGCGCGGTCGGTCGCGCCACTGCGGGCCAGCGGTTCGGAGAACAGGAAGCCCTTGCCGGGGACTTCGAGGATGACCGGTGCGCACTGGTCCAGCGACACGACCTGTACGACGTCGGCGGGCATGAACCGTGACAGCATCAGGTTGATCCTGCCGAAGTCGGTCTCGATCGTGGACACCGAGACACCGGCGACGGTGCGCGACTCCTCCCGGTAGTTCTTCTTCGTGATGAACTCGTTGGTGAGCTGGCGCTTCTGCCACGCCCCGCACATCAGCGTGGCGGTTTCGCTGACCTGGATGCCGCCGTTCTCCCAGACCTTCTGCAACAGGTCGAGGACCATCTTCTCGGTCAGGGCTGCGGGGGTGGCGTTGGTGATGACGTTGGTGGTGGTGGCGTTGAGGATGCCGCGGGTCTTGCGCGCGGTGGACACCGTGGACGGCTCCTGGAAGACGCCAGTGATGAAGGACAGTTCGACGTCGCGTCCGATCTGGACGAGGGCCTGGCGGGTCTGCCAGTCCATCTCGACCGCGACCGCGTTGGTGCCGCCGACGCTTGCGGCGTTGGGGTGGGCGGAGCCGGTGGAGGCGAACATGCCCTGTGAGGCTTGGCGGGTGTAGGTGACGCCGACGGTCTCCTGGTGGATTTCCAGGGTATTGCGGTCCTGTCCGCGCACGCGGGTCTCCGCGGCGGGGGCGTCGGCGCCCTCGGTGCGCTGCCGGTTGGCGTCCGGTGGGCGCAGGTCGTAGACCGACCAGGTGTGGACGATCCCGTTGGCGCGCTTGCCGCCGGTCAACCCTCCGATGGCGGACAGGAACGGGGTATCGGTCGGAGTCAAGCCGAAAAGCTCGCCGACGTAATTCGGCGCGTTGTAGGTGTTGGCAATAGCGGCCACACCGGGCATAGGCGGAAAGTCCTTTCACAGCAGGGGAAAGAGAACAGGTGTGGGGGTGTGTCAGTGCGCGGGCGGCATCGCGGCCAAGCGCTGGTTCTTGAGGGTGATGGCGGTCGCCCAGTCACCGGCCTTCTCGGCGGCGGCGATGCGCTCCTCCAGCCCACCGGGGCCGGTCTGCCGCGCTCCCTGCGACGGGTCCGGGGCGGGTCGACGCGGCCCCTCGGCGCGGGCCAGGTGCGGGCGCCGTGCCAGCTCCGCGGCCGCGTCGGCGGTGATCGCGGCGGTGTCGATCTCGCCGGACTCGCCCACGTAGCGGGTGTGGTCGTCGAGGAACCGGGGCGCGTCCGACGGGTCGGCCCACCCGGTCGCAGCGGCGCGGATTTCCGCGTCCACCGCCCGGCGCCGCAGCGCCGCGACCTGGTTCTCCGCCTCGGTGGCGCGGGCGGCGGCCTTCTCCGCGTCGGACTGTCGCGCGGCCTGCGCGTCGTCCCACTGCCGGGCCTTGGCCCGTGCGTCGCGCGCGGCCTTCTCGGCGGTGGTCAGTTGAGACTTCGCCTGCTCGTAGAGCGTCTTGTAGTCCGGCGTCTCGTCCTCGCCGTTCAGGGCGGGCTCGGGCGGGTCGGCCGGTGTCTGGGTGGGGTCGGTGTTCTCCGGTGGAATGGGCGGAGAAACGGACATGTGGCGTTCCAATCGCATGATGGGAAGTGGTGTGAGAGACTGCGCGGGTGCGATTCCCGCTCTCCCGTCCGCAAACGGCCGCCGTGCTGGTGGCGGTTTCCGCTGGCGCTCAGGTAGCAGCCGGGACAGAGGGGAAGCTCACGCCGTGGACCATGTCGTGGCTGGTCACAGCGGTTGTGACGATGCTGGTCGGCACCATGGCCGCCGCCTCGGGAAATCAAAAAAAACGCGACCCACTTGACCTTTAAAGGTCAACGGCGGGGACGCTGTTCTACACCGACGTCGTCGCCAAGCTCTCGGTGCGCAGATAGCCGTAGCGACGCAATTCGGCGATCAGTTCGGCGCGGTTGTCGCTGCTGTGCACCAGCTGCGCGGCGGTCGGTCGGGCGATGCCGCTGCTGCGGTACCGCGCCCCGGGCCGGGTGGCGGTGTCACCGAGCTGGCGGCCGATGCCGCGGACGGTGGTGGCCTCGCGGGTGAAGGCGTGGCCGCCTGCGATGTAGACCGCGCCCTTGCGGCGGGCGTTGACCACGCGGGCCATGTCCGCCCCGGCGCGGATCGCGGCGGCGTCACCTTTGCCGAACGCGCGGTCCTGCTCGGACTCGGTCATGCGGTCGAACAATGCCGTTGGCGAGTTGCCACGGTCGTCGTGTTCCCACTGCTCGCGGGTGACCGGCCGCATCTGGCAGTCACAGCGCGGATGGCGTAGGAACCCATCGGAGACGCGGTAGAGGCGCCCGGCCAAGATCACGCACCGCCCGCACGCCGGGAGCCTCACCACGCGTTCGTACCCGGCCACCGCGGGCTCGGTGATCATCGCGGCTTGCACGGCGGCGCGGCCGGTGTCCCCGACCTCGGTGGCAACGTAGGTGAGCAGACGGGACAGACCCAGGGTGCGGGCGTCGGAGACGGGCATCCCGAGGACCAGGGCGCGGCGGAGCCAGGCCAGCACCTGGTCCATCAGGACCCGTAGCGGCATTCCGTTGGCGGCGTACCCGGCGAACGCCTGCGCGACCAACCGCCCCATCGGGGCGGATACCGCAGCGGCGGCGGCCAAGGCGGCGGTGACGTAGGGCGCGGCGATGGCGGCGGCGGTGATCTGGGCTTCCTCGGTGGCGATCACGACCCGGGGCCGCACGTCCTGTTCCCATGAACCGTCCAGGTCCGCCATGGACAGCCGAGACCACGCGTCCTGCGCGGTGTCGACCGCGCCGCGCACCGCCAGCTGCTGCCGCGCGTACAACCGGGCCTCGGGGTCTTGCAGGGGGGTGCTCATGGGCCACCTCCGGACGGTGCGAGGAACGCCGGCGGCGCGGGACGCGCACCGCGGAGCTCGGGGACGGCAGGTGATTCGCCGTCCCGGTCGAACTCGGGTACGGGGTCGGGGCGGGGGCCGAACTCGGCGGCCAGGTCCCCACCGGCGACACGGGCGTAGGCGGACTGGTCCTCGGCTTCCATGTCCCGGATCTGCGCGTCCGAGTAGCCCAGTGCGCGCCTCGATGCCCGGCGCGGCAAGAGTTTGTCCGCGCTGTACAACTTGGTCACCGCGTCGGCCTGCGCCGCGAACGTCGGCGTGGCCGCGTCCACCCACATCGTCTCCATCCGCAACGCCTCCGGCGGGACACGGCCATCGCGCACCAACAAGATCAACCGCATGACCTGCTCCCAGCCGTCGCCGAAACTGCGCTGGCGCCGCTCGGCACGTTTGATATGGCGCCCCTCGCTGGAACGGATGCCGTCTGCCGACGCCGGGTTCTCCGTGGCATAACCCAGGAAGTGCGGCGGCAGACCGGAGATCGACGCGGTCAGCCGCGCCAACGCGTTGAGGGTGTTGTGGAAGTTGGACAGGTCCGCTTCGGGGAACTGGCCGACCGCCACACCGTCCTCACGTGGAGACTTGGGCGTGGCCCACAGGACACCGGCCACCGCCTGCCACGGCGTGAGCGGTTTACCTTGCGCGTCAACGAAGTCGGCCTGCTCGAAACCGAGCGCGTACCGGCGGGGCATCGCGTGGAACTCGGCGCTGACCATCATGTCCGTGGCGATCTTGCACGCCGCATCCGACAGCGGAATTACTGACGCAAGCTCCGAACGCCCCAGCGACAACGGCTTTGCCCTGCGGCGCCGGGTACGAGGCCGGTTGATCAGCGGCACGACCGGGACCACGCCCATGCCATGCCGGTCGCGGTCGGTCTCGGTCCACGCCGAACCGCCGTCGAGCGAGGTGTACCAGATCGTCTCGTCCGGCAGATACAGCGTCGCGTGCGAAGCGACCTGACTGGACGTGCCCGGCGCGGCCTCATCGTCGTACCAGCGCTTGAGCGCCGCACGCACCTTGCGAGTCCGCGGGTCCAGCTCCGCGTGCACCTCCAACGGCGACTCCACCGTCACCAACGGCGTATCCGCGTCCTGCTCATTGGTACCCACGATGGCGAACGCACGCCCCATCGCCAACGCATCCACATGTGCCTGCTGGCTGGCCAAATCCAGCCGATTCGCCTTCCAGATCCGCCATAGATCTCGATCCGCAGCGTCACGACCACCGAGTCGGAAGCCGGTGACGTCCAAGCGTTCATCGAGGCTGTCCACGATCAGCTCGGGCCAGTTCACCACGACCTGACGGACCCGGTTGTCCAGGCGACGCAGCAGTTCCGGGTGCATATAGGACAGCGGTTGTTCGCCCTCGTAGTAGGCGTCCAGCAACTCCAACTCGGGTAGTTGCGCGTTATGCTGAGTGGACAGCCGTTGTAGCCAGGTGGTACCCGAGAGGGTGAGATCTGCGCTTGCCACGACACCACCACCAGGCGTCACAGGTACGGTGCCGGTCATGCAGGCGTGGTGGGTGACTCTTGCGGCCTCGTTGATCAGCGGCGTGGTCGGTGCGGGACTTACCCGGTGGTGGGAGCAGAAGCGTGAGGACACACGCTGGAAACGCGAAAGTACTGACCGGCAGGTGGCACGCGAGCACGATGCCCGGATGCAGTGGCGTGAGCATCGAGTCACGATCTATGTTGGGTTGCTTACCGCCATCGAAGCCTTCGGCCGCGCTGCGGGTAACCGCGCGGGCTGGTTGTCGAACGACACCGACGAATCTCAACTCGGAGACGCACGACCGCCCTCGTGGCCGACACAGGATCATGTCGAAGCACTGGCCAATGCAGTGACTGCGGCTTCCGAGCCTGTCGAGATCATTGCTACCGCAGCGGTACAGCGGGCAGCCGAACATGCGGTCGTTGCCTGTTGGGCCACGATGATGAAGTTGCAAACCTACAGCGACACAGTCGACTTGGATCCCGGAGCCAACGACGTAACGCAAGCACGGATCGAACTCGTCTCTCGTATCCGCGAAGAACTGCACGTCGACTCTGCCGATACCCCACAGGAGATCGTTAACCCATCACGACCATCCGGCCCGATTTCCTGACCTTTTGACCTCGCAGCTTCCAACCGCTCACTGCCATGGCGGACGTCGGCACCGCGTCGATGCGCTTGCCTGTCTTGCCGCGCTCGGGCTTGTCGGGTCGGATCAGATCGGGCTCGCCTGGCGGGTGGCGGACTTCCACGCTGTCGAAGCAGAACGTGGCGATGGGGTTGCCGTGGTGGGACCAGGTGCGGGATTTGGTGAGGGCCATGAGTTCGGTCATGCCGTGGGTCATGCCCTTGTAGGTCTGGGCGACCGGGTACATCGGCACCCCGGTTCGCTTCTCCAGTCGTTGGCGGACGGGTTCGCCGGACCACTCGTCGTAGGAGACGTCCGCGACGCGCAAGAGTCTGGTGTCGGTGACCACATCGTTCTCGATGACGTCGTAGTCGATGACCTCTCCGTCAGTGACGGTGAGCCAGCCCTGTTCGGCCCACCGGGTGGCGCGGCCGTCCAGACGTTCGTCCAGGAAGCTCACCGCGGACTCCGGTAACCAGAACCGCCACAGCGCGGAGACGTGCCCGTCGATGCCGTCGGGGACGATCAGGCACCAGGCGGTGAGGTCGAGTTTGGAGGCGAGGTCGAGTCCACCCCACGCGGGTTTTCCGGCCAGGCGCTCCCGTAGCAGGGCGGGGTGGTCGAGCGCGGTTCCGGCGCAGGCCAGGTAGAGGTGCATGGGCATCCAGCGTGAGGTTTGCGAGACCCATTGGTTGAGCCGGAATTGCCTGAAGCTGTTCTCTTTGCCGGGGTCGTTGCGGGCTTCGAGTGCTTCCTCGCGCAGGGCGGTCAAGGACAGGAAGTCACCCAGCGCCGGGTTGCTGTGGTACCAGTTCCGTTCGTCCCAGGGGTCCGCGTCGGCGGGCAGGTTGCGCAGGTAGACGAACCGGTGCGGAGCCCTGCTCGGGTCGTCGGCGATTTTGACGCACTCGTCGTGTTCGGCCTTGGCGAAGGAGCTGGGGTCGTTGCCCGCGGTGGTCGCGGCGATCAACAAGGGTTCGAGGCGGGTGCCCATGCCGGTGCGCATCGCGTGCCACAGGTCGCCGTTGGGTTGGGTCAGCACCTCATCGAAGATCACGGCGGAAGGGTTGGAGCCGAGGTTGCCCAACGCGTCGGCGGGGACGACGACGTAGACGGAGTTGGTCTTCTCGTCCACGATCCTCGCGCTGCTGTCGAGGACCTTCAATCGGCGCGAGAGGACCGGGGAGAGGGCGACCATGCGGGCGGCGACGTTGAAAACTAGCCTTGCCTGGTCGGTGTCGCGGGCGCAGCCGTAGATCTCGGCGGACTCGACCCCGTCCCCGCACAGCATGTACAGCGCCACGAACGCCAACAGCTCGCTTTTGCCGTTCTTGCGTGCGATCTCGATCCAGGCGATGCGGAACCGGCGGACGTAGACCCCGGCTTCGTCGTCCCAGCGGACCTCGCCGAACAGAGGCCGGACGATGTCGTCGCGCTGCCACTCGGCGAGGATGAACGGGGTGCGCGCCCACCGGTCCTTGGTGTGGACACAGATCTCCTCGGCGAACGCCTGGGCGTGATCCGCGCGAGGCTTGCACAGGTGGTCTCCGCGCTTGCGGCAGGTGCGCCCGTCGAAGGTCCGCCCGCACACCGGCAGCCGCGCCCCGGGCTCTCTAGTGGTTGTGCGGGGCGTCGCGGTGCGGGTGCGGGGGCGGGTCTTCGAGCCGCGGGCAGGCTTGCTAGGAGAGGAGCCGGTCGGGTCCTTGGCCGTGGTGGACATGGCCCACCTCGACCTTGATCGCCTGCCGATCCGAGGGCGTCAGCCCGAACCGGGCCGCGAACTGGAGGAACGTCCGTTCGGCGTCGGCTTGGACCTGGAGGGCGGGGTTCTTCATCAGCCCCGCACCGCCCTGCACCAGCAGCGCCGAGCCGTTGACCAACTGGGTAGCTGCCCGGTACCGGGCCAGGGCCTCACACAGCACAAGGAACGCGTCGCTGTCCCACACGGTCAGGACTCGGCGGGCGATCAGGCCGGGGGCCAGGCGCTCCCAGATGACGCGGGCGGTGTCGGATGCCCAGTCCGGGCAGGTGATCTCCTGCTCGGGTGGGTCGGGTTCGTTGGTGTTGATGCGGTCGGGGCGGTCGCCGTGCAGGATGCGCAGGGCGGTGGGCTTGGCGGCCGGGCCGCGCTTGCCGATGGCTGATCACCTCCTTCCCGCCCACCGCCCCGCGCGTCTGCCCCGGGTCAGGTGCCGGAGCTGCGTCCGCGGCTCGGGCTGGCCGCGGTGCGGGAGAACCGGCGCCGGATGGCTGCTCCGGCGCGGGCGAGGCGCTGGCGCATGGTGGGCTACTCCTTTCCGTTCTGGTCGGGTGGGGTGTCGGTGGGCATGGGGATGTCGAGGATGCGGGCGGCGGCGTGGCCGTCGATGTACTTGTCCCCGAGGATCAATAGCCGCGCGGCGCGGAGGAATGCTTCCTTGGCGGCGCGGGTCTTGAAGCACATCGCGAACCAGTGTTCGGAGTCGGTGGCCAGCCGGAAACGCTCGTCCTCGCGGGCAGTGCGCTCCCTGAACCCTTTGGCCAGCGCATCGAGCTCGGCGGCGGAGTCTGCTTCCAGGTCGCCGGTGTAGTCGACGTTCTCCAGCGGGTCCGGTTCCGGGGGTGCGTTGAGCTGGGCGAGCAGGTCGTCCTGGCTCAGCGGGGCGCCGAGTGAGGCTTGGGCCTGAAGCTGGGCGAGCAGGTCCGTGTTCGGGTCCTGGTCATCGGGTGAGGTCACGGCGGAAGATCTCCAGGTCGGCGAGCGGAAACCAGGACAAGATCCGGGCGTAGTCCTCGGGTGCGTTGTCCTTGATCGGCTTGAGGAAGCGATAGTCGAGCCCGTCGAACGAGCGGCCGAACCACTCGTACTCCGGCGGCAGCGGGCAGTCGTGGCGGGCCAGGGCGTCGCGGACGTCGGCGATGCGCCAGTCCCACACCGGAGACACCTTGCGCAGGTGCTCGCGCACCGGGCCGTGGGTGACCATCGCCATCCGCCTGTTCGGTGAGTCGGCGGCTCTCACTCCGTCCGCGTTCCACGCCCCCGGCAGGTCCAGATCGTTGCGGAGCAGGTCGGCGATCTCCTCGTAGGTGGGCTCGGGGAACTGGGCGGCCTCGATGATCGCGCACCGCTCCGGTGGCTGGAACAGGAACGAGTTGAGCCACCGATACAGCGACGGGTGCGGCAAGTTCACGATGCGGGTACCGAAGAAGTCCTCATAGAACTTGAGCGAGTCCTCCACGAACGCCAGCCCCGGCACCAGGTACAGGTGGTAGGGGACGACGGTGATCCCGGCGTCGCGCATCGCCAACCAGGCGGCGAGGCTGTCCTTGCCCCGGGAGAAGCCAAGCAAAACCGGTTTCCCCTCGGCGGCCAACTCCGCGCGGATGGTCTCCGAGGAGGTGATGTCGTCAATGGTGATCGGCAGGTCGGCTCCTTCGTGTGTGGACACCCGGGCACCGTGTGGTGCCAGGGTCACCGGGCCTGTTCCAGGTCCGGGGCCAGGGTGGTGCGGCGGATCAGCCGTCCGATGCCGGTGTGGGTGAGGCTGGTGTGATCGGCGATCCGCCGGTGTGAGGCTCCGAGCGCTTTCGCTTGCCGGATCAGGGATTCCCGCTCGCCGCGCCAGGCCAGGTACTGCTCGTCGGCCTGCTCCAGCTCTGCCAGCACCGCGGCCAGCCGGGTGTCCCTGGCGGTGATCGGATCGGTCACCAGCCACCCCCGGAGGCACGTGGGTTCGGCCGTGCCGGAAACCTGACCGGCCATACCCGGCCCTCAGTGGCTTGTGCCCTCCCGGGCCGGTCAGGGGTGACCCCCCTGGGGGTCGGCCGGCGGTGGCCGTGCGTGACCGGCTGGGCGTGGCGGGCAGCTCCGGCGGACGGCAGCTCCGGCACGGGGCACGGTCACGGGTGGGGGCGGCGGTCACGGGGAGTGCCAGCCTCCCCGGGTGCGGGGGTCGGTGGCGGTCACCCGGGCATGGCACCGGGCACACAGCCCCCGCCCGCGCGCGGGGGCGTCCGGGTCCAGCTCTGCGGCCACCAGTTCACGGCGGGTGGCGGGCCAGTGGTCGGCCACGGTGGCAGGTTCGGCACACGGCCGGTCCGGGTGCCCGGGGCAGTCGGTGCGGTCACAGCGGCACACCGGGTCACGGGCCAGCACAGCGGGCCGGAAGCGGGAGCGGTGACCGGCGGTGTAACCACGGTCAGCGGAGGTGCCCCCGGACCGGCGCGCGCGGGTACGGCACGCGGCGCACCGGCCCCCGGTGGTGGTGTTGGGGCAGCCGGGACGAGAGCAGGAGCGGGGGGCGCGGGCGGGCATCGGCACCCCCGGGGCACAGGGCCTGGTGCGGGCATGGGTCCGGCCCCCACACCGGGCGGTGTGGGGGCCGGGGGCCGGGTAGTCGGTTAGGGGGTCCACTGGGCGGGCGGGTGGCCACCCCGGGCGGCCCACTGGTTCAGGGCGGTGATCAGTTCGGACATGCGGTCGGGGTCCGGTTCACGGCCGGACAGGGTGTCACTGGCCAGTGTGGACAGTTCGGCCCATGTGGCGGTCGGGTCCATCTCAGGCCACCTGAAAGAGCTTGAATGCCTGGTGCTTGATCTGGTTTCCCCGGCCCATCAGTGCCCGCTCTGCGCGGGCGGTGGCCGCGTTCTCACCGGCCACGGGTGCCCGGTGGTCGATGTACTCCCCGATCGTTTGGAACCCGGACCAGTGGGTGCCTTTCTTGCGCCTGCCGCCGATGTTGGCGTTCGTGTCCCCCTTGAAGATGGTCATGAGTTCGGTGGTCAGCAGGTCGTCGCGTTCCTTGACGTCGCTGCGCGCGTCGTCGGCGGGGGCGGGCCAGATCTCCCGGCACAGGGCCTCGAACTCCTTGATGGCGAGGTCCTGACCGATCATCTTCTCGGCTTCCTCGGCGAAGGCGTCCGCGTAGTCGAAGGTGATCTTGAGGGCATCCCGGGCATTGGCCACCTTGTCGGGGCCGGACGGGGTGTGCCGGAAGGCCCAGCGGGAGACGTGGCCGTGGATCGCCGCGGTCTGGGTGTTGGCACACACCACCCGGACCATGGTGGCAAGGAACTCGTTGGCCCGGCCCTGGTGGAAGTAGCCCAGCGCGGCGAGGTTCATCTGCACCGGGTCCACTCCACCCACCATGATGCCCTTGGGGATCCTCGCGGTGATGAAGGTTTCCTTGCCACCTCGCAGCGCTCCGGCGGTGTCCACAACTGCCCCAGACTGGTCCAGGATCGCGACCAGCGTCTCGCCCATGAGCTCATTGGAGATGGGGGTGTACTCGGGGCCTACGAACGAGAGCAGTTCACGCTTGCCGGTGAACGGGCTGATACGGGTGACGGCCCGGTAGTCATCCGTCGTCAGCCACTCCACGCAGTCGTCCTCCACCACCAGGCGGGTGTCGTCCTCTCCCTCGTGGTCCCCGATCTCGCACATGTCTCCGTGGGTGGCTCCCAACTTGGCGGAGCACTCCGGGCACTGGGTTCCGGTGCTCGGTGAGGCTGCCGGGTCCAGTCGGACATCCCAGTTGTCCAGCTTGGCCAGCTTGAGGGCATCGGCAACGGTCATCGGCCCGGGGACCACGGTGCCCAGTTGATGCCAGGCTGGCTTGTTGGCGGAGACAAAAGCGGCAGTGCCATCCTCACCAATGTCAATCAGATGAGCCATGAGAAGCCCTTTCAGGGGTGTTTTCGGCCCTGACCAGATCGGCCGGGGCGGTTCTGTTGGCACCCACAACATTACCGGCCACCACTGCCATGTCCACCTTTATCTGATCTCTCACCGGCTGATTTACCCGATCAGAGTATCGCCATTTCCGTGCATTTTAGCGACCTGCGTAAATGGGGATCGAGGGTAAAGAGAAGGGGCTCGGCGGTGACCGCCGAGCCCCTTCGTGCCTCACAGCTCAGTTTGCCAACAGAACCTGAAAGGCGTGCTCCATCCTGCCCCAGTGCCGCGCCCGTGTCGACCGGCCGTGGCCGGGTCGCCGCCGGGTCATCGCCACTCGGGCGGGGTGTAGGGGAAGGGGTCGCGGACCGTGTGTTCGGTTTGCGTGGTGAGCACGTAGGCGGGCAGCATCTGCCGGAACTGGTGCAGTGCCTTGTACACCTGCTCCCAGCCGTCGATGACCACCGAGCCGGAGTCCTTGCCGCGGTAGGGAGGGATCGGGGCCACGATGATCGGTCGCTCCAGGTCGCTGGCCATCGCTGCGTCGTGGTCGATGTCGACCGTGACCAACGAGATCGTGTCTCCGGAGGGGATCGCGGGTGGCATGAACACCGCCAGCCTGGTGATGTCGACCTCGGGGTGCAGGACGGCCGCGCCGGGGTCGGCCGCGATCAGCTCCCGTGCGTGGGTGACGCACCACCGGATCAGCATCCAGGTGAAGCGCTCACAGCCGATGTGCGTTGCCGGGTGCTCAACCGTGGCGGGGTCGGGTTCTGGTGCGTTCGGGGGTCGGCTCATCGGTTCCCACCCGCCGTCACTGCGCGGTAGCGGTCGGAGTCGATCGGCACGATGGCCGGGCCGCGCGGGGCCTCGTCCTGGGGGAACCCGGCGGCGTGGTAGCCGCACCAGGGTTCGTTGTACTCGGTGTCCAGGATGACGCCGGGCTCGGCGCAGGGGGCGTCGGTGCAGCTTGCGCATGAGGCGCACAGTCCGTGCCCGATGCCGGGGGGTGGACCGTCGTAGAGCACGACCGCGACCGCTGGAACGTCGCGGCCCTCGTGGTTGGCGCACAGGATCTCGGTGGTCATGGCGTCTCCTGGCCGGGGTCGATGGGCTGGGCGGAGCCGGTGATGTTGGCGCGCAGCTTCCGGTGGAGCTTGCGCACGAAGGTGCGCGCGAGTTCGGGCATGGGCTCGCCGTAGCGGCGTTCGTGGGTCGCGGCGGTGCGGTTGAGGAGCGTGTTCCAGCGGTCGGACTCGACCAGCAGGGTGCATATCGAGCAGGCCGACCACGCGATGTCGCTCATGCCGATCGGGGCGCCCGGAATCGTGGGGACGGTGAAGATGTTGGCCGGGATAAGGAACTCGGAGTGGCCGTCGGTGCAGAAGTCGCACAGTCCGCGCCATCCCGGGGGAGCTTGCACCGGCACTGGCTCGTGCTCGACCTTGCCGAGCGCGACCGGGTGAAGGAACGTCACGCCGTTCTCGTCGGTGCGCCGGAGAAGGGCGCGGTCGCAGACCTTGCAGATGAGCGTTGTGTCCGTCACGGCGTCTCCCCACCGTCGAGGTGGACGACTCCGTGGGGCCAGCGGGCGTCGGTGAGCACGGACTGCATCCGGGGCAGCATCCATACCTGCGTCGGGTGCACGAGTCCGCCGCCGTGGGGCTTGTGCGGGGACAAGGCATGCACCGCGTGCCAGCCCGCGTCGTGCACCGCTTTGGCTTCCAGAGTCAGGTGCCGCGGTTGCAGGGCAGTGTCCTCGGAGAGCGTGGGGGTGCCGGGGCCGACCAGGAACTCGTCCTCCAGGCCGCCGATCGCCACGACCAGCCGCGACCGGTCGAAGATCAGCACTCGGAGCGTGGCACCCTGGGGGATGGTGCCGTAGAGCTGTTCCAGGCTCAGCACCAGATGGATGCCGTGCGCCACGGTGAACGGCTGCTGCATGTGCGTGAGCTCGCCGGTCACCGAACCCACCCCGTGACGCGCCGGGCACGGTCGGCGAGGTCGGCCAAGCGGTGGGCGATGTAGTAGCGGCGGACCTTCACGTGCCCGGGCCGGTAGTGATGTTCGTCAGTGGGTTCGAGCACGACCGCGTGCACGGCGCCGAATCGAGGCCGACCGTGGTAGATCGCGTTGTGCCCGATCACCGCGTCCTCGATCGCGTCCGCGAGGCGTTGCAGAGTCCCGGGCGCGTCGTCGGCCCGCACGGTCGCGCCGTGGACGTGGACGTCGATCATCCACGGCGAGAACAGGTGATGGCGGTAGACGGTGGCGGAGAAGACCATATCCGTGAACTGCGCGGGCAGGTCGTGCCGGACCAGGAATCCGGCGAGTGCGGGGACGCTCGGGATGTGGGCGCTGTCGCGGACTCGGTCACCGACGTGGTCCGCGCCTACGGACAATTGATATCGCCCCACCATCGGTGGACCCCATTTTCGGCGGGCATAACGCATGGGTCGACCCCTTCGTGAAATGAGCGGGATTCCCTCAACCCCAATTGGGATTGTTAGGACTTGCCCATTCACCATGCGGCGGCACTCACGGTAATTTCAAGAACAAGAAATGAAATCATCATCACCGGCGTCACTCGCGCTTTGCGCGGTATTGCGGAAATGACGGAAATCTGTCGTGGAATTCCGGAAAGGGGGTGCGGGCGGCGCTCGCGCGGATCATTTCGGTGCGGGGTCGGCACCGACGGTCCGGCAGGCAAGGCCGCCCGCACCCGGGAGGGCGACGGTCCGCGCGGGGTGGATGCGCGGACCGTCGCCGTGGGGGAAGAGGTGATGGTCTCGGCGTGATGTGGGCATGGCTCCGCCGAGCCCCACCAGTGTGCCATAGGGACGATCATGAGGTCAACCGATGACCGGATCATTCGCAGTCCAAGGCGAGCACGGTCTTGCGCTGCTGGTCGAGGATCTGGCCGAGTCGTTGCCAGTGGTCGAGGGGCCAGCGCATGTCGCAGGCAGCGCAGGCGGCTTCGACGCGGTCGGTGTCGATCCACAGCGCGGGTTGGCGCACCCACTCGGCCTCGATGTCCGACCACACCAGCACTGTGGTTTCCCGGCAGGTCGGGCAGGCGTGGCCCCGGAGCCGGTACCGGGGTTGTGGTTCCACGATGGCGCGGGCGGTGGTGACCCACCGCTGGGCCTGGTCGGCGGCGTGGGCCAGGTACTCGGGGTCCTCTATCTGCCACTCCTCGGCGTGGCTGGCCCAGAGTCGGACCTGTTGGGACAGTGCGTAAGTGGGGCGGTGGTGGCGGGGGTGGTGGCCGTGGGCTGCGAGCTGGCGGCGCATCTCGCTGCCGATCTCGGCGACCACCGCCACGGCGTTGAGGCTGGCCGGTGGTCGTGAGCCGATTCCGGTGGCGCCGGTGCGCTCGCTGCCGGGTTCGGTGGCCTGCACGAGCTGGTCGAGCAGGCATGGGATCAGGGCGCGGTCGGTGCTGCCGTCGTCGCGGGTGATGGTGCCGATCCCGGGGGCGCAGAGCTGGTCCACCGCGGCGTCGAACGCCAGGCGGAGCTGGACGGGATCGTGGAGCTCCACTCGCTGGTCTTGGTCGTCGTGGAGGGTGTGGTTCATCGGGCGGTTCCCTCGGTGCTGGTGCGGGCGGCGTCGAGTCGGGACGGGTGCAGACCGGTGCGTCGGTCACGACGCTCTCGGCGGCCGAGGCGGTCGCGGGTCAGCGGCCCGCAGCCGTGGCCCGGGTTGGCTTTGCAGAACGGGCACCGCACCTGCAGGGCGGTGTCCCGGTCGGGCGTGAGCGGCCAGCCCATTGCCGTGTAGACGGCGACGATCCCCCGGTCCCGGGCCGCGGTGGCGCGTTCGCGGGTGATGCCGGCGCGGCGTTGCGCGGGCACCACCGGCAGGTGGGTGACGGGGTGGGCGCGGGCGATGCGGATGCGGTCGATCACGTCGGCGGGGGTGATCCGGCCGTGGTGCTGGGCCTGGAGGACGGTCAGCGCGGCGTGGCACTCTCCGGCGGAGTGTCCGCGCAGCTCGTGCAGCCACGCGTCGACCTGGGTGTCGGTGGGCGGGGCGTGGCCGGTGACCCGGTAGTGGGTCAGCAACGCTCGAACCTCCGAACGCGTCAACGGCGGCTGCGTGTGTGCGCTCATGCCCGCACCCGCCCCGACTCGGCGTCGGCTTGGAACGTCGCGTCCAGCGCGTGGGCGACGATCGCGTGCAGCGTGGCCGGGTCGGCGTGCGCGGGCAGCTCCCGCACGGCGAGCCCGACTGGGGAGCAGTCGTTGTCGGCGAGGGCGTCGGCGCGCATCCGTTCGATCGCCTCCGCCGCGGCCACGGCTTCGGCGCGCTGGGCGGGTGCGGCGGCCACCAGGGCGGCGCGTTGGTGTTCAGCGACCAGCTCCGGCAGCCAAGACACCGGAAGCCGCTTGCTCGACCAGGCGCGTAATCCGGCTGCGATCACCGCGGGCTCCACGTCCTCGCGCAGCAGGTCGATCACCTCGGCGCGCAGCCGTTCCCGGACGCGGCGGGGTTGCTCGGGGGTGTGGACGGTGACCAGGCGTTCGGCCTCGGCGCGGCGGCGTTGCCGCCTCGACCCGACCTGTTGGTCGTCGGGGGTCTCACGTGCGTGCGTGTCGCGCGCTACGCGCGTGGGGTCACCCCTTTCTTGATCTACCAACGTAAGAGGAACTACTTCACCCTGCTCCCTACTCCCTTCTCCCTCAGGTCGCGCGGAAGGGATCGGCGAAGGGTTAGCCGAGGGGATCTCGGAAGGGTTGGCCGGTACCTCGCTCGCCCGCTCGGTGTCGATCGGCGCGGGCGCGGTTGGGGTGGTGGTGGCCTTGTCGGCGCGTCGGGGGCGTTGGGCCATCGCGGCCATCACCGAGGGAGGTAGCGTGCGCGCCCCGGCCTCCAGCTCGTGGGCGGCGACCATCGGCGCGGGACCGGTGATCTCCACCGGCAGCCGCCGCAGCTCCCGGGCCAGCGAGGCGCGCAGGATCGGCGAGACGATCTCGAACCCGGTCCGCAGCGCGGCGCGCAGGGTGTTGGGCTGGCGCCACAGCTCGTCGCGCCGCACGAAGCTACGGACCAACAGCTCCTCGGTGTCCTGGTCCACGACGATGAACCGCGCCGCGTCCAGTTCGGCCAGCGCGGCGCGCACGCCATCGAGTCCGAGGTCCGGGTGGGACTTGGCCCAACGGCGCACGGCGACGTCGAGCATCCCGGCGTAGGTCAACCGGCGCTGGGAGAACAGAAACAGATACACGAGCTTGGCCGGAGTGGACAGTGCGAGGAAATCTGCGTCGTCCCAGATATCCAGATACAGGCGTGCGTGATCACGCGCCATCGTGTGATCTCCCCCAGGAGGTCTCGAAGGTCAACTACGCGCGCCGTGAGCGCGCAGGTGTAGCCGTGCCCGGATGCGGGCGGCGGTGTAGGTCGACAGGCGCAGCGCGGCGGCGGTCTCGGCGTCGGTGCGGCCCTGGGCGTGCAGGATCGCCACGGCCACCTCACGCGCGGCCGTGCCCAACTCCTCACCCACCACCAGGCCCGCTATCGCCCGCCGGGCCGCTTCCGCGTCGGCGTGGCTGTAGCGGCTCACGACACCGCGGCCTCCACCACGGACGCCGGATCAGGGCGACGGACCGGGTCCAGGTTCAGCGCGTAGATCGGCTGGAGCTTGCCCCCGTTGCCGCCCTTGGCATCGGTCGACCGGGCGTAGCGGCCGGTGGCCACCAGGACCCCGGCGGCGGCCAGCCGCCGCACCGTCGCGCCCACCCACGGCGGACGCACCCAATGCGGTAGGCTCGACCGCCACCGGTTCGCGGTGGTCTCCCAGAACGGATCGGCCAACGCGTCACCGATCACGATCTCGACCACCGCGCGCACCTGGTCGCGGTTGCGCGGGTCACCGGCCAACAACGCCGCGATGTGCGTGACGGTGTCCGGGTACTCCAACGGCAGAGGCCGCAGCGTCGCGGCCAGCTCCACCGCCGCATCCACCGCGTCCACCGGTGCGGGTGGAACCGCCCGGTCGACGGGAGCCTTCCGCCGTCGACCGGGCGAGGACCGCGGGCTCATCAGCCCAACAGGACGAAGGTGCGGACCTCGGCGATGTCCTCGCACGCCTTCGCCACGTCCGGGTGCAGCGCCCGCAGGCGCGCGATCGACACCGAGATCCGCAACGACTTCTTGAACGTCGCCACCGGCACCCCGCGCAGCGTGCCGACCTCGGTCTCACCGAGCCGATCCTTGATCACCAGCTCCAGCGACTCCCGCAGCTCGGTGTAGTAGCGCTGCCGCTGTTTCACCCGACGCAGGTACTCCAGCACGATCTCCAGGTCATCCAGCACCACCGAACCCGGAACAGGGTCCGTACCCAGATAAGTCCAAGTCGACATTGAGCAGACCGCCTCCAGACGGCCACAACACGTATCTTGAGCATGACGAAACACCGCGCCATAAGGCGCGGACAGGACAGAGCAAGATCAGGCCGACAGGCTCACGCCGTCGCTATGGCCTCAGGACACACGTCGCCCCCAACACGCGCGGGCACCGCCGCGCACACGGGCGGGAACCCCCAGGTGTCCCGCGCCCTCCACAGTCACCCGAACACCCATGCGTGTCAAGTAGAAGGCGCGGCGTGTCATCTTTTGCGTCACTCGAATGGGCTAAAGTTGCCGACGTGTCACGCACAACACCCACACTCGGTGAGCACGTAGTTGCTCTTGGCTGGACCGTTCACCGTAGGACATGGCGACTGACGGCCTAACGCATCGATGCGTTGCAGCAACCCACTGTCGCCGACCGTGGCTGTGCGGAACACTTACGACCATCGAGGGGATGCGCGTCCACACAGTGAAACGCCATGATCCTCACCACGCGGCCAGCCCGCGAACCTCACCTCGACCCAGCGCAGGGCGGAGATCCACGATGAGCACGGCCGAACCGCGCAGCCATAGCCATGTGGAAGCCCTGATCCGGGCACGCTGCCCCGGCGTCTCGATCAAAGAGCTCGAACGCCGCCACGGCGTCCAGGCCGGAGGCATAGCCAACCTCCTCAAGCCTTCGCGCGGCGCAAGGTTCCCCCGTCTCGACACCATCGAGCGTCTCGCCGCCATCCTCGGGCTGGACACCGCCAAGGTCTTCCACGCCTTCGCTCTGGACGCAGGGCTCGGCGCCCCCGACCTCACCGACACCGAGCTGGACCTGGTTGCACGGTTCCGCCGCCTCGGCGAACAAGACCAATCCCGAGCCCTGGCCCTCATCAGTGCGCTGGAGACCGTCGCCCACACCCTCGACGGCCACGCCCCTGCCGCGACGTCCGACCAGGTCTAACGGCAGCCGGGCAGAAACGCGACACGGTTGATATGTCCGCGTGGCTAGACTCGATCACGACACCACCCGCGGACTAAGGAAACTGGGGGGCCGGAATCCTCGCGCGGGCTGCACGCGCAGACGCACGCCCACAAGGCACGCGAGGCTCGGAGGACCCGGTGACCAGTCAACAACCCCTCATCGTCGTCGCCGAACGTGACGCCCTACCGGCTCGGCCTGGCGTCGAACTGCTGATCGACGGTCAAGGTCGCGCCTACGGCATTCGGGTTCGCGAAGGCGCGCCCATGACCGCCACCCTCGCGGGTTTGATCAACGACGTGCTACAACGCCGCGTGGAGTCGGGTCGCAGCACGTCGCCAGCCGATCGGTGTTGATCTAGCCCGCGGCGTCCGACGCCAAGTCGACCAGCATCTTCCAGGAGGCGGTCGGGAAAGTCAGGATCTCGGTGCCAGCGCTCTTGGAGTCGCGAAGCATGGCCGTGGCGCCGAACATGGCGACTTCCAAGCACTGACCGTTGTCAACGCTGCGGCTGCTCTTGCGCCACACGACCGCGAGCGAATCGGACACAGTCATGGTGATGTCACTCTCTCCGTCAGGACAACGCTGCGACAGCCCGCTGG
>NZ_FOGI01000014.1 GCF_900111175.1 Actinokineospora terrae
CATCTCAAAGGAACCCACAAATGGGGTTCAATCATTCAAGCTCTACTGGCTTAAATCGGCACACTGTTGAGTTCTCAAACAACACACGCACATCCGAATCAACCGCCACCGAAGGGCGACCTCATCCGAGGCTGGTATTGCCTAGCAAGTTTGTTTACCCGACCGTACCCGTCCCGCGCTGGATCCGAGGACCCTTTTCCGGGAGGAGTCGATCGTGGTGACGTCGCAGAACACTACCCGGTTCGATTCGCGGTGTCAACCGCTCGACCCGTCTGTCTCTCGAGTCCGTCCCCGCCAGGCTCTTGCGTCCTGTTCCGTCCGGCGCTCCGTGCGACATGGAGAAAGTTACCCAGGTCGAATTCCAAAGTCAAATCGCCTGGTCAGCGGCTTGCGGGGGGTCGCAGCCACAGCGAGCGCACCCGCCCGGCGAGCACATCGGAGACGACGTCGGCGATAGCGGCGGGGTTGTCCTCGCCGACCCGCACGAGCTCGTAACCCCACGCCTCGAACTCGCTGAGCACGGTAGCCGGGTCGTCACCGAAACCGCTGGTCATCGCGCCGTCGAAGGCGAGGATGACGTTCGGCCGGTCCTTGCGCAGCCTGCGCACCAGACCCCCCAGGGCGCGGTGGCCGCGGCCCGGAATGTCCACTTTGACGACCGCCAACCGCTGCCCCTTGGTGGCCTCGATGGCGTCGAGCTCGCGGTCGAGCCGCACCGCGGCGACCGGTGATCCACTTTGTGTGTCCGTGGTCACTTCCTGCGGTTCGAGTGGACGGACCCCGTAGCCACCGCCCGACGCGGGTGTCCCCACCAGCGGGACCGCGCTGTCCCACGCCGCGGCCTGCAGGACGACGAGCCGGTCGGCGACGACATCGGCGACGTTCTCGGAGACGTTGTGGCGCAACAGTTTCACCGCCTCCGGGTCGGGCTCGACCACGACGACCGTTCCACTCGTGCCGAGTCGGCTGAGGACCCGGATCGCGTGGTAGCCGACGTAGGCACCCACGTCGAGGAACACCGTGTCGGGCTCGATGAGCGAGTCGACCAGCTCCGCGACATCTGGCTCCCACACCCCGTTGCTCGACAGAACGGCCGACATGACGCTGTCCTGCGCAGGTAGTCGCAACAGGCCCGCGTCACACAGAACCGGTGAGCTGGGGACATCGACGGAGACTCCGCGTTCGTGCTGCCGGACGACGACACGGCGAAGTGCGTCGGTAGCGCGAAGAGCCTGGTCAGCGGACCAAGAGCCCATCGTCAACCGAGTCTCGGCCTCGAGTTGCTGAGCGGCCAGGCGCGCCTCCAGTGCGTCCAACCTGGCGTTGCTCGCGGCTAGGGCGTCGGTCAACGCGCGTACCTCGACGGCGCTGTCGTGCTGTTCGCGTGTGGACAACTCGCGGACTTGCGAGCTGAGGTCGTCGACGACGCGCGCACCTGTCGCGGTCTCTCCCCGAAGGCGGACTACCTCGTCGCCGGTGGCGGAGACCTGCTTGCCGAGTTGACCCATCCGCTCGACGACGAGGTCGAGGTCGGCGCGGAGGAGATCCGCGTCCAAGCCCGCTCCCGCGCTGGAGAGCCTGTCTTGGCGTTCGACGAGTTCAACGGCTGTGCGCTCTATGCCGTCGATGAGTGACGCGAGTACCGAGGTCAGGTGCGCGTCGTAGTGGTTGAGCACGCGAAGGACGGCGCGGCGCAGTTGCGGGGCCATCGGGATCTTGTGCCCGACGTCGGTGTCCGGTCGCCTGTGCAGGGCATGCCGGGCAGCGCGTAGTGCGCGCAGTGGGTCGTCCTCGGTGGCAGCGGCTAGGGCGCGCCCCGCTCGCCAACTGCGGTAGGCGAGTTCGACTCGCCTACGCACGGCGGCGCCAGCGGCGGCGGGTGCCAACCGTTCGAGTACGTGGGTGCGGGCGGCTGAGCCGATCTTGTCGGCGGTCGCGGGATCGTCGACCAGGTCGCGGATGGCACCGGCGACCATGGTGTCCGCGGCGAACTCGTCGGTCGGCAGCGGGACGCAGCTGTCGGGTCCGAGCAGGTCAGCGGCTGTTCCCCCGGCGAGGGTGATGGTCGGGACGGCGCGCAGGGACACCTCTGCCAGCCAGCGGTTGACCCGTGCCGAGTCGGAGCTGTCGGGTTGGTCGAGCGAGATGACCCAGTTCGCGGCGTCGGCCACGGCGGTGAACGTCGATTCGTCGGAGACGAGTCGCACGCGGGAGTCGGCTGCCGCGGACAGGCGGAGACGTTCGGCGCCTTCGGAACGGGCGAGCGCCGTAGGCAGCAGGAGCACGAGGCGCACGTCTTCCCGGCCTGGGAAGGCTGCCGCGAATGCGGCGAGCAGGTCGTCGCCGCGATCGGCGAAGGCCACGAAGACGGACTCGTCACCCAACCCGAGTCGGTGTCTCGCGTGTTCACGCGCGACCTCGTCGCGCGCGCCAGGGTCGGGTAGCGGCAACGGAACCGTGTGTGTGGCGATGCCGTCTGGTGCGGGTGCGACGGTGGGCCAGACCAGCCATCGTTCGTCGGCACGGAACGGGATCGGGGCTAGGTCGTCGCGAATCGCGATGATGTGGCGCTGTCGTGGGAGTCCGCCTGGTCCTCCGCAGGCAAGGACCACCGGGTAGACGGGCTCATCGGAGATGGGTAGGCCTGACGCCTCGGCTGCCAGGCGGACGCGGTCGGCGAGCGGGCCGGAACCGACCACGGACACGCCGATCTGGTCGATCAGGGTGACGTCGACCGAGTGCTGACCTGGTACCGCGCGCTGGTGGAGGCGCCCGGCGAGCACGGCGTCGGTCGCGCACCAGTCGCGGTAGCCCGCGGCGTCGACCCCGAACGGCTCGGGGAAGCGTTCGCGCAGTTCAGGGTCGTCTTGCCAGAGCGCGAGTGCCCACCTGGTGGCGTCCGCGATACCGGGCTCTGGCGCGCACGCCCACCGAAGGAATCCAGCGGGCTCGACACCCGCGGCGGGAGGCGGGTCTTGGGTCGCTCTAGCCGCGCGGTACGCGGCTCGCAGTGGCGCGGGGAAGAGCGTGCCATCCGCGAGTCTGCCGAATCGGACCGTCGATTGCGGCAGCTCGTACACGTCATCGAGCTCGGTGGCATAGTCGGTGACGACCGCGGCCAACAGCGGATGCTCTGAGAGGAGAACTCTCGGGTGGTCAGTGATGTCAGCGGTAAGAAGCCACGGTTTGGCGGGGTCGAAGCCTTGGAATGTAGCCGTGCGCAACGTCGTCGCGCCGGCGGTGAGGTTACCGGCGGCGTCACGGGCTAGAGCGCGTTGTGCGGCGTTCCACCCGGATAGCCCTAGGCCCGGATCACGGAGAACGTGGTGGTCGGCCATGGCGGGGGCACCGTCGAGGAACGCCCCCGCGCGCGCTGGATCGTTCAGGCAGGCTTCCGCCCACGCGTGCAGGAACGGTTCCGCGCCGTGGCTGACGGCGATGAGGCCGTCGTCGTAGATCCCGGCGGTGAGCAGTTCCTGCTGGGTGGGGCGCAGGCCGTCCGCGGGCAGTGGCCGCAGCACCCTGGGCACCAGGACGACGGCCGCTTGGTCGAGCGGTGCCGTCATCGCGGCCGCGAACGGCGCGTAGACCCTGGTCCAGGGCGCCAGGTAGACCACCGGGCAGGTGTGGTCGACCAGCAGCGACTCCAGCAGCCGGGGGCGCAGCGCGGCGCAGGCCTCCACCGCGGTGTGGCCGGTGGCCAGGTCAGCCAGCTCGGCCGGGTGGACGCCGATGTCCTCGGGCACCAGCACCCCGTCGGATCGCTCGCCGTCGACCAGCAGGGTCACGAACCGGGCACCGGGGTGGTGGTCGAGGAACGTCCTGGCCGCCAACCGCGCGGCAGGCAGGTCCTGCGCGGCCACCGCGGTACAGGCGATCACGGTCACGGCGTCGGGGGGCACGTCGGGCACCCGGTCAACCTAGTGGCTCAACGGCCGCCCGTGGGCCTACCAGTCGAGCGAAAGGGTGATCCGCCTAGAGCATCGGGAGGAGAGTTCGCAGCTCATAAGGGGTGACGCTGCGGCGGTATGTGTCCCATTCGGTTCGCTTGTTGCGCAGGAAGTAGTCGAAGACGTGCTCGCCGAGCGTCTCGGCCAGCAGCTCGGAGTTCTCCATCTCGGCCAGTGCCTCGCCGAGGTTCTGCGGCAGGTTCGCGTAGCCTGCGGCGCGGCGCTCGGCGTCGGACAGCGACCACACGTCGTCCTCCGCGGCGGGGGGCAGCGGGTAGCCCTCTGCGACGCCCTTGAGGCCCGCGGCGAGGATGACCGAGAACGCCAGGTACGGGTTGCAGGCGGAGTCGAGGGACCGGATCTCGACTCGACGCGACGAGGCCTTGGTCGGCGAGTACATGGGCACGCGGACCAGGGCGGACCGGTTGGCGTGTCCCCAGCAGACAGCTGTAGGGGCCTCACCACCGACGATGAGCCTCTTGTACGAGTTCACCCACTGGTTCGTTACGGCTGAGATCTCGCGTGCGTGCTTGAGCAGGCCCGCGACGAACGCCTTACCGGTTGCCGATAGCTGATACGGGTCTTCGTTGTCGTAGAAGGCGTTGCGGTCGCCTTCGAACAGGCTCACGTGGGTGTGCATGCCAGAGCCGGGCTGCTCGGAGAACGGCTTGGGCATGAAGGACGCGAAGACGCCCTGGGTGAGCGCGACCTCTTTGACCACGTACCGGAAGGTCATGACGTTGTCGGCCATGGTGAGGGCGTCGGCGTAGCGCAGGTCGATCTCCTGCTGGCCGGGGGCGCCCTCGTGGTGGCTGAACTCGACCGAGATGCCCATCGCCTCGAGGGTCTCGATGGCGTGCCTGCGGAAGTGCGTGGCGGTGGCGTGGCTGGCCTGGTCGAAGTAGCCGCCGTTGTCGGCGGGGGTCGGCTCGCTCCCGTCGTGCGGCAGGTCGTTGAGCAGGAAGAACTCGATCTCGGGGTGCACGTAGCAGGTGAACCCGGCCTCGCTGGCCTTCGACAGCGTGCGGCGCAGCACGTGCCGGGGGTCCGCCCAGGACGGTGAGCCGTCCGGCATGGCGATGTCGCAGAACATCCGCGCCGAGTACGGCTCGCCATCCGGGGTCTCCCAGGGCAGCACCTGGAAGGTCGCCGGGTCGGGCTTGGCGATCATGTCCGACTCGTACACCCGGGAGAAACCCTCGATCGCCGAACCGTCGAACCCGATGCCCTCGGCGAACGCGCCCTCCAGCTCGGCTGGCGCTACCGCGACGGACTTCAGGAAGCCGAGCACGTCGGTGAACCACAACCGGACGAAGCGGATGTCGCGTTCTTCGAGCGTGCGCAGGACGAACTCTTGCTGGCGATCCATGTGCGCAGCGTAGACATCAACTGGTGGTGCGCGCCTTATCGAGCCGCTGTGAGGTGATGCGCAGTGACATGAAGGCCGCGATCGCGCACAGTCCGCCCGCGACGTACCAGGCGGGGTCGTAGCTGCCGTGGTGGTCGCGGGTGAGTCCGGCGCCGACTGCCGCGAGCGCGGCGCCGACCTGGTGGGAGGCGAAGACCCAACCGAACACGATGGGTCCGTCGTGGCCGTAGACCCTCCTGCATAGGGCCACCGTGGGCGGAACTGTGGCGACCCAGTCGAGGCCGTAGAAGACGATGAACGCCCACATGGGTGGTTCGGTCGTGGCGGCGAACAGCTGCGGCAGGATCAACAGGGACGCGCCGCGCAGGGTGTAGTAGGCGCCGAGCAGGTAGCGCGGGTCGATCTTGTCGGTGAGCCAACCTGACGCGATGGTGCCGATGACGTCAAAGAGACCAACTAGGGCCAAGAGGCCTGCCGCGGTCGTTGTGGGCATTCCGTGGTCGTGGGCGGCGGGCACGAAGTGGGTGCCGATGAGCCCGTTGGTCGAGGCGCCACAGATGGCGAAGCCGCCCGCGAGGAGCCAGAAGGTCCCGGTGCGGGATGCCTGGCCGAGCACCTGGAGGGCGCGGGTCGCGGTCCGCCCGCTGGTGGCGGGGATCGGGTCCTCGTTGCCGGTGGCGCCGTAGGCGGTGGTGCCGACGTCGCTGGGCTTGTCCCGGAGCGCGATGAGGACAAGTGGGACGACCGCGAGCGCGGTGAAGGAGATGGCGAGCGACGCCGTGCGCCATCCACTGTGGGTGGCGAGCTGGGCCACCACCGGCAGGAACACGAGCTGTCCGGCCGCGCCCGCCGCGGTGAGGACACCGCTGACGAGGCCCTGGTGCCTGACGAACCACCGGGAGGTGACGGTGGCGACGAAGGTCAGCGCCATGGCGCCGGTGCCGACTCCCACGAGGACGCCCCACAGGAGTAGGAGCTGCCAGCTGGAGTTCATGAAGATGGTGAGTCCACTACCGGCGGCGACCAGGACAAGTGCTCCGGAGACGACTCTGCGCATTCCCAGGCGCTCCATGAGCGCGGCGGCGAACGGCGAGATCAGTCCATAGAGGAGCAGGTTGATGCTGACGGCGGTGGAGATGGTCGCTGTGGACCAACCGAACTCGCGGTGCAGGGGGTCGATCAGCACGCTGGGTGCCGCGCGGAACCCCGCGGCGCCGACCAGGGCGACGAACGCGACGCCCGCGACGAACCAGGCCCAGTGCGGCCGCCG
The DNA here is from genome assembly GCF_900111175.1 of Actinokineospora terrae. GTDB lineage: Bacteria > Actinomycetota > Actinomycetes > Mycobacteriales > Pseudonocardiaceae > Actinokineospora > Actinokineospora terrae. Next base: position 6,590 of record NZ_FOGI01000014.1, read on the forward strand.
GACCCGGATCTGTGTCTGTGTCACGGCGTCCAGGGTGCGGTGTCAGCGCCGTCGCGGCCTAGTGGCCTGATTGCCAATATGTGCAAGGATCTGGCCATGGTGCACCGGGTGGCAGTGCTGGCGATCGACGAGGCGGTCGGCTACGACCTGACGATCCCGCCGCAGGTGATGCGGGCCGCGGTCGACGCGGGCGGCACCCCGCTCTACGAGGTGGTGGTGTGCGGGGTCGACGCGAAGCCGGTGCGGATGACGACCGGGTTCACCGCGCTGCTCGACCACGGGCCGGAGGCGCTGGAGACCGCGGACACGGTGATCGTGCCCGGCACCCGCTCCCCCGGGCCGCGGCACCTGGGCACCCTGCCGGGTGACATCGCGGACGCGTTCGCGCGGGTGCGGCCGGGCGCGCGGGTGATGTCGATCTGCACCGGGGCGTTCGTGCTCGGCGCGGCCGGCCTGCTCGACGGGCGGCCCGCGACGACGCACTGGAAGTTCGTCGACGAGTTCCGTGCGCTCTACCCGTCGGTGCGGCTGGACCCGGACGTGCTGTTCGTCGACGACGGTGACGTGCTGACCTCGGCGGGGCTGGGGGCGGGCGTGGACCTGTGCCTGCACGTCATCCGCACGGACTTCGGCAGCGAGGTCGCGAACCGGGCCGCCCGGTACTGCGTGGTGCCCCCGTGGCGGGAGGGCGGCCAGTCGCAGTTCATCGATCGCCCTTTGCCCGAGGGCGGCTCCGACGGTGTCGCACCCACCCGCGCGTGGGCGCTGGCGAGGTTGGACGAGCCGTTGGAGTTGGCGGCGATGGCCGAACACGCCGCGATGAGCGTGCGCACGTTCTCTCGGCACTTCCGGGCCGAGACAGGGCTATCGCCCGGGGCGTGGTTGATCCAGCAGCGCATTCGGCTGGCCCGGCAATTGCTGGAGACGACAGACCTACCGGTCGACCAGGTTGCCGAGCGTGCCGGGCTTGGTAGCGCCACCTCATTGCGGCAGCACCTGCGGACCGCGATAGGCGTGTCTCCGCTGGTCTATCGAAAGATGTTCCGGCCTAGCTCATCGCAGGGATGAGTGCGCGGTCGAGGTTCCACTCGATCAGGTCCATGCGCTCCGACAGCCGGTAGAGGAAGTCCTCGAAGTCGCGGCTGTGGTCGGGGCACACCAGCGCCTCGGTGGCGCCCACCGCCTGCTCGATGAACCGGGACGAGACGCGCCGCAGCCCGAGCGACGGGGTCTGGTCGACCCAGGCGAGCAGCTGGTCGCGCATCGCCGGGTCGGCGCAGTGCACCGCGACCAGGCGGCGCCTGCGCAGGGCGAGGGTGAGGTCGGTGCCGGCGAACCGGGTCGCGTGGTCGGCGCGGCGGACGACGGCCGCGATCTCCTCGAAGCCCTCCTCCACGATCGAGCCCATCCCCGGCACCGAGGTCATCTCGGCCGCCGTCAGCTGGCCCTGGGCCAGCGGCCTGCAGGCGAACGGGGCGGCCAGGTAGCCGACCATCCGCCCGGCCAGCGGTCCGACCTGGTCGGTGACCTCGAGGAACACCACGGACGCGTAGGGGACGAGGTCGGCCCACACGATGGCCCGGGCCTGGTCGAGAGCTACGTCACTCAATGAACACCTACCACTCCGCCTTGTCGCCTGCACGACCTACCTTGACTCCCCATTTGGGGGAACTCAAGCACTCTCAGCGACGAACACTCGAAAGGTTGAAACTTGTAACAGGTGTCGGTGCGGCGGCCCTGTGGACAACTCCCGCGGCCCTCAGGCCGGTCCGCCTACGATCTGGGCCATGGTCAAGCGTGGGTGGGTCGGAGCGGTCCTGGCAGTGGTCGGGCTGCTGGTCGCGGGGTGCACGTCGGACGAGCCGAGCGGGGGCGGCGGCACCCTGCCGGACGGGGCGGCGCTGGTGCGCGACGCCGCGGCGGTGACGAAGGGGATCAAGAGCGCGCACTTCGCGCTGAAGGTCAACGGGTCGGTGTCGGCCATCCCGGTGCAGAACGCCGAGGGCGACCTCACCAGGGAGGGCGGGCCGTCCGGCGCCGCCAAGGGCACGGTGAAGCTGACGCTGCTCGGCCAGCTCATCGAGGGCGAGTTCGTGCTGGTCGACGACTCGCTCTACATCAAGGGCCCGACCGGGGGCTTCCAGAAGTACCCGGCGTCGCTGAGCTCGAACATCTACGACCCGTCGGCGATCCTCGACCCGGACAAGGGCATCGCCAACGTGCTCGCCAAGATCCAGAACCCGCGCACCGACGCCAAGGAGTCGGTCGACGGCGTCTCCGCCTACAAGGTGTCCGGCAAGGTCACCAAGGACGTCGCGAGCGCGCTGGTGCCCGGCGTCAACAGCGATGTGGACATCAGCGTGTGGGTGCGCGAGGACAACAAGCAGCCGGTCAAGGCGTCGGTCAAGCTGCCGGGCGGTGAGGGGCAGACCGCGACGGTCGACCTGACGCTGTCCGACGTGGACAAGCCGGTGACGATCACCGCGCCATGAGCAGGGGACGCACGGTAGCGATCAGCGCGGGCGCGCTCGCCGTGCTGCTGGGCGCGCTGGACACCTACGTGGTGGTCAGCGTGCTGCGGCAGATCATGGGTGACCTGGAGATCGCGGTGAACCGCCTCGAACTCCTCACCCCCATCATCACCGGCTACCTGCTCGGCTACATCGCGGCGATGCCGCTGCTCGGGCAGGCGTCGGACCGGTTCGGCCGCAAGCTGGTGCTGCAGCTGTGCCTGGTCGGGTTCCTGGCGGGCTCGGTGGTCACCGCGATGGCCGAGGACCTGCCGACGCTGGTCGCGGGTCGGGTCGTCCAGGGCATCGCCAGCGGCGCCCTGCTGCCGGTGACCATGGCCTTGGCGGCCGACCTGTGGGACGAGCGCCGCCGCTCGACCGTGCTGGGCACCGTGGGCGCCGCGCAGGAGTTGGGCAGCGTCATCGGCCCGCTCTACGGGGTGGCGCTGGCCGCGCTCCCCCTGTGGTCCGACGCGTTCGGCATCACGGGCTGGCGGGGCGTGTTCTGGGTGAACGTCCCGTTGGCCGTGATCGCGATGGTGGCGATCCAGTTCACCGTGCCCGCGCACCGCAAGGCGGCCGACCCGATCCGGGTCGACGTGGTCGGTGGGTTGCTGCTCGCCGTCACGCTCGGCCTGGCCGTGGTCGGTCTCTACAACCCGGACCCGCGCAATGCCGTGTTGCCGCCGTGGGGGCTACCGGTGCTGATCGGGGCAGCAGTGGCGTTGGTCGCGTTCCTGCTGTGGGAGCGGCGCTCTAGGTCCAAGCTGATCGACCCTGCCGGCGTGGACATGCGCGTGTTCTTGGCTGCTCTAGCGGTATCCGCGCTCGCTGGGTCGGCGTTGATGGTGACGCTGGTGGACGTGGATCTGTTCGCGCAGGCGCTTCTCGGTAAGGACGACGAGGGCGGTGTCCTTCTCCTGCTGCGGTTCCTGATAGCGCTACCTGTCGGCGCGGTCGTCGGTGGTGTCTTGGCTGGGCGGTTCGGCGAGCGCGTTGTGACGGCGGTGGGCATGGGCATCGCCGCAGTGGGGTACCTGCTGATGTCGCAGTGGCCGGTGAACCCGGTCGCGTCGACATCGCTGCTCGGGCTGTCGCGAGTGGACATCGATCTGGTGGTCGCCGGGCTCGGGTTGGGGCTGGTGATCGCGCCGCTGTCGTCGGTGGTGCTGCGGGTGGTCCCGGCGGAACGGCACGGGGTGGCCTCGGCGGGCGTGGTGGTCGCGCGGATGACGGGGATGTTGGTGGGTGTCGCCGCGCTGTCGGCGTGGGGGCTGCACAGGTTCCACACGCTGACGGCGTCGTTGGTGGTACCGCTGCCGTGGGGGAAGACAGCGGAGGTAGCTCAACGGGAGCAGCGCGAGTACCTGGACGCGTTGCAGTCGGCGTTGCTGACCCAGTTCACGGATATCTTCTTGATCACCGCGGTGTTGTGCGCGGTGGGCGCCGGGGTGGCCTTGCTGCTGCGGGTCAGTGTTCCGGAAGGGGGAGGCCCAGTTGGGCGACGGGGTGTGGCAGCGGATTCGGGGGTTTGAGGAACGGTTCGCCCGAGCCCAGGCCTCCGAGGTAGTGGAGCTGGGGTGGGGGTACGCGGTGCTGCAGAGCGAGTTCACGGCGTCGTGGCACCACAACCGGGTGATCGTCACCGGGGACGTCGACCCGGGTGCGGTGGCGGCGACCGCGGACGAGGTGTTGGGCGGCCGAGGGCTCGGCCACCGGTTGGTGCAGTTCGACCGGGACGAGCAGGGGGCCGCGGCGGTGCGGGCGTTCGCCTGCTACCAGGTCCACGAGCGGATCGTGACGATGGCGCACTCCGGGGAGTTGCCGCCCCGCACGAGCACCGGGGTCGAGGCGTTGTCGGTGGCCGAGTTGGTCCCGTCGCTCATCGCGGACTGGCGGGCGGACTACCCGGACGACACCGCGGAGCAGATCCGGGAGCTGGCTGAGCGGATCACGCTGTACGAGCGCGGAGCCGACGTCACGTTCCTCGGTGTGCGGGACGACGAGGGTGACGTCATCGCGCGCGGTGAGCTGTACATCGCCGATGGGGTCGCGCAGTTCGAGAACGTGATCGTGCGGCCGGAGCACCGGGAGAAGGGGCTGGGTCGGCAACTCGTCTTAGAGGCGCTGCACCGGTCCGCGGCCGCTGGGGCTGACGTGTGGTTCTTAATCGCGCAGGCCGAGGACTGGCCGCGTGGGTGGTACGAGCGGTTGGGCTATCGCTCAGGGCCGGTGGTGCACGTCTACCAGCGGATGCCTAGCAGATGAGGTCCTTGGCAGGGAGCTTCAACTCCACCAGGTAGTCCACTCCGGCGTTGTCGACACAGGACGAGCCTTCGAGGAAGGCCGTGTGCTGGGTGGCCCGGTAGGTGATGAGCCGCCCGTTGAGGTCCTTGGCCAGGTTCACGCCCGCCTCGTACGGGGTCGCCGGGTCGCCGGTGGTGGAGATGACCAGCAGGGTGGGGATGCCCGCCACCTTCGGCTGGTGCGGCTCGCTGGTGTTGGGCACCGGCCAGAACGCGCAGGTGTCCAGGGCGGGCAGCGGCGGGTCGGTGTCGGCCATGAAGGTGCCCTTGGTGCCCTCGGCGATCTGCTGGGCAGTCGCGGCGAGCTGGCCGCGGTCGGTGATCCTGGGCTCGTCGACGCAGCGGATGGCGGTGAGGGCGGCCATCAGGTTCGTGTACTCGCCCTTGTCGTCGCGCCCGAGGTAGGCGTCGGCGAGCAGCAGCAGGGTGTCGCCCTTGCCCTCCGCCAGCTCCTCCAGCGCCTGGGTGAGGACCGGCCAGTACTCGTCGTTGTAGAGGGCGGCGGCGATGCCGGTCGAGGCGTCGCTGAGCGACAGCGACCGGTCGCCGACCCGCAGCGGCTTGTCCTCCAGCGGCCGGATCAGCGATTCGAGCTGCGGCTTGCCGGTGACCTTGCAGCGCCCGCACTGGCCGAAGTAGGCGTCGAGGGCCTGCTCGAAGCCCTTGACCTGGTTGATGCCCTGCCGCACCGGGTCCTCGGTCGGGTCGACGGCGCCGTCGAGGACCATCGAGCGGATGTTGCCGGGGAACGCCTCGGCGTAGGCGGTGCCGATCCGGGTGCCGTAGGAGTAGCCCAGGTAGTCGAGCTTCTCCTCGCCCAGCGCCGAGCGCAGCACGTCCATGTCGCGCACCACGTCGCGGGTGCCCACGTTGGCGAGCACCTCGGCGCCGCCGCTGCGCTGGACGCACTTGTCGGCGAACTGCTTGTTCTCCGCCTCCACCTCGGGGACGGTGTCGAGCGAGGGAGCGACGCGCTCGGCGTCCATCTCCGCGTCGTCGAGGCACTCGATCCTCGGCTCGCTGGCCCCGACGCCGCGCGGGTCGAACCCGACGATGTCGAAGCGCCGCACCAGGGCGGTCTTCTTGGCCTTGCCCGCGATGTAGGACGCCGCCGACATGCCGGACCCGCCCGGCCCGCCGGGGTTGATGATCAGGGAGCCGACCTTCTCCCCGCTCGCGCGCAGGCGCAGGACGCCGACCGCGATGGTGCGGCCGTCCGGCTTCGCGTAGTCCAACGGGACGCTCAGCAGCGAACACTCCGCGCCCTTGGCGGTGAAGGCGCTCTTGCTCTCGTCGTCGTGGATCATCGACCGGCAGTCGCGCCAGGTCAGGGGTTGGCCGTAGAAGCGCTCCAGGCCCGCGGGCACGGGGCCCTTGGGGCCGAGCTGCTCGGACACGCCCGCGGTCGGGGTACCGGTGATGGTGGTGGTGCAGCCGCTCACCACGAGTGCGGCCGCCGCCAACACGATCACGCGAGATGTACGCACGTCCCCATACTGTCAGGCCGAGCAGCGGACGCCCTCTTGTGGCAACCGGAGCTCGGTGAGGTAAGCGGAGCCCGCGTCATCTACACAGCGAACACCCTGCAAGAACGCGGTGTGCTGAGTGGCCTCGTAGGTGAGCAACCTGCCGCCTAGCGCCTTGGCCAGCGCAACACCGGCTTCGTAGGGCGTGGCCGGGTCACCGGTTGTGGAGATGACCAGCACCGACGGGAGGCCTTCCACGGACGGTAGGTGCGGGGTGCTGGTCGTAGGCACAGGCCAGAAAGCGCAGGCGTCGAGAGCGTCCGAGGCGGGCTTACCGTCGTCTAGGAACGGAGCGGCCTGCTTGTAGCGCTGCTGGGCCTCTAACACTGCCGCGCGGTCGGTGACACGGGTGTCATCGACGCAGCGGACGGCTACGAACGCGTCCTGGGTGGTCGTGTACCGGCCGTTCTTGTCCCGTTCAAGGTAGGCGTCGGCTAGAGCCATGAGCGTGTGTGACCGGTTCTGCTTCAGTTCGTTCAGACCGGTGTTGAGCAGCTCCCACAGCTGCTCTGAGTACAACGCCTGGGTGACGCCGGTAGTGGCGTCCGAGTACGACAGCCGCCGCCCGTCGCCGGTCTCGATCGGGCGCTCCGCGAGCGGGCGGACGAGGGTGTGGAAGGCGCGCAGTGCCCGGGTGGCGTCGCGGCCGAGCGCGCAGTCCTGCCGCTGGACGCACCAGGCGACGAAGTCGGTGAACGCCGACTGGAACCCGGTGGCCTGCGCGACCAGCTCGGCCACCGCGTCCTGCGTCGGGTCGACGGCGCCGTCGAGGACCATGGCGCGGACACTGCCGGGGAACGCCTCCGCGTAGGTGCTGCCGATCCGGGTGCCGTAGGAGTACCCCAGGTAGGTCAACTTCTCGTCGCCGAGCGCGGAGCGCAGCACGTCCAGGTCGCGGGCGACGTCGCGGGTGCCGATGTTGGCCAGCATCGCCGCGCCCTTGCCGGTGCGCTCGGCGCACTTGGTCGCGTAGTCGCGCTGGTCGGCCTCGGCCTTGGCCACGCCTCGGGGCGAGGTGTCCAGCTCGTCGTCGTCGGCGCGCTCGGCGTCGCGCTCGGCATCGGTCAGGCAGCGCACCACCGGTTCGCTCGACCCGGTCCCGCGCGGGTCGAAGCCGACGAAGTCGAACCGCTTGTTGAGCCCGCCGACACCGGACAGACGGGCTGCGGTGGACAATCCGGACACACCGGGGCCGCCGGGGTTGATGACCAGTGAACCGATCCTGTTGCCATCATCAGTTGCCGGTTTTCGCGACAGGCCGAGTGTGATCGTGTCGCCGCCGGGCGCGGTGTAGTCGAGCGGCACGGTCAGCCGCGCGCACCGCAGGCCAGGGGCGCGTAGGGTCTGCCTGTCGGCGTCGGTTCGCGCGTAGGGAGCACAGTCCTCCCAGGTCAACGGTTGGCCGTAGTACCGTTCAAGCCCGACGGGCACGGCACCGCGAGGCCCGCGCTGTTCGGTCACCGGCGCGGGGGGTTCGTCAGCCGAACAGGCCGCGAGCGTGCTCGCGGCCAGGGCGAGCACGGCAACCAGAGCACTCGCGACCGACCTCCGCACCGAAGTGATCCTGCCACCCGGATGCGGAACTCACCTGCCGTGCTGCACCGTTAGGTGGCAGGGCGAGAATTGCGTCACGTGGTCGACGAGGGAAGAGGTGGCCGGAGACGTGGCTGCGTTTCTGACACGGGTCAAGAGCGGGTTCCAACGCCTGTTGGAGCGCCCGTCGACCGTCGACCTCAAGAAGTACGCCGAGGTGTTGACCTCGATCGAGTGGCGCGAGGAGCGGGTCGCCAAGCTCGACGACGGCGAGCTGACCGAGGCCGCCACCGCGCTGCGCGAGAAGCTGGCGGGCACCGCGAAGGACATGGACAGCCAGGCCATGGTCGAGCTGTGCGCCCTCGGTCGCGAGGCGGCCCGGCGGGCGCTGGAGCAGCGGCCGTACGACATGCAGCTGGTCGGCGCGATGGAGCTGCTGCACGGGCGGATCGTGGAGATGGGCACCGGTGAGGGCAAGACCCTCGCGGGCGCGCTGGCCGCCGCCGGGTACGCGCTGCAGGGCCGGTCGGTGCACGTCATGTCGGTCAACGACTACCTGGCACGCCGCGACGCGGAGTGGATGCGGCCGGTCTACGAGCTGCTCGGCGTGTCCGTCGGCTGGGTCGACCAGGAGTCCAGCCCGGAGCACCGGCGCGACGCCTACGCCGCCGACGTGACCTACGGCGCGGTCAGCGAGATCGGCTTCGACGTGCTGCGCGACCGGCTGTGCGTCGACCCGGAGGAGCTGGTGCAGCGCACGCCGGACGTGGCGCTGATCGACGAGGCCGACTCGGTGCTGGTCGACGAGGCGCGGGTGCCGCTGGTGATGGCCGGGTCGACCGACGACAGCCAGGGCGACCCGGAGGTGGCGCAGGTCGTGCGGGCGCTGCGCCCCGGGCAGCACTACGAGCGCGACGAGGACAATCGCAACGCGTGGCTGACCAGCCGCGGCGCGAAGGTCGTGGAGAAGGCCCTCGGCGACATCGACCTGTACTCCGGCGACCACTCCGACCGGCTCGCGGCCGTCAACGCCGCCCTGCACGCGCACGCCCTGCTGCAACGCGACGTCGACTACATCGTCCGGGACGGCAAGGTCCACCTGATCAACACCTCGCGCGGCCGGATCGCACTGCTGCAGCGCTGGCCGGACGGGTTGCAGGCGGCGGTGGAGGCCAAGGAGCGGCTCAAGCCGACCGAGAGCGGCGAGGTGCTCGACTCGATCTCCGTGCAGGGCCTGGTCGGCCGGTACAAGCGGGTGTGCGGGATGACCGGCACCGCGCAGGCCGTCGCCGAGCAGCTGCGGGAGTTCTACGAGCTGAAGGTGTCGGTGATCCCGCCGAACAAGCCGTGCGTGCGCGAGGACGAGCCGGACCGGGTCTACGAGACGGTCGAGGCCAAGGAAGCCGCGCTGGTCGCCGAGATCGTCGAGCAGCACAAGACCGGGCGGCCGATCCTGGTCGGCACCATGGACGTCGCCGAGTCCGAGCGCATCGCCGACAAGCTCACCGAGGCGGGCGTGTCCAGCGTCGTGCTCAACGCGAAGAACGACGCCGAGGAGGCCGCGATCGTGGCCGAGGCGGGCGCGCTGGCCGCGGTGACGGTGTCGACGCAGATGGCCGGGCGCGGCACCGACATCCGCCTCGGCGGCGCCGAGGGCGACACCGACGACCACGACAAGGTGGCCGACCTGGGCGGCCTGTACGTGATCGGCTGCGGCCACTACCCGTCGAGCCGCCTGGACAACCAGCTGCGCGGCCGCTCCGGGCGCCAAGGCGACCCCGGCGGGTCGGTGGTGTTCGCGAGCCTCACCGACGACCTGGTCAACCAGTACGCCCCGGACGCGGCAGCGGGCACGGACCCGGACGACGACGGCAAGTACGACGACGACCCGACCGCGCGGCGGTTCATCGAACACGCCCAACGCGTCGCCGAGGGCGTCAACATCGACATCCACCGCAACACGTGGCGCTACACGCGGCTGATCGAGCACCAGCGCGGAATCGTGCTGGCCTACCGCGACGACGTCCTGAACTCGGACCTGGCGGCGCGACAGCTGAAGGAACGCGTCCCGGAGAAGTGGTCGGACCTCGACGACGCGGTGCTGGAACGGGCGGCGCGGCACGTGCTGCTGTTCCACTTGGACAGTCGGTGGTCGCAGCACCTGGCGTACCTGTCGGACGTGCGGGAGACGATCCACCTGCGCGCCCTGGCCAGGGAAACACCGATCGACGAGTTCCACCGGGCGGCGATCGGCGAATTCCGGGGGCTGCTGAAGGAAGTCGGCGACTTGGCGGCGGAAACCTTCGAGACGGCTGAGGTGACTGCCGACGGGGTGGACCTGGATCAGGCGGGGTTGCGGCGGCCTACGTCCACTTGGACTTACATGGTGCATGACAACCCGTTCGACTCTGATGCTGAGCAGGCGCTGCAACGGGTGCGGGCTTCGTTGAAGAAGGTCAAGGCCGCGAAGAGCTGAGGTTCGCTGCGCTGGGGGCCTTCGGGCTGCCTGGGACTTTGTCCACCGTGGGGCTTTGCGGTGCTTGGCGGGTGGTTCGACCAGGCGATTTCCGTTGGGCAGCACCATAATCTTCACCCGGTCCAGCGACAGAAGTTGTCCACATGTGGATCTTCGGGGCCCTGTTTGAAGATCGACTGTCGGGGGGTGCCGATAGACTGGCACTGGGACGCCCCCCGGAGAGGGTGGGGGCTGGGGCAGGACTGGCGTGCGCGCGCGAGGCGGTTGGGGCGGGGTAAGAGTTTCGGTGTGGGGCAAGGGAAGAGGTACCGAGTGGGGCTCGATGCGGCGTATGTGGCGCGGTGTCGGGTGGGGGCCCGGCGCGGTGTAAGCGACGCGGTATCGGGTCGGCGTCGGCAGGGCGTGGCGACGCGGAGTCGGGTCGGGGGTCGGTGTGGCGTAGGCGAAGCCGAGCTGGGTGGGGGCCTCGGCGTGGCGTAGGCAAAGCGGTGCCGGGTCAGGAGTCGGTGTGGCGTGGGCGAAGCCGCGCTGGGTGGGCGGCTCGACGCGGCAAATGCGACGCGGGGTCGGGTAGAGGACGGCGCGGTGTAAGCGACGGGTATCGGGTCGGCGTCGGCAGGGCGTGGCGACGCGGACTCGGGTCAGAGGCCGATGTGGCGTAGGCGAAGCCGAGCTGGGTGGGGGCCTCGGCGTGGCGTAGGCAAAGCGGTGCCGGGTCAGGAGTCGGTGTGGCGTGGGCGAAGCCGCGCTGGGTGGGCGGCTCGACGCGGCAAATGCGACGCGGGGTCGGGTAGAGGACGGCGCGGTGTAAGCGACGGGTATCGGGTCGGCGTCGGCAGGGCGTGGCGACGCGGACTCGGGTCAGAGGCCGATGTGGCGTAGGCGAAGCCGAGCTGGGTGGGGGCCTCGGCGTGGCGTAGGCAAAGCGGTGCCGGGTCAGGAGTCGGTGTGGCGTAGGCGAAGCCGAGCTGGGTGGGCGGCTCGACGCGGCATATACGACGCGGTGTCGGGTGAGGGGTCGGCGCGGTGTAAGCGGCGCGGTATCGGGTGGGAGCTCGACACGGTGTGAGCGACGCGGTATGGGGGCATCGGTCGGCGTGGCGCAAGTGGGGCGGAGTCGGGTCAGCGGGGCGTGAGTGAGGTGGTCGGGCGAGGGGTCGGCTTGGTCTAAGAGGGCAGGGGAGATGGAGTGCTTGGTGGGCGTCAGGGTGGCGCGGCGGTGAAGGATAGGAGCTGGCGGCGGGCTGGCGACGTAAGAGGGTGCGCGAATGCGGGGCTATGCGGGGGCCGCGTTGGTTAGGGCTGTGGTGAGAGCCGCTCGGGCAGTGGTGAGGGATGGGCCGTACCAGGTTAGGTAGCGGCCGGTTATCAGGACGGAGCGTTTGGTGGGGAACCAGTTGGGGCCGTCTTCGGGGGTGAACTCGTAGGGTTCGTCGGGGAGGATGGCCAGGTTTGCGGGGGTTGCGTTGAGGGCTTCGAGGGTGGGTCTGGGGTAGCGCTCGGGGTCGGTGGCGTAGGCGTTTCTTACGCCTAGGCGTAGGAGGACGTCTCCGGCGAAGGTGTCCCGGCCGACCACGACCCAGGGTTTGCGCCAGACCGGGATGATCGCGGTGGCCCAGGCCGGGGTCGTGGGGGCCCAGATCTCGTCGGCCTCGGCGAGCCAGGCCGGGGAGGCGCCCAGGGCCTCAACAAGGCGCCGGGTGGAGGCGAGGCCCGCGAGGACGGTGGTGGGCGCGTCGGTCACCCAGACCGGGATGCCCGCGTCGCGCAGTGCGGTCGCGTCGGCGAGGCGGTTCTCCTCGGTGTTGGTGATGACCAGGTCCGGGGCGAGGTCGCGCAGCGCCGCCAGGTCCGGGTACTTCGACCCGCCGACCCTCGGGACGTCCAGGGTCGGCGGGTGGGTGCAGTAGTCGGTGGCGCCGACCAGCAGGCCGGGGGCCGACACCGCGACGGCCTCGGTCAGCGACGGCACCAGGCTGACCACGCGGCGGAACGAGCCGACCGACCCCAGCGCGGTGCCGTGGTCGTCGACCGCGTCAGACATCGGTGATCCGCAGACCCGCGTGCGACTTGTACCGGCGGTTGATGGCGATCAGGTTGGCGGTGAACGCCTCGACCTGGTGGGCGTTGCGCAACCGGCCGCCGTAGACGCCGCGCATGCCGGGGATGGCGTCGGCGAGGGCGCGCACGGTGTCGGTGGCCTCGCGGTCGTCACCCAGGACGAGGACGTCGATGTCGACCTCGGCCACCGACAGGTCCCCGAGCAGCACGGCCGACACGTGGTGGAACGCCGCCGTGACCCGCGAGTCCGGCAAGGTCAGCTCCGCCTGCTGCGCCGCGCTGCCCTCGTCCACCGGCAGCGCGAACGGTCCCTGCTTGTCGAAGCCCAGCGGGTTCACGCAGTCGATGACGATCTTGCCTGCGAGCTGCCCGCGCAGACCCTCCAGCAGCTCCCGGTGCCCGTCCCACGGCACGGCGACCAGCACGACATCCGCGTCCGCCGCACACCCGGCGTTGTCGAGCCCGGTGACGTGCTCGACCCCAGCCGCCTCCCGCAACTCCGCCGCCGCCGCCTCGGCCCGCTCGGCCGCACGCGACCCCAGGACGACCGGGATCCCCGCCTTGGCCCACCGCAACGCCAACCCACGCCCCTGCGGCCCGGTCCCCCCGAGCACCCCGACCTTGACCTGCCCCAACTCCGTCACCCGCGACCCCTTCCCGTGAACACTCCCCCAACCGTAGCGACCAACCCGCCCCCACCCCCGACTCAGCGGCCAACCTCACCTCACCGCCCCCGGTCCAGTGTGGACCCCCCACCGCGATCCCTCTTACCTCCGGCAAGCCCCCTAGCCCGACCCACTTCTCTTGCCCCGCACCAAACCCTTACCCCGCACCAGCCGCCTCGCGCGCGCACGCCAGTCCTGCCCCAGCCCCCACCCTCTCCGGGGGGCGTCCCAGGTCCCAGCCTACCGGGAGCCGCCGACAGAGGATCTTGGAACGGGCGGGCGAAGATCCAGATGTGGATAACTTTTGTCGCTGGACAGGGTGAAGATTTGGGTGAGGGGAAGAGAGAACCTGCTGGTCAGAGCGCCAGGCACCTGCGAAGGCCTGCTGCGCGGTCCAAGTCGGTTCGAGAGAGGTCCAGTGGGGCGGCAAAGAGGGTTTGAGCGTCCACAGTGGACAAACAAGTGCCGAGAGTCAGGCGCGTTCGAAGGTGAGGCGGCGGGTTTCGGGGTTCACGGCGGTGAGGCGGACTCGGACCGGTTGGCCTTCGCGGAGGTTCTCGGCTGTGGCTTTGGCCAGGACGGGTGGGGTGGGGATGAAGATCTCGGCGACGGTGGCTTCGGCGCGCAGGACGACGGCGTCGAACTCGGTGCCGATGGAGTTGGCGAGGACCCAGGCCTCGACCTGGTCCAGGCACGCGCGGTCGACCTTGGCGGCGAGCGAGTCGGAGGTCTCCATGAGGCCGGGCAGCGACGGCAGGGCGTCGTGCACCCAGGTGGGGATCGGGTCGCCCGCGCAGACCGCCAGGCAGATCTCGGTCGCGAAGCGGTCGACCAGGCGCCGCAGCGGGGCCGTGACGTGGGCGTACGCGGCGGCGATGCCCGCGTGGGTGGTCAGTTCCGGCAGGTCGCCGTCGAACACCGTGTAGCCCGCGCCGCGCAGCAGGCGGGTGGCGTCCATGAACAGGGCCAGGGCGGCGGGGTCGGCCGGGTCGAGGCCCGCGAGGAGTTCGGCCGTGCTGGTCCCAGCGGGCCAGTCGATGCCCAGCGCCTCGGCTGAGCGGTGGAGCCACTCGGTGGCGTTGTCGTCGGCGGACGGCAGGGTTCGCAGGACCCCGACCTTCGCGCGCAGCATGATCTGTGCCGCGCACATGCCGGTGAGCAGCGACAGCTCGGCGTTCCACGCGTCGACCGCGGTCCGCGTGCGCAGCACCAGCCCCCAGGAGTCGCCCACCTCGTCGACGTCCTGCTCGGGCAGTTGCAGCTCGACCGCGCCCCGCTTGATCGCCAACGCGCGTCGCAGCGACCCCACCTCGGGCAGCAACTGCACGGACGGGTGAGCCCGGCCCGCGTCGATGTCGGCCTGCACGGTCTCGTAGTCGAACTGGGCGACCGACCGGATCCACGCCCGACGCACGTCCGCGGCGACCGGCTGCCCCTCCCCGTCGAGGTCGATCGTCCACAGCGCGGCCGGGCGGCGCTCGTCCGGCAGCAGGCTTGCCGCGCCCTCCGACAGCACGGTCGGGTGCAAGGGGACGTTGCCGTCCGGCAGGTACATCGTCTGACCGCGCTCACGGGCGACCTTGTCGAGCGCGCCCCCTGGCACCAAGAACGCGCCGAGGTCAGCGATCGCGTAGTGCAGCCGGTAGCCCTTGTCGAGACGAGTCAGGCACAACGCCTGGTCGAGGTCCTTGGCGCCGGGTGGGTCGATGGTGACGAACGGGATGTCGGTCGCGTCCACCCGCGAGCCGCGCGGACCGTCCGACACCGCCTGCTCCGCCTCGGTCAGCGCGGCCGGGGGGAACTGGGTGGGGAGGTCGAAATCCGCGCGGACCCGCGCGAAGTCGGTCCCGATCGCCGCGGAGTCCACGGGGGAACCCTAACCGGTGACCGGGACCGGCGGCGATCGGTCAGCTGCCCTCGCGCCACGCGTTGGTGATCGGCAGCCTGCGGTCCCGGCCGAACGCCCGGAAGCTGATCTTGGTGCCCGGCGGGTACTGGCGCCGCTTGTACTCGGCGCGGTCGACCATGCGCAGCACCCGGTCCACCACCTCGGCGGCGAACCCGGCCGCGAGCAGGTCCTGGTAGCCGCGGTCGCCCTCGACGTAGTCGTCGAGCACGGCGTCGAGCAGCGCGTAGTCGGGCAGCGAGTCGCTGTCGAGCTGGCCGGGGCGCAGCTCGGCCGACGGCGGCTTGGTGATCGAGCCCTCGGGGATCGGCGGCACCTCGCCGCGCTTGTCGGCCTCGGCGTTGCGCCAGCGGGCCAGCTCCCAGACCAGCGTCTTGGGCACGTCCTTGATCGGGGCGAAGCCGCCGACCGCGTCGCCGTAGATCGTGGAGTAGCCGACCGCGAGCTCGGTCTTGTTGCCGGTCGCCAGCACCAGGTGGCCGTGCTGGTTGGACAGCCCCATCAGCGTGACGCCGCGGCAGCGGGCCTGCACGTTCTCCTCGGCGAGCCCGGTCAGCCCCAGGTCGCCGACGAACACGTCGACCATCCGCGCGATCGGCTGGACGCTGTAGTGCAGACCGGTGCGGTCGGCCAGGTCCTTGGCGTCGGACTTCGAGTGCTCCGAGGAGTAGCCCGAAGGCAGCGAGACGCCGTGCACCGCGTCAGCGCCGAGAGCGTCCACTGCGAGGGCAGCGACAACGGCGGAGTCAATGCCACCGGACAGGCCCAGTACTACCGAGCGGAAGCCGTTCTTGGTGACGTAGTCGCGCAGACCGGTCACCAGCGCGGCCCACACCTCAGCCTCTTCGGGCAAAGCCTCGGCGATGGTCGACGGGATGGCCTCGTAGCCGGGCACGGGCTGGTTGGAGATGGTGGTGCGGCGGACGGCGAACTCGTCGTCGGCCTCGGCGTCGGTCCGCGCGGCGCCCCCGGGCAGGTCGAGGTCGACCACGGCCAGGTGCTCGACGAACTGCGGCGCCCTGGCCAGCAGCGCGCCGTCCGCGCCGACGACCATCGAGTCGCCGTCGAAGACCAGGTCGTCCTGGCCGCCGACCTGGTTGACGTACACCAGCGGCGCCCCGGCCTCCGCGGCGCGGCGGGCCACCAGCGGCAGCCTGGCGTCGTCCTTGTGGCGCTCGTACGGCGAGGCGTTCGGGGCGACGACCAGGTCGACCCCGGCCCGACCCAGCGCGGCGATGGGGCCGCCTTCCTGCCAGATGTCCTCGCAGATGACCATGCCGACCTCGAGGCCTCGGACGCGCACGATGTCGAGGGTGTGCCCGGGCTTGAAGTAGCGGCGCTCGTCGAAGACGCCGTAGTTG
The DNA here is from genome assembly GCF_900111175.1 of Actinokineospora terrae. Classification (GTDB taxonomy): domain Bacteria; phylum Actinomycetota; class Actinomycetes; order Mycobacteriales; family Pseudonocardiaceae; genus Actinokineospora; species Actinokineospora terrae. The sequence continues at coordinate 22,934 of NZ_FOGI01000014.1, forward strand.
GGCAGGTGGTGCTTGAACTGCCGCGCGACGACCTGGCCCCCGTGCAGCACGGCCGCACCGTTGCGCGGTCCCTCCGCGTCCTGCTCCAGGTAGCCGACGTAGGCGGGCAGGTCGCCGCAGCCCGCGTCGGCGAGATCGGCCGCGAGGCGGGTCAGCGCGTCCTTGGCGGCCGCGGCGAACGACTCGCGCAGCGCCAGGTCCTCCACGGGGTACCCGGTCAGCACCATCTCCGGGAAGACGACCAGGTGCGCCCCGGCCTCCGCGGCCCGGCGCGCCCAGGCCACGACGGTGGCGGCGTTGCCGCCGAGATCGCCCACGGTGGGGTTGACCTGGGCCAGTGCGATACGGAGCTGCGGCATGTCCTCATCCTCCACCATGTTTTCGCCTGAGAGGCGAAAATACGGGTCCCGGGTGAGGAACACCATAGGTCCTGGGGTGCTGACCTGGGAATCAGCGGAACTCGTCGGTCGCGGCGCGCAGGGCGTCGAGCACGCCGGGGTCCGCGGTGGAATGACCCGCCCGGGGGAGGATGGTCAGCCGCGCGGACGGCCACGCGGCGGCCAGGAGCCAGGCGGAGGCGGGCGGGCAGACGGCGTCGTAGCGGCCCTGGACGATGCGGCCGGGGATGCCCGCGAGCAGGTGGGCGTCGCGCAGCAGTTGGTCCTCGGCCAGCCAGCCGCCGTTGGCGAAGTAGTGCAGGGCGAGCCGGGCGAACGGGACGGCGAACGCCGGGTCCGCGTACTGGGCGATCAGGGCCGGGTTGGGCACGAGCGACACCGTGGCGCCCTCCCAGTTGCTCCACGCCGTCGCCGCTCCGGCCCGGACGTCGGGGTCCGGGCTGGAGATCAGCTCCTGGTAGACCGCCAGCGGGTCGTGGCCGGGCGGCACCAGGCGCAGGAAGTCCGCCCATGCCTCGGGGAAGATCGCGCCCGCGCCGCCGCGGTAGAGCCAGTCCAGTTCCGCGGGCCGCAGCAGGAAGACGCCGCGCAGGATGACCTCGGTGACCCGGTCGGGGTGGCGTTGCGCGTACGCGAGGGCCAGGGTCGCGCCCCACGAGCCGCCGAAGAGCTGCCAGCGGTCGATCCGCAGGTGCTCGCGGAGCCGTTCCAGGTCGGCGACGAGGTGCCAGGTCGTGTTGGTCGCCAGGCTCGCGCCGGACCCGTCGACCGGTGGCCAACTGCGGCCCGACCCGCGCTGGTCGACCAGCACGATCCGGTACGCCGACGGGTCGAAGTGCCTGCGCTGCACCGGGTGCGTGCCCGCGCCGGGGCCACCGTGCAGGACGACGACGGCTTGCCGCGCGGGTTGCCGCTGACCTCCCAGTAGACCCGGTGCCCGTCGCCGACCTCGAGCATGCCCCGGTCGTGCGGCTCGACCGGCGGGTACAGGGACTGCATGACGTCCATGCTGCCCTACCCCCCACCGTCAGCGTTCGTGCCCCGGGACCGTCCCAGTTGGACTCGGGCTGCGGTCGACCACAGCCAGGGTCCTCAGTGGAACGCGTGCTCCGGCGCCGGGAACTCCTTGCCCCGCACGTCATCGGCGAACGCCTTGGCCGCGGTCAGCAGCGTGTCGGCCACGTTCGCGTACCGCTTCACGAACCGCGGCGGCTTGGCCCGGCGCAACCCGGCCATGTCCTGCCACACCAACACCTGCGCGTCGCAGTCCGGGCCCGCGCCGATGCCGACGGTCGGCACCCGCAGCTCGTGCGTGACCCGCTTGGCGACCTCCGCGGGCACCATCTCCATCACCACGGCGAACGCCCCGGCCTCTTGGACAGCGACGGCGTCGGCGACCACCGAGTCACCGGTCTCGCCGCGGCCCTGGACCCGGTAGCCGCCGAGGTTGTGCTCACTCTGCGGAGTGAACCCGACGTGCCCCATGACGGGGATACCCGCGCTGGTGATGGCCCGCACGTGCGGCGCGAAGGCCTGGCCACCCTCCAGCTTCACCGCGTGCGCGCGCCCCTCCTTCATGAACCGCACCGCCGTGGCAACGGCCTGCTCGACCGACACCTGGTACGACCCGAACGGCAGGTCAGCCACCACCAGCGCCCGACTCACAGCCCCGGCGACGGCGCGGACGAGCGGGATCAACTCGTCAACGGTGACCGGGAGCGAGGTCTCGTACCCGAACACGTTGTTGGCCGCGGAGTCGCCGACCAGCAGCACCGGGATCCCGGCCTCGTCGAACAACTCAGCGGTGTACATGTCGTAGGCGGTGAGCATGGGCCACGGCTCACCGCGGTCCTTGAGCTCCTGCAGGTGGTGCACCCGGACGCGCTTCACGGGCTTGCGGGCGGGACTCCCGGAACCGTAGGGAGCAACTTCCGAACCGGACTCGGCAGGCATCACTGTCGACCGTCCTTCCCTCGAGGCCCACGTCATCGCAGGTCCCCGGGTCAGCGGATGGCTTACCACCCCAGCGTCGCACCACCCCCGCCCGCAGGCGACCCCCTGGGACCGACCTCACAGCCCCCCGCCCCGCATTCCAGCCCACCCGAGCCCCGCCCGAACTCCAGCCCGTCAAGATCAACTCCGCTCCCGGGGCCCCCATCTCTGAACATATCGACCCCGCGGTTTTGTCACTAGGCCTTGGCGGGCGACTGGGGATAGATGAAGGGGATGTGGACAGGTCCTTGTTCTGAACAATCGATGGCCCCAATGCGCCCCTCACAGGCGTTGGCCGAACAACGCTCCTCGGAGTCGCTGGTGCCAACCCGGCTCGATGGGGCGGACTTGTTCTGTGTGGGGTGGCGGCGTCCGTAAGCTCTCCGCAACGCAACCGGGCACGGCCAAAGCCGTGCCCGGAGCCGCGCATCCACCTCTAGTCGTCCTCGTTGTCCCATGTCTGGTCTGCCTTGTCAGCAGCCTTGGTGCGTTCCCGCGCGATGTCCAGGGCCCGCTCAGCGGTGGCTCGGTCCGGGTACGGCCCGAGCAGGTCCACCGAGCGGCCGCGGGTGCCGTGTTCCACCTGGTTGGTCTTGGTGTTGTAGTACCAGCCGGGGTCGGGGTTGGGGTCTTCTGCCATGGTGATCAGCTAACCCCAGTTGGGGGACTGCTGCACCGGGAAGCCGCGCGGGGGTGTGTCCTGGTTGGCGTTGTGGTGCTGGCTGGGGATGGGGTCTAGGCAGGAGACCAGGACTTCCTGGACCTCGGGGTTCTCGATGCGGCGGCCGTTGCGTTCGCGGTAGACGAGTTCGCCGTCGGTGTCGATCTCGACCATGCAGCCGACCTCGGCGAGTTGGTCCTCGTCGAGGTCGACGAGGCGTTCGCGGCGGGAGGGGACGACTCGGTACTCGGGCCAGTCGAGGTGGGCGTAGACCTGGTGGAACTCGTGCAGCAGGTGGGCCATGTGCTGCTGCCAGGGCAGGGGCATGGCCTCGGCGAGCGAGCGGGGCAGCACGACGTAGCCCTCGCTGACGCCAGGGCGGGGGGCGGTGTTGAGGAAGTCCCGGACGGGCGCGCCGGAGGCGGGGGGTCCTGGGTGGCGGGGGATCGGCCCGGGTGGGTACATGTTCACGGTGGTGCCCTTCCTCAGACCCCCGGCCGGACGGCCTGGTTCATCAGTTCGCCCTCGGTCCAAGCGACGGGCCGGATGTGCACCGGCACGCCGCTCTGCTGGGCCTCCACGATCTTGCCATCGCCCAGGTACATCGCCACGTGGTGGATGGTCCTGGGGTTGGACTCGTCGTAGGCCCAGAACAGCAGGTCACCCGGCTGGGCCTGCTCGACCGGCAGCAGCGCGCCCGACCAGTACTGCTCGCGCGAGGTGCGGGGCAGGCTGATGCCGCCGGAGCGGTAGGACTGGACCATCAGGCTGGAGCAGTCGTAGGAGTTCTGCTGGTTGGTGGGGGCGCCCCACACGTAGGGCTTGCCCTGCTGGCCCAGCGCGAACTGGATGGCGGAGCCCGCGGCCACGGTCGGGGCGGGCAGCAGGTTGCCGAAGCCGGTGCCGCAGCCGGTGAAGTTCTCGATGTGCGCCAGCTCGCCGATCAGGTGGGCGGCCATCGACTCCCAGCGGTGGTAGCGGTCCGGGAACGCGGAGCGCTCCACGTCCTGCGCGGACTCCCCCGGGCGCTGGCTGTCCCAGTTGGGGACGTTGAGCAGCACGTCGTAGAACTTGTTGATCGCGTAGGTCGGGTTGGTGACCTGCTCCGGGGTGCCCCAGCCCATCGAGGGCCGCATCTGGAAGATGCCCAGGGAGTCGCGGTCGCCGAAGTTGAGGCTGCGCAGGCCGGACTCGGTCATGCCCGCCTGGATGGCGATCTGCCAGGCCCGGGAGCCCAGTTCGCGCTGCTTGCCGATGGTGATGATCATGGCGACGATGCCGCGCTGCTCGTCGGAGAGCCTGGCCGCGTCGGCGGCGCCGGAACCGGCCGGGCCGGTGCTGGACGGGCCGAGTGCGGCGTTGCAGTTGCCCAGCCCGGCCGCCCTGGCCTCCTCGGCCTGGCCCTGCTGCACGACCTGGCTCACCGCCGCGGTGCTGATCACGGTGGTGACCACGGCGACCACGATGGTCCCGACGATCAGCGCGGTCTTCACCCGGACCCCTGCTGGTAGTCGGCGACCTTCCAGCCCTGCCCGGTGTCGATGACCGTCACGTGCACGGGCCCGGCGTCGGTCGGCACCTCGGCCTCGACGGACTTGGCGTACGAGGTCTCGGCGCGCACCGTGCCGGTGACCCGGGTGGCCTTGATGTTGGCCGGGTCGATCGAGCCCATGACGCCCAGGTACTCCTCGGTCGTGTACGGGCGCAGCCGCTCCAGCCAGTCCTTGCCGGAGATGCCGGACGGGTGGTCGACCCACCGCTCGGCCCACTTGGTGACCGCCTCCAGCGCCTGCGGCGGCGCCGACTCGCGGGTCGTGGGGCTGGGCGCGGAGGTGATCCTGGTCGGCAGCGGGCTGGTGGTGACCTGGGTGGAGATGCCGCGGTCAGGGACCTGGCCGGGACGGGTGGTGGTCGTGGTGGTCGACGAGCCCGCCGCGCCTGCCTGGGTGGTGCCCTTGGTGCCGACGACCTTCGGGACCACGATCCCGGCGGCGGTGAGCACGAGCGCGGCGATGAACACCGCCACCGCTAAGTGCCGGGGCGAGCGCAGCGGCCAGCCCCACAGCTTGCGGTACACCGCGGCCCGGCCGCGGTTGGTGCGGATCGGCACGGGTCACCTCACCACGGCGTCGGTCTCGCGCGGCCCGCTGTTGAGCGGCATCCGGCGCGGTGGCTGGTTGTCGGCGACCTCGAGGCCGCGCGAGGGCCGGTAGACCACGTGCACCGGCCTGCCCGCCACCATCTCGACGTCGGCGACCCGCGGGGTCGGGTTCGGCTGGGCCTCCACCGGCGCCTCGAACTCGCCGCGCCTGCTCGACACCATCGACGGGATCACCACGGCATCCTCACCGCGGTCCCAACCGCGGTCGGCGACCGGCGCGGTGTCGACCGTGCGGCTGGAGCGGCCCGCGCCCAGGGCGAGCCTGCCCGCACCGGAGGCACCGGGCAGGTTGTTGGGCACGACCTCGCCCTGGACCTCGCTGCCCGAGCGGCCGGACTCCAGGCCGGGCCGGGACCGGTCGATGGCGGCCTTGGCGCGGCGCAGGTCCATCCGCTCGGCGTGCACGGTGACCGGGTTGCTGGCCTCGGGGCGGGGCCTGCGGCCGCTGGTGCGGGCCAGCGCGCCCGCCTCGGCGGTCTCGCCCGCCTCGCCGTCGCGGACCTGCTCCCAGAAGTTGTCCTGCGGGGTCGGACCCTCGTGCTTGTTGCGGCGGAACCGGGAGAAGATCCCCGCGCCCGCCCCCGGCATCGACGCGCCCGCGGCGCCCACCGACAGCTCCAGCATCTGCCACATCCGCCGCGCGGGGCGGCCGACCAGGAAGAACACCAGTGTGACGATGGCCGCGAGCAGCATCTGGGTCAGCAGCGAGAGCTTGGCCTCCGGGGAGAAGATCAGCTCGAGGAACTTGAAGTGGATGCCCGCCAGCATCGCCAGCACCAGCACGTTGAGCACCACGGCGCCGACCGCGCGGCCGACCTTGCGCAGGATGTCGTGGTGGATCAGCGCGACCAGGCCGATCACCGGCGCGGCCAGTGCCAGCAGCCGCAGCAGCAGCTGGGCCAGCAGCACGGCGAGCTTGGCGAAGAGCTGGAACAGCGAGTAGACGATCGACTGGAAAAGGGCGAGCACGCCGGCGCCGGTCCTGGAGCCGTCGGTGCCCTTGAAGTAGCCGGTCGCCGGGCCGAGCTGGGTGGCGATCGTCTTGTACTCGTTCTTCTTGGCCTGCTCGGCGGCGTTGTCGGCGTCGCGGCCGGTCACCAGGTCGTCGCGGGTCCAGGCCTGCGCGTCGAGCAGCTTGCGGCCGAAGTCGCGGGCCTGCGGGGAGTCGGGGCTGCCGAACTCGCCGCGCAGCCAGTTCTCGTAGATGACCTTGTTGTGCAGGTCGGTCGGCAGGATGTGGCGCACCACCCGGTCTTCCTCCGGGTCGACGAAGCCGCCCTGGATGCCGGTGGTGGTGCGCACGATCAGGTCGTCGACCCGGTCGTAGTTGGCCACCAGGACCATCGATGACGCCGCCAGCCACATGCCCGCGAACGCGAACAGCGCGCGTTTGCTGACCGTGGCCAGGTCGCCCTTCCAGATCTGGCGGAACAGCAGGATGGCCAGCAGCAGCATGAAGATGCTGAACAGCTGGGTGTAGATGTTGTCGAAGACGGAGTCGGCCGCCTTGCCGATCTGCTCGTTGAGCCCGCCCAGGACGCCGCCGGTCATCAGCGTGTAGTGCAACGAGTTCGTGGCGCCGACGATGTTCTTCGCCATGTTGAACAGCTCGTTGCCGGCCCAGTTGTCGATCGTGGCGCCCGGGTCGCTGACCCCGGCGGGCACGAGACCACCGCAGGACTCGTCGTAGACGTGCCAGACCATGCCCGCGAACCCGTAGACCAGGTACGGGCTGTCGGCCTCGCCGTTGCCCTGGGGCGGGTCGATCGCACCGACCATCCCCGCGCCCGGCCGCTCCGGGTTGGGCACGCAGGAGTCGTTGGCCTGCGCCAGCGCCGGGCTGCCGATGACCGCCTGCAGCGCCACCACGCCGATCACGGCCACCATCGACCAGGACCGGCGCGACATCGCCGTGCCGCGTTGTCTCCTCCGCCGCCGCGCCGCGAACAGCAGCGTGGCGGCGGCCACCACCAGGAGCGTGATCATGTGACGTCCACCAACCTCGCCGGGCTCGGGTAACCGACCACTAGCTTGATCAACTTAGCCAACCGGACAACGCCGCGGACAGGGTCCGCACCGGTACTCATGCCGCGTCCTCACGACCGCGCTTCTTACCGCCCCCTGGCTCATCCCCGCCACCGCCGGGCACCGGCTCGCCGACGAAGTCCTCCTCGGTGAGACCGAGTTCGAACTCCGCGGCCCGCTCGAACTCCTCGTCGGTCGCCGACCCGTCCAGCGGCTCGAACTCGTACTCGCTCGGCGGGGTCGGCGCCGGGATCTGCTGCGGCTCGACGGCCGGGCGGACCTCGCGCTGCGCGTCCGGGGTGGTGTCCATGACCGTCCGCAGGTGGTTGAGGTGCTCGCCGGACAGGTCGACCCGGATGCGCTCCACCCCGCCCGCGCCGTCGCCGAAGATGAACTGCCGCGGCGAGGTGTCGCGCTCGGTCATGCCGCGGTGCGCGCCCGGCCTGCGGCCGAGGCTGGCGACCACCTGCTCGTAGCCCGCGCCGACCGGGACCTTGAGCAGCCGCAACGCGTCCGCCTGCGCGGCGTCGTCGTCGAGGCGGCCGATGAACACCGAGTCCAGCAGCGTCACGAAGCCCTGGATCTTGAGGAAGTCGGCCGGGATCTGCGAGGACAGCAGGACCCGGACGTTCCACTTGCGGGAGTCGCGGGCGAAGCGGTTCATCAGCACCCGGCCGGTGGGCACCTCGGAGAGGAAGAACGCCTCGTCGATCCAGACGCCCTTGCGCATGTCCTTGGGCTTGTCGTAGATCGAGCGCTGGGTGAGCCAGGCGGCCAGGTTGAGCATCTCCACGCCCAGCGCCTCGGCGTCGGTCCAGTGCTCGCGGCCGACGCCGTCCTTGGGCAGGGTCAGGCCCGCCATGGTCAGCACGGTCATCCGGTCGTCGCGCTGCTCGTCGTAGGGGTCGGCGCCGCGCTCGGGGATGAGCAGCGACATCCGCTCCTTCATCTCGTCGAGGAAGTCGGCGACCACGACGGCGTGCTCGTGGTGCTCGCTGGCGTCGCGGCGCAGCGCCTCGAACACCAGGCTCGGGTCGGCGTCGACCCGGCCGCCGACGGTGCGCACCGCGCGCAGCAGCACGATCCGGCTCTGCGGCAGCCTGGCCACCTCGTAGGGCAGCAGGCCGGTGAGCACGTCGAGCACCAGGCGGCGGCGGGTCGCGGCGGCCAGCGCCTTCTCCCGGCGCCACGCGCGCTCCGGGTCCTCCTCGTCCAGGAAGTGGTCGATCTTGGGCTCGGCCACCACCCGGTACGGGTTGAGGATGCCCGCCTGGGCGTTGAGCAGGTTGATCGGCCGCGCGTAGGGGCGCAGCTCCGGCAGGTCGCAGAGCCGGGCCAGCGGGCCGGACGGGTCGAGGATCGTCCAGTGCGCCCCGGCCCGCAGCGTCTTGTAGACGATGCCGCCGCCGAGGAAGGACTTGCCGCCACCGAGGCCCGCGACCATCGCGGTCAGGCCGGAGCCGTCGCGGATCTCCTGGGCCATCCACGGGTCCCACGCCACCGGGCGCCGGGTCGCGGTGCAGGTCTCGCCGAGCAGGATGCCGCGGCGGTCACCGACCTCCGCGGTCGCGGTAGGCACAGCGGAAGCCGCCCACACAACGGAACCACGGCGCAGGTAGGCGCTAGAGGCCAGCGGCTCACCGGGGATGAACTCGCGCGCCATCGCGTACTGCGCCTCGGGGTGCTCGATGGCGACCTTCGGCTTGTAGAGGTCCAGCAGCTGCTGGGCCAGGCGCAGCGCGTCGCGCTCGGTCGGGCCGGACACCGCGAGCCGCCACCACGAGCGCACCCGGGTGGCCAGCGCGGTGAAGCCCGACGTCATCTCGTCGTCGATCTCCAGCACCCGGCTCGCCTGCCGGGCCAGCGACTGCGGCGGCTCCAGCTCGTGCTCGTCGGTGTAGTGCTTGACCTGCGAGCGGACCTTGTTCATCTGCCGCTGCAGCTCGCCGGAGACCTCCTCCGGCTTGCGCACGTACAGCCGCGCCGACCACTCGACGGAGGCGGGCAGCCGGTCGCTGCGCTGCACCCACGGGTCGTCGATCTCGGGGATCTGCAGGCCGTGCATCATGCCGACGGTCAGCACGGTCACGTGCCGGGTGACGCCCGCGTTGGAGCCGGTGCGGCCGCGGACGGTCACCGTCGGGGAGTACGGGTCCTGGTGGAAGTCGGCGGCGTCGGTGAAGCTCGCCAGGTCCTCCGGTTCCCAGGCGGCGCCGGGCACGGCGGGCATGTTGCGCGGCGCGGGGAGCCCGAGCGAGCACGACCGGTGCATCAGCCAGGACATCTCCTCGGCGGTGGCCGGGCGGCCCTCCAGGCCAGCCGAGCCGATCACCTGGTCGAGGTGCTCGACCTCGCTCTCGATGGCCAGCAGCTCGGCGTCCACCGCGTCGGGGAACACCTTGCGCAGCAACGGGGCCGCACGCTCGACGGCCCGGTCGACCACGTTGCGGGTCTGCACCTGGACGCCGAGGTAGACCTCCTTCTCGGCCATGGAGCGGCCGAGGAGCTGCTGCTGCTCGCCGATGAGGTAGTCGTCGAAGCTCAGCGCGCCCGGCACGTCCGGCAGCCGGTTGACCGCGTTGTGCACGTGCGCCTCGGCCCACATCCGGATCGGGTACGGCCGGGTGGTGACCCGCAGGTGCAGCCACCGGCCCGCCAGCTCGGCGTACTGGCCCGCGATGGCGGCGACGAGGTCCTGGCGCTGCGAGTCGGAGCGGAACGACCAGCGCTGCGGGGCGAGCCGGTACCAGGCGTAGACGTCGGTGCCGGTGCGCAGCAAGTGGCCGTCGATGGTCCTGGCCGCGATCTCGGGGGTGTAGCTGGGCATGGCTGCCTCGCCGGGCAGCCGTTTGCCCGCCTTGCGCGGTGCCTGGGCCTGTTCGTAGCGCGCGCTGTGCCGGGTGCGCCCCGGTTGGGGCACGCGGTCGTGCGGCTGGCCCGCCGGATAGGGCGCGAGGGTGTCCCGCTCGCGCTTACGGCGTCCGAACACCGCTGCCCTCCCTGTTCCTCGTGTTCCTGGCGTAACCGGCCTTGCTGGGTGCCGCGGGCGGGTTGGCCGTGCGCGCGACCCTGGCGCGGCGACGGGCTTCCTCGGCCCTACGGGCGGTCTTGGCGCGACGGCGGTCGGGGCCGCGTCGGTCCCGGCGGGGTAACTCGGCGCGCACGCGCACGCCTGCCGCGCTGACCGCGCCCCCGTTGCCGGAGGTGGTCTCGCGCGGGCTGTTGAGCTCGCGGACCCACATGGTGAGCACCGCACCGAGCGGGCGCTCGTGGCTGATCCTGGAGCAGATGACCATGGTCAGCCCGATGGTGGCGACCAGCCCCCAGGCGAACGACCAGAACAGGCCCACCCCGAGGTTGCGCAGCACGGTCAGCGCCAGCAGGAAGACGACAGTGCCGACCCCCCAGGCCACGTACCGCGCGCGGAACGGGAAGGTGGCCTTGGGCGGGCCGAGCCACACGGCGTCGACCCGGTAGACCTCGTCGTCGGTGCGTATCCGCACGTGAGTTCCCCGCGCCTGGTCAGCCGGTGAACAGACCGGCGAGCCAGCGGCCGATGCCCTCACCGGCGTTGGTCACCGCGAGGCCGACGATGGCGAGCGCGACGATCACACCGCCGAGCCTGCGCATCACGCCCGCGTTGTCCCCCTTGCCGCCGCCGAGCCAGAGCAGCAGGAGCGCGACCACCAGCAGCAGCAGCGGGATGATGTTGTCGAGGATCCAGGTGCGCAGGTTGCCGGTGTCGATGTCGGTCTGCGGTGGCTGCTGCTGCTGGGCGAGGTCGAAGAGGGCGGCGATGGTCGGGCTAGTCATCTCGATCTCCCAAGTGCGCGGAAAGCGTCGGGGCGCCGTGCTGCCGCGCGACAGGTCTGTGCGGTGCCAGTCGAGTACAGCACGACTGACACATCATTGTCATTACTAACGGTAGCTAGCAGGATGCGTTCCGTAGAGGCCGGTGGCCCTCCTCTGTCCCGTCCGGCTGCCATCTGACCACACCATCATCATCCTGGCGGGGCCGGTCAGGACCCACGACCACCCGATTTTCCTAGTCCGGGGGCCGGTTCACCCGCACGCGCGATCATCGACCACCGAGAGTGACACAATTCACAGCAAATTTCCCGGCGCGGCGCGTGCGGAACTACTCCAATCGGTGTAGGCGGCCATTTGGTCTACAGGGGCGGGCGAGCCGACGTTTAAGCCGGATCCTGTATCCCGAGACCCGCGTCTCGGGCGGCGACCATCCATCTAGGCCTACCGTTGCCGGCAGGCTCGTGCGGCCTACCCGCAGACTCGGGCGGGCAGCCCTCGAACGTCTGCGCAAGGGTCTCGCGACCCCTTCTTGGCCTTGCTCCGGGTGGGGTTTACCTAGCCACCCCGGTCACCCGGGGTGCTGGTGGTCTCTTACACCACCGTTTCACCCTTACCCGGCCGTGAGGCCGGGCGGTCTCTTCTCTGTGGCACTGTCCCGCGAGTCACCTCGGGTTGCCGTTAGCAACCACCCTGCCCTGCGGAGTCCGGACTTTCCTCGTCGGTGCTGCGCACCGCCGCGGCCGCCCGGTCGACTCGCCCGCGGCACAAGGATAGAGGGGTCCACCCAGCGGTCCGCACGTCCCATGGCGTGGACGCCGTTGAGCCCTCCCGACCTGGACTGATCTACTGCTGGCATGTCCGGTGACCGAGTTCTCACCCGGCGCAGGCACGTGGACTTCCTGCTCCTCGCGGGCGGCGGTTGTCGTCGCTGACACACCCCGTCACCGACCCGCCGACCACAGGGGGATCCCGTGGGCACCATCCTGATCATCTCCGGCAGCCCGTCGCCGTCCGCGCGCGCGGGCGTGCTCGTGCGGCACGTGTCCGACGAGCTGCGCGGCCTCGGCGACCAGACGCGGCTGCTGAGCGTGCGCGACCTGCCCACGGTGGCCCTGCTGGCCGAGGACACCGCCGACCCGGCCATCGCCGCGGCCATCGACGAGGTCGCCGCCGCGGACGGCATCGTGGTGGCCAGCCCGGTCTACCGCGCCGCCTACAGCGGGCTGGTGAAGTCGCTGCTCGACCTGCTGCCGTCCGGGACGCTGGCGGGCAAGGCGATCCTGCCGCTGGCCACCGGCGGCACCCAGGGGCACCTGGTGGCCATCGACGGCGTGCTGCGGCCGCTGCTGTTCGCCATGGGCGCCACCAAGGTGCTCGCCGGGCACTTCGTGCTCGACCAGATGATCGCCGACGAGCACGAGGGCTCCCACGTGCGCCCGCTCGCGGCGGCCGCGCTCGGCGAGGTGCTCACCGGCTTCTCCGAGACCGTGCGGCGCAGGCGACCCGCCGTGGTCCCGCTGGTCCCGCTGACCGGCTGAGTCCGGTCAGGCCAAATGCGAGATGTCGTTGACCAGGCGCACTGAGGCGTTGCCGTCGGGGTAGAACTCGACGATCGAGAGCGACGCCAGGTCCAGGTGCAGCCGGAACAGCAGCGACGGCCCCACGTCCAAGCCCAGTCGCAGCAACGACTTGATGGGCGTGACGTGGCTGACCACCAGCACGGTGCGGCCTGCGAACTCCTCCACCAGCTCGTCGCGCACCTCGGTGACCCTGCGGTGCACGGCGTCGAAGCTCTCCCCGCCGGGCGCGGTGACCGAGGTGTCGGACAGCCAGCGGCGGTGCAGGTCCTGGTCGCGCTCGGCGGCCTCGGTGAAGGTCAGGCCCTCCCAACGGCCGAAGTCGGTCTCCAGCAACCCGCTGTGCGTGCGCACCCGGCCACCGGTCTCGGCGGCGACCACTGCGGCCGTGGCGGCGGTGCGGGCCAGCGGCGAGGCGAGGATGGGGGTGTCCGCGTCGACGCCGTCCAGCTTGGCGATCCGGCGACCGGCCGCCTGGGCCTGGGTGGCGCCCAGCTCGGTCAGGTCGACGTCGCCGCGACCGGAGTAGCGGCGGTCCACCGACATCGGGGTCTGCCCGTGCCGCAACAACAGGATCTTGGTCGGCGCGCCGGTGGCACCCGACCACGAGGTCGGCGGCGTCCGGTTCTCCGAGCCGACCGGCCGGGCCGGTTCCGGCTTGGCGCTGCCCGCGCCCGCCTGCTCGTCCATGGCCTGGTTGGCCAGCCGGTCGGCGTACTGGTTGCGCTCGCGCGGGATCCACGTGTACGTCACGTGGTCGAACCGGGCGGCCAACTCCCCCGCCTCGCGCGCCAGCGGCTTCATCGACGGGTGCTTGACCTGCCAGCGGCCCGACATCTGCTCGACGACCAGCTTCGAGTCCATCGCGACCTCGACGGCGTCCGCGCCCACCTCGGCCGCGGCGGCCAGGCCCGCGATGAGCCCCCGGTACTCGGCGACGTTGTTGGTCGCCACCCCGATCGCCTCGGCCCGCTCGGCCAGCACCTCGCCGGTGGCCGCGTCCCGGACCACCGCGCCGAAGCCCGCCGGTCCCGGGTTGCCCCGCGACCCGCCATCGGCCTCGACCCGCACCCTCACAGGCCGGACTCCGCGGTGCGCACCATGATCGCGCCGCACTCCTCGCACTCGACCACGTCGTCGGCGGCGGTCTCGCGGATGCGGGAGATCTCCCGGCTGTCGAGCTCGAGCCTGCACGCGCCGCAGCGGCGGGCCCGCAGCAGCGCGGCCCCGATGCGGCCCTGGGCGACCCGGCGCTCGTAGAAGGCGAGCAGGTCCGCGGGCAGGCCGGGCAGGATCTTGGCCCGCTCCGCGGTGCGGCGGGCGTCGACGGTGTCGAGGTCGGCCAGGTTCTCGTCGCGGCGGTGGGTGGCCTCGGCCAGCACGTGCTCGGCCTTGGCCAGCTCGACCTCGGCGTGCTTGACGTCGAGCTCGACGGCCTCGCGGCGCTCCATCAGCTCCAGCAGGTCGTCCTCGAGGACGCTCTGCCTGCGCTCCAGGGAGTGCAGCTCGTGCTCGAGGTCGGCCAGCTGCTTGGCGCCGATGGTGCCGCCCTGCAGCAGCTTGCGGTCGCGGTCCTCGCGGGCGCGGACCGCGTCGATCTCCTTCTCCTGCCTGGCCGCCTCGCGGTCGAGGTCGTCGAGCTGGGTGCGCACGGCCACCCCGGCGTCGCGGCGGGCGCGGACGGCGGTCTCGGCCGCGGTGATCTCGGCCAGCTCCGGCATGGAGGTGCGCCGGTGGCGCACCCGCGAGAGTTCGGCGTCGACCTCGGCGAGGTCGAGCAGGCGGCGCTGGACAGCGGGATCGGCTTTCACCCGGTGAACCTCCCGGTTCGGTTCGGCGCGCATGCGGCCTGGGTGGTCCAGGGGTCGGTGCGGCGGACGGAGACGTCGACGGTGACCGTACCGCCGAGGCCGGTGCGCAAGATCCCCGCCGCCTGGCCGCACCACGGCCACTCGCTGGCCCAGTGCGCCACGTCGACCAGCGCGGGGGCGCCGGGGACGGCGAGGTGCTCGGCGGCGGGGTGGTGGCGCAGGTCGGCGGTCACGAAGGCGTCGACCCCGGCGGCGGTCGCGGTCGACAGGTAGGAGTCGCCCGCGCCACCGGACACGGCGACGCGCTTGATCCACCGGTGCGGGTCGCCCGCGGCCCGGACGCCGCCCTCGGTGTGCGGCAGCGCTCGGGAGACGCGGTCGACGAACTGGGCGAACGGTTCCGGTTCCGCGAGTTCGCCGAGCCTGCCGATGCCGGTGCGGCCATCGGGGTTCGGGGCGAGCGGGCCGGTGACGGTGATGCCCAGCGCCGCGGCGAGCGCGTCGGAGACACCGGGGTCGGCGGAATCGGCGTTGGTGTGCGCGCAGAACAGGGCGATGCCCGCGCGGATGAGCCGGTGCACGAGCGCGCCCTTGGGGGTGTCGGCGGGGACGCCGTGGACGCCGCGCAGCAGCAGCGGGTGGTGGGCGACGACGACCTTCGCGCCGGTCTCGATCGCCTCGTCCACTGTGGACTCGGTGGGGTCGACGCAGACGAGCACCTTCTCGACGGTGTCGGCCGGGTCGCCGCAGACGAGCCCGACCGCGTCCCAGCTCTCGGCGAGCCCTGGCGGGTACGCGGCCTCCAGGACCCGGACCACGTCGGCGACGGTGCTCATGATCGAACCTCCAACTCGGCCTTGAGCGCGGCCACCAGCGGCGCGCACTCCCGCGGCGACCGGACGGCGAGGCGCAGGTGGTCCGGCCCGAGCCCGGGGAAGGTGTCGCCCCGGCGGACCGCGATCCCCCGCTCGCGCAACGCGCACCGGATCCGCTCGCCGCCGGGCACCTCGACCAGCAGGAACGGGGCCCGGGGGTCGCCGAGCACGAAGTCTCCCAGCTCGGCCTGGAGCGCTTCCCGGTGCGCGGTCGCGTCGAGGGCGGCGACCTCGGACTCGGCCAGCGCGGGCGCCTCGCAGCAGGCGGTGACGGCTTCCAGGGTGAGGGTACCGACCGGCCACTGTGGACGGTTCCTGGCGAGCTCGGCGAGCAGGTCGGGGTGGCCGATGACGTAGCCCGCGCGCAGGCCGGGCAGCGCCCAGGTCTTGGTGAGGCTGCGGAAGACCAGCGTGTTCGGCTCACCGGCGAGGGTCTCGGGCTCACCGGGGACGGCGTCCATGAAGGCCTCGTCGACCAGGACGGTGCGGTCCTGGGCGAGTTCCCGGATGGTGTCGGCGGGGTGCAGGGTCGAGGTGGGGTTGGTGGGGTTGCCGACGACGACGAGGTCGGCGTCCTTCGGGACGCGGTCGGGGTGCAGCAGGAAGCCGTCGGACTGGTCGAGCAGCACGCGGTGCACCGGCACCCCGGCGCTGCGGAGCGCTACCTCGGGCTCGGTGAACGACGGATGCACAACCGCGGCGAGGTTGTGGACAACCCGCGGAACCAGCGAGAACCCCTCCGCGGACCCGTTGAGCACCATCACCGCGTCGGCATCGCACCCGTGCCGCGCCGCGACGGCCTCCCTGGCCCTGCGGTCCTCAGCCGCCGACGGGTACACCCCCACCCGGTCCAACGCCTGGACCAACCGCTCCCGCAACCACTCAGGGGGCCGCCCCCCACGCACATTGACCGCGAAGTCCACCAACCCGGGAACGGCATCCACATCACCGTGGTGCCGAAGCAAGTCATCCCTGGTCATCCCCCCAATCCTAAGCCGCCCACCCACCCCCGCCCACACCCCGCCCACCCGCTCCCCCCATCCCCGCCGGCAACCGGACACCCCACCACGCAATGCACCCCCACGACGCGCCGCCACCCACCGAGCCGATACGCGCACCGCACCCCAGCGACCGGCCCGCCTGCCCCACCCAAGCTCGAGTCGCCCGCCCCCACGAGCATCGGTTCGTCCCACCGCGCCCAGGCGACCCCACCGGACGCCGCTACCCCCACCGCAACCGCTTCGCGCGCGCGGTCCCGACCCTGCCCAGCCCCCACCCACTCCGGGGGGCGTCCCTGTGCCAGTCTATCGGCACCCCCCGACAGAAGATCTTGAAACAGGTCGCCGAAGATCCGGATGTGGATAACTTTTGTCGCTGAACCGGGTGAAATCGACGGTCCGCGGAACGCCTCTACCTGCGGGAATGGGACAAGGCTGGGGCTCGGCGTGGGGTGGTGGGGAAGTCGGTCAGTGGGGTGGGTCGATGAGGGTGGAGAGGCCGTTCGCGTGGAGCCAGCGGTGGGCTCGGCGGCGGGCCAGGTCGTTGGGGGAGGTGCGGAGGGTGATGTGGTGCTCGACCGCGAGGAGGAGGCGGTCGACGGTGTGGGGTGGGGCGGTGGTCGGGTCGACGGTCCACCACGGGGTGTCCACGGGCGGTCCCCTTCCTCTTACCCTGGCCGCGTGCACATCTGCTTCGTCTGTACCGGGAACATCTGCCGGTCCCCGATGGCCGCGCTCGTGTTCGGCGAGCACCTGCGCCGGGCCGGGTTGGCCGACCGGGTGCGGGTGACCAGCGCGGGCACGGACGGCTGGCACGTCGGTGACGCCGCCGACCCGAGGACCGCGCGGGTGCTGGCCAGGCACGGTTACCCGACGGCGCACGTGGCGGCGCAGGTTGGTGCCGACCACCTCGACGCCGACCTGCTCGTCGCGATGGACACCGGGCACGCGCGGGCGTTGCGCGCCCGGGTGGCTGACCCCGAACGCGTGACATTGTTCCGCGTTTTCGACCCCGCCGCCGAGACGGATCTTGACATTCCGGACCCCTACTACGGCGGCCCGGACGGGTTCGACCAGGTGTTGGCCCTGGTCGAGGCGGCGTGCCCGGGGCTGGTGCAGTGGGTGCTGGCGAACTGAACCCGGCCGCCGCCGTGGCCGAGCTCACCGGGTTGACGCCGACCGGGGTGCACCCGCTGGCCGACCACGTCTTCGAGGTGGACACCGAGGATGGCGACCTGGTGGTGGCCAAGTACGACCCGCGCCAGGGCGCTGTCGACGCCGAGGTCGCCGGGTTGCTGTGGCTGGCCGAGCCGGGCGCGGTCGCAATCCCGGACGTCCGCGCGCACGACGACCGGTGGCTGGTCATGGAGCAGATCGAGCCGTCCGCGCCGAGCACCGTTGCGGCGGAGGAGCTCGGTCGTCGCCTCGCGGACCTGCACGCGGCGGGCGCACCGACCTTCGGCGCATCGACCGGGCCCGAGCAGGCGTGGATCGGTCTGGCGCCGATGCGGTGCGTGCCGAGTCCCGAGTGGGCGCACTGGTACGTCGCCGATCGCATCGAGCCGTATCTGCGCAACGCTGCTGACCGTCAGCTCATCGATCGGGACGGTGTGTCCACGATCGAAACGTTGTGCGGTCGGATCGACGTCCCGCACGAGCCGCCCGCGCGACTGCACGGCGACCTGTGGAGCGGCAACGTTGTGTGGGCGCGGCAGGCGTGGTTGATCGATCCCGCCGCGCACGGTGGGCACCGGGAGACCGATCTGGCCATGCTCGCGCTCTTCGGCTGTCCGCACCTGGACAGGGTCATCGCCGCCTACGACGAACACCGGCCTCTAGCGGACGGCTGGCAGGCGAGAACTCCCCTGCACCAACTGTTCCCGCTGCTCGTACACACTGTCCTGTTCGGCTCGGGCTATGCCCGGCAGGCCGTGGCCGCGGCCCAGGCAGCGCTACGGGCATGACCCTGGCCTACCGTGGTGGGGTGCGGTTGAAACTGCTGCTCCGTCCCGGCTGGCTGATGCTGGCCCTCGTCGTGGTGGCGTTCGCCGTGACTTGCTTCACCTTGCTCGCCCCGTGGCAGTTCCAGCGGCACGACGAGCGCAAGGCCACGAACACCGCCGTGCAGGACTCGTTCGACGCTCCCCCGGCCCCGATCGGCTCGGTCCCCCCGGACCAGTGGCGACGCGTCACCCTTGCTGGCACCTACCTGCCCGATGGCGAGGCTCTAGCGCGGCTCAGGACTGTTCAGGGCAATGCCGCCTTCGAGGTGTTGACCCCGTTCCGCCTGATCGACGGCAGCGTTGTCCTCGTCGACCGGGGTTATGTGCGTCCGGCCGAAGGCGTGAGCGTCCCCAACTACGCCGAGGCCCCGACCGGTCAGGTCAACCTGCTCGCGCGGGTGCGCCTCGGCGAATCGACCGACAGGACCGCGTTCGAGGAAGACGGTCACCGTCAGGTCTATGCGGTCGACCCCGCTGTAGTCGGGCGCGCGGCCAATCTCGACATCCGCCCGGGTTACGTGCAGCTCGAAGAGGGCTCGCCAGGTGTCCTCGGTGTGCTGCCGCTACCGCAGCTAGAGGCGGGACCGTTCCTGTCTTATGCACTGCAGTGGATCGCGTTCGGTGTGATGGCCCTGCTCGGGCTCATCTACTTCACCTGGCGCGAGATCAAGCCCGGCGGAACGCTCGCGGAGAAGGAACACAGGCCTAGGCGACGGTCGGTGTCCGAGATCCTCGCCGAGGACGAGGCTCGGGAGCGCGCCGCTTCAGCGTGATCAGCGCGGCCACGCCGGCGGTGAGCAGCCCGACCAGGCGAGACAGCGTCACCGCGCGCGCCACGTCGGTGGCGTCAGGTGCGCGCCCCTCCCCCAACACCGGCCGGTCTTCAACGCCGTAGGAGTACTCGGTCCGACCACCTAGCTGGACGCCGAGCGCACCGGCGAACGCTGCCTCGACCTGCCCGGCGTTAGGACTCGGATGAGCCCCCGCGTCCCGCTTCCAGGCCTCCCGCGCGCGCCGACGATCACCCTTGACGGCAGGCGCAGCGACGACCGTGAGCGCTGCCGCGAGCCGAGCGGGAACGAGGTTGGCCACGTCGTCCAGCCGCGCCGAGGCCCAACCGAACCGCAGGTAGCGAGGCGACTTGTGGCCGACCATCGCGTCCATGGTGTTGACCGCGCGGTACCCGAGCAGCCCAGGCACCCCGGCGACAGCCCCCCACAGCAACGGCGCTACCACGGCGTCAGAGGTGTTCTCGGCGATGGACTCCACGGTCGCACGAGCCAGGCCAGCGCTATCCAGGGTCGACGGGTCACGCCCGCACAGGTTGGGCAACCGTTCGCGGGCACCTGCGATGTCGTCCGCGCTCAACCGCGCCCCGATAGCCCAACCCTCGGCCGCTAGTGACCGACCGCCGAGGACCACCCATGTCGCTGCGGCAGTCCCCACGATCCGCACGATCGGATTACGTGACCTCTCGACGGCAGCGCCTAGAGCAACAGACCCACCCGCGAGCACGGCCGTGTAAAGCACGCCTGCGGCTCGGTTGTCGCGGTGGAGAACCCGCTCGAAGCGCTGAGCGAGCTGGCCGAACCCGGCCACGGGGTGCCACCGCCGGGGATCCCCGAGCGCCGCGTCGGCCGCGACCCCCAGGAGCAGGCCGAACGCGCGTGCCGCGGACACTGGCTGCCTCCCGGTCGGTTCATCCCCCTGGCGGGCGAACCGTATCGCGCCGGGGCGGCCGGGGTGCGCGGCTGTCGGCCGGTCGGGCTATCGTGGCCCGCCGTGGAGGACGAGCAGGGGGAGGCCAGCCTGGAGGCGGCGAGCAGGCTCCAGCTCTACGCCTACCTGCAACCCCGTGAGCACCACCACACCTACCTCGCGATCATGCGGCTGTTCACCTCGACGCTGCTGGCGGACCTGTCCGCAGGCGAGGTGTCGAGCGCGTTGGCCGGTGCCGAGCGCGACGGGCGCGTCGACATCGGCGAGTCGCACATCGATGTGGTGATCCCGCGGCTGCGGCAGCTGGTCGAGTGGGGCAACCTCGTGCACGGCCGCCGGGAGACGATCGCGGCCAGCATCGCGGAGTTCCAGCAGGGCTCCATGCGCTACCAGGTGTCGAAGCTGGCCGTCCGGGTGCAGCGCGACGTCGACGAGCTGCTGCGGGTCCCCGAGGGCGCCCGCGAGGTGTCCCGCGAGCTGTTGCCCGCGATCGAGCGCGGCCTCGGTGAGCTGGGCGAGGCGCTGGCCGTCGCCGTGACGCGCGGTCAGCGCGACCCGGGTTCCCTGCCAGCGCGCCGTGCGCGCGAACAGCTGGCCGAGCGGGTCACCACGCTGTTCCTGCAGCACGCGGAGCTGGCGGCCACGGTCCGCGACTTCTATGCCTACCTCGGCCAGATCCTGACCCGGCACCACTTGGCACCGGAGGAGATCGCGGGTTTCCGCAACCTGCTGGTCGAGTACATCCAGCTGGTCGTGGAGGACGTGCTGCGGCACACCCCTGCGATCGCGACAGCGCTATCCGCACTTGCCCGGTCTCGCGCCGAACTGCTGCGGTTGTTGCGTCCCGCCGACCAGCTCGGCACGGCGGTGGAGCGCACCAGGGGCCGCGGTGAGGCTGACTGGCAGGAGTTGACCGACTGGTTCGTCGACCGGCCAGGCAACCCGTCGCAGGTCACGGCCTTGCGTGAGGCCACGACCAGGGCGATCGGGGCCCTGCTGGCGACGGTGCGGCGCGCGACCACCGGCGGCGGGCTGCTGCCGAGCAGGCGCGCGGAGCTGGTGCGGCTCGCGGGCTGGTTGGACGCGGCGACGCCCAAGCGGGCGCACGCGGTGTACGCGGCGGCGTTCGGGCTGCACTCGGCGCGCAACCTGCTGCCTGCGCCGGAGCACGACGGCGACGACGAGCACACCCCGTGGCGCGACGGACCGGCGATCGACGTGTCGGTCAGCGTGCGCGGGCGCGGCGACCGGGGCGCGCGCGGGCGGACCTCGCGGATCATGGACGACCCGATCACCGAGCAGGGGCTGCTCGCGCAGGCCCGGGAAGCCGACGAGCAGCGGGAAGCGGCGGCGGCCGAGCTGGCGGCGGCGGCCGTGAACCTCGACGAGGCAACGCTGTCGGGTGAGGCTCTGCGCGCGTTGTGCGAGCTGTTGACGTTGGCCATGGCGCAGCGCGAGGGAGCGTCCGATCCGGGATCCGCGACCGACCAGGTTCGGGGGTTGGCGTTGACGCTAACTCCGCAGGTAGGGCAGATCACGCGGATCCGTAGTACGTCAGGCACTCTGACCTTGCGCGACACCGTGGTCGGGATCTCCCGGGTGGAAACGAGGGGTCGCGGTGGCCGTTAAGTCTCGTCCTGACGTCCTCGGCGACCTGTCCGACATCGACGCGTCCAACGTCGCCCGCTGCGCGAAGGTCTTGCTGCGGCACCCGCTCTTGCGCCCAGGTGGCCCTGACGGCGATCTGCTTCCTTTGGTCTACCGGTACCGGATCTCTCTCCAGGAGATGTTCGCGAGCCTGCTCGGGTATCGGCTCGTCGTGGAACGCCGGTTCGCTCGGCTCTACAAGAGCGGCCCCGGTGACGACCACACCCGGGGCGAGTCAAGCCTGACGCCTCGCGGCTACGCATACGTCTGCCTGACCATGGCGGCGTTGACCGGTGCCGGGCGTCAGGTACTGCTCTCGCGCTTGGTGGCCGATGTTCGGGGTGCAGCGTCAGAGGCCGGTATCGACGTTGTCGACGACGTGGGCGACCGGCGCGCGTTGACGGCGGCGCTGCGGCACTTGATCGCGCTCGGCGTGATCACCGAGACCGACGGCACCGTGGCCGGGTTGATCTCCGAGACGCCTGCCGAGGCGCTGATCACCATCCACACCGACCTGCTCGGGCAGCTGCTGGCGGGCCCGCTGGCGGAGGCGACCGGCGCGGACGACCTGGTGGAGCTGGCCTCGGCGCCCGGTCGGCTCGGCGTCGAGCACGCGGTGCGGCGGCGGCTGGTGGAGAACCCGGTGACGCTGCACGCGGACCTGCCGCCGGAGCAGGCCGAGTGGCTGCTGCGCCACCAACGGCGCGAGTCGGTGGTGCTGGAGCGCTGCTTCGGGCTGGTCACCGAGATCCGGGCCGAGGGGGTGGCGGTGACCGACCCCGAGGAGTACCTGACCGACGTGGTGTTCCCGTCGACCGGCACCGTGGCCAGGGTGACCCTGCTCGCGCTGCCGGAACTGGTCGACCAGAGCGACCTGGTGTCCGACGACGGCGAGGTGCCGTACCGGCCGGACGGGCGGGTTCCGGTCAGCCGCGCGCGGCTGCTGGAGGTGTGCGGCAACCTGGTCGCGGACTACCCGGCGGCCTGGTCGCGCCAGGCGACCGACGACGTCGCCGCGCTCGCCGACGACGTGACGGACCTGTTGACGCGCCTGACGCTGGCGGTGCCGGACGGCGACGGGTGGCTGATCAGCCCGGCCGCGCACCGGTGGCTGCCGCAGCCGGACGACTCGCCGGGGCGCCCGGTTGCCGTGTCCGAGGTGCCGCCGGAGCCGGGGTGGTCGCTGTTCGACGAGGAGGGGGTTCGGTGACCGAGCAGGACCAGGTCGAGCGGGCCGCGAACGGGACGGACCCGCGCGCGGTTGACGCTATCGGGGACAGGGCTATCGGGGTTGACGCTGTCGCCGGTGGGGTAAGCGCTGTCGGGTTTGATTCCGTTGGGGTTGACGCTGCCGATGTCAATGGGCTCGTGGTCGACCGTGCGCCTGAGGTGGGTCGGTGGCGGCTGCACCGGGGCGGGATCGTCAACATCTGGCAGTACCGGGAGCAGACCTTCGACTTCTCCGGTGGGCGGGCGATCTTCCAGGGCACCAACGGGTCCGGTAAGTCGCGCACCCTGGAGTTGTTGCTACCGCTGTGTCTTGACGGCGATCTGCGGTACCTGGGGTCCAAGGGCGCGGGCACTGTGTCGATCCGCCGCCTCATGCTCGACGACTACGACGGCGGGCCTAACCGCATCGGTTACGCGTGGATCGAGCTGCACCGCACTACAGCCAAGGGTGCCGACGAGTACCTGACGTGCGGCATCGGGGTGAAGGCGTCGGCGACGTCGCAGCAGATCAGCGACTCCTGGCGGTTCGTGACGCCGTCGCGGGTGGGGACGCACTTCCAGCTCGCTTCCGCTGACCGCGTGCCGTTGGGGCCAGCTGCGTTGAGGGAGGTTCTCGGCGCGGACAGGGTCTACGACGAGGCCGCGTTCCGCGCGAAGGTAGCCGAGACGGTTTATGGCGTGCCCGGTGGTCGCTATGGGGACCTCTTGCACCTACAGCGGACTTTGCGCAACCCGGACATCGGGTTGAAGGTGCAGGACGGTCAGCTGGAGCAGATCCTCACCGACGCTTTGCCGCCGTTGGACGCGGGCGTGGTCGAGCAGTTGGCGACGTCGTTCGAGGACCTGGAGTCGATCCGGGAGAACATCGGCAGGCTCGGCGCGGCGGATACGGCCATGAGCGCGTTCCTGGCCACGTACTCCGGTTATGCCCTCGGCGCATTGCACGCGGCTGGCAGTAGAGCGCAGGCTGCGTCTAAGACGTTGGACAGTGCGCACGGCGAGATCCGGAAGCTAGAGCAGCGGCTGGTAGTTGACGCTGAGAAGCACGCAGAGGCTGAGGAGCGGGTTCGCGTACTAGAGGAACGCGATCTCGAACTTGAGAACAGCATCGACTCGCTGAAGTCGTTGCCCGCGTACCAGGGTCTGCGCGACTTGCAGGACCGGGAGAAGCTGGTCGAGCGCACGCGTGAGGCGGCTGGCGCGGCCCTGGATAACGCTGGGGTGCAACGCAACCACGCGGACCGCGCGGTGGAGACAGTGCTAACCGTGCTGCGCAGGCTTGGCGGTGACATCGAGGACGCTGCCGAACTCGCGCTGTCCACTTCGGACGCCGTGGCCGCCGCGGGGCTCGATCCCGCGCTGTGCCCGGCTGTGCCGCCCGCGCCGGAGCCGGTGCCGGGGACCGAGACCGGCCAGGTGCGGGCCAAGCCGGACCCGGAGGCCGAGCCGCTGGTCATCGAGCGCCGCACGCCACCGCCGGTCGCGCCGGACGAGCTGTCCGCCGTGCTGGCCGAGGCGGCCGGGCGCGCGGGCGACCTGGCGAGCGTCGTGGCGCAGCGGGCCGCCCTGGCGATGTCGCTGCACGACCGCGCGATGTCGCTGGACGCGGACCGGCAGGAGCTGGACAAGCTCCAGGCCAAGGCCCGCGACGCCCAGATCGAGGCGACCGAGTCGGCCGGGTGGCGCAACGAGGCCCGCCAGCGCTTCACCGTGGCCGCCGAGGTCTGGCGCGAGAAGACCACCACGTGGACCACCGCGGGCCCCTTCGCCGACGACCACGCTGCACGCCCCCCACGCCCACCCGCCGCCGACGCGGTCCTGACCGGCCCCGAATCGACCCGCCAGGCCAGGGACGCCGCACGCAAATGGGCCGCCCCACACCTGACCGGCCTGCGCCAGCGGGTCGTGGCGGCCCGCCAGTCCGTGGACGACCTCATCGGCCGGGTGAAGTCAGCCGAAACCCGCCTGATCGAACTGCGCAAGGGCGTCGACGCAGCCCCACCGGGATTGGTGGAACAAGGCCCCGGAGCCCCGTTCTACCGCCTGGTCGACTTCGCGGGCCTGACCGACACCGAACGCGCGGGCCTCGAAGCCGCCCTCCAGGGCTCCGGCCTCCTGACCGCCTGGGTCCGCCCGGACGGCGGCATCAGCGACGCGTCGGGCCTGGTGGCCGGGATCCTGGCGACTGTGGCCGGGGTGGCGCCGTCGTCGTTGGGTGCGGTGTTGGTGCCTGCGGTGGAGCCTGGGGGGCCGGTGCCCGCCGAGGTGGTGGCGCGGTTGTTGGACTCGGTGTCGTTCGGTGAGGAGTACGACGGGCTCGCGGTGTGGGCGGACGGGCGGTGGCGGGCCGGGGTGCTGCGGGGGGTCGGTGGCAAGCCGGACGCGGAGTTCGTGGGGGCTGGGGCTCGGGAGGCGGCGCGGCAGCGGGCCATCGGGGAGTTGGCCGGGGCACTGGAGGAGTTGCACTCCGAGCTCGCGGTGGCGGAGTCGGAGCTGCGGGAGCGGTCGCGGACGGTGGAGGTGTGGGATCGGCACCTCGACGCGTTCCCCGACGACCGGGAGCTGATCGGCGCGCGGGTCACCGCGGAGCAGGCCGGGCGGCAGGCGGCGGACGCGGCGACGAAGGCGGAGCGGCGGCGGTCCGAGCACGTGGCCGCCGAGGGCCGGGTCCGCGCGATGGAGACCGGGCTGGCGCAGGACGCGGGCGCGGCGGGGCTGACCGCCGACACCGAGGCGCTGCGGCACGCGCACCGGGCGGCGACCCAGGCCCGCGGGTCGGCGGAGAGCCTGCGGGACGCGCTGGCCAAGCGCTGCGTCGGGACGGTGCGCGACCTGGTCGAGGCGTTGCACGACCACAACGCGGCGGTCGACGACCGGGAGACCGCGGAGCGGGTGGCCGACGACAAGTGCGTCGCGTTCCACCGCGAGGCGGCGGCCCTGGCGGAGCTGACGGCGGCGGTCGGCGGTGCGGCCGAAGAGGTCGCGCGGCAGCTGGGCGAGCTGGAGCGGTCCCGCCGCGAGGCGCGGGTGGAGCTGCCGGAATCGCGGCGGGCGGCGGGTGAGCTGTCCAACCAGGTGGTGAAGACGCAGACGCTGCTCGACACCAGGGCCGCGGAGATCGACGGCAAGCGGTCAGCGGCCTCAGCAGCGGCGCAAGCGTTTGCGGAGGCGTTGGCCGCCCCCGGCGTGTGGCCCGCGGCGGTCGAGGACGACCGGCCTGCCGACGACGCGGACGCGTGGGACCTGCTGGCGACCGCCGTTGCCGAGTCGAAGCGGCTGCCCAGCGAGGAGAACGTGCTGGGCAAGCTGCAGAACCTCCAGTCGTCGCTGGCCGGGACGCACAACGTGCTCCCGGAGCGGCACGCCGGGATCCTCACCGTGGTGGTGTCGGCGGAGGAAGGCCCGGCCCCGGTCGCCGTCGCGGCCAGGCGGGTGGCGGGTCGGCTGGCCGAGCGGCGCGGGTTCCTGACCGAGCAGTACCAGGGGATCTTCGCGCTGCACCTGGTGCGGGAACTGGCCGAGCGGCTCTCGGCGCAGATCGCGGTCGCCGAGGACCTGACCCGGCGGATGAACGAGGTGCTCGACACCGCCCGGTCCAGCCAGGGCGTGCACGTGCGGCTCGACTGGCAGCCCGCCGCGTGGCTGGACGAGTCCACCCTGGAGGCGCTGCGGCTGCTGCGGGTGCCGTTCGCGCAGCGCACCGAGGAGCAGGACGCCCGGCTGCAGCAGGTGTTCACCGAGCGCATCGAGTCCGAACGCGACAGTGCCACCGGCGGCTACACCGAGATCCTGGCGCGGGCGCTGGACTACCGGTCGTGGTTCGCGTTCACCGTCCGCGTCCGCGACACCGGCCCGGACGGCAAGCCGCGCTCGCGCCGCCTGCGCCAACTCTCCTCCGGCGAGACCCGGCTGATCTCGTACGTGACCCTGTTCGCCGCCGCGGCCGCGTTCTACGGCGCCATCTCCGCGGGCCTGGCCAGCACCATGTCCCCGCTGCGGCTGGTGCTGCTCGACGAGGCCTTCGAGCGCCTCGACGACCCCACCATCGCCCGGATGCTGGAACTGCTGGTCGACCTGGACATGGACTGGGTCATCACCTGGCCGAGCGGCTGGGGCGTCTCCGACCGCATCCCCCGCATGCACATCTACGACGTCCTACGCCCCAAGTCCGGCCACGGCGTCGCCTGCACCCACACCACCTGGGACGGCACCACCCTCGACCGCGACGACCCGTGACCCCGATCCCCGCACCACTCAGGCCGCCACCACCAGGCAGGCCCACCACCGCGGCGACCTGCCATCCCGGGTCGCCGCGCGGCGACCGAGCCGCCGAAGTCCTCACCGGAGCCCAGGGCGCACCGGGTGATCTACGGCGATCAACCGAGGCGCGCCAGGAGCGGCCGGCCCGTGACCGACGCGGAGTCGCCGTGACCGAGCACCCGCCCGAGTCCGCACCACCGCCCGCGTCCACACCTTCGCCCGCGTCCACACCACCGCAGGAGTCGGAACCCCGGTAGGAGTCAGCACCACCGCCTGAGTTCGCGGACCCCGAGTTCGCCGTGTCATCGCGGCAGGTGAAGCTGGGGGTCAAGGCGCCAGGTGCCGGTTCAGCGGAAGTGGCCGGGTCGTCGGAGTGTGTGGAAGCCGCGCACGACAGGATGACCGCGGTGGTCGCCAACTCGGTCGCGAACGGCCGCAGTGGCCAGGCCGACAAGGCGTGATCCACTGTGGTGGGGTGAGCGGCCACCGTGGGGGTGGTCGGGGCGTGCGTGGAGTGGAGCGGTTGTGAACGAGGAGTACCGGCGGCCGGAGTTCGCGGTGTTGTGGCGGCAGGCGCGGACCGCGGTGGCTCGGGGGCAGGTGAAGCTGGGGTTCAAGGCCCCTGATGCCGCCGCGGCGGTGGCGGTGGCGGGGGTGTTGGGGCGCGAGGTGACCGCGGGGGTCGGGATGACCGTGGTGGTCGCCGACCTGGATGTGCGGGTGCGCGCGCTGTTCGGTTGTGGGTTGGACGAGGTGCTCTCCGCTCTGTTCGGGGAGTCGGCGGGCAGTGTGGTGGCGCCCGCGGAGGCGGACGACATCCTGGGGTCGGCGGTCGCGGCGGCCGGGGTCGGTGGCGGGTGGGTGCCCGCGTGGGTGGATCAGGCCCGGCGGTACGCCAAGATCTCGCCGGTCGAGTTGGCCGAGGTGGCGCCGAGGGCGGCGGCCGCCATCGCGCGGTTGCACCTGGGTTCGTCGGCGCCCGCGGCGTGGCTGGTGTTGGCCGATCTCGGTCTGGTTCGCGGAACTCGACTGGCCGGGCTGGTGTTGCGGGCGGCGGCCACGGCGCACGGCACGCCCCTGCCCCGCTCCACGTCGGACGAGCGGCGGCTGTGGGAGCGCAGCGGCGTGCTGCTGGACGCGGTGTCGACGACGGTGCTGACATGGGCTTTCCCCGGGTGTGAGGCGCGGACCGAACTGGGCTTGCCCACCCATCTGACCATCCGCGACGCCATCCCGGCAGGGGTCGCGGCCAGGGTGTGCACAAGTCCGGTGGTTGTGGACAACGCGATCGCCGCCAGGGCCAGGGTCCCGCTGGTCTGCCTGTCCGGTCACCTCAACCCGGTCGCGCGGACCCTGTTGTCCCGCTTGGGAAGCGCCCACGTGCACGGCGACTTCGACGCGCACGGGCTGATGATCACCCAGCAGGCCCTGGCCATCACCAACGGCACCCCGTGGCGCATGTCCGCCGCCGACTACCGCGACGCGCTCGACTCCGGCCGCGACCTCCAGGCCCTGAGCCCAGACCCCCTGACAGCCCCGTGGGACCCCACACTCCCCGAGGCGATGCGCGCCGGGTGGGCCGTCCCGGAGGACGCCGTCGCCGAGGTCTTGGTCGCGGACCTGCTCACTTCCTGAGGTCCTCCATCACCTCGGTGACGATCGCCCGCATGGCCCCCTCCGCGCGCGCCGAGTCACCCGCCGCGACCGCCTCGGCCACCTCGACATGTAGCCGCACAGCCTCGGTCTTGGGCCTAGGGGGCATCAGGTGGTGCTGTGTGCGACCGGTCAGGACCGCGTCGACCACGTCCCCCAGCTGGCAGAACATGTCGTTGCCCGAGGCCGCCAGGAGCAGCCGGTGGAAGGCGATGTCGTGCACGAGGAACGCGTCCAGGTCGTGCGTGGTCGAGCGCAGCTGGACGGCGAGCTCGGTGAGCCGACCTGCCTGCTCGGGGGTCGCCCGGGCAGCGGCCAGCGCGGCGGCCACCGGCTCGGTCGCGGACCGCAGCTCGGTCAGCGACCGCAGCTGGTCGGCCCGGTCCGAGCCGTCGAGCCGCCAGCGGATGACGCGGGGGTCGTAGAGGTTCCAGTCGACGCGCGGCAGCACCGTGATGCCGACCCGGCGGCGGCTGCTGACCAGCCGCATCGCCTCCAGCACCCGCAACGCCTCGCGGACGACGGTGCGCGAGACCTGGAACGCGCGCTCCAGCTCCTCGGTGCGCAGCACGGCCCCCGGGGGGTACTTCCCGGTCACGATGGCGGGTCCGATGTCGTCGAGCAGGCGCCCGGGCAGTCCTGAGGTCACCCCGCCAGTGTCTCACTCATATGACCAATACGTGTCGAACTCTTGAATAAGTACTACCTTTGAGCTTCACTGGGTCGGTGCACAGCGTCGTGGTCGTGATGGGCGTGGCGGGGTCGGGCAAGACAACCGTCGCCACGCTGCTGGCTGAACAGCTCCAGGTCCCGCTGGCCGAGGCGGACGAGTTCCACCCCGCGGCGAACATCGCCAAGATGAGCGCCGGAACCCCTCTTACCGACGAGGACCGCTGGCCGTGGCTGGACGCGATCGCGGACTGGATCCGTGAACGCGCCCACAACGGCGGCGGGGTCGTCACGTGCTCCGCGCTCAAGCGCTCTTACCGCGACCTGCTCGGTAGGGACGAACGCGTGTTCTTCGTCCACCTCAACGGTTCGCGAGAACTGCTGGCGGACCGGATGCGCGGCCGCAGCGGGCACTTCATGCCGGTGTCGCTCCTGGACTCCCAACTGGCCGACCTGGAACCGCTGGCCGAGGGCGAGCCCGGCCTCGAACTCGACATCACCGATCCCCCCGACCAGCTCGCCGCGGCCGCCGCGCGCGGGTTGGCCGAGTTCGAAGGAGCACAGCCATGACCCAGCCCCTGATCACGGCGGCGGCCTGGACCGGCCACGACACCCGGCTCATCGGCGCGACCGTGCTCGGCATCGCGCTGATCGTCGTGCTGATCACCAAGCTCAAGTTCCACCCGTTCCTGGCCCTGGTGCTCGGCTCCGGCGCGCTCGGGCTGGTCGCCGGGATGCCGGTCGGCACGCTGATCGAGAGCTTCACCAAGGGCGTCGGGTCCACTGTGGCCGGTGTCGGCGTGCTGATCGCGCTCGGCGCCATGCTGGGCAAGCTGCTGGCCGACTCCGGCGGCGCCGACCAGATCGTCGACACCATCCTGGGGCGCGCGTCCGGGCGGAAGTTGCCGTGGGCGATGGCGCTGGTGGCGGCGCTGATCGGGCTGCCGATGTTCTTCGAGATCGGCCTGGTCATGCTGATCCCGGTGGTGCTGCTGGCCGCGCGGCGCAGCGGCAAGCCGTTGATGCTGCTGGGGATCCCGGCGCTGGCGGGCCTGTCGGTGCTGCACGGGCTGGTGCCGCCGCACCCCGGTCCGCTGGTGGCGGTGGACGCGCTCAAGGCCGACCTGGGGCTGACGCTCGGCCTCGGCGTGCTGGTGGCGATCCCGACGGTGATCATTGCGGGGCCGGTGTTCGCCCGGTTCGCGGCCAGGTGGGTGCCGGTCGAGGCGCCGGTGGTCGAGGACGAGGCGCAGCGGCCGACGACCCGGCCGAGCTTCGCCGCCACGCTCGCCACGGTGCTGCTGCCGGTCGTGCTGATGCTGGGCAAGGCGCTCGCGGACATCCTGCTGGCCAAGGAGAACACCGTCCGGCACGTGCTGGACTTCCTCGGCGCCCCGCTGGTGGCGCTGCTGCTGGCGGTCCTGGTCGGGATGGTGACGCTCGGGCGCGGGTTCGGGCGCGACAGGCTCGCGGCCTCGATCGGCGAGTCGCTGCCGCCGATCGCCGGGATCCTGCTGATCGTCGGTGCCGGTGGCGGGTTCAAGCAGACGCTGGTGGACGCGGGCGTCGGCAACGTGATCACCGGGCTGGCGCAGGACGCGAACTTCTCGCCGCTGCTGCTCGGCTGGCTGATCGCGGTGGCGATCCGGCTGGCGACCGGCTCGGCCACGGTGGCCACCATCTCGGCGGCGGGCATCATCGCCCCGCTGGCGGTCGGGATGGAGCCGACGCACGCAGCGCTGCTCGCCCTGGCCATCGGCGCGGGCTCGCTGTTCTTCTCCCACGTCAACGACGCCGGGTTCTGGCTGGTGAAGGAGTACTTCGGCCTCAGCGTCGGTCAGACGATCAAGACCTGGTCGGTGATGGAGACCCTGATCTCCGTGGTCGGCATCCTGATCATCATGCCGCTGAGCTGGCTGCTCTAGCCACGCTCTCAGGAATGCGCCGCCCAGCCTGCGACCATCTGCCGAGCGATGGACGTCTCCCCCGGCAGGATCAGGTCCGGGAGCTGACCCCCGTTGGCCAGTGCCTCGACGACCTTGGCGCGGTGGACCCAGTGGGCGTGCTCGATCTCGCCGTCGGCGGGGACCAGTGGGGCGGCGGGGTCGGCGGTCGCGGTGAAGCCGATCATGATGGAGCGGGGGAACGGCCAGGGCTGGCTGCCCAGGTAGCGGATGTCGGTGACCTGGACGCCCACCTCCTCGGCGATCTCGCGCTCGACGCAGGCCTCCAGGGACTCGCCGGTCTCCACGAAACCCGCGAGCACCGAGTAGCGGTGCGCGGGCCAGATGGGCTGGCGGGCCAGCAGGACCTGGTCGCCGCCGTCGTGGACCAGGCAGATCACGGCCGGGTCGGTGCGCGGGTACTCCTCGCGGCCGCAACCGGTGCACTTGCTGGCCCACCCGGCGGCGGTGCGGTCGACCGGCGACCCGCACTTGGCGCAGAACCGGGCCCGCGCGTGCCAGTTGACCAGGCCGACCGCGGTGGTGAACAGGCCAGCGGCGGTGTCGTCGAGCAGGGAGCCGACGCCGCGCAGGTCGTGCCACTGCTCGCCGTCCGCCGATTCGGCGCCCGCCCACAGGCTCCACGCGCCGGGCGGGGCCGGGATCGGGCGCACCTGCTCGTCCGAGGACAGCACCCAGTACGACTCGTCGCCCTGCTCACCGAGCAGCATGGCCTCGGCGGGGCGTTCGTCGGCGACCGCGAGGGCCGGGCGGGGCGCCAGCGCGGTGCCGCCGTCGCGGACGGGGGTGCGGCCCTGCTTGTCGACCAGCAGCACCCGGCCCGCCTTCCACAGCCGGTCGAGCCGCTCCGGGTCCTTGCGGGCGGTCTCGTCCCTGGCCGCTGTCGCGCGCGACAACGTGGGCAGGGCGGCTAGCCGGAACGGTTCGCTGGTCACGCGTTTCCCCTTGGTCAACACACTCCCGGTGGGGCGGGAGGAAGAGCGGTACTGGCCCCGCGCTGTCCGGTGTGGACAGCGCGGGGTCGCGGTCACGGGAAGCGGACGCCGCCGATGCGGGCGAGCGGGGCGAGCTTCTCGACGTCGCCGACGATGATGCCGGTGAACCGGGTGGGGGCGAAGAACTCCTGCGCCGCCTCGGCGACCTCGGCCGCGGTGACCGCCTTGAGGCGGTCCGGGTGGCCGATCAGCCACTCGACGCCCAGGCCGAGCACAGCCAGCGCGGCGATCTGGGAGGCCAGGCCGCCCTGCGACGAGGTGCTGGTGAGCAGCGACCCGATGGCGTACTGGCGGACGATCTCCACCTCGGCCTCGTCCGGCGCCACCAGCGCGAACCGGCCCAGCTCGTAGCGGATCTCCAGCAGCGCGGCCGCGGTGACGTCGCTCGCGGTGTCGGTGTCGATGAGCAGCGTCGCGCCGTCCGGGGTGAACTCCGGGTACGAGCGCGCGTGGTAGGTGTAGCCCTTGTCCTCGCGGATGTTCTCCACCAGGCGGGAGGAGAAGAAGCCGCCGAAGGTCAGGTTGGCCAGCTGCAACGCCGGGTAGCGCGGGTCGGTGCGGGTGATCGACTGCGCGGAGAGCCGGATCTGCGACTGGACGGCGCCGGGGCGGTCGACCACCAGCAGGTCACCCGGGGTGATCGGCGGCAGCGCGGGCAGCACCGACGCGGCGGCGTCCGACTGCCAACCACCGAGGGCGGCCGCGGCACCGGCGACGGCGCGCTCCGGCTCGACATCGCCGACGAGCACCAGCACCGAACCCCGCGGCAGCACGGCGGCCTGGTGCAGGGCGCGCACGTCGGCGGGCTCGACCTTCGCGACGTCGGCGGCCTCGGGCAGCTCGCGGGTGAACGGGTGGTCGCCGTAGCGGTGCCGCTGCAGCGCCTGGCGGGCGATCACGTTCGGCCTGGACCTGGCCACCGAGATCCGCTCGATCAGCCGCGCCTTCTCGCCCGCGACCTCGTCGTCGGCGTAGGTGGCGCCGGTGAGCGCGTCGGCCAGCACGGCGAGCAGCGTGTCGAACCCGCTGGCCAGCGCGTTGCCGCCGAGGGAGAGCAGCTCGGGGTCGACCGCGGCGGACAGCTCACCGCCGACCAGGGCCAACTCGGTGTCCACGGCGACCCGGTCGCGCGACTCGGTGCCGGTGAGGATCGCGGCGGCCAGCACCTCGGCGGTCGCCGCGTGCGCGGGCTCGGCACCGGCGAACGGGACCCGCAGCCGCACCTCGACCATCGGCACGGTCGGCTGGTGCACGGCGATGACCCGCAACCCGTTGTCCAGCACGGTGTCCACGACCGACAGGTTGGTCGCCGCCCGCTGCTCACCCAACGGCGGGAGCGGCCGGGGCCCCACCTCGGTGCGCCCGATCTCCTCTGCGGTGCGGCTCACTGCTGTCCTCCTGGACTGTGCGTGGTTGCTGGGCTGTGCGTGGTGATGGGGCTGTGCGTGGTGACGGGGCTGTGCTGCGGTCGCGGGAGCCTTGGGTGCTTGATGCTGGGCTGTGGATTGCTCGGGCCGCTCTGCGGGTGGTGCTCGGTAAGCTGTATATCGGGGGCTGCGTTGGCCGGTTTGATCTTGAGCTGAGGGGCGGCGGCTCTCGTGCTCGGCTGCGCCGTCGACGGGAACGCCTCGCCTGCGGCATTGGCCCGGACGCGAGTTTCGAGCTGTGCTCGATGCGGCGAACTCGTTTTGCGCGGGGCCCCTACGACACCCGGGCAGAACCACAAAGCAGGGGCCGAAAAGCAGGCCCTGCCGCGAACGACGCTACGGGTGCCGTCCCCCCACACAAAACAAGTCCACCCCATCGAGCCGGCTTGGCACCAGCGACTCCGAGGAGCGCGTGGTGGGCCAACGTCGGTGAGGGGGACGTTCGGACAAGCGACTGTGGCGGGGGCGTGGCGGCCAACGTCGGTGAAGGGCGGGTGGAGACCAGCGTCTGCGAGGGGCGCGCTGGGACTAACGCCCAGGAAGGGCGCGCTGGGACCAACGACCGTGGCGAGGGCGTGAGGGCCAACGTCGGTCAAGGCCGGGTGGAGACCAGCGTCTGCGAGGGGCGCGCTGGGACTAACGCCCAGGAAGGGCGCGCTGGGACCAACGACCGTGGCGGGGGCGTGGGGGCCAACGGTCGTGAGGGCCGGGCTGGGACCGATTACCGTGGCGGGCGCGTAGGGGCGTTTCCCGGTCGCGGAGGTGTCGCGCTCCGTGGGAGTCGCCCTGGCAGCGGGGGGTCGCGAAAGTGCGATCACGCGATGCCGCCGGGTGGGGTGGTCGGTGGTGCTGGAGGGTGGGTCATGCACTGCCGCCGGGTAGTGGTGCGGTGGGGCGGGGGGTCACTCGGCACCACCGCCGGCGGGGGTGACGGTGAGGATGGCGCGGGAGTCTGGGCGTAGGGCTTTCGCGGCGGCCGATACGGCGTCGGGGGTGACGGCGTTGATGCGGTCGGGGAGTTCGTAGACCAGGGACGGGTTGCCGTAGAGGAGTTCGAACGCGCCGAGGGCCAGGGTGCGGCTGACGATGCGGTCGTGTTCCTTGTGCAGGCTCGCGGCCCAGCGGGCGGTGATCTTGGCGAGTTCCTCCTGGTCCGGCGGGGTGCTGGCCAGGCGCTCGAGTTCCTCGTCGATGGCGGCGAGTACCGGGGCCAGGTCCGCGTCCGGGGAGTACATCGCGGTGATGGTGAAGGTGTCCGGGTCGCGGGCCTCGAACGGGCCGAACATGCCGCAGCCCGCGCTGACCTCGGTGACCAGCTGGTCGCCGTAGACCAGGCGCTGCTGCAGGCGGGAGCCGTCGCCGTCGGTGAGGACGCCCGCGAGCACCAGGTACGCCAGGTAGGCGTCGAGCTCGTCGATCGGGTCCGGGATGCGGTAGCCGATGGCGACCGCGGGCAGCGGGGCGAGCGGGTCCGGGTGGTCGGCGCGGACCTCGGCGGCGGGCGGCGGCTCGGCGAAGGAGGGCCGCTGCGGGCGCGGGCGGGCCGGGACGTCGCCGAAGTGGCGCTCGATGAGCTCCTTGGCGGCGTCGAGGGTGAAGTCACCGGCGACGGTCAGCACCGCGTTCGCGGGGGCGTAGTAGGTGTCGAAGAACGCGG
The DNA here is from genome assembly GCF_900111175.1 of Actinokineospora terrae. GTDB lineage: Bacteria > Actinomycetota > Actinomycetes > Mycobacteriales > Pseudonocardiaceae > Actinokineospora > Actinokineospora terrae. Next base: position 58,466 of record NZ_FOGI01000014.1, read on the forward strand.
CGCAATCGGCGACCGTGGCCTGCTCCAGGTCCTCGAACCCGCCGTAGCCGTTGTGCGCGTTGGGGAAGGTCTCGAACAGCACCGGCGGGAGCAGGATCCACGGGAAACCGCCGTAGGGGCGGTTGAGCACGTTGAGCCGGATCTCCTCCTTCACCACGTCGATCTGGTTGCGCAGGTTCTCCTCGGTGAGCTTGGGAGCGCGCATCCGGTCCGCCTCCAGGAACAGCGCGCGCTCCAGCGCCGCCGAGGGCAGGACCTCGAAGTAGTCGGTGTAGTCCGGGTGGGTGGACCCGTTGAAGGTGCCACCGGAGGACTGCACGTGCCGGAAGTGCGCCAGCTTCTCCAGGCTCTCGCTGCCCTGGAACATCAGGTGCTCGAACAGGTGGGCGAACCCCGTCCGGCCTTCCGGCTCGGACCGGAAGCCCACGTCGTAATGCACGCTGACGCCGACGACCGGCGCGGTGTCGTCGGGGGCGAGGACGACCCGCAGTCCGTTGGCGAGCGTGTAGCGGTGCGGCTGGGAAACGGTCACGCGGCCGAGCCTACGGGAGGTGCGCCACAGGCGGACACCGTGCGTGTCCGCCTGTGGATGAATCAGGGTCTTGTGGACTAGGCCGACTGCCGACCGGAGCGCTTGCGCCGCTGGGCGATCAGCAGGAACGCGCCACCGCCGAGGGCGGCGAGGCCGAGCAGCACCATCCCGCCGACCGCCGCGCCGGTGACGGGCAGGTCACCGGAGCCGCCGTCGGCGTTGGGGGCGGTGCCGCCCTGCGGTGCCGGGGAGGTGGTGGTGGACCCGCCGGTCGGGGTCGTCCCGGTCGAACTGGTCGGCGGCGCCGTCGTCGTGGTGTCCGGGGTGGACGGTTGGGTCGTCGGCGTGGTGGTCTCGTCCCGCTCGCAGTCGACCTTGAAGGTCTCGGTGGTCGTCAGGCCGGAACCGGTCAGGTGGGCGGTGTAGCCGCCGTCCGCGAAGACACCGACGTGGCGGGTCCACTGGTAGACGCCGTCGCCGTCGAAGCGCACGTTCTCCTCGAAGCCGGGCTTGCCGTCGATGGTGAACTTCCGCTCGGCCGGGTAGGGGCCGACCGCGTAGTAGCGGAAGGTCACGACTGACTGCTCGTCGACGCAGCGGGAGGAGATCTGCAGGCCGTCGGTGTCGACCTTGACGTCCTCGCAGAAGTCCACGGAGACACCGGTGACGGTCTCGGTGCCGTCCGAACCCTTCACGATGACCTTGTAGTCGCCCGCTTCGATCGGGCCGAGGTTGGCGCTACCGTGCCCGACAGCGGGAACCGTGACGGTCTTGGTCGCCTCGTGCGCGGAGACGGTGTAGTCCACCGAGATCCGGTTGGGGTTGTCGATCTCGACCCACAGGTTGGGCAGGCTGTTGATGTTGTCCTTGCCGTCGCACTGCGCGTAAGTGCCCAAACCGGGCGCGTTGCCCGAACGGCAGTTGACGCTGAAGGTCTTGATGACGGGTGGGTCGAAACCGGGCCCGTGCAGCTTGATCTGGTACTTGTCGCGGTCGTCGTAGGCGTTGTCGACGACCGTGTACGCCACGCCCGGGGCGATCTCACCGGAGTGGGTGTAGGGCAGGTCGATGTCGATCGCGTACTCGCGCACCTCGTCGGTGGACGGGTTGGTGACCTTCGCGGTCACGATGCCCCAGCCGCCGCGGCACTGGACCGAGACCTCCAGGGGATCCTCGGACGGGGTGTCCTCGGTGCACGGTCGGACCACGACGGGCAGCCCGTCCGAGGCCTCGCCCGCGCCGTCGATCTCCACGGTGTACTCACCCGGCGGGACGGGCTTGAAGGTCACCTTGGGCTCGTCGTTGGCCTTGGTGGTCTTCGCCGGGAGGTCCGAGCCGACCAGGCGGACGGTGAACGGCCCGCTGTCGTGGATGGCGACCTCGACCGAGCGCACGCCCTTCTTGCAGATGCTGGCGACGGTAGCCGGGGTCGGGCTGACCACCTCGTCCATCGGGTAGTCCGGGAAGGACAGGTCCGGGTCGTCCTGGGCCAGGGCGGGCAGCGCGGTGGCCACCAGGGTCAACCCGGTCGCGATCGCCACAGCGGCGCGCTTCACGAACGTGAGCAAGCGGACCTCCCAGAACACGCGATAAGTGCGCGAAACGTACACCGCGTGACCGCAGATCCGCTAATTACCCCCAATGGTGTGTATGTCCAGGTCAGACGTGTGACTAATTGACAACTGTCAGTGCTTTTCGGTCGCTCCGAACGCCTCATCGAGCGCGCCCAGGAACGGGGTCAGCCGGGTAGCGAACTCCCGCTGGTCAGCGCCGAGGTCCGGGTCCTGGGAGGCGTACCAGTGCACGCCCGCGGGGTCGACCGGGCCGAACCCGGTCAGCCAGCGCTCGGACTCGCCGAGGGCGACGGCGTAGGGCAGCGACCGGGAGAACACCACCTCGCGCTCGCTCGACACCGTCTCCGGCCCCACGCTCGCGAGGAACGCCGCGACACCTCTTACCTGCTGCGCCAGCGCAGATCCGCGCTGGGTGCGAACCGGCACGAACCGAGCGCCGGTAAGCAGCCCGAGGCCACCTAGACCAACCGCCACGGCGAGCAGGGCAGGACCACCGGTCAACGCCAGCACTAACGCCCCGACCACTCCGACCGCCAACACAGCGGCCCCGACGAGACCCAGGCGACCGAGCCCGCCGGGAGTGCGCGTGAACCAGCCGCGAGAGACGGCGTCGGCATGGATCGCGGTCCTGGCCGCGGTGATGTCGAGCGGGGAGGTCCGCAGGGACGAGAGAGTGACCGACTCCGTGCCCTCTGGCAGCAACGTGCGGTAGACGACGCGCTCGTAGTCGGTAAGCGCGTCATCCGCGGCGTTGCGCCGGACGATCTGCCAGTCACCGCTGGACTCGGTGACCCACAGGTAGTTGCGGACGGCGAGGTCCACGACGGTGGCCGCGAGTTCGCGGTGACCGGCGCGCTCGGCGAGGAGAGCTCCGGCCTGTCCGGGTAGGACGCCGTCTGGGGAGGCGAAGGTGACCTTGCCGCCGTCGTTGACAACGAGTTCGACCGGTCCTACCTCGGCGGCGAGCATCTTGGCCTCACGCTCACGCGCACGCCAGAGGAACACGAATCCACCTAGCAGCAAGAGACCGACAAGGCCCAACCCTGCGCCACTGAGCGGAGTCACGGCGAACGCGGTCGAGGCTGCCTTCTCGTACCGAGCGTTGGCCGGGACAAGACCAGCGGGCAGCTTGGCGGACAGGTCGACCCGCGACCCACTGTCCAGATCGGACTGGCTGACCCGGAGGACGCCGCTGTCGGTCAGGGCGGACTGGCAGGTGTCCTCCGTCCCGGGTCGCCCGGCGAGGCAGACGAAGTCGCGGCCGGGGCGCGGCGTGAGGAGCGAGACCCGCACCAGGGTCAGCTTGGTGTCCCACCCGCTCACCGGCTGCCAGCGGAACTCCTGCCGGTCGCCGAGGTCGTCGATGGTGCCGTCCACGGTGTAGAGGACTGTCGACGCACCGCCGTCGAGGCGAACGGTGAGAGTGTCGGCGGTGACGTCAACCGCGCCGTTGCCCTCAACCTTGGCATTACGGACGGTGAACACACGGTCGCCTACACGCAGCGGTGCCACACGGACCATCCGCTGCTTCGCGCGCACGATGACCTGCTCGCGGACGGTGAGGCTACCGTCGCGTTCGACCTTGAGCTGGATGTTGACGCTGCCGGGCAAGATCGGCTGAACAGCACCGGGAGGCCTGCTCGGGCCTCCCGTGGGCGGGATCGGATCGATCACCGGCGGCTTCACCGTCCCGGTCGGACCCGGTTTGGGGATCGGGAAATCGATGCTCGGCACCGTGGGCGGTATCGACGGGAACGTCGGCTGTTCCGCCGCCGCAGCGCCCGCAACCACACACACGGTGAACAATGCCATCACCGCCGCGACGGTGATCCCCCATTTCCTCAACACGGCAGCGAACGATAGCCGAGCGCCCTTATGCTCACCGCCGGTCTGGCCGAATTGGTCGACCCAAGCCGACACGGGGGAACGATGAGCCATCCGCCACTGGGTCCGTGGCGCCCACACGGCCCGTACCCGCCACCGATGCCGGTGGCACCGCCGCCGATGGCGTTACCGGGCTACCAAGCACCACAGGGCTATCCCCCAGCGCAGTACCCCACGTTGCACTACCCAGCGCAGCAGTATCCGCCGCAGCAGCAGTACCCCGGTCAGCACTACCCGCAGCCACCGTATCCACAAAGGACTCCGTGGCCGCCGCACGGTTACGCGCCGGTGCCTCGGAAGTCCAACACCGGCATGGTGATCTCGATCTGCATAGTCGTCCTGTTACTCGCGGGGGCGTCTCTGGTCGGATACGTGCAGTTGGCAGGTAAGCGGAGCCGGTCCAACGATGTCGGCTACTCCGCCCCCACTACGACAGCCTCGTCGCGCACTACGACAACGACGGCCACTACTACGACAACCACGACCAGCCGTACCACGACGTCCGCTAGGACAACCACGACGAGGTCGTCCCGACCCACGACGACTACGCAGTCGGGTCCCAAGCCGGTCCTCGCACTCGGGGACAACCCGCTGTTCAGCGCCACCAACGGCGTCAACGCGGCAACGTGCAACCTCCCCGCCTGGCGCAGCGACCCGAAGGCCACGCAGGCGTTCTTCACCGCGGCCCTACCGTGCTTCGACCAGGCGTGGGCGCCGGTGATGCAGCGCGCGGGCCTGCCCTACGCCGCTCCCAAGCTGGCGTTCCCCGGCGGGAAGACGTGGACCAGCCCCTGCGGGACCGCGGAGGCGGGCTGGGCCGCGTTCTACTGCTCGCAGGACAGCACCATCTACCTGCCCTTCGAAGGCCTGCAGACCGAGAAGCTCGGCACCAAGACCGGGTCGTACCTGGCGCTGTTCGCGCACGAGTTCGGCCACCACATCCAGGCGCTCTCCGGTGTCTCGGACGCCTACTGGGACGCGCGCTACGCCGCCGGTGACCAAACCCCGGCCGGTCTTGAACTGTCACGGCGGTCGGAACTCCAGGCGCAGTGCCTGGGTGGGATGTGGTTCGCCGGTGGTCAGCACGGCGGCGGCTCGATCACCGACACCGTCATCCGGGACATGCTGGCCGATGGCTACGAACGCGGCGACTGGCAGGAAGACCTCCCGCGTGACCACGGGAGCCAACAGCACTACGGCGCGTGGCAGGAACACGGGTTCACCACCAACCGGACCGCGCCGTGCAACACCTGGCTGGCGGCCGCGGCCGACGTCAGTTAGTCCCGCCGCTTGAGCTGGGTGAACCCGGCTCCGGCAATCCCGGCGAAGACGAGCAGGACCACGGCGAAGGGGCGGGCATCCAGCGTCGCCCCCGTCGTGGCCCTGGCGAGGTGGACAACGCCATCGCCGACGGTTACCTCTACCGTCTCGCCGGACTCGTGTCCGCAAGCGTCAAAGAAGGCATCTTGCTTGCCGCCGTCGGTGACGTAAGAGACCCGCTCTTGGCCGCTGCCGTCGCACGGGACCCCAGCGAGCACGGTCGCACTAACCGTCGTAGCCGTCTCCGGCCCGCTGGACCAGTGCCCTAACGCACCAGCGAACGCCAGCCCCAACGCCACGATGACGCTGAACGCCGCGACAGCCGCCAACTTCAAGGCGGACGCCGGTATGGCGAACGGGACTCGCATGCCCGGATCGTCGCAGACCGCGCGAGGAACCGTCAGTCCTCGGCCGGCGTCACCTTGCGGATGTAGAGCAACCGGTCACCGAGCTCGATGGCGTCGGCCTCCGAGGAGTCGACCCGGTAGAGCTTCCCGGCGCGCACCAGCCCCAGCACGATGTCCGGCAGGTGCCGCGGCGACCCGCCCACCTCGCTGTCCTCGACCTCGCGCTCGGCGATGGCCAGGCCCTCGTCCGGGGTGATGAGGTCCTCGACCATGTCCACCACGGTCGGGGTGTGCGTCGCCATGCCCAGCAGCCGCCCGGCGGTCTCGCTGGACACCACCACCTGGTTCGCGCCGGACTGGCGCAGCAGGTGCACGTTCTCGGTCTCGCGGACCGCGGCCACGATCTGCGCGTTGGGCGACATCTCCCTGGCGGTCAGCGTGATCAGCACCGCCGAGTCGTCCCGGCTGGCCGCGACCACCACCGACTTGGCCCTGGGCACGCCAGCGACGCGCAGCACGTCCGATCTCGTGCCGGAGCCGTGCACCGTCACCAGCCCGAGCGACGAGGCCGCGTCCAACATGGCCTGGTCGGTGTCCACGACCACGATGCGGCTCGGCTCGACCCCGTCGGAGAGCACCGCGCTCACCGCCGACCTGCCCTTGGTGCCGTACCCGACGACCACCACGTGGTCCCGCACGTTCGACCTCCACCGCTGGATCTTGAAAGCCTGCCGGGAGCGCTCGGTCAGCACCGCGAGCGTGGTGCCGACCAGGACGATGAGGAAGAGCACCCGCAACGGGGTGATGACCAGGATGTTGAGCAGCCTGGCCGAGTCGCTGGCCGGGGTGATGTCACCGTAGCCGGTGGTCGAGAGGGACACGGTGGCGTAGTAGACGGCGTCGAGGAAGGAGATGCCGTCCTCGTTGACGTCGCGGTAGCCGTCGCGGTCGAGGTAGACCAGCAGGACGGCCGCGAACAGCGCCACCACCGCCCAGGCGATCCGGCGCACGATGGCGGTGACCGGGCTGACGCTGCTCTCCGGCATGCGGATGATGCCGACCAGGTCGTGCTCGGCCCGTCCGGCGAGGTCCTCAGCCGAGCGCCGTGGGCGGATCACCGCCACTTCCCCACCGTGCGACTCACGGCCGGAAGGCTACCCACCCGCTCCCGGATCCGCTCGCTCCCACCCTCCTCAGCGGATCTCGCCGGTGCTGCCGGTGGCCAGCACCCTGGCCAGCAGCACCTCGGCCTCCTCCCGGGTCTTGGCGGTGGCGATGATGATCGGCGGCGGGGACTCGGCCAGGTCGCGGGCCTCGGTGAGGGTGCAGCCGAGCACCTCGCGCAGCACCTTGATCAGCTGGATGCGGAACTCGCCGACCTCGGTGACCACCACGTCGAAGGCGATCCGGCGGACGCTGATGGCCTCGGACAGGTAGATGTAGCCGTCGAGCGCGGACGGGTCCCTGGCGACCAGGTCGACCAGCCTGCGCACCGACGAGAGCTGGTCGACCCCGGCGACCGTCTTGTCCGGCCGGTCGGCGATGAGCGCCTGCCGCGACTCGGCGATCTCCTTGTAGAACGCGGGCAGCCGGTACTGCACGATCAGCAGGTCGACCAGCACGATCGGGCTGTAGTCCGGGCCCTCGAAGATCTCCTTGGCCAGCTCGTTGTTGAGGATGAACGAGTTGACGAACCGCTTGAGCTGCCGCGGATTGGGGTCGAGCCCGGCGACGATGTCGTCGGTAACCCCGACGAGCTCCTCCGGCAGCATCGACTTCACGAACCGGGTCGCGGCCGCCTTGGTGATGGGCGGTAGCGCGAACGGCACCTGCACGATCTTGTCGAGGTAGTGCTCACTGATGCCCCGGTCGCCGTAACGGGCGCGGATAGTGCTCTCCAGCGCCTCCCGGTCGACACCGAGGACGAAGACACAGCCGGAGATGTTGAGGAACAGCTTGAGCGCCTCAAGTGTCTTGAGGATGTACTCGGGCAGACACCGGTCCAGGTCGTCTATGAAGAACGCCAGCCGGATGGCACCGCGCTCGGTTGCCTTGTCGAGCAGGTCGCGCAGGTGCTTGTGGAGCAAGATCTGCTGCTCACGGGCCTTGAACCGTTCATCCAAGAACCGCTGCCTGAGCTGATCGAGATCGGCAGAGCCATCAACCAGCGGCTGCACCCACTGGGTCAGGTCCGTGAACGCCCCCGCTACGGAGGTCAGCAGCTCCCGGGCCTGGCTGCCGCTCTTCTCGGCCAGGCCCAACTGGGCGACCATGGTGTGCAGCAGCCCTATGGCCGGGTTCTCGTCGAACTGGTGCTGCCAGGAGTCGAACCAGACGGTGTAGAAGTCGGTCTCGCTCTCCAGCTCCCCTTGCACCAACTTCATCAGGGAGGTCTTACCGGTCCCCCAGGACCCGTAGACGCCTACGACCAACGGCGTGTCACACACCTTCACCGCCGTGGCCAACGCCCTGGCGATCTTGTCCCGATCGAGCGCGTCAACCGAGGCAGGCTCGTCATTGCGGATCCCAGCGGGAGTGGTGGACACGCCTGTGTAGATCGCCTGCGGAGTCAGCCCGTTACTCGGCGTGGGGAATGGTGCGCAGCAGCGCCTTGAGACCTTCGGCGTCCATGAGGTCGGCGGGGCGCAGGGTGGTGTTGGGGCGGACGTAGTGGAAGGCGGCTCGGACTCGGTCCAGGGGGATGCCGGAAAGGCCGGACCAGGCGAGGCGGTAAGCGGCGAGTTGGACGGTGAGGGCCGGGAGGTGGTCGTCGTCGGGGACGCGGCCGGTCTTCCAGTCGACGATGGTCCAGCCGCCGTCCGGGTCGAGGTAGACGGCGTCCATGCGGCCGCGGATGGCGATGCCGTCGACGTCGGTGGCGAACGGGACCTCGACCTCGTGCGGGGTGCGGTTGGCCCAGTCGCTGGCCAGGAACGCCTCGCGCAGCCGGTCGAGCTCGGAGTCGGGAGCGGCGTCGTCGTCGGCGGCGCCGGGGAGCTCGTCCAGGTCGAGCAGGGCGCGGGAGCCGAACCGGCGCTCCAGCCAGGCGTGGAAGGCGGTACCCCGCCTGGCGACCGGGTTCGGCGGGAACGGCAGCGGGCGGCGGAGCCTGCGGGCCAGCGCGGTCGGGTCGGCGGCCAGTTCGACGAGCTGGCTCACCGAGAGGCTGTCCGGCAACCGCACCTGCTCCTGGCGCCCCCCGGAGGCCCGCTCGGCCAGCAGGACGTCCGTGTCGCGCACCCAGCCGTCCGGGTCGTCCTGCTCCTCGACCGCGTCCTCCCCCGCGCGCAGCGCCGCCAACTCGGCGCGCACCAGCTCCGCCCCCGCGACCACATCGGACCGCCGGTCGCGCAACGGGTCGGCGGGCCAGCTCGCGGACCGGACGGCGGCGGTGAGCGGGTTCTCGGTGCCTTCCTCGGGCTCCTCGGCCCAGATGTCCACATACGCCTCGTACCCGCCGAGGTCGGTCAGGAAGTCGGACGGGCCGCGCGGTGTGCTCCCGGTGCGCGCCCACCAGTGCCCCGACACCAGCAGCACCCGCTCCGACCTGGTCAGCGCGACGTAGAACAGCCGCCGCTCCTCCAGCAGGCCGCGCTCGGCGAACTCCTCGTTGTGGATCTTCAGCTGCTGCTCGACCTCCTTGCGGTTGGCCGCGCCCGCCAGGTTCAACCTCGGCAGGTCGACCGCGTCGCCGCGCAGGTCGGCGGGCAGTTCGGTGACCGTGCGCAGCCAGCTGCCGCCGCGCCGACCGCTCGGGAACACCTCGCGCACCACGTGCGGCACGGCGACGACCTCCCACTCCAGGCCCTTCGCGGAGTGGACGGTGACGATCTGCACCCGGTCCTCGGCGACCACGACCTCGCCCGGCTCCAGCCCGTCCTCGGCGGCCTCCGCGGTGGCGAGGTAGTCCAGCAGCGCGGACAGGCTCGCCGCCGGGGCCGCCTGCGCGTAGTCGGCGACGACGTCGGCGAACGCGTCCAGGTGCGCCCGGCCCGCGCCACCCCGGCGGGCGGTGGCCTCGATGTCGAGCAGCATGGTGCGCTCCACGTCGGCGACCAGCTCGGGCAGTGGCTGGTCGAGCCTGCGCCGTAGCATCGTCAGCTCGCGGCCGAGGGTGCGGACGCGCTGGTAGCCCGCCTCGGAGTACAGCGCGGGCTCGCCCGGGTCGTCGATCGCGTCGACCAGCCCGGCCTGCTCGGCGCCCTCCCCCGGCACGAGGTTGCCCGGCTCGGTGGCGTACGCACCGGCCAGCGCGCTCGCGCGGCGCGACAACGCGGCCAGGTCGGCGGCGCCGACGCGCCAGCGGGACCCGGTGAGCAGGCGGGCGGCGGCGGTACCGGCGAGCGGGTCGATCAGCACGCGCAGGGTGCTGACCAGGTCGCGCACCTCGGGTTCGTCGAGCAGCCCGCCGAGGCCGACGACCTCGACCGGCAGTCCGCGTTCCCGCAGGGCGGTGGCGATGTCGGCCATGTCGGCGCGGCGGCGCACCAGGACGGCGGCGGTCGGCGGCGTCCCGCGCTCCTCGACCACGGCGTGCCAGCGGTCCGCGACCTGGTTGGCCAGCCACTGCACCTCGGTGTCCACATCGGACAGCAGGGCGATCCGGATGTCGCCGGGCGGCGCTTCCTCTCGGGCGCGCAGCTCGTCGACCTCCAAGCCGCTGCGGCGCAACGGGTCGGACACGGCGTTGGCGAGCTCGAGCACCTCCGGCGGGTTGCGGAAGCTGGTGAGCAGGCCGTAGCGGGTCGCCGGTTCCTTGCGGCCGCGGTGCTTCTGCGGGAAGTCGGTGGTGAACCGGGGCAGGTTGGCCGCGCTCGCGCCGCGCCAGCCGTAGATCGCCTGCGCCGGGTCGCCGACCGCGGTGACCGGCATCGGCTCCGCGTCCGGGTACTCCAGCGAGCTGCCGAACAGCGACCGCAGCAGTACCCGTTGGGAGTGCCCGGTGTCCTGGTACTCGTCGAGCAGCACGGCGCCGAAGCGGGCCCGCTCACCGGCGACGGTCTCGGGGTGGCTGGCGGCGAGCTTGGCGGCCAACGACATCTGGTCGCCGAAGTCGAGCGCGCCCTCCTTGCGCTTGCGGTCGGCGTACGCCTGCACGAGCGGCAGGAGCGCGACCCGGAACCGTTGCGTGACAAGGATCTTCTGCAGGTCCTGGGACGGCTCGGCGCGCTGGCCCTTGGCGCGGGGGGCGGACTCGATGGCGGCGCAGACGGCCTCCGCGTGCTCGCGCAGCGCGTCCGGCTCGACCAGGTGCTCGGCCAGTTCGCCCGCGAGGGAGAGCAGGTACTGGGTGACGGTGGCGGGCACGTAGTCGGTGTCGAGGTCCTGGCCCCAGGTGGACACGACGCGGTGCGCGGCCTGCCAGGACGCGGTCTCGGTGAGCAGCCGGGCGCCGGGCTCGACGGGCAGGCGCAGGCCGTGTTCGGCGACGAGTCGGCCGGCGTAGGCGTGGTAGGTGAGGATCGTGGGCTCGCCCGCGAACACGGCGGCTTTGCGCTCACCGGTCGGGTCGAGCTTGTCGAGCAGCTTGGCGCCCGCGAGCCTGCGCAACCGGGCCCGGACCCGTTCAGCGAGCTGCCGGGCGGCCTTGCGGGTGAAGGTCAACCCCAGCACCCGCTCCGGCGTGACGAGCCCGTTGGCCACCAACCAGACCACGCGCCCGGCCATGGTCTCGGTCTTGCCCGCCCCCGCCCCGGCGACGACGAGCGCGGGTTCCGGCGGCGCGGAGATGACCTCGGCCTGCTCCCGGGTGGGCGGCTTCAACCCCAGTTCGGCCGCCAACTCCACCGGGCTGACCAGCGCCAACCCGGGCAGCGGCAAACTCACCGAGACCTCCACCTCACCCGCGACACTGTACTCCGAACCCCCGACAACCCGCCCGCGTGGACGAGCGGGTCAGGCCTACTCGGTGACCTGGCGGCCGCTGGGGTGCAGGGGGCAGGCGGTGCGGACGGGGCAGCGGGGGCAGTCCGGGTTCTCGTAGGCGGTGTACTCCGGGCCCACGGTCGACGCGGCGGCCTCGCGCACGATGTTCAGCCAGTGGGTGGCGGACTCGCCGTGGACCGGGGACTGGGTGCGTTCGGTGGCGCTGGTCTTCTTGTTGGGTTTGGCGACGTAGAGCAGGCGGGCGCCGCCGGGGTCGGTGCCGAGGTCGGCGAAGGCGCCGTAGGCGACGGCCAGTTGGTACACGGCGAGTTGGGGGTGTTCCTGGGCGTCGTTGGCGCTGACCGGGGACTTGCCGGTCTTGATGTCGACGATCACCGGGCGGCCCTCGGCGTCGACCTCCAGGCGGTCCACCCGGCCTGCGACGGTGATCTTGTCCGGGAGTTCGACGGAGACCTCGCGTTCGACGGCCACCTGCGTCAACTCCGAGCGGGTGGCCGCCATCCAGCCGAGGAAGGTGTCCAGCATCGCCCGGATCCGCTGCCGCTCCCGCCGGGAGAACCACGGCGCCCCGGCGTCGACCGAGTTCCACGCCCTGTCCAGCTCGACCATCAGCTCCGCGCGCGGCACCCCGGACGCCGCCGCCTGGGCCAGCGCGTGCACCAGGGTCCCGGTGACCGCCGCCAGCTCGGCCGGGTCCTGCCCGCCGTGCCGCTCGACCATCCACCGCAGCGGGCACTTGGCCAGGATCTCCACTGTGGACGGTGACACCCGCACCGGCTCGTCGGCGGCGCGCAGCGGGGCGACGGTCGTCAACTCCGGCAGCCCGTACCAACTGTCCGGGTTCGCCCCCGGCACGCCCGCCTCGGCCAACCTGGCCAACTGCCGCGCCGCCTGACCACGCCGAGCCGCGTCGACACCGGCGTCGCACACGACCTGCCGCAACTCGCCGACGAGATCGGCCAGCACCAGCGCCCGCTCCTGCTCGGCCATCGGCACCGGCATGTCGGTCTCCGCCGTGTCGGCGCCTGCCAGCTCGGCCAGGAACCGCGACGGCTGCTCGTCGTCCCCGCGCACCGCGCTGACCAGCAGCTTCGACCGAGCCCGGGACGCCGCGACCAGCAACAGCCGCCGCTCCTCCGCCAGCAGCGGTGCCGTCGCCGAAACCTGCTCCCCCACACCGGAAAGCATGTCGACCAGCCGCTCCACACCGAGCAGCGACCCGCGCAGCCGCAGGTCCGGCCAGGCACCTTCCTGCACGCCGGGCACCGCCACGACCGCCCACTCGCGACCGGCGGCGGCGTGCGCGGTCAGCACCGCGACAGCATCCCCTTGCGGCGCGGTGGGTGCGAGCGTGTCGCCCGCGATCCGTTGCGACACGATGTGACTCACGAACCCCGTGACGTCCGACCCGGGCAGCCGCTCCGCGTACCGCTGCGCCGTGTGGAACAACGCCACGATCGCGTCCAGGTCCCGGTCCGCCTGCGCCCCGACCGGGCCCCCGCGCGAGGCGACGGTCACCCACCGCGCCTCCAGGCCGCTGGTCTGCCACACGTCCCAGAGGATCTGCTCCAGCCCGACACCCTCGTCGATCCCCTTGCGCGCCAGGGAGATCAGCCCGGCGACCCGGCGGACCGGACCGGCCTCGGTGTCGGCGAGCGCGCTGAGCTTGTCGTCGTCGTTGATGACCTCGACCAGCAGCTCGTCGCTCGACTTGTCGCCGCCGGAGGTCAGCTCCAGCCTGCGCAGACCACGCCGCAACCGCCGCAGCGCCAACGGATCCGCGCCGCCGAGCTGCGACGACAGCAACATCTCCGCCAACGCCGGGTCGAGCACCGCGGGCACGGCGGCGCACCGCAGCAGTGCCAACAACGGTCGCACAGCGGGCTGTTGCGACAACGGCAGCTCGTCCCCCGGCGCCGCGACCGGAACCCCCGCTGCCGCGAGCGCCCGGTGCAGCACCGGCACCGAGCGGGTCGCCGAGCGCACCAGCACGGCCATGTCCGCCCACGGCACCCCGTCGAGCAAGTGCGCGCGCCGCAACTGGTTCGCCACCCAGCTCGCCTCGGCCGCGGCGGACGGGTGCAGCCGCACCATGACCGTCCCGCCCTCGGCCTGGCTCTTGTCGACCCGCCGCACCCCGCCCGGCAACCGCGCCGCCAGGTGCGACACAGCTCGACGGACAGCGGGCGCCATCCGGTGACCGGACCCGAGAACCACCGTGCCGCCGCCGGGATCGGCGTCGCGCAACAGGGCTGGATCGGCGCCGCGGAAGGAGAAGATCGCCTGGTCCGGATCGCCCGCGACGACGAACTCCTTCGCCGCGCCGCCCAGGGTCCGCAGCAGCGCGTACTGCAACGGGTCGAGGTGCTGGGCGTCGTCGACGAGCAGGTACCTGACCCGGTCGCGTTCGGCGTTGAGCAGCTCGGTGTCGGTCTCGAAGGCCAGCAGGGCGCTGGCGACCAGCTCGGCGGCGTCCAGCGCGGGCGCGGCGGTGTGCGCGATGCCGCTGTCCGCCGACCCGATCAGCAGCGTGACCTGTTCGTACTGCTGCCCGAACCGGCCCGCCGCGATCCACTCCTCGCGCCCTTCCCGCTTGCCCAGGTCCACCAGGTCCTCGGGGCCGAGACCGCGTTCGGCGGCGCGCAGGATCAGGTCCCGCAGCTCCTCGGCGAACCCGGGCACGGCGAGCGCGGGCCGCAGCCGTTCTGGCCAGTGCCGGGCGCCCATGTCGATGTCGCCTGCCAGCAGCTCCCGGATCACCGCGTCCTGCTCGGGACCGGACAGCAGCCGGGGGCCGGGGCCGTCGTGCAGCATCGCCTGGATGCGCAGGACGGCGAAGGCGTAGGAGTGCACGGTGCGCACCAGCGGTTCCCGCACGGTCCGGGGCGCGCCCTGGTCGGTGAGCAGCTCGGTGACGCGTCCGCGCAGGTCGGCGGCGGCGCGGCGGCTCGCGGTGAGCACCAGCAGCTGCTCGGGGTCGACCCCGCCGCGCAGGATCCGGTCGGCGGCCAGCTCCGCGAGCAGGGTCGTCTTGCCCGAGCCGGGACCACCCAGCACGCGGACGAACCCGTCGGCGCCGGAGAGCACCCGGCGGGCGTCCTCGCCCCAGCGCAGCGGGCGCCTGCGCGGCTGCGGTCCGCGGACCAGCCGCGGAGCGAGCGGCGACTTCCCGGCGACCATCCGCCGATTGGACCACGGCCGCCACCGGGACCCGGACGCGGCACGCCCAACGGCGGCGGATGGGATGATGCGCGGTATGGCCGACGCCCTGACCGTGCACGAGTTCGGACCGCCGGACGCGCAGCCGTTGCTCGCACTGCACGGGGTCACCGGGCACGGCGGCCGGTTCCGCGGGCTGGCCGAGCGGCACCTGCCCGGCCACCGGGTGATCGCCCCTGACCTGCGCGGGCACGGCCACTCCCCCGCGCTGCCGCCGTGGACGCTGGAGCAGCACGTCGAGGACGTCCTCGCGGTGATCGACGCGTTCGGGCTGGACGCGCCGCCGGTCGTGGCGCACTCGTTCGGCGGTCTGATCGCGTTGCACCTGCCGCGGCACCGCGTGGGCAAGGTGGTCCTGCTCGACCCGGCCGTGAGCGTCCGGCCGGAAGACGCGTTGGCGTACGCGGAGAACGCGGCGGCGACGGTGAGCGATCCGGTCGCTGCGCAGAGTGGCGACTGGCCCGCGGCGTCGGACGAGGTGGTGGCCGAGGAGGTCGCGGCGCACTGGCAGCGTGTCGGCGACGGCTGGCGGCCCCGGTACTGCCCGCCCGCGGTCGCCACGGCGTGGAGCGAGATGTGCCGACCGGTACCGGCGCCGACCGGCGACACGCTGGTCGTGCGGGCACTGCGCGCGCCGTACGTCGGGCCCGAGTTCCTCGACTCGGCCGGTCCGGCGACAGTCGTTGACCTCGACTGCGGCCACGTGGTCTATGTGGACGCGCCGGAACGCGTTGGCGCTCTGGTGACCGACTTCCTCAGGGGATGAGCGTGGACGAGGAACTGCACGAGCGGGTGCGCGAGGCGATCAAGTCGATCCCCGAGGGGAGCGTGGCCACCTACGGCGACATCGCGGACCTGACCAAGGCGCCGTCGCCGCGGCTGGTGGGCAAGGTCCTGGCCGAGGACGGCCACGACCTGCCGTGGCACCGGGTGCTGCGCGCCAACGGCACGCCAGCGCCGCACCTGGCCGGGGAACAGCTGGCGCGGCTGCGCGCGGAGGGGGTGCTCGCCGACGGCGACAAGGTCGACCTGCGCCGCCACCGGTGGGCGGACGTGGTCCCCGAGGAAGAACCTGGCTTGTTCTAGCGGCGCTTGCCGTCGGCCGGGTCGAGGCCGAGCATGTCGAGCAGGCGCAGGCAGTCGGAGGCATCGGAGGAGTGGTCGGCCACCGTGCGCGCCGCCTTGCTGCACTGCTCCGCGTTGTGCATCGACTCGACCTCCCTGGCCGCGGCGATCCTGGTCGGGGACGTCGGTGTCCCGTTCGCGAGCGTCATGGCGAGAACCTTCCTAGAGACGGCCGCCACCACGAAGGGCGTCGAGGTGCCCACAGGGGTTTTCGCGCGGCGTGCCGGCCGGAGTGGCCATCACTCTTTCAGCCCAATGCGGGCTGCCGCAAGAGGCCCAAGGGACCTGATGTGTTACGCCGGTGTGAATGTCACGGAATGCGATTGGCCGAACACAATCACTGCTTGATGCGGCGCTTGGTGAAGGCGATGAGACCGCTGACGAGCAGCAACGCCCCCACGACAACCGCGATGAGACCAACGTCCATGCATTCCAGGACGCTTCGGCACGCACTCGGTTGCCTGATTGGGTGGAAGGTTTTCCACCCAATCAGCGGGCATTTCGGCACACGCTAGGTGAGGCGTGACTCACATTCAGCGAGCGCGGAACCGGCCTCGGCCGAGCCGGTCATCGCCGCCGCGAGCCGCAGGTGCGGCACGGCCTCGGCGTGCTTGCTCTGCCTGGCCAGCGCGCGGCCGAGCAGGGTCAGCGCGAACGCGTCCGACGGGTCGAGTTCGACCAGCGAGCGGGCGGTCGCCTCGGCCTTGCCCAGCGCGGCGGACTGGAAGTGCGCGAGCGCCAACTCGGTCAGCACCGCGCGCGAGGTCGGGTCCAGTTCGGCGGCTTGCGCCAGGTAGCGGGCCGCGGTGGCCGGGTCGCCGCCCTCGCGGTAGCGGCGCCCGAGTTCGTAGAGCGTGGCGAGGTCGGTCACGCGTCCTCCTCGGTGATGTCGGCGGAACTGCGGTGGGCGACGGGGATCTGGCCCAGCCGCCCGGCCTGGTAGTCGTCGAACGCCTGCAGGATCTCCTGGCGGGTGTTCATCACGAACGGACCGTATCGGGCGACCGGTTCGTTGATCGGCAGGCCACCGAGCACGAGCACCTCCCACGTCGGGGAGTTGCCGGGCTGGGTGTCCGCGGCGCGCAACGTGAGCGCCTGCCCGGTATTGCCGAACACGGCGAGCTCACCTTCCTGCAGCGGCCTGCCTTCCCGGCCAACGGTGCCGCGACCGGACAGCACATAAGCGAGTGCGTTGAAGTCCTCCGGCCAAGGCAAGGCCAACCGTGCTCCGGCAGCCACGGTCGCGTGCAGGTAAGTGATCGGCGTGTATGTCGACCCCGGCCCCTTATATCCAGCGAGGTCGCCGGCAATAACGCGCACAAGAGCGCCACCGTCTTCGCTGGCGAGCAACTTCGCGTCACCCGCAGCAATGTCCTGATAACGCGGTGGCACCATTTTCAGCGCCTTCGGGAGGTTCACCCACAACTGCACGCCGTGGAACAACCCGCCCGTGGCGACCAGTTCCGGCGGCGGGACCTCGTTGTGCAGGATCCCGCTCCCGGCGGTCATCCACTGGGTGGAACCGTCGGTGATGAGCCCGCCGCCGCCGATGGAGTCGGTGTGCGCCATCGCGCCGTCGATCATGTAGGTGACCGTCTCGAAGCCGCGGTGCGGGTGCCACGGCGCGCCCTTGGCCTCGCCGGGGCCGTACTCGACGGCTCCCATGTGGTCGAGCAGCAGGAACGGGTCGGCCATCGCAAGGTCGACGCCCGGGAACGGCCTGCGAACCCGGAAACCCTCGCCCTCCAGGAAGGACTCGGCCCGCACCGTCGTGCGCACCCCGCGCCAGATCGTGTCCGACCCGGGCAGGACGGGCAGGCGGGGCAGGGTCAGGGTGTCGGCGGTGACAGCAGGCATGACTGCCTCCTCTCGGGCCACCCGGGCGGCGACCACACCCCCGTCAACCTAGTTGCGCGCTCAATTATTCCTCAGGTCTGCGCCCACATCGAGTAGATGAGGTTGTCCTCGTCTGCGCACACGACCTGCGGGAGGGCGGGCTCGGCGACCTGGTTGCAGCGCATGGGCCCGATCTCGAAGTCCACCTGGCCGGTCTTGGGCTCGGGGCGCGCGGCGTAGTAGTCGAACAGGATCGCGGCGGCCTGCTCGCAGTTGAGCCTGCCGCGCGGCGTCTCGACCACGGCGGCGAGCATGTTCTTGCCGAGCGCGCCCTTGAACGGGCGGTCGCAGTAGGTGGTGGGGGCGCTCTCGTCGACCACGGGGACGTCCGACTTGGGCTTGGCGGTCGTGGTGGTGGGGCGCTTGGTGGTCGACTTCGCGGTGGTCGTCGGCTTGGTGGTGGTCGTCTCGCGGGTTGTGGTGGTGCTTGGCGTGTCCACTCCCGACGCCGTTCCCGTGACGGGTCCGGAACAGCCAGTGATCAGGGTGGCGAGCAACAACAAACCGGCGATTGACCTCATATCCGCAGGTTCGACGGACCGGCCCCGCGCGTTACGCGTGCCGGCCTCATGTCCACACCGGACCCCGAAGATCCACGATCGGTGGAATCCCCCGCGCGCGCCCGGCGGCAGCGCCGGGCAGCACCTACCGTTTCCGCGTGCTCGCCCGATCCACCGCCGCTCTCCTGACCGCCCTGACCCTCACCGGCTGCGCAGCCACCTCGACCGCAAGCCCCCAGCCCCAGCTGGCCCCCGTGCGCAACGAGGCCACCACCTCGTTCCCGACCCCACCCCCCACCCGCCAACCGAACACCATGGTCGGCTCCCCCAAACTCGCCCCCGCCGTCCTCGACTGCCCCAGCTACGTCCCCCTGATCACCAAGGCGACCGGCGTGAAGGCCGAACCCCTGCTCGGCACCCCGGAGCTGTGCCGCTACCGCCTCCCCTACGCCCGAGGCACCACCAACGTCTCCATCCTCTTCCGAGCCGAACCCCCAGGCACCCCCAGCTACGTCCGCACCGAAGACCACTTCGGCAACACCGCCTACCAGGTAATAGGCCCAGACCCCACCGCCTGCGGCCTGGCGATCGCCCTGGACCCCTACCTGGCCCCCCACGAACACGGCTCACACCTGACCGTGCTCGGCAGCTTCGAAACCGCCCCCTGCCCCACGGTCCGCAAGATCATCGACCCCCTCTTCGCCCGCCTCACCGACACCCCCGAGTAGCTGACGACCCCACAACATCGACCAACAGGCCAAGAAGGTTGGCTCCTACCCGGCCTCACGATCGTTGGCCCACACGCGCCCCTCACAGACGTTGGCCAACCATTCACCCCCAAACAACGTTGGCCAACCACCCGGCCCTCACAGACGTTGGCCCCACCACGCCCCCCAAACGACGTTGGCCGACAAGCGCTCCTCGGATCCGCTGGTGCCAAGCCGGCTCGATGGGGCGAACTTGTTTTGTGTGGGGGAACGGCACCCGTAGCGTCGTTCGCGGCAGGGCCTGCTTTTCGGCCCCTGCTTTGCGGTTCTGCCCGGGTGCCGTAGGGGCCCCGCACAAAACAAGTTCGCCCCATCGAGCACAGCTCGAAACTCGCGCCCCGGCCAATGCCGCAGGCGAGGCATTGATCGTCGACGCCGCAGGCGAGCACGAGAGCCGCACAGCCCACCTCACACCTGCGCATAAGCCAAACTAGGCACCCGAGAATCCCCCGAACTCCGCCGCAGATAAAAGACCCACGTAACCCCAGCCAACACCACATACCCCACCACAAACACCCACAACGCCGCCGTGGACCAAGTAGCGTGCGCAGCGGCCGCAGCGGCCTTCTCCTCCACGGTCCGAGCAGCGGCCACCGCCGCCCCCACCGGCGCGCTGGCGAGCCGGAACACCTGTTGGATCAGGAACCCACCGAAGGCCCCGATAGCCCCCGCGATCCCGATCACCGCAGCAGCCATCCGCTTGTACCGCAACGCAGTCGCCGCGTCATCCGACTCCCGCCGACCCAGCGCGCCGAAGATGACCGGGATCATCCGGTAAGTCGAACCGTTGCCAGCGCCGGACAACGCGAAGATCGCCATGTACGACGTGAAGAAGAGGCTGAAGTCGCGGCGAGCGACTCCCAGCACGGCGATCAGGGTGAACACCGCCATCCCGATGAAAACCCACAGCGTCACCCGAGCACCCCCCAGGCGATCGGACAGCCAACCGCCGAGAGGGCGCGTGACCGAGCCGATCAGGGCGCCCAGGAAACCCAGGCCTGCCAGGTAGGTGCCGATGAACGGGTGTTCGGCGAGGAACTCGGGGAAGGTCAGCTTGATCACCAGCGGCAGGGCGAACGAGAAGCCGATGAACGAGCCGAAGGTGCCGATGTAGAGCACCGACATGATCCAGGTCTGCGAGCGGCTCAGGCACGCGGCGTAGGACGCGGCGTCGGAGCGGGCCATGGTGAGGCTGTCCATGAAGAGCCAGGCGCAGACGACGGCGGCGATGATCAGGGGGAGCCACATCAGGCCCGCGTAGGCCAGGTGGACGGGGTGGACCGGGTTGCGGGCGACGGCGTAGGGGACGCCGACGATGATGACCAGCGGGGTCAGGAGTTGGACCACGGCGACACCGAGGTTGCCGCCCGCCGCGTTGAGGCCGAGGGCGAGGCCCTTGCGCTTCTCCGGGTAGAAGAACGAGATGTTGGCCATCGACGACGAGAAGTTGCCGCCGCCGACACCCGCGAGCGACGCCGCGACCAGCAACAGCACGAACTGCGCGTCGTGCGACTGCTCCCGCACCACGTCGAAGTGCACCAAGGCGGCCAGAGCGGTGGTCGGGACCAGCAGCAGTGCCGCGCTGATGGCCGTCCACAAGCGACCGCCGAAACGGGGAACCGCGAAGGTATAAGGAATCCGCAGCGCGGCCCCGACCAGGTTCGGCGCGGCGGTGAGCCAGAACAGCTCGCTCGGGGTGAACGGGGTGCCGCCGCCGAACCCCGCGTTGGACAGGTTGAGCACGACCACCGACCACAGCACCCAGATGGAGAACCCCAGGTGCTCCGCGAAGATCGAGAACACCAGATTCCGCCGCGCGACCCGCTTGCCAGTGCCGGCCCAGAACCCCTCGTCCTCAGGCTCCCACCGGTCGATCCACCGATTCACGATCCCTCCACAGACAACTCGGCGACAGCGGCGTTCAAGTCGGTGAGCCAGTTCACGAGCCCTCCGCGTTCAAGTCGGTGAGCCAGGTGGCGATGGCGGTGGTCTTGTCGGCGCAGGTGCCGCATCCGGTGGTGGCTCGTGTCGCGGCGACCAGGGCGGGGACACTGGTCGCGCCGGAGCACCATGCGGTGACGAGGCCGGCTTTGGTGACGGTGTTGCAGCGGCATACGAGGGCGTCGTCGGGTAGGTCGGCGGGGGAGCGGGGTGTGCCGCTGGGGTTCGCGCGGCCGAGGAGTAGGGCGAGGCGGTCGGAGGGGGCTGGGGTGCCGGTGTCGAAGAACTCGGTGATGGTGGCGGCCGCGTCGGGGAAGCCGATGATGATGGCGCCGACGACCCGGTTGTCGCGGAGTGCGAGCTTGGCGTAGCGGCCGCGGGTCGGGTCGTCGAGGGTGATCACCTCGGCGTCGGGCGGCGACGCGTGCACCTCGCCCAGGGCGGCCAGGTCGATGCCGCGGGCCTTGAGCCGGGCGACGGACGGGGTGCCGCGGTAGCGGGCGGCCGGGTCGGCGCCGGTCACGAGGTCGGCGAGCACGACGGCCTGGTCCCAGCCGGACTGGACCATGCCCGGCACGGTCCCCGGGTGCGCGGCGCAGTCGCCGAGGGCGTGGATCCGCGGGTCGCTGGTGCGCAGGGTGTCGTCGACCACGATCCCGCCGTCCACCGCCAGCCCCAGTGCCTCCGCCAGGCCGGTCTCCGCGCGCACCCCGGCGGCCACGACCACCAGCTCCGCCGGGACGTGGCTGCCGTCGTCGAGCTTGAGCCCGTCGCCGGTGAGGTGCTGGGCCGCCGACCGCCCCAGGCGCACGTCGACGCCCATGTCGGTGAGGACCTTCGCCAGCACGGCACCGCCCGCCGGGTCCACCTGGCGCTCCATCAGGTGCCCGACCGGGTGCACCACCGTGACCAGGCACCCGCGCCCCAACAACCCGCGCGCCGCTTCCAACCCGAGCAACCCGCCGCCGAGTACCGCGACCGGCGCCCCCGGTCGCACCCGACTCAGGATCGCCGCGCAGTCGTCCAACTCCCGGAACGTCGCCACATCCGCCGCCAGCGCCCCGGACTCCCCGCGCAACCCCTCGACCGGCGGCACCCACGCCCGACTCCCCGTGGCCAGCACCACCGCGTCGTACTCCACAGTGGACCCATCGGACAGCACGACCTCGCGCCCCGCCAGATCCACGACCCGCGTCCCCAGCCGAAGATCAACCCTCGCCGTCTCCGCCCAGTCCGGCGCGTGCAACCCCACAACCCCCGCAGGCATCGTCCCCGCCAACACCGCCGACAACAACACCCGGTTATAGGCCGGATGCGACTCAGCCCCGACCACAGTCAACGCGACCCGCTCCCCCACCGGATCCCGCCGCCGCACCTCCTCCGCGAACCGCGCCCCCGCCATGCCATAACCCACGACAACCACCCGGCGCGGGTTCACAGGGACTCCAAGCGGACGGCGCAGACCTTGAACTCCGGCATGCGGCTGTGCGGGTCCAGGGCCGGGTTGGTCAGCAGGTTCGCTCGTTGGGCGCCGGGGAAATGGAAAGGCAGGAAGACCGTGTCCAGGCGCATTGTCGGGTCGTAGTGGACTACGGCTTCGGTGGAGCCGCGGCGGGAGGTCACGCGGGCCAGGGCGCGGTCGGTGAGGCCTGCTCTGCTCGCCGTGTCGGGGTGGACCTGGACGAAGGCTTCCGGGGAGGCGGCGTTCAGTTCCGGGACGAGGCGGGTCTGGGCGCCGGATTGGTAGTGGTGGAGGACGCGGCCGGTGGTGGCCAGCAAGGGGTATTCGTCGTCCAGGGGTTCGGTGGGGCCGGTGTAGTCGACGGGGGTGAAGTGGGCTCGGCCGTCGGGGTGGGCGAAGTGGGTGAGGAACATCCGCGGGGTGCCGGGGTGGTCGGTGGTGGGGACGGGCCAGTGGAGTTGGTCGCCCGCGCGGAGGCGGGAGTAGGTGATGCCGGAGTAGTCAGCCGGGCCGCCGCGGGAGGCTGAGCGGAGTTCCTCGAACACGGTCTCAGGGTCGGCCGGGAAGCGGTGTTCGGGCTGACCGAGGCGAATGGCCAAGGCGCGCAACAACTCCAGGTCGCTGCGCACACCGTCGGGCGCCGAGACCGCGGGCGTGCGGAGCAGGACGCGGCCTTCGAGGTTGGTCATCGTGCCGCCCTCTTCCGCCCATTGCGTCACTGGGAACACCACGTCCGCCAACGCAGCCGTCTCGGACAACACGAAATCAGCGACCACCAGAAAGTCCACTGTGGAGAGACGTTGAGCGATGTGCCCGGCATTCGGCGCGGACACCAGGATGTTGCTCCCGAACACCATCAGCGCCCGCGGACCGCCCTCCCGCCCAAGGGAATCCAGCAGCTCGTAGGCCGATCTCCCCGCCCCCGGAAGGCTTTCCGCTGGTACACCCCACACCGAGGCGACGTACGAGCGAGCGCCAGGATCGGTGATCTTCCGGTACCCCGGCAGCTGGTCCGCCTTCTGCCCGTGCTCACGCCCACCCTGGCCGTTCCCCTGCCCGGTGAGGCACCCGTATCCGGACCCCGGTGTCCCGGGCAGCCCGAGGGCCAGCGCGAGGTTGATCCACGCCCCCACCATGTCCGTGCCGCTGGAGTGCTGCTCAGTGCCTCGGCCAGTCAGGATGTGCGCCGTGCGGGCCCCGGCCAACAGAGCGGCAGCACGCCGTTGGTCACCAGCGGCGACACCCGTCACCCGCTCCACCCGTTCCGGCCACCACGCCGCCGCCAACCGCCACGCGGCCTCGAACCCCGTCGTCCGCTCGGCCGCGTAGTCGCCCCGGTAGTGCCCCTCAGCGACCACGGCGTGCAGGATTCCCAGTGCCAGCGCCAGATCCGTGCCCGGGCGGGGCCGCAGGTGCAGGTCCGCGCGCTCGGCCGTCGCGGTCCGGCGCGGGTCGACGACGATCAGCGCGCCGGTCAGGTGCTGCACGAACGGCGGCATGGTCTCCGCCGGGTTCGCACCGACCAGCAGCACCGCCTCGGACCGGGCGACGTCGTCGATGGGGAACGGCATCCCGCGGTCGAGGCCGAACGCGCGCATCCCCGCCGCGGCCGCCGAGGACATGCAGAACCGGCCGTTGTAGTCGATCTGCGCGGTTCCCAACGCGACCCTGGCGAACTTCCCGAGCAGGTAAGCCTTCTCGTTCGTGAGACCGCCACCGCCGAACACCGCCACCGAGTCCGCGCCGTGCGCATCACGCAAACGCGCCAACTTCGCGGCGACCAGGTCCAGGGCCGTGTCCCACGAGGCAGCCCGGAGTTCGCCGTCCACACGCACGAGTGGCGTGGTCAGGCGGGACGGAGTGCGCAACACCTCGGCCGCGGTCCACCCCTTTTGGCACAAACCGCCCAGGTTCGTGGGGAAATCGCGGGGTTCGACGGCGGTGCCGGTGAGCCGCATGCCGCACTGCAGGGCGCAGTACGGGCAGTGCGTGTCCCCCCGGCCAGGCGCGGCAAGTCTCGTCACGAGCTCCCCCTGTGTCTGCACCGACACTCAAGGAGAGCGCATCGCGCGGTGCCCCGTCCAGGCTTTGTTGGCAAGAACCTGCCCGGGACCGCCCCTAGTAGGGGTCAGATCAACGGTCCGATCGCCTGCGCCGCGCGCTCCAGACCGCGCATCGACCTCGGGGTGGACTTCGGGTGCAACGCGTGCACGGCAAGGCGGAACAACAGCGCCCTCAGCAGCGCTTGTGGCCATTCGGGCAGGTGGCCCCACCGCTTCGCGATTGCCTCATCGGCGCCGCCCCACGCCATGGCGTCCACCACCACCACGGCCGCTGCCCACTCCGGAGGGCGGAAGAAGGCGGTGAAGTCGATGATCCCCGGGTCGGCGTCCCCGTCGAACAGGACGTTGCCGAACAGGTCGCCGTGCACGACCTGCGGGGTGAGGGTGACGTCCTTGCGCGACTCGCCGTAGATCTCGAACAGCCGCCCACCCAGGTGCGGGTCGAGGGTGACCTTCTTCTCCTCGCCCCAGGCCAGCCGGTCGGCCGTGGCGAACACGTCCGCGCGCAGCCCCAGGAACCGCGGCCTGCGCAGCTCGGCGGTGACCTTGTGCAGCCGAAGCGACGCCGAGATCACCTCGTCGTAGCGCGGCTCGGCCCGACCGGGCACGAACCGGAACCCGACCCAGCCGCCGACCACGTACCTGCCGTCCGATGACCGCA
This sequence comes from Actinokineospora terrae, assembly GCF_900111175.1. Taxonomy (GTDB): domain Bacteria; phylum Actinomycetota; class Actinomycetes; order Mycobacteriales; family Pseudonocardiaceae; genus Actinokineospora; species Actinokineospora terrae. The sequence continues at coordinate 83,643 of NZ_FOGI01000014.1, forward strand.
CCGGCCGACCCACCCGCAGCTCCGGCACCTCCAGCTCGCCGAGGGTCTGCGCCACCCACGACGCCTCGGCCGGGTTCACCGCCTGCCGCAGCGCGATGTCGCCGCAACGCCACACCGGGCCGTGCTCGATCAGCACCGGCTCGGCGTTCTTGGCGCCGAAGGCTGCCCGGACGTGCGGCGGGGGCGGTGTTCTCACGGGCGGGGACGCTACCTGCCCACCCCGCGCACACGGGCGCGCGACACGTGCCCGGGATGGTTGATCTCCAGGCGGGACAGCGGGAACTGGGAATACGGGAACGGCCCCCCGCTCACCAGGAGCGGGGGGCCGTTCGCGTCGATCAGTAGGTCGGCAGGCTGGTGTCGACGTCGCGCGCCCAGCCGAGCACGCCGCTGCCCACGTGCACCGCGTCCTTGAACCCGGCCCGGTGCAGCGCGGCGAGCGCCTCGGCGGAGCGGGCCCCGGACTTGCAGTGCAGCACGATCTGGCGGTCGTGCGGCAGCCCGGCCAGCGCCTCGCCGGAGATGATCTGGTCCTTGGGCACCAGCACCGAGCCCTCGATGCGGACGATCTCGTACTCGTGCGGCTCGCGGACGTCGATCAGGGCGAAGGTGTCGCCCCGGTCGAACTTGGCCTTGAGCTCGCGCGGGGTGATCGTCGAGCCCGCGGCGGCCGCCTGGGCGTCGTCGCTGACCACGCCGCAGAACGCCTCGTAGTCGATGAGGCCCTCGATCGGCTTGGTCTCCGGGTCCTTGCGGATCTTGATGGTGCGGTACGACATCTCCAGCGCGTCGTAGACCATCAGCCGACCCAGCAGCGTCTCGCCGATGCCGGTGATCAGCTTGATCGCCTCGGTGACCATGACCGAGCCGATGGAGGCGCACAGGATGCCCAGCACACCGCCCTCGGCGCAGGAGGGCACCATGCCCGCGGGCGGCGGCTCGGGGTAGAGGTCGCGGTAGTTGAGGCCCTGCCCGTTCGGCGCGTCCTCCCAGAACACGCTGACCTGGCCCTCGAACCGGAAGATCGAGCCCCACACGTACGGCTTGCCCAGCAGCACCGCGGCGTCGTTGACCAGGTACCGGGTGGCGAAGTTGTCCGTGCCGTCGAGGATCAGGTCGTACGGGGCGAACACGTCGAGCGCGTTGTCGGTGGTCAACTGCTCCTGGTGCACGTTCACCGTGATCAGCGGGTTGATCTCGGCCACCGACTCCTTGGCCGAGATGGCCTTGGGCTTTCCGATGTCGGACTGGCCGTGGATCACCTGCCGCTGCAGGTTCGACTCGTCGACGATGTCGAAGTCGATCACACCGAGGGTGCCGACCCCCGCCGCCGCGAGGTAGAGCAGGGCGGGGCTGCCGAGCCCACCGGCGCCCACCACGAGCACCTTCGCGTTCTTGAGCCGCTTCTGCCCGTCCACGCCGACGTCCGGGATGATGAGGTGGCGGCTGTAGCGGGCCACCTCGTCCCTGGTCAGCTCGGTCGCGGGCTCGACGAGCGGCGGGAGACTGCCTGACATCGGGTCCTCCTACAGCACGGATGTATGCCGGATTCTTCCCCGGTCAACGCCAGGATCCCACCACGCTCTTCCCAGCTCCCAACATCCGGGACTCGTATCACTCCCTCCCGCCACCCGCCCCCTCGTCCCCGCCCGGCATCGTTCCCGGCTTGGCAGGTCGGGTGTCGCCCCCCGCCCGGCGTCATCGCAGGTCACTGCGTGGGACGGGCCTGGGGGTTGGGCCAAGCGTTGGGCTTGCACACCAGCCCGTCCGCCTTGACCGGGTCCGGGTTGCCGACGGCCTTGTTGAGCTGGGCGACGTAGTCGTTGGCCACGCCGAAGCTCTGCTGCATCATCACCGGCGCCAGCGCCCCGGCCTGCGGGCAGCCGACGTGGTTGTTGCGGAAGGCGTGCCCGACCTCGTGGTTGAGCGCGTACTGCCGGTAGGTGAGCATGTCGCCGCCGAAGACCACCGCGCCGCGCGACCAGCGGGCCAGGTTGATCATCACCCGCTTCTGGCTGGACCGGTAGCAGGACGACTCGTACTTGATCGTGAACCCGCACATCTCGGCTCGGTGCGCGGTGTCCGGGGTGGTCAGGCTGATCCGGAAGCTCGGGTTGGGGAAGTCGGCGGCCACCCGCTGCACCGAGATCTCGCCGAGGCCGGTCCAGCCGCGCGGGTCGGCCAGGGTGGAGTCGACCAGGCTGGCGAAGGCGTCGTCGCCGCCGTAGGACGCGGGCTCGATGCCGTCCTCGACCTCGACGGTGTAGGTGAAGAACTTCGGGCCGGTGCCGATCCGGGGTCCGCTGCCGGGCACGACGTGGAAGGTGACCTTGCCCGCCTGGGTGAAGGCGCCGCCGTTGGGCAGTTCCGCGGTCGGGATGTTCAGGTCCACCGGACCGGGTGGTCGTTCGGTGACGTCGGGCACACCGGGGCCGCCCTCGGTGACCGGGTTCGCCTGATCAGCGGTCTGCCCGGCGGGTGGCGAGGCGACCGGGTCGGCCCGGTCGCCCGCGGTGCGCACGGCGACCAGCGCGGTCACCGCGACCAGCACCGGCACCGCGTACACCCGCCAGCCGTAGGTCGCCAGGAAGCCGCGCTTGCGGGGTTTGTCCGGGTGCTCCGGCCGCCAGGACGCGGCGAGCGGCTCGGCCGACGTGCGCCTGCCCGCTCTCCGGTACCGGTCGTCGGGGTCGGGTGCGGAGCGTGACGACCCGGTGGCCGTGTCCGGCTCGCCCTGCGTCATTCGGCTCACGCGCCCCAGGGTGCCACATCACCCGACGCCCGGTGGATTGGTGCCACCGGGGCAACGGCGCGTGTCACCAATCCCCCGCCTCGGCGGTCTCCCACAGACCGAGCACGGCGCGCGCGACGGTCGACGGTCGCTCCATCTGCGCGACGTGGCCGGTGCGGGGCAGCACGAGCAGCTTGGCCCGCGGGATGAGCCGGGTGGTCCGCGGCGCCTTGCGCACCGACATGAGCTTGTCCCGGTCGCCCCAGATGACCAGCGTCGGCGCCTTGATCCGGGGCAGCGCCCGCCACAGCGACCTGGCACCGAAGGCGAACCAGGCCCGGATGAGACCGATTGTGCTGGCCGCCAGCGCCGGTCCGGCCCAGGCCATGCCCGCCCGCTCGGCGTACTCCTCGGTGGCCTCGGCCAGGCGTTCCTCGGTGACCGTCCACGGCTCGGCGTAGCAGAGGGTGAGCATCTGCGCGGCCCGCTCGCCCGGGGTGAGGTTCGCCAGCGCGTGCCGCACCCGGGTGCCGACGACCGGGAGGAACGCCAGCGGGATGCGCCGGTCCGACATCCGGCTGGCCAGCGGCCGCCGGTCGGGCACGGCCGGGGAGATGAGGGTCAGCGTGCGCACCAGGTCGGGGTGGCGGGACGCGAGCAGCGCACTGATGGCCCCGCCCATCGAGTTGCCCAGCAGGTGGACCGGTCCGAGTTCGAGGCCGCGCAGCCAGGTGGCCAGCGCGTCGGCGTGCGCGGTCAGCGCGTAGGTGTAGCCCTCGGGGGGCTCGCTGCGGCCGAAGCCGGGCAGGTCGACCGCGATGCCAGGGGCGAAGCCTGCCAGCGAGGCGGCCAGGTCGGTCCAGTTCGTCGCGGAGCCGCCGAGGCCGTGCACGTAGAGCGCGGTGACGGGGCCCACACCCGGGGTGCGGCGGACGTGCAGCGTGATCCCGGCCGACTCCACGACCTTGCCCGGCCAGGCCTTGGTCGCCTGGTCGAGCGCGGGCAGCTCCGCCTCCGACATCGGCACGGTCGACTGCGGGGCGCGGCGGGTGGTGGGTAGGGCGGTCACCGATCCAGTGTGCACGCGATCCCCGGGGCTCGCCGCACTGCGGCGTGGGTCACACTGGATACTTGTCGTGGAGCACGAACGTCCATGAAATTGCCCCGAACGGGGATACCGGCGAGTACGGTCGACCCAGCCGCGGGGTTGGTGATCCTGACCCCGGCGTAGCGGTGAACGAGGGTGGAGACGCATGTCCGAGACGGTTCAGTCGAACGGGGTCGGCCGAGGGGCCAGACTGCCGCGCACCGCCAGGCGCGCCCAGTTGCTGGCCGCGGCCCAGGACGTGTTCGCGGCGAACGGCTACCACGCCGCGGGCATGGACGAGATCGCCGAGCGCGCGGGCGTGAGCAAGCCGGTGCTCTACCAGCACTTCCCCGGCAAGCTCGAGCTCTACATGGCGCTGCTGGACAAGCACGTCGACGAGCTGGTCCGCCGGGTCACCGAGGCGATGGACGCCACCAGCGACAACAAGGCCAGGGTGCGCAACGCGGTCGGCGCCTACTTCGACTTCGTCGACGGCGAGAGCCAGGCGTTCCGGCTGGTGTTCGAGTCGGACCTGCGCGGCGAGCCGCTGGTGCAGGACGCCATCGAGCGCGCCACCAGCGCCAGCGTCGACGCCATCGCCGCGACCATCACCGCCGACGCCAGCCTGGACGAGTCCAGGGCGCGGCTGCTGGCGGTCGGGCTGGTCGGCGCCAGCCAGGTCGCGGCCCGCTCGTGGCTGGCCGACAACCGCGCGCTGCCCAAGGAAGAGGCCATCAACCTCATCTCCAACCTGGCCTGGCGCGGCATCGGCGGCGGGTTCCCGTTCCACCCGCACGACTAGGCGATCCCACGGGCTGAGCACTCTGCTGCCGTGGGTGGTGGGGACAGGGCACCGTGGAGACATGATCTTCACGGCGGCGAGCACGACGGCGCTCGGTGGGCGCCCGACCAACCAGGACGCGGCGCACGCGGCCCAGCGGCTGCTGGCGGTGGCCGATGGCGTCGGCGGGGCGCCCGCGGGTGAGGTGGCCTCGGCGCTGACCATCAGGACGCTGGTCGAGCGGCACGGCGACTCCCCCGAGGGCATGGTCGAGGTCGCGAACGCCGCGGTCCTGGCCCACGGCGAGGCGGACCCCGCCACAACCGGCATGGGCACCACGCTTGACCTGGCCGTACTCGTGCGCGCGGCAGGCCGCTGGGTTGTCCGGGGCGCGCACGTAGGCGACAGCGTGACGGTCGTGCAGGGCGGTTCCGGAGTTCGCGTGCTCACCAGGAGCCACACCCTGGCCAACGACCTCGTCGACGGCGGCCACCTCAGCGAGGAAGAGGCCGCACGGCACCCGCAGCGCTCCGCGTTGGTCCGCGCGGTCGGGTTAGAGCAAGACATCCGACCGGACCTGTGGGAGCTGCCCGCGACTAAGGGCGACCGGTACCTGCTGTGCACTGACGGCCTCACTAACACCTTGGGCGACGACCTGTGGCCGCTGTTGCAGTCGCTGAGAGGGGAATCGGCGGAGGTGTGCGTCAACGAGCTCGTGCGCGCTGCCTGCCAGGTAGGGCCTAGGGACAACGTGACGGCCGTCGTAGGCGATGTGCGCGGCTGGCCGAACTGAGGTCATCCTGCGACTTAGGTCATCCTGCAGCGGCTAGTTGCCGAACGCCCGCCACCAACTCCGTCAGCTGGGCGACGACCTCGCTGGACCGCTCGTAGTTGAGCATGTGCCCGGCTCCCGGGTAGATCAGCAGGTGGGCGTCGGGGAGGGCGCCCGCGATGACGCGCGCGTCGGCGACCGTGCACAGCCGGTCGCGGCCGCCCGCCATGACCACCGCGGGCACGCCCCGGTAGACCGGCAGCGCGTGGAGGCGTTCGTGCTCGTTGAGGGCGTTGCGGAACTCGACCATGTTGGCCGGGTTGCAGCGCCCGACCTGCGCGGCGGTGGCGGCGATGTGCTCGGGGACCGGGCGCTTGCCGAACACCAGCCAGCGGACGCCGGGGCGGGCGTAGCCGGTGCGGCGGCCCATCAGCCGGGGTCGGCGGAAGCGGGCGATGCGCAGGTTGACCAGCTTCTCGGCGAACAGCACCGGCGCGGCGACCCAGCGCGGCAGGCCGAGGGTCAGCCGGGACAGCCCGCCGGAGGTCGTGGCGACGAAGGCGACGCCTGCGACCCGGGAGGTCACCAGGTCGGGGTGCCGTTCGGCGAGGGCCATCAGCGTCATGCCGCCCAGCGAGTGGCCGCCGAGGACGAGCGGACCGGTGGGGGCGGTCGCGGCGATGACCTCCGCCAGGTCGTCGGCGACCCGGGCGATGGTGGCCGTCCCCTGTGGAGCGGAGCCGGAGGCGCCGTGGCCGCGCAGGTCGAACCGGACGACCCGGACACCGGTCAGGCCGTCGACGACCAGGTCCCACGAGGCGTGGTCCATCGTCCAGCCGTGGATGAGCACGACCGTGACCGGACCTTCGCCGCTCACGACAACGTTGAGTTCCACTCCGTCCGAAGTAGACACAGTGGACACAGCGGACGCAGTCCTGGTGGCGCTCATGCGGGCAGCAGCATCGAGCGGCGCCACAGGGCCATCCCGGGACCGCCGACCAGATCGGCCTCGTCCAGGAATTTCATGATCCGCTCGCCCCAGTAGCGGATGGTCTCCTGGAAGTGCGGGTTGTTCTTCGCCGCTTTCCACGCCTGCTTGGGGTCAAGCCCGACCGCCCGGTACACCTCGGGGTTCACCAGGCTCAGCGCGACGAAGTAGGAGACGAACGCGGTCAGCAGCCGGTGGTACTGGCGCGCGAGCCACCCCGCCTTGGCCATGCCCTGCACGACTTCCTGGCGCGCGAAGGTGACGTGCCGCGCCTCTTCGAGGACGTGGATGCGGTTGACCATCCGGATCAGCGGCTGGAGCGTGGAGTCGGCCATGTTCTCCCGCTGCATCCGGTCCAGCACCTCTTCGGCCACCAGGATCGCGGCGTACGCCGACGGGCCGCGACCGATCACCGGCAGCACCTTCGCCAGCTGCTTGACCCAGCCGCGCGGGCCGTAGGCGGGGACGCCGAAGCGCTTGCAGGCCTTGCCGAACATGGTCGAGTGTCGGCACTCGTCGGCGATCTCGGCGAGCATGTAGTGCACGTGGTCGGTGGTCGGGTCGTGCTTGTAGACCTGCTTGAGCAGCATCTGCATCAGCAGCACCTCGAAGAAGATCCCGGTGCTGGCGATGCTGGCGATCTCGTGCTTGCCGAGCTCGACGCGCTGCTGCGGGGTCAACCGCTCCCACAGCTCGGTGCCGTAGAGCGAGATCCGGTGCTCGGGGTGGAAGTGCAGGTCAGCCGGGATCTCGGCGTCCCAGTCGATATCGATGTCGGGGTCGTAGAACTTGTCCGCGGAGGACTTCAGCAAACGGCCCGCGGTCTTCTCCCGATCGGCTAACTTGGCAACCTGCGTCGCGCGGCTCATCGGTGAGTCACTCCTCTTACGCGGCGGTTCCGGCACGCGTAACTTCGGGTAACAGTTACTTCTGGTAGCATGAGTCGCATGGCTGACCGTGTCAAGCGCCACAGCCCCGGCGACACCGGGGCGGGCACCGGGGACGCGCGGCGGGACCGGTGGAAGTCGCACCGCGCCGCCCGGCGTGAGGAGTTCGTCGAGGCCGCGCTGCGCGCGCTCGCCGAACACGGCCCCGACCTGGGCATGGAGCACGTCGCCGCGGCTGCGGGGGTCACCAAGCCGGTGCTCTACCGGCACTTCACCGACAAGGCCGACCTGTTCGTCGCGCTCGGCCACCGCGGCACCGAGATCCTGTTCGAGCGGCTGATCCCGGCGATGAGCCGCGAGGAGGCCCCGCTGCCCAGGATCCGGCGCAGCCTCGACGCGTTCTTCTCCATCATCGAGGAGTACCCGAACCTGTACCGGTTGCTGGTCCGCAGCACCTTCGCCGACCGCAGGATCGACAACGACATCGTCGCCGAGGACAAGGAGGTCATCGCGAACGCGCTGGCCGCCCTGCTCGGGGACTACATGCGGGCCTACCAGATCGACTCCGGCGGCGCCGAGATCTGGGGCCACGGCATCGTCGGCATGGTGCAGAACGTCGGCGAGTGGTGGCTCGAACGCCGCACGATGAGCCGCGACGCGGTCGTCGAGTACCTCACCATGACCATCTGGGCCGCCATCGACGGCACCATGCGCGGCTACGGGGTCACCATCGACCCGCACAAGCCCTTGGAAATCAACAAACTCATCACACTGTCCACAGGCGACACCGCCGCGGGCTGAGGAGCGACCCATGGACGAGGACGGCTACCAGGGCGAGGCCACGCTGCTGGTCGGCGAGCGCGAGTTCGCCGTCGCGGTGGACCTGCGCGGGCACTTCCAGCCGATCGACGGCTACTACCGCTGGTACGGGCGGGTCGCGGCGGACGCCGAGCTGTCCTCGGCCGTCGCCGGGCGCAAGACCGCGGCCACGCTGCGCACGCCCCAGGGCGAGGCGGTCGGCGAGCTGTCGGACCCGGACCCCTGGGACCGGTACCGGATCATGGGGACCTCGACCCCGCCGTTCACGCTGCTCACCGAGCTGGACGTGCTGGACGCCTAGCCGAGCCAGGACTTCCAGGTGGGCAGGAGCGCGGCCAACAGGGCGTGCGGGTTCTCGATGGCCGGTGAGTGCGCGGCGCCCTCGACGGTGGCGTAGTCGGCCTGGAGGTGGTCGGCCATGTCCCGCTGGGTGGCCGCGGGCCAGGCGTCGTCCTGCGCGCCGCAGGCGACCAGGCACGGGGTCGAGGTGGCGCGGAGGGCGCGGGCCAGCTCCTGGACCAGGTCCGGTTCGGTGCGCAGGCCGTTGCCCATGCCGAGCAGGGCCTCCGGGCGGTTGCGCAGGAACCGCAGCCGCAGGAAGTCGCGGACCGCCTGGGTCTGCGCGAGCCAGCGCGGGTTGGCGGCGTTCATCACCTCGAGGCCGCGGTGCACCGCTGGGACGCCGTGCTCGCGCAGCAGCGACTCCCCCAGGTCGAGCACGTGACGGCGCGGCCCCTGCGGTAGCTCTGACGGACCGGTGCTGAGCAGCGTCAACCCAGCGATCTTGGCCCCGGCAAGCACCGCCCGACGCACGACGAGGCCGCCGTAAGAGTGGCCGAGCAGCAGCACCGGGCGATCTAGCCCGTCGATCAGGTCGGTGACCACGCCGCCAAGAGACTCAGGCAGGTACAGAGCCTCGTCGTCAGGCCCAGCCGAGTCCTGCTGGCCGGGCAGGTCTATCGCCACCGGGCTGAAACCGGCCCCCGCGATCTCGTCCAGCAGGGGCGCGAAGTCCTCCTTCGACCCCGTGTAGCCCGGCACGAGCAGCGCGTACGGCCCGCCCGTGTCCAGGCGCAAGGCCCCCACCGGACCGAACCGCGCGGCCAACTCGACCGGCTCAGCCGAGTGGCTGGTCAGCTGCGAGTGCATGCGGGCCAGTGTGCCCGCTCCGGCCGCACGGCGACCAGCGGTCAGGCGAGCGCCAACCGACTAGTGCAAGGCGACCAGGGTGGGGCCGCGCTGCTCCAGGACCATCGGGCCGATCGTGTTCATGGTGACCGGGCCGGTGTAGCCCTCGCGGTTGACCGGGATGGTGCCGATGCGGGCGCCATCGGCCTGGCTCAGGACGGCGAGGCCGTCGGGGACCGGGACCAGGACCCGCCCGGCGAACACCACACCGGGGCCGAGGGTGTCCGGGACCGTCCACAGGGGCCGCAGCTCGGTCGCCGACAACACGACCGTGCGCGAGCCCGTGTACCAGTAGAAGGCGCCGGTGGCGTTCGTGACCAGCGGGCTGCGGCCGGGGGCGTCGGTGGCCAGGTCGTTGGGGCCGAGGTCGACGTCGAAGGTGCCGGTGCGCTCGCCCTGCTGGTTGAACACGACGATGCGGCCCGGGTCGGCCAGCGCGACGGCGGTCAGGTCGTTGTTCATCGCGACGACCTGGGCACCGCGGCCGTCGAGGAGCTGGCTGGTGACCTCTTCCGGCTTCTCCCACTCGGCCGGGGAGGCGCGCAGCACGGTCAGCCGGTCGGTGTTCTCGTCCGGGCAGCTCTCGACCACCGCGACCTTGGCCGAGGCGGCCAGCACCGAGTGGTACTCGCAGCCGGTCCTCGGCTGCTTGTTCGGGTTGACCTGCGCCGGGACCTGGCCGTACTCGCCGGTCTTGACCAGGTCGGAGCGGATCGACACCAGCAGCCGCGACCCGGTCGCGGTCACGTAGTCCTGGCCGTCGAACAGGAAGCGGGAGCCCAGTTCGGCGTCCCAGTCGCGCTGGCCGACGTTGGTCTCGCCGTTGTCCTGGTTGTCGCGCACCCCGGTGGTCGGGTCGAGCGAGGTGACCGCGCTGCAGCCACCCGCCGACCTCGGGTCGGACGGCGGCAGGTCGTTGCCGGAGGTCCGGAACACCGAGACGATCTTGCTCCAGGCGGCGGTGATGCCGCACAGGTCGAGATCGCGCCGGTAGGTCCACCGGACCTCGCCCGTCTCCGGGTCACGGCCCGCGACCACGCCACCGTCACCGCTGACGACGGTGGACCCGGGCGCGCCGTTGCCCTGGTCGGGCTGCACGGTCGAGACCACCGGCTGCCAGGTGGCCGGGCTGTTGACCCGCCACGCCTCGCCGAGCGAGGGCGGGAACACCTCGGGCGGGTTGAGCACCGTGTACCTGCCCGTCGCCGGGTCGGACTCGGTGGCGGCGATGCCGCTGGTCTGCCACACCCCCACCCCGGAGCCGACCAGGGCGAGGACGATCAGCAGCAGCAGCGCCCAGTCGCGCTTGGTGTTGAACCCGTTGCGCGGGCCCCGCACGCGCGTGGCCGGGGCGTCCCCGGCCAGCACGTCCTCGTCGACCACGGCCGTCCGGCCGCCGGTCGACCCGTATCGCGGGTCCGGGTCCTGGTGCTCCCCGTCCCCGCCGTCCCTGGTCTCGCCGAGCGTCACGGGCGCTAGTCTGCCCCGCCCGGTGTGTCGCCCGCGTTGGCCCCGGCCTCACCGGCCGAATCGGCGCCACCGCGACGACGCCTGCGGCGGACCCTGGCGGGCTTGTCCGACTTCGACTCGGGCTCCGCGGCGGGCTCGGCCGAGACCTCGGCCGCCGAGAACTCGACCGCGGCGCCGTTCTCCTCGCCGATGTCCTTGCCGCCACGACGGCGACGGCGCCTGCGGGGCCTGCTGTCGTCGTCGCCACCCGGCTCGTCACCGGCCGGGCGGGCGGCGGCCTCGGACTTCGCCCTGCTCGCGCCGGTCGCGCGGACCCTGCGGGTCCGACCGGCACCCGCCCCGGCCCCGGCACCGGACCCGCGGCGCTTGCCGCCGAAGTCCTCCTCCGGCTCGGCGTCCAGCCCGGCCCTGGTGCGCATCCCGATCGGCAGCCTGCCGGTGGACCCGGCGGGGATGCCCAGGTCGCTGAACAGGTGCTCGGAGGTGGAGTAGGTCTCCACCGGCGCGGGCTTGTCCAGGCCGAGCGCGTCGCTGATGTCCTTCCAGCGCTTCTCCTCGTCCCAGTCGACCAGCGTGATCGCCACGCCGGTCTTGCCAGCGCGGCCGGTGCGGCCGATGCGGTGGACGTAGGTCTTCTCGTCCTCCGGGCACTGGTAGTTGATGACGTGCGTGACATCGGTCACATCGATGCCGCGCGCGGCGACGTCGGTGCAGACCAGCACGTCGACCTTGCCGGAGCGGAACGCGCGCAGCGCCTGCTCGCGGGCGCCCTGGCCGAGGTCGCCGTGCACCGCGCCCGCGGCGAACCCGCGCTCGGTCAGCTCGTCGGCCACCTTCTGCGCGGTCCGCTTGGTCCTGGTGAAGATCATCGTCAGGCCGCGGCCCTCGGCCTGCAGCGAGCGGGCGACGACCTCCACCTTGTCCAGCGAGTGCGCCCGGTAGACGAACTGCTCGGTGCGCTCGTGCACGGCGCTGGCGTCGTTCTCCTCGGCCCTGATGTGCGTCGGGCGGGTGAGGAAGGTGCGGGCCAGGGTGATGATCGGGCCGGGCATGGTCGCCGAGAACAGCATGGTCTGCCGCTGGTCGGGGACCATCCGCAGGATCCGCTCGATGTCGGGCAGGAAGCCCAGGTCGAGCATCTCGTCGGCCTCGTCGAGCACCAGGCCGCGGACCTTGCCCAGCACCAGGTGCTTCTGCTCGGCCAGGTCGAGCAGGCGGCCGGGGGTGCCGACCACGATGTCGACGCCCTTGCGCAGCGCGGCGACCTGCGGCTCGTACGGGCGGCCGCCGTAGATGGACAGCACCCGGATGCCCAGGTGCTTGCCCGCGTCGCGGATGTCGGCGGTGACCTGCAGGCACAGCTCGCGGGTCGGGACGACCACGAGCGCCTGCGGGGTGCCGTCACCGGGGGTGACGATGCGCTGCAGCAGCGGGACGCCGAAGCCCAGCGTCTTGCCGGTGCCGGTGCGCGCCTGGCCGATGAGGTCCTCACCGGCCAGTGCCAGCGGGAGGGTCAGCTCCTGGATGGCGAAGGTGCGCTCGATGCCCGCCTCGGCCAGCGCCCGCACGATCTCGGGCTTGACGTCGAGCTCGGCGAAGGTCGGCGCGGTCGGCTTGACCGGGGCGCCCGCGGTCAACGGGTGTGATGTGTCGCTCTCGGGCAGGCCTGCCTCGCTGTGCTCCAGCGTGACCGGGTCCAGCTCGTCGGATCGGGTGGCGGTGTCGCCGCCCCGGGTGTCGTCCTGCGTCAGGGTGATCAGCCTCTCTCATACCAGCGCGCACTGCCCTGGAGGGCCCTTCTCGACCGCGCCGGTCCCGCCCCGGTCCTGCGCGTCGGCGCGGCCCGGGTGGGGCGCGGGAGGGCCTGCGAGGTAGGCGCGCACCCTCTCACTCGGTCCCGCGGGCAGGGTGCCCGCGACGTTCCCCGAGGTCTTCGTAGTCGTCCGGCGCCACCCGCCCTGGGGCGGTGGCGAGCCAGGCGTCCTGGCGAGTCTACCCGCGAGAGCCGCCGGATACGCTGCCAACCATGGAGAACGCGGAGTCGGGAGTGTCCGGGAGCGCCTTGTCGGCAGGGGTCGTCGACCTGCTCGGCGTGCTCGCTTACGGGGAACTGTCGGCATTCGACCGGCTGTCCGAGGACGCCAGATCAGCCCCGACCGTGTCCGGGCGCGCCGCGCTCTCGGCGATGGCGGCCGCCGAAATGGGCCACTACGCCACGATCGAGAAGTACCTGGCCGCGCACGGCGTGCTGATCGAGGACGCGATCGCCCCGTTCATCGCCCACATCGACACCTGGCACGTCTCGACCGCCCCCCGGTCGTGGCTGGAGTCCCTGGTCAAGGCCTACGTGGGCGATGGGCTGGCCGCCGACCTGTACCGGGAGATCGCCGCCTGGCTCGACGAGGACACCCGGCTGCTGGTGCTCGCCGTGCTCGCCGACACCGGCCACTCGGCCTTCGCCGAGCGCGAGGTGACCGCCGCCATCGACCGGGACAGGACCGTCCGCGACCGCCTCGCGCTCTGGGGCAGGCGGCTGCTCGGCGAGGCCCTCACCCAGGCCCAGTACGTGGTCGCTGAGCGTGACGGCCTCTCCGAGCTGATCGTCGCCGGAACGGGTGACCTCGCGGGCATCGCCGCGCTGTTCCGCAGGCTCCAGCAGCAGCACGGCAAGCGGATGACCGCCCTGGGCCTCGGCTAGGTCCCCCGGGCGGGTCCCGGCTGGATTTCGCGGCGGGTGAACGCGCCCCTGCGCGCCCCGACCCCCGCACTCGACTAGCCTTGCCGACGAAGGTCTTTCCCAGATTCGATGCCCGGAGGTTCGGCGTGGAGGTCAAGGTCGGTGTCGCGGACACCGCGCGAGAGCTCGTGCTCAGCAGCTCGCAGACTCCCGACGAGGTCGAGGCCCTGGTCGCCGACGCCCTGCGGGACACCAACGGACAACTGGTCCTCCTGGACGACAAGGGCCGCCGCTTCGTCGTCCCCGCAGGCAGGGTCGCCTACGTGGAGATCGGCAGCGCGGACACGCGGAAGGTGGGCTTCGCACCCTGAGCCGCACTGAACCGGAGGCCGCTGTCCCGTGTGGACAGCGGCCTTTTCGTTGTCCACGACCACATCGGCCGCCGCGCTCGGGCGGTGACCGGCGACACAGGGCCCTTGGTCCCGGTCCACACGGGACCCGAGTACCGACTTCGGAACGCGACCAGGCGTTTCGCGTCTTGTTGAAATATTGACTGCCACCGTCGTGTCCCGGACGCGCCCCCGGCATCCGCCCCCCCCGGAGAACCGGCCACGGATGGCCGCGACCGAGTGAGGTGGACGATGGCAAGTACGCGCAGTGGGGTGATGTCGCGGTGGCTGGCCAACCGCCGCGTGGGGACGAAGGTGCTGGGCGCGGTCGGCGTGCTCGGTGTGGTCGCGGTGAGCGTGGGGACGCTCGCGATCATCCGGATGAGCGACATGAACGAGGCGTCCGACTCGCTCTACAGCAGCGGCCTGCTGCCGGTGCAGCGGATCTACGAGGCCAGGATCGACATGGCGGACACCCGCGAGGACCTGCTGAGCCACACCTCCTCGGACAGCCGGGAGAAGATGGCGGGCTACGAGCGCGCGATGCAAGCCGACGACGACGCGTTCAACGGCGAGATCGAGGCCTACACCGCGCTGAGCACGGTCCCCGAGTTGATCGCACCGCTGCGCGAGGCCTGGACCGCGTACCAGAAGGTCCGCGACGACCAGGTCGTGCCCGCGAGCAGGTCGAACGACACCGCGAAGGTGGAGTCACTGACCGACACCGTGCTGGAACCGTTGTCGGTCAAGGCCGAGGACGCCTTGGAGCGCATCGTCGAGGCGGAGATCAGGGGTGCCCGCACCCGGCAGGAGGCGACCGAGGCCAGCTACGCGTCGGCGCGCACCACGATCATCGTCGCACTGGCGGTCGGCATCACCCTCGCCGTCGCGATCAGCCTGTGGGTGTCGCGGGCGATCGTCGGCGGCGTGCGCCGCATCGGCGCGGTCGTGGCGGCTCTCGCGCACCGGGACCTCACCAGCACCGTCGGGCTGACCGGGCGCGACGAACTGGCCCGGATGGGGCGGGACCTGGACACCGCCGTCGGCACCGTGCGCGAGACGGTGCGGGAGATGGCCGGGACCGCGACCACGCTGTCCACCGCGGCCGCCGGGCTGTCCGCGGTCAGCGCCGAGCTGAACCGGGGCGCGGAGAAGACCTCCGAGCGGGCGGGCGTCGCCTCGGCAGCCGCGTCCCGGGTGAGCGCGAGCGTGCAGAGCCTGTCCACGGGGGCGGCGCAGATGACCACGTCGATCGCCGAGATCGCGGGCAGCGCCACCCAGGCGGCCGAGGTCGCGCAGGAGTCCATGCGGGCGGCGGCGGACACCGGGGAGCGGATCGAGAGCCTGCGCCAGGCCAGCGCCGAGATCGGCGAGGTGGTCAAGCTGATCACCAGCATCGCCGAGCAGACCAACCTGCTCGCGCTCAACGCCACCATCGAGGCGGCCCGCGCCGGGTCGGCGGGCGCCGGGTTCGCCGTCGTCGCCGGTGAGGTCAAGGACCTCGCCCACGAGACGGCCCGCGCCACCGAGCAGATCGCCGAGCGGGTCACGGCCATCCAGACCGGGACCGGCGAGGCGGCGTTCGCGGTGCGGCGCATCCAGGAGGTCGTCGCGCAGATCACCGACCACGCCACGACCGTGGCCTCCGCGGTGGAGGAGCAGTCGGCGACGACCTCGGAGATGACCAGGTCGATCGGCGAGGTCGCGCTGTGCGGCGAGGAGCTGACCAGCAGCTTCACCGAGGTGGCCGCGGTCACCGCGGCGACCTCCGAGAGTTCGCGGGCCAGCCAGGGCGCCGCCGAGGACCTGTCGCGGCTCGCGGCCAAGCTGACCTCGCTCGTCGACGTCTTCGACCACTGACCGCACCGAGCACCGGAGACGACCATGGACATCCACACCACGCACCACGACCGGCGGACCCCGTTCGACGGCGGGCTTGGCTGGACACCGACCGGCGTCCTGGCCGGGGTGGCGGCGGGCAGCGGCCGCGACGACCACCAGGCCGAGATCGCCAGGTATGACCTCGGCAACCCCGAACTGCTCGCCCACCTCGACGCCGCCGCCGCCCGCGCGGTGACCGCGCTCGCCGCCCGCGCGAGCCTGATCTCGGTCGTGGTCGACACCGCGGCGCGCGTACTGGCCGCGGCCGGACCGATCACGGACGTGGTCGGCCCCCCGGCGGCGGACCTGTGCGCCCGAGTCGTCGAGATCGGGTCGCACTCGGTGGTCGACCGCGCCCACAGCTGCCTGGGCGTTCCGTTGCGCTCACCCTGGGGGCACGTGCTGGGAGCCTTCTGCGTCGTCGACACCGGCGCGCGGGAGTTCGGCGACGCGGAACTGGACTGGCTGACCCGGGCGGCGGGCAACGCCGCCACGGTTCTCCAGTTCTACCGCGACGCCCGGTGAACCCGTCCTGTGCGGAACGGGTTTCCGCACAGGACGACCACTCCGGCCGTCGCGCCGGTCAGGCCCACCAGAAGAACCAGATGGCGGTGCCGGTGGCGATGGCGACGATGAGGATGGAGAGGGCGGCTTGGGGGCCGGTTTTGCGGTCGGCGAAGTGCTGGGCCAGTAGGGCCGCCGCGGCGGTGGCGAAGTGGCCCAGGAGGACGGCGATGCCGGGGCCGGGGAGGCCGCGGACCCAGGCGATCACCTGGAGGGCCAGGACCACCACGGCCAGACCTGCGAGGCCGATCGCCAGGGCGCCCGAGGTTTCGCGCCAGAAGCCGGAGCGGGCGCGGGTTCTGGGGAGCTCGACGGTGGCGTCGTCGGGGGTGGTCACGGGGACAGCATCGCCCATGGGTCGATGGCCGGTCCAGCGGCCTGGCCCTCGGCGCAGTTGCGGCGGAAGTCGCACCAGGAGCACTGGCGGCCGGGGTTGGGCGGGAAGAGGACCTCGGGGTCGCCGCCCGCCTTGTGGGTGTCGATGGCGAGCTGGAACTCGTCGGCGGCTTCCTCGGCGCGGGTGAGGTGGCGGGCCAGGGAGTCCTCGGTGTGGTCCCACGCGGCGACGGTGCCGGTGGGCAGGTGGTGCAGTTCGACCCGGGTGCACGGGCGGCGCAGGGTGCGGCGGGCGGCGAGGACGTAGAGCGCCAGCGCCTGCGATCCCCTGGCGTCGTCGGTGCTCAGCGCGTGCCGCCCGGTCTTGTAGTCGACGATCACCAGTTCGCCCGCGCGCTGGTCGATGCGGTCGACGCGGCCCTCGGCGACGATGGTGCCGACCGGCGCGGACACCCAGCGCTCCAGGCCGACCGGGTCGTCGGTGACGTCGGTTTCCTTGACGTAGTCGTGCACCCACCCCGCTGCGCGCCCGCGGAACTCCGCGGCCTGCTTGGGATCGGCGAACCCGTCGTCCTTCCAGTGCGTGCCGACCAAGGCGGCGGCGCTGTCGGGTGTGCGGCGCTCGACAGGGAGGTCGAACAAGGCCTTGAGCGCGTTGTGCACGACGGCGCCCATGGTGCTGTGCGCCCACGGACCCCCGCGCGGCGGCGTCGGGCGGTCCACGTAAGCCATCCGGAACCGGCGCCTGCAGTCGTTCCACACCCCGAGCCGGGACGGGGTCACCTTGATGAGTTTGCGCGGCATGCTGTCGAATCCGAGTTGGCCGTCCTGCACGAGGTACAAGGTACGCACCGGCACCGACAACTCCGGCGCCGGGCAGAATCGGCGGCGTGGAAATCTGGCACAACCCGCGGTGCTCCAAGTCGCGCACCGCCCTGGCCGCGCTCGACGCCGCCGCACCCGGGCACACCGTCCGCCGCTACCTCGACGAGCCGCCGACGGCCGCGGAGTTGGACGAGGTGCTGACCAGGCTCGACCTCCAGCCGTGGGAGATCACCCGGCTGAAAGAGCCGGTGGCGAAGGAACTCGGCCTCGCGGGCAAGCCGAAGGACCGCGCGGCGTGGATCGCGGTGCTGGTGGCGAACCCGGTGCTCATCGAGCGGCCGATCATCGTCACCGACGACGGGCGGGCCTACCTCGCGCGCACCCAGGAAGCGATCGACGCGGCGCTCAGCTAGAGCCCTCGATGAACCCGCGCACCGAGTTGGCGATGAGCTGCACCGCGATCGCGGCCAGCAGCAGACCGGCGATCTTGGCCAGCAGGGTGATGCCGCTGTCCTTGATCAGCCGGATCACCGCGCCGGAGAAGCGCAGGCACAGGTAGAGGATCAGGTGCACGGCCAGGATTGCCAGGCCCAGAGCCACGTAGGACGCCACGTGCCCGCCTGCGCCGCGGACGAACACTATGGTCGCCGCGATGGCACCCGGGCCTGCCAGCAGCGGCGTGCCCAGCGGCACCAGGGCCACGTTCACGTCCTCGACCGCTTCCGGCTCGGTGCTGTTCTTGCCGGTCAACAGGTCGAGCGCGATCAGCAGGAGCAGCAACCCACCCGCGCCCTGCAGCGCCGGGATGCCGATGCCCAGGTAGCGCAAGATCGCCTCGCCGCTGATCGCGAACAGGCTGATCACCATGAGCGACACCAGCACCGCCTGGCGCGCGGCGCGGTTGCGGGTCTGCCGGGTCTTGCGGCCGGTGAGGCTCAGGAACACCGGGACGGTGCCCGGCGGGTCCATGATCACGACCAGGGTGATGGTCGCCTCGGCGAACAGCGCGGCGTCGAAGAACGCCATCAGGCACCCACCAACAACCCGGAACCGGACGCGCGCGCGACGATCTCGTCGAGCATCTCCGGCGCGGTCGTCCTGGCGCCGAGCCGGATGGTCTTGTTGGTGCCGTGGTAATCACTCGAACCGGTGACGATGAGGTCGTGCCGGTCGGCGATCGCGCGCAGCCGGGCCCGCGAGTCGTCGTCGTGGTCGGGGTGGTCGACTTCGAGGCCGTCCAGCCCGGCGTCGACCAGGTCGACGACCACGTCGGCGCTGATCGTCGGACCGCGCTGGTGGGCGAACCCGTGCGCCAGGACGGTGACCCCACCGGCGGCCTTGACCATGTCGATGGCCTCGCGCACCGGGGTCTTGCTGCTGGGCACGTAGTAGCCGTTGCGGCCGTGCAGCAGCTCCGTGAACGCCTCGTTGACCGAGCCGACCACCCCGGCCCTGACCAGGGCCTGCGCGAGGTGCGGGCGGCCTGCTGGGGCGTCGGGCGGCAGGTCGCCGAGGAGGGTGTCGGGGTCGACGGGGTAGCCGTCCGCGGCCATCCGCTCGGCCATCGTGCGCAGGCGGCTGCGTCGTTCGGCCCGCGTGCGGGCGTACTCCCGGACCACGGTCTCAGCGTGCGGGTCGAACAGGTAGGCCAGCAAGTGGATCGTGCACTGCCCGCCGCGGCCGTCCTCGGACGCGCAGGTCAGCTCCGCCCCCCGGACCAGGCCGAGGCCGGGCGGCAGCGCGGCGGCCGCCTCGGCCCAGCCCGCGGTGGTGTCGTGGTCGGTGATCGCCAGCGTGTCGAGCCCGGCGCGCGCGGCGGCGGCGACGAGCCCGGCGGGGCTGTCGGTGCCGTCGGAGGCGGTGGAGTGGCAGTGGAGGTCGATCCGCACCGACCCAGTGTTCCCGATGACCCAGGTCACCGGCGTGGTGGGCGGCGCGGGCCGCTCAGCCGACCGGCTTGCGGGCCTTGCGGGTACCGCGGGCCAACCGCTGCGCCTTGATCATCGAGAACCGCTCGGCCTGGGCCTTCTTGTCGCCGAAGACCAGTTCCGAGATGGCGTCGTAGACCTGCTCCGGCCGGGGCAGGAACTCGATGTTGTTCAGCGCCTGGATCTGACCGGCGGACTCGACGACCATCGTGCCGTAGCCGAAGACCCGCCCGGTCGCGGTGCGCTTGTAGGTGAGGTCGGTGACCTTGCTGATCGGCATCATGAGCACCCGGGTGGTGAACACCCCGGTGGTCATCATGAACCGCTTGTCGGTGACCACGATCCGCTCCACCCACCACTCGATCACCTGGTAGGTGAAGCGGAGCACGACGACGAGCGCGACGTACCAGAGGATGTTCTGCACCAGCCACGCCTGCGGCGGCAGCAGGTACGAGACCATCACGCACACCGCGAGCAGGGCGACGGCCTCGAACACCTGCCACGCCAGGCTCGCCCAGTGCCTGCGAACGCGGATGACCCGGCGCTCGGAGTCGAGCAGGTACTCGTCAGGGTCCCTGGGCGCGAACATGCTCCGACGCTACTTCGTCTCAGCTCTGGAAGACAGTGCGGACGAAGGTGATCACCGCTTCGGCCCCCTCGCGGAGGCTGGTGAGGATGGAGTTCACGATCCCCGCGGACTGGACCGGCTGCGTCACCAGGAAGAAGACGAGCAAAGCGGCCCCAGTGATGATCAAGATCTTCTTGATGTCCACTGTGATCTACCCCGTTCCGTACGCACCCTGCATGGCGCCTGTTGAAAACCGTTGTACCGCACTCGGCGGCGCTAAGGGAGAGTAGTCAAGCTCTTGGGGCAACGCGGAGCGTGATCACCCGGCGATCGCTACTCTGCGTCGTCATGAGGGGAGATCACATTAGGAGGATCAGGTGCGTCGGCGGCCTCGTCCGTGATGAGCGCGATCGGCTGCTGCTGATCCGCCGCGGCCGCGAGCCCGGCGCCGGGCTGTGGTCGATCCCAGGTGGGAAGGTCGAGCCAGGTGAGTCCGACCCCGAGGCACTGACGCGGGAGGTGGCCGAGGAGACCGGTCTGGCCGTCGTGGTCGGCGACCTGGTGGGCACCGTGGAGCGACCCGCGCCGGATGGGCTGTTCGAGATCCACGACTACCGCTGCACCGTCACCGGGGGTGATCTTTCGCCGGGTGACGACGCCGATGCGGCCACCTGGGTGGATCTTGCGATGTTCACCACATTGGATGGCCGTAATGCCCTGGTGGCAGGCCTTTCCGAGACCTTGGCCGGGTGGGGTGAGCTGCCGCGATGACGGGAATCAGACAAGCCACGCCATGCGCTCACCGTGCATGGCGGCGCGCGCGAGAGCGGCAGAAGTCGGGACCCCGCCGTCCCACCTGGTGAGCCCCACGACGCTGAACGCGGGCTGCCCCGGCGGCGGGACGAGGTCGTCGCGATCGGGCAGCACGTGGTGCAGCCCGACGGTGTAGACCTCGTCGCTGACCCACCAGAGCGCGCGCGTCCCGGCGAGTTTGGCGACCGCGGCCACGAAGTCCGCGCGGTCGCTCTCCGACAGGTAGGGCAAGACGTGGCTGGTGATCACGACCAAGGGGACCGAGGTCGGGATCAGCGCGGCGGCCTTGTCGAGGTCCGCGATGGCGTCGCCGCGCACCAGCTGCGGGGGGCTCTTGCGCTGGAGGGCGGCCGCGGTGCTGAACAACCGTTGGCGTTCGGGTTGATCCGCCCAGATGCAGGCTTCCAGCCACGCGGCGGCGTCTTCGTCAGCCAGGTCTACCGGCGCGCGGTCTAGACCGACCCGCTCGGCGACAGCGAGCTTCTTGGGGATGGTCGGCAGCACCGCGTCCGAGCCCAACTCGAGCGCACAATGCAACCCAAGAGGCGTCTTGGTAGGGCCAACGACGATCTGACCGGACTGCTCTGTCTGGTACCGGTAGCCGTACCGGTCGAGGTTGAGAAGGAGCCCGGCAGAGCAACCGACTTCCAGCAGCCCGATGGGGGCGCCTGCCTGTTTGGCCGCCAACGACACCGCCGGGTAGAGCAGCGCGGCCCGGCGCACCTCGTTGGTCTGCGTGGTGTGCGCGGCGACGAGTGCCCGGATCTTCTCGGACCGCTCGACGACGAACTGGCGGAACATCGGCCACGTCGCGGCGTCGACCCCGTAGCTGCCACCCATGGACGGGTAGTAGTTGACCAGCTCGTGGAACGGCTCGGCCTGCAGCGCCCGGTGCACGGCGGCGAGCAGCAGGGTCGCCGTCTCGAACCCGGGCTGGGCGGCGGTCAGCAGGTCGGCGACGCCGTCGTCCTCGGCGGCGCGCTCGGCGAGGTGCTGGTAGAGCGGCGACACCCCGGCAGCCTCGACCTCGGCAAAGCGCCGCAACCGGTGCTTGACCTCGTCCAGCGACACGGTCACGGCGTTCCCTCCGTCCGCCCGGGTTGTCCCCAACCCGGCAGTTAGACCTTCGGCTCCGGTCGTCCCGGTTGCTCGCCCCCGCGCGCCTCACCGTAAGAGCGCTTGGGCACCATCACCTTCCGGCGGAAGGTGCAGACGACTGTTCCGTCCTGCTTGTAGCCCCGTGTCTCGACATACACAACCCCCCTGTCGTCTTTCGACTTGGACGGGGTCTTGTCGAGCACCTCGGTCTCACCGTAGATGGTGTCACCGTGGAAGGTCGGCTTCACGTGCCGCAACGACTCGACCTCCAGGTTCGCGATGGCCTTACCGGACACGTCCGGCACCGACATCCCCAGCAGCAGCGAGTAGATGTAGTTGCCGACGACCACGTTCTTGCCGAAGTCGGTGGTGTTCTCCGCGTAGTGCGCGTCCATGTGCAGCGGGTGGTGGTTCATGGTCAGCAGGCAGAACAGGTGGTCGTCGTACTCGGTCACGGTCTTACCCGGCCAGTGCTTGTAAGTGGCACCGACCTCGAACTCCTCGTAGTAGCGCCCGAACTGCACTGTGTGCCTCCTATGTGACCGGCGAGTAGGGATCTGTGTACGACGGCTCCCGCCCAGGTGCAACCGGTGTGTGAGCCAGGGCACCGCGTGTGAAACGCGTTCGGTTTTGCCGCCCTGTGGCCGGGCGGTCGGTGTACGGGGGTACGCTGTCCTCCCGGCAGGCCCGCGCGTCACGCGCCCGGCCGCCGTCGACCTGAGGAGGTGAGACGCATGGGCGACCCCACCGGTCATGAAACCGACACTGGATGCAGTAGTCCCCGCGTCCCCTCCGGAGGTGCACGCCGCCGCTAGTGGCGGGCACCGTGTCACCGGCCGGGGCGCTCAGCAACCCCGGTTATGCCATTCGGCCAACCGGTCAGCCGCGTCGGTGCGCGACGCGTGTCGCTGGAGGTCTGATGCCCGCCATTCCCTCGTTCGGCGGCCTGAGAGGTCGCACCACCCGGGTCGCGCCACCGACGGCGCCGATCCCGGTGCCGCTGTCGGCGTACGTCGTCGACTGCGGGGTGTACGTCGACGGGTCGCGGCTGCCCGGGCGGTGGACGCACATCGACGCGGTCGCCGAGGTCCGCAGGCGCGGCGAGGGCTTCGTCTGGATCGGCCTGCACGAGCCGGACGCCCGCCAGATCCAGGGCGTCGCGGAGACCTTCGGGCTGCACGAGCTGGCGGTGGAGGACGCCGTCCAGGCCCACCAGCGGCCCAAGCTGGAGCGCTACGACGACAACCTGTTCATGGTGCTCAAGACGGTCCGCTACGTGGAGCACGAGTCGCCGACGACGGCCAACGAGATCGTCGAGACCGGCGAGATCATGGCGTTCCTCGGCGCCGACTACGTGGTGACGGTGCGGCACGGCAAGCACTCCGGGCTGCACGACCTGCGCGCGGAACTGGAGCGCGCCCCCGATCGGCTGCGCGGCGGCCCGGCGGCGGTGCTGCACGCGATCGCCGACCACGTCGTCGACACCTACCTCGCGGTGACCGACGCGTTCGAGAACGACATCGACCTGATCGAGAAGGCGGTGTTCGCGCCGCGCAGCCCGGTCAGCGCCGAGCAGATGTACCTGATGAAGCGGGAAATCCTCGAACTGCGCCGCGCCGTGATGCCCCTGGCCAACCCGCTGCGCCGCCTCGCCGAGGGCTGCTCCCCCCTGGTCCCCGACACCGTCCGCTCCTACTTCCGCGACGTCGACGACCACCTCACCACCGTCTCCGAACGCGTCACCAGCTTCGACGAACTCCTCACCACCCTGGTCGACGCCACCCTGGCCAAGATCACGCTGCAGCAGAACACCGACATGCGCAAGATCACCTCGTGGGCGGCCATCATCGCCGTCCCCACCATGGTGGTCGGCGTGTACGGCATGAACTTCGACCACATGCCGGAAACCCACTGGCGCTTCGGCTACCCGATGGTCATGGCGGTCATCTTCGTGGCGTGCATCGTGCTGTACCGCATCTTCCGCAAGAACCGATGGCTCTGAGCTCGCCGCACCGTTCGCCCTTCTCGATGGGAGGTTCCCCCATGGCCCGGCTGTTGACCAATGTGAAGTTCTGGCTGCTCGCGGTGATCGTCACCTGGATCACGGTGGTAACGGTGATCATCGCGGAAACGCCGGGGACGTAACGGATTTCCGCTTCGGTCGCTGGCGGTCCTGTGTGGACTGAGTGGGGTATACACCCGGGCAGAACCACAAAGCAGGGGCCGAAAAACAGGCCCTGCCGCGTGGGCGACGCTACGGGTGCCGTTCCCCCACACAAAACAAGTCCGCCCCATCGAGCCAGCTTGGCACCAGCGACTCCGAGGAGCGTTGTTCGGCCAACGCCTCAGAGGGCGTGTTGGGGCCAACGTCGTAGAAGGGCACGTTGGGGCCAACGTCTGTGAGGGCCGGGTGGTTGGCCAACGTCCGTGAGGGGCACGTGAGGACCATCGTCTGCGGGGAGTGTCAGCCGCGGGTGGTGTGGGCTAGGGAGCGGAGGTGGGCGACTAGTTCGTCTGTGCTCAGGGGGTTGACGCTGAGCCAGGGGGTTTCTTCGGCGGGGGTGGTGGCTAGGCGGTAGCGGCCGCGGGGGGTGTCTAGCCAGCGGAGTTCTTGGCCGGTTCGGTGCCACTGGTCTTCGGTGTCGTCGCGGGTGGCTACGCCTGCTTGGCCGTTGCCGAGGACGGGTTGCAGGTGGGAGACCATGCGGCGGGTTACTCGGTCGTCGATGCCGTGGGCGTGGAGCAGGTCGTCGATCTCGGTCTGGGTCATCGGGGTGGGGGTGCCCGGGCTGTCGGGGTCGGGCATGCGGGCGAGCATCACCGCGAACGCCTCTTCCAGAGGGCGCATCGGCAGGCTGAACGGGGCGGTCAGCGGGGTCTCGGCGCGCGGGATCATCCGGGTGACGCGGCCGAGGGCCTCGTCGACGGTGGCGGCCCACATGCGGATCAGGCCGTTCGGGTCGGACTGGTCCTGGGTCAGCACCAGTGCCTCGTCGCGCACCGCCAGCACGGCGATCCCGAGCGTCCCGGACGGACCGTTGAGCACGATGTCCAGCACGCCGGTGCACGCGCGCAGCAGGTAGACGAACTCCTCGGCCACGTCGAGCGGGCCGCTGTCGTCGGCGAGGCCGCGCTCGGCGAGTTCCTCGGCGGCGGCGCGGTAGAGCAGGCCGCGTTCGAGGTCGGAGGTCGCTGCGGCGGGCACCTCGATCGGGAACGGCGGCTGCACCTCGGCGAACGCGCACAGCAGGTCGACCTCGACCGGGTGCAGCGCGACGCCGGGGGCCAGCGGCGCGGTCACGGGTTGGTGAAGCGCTGCGCGGAGTTGTCGTCGCTGTCCTGGTACCCGGCGGCGGAGCGCTCGGCGCTGGCGACGAAGTCCTCCATCCGGCGCAGCGCCTCCTCCAGCTGGCCCTTGAGCCCGGTCTCCCCGGCGAGCCGCTCGGTGAACTTGTCCGCCAGCTCCTGGCCGACCGGGCTGGTGCCCAGCATCGGCAGGTAGGCCGGGGTGGCCAGGTCGGCGACCTCGGCGAAGATCGCGTTCAGGTCGGCGCGGACCTCCTCGACCGCGGCCGCGAACTCGCGCACCTGGTCGGGCTCGACCCGCCAACCGCCACCGGCGTTGGGCTCGTCCATGCTCACTCCCTAGCTCAGGCGCCGATGACCGGCGGGGCCGCGGTCAGGTCGGCCGTGGTGAACGGGTCCTCCTCGATCGGCACGCGCCTGCGGTGCTCGCCGTCTTCTTCCTTGTCGCGCGCGCTGCCCGGGGGCATCCCGTAGCCGCTGCCGGACCGGCCGTGCGGGTCGGTGCCGAAGCCGCTGGCCCGACCGAACCGGCTCCCGCCGCGGCTGCCGTCACGCCCACGGCCACCGCCGGGGACACCGGAACCGCCGCCACCCGCGAGTCCACCTCGGCCGGTGCCGGACGAGCCCGCACCCGCACCCGCGAGGCCACGACCCGCGCCGCCACGACCACGGCTGCCGTCAGCGCCACGGCCACCGGCCCCGACGCCGGAGCCGAGCCCCGCGCGACCGGATCCGTTGGCACCACCGCGGCCACCGCCGCCGAAACCGCCGGGCACGTACCCGCCGCCACCGAGGCCGATGTTGCCGGGGCCGTTGCCCACGTTGCTGTTGATGCCGCCGGGCAGCTGGCCGCCGGTGCCGACACCGGTGAGGCCGCGCCAGTGGTTCTCCCAGCCCTTGTCGAACCCGGGCGAGAGCGACGGCGTGGTGCCCATGCTGGGCCCACCGCCGAAACCGGGTACCGGCGCGGACGGGTCGGACGGTCCGCGGCCGGGGCCACCAGGGACGGTCACACCCGGACCGGGGACGCCCGTGCGCGGCGGCTGCGGTTGCGGCCGGTTCACGCCGGGGTCGACGCCGTCAGCCGGGGTGCCGAAGCGCGGGGTGGTGCCATCGATGCCGAGTACGGCTGTCTCGAAGCGCTGCATGGTCTGCACTGCCTTGCGCTTCATCTTCTTCTTGTTGCTACCGAAGCCGAACGCGCTGGCGATACCACCGAGCGCCGCACCGAAAGCGGCGCCGACAGGCCCACCGATCGCGAAGCCCGCGGCAGCGCCACCGCCCGCTGTAGCGAGGAACGGGCTGCTCGGGGAGCCGCCGGGCATCGTGCTCTGCGCCGAGCGCAACGCGCCACCGGCGTCCTGGATCGGGTCGGCCATCTGCTGCGCGGTGCCGCCGAGCTGGGAGATCCACGCGGCGTTGCTGACCACGGTCCGCGACGCGTCCTGCGACGCGCTGCCGGACCAGAACTGCAGCAGCTTGGCCATCGAGCCGGACAGGTCCTTGGAGGCCTGGGCGACCTTCTCGCCGTAGCGGGCCCACTCCCCCGCCAGCATGTCCAGCTGGCCCGCGTTGGCCTGGTCGCCGACCATGCGCTGCAACGACTTGAGCGAGTAGCCGTCCCAGTGGACACCGCCGGTCACGTAGCTGTCGTCCGCCTCGCGGCGGCGCCTGCGCTCCTGCTCGGCCGCCCGCCGGGCGGCAGCGGCGTGCTCGGCCTGTTCGGCCATCCGGCGCACCACGTCGTCGAGACCGGCGATCATGCCCGTGCCCTCCCTCACGCTGTAAAACCGACCTGTGGCTGCCCCGCCCCGGGCCGTTCCCGCGGTCCAACCGTAGCCGATAGGACGGACGATCCGGGAATGTTCGCCGAGGTTAGTACCACAGTTCGGCGGCTAGTGACCTGATGCCCGCGCGCAGGTCTTCGCGGGTCAGGGGGTTGACGCTGACCCAGCCAGTGGAGTCCGTGCCCAGTCGGAACCGACCGCGCGCGGTGTCGAGCCAACGCACCTCTTCCCCTACCCGGCCCCACTCGTCGGCGTACCCGCGGCGCTCTGCGACCCCGGCCTGACCGTTGCCGAGAACCGGCTGTAGGTGCGTGGTCATCCTGCGGGCGGTGGTGTCATCGATGCCGTTGTCGCGCAGCAGCCGGTCGACCTCGTGAGCGTCCAGCTTGCGCGGTTGTTCGTCCGTGCCGGTGGCGGCCTGGATGGCGCGGTAGGCCTGATCGAGCGCTCGCTGCGAGAGGCTGAACGGCGCCGCCATACCGGGACCGTGCTCTGGCACCAAGTCGACTAGATGCTCGATCGCGTCGTGCAGCGAGAGTGCGACCACGTGCACTCTCGCACCGGGCAGTCCGATGTCCTGGCGGACGAGCAGCGCCTCGTCACGTTGCGCCAGCACCAACGCGCCCCGGCTCTGCCCGAGCCGCGCGACCATCAAGTCGACCGCGCCCGCGCTGTTGCGCAGCAAGTGGACGAGGTCGCCCGCCACGCCGCGTGGCCCACGGCCGTCCGCCAGCCCTCGCCTGGCCAGCTCCCGGCGAGCCACCGCGAACGCTTCCCTGCGGTCGCCGATCGCGCCGATCCGCAACGGGAACGGCGGCGACACCTCGGCGAACGTGCACAGCAGGTCCACCTCGGCCGGGTGCAGCGAGGCCTGGCCGCCGTCGCGGTACCCGGAGTCGGACTCCAGGCCGGTGGACATCTCGGTCACCTGGTGCCGCCCGAGGAGGGATCACGCCTCTGCAGGTCCCCGCGCGCGGTGTCGTCGACGTCGAGGTAGCTGTCGCGCACCCGCTCGGCGCTCTCGATGAACCCGTCCATCTTCATCATGGCCTGGTCCAGCAGCGTCTTGAGCCCGTTCGGGCCGTTGAGCCGGTCGCCGAACTTGCGCGCCAGCTGCTCGCCGACCGGACTGGTGCCCAGCTTCGGCTCCTTGCCGTCCATGCCGTCGACCTTGAGCTGCACGCCCTCCAGCCCGAACCTGGCCGCCTGCACGGCCCGCGTGAACCCGGCGAGCTGATCGGGGTCGATCTTCCAGAACCCTTGCGTGGTGCCGTTGGTCGGCTGCACGGGACCGGCGCCGTCCGGCCTGCCTGCGGAGGGGGACGTGGCGTCGGCGGGGGTGGTGGAGCCCGGCTCGGTGTGACCGGGGGTGGTGTTCGGCGCGGTGGGGTTGGTGCCGGGCTTGGGGTCTGGGGGCTGGTTGTTGCCGCCACCTGGGGCGGGCTTGCCGTAGTCGGGCGCGGAGCCGGACGTGGGCGGGGTGCTGGGCCTGTGGTGGTGGTAGTCGCCGCCCTTGCCCGCCCGGGGTGTCCAGGTCGGCGCGCTGGGGGTCGGCGCGCTGGGGGTGGGCGTGGTGGGGACGGGAAGGGGCTCGGGGGCAGGCACCGGCGCACCGGTGACAGGACCACTGAGGACCGGCTTCGGCTCGGGCTGCGTGGCGGGGTACTGCTGACCAGCACTCGGCGGCGGGGCACCCCAGTTCCCCGGCCCGGCAGTCGCGTCGGGTAAGGGGTTCACCGACGGCTGCGGGGGGTGGGCGGTCGCGTCCGGGTAGCTGGGCCGAGCCCACGCATCCGGAGGCTGGGTGACCGGATACGGCTGCCCACTCACATCCGGCGCGAACGGCGACTGGTTTGCCGCGTGCGCGTGTGCGTCTGGGGCGAACGGTGACTGGTTCGCGGGGTGCGCGCTCGGGTCTGGGGTGTAGGGGGCCTGGTTGGCCGGGTGTTGGGCGGCGAGGCGGGCGGCCAGGTCTGGGGAGAAAGCGGTCGGGACGGTCGCGTCTGAGGGGACGGTCAGGTGAGGGCGGCCGTAGTCCTGCGGGGCGTACTGGTGCTGCGGGTAGTACTGGGGGGCCGCCTGCTGCGGGAGCGGGAGCGGGGGCGTGGGCGGGGCGGGCAGCGGGGGGATCGGGGCGGGTGGGGTCGGGATGGGGTCCGGCACCGGTGGGGCGGGGATCGGGTCCGGGGACGGGGGCGCCGGGATCGGGTCGGGGGTCGGCGCCGGGGTGGGGGTGGCGGTCGGCAGGGCGCCGAGCACGGGGACCGCGACGGTCATGCCGTCGGGGACGTGCACGGGGAACTGGTGGGTCGCGTCCGACTGGGGGGTGTTCTGCTCGCGCATCGTCGTGGTCTCCCTGGCCTCAGAGCCCGATCACCGGTGGCGAGGCCTTCTGGTCCAACAGGAACGGGTCTTCCCCGTCGTACGGGTAGCGCCTGCGGTGGTCGGCACCGCCCTCGCCGCCCTGGCCGCCGCCCATCGCACCGCCCATCGGCATGCCGCCGCCCATGCCCGTGCCACCACCCGCGGCGCCTGCCGAGGCGGCCATGCCCGCGGCGGGGACGGCCGGTCGGGGGTTGTTGCCGGTGAGCGCCTCGGTCGCGCCGACCGAGCCGCCGTACTGCAGGGGGCCACGTCCCGCGTCCGCTCCGACAGGTGCGGCGCTGAGGCCACCGCCGCCGGAGTAGCCGCCCGCGGAGCCGCCGCCGTCGCCGAAGCCCTGCGCGGTGGTGCTCGGGTCGCCCTTGGTGAGGTCCTCCCAGCGCTGGACCGGGTCGGCGGAGATCGGCGGGGGCGGGGTCTGGCTCGGTGGCGCGGTCGGCGGCGGTGTCGGCTCGGTGACGCCGGGGCCCGAGTCGGACACGGGCTCGGCGAAGCGCGGGGTGGACTGGTCGATGCCGATGACGGCGCCCTCGAAGCGGCGCATGGCCTCGACCGCGCGGGCCTTGAGCTCGGCGACCTTCTGGTCGGCGGCGAACGCGCTCTCGGTGCCCGCCGCGGTGCCGTTGACCGCGGACACGAGCGGCCCCCCGGCGTCGAGGCCCCGGGCGGCGCTGTCGGCGGCGAGCGCGGGCGGTACGGCGGGCTCGGCGGGGATCTCGGGCATGGCCGCCTGGACGGCCTTGAGCGCGTTGGCGGCCTCTTCGATCGACGGCCCGATGTCGTGCGCGGTCTCCCCGAGGTCGGCGACCCAGCGCGCGTTGAGCTCCACGTCCTGGCGGGCCTGCTCGGCCGCGGTACCCGCCCAGAACTCCATCAGCTGCCCGAGCGCCTCGCCGAGCACCCCGGCGGCCGCGGACACCTGGTCGCCCGCCTCGCGCCACTCCTGGGCGAGCTGCTGCAACTCGGGCGCGCTCGCGCTCTCCTGGACCATCTTGATCAACTGCTCCAGGGTGTACTTCTCCCAGACCACCCCGCCCGTGACGTACCGGTCGTAGCCGTGCCGCTGCATTACCATCGCTCGCTCCCCTCGGTGGCTGACCGGACCACCGCTCCCCTCGGCCCCGTGGACGATCGCTTCCGACGATGACGCTATCCGCTTGGACGCGCGCCGGACACCGACAGTTCCCTTCCCACCACTCCTCGTTCCCGACAACAGCATCGATACAGCGGGCCCCGGTTCGGTTGCCGCCGTGCTCGACTTGGTACCAGGCAACCACGACACGCCCGCGACCGCCGGTGTGGCGAGTGGGCGAACGGCTGGTTACCGGACGTTCACCTCGTCACCCGATCCACGCCAACGAGACCCACTGGGAGCGGGTGCGGGCCGCCGGGGATTTCACCCGGCTGGCGCAGTGTGCGTGGGGCCGTCCGGAGGGGAAGACTTGGCGGGCGGCCCGACCCGGCCGCCCGACCGAGCTGTCCCGAGCGTGGGGAGCGAGCATGCCGCGCGACACCGGTTTCCCCGACGCCGACGCCGAGTACGACTTCCTGCGGGCGCGCCGCCGCCAGGTCCTCGCCCGGCTCAGCGCGTGGCTGCGGCGGGAACCGGACGACGTGAACATCATGCTGCCGTTCGACGAGGTCGTGGCCGCGCTCGGCCGCGCCGGGGAGCGGCGGCTGGGTCTACAGGTGATCCCGCTGGAGTCGATCGTCGGCAGTGTCGACCGGGCGCGGGAGTTCGACCGCCGGTTCCGGCCGACGTCGGCGCAGTCGCGGCAACGCTGGGAACGGCTGGCCCGTGCCTCCCGCCGCGGTGAGTCGACCCCGCCGATCGAGGTCTACCGGGTCGGCGAACTCCACTTCGTCATCGACGGCCACCACCGCGTGTCGGTCGCGCACGCCCTGGGTCTCGGCACCATCGACGCGACGGTCACCGAGATCGTCACCCGGGTGCCCGCCGAGGGGATCCGGCTGCGCGGCGACCTGATCACCAAGGACTACCACCGGGTGTTCCTGGACCGCGTCCCGCTGAGCCAGGACCGGCGGGCCACGATCTCGCTGACCGACCCGTGGGACTACACGGAGCTGAGCGAGGCGGTGGAGGCGTGGGGGTTCCGGTTGATGCAGGACGAACAGCGCTTCCTCGACCGGCCCACCGTCGCGCGGCGGTGGCACGAGGAGGAGTTCACGCCGGTCGTGGAGATGGTCCGCCAGGCGGGGATCGCCACCAACCGCACCAACGCGGAGGCGTACCTCTGGGCGATCGGCGAGCGCTACCGGCTGATCCGTTCCCACCACTGGGACGACGACGTCCTCAACACACTCCGCCTCAACACACTCCGCGGCCGCGACTGACCCTCGCGGATCAGGTGGTGGTGGCCGAGGGTTGGGCGCGTTGGACCACCTGGTCGGCGAAGGAGTCCAGCAGTCGGGTGCCGAGTTGTTGGGAGTAGCCGAGGACCAGCGCGAAGATCAGCAGCGCCGCCTGGTTGCCGACCAGGTCGTGGAGCAGGCCGGTGCGCAGGATGAGAACTCCGACGACGGCGAGGATCGCGCCGAGGAGCACTTTGACCACGGCTTGGTACGGGGTGAGGGTGTAGGGGACGACGCTGGGTTTGGTGCGGAGTAAGAGAACTACTACCGCTATAGAGGCGCCGAGCATGCCCATGAGTTGGAGCCACCAGACGTCGCCACCGGTGGGTGTGCCGGTGCCGGTGGGGCAGATCGCGTCGGCGCCGGTGCCCAGGCACAGCGGGAGCATGTGGTCGTGCAGCGCGGTGAGCCAGCCCACGGCCAGGTTGATCGCGAGGAGCAGCAGGCCGAACAGGATGATCCGGTTGCGCAGGCTCCGCACCGCCGTGGCGGCGTCGTGCGAGGCCTGGTGCATCCCGCGCAGCGCCACGAGCACGACGTCCCGGCGCGCGGCGTCCCCGAGGACGTCGAACGCGGCGGGGGCGAGCGCCCTGGCCCGGGGGTCGCGCTCGGGGAGCTTGCGGGTGACCGTGGCCCGGATCGCGGGCATCCGGCTCGGCAGATCCGGACTGGACGCGACCAGCACCTCGTCGGCCAGGTGCACCGCGCGCCACGCCCGTTCGATGTTGACCCCGGAGTACCAGCGCGCGGGAGAGCTCTTCAACTCCACCGCCCGAGCCGCGATCCGCATGGCGACGTGCACCGCCTGCGGGACGTCAGCCGGGCGCTGGTCGATCTCCGCCTGCAACCGCTGGAGCCGCTCCACCACCGACATCCGCCACGCCGAGGCCGGGTGCAACTCCTCCACCCGCGTCGACCAATCCCCACCCCCGCCCACCGTCTCGGACCGCCCGGCCGCCGCGGCGACCACCAACTCCCCCACCACCGAAGGCCGAACCTCGGTACCCATCCCGCATCGCCCCATCCACCAGGCAGCGCACCACTCAGTGAATGACGTCGACCCCCACCCCCAGAACATAACGACGGCACAAGCCCTATCGAGATCACTGCCCGAACGGGCAATCGCCGCTGCCCACCCAAGACACCAAGGACCCGAACCCACCACCCAACCGCCGCGTCCTGCGCGGTCCACCATGACCTTGAACAACCCCGGCGCGCAGGCTGATCACCACGCCCGCCGGTCGCGCACACAGCACCTCCCTTCTACACAACGACCCGTGCCACATCACCCCCACTTGGACCGCGGACACGACGCGATGCGCCCACCGCAGTCCGAGGCTCTCGCCCCAGCCAACCGCGCGAACGCCACTGCCACCAAGGCCGCCTCGACAAACCGGGATCCATCGCAGTGGCGGACACCGGAAACACGCCATGCGCCATGCGCCATGCACCGGGCACCATGCGCCATGCACCGGGCACCGGGCACCGGGCACCGGGCACCGGGCACCGGGCACCGGGCACCGGGCACCGGGCACCGGGACGAGGCAACCACGGCCGTCCGGGACTCGGGGCAGGTACGCCGCCCGGGACTCGGGGTGGCTCGTGTCGACGGACTCGGTCGATATCTGGCGTTGGCAAGCCTCAACTCGGGTCCTCGGCGGCGTTCCAGGAGACCAGCGGGCCGCAGGAGCGGTTCGGCCGTAGCGGCAATGCGGTCGTAGCGGCGGCGGGGTCGTAGTGGCGGCGAGGTTGTGGCGGTGGCGTGCTTGTCCGGGCCGGTCTGGTCCTGGACAGGCTGCCCCGCCCTGTCCACGCCACGGGAGCCAAGGTGGCGTGGACAGGGGGCCGGGGTCAGACGGTCAGGTTGGCCAGATCTGGATGGCGCGGACGACGAAGGGGGTGGCTGGGACGTAGGTGCCCAGGCCTGGGTAGGTGGTGAAGTCGGACTCCGTCGCGCACTCGGAGGATTCGTAGACGGTCACGTCGTGGCGCAGGAGGTTGGCCAGGGAGCGGGATTCGCGGCCTAGGACCAGGCACTCGCCCACCACGACCGAGCCGATGCCGAAGGTGCCGGATTCGCCGTGGAAGGACAGGCCTGACCACAGGCAGAGTTCGCCTCGTTCGCACGGTACGGCGGGCGACGCCACGGCTGGGGTCACCAGGCCCAGCAGTGCGAGCACGGTCAGGAGTGCCGCGCAGACCCTGGAAAAGATCATCTCTACCACCTCGATCCCCGTGGACCGCCCCTGGTGGGCGGTCCGACGGGGACCAAGATGGCAGAGTGTCAAGACCGGTGTGGAAAGTTGTCCACAGCCCCACTCGACCGAGGTCAGCCGGTGTGGGTGAGGGTGCGGCCGTCCTTGGGGTCGAAGAGGTGGAGCTTGTCCGGGTCGAACCAGACCTCGGCCTCGTCGCCCTCCTTGATGGGGGAGGCGGCGGAGAGGCGGGTGACGATCTGGGCGCCGTTGTCGGTCATCTCGGCGGAGCCCGACTCGGCGGCCAGTTCGTCGAGTTCGGCGGATGTCGCGGTCTCGCCCTCCACCAGGAAGTAGGCGAACTTGTCCGACCCCATCGACTCCATGACCTCGACGGCGGCGGTGAACGTCCCGCCTGCCGAGCGCTCGGCCTCGTCGAGCAGCGAGGCGTCCTCGAAGTGCTCCGGCCGCAGCCCGACGATCACCTCGCGCGGCGCCGACGACGACTCCACCAGCCGCCGGATCCGGTCGGTCAGCGGCACGGGCCCCAGCGGGGTGCGCAACTGGCCGTCGGCCAGCGTGGCGGGCAGGAAGTTCATCGACGGCGACCCGATGAACCCGGCGACGAACAGGTTCACCGGCTGCTCGTAGAGCGACTGCGGCGACCCGATCTGCTGCACCACTCCGCCGCGCATCACCACGACCCGGTCGCCGAGGGTCATCGCCTCGGTCTGGTCGTGGGTGACGTACACCGTGGTCGTGCCGAGCCGCCGTTGCAGCTTGGCCACCGAGGTGCGCATCTGCACGCGCAGCTTGGCGTCCAAGTTGGACAGCGGCTCGTCCATCAGGAACGCCTTGGGGTCGCGCACGATCGCGCGCCCCATCGCCACCCGCTGCCGCTGGCCGCCGGAGAGGTTGCCCGGCTTGCGGTCGAGGTGCTGGCCGAGGTCGAGGATGCGCGCGGCCTCCTCCACCTTGCGGTTGACCGTCTCCTTGTCCACGTGCGCGAGCCGCAGCGGGAACGCCATGTTCTCCCGGACGCTCATGTGCGGGTAGAGCGCGTAGGACTGGAACACCATGGCGATGTCGCGGTCCTTGGGCGCCCGCTCGTTGACCCGCTGCCCGTCGATGCGCAGTTCGCCGCCGGTGATGTCCTCGAGCCCGGCGATCATGTTGAGCGTGGTCGACTTCCCGCAGCCGGACGGGCCGACCAGGATGATGAACTCGCCGTCGGCGATCGTGATGTCCACATCGGACACGGCGAGCGCGCCGTCCGGGTACCGCTTGCTGACCTTGTCCAGAACGATCTCAGCCATGCCCCTAGCCCTTCACCGCGCCCGAGGTCAGCCCCGCGACGATGCGGCGCTGGAAGAACAACACGAACAGGATGATCGGCACCGTGATGACCACCGCGGCGGCGGACACGGTGCCGGTCGGGTCCTCGAACTGCGAGGACCCCTGGAAGAACGACAGCGCCGCCGGGACCGTCCGCGACGAGGTCGTCGAGGTCAGCGAGATGGCGAACAGGAAGTCGTTCCAGCAGAAGATGAACACCAGGATGGCCGTGGTGAACACGCCGGGGGCGGCCAGCGGCGCGATGACCCGGCGGAACGCCTGGGCCGGGGTGGCGCCGTCCATCTTCGCCGCCTTCTCCAGCTCCCACGGGATCTCGCGGAAGAACGCCGACAGGGTGTAGATCGCCAGCGGCAGCGCGAAGGTGATGTAGGGCAGGATCAGGCCCGGCCAGGTGTCGAACAGCCCGAGCGAGCGCTCCATCTCGAACAGCGGTGTGACCAGCGAGACCTGCGGGAACATCGCGATCAGCAGCGAGACGCCCACCAGCAACCGCTTGCCGGGGAAGTCCAGCCGCGCGATCGCGTAGGCCGCCATGGTGCCCAGCACGACCGCGATGACGGTCGCGATCAGCGCGATGCCGACGGAGTTGAGCAGCGCGCGCAGGAACTGGTTGGTGGAGAAGATCTCCACGTAGTTCTGCAGCGTCCACTCGCGCGGGATGAAGTTCTTGTCGGTCAGCGTTTCCTTGGTCTTGAACGACAGCGAGACGATCCACAGCACCGGGACCAGCGCGTAGACCAGCACGACGACGTCGATCAGCGCCCACCGGAACTTCGCCGCCCGCTCGGTGCCTCCCATGACGGCCATCAGCGCTTCCCCCCGTCGTTGCCGGGCGCGGCCGCGCCGAAGACCTTCACGAAGAGGAACGCGATGACGGCGACCGCGAGGAAGATGAGCACCGACATGGTCGACCCGACGCCGAGGTTGAGGCCGCGGATCAGGTTGTTGTAGGTCTGCATGGACACCGAGCCGGTCTGCTGGGCGCCGCTGGTGAGCACGAAGATGTTGTCGAAGATGCGGAACGCGTCGAGCGTGCGGAACAGCAGCGCGACCAGGATCGCGGGCTTCATCACCGGCAGCATCACCTTGGTGAACCGCTGCCACGGCGTCGCACCGTCCATCGAGGCCGCCTTGAGCAGGTCTTCCGGTACCAGCGCAAGGCCCGCCATCAGCAGCAGGGCCATGAACGGCACGGTCTTCCACACCTCGGCCAGGATGATGATCGCTAGCGCCGAGGCCCGCTGGGTCAGCGGCGCGGAGTCGCCGAAGAGCTGGGCCAGGTAGCCGGTGGTGTCCTCCCAGGCGTAGCGCCAGGAGAACGCCGCGACGACGGTCACGATGCCGTACGGGATGAGCGCGACCGTCCTGATGAGACCCCTGGCGACCAGGGTCCGGTGCATGACCAGCGCCAACGCCATGCCCAGCACCAGTTCGATGACGACAGACACGACCGTGATGAACGTGGTGACCCCGAACGCGGTCCACCAGTAGGAGTTGCTGAGCACCGTGACGTAGTTCGCCAGGCCGACGAACTCGCGCTCGGCGGGGAACCGCAGGTCGTAGCGCTGCAACGACAACCAGACCGAGTAGATGATCGGGTACGCCGTGACCGCGATCATCACCAGCGCGGCGGGCGCGCACAGCCACAACCCGAGCCTGCGCTCGGCCTTCTTGCCCTCGCTGACCGCTTTCACGGCAGGACCCCCTTCGAGTCGAGCGCGTCCTGCAGTTCGGTGCGCAACCGCTCGGCGGTCTTGACCGGGTCGATGTCCGACGGCGGCGACAGGATCGTGGAGATCAGCGTGGACACGTTCTGGTACGCCGGGGTGATCGGGCGGACCGCCGGGTTCTTGAGCTCGTCGAGGATGGTGTCGCGCATCGGGTACGGCTCGGCCATCTCCGGGTCGGCGTAGACCGACTCGATGGTCGGCGGCACCCCGGAGTTGATCGCCGAGAACTTCTGGTTCTCCGCGCTGCGCAAGCACTTCGCAGCCTCGAACGCCTCCGGCTTGTGCTGGGAGTACGAGCTGACGGCGAGGTTGAACCCGCCGAGGGTCGCGGTCCCGGTCTTGCTCGCGTCGATGGCCGGGTACGGCGCCCACTTGAACACCTTGGCCAGGTCCGGGTTGGACTTGCCCATCGAGGCGTAGACGAACGGCCAGTTCAGCTCGAACGCGGCGGTCTTGCCCGCCTCGAACTCCTGGCGGATGTTGTCCTCCTTGGCGTTGGACAGCGACGGGCTCGCCGAGGACGACCGCGCCAGGTCCCGCAGCGCCGCCAGCGCCTTGACCGCGCCGTCGTCGACGACCGCCTTGGTCCCGTCGTCGGAGAGGATCTTGCCGCCCGCACCGGCGGTCAGCTGGGAGAACTGGACGACCAGGCCCTCGTACTGGGCGCCGGTCATCAGGATGTTGCCCGGCTTGCCCTGCGACTTGAGCTGCTGCGCCTGCTGGATCATCTCGCCCCACGACGTGGGCGGGGTGGGCACGAGGTCGCTGCGGTACCAGAGGAGTTGGACGTTGGTGTTCTTCGGCGCGGCGTAGAGCTTGTCCTCCCACTCGGCGGTGGCCAGTGGACCTTCGAGGGTGCCGTCCTCGACGTCGGCCTTGTCCTGGCCGGTCCACTCGGCGATCCAGCCCGCCTCGGCGAACTCGGAGACCCAGGTGACGTCGAGGCCGAGCACGTCCATGTCGGTGTCGCCAGCGGCCAACCGGCGCACCATCTGCTCGCGCTGGTCGTCGGCGCCGCGCGGCAGCACGTTCAGCGCGATCTTGTACCGACCGCCTGCCGCCGCGTCGCACTTGGCGATGACCTGGTCGAAGTTCTCCTCAGTGGAGTAGTAGACGTTGACGGTGATCCCGCCGGTTTCCGAACCACAGGCCGCCAGCAACGGGCTAGCGATGAGCGCGGCGCACAGCGCCGCTCGCAGGCGTCGTCCTCGGCGGCCGGACCCTCGATGAGCACGCCCCATCGTCCGACCTCCTTCCGACGGCTACGCCGAGGGAAGGCTGACCCGAACGACTCCCAAGCACCTCGACGTGCGCCGTCACGCGGGTAGCTCGGTACCCGCGACCGGGTCACCTGAAACTAAGTCGGCTGGTGGGGGCCCGCAATTCGACGCGGCGAAGGGTCTAGCCGACGCCGCCGTTCGGCCTAAGCGTGAGCTTCGCCAGCAGGTCACGGCCCCGTTCGGCGTTGCGCGGCTGGGCGAGGACGTCGTAGCGACCGGCGACCAACTGGGTGGCCGAGGCGATCTCGCGGCCCCGGCCCCTGGTGCTCGCGTACCCGGCGGCGGCGAACACGACGCCGAAGACGACACCGATGCCGAGCCCGACCAGGATCGGGCCGAAGGAGGCCTCCTGCTGGTTGAACAACCCGAGCAGCAGCCCGACGAACAGGCCGAACCAGGCGCCCGACAGCGCGCCGGTGCCGAGCACCTTCGGCCAGCTCAACCGGCCGATGACCCGCTCGACCAGCATGAGGTCGACCCCGACGATGGTCACCTCCTCGACGGGGAACTCGCTGGCGGCCAGGTGCTCCACCGCGCGGTGGGCCTCCAGGTAGGTGTCGTAGGAGCCGATCGGCCACCCGGTCGGCGGCGTCGGGACCTTGGGAAGACCCTGGTTCGTTCGTCCAGGGCCGGAGAACGCACCGGTCATGTCCCCATCCTGCCAACCTGGGCCCAACCGTGCGAACCCGACACCGTCACCGGGACTTGTACTCCCTGAGCAGCCCCCGCGAGATGATGGTCTTCTGGATCTCGCTGGTGCCCTCGCCGATGAGCAGGAACGGCGCCTCGCGCATCAGCCGCTCGATCTCGTACTCCTTGGAGTAGCCGTAGCCGCCGTGGATGCGGAACGACTCCTGGGTCACCTCGGCGCAGTACTCGCTGGCCAGCAGCTTGGCCATGCCCGCCTCGACGTCGTTGCGCTGCCCGGAGTCCTTGAGCCGGGCGGCGTTGACCATCAGCAGGTGCGCGGCCTCGACCTTGGTGGCCATCTCGGCGAGCTTGAACGCGATGGCCTGGTGCTCGGCGATGGGCTTGCCGAAGGTGCGCCGCTGCTGCGCGTAGTCCACGGCGAGCTCGAAGGCGCGGATCGCGATGCCGCACGCGCGGGCGGCGACGTTGACGCGACCGACCTCGACGCCGTCCATCATGTGCGCGAAGCCCTTGCCGGGGGCGCCGCCGAGGACCTTGTCGGCGCCGATCCGGTAGCCGTCGAACACGGCCTCGGTGGTGTCGACGCCCTTGTAGCCCATCTTCTCGATCTTGCCGGGGATGGTGAGGCCGGGCGCGACCTCACCGAAGCCCTCCGGCTTGTCGACCAGGAACGCGGTGAGGTTCTGGTGCGGCTTCTCGGCGCCCTCGTCGGTGCGGGCGAGCAGCGCGATGAGGTTGGAGCTGCCGCCGTTGGTCAGCCACATCTTGGCGCCGTCGACGGTGTAGGTGTCGCCGTCGCGCCTGGCCCTGGTCTTGATCGCGGCGACGTCGGAGCCGAGGTCGGGCTCGGACATGGAGAACGCGCCGCGGACCTCGCCGGTGGCCATCCTGGGCAGGTAGTGCCGCTTCTGCTCGTCGGTGCCGTGCTGCCTGACCATGTGCGCCACGATGAAGTGCGTGTTGATCACCCCGGACACGCTCATCCAGCCGCGCGCGATCTGCTCGACCACCAGCGCGTAGGTCAGCAGCGACTCGCCGAG
Organism: Actinokineospora terrae; assembly: GCF_900111175.1. GTDB lineage: Bacteria > Actinomycetota > Actinomycetes > Mycobacteriales > Pseudonocardiaceae > Actinokineospora > Actinokineospora terrae. Next base: position 123,545 of record NZ_FOGI01000014.1, read on the forward strand.
GCCGCCGTACTCCTCGGGGATGGTCAGGCCGAACAGGCCCATCTCCCGCATGCCCGCGACGATGTCGGTCGGGTACGCGTCGGCGTGCTCGAGGGCCTGCGCGTGCGGGATGATCTCCTTGTCCACGAAGTCCTTGACGGTGGCCAGGATCTCCCGCTGGATGTCGGTCAGTCCGGCGGTCTGCGCGAGGCGGGCCATGCGAGCTCCCTGCTTGTCCCGGGGATTGTTACCGGCCAGTATGTCGCGGCCAACGCCCGTTCGCGCCCTCGAAGTGCTCCGGACCACATGCGTCGGCCCGGGCTTGATCCAGCCCGGGCCGTTTGGCGGTCTCGGTATTGGGTTATCCCTCAGCCGGCCCGGAGCTCCAGCGCGGTCCCGCAGTCCTTGCAGTCCTCGGCGAGCACGTAGACATCCGCACCGCAGTCGGTGCACGAGCGGAAGCTGCGGTCGAACAGGTCATCCCGCTGCCTGTGTCGACCACTGAAGAAGCTCAGCACGCCACGCGACTCGGAAGGAAGGCTGTGTCTACCCATGCCGTCCAGGGCACCCCACAGCCATGGTCACGAGCAAGTCTCCCCCGTGATCTGTGCGTTATGTCACGGCAACCTCTCACCCGTTGTCACGTACTTGACCTGCACCGTAATCACAGCGCGAACATCACACGGCGATCACACCAACCGTCCCCAGTCAACCCAGGGTGACTTAACCGCCGCCTGTGGCTACCGCTCGTAGCCGCCTCGTTGCTCTCCGGTCGAAGCGCGCCGAGTCAGCCGCGGCTGGCGATGTCGGTGGCGACTGCCAGGACGCGGTGGGCGTTGGAGACGTGGAGGTTCTCGATCATCTTGCCGTCGACAGTGGCCACGCCCTTGCCCGCGGATTGGGCTTCCTCGAAGGCGGCGATGACCTTCTGGGCGTGGGCGATCTCGGCCTCGGAGGGGGCGAAGACCTCGTTGCACGGTTCCAGCTGGCTGGGGTGGATCAGGGTCTTGCCGTCGAAGCCGAGTTGGCGGGATTGGGTGCATTCCTCGGCGAAGCCGGCCAGGTCCTTCACGTCGTTGTAGACGCCGTCGAGGATGGTTTTTCCTGCGGCTCTAGCACCGAGCAGGGCCAGGGAGAGGCTGGTGAGCAGCGGGCCTCGGCCGGGGACGTGTTCGGCGTGGAGTTCCTTGGCCAGGTCGTTGGTGCCCAGGACCAGGACCGTGAGCCGGGGAGATGCCGACGCGATCTCGTAGGCGTGCAGCATCGCGATCGGGGTCTCGATCATCGCCCAGATCGGGATGTCCGCCGGGACCGCGTCCTCGACGCGGCGGACGTCGGCGGCCGAGTTGACCTTGGGGACGACGATGGCGTCGGGCGACACCGAGGCGGCGGCCTGGACGTCGTCGGTGAACCACGGGGTGTCGAGGCCGTTGACGCGGATGGTCACCTCGCGGCGGCCGTACCCGCGGGAGGCGACGGCGGCGCGGACGCGGTCGCGGCCCTCGACCTTGGCGTCCGGGGTGACCGAGTCCTCCAGGTCGAGGATCAGGGCGTCGGCGTCGAGGGTCTTGGCCTTCTCCAGGGCGCGTTCGTTGGCGCCGGGCATGTAGAGCACGGAGCGGCGGGGGCGGTCCAGGTCAGCCACGGTTGGCGTCCTCCGAGTAGGCGCGGGCGAGTTCGGGGTCGCGGGCGGCGAGGGCGTCGGCCAGCTCGACCATCACGCGGCACTGCTTGACGGTGGCGTCGTCCTGCATCTTGCCGTCGAGCATGACCGCGCCGGTGCCGTCCCCCATGGCCTCGATGACGCGGCGCGCCCACGCGACCTCCGCCGGGTCCGGGGAGAAGACGCGGCGGGCGATCTCGATCTGGCGCGGGTGCAGGCTCCACGCGCCGACGCAACCGAGCAGGAACGCGTTGCGGAACTGGTCCTCGCACGCGACTACATCAGCGATGTCGCCGAAAGGTCCGTAGTACGGCAGGATCCCGGCTGCGGCGCAGGCGTCGACCATGCGCGCGACGGTGTAGTGCCAGAGGTCCTGCTGATAGGTCGTACGACCAGTTGTCAGGTCGTCGCCAAGAGGATCCGTGCGCACCAGATAGCCGGGATGACCGCCGCCGACGCGAGTCGTCTTCATCCGACGGCTCGCGGCCAGATCGGCCGGACCAAGAGAGATGCCTTGCATGCGGGGGCTCGCGGTAGCGATGTCCTCGACGTTGGCCACACCTGCCGCCGTCTCCAGCAACGCGTGCACCAGGATCGGCCGCGTCAGCCCGGCGCGGGCCTCCAGCTGGGCCAGCAGCCGGTCGACGTAGTGGATGTCGGCGGCGCTCTCCACCTTCGGCACCATGATCACGTCGAGCTTGTCGCCGATCTCGGTGACCAGGGTGATCAGGTCGTCGAGCACCCACGGCGAGTCGAGGCTGTTGACCCTGGTCCACAGCTGCGTGTCGCCGAAGTCGGTCGCCCGGCCCACCCGGACCAGGCCCTCGCGCGCGGCGACCTTGCGGTCGGCGCGGACGGCGTCCTCGAGGTTGCCCAGCACCACATCGGCCTTGGCGAGCAGGTCGGGGACCTTCGCGGCCATCTTCTCGTTGGACGGGTCGAAGAAGTGGATCATGCGCGACGGCCGGAACGGGATCTCCCGCACCGGTTCCGGCGCGCCGACCGCGAGCGGGCGGAAGAAGTCCTTCGGGGAGCGCATGGGACCTCCGATCGAGGTTAACCGACCAGTAACAAGGTGAGTTGTAGTCGACCACGGCCCCCTCGGCGCCGCCATTGTGGCCACCGACACGTGCGTGGCGGCCGGGACACCCCCAGGGTCCCGGCCGCCGCACCCCCAGGACCACAGCCCATCGCGAACCGGCCGGTAGTCGGAAACGTTTCGAAGCAGCTCGAATGCGGCACTAGCCTGGTGCGATGATCACCGCACGGCCCCGCACGGACAGGTTCCCGTGATCACCGCCCACCTCGACGCGACCGTGCTGAACAAGGTCCGCCTCGCGACCTCACCCGCGGCCGAGGCCATGGCCTGGCTCTTCCTCAAGGTCAACCAGCTCCACCACCCCGTCTTCGGCAAGCCCGGTGCCGCCGCCCGGTTCGCGATGCGCGACCCGGACGTGCGATTGGTCGCGAGCACGCTGCCAAGCAACGCCGAGTACAAACCGGACCTCTTAACCCCGATCCCGCCTCTTGTTCCACCCGACCAGGTTTGGCCTGCTCAACTAGAGGCAATGGCCGCGACTACAGCGGAAGACGCCGCGAGCCAGGTAGCGCTGCTGACCGCTCCGTCGAAGGAAGTCATCGCGGCGGCCGAGGCGGGCACGCTCGCCTCGCGGTTCGCGAACGGGATGAGCAGGTTCTGGACCGTCGCCATGGCCGACAGCTGGCCCGGCCTGAAGGAACGCCTCGACGCCGACATCACCGCCAGGGCCCGCGTCATGGCGACGGGCGGCATCGGCGCGCTCCTGACCTCCCTGCACGGCGACATCACCTGGGACGGCAGCACTCTGCGGATCGTCACCCCGTGGCACCAGGACGGGCGACCGGGCGACCTGACCGTGACGCCGGTGGCGCTGACGTGGCCGAGGTTCTACATCCAGCTGGGCGACTCGGAGAACTCCGTCCTCTACTACCCGCCCCAGGGGCTCGGCGTGCCCGGCACCGACCCCGCGGCGATGGCCAGACTCCTGGGGCAGACCCGCGCGGCCCTGCTGCGCGACCTCGAGACCCCGCGCACCACCACGGACCTGGCCAAGCGGCACGGCCTGGCGCCCGCGACGGTCTCCTACCACCTGTCCGTGCTGCACAGCTCCGGCCTGATCAGCAAGGCGCGGGCCAAGCGCGAGGTGCGGTACCAGCGCAACGACCAGGTCATCGGCTGAGGGCGGCGCCGACCGGTGCGCGGGGCCGAGTCGGGCTAGCCTGACCGCGTGGCGGGCATGGGCAAGATCTTCGTGGCGCAGCTGCTCGGCCTGCCGGTGTTCGGGCCGGACGGTGAGTCGATCGGGCGGATCCGGGACCTGGTCGCCGGGCTGCGGCCGGACGGGTCGGCGCCGAGGGTGCTCGGGGTGGTGATCGAGGTGGCCACCCGGCGGCGGATCTTCGTGCCGATGCTGCGGGTGGCCTCGATCGACGCCAACGCGGTGACGCTGGCGACCGGGTCGGTGAACCTGCGCCACTTCCACCAGCGGCCCAACGAGGTGCTGGTGGTCGGCCAGCTGCTCGACGCCAGGGTGGCCGTGGTCGACAGCGGCGCGCGGGCCGAGGTCGTCGACACCGCGATGGAGCAGACCAGGACCAGGGACTGGGTGCTGGCCAGGGTCGCCATCCGGGAGCGCACCGGGCGGCTGGGCAGGCGCGGGCCGATCACGGTGCTGGCCTGGTCGGACATCCGCTCACCCGGGATCACCGAGCTGGAGGGCGCGCCGCAGGCCGCCGACCAGCTGCTGGCCGTGTTCGACACCATGCGCGCCGCCGACGTCGCCAGCGCACTGCAGGACCTGCCGCTCAAGCGCCGCTACGAGGTGGCCGACGCGCTCGACGACGAACGGCTCGCCGACGTCATCGAGGAGCTGCCCGAGGAGGACCAGAAGGTGCTGCTGGCCCACCTCGACGACGAGCGCGCCGCCGACGTGCTGGAGGCGATGGACCCCGACGACGCGGCCGACCTGCTCGCCGAGCTCTCCGAGCTGGACAAGAACCGGCTGCTGGAGCTGATGGAGCCCGAGGAGTCCGCGCCGGTCCGGCGGCTGCTGGAGTACTCCTTCGACACCGCGGGCGGCCTGATGACCCCGGAGCCGATCGTGCTCACCCCGGACGCCCCGATCTCCGAGGCGCTGGCCAGGGTGCGCAATCCCGACCTGCCGCCCGCGCTGGCCAGCATGGTGTTCGTGTGCAGGCCGCCGACGGCCACCCCGACCGGCCGCTACCTGGGCTGCGTGCACATCCAGCGGCTGCTGCGCGAACCCCCGTTCGACCTGGTCGCGGGCGCGGTCGACCGGGAACTGGCGCTGCTGCGGCCGACCGACTCGCTGATCGAGGTGACCCGCTACTTCGCCACCTACAACCTGGTCTGCGCGCCGGTCGTCGACGACGAGGAGCACCTGCTCGGCGCGGTGACCGTCGACGACGTGCTCGACCACCTGCTGCCGGAGAACTGGCGCGAGCGCGAGGGGGCCGACCGTGCCTGAGCCGACGACCAGGCGGCGCCTGGACCAGCCCCGGCAGCGCGGGCTGCGCTTCGCCATCGACCCCGACGCGTTCGGCCGGTTCTCCGAGCGGCTGGCCCGGTTCCTGGGCACCGGGAAGTTCCTGTTCTGGCAGACGGTGCTGGTGCTGGCCTGGATCACGGTGAACCTGGTCGCGGTCAGCCTGCGGTGGGACCCGTACCCGTTCATCCTGCTCAACCTGGCCTTCTCCACCCAGGCCGCCTACGCGGCGCCGCTGATCCTGCTCGCGCAGAACCGGCAGGACGACCGGGACCGGGTGTCGCTGGAGGAGGACCGGGCGCGCTCGGCGCAGACCAAGGCCGACACCGAGTTCCTGGCCAGGGAGTTGGCGGCGGTGCGGCTGGCCGTCGGCGAGGTCGCCACCCGCGACTACCTGCGCGGCGAACTGGAAAAGCTGCGCGGTGATCTCAGGGGCAAGCGCAACAAATCCCGCCCGGACGCGAAAACGCTGCACGACGACCCGCGCTGGGACGAGGTCAGCCGCTAGTCGATCAACTGCCCGCACAGGTCGCCGAGCTTTCGCAACTGATCACCGTCCAGGCGCGCGACAAAGTGCTCGGAGACACCTGCGAGGTGCGTTCTGGAGGCCGTGCGCAAAACGTCGAGGCCCTGCTCGGTGAGCGCCGCGACGACGCCGCGGCCATCACCGGCGACGCGTTGCCTGGCGACCATTCCGGCGCGTTCGAGCCGGTCGACCAGGCGCGTCACCCCCGAGCGGGACAGCAGCACCGCGTCGGCGAGTTCTGCCATTCGCAATTTGCGATCAGGGGCTTCCGCTAGTTGGACGAGGACGTCGTAGCCACCGAGGGAAAGCCGCTGCTCGGCGACGAGTTCGGCCTCGAGCACGCGGGTGATGTGCGCGTGCGCCCGCAGAAAGGTGCGCCACGCGTGCAGTTCCTCTCGGGTGGGCCGGGCGGTTCTCTCCGGCACGGTCAAGATTCCTCCTAGCGGCACAAACAGGCTCGTAATGGTACGGAACACCACGGTGGTGGCGCGCGCCGGCCGGTAATCACGCAGTGTCCGCACTGTGGTCCTGACCATCCGCGCGCACGGCGCTCCGCTACCCGCCCGTAGCATGGGGAGGTGACCACCACCGAGCAGGTTCCCTCCGTCGAGGCCGTCCGCACGGCGTTGGCAGGCGTGCAGGACCCGGAGATCCACCGCCCGATCACCGACCTCGGCATGGTCAAGGACATCACCGTGCACCCGGACGGCCGGGTCGACGTGGGCGTCTACCTCACCGTCGCGGGCTGCCCGCTGCGGGACAAGATCACCAAGGACGTCACCGCCGCGGTGTCGGCGCTGCCGGGGGTGCGCGCGGTAGCCGTCGAGCTCGACGTGATGAACGACGAGCAGCGCACCACCCTGCGCAAGTCGCTGCGCGGCGACGCGGAGGAACCGCGCATCCCGTTCGCCGAGCCCGGCTCGCTGACCAGGGTGTACTGCGTGGCCTCCGGCAAGGGCGGCGTCGGCAAGTCCAGCGTGACGGTCAACCTCGCGGTCGCCATGGCCGCGCGCGGGGTGAAGGTCGGCATCGTCGACGCCGACATCTACGGCCACTCCATCCCCCGCATGGTGGGCACCACGGAGAAGCCGACCAAGGTCGAGAAGATGATCCTGCCGCCCCAGGCCAACGGGGTGAAGGTCATCTCCATCGGCATGTTCACCCCCGGCAACACCCCGGTGGTCTGGCGCGGACCGATGCTGCACCGCGCGCTCCAGCAGTTCCTGGCCGACGTCTTCTGGGGCGACCTGGACGTGCTGCTGCTGGACCTGCCGCCCGGCACCGGCGACATCGCGATCTCGGTCGCCCAGCTGATCCCGAACGCGGAGATCCTGGTCGTCACCACCCCGCAGCAGGCGGCGGCCGAGGTGGCCGAGCGCGCGGGCGCCATCGCGCTGCAAACGCGCCAGCGGGTGGCCGGGGTCATCGAGAACATGTCGTGGTTCGAACTGCCGGACGGCTCCCGGGCGGACCTGTTCGGCACCGGCGGCGGGCAGACGGTCGCGGACTCGCTGTCGCGGGCGGTCGGGTCGACGGTGCCGCTACTCGGGCAGGTGCCGCTGGACCCCCGGCTCCGCGAAGGCGGGGACGCCGGGTCGCCGTTGGTGCTCTCGTCGCCCTCCGCGCCCGCGGCGAAGGTGCTGATCGACATCGCGACCAAGCTGTCGGTGCGCGCCCGCGGACTGGCAGGCCGGATGTTGTCGGTATCCCCCGCTGGGCGCTAACCGGCCCTGCTAGGCCTACCGCGCCTCGGCGCCGTAGGCCTAGCCAACGGCGGTAGACGTTAGACCCCTTACCTGGGGCGATTCGGACATAAAAGAAGTCGGCACCGGTGCTGGGCGGTGCCGACTTCGTGGGGTTTGCTCAGGTGGCGTCCGGGTCGATCGGGGGACGCTCGCCCGGGGCCCTCGGGGGGTCCGGTTTGGCTGCGGGTGGTGGGGGCAGTGCCGGTTGGGTGGCGGCGAAACCGTTGGGCTTGACGCCGTTGGTGTCGTCGCCGAAGAGCTGTTTGGCGACCAGCTGCTTCGGGTCGAAGTTGCGCAGTTGCTGCAGGTCCTGCAGCGGTTTGCGCAGCTCGTCGAAGTCCGAGCCGAGCTCGCCCTTGAGTTGGTCCCTGGCCCCCGTCGCGAACTCGCGCACCTTCCGCATGCTGCGCCCGACCCAGGCCGCCGCGGACGGCAGCCGCTCCGGACCCAGGATGAACAAACCGGCGATGCCGAGTACGAGGATCTCGGCCCAGCCGATGCTTTCGAACACCCTCGTTACCTCCGAAACTACGCCTCTTCCCCCCCAGGGTAGCCGGTCAATCCGACTGGAGGGTTACCTGAATGGTCAGCTCACGTCCCTGCCTGGCCAACACCACGGGAACTGTCTGGCCCGGCTGGTGCTGGCGCACCGCCACCGTCAACTCCGCGGCGTTGCGGACCTGCCGGTCGCCGAGCTTGCGGATGACGTCCCCCTCCGCCAGGCCCGCCTTGGCCGCAGCGCCGCCATCGGTGACGTTGACGACCTGGGCACCCTCGGCGGTCTCCGCGGACACCGACTTGACGTTGGCGCCGAGGTCGGCGTGCTTGACCGTGCCGTCGCGGATGATGGCCTCCGCGATGCGCTTGGCGTCGTTGGACGGGATGGCGAACCCGAGGCCGACGCTGCCGGTGTTGCCCGCGCTGCTGCGGATCGCGGAGTTGATGCCGACCAGCGCGCCGGTCGAGTCGACCAGCGGGCCACCGGAGTTGCCCTGGTTCACCGCGGCGTCGGTCTGGATGGCGTCGTAGGTGATCGGGGACTCGCCGTTGTCGCCGCCTGCCACCACGGGGCGGTGCAGCGCACTGACGATGCCCTCGGTGACGGTGTCGGTGAGGCCGAGCGGGGACCCGACCGCCAGCACGGTGTCGCCGACCTGGAGCTTGTCGGAGTCGCCGAACTGCAGCACGGTCGGGTTGGTGACCTTCACCTTGATCACGGCGAGGTCGGTCTTGGGGTCGGTGCCGACCAGCTGGGCCTCGGTCCTGGTGCCGTCGGTGAACACCGCCGAGATCTTCGCGGACTGGTCCGCGCGGCCCTCGAGGGTCACCACGTGCCAGTTGGTGACGATGTAGCCGGAGCCGTCGATGACGACCCCCGAGCCGGTCCCGCCGCCCTGGGCGATCTTCACCTCGATCGACACCACCGCCGGGCGCACCCTGGTCGCGATGTCGGCGACCGACCCGGCCGGGCGCTCCTTGCCCGCCTCGGCCTGCGCGAGGGTGACGTCGCTGGTGAGCGCGTCACCACCGCGGGCGACCAGCCAGCCGACGAACCCGCCCGCCGCCCCGACCAGCAGCGCGACGAGCCCCAGGATCCCGAGCGCCAGCGGCTTGACCCGCCTGCCGAACAGGACGTCGCTGAGGCTGAGCAACGGCCCGGACTTGGTCTCGGCGTCGTCTTCCTCGTCCTCGTCCTTCGCCACGGCGGGCGGCCCGATGACCGCGCCCGCGGCCGGGTCGCGCCACGGGTCGGACTCCGCCGCCCACAACGCCTCGTCCTCCGCCGCGTCCGCCCGCTCCCCCGGCGGCCGCTGCAACACCGCGGTCTCGCCCGCGGGCCTGCCGAACGCACTGACCAACGCCTCCGGCGTCGGCGGCACCGCGGTGACCTCCCCCGGCGACAACCGCGCGGCCGCGGTCGGCGAGAACGCCCCACTCACCCCGTTGGGCCGCCCGAACACCGCCGCGGCCCCCGGGTCCACCGCGGGCCGCTCCAACGGCCGAGGCGCGAGCCGCTGCTCACCGGTCGAGTCAGAGTTCTGGTTCATCACCGTCCACAGTGCCAAACCACTGGTGAAGTGGGCGTGCGGACCCCCTCATCGAGCGACCCGATCACCCCAGCAGGGCGCGGGACGAGGTACCCGTCGACCACAGCTCCGAGTGAGCCAGGGCGGTCTACCCGCCACGCGCGGGCAGCGGTCGGCGTGCCCGGCGGAGCAGCCACCGGGGTAGTGGCTCGCGTGATCCACCGCGACCACGGCCGCTTGGTCGCGGTCATGGCGTTGAGACGGCTGTTGTTCCGCCAAGGCCGATTGGACCGGACAGGGCAACCGCCGCCAGTGACAGCGGCCTTCACGGGCGGGGAGCAGGGGATGCGCTGGCGCGACAGCGGCGGTAAGTCGCCGTCGATCCGGCAGGCACCCTCGACAGGCCAGGGTCTTGCCGCCGCCTGCCCGACTCAGGAACTCAGGAACTCAGGAACTCAGGAACTCAGGACAGCATGAAGGCCACCGCCGTCTGGGCAGTGGCCTTCACGTGTGGGGAAGGGTCTGTGCGGCTAGCGGGCGGCGAGCATGCCGAAGCTGGGGGACAGCGACGGGAGGGCGCCTTGGCCGACGAAGCCGATGGGTTGGGCGTCGCCGCCGTGGGGTGGGGCTGGGTGGGGTTCGGCGGTGGTGTCGGGGCCACCGGTGTTGACCAGGGCCAGCGCGCCGAGTACCAGGCCGGAGACGACCACGCCCGCGCCCTGGGCGGCGCGGCGGTTGCGCTTGCCGAGGACGACGCCGCCCTCGCCGAGCTTGGGGCCCGAGCCCAGCGGCGCGCTGGCGCCGAAGAGCGCGGCGGCGCGGTCGGGGCGTTGGATGGCGACGAGCTGGCCGTCCGCGGTGACGGCGAGGCCGTCGGGGGTGGCGGGCAGCTCGGTCTCCTGGGGGATGGCGCGCAGGGCGGCCAGCAGGCCGGCCGACATGGTCGGCGTGGTCGCGGCGCGCACGGCGGCGCTGGCCTGGCGCTGGGCGGTGATCTCCGCGGCGCACCAGGTGCAGCTCGCCAGGTGGGAGGTCACCCGGTCGTGGGCCGAGCGGGTGAGCTCACCGTCGACGAAGGCGACCACGGCGTCGGGCAGCAGGTGCTGCTCGCCCAGTCCCAGGGCGCGTTCGAGCGTCATGAGACGTCCTCCACACGGGTCATGCCGATGCCTCCCGGGCCAGCGCCCGGCGGCGCTCCAAAGCCACCCGCAATGCCTGGCGGCCGCGGTGGATCCTGCTGCGCACAGTACCCAGCTTCACCCCGAGGGTGGCGCCGATCTCCTCGTAGGACAGGCCCTCGACATCGCACAGCACGACCGCGGCGCGGAACTCCGGCGGCAGCTCGTCCAGCGCGGCCTGCAGGTCCGGGTCCAGGTGGGTCTCGTCGTAGACCTCTTCCGGGCTCGGCTCGTCGCCCTCGATGCGGTCGGTGTCCTCGGGCAGGCCCTCCATGCGCAGCCGGGAGCGGCGCCGGACCATGTCGAGGAACAGGTTGGTGGTGATCCGGTGCAGCCAGCCCTCGAAGGTGCCCGGCTTGTAGGACGCCAGCGAGCGGAACACCCGGATGAAGGTCTCCTGGGTGAGGTCCTCGGCGTCGTGCGCGTTGCCGGAGAGCCGGTAGGCCAGCCGGTACACCCGGTCGCCGTGCTCGCGCACGACCTCGTCCCAGCTGGGGACGGTCCACTCGGCGGCGCTGATCTCCGCGACCTCGACGGGCTTGGCCTCGACCGCGTTCACGGTCCGGCCGTGCGTCCTCGGGCTCTGCACTGTAGGGATGCGCACCTCCTGAAGCATGTCCTGCCCACCACCCTGTCCAACGCCCGACCCGTCCGCCGTGTTCCCCGTGACCGCGTGCCCCTCGACCGCTCCCACCGCGTTCCCCGCTCTCCACGTCCCCTGCTTGACGACAACGATGGCGGCCGCCCATGTGGCGAGCCTCAGAGCGGCCTGAGACGAGGCTGAGAAAACGTCGCCGGGTGACCTTCCGGTCAGGTTCACCCGTTTTGGCCACGTGCGCCGCTAATCTGCGTTCCCGTGGGACCGGAACAGCCCGCCGTGCGCTCGGTGGAGCTCAGCGAGTACGTCGAGGGGTACCTCGCCGAGGACGAGACGCTCGTCGCGGCGCGGTCCGTCGGCGTCCAGCTCGGCTGCACCCCGGTCGGCGCCGCCACCGGCGCGGCGCTGCGGTTCCTGGCCGCCGCGCTGCGGGCGAAGGCCGTGGTGGAGATCGGCACCGGGGTCGGGGTCAGCGGGCTGCACCTGCTGCGCGGGATGGCCCCGGACGGGGTGCTCACCTCCATCGACGTCGAGCCCGAGGTGCAGGCGGTCGCCAAGCGCACGTTCCGCCAGGCCGGGATCGCCCCCGGCCGGACCAGGTTGATCATGGGTCGGGCGCTGGACGTGCTGCCCAGGCTCAGCGACAACGGCTACGACCTGCTGTTCGTCGACGCGTCGAGCACCGAGTACCCGGCCTACCACGAGCACGGCGTCCGGCTGCTGCGCCCCGGCGGGGTCCTGGCCTTCGACAGCGTCCTCTACCAGGGCAACATCGCCAACCCCGCGCGCCGCGACGCCGAGACGCTGGCCCTGCGCGAGGTCGTCCGCGCGGTTCGCGAGGACGAGCGCCTGGTCCCGCTGCTGCTCCCCCTCGGCGACGGGCTCCTGCTCGCCGCCAAGATCAGCTAGTCCGCGCGGGCGCCCTTGCCGAGCACGACCACGCCGCTGGCGCTGACCGTGTACCGCTCGCGATCCGACTCCGGCTCGACGCCGAGCCGAACCCCGTCACCGACCACGACGTTCTTGTCGAGGATGGCCTTGCGGACCACGGCACCCTTACCGACCCGCGCACCGGGCAAGAGCACGCTGCCCTCCACCACGGCACCGTCCTCGATGACCACATCGGCGCTGATGACGGAGTCGGTCACGGTAGCGCCAGAGATGATGGAGCCAGGTCCCACGATCGACTCGGTAGCGGTACCCGAGTTCACGAACTTCGCGGGCGGCAGCGGCGGCGTCGCGGTACGGATCGGCCACTGGCGGTTGTAGAGGTTGAAGACAGGGTGCGCGGACACGAGGTCCATGTGGGCGTCGTAGTACGCGTCGAGCGTCCCTACGTCCCGCCAGTAGCCCTTGTCGCGCTCGGTCTCCCCCGGCACGACGTTGTCCGCGAAGTCGTAGACGTGCGCGGTGCCCTGGTCGACCAGCATCGGGATGATGTCGCCGCCCATGTCGTGCATGGAGTCGCGGTCGGCCGCGTCCGCGCGCAGGGCCTCGACCAGCGCCGACGTCGAGAACAGGTAGTTGCCCATGGAGGCGAAGGTGACGTCGGGGTCGTCCGGGACCGAGGGCGGGTCGTCCGGCTTCTCCAGGAAGCTGGTGATCCGGCGGTCGGCGTCGGAGTCGATGCACCCGAAGGCCCTGGCCTCCAGGCGCGGCACCCGGATACCGGCCACGGTGACGCCCGCGCCCGACTCGACGTGCTGCTCCAGCATCTGGCCCGGGTCCATGCGGTAGACGTGGTCGGCGCCGAAGACCGCGATGTGGTCCGGCTGCTCGTCGTAGACCAGGTTCAGGCTCTGGAAGATGGCGTCGGCCGACCCGGTGTACCAGCGCGGCCCCAGGCGCTGCTGCGCGGGAACCGGCGTCACGTACTGGCCGAGCACGTTCGACAGGCGCCACGTGGTGGAGATGTGCCGGTCCAGGGAGTGGGATTTGTACTGCGTCAGCACGCACAACTGGTGGAACCCGGCGTTGACCAGGTTGGACAGCACGAAGTCGACCAGGCGGTAGTTCCCCGCGAACGGAACGGCTGGTTTGGCCCGGTCCGCCGTGAGGGGCCACAGGCGTTTGCCCTCGCCACCAGCCAACACGATCCCGAGTACGCGCGGCTTGCCCTTCACACGATGAATCTAACCGTCAGCGTGGTGGTCCTGCCATACGCGCTACTCCGTGTGGGCGGCCGTTGACCGCGCATTGCACTGGTGTTCACCCGTGCGCCGCACGCCTGTCCCGCTCGCGCGCCGCACCGGCTCGGGCCGTGAACCGCGTGGCGTGCGGGCCCCCGGGCTGCGGCTACGGTGGACGGCGTGCGCATCGGATTGCTGACCAGGGAGTACCCACCGGAGGTCTACGGCGGGGCAGGCGTCCACGTCGGCTACCTCGTGCCGAGGCTGCGCGACATCGTGGAAGTCGACGTGCACTGCTTCGGCGGGCCGCGCGAGGACGCGACCGCGCACAACCCGGCGGCGGGCCTGGAGCAGGCCAATCCGGCGCTGCGGACGCTGTCGGCGGACCTGTCCATCGCCGCGGCCGTCGAGGGCGTGGACCTCGTCCACTCGCACACCTGGTACGCGAACCACGCCGGTCACCTGGCCAAGCTCCTGCACGGTGTTCCGCACGTGGTGACTGCGCACTCTCTAGAGCCTCGCAGGCCGTGGAAGGCAGAACAGCTCGGCGGTGGATACCGGGTATCCAGCTGGGTAGAGCGCACGGCGTACCTGGACGCTGACGCTGTCATCGCCGTTAGCGAGGGCATGCGCACGGACGTGCTCGACTGCTACCCGGAACTCGACCCCGCGCGGGTGCACGTGGTCCGCAACGGCATCGATACCGCCACCTACCACCCTGTGTCCGAGGTGGACACCCTCGTCGAGCACGGCATCGACCCAGCGCGACCGACCGTGGTGTTCGTGGGGCGCATCACGCGCCAGAAGGGCGTGGACCACCTCATCGCCGCCGCGCACCGCATCGACCCCTCGGCGCAGGTAGTGCTCTGCGCGGGGGCGCCGGACACGCCTGAGATAGCCGAGGAGACCCGTGCGGCGGTCGCCGAACTGGCTGAACATCGCCCTGGTGTTTTCTGGATCCAACGGATGTTGCGCCAGTCGGAGGTGCAGCAGCTGCTGAGCCACGCGACGGTGTTCGTGTGCCCGTCTGTCTATGAACCGCTGGGGATCGTGAACCTGGAGGCCATGGCATGCGGAACGGCGGTTGTGGCCTCTGACGTCGGCGGTATCCCCGAGGTCGTGGCCCACGGCGAGACCGGGCTGCTGGTGCACTACGACGCCCAGGACACCGCAGCGTTCCGGACAGGGCTGGCTGACGCGGTCAACGCACTGCTGTCCACACCGGACCGAGCGGCGGCGATGGGAGCAGCCGGACGGGCACGGGCTGAGCGAGACTTCTCGTGGGCGTCGGTGGCAGAGCAGACCGTGGCGGTCTACCGCGCGGCGCTGAGAGGACCATCAGCTGGTGGCTCCTAGTTTGGCGAAGGTGGGACATGGCGTGCGGGTGCGGTTCACCCGCTACTCAGTGGCGTCCCTGGTCGCGACCGGGATAAGCCAGTTGGTCCTGTTCGCCCTGTACGGGTGGGGCGTGCTGGGCGCGTTGGCGGCGAGCACCGTCGCGTTCGTCGTGGGCGCGGTGCCGCACTTCGTGATGATCCGCTGGTGGGCCTGGGGTCAGCGCGGCATGCCGCGGCTGACCAGGCAGGTCGTGGGCTACCTGGTCGTCACGCTGCTGGGCGGGCTCGTGTCGGTGTTGCTGACCGCGGGCGCGGACTGGCTGATCGGGCCGTTGGTGGCGGACCGGGCCGCGCGCACGCTGGTGCTCAACGTGACCTACGTGCTCAGTGGGCTACCGGTGTTCGTGGCCAAGTACGCGTTTCTGGACCGTGTGTTCGCTCAGGACGCGTACGCGGCCACGAACTCGACCAGGGTGCGCGCGGCGAACCCGGTAGCACCGGGCACGACGTCGTCGTAGGCGCGGTCGGCGCGCGCGGGACCGGCGATGTCCAAGTGCGCCCACGGCAGTCCACCGGTGAACTCGCGCAGGAACAACGCGGCGGTGATCGCACCCGGCCCCGGCGGGCACTGGCGCACATCAGCGATGCCGCTGGGCACCTCGGCGGCCAGGTGGTCGAGCAGCGGCATCCGCCACAGCGCCTCACCGGCCCGCTCGCTGGCGGCCGTGATCCGGGCGGCGAGAGCGTCATCGTCGGAGAACAGGCCCGCGATGCGCGTACCCAGGGACACCTTCATGGCGCCGGTAAGGGTGGCCACGTCGACGATCAGGTCGACGTCGAGGTCCTGATGGGCGTAAGTGATCGCGTCGGCGAGGACGACCCTGCCTTCGGCGTCGGTGTTGGTGATCTCGGTGGTCTTACCGCCGTAGTGACGCACCACGTCGCCGGGGCGGTAAGAGGAGCCGGACACGTGGTTCTCGGCGCACGGGACCAGACCGGACACCCGCACCGGTAGGCCCAACTTGGCGATCGCGCCGACTGCGGCGATGACCGCGGCACCGCCCGCCATGTCGGTGCGCATGAGGTGCATGCCCTCGTTCGGCTTGATGGAGATGCCGCCGGTGTCGAAGGTGATGCCCTTGCCGACCAGGGCGATGTGCGGACCGGCAGCGCCGGGCGGCGCCCAGGTCAGGTGCACCAGGCGGGGCGGGCGCGACGATCCGCCGCCCACCGCGAGCAGCCCGCCGAACCCGTGCTCGGCCAGCCACTTCTCGTCGCGGACCTGCGCCGTGAGGCCCTTGGGCCTGCCGACCACCCTGGCCGCGGTCTTGGCCAGCCACGCCGGGTCCTTGACGTTGGACGGGGCGTTGGCCAGGTCGCGGGTCAGCGCGGTGGCGGCGGTGAGGACCGCGGTCCGCTTGAGCTCCGCGGCGATCTCGTCGCGACGGTCCCGATCGGACACCACCAGGCGCGCGGACCGCAGCGTGGGCGCCGGTGTGTCTCCGGTCACCCGGAACCCGTACCCGCCCAGGCGCAGACCGGTGGCGAACCACCGGGCCTGCTCGGCGTCGACGTCGTCGGGGAGCACGACCTGCACGCCCTGACCAGCCTCGGGCCGGGTTTCCACCAGCGCGTTCACTGCCTTGGCCAGTGCCGCGCCCGCCGCGCGCCACTGCCTCGGCTCACCGGTCCCGATGCCGACCGACCACCGCGCCGTCGCGTCGACCGGACCGCGGCGGACCTCGCCCGCCTTGCCGGTCAGGCCGACCGCCTCGGCCCACTCCGGGGTCAGCTCGGCGCCGCCGGGACCGATCAGCGCGGGGCCGTCGGTGGTCTTCGTGAGCACGGCGGTCGGGAGGCCCTCAGCGGTTCCGGCGGCCACCTCCACGTCGGGAAGCGCGGTCGGCGGGGTCGGCACCGGCGTGGGCAAGCGGTCCTCCGTGCGGGGGCTGCGGATCGGTCTGGAGCTGGGAGAACGCCGGGGTGATCCCGCCGGAGCGGTGATCAGGCCCGGCGGTGGGGGATCACCCCGCGGCGGACTTGAGCGCGTCGCCGAGGTTGCTGGCCTCCTCCGGGGTCATCTCGACCACCAGACGTCCGCCGCCCTCGAGCGGGACGCGCATCACGATGCCCCGGCCCTCCTTCGTCACTTCGAGGGGACCGTCCCCGGTCCGGGGCTTCATGGCCGCCATAGCGTGCTCCCTCCGTCATAGCCTGCCCACCCGACGCGGCGAACCCGCCGGGTCCGGGCCATTCTCCCCCATCCGGCGCGCGGCGGTGAAATCGGAACCGATCATCGCGTGTCGGGTGACCGGCCACGATGGGTGGCGCCGGGGGTCGGCGGCCTGCCAGACTCGACCGTCGTGCGCGCCCGCTCCGCCCTCTTCGACGTCTTCGGCGGCCACCTGCGGCAGCGGGACGGCTCGGCGACCATCGCCGCGCTGGTACGGCTGCTGGAGCCGCTGGGCTTCGGCGCGCCCGCGATCAGGACCGCGGTGTCCAGGATGGTGCGCCAGGGCTGGCTCACCCCGGTGCGCCTGCACGACGGCCCCGGCTACGCGCTGACCGGCCGCGGCCAGCGGCGCCTCGACGAGGCGGGCGCCCGGATCTACCGCACCGGTCTCTCCACATGGGACGGCCGGTGGCACGTGGTCGCGCTGGCCGAGCCGCCGCCCAGGGTCGCCCGGGAGCGGCTGGCGTCGTCGCTGCGGCTGCTCGGGTACGGGCCGCTCGGGTCGTCCACCTGGGTGTCGCCGCGGCCGTCCGCGGAGCTGCCGGAGGTGCTGGCGGCGGAAGGGCTGACCGCGCGGGTGTTCCACGGCCCGCAGGACGGGTCGGACGCGGAGCTGGCGGCCGAGGCCTGGGATCTCACCGGGTTGGGTGAGGCCTATCGGGGGTTCTTGGCGGCGTGGGCGCCGGTGATGTCCGCTGTGGACGGATCGGACCCGGCGGAGGCGTTCGCGGCGTCGCAGCGGCTGCTGCACGCGTGGCGCAAGTTCCTGTTCGTCGACCCCGGACTGCCGGTGGAGCTGCTGCCCGCGGACTGGCCGGGTGCCGCGGCGGCGGAGCTGTTCGACACGCACACCGCGCGCCTGGCGCCCGCTGTCACCGAGTTCCTGGACGACTGCCTGCGGCGGGGTGGTAAGCAGAGGTCTACCGCGTGACCAGGAAAGGTGGCGACCAGTGGCCGAGGTGCTGACGATCTCAGACCGCGACGGGGTCCGCACGCTCACGTTGAACCGACCGGACTCCTTCAACTCGCTGACCGTGGAGCTGAAGGAAGCCCTGATCACGGCACTAGGCGACGCTGGTGCTGACGACACCGTGCGAGCGGTGGTGCTGACCGGCGCCGGTAAGGCGTTCTGCGCGGGACAAGACCTCAAGGAGCACCTCGATCTCCTGCGCGCCGATGACCCTTCCCCGCTGGCGACGGTGGACAAGCACTACAACCCGATCGTGACGGCGATCACCACGCTGCCCAAGCCGATCATCGCGGCGGTCAACGGGATGGCGGCGGGTGCGGGGGCGTCGTTCGCGTACGCGTGCGACCTGCGGATCGCGGCGGAGTCGACGAAGTTCCTGATGGCCTTCGCCGGGGTTGGGCTGACCGCGGACTCCGGCTCGGCGTGGACCCTGCCGCGGCTGATCGGGTACGGGCGGGCGATGGAGCTGTTCCTGCTGGCCCGCCCGGTGGCCGCGGACGAGGCGCTGCGGATCGGGATGGTCAACCAGGTGGTGCCGGTGGACGAGGTGCTGCCGACCGCGCACGCGCTGGCCGCCCGGCTCGCCGCCGGACCGACCACGGCCTACGCCAAGATCAAGGAGGCCCTGCTCGTGTCGGCGGGCGCCCCGCTGGCGGACGGGCTGGCGGTCGAGGGCCGCACCCAGAAAGAGGCGGGCGCCACCGCGGACCACCGCGAGGGTGTCGAGGCGTTCGTGGCCAAGCGGCCGCCCCGGTTCACCGGCCGCTGACCTTCCCCGCCCGCCAGCAGGTGGCGAGGTGGTCGTCGACCATGCCGGTGGCCTGCATCAGGGCGTAGCAGGTGGTCGGGCCGACGAAGGCGAAGCCGCGGCGCTTGAGCGCCTTGGCCATGGCCGTCGACTCCGGGGTGATCGCGGGGACGTCGGCCATGGTCTTGGGCCGTTTCCGCTTGCCGGTGGGGGCGAAGGACCACAGCAGGTCGTCGAGCGGCTGGTCCAGGTCGCCGATGGCGCGGGCGTTGCGGATGGTGGCCTCGATCTTGGCCCGGTTGCGGACGATGCCCGCGTCGGCCATCAGCCGGTCGATGTCGTCCGGACCGAACTCCGCGACGCGCTCCGGGACGAAGCCCGCGAACGCCTCGCGGAACGCCTCGCGCTTGCGCAGGATCGTGATCCACGACAGGCCGCTCTGGAACGCCTCTAGGCTCACCCGCTCGTACAGGGCGTCCTGGCCGCGCAGCGGTACGCCCCACTCGTTGTCGTGGTAGTCAACGTAATCAGGGGTCGAGTCGCCCCACGCGCAACGGACGAGGTCGGTCATGCCCGGGCCTGCGCGAAAGCGGCGAAACGACGCAGGGACGCGCGTAGACCCGCACGGAACAAGGGGCTGACCGGCGCCCAGAGGAGCCGGGGCAGCCGCAGCTCCTCACTCCAGACGAAGGTAGAGCCAAGAGCGCCGCGGTCCACGACCTCGAACACGCCGGTGCCGCGCACGAGCCAGCCCGTGTGCCGGACGCCGCAGCGCACCGGGGGCCGCCACTCGGTGATCTCCATGTGGTCAGTGAACCCGACGCGGGCGATGCCGGTGAACGCGGCCAGGGTCGACCCGACGCCACGGCCGTCACCGCTGGTCACGCGGACCTCGGTGCCCAGCATCCAGTCGCCCTGGTTGGCCCAGTCGGTCATCGCGGCCCAGGTCACCGCCGCCGGTGCGGCGACGTCGACCCGCTCAACGACTCGGATCATCCGCCTTCTCCAGCTCGGCCACCCTGGCGCGGAGCTGGTCGATCTCGCCGCCGAGTCGGGTGAGCACCCAGTCCACCTCGGTCATCCGGTAGCCGCGGAAGACGAGCTGGAAGCGGACCGCCCGCACGTCGTCACCGGTGGCGCCCTCGGCGGGCAGCCGGGTCGGGGAGGCACCGGGGGGTAGCGCGGGCAACTCCTCGCCGCGGCCGAACACCACGGAGGCCAGGAGGAACACCACGGCCGCCACGAGCGCCATGACGACGAGGTAGATGAGCACGGTGGTCACGCGCAGATCGTGTCACGCCGCGGCCGGTCAGCGCAGCGGGTGCGGGCCAGAAAAAACGCCTTGCCCACCGCGCAGGCTCCGACCAACCTGTCCGATCATGGCCATCCGCCGCGCCTCCCCCGCCGACTGGTCCGCGATCCGCGCGATCCGGATCGCCGCCCTCACCGAGGCCCCGTACGCGTTCGCGTCGAACCTCGCCCGCGAACTGCCCTACGACGAGGACCACTGGCGGAGCTGGCCGCTGCGGCACGCCGTCTTCCTCGCCTTCGACGGCGACGAGCCGATCGCGATCACCGTCGGCATCCCGGGCGACGAGGTCGAGATGATCTCCGTGTGGACCGCTCCCGCCGCCCGCGGCACCCCGCTGGCGACCGAGATGGTCGAGACGGTGGCGGCCTGGGCCAAGGCGGAGGGTGCCACCGCCATCAAGGCCTGGGTGGTCGAGACCAATCCCCGCGCCAGGCGGTTCTACGACCGGCTCGGCTTCCGGCCGACCGGCGAGGAGATGGCGTACCCGAACGACCCCTCGATCACCGAGTACCACCTGAGCAGGCCGCTCTAGTCGCCTAGAACCGCGGCCATAGGAGGCCGGTCGGCGACAAGGACCTCGGTGCGGTCTGGGAGCCACTCACCCGCGACCTGGACGAACTGGGTGAGGACGCCCGTGGTGGACGGGATGCCGCAGCGGTCGAGGGCGGTGCCCAGGATCTGGCGGGCCATGACGCCGAGTTGCAGCAGCGAGCGGTTGCGGTGCTTGCGGACACCGAGGTTGACCTGTGCCAGGCCGTCGAGGCCGTAGCGGGTGTGCGCGTCGAGCAGCAGGCCGATCTCGACCCCGTACCCGGCGGCGAACGGCACGGAGGTCAGGAACTGCCTGGTCGCGGCGTACTCACCGCCGAGGGGCTGGATGACGTCGGCCAGTTCGGGGCGCAGCGCGGAGAGCACCGGGCGGGCCAGCAGTTCGGTGACGCGGCCGCCGCCGGTGCCGACCTCTTCGGACTCCAGGCGCAGCGGGCGGCGGTAGAAGCCCTTGACCAGGTGCACGCCGTGCGCGGTGAGCAGCGGACCGAGCAGGTGCGGGACGAACGCCGGGTCGGGGTCCACCAGATCGGAGTCGAGGAACACGATCAGGTCGCCGGTGGTCGCGGCGAGTGAGCGCCACAGCACCTCGCCCTTGCCCGGCCAGGGCGCGACGGTCGGCAACACGGCGTCCCGGTGCACAACGCGTGCGCCCGCGGCCTCGGCGAACGCCCGGGTGCGATCGGTCGAGCCGGAATCGATGACGACCAGTTCGTCGACCAGCGTGCCCAGCAGCGGTCGCACCGAGGCGACCACGGCGGCAACGGTGACCTCCTCGTTCAGCGCGGGGAGGACGACGCTGACCGTGCGGCTCCCCTTGGCGCGCACCAGCTGCGAGACCGTCCACTCGGGACTCTGCCAGGTGGTGCGGGCCAGGCTCACGCCAGCGCCCTGGTCACGCGGGCCGGGGGCCGGGTGCCCGCGATGCAGGCGACCATGTCGACGACCTGCCTGGTCCTGGCGACCTGGTGCGCGCGGAACACCTTCGCGCCCGCCCACGCCGACACCGCGGTCGCGGTCAGCGTTCCCTCGACGCGCTCGTCCAGCGTGACGTCCAGGGTCTCGCCGACGAAGTCCTTGTTGGACAGCGCCATCAGCACCGGCCAGCCGGTGGCGACCAGCTCGTCCAAGCGGCGCAACAGTTCCAGGCCGTGCCAGGTGTTCTTGCCGAAGTCGTGCGTCGGGTCGATCAGCACGCCCTCGCGCGGGACACCGAGGGCGACCATGCGTTCGGCGCGGGCGACCAGCTCCTCGACCACCTCGGCGACGACGTCGTTGTAGCGGACCCGGTGGGGGTCCGTGCGCGGCGCGGCGCCGCCGGTGTGCGAGCAGACGATGCCGACACCGAACTCGGCGGCCACCTCGGCCAACCTGGGGTCCACCCCGGCCCAGGTGTCGTTGATCAGGTCGGCGCCCGCCTCGCACACCGCCCTGCCCACCTCGTGCCGCCAGGTGTCGACGCTGATCACCAGGTCGGGGTGGCGCTCGCGGACGGCGGC
This sequence comes from Actinokineospora terrae, assembly GCF_900111175.1. Classification (GTDB taxonomy): domain Bacteria; phylum Actinomycetota; class Actinomycetes; order Mycobacteriales; family Pseudonocardiaceae; genus Actinokineospora; species Actinokineospora terrae. The sequence goes on from NZ_FOGI01000014.1 coordinate 145,583, forward strand.
GACGAACGGCACCACCCGCCTGGCCTCCTCGGCGGTGTCGACCGGCTCGCCGTGCGACCCGGCCCGCACCCCGCCGATGTCGACGATGTCTGCCCCTTCCGCGACCGCCCGGTCGACGGCGGCAAGCGCGGCGGGCTCGGCGAAGGTGGCACCCCGGTCGTAGAACGAGTCCCTGGTCCGGTTGACGATCGCCATCACCAGGGCGCGGTCTTGGACTACCTCGCGCGTACCGAACCGGAGAGCGGTCATGGCTACCGATCGTGCCATGGGTGAGCGGCGTCTCCACCGTGCGGTGGCCGCGGCGGGCGCCGGCTACAGTTGGGTGCGACCGAGGAGGCCCATCCGTGTTCTACCGCACGCTGCGTGTCGTGCTCTCGTCCCTCGCCCGGCTGTTCCTGCGGCCCGTGGTCGAGGGCGCCGACCGGGTCCCGACCACCGGGCCGGTGATCCTGGCCATCAACCACCTCGCCGTGATCGACAGCTTCGTGGTGCCGATGATGGTCTCGCGGCGGGTCGCGTTCCTGGCCAAGGCGGAGTACTTCGCGGGAGGGTCGCTCGGCAAGCGCCTGGTCGGGCTGCTGTTCCGCTCGCTGGGGGCCATCCCCGTCGAACGGGACAACAGCCGCGCGGCGCTGGCCTCGCTGGAGGTCGCGGGCGAGGTGCTCGACGCGGGGGACGCGTTCGCCATCCACCCGGAGGGCACGCGGTCGCTCGACGGCAAGCTGCACCGGGGTCGGACCGGGGTCGCGCAGCTGGCCCTGGAGCACAAGGCGCTGGTGGTGCCGGTCGCGCTGATCGGCACGGACAAGGTGCAGCCCGCGGGCAAGAAGTGGCCGCGCCCGCATCGCATCACGGTCCGCTTCGGCGCACCGCTGGACTTCTCCCGCTACGACGGCATGGCCAACTCGCTGCCCATCCGGCGCGCGGTGACCGACGAGGTCATGTACGCCATCCTCGAGCTGAGCGGCCAGGAGTACGTCGACTCGTACCACAAGCGCCCCAGCGAGGCCGCCTAGGCGCAGGCGGCCAGCGCTTCCTCCGGGGTGCGGGCGACGACCAGGGCGTTGAGGGCGACGTCGTTCACGAAGCCCCTCGCGTGCAGCTCGCGGACCCAGTCGAGCATGCCCGCGTAGTGGTCGTCGGGGTCCAGGAGGACAACGGGCTTGGCGTGCATGGCGAGGTAGCGCGAGGTCCACACCTCGAACAGCTCCTCGCAGGTGCCGAGGCCGCCGGGCAGGGTGAGGAAGGCGTCGGCGCGGTCGTCCATCTCGCGTTTCCGCTCGCGCATGGTGTCGACGACGATCAGCTCGTCCGCGTCCGGGTCGGCGGCCTCCAGGTCGACCAGGGCGCGCGGGATGACGCCGATGGTCCTGGAGCCGCCGCGGCGGGTGGCCCGGGCGACGGAACCCATCATGGACGCCGCCGAGCCACCCCACACGAGAGTCCAACCGCGGGCCGCGATGCCTTGGCCTACCTCGTCAGCGAGGTCCAGGTAGGACCGCGGCACGGTGGAGTGAGAGCCGCAGTAGACGGCTATCGCACGGCTCAATGCGCGTCACTCCACGCCTGGTAGGCCTTCTCGACCACGCTGACCGCGTCGTCCACATCGTCGGTCAGGTGCAAGAGGGACAGGTCCTTCTCGCCGATCTTGCCGCCCTCGAAGACGGACGCGCGCAGCCAGTCGTAGAGCCCGCCCCAGTAAGCGGTGCCGAACAGCACCACCGGGAACTTCGTGACCTTCTTGGTCTGCACCAGGGTAAGAGCCTCGAACAGCTCGTCCAGCGTGCCGAAGCCGCCCGGCAGGCAGATGAAGGCCTGCGAGTACTTGATGAACATCGTCTTGCGCGCGAAGAAGTACCGGAAGTTCACGCCGAGGTCGACCCACGGGTTGAGGCCCTGCTCGAACGGCAGCTCGATGCCGAGCCCGATCGAGAGGCCACCGGCCTCGGAGGCACCCCGGTTGACCGCCTCCATCGCGCCGGGGCCGCCGCCGGTGATGGTGGCGAAGCCGGACGCGGCCAGCGCGGCGCCGATGTCGCGGCCCAGCTGGTACTCCGGGTCCTCGCGCTTGGTGCGGGCCGAGCCGAACACGGTGACCGCGCGCGGCACCTCGGCCAGCGCGCCGAAGCCCTCGACGAACTCGGCCTGGATGCGCAGCACCCGCCACGGGTCGGTGTGCACCCAGTCCGACGGGCCGCGCGAGTCGAGCAGCCGCTGGTCGGTGGTGGTCGCTTCCTCGCTGCGCTCCCGGCGCAGGGTCACCGGCCCGCGCTGGCGCTCCTTGGGGTGCACCTCGTCGGAGAGGTCGCTGCCGAGGTCCTGAGGTCCGTCGATGGTCACGGGCCCGAGTCTAGGACGATCACCTTGTCCCCGAACGGGCTAATGGCGACTAACCGCCGACGAACTGGCGAAGGACGAGCGCGCACCTGGTGATCTGCTCGACCGGCACGTTCTCCTGCTGGGTGTGCGCCAGCGTCGGGTCACCCGGTCCGAAGTTGACCGCCGGGATGCCCAGCGCGGCGAACCTGGCCACGTCGGTCCAGCCCAGCTTGGCCACCGGCGTGCCCCCGGCCGCCCGCACCAACTCCTGGGCGGCGGGCGCGGTGAGGCCGGGCAGCGCACCGGGCGCGGAGTCGACCACGGTCACGTCGTGGCCCGCGAAGACCTCCCGCATGTGCGCCTCGGCCTGCTCCGGGGAGCGGTCGGGGGCGAAGCGGAAGTTGACGCGCAGCACCGCCGCGTCCGGGACGACGTTGCCCGCGACCCCGCCGGAGATGTGCACCGCTTGCAGGCCCTCGCGGTAGGTGCAGCCGTCGATGTCGACGGTGCGGGTCTCGTAGGCGGCCAGCGTCGACATCGCGGTGCCGAGCGCGTGGATCGCGTTGACGCCCATCCAGCCGCGCGCCGTGTGCGCCCGCTGGCCGGTCTTGCGCAGCTCGATGCGCATCGTGCCCTGGCACCCCGCCTCGACGACACCGTTGGACGGCTCGCAGACCACCGCCAGGTCGCCGCGCATCCAGTCGGCGAGGTCGCGCTCGACGCGGACCAGGCCGTTGCGCGCGGCGTCGATCTCCTCGCAGTCGTAGAACAGGAACGTCAGGTCGTGCTTGGGGTCGGTGACGGTGACGGCGAGGTGCAGCATGACCGCGACCCCGCCCTTCATGTCGACGCTGCCCAGGCCGTGCAGGACGCCGTCGACCAGGCGCGGGGGCAGGTTGTCGTTCACCGGGACGGTGTCGAGGTGACCGGCGAACACCACCCGCGACGGGCGGCCGAGGTTCGTGCGGGCGAGCACGGCGTTGCCGGAGCGGACCACCTCCAGGTGCGGGGCCTGGGCCCGCAGCGCGCGCTCGACCGCGTCGGCGAGGTCGGCCTCGTCCTCGGACACGCTGGGAACGGCGACAACCGCGACGGTGAGGTCGACGGGGTCGAGGGTGAGATCCAACTCAACGGTCACGGCCCGTCACCTTACTCGCCGTGCCATTGACTACCGTGTGCCGTGTGAGCAGCGCTGAAGCGAGTACGAGCAAGGGCGCCCACGGCGTCGGCCTGGCAACGGTGACCACTGAGGGCACCGTTCTGGACACCTGGTTCCCCCACCCCCGGCTGGGCGCGACGGGCGAGGCGGGCACGACGCGGCTCTCGGCCGATGAGGCGACCGCGGAGCTGGGCGCCGGGGTCACCGCGCTGCTCGGCCCCGACCCGGTGCGCGGCGTCGAGGTGATCGCGGTGCGCACGGTCGTCGACGACCTGGAGCGCCCGCCCGCCGACGCGCACGACGTGTACCTGCGGTTGCACCTCCTCTCGGCGCGGCTGGTCCGCCCGCACGGGCAGAACCTGGACGGCGTGTTCGGCTTGCTCAGCAATGTCGTGTGGACCAACCACGGGCCGTGCCCGGTCGAGGGCTTCGAGGCGACCAGGCTGCGGCTGCGCGCCCGCGGGCAGGTGATCGTGTTCGGGGTGGACAAGTTCCCGCGCATGGTCGACTACGTGCTGCCCGCCGGGGTGCGGATCGCCGAGGCGGACCGGGTGCGGCTCGGCGCGCACCTGGCGACCGGCACGACCGTCATGCACGAGGGGTTCGTCAACTTCAACGCGGGCACACTCGGCGCGTCCATGGTGGAGGGTCGGATCTCGGCTGGCGTCGTGGTCGGCGACGGCTCGGACGTCGGCGGCGGCGCGTCGATCATGGGAACGCTGTCCGGCGGCGGCAAGGAGGTCATCAGCGTCGGTGAGCGCTGCCTGCTCGGCGCCAACGCCGGGGTGGGGATCTCCCTCGGTGACGACTGCGTGGTCGAGGCCGGGCTGTACGTGACGGCGGGCACGAAGGTGCGGCTGTCCGACGGCACGCTGGTGAAGGCGCGCGAGCTCTCCGGCGAGTCCGGGCTGCTGTTCCGCCGCAACTCGACCACGGGCGCGGTCGAGGTCGTCCGCAGGGACGGGACCGGCGTCGAGCTGAACACCGCGCTGCACGCCAACGACTGAGCGAACGCCGGGCGCAACGCCCCCGGACATACGATGTCCGGTGTGACTGAACTCGTCGAACAGATCCGGGCCCGGCTCTCCGCGCAGGTCGAGGAGTTGGCCACGCGCACCGAGGGCGCGCGGGAGGGCTCCGACCCCGAGCACGTGCACCAGATGCGGGTCGCCGTGCGGCGGGCCAGGGCCGCGCTCAAGGCGGGCATGCCGCTGCCGGAGCTGGACGCCGAGCTGAAGTGGCTCGGCGGCTCGCTCGGTGCCGTGCGCGACCTGGACGTCCAGCTGGACAGCCTGCGCGCCCGGGCCATCGGGTTCGACGAGGACGAGCTGGCGGCGGTCGAGACGCTGCTGCACGGCCTGGTGGTCCAGCGGCGGGCAGCCCGGCAGACGATGCGGCGGGTGCTGCGCAGCAAGCGGTACCGCAAGCTGCTGGAGGCCGTCCGCGCGGCAGCCGCCTCCGGCACCGTCGTCGCGCCCCCGGACAGCGCGGGTGACGAGCCGCCCGCGCTGGTCAGCGTCGTCCGCAAGCCCCACCGCAAGCTGATGCGCGCCGCCGAGGCCCTGGGCGAGAACCCGCCGGACGACGACCTGCACGAGCTCCGCATCCACGGCAAGCGCCTGCGGTACGCCGCCGAGATGGCCGAACCCGCCGCCCGCAAGCGGATCAAGGTCCTGGTCGCCGCCACCAAGGAGTTCCAGGACGTCCTCGGCGACCACCAGGACGCGGTCATCGCCGAGGACACCATCCGCGCCCTCCTCACCGACCTGGGCGACGGCGTCCCGGTGACCGTCGTGTTCGTCGCGGGCCGCCTCGTCGAGCGCGAACGAGCCCGCAAGGCCCAGTGCCGCACCCAGTGGCGGGCGGTCCTCAACGAGGTCGACCTCGCGGCGCAGTCGTTGTTCGAGCGCTCCCCGGAGTAGCGCCTGCCTCCGGGGCGGAAATGTGTTGTCACTACTGGGTTCCTCTGCGGGTTTCCGGTCGGTTGGGGTGGTGTCGAGACGGCGGCGGCACGGGTTGATCACTCACCGCTCGGGGGGCGAGGGTGAGTGATCAACCCAGGAGTCACAGGCCCATCCCCGTGGCCTGCCTGCTCCCGGTCAGCGCGGTTGTCGGGTTCGGCGCGGTGGACCGGTAAGGCCCGGATACCTGGTCAGGTGACGTCGGCCAGGGGGACGGGTTCCCAGATGGCGACGGAGTCCAGCGGGTTGTGCTGGTTGCCCGGGGCGCCCAGCTGCAGGTTGGCGGGCAGGGCGCGGGTGGACAGGACTCGGGCGGAGGCGCCCACGGAGCGTCTGCCGTCGGGCTGGACCCGGGTCACCCGGCGGACGTCGGCGTTGGGCCAGGGCAGCGGCGGGACGCCGGGCTGCATGCCGTCGACGATCATGGCGTAGCCGTCGTCGCGGGCGGCGATGCCGAAGGCCGGGTTGAGGGTCATGCCGCACGAAGTGACCAGGTGGACGTCGACCTCCGGCTGGTCGGGCACCCTGGCCTCCATGGTGCGCAGCAGACCGACATCGGAATCCGAGCCCGCGTAGGCGACGATGTGCTCCAGGCACACCTCCAGGCCGAAGACCAGCGGCTGCCCCTGCGGGCCGCGCTTGCCGTGCGCGGCGAACACGTGCCAGCGCCAGAACTCGTCGTCGGTGAAGCTGAGCCGGAACATCGGGTTGAGCGAGGCGTCCCACTCGGACCGGTCGACCCCGATCGCGTAGTCGATGTTGGACATCAGGGCCTTCTGGTTGGTGGTGGCGGCACCCACCGTGGCCAGCGCGCGCACGTCGGCGTTGTCGGCGCGCTCCTGCGGGGTGAGCGCGGTGTCCGGGCCGCCGTTGATGACCAGCGTGGTGTTGAAGTAGCTGGGGTGCGCCGGGCCGCGCTTGTGCCAGAACATCGACCCGGCCACGACCACCCAGTCCGCGAAGCCCTCGGCGGCGAAGTGCGGTTTGAGGATCTCCTCGGACAGCCTGGGCAGTAGCTGCTCGCCGTCGGGGTAGCTGTCGTTGAGCACCGCGGGCGGGTCGGACGGGCCGCCGTAGCGGAAGTAGAACTCGGGGGCGACGAAGATCTTGAGGGTCTCCGGGTCGGCGAGCGAGGACGCCGAGGTGGTGGCGACCCAGTCGGCGACGTCGCACAGGGTGCGGCCGCGGCTGGCCAGGTCGTCGTAGTAGCGGTTGGACTGGTCACCGGCGAGCACCCGGGTGGGCGTCGAGGTCACCGCGCCGTAGCTGACGAGTTGGACCTTCGTGTAGTTCGGCACTGCTTCTCCTTGGCATGGCGTGGTTGTGGGCGCGCGGGGACAGCGGGGCGCGGAGAAGGGGTCTCCGCGCCCCGCCGGACGGCGGCCCACGGGCCGCCGTCTGTGGGGTGCCGCGCGCCGGTGCGGGCGGCGCGCGGCGGGTGGGGTCAGACCTCGCCGGTGCTGATCTGCCAGACGTTCTTGGAGTTGAGCACCGCGGTCATCGCGAAGGTGCCGTCGTAGGGAACGGCCGCCTCGTTGGTGATCTGCTCGATGTCGAGCACCTCGCCCGCGGTGAAGGTGCCCGCGGTGAGCCAGTACTCGGGGTGCGGGGTGAACACCAGGTTGGTGTTGGGCTGGGCCTGCACCGCGAACGTGCCCGCGTTGGACATGCCGATGCCGACGGTGGCCGAGTTGGCCGGGACGCCGTTGAGCTCGCGGATGTAGAGCGAGCCCAGCTGCGGTGTGCCGATCGCGGGGCCGTCGACGAAGGTGAAGGCACCCTGCCGGTAGTCGAACTGGATCTGGTTGTTGGCCAGGTTCTCCGGGTCGGCGCCGATGGTCTGCTGCGCCTTGAAGGTGACCCCCGGCTGCAGCGAGCCGGTCTGCGCCCAGACGAAGCTGTAGTCCAGCGACCAGGTGAAGGTGACCGTGGTGCCCGGCCACGCGGGCGCGGTCAACCACGCCAGCGACAGCGCGTTGGGCACGCCGAGGTCAACCGGCTTCTGGTAGACACACAGGTCCTGGAACTGGGTCGAATTGTTCGTGACGGTGAGCGAGTACTGAGTGGACATGCTGACGGCTCCCAACGAGTGGGTGGAATGGTGGACGTGACGCGGGCGGCATGGGTGGGGAAGCCGAATAGCGCCCGGCGTGATGACTCTATAGACGGTGACTCGGTACCTGCGATTGCGCTCTCTGACCCCGTCTCCGAAAGCTGACCCCGGTGCTCCCGGCATTTCGAAGACCTATTCAGTAGACCACCGGTTCGGTCTGCCCGTCAATGAATCTTGGTTCGCTCGATAGTGCCTGGCCCAGGCACACGGAAAGTCAGGGCATTTGATGTCAGGCACTCAGAATCGCCACCCAGGCGTGGTGACAAAAGTCTGCGAGTACTGCGGGCGCCCCCTGGTCGTCGCGGGCGCGGGGCGGCCGAGGCGGTACTGCACCGCGGCCTGCCGCCAGCGCGCGTACCGCAGCAGAGCCATCGCCGCCGAGGTGCGCGAACGCATCGAACTGGGCCAACTAGCCCTTCAACTGCGGGATAACGCCGACCGCCTGCTCCTGCTCTCCCAGGGCTGGCAACCCCCGGACGGCACCGACGCGCTCGACGTGCTGCTCACCGAAACCGTGCACCTGGCCACCGAACTGGCCCAGCGCGGGCACGTGCTGGGTGGTAACGAAACCGGTCACGAAACCCCGATTCCACGGTCACCCGACTAGGGGACTTCCGCCGAGTTATCCCCAACGGTGCGAACCATCCACAGGCGAGAACCAGCCGTTGCCTGCCGTTGCGAGGCGCCGTTAGCGTGGGAAATGCGGCAAACGCCTGGCGCGCGGGCGGCACCGGAGATAGAGGTGAAGGAGGGCGGGGAATGCGAAGTACCCTTGCATAGGGCGGATACCCGCTGCGGATTCAGGGCGACGAGAAAGGAGACCCACTGGAAACACTTCGGCCGCCGTGCGGCCTGGACAACTCAATAGCGGAACGGCACGAGCGCGAAGGTCGCCGCAGGTGGACACCCCCGAGGCAGGGCATGTCGGGCGGCCATGTGGCCACATGGCCGCCCGACAACACCGCACGGGCCAGCCAGACACGGCGCGCTGCCCGGGTTCTCGGACGACCCCGAAACCCGGCAGCCTTCCAGGCCCGCGCCTGCGAACGGTTGGGCATCGCCAACGGCACTCCAACCACTCGGTCGACAGGGCAACCCCCACGTCGACACTGAGTGGCGTCCGCGACGTCGCGGACGGAGTGCCCGGCCAGCTGCACCGAGCCCGCGCGTGGGCGAAGTCTGCACGCAGTCCAGCTCTGCCCCGGGGCGGAGTGTGCGCGCGGTGGGAGCCTGCACGCGGGTGGCCGCTGGATGCCGGGTGGCTACTGAGGCGGGGTGACCACTGGAGCCGGGTGCCCACTGAAGGCAGAGTGCCTACTGGAGGCGGGTGACCGCGCTGGCGATGTGGTCGTCCGGGGCCGTGAGGGCTATGCGGACGTGGTGGGAGCCTGTGGGGCCGTAGAAGGTGCCGGGGGCTACCAGGATTCCTCGGGTGGCGAGCCACTCCGTGGTGGTCCAGGCGGGCTCTTCGCGGGTGGCCCAGAGGTAGAGGCCTGCCTCGGAGTGGTCGATGCGGAAGCCCGCCGACTCCAGGGCTGGGCGGAGGTGGGCCCGGCGGGCGGCGAAGCGGGACTTCTGGGTGGCGATGTGCTCGTCGTCCGAGAGGGCGGCGGTCATGGCGGCCTGGACCGGGCGGGGGACGATGAGGCCCGCGTGCTTGCGGACCTCCAGCAGTCCTCGGACCAGGGCGGGGTCGCCGGTGACGAAGCCAGCTCGGTAGCCGGCGAGGCTGGAGGTCTTCGACAGCGAGTGCACGGCCAGGATGCCGGTCAGGTCGCCGTCGCTGACGGACGGGTGCAGGACCGAGATCGGTTCCGTCTCCCACCCCAGGGCCAGGTAGCACTCGTCCGACACCACGATCGTCCCGCGTTCGCGGGCCCACGCGATGACCTTGCGGAGGTGCTCGACCGGCAGCACGCGACCGGTGGGGTTGGAGGGGGAGTTGAGCCAGACGAGGCCGGGGGCGGCGGGGCCGAGGGCGGTCAGGCCGTCGGCGCGCACGGAGGAGGCACCGGCCAGGCGGGCGCCGACCTCGTAGGTCGGGTACGCCAGCTCGGGGATCACGACCGAGGTGACCCCGAGCAGGGTCGGCAGCCAGGCGACCAGTTCCTTGGAGCCGATGGTCGGCAGGACCGTGTCCGGGTCCAGGCCCGGCACGCCGTGGCGGCGTTCGAGGGCGGCCACGGCGGCCGTGCGGAGCTCGGGCAGCCCGTGCGTCGTCGGGTAGCCCGGGAGTTCGGCGGCCGTGGTGAGGGCGGCCTGGATGAGCGGGGGGACGGGGTCCACCGGGGTGCCCATCGAGAGGTCGACCACGCCGTCCGGGTGCGTCCTGGCCCGGGCGGCGTGGTCGGCGAGGACGTCCCAGGGGAAGTCCGGCAGTTCGGGGAAGCTCACTCGCCCCGTGGCTCCAAGGCCTTGATCCAGTCGGGGTCGGCGCTGACCTTGCCCGCCTTCGACGCGCCGCCCGGGGACCCCAGGTCGTTGAAGAAGTCGACGTTGGCCTTCGTGTAGGCGGCCCACTGGTCGGGGACGTCGTCCTCGTAGTAGATGGCCTCCACGGGGCACACCGGCTCGCAGGCGCCGCAGTCCACGCACTCGTCGGGGTGGATGTAGAGCATCCGGTCGCCCTCGTAGATGCAGTCGACCGGGCATTCCTCGATGCATGCCTTGTCGAGGAGGTCGACGCAGGGCTCGGCGATCACGTAGGTCACTGCGCTCTCCTGCTCCTTCATGGTGTTGCGCGCGCACTCGGGAAGGATGCGCGACAATCGACAGTATCTACCGACCGCCGAGGGCGCACGCACCCGGTGCTGTCTAGCTCACACACGAGTACGGGCTGATAGGGGCCAGACTCGCGGGGTGAGCACGGTATCGACACTAGAGGCAGTTTGTGCTGACGCGTGGCCACCTCAGGTAAGTCGCCGCCTCGGCGAATGGCGCCTCCGTGCGGCAGGCGGCTACACCGGTAGGGCTAACAGCGCGCTGGTCGCGGGCGACCCTGGGATGCCCACCGAGCAGGCCCTCAAACACGTCGTGACCTTTGCAGACGAGCACGGGATCCCGCCGTACGCGCAGGTGCTCGTGGGGTCGCACTGGGAACGCGAACTCGCCGACCACGGCTGGTCGGTGAACGCCGCGCACCCCAAGGGCGCGGAGTCCGCTGTTCTGCACAGTCCCCTAGGGACAGGCAGCGCAACCGCCAAGGTGGACAACGAACCGCCTAAGGGATGGTTGGAACTAGCAGTAGGCGGCAGCGCCACCGAGGCGCAACGGCACGTGCTGACCAGGGGCCCGAAGGTCGGCTTCGCGTCGGTGCGCCGAGCAGACCGCATTGTGGGAATAGCCAGGGGTTGCGTCGTCGACGACTGGCTGCACATCGCCGTCGTCGAGGTCCACGCCGACCACAGAAGGCAAGGCATCGCCACCGCCCTCCTGGCAGGTCTGGACCTCTGGTCCCCCGCCACCCGAGGCCGAGTCCTCCAAGTAGCCACCGACAACCACCCCGCGTGGCGCCTCTACCTCCGCCACGGCTACCGAGAGTCGCACCGCTACCGCTACTGGATCCCGCCGGCGAACTAGCAGGCGCCCAGCCAAGCGCCGCCGACTAGAGCGCGTCCAGCCAGGTGCGGCCCTTCTTGGCGGCGCGTTTGAGGGCGCTCCGTTCGCCCAGGTAGTCGCCTGCGAGGCCAACTACGGGGAGCATGCCCATGGCTTTGTGGTAGAAGCGGCCCTGGGGGCGTTTGTCCAGTTCGTCGCCGAGGGCCAGGAGGGTGCGGCCCAGGCGCCAGAGGGACTTGGCGGCGGCTTTGGGGGTGATCTTGCCGTGGGTGCGCTGGGACTCGTCGAGGTCGGCGGTCATCTCGGCGGTGGCGGCGTCTTCCTGGTCGTCGGTGAGCAGGTCGCCCTCGCCGGTGGCCAGGAGGGGGTCTATGTCGCGGTCGAACAGGACGTGGGCGATGAGGCGGACCTTGGTGGCCGGGTCCTCGGCGCCGTGTTCGACGGCGATGGCGGACAGGACGAGGCCCTGGCCCGCGGTGGCGAGGGTGTCCTGGATCGGCAGCCGGTCGGCGAGGGCGCCGCCGATGCCGGGGATCGAGGCCATCAGCACGGTGAAGCGGCCGACGCGGTTGACCCACCAGTCGTCGCGGTCGGCGACCGACATCGCGTGCCACGCCGCCGTGCCCGGGACCCGGACGCTCTCCAGGCCCTTGACGACGCTGCGGTCCACCTTGGCCAGCTCGACCGCGGCCTCGTGCTCCTCGCGGGACCCGAGCACCCGGCGGACCAGGCCGAGCGGGTCGGCGTCGCGCAGGGCACCCAGCACCGGGGTGGTGGCGCGGACGAACGGGCGCAGCACCGACACCACGTGCTGGTCAGTGATCAGCTCGGTCATGGTCGTCCCTCGTCGCTCTGGCCAGGACGTCACCGATCTTCACGGTGGCGGGGAACGCCCCGGCGGCCAACAGCAGGAGTGTGCGCCAGTCCGTCATGACGACCATGTCGCCGCCGGGTCCGACGACCACGAACACCAGCAGGGTCGCCAGCCAGATGTAGAGCGGGCCACCGGCGAACGCGGCCTTGGCCTTGATCCGCCCGGCCCGCACGACCAGCCACGGCATGGTGACCCCGGCCAGGACCACCGTGATCGGGAACGGCAGCGCCCCGATGTCGGGCAGCACCCGCCCGTCCAGCCGCAGCGGCAGGAAGAACAGCTCGAACACGGCGAGCACCACGCTCGCGGCCAACAGCCCGCCGTACCGGACGCGCTCGCCTGTGGTCACCGGTCGGCGCCGACGTGCTCGACCGGGGCGAGCCCGCCGAACACGTCCGACTCGATGGCGTCCGCCGTGCCGCGCGCGAGGGTGTAGTACTCGTGGTCGACCACCGGCTGCGCGATCCCGTTGGACAGCGCGTAGGCGTCGGTGCCGTCCTGCCCCTGCCACACACTGACCTGGGTCGCGTGCGCCCGCAGCGCGCGGAGTTTCGCGGGCAGGTGGTCGCCGATGAACACGGCGGTGGTGATGTCGGCGTCGTCCACGACCGGCAGTTCACCGGCGGCAGGTAGGCGCCACGGGAGCCCTTCGACCCCGTCGAGCGAGGCGACCCCGTCCTCAACCGCCTGCTTGGACACCACCGTGTAGTACAACCGCGCCACGTCAGGCACACCGGCGACAGCGGCGACGGTGATCTCGTGGGCGCGGATGTGGTCCGGATGGCCGTATCCGCCATCGGGCCCGTACGTGACAACGACCTGCGGCCGGACATCCTGCAGGATCGCGGTAAGAGCGTCGGTCTGCTCGGCGAGGTCACCGCCGGCGAACGCGCGGGGGTGGCTGTTAGCGCCGACGCCCGCCATCCCCGAGTCGCGCCAACGGCCCATTCCGCCGAGGTAGCGGTGGTCGGAGACGCCGAGGGCGGCGCAGGCGGCGCGCAGCTCACCGACCCGGTACCCACCGAGCTGGTCGGCGGCTTCCGTGGCGAGCTGGGCCAGCGAGGTGGGGATGACCTCGCCCTCCTCGCCGAGAGTGCAGGTGACCAGGGTGACCTGGACGCCCGCGGCCGCGTACCTGGCGATGGTCCCGCCAGTCCACAGGCTCTCGTCGTCCGGGTGGGCGTGGACGAGCAGAAGTCGAGGTGGCGCTGTCAGCATCGGGTTCAGCCTAGGGGCGTGTAGGGGCGGCGCCGGTGCGTCGGACTGGCCGAGCACCGGCACCGGACAACCAGCGCGGGACCGAAGGCCCCGGCGGCAGCACCCTACTACGACAACACGTCGCGTTCCTCAGCGAAGTGGCAGGCCGAGAAAGTCCCGCCGTGGCGCACCAACGGCGGCTCCGTCGTCGCGCACACGTCCTGCGCCTTCCAGCACCGGGTGCGGAATCGGCACCCCGACGGCGGTGACACCGGGCTGGGCACGTCGCCGGTGAGCACGATCCGCTTGCGCTGGCGCTCCACGCGCGGGTCGGGCACGGGGACCGCGGACAGCAGTGCCTGGGTGTACGGGTGCGACGGCCGGGCGTAGATCGCCTCCCGGTCGCCGATCTCCACGATCTTGCCCAGGTACATCACCGCGACCCGGTGCGAGATGTGCCGCACCACCGACAGGTCGTGGGCGACGAACAGGTACGCCAGGCCGAGCCGCTGCTGCAGTTCCTCCAGCAGGTTGACCACCCCGGCCTGCACCGACACGTCCAGCGCCGACACCGGCTCGTCGAGCACGATCAGCTTCGGGTCCAGCGCGAGCGCGCGGGCGATGCCGATGCGCTGGCGCTGCCCGCCGGAGAACTCGTGCGGGTACCGGTTGCGGTGCTCGGGGTTGAGCCCGACCAGCTCCAGCAGCTCGTCGACCCGCCGCTGGATCTGCTTGCCGGACCCGACGCCGTGGATGCGCAGCGGCTCGGCCACCACGTCGTTGACCTGCCAGCGCGGGTCGAGCGAGGCGTACGGGTCCTGGAACACGATCTGCAGGTCGCGGCGCAGCGGCCGCATCTGCGCTGGCTTGAGCGTGGTCAGCTCGCGGCCCTCGAACTGGACCGACCCGGAGGTCGGCTTGTGCAGCTGCAGGATGGCCCGACCGGTGGTCGACTTGCCGCAGCCGGACTCGCCGACCAGGCCGAGCGTCTCGCCCCGGTTCAGCTCGAAGCTGACCTCGGAGACCGCCTGCACCTGCCCGACGGTGCGCGGGATGATGCCGCCGCCGCGCACCGGGAACGACTTGACCAGCCCCTGCACCCGCAGCAGCGGGGGGTTCGCCTCGCGGGCGGCGTGCCGCCCGGGGGCCGCCTCGGTGTTCGTCATGGGTTTCGCCCTTCGTACGGCAGCCGCAGTTCGACCGTGTGCGCCTCCTCGGCCACCGGGATGTCGGGATCGGCCTCGACCAGCGCGGCCGGGTTCTCGATCACCCCGATCTCCTCGTGGTGGAACAGCGCGCGCGGTTGGGGCAGCGAGGCGAGGTGCTGCCAGCGGTGGCAGCGGGTGGTGTGGTCGCCGCGTTCGGTGCCCAGCAGCAGCGGCTCCTGGGTGCGGCACTCGTCGACCGCGATCGGGCAGCGCGGCGAGAACGCGCAGCCCTTCGGCAGGTTGATCAGCGACGGCGGCGCGCCGCTGATCGGGGTGAGCCGCTGCCCGAGCTTGGCCGGGTTGGGCAGCGAGCCGAGCAGGCCGACGGTGTAGGGCATCCGCGGCCGGTCGAAGACCTCGTCGACCGGGCCGGACTCCACGACCGTGCCGCCGTACATGACCTGGACCCGGTCGACCATGCCCGCCACCACGCCGAGGTCGTGGGTGATCATGATGATGCCCGCGTTCACCTCGTCGCGCAGCCGCAGCAGGGTCTCCAGGATCTGGGCCTGGACGGTGACGTCGAGCGCGGTGGTCGGCTCGTCGGCGATGATCACGTCCGGGTCGTTGATGATCGCCATGGCGATCACCACGCGCTGGCGCATGCCGCCGGAGAACTCGTGCGGGTACTGGGCGGCGCGCCGGTCCGGTTGCGGGATGCCGACCAGTTCCAGCGCCTCGACGGCCTTGGCCCAGGCGGCCTTCTTGGACACCGCGTGGTGCGCCCGGTAGGCCTCGGCCAGCTGCCAGCCGATGGTGTAGACCGGGTTGAGCGAGGTCATCGGGTCCTGGAAGATCATCGCGACGCCGTTGTTGCGCACGCTCTGCATGTCCTTGTAGGACAGTCCGACCAGTTCGCGGTCGCGGTAGCGGATGGACCCGGTCACCTTGGCGGTACCGGGGAGCAGGCCCATCACGGCCATGGAGGACACCGACTTGCCCGAGCCGGACTCGCCGACGATGCCGAGCACCTCGCGCGGGCGCAGCTGGTAGGAGACGTCCCGCACCGCGCGGACGTTCCCGTCGTCGGTGGGGAAGGTCACCGACAGGTTCTCCACCGAGAGCACGGTGTCGGTCCTGGCGGCGTCGTGGTGGTTGCCGTGCAGCAGTCCGGTCATCAGGCACGCACCTTCGTCTGGCGTGGGTCGAACGCGTCGCGCAGGCCGTCGCCGATGAAGTTCACCGCGAGCGAGAGCAGCACGATGATCACGAACGGCCCCCAGAACAGCCAGGGCCGGTTGGTGATCTGCGAGTAGTTCTCGTTGATGATCAGCCCGAGCGAGGTGTCCGGCGGCTGCACGCCGAGCCCGATGAACGACAGCGCCGCCTCCGAGAGCACGGCGCTGGCCACCGCGAGGGTGGTGTTCACGGTGATGGTGCCGATCATGTTGGGCACCAGGTGCCGGAAGATGATCCACCGGGTCTTGGCCCCCGCCGCGCGGGCGGCCTCGACGAACTCGCGCTGCGCCAACGACAGCGTCTCGCCGCGGGTGATGCGGGCGATGGTCATCCAGCCGAACGCGGCGAGGATGAACGCCACGGTGTACCAGGAGCCGCTCAGCGCGCGGACCAGGATCGCGGCGACGGCGATCTGCGGGATGATCAGCATCAGGTCGACGAACCGGCTGATGGTGCTGTCCACCGCGCCGCGCAGGTAGCCCGCGAGGGCGCCGAGCAGCACCCCGACCAGGGTGGACCCGATGGCCACGACCAGCGCGATCTGCACCGAGAGCCGGGTGCCGATGATCAGCTGGGCCAGCATGTCCTTGCCGGTCTGGATGGTGCCCAGCGGGTGCGCCGCGCTGGGCGGCAGGTAGCCGCGGCTGCTGGTGTCCTCGACCGAGACGGTCCAGAACAGCGGGCCGAGGAAGCCGATCGCGCAGATCAGCAGGAACACCACGAGCGCGGCGACGGCGAGGCGGTGGCGGAAGAAGCGGCGCAGGACGAGGGTGCTCTGCTTGCGCGCCTTCGTGGTGTCGAACTCGCTGGCCGTGGCGACGGCGACGGTGCCTGCCGGTGGCAGGCCGGTCGCGCCGAGCGGGTTGAGTGCGGGGTCGCTAGGCAAGGCGGATCCTCGGGTCGAGGAAGCCGTACATGATGTCGGCAACCAGGTTGAACACGATGACCAGCGTGGCGGTGACCATCAGCCAGCCCATCAGCATGTACGGGTCGAAGGTGCGAATGGACTGGACCAAGAGGTTGCCCATGCCCTTCCACCCGAACACGGTCTCGGTGATGATCGCCCCGGAGAACAGCGCGGCCGAGTTGATGGAGAACAGCGTGCTCACCGGGATCAGCGCGTTGCGGAAGGCGTGCCGGAAGATCACCCGCCGCTGCGAGATGCCCTTGGCCCGCGCGGTGCGCACGTAGTCGGAGTTCAGCGTCTCGAGCATCGAGGCGCGCTGGAACCGGCTGTAGGCGGCGAAGCTGATCAGGGTGAGGCTCAGCGTCGGCAGCAGGTACGTGCCGGTGTACTTGAAGATCACCTCGCTGAACGACCCCTGGAAGCCACCGGCCGCGGGGCTGACGGTGCTCAGCCACCGGTCCATGCCCAGGCTCTCCAGCAGGTTGTTGAACTTGATGCCGTAGGTCTTGAGGATCACCGCGACACACACGATGGGCATCGAGAACATCAGGAACGCGCTGGAGGTGGCGAGGTAGTCGAAGATCGAGTACTGCTTGACCGCGGCGAGGACGCCGACCGAGACACCCAGCACGATGGCCAGCAGCTCGGCGCCGACCACCAGCCGGGCGGTGATCCACAGCGCCCGCATGACGGACTCGAAGACGTCCACCTTGGCCTGGCCGAGCGCGATGGACTTGCCCCAGTCGCCCTGCAGGAAGTCCAGCAGCCACTTCCAGTACCGGACGATGATCGGCTGGTCGAGGCCGAGGCTGGACTCGAGGTCGCGGATCTGCTGGGCGGTGACGCCCGGTTTGGCCTTGAGCTCGGCGACCGGGTTGCCCGCGGCGGCGACGAGGAAGAAGGCGAAGAGGCTGCCGACGGCCAGGATGGGGACGGAGATCAGCAGCCGACGGATGATGTAGCGAATCACGAGAGCTCCTCGGTGGGGTCCCAGGCGGCCGGTGGGCGGCGCTGGTTGTCCCTGCCTGCGTCAGTGTGCGCCCGACCAGGTCAGGTACCCAAGGCCGAGGGGCCGGACTGTGCGGCCCGGCCCCTCGGACTTCGTCGACCAGATGTGTCGCCGCCTGGGTGGCGGCAGGGAGTCGACTACGAGGTCTTGACCCACTCGTTGGCGTTCCAGAGAGCGCCGTTGTACGACTGGAAGTAGACCTTGTCGATGCCCTTGAACGCCCACATGTTCGGGAGCTGGTAGAGCGGCAGCGAGTAGTTGTCCTCGGCCATCAGGCGGTCGGCGTCCTGGAAGGCCTTGCGGGAAGCGGCCTCGTCGAGGTTGCTGCTCGCGTCCTTGTAGGCGGCGTCGACCTTCGGGTTGGCGTAGTTGGACCAGTTCTGGCCGCCGCCGGTCTCGTAGATCGCCTTCTGGCTGGACTTGAACGGCGCGGCGGACCAGGCGAACAGCGCCACGTCGTAGTCGCCCTGGCTCACCCGGGTGTCGAGGAAGTTCGGGTCGGTGTCGTCGATGATCTCCAGGCCCGCGGGCTTGCACTGGGACTGGATGAGCTCGACGGTCTGCTTGCGGCGCGGGATGTCGGTGTGGCTGATCTTGATCGACACCTTCTCGCCGCCCTTGGTCGCGATGCCGTCGCCACCGATGGTGTAGCCCGCGCCCTCGAGGGTGGACTTGGCCGCGGCCGCGTCACCCTTGTACTGCGCGTAGTTGTCGGTGTAGCCCTCCTCGGCCTGGAAGAAGACCAGCGAGCCGAGCGGCTTGGCGTTCTCGAGCACCGGGCGGATCAGCTTCTCGGCCAGCTCGTCGCGGTTCACGCACTGCATGAACGCCTTGCGGACGGCCTGGTCGGCGAACCACTTGTTCTTGAAGTTGAGGTCCATGTGCTCGAACGAGAGGCCGTTGGAGGCACCGAAGCGCACACCCTGCGAGGACAGGCCGCGCAGCCGCTCGGCGGCGTTGGCGTCCGGCTGGGCCATGGAGTTGACCTGGACCTCGCCGTTCTCCAGCGCCTGGGCCTGGGCGACCTGGTCGGAGATGCCGCGCAGCACGATCTTGGCCGGGCCACCGGGCTTGCCGACCCACTTGGGGTTGCGCTCGAGGGTCACGGAGTTGTTCTGCTCGAAGGCGGTGATCTGGTAGGCGCCGGAAGCGGGCATCAGCTCCTTGTCGAAGCCGTTCCACTTGGTCTTCCAGAACTCCGCGACCTTGCCCAGCGCGACCTGGTCGCCGCCGGTCGGGGTCAGCTTGGTGACGTCGGCGACGCCGGTCGCCTTCTCCAGGATGTGCGCGGGCATGATGTCCAGCGAGATGCCGAACAGGCCCTTGTAGTCCGGGTAGGACGTGCCGAAGGTGGTGACGACCTCGGTCTGCGAGGGGCACTCGACCTTGTCGATGAGCTCGTAGCCGGTGGTGTTGGCCGAGGTGAAGATGTCCTTGCCGTCGGCGCCCTTGGACTTGCCGGTCGAGGACAGCCACGCCAGGTAGAAGTCGTCGCAGTCCCAGGCCTCGCCGTCGGACCAGGTCACGCCCGGCTTGATCTTCCAGGTGACGACCTGCGGGGACTTGCTGGTGATCTCGACGCTCTCCATCACGTCCTTGTTGAGCAGGACCTTGTTGTTGCCGTCGAGCTTGTAGGCGCCCGAGATGACCTGCGCGAGCGCGAACGTGTTGTACGAGTTGTTCGCGTCCGCCGCGGAGTTGTTGTACGCGGTGTACGGGTTGTCGGTCGAGACGACGAAGGTGTCAGTCGACTGCGGAACCTCCGGCGAGGTGTACTCGTCGCCGGACTCGCCCTTCGCGATCGCCATCGAGGCGATGTCGCCGGTCGGCTCCTGCGCCCCGGTGCTGCCGCCGTTGTCGCTGGAACCACCGCCGCACGCGCTCAGGACGAGCGACGCACCGACGACCAACGCGATCGCCGACAGTGAGTTTCTCTTAGTTGACACGTGCCCTCCTAGCACAGGGTCGCCCACGACCGATCCGGCCGGGCCGCACCCGGAACCCTTCACGCGCCCAACGACCGTTGGGCGGCGCACTAGGTGGGCACGCTAGGAACGAACTGTCACCGGGGTCACCTCTGGCGCGGCGATCGTGACCAAAGGGTGACCGGCAGGCGTCGGGGTGCAACGAGACCGTTACCAGCAGGTACCCCACGGTGTTGTCCCATGACGCAGCGTGGTCTGAGTCACCCCTGGGGTCGTTGCCACTGAGGAGCCGTCGCGAACGGTCCGGCACCCGGCGGCCCGGCGGCCACACCGGACATTTCGCGGCGGACGACCAGCGCGTCGGCCTCTTGGTAAAGAGGTAGTGCAACCGCGCGGCTCCACAGTGCCGGTTCGACCAGGCCGAGCGCCTCCGGGAGGGCGACGCCGCCGGTGATGGCCTTGTCGATGGTGTCCTGCACGGTCTGGTCGCAGAAACCCGTCGGGTTGGCGGCTGCGACGGGCGTACCGGCCGTCACGGGGCCGCAGCCGAACCGGGTGGCCAGCGCGGTCACCGGGTCGCCACCGGCGGGCTGGGGAGCCACTACGAGGTCGACCTGCTCGGCGGGCGCGGTGGCGGTGGCCGGGCGCGGGGCCAGCAGGTCGGTGAACAGCAGGTCCGCCTCGGGGGTGATCAGCCGGGACTGGACGCCGCCCGCGGACAGCTGCCGTTGCAGCTCACGGGCCATGTCGATGTAGGCGGAGCGGCCCGCGGGGGCGGCGATGACCAGGTTGAGCGGGGTCGCGCCGAGCATCCAGCCCTCGTTGACCCGGGTGTACCCGGCCTGGGTGAGCAGGCTCTGGGCGAGCGCCGGGTCCGGTTTGGTCGGCGGCGCGGCGGTGGAGGTGTAGCCGCGGGCGCTCGGGGCCAGGACCTGCGCGTTCGCGGGCAGACCGGGGCCGCCGCCGGTGCCCGCCTTGACCAGGGCCTCGCGGTCGGTCAGCGCGACCACGGCGGAGCGGATGCGCTGGTCGGCCATCGCGGCACCGACCGGGCGCAGCAGGACCGTGGCGACGGCGGGGCGGGGCACGGTGGTCGTGGTGACGGTCAGGCCGAGGTTGGTCATGGCGGTGAGGCCATCGGCGTCCGGCGCGGACAGGGCCAACTGGTCGTGCCCGGAGCGCAGAGCGGACGCGATGCCGTCAGCGTCACCTCGGCGCAGGATGACGCGGTCCAGCGGGACGGGGGTCGACCAGTAGCGGTCGTTGCGCTCTAGGACTACCTCGCCGCGGTCGCGATCGATGCCCTTGACCGAGAACGGGCCCGCGGTGACCGGGAAGTTCTCGCGCAGCACGTTGGCCCAGCCGCCGGGGATGTCCTTGAGCAGGTGGGCGGGCAGCAGGTTGGCGAACAGCCCGCGCCAGCCCGGGTACGGCTTGGCGAAGGTGACCTCGACGACCCGGCCCGCGTCGCTGGCGGAGATGTTGGAGATCAGCCGGTACCCCGCGCTGTCGATCACGCCGGGTTCCTCGCGCAGCTGCTCCCACAGGTAGACGAAGTCCTCGGCGGCGATGGGCGCGGAGTCCGACCAGGCCGCCTCGGGGCGCAGGCGGTAGGTGACCGTGTACGGCTCGGCGCTGGTGACCTCGGCGGAGGCCATCAGGGTGCGGTCCAGCACAGGAGTGCCGTCCGGGCCGGGGCGGAACACCGAGGGCAGCAGGACCTGGGCCAGCGCGTTGGTGATCGTGGACTGGTCGGAGAGCTTGTGCGGGTTGTAGCCGCCCGCGACGCTGTCGACGCCCACCACGGCCTCGTTGGGCGTCGGCAGCTTGCTCGTCTGCGTCCGCGCCACCTCAGTGGTCACCAACGGCGGCGGCGGCGCGTTCGTACAGCCCCCCACGGCCACCGCGACCACCAGCACAGCCCCCAGCCGCGCAGCCCCCCTACGACGCGCGAGCCACACGACCCCTCCTCCCCCAGGCGACCACGAAAGGCCCATGCTCCCAGACCCGCCCCGCCACCGGTTATGCAGCCAACCGCATGACGCACGGGCCTGGGAGCAGGTTCCGTGTGATCTACCGCGTGATCTCGGCTACCCGCTGAGGCCCGCCATCCGCAGCGCTGATTCCAGCACGTGCCGGCCCCATTCCCGAGCCCGCGCGGCACCGGCGGCGCGGATCTCGTCGAGCTCCTTCGGGTCGTCGAGGAGCTCCAAGGTGGACGCCCGCAGGGGTGCCAGTTCCGCCACGACCGCCTCGGCGACGGCTTCCTTCAGCTCTCCGTAGGACGAGTACTCGTCGGCGATCTCGATCGGTGAGCGGCCGACGCACGCCGCGAGGATCTCCAGCAGGTTGGCCAACCCGGGCTGGGTCGTCGGCCGGTACTCGAGTCGCTTCTCGTTGTCGGTGACCGCGCGCATCACCTTGCGGCGCACCAGGTCCGGGTCGTCGAGCAGGAACACGACGCCCGCGTTGTCCTGAGTGGACTTCGACATCTTGCGCGTCGGGTCGGACAGGTCCATCACCCGCGCCGCGGTCGGGGCCATCACGGCGCGGGGCACCACGAAGACCTCGCCGAAGGTCGAGTTGAACCGCCGGGCCAGGCTGCGGGCCAGCTCGACGTGCTGGGTCTGGTCCTGGCCGACCGGCACCTCGGTCGCACCCTGCAAGAGGATGTCCGCCGCCATCAAGACCGGGTAGGTGAGGAGTCCGAGCCGGACCATCCCCTGGCCGTCGGCGCGCTGCTTGAACTGGGTCATCCGCGCCGCCTCGCCGAACGAGCAGGTGCACTCCAGCACCCAGCTCAGCGCGCCGAGCTCGCGCACCAGGTCGGACTGGACGAACACCCGGTCCGGTTTGATCCCGGCGGCCAGCAGCACGGCCAGCAGCTCCCGGGACAGCGACCGCAGCCGCGACGGGTTGTACGACACCGTCATCGCGTGCAGGTCGCTGACGAAGTACAGGTCACCGGCACTGCCCTCGCGCGCCCACCGGCGGATCGCGCCCAGGTGGTTGCCGAGATGGGCGTGGCCGGACGGGGTGATCGCCGACAGGCGGGTCATCTCTTCGCTCCTCGAAGCCTGGGCCGCCCGCCCGGGGTCCCAAGACCGCCCGGGTGGGCGGCCTGTGGGGTGCACAACGTCAGGGCCGCCGGTCGGTGGCCCACCACAGGGTGACGTTGTGAGTGCTCATCACGGCGAACGGTAGCGCAGCCGTCACGCCGCCTTCAATCGTTTCAGCGCCAGCACCGGGCACCTGCCGCAGCGCGGTTTCGACTGGCAGCACTTCTTCTTGACCTTGCCCGACTTCATCAGCTTGCGGACGGCCTCGGCGGGCGTGCGCTGCTTCTTCCCCACGTCCCCCACCTCCCCGTTCCGGCCAAATCCCGCAACTGAGGTTAGGTTAACCTTCCTTGATCGCGTGCGTGGTGCTGCTCACACCACCCGACGGGGTATCCTGGTGTACGCCATCAGCAGCGCATCCGCTGCGCGGGCGCCCTGCCACGTGACATGCCCGGGCCGCCCTCAACCGCCAGAGCAAGGAACCGGGAGCACGCGCGTGCCCACAGCGACCGCATCCGCCGAGCAGGCCACCTCAGGCCTGCGCCGCAACGACCTGCGCAACGTCGCCATCGTCGCGCACGTCGACCACGGCAAGACGACCCTGGTCGACGCCATGCTGCGCCAGTCCGGCGCCTTCGCCGCGCGCGCCGAACTCGTCGACCGGGTCATGGACTCCGGCGAGTTGGAGCGGGAGAAGGGCATCACGATCCTGGCCAAGAACACCGCCGTGCGCCGCCAGACGCCGGACGGGCCGATCGTGATCAACGTCGTCGACACCCCCGGCCACGCCGACTTCGGCGGCGAGGTCGAGCGCGGTCTGGCCATGGTGGACGGTGTCCTGCTGCTGGTCGACGCCTCCGAGGGCCCGCTGCCACAGACCCGGTTCGTGCTGCGCAAGGCGCTGGCCTCGAACCTGCCGGTCGTGCTCGTGGTCAACAAGGTCGACCGCCCGGACGCGCGGATCGCCGAGATCGTCGAGGAGACCCACGACCTGCTGCTGGAGCTGGCCTCCGAGCTGGACAACGTGGACGAGTCCGTGCTGGACCTGCCGGTCGTCTACGCCTCCGCCCGCGCGGGCATGGCCAGCCTCAACCAGCCCGAGGACGGCGGCCTGCCCGACAGCGAGAACCTCGACCCGCTGTTCGACCTGCTGATGGACAAGGTCCCGGCGCCGCTGGCCGACGCGGCAGGCCCGCTGCGCGCCCTGGTCACCAACCTCGACGCGTCCAGCTTCCTCGGCCGCATCGCGCTGTGCCGGATCCACTCCGGTCGGCTGCGCAAGGGCCAGACCGTGGCCTGGATGCGCGAGGACGGCACCACCTCGAACGTCCGCATCACCGAGCTGCTGGTCACCGAGGCACTGGACCGCGTCCCCGCCGAGGAGGCTTCAGCCGGTGAGCTCGTCGCCATCGCGGGCATCCCGGAGATCACCATCGGCGACACCCTCGCCGACCTGGACAACCCGGTCGCGCTGCCCCGGCTGACCGTCGACGAGCCCGCCATCTCGATGACCATCGGGGTCAACACCTCCCCGCTGGCCGGGCGCAACGGCGGCAACAAGCTCACCGCGCGCGTGGTCAAGGCCCGGCTCGACGCGGAGCTGGTCGGCAACGTCAGCGTGCGCGTGCTGCCCACCGAGCGCCCCGACGCCTGGGAGGTGCAGGGCCGCGGCGAGCTGGCGCTGGCCATCCTGGTCGAGCAGATGCGCCGCGAGGGCTTCGAGCTGACCGTCGGCAAGCCCGAGGTCGTCACCCGCACCATCGACGGCAAGCTGTGCGAGCCCTTCGAGCACCTGACGGTGGACGCCCCCGAGGAGTACCTCGGCGCCATCACGCAGCTGCTGGCCAGCCGCAAGGGCCGCCTGGAGCACATGGGCGGGCACGGCAGCGGCCGCATCAAGGTCGAGTACGTCGTCCCGTCGCGCGGCCTGATCGGCTTCCGCACCGACTTCCTCACCGAGACCCGCGGCACCGGCATCGCCAACGCCATCTTCGAGGGCTACTTCCCGTGGGCCGGTGAGATCCGCAGCCGCCACACCGGCTCGCTGGTCGCCGACCGCCAGGGCCCGACCACCGCGTACGCCATGCTCCAGCTCGCCGACCGCGGCACCTTCTTCGTCGACCCGGGCGCCGACGTCTACGAGGGCATGGTCGTCGGCGAGAACCCCCGCGCCGAGGACCTCGACGTCAACGTCACCAAGGAGAAGAAGCTCACCAACATGCGCTCCTCCTCCGCCGACGTCTTCGAGACCCTGGCCAGGCCGCGCAAGCTCAGCCTCGAAGAAGCCCTCGAGTTCTGCGCCAACGACGAGTGCGTCGAGGTAGCCCCGGAGGTCGTCCGCGTCCGCAAGGTCATCCTCGACGCCACCACCCGAGGCCGCCAGCGCTCCCGCGACAAGGCCCGCGACCAGCGCTAGTCATCTGTGGGATTTCACTGTGGGGCTTGGGTTGCCGACATTGCTCGGTGACTCAGGCCCCACAGTTCTAGGCAGGGTGGATCGTGCCCAACTCCAACGACATCACTGCACTAGAGGCCACTGCGCTTCTCGACGCCCTACGCACGGCAGCCAACGGGACGGTGTGGTGGCTCAGCCACATCACCCCTGAGCACGACCATTGCCTCACGGTCGGGGTTCGCGGTCATCTCGGCGCCCTCACCTGGGACGAGGAGCCTGGCGGCACCTGGATCCCCGCCAACGGCACCAACACCACCCACGCCGACTACTTCACCCCCGACGGCGATCACAATCCCCAACTCCCCGGCACTGAGGTGCCTTACGAACTCGTACTGGAAGCCGTCACCGAGTTCATCCACACCGGCGCCCGCCCCCGCTGCGTCGCCTGGATCCAGGTCTCCGACGCAGCATGAGATTGACCGCCGCGTTTCCTGACTTGCAATGGTCTTCACGTCGCCTTGCCGTGCATGGCTATCCATTTGATGGATGACGGCCGATCGCCGGTCGCGAGGAACTCCAGTGCGGCTCGGCGAACGTCCCCGAAAGGGATTTCACTGCGAGCGGGCACTGGCCGTTCGTGGCTCATGTAGTCGTAGCTGAGCAACTCGTCTCCTGCGCCGTCGCCCTGGCTGAACCACAAGCCTGGCCAGGAACCACCGGAGAAGGTGAGCGCTCCGAGATCGTTGTTCACACCCACACCAAACTCGAGCGCGTCAGAGTCGCCGTCCACGTACCACTGCATGAGCAGTGGGAGGTCGTACTCACGCGACTCGGCCTGAACACGGTCCATGAGCGCGATGACGTCGTCAGGAGTTCGGAGGAGCACAGGGTCGCCGTCCTCGAAATATGCCCTGATCGCGATCATGGATTCGCCTCCCCGTGGTAAATGGCGTGAAACCCACCGGATCCGTGGATCGTCATAGTGTAGCCGCGAGGCAGGATTCTCGGCACCAGGGTATCGCATCCCCATTCCCCGACGCAGGGAATGTTGTTGATTGCCAACTCCACCCGCATGATCTTGTTGTTCCGCATGTGCACAGCGAGCTTGACCTCCACATCAGCAGCAGTCAGCGGGACCTTCTTCTCAGGCTGGCCATAGAACCACTCGACCGCCTCGTAATATTTGCTGTCCCATCCGCTGACTTCCTCTCTTACCACGCCATCCGATCCCAGCCACCTGCCATGCGTTTTCGCCGCTGGTCGTCGACGCACACCGTTAGCGACGCGCGGAAGGTCCGGTGGAAGTCCGACGCGCAAGCCATGTCCGACGGTTGCCGGGAACTCTGACGACGAGCCTGATCTCGCCGCGGAGGCGGGCGGGCTTCGATGATGGTCCAAGGAGACCTGCGCAGCCACCATGGCCTGGTCAAGCAGTGCGTCCAGGACTTGTAGGCCCTGCTCTGCGCGACCGAGCGCCTCGTTGATCCTCACTGCTCGCCGGGTAGGGCCCAAGATCTCGACGACATCCCGTTCAACCGTATCCAACTCTCGCTGGCACAGCCTCAAGAGCCGCTGGAGATCAGCAAGTGATGCGACAAGGCCCGCTAGGCGGTGAACGCTGTCAGCGATGGACAAGGCGGAGTGGTCAACGGGTGAAGGTGAAGAGGTGTTGGTCGGGTTGGAGGGGTTGGGGCGGGGTGGTGAGGCGGTGGACGCCGACGCCGAAGTCTTCTGTGGGGGAGGAGAGCCAGGTTCGGGTGAAGTGGTGTTGTTCGAACCAGGCGCAGATGGTGGGGACCAGGTCTGGGCGGCGGCGGGTTCGGGTCCAGATGATGGTGTTGGTGGTCAGTTGGGGAGCCAGGTCGATTGTGCGTTTGATGTCGGCGTCGGGGATGTTGCCGAAGATGCCGCAGAGGAGGACTAGGTCGGATTGGGTGGCGTTGGTGGTGTTGCCTGCGTCGCCGGTGATGATTTCTGTGTGGAGGCCGCGAGCGGTTTCGGTTGCTATGGCGGTGTTTCTGGGGTCCAGCGCGACGAGGCGGGGGGGGACGGCGTGGCGGCGGGGGTGGGTGGGGAGGACACCGAAGATGTCGCGGGCTTGGCCTGCGCAGAGGCTGAGAACGGAGATCGGCCCCGGCGGCGCGGCGTCGAAGAACGCGGCGATCTGGCCTTGGACGGCCTTGAGGCGGCGCGACAGGGTGGAAGTGGGGTCGTCGTAGTCGTCGTGCCAGGTTTGCCAGTCCATGGACGCAAGCTACGGCACCCGCGGGGCTGCTGGCCCGGGGCGCTGGGGGGCGCCCCGGGGAGGTCAGCGGGTGAGGGTGGTGAGGAACTGGGGCCAGTTCGGGGTGGTGAGGGTGGCGGTGGGGTTCTTGGAGTCGCGGATCGCCACGGGGTTGCCTTGGGTGAAGCGGACTTCGACGCAGTTGTCGTTGGCGCCGCCGCTGTAGGTGCTCTTGAACCAACCGGTGTCTTGGGGACCGACGTTCATTTGTGGAACCTTTCCCTATTCGTGGAAACCAGTTTCAGGCTGTCATCACGACTCAGGGCCAGGTCGCCGAGGCGGGCGAAGGCACGGGCCATTCGCTCCGTGTCTTCCGAGCTATCCATGTAGGTCGAGGGGCCGTAGATCACCGGCATGAAGCCGATGGGCCTGAGCAACTCCCCGAAGCCGAACAGCACGAAGCCGCCGTTCTGCGCCGGGTTGTCCCAAGTGGATGTGGGAATGATCCGCACGTCCAGGTTCTCGTGCGCCGAGACCAAGTCGAGGATGTACTGGCACTGTTCGACCATCACCTGCGGCGAGCCAACACCCGCGTTGAACGTGTCTTCGGTGAAGAAGAGGCTGATCCGCTTCGGCTCAGCCGAGTCGAACACGAGCTGCTGCCGCTTGAGTCGGAAGGCGGCTCGACCGGCGCGGACCTGATCGTCCAGCTCGTCCTGCCAGACGCCTTCAGTCGCACGGATCAGCGCTTCCGCGTAGCCAACACTCTGGACCAGAGCGGGGAAGACACCGTTCTCGTAGGCCTGGATCGACTCGGCCTTGGCTTCCAGGTAGGCGACGCGGCGCCAGGATTCTGGGCCCAGGTCGGTGTAGGGGTCGCCGGTGGGGGACTTTCTTGCTTCGGCGCCTAGGGATTCGAGTTCGGAGAGGCGGTCGCCGGTGGCGCCCAGGTACTTGGCGAGGGTGGTGAGTTCCTCGGCGGTGAAGGTGGCGCGGCCTTCCAGCAAGTTCATCAGGCGCTGGCGGGGTTTGCCGACGTGCTTGGCGGCGGCCTCCAGGGAGATGCCCGCGTCCGAGCGGAGCTGGGCCAGGGCCACGCCGAGGAAGACTCGGGGCATGGTGGCTGCGCCCTTCGCCATCGGTCCTCCTGTCGTCGTGGGCACGGCTACCGCCATCCCACCATCTCGTTGCGCCCGGGGAAACTTCCCCCGATCGGGGGTCTGTCGAGGGATGCATGTACCCCCTACATTATGGGATACATGTAACCCACAACGCCGGGCCCGCCTTCGCAGCGTAGTCAGTGATCAGCGGAGCGCGATCCCGACCCCACCCCCGAAAGGAAGCCCATGCGGCACGCCCCGATCGTCGTCGACACCTTCGTCACCATCAACGCGGACTGCGTCATGCGCGCCGAGACCGGCAGCGACGGCGTCGAGGTCCACTTCAACGAAAGCATCACCGGCCAGGACTTCACCATGCGCTTCACCCGCGACGCCCTGGAGACCCTGATCAGCGTCTGCAGCACCGAACTCGCCGCCTGAGGGCCGCCACGGGTGTGCCGCCACCCCGGGCGGCACACCCCGGGACGGCCCTGGAAAGTCAGGCCAGGAGCGCCCGCAGGTCCGGGAGCAGGGCCTCGTCAGCCGGGAGCCAGGTCACCGTGGACAACTCTGCCGCAGCGAGCCACCTCAACGTCCGGTGTTCGCGGGCTGTGGGTTCGCCGTCTATCAGTTGCGCCGCATAGACCCTGAGGACGAGGTCTTCGCGCAAGGGGATGTCCGCGCCGACCCTCTCCCCCACCTTCACCGTTACGCCTAGCTCTTCCATGCACTCGCGTACGACAGCCTCTTCGTCCGTCTCCCCCGGCTCCACGCGACCACCGGGTACCTCCCACATCCCAGCCACCTCTGGCGGGAACGCGCGCTCTTGCGCCAAGAGACCTTGCGGGCCAACGATCGCCGTTCCCACTACTACGAGCATGCGGGACATCCTTACGACAGGGACGTCGTTCGCCAACTCACCAGGAAGCGCGCGCCACCCTCCGGCGACTCCGCCACACGCACTGTCCCGCCGCGCCTGCGGATCACCTCCGCGACTAGAGCCAATCCGAGGCCGGTTCCGCCACTACTGCGCGCGCGGTCGTCCTGGACTCGGTAAAACCGGTCGAACACGCGCTGGCGGTGCTCGGCCGCGATACCCGAGCCGTCGTCGTCCACTACGAGTCTGGTGACGGTGGGGCCGCTGATGACCGTGACCGTGATCAGGGAGCGCGCGTGGCGGACGGCGTTCCTCAGAAGGTTGTCCAGGACTAGGTCCACCTCGTTGTGGGCGGCCCAGACCCAGGACAGTCCTGCCGGGGTGTGGACTACGACCTCGGGGCCGTCGTCGGAGGAGCAGCGGGTGGCGGCGGCGTGAGCGGCCGCTGTTAGGTCTACCGGCTCTGCTGGGGGGACCTCGCCTGCATCAGAACGGGCCAGGGTGAGTAGGCCGTCGACTAGGGCTGACAGCCGCTCGGACTCGTGGACGACGTCGGTCAGGACCTCTTGGGACAGCTCCGGGTCGGGGTGCCGGACCGCGACCTCAGCCTGGACGCGGATTGAGGCGACCGGGGATCGGAGCTCGTGGGCCGCGTCGCCGGTGAAGCGTCTTAGCCTGTCTGCGGCTTCGTCGCGTCGGGCCAAGAGGTCGTTGAGGGCTCCGGCGAGGGCGTGCAGTTCATCGTGTGACGACGGCAGGGGCAAACGTTTGCCTGCCCCTAGTCGGGTCGCAGCTGCGCGCATTCTTTGCACTGGTCGGAGGGCCGATCGCACGGCGAACCAGGTCGCTAGAGCGCTGGCAGCGGCAACGATGATCGCGGCGACCAAGAGCCACCGGAGAGCGCTACCGTGCGCGGCCGCGTAGCCGGGCAGGCCAGCGCCTACGACTACCAGGCGTTGAGAGCCGTCAGGGCCGGTCGCGATGGTGCCCTGCCAGCGCGTGGGTGGGGTGTCTGAGAGGCGTAGGACGGGCGTACCGGCCTTGAGGACCCTCACGTCGGCAGGTGAGAGCAACGGCGCTGGCTTGCCGTCTACGGGCGTGCCCGCGGTGTCGAGAACATGCACGTTGATGTTGGGCGTGCCGGATGAGGGCGCCTTGCCTTCAGCTACCGCCGTAAGAGCCGCGGATAGCACTGGCGCGAGTTCGTCGTCAGTAGACCTGACCAGCAGCGGTCCGATCATGCGGCTGGTCAGCAAGGCCAGCACTACCAGCACCGCGAGCGTGACGGCCGTGGCGACGGTCGTGACTCGGAAGCGCATAGAGCGGCGCCGCCACAGCAGGCCGATCACCGGGGTGGGGCCGCGGCCGGGTCGATGGCGGCGTCCAGTTCCGTGGTCGAGGCCAGGTAGCCGTGACCGCGCACTGTCCGCACTATGCCGTCCGCGCCCGCAGCGTCGAGCTTGCGCCGTAGGTAGCCGACGTACACCTCTACGGCGTTGCGGGTCGCGGCCTGCTCGTCGCCCCACACGGCGCGCAGCAGCTCGTCCTTGGTGACGACCGACCCGGCGCGCCCGGCCAGCGTGTCCAGCACCGCGAACTCCCGCGGGCTCAGCGACACCTGCGCCCCGTCGAACCGCACCTGGCGGGTCCCCCGGTCGACCTCCAGCCTGCCCAGCCGCAGCGTGCGCCCGCCGCCCTCGTCCGACCCGCGCCGCAGCACCGCGCGGACCTGGGCGACCAGCACCACGAACGAGAACGGCTTGACCAGGTACCCGTCGGCGCCCAGGTCGAGGCCATCGGCCTGGTCGACCTCGCCGTCCTTGGCCGACACCAGCAGCACCGGGGTGCGCACCCCCTCGGCGCGCAGCCGCTCCAGCACCCGGTAGCCGGACAGGCCGGGCAGCATGATGTCGAGCAGGATCACGTCGAACGCGCCGGTCAGCGCCACCCGCAGGGCGCTGGGCCCGTCAGCGGCGACGACCACGTCCATGCCCTCGGCGGTCAACCCGCGTTGCAGGGCGCGCCGCACACCCAGCTCGTCGTCGACCACCAGCACCCGAGGCTTCACAGGTGCCATCATGGCGCTAGCGGCCCACCAGGGGCGTGGACTCTCAGCCGACTCTCAGCAGGCCGGGCGCTCTCAGCACCATCTCAGCGACGGTGGCGCAGTGTTCTCGGTGCGGGAACGACAACCCGAACAGGGGAGAGAGCAATGGACAGGAAGAGGACGGCGCTGACCGTCGCGGCGGCGGGAACAGCGGCGGGGGTCGTCGGGCTGATCCTGATCGCGAGCCCGGCGGGGGCCAACGAGGCGCCGCCGACGCTGCCGCCTGTTAGCGCTGAGGCGCTCGTGCAGTCGGTCATCGACGCGAAGACCCCGGCGCTGGCGGGTGCGGTAGAGCTACGCAACAACATCGGCCTGCCGATCCCGGGGCTGCCCCAGGGCTCTAGCGATGACGAGCTTGCCCGGGTCTACGCCGATGGGCAGGGCCGCGGCCGGATCGCGCTCAGGCAGGGCGGTGGCGAGCGGACCTTCGTCCAGGACGGTACGACTACCTGGCTGTGGAACTCCTCGGACAAGTCGGTCACGAAGTTCACCAGCGAGGCCAAGGACCACTCCGAGGAGAAGCTGGCCGACCCGGCGACGGTCGCCCGCGACCTGGTCGAGCTGATCAAGAAGGACTCCACGGTCACCGTGGACGGGACCGCGCGGGTCGCCGACCGGGCCGCGTACCAGCTGGTGCTGACCCCGAAGCCGACCGAGCGGACGCTGCTGCGCGAGATCCGGATCGCCATCGACTCCGAGACCAGGGTGCCGCTGCGGCTGGAGGTGCTGGCCAACGGGCAGTCCGACCCGGCGTTGCGGATCGGGTTCACCGAGTTCAGCACCGGTGCGCAGGACCCGGCACTGTTCACCTTCACCCCGCCCGCCGGCGCGAAGGTCACCGAGGGCAAGCAAGAGAAGTCGTCCGAGGACAAGGGTGAGCTGCTCAAGTCGGCCGACCTGAAGGTCGTCGGCGAGGGCTGGGACGTGGTCGCGACCGGCAAGGTCCCCGCGGCGCTGCTGTCGGCGCAGATCCCGCAGTCCGGCGAGCGCGGCGGTCCGGTGGACGCCACCAGCATCCTCAAGAAGCTGGGCAAGGAGGTCTCCGGGTCGTTCGGCACCGGGTACGTGATCTCGACTAAGGTCGGCACCGCCCTGGTGACCACCGATGGCCGGGTCGCGGTCGGCGCGGTGCCGCAGCAGGTCCTCATCGACGCCCTCGGGCAGAAGTGAGCGGCTTGACCGAGCAGGGGGCGGCCGTGGTTCCTACCGCGGCCGCCCGCACCAAGGGCCTTCGTAAGGTCTACCGGGGCACGGTCGCCGTGGACAACGTCGACCTGGTAGTCCCAACGGGTGCGGTACTGGGGATGCTCGGCCCCAACGGTTCAGGTAAGACCACGACCATCCGGATGCTGCTCGGTCTGGTGACGCCCACCGCGGGTGAGGTGGAACTGCTCGGCCAGCGGATGCCGGACGGCGCCGCGCTCGCGTTGCCCCAGGTAGGGGCGTTGGTGGAGGGGCCTGGGTTCTACCCGTTCTTGTCTGGTCGGGAGAACTTGTTGCGGTTTGCTGCGGCGGAACCGCTGTTGGCCAGCTCGGACATCCCGGGGGCCGTGGGGGCGGCACTGGAGCGGGTCGGACTTTCGGGGGCAGCGGGACGGCGGTTCCGGGGGTACTCACTCGGGATGAAGCAGCGGCTCGGGCTGGCGGCGGCTTTGCTGGTACCGCGCCAGTTCGTGGTACTGGACGAGCCGACGAACGGCCTGGACCCGGCCGGCACGCGGGAGATCCGGACGATCATCGCCGACCTGCACGCCGCGGGGACGACGGTGCTGGTGTCGTCCCACCTGCTGGCCGAGGTCGAGGCGACTTGCACGCACGTGGCGGTACTGAACCAGGGGACGGTGGTGGCGCAGGGGGAGCTGTCGTCGCTGCTGGAGGCGGGGAGCGCGAACCTGCTGGTGAGCACGCCTGAGGTGACGCTGGCAGTGGACGCTCTGCGGGAACAGCGGGTGCCTGCTCGGGCGGTGCCGGAGGGGGTGCGGGTGGACCTGACGGCCACTACAGCGCCTGCGGTGGTGGAGGTACTGGTGCGGGCGGGGGTGCCGGTACACGAGGTCCGGCGGCAGCGGACTGGGCTGGAGGACCTTTTCGCACGGTTGACGGAGGACACGTCGACGGCGGAACTGAACGACCTGGACACGCTGGTCACGGAGGACGCCCGATGACCGGGCAGAGGCCGACTACGGCTGTTGTTGAACGAGGGGGAGTCCGATGACTGCGCAGGCCGCCGAACTGGTGGGTGGGACGGACACGCTGGTCGTGCGGCGGGCGCCGTTGGGGCGGGTGTTGCGGTCCGAGTTGAGGATGGTGTTGCGCAGGCCCCGGACGTTGGTGGGGTTGGGGTTGTTGGGGCTGGTGCCGGTGGTGATGGGCATCGGGATCGCGATCGCGACCGCGTCGGGGGAGACCGGCGAGGGGGACGCGATGGCGGCGTTGGTGATGGGCAACGGGATGCTGTTGCCGATCTTCGCGCTGTCCGTCGCGGTGGTGATGCTGCTGCCGCTGACCGGGGCGATGCTGGCGGCGGACGCGCTGGCCGGGGAGTCGTCGCACGGGACGCTGCGGGGGATGTTGATGGCCCCGGTCGGGCGGGGGCGGCTGCTGGCGGTCAAGGCGTTCGGGGTGGCGTCGGTGACGTTGCTGGCCGTGGTGCTGATGGCGGTCACCGGGATGATCACGGGGGTGCTGCTGCTGGGGGGCGACGGCATGCTCACCGCGTCGGGGACGTCGCTGCCGTTCGGGGAGGCGCTCGGGCGGGTGGCGATCACGGTGGTGTACGTGGCGCTGCAGGTGTGGGCGTTGGCCGCGGTGGCGCTGGCGGTTTCGGCGTTCACCGACCACCCGCTGATCGTGGTGGTGGTGACGCTGGGCTTGGTGATCGTGTCGGGGGTGCTGAGCGCGATCCCGGCGCTGGACTGGATCGACCCGGTGCTGGTGACGACGAGTTGGGAAGCGGTCGGCGAGATCGTCCGCGACCCGATCTCCTGGAGCCCGCTCATCGACGGCGCCCTGCGCGCCGCCTGCTACATGCTGATCGGCGGCTCCATCGCCTACAGCCGCATGCTCACCCGCGACGGCTGACCGGCCGCTGGGGGTACAACGGCGACGCCTCACTCGGGGCGTCGCCGTTGCGCTGTGTGGGGTGTCCTGGCTGAGCAGCCCCCGAATCGAGCCTAGGCGGGGCTGGGCGGATGGGGCGAGGGTCACGATTGGGGATGTGGACAGGTTGGGGGGATGGGGATCGACACGGAGCAGCAGGGGCCAGCCGCCACAGTGGACAGGCGTCGCGGCAGGGGTAAGAGCGGCGCAGCGGGGTAAGGGGGCGGCGATGTCGCGCGGTCCCAGTTGGTGGACGCCGAATCGAGCAGCCCCCGAATCAAGCCCAGGTGGGGGCGCGCAGAGGGGCCAGAGTCACGATTGGGGCTGTGGACAGGTTGGGGGGATGGGGATCCCGGGGGCCAAGGGGGGTTAGCCGATGATGGCTAGGCCGTCGGGGTTTAGGGATAGGGGGGTTTGGGTGTGGGGGGTGGGGGTGGGGGTGGTGGCGATGCTGGCTATGGCGTCCACTAGGAGGGTGGGGGTTTGTACGGTGAGCCTGATGTGGTCGCGGCGGTGGACTGTGGTGGTGATGGTGCCGGTGGTGGGGCCGGGGGCGGCGTTCAGGGCTGTGGGGCGTAGGCCTAGGCGGACGGGGCCGTTGGGGAGGGGGAAGGGGGTTGGGCCGAAGGGGGTGTCGATGATGCCGTTGGTTGCTGTGGCGTCAACGAAAGCGGTACAGCCTAGGAAGCGGGCTGTGTCCTCGTCGACGGGGTGGCGCCAGACCTGGTTGGGGGTTCCGGTTTGGACTATCCGACCGGCGCGCATGACGGCTACTCGGTTGGCCAGGGTGAAGGCCTCGTCGTGGTCGTGGGTTACCACTAGTGCGGTGGTGCCGGAGTCGCGCAGCAGGCGGGACAGGTCGATGGCTAGTTGTTCGCGGAGCGATCTGTCCAAAGCAGACAGTGGTTCGTCCAGCAGCAGCAACCTAGGTCGAGGCGCCAGGGCCCGGGCTAGGGCAACCCGTTGCTGCTCGCCACCCGACAGTTCGGTCACGCGGCGTGGGCCGAAACCGGTGAGGCCTACCAGGTCCAGCAGTTCGTCCACCCGGGCGGCGACCTTCCGCTCCCCCGCCATCCGCAGTCCGAACGCGACGTTCCCCGCGACCGTCCGATGTGGAAACAGCTGACCGTCCTGGAACACCAAGCCGAACCCGCGCCGGTGCACCGGCACCCCGCCCAGGTCCGCCCCGTCCCACGAGATCCCCCCGTCCGTGGGCTCCAACCCCGCCACCGCCCGCAGCAGCGTCGACTTCCCGCACCCGGACGGCCCCAGCAGCGCCAGCACCTCCCCATCGGCGATCTCCACGTCCACCGCCGAAACAGCCACCACCCGCCCGTACCGCACGGTCAGACCGTCAACGCGAAGCATCGAGACCTCCTCAGCACTAGAACTCCCCGACCGTGCCGACGCGGAGGCGGTCCACGGCGACGACGATGGCCACGGTGACCAGCATCAGCAGGGTGCAGGACGCGTACGCCAGTTGGTTGTTCAGCTCTCCCGGGCGGGCCACCAGGCGGCCGATGACCACGGGGAGGGTGGCGGATTCGGGGCGGGCCAGGAAGCTGGTGGCGCCGAACTCGCCCAAGGCCACGGCGTAGGCGAAGGCGGTGGCGGCGACGAAGGAGCGAGCCGACAGGGGTACGTCGACCTCGCGCCAGACTCGCCAGGGTTGGGCGCCGAGGGTGGCCGCGGCCTGGCGGAGGCGGGTGTCGACCGACCGCAGCACGGGCAGCAGGGTGCGGATGACCAGCGGGGTCACCACGAGGGCCTGCGCCAGCGGGACCAGCAG
Source organism: Actinokineospora terrae (assembly GCF_900111175.1). Classification (GTDB taxonomy): domain Bacteria; phylum Actinomycetota; class Actinomycetes; order Mycobacteriales; family Pseudonocardiaceae; genus Actinokineospora; species Actinokineospora terrae. The sequence goes on from NZ_FOGI01000014.1 coordinate 181,642, forward strand.
CGGGGACGTGCGGAGATCGCCGGGCAGGGCGTCCAGGGTGATCAGGTAGCCGAAGCCGACCGTCACCGCGGAGACGCCCAGGGGCAGCATCAGTGCGGTGTCGATGGTCTCGATGAGGCTCGGGCGGGCTCTGGTGCGGCCCAGCGTCACCAGTGCGACGCACGAGAGGACGCCGAGCACCAAAGCGAGCATGGTCGCATCGGTGGCCGCGCGCAGGGAGTTCAGCACCGCTTCCCAGCCCGTGACCTGCAACGACCCGCGAAACCCGGTCCCGCCGATCGCACGGTAGCCATCGAGCCCCGACTCGAACGACTTCGCCACCAGCGACGCGATCGGCACCATCAACGCGACGACCACCGCATACGCCGCCGCGACAACGCCCCACTCACCGCCGACCGGACGACGCGCGGTGTCCGCCCGACCCCGCAATCGCAACGCTGTCGACCGGCGGCGCAACACAGCCCCGATCACCAGCACCGCGACAACGGACGCCAACTGGAGCAACGACAACGCCGCCGCCCCGGTCAGGTCGAACAGTTGTACCGTGCGCAGGTAGATCTCGGTCTCCAGAGTCGCGTACTCCCCGCCGCCCAGCAGCAGGACTACGCCGAAGCTGGTGGCGCAAAACAGGAACACCACGGCGGCCGACGACGAGATGGCGGGCCGAAGCACAGGCAGCGTGACGAACAAGAAGGTCCGCCAACGGGACGCCCCGAGCGACCGCGCCGCGTCCTCCGCTCTCCTGTCCACATGAGACCACAGCGCCGACACCGTGCGGGCCACGACCGCCACGTTGAAGAACGCGTTCGCCAGGATGATGGCCAGTGGCCCGCCGTCGCCGAACAGCGAGCGGAACGCCAGACCCACCACCACCGTGGGCAGCACGAACGGCACCATCACCGCCGCGCGCACGAACCCGTTGCCCCACAACGACGTCCGCGCCAGCAGGAACGCGACCGGCAGGCCGGCGGCGACCGCGACGGCAGTGGCCGCCGCGGCCTGACCGAGGGTGAAGCCGACGAGGGACCAGGTGTCCGAACTGGACAGGACCGCGCCGACGCCGGGGCCGAGACCGAGGCGGACGATCGCCACCACCGGCCACAGGAAGAAGACGGCCAGGAACCCCAGCGGCAGCGCGGCCGCGGCCAGCGCGCCGGTCAGGCCCGGACGGCCGTGCGCCACTGCTCGATCCACCGCTCCCGGTTGCCCTGGATGTCCTCGACCGGCAGCGTCGACGGGCTCTCCGGTCGCGGCGCGGCCTGCTGCCAGGCGGCGGGCAGCGCGACACCGTCGCGCACCGGGTAGACGTACATCGACTCGGGCACCAGCTTCTGGAACGCCTCGGAGATCAGGAAGTCGACGACCTTGCGCGCGTCGTCGGGGTTCTTCGCGCCGTTGAGCACACCGGCGTACTCCACCTGGCGGAAGCAGGTGTCGAGCAGCGCGGCGGTGCGGGGCTTGCCGTCCGTGCCGATCTCCGCGGACGGCGACGAGGCGTAGGAGACGACCAGCGGGCGCGGGCCCTTGCCGGAAGACCCGGAGAACTCCTGGGTGTAGGCCTCTTCCCAGCCGCTGACGACCTTGACGCCGTTGTCCTTGAGGCGCTTCCAGTAGTTGGGCCAGTCCTTGTTGCCGTAGTGCGCGACCGTCGCCATCAGGAACGCCAGGCCGGGCGAGCTGGTGGCCGGGTCCTCGACGACGAGCAGGTCCTTGTAGCGCGGGTCGGCGAGGTCCTCGAAGCTGGCGGGGGTGGCCAGCTCGCGGCTGGCAAGGGCGGCGAGGTCGACGTTGACGCACACATCGCCGACGTCCACCGCGGTGAGCCTGCCGGAGTTGTCGACCGCGTACTTCTGCGGACCCTTGTCGGCGTCGGCGGGCTTGTACTCGGCGAAGACACCCTCCGTGAGCGCGCGTGAGGCGAACGTGTTGTCCACTCCGAACGCCGCGTCGCCGATCGGCGCGGACTTGGTCAGCACCAGCTGGGTGGTCAGCGCGCCCGCGTCGCCGCTCTTGCGCACGTCGATCTTGATGCCGGTGTCGGCCTTGAACTTGTCGAGCACCGACTGCTCGACGGTGAACGAGTCGTGCGTGACGAGGACCACCGTGCGCTCTGAGGTGTCCTGGGAGCTCGCCGTGCAGCTCGCGACCAGCGGGATGGTCATGGCGGCGGCCAGCAGGAGATGGCGTCTGCGCATGGGGTGTGTCCTTCCTCGGGCGAGCGCGCCACGAGCACCTCCCTGCGCGGGCATGATCCCGATCAGGTGTGGACGGTCGAGGGCCGCGTGCCCTCCTCTCAGCCCGGCGTGCCGGACTCCCGTGGCAGGGTGAGCGTACGCCTGCGGTTGGGGCCAGGATGGGGACCATGGCTGAACTGCTGAGCGACCCGGAGATCGGCAAGGCATTGGGCAGGCTGCCGCGGTGGCGGCTGGTGGAGGGCGGGTTGGTCCTGGTGGCGGAGTTCGCCGACTTCGCCACCGCCATCCGGGTGGTGAACCGGGTGGCGGAGCTCGCCGAGCGCGCCGACCACCACCCGGACATCGACATCCGGTGGAACAAGGTGACCTTCCGCTGCTCCACGCACACGGTCAACGGTGTGACGGCCAAGGACACCGCCCTGGCGACCGAGATCGACGGGGTCGTCAGCGCCGTCGACTAGGGGCACGGCGCCCGGGCGTCCCCGGGCGCCGCCTCCCCAGGGGTCTCAGGACCGGAACGGGCCGGTGACCTCGTAGGTGATGCCGCCGAAGACGTTCCCGGCGGTGCCGCGCTGGGAGGAGAAGTAGAGCCTGCGGCCGTCCGGGCTGAACGCCGGGCCGGTGAGCTCCGAGCCGGACTGGCCGGTGACCCGCAGCACCGGGGCGACCAGCGCGTCCCGGGTGATGATGTTGATCTCCATGTCGCCGCCGTCCTCGGCGACGTAGAGGTCGCCCGCGGTGGAGCGGGTGATGTTGTCGACGCCGGTCAGCGTGGCCGTGCCCGGCGGGACCAGCGAGTCGTCGTAGGCGAGGGCGATGCTGGCGGTATCCGGGCGGTGGGCCCACACCCGGTTGTCGCCCTTGGTGGTGAACCAGCAGGTGCCCGCGGCGTAGTGGCAGCCCTCGCCGCCGTTGAACCGCTTGGCGGCGCCCACCTGCTTGCGGGTGGCGATCGGGAACCCGTCCGGGTCCGGCACCCGCGCCCAGCCGACCTGGCCGTCGACCTGGTCGTCCGCGCCGGTCATGACCTCCAGGACGCCGCTGGAGAGGTCGCCCCAGGTGTTCGGGCGGAAGCGGTAGAAGCAGCCGTCCGGGGTGTCCTCGGTGAGGTAGAGGTACCCGTGGTCGGGGTCGGCGGCGCAGGCCTCGTGCTTGAAGCGGCCCAGCGCCGGGCGGGCCACGGCGGGCCGCGCACCCCACGGGTCGGTCTCGAAGACCCGCCCGTAGTCGACCTCCTCGCACGACAGCCACGTGCCCCACGGGGTCGCGCCGCCCGCGCAGTTGACGTTCGTGCCCGAGAGCGTGCGGTACGCGCCGGTGATCCGCCCGGTCGCGTCGAACCGGACCGCGCCGACCCCGCCGACGAGCGGGACCTCGCTGTTGGACACGTAGATCCACCCGGTGCCGTCGGCGAAGCAGGCGCCGCCATCGGGGGCCGGGTGCCAGAAGTAGTCGGTGCCCGCGACCTTCTGCCCGGTCCGCGCGATCACCCGGCTGCTGAAGCCGACCGGGAGCTGGATGCCGTTGGCGTCGGGGGCGAGCAGCGCGCCGTACGGGCTCGGTCCGGGTTGGGCTGTCGCGGCGAACGCGGTGCCCCACGAGGCCCCGCCGACGACGGCCGCGCCACCGATGACGGCGACGCGCAGGAAGTTCCGGCGCTGCATGGTCAGACTCCGCTCTGCGGGGCGGTGTTCTCACGTCCGTGCGGACCGACCGTAACCGCGCCTGGTGACACCCAGTGTACGTCGAGGTGTACGGGGCACTGCGGGAATCGTTCCCCGCGGAAAGCGTGTCCATTTTCTGTCCACCCGAGCGTGGCTCAGCATTGACCGAAAATCGCGAGCAACCGGTTCCAGGTAACGATCCCGCGAATACATCAGGGCACTAGGCGATCTTACTTGTAACGATCTCGCAGGGTGCGGGGACTACCTAGTCAGAGCGATGATCGTGGCGATCCGGAATGCGGCCGGACCGCGGTGGGATCTCGGCCGAACACGGCCGGAGGAATCGCCGTCAACCATTTCCCAGGACCGAGAACCACTTCGAGAACCAGGAACGACAATGAGCACCGGTGGGACGGGAACGACCTGCCCGGTGTGCTTGCGCGCCGACCCGGTCGGCGCGCACTGCCCCGGGTGCGGGTGGGTGCTGTCGGCGGGCCCGTGGGCGGGCGCGCCGTCGCGGGCGCGGGCGGAGTCCTTCGCCGCGGCGTTCGAGCGGGCGTGCCGCGGGTGGGACCTGGCCGCGGCGGCGCTGGCGGCCGGGTACCCCGAAGCGGGTGATCTTGGGCGGTTCGAGCGGTTGACCGCCTTGGCGCGCGGACCTCGACCGGAGCGCGCGGACCTGGTCGCGGCGGTCGAAGCCTCGACGGTCAAGAGGAAGGCGCTCGGGACCGTCGCCGAGGTGATCACGCCGCTCCTGCTGTCGGACGCGGTGGTCGTGGACATCGCCGCGACCGGCATCACCGTGGTGCGCCTGGGCACTGACCACCTGGGACGGCCCGCGGTGCGGTCGGCGGAGCGCGATTGCTGGCACTCGCTCGGCCTGCCCGATGACGACGACCGCGCCCGGTTCGCCTTGGCGGGCGGGGAACCCGTGATGCTGGACCTCCCGGCGTGGCCCGATGGCGCGGTGGTGCTGAACCGGCTCGCGGGGTGGCGCGCGCTCGACGAGGCACTCGACCCGTCCGGTGTGCACTTGGTCGGCGGCGACGAACCTGTGATCGATGGCGTCCTCGTCTTGGAATTGGCCAAGGACGTGCCGCAGCGGCACGGCTGTGGTCTGGTCCTCATCGACGTCGCGGCCGATGGGCGCACCAACGTGGTCGTGCACCCGTTGTTCCCCCAGGGAGCCACGGCCGCGGACAGCCAGGACGCGGTGGTCCGGGTCGCCGCTCCGCCGCAAGACGAACCGGTGCTGCTCGCTGTCGTCGCCGGGTCAGCGGGCACGCCACCGTGGCGCCGCACGCCGATCAGCACGACGACGGTGGAACTCGCGCCGGACCAGGAACACGCGGTGCGCTTCCGGCTGACCGGGCCGTGCACCGTGGAAGTCGTCGAGCCGGACACGGAACCGGCGCCTGCGGCCTGGTCCGGTGCGATCGACCAGGTGCCGCCTCGGTACCGGCGCCACGACAGCGCGGCCGACCTCGTCGTGGCGGTCGAACTCGGCGGTTCCGCGTTCACCAGACGACAAGAGCTGGCCCTGGCCCTGATCGACTCGATCGAGCGGGGACACCCGGCCCCGGCGTCGGTGCGGGTCGCCGTGCTCGCGTACTCCGACCACAAAGGACGGATGCCGCAGCAAGTGCTCGCCGTGCGCGAGTTCGGCGCGGCCGCCGCGGCGCGGGACTTCCTCGACGGCCTGCGCGCCACCCCGGTGCTCGACCCGCGCGCGGCGCCGGTGGAGGACGCGTTGTGGGCGGCGGCAAGCCTTCCGTGGCGCTCGGTCGCGCGCACCCTCGTGGTGCTGGGCAGCCGACCGCCGCACCCGGTCGAGCACTGCCCCAACGGGCACCGCTGGGACGACCTCGTGCGCAGGCTCGAACGCGACGACGTCCACCGGGTCGCGGTGTGGGACCAACCGGGGCGCCGCGACCCCGAGTCCGCCGAACGGACCACCGCCGCGTGGTCCGCGTTGACCAGACCGCACACCCCGTTGCGCTCGGACTGGGTCGCCGCGGACCGGCTCGCCGCCGACGCCCGCGTGCTCGGCCGCACCGGCCCGACCGCCACCCTGCCCTTCCCCCTCACCAGACTCCCGCAGGAGGAGCCCCGATGAACGCGACGCAGCACAACCCGCCCGGGGACATCCGGATCGGGCTGTGGGGACCACCCGGCAGCGGCAAGACCACGTTCCTCGGCGCCCTCTACATCGCCGCGACCCGCCACGTGGGGCCGTACAAGTGGTTCATGACCGGCATGGACGACCCGTCGGAGAAGTTCCTGATGGAGTCGGTCCGGCTGATGACCCACGAGCGGGCCTTCCCGGTCGCCTCGGAGGCGCCTGCCCGGCTGGGGTTCCGGTTCACCGGGCACCGCATGGTCAAGAAGCGCAACGCGGTCGGCATGCCGGTCGAACGGTCCGAAGTGGTCGAGTTCGTGCTCGACGTGCTCGACGTGCCGGGCCGGTTGTTCAGCGGCACCGGCGCGGGGGCGGCCGCGGACCCCGACTTCTCCCCCGGCGGGCTCGCCTCGGCCAGCCCGCGCAACCACGAGGAGGAGCAACTGCTCGACCACCTGCTGCACTGCCAGGGGATCGTCTACCTGTTCGACCCCAAGCGCGACAAGGAGAGCAGGGACGCCTACTACTTCTTCCAGCCCGTGCTCGCCCGGCTGGCCAGGCACGTGCTGACCACCCACCGGCAGGTCAACGGCCACCTCCCGCAGCGGGTCGCGGTGTGCGTCAACAAGTTCGACGAGGAGGACGTGTACACCGAGGCCAAGCGGTACGTGGTGCAGGACGCGCACCGGCCGCACATGCCCAGGGTGCCCGACGCGCGCGCGGCGGAGTTCTTCCAGCGCCTGTGCGCGGACCCGAGGAGCAACAGCGACCTGGTCGACCTGGCCCTGCGCAACCACTTCCGCGAGCTGAACTACTTCGTGACCTCCTCGATCGGCTTCTACCTCGCCGACGGCCGGTTCCGCCCGACCGGCGAGCGCAACATCGAGGTCAAGGACGGCAAGGAGCGCATCCTGGGCCAGGTGCACCCGATCAACGTGCTGGAGCCGCTGCTGTGGCTGCACGACGTCGTGCGCAAGCAGGAGAAGTGGTGAGCCGGGCCGCCCTGCGGCTGGACTGGGCGCTGTGGGGCAAGCGGCAGTCCACCCGGGACGACTACGCGGTGCTCGCGACCAGCGCGGGCCCGTTCACCCCGGCGCAGTTCGAGTCGGTCATCACCCACAACAACCCGGGCAACTCGCCCGCGGCCGAGTCCGGCCAGGACGCGCTGCCGTGGGTGTGGTTCACCCAGCCGACCCTCAAGGGCGTCACGTACCTGGGCATCGGGATCCGGCAGTGGACCGACGACACCGACCGCACCGGGCGGCGGATCGCGATCACCCGGTTCTTCTCCCTGCCGATGGCCGACGCCCTGGACCTGGGGTTCGCCGACCTCTACCTCACCGTCAAGGGCATCGACCTCGCCTGGGACGTCCCGGAACCGTTCCAGGGCAAGCAGATCAGCGCCAAGCCCGTCGTCTCGACCGAACCGCAGCGGCTGAGGCTGCCCACGGCGGCCATCGCGGCCGCGGCCGTGCTGGAGAGCCCGGTGACGCTGATGGGCGGTGGCGACCTGACCTTGTCCCAGCGGCTGACCGCGCTCGACGGCGTCGCCAACGCGCTGCCCTCCGGGACGCGCGCGTGGCTGAGCGCGAGCACGTGGTCGAACGTGGCCGGGATCTTCCGGTTGGCGTTCACCGATCACAAGAGCGCGGACGACACCCCGGTGGAGGTGTTCGGCGACGTCCAGCCGGAAAGCGGCTACGGGGCGGAGTTCGTGCGCATGTACCACGAGCACCCGAACTTGCTCGCCTACCTCAAGCGCCGTAGCGACGTGACCACTCCGGACACCTCGCTCGTCGGGGCCGCGCTGGGCGAGATCACGCTGGCCGCGGACATGTTGGCGCTGGCGGCGTCCGGTGTGGTCCAGGGACACCACCTGCGCAGGCTGGTCCAGCTCGGTCTGTTCCAGGAGTATTCGCGGACCGAGCGGCAGACCGTGCTGGCCTCGTACCTGCGTGCGGCCTCACCTGAGGACATCACGCAGGACGAGGAGATCCTGCGCACCCACTGGTCGGGCGCCCTCGACCAGACCTTGCGCGAGCGGGTGGCCACCGCGGTCGGTGATGCCCGGTTTCCCGTCGCTGGACTTGAACCGTTCGCGCGATTGGCGCTCGCGGTGGAGGCGCTGGACTCGTTCGGTCAAGGCCTGGTCCCAGCGGGTGTGGTCGAGGATCCGGCGACGGTGAGGGCGGCGGAGGTCGTCATCGAGCTCGGCAAGCAGGAGCAGTGGGCAACCGCGCTCTCGCCCGTCGTCGTCGCCTCCCCGCAGTTGTCCGTCCATGTGGGACGGTTCCTGCTGCACGACGAGCCACGGGAGGAGCACGCGGCGCTGCTTCGCGAGCTGGACCGGATCGGGGCGGGCACGGCGTGGCAGACGGTGCGGATGCCGTTCATGGAGGAGTTGACGCCGAGCGAGCCCGACCTGGCCGCGTTGGACCGCGCCGATGGTGGCGCGCTGGCCGTGCTGCTGCGCAAGTCCGAGGCGCGGCCGGAGCGGCTGCGGCAGGTGATGTCCGCGTTGTTGCCGCTGGCGCACGAACGCGTGCGCGAGGGCGGGGTGCCGACGTGGTGGGCTCCGGTGCGGGCCTGCCAGTTGGAACCCGCACAGGCCGCCTACCGGGACGTCATCGATCTCCTCGCGGGCGAGCAGGTGGAGTTCGGCGACACACCCGCGTACCGGGCGGCGTTGGTGGAGTTCGGTGTCACCGAGCGGGAGGTGGTGGTCGCGGCGGTCACGGGTCAGGTCGAGCGGGACTGGGACCTGCTCGACGTGCTGTGGGACCTGCTGCACGAGGGCGTCGAGGAGCCGGACGTGCCCGAGGCGGTGGTGACCGCGCTCGCCGACGCCGTTCTCGCCGACGAGAACCGCTACTCGACCATGCGGCGCTGGGACGGGTACCTGCGGCGGGACGAGCGGGTCGACGCCTGGCGGACGCTGGTGGAGCTGACCGCGGACACCGAGGTGTCCACTGTGGTCGATCTGCTGGTGGTCTGGTGCACGCGGCGGTGGCCCACGAACACCGCCGTCCGGTCGGTGGTCGCCTCGGCGTGGGAGCCGTCCGCGGTGCAGTGGCTGGAGTTGGCGCAGGCCGTGGTGAACCGGACCGAGGGGTCCATCGAACTCCCCCGGGCGTTGCTGTCCGCGCACGAGTCCACCGCGGAACTCCTCGATCCCCTGGCGCGCGCACTGTCACTGATCACCGGCGCCCTGCGCGACCTCTCCGCCGAGCCCGAGGTGCGGCAGGCCCTGCCCCGGCTCGCGGGCAGCCGGGACGACCTGGACCACCTGGCCAGGCAGTCCGACCACTCGTTCTGGCGGATGCCCCGCTTCCGCGGCGGTGGCCAGTGACCGGGCAGGCGGTCGGGATCGACCTGGGCACGGCGCGGACGAAGATCGCGACGGCCGGGTCGGTGCACGAGTGCGCGAGTCCGCCGCTGTCGGCGGGCTCGGCCACCGGCATCGCGGAGCACGGGTCCACCAGGACCGCGGCGCGGCGGCTGGCGGTGTTCCTCGGGGACCTGTTCACCGACCTGGTGCCGGTGGTGCCCGCGAAGGCGAGCGTGGTGCTGGCCGTGCCGGACCGGTGGGCGGTGTTCGGGACCGACTCGGTGATCTCGCCGGAGAGCGGCCGCACCGGTCAGGTGCTGCTGCGGGTGCTGACCGATGCCGTGGGGTTCGCCGACGCCCGCCTGATACCGGGCCTGCAATGCGTCGCCGCGGCGCAGGCACGGCCCGGGCGGGCGGCGGGGGCGCTGCTGGTGCTGGACGTCGGCGCGGCGACGGTGGACGCGGCGGTGTACATCCTCGACGGGCCGACCACGCGGCTGGTCGACGCCGCGCACGGGGATCTGACCAGCGCGGGGTGGCGCGAATCCCCGAGCGAGGCGGCGGCCGCGGCGGTGAAGCGACTGCTGGGCCGGTTCGACGGACCTCTGGCGCCGCACGCGGTCGTGACGGGCGGCAACGCGACGACGGCGACATTGGAGGCGATCCGGGCCGCCGCCGGGGGCCGGATCTCCTCGGCGCGCTGGGCGGACGCGACCGAGACCGCGCGGGGCGCGCTGCTCATCGCCCAGGGCGAGTCGACCGCGCTGCTGGCGTACCCGCACGAGGTCGCCGTGGTGGCGCACCTGATCAAGAACGGCGTCCTGGAGACCACCACCCTGCCACTATCCGCCACGCCCACCCGGCTGACGGTGACCGAGGACCACAGCGCGCCGCTCCCCGTCGTGATCCAACTCCACCGCACCGGCCCCTGGCTCGCCGCCGGGCTCCCCACCGCCACGGCCCCCGGCAGCCACGACCTCACCCTGCACCCCCGGCACGGCACCTACGGCGCGCTCCAGATCGGCACCCGCCTGCACCACCTCACCCCCGTCGAGGAGGCCGGATGATCTCCCTGCTCACCGCGGCCGCCCTCGTCCTCGCGGCGCAGACCGGGTCCGCCGAGGTCTACCGCGACCTGGGCCTCGCGGACGCGCCCGCGGAGTTCGTCGTCCTCGTCGACACCTCCGCCTCCATGGCGACCGACCACCGGTACGACAGCACCCGGGAGGCGCTGCGCGGTCTGCTGCGCGCGTTGCCCGCGAGCGACACCGTCACCGTCATCACCTTCGACACCGACCCCCACGTGGTCGACCTGCCCCCGCGGAACCGCCCGGCCGCCGTCGACAGGATGCCGCCGCCGATCGGTGAGGCGACCGACACCGGCAAGGCGATCAGCCTGGCGGTGGACATCCTCAAGACCTCCACGGCCGCGGGCGGCGGGGCGATCGTCATGCTGACCGACGGCAAGACGGCCCCGCCCGACGCGAGCGCGTACTCCTCCCCCAACTCCCCCGCGTGGCGGGACCTGGTGAGCCGGGGCCGGGAGGTGGCCGACCGCGTGCGCGGCTTCACGATCCCGCTGGCGACCGGGGAATCCGGCAAGGGCCAACTCCGCACCGTCATCCCGGACACCACCGTGCTCGGCTCCGGCGACCCCGACCAGATCGGACCCCTGCTGGAACGCCTGCGGGTCCAGTTCGTCCGGGCCACCGCGGCGAGCAAGCTCCGGCAGGACGTCACCGGCGGCGTCGATGTCACCTGGCCCAGGTTGCCGCAGGGCGCCGACCTGGGTGAGCCGGTCCAGATCGAGGTCGAACTCACGTCGAACACCAAGTACCTGCCGCTGATCGTGACCGGCACCAGGGTCGAGCTGTCGGGCGGGACGGCCACCGGCTTGCCCGACCAGATCACGCTCAAGCCGGGCGAACGCCGCCGGTTCACGCTCACCGCCGATGTCGAAGTCCCTGGCAGCGCCAAGGTCGGGCGCCAGCGAGTCGAGATCGACGTGCACCCGCGCCTGGTGGGCACTGTGGACACCCCGTGGCGGTCGGTGCTCGAGTCCGAACTGGACCTCCCGGTGCTGCTGCGGCCACTGGACGCGGCGACCGGCTGGGTCGGCACCACGACCGTGGGCATCAGCCTGGTGCTGATCTGGCTGCCGATGCTGGCCGTCGCGGTGCTGGTCATCGCCGGGTACGCGCGGTGGCACCGGCGCAAGCCCAGGATGCGCGGCCTGCTGGTCGCCGGCTTCGACGCGTGGCGCGCGGAGTACCGGCTCGACGGCAAGCGGGAAGTCCGGTTCGCCAGGCCGAAAGTGGCGGGGGAACGCGGCGAGTACGCGGTGACCGGCACCGGTGAGGGGCCACCGCAGATCGTCTACACCCCGCACGAGGGCGACCCGTTCGAGCCGCGGCGGTGCCTGGTGGACGACGAGCTCATCGTGCACGGCGTGTCGATGCTCTACCGGGACGGGGGGAGTTCCGATGACTGACGAGCCACTCGGCCCGGAGATCACCTGGTTCGACGTGGACCGGATCGCGGTGCCGACCGGGAGCCGGATCACCGTGCGGTGGCGAACGCGCGGCGCGTGGGGCGTGCGGATCACGACACCGGGCGGCAAGCACTTCGAGACAACGAAAGCCCTGGGAGAGCAGACTTTCAAGCTCACCGCCAGCGGTGTCATCACGGCGAGGGCGTACGGCGCGGACAACGTGTACGACGAGATCACCCGCGTGGTGGCGGCGTTCGAGCCCGTGACCAGGATTCCCCTGCCGATGGTGGGCTTCCCCGGCCCGCCGACCCCGGTGCTCGGTGGCTCGCAACCGATCCCGATCGACCTGACCCCGGTCACCCTGGCGCTCCGGTCCCACGGACTGCCCGACCGGCCGGGCGCGGTCTCGCTCGCCGCGAGCTGGGTGACGCCCCCGAGCCAACTCTGGTCGACCGGCGTGGTCACCGACGCGGGCCGCTCCGCGCGCGGCGGCGCGGCGATCCGGGTCATCCGAAGCCTGTTCACGGCCAGGCGGAGCCCGTTCGCGGTGCGCGGCCCGGCCCCGTTCACCAGGAGGTCCCGGTGATCCGCAGGATGCTGGCGAGGCTCGCGGGCGCGCACCTGGAGACCCTGGACCGGTCGCCGGTCGACCGGCCGAGGTTCACCACGACCGGTGGCGTGCTGCTCACCACCGCGGCCGTCGCCGCGGTGTCGGCGTGCTTCGCGATGGTCATGGCCGTGCACGCGCCGCTGTGGGCGGGCGTGGTCGGCGGCATCGCCTGGGGGGTGGTGATCCTCAACCTGGACCGGCAGCTGATCATCGGCATCAGCAAGCAGCACAGCGCGCTGCGCAACCTGCTCACCGCCGTGCCCCGGCTGGCGCTGGCCGTGCTGCTCGGCGCGGTGATCTCCACCCCGCTGGTGCTGCGGATCTTCCAGCCGGAGATCGACGCGCAGCTGACCGTGCTGCGCGCCGAGCGGACGGCGTCCTTCGAGCAGCAACTGGCGCAGAACCCGACCATCGGCGGGATCCCGGCGCTGGAGCAGCGCCAAGCCCAGGCGCAGGCAGCGGCGGACCGCAGCGCGGGCGCCGTGGCGGAGGCGGATCCCGCCGTGCAGGCGGCGGAGAAGAAGGCCGCGACCGCGCTGGCGACCTACACCGAGGCGCAGCAACGGGCGCAGTGCGAGATCGACGGCACGTGCGGGACCAGGACACCCGGGGTCGCCGAGGCGGCAAGGGAAGCGGTGCGGGCCAGGGACATCGCGTACACCAACTACCAGGCCGCCCAACGGGAGCTGGAGACGACGCGGGCGAACGCCGTCGCGAACGCCGGGACCAGCTCGGCCTCGGCGCGGGCGCAGGCGCAGCGGCTGACCGACGAGCTGGCGGCCGCCCGCGCCACCAAGGAGCGCGCGCAACGGGAGTTCGCCGAGCGCACCGCGTCCGACGACGGCCTGCTCGCCCGGCTGGAGGCGCTGGGTGCCCTGGCAGGCGACCGCTCGGACCTCGCGTCGGCGCAGTTGTTGCTGTTCCTGCTGTTCCTCTCGATCGAGGTGCTGCCGGTGCTGGTGAAGCTGTTGCAGGTCACCGGACCGCCCACCGCGTACGACCTGATGGTGGCGGACTTCTCCGAGTCGGCGCGGCGGGAGTGGGCCAAGGAGATCTCGCGCGCCGAGTTCGTCAGGGACGACATCCAGCAGCGCCAGGCCGATCTGGAGCACGACGCGCTGCAACGGCAGTACGAGGCCGGGGTGGTGGCCAACCAGCTGCTGGTCGCCGAGCAGGCCGAGCTGGCCCGGCGGGCGATCATGCGCTGGTCGCACGCCGCCGACGCGCGGGCGGCGGCCGAGGTCAACGGCTGGTTCGGACCGGGCCGGTGAGCGAGGCCTTCGGCCGGTACCGGGTCGAGGGCCTGCTCGGCCGGGGCGGCATGGGTGAGGTGCACCGGGCCTACGACGAGACCCACCACCGGTACGTGGCGCTCAAGCGGCTGGCGCCGGGACTGGCCCGCGACCCGGTGGGGCGGGCGCGGTTCCAGCGGGAGATGGCGCTGCTGGCCAGGATGCGGTCGCCGCACGTGGTGCCGGTGCTCGACTTCGGCGAGGTCGACGGCAGGCCGTACCTGGCCATGGCATTGCTGGAGGGTGAGGACCTGGACGTGGTCCTGGCCCGCGGCCCGCTGCCGGTCGCGCGGGCGGTGGACGTGGTGTGCCAGGTCGCGGTGGCGCTGCAAGCCGCGCACGCCGCCGGGTTGGTGCACCGGGACGTCAAGCCGGGCAACATCAAGCTCGACGGCGACCACGTGCACCTGCTGGACTTCGGCATCGCCCGCAGCACGGCCGGGACGACCGGGCTGACCACGACCGGGATGTTCATCGGCACCGTGGACTACATGGCCCCGGAGCGGTTCGGCGCCACCGCGGGGGACGTCCGGTCCGATGTGTACTCGTTGGGCTGCCTGCTGTTCGAGTGCCTCACCGCGCGCAAACCGTTCCCCGGACCGAACGCGGCGGCGATCATCCACGCCCACCTCAGCCAGGCTCCTCCCCGCCCGTCCGCCCTGGCGCCAAGGGTCCCGGCGGTGGTGGACGAGGTCGTGGTGCGGGCGATGGCGAAGCGGCCAGAGGACCGGATGCCGAGTGCGTCGGCGTTCATCGCCGCGGCCCGGGCCGGGCTTGGTGTGACCAAGCTGGGGCCACCGGTGGAGATCGAGCCGGTGGTGCGGCGCAGGAAGCGGGTGCCGTTGCTGCCGTTGGGGTTGGGGGTAGTGGGGCTGCTGGTCGGGGTGCTGGTCTCTTGGCAGAGTCCTGTTGAGACGGTCGAGTCGCGTCCACCTTCGGCCGCGGTAACGTCCCCGCGGCCGGTGGAGGGGATCAGTGGGACGGCGGTGATCACGGGCTGCGGTGGGAGTTCCCCGTCGCCGCGGTCCGAGACGCCCGCGCTGTTGACGTTCGAGAACGCCCGCACGGACGGGATCGCGCTGGTGGTGTCCTGGGTGGACTTCGACGGCGTGCAGCGGTTCTGGTTCTCGCTGCCCGCCGGGGACAAGGTCGACCAGCGGACGTGGGCCGGTCACCGGTGGGTGATCGCCGACCGGGCGTGCCTGGCGGTGGTGGCCGGGCCGGGGACGGTCGTCGTCGGCTAGTCGCGGGCGCGCAGGGCGGTTTCCACGTCGGCGCGGGTGACACCGAAGTCCGGGGAGTCGGTGAGGACGCCGAGCAGCAGGTGCTCCGGCCAGATCTTCTCGGCGCCGAGCCGCAACGCCTCGCGGTGGCCGAGTTCGAGGGCCTTCTTCGCGTTGGCGGAGAACGGGATCGGGCCGTCGAGCGGCGCGTCGCCGGTGCCGAGCACGGCCCTGGTGGTCGCCTCGACCTCGGTCGGGGCGGGGACCAGCGCGGCCACGTCGGGGTCCTGGAGCAGGGCGAGCAGCAGGTGCCCCGGCTGGATCTCGGGGAGCGCGGCGGCGCGGGCCTGCTCCTGGGAGCGGATGACGACCTGGCGGGCGCCATCGGTGTAGCGGGCGAAGATCCGGACGTCCGCCTCGCCGGTGGCCGGGTCGCTGGGCACGAACCGCTTCTGCGCGGCCTGCTTGGTGACGCCGAGGCTGTCGCCGATGGTGGTCCAGGACGCGCCGGAGCGGCGGGCCCGGTCGACGAAGTGGCCGATCAGGTGGTCGGCCACCTCGTCGAGGTGGCGGCCGAGCAGCGCGGCCTCGGTGAGCCGGTCGAGCGGGTCGTCGGCGCGGGCCTCGATGGCGGCGATCAGGTCGTCGAGACTGGGTGTGTTCATGGCGTCAACCCTAGGTTGACGATCAGGCTTCCGTCAACCCCTGGTTGACGCTGGCCGCGACCGCCTTCGCGTAGACCTCGCCCGCCAGCGCCGAGTACTCCCGGCTGTGCCTGCTGAAGCGCTCCAGCGAGACCCCGCTGTTGACCTCCATGACCAGGTGCTCGCCGTCGACCACCACCACGTCGACGGTGGCGAAGCGCAGCCCGAGCGCGACCATGGCGTCCGCGCCGACCTGGGTGAGACTGTCCAGAGTGGACTGATCGGTGCACACCTCCGGCGTGGCGCCCAGGTGCAGGTTGTGCCGCCACTCGGTCGGGTCGGACCGGACCTTGCGGAACGCGAGCACCATCGCGCCGTCGAGGAACACGGTGCGGTACTCGTCGGTGATCCGCAGGAACGACGACCAGGCGATGGCCCGGTAGCGGGTGGAGAGCTCGTCGATGGTGGAGTGCAGTTCGTCGACCGTGCTCGCCAGCCGAACCCCGCGCCCCCCGGACTCGGTGTTGGGCTTCACCACGACGGGCAGCTCCCGCTCCCACCGAATCGACGGCGACCCGCTCCACCCCGGCCGGACCAACTGGTGGTCCACGCAGCCGACCTTCGCCGCCCGCAGCAGCACCGTGGTCGCGACCTTGTCATCGGCGGCCTTGGCCGAGGCCACATTGTTCAACGGGAACGAATACCCGATGATCAACCCCCGGCTCGCCCCCAGGGTCACTTCCCCGATCCAGTGCCCGCTGTGCCAGGTGACCCGACCACCCAACTCGGCCACCGCCCGCTCCACGTGCCGGACGAAATGCCGATCAGTGATCCCGGCCGACCCCGCGACCCCGTCGAGAAAATCCTTCACGCACGCACCCCGTGTCCATTACGCCCCTCACCGGAGATCTTACCGCCCGCCCGACGCCCCAAACACGCGGTAGGCCACAGCAGGCGGAGCGTCATCGACCCGGATGAATGCTCAAATCTCGCACCACAGCGTTGTCGGACGAACCTAGATCACACGTGCCAGATCTCAAGATCATCCTATTGCCCAAGCCCGACAGGGGCGGCGGCCAGACGATCGGCTACCGCGCCGATTGGCCAGCGCCACGGCGCTGACGGGAGCGCCTACTTCGTCACCCGTATGGCCCGAGAAATCGTTCACCATTGAAGTGGATCAGATGAGTCGGGTTGTCGGCACACCAAGCCTCGGTTTCCCAGGCGATCTGATTCAGGTATTTCCTCATCGCCTGACGATCCGGAAAACAAGATACATAGACCAATCCAGCGGAGGACTGCCCGAACAATGTTGCGAGCTCACGATGCCGCTTGGCATCTACCGGACCATGCGAGTCGGCCGCCTCCATGAGAACCAGCCAGTTCTTGGCAGTAAAGTAAACCACCAGATCCGGCATCTTGCCGTGTTGGTCGACTACGACGCCTAACTCGACGAGACTCTTCTCGTCAAAGAAGGCCCATTTCGCGTCAGCATCACCGACATACAGCACCTGACCGCCCGGCGTGAAGCGCTCGCAGAACTCGTCGATCATCTTCTTGATCAGCCTGTTCTGGCCGCCGGGACTCAAGGTAATCGGACGACCGTCTGGCAACGCGACCGGAATACGTTCCAGCGAGCGCGCCGCAGCATATCGACTGATCAAACCCGGCTGTTCGCGGAGATACTGCGCGACCAGTCCGTAGAACTGCCCGGTGCCGTAGGCTTGCAGTACCTCCAACACTCGCGGAGGTATCGCGTAGCACCACTTGGGCGAGTTGATGGCACGGTCAGGCTGGTCAGGATTTTGCTCTACCAATGCCACTTCAGCGAACTGGTGCAGGGTCAAGCGGCGTATTGTCTCGCGAGTGTTGGGCTTGTAGTCAACGCCGTACTGGTCACGGATCCAGTCCATGATGGCTCGAGTCCCCAGCAGCGGAGCGGTGGCGCTGGACCACGAGTCGCCCGGCTTCAACTGGAGGAGGGCCAGCAAGATCCTGGCCGAACGCTCATTACTGCGTTCTTTGTCGAAACCGAGCGATTCCAAGACGATGCGCGCATGTTCAACCTGGTCGTACGCAAGATCGTTCATGCCGCAACCTCGGGAAGCACGATCTTCTCGACCCACTTGTCCAACTCGTCTTGCGCATCCAACCGCGTCTGCCCACGACTGCCGAGTTCGTGCAGAACGTCCAGCGGGGGATAGCGCAGAGCACGCAGGTCGGTTGCATTGACCTGCGTGTGCCCTGAGAAGGTGCGGAAGTATCGATCCACAACGCTGCTGTTGAGCCAGATGCTCAATCCGATGGCGACCGCTCGACCAAGACCGCGGCCGGCATCATGGATCACATTGAGGTGATTCTCGAAGGCCACATCAATGTCACCGTTATAGACGGGATCCCACACGGCAGCCACGATGCGGCGTCGCTCCTCCTTCGCGGAGAATCTTTTGATCACCACGTAGTAGCCGCTAGGCATGAGCAATTTGCGGTCCTGATCGTTCAAGATCGCGTATCCCTGAGCTTTCTTGGTCACCTGCGGCCACTCGATCACGCCGCCGCGCAAGTTGACCGGATAGATCAAGGGAAGGTTTCCTTCATCGGGAACCGCTCGGAGGTTGCCTTTCGAGCGAAAATCGACGACCCGGCCAGTAGACACCTTCAGACCCAGGTCAAGCAGCCCGCAGGACATCGCCGACATGATGCGCGCGTCAGACTGGTCATCCCGACCGGCGGTGATCCACAAGAACTGGTGCGGATCGTCCGGGCGAACCACCTCGTCATAGTTTACGACGTGCTCGGACGCCTCGTCCGTATGCCCGCGACTGACGGTGAACCGGACCGAGTCGGCTTGTCCATTCTTGGTCCCGGAGAACATGATGTTTTCTTGCAGAACACCAGTATCGGAGAACACTGTCGAACGAGACTCGAATGTGTGAACTCGATCCAAGGTCAACGTCGCCAGCAAGAACTTGCGAAACTGCTCGAAGTACGGGCCATTCGCAAACGATCTCGGAGTGATCGCCACCAGTTGGCCTAGATGACTCAGGTGCCTCAGCCCGATGACGACGAAGGCCGCGTACAGATTGGGGCAGTCGACTCCGGAGAGTGAAAGCGCTCTCCGGTACGACGATGTGGCGGACATCTTCGCGTACGGCGGATTCATGATCACGAGGTCGTACGAGCCGAGGAGATCCTGCGCGAACATTCCCGCCACCGAGTCGAGCAGGTCTTCACGACGGATGTCGACCGATACCTCGGTACCTCGTTCAGCGGCATACTTCTGACACAGGCCCGCGGTCTCCTCCAAGGCAGGCAGCAGGCTTTCGTCCACTTCGACCGCCGTCACGTGCAGCGGCCGACCGGGCTGTTCGTTGATCACCCGATTGATGACCGCCGCCATCAGCATTCCCGAACCCGCGCCCGGATCGAGAACTCGGATGACGCTGTCTCCGTGCGGAAGACGGGGCATGGCCGCCACCAGTTCAGCCGCCAGATGCGGGGTGAAGAACTGTCCGAGTCGATCTTGCTCGCCGCGGTCAAGCCCGGACAGCGCCTGAACTCGGACCCGCTCGGCTTCTTCTAGCACTCCACCGCCCATGTGCACGGAGTCTATGACGGAACCATGGCAGTCACTGCGTCCGGTAACCACGCGGCTCTATACGTTGAACCTGAACTCGACCACGTCGCCGTCGGACATCACGTAGTCCTTGCCTTCGATTCGGACCTTGCCCGCGGACTTGGCGGCGGACATGGAGCCCGCGTCGACCAGGTCGGTGAAGGAGACGACCTCGGCCTTGATGAAGCCGCGTTCGAAGTCGGTGTGGATGACGCCGGCGGCCTGGGGGGCGGTGGCGCCCTGGGGGATGGTCCAGGCCCTGGCTTCCTTGGGGCCCGCGGTGAGGTAGGTCTGCAGGCCGAGGGTGTGGAAGCCCGCGCGGGCGAGGGCGTTGAGGCCGGGCTCGGTCTGGCCGACCGACTCCAGGAGTTCGCGGCGGGACTCGTCGTCCAGTTCCAGCAGTTCGGACTCCACCTTGGCGTCGAGGAACACCGCGTCGGCGGGGAGGACCATCTTCGCGAGTTCGGCGACGCGCTCGTCGTTGGTGAGCACCGCCTCGTCGGCGTTGAAGACGTAGAGGAAGGGCTTGGTGGTCAGCAGCGACAGCTCGCGCAGCAGCGAGGTGTCCACACCGGCCGTGAACAGGGTGCGGCCGCTGTCGAGGATGTCCCTGGCGGCCTGGGCGGCCTCGAGCAGGGGGCGGGCCTCCTTGCGGGTGCGCGCCTCCTTCTCCAACCGGGGCAGCGCCTTCTCCAGGGTCTGCATGTCGGCGAGGATGAGCTCGGTGTTGATCGTCTCGATGTCGGCGAGCGGGTCGACCGCGCCGTCGACGTGGACGACGTCCGGGTCGTCGAACACCCGGATGACCTGGCAGATCGCGTTGGCCTCGCGGATGTTGGCGAGGAACTTGTTGCCCAGCCCCGCGCCTTCCGACGCGCCCTTCACGATGCCCGCGATGTCCACGAACGACACCACGGCCGGGACGATCTTCTCGCTGGAGAACACCTCGGCCAGCCGGTCGAGCCGGGGGTCGGGCAGGGCGACGATGCCGACGTTGGGCTCGATGGTGGCGAACGGGTAGTTCGCGGCGAGCACGTCGTTGTTCGTCAGGGCGTTGAACAGGGTGGACTTGCCGACGTTGGGCAGGCCGACGATCCCGAGGGTCAAACTCACGGTGCCTGAGTCTACGGACCGCCCCGGAGGATGCCCGACCGCCCGGTCGTGTGCGAAATAGTTACCAACACCGTTCCCAGTTTTGGTGACTAAACGATGTATGTACTAGGCCCTTCATCCGCAGCAAACCCCCCGTTCGCGTGGTAACAAGCGGGCAGTCCGCGACGATGCGAGCACACTGCGTGCCAAATCGTCCAGTCCCACTCGACTGGATTAGCCCAAATGGACGCTAGTCACCGGGACGGTCGCGAAGAACACTCCGTGAGCGCCCCCGCGCTCGTCCGCCGACCGGAGGTCCAGGGGCGCGCCCAGCTCACCCGCTGAGGAAGAAGGAAGTGGGATGATTCAACCCCCCAGGCGACGGCGTGGCCGGATCGCTCTCGGCATGGCGTTCACCACCGCGGTGGCGGGCGCCGTGCTGACGACGATCCCGACCGCCAACGCGGCGCCCGTCCAGGTCCCCACCGAGGACGGCCCCGGTATCGGCAAGCACGACCAAGAACTGCTGACCAAGGCCCAGCAGGCCGGTGAGAAGACCGTCAAGGTCCTCATCGCGACGAAGGACGGCGACGCCGCCCGGCACGTCGACGAGCTCACCAAGGCAGGCGCCAAGGTCGAGTACCGCGAGGACGAGATCGGCTACGTTCGGGCCGAGGTCGCGGTGGACAAGGTCGTCAAGCTCGCCAAGCTGCCCGGCGTGCAGGCGCTCGACCTGGACGAGAACATCGCGCTGGACGACCCCCGGCCCAACGGCCAGGTCGACCCGACCCCCCAGCCCGCCCCCGGCTCCAGCACGCCGCGGGTCAACCCGTACATGCCGATCGGCGACACCAACGCGGCGCAGTTCGTCAACGAGCACCCCACCTGGGACGGCCGCGGCACCACCGTCGCCATCGTCGACAGCGGCATCGACCTGGACCACCCGTCGCTGAACAAGACCAGCACCGGTGAGCGCAAGATCAGCGACTGGGTCACCTACACCGACCCGACCTTCACCGACGGCGTCAACAACGACGACGACCCGACGTGGATCCAGATGTCCACGCCGACCACCGGCCCGGAGAACGGCCTGCCCGGCGAGTCGGGCGCGCTGCGCTACGGCGTGTTCAACGAGCGCGACGCCCGCCTGGGCGGCGAGCTGGGCAACGACGTCAACCGCGACGGCAACCCCGCGGGCAGCAGCGGCCTGTTCGGCGTGCTGTGGAACCCGGCGACCGGCACCGTCTGGGTCGACACCAACCAGAACAAGAACTTCGGTGACGACCAGGCGCTGACCGACTACAAGGTCAAGTACGACATCGGCTACTTCGGCAAGGACAACCCGGCCACCCCGGTCAAGGAGTCCCTGCCCTACGTCGTACAGACCGACGTGGCCAACAACGTGGTCAACATCGGCATCGTCTCCGGCGCGCACGGCTCGCACGTCGCGGGCATCGTCGCCGGTAACCGCCTCTTCGGCGGCACCGTGAACGGCGCGGCCCCCGGCGCCAAGCTCGTCTCGGTCCGGGTCTGCCTGTTCATCACCGGCTGCACCAACCACGCGCTGCTCGAGGGCATGATCTACTCCGCCCGCGACGCCGGTGCCGACGTGATCAACATGTCGATCGGCGGCCTGCCGCCGCTCAACGACGCCAACAACGCGCGCGCCGAGCTCTACGACCGGCTCATCGACACCTACAACGTGCAGATGTTCATCTCCGCCGGTAACTCCGGCGCGGGCCTGAACACCGTTGGCGACCCGTCGGTGGCCACCAAGGTCCTCTCCGTGGGCTCCTACATCACCAAGGAGACCTGGAAGAGCAACTACGGCTCGGACCTGGGTCGCGCGGAGAGCCTGCACGGCTTCTCCTCCCGCGGTCCGCGCGAGGACGGCGGCTTCAAGCCCGACATCATCGCGCCCGGTTCGGCGATCTCCACCGTGCCGACCTGGCAGGCGGGCCAGCCGGTCCCCGGCACCTACACCCTGCCGCCCGGCTACGCGCAGTTCAACGGCACCTCGATGGCCTCGCCGCAGGCAGCCGGTGCCGCCGCGCTGCTGGTGAGCGCCGCGAAGGCCAAGAACGTCTCGCACACCGCCGCGCAGATCCGCACCGCGTTCCGCTCGACGGCGCGCTTCGTCGACGGCCTCGGCGCCTACGAGCAGGGCAACGGCCTGATCGACACCAAGAAGGCCTGGGCGCTGCTCAAGGACAACCCCAAGATCACCGACATCTCGGCGACCGTCCCGGTCAACACCGTGCTGTCCCCGCTGCTCAAGACCCCGGGCGTCGGCACGGGCATCTACGACCGCGAGGGCGTCAAGGCCGGTGACCGCTACACCCGGACCTACACCTTCAAGCGCACCACCGGTTCGGACTACCCGGTGACCTACCAGGCCAAGTGGGTCGGCAACGACGGCACCTTCAGCTCGCTGCCGGTCATCACGCTGCCGAAGAACAGCGCGGTCAAGTACACCGTGACGATCAACCCGCGCTCGGCGGGCATCCACTCGGCGATCCTGAACCTCGACAGCCCGCTCACCTCGGGCATCGAGGCGCAGACGCTGAACACCGTCGTCGCGGCCGAGGACTTCACCTCGGCCAACGGCTTCTCGGTGCGCAAGGGCGGCCAGCTGGGTCGCAACGAGGTCGCGAAGTTCTACTACCGCGTCCCCGCCAACACCCCGGCGTTCAAGGTCGACCTGCAGGGCGGCGGCACCGGTGCCGGTGCGGGCCAGCTGCGCTTCCTGCGCTTCCACCCGTACGGCTACAGCATCGAGGCCAACGCCTCGACCAACTGCTACAACCCGCCCGTCGCGGGCTGTGACGCCGGTAGCCCCACCAGCCGGACGATCACCAACCCGCAGGCCGGTGTCTGGGAGGTCGTGGTCGAGGCCCGGCGCACCTCCGACACCGCCTTCGCGCCGTTCACGCTGACCACCTCGGTCCTCGGCGCGTCCGTCACCCCGAACCCCGACACCATCGCCTCGGCGACCAAGGGCACCCCGGTGGCGCGCAGCTACACGCTGAAGAACCTGTTCGGTTCGTTCACCGGCAAGGCGAACGGCACCGCGCTGGGCAGCGCCAAGCTGGGTCAGCAGAGCATCGCCGAGGGCGAGAACAAGCAGTTCGCCGTCGTCGTCCCGGCTGGCTCGACCTCGCTGCGGGCGAAGATCGGCAAGACCTCCGACGTGGCGGCCGACCTCGACCTCGCGGTCTACAACTGCTCCTCGGGCAGCTGCGTGCTGGCCGGTCAGCAGGCCGACGGCGACTCGGAGGAAGAGGTGACCATCGCCAACCCGGCGGCGGGCACCTGGATCGTCCTGGTGCAGGGTTACGCGGTGCCCGCGGGTACCACGACCTACGACTACCTGGACGTGTTCGCGAACCCGGCGTTCGGCTCGGTGGCCATCACCGACGCCAACGCGGTCCGCGCGGCGGGCGCCCAGTGGACGGTCTCCGGCTCGGTCACCGCCAACCAGGCCCCGGCCGCCGGTCGTGTGCTCCTGGGCAACGTCGAGGTCCGCAACGACACCAACGTGCTCATCGGCACCGGTGACGTGGTGGTCCAGGCGGTGTCATAACCGCACCTGAATCCCAGCGGTAAGACGAGTGGGACCCGCCGTTCGCGGCGGGTCCCACTTGTTTTGTGGGCCGTACGGATGCACATGTCTCTTTCTTGCCAGCTCTTGTGCTTGCACGCCGGCAGCATGGTCGGGTGTTGATCGACCCGGAGCTGGGATACCGCGCGGTCGTCTCCCGCGACGCGCGCTTCGACGGTCAGTTCTTCCTCGCCGTGCGGCCGACCGGGCTCTACTGCCGACCATCGTGCCCGACCATCGCGCCGCGGCGCCGCAACGCGGAGTTCTTCGCGACCGCGGCCGCCGCGCAGCAGGCCGGGTACCGGTCATGCAGGCGCTGCCTGCCCGACATCATCCCCGGGTCCCCCGAGTGGGACACCCGGGGTGACCTGGCCGGACGCGCGATGCGGCTGATCGTCGACGGTGTGGTGGAACGGGAGGGCGTGCCGGGTCTGGCGCGTCGGGTCGGGTACTCCGAGCGGCACCTGACCAGGGTGCTGACCGCGGAACTCGGCGCTGGACCGCTGGCGCTGGCCAGGGCGCACCGCGCGCACACCGCGCGGCTGCTGATCGAGACCACCACGATGTCGGTGTCGGACGTGGCCATCGCGTCCGGTTTCGCCAGCGTGCGCCAGTTCAACGACACCATCCGGTCGGTGTTCGCGACCACGCCCTCGGAGCTGCGGGTCGCCGCGCAACGCGCCGGCCGGGGCAGACAGCCCGCCGGAGCGGGCCGGGTCCGGCTGCGGCTACCGGTGCGCACGCCGTTCGACGCGGCGGGAATCCTGGCTTTCCTGTCCGCCAGGGCCATCCCGGGCGTGGAGTCCGCGCGGCCGGGCAGATACGCGAGAACCCTTCGCCTGCCACATGGTTCGGCTACCGCGCACTTGCGTCCGGCAGGCACGCACGTCGAATGCACGCTGCGTTTGGCGGATCTGCGCGACTTGAGCACAGCGGTGTCCCGTTTGCGCCGACTGTTCGACCTGGACGCTGACCCTGCCGCCGTGGATGGCGTGCTGGTGTTGGACCCGGCTCTAGCGGCATCTGTCGCCGTGACGCCTGGGATTCGCGTACCGGGCAGCGTAGACGGCACGGAGACGGTCGTACGGGCGCTCTTAGGTCAACAGGTGAGCGTCGCAGCCGCCCGGACCGCCGCGCGCCGGTTGACCGAGGCCGTGGGCGAGCAACTCCTCGTGCCAGAGGGGGAATTGACGACCCTGTTCCCGTCAGCGGCCGCCGTCGCCGAGCGCGCCTCGGAGATCCTGACCGGCCCCGCGCGTCGCGTCGAGACGATTCGGACCATTTGCGCCGCCATCGCCTCCGGGGACATCGAGCTCCACGTTGGCGTTGACGGCGAGGCATTACGCAGCCGGCTCCAGTCCTACCCGGGCATCGGTCCGTGGACGGCCAGCTACGTCGTCATGCGCCTCTTGGGCGACCCGGACGTCTTACTCCCCCAGGACCTGTCGCTGCGCAACGGCGCTCGCGCGTTGGGTCTTCCTTCCAGCATCGAGGCACTGACCGAGCACGGCCGCCACTGGCGCCCTTGGCGCTCTTACGCCGCCATGCACCTCCTGCGGGCCGCAGGGCCCGCCCTCTAGCCACATTCCTTGAGCCACTGACGTTTCGCGCTCGACCGCTCTCAGACGGAGAGCTCCAGGGTCGAGCCGGTCCGGCCCTTCCGCACCCGCAGCCGGGTGGGGACGCGTTGCCGCAGTTCGTCCACATGGGACACGATGCCGACCACCCTGCCGCCGTCGCGCAGTTCGTCCAGGATGCCCATGACCTCGTCCAACGTGCCCGCGTCCAGGGTGCCGAAGCCCTCGTCGACGAACAGGGTGTCCAGTAGCGCTCCGCCGCCGCTCTCCGCGGCGACGACGTCCGCCAGGCCCAGCGCCAGCGCCAGCGACGCCAGGAACGACTCGCCGCCGGACAGGGTCTTGGCGGGTCGGGTCACGCCTGAGTAGTCGTCCAGCACGTCCAGGCCGAGGCCGCCGCGGGTTCCCCGGGCACCTGCCTGGTCGGAGTGCTCGAACGAGTAGCGGCCCTGGGTCATCTTGCGGAGTCGTTGGCTGGCGGCGACGGCGACCTCTTCAAGCCGGGCCGCCAGGACGTAAGACCGCAGGGACATCTTGGTGCTGTTCTGGCCGCGACCGTTGACCACGTCGGTCAGTGCGTCCAGTTCGGCGAACTCGGCTTCAAGAGGCTCGAGTTCGGCCCACGCCTTGCGCAGCGTCGTGCCTAGCGCGGCGAGTTGGTCCAATCGCGATGAGGTCGACTGCTTCTCGGCGTAGGCGTTCTCGGCTTCCCTTCGCGCTACCGTCGCCGTCTCCATCAGCGGGGCCAGGTCGATGTCCAGATCTGCTTCGATGCCGAAGAGATCCGGGTCGGCCAAGGTGGCGCGGTGTTGTTGTTCGGCCTCGGTGGCGTCAACGATCCGCTGGCGGAGTTTGTCGATGATCGGATCAGTGCGGGCCGCAGCTAGGGCCTCGGCGAGGTCTTGGAACCCGGCGGTCGAGACCTGGTCGGAAAGGGCGTCGCGCTGTTCGCGGACTCGGTCATGGGCCGTTAGGGCTACCGCGTGGGATTCGATTAGGGCGTCAATGGCGGCCACGGTCGTCAAGACGTGCTGGCGTCGCTCGGCCACCGAGGCGTGACCGGCGCGCGCCTCGTCCACTATGGACTGTCGGCGGTCGATGGCGGACTTCAGCTCGGCGGCCTCGGACGCGACCTTCCCGGCCTCGACGTCCAGCTTCGCGTGCTCGCCGCGCAGCGCCTCGTGGTCGCGCTCCACGTTCCGCAGCGCGCGCTCCAGGGAGGGGTGGCGGGAGGCCAGGTCGTTAGCGGCAACGAACGCCTTGTCAGCTTCGGCGTAAGCGGCTGCGAGATCTTGGCCTTCCCACGGCGTCAACTGCTGCAAGAGGGTGTCGACGGCTGCGCGGGCCCGGGTGAGCCCGATGCCTGCCTGTTCACGAACCCGCATCGCCTGTACCTCAGCCGCTTGCGCCTTCTGCTCGTCGGCGGCGGTAGCGGCACCGGTGGGCGTTGACGCTGGGTGCGGGTGTTCGTGACCACCGCAGACAGGGCAAGGGGCGTCATCGGTCAGTCCGGCGGCCAGTTCGGCGGCCATGCCGTCCAGGCGGAGTTGGCGTAGGCGCTGGACCTCGTCGCGCGCGGCTTGGTGCGCGTCAATCGCGGCGCGGGCGGCGTCCTCTGCTCCTACGACCGCCTTCCGCGCGGGGGGCAACGCTTTCTGGTTGCCCAGGGCGGCGTTGACCTCGGTCCGGCGCGCGCGGAGTCCGACCAGCTCGGCTCGCGCGGTCGTGGCGGCGGTAAGAGCGTCGCGTGCCTTCACGAGTTGGTCGGGGTAGGTCTTGAGCCGGTGCTCGATCCGCGTCACGTCGGCCCGGATGGCCTCTTCGCGTTCCACGAGCACCCCGAGCCGCCGCTTGTCAGCGCGCTGGTGCTCGGCCTCCTCGACCAGCTTCGCCAGTCCACCGGCTTCTTCCCGGAGCTTGCCCACCGCCTCGCGCAACGTCGGCAGGGCGGCGTCCGCGTCGGCGAAACCCCGCTCGGCCACCAGCACGGCCTGGGCCTCGACCCTGGCGTCGGCGTCGTCGGCGCGGCGCTCCAGGGTCATCAGCTGCGCGGCGGCCGCGACCACCGGGACGGCCCGCTCGGCGGCCGCGAGCTCCTCGCGCCAGGCGACCCGCTCGACGGACTGGTGGGCCAGCTCGGCGAGACCGTTGACGGCCCGGTGGACGCGCTTCACGCGGCCCTGGAGGTCCCGACCGTCCAGCAACGCCTCGTCGGCCCGGTCGCGGCGCTTCGCGGTCGCAGCGGCGGCGTCAGCGGCCTTTCCGGCGGTCTGCTCGGCGTCGGCGAGGATCGCCTCGAGCCAGGGCAGGTCCGGCTGTTCGGGCGTGTCGATGCCCGCTGCCTGGGTGAACCTGGCCAGCAGCAGGTTCGACCCCGACCGGCGCTCGTCGCGTTCGCGGCCCAGGTCCCGGCGCTGGTCGCGGAACCACTGCTCGACCCGCTCGAAGTGCTCGGTGCCGAACAGCTTCTCCAGCAGCTTCTCCCGCTCCTCGGTCGACGACCGGAGGAACTTCGCGAACTCGCCCTGGGGCAGCAGGACGACCTGGAAGAACTGCTCCTTCGTCATGCCGAGCAGCCGCTCGACGACGCGCGCGACCTCGTCGATGCGGGCGACGCCCTCCGGCCGGTGACCGGACGGCGGAGCGCTCACCCACGTCAGCGACGCCTTGGCCTGCTGTTTGGTGGTCCCGTCCCCGCGCCGCTTGGGGCGCTCGTACTCAGGACTACGCGTGATCCGCAGCCGGTGGTGCTGGACGGTGAGCTCTAGCGTCACCTCGGTGTGTGTGTCCGGGTCTGCATAGTCGCAACGCAAACGCTTGGCTTCCGCGCGCGCACCGGGCACAGCGCCGAAGAGGGCGAAGGCGACCGCGTCGAGCAGGGTCGTCTTACCCGCGCCCGTGTCACCGTGCAGGAGGAACAGGCCCTCTGCGCCCAGAGCATCGAAATCGACCTTCTCGGTCCCCACGAACGGCCCGAACCCGGTCAACTCCAGGTGATGCAGCCTCACTCGCGCTCCTTACCTGCGACGGCAGCAAGAGCCTCCCGGAGTAGCGCGCGCTCGCTGTCGTTCGGCGGGCTATTGCGGGTGTCCTCCACGAAGCAACACGCGACTTCCTCGTCTGTGCGCCCCTTGACGGTCTCGGTGTACCGGCGGACGCGCGGCTTGCCGCCCTCCGGGAGCCAGTCGAGGTGCAGCGCGTAGGGGAAGCGTTCGCGCAACCTGCGCATGGCGTCGAGGGGCCGGACCTGGTCGGTCAGCTCAACGGTCAGGAACTTCTCGACCTCGACGTCGAGCGTGGGGTCGGTCAGCAGGTCTTGGATCTGCCCCCGCAGGCGACCGAGAGCGCGCGGTACGGGCAACTCGCGCCGTTCGACTCCGACGAGGCCGTTGGCATCGAGCTCGACCAGCCAGACCGACTTGCGGTGGTTCGCCTCGGAGAACGAGTACGCCATGGGGCTGCCGGAGTAGCGCAGGTGCTCGGCCAGGGTCTGCGGGCCGTGGAGGTGCCCGAGGGCCGCGTAGTCGATCCCGTCGAACAGAGAGCCCGGCACGTGCGGGACGCCACCGACGGCGATGGTGCGCTCGGAGTCGCTGGCCTCACCGCCGATCACGAAGGCGTGCGCGAGAACAACGGACCTAGTCCCGCGCACTGCCAAGTCGGCCTTGATCCGGCGCATAGCCTCACCGAGCACGGCGGCGTGACCGCGCAGTTCGGTATCTCCTAGGGCGTGCCGAGCCAACTCTGGTTCGAGATAGGGGATGCCGTAGAAGGCAACAGGGCCGTGCGCGTCGTCTATGAGCACCGGCTCATGCAGGTCCGCGATCGCGGTGCGCAGGTGCAGGCCCCCGGCTTTCGCGAAGGCGGCGAAGGCACCCAGGCGGGGAGCGGAGTCGTGGTTGCCGGGGGTGATGATGATCCGCGCACCGGCCGCCGCGATCGCGTGCAGCACGCGCGCGCAGGTGTCGACCGCCTCGGCTGAGGGCACTGCTCGGTCGTAGAGGTCACCGGAGACCACTACGACGTCGACCCGCTCGGTGTCGACCAGGTCGGCCAGGCCACCGAGCACCGCTTCCTGCTCGGCGAGCAGGTCGCGACCGTGGAACGTGCGCCCCACGTGCCAGTCGGAGGTGTGCAGGACCCGCATGACGGGCCACGGTATGCCGATCTTGCCCCCGATCGGGGGAGGCTCGCCGGTCGAACGCCCGTTCGAGCCTGGTTCTGTCGGGGCAATACGGTAGAGATCACTGTTGTCGAAGGAGGTGTTGACGTGACCGCCGTGCTCGGCACGATCGTCGCCGTGCTCGCCCTGCTCCTGGTCGGCGCGGGTGGCCTGTTCTGGCGGCTCTACACCGACGCGCTGCGCCGGGCCGACGCCGCGCGCGCCGAGGTCGTCGCCGAACGGCGCCGCTCGGACGGGCACCAGTCCGCGCTGCGCCGCTACGAGGTCGCGTTCGCGTCCATCAGCGGGCGGGGTGAACTGGGCGAACAGGTGCTGGTGGAGACGGCACGCGCGCTGGGGTTACGCGAGGGCCTGCACTTCACGCTCCAGACCGACGTCGCGGGCGGCGGCGCGGCCAGGCCCGACCTGCTGCTCGTGGTCGGCGACGACCGCCGCGTCCCGGTCGACGCCAAGATGAGCATGGCCACCTGGGCCGAGGCGGTGGAGACCGACGACGCCGAGGAGCGGCTCGACGCGCTGCGCGTGCACGTCCGCAACATCCGCTCCCGCGCGGCCGAACTGGCGGGCAAGGGCTACCAGCGCTGGGCGGACGCGATCTACGGCACGGTCATGTTCGTCCCGTCCGACGCCGCCGTGGTGTCCGCGCTCGACACCGACCCCACGCTGCTGCGCTGGCTGCTCGACCGCCGGGTCTTCCTGTGCGGGCCGACCGGGTTCGCGGTGCTGGCCTCCGCCGCCCTGTTCGCCGCCACCGAGCGCACCCTCGCCGCCGACGTCGACGCCGTCCGCGCGGGCGCGGGCGCCGCCCACCGCAACGCCACGGCCGCGGTCGAGGCGGTCAACCTGTCCAGCACCCACCTGCAGCGCTTCCTTTCGGCCCGGCGGCGCGAACTCGACGCGCTGGAGCAGTTCCGCTCCACGGTGACACCGCTCAGCGAGGCCTCCGGATCCCCGACCCCGGTGCCTGAACTGCGGCGGGTCGAGGAACTCCTGGCAGGCGGTGACGAGGAACTGACCGGCTGAACCGGCCATACCGGACAGCACCGACTGCCGGTTACGGCCATGTCACGGCGCGTCGCCGCCGAGACGGACTAATGTGCCCGTGTGACCGCGACCCGCGATCGCCGCAGCGATCTCGACGACTCCCCCACCGCGCCCGCGTGGGACGAACGCCCCATCCTGGGCCGCTCGCGCGGGCTCCCCTGGTGGGGCGCGGTCCTGCTCGCCTTCGGCCTCACCGCGGTCGCCGCCGTGGTCGACATGCAGCTGCAGGGCACCCTCGGCAAGATCTTCCAGGCCACCTACATCATCAGCTGCGTGGCCGCGATCAGCCTGGTCCGCCGCGCGAACCTGTTCGGCCCCATGGTCCAACCCCCGCTGGTCTTCGCCCTGGTCGCCATCACCGCCAACATAGCCATGGCCCCCGACGACGGCGGCAAGACCAAACTGCTGCTGACCATCGGCATCCCCCTCACCAGCAACTTCCCCACCATGGCCATCACCACGGGCATCACGCTGGCGTTGGGCATCCTGCGCCTGTTCACCCAGCGCGACCCCAGTCGTGTTGCTGGGGGGAAGCCTGCTCGGGAACGGCCCGTTGCCGCTGCTGCTGCCGCCAAGCCCAAGCCTGCTGCTCGGGAACGGCCTGTTGAGCGGTCGGGTGGTCGGTCGGGGGACCGCAAGCCTCCTCGGAAGCCTCGGGATCGCGAAGATCGCGGATAGGGGCTTACTGGTCTCGGCTTCGCCGTCGACGGAAAGACCTCGCCTTCGGCATTGGCCCGGGCGCGAGTTTCGAGCTTTGCTCGATGGGGCGAACTTGTTTTGTGCGGGGCCTTGACCTCAACCGGTGATCGCGCCGCCGTGGTTGACCAGCAGTTCGTTCATCTTTTCGATGGGTTTGTACCAGTCGAGGGTCTGGCGGGGGCGGCCGTTGAGTTCGTGGGCCACGTCGTCGAGGTGGGCCTGGGAGTGGACCGAGAGGTCGGTTCCCTTGGGGAAGTACTGGCGGAGTAGCCGGTTGGTGTTCTCGTTCGTCCCGCGTTGCCACGGCGAGTGAGGATCGCAGAAATACACGGGCATTCCAGTGGCCGTGGTGAAGGTGGCGTGGTCTGCCATCTCGCTGCCTTGG
>NZ_FOGI01000017.1 GCF_900111175.1 Actinokineospora terrae
GGGGCTGAGTGGCGGCCTGTTGGGGATGGGGCGGGGGGAGTGTGGCCGGTGGGAGAGGTCGGCGCGGGGAGGGTGGGGGCGGCGGAGGGGGTTGTCGGTGCCGGGGTGCGTGGGGGAGGGCCGCCGGTGGGTGGGCCGCCAGAAGGAGGGCCACCAACGGGGGGACCACCTGAGGGAGGGCCACCAGCAGGAGGGCGGCCGGAAGGTGGGCCGCCTGCGGGAGGACCACCTGCGGGCGGGCGACCAGAAGGGGGGCCACCACCGGGCGGGCCGCCTGCGGGCGGGCCGACGGTGGGAATGGCGGTGGGGGTGTCGTAGTGGGACTTGGCACCGCCGATGCCGCCGGAGACGCCGCCGGAGACGGTGGAGCGGAACAGGTCGCCCGCGGTCAGGTCCTGGCCGGTGACGGCGGCGTTGATGACGGTGGAGCCCGCGCCCTCGGCCATGCCGCGGAAGGCGCCCTCGGCGGTGCGGCCGGGCAGGCCGGTGGCGCGGGTCGGGATGAAGTCCATGCCGCCGCCGACCAGGCCGGAGATGGCGCCCGACAGCGCGGCGCCGCCGGTCTTGGCCAGGTCCCAGCTCTTGCGGTCGCCCTTGGCCATCTGCAGGCCCTGGATCGCCGCGTCGATGGCGACCTCGGTGAGCACCTCGCGCAGGATCGCGGTGATCAGCTTGCGGAAGATGATCTGCACGGTGATCCGGGTCGCCGCCTGCGCGACCGGGATGCCCGCGCTGGTCGCGCCGAAGGTGCCGAACGCCGCGGCGATCAGCGCGGCGATCTCGATGGCCAGCATGATCAGCGCGGCGATGATCGAGTACTTGGCGTACTCCACCTCCAGCGCGCAGTTGTCGCACGACTCGCCCAGGCCGTCGCAGGCGGCGCGCAGCTTGGTCAGGTACGCCTCGTCGCCCTCGACGAACTGCGCCCAGTACTTCTCGAACGCCTCCGCCGCGGGACCGTCCATGCCGCCCATGGCCTGGCTCGCGGCGTTCTTGGCCTGCGCGATGACGTCCTCGACGCCGCCGCCCGCGGTGCGCCACGCGTCGGCGAGCGCGCGCAGCTTGTCCTCGTCGCCCTCCGGCCAGCTCTCGCCGACCACGATCGGGAACAGCCAGGTGATCTCGGACGGGATGGTGATCGACACGCGGCTCAGCCCCGGATCGCGGTGAGGCCGTCACCGCTGCTCTGGTCGGTGCCCTGCTGGCCGGCCACCGACTCCGTCAAC
Source organism: Actinokineospora terrae (assembly GCF_900111175.1). GTDB lineage: Bacteria > Actinomycetota > Actinomycetes > Mycobacteriales > Pseudonocardiaceae > Actinokineospora > Actinokineospora terrae. The sequence continues at coordinate 1,227 of NZ_FOGI01000017.1, forward strand.
GCCGTCTTGATCGCCTGCAACGCCGTGGCCAGGTCGCCGAACGCCTGGGTCATGCCCTCGACGGCGGGCACGTAGTCCTTGGCGAAGGCCTGCCCCGACTCGTCGCCGCCCCAGCAGGCGCCCTGCGCGGACAGCGCGTCGGTCAGCGCGCGCTGCGCGTCGGCCAGCAGGTCACCGGCCGTGCCGTACCCGTTCGCGCCCGAGCGGACCGCGTTGGGGTCGATGCCGAACCCGGTCATCGCCGCCCCCCGAACACGCCGCCGAAGTCGTCGTCGTCGTCCTCGGCCGCGTGCCGCGGCGCGGCGGGCGGGGGCGTGGCGGCGGCGGGCGGGCGCAGCAGGTCGGCGAACGACGGCGCGCCCTCCACCAGGCTGGACAGGTCCGTCCCGGCCTGCAGCGGCGCCAGCAGCGCGTCGACCTGGTCGCGGGCCGACCCGGCGGCGGCCTGCGCGGTCGCCACCACCAGCCTGGCCAGCTTCTCCGGGGTGGACCTGGTGAACGCGGTCGGCGCGAGGGTCAGCTCGGTCAGCACCCCGGCGGGGTTGACCACCGCGCGGACGAGGCCGTCCGGGGAGGTCGCCGAACCGGTCACCGCGGCCACCCTGCCCTGCGCGTCCGCCAGTTCGCTGGTGCGCCGGTTCAGGTCGGCGAGCAGGCCCGCCACGTTCTCCCGCATCGCCGCGTTGCGCGCCTCGAGCCGGGCCCGGTGCTCAGCTGGGTCGGTCATGCGTCCCCTCCGATCGACTCTGGGACACCCCTGCGACGCGCCGCGGCCCGTTTTGGATCCCCCCAGGTTGCCATCAAACCTAACGCGTCCACCTCGGGCCAGGAGTGGACGGTCTGGCCTAGACCTCTGGGAATTCCCATCGATCAAGGAACTCCGGCAGCGTCATGCCCAACAGGACAGCGTCCCAGTGGCGACCGCCGAAGAACTCGTGCGCCCGCAGCCGTCCCTCTTCGACGAACCCCAGCGACCGGTGCAACGAGAGAGAGGCCTCGTTGAACTCGTAGACCTTGACCTCGCACTTGTGCAGTCGCTGCTCGCTGAACATGTAGCCCAGCAGCAGCGTGATGGCCTCCCTGGCATACCCGTTGCGCTGGTGCTGGTGGCCGACGCCGATGCCGTAGCTGAACCGCCCCGCCCGGCGGTCCACCCCACCGGTCGACAGCGAGCCCACCAGTTCCCCCGTCCGCCGCGACTCGATGGCCAGGTCGAGGTCGTCGCCGCCGTGCGAGGCGCGCGTCTTGGTCGACTCGCGGAACCACGCCGCGGAGCGGGGTGGGTACAGCCGGTCGACCGCGCGCGCGTCGGCGCTGTGCGCGTCGAAGGACTGGAACACCTCCCAGTCCGCTGGTTCCACCCCGCGCAGCCGCACCTTGGTCCCGGTCCAGAACGAGCTCATCCGCCGAGTGAACCAGGCGGGCCGCGCGGGCTGCCTGCGGTTTTCGGCTAGTCCGCGCGCTCGCGCATCGGCACCGCGAACCACAGCAGCATGATCAGCGCCGCGCACACCCCGGCGATGGCGAACGCCGCCCAGCCGCCGATCACCATCTCCGCCAGCAGCAGCACCGACGCCGCGACCGCCAGCGACAGGCACACCAGGCCCGCGATGGTCGTGCGCGTGGCCAGCCGCATGATCTCCTCGCGCTTGCCCTGCCGGAACAGGATCCGGTGCCAGGCGGCGGGCGCGGTCAGCAGCCCGACCGACGCGACCGCGAACAGCACCGCGACCAGGTGCGTCGCCCGCTCGAAGGTGTTCGCGTCGCGGACGTAGACCTCGGTGAACGCGATGGACAGCAGGAAGCCGAAGAGGATCTGCACGCCCGCTTGCGCTACCCGCAGCTCTTGGAGCAGTTCGTGCAGGTTGCGGGTCAGCCGCTGCTGGTGCGTCTCCTCGCTGTCGTCCTGGCTCGCGGCGCCGGGGGTGCCCTGCTCGATCGTCATCCGTGACTCCTGGTTCGCGCGGTGGGGGACCTGATCCGAACATTCCTCGGGAAGTCCCATCGCAAACCGGACATGGCACGGCCGTAGGATCGGGTCGGGTACCCATCGACCAGGAGGTTCACGTGGCTGTCGAGGTCGTCGACGTTGCCGAGCGCGGCCGGTTCGAGGCCCGGGTCGACGGCGCCGTCGCCGGGTTCGCCGAGTACCTGCGCGGCGACAACCTGGTGGTCTACCCGCACACCGAGGTCGACCCGGCGTTCGAGGGCAAGGGTGTGGGCGGCGCACTGGCCAGGGCCGCGCTGGAGGACGCGCGGACCCGCGGCCTGCCGGTGCTGGCGACCTGCCCGTTCATCGCGGCCTGGATGCGCCGCCACCCCGAGTACCTGGAGCTGGCCTACCAGAACCGGTCCACCGCGGCGGACTGACCCGCTAGCGGCGGTGCTCGGACAGGATCCGCCGCAGGTAGTCCTCCAGCGGGACGGTCCGGTCGTCGAACTCGACCTCCACCGGCGCCGGGTACGGCTCCCAGCCGGAGATCAGCGCCCGCACCACGGTCCCGTCGTGGCGCAGCGCCGCGCTCTCGCCGCGGGCGACCGGCACGTACACCGGCCGCACGGTCGCCTGGGCCATGCTGATCACCACGCCCCGGCCCAGGCTCCAGCCGCGGACCTCGCCGGGTTCCGGCACCACCCGGTGCCGCACCTTGGCGCCCTCGGTCGTCTCCCGGTGCTCGCCGCGCGGCAGCTTCTCGGCGTGCTCCACTGGCAGCGGGGCGGGCAGCAGCCCGGCCGCGAAGGCCGCCGCCGGGAAGTCGCGCACGGCCTGCTCGACCTGGGCGATCACCTCCGGCCCGACCACCTTGCGCCGCTCGGCGTCCCGGGCCAGCCACCGGGGCCAGGCCAGCGGGTCGAGCAACGTACTCAGGTCGATCACGGCGTGATCGTACGTCCGACCACCCCCGGCGCTTCTGCGCGGATCCCCTCCCGGCACGCACGGCAGCCTAGGCGCGTCCGGTTAACGCCACCCTGGGGCCGGATGTCATCTCCGTGCGCTGACCCGGACCGCCTCTGGCGCACACGCACCGTGATCAGCGCCTTCGCGACACGCCCCGCCGCGGCCGACGTCCAGACCGGACAGTCCGGTCTGGACGCTCGGTCCGCGGCCGCGCGGTGATCAACCTCATGGCCGGGTCCCCTTGAGACGGTCGCCACAGCGCTCAGAGCCGGGGCGCCACCTCGGCGGCGACCAGGTCGAGGTGGTCCAGGTCGGCGATGTCGAGCACCTGCAGGTACAGCCGGGTGATCCCGGTGCGCTCCCGCCACAGCCCGATCCGGTCGACGACCTGCGCGGGCGTGCCTGCCAAACCGTTGGCCCGCAACTCGTCCACGTCGCGGCCGATCACCCCGGCCCGGCGCGCCACCTCGGCGTCGTCGCGGCCGACGCACGCCACCAGCGCCACGGACTTGGTCACCGACGCCGGGTCCCTGCCGATCTGCGCGCACGCCGCGTCGACCCTGGCGAACTGGGCCACGGCGTCGTCGATCGGCGCGAACGGCAGGTTGAACTCGTCGGCGAAGCGCGCGGCCAGCGCCGGGGTGCGCTTGGGCCCGCCACCGCCGATCAGCACCGGCGGACCGGGGCGCTGCGCAGGCTTGGGCAGCGCGGGGGAGTCGGCCAGCCGGTAGTGCTTGCCGGAGAAGGAGAACCGCTCCCCGTCCGGCGTCGCCCACAGCCCGGTGATGATCTCCAGCTGCTCGGCCAACCGGTCGAAGCGCTCGCCGAGCGGCGGGAACGGGATGCCGTAGGCGGTGTGCTCGTCGTCGAACCAGCCGGTGCCGATGCCGAACTCGACCCGGCCGCCGGACATCTGGTCGACCTGGGCCACCGAGATCGCCAGCGGCCCGGGGTGGCGGAAGGTGGCGGCGGTCATCAGCGTGCCCAGCCGGACCCGGCTGGTCTCCCTGGCCAGACCCGCCAGGGTGGTCCACGCGTCGGTCGGCCCCGGCAGGCCGTCCGAGGACCCCATGGCCAGGTAGTGGTCGGACCGGAAGAAGGCGTCGAACCCGGCGTCCTCGGTGTGCCGGGCGATGGTCAACAGGTCGTCGTAGGTGGCGCCCTGCTGCGGCTCGGTGAAGATCCGCAGTGCTGGGGCGGCAGACTCGGTGCTCACCCCAGCCAGGCTAGCCGCGCGAGTCGACCAGGGCTTGGACGCCGTCGAGGATTCGGGAGAGGCCGAACTCGAAGACGTGGTGGGGGTCGTCGGCGGCGCGGCCCACGGCGGTGACCACCGCGGCGGCCAGCGGGTAGCGGGTGTGGTCGAGCAGGGTGGTCAGCACCGGGCTGTGCGCGGCCCACCACTGCTGTTCGCTGACCCCGGACTCGCCGTCGCCGTCGGCTTCCACCGCGCGCCGGGCCGAGGTCTCGGCGTGGCCGATGACCAGGGTGAGCACGGTGTCCATCTCGGTCTCGGTGAGGCCGATCCCGGCGACGGTGCCCAACTCGTAGTCGTACTTGGCCATCACGTTGGGGCCCAGCGGCGGGCGGCTCACGCCGACCCGCAGCATCCACGGGTGCCGGTGGTAGAGGTCCCAGTTGCGCCGCGCCACCTGTTCCAGCCGCGCCCGCCAGCAGTGCCGGTTGTCCTCGGCGACCTCGGGTGCGGGGTGGTGGGTGTCGGCGTAGACCGTGTCGAGCATCAGGTCGACCAGCTCGGCCTTGCCGGGCACGTAGGTGTAGAGCGACATCGTGCCCACGTTGAGCTTGTCGGCCACCCTGCGCATCGACAGCGCCGAGAGGCCGTCGGTGTCGGCGACCTCTATGGCCGCGGCCACGATCCGGTCGACGCTGAGGTCACGCCTGCCGTTGCGGACCGGCGCCTGGGTCTGCTTGCGCCACAGCAGCGCGAGGCTGCGCGCGGGGTCGCCGCCCCCGCTGTGGTCCTTCGTCGCGTCCTTTGCCATGGTGGCCCGATCCTAACTGGTCCGCCTCGGTGCGGTCGGCGACGCACAGGCCCGGGCCAATCCGGCCACCCGCGGATCACCGACCGTGATCGGTCCCAACGTTCGCGTGTGGACGATCGGCGTGCCCGGCTGACTCGACTCGGCCATTCGTCCCCTCCTGTACTGCATAGGGATACCAGCGGCGATCCGACCCGCGCCCGCCGCCCTGGCGTGGCGCGCCCGGCGCGCCGTGCCGGTCGCCGAACGGGCGGGTGCGCGCGCGCCGGTGTGCCGAACCCCACCGTACCCGAGTTCGTACGGTATACGCCGGTGAATGCGCGAGGCCCGGACCGACTGCCGGTCCGGGCCTCGCGACGTGCCGCCTTGGTCAGTTGGCGCTGACCGCGCGCAGTTGCTCGATGCTGGTCAGTTCCGCCTCGCGCACCGACACACCCCGCGCGTGGGTGACCCGCCACAGCGTCGTCACGCTCTGCAGGGGGTGCAGGAACCAGCCCCACGCGCCGATGACCGGCAGCGAGCGGGCGACCCGGCCGCGGGCGCGCCGCTCGCTGCGCGAGTGCCAGCCGATGTGCAGCTCGAACAGCAGGATGCCCACCGCGGCGGGCGCGGCGAACATGATCGACGCCTCGATGCCGTAGCCCTTGCCCGCCGCGTGCTCCCAGTTCAGGTAGACGCTGCCCGCGAGCAGGGCCAGCAGCGCGAACCGCGGGCCCGCGCCGGAGTACGGGGACAGGGCGTAGCGGTGCGCGAGACCGGCGACGATCAGCGCGGAGGCGTCGAACACCAGCGACACGACCGCCGCGAGCGGGGTCGGGATGCTGAACGCGCGGGCGTACTCGAACAGCGACCACCACGAGATGCCCATGGCCGCGACCAGCACCACGATCCAGGCCATGTTCGCCGACCAGGACAGCACGGTCGGCATCTGGGAGGTCAGCGGCGCGGCGGGCTCCAGCAGCGGGTTGGGCACCCGCTCGGCGCGCGCGGTGACGTAGGCGTCGACCGGCTCGACCTGCTCGGCCACCACGACCGCGTTGCCGACCTTGGGCGCCTCGGCCACCGCCGTGCCGGGGGTGGCGCGCTCGTCGTCGGCGTCCACGGCCTCGACGGTCGGGTGCTCGGTGGCGGGCTGCTCGGTGGCCTGCTGAGCGGTGTCGGTGTGCGCGGTGTCGAGCTGGGCGGCGCTCTGCTCGGCGGTGCTCTGCTGGGTCGCGGTGTCCTGCTCGACCGCCGGGGCCTGCTCGGGGGCGGTGCTGCTGTCCGCGGGGAGGGTGATGGTCGCGGCTGCGGAGTCTCTGTCGGTGTCCACGGTGTCCGAGTCGGGGTTGGGGGTACGGGGGGCGGGCAGTGCCTCCGCGGCGGACGCGGGCTCCGCGGGGGGAGCGGGCACGGTCTCGGCGGGCGCGGTGTCGGTGGGCACCGCCCCGGTGGCCGCGGCGTTCTCCTCGGCGGTGGCCGGGCTGTCGGCGGCGGGGGCGACCGGGGTGAGGCCGACCACGGTGGGCGACTCGTCGGCGGGCGTGCCGTCGTGCTCGGTGGAGCGCAGCGCGTCGAGTTCCGCCAGCAGTTCCGGGCTCATCGCGACCAGGTCGCCGGTGTCGCCGATCTTGTGCTCGCCGCGCCAGGTGTTGATGATCCCGGTCGCGTACGCGCGGGTGACGCCGTTGACCCCGTAGGCGGCAAGCCACTGCTGGACCGCGTGCGTGGTCGGCGGGTCGACCTGCGCGCACGCGTAGCGGATCTTGTCGGCCAGGGTCGCCTTGGCCGCGACGGCCTCGGCGTGCTCGGGGTCTATGTCGATCTTCGGACTCACCTGCGCGCTCCTGTCGAGTGGATGGCGGATGACGCGGGACCCGGTGTCGAGTCGATGGGGTGAGAGCACTCTGTCGGACGCCCCGATCGCTCGTCCACCCGGGGGGTGCCAGCCGTGACCGCAGATCAACGATCTTGACCCACTCGTGCCCTCCCCGTTATCAAGGTCGCCCCGACCTGGGCTTTCCCGTCCTTTGTGGAGCGCCCGCGCCAGGCCAGCGCCAGCACCACGACCAGCAGCGACAGCACCGGTCGCGGTCCGCCTGCCACGGTTGACAACACCCCGTCACCCAGCACCGCCCCGATCGTGGCGGCGAACACCCACACCGGTGCCGTCGCCGGTTTCGGCCCCGCCGCCCACGGTGTCCGCCCGCCCGGCTTCACCACCGACAGCCAGGCCTGCACGGCGATCGCGGTGACCATCACCACGCTCCCGACCAGCTGCGGCACCGGCGCCTCGACCTGCTCGCCCGCCCGCGCCGCCGCCACGGTCTCGTTGAGCCCCACCGAGAGCACGAAGATCCCCACGTTGAGCTGAACGACCGTGACGACGAACTTCACCAGCACCCACCAGTGCCGGAAGAAGCCCCACGAGGTCGCCGCGGACAGCACGATCCCGGTCGCGGCGGCGGCGTTGGCCATCGGCGCCAGCAGGGTGGTGTCCACGATGTGGGCGAACTCGGCCGAACCCGACCGCAGCGCCGGGTCCTCGGTGACCCTGCCCACCACCAGGAGGGTGAGCAGCGCCAACGCCTGCGCCATCCACCCGACCGAGGTGAGCACGTGCAGCCAGACGGTGCTCTGCCGCCAGCGGTTCTTCCCCATGTCGATCACCGTGGCCCGGCGGTGGCGCGGTCCGCTTCCTGTGAGATCCCCGGGTAGACCCTGGATTCACCCCCTAGGGGATGCCTACGGTGGGATGACCCGACCCGTGGAGGCTGGACCGTGACCGAGCGGTACTCGACCCTGTCGCACCTGGAGTGCCCCAAGTGCGGGGCGCGCCTCGACGCGACCGTGGTGCAAGGCACCTGTGACTGCGGTTCGCCGTTGTTGGCGCGGTACGACCTGGACGCCGCGCGGGGGATGTCGCCCGCTGGACGTGCTCCGACGCTCTGGCGCTACCACGAGGTGTTGCCGGTGTCGGCCGAGTCTGCGGTGGTCAGCCTGGGGGAGGGGATGACGCCCCTGTTGCCTTTACCGGTGCACGGTAAGCGCATCGGTGTGCCCGACCTCTGGATGAAGGACGAAGGTCTTGTCCCCACCGGGTCGTTCAAGGCTCGCGGTGCTGCGGTGGGTGTGTCCCGCGCGGCGGAGTTGGGGGTTCGAGGGATCGCCATGCCCACCAACGGCAACGCGGGTGCGGCGTGGGCGCTCTACGCGGCGCGGGCCGGGCTGCGGTCGCTGATCGCGATGCCGGTGGACGCGCCGGTCATCACCCGTGCGGAGTGTGTGGCCGCCGGTGCTGAGCTCTACCTCGTCGACGGCCTGATCTCGCACGCGGGCGCTTTGATCCGCAAGGCGTTGGCGTCGCGGCCGGACTACCAGGACGTGTCGACGCTGAAGGAGCCGTACCGCATCGAGGGCAAGAAGACGATGGGGTACGAGATCGTGGAGCAGTCGGGCAGGCGCGCCCCCGACGTCCTGCTGTACCCGACCGGCGGCGGGGTCGGGCTGATCGGCATCCACAAGGCCCTCGACGAGATGCGCGAACTGGGCTGGCTCACCCCCGAGACCCGGCTGGTCGCGGTGCAGGCCGAGGGGTGTCGGCCCATTGTGGACGCTTGGGAGGCGGGGGCCGCGGAGAGCGTCGCCCCCGCCGCGCCCACGACCATCGCCTTCGGCATCAACGTCCCCAAGCCGCTGGGGGACTTCCTGATCCTGCGCGCCCTGGCCGAGACCGAGGGCACGGCGGTGGCCGTCACCGACGAGGAACTCCTTGCCGCGCAACGGGAACTCGCCGCCGACGAGGGTGCTTTCGTCTGCCCGGAGGGCGCGGCCTGCTTCGCCGCCCTCATCCGCCTGCGCGAGTCGGGCTGGCTGCGCGGCGACGAGCGCGTCGTCGTCCTCAACACCGGCTCCGGCGTCAAGTACCCCGACACCGTCCGAGTCGACGTTCCCACCATCTCCGCGGACGGCGCGCTCCCGGACCCCGCCTAGGGATCAGGCCCGCGCCTGGGGATCAGGCCTGCGCGCAAGGATCAGGCCTGCGGCGACGAGACCGGCGCGGACCGCTGCCGCGGCGCGACCTGGTCCGGTGGCAGGCCGCCGCTGTCGAGCAGGCCGAGGAAGACGTCGACCACCGCCGGGTCGAACTGCGTGCCGCGACCGGCCAGCACCTGCGCGCGCGCCTGCTCCGCGGTCAGCGCCGCGTGGTGCGGCCGGTCCGACAGCATCGCCACCCACGCGTCGCACACCGCCACCACGCAGGCCTCCGCGCGGATCTCCGCGCCGCGCAACCCCGCCGGGTAGCCCGTGCCGTCCCAGCGTTCGCGGTGCTGCCGGATGACCTCGGCGACGGCCGTGTGACCGGGCACGATCGACACCATCCTGGCGCCGTGCGCCGGGACGGCCCGCACCAGCTCCCACTCCGCCTCGGTCAACCCGGCCCGCCTGGTCAGCACGGTCCGCGGGACGGTGATCTTGCCGATGTCGTGCAGCCGCCCGGCCAGTTGGGCGATCCCGGCCGCGCCGTCGTCGAGACCGGACTCGACCGCGAGCAACCGCGCCAGCCGGGCCACCGCGCGGCTGCGCTGCCTGCCTGCCAACAGCGCGTCGACCTCGTCGGCGACCAGGTGCAGGTAGTCCAGCCCGCCGCCGGTGGCGTCGAGGCGGTGGGGCGAGTGGCCGAACACGACCTGGTCGCGGCCCGCGGCCTTCGCGGCGTAGAGCGCGCGGTCGGCGATGGACACGAGGTCGTCGGGGGTGGTGCCGTGCGCGGGGTAGACGGCGGTGCCGATCGACACCGTCACCGGGATCCGCCGCTGCGCGGCGATCGGGATCTCCGTGCCGGACACCTCCTGGCGCAGCCGCTCGGCGATGATCGGCAGCGTCCTGGCGGTGGCGCCCGGCAGGATCAGCGCGAACTCCTCGCCGCCGTAGCGGGCCAGCACCTCACCGGCGCGCACGGTGGCCCGCAGCCGCGCCGAGATCTCGACCAGCACCTGGTCGCCAGCCGGGTGCCCGTGCCGGTCGTTGATGGTCTTGAAGTGGTCGACATCGGCGATGAGGACCGCGACCGACCCGCCGGTGCGGCCTGCCCTGGCGATCTCCAGCGGCAGTTGCGCCTCGAAGAACCGGCGGGTGTGCAGGCCGGTCAGCGCGTCGGTGATGGCCAGCCTGCGCTGGTCGGACACCAGGGCGGCGAGCCGGGCGATGGTCAGCGCGAACAGCAGCGCGCAGGTCCCCGCGACCACCGGCACATCGCGCACCGACCCACCGGCCCACTGCACGAACAGCACGGCCGGGGCGATCAGCGCGGCCGCGGACAGGCCCGCGATGCGGAACGGGCTCAGCGGCGCGTCCGGCACCGGCGAGGGCTCGGCCATCGCCCGCATCGTCGGGTGCAGCGCGCTCGCGCCCAGCGCCAGGTTCCCGGCCAGCCAGATCGCGTCCAGGAAGTTGCCCGCCTGGAAGGTGCCGTTGAGCTGCTGCACCACGTAGATCGTGTCGGCCGTCATGATCGCGGCGAGCCAGCCGAGGAACAGCCCGAACGCGGGCGGGCGGGCGCCGGGGCCGAGCACGAGTCCCAGTGCGACGGTCAGCAGCGCCAGGTCCATCACCGGATAGCCCAGCGACACGACCTCCACCAGCAGCGGCGCGCCGAGGCGGGTCTGCGGGCCGATCACGTACAGCCAGGACAGCATCGCCGCGACGACGGCCAGCGTGCCCGCGTCCAGCAGCCCGGCCAGGCCGCGGCCCGGGGTGCGGCGGCGGATCAGCAGCACGATCCCGGCCACCGCCAGCGGGTAGTGCGCCAGGTAGAACGGGTCGGCCGGCGACGGGTACGTGGTGAGGTCGAGCGCGTAGTGCAGCAGGTAGAAGATGCTGTCCGCCAGCGCGTAGACCAGCTGGCTCGCCGCGATCAGCAGCCAGGGCAGCCACGGTCTCGGCCGGTAGCGGGCCAGGCCGACGAACACCGCGACCGCGGCCGAGGCGCTGATGAAGCAGTACAGCACCACCCGCAGCGGGAACCCGCCCGCGGTGACCGGGGCGAGGTAGTAGAGCACGACCAGCGCCGCGCCCGCCGCCAGGTACAGCACCCACGGCCAGCGCGACGCGGCGGCGGGCGTCACCGGCGTGACCGCCCCGGTGCGCGGCCGTCCCCGGCGCGCGCGGCGCGTCGAGATCGGACGGATGCGGCGTAGTCGACCACTCGGACAGAGTGGCATAGCGGGATTCCGCCCCGCGACACGACTCGACTGGTGATCGTCACGTTAGGCCGAACGTGTGTCGCCCGGGGTGGTGCCGAGGCACCGGCGGCCACCCCGGGCGTCACGCTGGGTCAGCAGCTCAGGTTCGACCCCGGGGTGGTTCCCAGCAGCTGGGTGAACCGCTGGTAGGCGTTGATCCGGCTCTGCACCTGCGCCGGGTTGCCGCCGTTGCACTCGAGGGCGCCGTTGATGCTGCGGATCGTCTCGCCGAATCCACGGCCGTTGACCATCGCGTCGTGCGGGGTCATCGTGCCGGGGCCCTTCTGGGTGTTCCAGTACCAGAGCGCGGTCTTCCAGGCCACGGCCGGGTCCCGCTCCACCAGGAACGGGTTGCCGAGCAGGTCGATGCCCAGCGCGTCACCGGCGGCCTTGTAGTTGAAGTTCCAGCTCAGCTGGATCGGGCCGCGCCCGTAGTAGGCGGCCTGGCCTGCCGGGCAGCCGTAGGGCTGGGCGGCGTCGCAGTAGTGCGGGTAGTTCGCCTCGTTGATCTCCTTGATGTAGACCAACCCGCCGGTCTCGTGGTTGACGTTGGCCAGGAACGCCGCCGCCTCCTGGCGCTTGGTGGTGTCCGTGCCGGTGTTGGCGAACCCGGGGTAGGCGGCCAGCGCGTCGGTCAGGCCCTTGTAGGTGTAGAAGGTGTTCCGGCTCGGGAACATCTGGTTGAACTGCGCCTCCGACACCACGAAGTTGCCCGCGGGGGTGGAGGTCGTCGTGGGATTCGAGGTGGTGGGGTTCGACGTCGTGGTGGGGTTCGACGTGGTGGGCTGGGTGCCGCAGGTGAAGGGGTCCCAGTACCAGGTGCTGACCACGGGGCTGTAGCCCGGGTTGTCGTGCTCGGCGATGTAGTACTTGCCGTCGGTGAAGCGGACGATGTCGCCGGTCTTGTACTGCTTGCCCTGGACCCAGTCCGGGTGCAGGCAGCCGTCCGGACCGGTGGTCGGGGTCGTCGGCCGAGTGGTGGTGGTCGTGGTGGGCCGGGTCGTGGTGGTCGGCGTGGTGCCGCCGCAGGCGCCCTGGTCGGCCCAGACCTGGGCCGTGCCGGGGGTCTCGCCCTGGGTCCACCACTTCGCCGACCAGTTGCGACCGTTGTACCCGGCGGTCTTGCCGCCGGTGTAGACGGTCGCGCTGCTCCACGCGGGTGCGCAGTCGGCGGCGGAGGCGGTGGTGGTGGGGATGAGCAACGCCACCCCTCCCACCGCCGCGACCGCGACCAGCGCCGCGGTGATGCGGTTTCTCGACACGTGATCACTCCTTTGGGGCCCGCTCCGGGACAGGGCGGGCGTGCAGGGATCGGCGACCGCCGACGTGAGGCGGCGGCGCGGCCGGATTTTCAGCTTCGCCGATTGCGCCAACCGGCGTCAAGGTCTAGACCATTCTCTCCGTAATCCAGTGACACCGCCCCGGTGGTGGCGCGGATCGGGTCCGCTGTGGAACGCGAGCGCGGGTCGGCTCCCGCCGACCGGCCGAGCGGAGATGATCTAGGGTGGGGCGGGTCGGGGAGCGACGCACGGGGAGGTCCGCGATGCCGGAGACCGGCAAGGAACTACTGGAGCGGGTGCAGCGCGAGCTGCTGCCCGGGGAGCACGACAACCGGTTCGTCCCCGCCGTGGCGGCGGGCGCCGCGCCACTGGCCGCGCTCGCCGCGCTGGCCGCCGAGCAGCACCGGATCATCCAGAGCGACTGGCGCACCTTCCTCACCCTCGCCGCGCAGGCCGTCGACCCGGCCGCCCGCGAGGTGCTGAGCACGCTGGCCTCGGGGGAGGGCCTGGCGCTGGCCAAGCTCGGTGACTTCGCCGCCGCGTGTGGGCTCGACGACGACGCGATCCGCGCCTACCGGCCGACCCCCGGCTGCCAGGCGTACCCGTCGTACCTGGCGTGGCTCGCGCTCAACGGCAACCCGAGGGACGCGCTGCTGGCGATCCTGGCCAACTTCGCCGCGTGGGGCGGATACTGCGCCACGATCTCGGCGGGACTGCGCGAGCACTACGGCTTCGACGAGACCGGCACCGGGTTCTTCGACTTCTTCGCCACGCCCGTGCCGGAGTTGGAGGAGCTCTACGCGGTGGCCATCCAGCAGGCCCTCGACGGCGGCTGGACCCCGGAGCGCTCGATCGGCTACGGGCGCTTGTTGCAGGGCTACGAGCTGATGTTCTGGAACACCCTCGCCGACATCACCGGGGACGCCCCGGCCTAGGGGCGCGGCACCGCCAACGGCGAACGGCCCCGCTCGACGGCGGGGCCGTTCGCCGTCGGCACGTCTCCCCGGTGCGCTGACGCGGATCCGTCCGTTTCCCGCCGCCACGGCGACATTCGTCCCAAGCGGCGCGCCCGATCGGTCCGTGACGGTCGGGGGCCCAGTGGTTCCATCGGGTGGTGCCCCGCCGCGCGGTGACACGCCGTCGGTACGTACGCGATACGGATGCCAGGCGTCCGTCGTTCGGGTCGTCCGTGCCGAAGGGGGAACGATTTCCGTGCGTGTCAGTGTGCTCGACTTCCTGGTCTGCCCGTCCTGCTCGGGCAAGCTGCGGTTCACCGGCGAGGCCGCCGACGAGGTGGCCAGCGGTGAGCTGCTCTGCGTCGACTGCGGCCTGGACTACCCGGTGGCCGACGGCGTGCCCCGGTTGGTCTCCGCCCGCGAGCGCGACAGCCACGTCGCGGCCAGCTTCGGCTTCGAGTGGCAGACCTTCCACGACGGCGGCTTCGAGTCCGACACCGTGTTCGGCCGCACCATCGACGAGGACGTCGCCCAGTTCCACGAGGTGTTCGACATCAAGCCGGGCGCAGGACCCGACCCGCTCGACGGGCTGGTGGTGGCCGACATCGGCTGCGGCAGCGGCAAGCTGACCGTGGAGCTGGCCCGCCGCCACCCCGGCGCGACCTTCCTCGCCGTCGACGTGAACCCGGCCATCACCGAGGTCGCGAAGGCGGCGGCGGACCTGCCGAACCTGCACGTGGTCCAGGGCAGCGTGTTCGCGCTGCCGGTGCGCGAGCACGCCGTCGACCGGTTGTGGTGCAACGGTGTCATCCACCACACCGGCGCGACCGAGATCGCCTTCACCGGCCTGACCCGGCTCGTGCGCCAGGGCGGGGAGTTGTTCGTCTGGGTCTACCAGCGCAAGGTGAGCCCGCTCGTGCTGGTTCGCGACCTGCTGCGCCCGCTCGGCCTGCACAACTGGTCGCACCGCACGATCTACCGGATCTGCCGCGCGTTGTCGCTACCGACCCTGATCGCGGTCCGGGTGCTCAACACGATCGCGGCCCTGCCGGTGGTGCGGTCCGTGGTCCAGCGCAGCACCCACGCCCGCATCCTCACCCGCCGCAGGCGCTACGACGAGCTCGCGCTCACCTGGTTCGACGTGCTCTCCCCGCGCTACCGCGACACCTACACCGCCGAGCAGGTCGAGTCCTGGTTCACCCACAGCGGGTTCGAGCCGGTGCGGCGCTACTGGTGGCCGGTCGGGGTCACCGGTCGGCGGACCGCGCCGCCGCGCTGAGCCGGTACCCGACTCGTCCCCGACGTCCACATCCGGGCCGCTCCTGTCTACTTCGGAGTGCCCGGTGTGGACGGCGGCGGGCGGGTCGCTCCGCGCGCGGTGCTTCGGGCTGCTAACTTCCACAGCAACCCCCAGCGAACCAGTTTGCGCGATGAGGTGCCCGCATGGCTCAGAAGACCATTGTCCAGCTCTACGACGACCTCGACGGATCGAGCAGTGACGACATCCGCTCGGTCGAGTTCAGCCTGGACGGCGTGAACTACGAGATCGACCTGTCCGAGGCCAACGCCGAGCGCCTGCGCGGCGAGTTGGCCGACTACGTGGCCGCGGCGCGGCGCACCGGTGGTCGCGTCAAGCGCGCCGCCGCCCCGGGCAAGCCCGCGGGCGAGGGCCGCAGCAAGGAGGAGACCAAGGCGCTGCGGGACTGGGCACGCCGCAACGGCCACGACATCTCCGAGCGGGGTCGCATCCCGTCCGCGGTGGTCGAGGCCTACGAGGCCGCGCACGCCGAGCCGGAGCCCGAGGTCGTCGCGCCCGCCAAGACGACCAGGAGCCGCGCCAAGGCCCGCAAGGCCGCGTTCTCCGGCTGAGCAGGCGCTCGCACCGGTTCTCACCAGTTCGGACCAGCAGGGCGGCCCGGTCGGCTCACGCCGACCGGGCCGCCCTGCTGAGCAGGTGTTCCCGTTCCGGGGTGCTGGTCGTCTGCCGTGCTGCGGCCAGGTAGTGCTCACGGGCGGCGGTGGGTTCACCCGCCAGTTCCCACAGGTGCGCGCGTACCGCCGCGAGCCGGTGGTTGGTGCTCAGGCGATCGGCGACGCTGTCGGCGACGGTCAGGCCTGCCCGCGGCCCGTGCACCATCGCAGTGGCCACCGCCCGGTTGAGCGTCACGACCGGGTTGTCCGTCACCCGCTCCAGCAGTTGGTAAAGCGCGAGGATCTGCGTCCAATCGGTGTCCTCGGCACTCGGCGCCTCGGCGTGCACGGCCGCGATAGCCGCTTGCACGGCATAAGGGCCGAACTCTTTACCGCGGGTCAGCGCGAACTCGACCAATTCCGTTCCCCGCGTGATTCTCGCTCGGTCCCAGCGCGCGCGGTTCTGTTCCGCCAGCGGTACTAGGGCACCTTCCGGCGTCATTCGAGTCGCGGCTCTGGCGTCGGTGAGCAGCATCAGCGCGAGCAGTCCCGCCACCTCCGCGTCGTCCGGGCGCAGCCGGTGCACGTGCTCGGTGAGCCGGATCGCCTCCGCGGCCAGGTCGGCGCGGCCGGTGTGCCCCTCGGTGAACACCAGGTACAGCACCTGCAGCACCGCCGCGAGCGAGCCGGGCTCGGCGAACCCCGTCCCGGAGTCCAGGACCCGGCGCTTGGCCCGGGTGATCCGCTTGGCCATCGTGGCCTCCGGCACCAGGTACGCGCGGGCGATCTCCGCGGTGGTCAGGCCCGCCACCGCGCGCAGCGTCAACGGCACCTGCGCGTCCTGGGTCAGCGCCGGGTGGCAGCACAGGAACAGCAGCGCCAGCGTGTCGTCGGAGTCGGGCACGACCACGCCGCCGTCCTCGTCGCGCACCGACCGGGTGGCCACGACCTCCTCGCGGCGCCTGCGGGCCCGCTCGGCGCGCAGGCCGTCGACCAGCCTGCGCGCCGCCACCCGGACCAGCCACGCCTTCGGGTCCACCGGGGTGCCCTCCACCGGCCACTGCCTGTGCGCGGCGATGAGGGCCTCCTGCACCGCGTCCTCGGCGGCGTCGAAGTGCCCGTACCGGCGCACCACGGCGCCGAGCACCTGCGGCACCAGCGCCCGCGCGAGGTCCGCGCGCACCGCTACAGCTCGCCCATGGGGCTCATCAGCGGCCGCACCTCGACGGTGTCACCGGTCGCCGCGACCACCCGCGCGGCGATCTCGGCGGCCCGCTGCGGGGTGGCGCAGTCGACGATGCTGTAGCTGACCAGCACGTCCTTGGCCTCGGCGAACGGCCCGTCGGTGGCGACCGGCGCCCCGGCCGAGGGCCGCACGGTGCGGGTGTGCGCCGGGTCGGCCAGGCCCTCGGCGCTGACGAACTCGCCGGAGGCCACCAGTTCCTGGCCGAGCTCGGCGAAGAACGCGCAGGCGGCGGCCACCTCGGCGGGCATCTGCCCGGTGGCGGTCCACTCGCGGGTGGCGGCCGCCCAGGCCTCGTGGTTGGTGTGGGCCAGCAGCATGTACTTCACGTCGATCTCCTCGAGGTCACCGGCCGCGCCTGCCGCGCGCCGTCGCCCGGGACGTCGTAGCCGCCTCGGTCGCCAGGACACCCCGACCGAAGATAGCGGGAACCCGTCATCCGAGCGCCAAGCGTCCGATCGGGTGGCCCCGGTTGTGCTGCGATAACGCGGTTGCCGTGCGCGAGCGATTACGCGAGGTAGCACCGGGGGCGACGGAGGGGGGCTGGCTGCGTGGCATTGCGTGCGGCCGTCGCCGCGCACTTCCGGCGGACCGAGGGGAAGCTGACGCTGGCCGTGGCCGCGGTGCTGGTCGCCGCCGCGGTGGCGGGGCTGGTGGGGGCGTTGAGCATCGGGCAGCGCGCTGACCTGCTCGCCGACCTGGCCGACCGCCGCGGCGCGGTGAACGCGGCCGCGGGGGAGGCCTACCGGGCGCTGGCCGACGCTGACGCCACCTCGTTCTCGGTGGTGCTTGTCAGCGGCGAGAAGGTCGCCGCGCAGCAGCGGGCGTTCCGTGATGACGTCGTGGCCGCGGCCGCCGCGCTCGATTACGCCACCAAGGCCGTGCCCGAGGTGACACCAACGGCCAGGATCAACGAGCTGACCAGCCAGGCGAGGCGGGCCTACCTGTCGACGGGCACGCTCACCACATCCGAGCGGTTGGCTGTCCTGTCCAGCTTGTTGCCCGTCTACACAGGCCTGGTCGAGGCAGGTTGGGTCTACAGCAGCCGAGTGGACCCTGTCGGTACCTCTTATCTCAACGAGGCGTCCCTGCTGGTCAGGGAAACCATGCTTGATCTGGCCAAGGACCTGCGGGACGCGAACCCCCCGGAGGGCGTGGACTCGTTCCCCTGGTTCGCCGTCGCGGTCGGCCTGGCCGTCGTGCTGCTCCTCGTGGGCATCCAGCGCTACCTGGCCCGCCGCACCCGCAGGCGGTTCAACATCGGGATGCTGGTGGCCACCGCGCTCACCCTCGTCGCGTTCGGCTGGCTCACCGCCGCCTCGCTGGTCGCCGCGACCAACGCCGCCGCCAGCGCCCGGCTCTCGGCGACCAGGCTGGTCCCGCTGACCGAGATCCGCGCCGAGGCCCGCAACCTCGACGGCGCCCAGGCCCGCGCGCTGATCTTCCCGCTGATCGGCGACCTGGACGACCTGACCGCGCGGACCGACCGGTTGCAGGACAAGCTCGCCGCCGTGCGGTCCACCCCGACCGACGCCGCGGCGCTGGAGATCACCCCGCTCGACGTCGCGGGCCTGCACGCGCTCGACGGCGCCGTGGTCGAGGTCGAGCAGTGGCGCGGCGAGATCAAGCGGGACTTCTCCGCGACCCGCCCGCAGTACGCCGACGTGGCCGCCGCCATCACCGCCGACGAGGAGCTCAAGGACGAGCTGGACGGGGTGATCGCCACGGCAGGCCGCGAGGTCGACCAGTCCATCGTGGACGCCAGGGCGGCGCTGGCGGGCACCGACGTGGGGGTGGCCGTGCTGATGGCCGCCGCGGGCGCCGCGGCGCTGGCCGGGCTGTGGCCCCGGATCGCGGAGTACCGATGAGGACGACCACCCGGCTCGCCGCCGCCTTCCTGGTGCTGGCCGCCACGACCGCGTGCACCCCCGCGTCGCGCGGCGCGGTGCCGAGGCCGAGCGCGCCGCAGCCGCAACCGCCCGCCGTGACCTCCGTGGCCGCGCGGCCGCGGTCCACCGGCTGCCAGGGCACCACGGACTCGCTGCGCCCCGACGGCACGGAACTGGTCCGGCTGCCGCGCGGCGGGGTGATCGACCGGATCCGCGGGCGGCAGCTGCGGGTCGGCGTCAGCCAGACCGCGGCCAAGCTCAGCTCCCGCGACCTGCGCACCGGGGCGGTGGCCGGACTGGAGGCCGACCTCGCCCTGGAGATCGCCAAGGCGATCTTCCCCGACCGCGACCCGGCCCGGTTGCCCGGCCAGATCCAGTACGTGGCGATGCCGACCAGGGACCGGTTCCTGGCGCTGGAGACCGACCAGAACGGCCGGTTCCCGCCCGCGGGCAACGTCGCCAAGGTGGACCTGATCATCGCCGACGCGAGCGTGACCTGCGAGCGGGTCGACACCTTCGGCCTGCGGTTCTCCGTGCCCTACCTGGAGACCAGGCAGGCGCTGCTCACCTACCGGGCCGTGGCGGGCCAGTGGGACCCGCGCCAGGGCATCACCGGCAAGTCCGTCTGCTCCGGCGCGGGCACGGTCAACCTGGCCAGGGTCACCGAGCACGGCGGCGTCGCGGTGCCGGTCGTCGACACCACCGACTGCCTGGTGCAGCTGCAGCGCCACCAGGTCGACGCGGTGTCCACCGACGACGTGATCCTGGAGGGCTTCCACGACCAGGACCCCAACACCGAGATCTACCCGTTCCCGGTCGAGATCAAGGACACCGCGGCGGTGGCCGTCTCCAACCGCGACCCCGAGCTGACCAGGCTGGTCAACGCGGTGCTGGAGCGGATGCGCGGCAAGCCGATGCAGGACCTGTACCGCAAGTGGTTCGGCGACCGCCCGATGGTCATGCCGCCCGCCTACTACGAGGGAGGGTGAGCCCGGTGACCGAACACCTGCCGGACCCGAACCGGTCCCGGGCCGTCCTGATCGGCGTCGGCGGCTACACGACGCTGGCACCGCTGCCGTCCGCGACAGCCTCGTTGGACAACCTGCGCGCGGTCCTGACCTCGCCTGACGGTGTCGGCCTCACACATTGCGCAGTCTTGGCCGATCCGAACTCCGCCGCTGACGTGGTCCGTGTGCTCGACCAGGCAGCGTCAGAAGCCGAAGACCTGTTGCTGGTCTACTGCGCGGGCCGCGTGTTGGCCGAAGAGGGTGGTGCGCTGCATCTAGCGACCGTCGGAACCGATGGCCGTTACCTCGCCACGACAGCGCTGCCGCTGGGCGAGATGCGTCGGATTGTGCGGCGCAGTCAGGCTTCTCTGCGCGTGATCCTTCTCGATTGCGTTCCCGGGCACGTGATCGGCGACAGTCTCGACATCGACGGCGTGTTCGTCCTCTGCGTACCGGACCACACACCGGCTCTGTTGGCAGCGTTGCGCGACGGTGTGGCGGGAGAGGGGCCGGTTCTTACCCTGTCCGCTCTCGCGGCAGCGTTGGGCACAGGGCGTGTGCACGACGGTGGGGTCGGGTCGGCGGTGATCTCGCTGAACCCGGTCGACCGGGTCCGGTCGCTGCGCGCCCGGCTCGCCGAGACCGAGACCCTGCTCGGTGAGCTGGCGGGCGAGCACGCCAAGACCACCGACCGGCTCGCCGAGGTCCGCGCCAAGATCACCTCGGCCGACCGGCTGGTGGTCGCCGACGTGTTCGACCGACCGGCCACGGCGGTGCGGGAGCTCGCGGACGCCGCTGCCGCGGGCAGCTGGTCGACCGTCGCCGAGGGCATCGACACCGCGATCGCGCTGGTCGAGGCCGCCTCCGACGCGCTGTCGGTCGCCTTCTCCCGGGCCGAGGGCCTGCTGGCGCGCCGCGAGGAGCTGCGCGGTCGGCTCGCGGTGTACCTGGCGATGGCGGTCCGGGTCGGGCTGGCCGAGGACCCGGAGCTGGCGGCCGCGCACCGCGACGCCCACCGGCTGCTGTGGACCGCGCCCTGCGACCTCGCCGAGGCCACCGTCGCGGTGACGACCTACCAGAACGCCGTGATCCGGAGGCGCGCATGACGGCACGAACCCCGTGTGTCCGGCCGGGGTGCGGCGGGACCTACCTGGAGGACGGGTCCTGCGACGAGTGCGGCTTCCTCGCGCCCGCCAGCGCGAAGGTGACACCACCGCCTGCGAAGTCTCCCGGCACACCGCCATCGGGCAAGGCCCTGTCCGGGAAGACGCCGTCCGGCAAGGGTTCGTCCGGCAAGGGGTTGTCCGGGAAGGGGGCGTCCGGGAAGCGGCCGTACTCCGGGCGGTCGTCGTCGGGGAAGCGGGCGCGGGCGGCGGCGCGCGGCGAGGACACCGGCCGGGGGAGCGTTGGCCGGGGCGAGAGCGGCCGCGGCACCGCGAGCACCGGGCGCCCGCCCGCGCGGCCGGGTGGCAGCCGGTTCGACGCCGTGCGGCTGCCGTGGTTCCCCATGCCCGACCCGGCCGACGCGGTGCTGCCCGACCCGAGGGTCCCCTACGGCAGGCGGGTGTGCCCGGCCTGCGACCAGCTCGTCGGCCAGCCGCGCGGCGACGGTCCCGGCCTGGACGAGGGGTTCTGCCCGCGCGACCGCACGCCGTTCTCCTACGTGCCGAACCTGGCCAAGGGCAGCGTCGTCGACCGCTACGAGGTGCTCGGCTGCCTCGCCTACGGCGGCCTCGGGTGGATCTACCTCGCCCGCGACCTGCACCTGGCCGACGGCACCGCCGACCGCTGGGTCGTCCTCAAAGGACTGATCAACTCGCACGACCAGGCCGCGGTCGACGCCGCCGCGCGCGAGAAGCAGTTCCTGGTCGCGGTCGACCACCCGAACGTGGTGAAGATCAACGACTTCGTCTACCACACCGACCAGCGCACCGGCGTGGTCGCGGGCTACATCGTCATGGAGTACCTGCCGGGGCGCTCCCTGTTCGAGATGCTGCAACGCAGCCGCGGCGAGGACGGCGAACGCGCCCCGCTGCCGGTGTTCATCGTCTTGCGCTACGCCGACCAGATCCTCGCCGCGCTCGGTTACCTCCACCGCCGAGGTCTCGTCTACTGCGACCTCAAGCCGCACAACGCCATGCAGGTCGATCAGGACGTCAAGCTCATCGACCTCGGTGCCGTCATCCGAGCCGATAGCGACAACGACGCCTACGGCACCGTGGGGTTCATGGCACCCGAGGTGGAGAACGGCAGCGACAGACCTACCGTGCACGCCGACCTCTACACCCTTGGTCGCACCCTGGCGGTGTTGAGCTTCCCTTTCGCCGAGTTCAGCGGGAAGTACGTCCACGACCTGCCCGACGACCTGCCCTTCGAAGGCCCGTACGAGTCCTTCGGTCGGCTCTTGCGCCGGGCAGCGCACCCCGATCCCGCCCACCGGTTCACTTCCGCGGACGACATGCGCGAACAGGTACTGGGCGTGCTCGCCGAAGTCTGGGCGTACGAACAAGAAGAGCCGTGCGGGACGGTGTCGACCCGGTTCACCCGCGAGCGCAAGGTGTTCGGCACCGGCGCGGGGATCGTGTCCGCCGACGAGGTCCCCCCGGTGGCGTGGACCGAGGTCCCGGTAAGCCTGCCGAGCCCGTTGGTCGACCCAGCCGACCCGGCCGCGGGGTTCCTCGCCACCCTGGGCGCCATCACCCCGGACCGGCTGATCGAGACCCTGCTCGGCGCGGCCGAGCGCACCCCGGAACTGCTGCTGCGGCTGGTCGACGCGCACATCGTCGCGGGCAGCGTCGACAGCGCGCGGACCGTGCTCGACGAGTTCACCACCGCGCTGCCGGGGGACTGGCGCACCGACTGGTACCTCGGCGTCGCCGCGTTCGCCACCGAGGACCCCGCCGCGGCCGTCACCCACTTCGAGGCCGTCTACGGCGCGCTCCCCGGCGAGTTGGCGCCGAAACTCGCGCTCGCGGCGGCACTGGAATGGCAAGGCGACACCGATCGCGCGTTGGACCTGTACGAGCGCGTGTGGGACACCGACCGCTCTTACGTCAGCGCCGCGTTCGGACTCGCCCGCGCCTACGCCGAGTTCAAGGACTACGACAACGCCGTCGAGGTGCTCGACGAGGTCCCCGACAGCTCCACCCACCACGTGGCCGCCCGGGTCGCCGCGATCCGCGCCGCCCTCGCCGACCCCGGCACCGTCCCCGCCGCGGTCGACCGGCTCGACGGCCTCGGCCTCGACGCCGAACGCCTCGCGCGCCTCGACATCGAGGTCCACGGCGCCGCGCTGCTCGCCCTGGCGGGCCACGCCCCGCAGGCCACCGACGAGCAGGTCGACGCGGAGACCCGCCTGCGGGGGCGGCTGGAGGGCTCCTACCGGGCGCTGGCCAAGCTCACCACCGACCGGGACCTGCGCTCCCGGCTGGTCGACCGGGCCAACGAGGTCCGCCCGAAGACGCTGGTGTGAGGCGGGTGAGTGACATCGAGAGCACCACGTGCGCCCACTGCGGCGCCGCGCTCGAACCGGCCTGGCGGTTCTGCGAGGACTGCGGCCGCGACCGGTCCACCCGGATCGAGGCCACCCCCAGCGCGGTGTTCTCCGCGGCGGCCCCGAGCATGGACCTCGACCGGGTCGCCGCCGTCACCGATCGGGGCAGGCGCCGCGAGCGCAACGAGGACGCCGTCGCCATCGGCGTGCTCGGTGACGTCGCCGCCGCCGTTGTCTGCGACGGCGTCGCCTCCGCGCCCGGATCGGCGGCCGCCGCGACCGCCGCGTCGGAGGCGGGACTGCGGGAACTGCTCGCCGCCGTGGCCAGGGGCGACGAACCCGCCGCCGCGACCACGGCCGCCACCGCCGCGGCCGCGAGAGCCGCCGCCGCCCTCGGCGACCCCGGCGACAGCAACCCGCCCTGCTGCACCTACGTCTCCGCCCTCGTCACCGGCGACGGCGTCACGGTGGGCTGGGTCGGCGACAGCCCCGCCTACTGGGCGGGCGCCGATGGCACCCACCGGCTCACCATCGACGACTCCGCCGCGGGGCGCCTGCTCGCCCAGGGCGTCGCCCTCGACGACCCGCGGATGGCCGAGCCCGGCGCGCAGGCCCTGGAGCGCTGGCTCGGCGCCGACGCCGGTCCGGTCACCCCGAAGGTCCGCCGCTTCAGCCCGCCGGGCGCCGGGCTCGTCGTGCTGTGCAGCGACGGCCTGTCCCGCTACCTCGACGCCGAGGTCGTCGCCCCCGCCGACCACCTCGGCGCGCCGCTCGCGGTCGCCCGCACCCTGCTCGGCCGCGCCCTCGCCGCGGGCGGGCACGACAACGTCACCGTCGCCGCCATCACCGCGGGAGGCCCCGCATGACCCGCGCTTTCGCGGTCCGCGGCGACCGGCCCGGCGGAGTCCAGTTCGGCGGAGTCCTGCTCGCTGCTGTCGCTGTGGTTGTCGCTGCTGGTGGAGGTTCGGTGTGACGTTCTCTTTCGCGGTTCACGTTGACCCGTCCGGCAGAGCCCTGCTCGCGGGTGGGTGTGGCGGGCCTGCCGCGGTTGTCGCTGTTGCGGTTGTTGGTGGAGGTTCGGTGTGACGTTCTCTTTCGCGGTTCACGTTGACCCGTCCGGCAGAGCCCTGCTCGCGGGTGGGTGTGGCGGGCCTGCCGCGGTTGTCGCTGTTGTGGTTGTCGCTGCTGGTGGAGGTTCGGTGTGACGTTCTCCTTCGCGGTCCACGTTGACCAGAACGAATACCTGCCCGCGGGCGGGCGGCTCATGGACGCCGTCATCTCGGTCACCCTCACCGGCGACACCCTCGGTGCCCCGGGTGTCGACCGGGGTCTGGCCAGGGTCGTGCTGCTCGACACCTCCGGGTCCATGTCGGGCAACAAGATCGCCCAGGCCAAGCTGGCGGTCAACGCCGTCATCGCGGCGCTGCCGGACGGGGTGCGGTTCGCCATCGTCGCGGGCACCGAGGTCGCCACGATGGTCTACCCGAGCACCCCGACCCTGGCCGAGGCGTCCGCGGCCACCCGCAAGAAGGCCCGCCAGGCGGTCGGGCGGCTCGTGGCGGGCGGCGGCACCGCCATCGGCACCTGGCTGACCATGGCCCGGCAGCTGTTCGAGGGCACCACCGCCCCCATCCGGCACGCGGTGCTGCTCACCGACGGCCGCAACGAGCACGAGAGCACCGAGCAGTTCCACGACACTGTCCTGGCCTGCGAGGGCGCGTTCACCTGCGACGCCCGCGGGGTCGGTGACGCCGGGTGGCAGGCCCGGACCCTCGAGCGCGTCGCCGACACCCTGCACGGCTCGGTGCGCGGCCTGCCCGACCCGACCACCCTGGTCCAGGACTTCCGGGAGATCACCGAGAAGCTGATGGGCACCGCCGCGGTCGACGTCAGCCTGCGGCTGTGGATGCCCGCCCGCGCCAAGCTGCGGTTCCTCAAGCAGGTGTTCCCCCGCATCGTCGACCTCACCGACCGCGGCACCGCCATCACCCCCCGGGTCCTGGAGTTCCCCACCGGGCACTGGTCGGCCGAGACCCGCGACTTCCACGTGTCCGTCGAACTCGGCGAGGGCGAGGTGGGGGAGGCGATGGTGGTCGCCAGGGTCCGGATGTCGGTCGGCGACCACGAGTCCCCCGAGCACCGGGTCCGCGCATTCTGGACCGACGACCCGGTGCTGTCCACCAGGATCAGCCCGCAGGTCGCCCACTTCACCGGCCAGCAGCGCATCGCCGAACTGGTGCACGACGGCCTGGCCGCGCACCAGGCCGGTGACCTGCCGCGCGCCACCGACCGCCTCGGCCGGGCCATCGACCTGGCCAAGCAGGCGGGCAACGCCGAGACCGTCGACCACCTCGGCAAGCTCATCGAGGACGACGGCGCAGGCACCCTGCGGGTGCGCGACCGGATGGACCAGGTGCTGCGGGAGATGGCCGACATCGAGTCCAAGCGCACCACCCGCGTCCGGCCAGAGGAGTGACGCCGATGCCCACCTGCCCCCAGGGCCACGACTCCACCGACCCCGCCGAGTGCGACGTGTGCGGCCGCCCCATCGGCGCCCGCCCGGTGCCCGCGCCGGAGCCGGACCCGCTGCCGGTGTGGGACTGCCGCAACGGCCACCCCGGCCAGACCGGCCGCTTCTGCGAGGTCTGCGGCCACGACTCCCACCTGGCCGACGACCAGCAGCCGGTCGCCCCGACCGCCGCCGCCACGTGGTCGATCACCGTCGCCGCCGACCGCGCGTACTACGACGAGACCAAGTCCGGCAGCACGGACCTGCGCATCGAGTTCCCGCGCTTCATCCCGCCCCGCCGCTTCCCGCTGACCGGCGCCGCCCTCGTCGTCGGCCGCGCCGACCCGACCAGGGGCATCCGGCCCGACATCGACCTCACCGGCCCGCCGGAGGACCGCGCCATCGGCCGTTCCCACGCCATGCTCGTCCCGCACGAGGGCGGCTGGGCGGTGGTCGACCTGCACTCCACCAACCACACCTTCGTCAACGACATCCACACCCCCATCCCCCCGGACCACCCCGTCCCGCTGTCCGCGGGCGACCGCGTCTACCTGGGCGCCTGGACCGTCCTCACCCTCCACACCGACTAGGTCTCCCTTGCGACGCAACCCACCCATCACCTTCCGCGGCGCCCTGGCCGTCCTCGGCGTGCACGACCGGCCCTGGCTCAAGGCCCTCGACACCCTGCTCGGCGGGCTGATCCTGACCTCGGTGGGGATCCCGCCGATCGAGGGCCTGTGGGGGCTGGTCGACCAGAAGACCGAGGCCCTCACCCACCTGCGCAAGGGTCTGGACTGGACCGCGGACAAGCTCCACGGCACCAACGGTCCGCACCGGCAGGACCTTCTGGTGGCCGCCCACACGATCCTGGTGATCAGTTCCTACTTCGAGGCGCTGGGCGACCGTGGGTTCACCGACCGCGAGAAGGTGGAACTCGCCTTCGGGCGCAAGACGGGCCAGGACTGGTTGACCGAGCTCTACACCGGCGACATACCGGCGCCCTCCGCGACGACACCGTTCCGGGTGCTACTCAGCCACATCAGGACCTGGGTGTTCTTCGTGGAGCGCAAGTCCGAGAGCCCGGCCAACATGGCGGAAGCGGTGGCGGAGATCTACCACGACCAGTTCCTGCGGATGGCGGTGGCGGTCCCGGAGTTCCGGATCTGGGCGGACATGGCCGAGCAGGCGTCGATCGGCTCCACACTGGACCGCCTGCACGCCCTGTTGTCGCACGGTGCCCTGACGGCGCCCGGGGAACTGCGCTCGACACTGGTCAACGGGAACAACGCCGAACTCGACGTACCGGTGGCCGAGGGGGCCGCGCCGAGGTTCCCCACGGTGCGCGAGGTGTTCGTGACGCCTCGGTTCTCGGTCGTGGAGAACGACGAGAGGTGCGCGCTCTCCGATGACACCTGGTGGGCGAACCACGACACCCGCACGGACCTCGACCACCTGTTCGCGGTTCACTTCAGCACCCCTGCGGCGACCGAGCGCCCGCTGCTGCTGCTCGGTCATCCTGGCGCGGGCAAGTCCCTGCTGACGAAGGTCCTGGCGGCCGGCCTGCCCGCCGCGAACTACACGGTCGTGCGCGTCCCGCTGCGCCACGTCGACGCCAACGCCCACGTCGACACGCAGATCCAGACCGCGCTCGACACACTAACCCACCACCGCGTCACCTGGCCGGACCTGGTGCGGCAGACCGGCGACACCATCCGCGTGGTCCTGCTCGACGGCCTCGACGAACTGTTGCAGGCCACCACCCACGACCGCACGGCCTACCTGGTCGAGGTGCAGACCTTCCAGCGGCGCGAGGCCGCCATGGGCAACCCGGTCGCCGTCGTCGTCACCTCCAGGACCCTGGTCGCCGACCGGGTGAAGGTCCCGAACGGGGTGCCGGTGGTGAAGCTGGCGAACTTCGACCAGAACCAGGTCCTGGCGTGGACCGCTGTGTGGAACCGGGTCAACCAGCACACCGGTATCCGCCCCTTGCCCACCCGGCTCACGGAGAACGTCGCGGAGTTGGCCGAGCAGCCGCTGCTGTTGATGATGCTGGCGGTCTACTACGCGGACTGGTCGGCCGCCGAGCCGACCGAGGACATGACGCTGACCGACCTCTACGAGCGGATGTTCGACCTGTTCGCCCGTCGCGAGGCGGAGAAGCGCGGCGCGGGCGATGTGGCGGCGTGGGTACGGGAGTCGCTGCACAGGTTGTCCGTCGCCGCGCTCGGCATGCTCAACCGGGGCGCGCAGTCGATCACCGAGGTCGACCTGACCACCGACCTGACCGCCCTCGGCGAGACCGTCCAGGTCGGCAAACGCCTGCTCGCGGAGTTCTTCTTCGTCCACGCCCCCCAGGCCAACGACGGCGTCGAGGTCCGCGCCTACGAGTTCCTCCACGCCACCTTCGGCGAGTACCTCGTTGCGGAACGCATCATCGAAACCCTGCGCGACGTAGCCGACAGCGCCTTCGGCAGACGCACCCAACACCGCCCCGACGACGACCTGCTGTTCGCCCTGCTGTCCCACCAGCCGCTCTCCATCCAGCGCCCGGTCCTCGACTTCGCCACCGCCAAACTCGCCCAACTCCCCGCCGACGAACAGACAACCGTCGCCAAAACCCTCGAACTCCTCCTCGCCGCCTACCACGAGCAGCGCGGACCCAGCCACTACGACAACTACCGCCCAGTACCGCAACACACCGTCCGCCAGACCGCCGCCTACAGCGCCAACCTCGTCCTGCTCCGCGTCACCTGCCCCGATGGCGCGCTCGACGCCGAGGCATTGTGGCCGGACGAACCGCTGTCGCAGTGGCGATCACTGGTACGGCTGTGGGACGCCGGGCTGGACACCGAAGGCGTGCGCGCGGTCAGCACCAGTCTCGTGGTCGACAACGGGGTGGTGCGGTTCGGGTCCGCCGGCCTGCCGCGGCTCGATCTTGCGCTCGCGCGGTTGCTCGACGATCCACGCCTGGAGACGCGGTTGCGGGGTGGCTACGCCCTGTACGGGAGCACGCTCTTCTGGCTGGGGAACGACGAGGATTGGCTGGTCGCGACCCACGTCTGGCTTGTGGCCGCAGCCGTCGAGCCCGGGCAGCCACTCACGTTCCTGGCACCCCCGCCGCCGTTGTTGGCCCCTGAGCGGTGGCGGCCCATCGCCGAACTGGCGGTGCACGTCTTCCGCACGCGCTACAGCGATTGGGATGTCGAGTTCACGATCGCCTACCTGGCGTGGTTGGAGTGGCTGTCCCCCAATGTCAAGGATCGGTTGCCGCTCCTCACTGCCGACCACCGCCAGTACCTGGCTATGAAGGCAGCGGAACGCGGTGATCGACTTTCCGAGGACCTGACCGGCGCCTATGACCTGGAACAGTGGGAACCGGGTGCGTCGGTGCTTCGGACGCGGTTCAGCTACTAGCCGCCCCTCCATGGCCGTCTGGCTGGGGCGCGTGGTGTGCTGTGCTGGTGACTGGTCCTAGGCAGGGGCGCTTCCCGGTGCGGTTCGGGACCGCCGAGGTGGTGCGGGATCTGGATCGGGCCAACGGGTGGTTGCTCAGCGTCGACGGGGTGGCGCAGTCCTACGTCGACGTGGACGACCCGACGCACCTGGAGTTCGACTACGTGCGGCGGATCGTGGACGTGCTGGACTGCTGGGGGAGTCCGGGCCAGGCGGTGGACGCGCTGCACCTCGGGGGTGGGGCGTGCACCGTGGCCAGGTACCTGTCGGTGGCCCGGGAGGGGTCGCGGCAGACCGTGGTCGACGCCGATGCGGGCATGGTGGCGTTGGTGCGCGACCAGTTCGGGATCGACGGCATCCCGGGGTTGACCGTCCACGTGGGAGACGGGCGGGCCGAGTTGGCGCTGCGGCAGGACCGGTCGAGTGACGTCGTGGTGGTGGACGCGTTCGAGCGGGGGATGGTGTCGGCCGGGTTGTTCAGCGTCGAGGCGACCAGGGAGCTGTCCCGGGTGCTGCGCGCGGACGGCGTCTACCTGGCGAACCTGTCCGATGGCCCGGGGTTGCCGTTCGCGGGCCGGGTCGTGGCGACCCTCTCGGCGGTGTTCGGCAACGTGCTGCTGCTCGCCGAGCCCTCGGTGCTGCGCGGCAGGCGCTTCGGCAACATCGTGCTGGCCGCCTCCGCCGTCGACCTGCCCACCGACCGCGTCGCCGCCAGGGCCGCGAACGCCGCGTTCCCGGCCCGCTGCCTCACCGCCGCCGAACTCCGCGCCCTGGTCGGCCCGGCCCGGCTGCTCACCGATGGCGAACCCGTGACCCCACCGACCCCGCCGAAGGACCCGTTCGCCAGTTAGCCCCTTCGCCGGTCAGACCGAGGCGTGGGCGCGGTCCCGCAACGGTGCCAGCGCGGTGCTCCACGCGACCACCTGGTCGAACAGGGTCGTCAGCGCGGGCACGTTGTAGTCCCCGGGCTTGAACACGCTGAAGTTCTCGAACTCCGTCATCAGCGACAACGCCACCTGCTGGCGCACGTCGGCCATCTGCAGCTCACCGGCGATCAGCCGCAGGTGCTCCACGGCGCGCGCCCCGCCGACCGAGCCGTACGACACGAACCCCACGGCCTTGTTGTTCCACTCCGCGTACAGGTAGTCGATGGCGTTCTTCAGCACCCCGGACGTGCTGTGGTTGTACTCCGGGGTGATGATCACGAAGCCGTCGAACGAGGCGATCTTCGCGGCCCACGCCCTGGTGTGGTCGTTCTGGTACTGGCCCATCGACGGGGGCACGGGTTCGTCGAGGTGGGGCAGGGGGAAGTCGCGCAGGTCCACCAGTTCGTAGTCCGCGTCGGAGCGCTTGGCTGCGATGCCGTGCACCCACTCGGCCACCTGCTCGCCGTTGCGGTTGGGCCGGGTGCTGCCGAGGATGATGCCGATCCTGGTCACGGTCGAAGTCCCTTCACCGTCCACTTGGGCTCGACCTCCACCGTACGACGGGCCGGGACCGGGGGCGAGTCAGGAGAACAGCCGCTCACCCCAGAAACCGCCGTCCACCAGGCCGGGCGGGCAGGCGAAGTGGCCGGACCCGGTGTGCTCCAGGTACTCCATCATCCGGTCGTGGGTGGACAGCGCCCGCTGCATCGGGACGAACTGGGTGCGGCTGTCGCGGTTGAAGCACACGAAGAACAGGCCAGCGTCCAGGTGCCCGAACCCGTCCGAGCCGTCGGTGAAGTTGTAGCCGCGGCGCAGGATCCGCGCCCCGGCCAGGTTCTCCGAGGCCAGCCGGATGTGCGAGTCGTCGGCGACCAGCGGCATCCCGCCCGCGCCGCGCACGTGCGGGTCGACCTGGTCGAACTCGTCGCGCTGGCCCAGCGGCGCGCCGGAGCCCTTGGCCCGGCCGACGATGTCCTCCTGCTCGGCCAGCGACGTGCGGTCCCAGATCTCGATGTGCATCCGGATCCGCCGCGCCACCAGGTAGGTGCCGCCGACCATCCACTCCGGACCCTCGGTCACCCACACGTGCTGGGCCAGTGCCGCCGGGTCCTCCGCCTTGAGGTTGTTCGTGCCGTCCTTGAACCCGAACAGGTTGCGCGGTGTCACCTGGCTGGTCGAGGTGGCCGAGGTGCGGCCGAACCCCAGTTGCGACCAGCGCACCGACACCTTGCCGAACCCGATCCTGGCCAGGTTGCGGATCGCGTGCACCGCGACCTGCGGGTCGTTGCTGCACGCCTGCACGCAGATGTCACCGCCGCCGCGGCGCGGGTCGAGGTCGTCGCGGGGGAAGCGCGGCAGGTCGATGAGCGCCTCGGGGCGCCGCTCGGCCAGCCCGAACCGGTCGTCGAACAGCGACGGCCCGAACCCGATGGTCAGCGTCAACGCCGAGGCGGGCAGGTCGAGCGCCTCCCCGGTGTCCGCCGGTGGCGCGTCCTTCGGTCCGCCCACCGCGCCGCCCTCGGCCGCCTCCCGGCCGGCGGTCATCCGCTCGGCGGCCGCGGTCCAGTCCCGCAGCAGCCGCACCAGCTCGGCGCGGTCGCGGGTGGTCACGTCGAAGGCGACGAAGTGCATCCGGTCCTGCGCCGGGGTGACGATCCCGGCCTGGTGCGGACCGCGGAACGGCACCGGCGCGGACGTGTCGACCGCGGGCGTGGGGGTCTGCTCGCCCGAGGCCAGCACCCCCGCGGCCGCCCCGAGACCCGCGACGGCGACACCGGCGCCCGCCAGGCCGAACAGCCCGCGCCGGGACACCCCGCCCCGGCGCGCGGCCGGGGTGGGGTTCTCCAGTGGTGCGTCGCTCACTTCTGCGCCACCACCTGGGCGACCTTGCTGATCGGCTCGCCCAGCGCGTCGACCGCCTCCGCGAACTCCTTGATGTCGGCCTCGCTCAGGGCGGTGTAGAGGTCGAAGTCATCACCCTTGCGGTGCTTGGCCAGCGCCTTGGTGACCACGTCGAACCGCTGCTCCAGCGTCTTGGCCAGCTCCGGGTCGCGCTCGGCGATGACCGGGCGCAGCGCGCTGATCGCCGCGGCCGAACCCTCCACGTTGGCCTGGAAGTCCCACAGGTCGGTGTGCGAGAAGATGTCCTCCTCACCGGTGATCTTGCCGGTGGCGACCTCGTCGAGCAGCTCCTTGGCGCCGTTGGCCAGCTGCAGCGGGGTCAGCTCGACCGCCTTGGCCTTGGTCGCGATCTCGTTGACGTCGGCGACCAGCTTCTCGGCGACGGCCACGGTGTCGGACTGCGGGCCGCTGACCCACAGGTCCTTCTCCAGCCGGTGGAACCCGGTGAACTCCTGGCCCGGCTCCAGGTCGGCCTCGCGGGCGTCGATGCGCGGGTCGAGGTCGCCGAAGCTCTCCGCCACCGGCTCGATGCGCTCCCAGTAGGTGCGCGCGATCGGGAACAGCGCCTTGGCCTTGGCCACGTCGGCGGCCTTGATCGCGGCGACGAACTCGCCCGTCTTGGCCACCAGCGGCTCGACCTGGGCGTTGACGTAGTTCTGGTAGTTCTTCGTCGCCTCGGCCAGCTTGGTGTTGGTGTCCACCTGCCTGGTCGCCGAGCCCTTGACGGTGAAGTCGGCGCGGATGCCGTCGCCGGTCATGCCCGGCCTGCACGAGGTCTGGTACTTGCCGCCGTCGGGCACCTCGACGATCAGCCGCCTGGTCAGCCCCGGGGTGATGTTCTCGACCTCGCCCATGATCCGGTCGCCCTCGCCGTAGAGGTAGAACTCGGTGACCCGGGTGCCCTTGTTGGTGACCTCGAAGGTGATGGTGCCCGCGTCCGACTCGCCCCGCGCCACGCCGCACCCGTCGTCCTTGGCCTCCACCGCGATCGGACCACCCGGTGCCGCCGCCGCGCCCGCGTCGTCCGAGCAGGCGGCCAGGGGCAGCAGGACGGCGAGGCCGGTCAGGCAGGCGCCGATGTCCTTGATTCTCACGGGGTAGCTCCTTGCGGGGGGACGGGGTCCGCGACCTTGCGCGCGGGCCAGAGGAAGGCGGTGAGGGTGACGGCCACGTAGGCCACCCAGGCGACGGCCTGCAGCACGCTGGTGCGGGCCGAGTAGTTGAAGATCCCCTTGAGCAGCGCCCCGTACCAGGAGTCCTCGGGCATCGGGCCGGACAGGTCGAACGCGAGGGTGTTCAGGCCGGGCAGCACCCCGGCCTCCTGCAGGTCGTGCAGCCCGTAGCCGAGCACGCCCGCGGCGACGAAGACCAGCAGGATGCCGGTCCAGGTGAAGAACCGGCTGAGGTTGATCCGCAGCGCGCCCCGGTACAGCGCCCAGCCGATCGCGACGGCGACCGCGATGCCGATCAGGAAGCCGACCAGCGGCCCGCTGTTGGACCCCGCGCTCTGCGCCGAGGCGTAGAAGAATACGGCGGTCTCCAGGCCCTCGCGGCCGACCGAGAGGAACGCGAGCACCACGATGGCCAGCGGGCCGATCGCGAGCGCGTCCGAGAGCTTCCCGCGCAGCTCACCGCTGATCTTGCGGGCCGCGCCGCGCATCCAGAACACCATGGCGGTGACGAACGCGACGGCGATCAGCGACATCACGCCGCCGAAGGTCTCCTGCGCCTCGAAGTCCAGGCTGCTGCTGGTGAAGGTGATCAGCGCGCCGACCCCGACCGAGAGCGCGACCGCGACCCCGACGCCGAGCCACACCCACCGGATCGACTCGCGGCGGTCGGACTTGACCAGGTACGCCAGCAGGACGCTGACCACGAGCGTCGCCTCGAGGCCCTCGCGCAGCCCGACCAGCGCGCTGGCGAACACGTACTCCACGGTCACCTCCTGGGGGTTCGGCAAGCCTTACCTGAGGAAACCTAGGTAAGGCTTGCTTGGCCTGTCCAGTGCGACGAGCGCGACACCGGGCCGCCAACCAGGGGAAATGTCGCAATCCTCCTGGTAGACACGGATGTAGAAGCCCGCCGGTCGGATAACGAATCGGTAGCCTTCCGGGGAGGAACAGGGAAGGGGTCCTGGTGCGGGAACTGCTGGTCCACGATCCGCGACGGCTCGGTGACTACGCGCTGCTGGGCAGGCTGGGTCGGGGCGCGATGGGGACGGTCTACCTGGCGCGGTCACCGGGCGGCCGGTTGGTGGCGGTGAAGGTCGCGCGCGGCGAGCTGGCGGAGGACCCGGACTTCCGGCTCCGCTTCCGCCAGGAGATCGAGATGGCCCGCGCCGTCGGCGGCTTCTGGACCGCCGCCGTGGTCGGCGCCGACCCGGACGCCGACCGCCCGTGGCTGGCCACCGAGTACGTCCCGGGTCCGACGCTGGCGGAGGCCGTCCGCACCGGTGGACCACTGCCCGAGCCCGCGCTGCGCTCACTGCTCGCCGGCCTGGCCGAGGCACTGGCAGCAATCCACGACGCCGGGTTGGTGCACCGCGACCTCAAGCCGTCGAACGTGCTCTTAGCCGAGGACGGGCCGCGGGTCATCGACTTCGGTATCGCCAAGGCAGTCCGCGCCACTGCTCTTACGGCAACGGGCGTCTTGTTCGGTACTCCGGGGTATCTGTCGCCGGAACAGATCTCGGGGGGCGAGGTAGGGCCACCTTCGGACGTGTTCGCGCTGGGGGCGGTGCTGGTTTACGCGGCCACGGGGACGGGGCCGTTCGGGAACGGGGAGGTCGCGTCACTGCTGTACCGGGCGGTGCACACGGGACCGGACCTCGACGGCGTACCCGGCGAGTTGCGCCCGGTGGTGTCGCGGTGCTTGAACTCCCGGCCCTCGGCTCGTCCCACTCCGGCGGACTTGCTGGCGGAGGTGGGGCATGGGCACACCGGGCAGTGGCTGCCGCCTGCTGTGCGGACGTTGGTGGAGCGGCACCAGACGGAGTTCCTGAAGCCCACCAAGCCCCGGACCCCCACGCTGGTGCAGCCGCCGGAGGGCAGGGCGCACTCGCCGAGGGCATCTGGCGTCTCGGCCGGTGATGCCGTGCCCCGGCCCGCTGCTGCTGAGCGACCGCTGGACGGTCGACTTGGCGCCTCGGCCGCCGGTGACGTCGCGCCCGGGCTTGAGGCCTCCGGTGCGCGTCCGGCTGCTGAGCGCCGGCCTGGTGCTTCGGCCGCCGGGGATGTCGTGCCCCGGCCTGGGGCGGCTGTTGAGCGTCCACTGGATGGCCGACCCGGTGCTTCGGCCGCCGGTGATGTTGTGCCCCAGCCTGGGGCTGCTGGAGTGCGCCCGGTTGCTGGGCGTCTGCTGGATGGTCGATCTGGTGCTTCGCCTGCCGGTGATGTGGTGCCCTGGCCTGAGACCCCTGGTGTGCGCCCGGTTGCTGAGGGTTCGTCTGGTGGTCGATCTGGTGCTTCGGCCGGTGGTGTCGTGTCCCGGCCTGCGGCTCGTGGTGTGCGTTCGGTTGCCGAGCGCCTGCTGGGTGGTCGACTTGGTGACGCGGCTGCCGGGGACGTTGTGCCCCGGCCTGCGGCACCTCTTGAGCGTCCGCCGGGTGGTCGATCTGGTGCCTCGCCTGCCGGTCAGGTCGTGTCCCGGCGTGCGGCTGGTGAGCCCGGGTCGGCTGGTGATCAGTTGAGGTTGCGGACCGGTCGGGGTGTGCCGTTGGTGTGGATGGTGTTCGCGGGGGTTGGGGGTGTTGTGGCGTTGGGGGTCGCGGCGAAGGCGTCCAGGGGTGGGTATGACGGCTTGGCCGCTGCGGCGGGGGTGATCGCGGTGCTGTTGGGGCTTTCGGCCGCGCGGTCGCTGTGGCGCGTGTTGGTGACGCGGCCGCGGTCGGTCGTCGTCACCGCCGCCGGGTTGGCCATCTCCGCCAAGGACGGCGACCGCGTCCTCGCCTGGCCCGAGATCTCCCGCGTCCGAGTGGTCACCGAGGACTCGAAACCCTGGCTGGTCGTCTGGCCCCACACCCCCGACCGCACCCTGGGCAAACGCCACACCCGCCGCGAAGGCGGCTTCCGCGTCCACCCGGTGTCCCACCACCACGGCAAACGCCGACAGACCCAGGACATCCAGAACCTCCGCACCGCCCTGCACCGCCACGCGGGCAAGGCCTACGACCCCACCCCCTGACCCAACCGCCGCCTCAACCACCCCAACGCAGGCCCCGCCTTCGCCCGCTGGAACTCCCGCAATCGAGGCAACCCCACCGGCGGCGGCTGCAGAGCCGCGTGCACGAAATACCCGGCGACCGCGGCCACCACCGAGGTCAACGCCTCCGCATCGACCGTCCACCGGCACCGGGCCAGGATCTCCTCCGGTGACGGACCACCCTGCGCCACGACACTCGGGACCATGGCGACGAGGTCGACCCACGGCGCCCCGAGAGCCGCGTGGGGCCAGTCGACCACCACCACACCGGTGTCGGTCAGGATCATGTTGTCCGCGCGGAGATCGTTGTGCAGGAGCGTGTCACCCGCGCCCGCCGAGGTCCAACAGGACTCCAGATCCGCCAGCCGGTCCAGGTTCCTGGTGCACCAGTCATCCAGCGGACGAGGATCGGCGGCGAGGGAACGCCAACCGTGCAAGGTCCGGTCCGCCAGCGGCTCCACCGCGATCGGGCTGGGCGTGAGGGCGTCGGCGAGGTCGGCGAGTTCGGACTGCACGCGCCACCACGTGTCCGGATCCCAGGGCAGCGGCGGGGTGTGGCCCTCGATGTCCTCGAAGACGAGCACGACCCAGTCGCCTTCCTCCCCGGTCCACAGCAACCGTGGCGTCGGCAGCCCGGCTGGGAGTCGCGCGGCGATCACGGCTTCCCGGCGGAACAGGCCAGGAGCACCCGGACTCAGCGCGGGACTGACGGCCTTGATGAACACGCGGCGGCCGGAGGCGAGGACGGTGCGGGCGGCCAGACCGGGGGAGAAGCCACCCGGCTGGTTGACCGCCGAGACCACCCGGTCACCGAGCGCGCGCTCGATCACGTCGCGCACCGACGCGGGCACCGCCGACCACGGCGCCCGATTGCCCCCGCTGCCTTCCATGTCAGCACCTCACCACCGCGGAACCTGCTGCGGCTACTCGATTTCCACGCTGGGGGAGAGCATCACATCGGACAGAGCGGTCCCCGATTCGCAGCCTAGCGAGGGGCACCGACAGTGCCGGTGGCTCTGTCCGTGCTGCTTGCGGTCCACAACCGCCGGTACTAGCGTTTCGGCAGGCGATCGCCCAGGCGCAAGTCGTCTGCCGCAAGCCGTGAGGGGTTCGGGTGTCTCCCGACGAGCAGACGATCGAGATGGTGGTGGGGCCGTGTTGACGCGGGTCGCGGATGGGGTGTGGGTGCACGGGAGTGCGTTCATGCAGAGCAATGCCGTTGTCGTGCAAGGGCGTGCGGGTGTGCTGCTCGTCGATCCCGGGGTGCTCGGGGCCGAGTTGGACTGCATCGCCGAGGACCTGCGGGAGTGGGGGCAGTCCGTTGTGGCCGGTTTCGCCACGCACCCGCACTGGGACCACCTGCTCTGGCACGCCGCGTTCGGCGACGTGCCCCGGTACGGCACGGCCCGGTGCGCGGCCGTTGTCCGGGAACGCCTCTCGGACGCGGGCGCGAAGGCGCGCGTGGCCACGATGATCCCGGCGGACATCGTGGAGCAGGTGCCGTTGGACCTGCTGGGGAACATCACCGCCCTGCCCGCCGACGCCGCGCGGATCCCCTGGGACGGCCCGGAGGTCCGGATCGTGGAGCACCGGGCGCACGCCTGCGGGCACGCCGCGCTGGTGGTCGGCGACGTCCTCGTCGCGGGCGACATGCTCTCCGACATCCTGATCCCGATGCTCGACGCCAACAGCCCCACCGACCCGGTCGACGACTACCTGACCGCCCTGGGGCTACTGGAATCCACTGCGGCCGCCACCGTGATCCCCGGCCACGGCTCCGTCAGCGACCAGGTGCAGGCCCGGATCGACCTGGACCGCGCGTACGCGACCGCCCTGCGCGACCCGGCCCCCGTCGTCGACCCCCGCATCAGCCCCTCGGCCGCCTTCGGCCAGGGCTGGTTGCCCGCCCTCCACGACCGTCAACTCCAGAGCCTCGCCGCCCGAACCTGACCCGGACCGCGAAGCGACTCAGGGTCGGAACAGGTGGGCCAGGCCGGTGATGGCGAGCATGCGGGCCACGTTGGGGTCGATGGCGCTGACGGAGAGCCTGCCGCCGAGGTTGGTGATGCGCTTGTACGCCGTGAGCAGGGCGGAGAGGCCGCTGGAGTCGCAGAAGGCGAGTTGGCCCAGGTCCAGCGTCAGGGTGGCGCCCTGCAGCAGGGGGAGTGCCGCGACCATCGCGGTGAGTTCCGGGGCGGTGGCGTAGTCGAGTTCCCCGCTCAGCGCGAGCCCGCCGTCGTGCAGGCGGGTGATGTCGAGGGTGTGGGGATCGGTCTCCACCGGCGTGGGCTCCTCCAGCTAGGCTGCGTAGCCCGAGGTACCCGTTTCGGACAGACCCCACACCCGCCGGTCACGTGGGTGGCAACACAGGCCCGATCGAGCCGGACGTGAACCAGGCTTCATAGCCGGTGCTGACCACATCGAGGTACTGGTCGGGGCCGGGGTCCTTCTCGTCGCCGCGGTGCACGATGTGGCTCAGCCCGCCCGCGCCCGGTGCCAGCGGGACCGACCACAGTGCCCCGAACGCGTCCCGGCCGGTCGGCGGCGCGGACGATCCCCAGTCCGGGCTGGGGTTCTGCGAGCCGGTCCAGTGGTAGAGCGTCCACCCCGCGTAGTCCCCGTCCGGCCGGTGGTAGTGGATCACCGCGCGGTTCTCCGCCGCCGCCAGGCTCGCGTGCAGCCGACTCTCACCCTCCCGCGCCCACATCGCCGCCCCGCGCGGAGCCCCACCGGCCACGACAACCCCACCAGCCACAACAGCCACTTCCGACGCGGCCTCCACAGTGGCCACGGCGCCGAAAGCATCCCGTCCGCTCAACGGCACGTCGGGTCGACCGGCCACCCGCACCGCCACCCCGCTGTAGTCCCCGGACGGCCGGTTGTAGTGGACCGTCACCGTCCCGGTCGCCGCGAGCTCGGAGCGGTACGACACCTCCGACCCCTGCCGCACCCACACCTGCGGGGACGCCGGATCCAGCAGCCGGTCGCCGCCGTCCTTCTCGTCCCCCCGGTGCACGAGCACCCCGACCTCCCGCGCCCCCGGCCGCAGCCGCACCCACGCGAACCGCCCGTACCCGGTCTCACCGGCGAACGGCACCGGCCGCTCCCACGTCGTCGGCTCCACGACATCGCCCCACACGTGCACACCCCAGCCCGCGTAGTCCCCGGCGGGCCGGTTGTAGTGCACCACGAACCAGTCCGACCCGACCGGCTCCGGCGGCGCCGCCACCAACCGGACCGCGGCCCCGTCCGCCCCCAGTGGACCGGACCCGTCCCGCGCCACCACCCGGAACTCCACCTCCGCGCCCACCCCGGCACCGGGCAGCGCGGCCACGTCGGCGAACACCCGGTACGGCGCCGCGTCGTCAGTTCCCAGCACCGTCCACTCCTGACTCCCCTTGACCCGCGCGGCGAACGTCGCCTGCGCGAACGGCACCGAGATGCCGTCGGCCCGCAGCTCGACCCGCTTGTCCAACACCGTCCCGACCGCGGGCGCCACCAGCGTCGGTGCCACCCGGCTCGTCGGCAGTCGATCCGTCGCCCGCAAGGCGAGTGCCGACAACGCGGGCACGGTCACCCGCGCCTTGCCGTCGACGACCCGTATCCGTCCACCCGTCGAGGGGAACTCGACCCGGAACCCAGCAGCCGATACCGGAACGTCCACTGTGGTCTCAGTGGAACCCGAGTTGACCACGACCACGTGCTCCCGGCGGTCCTTCTCCGAGAACCGGCTGAACGCCAGCACATCGCCCTGCGCCAAACGCAACGCCTGCGCACCCTTGGCCCAGACCTCGTCGCCATCCACAAAGGACGTGAGCTGGGCGAGCTGGCGGTACAACGGGTGCGACCGGTTGTAGTTGTCCTGCGCCCCCGTCCGTCCGGCGCCGACGAAAGCCTCCGCCGCGTATTCCGGCGTGCGGCTGGCGAACATGTCCTGCCGCGCAGGCTTGTCCCCGCCGCCACCGGCGAACCCCTGCTCGTCCCCGTAGTAGACGACCGGGTTCCCGCGCCACAGGTACATCAGCGCGTTGCCCAACCTCAACCGGGACAACAGCTCCGCGTCGCCGATCCCCGGCCGCCGGTCCCGCAGCATCCACGCCAACCGGCCCATGTCGTGGTTGCCCAGGAAGGTCGGCGCGGCCGCGGCGTTGGAGTCGGGGTCGGTGTAGCGGTCGTCGGCGAGCAGCACGTCGGCCAGGTGCCGGGCGCCGCGGCCCGAGAGCAGGTCCAGCGTGCCCGCCTGGAACGGGAAGTCGAGGGTGGCCTGCATCCGGCCGGTCGTGGTGTAGGACGACGTGAGCGCGGGGTCGTCGCTGTAGACCTCGCCGAAGACGAAGAAGTCGCGCTTGCCCCGGGACGCGGCGTACGCCTTCACGTGCGGCGCCAGCGCCTGCCAGAACTCGATGTTCACGTGCTTGACCGTGTCCACCCGGTACCCGTCGATGTCCAGCACGTCGATCCAGCTGGTGAAGATCTCCTGCATCCCGCGCACCACCCGCGGGTGCTCGGTCATCAGGTCGTCGAGCCCGATGAAGTCCCCGTACTCGCTCGACTCGCCCGCGAACGACGAGTCGCCCCGGTTGTGGTACAGCGCGGGATCGTTGAGCCAGGCGGGAGTTTTGGCGTTCGGGTCGGTCACCACCGGCGTGTACGGGAAGGTCGCGATCCTGGGGAAGTCCGGCCGTCCGGCGAAAGCCTTGATGTCGACCGGATTTCCCTGCGCGTCGCGGTAGGGGTGGGTCCGGGTGTCGCGGTAGTTGTGGCTGCCCTCGGCGTAGTCGATGACGTCGGCGGTGTGGTTGGCGACGATGTCGAAGAACACCCTCATGCCCAGCCGGTGCGCGTCCGCGATCACCGCCCGCATGTCCGCCGTGGACCCGAAGTGCGGGTCCAACCGGGTGAAATCCGTTGTCCAGTAACCGTGGTAGCCCGCCGAGACGTCCGCGCCGCTGCCCTGCACCCACCGGTTGGCGAACATCGGCGTCATCCAGATCGCGGTCGTCCCCATGCCGCGCAGGTAGTCCAGTTTAGACCGCAGGCCCTTGAGATCGCCGCCGTGGTAGAAACCCTTGTCCGCCGGGTCGAACCCGGTCTTGAGCCGGTCGGTCTCGGTCGAGCCACCCCGGTCGTTGCCCCGATCCCCGTTGGCGAACCGGTCCGGCATCACGAAGTAGAACCGCTCACCCGCCAGGTCCGTCCGGGGCGCCCGCAACGCCAATCGCTGATCCCGAGGACGAACCCCCGGCGCGATATCCACGACCTCCCCAACCGCCACCCGACCTGCCGCGCCACGACCGACCTCCGCGACAGCGGCAGGCGCGGTCAGATCCCCCGCGACCAGCGCCACCACCGCGATCCCGACCAGCGCGCCGCGACCCATGCCGACCTCCCGGGGTGAACGACCAGAGCAGGTCACAGCACCAAACCACGGCACACACCCGCCCCGATAGCGCCGACCGGATGCGGCGTCCCCACCTTCGGACCGCCACCCCGATCGCGCCCCGTCACCACAGAGCCCGATCACCACCGCGGGCAGGCACCAGGCGGACTGTCACCCCTCGCGCAGGCCCAGCCTGCGCAGTTCCAGCCCCGCCAGTACCCGCACCGCCTCGGGGTCGCCCGAGCGCCAGCCGTCGCCGAGTGGGCCAGTTTTCGCCAGGCGGGTGAATGGCTGGGTGGTCAGCGCGCGCAGTGCCAGTAGGTCGTGGCCTGGGGTGCCCAGTGCGCGCAGCCGCACCGCACCGGTTGCCTGTCTGGCGTACCGCAGCCGCAGTGGTAGCCATGTCACCAGCAGGAATGCCACCGGGACCGCGACGAGCACCACCGTCAGCCAGAACGCCAGGTCCTGCACCGCCTCGATCTGCCGCCACCCGGCGTCGGAGATCCGTGTCGCCGCGGAGGCGCCGTTGCGCAGCGCCTCGGCCATGGCGTCGCCTGCCAGTGGGATGGGGTCGGCCTTGTCCGCGGCCGTGTTGAACGTGCCTTGTAACGCGTTGCCCGCTTCGACCAGTCGGACACCCGGGGCGCGCAACGCGAGCACGGTGTCCCGCACGGTCAACGCGGTCCACACCGCCAGCACCGCGACGACCACGGCGGTCACGTCGGCGAGCAGTTGGCGGAGCACGCGGTCGGGGCGTTCGGCGTAGAGCTTCATCGGGTCCTCCCAGCCGTGGGGACGGTCAGCCGGTGATGGCGTGCGCCCCGGCCAGGCCACCCCAGAACGCCGCGAGCCCGACCACCACCGACACCGCGATGGTGGCCAGCGCCCGCCGCCGCTCACCCGCGTCGAACAGGACCAGGGTCTCGTAAGAGAAGGTCGAGTACGTGGTCAACGCGCCGCAGAAGCCGGTGCCCAGGAGCAACTGCCCGGTCCCCAGCCCGATCACGGCCCCCAGGACCAGGCTGCCCGCCACGTTCACCACCAGCGTCCCCCACGGGAACCCGGACGGACGGGGGATGGCCCGATCGACCAGATAGCGCAAGGGGGCACCGACAGCGGCACCGATCGCGACCTGCAACGCCCCGTTCACCGCACACCCGCCAACCTGCGCGTGATGCGCGTACCGGCCGCGACGAAGACAAGAGCCAGGACGAGCGTGCCCACCAGGTAGAGGAGCGCGAGCGGCACGCTCTCGCCGAGCATCCGCTGGAAGTCCGCGCAGTAAGCCGAGAACGTCGTGAACCCGCCCAGCACGCCCGTGCCGAGGAACGGGCGGACCAGCGGGTGCGCGGTGAACACCTCGGTCACGAGCACCACCAGGCACCCCATCGCCAGGCACCCCACGGCGTTCACC
Organism: Actinokineospora terrae; assembly: GCF_900111175.1. Classification (GTDB taxonomy): domain Bacteria; phylum Actinomycetota; class Actinomycetes; order Mycobacteriales; family Pseudonocardiaceae; genus Actinokineospora; species Actinokineospora terrae. The sequence continues at coordinate 43,916 of NZ_FOGI01000017.1, forward strand.
GCCAGGATCGTCCACGGCGACGGCCACGCCGTCCCCGCCCCGTAGCGCGCCAGCGCCCCGATGACCCCGCCCGCGGAGACCACCGCTACCGGCGCCACTGCCGTCCTGTCCGCCATGCCGCTCCAGTGCCCGACCGCTCCAGTGCCCCCACCGACCCGTGCCGAAGTATCACACCAGTGTTATGGATCGGCGGGGTGTTGTGCCCGCCGGGCCCGCCGTCGAGGATGCCGCCATGCAGTCGACCGGCGCCGCCCACCTCGTCGAGCCGCCCCAGCGCGGCGTCGTCGTCGAGGCGCCGGGAGTGGGGGCGGCCGCGACCGGGGCAGCGCGCGAGGGGTGCTCCGGGGCGGTCGCCCCAGGTCGGCGCGGAAGGCGGCCGAGACCCGGCGCCGACGGTGTCCGATTCGTCCGACCAGGTGATCGGCGACACTCAAACGGGCAACTCTGGCCCCGCCACCAGCCGCCGTCAAGGGGTTGATTTCGGTCTGTGACCTCAGGGTCAACACCATGATCACGTTCGACATCAGTGCTGGCCAAGGCCCTTGTCCCCGGAGTATGGTCTAGACCACATCACCCATCTGTCCGATTGCCCGGCCGGGTGCACCGCCTCGAACATGAGCGGGCCCCGCGAACCGGTCGCGTGACGGTCGAAGGAGTTTGCGCATGTCCGCTGCGCTTCCGCAGAACCCCAGTCGTCGGTCGGTGCTCAAGGGGATCGGCATGGCCGCGCTCGCCGCGGGTCCGCTCTCCGCGTGCGCGTTCGGCTCGTCCGACACCCCCGCCACCGGCGGCGCCACGGGCGAGAAGTCCACCACCAACCCCTTCGGCGTCGTGGCGAACGCCCCGCTGGAAGTGGTGATCTTCAAGGGCGGTCTCGGCGACGCCTACGCCACCGAGGTGCACGAGCCGCTCTACAAGAAGGCCTTCCCCCAGGCCGAGATCAAGCACGTGCCCACCCAGCAGATCGCGCAGACCCTGCAGCCGCGCTTCGCGGGCGGCAACGTGCCCGACATGATCGCCAACTCCGGCAGCGACATGATGGACAACGGCGCCCTGCAGGGCGAGGGCCAGCTGCTCGACCTGACCGCGCTCTACGACGCCCCCGCCATCGGCGGCTCCGGCTCGGTGCGCGACAGCCTGCTGCCCGGCAGCGTCGAGGCGGGCTTCATCGCGGGCAAGCCGTACATGATGAAGTACATCTACACCGTCTACGGCCTCTGGTACGACTCCGCGCTGTTCGCCAAGAACAGCTGGGCGCCGCCGACCACCTTCGCCGAGTTCGACACGCTGCTCGGCAAGATCAAGGCCGCGGGCATCGCCCCCTACGCCTACGCGGGCAAGAACGCCGCCTACTACCAGTACTGGATGATCGCGGTCACCGCCGCCCAGATCGGCGGCAACCAGGTCCTGATCGACATGGACAACCTCAAGGAGGGTGTCTGGACCTCCGACCCGGTCCGCCAGGCGGCCGAGGCGTGGGCGTCGATCGGCAAGAAGTACCTCGACCCCAGCTTCGAGGGCCTCACCCACACCGAGGTGCAGACCTCGCAGAACCAGGGCAAGGTCGGCTTCTACCCGTCCGGGTCGTGGCTGGAGAACGAGCAGAAGGAGCAGACCCCGGCCGGGTTCCAGTACGCGCTGGCCCCCACCCCGAGCGTCGGCTCCTCGGACAAGCTGCCCTACGGCGCCGTCCGCGCCGCGGCAGGCGAGTCCTACATCGTGCCGTCCAAGGCGAAGAACTCCGCCGGTGGCCTGGAGTACCTGCGCGTCATGCTCTCCAAGGAGGGCGCGCGCGGCTTCACCGAGAAGACCGGCATCATCACCGTCGTCAAGGGCGCCGCGGACGGCCTGAAGCTCTCCCCGGGCACGCAGTCGTCCAACGAGGCGCTGAAGAAGGCCGGTGACAACATCATCACCTACAACCTGTTCGAGGACTGGTACAAGGAGTTCGAGACCGACCTGCGCTCCAAGACCAACGCCCTGATGTTCGGCCGCAGCAGCGCCGAGCAGTTCTGCAAGGACGTGCAGGCCAAGGCCGACGCGATCAAGGCCGACTCCTCCATCACCAAGCAGTCCCGCACGTCATGAAGATGCCCCGCGGCGGCGCCAGGTTCGTCATCGGCTTCCTGGCGCTGCCGGTCCTCCTCTACGTGGTCTTCGTGATCGCGCCGTACCTGCAGGCGTTCTACCTCGCCTTCACCGATTGGCGCGGGGTCTCCTCGACCCCGCGCTTCTCGGGCTTCGACAACTTCACCAGGCTGCTGGCCGACCCGACCTTCTGGGCCGCGGTCGGCCACCACGTCATCCTGCTGCTGGCGCTGCCGCTGATCACGCTGGCGATCGCGCTGTTCTTCGCGTTCCTGCTCAACATGGGCGCGGGCACCAAGGGCGTGCGCGGGTCGAAGTTCTACCAGGCGGTGTTCTTCTTCCCGCAGGTCCTCGCGGTCGCCGTCATCGGCGTGCTGTTCCAGGCGGTGTACCGGCCGGACAAGGGCGGTGTCCTCAACGGACTGCTCGACCTGGTCGGCATCGCCCCGATCGGCTGGCTCACCCAGCCCAGGCTGGCGCTGTGGTCGCTGATCGCGGTCCTGGTGTGGCAGGCGGTCGGCTTCTACGTCGTGCTCTTCGCCGCGGGGATGGCCAACATCCCCAAGGAGGTCGTCGAGGCGGCCGAGCTCGACGGCTGCAGCCGGTCGCGGATGTTCTTCCAGGTCACGCTGCCGCTGCTGTGGGACACCGTGCAGGTCGCGTGGGTGTACCTGGGGATCGCCGCGTTCGACGGGTTCGCCCTCGTCGCCACGCTGTCGGTCGACCGCGGCGGGCCGGACGGGTCGACGACGGTGCTGCCGCTGGAGATCTGGCGGACCGCGTTCACCTACTCCAAGTTCGGCTACGCCTCGGCGATGGGTGTCGCGTTGTTCGTGCTGAGCCTCACCTTCGCCGTGCTCACCCTGCGGGTGACCAGGCGGGAACGGATCGAGTACTGATGAGCAACCTCACCGTCGAGCGCCCGGCCGAGCGCGCGGAACCGGCCGGGCCGCGGCGGGCCGACAAGCGCGCCCCGAAGGTCTTCAACGGCCTCTCGCACCTGGCGCTCGCCATCTGGGCGGCCACGGTGATCCTGCCGATCCTGTGGACGTTCCTGGCCTCCTTCAAGACCAACACCCAGATCTTCACCGAGCCGCTCGGCCTGCCGAGCTCGATCAAGTGGGACTCCTGGGGGCGGGCCTGGGAGAAGGCCAACGTCGGGCAGTACATGCTCAACAGCGTGTTCGTGGTGGCGGTGTCCACCGCGGGCACCATGCTGCTCGGCTCGATGGCGGCCTACGTGCTGGCCCGCTTCTCCTTCCGCGGCAACCGGTTCATCTACGTCATGTTCGTCTCCGGCATGGTGTTCCCGGTGTTCCTGGCCCTGGTGCCGCTGTTCTTCGTGGTGCGCAACCTGGGCCTGCTCGACACCCACACCGGGCTGATCCTGGTCTACATCTCCTACTCGCTGCCGTTCACCGTGTTCTTCCTGACGGCGTTCTTCCGCACCTTGCCCTCGCAGATCGCGGAAGCCGCCCTCATCGACGGCGCCTCGCACACCAGGACCTTCTTCCAGATCATGGTGCCGATGGCCAAGCCGGGCCTGATCAGCATCACCATCTTCAACGTGATCGGCCAGTGGAACCAGTACCTGCTGCCGATCGTGCTGCTCTCCGGCGACGTCGAGGACAAGTGGGTGCTGACCCAGGGCATCGCCAACATCTCCACCAACGCCGGCTACCAGGCCGACTGGCCCAGCCTGTTCGCCGCGCTGACCATGACGATCATCCCGGCGCTGGCGGTGTACCTGGTGTTCCAGCGGCAGATCCAGGCAGGCCTGACCTCGGGAGCCCTCAAGTGAAACTCGCTGTCGTCGGCGGCGGCTCGACCTACACCCCGGAGCTGGTGGACGGCATCGCCCGGCTGCACACCGAGCTGCCGGTCACCGAGCTGTCGCTGGTCGACCCGGACACCACCCGGCTGGAGCTGGTGGCCGGGGTGTCGGCCAGGATCCTGGCCCGCGCCGGTCACCCGGCGCGGGTCACCACCAGCAGCGAGCTGGAACCGGGCGTGGCGGGCGCCGACGCGGTGCTGGTGCAGCTGCGCGTCGGCGGCCAGGCCATGCGCCACCAGGACGAGACGGTGCCGCTGGAGTGCGGCTGCGTCGGGCAGGAGACCGTCGGCGCCGGTGGGCTGGCGATGGCGCTGCGGACCGTCCCGGTGGTGCTCGACGTGGCCGAGCGGATCGCCGCGGTGGCGCCGCGGGCGTGGATCGTGGACTTCACCAACCCGGTCGGCATCGTGACCCGCGCGCTGCTCGACGCCGGGCACCGGGCCATCGGGCTGTGCAACGTGGCGATCGGGTTCCAGCGCCGGTTCGCCGCGCTGCTCGACGTCGACCCCGGTCGGGTGGCGCTCGACCACGTCGGGCTCAACCACCTGACCTGGGTCCGCTCGGTGTACGTGCGCGGCGAGGACGTGCTGCCGCGGCTGCTCGACCAGCACGGCGACGTGATCGCCAAGCAGGTCGGCCTGCCGGAGCACGTCCTGCGCACGCTCGGCGTGGTGCCCTCGTACTACCTGCGGTACTTCTACGAGCACGACGCGGTGGTCGCCGAGCAGCGGGTGTCGCCGTCGCGGGCGAGCACCGTTGCCGATGTCGAGGACAAGTTGCTCGCCATCTACGCCGACCCGACCGTCGACACCAAGCCGGACCTGCTCACCAGCCGCGGCGGCGCGTTCTACTCCGAGGCCGCGGTCGCGCTGCTCGCCTCGCTGTTCGGCGAGGGCGGCGACGTGCACGTGGTCAACGTCCGCAACAACGGCACGCTGCCGTTCCTGCCGGACAACGCGGTCATCGAGGTCCCGGCGACGGTGACCGGCGCGGGCGCGCAGACCTGGCCCATCGCCCCGGTGTCACCGCTGCTGGCCGGGTTGATCGGGCACGTGTCGGCCTACGAGTCGCTCGCCGTGCGCGCGGCGATCACCGGCGGCGTCGACCTGGTCACCGAGGCTCTGCTGGCGCACCCGCTGATCGGGCAGGTCTCGCTGGCCGAGCGCCTCGCCGAGCGCCTGGTGGAGGTCAACCGCCCGCACCTGCCCTGGGCCTCATGAGGACCCTCCTCGCGGTCGACGGCGGCAACAGCAAGACCGACATCGCACTGGTGCGCGCGGACGGCACCGTCCTGGCCCGCGGCCGGGGCCCCGGCTTCGAGCCCCAGACGGTCGGTGTCGCCGCCGCCGTCGACGTGGTGGTCCGCACCGCCGCCGAGGTCCTGGGCGCGGGCCCACCGTTCGCCGACCACGTCGCCGCCTACCTCGCGGGCGCCGACCTGCCGGAGGAAGAGGTCGCCCTCCGCGAGGAGTTCCTGCGCCGCGGCCTGGCCCCCTCGGTGGAGGTCGGCAACGACACCTTCGCCCTGCTGCGCGCCGGTTCGGCGCGCGGCTGGGGCGTCGCGGTGGTGTGCGGCGCGGGGGTGAACGCCGCGGGCATCGCCCCGGACGGCCGCGTGGCCCGCTTCCCCGCCCTCGGCCGCCTCACCGGCGACTGGGGCGGCGGCCAACACCTCGGCGAGGAAGTCCTCTGGCACGCCGTCCGAGCCGAGGACGGCCGCGGCACCCCGACGGAACTCGTCTCCCTGGTCCGAGGCCACTTCCGCGCCTCATCCGCCACCGACGTAGCCATCTCCGTCCACCGCGGCGACATCCCCCGCTCCCGACTGGGCGAACTGACCCGCCCCCTGCTGTCCTTGTCGGACCCTGTCGCGTTGGGCCTGGTCGCGCGCTTGGCCGAGGAGATCTGCCTGCTGGGCTGCTCAATCCTCTCCCGCCTCGATCTGCTCGGTACCCCTGCTGACGTGGTCCTTGGTGGTGGGGTCCTGACTGGCGGCGCCACCTCCCTCATGGCCGCCGTGGAGTCCGGCTATGCCGCCCGAGCGCCCTTTGCCCGGCTCCAGGTGGCGTCTCGGCCGCCGATCTTGGGGGCTGTTCGGTTGGGGCTGGATCAGGTGGGGGCGGAGTCGGGGGCGCATGAGCGTGCTGCGGCCTTCTACCGGGTTTAGCGGTCATCGGCTGGGTCTGAGTTGTCCACAGGGCCTGGCTTGCTCTGCCCGGTTTGTCGGTGTTGCCCGGTAAGCTGTATATCGGGGGGTGCTTTGGCGGGTTTGATCTTGAGCTGAGGGTGTTCCGGCTCTCGGTCTCGCCTGCGGCCTCGGCGGACAGACCTCGCCTTCGGCATTGGCCGGGGCGCGAGTTTCGAGCTTTGCTCGATGCGGCGAACTTGTTTTGCGCGGGGCCCCTACAACACCCGTGGCAGAACCACAAAGCAGGGGCCGAAAAGCAGGCCCTGCCGCGTGGACGACGCTACGGCTGCTGTCCCCCCACACAAAACAAGTCCGCCCCATCGAGCCGGGTTGGCACCAGCGACTCCGAGGAGCGCTTGTCGGCCAACGTTGTGAGGGCCGGGCTGTGGGCAACGTTGTCAGTCTCGGTTGGACTCTGGGTGGTGTCAGATCAATCGATCCCCGGACTCCGGGTGGAAGAGGTGTAGCTCCTCGGGGTTGCGGACCGCCACTCGGATGGTCGCGCCCAGTGCGGGAGGAGTGCGACCGTCCACTCGCAACACCAGGCGAGTTGGGTCTGCGTCTTGCGGTAGCGATCCGTGCACCAATGCGTCCGCGCCTAGCTCCTCCACCAGTTCCACCGCCAAGTCGAACCCCGGTGCCTCCGCCCCGACCGGCGTGAGTGATTCCGGTCGGATCCCCAAGGTCACCTCGGTCATGCCTCCCGCCGTCACTGCTGCCAGGGACTCGCGGGGGAGGGGGATCGGCAGTCCGCCGACCGCCACTCCGTCCGCTGTTACCTCGGTCAGTCGCAGGTTCATCGATGGTGAGCCGATGAAGCCGGCCACGAAAGCGTTGTCGGGTCTGTCGTACAGGGCGCGGGGGGTGTCGCACTGTTGCAGTAGGCCGTCTTTGAGAACCGCTACCCGGTGGCCCATGGTCATGGCCTCGACCTGGTCGTGGGTGACGTAGATGGTGGTGGTTCCCAGGCGGCGCTGGAGGGCGGCGATGTTGGCCCGGGTCTCGACGCGGAGTTTGGCGTCGAGGTTGGACAGGGGTTCGTCCATCAGGAAGACGGCGGGGTCGCGGACGATGGCGCGGCCCATGGCGACGCGTTGGCGTTGGCCGCCGGAGAGGGCCTTGGGTTTGCGGTCGAGGTAGCGCTCCAGGTCGAGCAGGCGCGCGGCCTCGGTGACCTTCTCCGCGATCACCGCTTTCGTCAACCCCTGAAGTTTGAGCGCGAACCCCATATTCTGCGCCACCGTCATATGGGGGTAGAGCGCGTAGGACTGGAACACCATCGCGATATCGCGGCCCTTCGGCGGGACGGCGGTGACATCGCGGGAACCGATCCAGACGCGGCCCTCGTCGACCTCCTCCAGCCCGGCCAGCATCCGCAGCGCGGTGGACTTCCCCGAGCCGGAAGGTCCCACCAGCACCAGGAACTCACCGTCGTCGATGGACAGGTCGAGCCCGTCGACCGCCCGCACCGGCGGGGAACCCGGGTAGACCCGCGACGCCGCCTCGTAGCGCACCTCGGCCATCGATCACCCTCACGTCCGATTCGCGAGATACCTCGCCCAGACACACAGGCCCACCAGAGTGCCCCATCTTCGCGATCGGCACCAGGCGAGGTTCCCGCATTGCCGGAAAGCGTCATCCGAATGCCGCACCCGGTGGTAACGAAATGGTAACGACGTGCAGTTCTGCATTTCCCGGCGGACGGCGGGCGAGAACAGTGCGAGAGCACACCGGGCGATTCCGGCCACCGCGTGCTCGGCGGTTTCCGGTTCCCCGCAACGCTTTCAGGAGGCTCCTGTGATCCTGTCCCGCCGAATGGCCCTCGTCACCGCTACCGCAGCCGCGCTGGTCATCGGCGCGAGCGCGTGCGGGTCCGACGCAGGCAGCCAGCCGCCACCGGGGCAAGCGGCCCTCGAGGGGGTCGGCCCGATCACCCTGGTCACCGGCAAGGACACCTCGGGCAACCTGCAGAACCAGGTCGACGAGTGGAACTCCGCGCACCCGGAGCAGAAGGTCACCGTGATCGAGCTGCCGGAGGACGCCGACGCGCAGCGCCAGCAGATGGTGCAGAACGCCAGGACCCAGTCCGACGCCTACGGGGTGCTCAACCTCGACGTCGTGTGGACCGCGGAGTTCGCCGCCAACCAGTGGGTGGTCCCGTTGCCGGAGGCGGACTTCCCGCTCGGCGACCTGCTGCCCGCCACCGTCGAGACCGGCAAGTACTTCAAGCGCCTCTACGCCGTCCCGATCACCTCCGACGGCGGGCTTCTCTACTACCGCAAGGACTTGCTCGACGCCGCGGGCCTCAAACCGCCCACCACCTGGGCCGAGCTGGAGCAGGCGTGCGCCAAGGTGCTGCCCGCCAGCCCCGGGACCGCCTGCTACGCCGGGCAGTTCGAGAAGTACGAGGGCCTGACGGTCAACTTCAGCGAGGCCGTCAACTCCGCGGGCGGCACCGTGATCGGCGACGACGGCAGGCCGACGCTCAACACCGACGCCGCCCGCGCGGGCCTGCGGTTCCTCGTGGACGGTGTGAAGTCCGGCGAGATCCCGCAGAAGGCCCGCACCTTCAAGGAAGAAGAGGGCAGGCGCGCCTTCCAATCGGGTGAACTGCTGTTCCACCGGCAGTGGCCCTACCAGTACGCCAAGGCCGGCGCGACCGATGGATCCTCGGCCGTGGCGGGCAAGTTCGCCGTCGCACCGCTGCCCGGCGCGGACGGTCCCGGCGCTTCCTCGCTGGGCGGCCACAACTACGCGGTCAGCGCCTACACCAAGAACAAGAAGACCGCGGTGGACTTCATCAAGTACTCGGTGAGCGAGGAGCAGCAGCGCAAGAACCTGGAGAAGACCTCGCAGGCCCCGACCTGGGCGAGCCTGTACGACGAGGCCGACCTGGTCGCCAAGTTCCCGTACCTGACCGTGCTGAAGAAGAGCATCGAGAACGCGGTCAAGCGGCCCGCGGTGGTCAAGTACCAGGAGGTGTCGCGGGCCATCCAGGAAGCCGCCTACGGCGCCATGAGCGGCGCCACCCCGCCCGAGGACGCCCTCAAGGCGTTGCAGGACAAGCTCGAGTCCCTCACCCAGTGAGCCAGGTCGGCGGTGGGGCACCCCCAGGTCCCGCCGCCGACCACCCCTGTGGAGGTGCGTCGTGGTCACCATCGCCCCGGTCGAACCGGAGCGGCCCGAACCGGCCGGACCCGGTCGCCGCTCGGGCACCGGCGGGCTGGCCGCCCTGCTGGTCTCGCCGACCCTGCTCGTGCTCGGCCTGGTCGTGGCCTACCCGATCCTCTCGGCGGTCCGCCTCGCGTTCTTCCAGCGCGACGACGGCATCGACCCGGAAACGGGCCTGCGCGAGCAAGGTGACGTGTTCGTCGGGTTCGACAACTTCACCGACATGTTCACCGGCGACACCGCCGAACGGTTCCTCAACGCGCTGACCAACACCACCACCTTCACCCTGGTGGCGGTGTCCATCGAGGTCGTGCTCGGTGTGCTGATGGCGCTGCTGATGCACCGCGCCTTCCGCGGCCGGGCACTGGTGCGCGCGGCGATCCTGGTGCCGTGGGCGGTGCCGACCGCCATCGCGGGCCTGCTGTGGCGCTGGGTGTTCCAGGCGGACGGCGTCGCCAACGACCTGCTGCCCGGCGCGCCCGTGCTGTGGACGACGGACGGCGCCCAGGCCTGGCTCGCGGTGGTCATCGCCGACACCTGGAAGACCGCGCCGTTCATCGGGCTGCTCGTGCTCGCCGGGCTGCAGGTCATCTCGACCGAGATCTACGAGGCGGCCCGGCTCGACGGGGCGGGCCCGGTGCGCACGTTCTTCTCGATCACGCTGCCGCTGGTGAAGCCGACGCTGCTGGTCGCGGTGCTGTTCCGGGTGCTCGACACGCTGCGCATGTTCGACCTGCCGTACACGCTGATCGGCCCGGGCAAGGACGCCACCGACACGGTGACGGTGCTGGCGTTCGAGGAAGCGGTGAAGTTCGGCAAGTACGGCCCGGCCTCGGCGTACGCGGTGGTGCTGTTCCTGTACGTCGCGGCGGTGGCGTTCGTGTTCGTCCGGCTGCTCGGCGCGGACGTGTTCGGCACCAGGAAGGGCTCCCGATGAGCGTGTTGCGTTGGCGCTACCTGGGGATCGCCGCGATCGTGCTGTACTGCCTGGCGCCGTTCTACTGGATGCTCGTGTCCAGCCTGCGCCGCACCAACGACATCTTCGACTCCGGCCCGCTCCCGGCCCCGCTGTCGCTGGAGTCCTACCGGGCGGCCTTCGCCGAGGGCAACGGGTTCCTGCGGGCGCTGCTCAACAGCTTCGTCGTCGCGGGCGTGACAACGGTGCTGGCACTGGCGGTCGCGACCGTCGCCGCGTACGCGTTGGCCAGGCTGGAGTTCCGCGGCAAGAACCTGGTGCTCGCGCTGATCATCGCCACCAGCATGTTCCCCGGCATCTCGCTGCTGGTCCCGCTGCTGGAACTGTTCTCCGGCATCGGCTGGATCAACACCTACCAGGCGATGATCGTCCCCTCGGTCGGCATCGTGCTCCCGCTCGCGGTGTGGAACCTGACCGCGTTCTTCCGCCAGATGCCGCACGAACTCGAGGAGGCCGCCCAGATCGACGGCTGCACCCCGGCAGGCGCCTTCCGCAGGGTCATCCTCCCGCTGGCCGCGCCGGGCGTGTTCACCACCGCGATCATCACCTTCATCGCGGCGTGGAACGAGTTCATCATCGCCCTGTCGGTGGTCAACCGCACCGAGCTCAAGACCGCCCCGGTCATCACCAGCCAGTTCACCGGCACCACCTCCTTCGACTCCCCCTTCGGCACCCAGATGGCCGCGGGCGTCATCGTCACCATCCCCCTGGTCGTCCTCGTCCTCCTCTTCCAACGCCGCATAGTCGCGGGCCTCACCGCGGGCGGCGTCAAGTAGCCCGCGTCCCTGCCTCCCGGGGGAAGTAGGCTGCGCCGCGTGAGTGATCCCCAGGCCATCGGGACCAGGTTGCGGCATGTGCTGGAGCTGATGGAGGCCGACATCGCGCGGGTGTACACCGATGCGGGGTTGGGGTGGTACCGGCCGCGGTTCAGCGCCTATGTGCGCCTGCTGGCCGCCGAGGGGCCGCGGTCGATCCGGGGGTTGGCCACCGCTGTCGGGGTCACGCACTCCGCGGCCAGCCAGACCGTCGCCCAGCTCAGGCGGGATGGGTTGGTCACCATGGAGCCCGGTGCGGACGCCAGGCAGCGGATCGTGCGGCTCACCCCCAGGGCCGAGGAGCTGCTGCCCTTCCTCGACGCCGAGTGGCAGGCCACGGCGGCGGCCGCGGCGACCCTGGAGGCCGAGTTGCCGTACCCGCTCGGCGCGCTGCTGACCGAGCTGGAGGCGGCGCTGGAGCGCAAACCGCTGCGGGACCGGATCGCCGAGCACGCGAGCTGGGACACCGCCGCGGGCTGAACCCGCCGGGGGCGCAGCGGCTAGTCTGGGGTCTCCACGAGCTGATACCCGGAAGCGAGACTGACCCACCCATGTCCGAGCGCGCGGCCATCGACGCCTTGTTCCCCGCCGACCTGCCCGAGCCGGAGCACTGGGAGCGGCGGTACCCGGCCAGGCAGCTGCCCGAGGGCGCCAGGGTCACCCGGTTCGGTCCGTCGCCCACCGGGTTCGTGCACATCGGCGGCGTCTACGTGTCCACCATCGACAAGGATGTGTCCACCCACTCGGGTGGCGTGTACTTCGTCCGGGTGGAGGACACCGACCAGTCGCGCGAGGTCGAGGGCGCGCTGGACCAGTTCACCCGGGCGTTCGACTACTTCGACCTGCACCCGGACGAGTCCGACGCCGATGGCGCCTACGGTCCGTACCACCAGTCCCAGCGGGAGCAGGTCTACCTCACCTACGTGCGGGAGCTGCTGCGCGCGGGCAAGGCGTACCTGTGCTTCGCCACCAAGGACGAGCTCGCCGACATCTCCGCCAAGCAGCAGGCCACCAAGCTGCCCACCGGCTACTACGGCAAGTGGGCCATCTGGCGCGACGCCACCCCCGAGGCCGTGGCCGCGAAGCTCGCCGAGGGCGTGCCGTACGTGGTCCGCTTCCGGGTGCCCGACGACGGCGCGCCCAGGGTCCGGTTCACCGACGCCATCCGCGGCGACCTGGAGGCCGAGGCCAACCGCAACGACGCGGTGATCCTCAAGTCCTCCGACACCTCGCCCCGGCTGCCCACCTACCACTTCGCGCACGCCGTCGACGACCACCTGATGCGGGTGAACCTGGTCGTGCGCGGCGAGGAGTGGATCTCGTCGGTGCCGCTGCACCAGCAGCTGTTCGCCGCGCTGGACTTCGAGCCGATCACCTACGCGCACATCGCGCCGCTGATGAAGCAGATCCCCGGCGGCAAGCGCAAGCTGTCCAAGCGCAAGGACCCCGAGGCGGGCGTCGACTTCTACATCGAGGCGGGCTACCCGGCGCGCGCCATCCTGTACTACCTGCGCGGCCTGGCCAACGGCCGCCTCGCCGAGGTCCCGCTGGAGGAGGCGCTGGCCACCCCGATCAGCCTCGACCAGTGCGGCGTCGCCGGTCCGCTGGTCGACCTGGTCAAGCTGGAGGACATCAGCGCCGACCACATCGCGACCCTGACCAGCGAGCAGGTCCTCGACGCCGTCCGCACGTGGGCGCAGCAGTACGACAAGGACCTCGTCACGGTGCTCGACGACGCGCGTGAGCTAGCGCTGCGGGCGATCGCGGTGGAGCGCGAGGGCGTGGACAACCCGCGCAAGGACCTCCGCAAGTGGTCGGACTTCCGCGCCGCCTACGGCTTCTTCTTCCCCACCGTCTTCACCCCCCTCACCGGCCCCACCGACGACCGCGTCACCCCCCTCGGTGTCGCACCCGACGTCGTCCGCGCCTTCGCCACCGACCTGGCCGACGGCTACCACCACGCCGACGACCAGCCCGAGTGGTTCAACCAGGTCCGCGACCTCGCCACCAAGCACGGCTTCGCCCCCAGCCCCAAGGACTTCAAGAAGAACCCGGACGCCTACCCGGGCTCCATCCGCGAGGCCTCGCAGCTGGTCCGCGTCGCCCTGACCGGGTCGACTCGCAGCCCGGACCTGCACGCCATCAGCCAGGCCCTCGGTGCTGACGAGGTCCTGCGCAGGCTCCGCGCTCTCGCGGGCGCCTAGGCACCAACGGCTCGCGGTGCCGAGGGTTGCTCGGCACCGCGAGTCCACTAGGGAATTGACCACCAGGCGGCGGTGTCCTGTGGTAGTAGCAACTTCACACCGTCCACTTCGCACTGTTCGGACGTGAGCAGCAGCGGTCCGGAGACAGTCACCTGCGCGGTGGCGCCGAAGTTCACCGCGCAGCCCAGGTTGCCGTGCCGGAACACCAGCAGTTCCGGTCCCGACTCCAGCCACTCCAGGTCCGCCTCCGGTGTGACGTCCCGCCGCAAGCGCAAAGCCGTGCGGTACAGCTCAAGCAGCGACGCGGGATCACCCGTCTGCGCCTGCACCGAGAGGTCGGACCACCCTTCCGGCTGCGGCAGCCAAGGACGGCTCCCCGTAGGCCCGAAGCCGAGCGCGGAACCCTCCCGGGTCCACGGGATCGGCACCCGGCACCCGTCCCGACCGCGTTCCGTGAAGCCCGAGCGCCGCCAGATCGGGTCTTGCAGCGCCGACTCCGGCAGGTCGAGCACCTCGGGCAGTCCCAACTCCTCGCCCTGGTACAGGTAAACCGACCCCGGCAGCGCCAGCGTCAGCAGCAGCGCGGCACGGGCCCGGCGCAGGCCGAGGGGGCCGTCGCCGTAGCGGGTCACGTGGCGTTGGACATCGTGGTTGGACAGGACCCAGGTGGCGGGGGCGCCGACCGGGGAGGTCGCGGCGAGGGTGTCGACGATGACCGCGCGCAGGCCTGCGGCCGACCAGTCGGCTCGCAGGTAGTGGAAGTTGAACGCCTGGTGCAGTTCGTCCGGGCGGACGTACCGGGCGGTGCGGGCCGCGTCGCGGGTCCAGGCCTCGGCCACCGCCACCCGCGGCGGGGAGTACGAGTCGAGCACCGCGCGCCACGAGCGGTAGATCTCGTGGACGCCCTCCTGGTCGAAGTACGGCAGCCGCTGGGTGTCGGCGACGCCGTGCTGGTCGCTGTCACCGGCGTCCGGCAGGCCCTCGGCCTTGACCAGGCCGTGCGCCACGTCGATCCGGAACCCGTCGACGCCGAGGTCGAGCCAGAACCGCAGCACGGCCAGGTACTCGGTCCGCACCTCGGGAGTGGACCAGTCCACATCGGGTTGGCTGGAGTCGAACAGGTGCAGGTACCACTCGCCGTCCTCGACCCTGGTCCACGCCGGGCCGCCGAACACCGACTCCCAGTCGTTGGGCGGGCCGTCGCCGCGCCCGGGCCGGAACAGGTACCTGCCGCGCTCCGGGGACCCCGGCGCGGCCGTCAGTGCCTGCTGGAACCACGGGTGCGCCGCCGAGGTGTGGTTGGGCACGATGTCGACGATCACCCGCAACCCCAGCGCGTGCGCGTCGGCCACCAGGCCGCGCGCGTCGTCGAGGGTGCCGAACGTCGGGTCGACGTCGCGGTAGTCGGCGACGTCGTAGCCGCCGTCGGCCATGGGGGAGGGGTAGAACGGGGTGATCCACAGCGCGTCGACCCCCAGCCGGGCCAGGTGGTCCAGCCGGGAGCGGATGCCGGGCAGGTCGCCGATCCCGTCGCCGTCGCCGTCGGCGAAGCTGCGGACGTACACCTGGTAGATCACCGCGTGCCGCCACCAGCGCGGATCGGTCACTCCAGTCGGGCTCATGCTGAAAGCTACCACCGGGTACTGGCGGTGTGACCTGGGTCATGGGTAGAGTCGACAACTTCCTTAGCGATCCGCCCGCGCGGATCCGACCCCGATCCAGGGGGTGGACGCAATGGTCGGATCCGACGTTCCACACCGGATTGTTTACCCACGCTAATATATCGTCCATGTAATGGCTGCGTGTTATGGGCCTGCACGGCAAAAATGAGCTTGCAAGTTGCAGACTTGAATTTATTCTTTTGCCGAGTGATGCCCCGTTCGGCCGTGTTATGGCGGTAGGGTGGCGGTATCCCGACCGGCGGTCTCGAAAAAGATCGAGCCAATTCACCCGATCGTGATCACCCCGTGGCGTTCGGGTGGCATTCTTACCGTGTGACCGCCACTGGGCGGTACCTCGAGGGGGTGGGGGATATGCGCGAGAATGCCTACGAGGACGCGGCCGGTTGTTTCGAACCGACCGGTTACCCGAGGTCCATCAACGACCCGGTCATCGTCGACCGGGCCGATGCCGCCGAGGCCCTGTTGCGCTTCTTCCTCTCCAACGCCGACGCCAATGACCACGACGCCAACGACTACCTGGTCGAGGAGTTCTGCCGCCGCGCGCGCGACTCCCGCGCGACTCCCGCGCCGATCCCGGTTCCGATGGTCCCGCTGGTCGAGTGCGACTGATTCGGCGCTAGCGGCCCTTCTGGCTTTTGCGGCTTATTGGCGCGTGCGGGCGCCTCGATGCCCACGACAAGGGAAGCGGTCCGACCCCGGCCGCGGACGAACCGACTGGTTCCCCCGGCGGCTTGGCGGTGATCACCGCCCGGCGCGATAGTTCAGTGCGCCGAACCGCACCCGAGCGTGGGTCACCCGACCACGAACGCCACGGCCGCCCCTGTCGAGGCGACCGTTCGGACGTGGTTCCACGCCGTCCACCGCCGCAGGTAGCCGGGCCAGTACTCGGCTGCCTCGGCGGTGCCCGGCTCCAGCGCGTCCAGCTCGGTGTTCCACGGCACGTTGCGGACCCCGGTCACCACGAACACCCCGAGCAGGTACAGCGCGGCGCCGAGCACTCTGGGCCACGGCCCGGTGATCGCCAGCAGCACCCCGAGCACGCCGGTGCCCAGCAACAGCACGAGGAACAGCGGCGTGATGATCACCCGGTTGATCGACCGCATGGTGGCGACGCCGACCGCGGCGGGCAGCGGGGCCAGCGCGGGCATGACCACGACGGAGAAGGTGAAGAACAGCCCGGCGACCATGCCGGCCAGCACCGCGGCCACGACGCCCACCGCGTCGGTGGCGCCGCCCAGGTCCAGGGCGGCTGCGGTCAGCGGGGCGTCCACGTCGGACAGGTTAGCGGTTGTTCTACACCTGGAGGAAATCGACCGGCAGGTGGACACCGGGGGGCCCGCGGGTGGACTTCCGCCGTCAAGTGGACCGGTCCACCCGGGTCACGGGGTCGGGAGCGCTTCCATCGACCGCGTGGGGGAGTTTTTCGGGGTCTGGTCGCGCCCCTGCATGACGCGACCAGACCCGGCGCTCGGGTCTCAGCGAGGGCACGGACCCGCGAACGCGTTCCCGACCGTTCGGGCGCCCTCCCGGGGGAACGGGTACACCATAGAGCGTCCGAGCGGGTCAGCGGCAGCCGGTCTGGGAAGAAACCCGGGAAAAATATCGCGAGGGCCGGGCGCGTGAGGGTGCGCCCGGCCCTCGCCGGGACCCCCGCGTGAACGCAGGCATCGCCCGCGCGGGGGTGGGGGAGCCGCCGCCCCTGTCTCGACCGCGCGCCCCCGGTGTGGCTCAGCCCGCGTACGGCCGCGCCGTCTTGCTCGCCGCGTAGAGCAGCATGCCCTTGACCTTCGGCCAGTACAGGCTCGTCTGGCAGGAGTAGGCCGGGGTGAACCCGGAGCAGTTGCCGCTCGGGTTGCCGATCTCCCACACGAAGCTCGACACGCCCAGGTCGTCGTAGACCCAGTCGTCGGTCGCGCCACCGGCGTTGTAGAGGATCTCGCCGGGCTGCCCGTAGCGCCAGCCACCGGCCAGCGACGCCATCTGCCTGGCGATGGCGCGCAGGCTGCTGTCGTTGCCGGACTTCACCGCGGAGTTGAAGCCCCACGGGAACAGCACCATGTTCGAGTAGCTGTGCATGCTGATGACCATGCCGGTGGTGTCGGCGGGCGCGGCCGCGCCGGTGCCGGTGCCCCGCCGGTCGCGGTAGAGCGAACGCCACAGCGACTGCAACGCCTTGGTCTCGACCTCGGAGTTGGCGCTCGGGCCGCGGTAGGTCTCCGAGCACGGGGAGGTGCTGCTGCCGGTGCCGTAGCCGGAGCTGGTGTTGCGGTTGAGGTCGATGCCGACCTGGCTGGACCCGCCGGTGGTGCCGCAGCTGGGACCGTTGCCGTTGTTGGCGTTCTTGCGCTGCAGGTACGGGTACGAGCCACCGCGCTGGACGATGTCGACGCCGTCGGGGTTGGCGATCGGCACGACCCACACCTCGGTGGTGTCGAGCAGGGTGGTGACCTGGCTGTCGGAGCCGTAGCCGTCGGTCAGGTGGTCGATCCAGCGGTAGGCGACGTCACCGGTGGTGATCTCGCGGGCGTGCAACTGGCCCATGACGAACAGCCGGGGCTTGGGCGCGGCGGTGCTCAGCGCGCAGTCGCCCGCGTTCTTCTTGGTGATGCAGATGGCCTTGAGGTCGTACCCGCCGGAGCCGCGGCTCTTGCGCCACGAGTCGCCGTAGTCGACGACGGTGGCCAGCGCCGCGTGGTCGCGCGCCACCTGGTCGAGGTGCGCGTACTGCGCGTTGACCGTGCGGTACCCGCCCGCGTAGGTCTCCTCGGCCGCCGCCGCGTCCAGCACGGCCGCCTGGCCGCTGCGCGCGGGCGGCGCCCAGGCCACCGGCGGCAGCACCTGCTCGACGGACGCGCGGTGACCGCCTGCGCGCAGCCGGGCACCCACCTCGGCGGAGCCCATGACGAACAGGTCGCCGCCTTGGCGCTCCTCGAGCACGTCGAAGCCCTCGCGCAGCAACGCTTCCGCGCGCGCCACGCCGCCGGTGACCCGGTAGACGTAGCTCGCGCTCTGCTGCGCCGTGGGCGCGGTGGGGGTCGGGGCTGCGGACGCCCCGGGGAAGGCACCGGCGAGCACGGCGGCGGCCGCGCCTGCGGCAACCGTCATGGCCAGAGCGGAACGTCGGGTGAGGGACACCCTGCGCACCTCCTCGCGTCGCGACGCCGGTCCCCGTCGGCAGGGTGGGGCCGGGCGTCGCCGGTGGTTCGCGCGCCGCGGTGCACAGCGCGCGATCGGATCTCTCCGAGGTTGCCCTATGGCCGACGACAGGCGCACATCTCAACTATGCATAGCGGCCACCTATGCCCTGTACTGGGAAAATGGGATCAACTCGGCGGTCGGCGGAGGCCGGTTGACCGTCCATGTAGGACCATAAGACGCGCGCGGGAGGTGCTGATTCACGCGATCATCCGATGTCCGGTGGGTGACGGACATGGGAACTGGGAAGGAAATAATTGGTCTAGACCGGTTGAGTTATGTGGTTTAGACCACTTACGCTCATGCACATCCCTGCATCCCTGCTCGTGTCCCCAGGAGGTGAAGCGTGGTCAGAAAGAGCCTCCCCTTGCTCCTCTTGCTGGCTCTGCTCTCCGGTATCACCCTCGCGGTCTCGGCGGCGCCAAGCAACACCGCCGCCGCGGCCGACAACTCCGACTGCCGCCCGGACGGGTTGGCCACGACGGCGAACCTCGCGGTGCCCTACTGTCTCGCCTACGACACCGACGGCCGCGAGAAGATGGGTGCCGACCACCCGCGCCGCGTGATCGGGTACTTCACCAGTTGGCGCACCGGCAAGAACGGCCAGCCCGCGTACCTGGCCAGCAACATCCCGTGGAGCAAGATCACCCACATCAACTACGCGTTCGCGCACATCGACGGCGCGGGCAAGGTCTCGGTCGGCCCCGACTCGGCCGACAACCCGGCGACCGGCATGACCTGGCCGGGTGTCGCCGGTGCCGAGATGGACCCGTCGCTGCCCTACAAGGGGCACTTCAACCTGCTGAACAAGTACAAGAAGCAGTACCCCAACGTGAAGACGCTGATCTCGGTCGGCGGCTGGGCGGAGACCGGCGGCTACATCGGCGCCGACGGCAAGCGCGTCGCCGACGGCGGCTTCTACGCCATGACCGACTCCGCGGCGAAGATCAACACCTTCGCCGACTCGGCGGTGGACTTCATCCGCAAGTACGGCTTCAACGGCGTGGACATCGACTACGAGTACGCCACCTCGATGTCGAACTCGGGCAACCCCGACGACTTCACCGTCTCCAACCCGCGCCGCGCCAAGCTGATGGCCGGGTACGTGACGCTGATGAAGACGCTGCGCGAGAAGCTCGACGCGGCCGCCGTCGCCGACAACAAGTACTACACGCTCTCGGTCGCCGCGCCGTCCTCCGGCTACATGCTGCGCGGCATGGACACCTACCAGGTCACCCAGTACCTGGACTACCTCAACATGATGACCTACGACCTGCACGGGGCGTGGAACAACTTCGTCGGCCCGAACGCCGCGCTCTACGACGACGGCAAGGACGCGGAGCTCCAGTTCTGGCAGTACTACACGACCTCGCAGTACGCGGGGCTCGGTTACCTGAACAGCGACTGGTCCTACCACTACTTCCGCGGTGCCATGGGCGCGGGGCGGATCAACCTCGGAGTCCCGTACTACACCCGGGGTTGGCAGAACGTCACCGGCGGCACCAACGGGCTGTGGGGTTCGGCGCCACTACCGGACCAGACCAAGTGCCCGCCGGGCACCGGTGGCACGGTCGGCTCCAAGACCTCGTGCGGCAACGGCGCGGTCGGCATCGACAACCTGTGGCACGACGAGGACACCAAGGGCAGTGAGGTCCCGGCGGGCTCCAACCCGCTGTGGCACACCAAGAACCTCGCCGAGGGCAAGGTCGGCAGCTACGGCCCCGCCTACGGCCTCGACCCGACCAACAAGCCCGAGGACCGGCTGACCGGCACCTACGCCCGCAACTACGACTCGACCCTGGTCGCGCCGTGGCTGTGGAACGCGCAGAAGAAGGTCTTCCTGTCCACTGAGGACGAGCAGTCGCTCGGCACCAAGGCGCAGTACGTCGTCGACCGCGGCCTGGGCGGCATCATGATCTGGGAGCTGGCCGGCGACTACGCCTACGACCAGACCAAGGGCGAGTGGTTCATGGGCAACACGCTGACCACGCTGCTCTACGACAAGTTCAAGACCGCCTCGCCCTACGGCAACACCAAGGCCAAGATCGCCATGCCCAGCGACGTGCTGGACGTGAAGTTCACCCTCGGCGGCTTCCCGGTCGGCGACGCGAACTACCCGATCACGCCCAAGGCGAAGGTCACCAACTCCTCGACCACGACCCTGCCCGGCGGCACCGAGATCCAGTTCGACTACGGGACCTCGGCCCCGCCGACCATCGGGCAGCAGTCCGGCTGGAGCCTGTCGGTGGTCTCCACCGGCCACACCGGCAACAACATCGGTGGGCTCAAGGGCGACCTGCACCGCTTCTCGCTGAAGCTGCCGTCCTGGCAGAGCCTGGCGCCGGGCGCCAGCGCCGAGGTGCAGCTGTCCTACTACCTGCCGGTGGCGACCCCGTCGAACATCACCATCACCTTCGGCGGCAAGTCCTACACCGCGGCCCAGGAGTACCTGCGCGGCACGGGCGGCACCCCGCCGACGTCGACGACCACGACCCCGCCGTCGTCGACGACCACCACCAGCACGACCACCACGCCGCCGACGTCGACCACGACCACGACCACGACGTCGACGACCACGACGACCACCACCACGACCAAGCCGCCCGCGTGCACCGCGGCTGCCTGGGACGCGGCGAAGGTCTACGCGGCGGGCGGGACGACCGTGTCCTACAACGGTCGGCAGTACAAGAACAAGTGGTGGACCCAGGGCGACCGCCCGGACCTGAGCGGTCAGTGGGGTGTGTGGCAGGACCTCGGTCCCTGCTGATCCACCTGAGGTGACCGGGTCCGCCGTGCAGGCGGACCCGGTGTGAGAGCAACGCGGGACGATCGCCGGTGTACCCGGCCCGGCGGTCGCCCCGCGGTCCACTCGGACCGGCCCTGGGAACCCTGCCCCGGGGCCGGTCTTTCTCGTCCTGCTACGTGCTGGGAACCGCCGAGTTCGGGTTCACGCCCGCGAAGGCGAGACCGATGACGAACCCGGCCACCTCCTCCACCTGCCTGGCGCGGCTCAGCGGCCCGAGGACCGCGGGCGTGGCACCGGTGTCGCGGACCAGCTCGGCGACGGTGTCGAGCGCGTCCTGGTCGTCGCCGCAGAGCGGGACCGTGGTGCCTGTCGCGTCGGCCCACTGCGCGGCGGGGAACAGGTGGAACGCCTTGACCACGCGGGCCCCGCTCCGGTCGGCGATGAACTCGGCCGCCGAGGTACCAGGCAGCAGGACACCGACTCCGTGCTCGACGGCGTTCGTGGGGTCGATGAGCGTCTTGCCGCGCAGCGCGTCCCCAACGGCCGCCAAGACGTCCGGCACGCCCTCCCAGCGCACGGCCAGCAGGACGACGTCCGAGTTCGTGACGGCCTCGCGCAACGTCGCCGCGGTGGCGCCCAGCCGGTCGGCGAGGGCGCGGGTGTTGGCGGGGGAGCGGCCCGCGACGGTGAGGTCGTGATTGGCCCAGCGGGCGCCGAGGGCGGTCGCGACCGCGCCGGTGCCGAGGATTCCGATTCGCATGCCGCGACGGTAGGCAGTTCGACGCGCACCGAACGGTAGGTGTCGAGCGGGGCACAATGGGGCCATGTGCGAGGAGTGGGTGGCGGACTGCCGTCTGCGGGCGGGCACCGACCTGTTCGCCCACCGGTGGGACCCGGTGCTGCTGGCCGCGCTGCGCCCCGCCCCGCTGCGCCGGGTCGATCTGCGCGGGTACGTCGGCGGCATCAGCGACAAGGCGCTCACCGAGTCGCTGCGCCGCCTGCTCGACCGCGGCCTCGTCGAGCGCCACCGCCACGCCGAGGCGCCGCCCAGGGTCACCTACCGGCTCAGCGCACTGGGCGTGACCCTGGTGGACGGCCCATTGCGCGCATTGGGGGACTGGGTACTCGAACACGGTGACGCGCTGCTCGGCTGAGAAATTCTCTTGTACGCTGGACAATGCTGCCGTTACATCTGGGAAATCCCCACTTGGGGCACTTGTGGCGGTTCGGCGGGCGGTGCCACCTGCGGTGATGGGAACAAGACCGGCGTAATAACGCCGCTTGATGTGTCAGGCCTATATCTGACCGTGATGTCTGTTTCTAGACTCGGGGAGCCGAAGTGTTCGCGAGAACACCTTTCCCTGCATCGCAACGCTAGGAGAGCCCTATGTCCCTGCGTGGATACACGCGCGTCCTCATCGCCGGTGCCGCCATGGTGCTCGGCCTGACCGGGATGACGGCCACCGCGGCCGCCGCCCCGGCGGCCCAGCAGGCAGCGCCCACCGTCGCCGCCCGCACCGTCTACTACAGCGCCACCGGGTACAGCTCCCAGGCCGACCAGGCCGCCCAGATCTGGAACTCCCGGGTGCCCAACCTCCGGCTGGTCCGCGGCGGCAACGCCACCATCCGCATCTCCGCCACCAACGGCGGCGGTTCCCGGGCCTACCCCTGCGGCCTGGGCTGCGGGACGATCTACATCGACAACCGCGACGTGGCCGCGGGCAACGACGCGCTGCGCATCGTGGCCCACGAGATCGGGCACGCCCTCGGCCTGCCGGACAACTACAACGGCGTCTGCTCCCAGCTGATGTCCGGTGGCAGCGCGGGCACCTCCTGCCGCAACCCGTACCCGAACGCCACCGAGTCCAACCGGGTCAACCAGCTCTTCGCGGGCCGCGCGCAGCTCGCCCCGCTCAGCGAGACCCGGGTCTACGCAGGCTGACCCACCCCCCGCGGTCTGTCCCCCGGCGGTCCCGCGCCGCGTCGACCGCACCACACCGAGGCCCCGGCGGGCAGTCCCGCCAGCCGGGGCCTCGGTGCTGTCCGCTGTGGACCTCGCTCAGTCGGGCAGGACCGGCATCTCCTCCTGCGGTCGGTGGCGCAGCAGCGCGGCACGGGTGACGGCGGTGGAGCCGAAGCGGCCGCGCAGGGAGTCCAGCGTGACGTCCAGGGCGGCGCGGTCGGGGCCGCCGTCGAAGGGCAGTTCCAGTTGGATGGCGTCGTCGTCGAAGTTGGACAGCGACAGGCCGATCAGGGTGATGCCGCGGTCGGCGATCATCGGCCACGCGGTGGTGAGCAGGGCGCGCGCCGCGGCGAGGATGACCTCGGTCCCGTTGGTGGGCTTGGGAACCGTGTGCGAGCGGGTCGCCCGGGTGAAGTCGGCGAAGCGCAGGCGCAGGGTGACCGTGCGGCAGGCCCGGTCCGCGGCGCGCAGCCTGCGGCCGAGGCGGTCGGCGAGCCCGGCGGTGAACTCGTCCAACTCGGTGAGGCCGCGCCTGCGCGACCCCAGTGCCCGCTGCGCGCCCATCGACCGGCGGCGCTGTCCGACCCGCACGCGGCGGGGGTCGCGGTTGTGGGCGAGCGCGTGCAGGTGTCGACCGGAGCCCGCGCCCAGCATGCTCACCAGTTCGCGGACGTCGAACGCCGCGACCTCGCCGACCGTGGTGATGCCCAGCGCGCGCAGCTTGCCCGACGTCACCACGCCGACACCCCAGAGGCGCTCGACCGGGAGCGGGTGCAGGAAGGCCAGCTCGGCGTCGTGCGGTACGACCAGCAGGCCGTCCGGTTTCGCCACCCCGCTGGCGACCTTGGCGAGGAACTTCGTGCGGGCAACGCCAACCGTGATCGGTAGACCGACCCGCCGCGCGACCTCCGCGCGCAGCGTCGTGGCGATCTGCCGGGGTGGCCCCGCGATCTTGCGCAGCCCGCCGACGTCGAGGAACGCCTCGTCGATGGAGATCCCCTCCACCAGCGGCGTCGTGTCCCGGAAGACCTCGAACACCGCCTTCGACGCCGCCGAGTACGCCGCCATCCTGGGCTGGACCACCACCGCGTCCGGGCACAGCAGCCTGGCCTGCCGCCCGCCCATCGCCGTCCGCACGCCCCTGGCCTTGGCCTCGTAGCTGGCCGCCAGCACCACACCCGTGCCGACGATCACCGGCCGCCCGCGCAGCGCCGGGTCGTCGCGCTGCTCGACCGAGGCGTAGAACGCGTCCAGGTCGGCGTGCAGGATGGGGCCGTCGTTCGACACGAACATATGTTCGCATGGGGTGTCAACGGCGCAGGTCAGCTACCGTGTGCGCATGATCGTGGCGCAGGAGTACGCGGACCGGCACACCCCGGCGGAGGCCGCCGCGGTGCTGGCGCTGCACGAGGCGGTGACCGCCGCAGGGCCGGACCTGGAGGTGGCGGTCAAGTACGGCCTGCTGATGTACACCGTCGACGGCGGCTGGAAGCACTGGGTGGCCGGGATCAACATCACCCGCAAGGGCGCCTGCCTGCGGTTCCTGTGGGGCGTGCTGCTCGACGACCCGCTCGGCGTGCTCCGCGCGGGCACCTCCACCCTGATGACCTGGGACATCCCGATCGGCACGGAGATCGACGCCGCCCAGGTCGGCGCCTACGTCCGTGAGGCGATCGCCAAGCGCGACCACTTCAAGGCCAACTCCGACGACATCGCTGCGGTCGCCAAGGCTGTCAACGCTGCTAAGCAACGCTTGCGTTAACGCGCACGGCAAGGTTTACCGTCAGTCCTATGCGGATCGGTGAACTAGCCCGGCGGACCGGCACCACGACGCGCACCCTGCGGTTCTACGAGGCCCAGGGCCTGCTCGCCGCGCAACGCTCCCCGAACGGCTACCGCTCGTACGACGAGCACGACCTCCGCCTCGTCACCGAGATCCGCGCCCTGCAGGCCGCGGGCTTCAGCCTCGCCGACACCCGCCCCTTCGTCGCCTGCCTGCGCGCGGGCAACCCGGACGGCGACGCCTGCGCCGACTCGGTGGCCGTCTACCGCCGCAAACTCGCCGAGGTCGAGGCCTGCCTGGCGCAGCTCACCGACCTGCGCACCGACCTCACCCGCAAACTCGCCGCCGCCCTGGCCCGCGAACCCCACCCCACCTGCACCGTCCAGGAGACCCCGTGATCACCGCCACCGAGACCACCTTCGCCGACACCGTCCTCACCGCCGACGGCCCGGTCCTGGTCGACTTCTGGGCCCAGTGGTGCCCGCCCTGCCACATGATCGTCCCCGTCCTGGAGCAGGTCGCGGAGGAACGCCCCATCACCGTGGTCAAGCTCAACTCCGACGAGAACCCGGGCGTGGCTCGCGACTACCAGGTGATGTCGCTGCCCACCTTGATCCTCTTCGTGGACGGCAAGCCCGTGGCCACCTGGGTGGGCGCCCGCTCCAAGTCCCGGCTGCTGGAGGAGTTGGACAAGGCCCTCACCCCAGCCGCTTGACCCGCGCGGCCGCGTCCTAGCCCCGGGAGTTCGGCTGGTTGGCGCCCGGCGACGGCAATGGACCGGGTTTCTGTCGGTGGGGGTCGCTAGCGTCTGGGGGGCTGCTCGGGGGATGGCTGCTCGGAGGGTAGCTGCTCGGAGGGTGGCTGTCGGGGGACGGATATGGGACTGGCGCTGGCGCCACCTGGGGGTGGGCGTCCAGCGCCAGTTCGCGTCGGCGTGGGTTACTTGGGTTCGTAGGCCAGGTTGGGGCGCAGCCAGCGCTCCACTTCGGACAACGCGGTGCCGGTGCGCTTGGCGTAGTCGGCGACCTGGTCCTTGCCGATGCGGCCGACCGTGAAGTACCGCGAGTCGGGGTGGGCGAAGATCAGGCCGCTGACCGCGGCCGCGGGGGTCATGGCGAAGGACTCGGTGAGGCCGATGCCCAGTTCCTCGGCTCCCAGCAGGTCGAACAGCGGCTTCTTGAGCGTGTGGTCCGGGCTGGCCGGGTAGCCGAGCGCCGGGCGGATGCCGCGGAAGCGCTCGGCGTGCAGGTCCTCCAGCAGGGGCTCCGCGTCGGGTTCGAACCACTCGCGGCGGGCCAGCAGGTGGATCCACTCGGCGAAGGACTCGGCGAGGCGGTCGGCGAGGGCCTTGACCATGATGGCCTTGTAGTCGTCGTTGTCGGCCTCGTACTCGTGGGCCAACTCTTGCGCGCCGTGCACCGACACCGCGAAGCCGCCCAGGTAGTCGTCGGCCGGGGCCACGTAGTCGGACAGGCAGCGGTTCGCGCGGTTCTCCGGCTTCTGCGTCTGCTGGCGCAGCATCGGGAACGTCTTGTCGGCCACCACCAGGTCGTCGCCCTCGCTGTGGGCGGGCCAGAAGCCGTACACGCCCTTGAACACGAACCGGTGGCCGATCTCGTCGAGCATCGCCTGCGCGTCGTCGAACAGCTCGCGGGCCACCGGCTGGTCCAGGATCGCCGGGTACTTGCCCTTGAGCTCCCAGGCCAGGAACAGGAACTGCCAGTCGACCATCGCCCGCAGCTCGGCCAGCGTCGGGCTGACCTCCCGCACGCCGGTGAACGACGGCGTCGGCAGGTCCGAGAAGTCGACCTGCTCCCGGTTCAACCGGGCCGCGCCGATCTCCAGCAGCGGCTTGGCGTGCCGGTTCTCGTGCTGCTCGCGCAGCGTCGCCTGCTCGGCACGGTTGTTGCTGTCGAGCACGTCCGCGCGCGAGGTGTCCATCAGGTCGGCGACCACCCCGACCACGCGGGACGCGTCGAGCACGTGCACCGTGCTGCCGTCGTAGGCGGGCGCGATCCGCACCGCCGTGTGCTGGCGGGAGGTGGTGGCGCCGCCGATGAGCACCGGCAGCTTCAGCCCGCGCCGCTGCATCTCGCCCGCGACCGTCACCATCTCGTCGAGCGACGGGGTGATCAGCCCGGAGAGCCCGACCACGTCGGCGCCCTCGGCGACCGCGGTGTCCAGGATGACCGACGCGGGCACCATCACCCCCAGGTCGATCACCTCGTAGTTGTTGCAGCCCAGCACCACGCCGACGATGTTCTTGCCGATGTCGTGCACGTCGCCCTTGACCGTGGCGAGCACGACCTTGCCCTGGCCGCGGCTGGTGTCGATGCGGCCCTCCAGCCGGGCCTTCTCCTTCTCCGCCTCCATGTACGGCTCCAGGTAGGCCACCGAGCGCTTCATCACCCGCGCGCTCTTGACCACCTGCGGCAGGAACATCTTGCCCGAGCCGAACAGGTCGCCGACGATCTTCATGCCGTCCATCAGCGGGCCCTCGATCACCTCCAGCGGCCGCGCCATCTGCGCGCGCGCCTCCTCGGTGTCGGCCTCGATGAAGTCGACGATCCCGTGCACCAGCGCGTGCGAGAGCCGCTTGGCCACCGGCGCCTCGCGCCAGGCCAGGTCCACCACGCGCTTGGTCTTGGAGCCCTTGACCGTCTCGGCGAACTCCACCAGCCGGTCGGTGGCGTCCTCGCGGCGGTCGAACAGCACGTCCTCGACCAGTTCCAGCAGGTCCTTCGGGATGTCCTCGTAGACCACCAGCTGACCGGCGTTGACGATGCCCATGTCCAGCCCGGCGCGCACCGCGTGCAGCAGGAACGCCGAGTGCATGGCCTCGCGCACGGTGTCGTTGCCGCGGAAGGAGAACGACAGGTTCGAGATGCCACCGGAGGTCCGCGCGCCCGGGCAGCGCTGCTTGATCAGCGGCAGCGCGTCGATGAACGCCTTGGCGTAGCCGTTGTGCTCGGTGATGCCGGTCGCCACCGCCAGCACGTTCGGGTCGAAGACGATGTCCTCGGCCGGAAAGCCCAGCTCCTGGGTGAGCAGGTCGTAGGCGCGGCCGCAGATGCTGACCTTGCGCTCGGTGGTGTCGGCCTGGCCCTTCTCGTCGAAGGCCATCACCACCACCCCGGCGCCGTAGTCGCGGATCTTGCGCGCCTGCTCCAGGAAGGTCTCCTCGCCCTCCTTGAGGCTGATCGAGTTGACCACCCCCTTGCCCTGCACGCACTTGAGCCCGGCCTCCAGCACGCTCCACCGCGAGCTGTCGACCATCACCGGGATCCTGGCCACCTCGGGCTCGGTGGCGATCAGGTTGAGGAAGGTGGTCATCGCCTCGACGCTGTCGAGCAGGTCGGCGTCCATGTTCACGTCGAGCAGGTTCGCCCCGCCGCGCACCTGCTCAAGCGCCACGTCCACCGCGGCCTGGTGGTTGTCGCCCTCGATGAGCCTGCGGAACTTCGCCGAGCCGGTGACGTTGGTGCGCTCGCCGATCATCACAAACCCGGTGTCGGCGCCGATCGCGAACGGCTCCAACCCGCTGTAGCGGCTCGCCTTCTCGACCTCCGGCACCACCCGCGGCGCCAGGCCCTTGACCGCCTCGGCGATCTTGGCGATGTGCGCGGGCGTGGTGCCGCAGCAGCCGCCGACGATGTTGACCATGCCGTCGGCGACGAACCCGGCGAGCAGCCCGCTGGTCTGCTCCGGGGTCTCGTCGTAGCCGCCGAAGGAGTTGGGCAGGCCCGCGTTCGGGTGGCTGGCGGTGTAGGTGCCCGCCAGCCGCGACAGCTCCGCCACGTGCGGGCGCATCTGCTCGGCGCCCAGCGCGCAGTTCACCCCGACGACCATCGGCTCGGCGTGCTCGATGGAGCGCCAGAACGCCTCCACCGTCTGCCCGGACAGGGTGCGCCCGGACAGGTCGACGATGGTCACCGAGATCCACAGCGGCAGCTCCGGCGCCACCTCGCGGGCCGCGGCGATGGCGGCCTTGCAGTTGAGCGTGTCGAAGATCGTCTCGATCAGCAGCAGGTCGACCCCGCCCTCGACCAGCGCGCCGATCTGGTTGGCGTAGGTGGCCTTGACCTGGTCGAAGGTCACCTTGCGGTACGCCGGTTCGTCGACCCTGGGCGACAGCGACAGGGTCACGTTCAGCGGGCCGACCGAGCCGGCCACGAACCGGTCGCCGTCGAACTCGTCGGCGGCCTGGCGGGCCAGCTGCGCGCCGCGCAGGTTCATCTCCGCCGCGTAGTCCTCCAGGCCGTAGTCGGCCTGGGCGATCGTGGTGGCGGTGAAGGTGTTGGTGGTGGTGATGTCCGCGCCCGCGGCCAGGTACTGCCGGTGCACGTCGAGGATGAGGTCCGGCCGGGTCAGGTTGAGCAGGTCCGGGTCACCGGCGACATCGCGCGGGTGGTCGGTGAACCGGTCGCCCTGGTAGTCCGCGTCGGTGAGCGAGGCGCCCTGCAGCATGGTCCCCCACGCGCCGTCGAGCACCGCGACGCGTCGGCTGAGCAGTTCCCGCAGCCGCTGGATCCGAGCCTGATCGGTCACGCGCACACCTCCGGTATCCGGAGGCGCCCTTGTTGCTGGTTGGCTCCCGAACCGGGGGAGCCGGAGCCGAGCGTGGCGGGCTGGGACACCCCCTGGCCCGTTGCAGCGCCTCTCGGCCTCGGTGCTCAACACTACCGGACCGGGCACGCCAGGACCGCACGTCCCGGCGCGCGAGCCACCCGTTCGGTGGGTCCCGGCCCCGCACACCGCGGCGTGCCCGTGCGAGCCGCGCGACCCCGGGGACCGTTGCGGCGCAGCTGTTTCCGCCGGTTGCGCCGCCTACGCGCCTCGTGCCCAACCCGTCGCGGCCCCGGCGCCACCCGCGGTCGATCGGCAGGTTCCGGACCCGTCCACCATATGAGAAGCCCCTCCCGGGCAACCCGTGATCGCGGGAGACCATCATTGGGGGATCACGAGGGGGTGGCGGTGGCCGAGCGGACCTACCGGGCGTTGCTGGTGACCAACGGGGCGTTCCCGGACGACCCGGGTGGGCTCGCGCCGCTGCTCGGACCCGCGCGGGACGCCGAACTGATGCGGTCGGCGCTGACCGACCCCCGCACGGGCCTGCACCTGCCCGCCGACGTGCGGGTGGTCGCCGACGCCGACCAGCGCGGTGTCCTGGTCGCCCTGGACGAGTTCTTCGACGGCGCCGCCCGCGACGACCAACTGCTCCTCTACTACAGCGGCCACGGCAAGCTCGACGCCCACGGCAACCTCCACCTGGCCGCCCGCGACACCCGCGCCGACCGGATCATGTCCACCGGGGTCGCGGCCAGGGCCGTCGTGGAGATGATGGCCGCGTCCCGGGCCAGGGCGAAGGTGGTCCTGCTCGACTGCTGCCACTCCGGCGGCTTCAAGTCCGCCCCCGACCTGCCCCGCCACCTGGGCGGACGCGGGGTGTTCGTGCTGGCGAGCAGCCTGTCGGTGCAGCTCACCCGCGACGCCGAGCAGCCGGGGGAGCCGAGCCCGTTCACCCGGTACGCCGCCGAGTGCCTCGCCGCGGGGCACCCGGCTACCGGCGGGTACGTCACCGTCGACGACCTGTACCGGCACATCGCCGACCGCATGGCCGACGCCCGCCTGTCCACCCCGCAACGCCGCTTCGACGACGCCGTGGACACCGTCGCCCTCGCCCGCACCCCGACCGCGGGCACTGACCACGCGTTGTCCCCCGAGGCCGCCCTGACGGTCGCGGAACGCGTGATCGCGGAGGCACCCGACGCGCGCGCGGCCATCCGGGCGGTCAGCGCCCACCTCGACACGGCGGCGGCGGACCCGGCGCTGGCCGAGAAGGTGATGCTGACCTACTGCCTGCTCTACGAGGCCGCCGACGAACCCGAGATCGCCCAGGCCTACCTGCGCAAGGCGGAGGCGCTCAGAGCCAGTCCTTCCGCTTGAACATGGCGTAGAGCCACACCCCCACCACCACGATCACCACGCTCGACACCCAGAACCCCCACGGCTCCCCGTTCCCCGGGTAGGGCACGTTCTGCCCGTAGAACCCGGTGATCGCCGTGGGCACCGCGATGATCGCCGCCCAGCCGGTGACCTTCTTCATCACCAGGTTGAGCCGGTTGCCCTGGATGGTCAGCTGGGTCTCGCGCAGCGCGATGACGTGGTCGCGCAACGACTCCGCCCACTCGCTCGCGTGCACGACGTGGTCGCGGATGTCGCCGTAGTACGGGTCGAGCTCCTCGTCGACCAGCCCGTCGACCCTGCTCAGGCCGGTCATGATCTCGCGCATCGGCAGCACGGCCCTGCGCAGCCGCGACAGGCTCCTGCGCAGCCGCACCGTCTCGCGTTGCAGTTGCCGCACGTCGGGGCTGTCCTCGAAGACGACGCCCTCCAGCTCCTCGATCCGGTCGTCGATGGCGGACACGGCGCCCAGGTGGCCGTCGACGACCACGTCGAGCAGCGCGTGCAGCAGCACCCCGACCCGGTCGCACGGCACCACCGAGTCGTCCCAGCGGCGGGTGACCCGGGACATGTCGAACCCGTCGTGCACCGTCACCAGCGCCCGGTCGGTGACGAAGACCGACAGCTCGCAGGTCGTCAGCGTGCCGTCGTCGGCGACGGTCGTGCCGTACACCGCGAGGAACTGGTGCGTGCGGTACTGGTCCAGCTTGGGCCGCTGGTGCCGCTGCTCGGCGTCCTCCACCGCCAGCTGGTGCAGGCCGAGCTCGGCGCCGACCGCGGCGAGGTCCGCCGAGTCGTGGTGGTCGATGTCGACCCAGACGATCGTGTCGCCGCCCGCCAGCCGCTCGCCGAGCCCGTCGACCGGGAAGTCCTGTTCGGACAGGGCGGCGCCCCGGTAGGCGCGGGTGGTGCTCACCCGGTCCGCCGCAGCAGCGCCGCGTAGAGGGTCAGCCCCGGTCCGAACGCCATGGCCACCACCAGTTCTCCCGGCCGCACGGCCGACTCCCGCAGCGCGGCGATCTCGCGCAGCACCAGCACCACCGTCGCCGACGAGCAGTTCCCGTGCTCGGCCAGCACCGCCCGAGACGGTGCCACGGCCGACTCCGGCAGCCCCAACTCGGTCCGCACCGTGTCCAGGATCCGCGGCCCACCCGGGTGCACCGCCCAGCCAGCCACCGAGTCCACGTCGGCGCCGTGCCGGGCCAGCATCTTCTCCACCACCGGCCGGACCGCGCCAGCCAGCGCGTCGGGCACCCGCGCGGACAGTCCCATCCGGAACCCGAGGTCGGTGATCCGCCAGGTCATCAGCGCCTGGCTGTCGGTGTCGGTGTGCGCGGCGATGTCGAGCAGCTCCCAGCCCGGGGCCGGGTCGATGGCGCTACCGGGCTCGACGACCACCGCGGCGGCGGCGTCGCTGAACAGCGCGTGCGCCACGACCTGCTCCGGGTCGCTCGCGGGCGGCTGGACGTGCAGCGACGTCAGCTCGACGCACACCAGTGCGGCGGGCAGCCCGCGCGCGGTCGCGAAGTCGGACACCGTGCCCAGGCCGGGGATGGCCGCGTAGCAGCCCATGTGCCCGACCAGCAGCCGCTGGGTGTCCGCCGCGAGCCCCAGCCGCTCGGCGAGCGCGATGTCGAGCCCGGGGGTGCTGTAGCCGGTGCACGACACGACCACCAGCAGCCCGAGGTCGGCGGGGGAGCGGCCTGCGGCGGCCAGCGCGTCGGCGAGCGCGGTGGTCGCCAGTTCCGGCGCCTGTTCGGCGAACCGGTCCATCCGCCGCCCCGTCGACCACCCGGAGACGTCCTCGGCGAACGGGTCGACGACGGTGTGCCTGGTGCGCACCCCCGAGCCCGCGAAGATCCGCCGCGCCACCCCGCCACCGCCGGTGTGCTCGCGGAAGTACCCGTCCCACAACGCTTCCTGCGCCACGGGCGGCGGTGTCGCCACCCCGATCCCGGTGATCCCGGCCATCAGCCCTCCCTCGTTCCCGTCCCCTGGAACAGGACCGCGGTCGTCGGCACCCGGACCATCCGCACCCCGGCCCGCGCGCCGACCGCCCAGCCGAGCAGGTCCAGCACCGCGGGCCGGATACCCCGCAGCGCCAACCGCACACCGTGGCGCGCGCATTCGTCGACCAGCACCTTCCGGTCTACCAGAAGTCCCGGTTCGTGGACGCCGCGCGGCACCCCCGGCAGCCGCTCCGCGACGGTGATCGCGAGGAACCGGCTCAACGCGGTGTTGGCGAGCGTGTCGATCACCAGCAGCCCTCCAGGACGCAACAAACGACAGGCCTGCTCTACCGCGCGAGGTAGGTCCGGCACGTGCTCTAGGACCTCGCCCGCTACTACGACATCCGCGCACCCCGGTCGCAGCGGGACGTTCAGGACATCGCCTCGGATAGCCGTCACGCCGTGCGCGGCCGCTAGCCGTGGGCCTTGCTGAGAGAGATCGACGCCTATATGGCGGTAGCCCTTACCGCTGACGTGTGGCGCGAGGAGCCCACCGCCGCACCCCAGGTCCACCAGCACCGCCCCTGGCCTGCGCGCGGTAGGGATCAGTCGGGCACGGGCGTGTGCGAGCCAGTGCAGCGCGGCGAACGCCCCGCGCGGTCGCCACCACTCGGCGGCGAGATCGTCGTAGAGGGCGGTCACGGTCTGAGGCTTACACACGGGTAGCCGCCCTGCTCGACAGGTCGGCCCTGCTGGACGGATTGGCGCTGCGTAGCGTTGGTCCGGTGATCCCCCTGCTGCGCGCCGCCCACCCGGAACCCGCCGTCGCGGTGACCCTCGCCGCGACCGGACTCGCGATCGGGCTCGGGCAGACCCTGTGGGGCGCGGTCGCCGTCGCGGCGGCGGTGTTCACCGGGCAACTGTCGGTCGGGTGGCTCAACGACCTGGTGGACGCCGAGCGGGACGCGCGAGTCGGTAGGGCAGACAAGCCTGTCGCCGCCGGGACGGTGTCGAGGTCGTTGGTGCGAAACCTGGTCCTTATCAGCGCCACGGCTGCTGTCGGACTGTCGTTCTTATCCGGACCTGTCGCCGGGGCAGCGCACGTCGTCGCGCTCTTGTCAGCATGGGCGTACGACCTCCGGTTGAAGGCGACACCCTTCTCTCTCGTTCCCTACGCCGTGTCATTCGGACTGTTGACCGCGTTCGTCACTCTTGGCCTACCGTCGCCGTATTGGCCACCTTGGTGGCTTGTGGCGACCGCGTCCCTTCTGGGCAGCGCCGCGCACTTCGCGAACGTCCTCCCGGATCTTGCCGACGACCGCCGCACCGGAGTGGTGGGACTACCGCACCGGATCGGACCCACGGGCTCACGGGTGGCAGCGGCACTGTTAGTCCTAGCCGCGTCCGCCACCCTGGTGGCGGGACTACCCACCGTGCTGGGCTTCCTCGCGCTCGGCGCCGCCGTGATCGTCACCGGCGTGGGTCTCGCGCTCGGTCGACGACCGGGCTCCCGCGCCACCTTCCACGCGATGCTCGTCGTCGCGGTCCTCGACGCGGCGGTCCTGGTCGCAGGCTAGGCGCCCAGCCGGGTGACGCGCCCGAATTCACCCGATCGACGCAGGTGTCGCCGATCGCGGGGGTCGGCGGCAGCGCAGCGTGTCCACCCCCGCCGCTCCGCGGGGTCCCGGCGCCCCCGATGGGGCTGACCAGCGGTTATGTCGACCCGGGGTGGGGCCAGGTTCAGCTATGTGCTTGCGCCAACACCCATGTGGCAGGACTGGTCACCACCCCCGCGCGCTGCTAGCTCTTGGGACAGCCCGAGTACCTCGCTCACCCGACCAGAAAGGGCGCCCCCCTGATGAGGATCCCCGCGACGCGCGCCGTCGTGATCGCCACCGCATTGGCCCTGCTCCCCGTCCCCGCCGCCGCCGACCCGGTCACCGACCTCGACCGGCTGGCGGGCCAACTGGCCGCCGCCGCCACCGCCACCCAGGTCGACCAGGTCCTGGACACGCTGCCGCCGGTGCTCGACGACCTGGGCGAGGTCACCGAGAGCCAGGACGCGCTGCACGTGCTCGCCAACACCCAGGCCTTCGTCCGCACCGCGGGGGACCTGCCGATCGCCGTGGTGACCGCGCTGCTGCCCGGGCTGCTCAACCTGCTGGCCGCGCTGATCGGGCAGCTGCGCCCCCCGCAGCTCCCGCTGATCCCCCTGCCGTTCCCGTTCCCCCAACTCCCGCTGCCGCACCCGTGACCGGCCTGCCATGACCACGACCCCGATGACCACGACCCCGATGACCGGGATGGCCATGAGCGCCGCCTGAGACCGCGAGCCACCCTGCCGCGCCCTGACCCCGTGCGGCCGGGTGGCCACCCCGGGCCCGCGACCCCGATGCTCCCGGTCGCACCGCGGGCCCGCGGCCCCGCTCCTGGCCCCCCGGCCCGGGAGCGGGGCCTTTTACGCGCCCACCGGCCGATCGCCGGGCGGTGTCGGTGCCGCCGGGTACCGTGACGTGCCCGCCCAGGTCCGACCCACCGGAGAGCACCCATGAGGATCCACCTGTCCAGCGTCTACGTCGACGACCAGGACAAGGCCCTGCGCTTCTACACCGAGGTGCTCGGCTTCGCGAAGAAGGTCGAGGTGCCGCTCGGCGAGGACCGCTGGCTGACCGTGGTGTCCCCGCAGGACCCGGACGGCACCCAGCTGCTGCTCGAACCCGACCGGCACCCGGCCGCCAAGGCGTTCAAGGCGTCGCTGTACGCCGACGGCATCCCGCTCACCGCGTTCCAGGTGGACGACGTCCACGCCGAGTTCGCCCGGCTCCAGGGCCTCGGCGTGCGGTTCACCCAGGCGCCCCAGGACTTCGGCCCGGTCAGCACCGCCGTGCTCGACGACACCTGCGGCAACCTGGTCCAGCTCGCCCAGCACCACTAGGCACCAGGCACCGCGGGCGACTAGCGGCGGCGTGGCCAGGTCGCCTTGCGCAGCGCGGCGTAGAACTCCTTGGTGGCGGGCTCGATCTGGCCGAGGTACTCGCGCAGCAGCTCCGGCCGCCCGGCCGGGTCCGGCGCGGGCCGTGGCGTGGTGGTCAGCCACTTCAGCTCGCCCACGGTGGCCACGACCTGCCGCCACCAGCCGTTGATCTCTCCGGTGACCTGCGCCTGCGCCTCGGCGGCCGCCTTCACCCGGTCGTCGGCGGCGTGGATCTCGGCCACCAGCTCCACCGCGCGCCTGCGCTCGTGCTCGGAGTGCGCGCGGGCGGCGTGGTGCGCGGTCTCCAGCAGCTCCTTGTACCTGGCCACCGGGTCGACGGGATCTCCGGTCACGACGTGGCCTCCAGCGCGCTCGCGGTGTCGAAGGGGATCAGCACGTCGGGGCGGCTGTGCGTGGTGCGGTCGAAGAACACGGCCCGGTTCGGCCGCGGCGACCAGTCCACCAGCTGCCCGGCCGCGAGCTGGTTGAGCTCGCTGCCCTGCACGTCCAGGGCGACCCAGGCGCTGACGTCGTCGTTGCCGCCGAAGCCCAGGGTGTCCTTGAGCCGCGCCACACCCCGCCACCAGCCGAAGGTGTGCACGCCGTTCGCGGGCCCGTGCTTGAGCATCAGCCGGAACGCGTCCAACCCGCTGCGGGGCGCCCCGGGTTCCTTGTGCTCCAACCACTGCGTGGCCGCGTCGACCGCCCAGAAGAACACGAACCGCTTGCCCGCGCCCTCTTCGTGCACCGCCCGCACGACGTCCTCGTTGAGCAGCAGCCGCACCGCGTGCCCCATGCGGTGCAGCGCCTCGGCGACCGCGGTGACGTTGCCCTCCAACGACTTCACCGGGCACAGCAGGACGAACTCGACCGAGTTGGGCTCGGTGGCCCGACCCAGCGACAGCGCGGCGCCTGCCATCACCGACAGCGCGTCGTCCTGCGCGGTGCCCAGCACCGCCAGGTTCCGGCCCGGCACCGGCTCCAGCCGCAGCACCGCCGCCCGGTCCTCGACGTCGATGATCTGCCCCAGCAGCGGCGCCTGACCGGCCAGGTACCCGGCGGCGGTCGCCAACGCGGGCTGGTGCGCGCCGTCGAACAACCGGGGCGCGACCGACGGGGTCTCCCGCCACAGCCGCCGCTGCAGCTCGTCGAAGGTGCCGCGGCTCGACGAGTCCGGCACGTGCGCGACCTCGTTGCCGTGCGGCACACCGGAATCGTGGTTGATCACGGTGTGCCAGCGCGGCAGCGTGTTCGCCGCCAGGTTGTCCTGCGAGAGCACCCGCTTCGCCTTGGGCATCGCGATGCGCAGCGTGCACTGGTCGTACACCGCGGGCTTGCCCCAGAACGCCTCGATGCCCGCGATGTCCTGGCTGGCCAGCACCAGGTGGATGCCCTGGGAGCGGCCCCGCCGCGCCACGTCCTCCAGCAGCGCCGCCGCCTGCTGGGTGATCTGGTCGCGGCCGGAGAACAGCGCCTGGAACTCGTCGATCACCGCCACCACCCGCGGCCACCTGGCCTCCGGCTCGGCGTCGCGCAGCTCGGCCAGCTTGGTGACCTCCTGCCGCTTCGCCGCCTCCGCGCGCCTGGCCAGCTCCCGCGCCAGGTACCGCAGCAGCGCCAACCCGAACTCGCGGTCGGTGTTGACGTTCACCCCGACCAGCCGCGCCTGCGGCAGCCAACTCGGGTCCTTCGTGCCCGGCGTCAGCCCGGCGAAGGACACGCCTTCCTTGAAGTCCAACAGGTACAGCTCGAGCTCGTCCGGCGAGTACCGCGCCGCGAGCCCGCCCAGCATCGCGTAGAGCAGGTTCGTCTTGCCCGACCCGCTCGGCCCGGCCACCAGCGCGTGCGGGGTCGCGTCGCCCAGCACCAGCTCGATCGGGTCGCCCTCGTCGAACCCGATGACCGTGCGCAACTCCTCGCGGGAGCTGTCGCGGCCGAGCGCGCGGGGCAGCAGGTCGTGGAACGAGCGCGGTTTCCCGCGGCGCACCACCATGTCGTCGCGGATCGCCGCCGCCGCCCGGCTGGCCACCGAGGGCGACACCGGCGGGTCGGCCCGCACCACGACGCCGGAGCCGGTCATGCTGGAGGTGGCGATCTCGGCGTCGGTGAAGGTGACCGTCTCCAGTGGACTGCTCGCCGACACCGGCATGTCCACCAGGATCAGGTGCACGCCCGCGTCCGGCCCGGTGCGCGCGATCCGGTTGAGCTCCCGGTACTGCTCCTCGTCGAGCCGCTCGCCGTTGCCGAACAGCACCGCCACCCGCCACGGCTCCACCCGCCGCCCCGCCGCCCGGCAGGCGTCCTTGAGCGTGGTCCGCCCGGCGCGCAGCGCGTTCGCGTGGACCTTGCGGATGTGCCCGGCCAGCAGCGCCAGCAGGTCGTCGAGCCGGGTCGGGTCGTGCACCACCAGCAGCCCGGCCGCGGTCAGCGGGTGCAGGTTGGGCAGCGGGCCGGTGAGGTGCCCGATGTCCCACAGGTGCAGCCGGACCAGCCCGGGGGTGAACGTGCTGATCATCCGCAGCAGCACCGTTTCCACGATGCTGTCCACCGCGGCCCTGGTCCCGCGCGCGGAGTTCAGCCGCAGGTGGGCGTGTTCGAGCAGCGGTACCGCCAGCGGGAACCCGTCCTCCGGGGACTCGTGCTCCACGTGCGCGGTGCCGATCCGCCACAGCCGCGGCGCGCTGACCCCCAGGTCGGTGCCCAGCGTCCCCAGCCAGTCCTGCCACGGCTGCCCGGACGGGCCGGGGGTCTCCGCCTCGACCAGCGCGCGCACCGCGCCCTGCCCCTCACGGCGCCACTGGGCGTAGCTGTCGTCGCGCTCCCGGGTGATCCGCGCCCACACCGGCGCCAGGTCCGGGTCGGCCACCTGCTCGGCGACCTCGCGGTCGCGGCTCGCCCTGGCCAGGCCGAGGCGCTGCACCGAGCGCTCGAACTCCAACTGCCGCTTGAGCAGCGCCGCCCGCTCGTGCGCGCCCGCGGCGGCCCCGAGGGCCAGGCCCAGCACCGAACGCAACCGCGCCAGCGCGTTCTCGGCGCGTTGCCTGCGTTCCCGCTTACCCAGCATCCAGGGGCCCCATCAGCTCGTCGCGCCGGTGCTCGCGGCCCGGTCTTCTTGTCGTGCCAGGTGTGTCAGTGGTTCGGGGGACCACGGCGGTGCCCGGTGTCGTCCCCGGCGATCATCGCGCACGCACTGCCGCGCGGCGCGGCACGCGCGGTCCGCTCAGCGTCCGCCCAGGTAGCCCTCGGCGGCGGCGATGCTCGCGTAGAGCGTGTCCCGCGCCTCGGCCAGCGACCGGCCCGCCTCGGCGAGCAGGCTCTGCGACCGGGCCAGCTCGGCCGGTTCGCGCCCGGAACTGGCGGTCGCCAGCGCCCCGCGCGCCTCGTCGAGCTCCAGGCTCGCCTGCGCGATCGCGGCGATCCCCGACCGCGCCTTCTCCGTGGCCACCGCGACCCAGGAACGCATCTCCTCCACGCCCGCCATACCCGCCAAGGCTAGTGCGGATGATCTCCGTCGGCCGAACCGGGTTCGGCTCGCTACTCCGATCGTGTCCGCCGAGGTGGGGGCGGCGGTCATGGCCATCCGGGATCCGTTCCCGCTGATCACGACCGGTTTACCGGTGGTTCACCGCGGCGTCGGGCTGGGCCGGTCGCCGCGTGCTCCGAGGACCACCCGGTTGGCGCAGGGCGGGGGAGGTGCCGCCAACCGGTGGCCCCTTCCTCTTTCGCGCGCGCAAGGGGTACCGTCGCTGGACCGCCGGTCGTGCGGTGGGGATGCGGAGGGACCCGTGGAGCTGGAGATCCGGCACCTGCGCGCGCTTGCCGCCATCGACGAGACCGGCAGCCTCACCCAGGCCGCCCGCCGCCTGGGCATGTCCCAGCCCGCCCTGTCCGGCCTGCTGCAACGCATCGAGCGCAACATCGGCGGCAGGCTCTTCTTCCGCGCCGAGTACGGCTGCCTGCCCACCCCGCTGGGCGCCGAGGTCCTGACCGAGGCCAGGATCGTGCTCGGCGGCATGTCCGCCATCGCC
Source organism: Actinokineospora terrae (assembly GCF_900111175.1). Taxonomy (GTDB): domain Bacteria; phylum Actinomycetota; class Actinomycetes; order Mycobacteriales; family Pseudonocardiaceae; genus Actinokineospora; species Actinokineospora terrae. The sequence goes on from NZ_FOGI01000017.1 coordinate 83,476, forward strand.
GACCGGGTGGGGGAGTGGGCCCGGCGCGGCCTGCCGTCGGACCCGCTGCGCGTCGGCGGCTACTGCGGGTTCCTGCACGTGGAGATCAGCCGCTGGCTGCGCGACCAGCCGTGGTGCTCGGGGGTGAGCCTGCAGGAGGACTTCGACGAGCGCATCAGCATCGACAAGGTCGCCATCGGTGCCCTCGACCTCGCGCTGGTCTACCGCGCCCCCCTCTCCGGCCTCGCCCAGCCGCCGACCGTCCGCAGCGTCGTCGTGCACCCCGAGGAGCCGGTCTTCCTGGCCCTCGCCCACGACCACCCCCTCGCCGCCCTGCCCGCCATCACCCTCGCCGACATGGCCGAGCACCCCTGGGTCGACGAACCCCCCGGCACCACTCGCTGGGGCGCCTACGTCGCGCAGGTCTGCCGCGACCACGGCGTGGTGCTCGACCAGCCCCACAGCACCCAGTGCCTGGCCACGCTGCTCGAACTCGTGCACGCCAAGCTGGCCATCGGCCCCGCACTGGCCAGCAGCCGCGACCGGCCCGGCTCGGTGGTCATCCGCCCCATCGTCGACCACCCCCTGCACCAGGAGCTCCGGCTCTTCTACCGCCCCGGCACCGTGGTCGCCGCCCACATCGAGGAGATCCACCACCAGGTCCACACGACCTTCCACACCCGACAGGGCTGCAACCCGGCCTACGACGAGTGGTGGCTCGACCGCGGCCGCTCCCTGGCGCTCACCGGCTGAGCCGGTCCCGGGTCAGAGGTTCCGGTACGGCTTGCTGAGGAACCCGACCGAGAAGGCCGCCGACACACCCAGTCCGGCGACGATGATCACGACGTGCGGGTCGACCGCGCCCAGGGCGGTCCCGGCGAGCAACGCCGAGGCGGGGTAGGCGAGACCGGCGCAGGTGACCAGCAGGCTCATGACCCGGCCCAGTGCTCGGGCGGGCACTGCCCGCTGGAGCAGCGTCATGTAGAAGACGTTCACCGTGCCCTGCAAGGACGCGGCGGTGAACATCGCCGCGGTCGCCACCACCAGCGACGAGCCCACGGGGATGCCCGTCATGGCGAGTCCCTCGGCGATGCCGAGGCAGAGCGCGATCAGCCCGCGGCGGCGCAGGCGGAGCAACACCGGACCCAGCAGTGCTCCGACGACCGAGCCGACACCGAGGCCCGCCATCATGACCCCGAACCCGAGGGCGCCGCGGCCGAGCGTGTCCTGGGCGAAGACCGGCAGCGCGACCTCGATCAGGCCGACAGCGGCGAGGTTGAACACGAGCGTGGTCAGCAGGGTCATCCGCACCAGGGGAGAGCTGACGGCGTACCGCAGCACCGATCGCCACGTCCGCAGTCGGTCGCCGTCCTCGTCCTCGTGCCGCGCGGAGGTCTTCTCCACCGCGTGCTTGGCCGGGCGGATCGCCAGCAGGGTCAGGCTGGACACCAGGAAGGTGATCGCGTCGATCAGCAGCCCCACACTGCTCTTGAGCGATCCGACGAGCGTGCCGCCCAGCGCGGGCCCGGCGATCCTCGACGTGCTCTGCGTGACCTGGATCAGGGAGTTGCCCGCCGCGAGCGACTCGGGTCCCACGATCTGCGGCAGCGCGGCGAACGAGGCGGGCATGAAGATCCCGCCGAGGATCCCGAACGGGACGGCGACCGCGACCATGGCCCACAGGGGGATGTGACCACCCGCGGCGAGCAGGGCGAAACCGAGCACGACGAGGGCGCGCAGCGCGTCCGCGACGAGCATCACCGGCCGGGCGCCCAGCCGGTCGGCCAGCGCGCCGCCGACCGGGAAGAAGGCCAGCCTGGCCGCCCCGTAGCAGGCCAGCACCACACCGAGGTTCGCCGGACCGCCACCCTGGTTGAGCATGACGAACGGCAGCGTGACCAGGTAGATGCCGTCGCCGAACTGGGAGAGCACCTGGCCGACGAGGTACAGCGCGAAGCGCCGTTCCCGCAGCGGGGCCAGCAAGCGCACGGCTGGCTCTTCTGCGATCACGGCCGCCTCCGCATCACGGTGTGGGGTTGTTGTCACGTAAGCCTCCCCCTTGGTGCGGCGAGATGTCGGAGCGGAGGCGGCATCCGCTCACCAGGTGACGGGCAGTGTGTGGACGCCGTAGAGGAGCGCGCCCTCCTTGAACGACAGCTCCTCGACACCGGCGGCGAGCCGGAGGCCGGGAACCCGGGCGAACAGGGTGCTGAACACGACCTCGAGTTCGACCCGGGCCAGGTTCTGCGCGATGCACCGGTGGATGCCGTGGCCGAAGGCCAGCTGCTGCGGCCCGTCGCGGTCGAAGTCGAGTTTCTCCGGCTGGGCGAACACGCTGTCGTCCCAGTTGGCCGCGGCGGTGGACACGACAACGGCGTCGCCCTTCTTGACCGTCATGTCGCCGACCTCGATGTCGGCCAGCGCCACGCGCAGCCCACTCGGGTCGGTGATGCTGGTGTGGCGCAGGATCTCCTCCACCGCGGCCGGGGTGCGGGCCGGGTCGGCCAGGATCGCGGCGAGCTGCTCGGGGTTCTCCAGCAGCAGCACGGTGCCGAGTGAGATCACGTTGGCCGTGGTCTCGTGCCCGGCGCTCAGCAGCGCCAGGCACAACGCGGCGATGTCCTCTTGCCGCAGGACGCGCGCGTCCCGGTTCTTGGCGATCATCCGGCCGATCAGGTGGTCGCCGGGGACGGCGCCCGGCTGCTCGGCCTCCTTCACCCTCGCCGCCACCAGGTCGCCGAGGTAGTCCCGGAGCGTGGCGTCGGCCTGGTAGCGCTCGTCCGAGGTGCTGTCCCGCCTGGCCATGACCTCGCTGGTCGAGTCGAAGATCTCGCGGTCGTGGTAGGGGACGCCGATCACCTCGCAGATGACCTGCGAGGTGACCGGGCGGCCGAGGGCCCGCACCAGGTCGGTCGGCCGGTCGCCGTCCAGCATCGCCGTGATGTGCTCGTCCACGATCTCCTGCACCCGGGGCCGCAGGCGCTGCGTGCGCTTGTGGGTGAACTCGGGGATCACCATCCGGGTCAGCACGGTGTGCTCCGGCGGGTCCAGGCTCATCAGCGACGCGTTGACGTCCTCCACCAGCTTCCGGGACAACGGCAGGTAGAACGGGAAGTTGGGGTGCAGCCTGTTCGTGCTGACGTCGCGGTTGCCGAGGAAGCGGCGGACGTGCTCGTAGCGCGTGATCAGCCAGGCGGTCCGCCCGCTGGGCAGGGTGATCCGCGCCAGCGGCGCCCCGGCGCGCAGCTCGGCGTACTCCTCCGGCGGGCGCATCGGGCACGACCGCGGCATGGGGTACGGGCGCGGCCCCGGTGTCACTGACCCGCGCCGGGGAGGGTGCCGGGAACCGCGCAGGACGGGTCCTGCGAGAGCTCCCGCAGCTGGCGGTACCCCATGCCGCAGCAGTCGCCCGTGATGTCCTCGTCGAGCGCGTCGGCCGGGTGCGCGACGTCGATGGGCTCGACCCGGGACAGGTCGATGGGGTCGACCTCGTCGTCTATCCACATCAGACCGCCGTCGCAGATCAGGTCCAGGTGCGCGTAGGCCGCGTAGGCAACGCGGGAGAAGCTCTGGTTGTGCTGCCCGAAACCCAGGTGGAGACCGCACCGGCGTTCGTTGATGTGCGAGTTGGTGGTGATGTACTCGTCGATGCCGTGATTCGTGCCGAGCCCGAACTCGCCGACATAGCGGCCGTTCGGGCTGTCCAGGCAGAGCCGGAACATCTCCTGGAGCTGGGCGTTGTCGCAGGTGAGGTCCCGGGCCTTTCCGGCCTCGATCTCGACCCGGACCGGGTTGTCGGCCAGTTTCGCGTTCAGGTCGCTGATGATGTTGGCGTTGTACGCGCCGTCGGCGACCAGGACCCCCTCGACGGAGACCGGGTAGGTGGCGATCTCCCCCGCGGGCAGGATGGTGAAACCCCCGGGGCGCCACACACCCCGGTTGCTGATCCACTGGTATTTCTCGCTGTCGAGTTCGACGGTGATGTCGGTTCCGCTCGCCGTCGTCACGCGCACCCGCCTGGCCTTGTCGATCCGGTGCAGCAACGTGGCGTTGAGCGACGACAGCTCCACGGGACTGACGTTGAGCGCCTTGGTGAAGAAATCGGCGGACGCGCTGATGATCCGCAGGATCATGGCCTTGTCCTGCCCGTAGTGGCGCAGGATGGGCGCGAACACCTCGAAGTGCGACATCGTGTCGCGCTCCAGGGTGATGATGACCAACCGGCCCGGCAGCGCCGACCGATCCGGCAGCACCTCGGCGAGCCGACCGGCGAAGCTCTCGTCGGTCAGCGGGAGCATGGGCACGATGGCGGCGCTGACACCGCGGTGTTTGAGGCCGAGCGCGACCCAGGCGGCGGGCTCGCGGCTGTCGGGGGTGTAGGTGATCACGAAGGTGTCCGCACCCGTGATCACCACGAAGTCGTCCAGCAGCGCGTCGACACCCTCGAAGACACGCTCGTCGATCATCTGCGCGGTCATTGTCTCTCCCCAGAGATAGCGGATCAGAAGTGACTGTCCTCGCTCGAACAGTGGTGACTCCTCCGGCGTGACGCCGCAGGAGTCACCACTGTTTCGCGAGCAACCCGACCAGCGCCGTGATTCATCGTGGTGCTCCCGCGCGACAACCGCCGGTGTCGAGAACATGATTTCCGGATTCACCGGAACGCGCCCGAAAGCGCGGCGGTCGACGGTGCGCGAGCAGTTATCCCACAGGCGTCAGCCGAGGTTCGGTGCTCACCGGGTGTTGAGGTACCAGGCGATGATTCCGAATTCGGTCTTCTGCTCGCCCGCGTTCTGCTCGGGCGTGGGCTCGGACTCGGCCATGGCGGTGAGCAGGTCGTGCAGTTCCCCAGGATTGGGCATAACAAGTGCCTCCCTCGATACAACATCGATGATGTTCGGATGAGACAACTCGACCGTAGCAGGGCCACCTTCAGGATCCAAGGCCCCTGGCGCCGACTACCGGCATTTTCGCGGCGGGTGGAGGAAATTCGCCATGCTTTCCGAACTCACCATTTCGAGACCGCGCAAACCGGACTTTACCCACCAATAGTTATTGGGCGAACGGTCATGGAAAAACGCAGAACCCCGACGTGGTCGGGGTTCTGCGTGCGGTCGGTCGAGGAGCCGGTGGCGCTCCGCCCACCTACGACCGCGCGGTGATCTCGTCGTAGGTGGGGAAGTGGTGGGCGATGGAGTTGTCGAGGAAGTTGGCGACCCAGCCGTTGTCGTCGTGGAAGAAGCGGATGGAGACGTAGGCGGGGTTGGTGCCCATGTCGAACCAGTGCGTCGTGTTGGCGGGGACGCTGAGCAGGTCGCCCGCCTCGCAGAGGACGGCGTGGACCTTGCCGGCGATGTGCAGGTAGAAGATCCCGGAGCCGCGGGCGAAGAAGCGGTCCTCGTCGTCGTCGTGGGTGTGCTCCGACAGGAACTTGGCGCGGGCGGTGGCGGCGGTGGCGCGCCAGGCGTCGGTGTCCTCGGGGACCATGGTGACGGCGTCGACGAAGTGGTAGCCCTCGCGGGCGGAGACCTCGTCGACGTGGGTCTGGTAGGCCTTGATGACCTCGTCGGAGGTCGGCTCGGCGGGCAGGTCCACCAGCGGCCAGCGGGAGAAGCGCACGCCGAGAGCGCCGAGGGTCGACTCGATCTCGGCCTCGTCGCGGGTGTTCGTCAGGACGGTGCCCGGGTCGTCGTCGGCCCAGATGGTCAGTTGGGTCATGGGTCTCACCCTTCCGCGATGGCGGTCGTGAACCGCAGCAGCCACTCCAGGCACTCGGCGCGGTGCCTGGCCACGAGCAGGTCGTCCCCCCACACGTACACCCCGTGCCTGGCGACCACCAGTGCCGGGGTGGCCGGGTCGTACCCGGCCTCGAACGCGTCGCCGAGCACGGTCATGTCCTGGGAGTTCGGCACGACCGGGACGGTCACCAGGTCGTCGTGCGCGCGGCGGCCGAAGCCCTTGAGCATCTCCAGGTCGCGCAGCTCGATGCCGCCCGGCCAGCGCTCCGCCGCGACTACGGGGGCCAGCATGTGCAGGTGCACGACTGCACCGGCGCCCGCGACCGACGCGATCCGCGCGTGCAGCCCGGCCTCCGCGGACGGCCGCAGTCGCTGACCGGGCAACGCTTCCCCGGTGCCATCGATCTCGACCACGTCGTGCGCGGTCAGCTCACCCTTGTCCAAACCGCTCGCGGTTACCGCAAGACGCAGCGGATCACGGCCCAGCGTCACTGAGAGATTGCCGGAGGTGCCGCGCATCCAGCCCATGGCGGTGTAGCGGGCGGACTCGGCGGCCAGCGCCTGACCGGCGGTGACCAGGTCAGGCATCGGGCACGATCCGGAAGTCGTCGAACGACTTCGCGACGCGGTGGTCACCGAAGTCCGCGTCCGCGTAGGGCTCACCGGCACGCGCCAGTCCTACCGTCTGCCACCCGGCCTCAGCGGCGGCGTCGAGCTCAGCGGGAACGTCCGACAGGAACACGATCCGTGGCGGGGTAGGTCCACCGATGCCCTCGGCGATGGCGGCGTAAGAGGCCGCTTCGCGCTTGGGGCCTGCGTTCACGGTGTCGAAGTGGTGGCGGAAGAGGGTCGTCAGGTCGCCCTCGGTCGTAGTGGAGAACGACGCGATCTGGCCCGCGACCGACCCAGACGAGAACACGGCCAGCTTCAGGCCCGCCTCGTCCCACCCGCGCAGCGCGGGGACGACGTCCGGGAAGTACTCCGAGACCAGGTCGCGGCGCGCGTAGCCGTCCTGCCAGATGAGCCCCTGCAGCTCCTTGAGCGGCGCGGCCTTGCGGTCGGCGGCCATCCACCCGTGCAGCACCGCCACCACCGCGGCCGTGTCGGCGTCGGCGGGCAACCCGGCCTCGGCCTTGACCCGCGCGACCGCGGCGACGACCACCGGGTCGGTCGGGTGCGCGTCGATCCACGGGCCGAGCCGGGGCCGCGCGTAGTCGTAGAGCACCACGTGGACGCCCGCGGTCGGCATCAGGGTGCCCTCGATGTCGAGCACTACCCACTGGGCGGACAGGGTGTCGGTCACGGTGCCTCTCTCTGGACTGGGTGTCGCGGTGGGACGAGCCACGATCTCAGTGGCAACGGTTTTCAGCCAACACGGTACTGACGCCGCTAGCGGTGGTAGTCGGCCACGGTGTCGGGGTCGAACGGGCCGCGGTCGGTGACGATCGTGGTGACGAACCGCGGCGGGGTGACGTCGAAGGCCGGGTAGTGCCCGCGCACCTTGTCGCTGGCGGTCCGCACGCCCAGGGTGTGCAAGACCTCGCTGCCGTCGCGGTACTCGATGGGGACGTCTGCGGCGGTGGGCGCGGCCTGGTCCGGCGCCTGGACCTGGGCGAGGAACGGCACCCCGAAGGCGTGCGCGGCGACGGCGAGGCCGAGGGTGCCGATCTTGTTGACCACGTGCCCGTCCATGGTGACCCGGTCGGCCGCGGTGAGCAGCACGTCGACCGCCCCGCTCTGCAGCACGGACGCGCCCATGCCGTCGGTGATCAGCGTGGTGTCGACGCCCATCTCGGCCAGGGTCTCGGCGGTCAGCCGCGCTCCTTGCAGGTACGGGCGGGTCTCGGTGCAGAAGAACGACACGTCCTTGCCCAGCCGACCGGCGGCGGCGACGGTCTCGATGAGGTACGCGTCCGCCCAGCAGTGCGTAAGAACGCGGGCACCGTCAGGGAGCAACTTGGCGCTGTACTCGCCTAGAGCCCGACTCTTGGCCCGGTAAGCCTCATCGCCCTTCACGGCTCCACGCGTGGCCGCGGCGACTAACTCCTCGCCGGTGATAGGACCGTCTACCTCCGCGAGGACCGCCGCTACGGCCTTGCGCAGGTGGTTGTTGGTCGCGCGGCTCGCGATAAGGCGCCCCCCGGCCCTGTCGAGCGCGGCGCGCGCGTCGGCGGGAGGTAGGTGCGCGGCGGCGCGGGCGGCTAGGACCATGCCGAACAGCGCGGCGAAGTACGGGCCGGACGACTGGGTGACCATGTCCTCGATCGCTACCGCTACCTCGTCGACCGTCGCGCAACGCACCCAGACGCGTTCGAACGGGAACCGGCGGCGGTCGAGGATGGCGACGGCGTCGTCCTCGAGGACGACGCTCTCGTCCAGGGTCGGGCGAGCCATCAGCTGTAGCCGTTCGGGGTCGGGTACTCACCGGTCAGCAGGTGCCTGCCGACCTCGGCGGCCTTGTAGACGGTCGGGTCGTGCAGGGTGAGCGTGCGGGCGTTGCGCCAGTAGCGGTCCATGCCGTGCCGGGCGCCGGTCGCGCGGGCACCGGTGAACTCGAAGAGCTTGCTGGTGATCTCCACGGCGAGCTCGGAGGTCACGACCTTGGCGTGCGAGATCCGGATGGACGTCTTGCCACGCTCGTCCGCTGTCAGCTCCAACCCGCGGGCATCGGCCTCGGCGAAAGCGGCTGCGGCAGCGTCAACGAGCAGGTCTGCGGCTTCGAGGCGGGAGAGCAGGCTGCCGTAACCGGCGAGCGCGTGCGGGTCGTCGACAGCGTGCTCGACGCCGGACGCGGGCCACGCGCGGGAAGTCTCACGGGTGTAGCGGGCGGCGTCGACCAGCGCGCCCCGGCCGATAGCTGCGAGCACGCGGCTGAGCACGAGCTGGAAGGCGAGCGGGGCGAGGGAGTCGCGCTGCGCCCGGGGGTCCGACTTGGCCGGTTGGGGGCCGAGGACGTCGTGCGCGGGGACGAACACGTCGGTGAACTCGACGCCGCCGCTGGCTGACAGGCGCTGCCCGAGGTTGTCCCAGTCGCCGAGGTACCGGATGCCCTGGGCCCGCGCGTCGAGGGTGAAGGTCAGCTTGCGGTCCCCGTGCGCGCCGCTGACCACCAGCCGGTCGGCGACGCTGGCGCCGGTGGCGAAGAACTTGCGCCCGTTGACCAGGAGCCCGCCGTCCACATCGGACAGCACGAGCGCGTCGTCCCTCGGGTTGGCGACCCCGGCCCAGAACAGCCTGCCCTCGGCGGTCGCACGGTCCAGCTCCTCGGTCAGGTCGGGGCGCGCGAACAGTCTGGTCCGCCAGACGTGCAGGTAGTGGTAGCCGAGCAGGTGCCCCACGGACGCGTCGGCGGCGGCGACCTCGGCCAGCACGGCGTGCGCGGTCGCCCAGTCCTCGCCGTGCCCACCGTGCGCGACGGGGATCAGCAGGGGCAGCAGGCCGCTCTCGCGCAACAGGGCCACCTCGACCAGCGGCTCGGCGCCCTTGCGCTCCCGCTCCACGGCGTCCGCGGCCAGCCTCCCGGCCACCCCGCGCGCCACCTCGACCCACCGCTGCCGCCCCATGACACCCCTCCGCTCTCCCCCGGGAGTATGCCGGTCCTCGGGAAGGCGACCGGCATGTGGGATCAGCGGCTCCGGTAGGCCCGCTCCACCCTGGCCACCCGCACCTCGAACGCGTCATACCACCGCTCCCGCCCCCTGGCCCTGGTCGCGGCGTGCTCCGGCTGCTCCCGCCACCGCGCGATCGCCGCCTCGTCCTCGAAGTAGCTCACCGTGATCCCGAGCCGGTCCTGCCCCCGCGCGGAGTCGACCCCGAGGAACCCGGGCGTCGCGGCGACGAGCTCGAGCATCCGGTCGGCGGCCTCGTGGTAACCCTCGTCGTCAGGACTGAGGACAGAGGAGAAGATCACCGCGTAGTAGGGCGGCTCGGGCGTGCTGGACAGCTCCATGAGGACAGTGAATCAGCGCCACCACACCCTGTCGCCCCGGTTCCGGCCGCGTGGCCTGACAGGTTGGCTTCGCGTCGCACGAGGTCCGGCGGCATCGGGTTCACCACCCGGAGTCGGAGAAGACGCGGCAAGGCGGGCCCCGGATTCGGAGCCCGCCCTTGCCGTGCGTGCCTGCCTACTGCTGGTACTTGAGCAGCAGCTGGATCTGACCCGACCGCGACTTCACGACCTTGTCCGCGAACGCCTTGACCGGGGCGCTGGCGCCGTCCTTGCCCTCGGTGAGGGCGAACTCGACCGCGTTGTGCTGGTGGGCGGTGAGCAGGGCGATGAACTGCTTCTCGAACTCGGAGTCCGGGAGCTTGGCCAGGTCGGCCAGGGCGGCGGCGTCGGTGACCGGCATGCCGCCGTGGTGGGCGTGGGCGTTGGGGTCGGGGTTGACGTCGGTGGACTGCGACCACTCGGTCAGCCACTTCTTCATCTGGTCGAGTTCCTGCTCCTGGGTCAGCCGGATGGCGGCGGTCAGGTTGCGCAGGTCCTCGCGGATCGGGCGCTTGTCCGCGAGGTGGACCAGCTCGATGCCGCGGTTGTGGTTCGCCATGGCCATCTGCAGGAACATCACGTCGGCCAGGTTGTAGTCGCCGACGGCCGGGGCCGCACCAGAAGCGGAGGCTGGAGCAGGGGCGGGCGCTGACGCCGACGCGGGGGTGGTGGGGGCCAGTTCGTGGCCCGCGTGCCCGGTGTGCGCGGCGTCGTGGCCCGAGCCGCTGCAGCCCGCGAGCAGGGCGAAGCAGGCGGCGAGGATCAGCGGACGTTTCACGGCGGTCTCCTCGGGAGACGGGGACCCGGCCCGGGCCCGCCGAGGCCCGGGCCGGGTGGCCATCAGTTCTTCGCCCAGAGAGCCGGGGTGCTGGAGGGCTCCCAGCCCGCGATCGCGGTGTGACCCTGCAGGCAGCGGTAAGAAGCACCGTTGTAGGTCACGGTCGCACCGGTGGCGTAGCTGGTGCCCGCGGCCCACGTGCCACTCTGCGGCGGAGTGGTCGTGGTGGTCGGCTGCGTGGTCGTCGTGGTCGGGCGGGTCGTGGTGGTGGTCGGCTGCGTGGTGGTGGTGGTCGGCTGGGTGGTCGTGGTCCCGCCGCCACCGCCGACCTGCAGGTCGACGCAGCTGTAGAAGGCCATCGCGGTGTCGGCGATGTTCCACACGGCCAGCAGCTTCACCCGGCCGGTCTTGCCGCCCAGGTTGACGGTGTGGCTCTTGGTGGCGCCCGGCTGCGCGCCGTTGTCGTTGAAGACAGCGACGCGCTCGCTGCCGATGAAGTACTCCCAGGTCGAGGTCGCGTGCCGGGCGGTGAGCGTCCAGGTGAAGTTCACCGAGTTGCCGACCGAGGCCGCGGGCCAGTTCTTCGAGTCGTCGTTGAGCTGCGCGAACTGGGAGAGCCCGCCGTTGCAGTTCTTCTGGCCCTTGGGGCCCTCGACGCTCTGCGGCTCGTAGATGACCGGGCCGCAGTTGCTGACCTTGCCCGCCGCGCAGTTGGCCTGGCGGCTGGGCGGGGTGCTGATGTACCCGTGCGCCGAGGCCGGGCTCGCGGGCAGGGCGACCATCAACAGCGGGGCGATCGTCGCCCCGGCCGCTGCGACGGCGAAATTGCGCTTGTGCTTCATAGTTGCGTGCTCCTCCACAGGAGTGGACGGCGTTTCCGCCGGTCGCCACGAAGCGACCGGCGCAGGGGTGGAAACGGGGAGCAGAGGGACGCCTGCCACCCGTCGGGCGTCGGCCGGACCCGGACGCCGGAGGGTTGGTGCTGGTCGAAGCGGTGGTGCGTCACAGCCCGGCACGCCGTCAATACGATGTAGCTGTGCTGTGGTCTAGACCATAAACGCGGGTCTGATCACCCGTCAAGACGAGGCCTACCGGCCAGGAGGCGGTAAATTCACACAACCGCCCCGATGTTTCAACCCCCGGTCAAGCGTCCGTACGGCGCATGCCATCACCACCTGGGCCGCGCGGGCGTCCGAGTGGACCACCGGTGGCCCGGCTGGACCATCCGGGCCGGACCATCGGCGTGGCGGGCGGCGTGGTGCCCGCCACGCCGCCCGCCCGGCGCGGTGCGCCACGGCTGTCGGGCCGGGCCGATACCCTCCGGTACCTTGGGACACCTGTTCGAGCGGCACCGGCCGCGCGGACGCCGAGCGCGGGCTCGGGGGCGACGACACCAGCGGGAGAACGACCCAGTGACTGCCGAGACCCTGTACGGGGCCGACGACCTGACGCACCTGGAGGGTCTGGAGGCGGTGCGCAAGCGGCCCGGCATGTACATCGGGTCGACCGACAGCCGCGGCATCAACCACCTGTTCACCGAGATCGTCGACAACTCCACCGACGAGGGCGTCGCGGGCCACGCCACGAACGTGGTGGTCACCCTGCACGAGGACGGCAGCGTCCAGGTCGACGACGACGGCCGCGGCATCCCGACCGGGGTGCACGCCAAGTCCGGCCTGTCCGGTGTGGAACTGGTGCTGACCCGGCTGCACGCGGGCGGCAAGTTCGGCGGCTCCGGCTACAAGACCTCCGGCGGCCTGCACGGCGTCGGCGCCTCCGCGGTCAACGCCCTGTCGCACCGCTTCGACATCACCGTCCGGCGCGACGGCAAGGTCCACCGGATGTCCTTCGCCCACGGCGTGCCCGGCGAGTTCGACGGCGACGGCCCCAGGGCGAAGTTCACCAAGCGCTCCGGCCTCGACATCGTCGGCAAGATGCGCCGCGGCGAGTCCACCGGCACGTCCATCCGCTACTGGTACGACGCCCGCTACTTCGAGAACGGCGCGTCCCTGTCGGTCGACGCCGTGCGCGCCAAGATGCGCAACACCGCCTTCCTGGTCCCCGGCGTCAAGTACGCGCTGCGCGTGGCCGACCCCGAGAGCCCGGGCAAGTTCACCGAGGAGACCTTCCACTACCCGCAGGGTCTCACCGACATGGTCGAGTTCCTGTCCCCGGACGGCGAGCGCGCGGTGTCCGGCACCGTCCTGGTCACCGGCGAGGGCAGCTACCAGGAGAACGCCGCCGACGAGAACGGCGTGATGCGGTCCAAGGTGGAGCGGCGCGCCGAGGTCGAGGTCGCGTTCCGCTGGGGCACCGGCTACGAGCGCACCGTCGAGTGCTTCACCAACACCATCCGCAACATGCACGGCGGCACCCACCGCAAGGGCTTCGAGCGGGCCGCGGTGAAGGCGCTGCAGGAGGCCATCGCCAGGACCAGGGGCCTGCTCAAGCCCAAGGAGGACCTGCCGACCCTCGACGACGTGCTCGAGGGCATGACCGCCGTGGTGCACGTGCGCATCCCCGAGCCGCAGTTCACCTCCCAGACCAAGGACGAGCTGTCCACCGCGGGCATCACCAAGGTCATCCAGGGCGTCGTCGAGCGGCACCTGCGCGAGTGGACCGAGGACCGGCGCAGCAAGGCCGAGGCCAAGGTCGTGCTGCAGAAGATCGTCGACGCCGGTCGGGTGCGCATCGCGCAGAAGCAGCAGAAGGACGCCGCGCGCCGCAAGACCGCGCTCGAGGGCGCCGCGATGCCCGCCAAGCTGGTCGACTGCCGCACCACCGGCGTCTCCCGCAGCGAGCTGTTCCTGGTCGAGGGCGACAGCGCGCTCGGCTCGGCGCGGATGGCGCGGGTCTCGGAGTACCAGGCGCTGCTGCCGCTGCGCGGCAAGATCCTCAACGTGCAGAAGGCCAGCCTGGCCGACACCCTGCGCAACGCCGAGATCGCCGCCATCGTGCAGGTGCTCGGCGCGGGCACCGGCCGCACCTTCGACCTCCCGGCGATGCGCTACGGCCGGGTCATCCTGATGGCCGACGCCGATGTCGACGGCTCGCACATCCGGACCCTGCTGATCACCCTGTTCGCCAAGTACATGCGCCCGGTCATCGACGACGGCAGGCTCTACGCCGCCATGCCGCCGCTGCACAAGATCACCACCCGCGGCCGGGGCGCCGAGACGGTCTTCACCTTCACCCAGCGCGAGATGGAGACCACCGTGGCCCGCCTGCAGAAGGCGGGCAGGCAGGTGGTCACGCCGGTGCCCCGGTTCAAGGGCCTCGGCGAGATGGACGCCGACGAGCTGTGGGAGACCACGATGAACCCGGCCACCCGCTCGGTGCGCCGCATCACCCTCGGTGACGCCGAGGCCGCCGAGGCCGCGCTGGAGCTGCTGATGGGGGAGAAGGTGGAGCCGCGCCGCAACTGGCTGGTCGACTCCGCCGCCCGCGTCGACCAGTCCGCCATCGACCTGTAGCGCCCCGCGCCGACCGACCACCAGAGCACGAGAGAGAGCCGCGCCCATGGCCCGCCGCAAGGCCCCCGCCACCAAGGTCGACCCCTCCGCCTTCGACCAGGCGGGCGCGACCGTGGTCGACAACCCGGTGCGCACCGAGATCGAGGACTCCTACCTGGAGTACGCCTACTCGGTGATCCACTCGCGCGCGCTGCCCGACGCGCGCGACGGTCTCAAGCCGGTGCACCGCCGCATCCTGTTCTCCATGCACGAGCAGGGCTACCGGCCCACCCACGCCTACGTGAAGTCCTCCCGCGTGGTCGGCGACTGCTTCGTGCGCGGCGCGCTGGTGTCCACACCGTCGGGGCTGCGCCCGATCGAGGGGATCGAGCTGGGCGAGCAGGTCCTCGACCCGGGCGGCAGGCCGGTGCCGGTGACGGCGGTCTACGAGAACCCGGTGTCGGAGCTGGTGCGGGTCACCTGGACCAGCGGCCACAGCATGCTGGTCACCCCCGGCCAGCGGTTCCGGGTGAGCGCGGGTTCGGGCCGGGAGTGGGTCGAGGCCAGGGACCTCGCCGGTCGGGAGACGGTCGCCGGGGCGGGCGCCGACGAGGTGACCGCCAGCGACAACGGGTACGCCTACGTCCTCGGCGTGATCGCGGCCTCCGGCTCGGTCACCGCCGCAGGCGAGCTGCGGGTCGAGTCGCTGGAGGCCGGACCGGTCGACCACGTGCACGGCTGGGCGATCGGCGCCGGGCTCGACACCCGCCGCGACAAGCGCGAGGCCCGCACCCCGACCCAGCGCGACCGGCACATCCTCACCTTCGCCGACGCAGGTCTGCTCGCCACCCGCGACACCGTCCCCGCCGTCGTGCTCGCCGACCGGGCGGCCTGGTTGCCCTACCTGGCCGGTCTGCTCGACGGTGCCGGGCACGTGCGGCGCGGCCGTGGGCAGATCGCGGGCCTGGCCCGCCCGGAGCTGCTGCGGCAGGTGTGGTGCCTGCTCGCGGACCTCGGCATCCCCGCGGACCAGTGGGACCGCTCGGGTCTGCGCGGGATAACCGTCTCCGGTGGTGCCGCCGCCACGTTGGCCGCGTTGCTGCTGCCGTGGGTGCGCTCGTGTGACAAGCACGCGGGCCTTGCCCACCTCGCTGCTCCCGCCGAGCCGAGCGCGCCGGTGTCATCCACTGCGTTGCCGGTGCTGTCCACAGTGGCGTCGGTCGAGCCGGTGGCCGGTGACACCACCTACGACATCCAGGTCGGGTCGGACGAGCACGCGTTCGTCGTCGAGGGCCTGGTCGTGCACAACTGCATGGGCAAGTACCACCCGCACGGCGACACCGCGATCTACGACGCGATGGTGCGGCTCGCGCAGGACTTCTCGCTCAACGCGCCGCTGGTCGACGGGCACGGCAACTTCGGCTCGCCCGACGACGGCCCCGCCGCCAGCCGCTACACCGAGGCGCGGATGTCCAACGAGGCGATGCTGCTCGTCGGCGAGCTCGGCGAGGACACCGTCGACTTCCGGCCCAACTACGACGGCTCGCTGCTCGAACCGGTCGTGCTGCCAGCGGCGTTCCCGAACCTGCTGGTCAACGGCACTTCCGGCATCGCGGTCGGCATGGCCACCAACATGATCCCGCACAACCTGGGCGAGGTCGTCGCCGCCGCGCGGTACCTGATCACCCACCCCGAGGCCGACCTCGACAAGCTGATGGAGTTCATCCCCGGCCCCGACCTGCCCACCGGCGGGATGCTGCTGGGCCTCGACGAGGTGCGCAAGGCCTACGAGACCGGCCGCGGCGTGGTGCGGATGCGGGCCAAGGTGGAGATCGGCCACCTCGAGGGCAGCAGGCGCCAGGCCATCACCGTCACCGAGCTGCCCTACCAGGTCGGCTCGGAGAAGATCATCGAGAAGATCACCGAAGAGGTGAACAAGAGCAAGCGGCTCACCGGCATCGCCGACGTCAAGGACCTCACCGACCGGGAGAACGGCACCAGGCTGGTCATCGAGTGCAAGGTCGGCGTCAACCCGCAGGCGCTGCTGGCCGACCTGTACCGGCTGACCCCGATGGAGCAGTCCTTCGGCATCAACAATCTGGTCCTGGTCGAGGGGCAGCCGCGCACGCTCGGGCTCAAGGCGCTGCTGGAGGTGTTCCTCAAGCACCGCTACGAGGTCGTCACCCGGCGCACCCGCCACCGCAAGCGCAAGCGCGAGGAGCGGCTGCACCTGGTCGAGGGCCTGCTGCTGGCCCTGGTCGACATCGACAAGGTCATCCGGCTGATCCGCGGCAGCGACGACGCCGCGGCGGCCAAGGCGGGCCTGATGAGCCGCTTCACGCTCTCCGAGGTGCAGGCCACCTACATCCTCGACACCCCGCTGCGCCGCCTCACCAAGTTCGACAAGCTCGAGCTCGAGGACGAGCAGGAGAAGCTGCGCGGCGAGATCGAGGAACTGGCCAAGATCCTCGACGACGACAAGGTGCTGCGCCGAGTCGTGTCCACCGAGCTGGGCAAGGTCGCCAGGGACCTCACCGCCGAGCGCCGCACCTCGCTGATCGACGGTGACCTCAAGGAGGTGCTGGCCGCCTCCAAGCCCGCCGGTCCGCTGGAGGTCGCCGACGACCCGTGCCAGGTGGTGCTGAGCGCCACCGGCCTGGTCGCGCGCACGGCCGCGGAGTCGGAGGAGGCCTCGGAGGGGCGCACCCGCAAGGGGCGCGCCCGGCACGACGCGGTGGCGGCGCTGGTGCACTCGACCGCGCGCGGGCAGGTCCTGCTGGTGACCAACCGGGGGCGGGCGGTCAAGACCGACGTGCTGCCGCTGCCGGTGCTGCCGGAGCAGAGCGGCACGGTGTCGGTGTCCGGCGGGATGGCCGCCAGTGAGCTGGTGTCGCTGGAGAAGGGCGAGCGGGTCATCGGCATCGCCCCGCTCGGCGACCAGGCCGCGGGCTCACCCGGTCTCGCGCTGGGGACCCGCCAGGGCGTGGTGAAGGTGTGCGCGCCCGAGTGGCCGGTGCGGTCCGACGAGTTCGAGGTGATCACCCTCAAGGACGGCGACGAGGTCATCGGCGCCACCTGGCTGACCGACGGCTCGGAGACGCTGGCGTTCGTGACCGGTGATGCGTCGCTGCTGCGGTACGCCGCCTCGCTCGTGCGGCCCCAGGGGCTCAAGGGCGGCGGGATGGCGGGCATCAACGTGCCCGCGGACGGCAAGGCCCTGTTCTTCGGCGCGATCCGCATCGACGACCCGGACCACGGCGAGCCCCAGGTGGTCACCTCCACCGGCCAGTCGGTCAAGGTCACCCCGTTCGCCGAGTACCCCGCCAAGGGCCGAGCCACCGGCGGCGTCCGCGCCCACCGCTTCCTCAAGGGCGAGACCGGCCTGGTCCTGGCCTGGATCGGCCCCCGACCAGCGGGCTCCAGCCGCACCGGCTCCGCCGTCGAACTCCCCGACCCCGACCCCCGCCGCGACGGCTCCGGCCACGCCCACCCCGGCCCCGACGTCATCGGCCACCTCGTGGAACGCGCCTGAGAGACGCCGAGCCGCCTTGGTGACGAACCAGGCGGCTTGACCTCCACCCCACCGAACAAGTCCGGGCCAGATGGGCGTTCGCGGCATTGTCCAGGCCGCCGCGGCGTCTGTACTGTGTCGGGACTTGCGGGTCGGTGAGGTGGGGTCGGGGTTGTGGGTGGCGGGCTGGTGGGGCGGGAGCGGTTGCTGGCCCAGGTGTCCGCCCGGCTCGACCAGGGTGGGGGAGTGCTGCTCTCCGGGCCCAGCGGTATCGGCAAGACGGCGGTGCTCGACGCGATCTCGGTACCGGGCCGGGTCTTGCGGGCCACCGCGGCCGAGGCTGAGCGGTGGATCTCCAGTGGGGTGCTGGCCGAGTTGCTCGCCCAGGTGCCGTCCGCGATCGTGGCCGCGCTGCCCGCCGAGTTCCGGGACGCGGTCACCGAGGTGCTCGTCGGCCGCCGGGTGGACGGGGGGATGCCGCTGAGGCACGCTTGGCACCTGTCCCTGCTGGCCATGGCCGCCAGGGAACCCGTGCTGGTCCTGATCGACGACGCCCAGTGGGTCGACGCCGCGTCGGCCGACGTGCTCGCGTACGCGGCCCGCCGGGTCGGGTCGGCGCAGGTCAGGGCTGTGGTCGCGGGCAGGCTCCCGGAGACCGTGCCCCTCGACGACGACGGCCCCCGCGCCGTCCCGCCCGCCGCCCTCGCGCCGGGACCGGTGCTGCGCCTGCAAGTCCCGCCGCTCACCGCCGACGACCTGGCCGAACTCCTTGACGCCCGTGGACTTCCCGCGCGCACCGCCGCCGCCATCCACGCCGACTCCGCGGGCAACCCGTACCTCGCGCTCACCCTCGCGGGCGCCGCCACCGACCGCCTGCCGCTGCCGCCCAGCGTCGCCCTGCTCGTCCGCGAACGCCTGGCCTGCCTCGCCCCCGCCGAGCGGGAAACGCTGCTGTGGTGCGCCTTGGCCACCCGACCGACCACCCGGCTGCTGCTGCGCGCCGGGAGGGCCGACGCCGCGCGGGACATCGCCAGGGCCGCCGAGGTGGGTCTCGTGGTGACCGACGCCGAGAAGATCCGGTTCACCCCGCCCGCCGCCGCCTCGCTCATCGCCGACCTCGCCGACGCCGACTACCGCGCCGCCGCCCACACCAGGCTGGCCGAGGTCGTCACCTCCGACGCCGACCGGGAACGCCACCGCGCGCACGCGTCGGAAGACCCCGACGCGGCCGCCGCGCGTTCGCTGGTGGTGGCGGCGGAAACCGCGCAGCGACAGGGTTCCCGCGACCTGGCCGCCGAGTTGTACCTGCTCGCCGCCGACCGGACCCCGGGCCACGAGCGCGTACAACGGCTGGAATGGCTTGTGGCGGCAGCGCGAACCGGCGCGGTCGCCGCCCGCGGCGACGTGGTGCGCCGAGCCGCCGACGCCGTGCTCGCCGCGGATTCCGCGCCACTGCAACGGGTTCGCGTCCGGATGTCGCTGATTCACCTTGCCGGGCAAGGGGTCGCCGACGAGCAGGAGCTGTTCGCCCTGGCACTGGCCGACGCGGGCGACTGCCCGCGCTCCGGTGGGCTGCTGTGGCTGTGGCGGTCCTGGGCGGCGATGATCAACGGGTGGCCCGCGGTGTCGGCCGAGCGGGCCGCCCGCGCCGCCGACCTGGCCCGCTCGGTCGACGACACCTCCATCGAGGCCATGGCGTTGGCCACCGCCGCGCTGATGAAGCGGCTGGCGGGGGAGCGGGACTTCGACGAGCCGCTGCGCCGGGCCCTGCTGCTGCCGCCGCCGGACATGGACGGCTGGGCGCACTTCTCGCCCGCGTTCATCGTCGCCCGCTTCGCCGCGATCGACGAACGGCTGGAGGACGCCCGCGCCCTGTACCTGGGCATGCTCGGCATGGTCGAGCGCGGCGCGGTGGAGGAACTGGTCACTGTGCTGCGCGGCCTCACCGAGGTCGCCACCCGGCTGGGCCGCTGCCGCGAGGCGATGGACTACGCGGCCAGGGCGCGGCGGATCGGCGGCGAGGCCCGGCTGAGCCCGGCCCCCGGTTGGCACACCAGCGCCGTCGCCGAACTCGCCGGTGGCAGCGTCGCCCGCGCGCTGACCTACGCCGAACGCGGTGTGCGGGCCGCCGAGCAGGACTCGGACCTGGTGTTCCTGCGCAGGCACCTGCACCTGCTCGGCCAGGCCCTGCTGCGCACCGGTCGCCCGGCCGAGGCGGTCACGGCGCTGCGCCGGATCCCCGAACTCGAGCGGCCGCGCGGGATCCGCGACCCCACGATGCTGCGCTGGCACGGTGACCTGGTGACGGCCCTGGTCTCGGTCGGCGAACACGCCGAGGCGGCCGGGATCCTGGCCGACACCCGTGACCGGGTCGCCGGGGTTCCCGAGCCCGCGGGGGTTTCCGCGCAACTCGACCGCGCCGAGGCGTCACTGCTGGCCGCTCGGGGTGACACCGACGGCGCGGTGGACCTGTTGCGGCGCGCGGAATCCGTGTTCACCGCGTTGGGTCAACCACTGGAGACTGGCCACTGCCTGCTGGTGCGCGGCCGGATCGAACGCGGGCGCCGCCGCCACGCCGCTGCCCGTGAGCCGGTGCGCAGGGCTGCCGCGCTGTTCGCCGCCGCCGCTGCCCACCCGTGGACCGAGCACGCCGAACGCGTCCTGACCCGGCTGGCCGGCCCGGTCCAGGCGCCGACCGAGCTGACCGCCACCGAGGCCCGCATCGCCGCCCTGGTCGCCGAGGGCGCCTCCAACCGCGAGATCGCCGACCGCCTGTTCATCAGCGTCAAGACCGTCGAGGCCTCGCTGACCCGCGTCTACCGCAAACTCGGCATCCGCTCCCGAACCCAACTCGCCGCCCGCCTGCACGACGACTGACTCCGTCTCGACCATCAAGGCAGTCACCTGGTCGACTGAACCCCGCGCCCTCTCCCACCCATTTCCCCACGTCGCGTTATCCACAACCCCCACGGATATCCACAGATCCGACGACCCCACCCCATCGATCCCGCGCACCCACTAGACTGGCCTAGGGGACGCCCCCCGGAGAGGGTGGGGGCTGGGAGGGTTCCGGGGGCGGCCTCCGCAAGGGTGGCGCGCGGGGTGCGCGAGGGTTTCCCCTGATGCCCGGGTGCGCGCGGCGGTTCTAGCCTGTTGGCACTGGTCGGGCCACCCGGAATAGTCGCGCTCCACCGCGTGCGGTTGGTCGGCTGTCATTGTCGTCCCCGGGTGGCGCTTTTCGGCCTGGGGCGGGCGCGGACCCTGCTGGTATTATCCACCTTACGCCCGAGGTTGGTGGGGTTCGTGCCGCGCCCTGGGTGCGATAGCGCCGGATACCGGTGTGGCAGCGGCTTTCACAGTTAACCGGGATGTCCGGTGGCGCCCCGTGAGCGCGGGCCGGGGGATATCCGGGAAGGTGAAATCCGTTCATTGGAAATGCGCAGACCAGCGCCCGTTTCACCCGCTGCCCGTATATCCGGTAACAAGTTCCCCTTGTGGTCGCCGGGGTCCGCGAGCACCATTCGAAATACCCGCCGGATACGTCCTAGTGAGGGCTTGGCGCATTCGGCGGAAGGAGGGCTTTGGCCCTTGTCCCCTGCACTCGAGAACCGTTGGAGAACATGTGAAACGCACACTCGTCGCCGCCGTGGTGCTGACCGCGGCCGCGGCAGCGGTGGCCACCGTTCCCGCGTTCGCCGGCCAGCAGGCCGCCCCCGCCCCCACCGCCACCGACGTGGCGCCCGAGGTGCTCAGCGCGATGGAGCGCGACCTCGGCCTGTCCCGCGACGCCGCGATCGCCCGGCTCGACAGCGAGACCAAGGCGACCGCGCTGGAGGCCGACCTGCGCGGGCGGCTCAGCGACTCCTTCGGCGGCGCGTACTACGACGCCGCGAAGGGCAAGCTCGTCGTCGGCGTCACCGACGCCACCAAGGCGTCCCAGGTGCGCGCCGGTGGTGCCGAGGCGACCGTCGTCCGCCACAGCGCGGGCCACCTCGACGCCACCGCCGAGGGCCTCAACGGCAAGACCGCGCCCCAGGGCGTCACCGGCTGGTACGTCGACGTGCAGCGCAACACCGTCACGCTGACCACCGCCAAGGGCACCGCCGCTGCCGCCAAGCAGTTCGTGGCTACCTCGGGCCTGGACGCCACTGCCATCTCGGTCGTCGAGTCCACCGAGTCGCCCCGCCCGCTCTACGACGTGCGCGGCGGCGACGCGTACTACATCGGGTCCGGCTCGCGCTGCTCGGTCGGCTTCTCCGTGCAGGGCGGCTTCGTCACCGCCGGGCACTGCGGCCGCTCGGGCGCCACGACCAAGGGCTCCAACCAGGTCGCCCAGGGCACCTTCGCGGGCTCCTCGTTCCCCGGCAACGACTACGCGTGGGTCCGCACCAACACCAACTGGACCCCGCGCGGCGTCGTCAACCGCTACAGCGGTTCCACCACCGTCGCGGTGAAGGGCGGCACCGAGGCCGCTGTGGGCGCGTCGATCTGCCGCTCCGGCTCCACCACCGGCTGGCGCTGCGGCACCGTCCAGGCCAAGAACCAGAGCGTCAACTACCCGCAGGGAACCGTCAGCGGCCTGATCCGCACCAACGCCTGCGCCGAGCCCGGCGACTCCGGCGGCTCCTGGCTCGCGGGCACCCAGGCCCAGGGCGTCACCTCCGGCGGTTCCGGCAACTGCTCCTCCGGCGGCACCACCTACTTCCAGCCCCTCACCGAGATCCTCTCCGTCTACGGCCTCCGCCTGGTGACCAGCTGACCCCACCCCCAGCGAGCCCCGGCGCCGGCGTCCCACCGCCGCCGGGGCTCGCCCCATGCCCATCGAAGCCCGGTTGACGGGGGCTCAGTCGCAGGGGAGGTCTGTTCTGGTGCGGACGCCGCATTTGCGGAGGGCGTTGGCCACGTGGTCCTCGACGGTGCGGACGGAGATGAAGAGGGCTTCGGCGATCTCTCGGTTGGTGCTGCCCCGCGCGGCCATTCGGGCGACCGCCGCCTCTC
Organism: Actinokineospora terrae; assembly: GCF_900111175.1. GTDB lineage: Bacteria > Actinomycetota > Actinomycetes > Mycobacteriales > Pseudonocardiaceae > Actinokineospora > Actinokineospora terrae. The sequence goes on from NZ_FOGI01000017.1 coordinate 105,920, forward strand.
GGGGGGACAAGGCGTCGCCGTAGCCGCGTCTGCCGCCGCGGTGGCGTGGGGTGACGCCGTGTTTGCGCAGGGCTTGGGCGCAGCGGGCGGCGTCCCAGCGGGCGCCGAGGTCGGTGAAGCCCGCCACGACCTCGACCATCGGTTCCTTGTCGCCGTTGTCCAGCAGCACCGACGCCAGGGCTTCCCGGGCGAGCAGCCGCGCGTACGGCCTGCCCATCGCCTCGTACTCGCCCTCGGCCGCGGCGAACAGGTCCACCGCTTTCGCCCGCGGCGCGACGTACCCGGCGGCCTCCAACGCGGCCGCGCCCGCGGCGGGGGCGTCCAGGGACACCACCGCGTCCGCGAACTCCCGGTGCAGCGCCACCGCGCCCGCGCGGTCGCCGACCGCCACCATCGCCGCGCACGCCTGCGGGACCACCTGTGCCGCCCAGCCCCAGTTCCCGTGCCTGCGCACCAGGTCCAGCGCGGGGGCCAGCAGCACCAACGCCTCCTGCGCGCGGTTGCCCGACAGCGCGATCCTGGCTCGCGCCGCCGCCACCCCGGCCACCTGGGGGATGGTCAGCAGTTCGTCGCGCTCGCCCACCGCCCGCAGGTCGACCTCCGCGTCGGCCAACGCCCCGGTGGCCAGCGCCAGTTCCGCGCCCACCAGCCGCGCCTCCGCCTCCAGCAGCGGCAGCCGGTGCGCCCCCGCGCTCGCCCGCACGTGCGCGATCCGCTCCGGCAGGCCCTCCCAGTGCCCCGCGGCCAGGTCGAGCCGCAGCCGGGTCCCGGCGACGAGCCGGTTGGTGTAGAGCCCGGAGTCCTGGTCGACCAGCGTGGGGATCAACGTCAGCAGGTCGCGGGCGCGCGCGTCGTGGCCCAGCAGCAGCGCCGCGTCGGCCGCGTTGCTCGCCCCGCGCAGCAGGTGCAGCCGGGCCTCCGGTGTCGACCCGCGGGCCAGCGCGGCCCGCCACACCGGCCAGCCGTCCGGGTCGCCGTAGTACAGCAGCACCGACGCGTGGTTGACGTGCACCGCCGTGTGCACCGCGTGGTCGTCGAACGAGCCGAGCATGTTCAACGCCCGCTTCGCCCATGCCAGGTGCTCGGTGTCGGTCCCCGAGGTGGACGACGGGATGGCCAGCGCCGCCATCGCCCGCGCCGCCAGGTCCGGCCGGTCGGCCAGTTCGGTGACCGCCACCCGCAGCTGTTCCCGCCCCGCGCCCGCCTTGCCCGCCTGCGACACCAACAACATGCCGAGCCCGAACCGGATCTCCCCGCGCGGCCGCTCCGGCAGGTCGTCCTCGGCCAGCACCGACCGCAACGCGGCGACGGCCTCGTCGTGGCGCAACCCCGGCTGCGCGGCGCGGCTGAGCAGCGCGGCGACCCTCGCCCGGGTGGTCATGTCGATGCCGGACGCGGACACCACGTCCGCCAGCAGGTCGACCGCGGTGTCCCCGTCGCCGAGTGCCACCGCGCGGGTGGCCGCTGCCTCGGCGTGCCGCACCCAGTCGGCCACCAGCCCGGCGTGCTTGCAGTGCCTGGCCAGCCGCGCGTGCGGGACCGGCGCCACGTCGGCCAGCACGGTCGCCGCCGCCCGGTGCGCCCGCCGCACCTCGTCCGGGGCGAGCAGGTCGATCACCGCGCGGGTCGCCAGCGCGTGCCTGGTCGCCAGCAGCCCGGGCGCGCACTGGCGCAGCAACCCGTGGGCCAGCGCGTGGTCGATGGCCTCCGCCGCCGTCGGGCGGTCCAGACCGGCGACCCGGCCCAGCAGGTGCTCGTCCACCGGGGCGCCGAGTGTGGCCGCGGCTCCCACCACGTCCCGCACCGCCGCCGGAAGGGCCGCGAGCCGCTCCGCGATGGACCCGCGCAACGCCACCGGCGCGGTCAACCGGTCCAGCACCGACCGCGGCGCGTCGGCGAGGCGGGGCGCCGGTTCCGCGGGCAGCGCCCGGCACACCTCCTCGATCACGAACGGGACGCCACCGGTCAACTCGTGTAGACGTGTGGCGAACTCGGTGGTCACCCTGGTCAACCCGAGCAACCCGGCCGCCAGCTCACCGACCTCGGCGACCCGCAGCGGCCGCACCGTCGTCTCCACCGCGCGCGCCCACCGGGGCAGGTACCCGGCCAGGTCCACCACCGGCCGCTCGGCGCGCACGCTCTCCGGCCGGTACGTGACCAGCACCGTCAGCCGCGGCGGCAGGCCCCGGCACAGGAACCGCAGGAACTCGTAGGTCGCCTCGTCGGACCAGTGCAGGTCCTCCAGCACCAGCACCGCGGGACCCAGCTCGGCCAGACCCGCGCGCACTCTGGGAAAAACGTCGACCCGGTCCACCCGGCCCACCGGCGGGCTGAACAGGTCCAGACCCTTGAGCGCGTCGAGCACCGGGCCGAGTGGGAACGGCTCGCGCAGCGGCAGGCACTCGCCGACCAACCAGTGGTGCCCGAGCAGGTCCGGGTGCTCGCGCAACTCGGCCACCATCCGGCTCTTGCCGATCCCCGCCTCGCCCGCGACCAGCACAAGCGCGGGCGCGCCGACCGAGGACAGCCGCGCCAGCTCCGCGCCGCGGCCGACCAGCGGCGCGCGGTCGAGCGCGGTCGATCTGTCCACAGTGGTTCCCAGAGGACCCGTTTCCATGCTGCACCTTTTGCCTGGGGTGAAAGGCTTTCGCGCCCTGCCCACCACGGATCTGCTCACGGTAGCGCCTGAGTTAAGCCCGTATCGCCACGGATTGCAACGGCCCGGTCACTGCAACAGCATCGGGTGTGCCAATCCGTGACGATCGCCAACCCGGTGGTCTCGTCGTAGGAGGTACTCCCCAAGTGACTGACCAGCTCCCCACCACGGAAGACGCGGGCGAGGGCAACATCACTCGCAAGCGGCTGCTGCAGCTCGGCGCCCTCGTCGTCCCCGCCGCGGGCCTCATCGGTGCCACCGCGGCCGGTGGTTTCGCCGCCGCCAGCCCGGCCGAGGTCCGCCCCGAGGGCGCCGAGGCGATCAACCTGGCCTGCACCCCCGGCCAGAGCACCACCATCGCGCAGACGGAGGGTCCGTACTTCAAGCCGGGCTCCCCGCAGCGCACCAGCCTGATCCAGCCGGGCACCACCGGCACCAGGCTGACCGTCAGCGGCTTCGTGTTCAGCCGCTCGTGCAGGCCGCTGGCCAACGCGCTGCTGGACTTCTGGCAGGCCGACAGCCGCGGTGCTTACGACAACAGCGGCTACACCTTCCGCGGGCACCAGTACACTGACGCCAGCGGCAAGTTCACCCTGACCACGATCGTGCCCGGCCTCTACCCCGGCCGCACCCGGCACATCCACGTCAAGGTGCAGAACCCGGGCGGCCGGATCCTGACCACCCAGCTGTACTTCCCCGGCGAACCGCGCAACAACACCGACACCATCTACGACCCGCGGCTGCTGATGAACGTCCGCACCGTGGGCTCGGCCAAGGAGGGCACGTTCGACTTCGTGCTGAACGTGGCCTGACCAGCCCCCTCCGCGCTCCACAGTGGACGGCCCACCGGCTCGTCGCTGCGGCGCGGTGAGACGTCCGACGGTGCTCCCTGCCGCCGGTCGACGCCACCCGACGCGGCGGAAAACCGAAGGCGGACCGTGCACCTACGCCTCGCGCACCGCCACCGCCCGCGTCGGGCCTGGCGGCACCACCACGGTGACGCGGACGTCGGACGCGGACGTCGGGCTCGAGGTCGCCCCCGGGTCGGACCGGCCGGGGAACGGCCACGGGGGTAGGGGCGCCGGGCACAGCAGGGCCCGGCGCCCCGTCTTTCTCCGTTGGCTCTACGCCGGGAGAGAAACCGCAGCTCAGGCCGTCCAGCCGGGCCCGTTGTGTCCACTGTGGACGTCGAGCTGGTAGCCCTTGGCGGAGAAGCTGGCCAGCACGCTGAACCGGTCGCCGCGCACCACCGTGTGCCGCCACTCCACCGGCGTCCGCTCGGCGAGCCCCAGCCGGTCGATGGCCAGCGCCGCGGTGTCCTGCGGGGCGGCGAGCAGCCTGCGCTCGCCCTGGGTCGGCACGACCGCCCGGATCCGCTCCTGGCCGCCGGTCAGCCGGATCCCGCACCGCGCGTCGAGTTCCCGGTACAGCGAGGTCCCGGTGAAGTCGACCTCCCGCAACCGCGCGGTCAGCGCGTGCGGCAGCCACACCCGGTCCACCGCCAGCGGCGCGTCCCCGGCGAAGCGCACCCGCTCCAGGTACAGCAGCGGCGTCGACTCCTCCAGCCCCAGCTTGCTGGCCACCACCCCGTCCGCGCGCACGTCCAGCACCCGCACCGCGCTGTAGGCGCTGAGCCCGCTGGCCTGCACCGACGCGAACAGGCTGTAGAGCGCCCCGAGCGGCTGCGTGATCTCCGTCTGCCTGCCCAACCTGGGCGGGTGCCCCCGCCCGGCGACAACCGTGCCGTCCGCCCGCAACCGCCGCAACGCCTCCCGCACGGTGTTGCGGCTGACCTCGTACTCCGCGGCCAGCGCCAACTCCCCGGGGAACACCCGGGTGAACTCGCCCCCGTCGACCCGCCGCAACAGGTCCGCGTGCAACTGCGCCCACAACGGCGTCGACAACCGCCGGTCCAGCCGGGCCGCGCCCGCGCGCTCGACAGCCGGGATCAGCGCCGCTCACCCCCTCGCGTGCCTGCTGGCCGGATCGTCCCCCATCGAACCTAGCAGGTGGACGCGCGCGCCCGGCCGCGCACGGGCCGATCACCGGTCACCGGTACCACGGGCTGGGAAGTCCACAGTGGACCGGCCGAGGGTGGGCCGTGCTCGGTCGAGGAGCAGGTGGCGGGGTGTGTCAGCCGACCATCTCGTGGCCGCGGACGGCATCGCGCTGGCGTGGGAGGGTGGTGCTGTCGAGGTACCACTGGTAGGTGGCGGCGATGCCCGCGCGCAGGCGGATGCGGGGTTCCCAGCCGAGGGCGGTGAGGGTGCGGATGTCGAGGACCCGGCGGGGGGCGCCGTCGGGCATGTCGGGGTCGAAGTCGAAGGTGCCGGTGTAGCCGATGGTCTCGGCGAGCATCTTGGCCAGGTCGGCGATGCTGATGTCGCGGCCGGTGCCGATGTTGACCGGGCCGGGTTCGTCGTAGTGCTCCAGCAGCGTCATGCAGGCCTCGGCCAGGTCGTCGACGTGCAGGAACTCGCGGCGCGGGGTTCCGGTGCCCCACACCGTCACCGACTCCTCGCCCGCCTGCGCCGCCTCGTGGATGCGCCGCATCAGGCCCGCCAGCACGTGCGAGGAGGTGGGGTGGAAGTTGTCGCCCGGGCCGTAGAGGTTGGTCGGCATGGCGCTGATCCAGGACAGCCCGTCCTGCTCGCGCACCGCCCGCACCTGGGCCATCCCGGCGATCTTGGCGATGGCGTAGGACTCGGTGGTCGGCTCCAGCGGCCCCGCCATGACCGAGCTCTCCCGGATCGGCTGCCGGGACTCGCGCGGGTACAGGCACGAGGACGCCAGGAACAGCAGCCGGGGCACCCGCAGCGCGCGGGCGGCGTCGAGCACGGAGACCTGGATGCGCAGGTTGTCGGAGATGATGTCGGCGGGCTGGGTGACGGTGGTGAGGATGCCGCCGCCGCGCGCCGCGGCCAGCACGACGACGTCCGGGGCGTGCTGGGCCATGAACCGCGCGGTGGCCGCGTGGTCGCGCAGGTCCACTTCGGACGACGAGGCCAGCACCAGGTTCTCGTGGCCCGCGGCGCGCAACCGCCCGCACAGCGCCGACCCGGCGAGGCCGCGGTGGCCCGCGACCAGGATCCGGCTCGCCGTGGTGAGCCGAGGAGCGTGCATCGGCGGTCCTTCCCGTCCAGGTGTGCCGCCAGCCGCGGTGATCACCGGCGGTCGTGGGCCAGGATGGCATCCGCCGCCCGGCCGCGCCGCTGCTCGGGGCGTCGGTGCCGCCCGGGCCGCCGCCGGTGACCACCCGCTGTGTGACCGCTGGTGTCGATTGTCCGGTTTCGGGCCCTCTGGCACCACCTGACCAGGTACATCTCACCGGCAACTTCTCACGCTGAGTTGGCACCATCCCCGAGAAGGGCGAGTGTTACCCCGCCAAAGGGTCATCTTTGGCTGGCCAGCCCAGCACAGGTCCACTGTGGAGCCCCCGGCCGTCACCTGTTCGGGGAAGATCTGTGCCAACCTGGAGCCCGGAGGTCTGATGCGGATCCTGGTCACGAACGACGACGGCATCGAGTCGCCCGGGCTGCACGCCCTGGCCCGCGCGGCCGCCGAGGCGGGCACGGCGGTCACCGTCGCCGCCCCCGCCGCGGAGGCCAGCGGCACCGGCGCCGGGCTCACCGCCGCGCAGGACCACCGCAGGGTGCTCACCGAGCCGCGCTCCCTGCCCGGCCTGGACGTCCCCGCCTTCGCGGTCGCCGCCCACCCGGGCCTGATCGCCATGGCAGGCTGCCAGGGCGCCTTCGGCGAGGTGCCCGACCTGCTGCTCTCCGGCATCAACCTGGGCGCCAACACCGGCCGCGCGGTCGTGCACTCCGGCACCGTCGGCGCCGCCCTCACCGCGAGCGTGCTCGGCTTCCGGGCCCTGGCCGTGTCCCTGGACGTGCGCTTCGGCCACTCGACCTCGCCGAGGTGGGACACCGCCGCCGCGATCACCGCCGACGCGGTCGCCCTGCTGCTCGACTGTCCACCTGGGACGGTGCTCAACGTCAACGTGCCCGACGTGGCACCCGGGCGGGTGCGCGGGGTGCGGTGGGCGGCGTTGGCGGAGTTCGGGTCCGTGCGCGGCGCGATCCAGCGCCTCGACGACGGGTCGATCAAGGTCACCACGGTCCGGGTCGACGCCGACCTGGAGCCCGGCACCGACGCCGCGTTGCTCGCGGACGGCTACGTCACGGTGACCGCGGTGCGCTCGGTGGCCGAGGACGACCGCGCCCACGGCAGGGCGAACGGGTGGATCGGCTAGTACCCGCGCTGTTCGGGGACGCTCACGCCGGGGTTGGCGGCGAGCGCGTCGGCCACGCTGGCGTACGGGGCGATCTCGTCGAGCAGGCTGCTGACCTCCATCGCCCGCAGCACCGGCGGCGCGCAGCAGGCCACCGCGACCCGGCCGCCGTCGCCCCTGGCCCGGCGCTGGGCGTCGGCGAGCAGGGTGAGGCCGCACGCGCCGACGAACCCGACGTGGGTCAGGTCGACCACGAGCAGCCGCGGCCCGCGGGAGAGCCGCACGGTCAGCGCGGCGTCGACCGTCTGCCGGGTGGCCAGGTCGATGTCGCCGCGCAGGCGCAGCACCGGCACCTCGGCGCCGCCTGCGCCGGTCCGGTCGTGTCTGATGCCCATCCTGGGCGGGACTGGTCCCATGGTGTGGCGCTCCCTTGATCGGGGCGGCCACGAGGAAAATGTCGCCCGGGCCGCTGGTGGCCACCCGGATCGCATCTCCGACGCAGCGTTACCGTGCGGTCGGCTTGCCCCCCACGCTACGCCCTACCCAGCCCCGCACAACCCCCAGCCCGCTGACCAGCGACGACTCAGGTCACAGCCGGTCACAACCAGCCGCGGCGGGCGGCGAGCAGGCCCGCCTGGAACCGGGTGTCGGCGCCGAGGGTGCTCATCATCTCCCCGATGCGGCGCACCACGGTGCGCTGCGCGACGCCCAGCGCCCTGGCGATCGCCTGGTCCTTGAGCCCGGCGGCCATCAGCGACAGCACCTGCCGGTCGCGCTCGGACAGCGTCGCCGCCCGCTCGGCGGAGGCCTGCCCGCCGAGCACCGGCGCCGCCTGGTCCCACAGCGCCTCGAAGCACATCACCAGGCCCTCCACCAGCGGAGCGGCGTGCACCAGCAGCCGGGTCCTGGTCTCGGCGGAGGCGAACGACACCGGCATCAGCGCCACCCGCCGGTCCACGATCATCATCTTCATCGGCGCCGACGCCAGCGTCCTGGCCTCCTCGCCCAGCTCGATGCAGGCCATCATCTGCGCGTAGTGGCCGGGCAGCGCCAGCGCCGGGCCGTGGTAGAGCGAGCGGTACCGCACGCCGCGGTCGAGCGCGATCAGCTCCTGGTCGTTCTGCACCGGGGTGCCGTGCAGGTACGGCGGCGCGTCGATGATCAGCACCTCCTCGCGGGCGCCGAGCTGCATCTGCGCCAGCCGGTGCTGGATGACGTCGTTGCCCTCCAGGATCTCCACCAGGTTCGACTCGGCCGACGCGGGGGTCTCCCGCAGCCGCAGTGCCAGCTCCCGCGCCGCGGCGCGCAGCCCCTCCAGTTCCTGCTGCCTGCGCGACACCAGTGCCTCGATGGACACCTCGGGCGGCGCGACCACGTACCGCATGGGCCGCGCGAGCAGGGTCGTGACCAGCCCGGCGGCGGTGAGGGTGCGCAGGGCGCGGCGCACCGCGGGCAGCGGCAGCTCGGCCGAGTCGGCGATGTCCTGGGCGGTGCCGCGCGGGGTGGTGGCCAGCGCGAGGTACACCGCGTTGTCCGTCTCGCTGAGCCCGACCGGCCCCAACAGGTGCGCCATGGCGACACACTAGGCGCGGGCGCGTCACCATCACAGCCCCTCGCGGCCGGTGCTGTGAAAATCCACGCGTGTCCTGATCGCGCCGTTGTCCTGTTCGGCCCTCGCCCGCCGCCGGGAGCGGGGGCAGGCTGGCCGGTGCACACCTCCTCCGCAGTACCCGTCCCCGCTGGGAAGGATCCCGCCATGTCCCGCGCCACCCGACGCCCCCGCACCCCGAGGCGGGCTTTCGCGTCCGCGTGATCCGGTCGCTGGGCTGTCCGGTCCCGGGCAGCCCAGTAACTAGCGGGCCGGGAGCACGGCCCGACCGCGCAGGGCCATCTCCAGCGCCAGCCGCCCCGCGGGGTCGATGAGCCGGTCGCCGAGCAGGTCGGTCAGCTGGTGCAGCCGGTAGCGCACGGTCTGCGGGTGGATGTCCAGTGCCGCGGCGACCTCGGCTGTCCCACCGGTGGTGCGCAGCCAGGCCAGCAGCGTCGCGGTGAGCCGCTCCCGCTGCCTGGGCGGCAGGCCCGCCAACGGCGCCAACTCCCGGTCGGCCAGCCGTGCCAGCAGGAACTCGTCGGCCAGCAGCAGCAACTCGGCCAGGTGGTCGGCGCACCGCAGGACACCGGTATCCGGGAGCACGCCCCGGCGGGCCAACCCCCACGCGCGACGAGCCAACGAGAGAGAGTCGTGCGCATCCGCGGTGCGCACAGTGGGGCCGACTACGACCAAGCCCTCGGCGGGCGGGAGGCTCTGGCCCGCGATCACCAGACAGGCCTGCGTGCCTTCGGTGTCCAGGAGCGCGTCGGTTGCCGCGGCCCACACCTCCACCGCTTCCGAACCCTCCGCCAGCACCACGGTCACCTCGTCGGGCAGCGGCCACTGCGCGGCGTTGGCGGTGTCGGCGATGTCCGCCGGTGGGTGTTCGGCGAGCAGGAGCCGCACGAGCGCCCGCCTGCGACCACGCACCGCGTCCAGGCCCTCGGCGGTGGCGTAACCCGCCATCGCGGTCGCGCACAACGCGTCGACGTGCGCGAACACCAGGTCGGCCAGGTCGAACAGCTCCGCGGTGGGCACGCCCGCGCCGCGGCCGAGTTCGCTGACGCGCCGCCACACCACCCGCGCGCCGACCCGCACCGCGGTCTGCAACGCGTCGAGCGTGCGGCCCTCGGCGTGCTCGACCCGCGCCGCGTACCGCAGGGCGGCCGCCCTCGTCGCGTGGTCGCCGTCCGGGCGCACCACCGCGGCCACCGAGTCCAGCAGCACCTGCCCGACCCGCCCGCGCAGCGGACCCGCGTACTCCGGCACCGCGGCCTGGATCTCGGCGACGACCTCCGCGACCAGCTCGGCCGGGCGGATCCGCCGCGCCACCTCCGCCGGGAGCGCCGCCCACAGCTCGGCGGGCCGTCCGGTGTCCGGCGTGCCTGCCAAGGTCCACCTCCCGCGGCGGGGTTGTGCTCGGCCGACGATAAATTCGCCCTTCCGCCGGTGTCAATCACCGCCCCCGGTTCAGCGGATCGCGACAAACCCGCGGTTCTCGGATCCCGCGCACAAAGCCGGGACCCGGTTTTGCGCGTGCGGTGACAACAACCGCGACCGGCGAAACGCGTCGTTGTCCGCCGTGGTGACCCGCTGGTAACGTCCCCGGAACCGGCGCGGAAAGCGTTGCGGCACAACGGATCCGGGGTGGTGACGATGACGCGGTCCGCAGTGGCGCGCCGGTGGGCGCTCGCCGCGGTGGCGGGGGTGGCCGGGCTGGTGGCGCACGTGGGCGTCGCCGATGGCGCCCCGGCGGTCATTCCCACGACGACAGCGGAATCGACCCCGCCCGCGCAAACCCCCGCCGCGGAGCCCGTCGAGGCCAAGCCTGTTGCACCAGCTGTCCCATCGGTGGACAAAGCAGCTGATCTGCCGTACAACTTCGACCTGACCGTCACCACCCGGCTGGCGAAGCTCAACTCCGACGTGGTCATCGGCCCCGGTTCGTTCCGCTCGGTGATCGGTTTCCTGCCCGGCCCCGACGGTCGTCTCCCCTTGACCGGCGACCTCGACCTCCCCCCGGCCAAGGCCGCCATGGTGGCCTTCCGGTTCATGCCGGTCACCAGCACCATCACCCTGACGCCCGCGGGCCAGGCGACCGGCAGCGCGGTGCTCACCATCGACGGCACCCCGAACGCCAACGCCGACATCGACGTCACGCTGCGGGTGGACCTACGGGTCTCGGCGGTGTTCCAGGACGGGCTGCCGCTGGCGGTGGGGGACGGGTGCCGCACGGTGAGCCCGCTGGAAATCCGGTTGCGCGGCAAGGTGCTGGTGGTCCCCGGCTCGGTCAGCACGCTCACCAGCACCGTCACCATCCCGCCGTTCACCGGCTGCGGCACCACCGAGGACCTCGACCCGCTGGTCACCGGCCTGGTCTCCGGCCCGGGCACCGGGCTGACCAACCGGCTCGTCACCCGGCCGCCGGTCTAGGGGGCGGGGATGGGCGTCGAGCCGAGCCGGAGGCGAGATGGGCGTTGAGGTCGTGGTCGAGGGGTTGGGCAAGTCGTTCGGCACGCAGGCGATCTGGCGGGACGTGACGCTCACCCTGCCCGCCGGTGAGGTCAGCGTGCTGCTCGGGCCGTCCGGCACCGGCAAGTCGGTGTTCCTCAAGTGCCTCATCGGGTTGCTGCGCCCGGAGCGCGGCCGGGTGCTGATCAACGGGGTCGACCTGTGCACGTGCGCCGAGCGCGACACCTACGAGATCCGCAAGCTGTTCGGCGTGCTGTTCCAGGACGGCGCCCTGTTCGGCTCGATGTCGGTCTACGACAACATCGCCTTCCCGCTGCGCGAGCACACCCGCAAGAGCGAGAAGGAGGTCAACCGGATCGTCATGTCCAAGGTGGACATGGTGGGGATGCTCGGCGCCGAGCGCAAGCTGCCCGGCGAGATCTCCGGCGGCATGCGCAAGCGGGCCGGGTTGGCCCGCGCGCTGGTGCTCGACCCGAGCATCATCCTGTGCGACGAGCCGGACTCCGGCCTCGACCCGGTCCGCACCGCGCTGCTGAGCCAGCTGCTCATCGACCTCAACGCCCAGCTCGACGCCACCATCCTGATCGTCACCCACAACATCACCGTCGCCCGCACCGTCCCGGACAACCTTGGCATGCTCTTCCGCCGCGAACTGGTGCTGTTCGGCCCCCGCGAACTGCTGCTGACCAGCGACGTCCCGGTGGTGGCGCAATTGCTCAACGGCCGCAAGAACGGCCCGATCGGCATGTCCGAGGAGCGCGACACCGCCGAGGACCCCGCCCTCCCACCGGAAGATCCGGACAACGTCCGCGGCATCGTCCCCCAGCTCGAACCCACCCCCGGCCTCCCCCGCCGAGACGCCGTCCGCCGCCGCAAACTCCGCCTCATGCAGTCCCTGCACACCCTCCCCACCCCAGCCCGACAAGCAGTCCTCACCACCATGACCCCCACCGACCTGGACGACTACGACACCTGGCGCCGCCGCACCTCCGCCATCCCCATCGCCACCCGGAAAACCACCACCCCGACAACCCGCGTCGAGGAACCGGCCCCCAGATCCCGTTGGTGGAGCAAGCGATGACCGCTCCTGCCCGGGCGCTCACCGGCGTCCTGCGCGAGTTCGGTGCCCTCTTCTCGATGGCGCTGGACGTGGTCGTCGGGGTGTTCCGGAGGCCGGTGCGGGTCAGAGAAGTGGTGCAGCAGTTCTGGTTCATCGCCAGTGTCTCGATCCTGCCCGCGGCGTTGGTGTCCATCCCGTTCGGTGCGGTGATCACGCTGCAGTTGGGGTCGTTGACCGCGCAGATCGGCGCGGACTCGTTCAACGGTGCCGCCAGCGTGCTCGCCGTCATCCAGCAGGCCAGTCCGATCGTCACCACGTTGGTGGTCGCGGGCGCGGGCGGGTCGGCGATCTGCGCGGATCTCGGGTCGCGCACCATCCGCGAGGAGATCGACGCCATGCGGGTCCTGGGGGTCTCGCCCGTCCACCGGCTCGTCGTCCCGCGGGTGGTGGCGGCGATGGCGGTCGCGGCGCTGCTCAACGGGATGGTCAGCGTCGTCGGGGTGTGCGGGGGCTATGTCTTCAACGTCGTGGTGCAGGACGGTACGCCCGGCGCGTTCCTGTCCAGCTTCTCCGCGCTCGCGCAGCTGCCGGACCTGTGGGTCGGCGAGCTCAAGGCGCTGGTGTTCGGGTTCCTCGCCGGGCTGGTCGCCGCCTACCGGGGCCTCAACCCCAGGGGCGGGCCGAAGGGCGTCGGCGATGTCGTCAACCAGTCCGTGGTGATCACCTTCCTGCTGCTGTTCTTCGTGAACTTCGTGATCAGCGTGGTGTACCTGCGGATCGTCCCGGCGAAGGGGGCCTGATGATCACCAGGACCGCGGGCGCGCTGGAGCGGCTCGGTGACCAGCTCCGCTTCTCGTTGCGTGCGCTGGCGTGGGTGCCGTTCACGGTGACCCGCTACTCCCGCGAGGTCGTGCGGCTGCTGGCCGAGGTCAGCTTCGGCAGCGGCGCGCTCGCGGTCATCGGCGGCACGATCGGCGTGATGGTCGGGCTGAGCGTGTTCACCGGCACCGTCGTCGGGCTGCAGGGCTTCTCCGCGCTCAACCAGATCGGCACCTCCGCCTTCGCCGGGTTCCTCTCCGCCTACTTCAACACCCGCGAGATCGCGCCGCTGGTGGCCGGGCTGGCGCTGTCGGCGACCGTGGGCTCCGGGTTCACCGCGCAGCTCGGCGCGATGCGGATCTCCGAGGAGATCGACGCGCTGGAGGTGATGGCCGTGCGGTCGATGCCGTACCTGGTGACCACCCGGATCGTCGCCGGGTTCGTGGCCGTCATCCCGCTCTACGTCATCGGCCTGCTCACCTCGTACCTCGCCGCCCGGGTCACCACCGTGGGCGTCTACGGCCAGTCGGCGGGCACCTACGACCACTACTTCTCGCTGTTCCTGCCGCCGGAGGACGTCCTCTGGTCGTTCGTGAAGGTGCTCGTGTTCAGCGTCGCGATCATCCTGACCCACTGCTTCCACGGCTACCGCGCCGCAGGCGGTCCGGCCGGAGTCGGTGTCGCGGTTGGACGGTCGGTGCGCACGGCCATCGTCGTCGTGTCCATCTTGGACTTCTTCCTCAGCCTCGCGATCTGGGGCGCCACCACGACCGTGCGGGTGGCGGGATGAGCCGCCGGGCCCGTGACCGGGCGCTCGGACTGGTCTTCGTCCTGCTGCTCGGCGCGCTCGGCTGGCTCGCGGTCGCGGTGTACGCCAAGCAGTTCACCTCCGCCGCCGTGGTGACGCTGCGCGTGGACCGGGTCGGCAGCCAGCTCAAGACGAACGCGGACGTGAAGGTGCGCGGCGTGGTCGTGGGCGCGGTCCGGGCCGTGCGGACGACCGGGGACGGCGTGGTCGTGGAGTTGGCCATCGACGAGGACAAGCTGGCGCAGTTGCCCAGCAACAGCACCGCCCGGCTGCTGCCCAAGACCCTGTTCGGCCAGCGCTACGTCAGCCTGGTCCTGCCCGCGGAGCCCGCAAGACCGCTGGCGGACGGCGATGTCATCCGGCAGGACAAGACCGTCCGCGCGATCGAGGTCGAGAAGGCGTTGCGCGACCTGATGCCGGTGTTGCAGGCGGTCCAGCCGCAGAAGCTGTCGAGCACCCTCGGCGCGCTGTCGCAGGCGCTGGCGGGCCGCGGGAAGTCGTTGGGGGAGACGCTGGTCGGGCTCAACCAGTACCTCGACCGGCTCAACCCGATGCTGCCGCAGGTCCAGGCCGACATCACCCGCCTCGCCGACACCCTGGCCGTCTACGAGACCGCCGGACCGGACATCGTCGACCCCCTCAACGGCCTGACCACCACGACCAAGACCTTCGCCGAGCAGCGCGACAGCGTGGCCGCCCTGCTCGCCACCATGACCGACACGGCCACCGACGTCGAGGCCTTCGTGCGCGCGAACCGGACCAACCTCATCGGCCTGTCCGCCGCGGGCCGACCCACCCTGGAACTGCTGGCCCGCTACGCGCCCGAGTTCCCCTGCCTCACCGAAGCGGCCGTCGCCCTCAAACCCAGGATCGACGCCGCGCTCGGCAAGGGCACCAACGAACCGGGCCTGCACGTCCGGCTCACCACCAAGCCCAGCCGCGGCCCGTACCAGCCGGGCCGCGACGCCCCCACCTACACGGCCACCGGCGGCCCCCGCTGCTTCACGGCCGGACTCAGCCAGGGCGGGTTCGTGCCCGCGGTGGCGAACTCACCGCAGGAGGGCCGGTTCATCGCGGAGCTCATCGCACCGGTCGAAGGGGTCAGTCCGAGCGAGGTCGGCGACTGGGGCGGGCTGCTCGTCGGGCCGTTGCTGCGCGGGGCGGAGGTGGAGCTGTCATGACGGAGAGCCTGCGCGGGCCGCTGGTCAAGGGTGCGATCTTCACGGTGGTGACCGCCCTGGCCACGGCGGTCCTGGGGATCACCATCGCCAACGGCGGCACCGGCGACACCGCGACCTACAGGGCCCGCTTCACCGACGTGACCTCCCTCAACGAGGGCGACGACATCCGGATGGCCGGGGTGCGGGTCGGCCGGGTGCGCGACATCTCGGTGGTGGACCGCCGCTTCAGCGAGGTGGAGTTCGAAGTGGACCGCCGCTACGCCCTCGCGCCCTCGGTGACCGCGACCGTCCGGTTCCGCAACCTCATCGGCCAGCGCTACATCGCCCTCGACCAGGGCGGTGAGTCCGGGCGGCTGGCCGAGGGCGTCACGATCCCCTTGGAACGGACCCGTCCCGCGCTCGACCTCACCGCCATGTTCAACGGCTTCAAGCCGCTGTTCCAGGCGCTGTCACCGGACGAGGTGAACAAGCTGTCCCTGGAGGTCGTCCAAGTGCTGCAAGGGGAAGGTGGCACGGTCGAGAACCTCTTGCGGCACATCGGTTCCCTGACCACGTCCTTGGCCGAGAAGGATGACGTGATCGGCCGGGTCATCGAGAACCTCAACACCGTGCTCGCCCAGGTCGACGCCAAGGACGACCAGCTGTCCACAGTGGTGCTCACCGCCCAGCAGCTGGTCAGCGGGCTCGCCGCCGACGCGAAGCCGATCGGCGACGCGATCGACGGCATCGCCGCGCTCACCAACGCCACCGCCGGTCTGCTCGACCAGGGCCGCGAACCCCTGCGCCGCGACATCGACGCCCTCGGGTCGTTGTCGAAGACGCTGGCCGACAACACCCCCGCGTTCGAGCAGTTCCTCGACCGGCTGCCCGTCAAGTACGAGGCCATCGGGCGGACCGCGTCCTACGGGTCCTGGCTCAACTTCTACCTCTGCTCGACCACCACCGACGCCGCGCCCGCCCCCGGCCAGACGCCGGGTGACCTCGGCATCCCGATCACCGACGCGAGGTGCCGCCCGTGAAGGCGTTCCAGGACCGCGACCCCGTCCGGATGGGCCTGGTCGGTGTGCTGCTGGTCGCGGTCACCGCGCTGGTGGTGCTGGGCTGGGAGCACCTGCCCGCGCTCGGCGGCACCACCTACCAGGCCCAGTTCCGCGAAGCCGTCGGGCTCAAGCCAGACGACGAGGTGCGGGTCGCGGGCGTGAAGGTCGGCGTGGTCACCTCGGTCGAGCTGACCGGCACCCACGTCACCGTCACCTTCCGGGCCAGGGACGTCTGGCTGGGCGACCGGACCGTGGCCGCCATCAAGATCAAGACGTTGCTGGGGCAGAAGAACCTGGCCCTCGACCCGCTCGGCACCACCGAGCTGGACCCGGACACCCCCATCCCGCTCGACCGGACCGTGACCGCCTACGACGTCAACGACGCGTTCGCCGACCTGGCCACGACCACCGGGCAGATCGATACGGGTCTCCTGGCGGAGAGCTTGCGCACCCTGTCGCAGACCTTCGACGCCACCACCCCGCAGAGCGTCCGCACCGCCCTCGACGGGCTCTCGCGCCTGTCGCACACCATCTCCAGCCGCGACCAGGACCTCAAGCGGCTGCTGGAGAGCGCCAAGGGCGTCAGCACGACGCTGGCCGACCGCGGCGAGCAGTTCCAGGCGTTGATCACCGATGGTGACACGCTGCTCACCGAGTTCGCCCGCCGCCGTGACGCCATCAGCGGGCTGCTCACCGGGACCAGGGACCTGTCCCGGCAGCTCTCCGGGCTGGTCGCGGAGAACCAGGCGCAACTGGCACCCGCGTTGCGCCAGTTGGAGCGGGTCACGGAAGTGTTGCGCCGCAACCAGGACGACCTCGACCGCAGCCTGCGCCTCGCCGGACCGTTCTACCGGCTCGTCGGCAACGCGGTCGGCAACGGGCACTGGATCGACAGCTACATCTGCGGCCTCATCCCGGTCGCCGACGGGTCGGCGGGCTGCGTCCCGCCCAAGGCAGGGGGGCGCTGATGGCACGCCGCGTGCTCAAGTTCCTGGCGCTCGGCGCGGTCGCGGTGCTGCTCGTGGTCGTCGGCACGGCCGCGCTGTTCGACACCGGCAAGTACCGCACCGTGACCGCCTACTTCACCGCCGCGATCGGCCTCTACCCCGGATCGGACGTGCGGGTACTCGGCGTGGCGGTCGGGACGGTCGACGCCGTGCAGCCGCTGGGGCCGAACGTGAAGGTCACCATGACCATCGACGCCGCCGCGCCCGTGCCGCCCGACGCCACCGCGCTGGTCATCACCCCGAGCCTGGTCAGCGACCGTTACGTCCAACTCGCCCCGGTCGCCACCGACGACCGCCGCATCCCCGATGGCGCCGTGATCCCGCAGACCCGCACGGTGGTCCCGGTCGAGCTGGACCAGCTGTTCTCCAGCCTCGACCGGCTCACCACCGCGCTGGGCCCGGACGGCGCCAACGCCGATGGCGCGCTCAGCGAGCTGATCCGCACCAGCCAGGCCTACCTGGAGGGCAACGGCGCCGACATGGGCCGCACGATCCGCGACCTCGGTGACCTCGCCCGCACCCTCAACGGCTCCCAGGACGACCTGTTCACCACCGTCGACGGCCTGTCCCGGTTCACCGCCGTGCTCGCCGCCAACGACCGCCAACTGCGCCAGGTCAACGAGAAGCTGTCCACCGTCACCGGGTTCCTGGTCGACGAACGGGCGAACTTCGACGCGGCACTGCACGAGCTGGCGGGCGCCCTGGGCGTCGTGCAGGGCTTCGTGCGGGACAACCGCGGCCTGGTCAAGTCCGATGTGGACAACCTGGTGGTGATGACCCGGCTGCTGGTCGACCAACGCGCGTCGCTGGCCGAGGCGCTGGACGCCACCCCGCTCGCCCTGTCGAACCTGCTGCGCGCCTACGACCCGGCCACCCGCACCATCGACAGCCGGGCCAACCTCAACGAGTACTCGACGCCGGGAGGCCGCTGATGCGAGTGCTGACCCTTCTGTTGGTCGCGATCCTCGCCTCCGGGTGCGGCTCCGGGCTCTACGGCGTCGACCTCCCGGGCGGCGCGGACGTGGGGGACCGGCCGTACCGGGTCGCCGCGGTGTTCCGGGACGTGCTCGACCTGGTGCCGCAGGCGGGGGTGCAGGTCGAGGACGTCCCCGTGGGGGAGGTGGAGCGGATCGACCTGGAGCCCGATGGGCGGTCGGCGCGGGTGACGATGGTGGTCAACGGCTCGGTGCGGCTCTCGGGCACCGCGCTGGCCCGGCTGCGGCAGTCGAGCGTGCTGGGGGAGAAGTTCGTCGAACTCGACGACCCGGTCGAGGAAGCCAGGGCGGGCACGCTGGTCGACGGCGCCGTCATCCCGTTGGAGCGCACCAACCGCAACCCCGAGATCGAAGAGGTGTTCGGCGCGCTGTCGATGCTGCTCAACGGTGGTGGCGTCGCCCAACTGCGCGAGATCACCCGCGAGCTGAACAACGCCCTGGGCGGCAACACCGGCGACATCCGCGCTCTGCTGTCCAATCTGGACACCTTCGCCGGTGGCCTGGACACGCACCGCGCCGAGATCACCCGCGCGCTCGACGGCCTCGACCGGCTCTCGAGGTCGCTGGGGGAGCGGGCGCCGCGGATCGCCGGGCTGCTCGACGGGCTCGGGCCGGGCATCCAGGTGCTGGTCGACCAGCGCGGCCAGTTCGTCGGCATGCTCACCGCGCTCGACTCGCTGTCCGGGGTCGCGACCGACACCGTCACCCGCGTCCGCGCCGACCTGGTCGCCTCGCTGCGCGCGCTCGAACCCACGCTGCGGCAACTGGAGAAGGCGGGCAACCAGCTCCCGCAGGCCATGGACCTGCTGTTCACCTTCCCCTTCACCGACGCCGCGCTCGACGCCATCAAGGGCGACTACCTCAACGCGCACCTCGCGTTCGACTCCCGCGGCGGTCGCTGATGATCACGCGGCGGGTCCGGGTGCAGGTGGTCGCGTTCGTGCTGATCGCGCTGGTCGGCGTCAGCTACGTCGGCGCGCGCTACGCGGGGCTGGACACGCTGTTCGGCGCCAACGCGTACGTGGTGAAGGCGCGGCTGGCGGACTCCGGCGGCGTGTTCACCAACGCCGAGGTGACCTACCGGGGCGTCGGGATCGGCCGGGTCGGTGAGTTGCACCTGGTCGCGGACGGCGTCGAGGTGGACCTGCGGCTGCGCGACGACGCGCCCCGGGTGCCGGCGGACGTGGACGTCATCGTCGCCAACCGGTCCGCGGTCGGCGAGCAGTACCTCGACCTGCGCCCGCGCCGCGACGGCGAGCCGTACCTGCGCGACGGGTCGGTGATCTCCCGCGACCGCGCCACGCTCCCGCTGCCCAGCGAGACCGTGCTGCTCAACCTGGACCGGCTCGTCGAGTCCGTGCCGGGTGACGAACTGCGGTCGGTGGTCGACGAGCTGTACCTGGCCACCCAGGGCACCGGCCCCAGCCTGCAAGCGCTGCTGGACGCCTCCACCAGCGTCACCAAGGCCGCCACCGAGCACCTGCCGCAGACGACCGCGCTCATCACCGACGCGGGCACCGTTCTCGCCACCCAGGTCGCCACTGGCGCCGCCATCAAGGACTTCGCGGCCAACACCAAGCTCATCGCCGAGCAACTGGGCCGATCGGACGGGGACCTGCGCGCCGTCCTGGCCACCGCGCCCGGGGCGGCAGCCGAGATCAGCACCCTGCTCCGCGACACCGGGCCGACCCTGGGTGTGTTGTTCGCCGACCTGCTCACGACCGCGAACGTCCTGGCTCCCCGTCGCGCGGGTCTGGAGCAACTGCTCGTCGCCACACCCCAGGCTGTGGCCGCCGCTGCGGATGTCATCCGACCCGATGGCGCCCACTTTGCCCTGACCACAACGTTTTTCGACCCCATGCCGTGTGTGGCGGGTTACGAGGGCACCCGGTACCGCAATGGCCTCGACACCTCTCCGGCCCCGTGGAACACCAACGCGCGGTGCGCCCTGCCTCCGGGGGCGGGCAATGTGCGTGGTTCCCAGAACGCCCCGTCACCGGGAGTGCCCCCGGCCACCAAACCCGGCAGCTACCTCCCCACCCAGGACACGCCGCGCCTCCGCAGCTCCCTCACCGAGCTGCTTTCCCTGGACGGCGGCTGAAGTCGGGCGGGAGCCGGAGATCTCGGCTCCCGCCAGGTGGTGAGGGTCAGGAAACCCCATCCAGGGTGTGGCAGGTGGGGGCTTGGTGGTAGGCGTCGTTGATTTCCGGGTTTTCGCGGAGGTCTCGCACTGGGCCTTGGTTGTCTTGTAGTGCGCCCAGGTTTGGTGCGAGGGCGTCTACCGCTTGTTGGAATGCCACCGGGTCGGTTGCCGGCGCGGCGGCCAGCGTGGTCTTGGCCGAGTCGACGGAGGTGCGGGCGCCGTCGAGGTTCGCCATGGCCTTGCCGACCGCTGCCGCGCCGTCGGTGACCGGGGGAGTGCCCGCGTTGGTGATGCCGTCGCCCACGGCGGTGAGGGAGTCGCTGAGCGAGGTGAGGAACGCGAGCATGCCTTCCTTGGCCTTCACCGGGTCGGTCGGGTCGATCGCGGGCAGTTGGGAGAGCCGGGCGCCGTTGATGACCACGGCCTGGCAGACCCGGTCCACCCAGCCGACCGCCGGGTCCTGCCGGGGCGGTTCGCCGGACGGTCCCGCCGAGCAGGCCGCGCACAGCGCCAGGCCGCTCGCGAACAGGGTCAGCACACGCGACGATGTCATTCGTCCTCCTCGCGGGAGAGCCATTTCGGGGTGGGGTTGGCGAAACCGTACTGAAACCGCGCGCCGCGCGGATAGGTCCGGGGCCGGTTTTGTCACCCGCGTATGGATCTCGCCGGTGACTTTGTCCGATCGCGCAGTCCCGGGGTCGCGGCGTTCTTGTCACGAACGCACAAGACGGTGATCCGATTTCCGCCCTGACCGCACCTCGTGGCCCCGGTTTCTGCGCCGGACGAGTGTTGTTGCCGCCGGGTAACGGCATTGTTTGACACGTCGACTCGGCCGAACTTATGGTCGCTGGCACGAATACACGTCACCGCGACCGGCTGTTCTTCGCACCACCACCCCGCTCGACGACCAGGGGACGACCATGCCGATTCCGCCGTACACACCGACCAGACCCCATTCCGGTGCCGTCGCGCCCTATCGTCCCGCGACGCTCGACGAACGCGCCACGGCGTTGTGGGCGAGTCTGCCCAGGGAGTTGGTCGCCCGGTTCCGGCCGGTGGTCGGTCGGCTCACCCAGGACATGATCCGCGAGATCCAGCGCGCGGTGCCCGCCTACGCCCAGCCGCTGGAGGGCCACTTCGGCGCGATCATGACGGCGGGTGTGGAGCAGTCGGTGCTGCGCATCCTCGACACGGTCGGCATCGGCGGCCCGTCCGACGAGAACTGGGCCGCGGTGTTCCGCAGGCTCGGCCGGGTCGAGTACGGCGAGGGCCGCAGCCTGGACTGCCTGCAGACCGCCTACCGGGTCGGTGGCCGGGTCGCGTGGCGCCACCTGGCCGCCTGGGGCCAGCAGCAGCGGCTGCCCACCGCCATGCTCACCGTCGCAGCCGAGGCGATCTTCGCCTACGTCGACGAGATCTCCACGCTGTCCATCGAGGGCTACACCGCCGCGCAGGCCCAGTCGGCCGGGGTGGTCGACCGCGGCAGGCGCAGGCTGGTCGAACTGGTGCTGGGTGAACCGCCCGCCTCGATGGCCGCGATCACGAAACTCG
This sequence comes from Actinokineospora terrae, assembly GCF_900111175.1. Lineage (GTDB taxonomy): Bacteria > Actinomycetota > Actinomycetes > Mycobacteriales > Pseudonocardiaceae > Actinokineospora > Actinokineospora terrae. The sequence goes on from NZ_FOGI01000017.1 coordinate 127,477, forward strand.
CGGCCACCGCGCGGTGGCGGGTGCCGGACACCGTGTCCGTGGTCGTCGTCGAGCAGCCCGCGGCGGGGGAGCCGGACGAGCTGACCGGCCCGCACGGCGACCACCTCACCGACGTCCTGCTCGACCTCGACGGCGACCTGCCGTGCCTGGTGCTGTCCGACCCCGGCAGGCAGTTGCGGGCGCTGCGGCCCCAGCTGCGCGGCAGGCGCGTGTGCGTCGGACCGCTCGTGCCGCTGCGGGAAGCGTTCACGTCGCTGGACTGGGCGCGGCGCGCGATGACCCTGGTGCGGCGCGGCATCATCGGCGCGGACGGGGCGCCGATCACCTGGTGCGGCGACCACCTGTCCACGCTCTGGCTGCTCGCCGACGAGTTCCTGGTGCGCGAACTGCTGCGCCGCGCCCTCGCGCCGCTGGCCGAGCTGACCGCCAAGCAGCGCGCCCGCACCGCCGAGACCCTGCTGGCGTGGCTGGAGACCAGGGGCAGCGCCCCGGAGATCGCCCGCCGGTTGGCGATCCACCCGCAGACCGTGCGGTACCGCATGCGGCAGGTGGACAAGCTCTTCGGCGACCAGCTCGCCGACCCGGACGCGCGACTGGACCTGGAGATCGCGTTGCGGGCGGACCGGTTGCTGCGCACCGCGGTTGTTGCGCCGCGGCCGCGTGCGGGAGCGGCGCGGGTTGTCCACAGGTGACAACTGTTCGCAGGCCGGGTACTGGCTCCTGGAGAATCGCGCCGCCGCGCCGGTAGATTCGCCTCCGGCACGCTGGACGGTCCCCTCAGGAGGCACGCGGTGGCGCAGCGCACGGAGCACGTCGCACCGCTCGGCCCCACCGCGGACCTCTGGTCGCAGTTGCCACCCGGGCTGGCGGCCGTGCTCCGGCCCGGGGTGGGGGACCTGACCAGGGAGATCCGCGCCGAGCTGGACCGGGTCATCCCCGCGTTCGCCAAGCGCCCCAGCGGCCGGGTGGTGACCGAGGGGATCCAGCAGGCCCTGCTGTGGTTCCTCGACCGCGTCGCCGATCCCGGCGCGGTGCGCGACGAGGGCTGGCCGAGCCTGTTCCGCGACTTCGGCCTCCCCGCCCTGGACACCCGGGCCCTGGACGTCGTGCAGACCGCGTACCGCGTCGGCGCCCGCGTGGCCTGGCGCCGAATGGCCCGCATCGGCGAGGAAGCGGGGGTACCGACCGACACGCTGTGCCTGCTCGCGGAAGCCATCTTCGCCTACATAGACGAACTCTCCGCCCTCTCCGTCCGCGGCCACGCCACCGCCAGAGCCGCCGAACTCACCGCCCAGCAACGCCGCCGCACCCAACTCCTGACCGCCCTGCTCACCCCCACCACCTCCCCACAAACCCTCACCCGCCTAGCCGACACCGCCCAATGGCCCCTACCCGAATCCGTTGTCGCCGTGGCCATCGACCCCACCGGCCCCGATCTCTCCACAGTGGACCTCCCCAACACCCTGGCCGACCTGGATTCCCCCCATCCCTGCCTACTCCTGCCCACCGACTCGCTGTCGCCTCCCGAGGTCGCCGATCAAGGTGGATCGGCAGAGCTGCCCACCCTCACTGACCGCGGAACGGGTCCACTGAGCCTTGCCGACCGCCGCACTGGTCCGCCGATCCTTCTCCACCTCGCCGACCACCGCACCGCGATCGGCCCCGCCGTCCCCTTGGCCGCCGCGGCCCAATCCCTGTACTGGGCCCGGCGAACGCTGTCCCTGGTCGCCGAGGGTGTCCTGCCCGCGAGCCCGGTGACGTGGTTCGACCACCACCTCTCCACCCTCTGGCTCCGCAACGACCCACCCCTGCTCCGCGAGATGGCGACCCAGGCCTTGGCCCCCCTTGCCACCCTCAACCCCCACCAGGCCGCCAAACTGGCCGCCACGCTCCTGACCTGGCTGCACACCCGCGGCGGCGCCCCCGGGGTGGCCCAGCACCTCGACGTCCACCCCCAGACCGTCCGCTACCGCCTCCGCCAGTTGACCCGACTCTTCGGCACCCGCCTGACCGATCCCGACCACCGCTTCACCCTGGAGGTGGCCCTCCGCGCCCGCGCCCTGGGCGGCTAGCCGATCACCGCGCTCAGGGCGCGGACCAGATGTGCGCGGTGAGTTCCATGAGGAACCGCTGTTCGGGGTCGGCGAGGCGGGGGCCCAGGAGCGCGTCCACGTGGTGCATCCGGTAGCGGACGGTCTGGGGGTGGACGGACAGGCGGCTGGCGGTCTCGGTGATGTCGCCCCGGGTGTGCAGCCAGGTCCGCAGGGTCGTGGCGATGCGGCCGCGCTGCTTGTCGGTGAGGGTGTCGAGGGCGGCGAGCACCGGGCCCGCGGCCTGCCGGACCAGGGTCTCGTCGGTGAACAGCAGCAGGGTGGACAGGTGCTGGTCGCACCACAGGACCGGGTCGTCCGGCAGCACTCCGCGCCGCGCGAGGGCCAGGGCGTGGCGGGCCGACCCGAGTGAGCGGTGGGCGTCGCCCGCCGGGACTGACGGGCCGACCACCACCCGGACCGCCCAGTCGCCCGGCTCGACCGGCGCGGGGGCGACCAGGCACGGTTCGGCGCCGTCGAGGTCGGCCAGGATTCCCTCCGGCAGCCGCGCGTCGACCGGGCGGTCGAGCAGGACAACACAAAGCCGTTCTGGCAGGGGCCATCGCGCCGCCGCGGCGAGATCCTCGACGGCCGTGGACGGACCGGCGAGCAACGCGCGCAGCAGCCGCTTGCGGTTCTGTTCGCGCGAGCCGCCCGCGCGCGCCTCGGTGTAGCCCGCGACGGCGATGACGCACAGGTCGTCGACGTAGGCGAAGATCGCCTCGGCCACGGTGAGCAGCGTGTCCGCCTCGACGCCGAGTTCCTGGCCCACCGCGCTGACGTGCCGCCACACCGCCCTGGCGCCGACCCGGACCGCGGTCTGCAGGGCGTCCATGGTGCGGCCCTCGTGGTACTCGACCCGGCCCGCGTGCCGCAGCACCGCGTACCACTCGTCGCGGCAGGCGCCGGGGTCGGCGATGCAGGCGAGGCACTGGAGCACGGCCGCGCGCACCGACCCCACCAGCACCTCCCGGAACCGGCCCGCCAACGGCCGCCGGTACTCGGGCACCGCTTCCTGGATGGCCAGCACCGCGTCGCGGATCAGCGTCGGCGCCAGCGGCCGCACCCGCTCCGCCAGCTCGGGCACGACCGACGCCCACAGCGGGACCGCCGTGCGCCCCGGCGGCTCCAGTGCCATCGCGCCTCCCATGGGGGTGTCCCGCGACGCTAGGAACCGGCGGGACGCGGTGTCAACGAAGTCCAGCCGGGGTTGTCTGCCGGGACAAACCTCGGGCGAACCCCTTGCGCGGCAAGAGGTTCGAGGTTCGAGACGACCACTTTGGGCTGTCCGGGTGCTGTTTGCGGTGGTCGCGCCGCCGCTAGATTCGGACCATGAAGCGCAAGCAAGCGGTAGTCGGGGTCGTGCTGGTCGGTTTCGTGGCGCCGTTCCTGGGGCTCGCCGCGGCGGAGGGCGCGGTCCGCAGCCCGCTGCTGTCCGACGCGGTGTTGCCGTTGCCGCCGGGGTACACGAGCGCGTCCGTGATCGACCTCAACGACCGCGGTGACGTCATCGCCGGTGGTTACGGGACAGGGCCGCAGCAGGCGTTGTTGTGGCAGGGTGGCTCGGTGAGCGTGCTCGGGCCCGGGGCGCCGACCGGGCTCAACAACCGCGGGCAGGTCGTGGGGACCGAGTACGTGAGCAGCACCAGCGGCACCTACGAGCAGACACCGAAGCTGTGGCAGGACGGGACGACGCAGGTGCTGAACGGCCCCAGCAAGTCGTACGTGATCACCGGGGACATCACCGACAGCGGCTACGTCCCGATCACCTACCCCAACTCCAACCAGGGTTACCACATGGAGAACATCGGCCTCTGGCAGAACGGGTCGTTCGCCCGGCTCGGCGCCCCGACATCCGGACCGCACGTCAGCCTGCCGGTGGTCACGGAGAACGGCACCGCGGCGGGCTCGTTCCTGCCCATGTTCGGCACCGGCCCGTACGCGTTCCGGTGCGTCGCGCGGCAGTGCGCCCGGCTGCCCACCGGCGGCAGCGGCGAGGTGGGGGTGGTGGCGGCCAACGACAGCGGGACCATCGTCGGCAACCAGGGCAACACCGGGTACCGCTGGGTCGGCGACCAGGTCCTCGCGCTGCCCGCGCTCCCGGGGGCGACGACCGCGACGGTGTCGAACAACCGCCGGGCGATCAACGCCAACGGCGACATCGTCGGCTCCTCCGGCGGCCGGGCCGTCCTCTGGCGCGACGGGGTGGCCATCGAACTCGGATCTCCAGGGGGTGGGGCGAGCGCTGCCGTCGCGGTGAACGACCTGGGCGACGTCGTGGGCTGGTCGGAGACCCCCCTTGGCCAGAGCCGCGCCTTCCTGTGGCGCGCGGGCAAGTCCTACGACCTGGGCACGGCGGGCCAGGCGAGCGTGACCCCGGTCGCCATCAACAACACCGGCACGGTCCTCGGCGCCGCGGGCCCCGCTCCCGTGATCTGGAAGGTCAAGCTCCCCCGCTAGGCGCACTTCCCGAACGGCACCGCGGGCACGCCTGCGGTGCCGTTCGGCTTCCGGGACATCCCACTGACCCGGGAACGGCGACACCCCCGCCTGACCGACCAAGGCGGGGGTGTCATGTCCGGACTGTCCAGGCCCGAGGGGCCCGGTACGGCTAGAAGGTGAGCTTCCAGCTGTTGATGTAACCGGTGTCCTGGCGGTAGGTGTCCTGGACCCGCAGCTTCCACGTGCCGTTGGCGACCTCGGTGGAGGCGTTCACGGTGTAGGTGGCGACCACGTTGTCCGCCGAGTCGCTGGTGGACGAGTTCTTCAGCCGGTAGGCGGAACCGTCCGGCGCGACCAGGTCGATGACGAGGTCACCGCGGTAGGTGTGCACGATGTTGACGTCGACCTTGAGCGTCGCCGGGGCGTTGCCCGAGATGCCCGACACCGCGATGTCGCTGGTGATGGCGGCGCCCGCGTCCGGGATGGTGACGTCGTTGGTGTTCTCGAACGTGCGGCCCGACGGCGGGTTGGTCGTCGTGGTCGGCGGGGTCGTGGTGGTCGGCGGCGTGGTGGTCGGCGGGGTGCCGCCGAGCTCACTGGCCTTCGCCGCGATCGCCGACGAGAGCGCGCTCACCTCGGCGTACACGCCGGGGTAGTTCGGGCGGGCGCAGCCCTGGCCGTAGGAGACGATGCCGACCTGGACCCAGTTGTTCGCGTTGTCGCGGCGGAACATCGGGCCACCGGAGTCGCCCTGGCAGGTGTCGGTGCCGCCCTGGGTGTAGCCCGCGCAGATCTCGACGGCGGACTTCAGGCTCGGGTACGCCGACTTGCACGACGAGTCCGACACGAACGGGACCTGGGCCTTGAGCAGGTACCGCTGCTGCGCGCCGCCCTCGGACGCCGCGCCCCAGCCCGCGATGCTGAACGTGCCGGAGTCGTAGGCGGTGGTGGTGGCGATGGGCAGGGTCGCCGCGCCGGTGATCGGGCTGGACAGCTGGATCAGCGCCCAGTCACCACCGGTGGAGGTCGAGTAGCCCGGGTTGCGGTACACGTACTTCGACGTGCGGGTCACCCGACCGGAGTCCTGCAGGTCGACCACGCCGTAGGTCGCGGTGATGCCGGTGTTGTTGCCCGTGCTGTTGACGCAGTGCGCCGCGGTCAGCACCAGGCTCTCGGAGTACATGGCGCCACCGCAGCCCATCGACAGCCGCACCATCCAGGGGAACTCCCCCTGGGCGGCGCGGGTGCCGCCGACGACCTGCGGGCTCATGTCGGTGGGCGGTTGCGCGCTCGGGGGCGCGGCGAGTGCCTGGCCCGCCACGGCAGCGGCGGCGGCCACTGTCCCGACGGCCAGCACCAGCGCCTTCTGGAGCTTGGTCAACCTCTTCAAGGGTCTGTCCTCTCATGTCCACACAGCACCGGGTCGTGGCGCTGTAGCAGGGTGTGGAATCCGGGGGACGGCTAGAAGGTGAGCTTCCAGCTGTCGATGTAACCGGTGTCGGAGCGGTAGGTGTCCTGGGCGCGCAGCTTCCAGGTGCCGTTCGCGACCTCGGTCGAGGCGTTCACCGTGTAGGTGGCGATGATGTTGTCCGCCGAGTCGCTGGTGGACGAGTTCTTCAGCCGGTAGGCCGAACCGTCCGGCGCGACCAGGTCGAGCACGACGTCACCGCGGTAGGTGTGCTTGATGTCGACGTCGACCTTGAGCGTGGCAGGGGCGTTGCCGGTGACCCCGGAGACCGCGATGTCGCTGGTGATCGCGGCACCGCCGTCCGGGATGGTGACGTCGTTGGTGTTCTCGAAGACCTTGCCGCCGGGGTCGGGCGGGGTGGTGCCACCGCAGGTCTTGCCGATCGCCCGCGGCGGGCAGTCGGAGTAGTCGAGCAGGTTGAGCACGGCCGCCTTGTTGCGCGCGGTCTCCCTGGCGATCACCTCGTCGGGCGGGTAGAAACCGCCGCCGCTGGACCCGGTCGGGTACATCTCGAAGGTGAACGCCCAGATCTTGTGCGCGCCCCACAGGTAGTCGTCGATCGCGCCGTCGGTGATGTAGAGCGTCGAGTCCTGCTCCGGGGTGTAGCCGTTGGTCGCCGCCATCGACTTGCCCAGCGTCTGGAAGGTGTTGTACTCGTCGCGGGTCATGCCGGGCACGACCTGGTCGTAGGTCCAGCCGAACGGCCACATGACCAGCTCGCCGTAGGAGTGGAAGTCGATCGCGGTGCTGATCTGCTGCTTGCCGCCGACGACCCGGCTCTTGACGAAGTTCTGCACCGTCGACACCTCGGGCGCCGAGCCCGCCGACGGGCCGCGGTAGGTGTCGGAGCTGGGGCTGGTCGACGAGCCGCCGCAGCAGCCCCACTTGAAGTCCCAGTTGCGGTTGAGGTCGGTGCCCACCGCGGTCGAGCCCGAGTTGGGCTGCCGGTTCTTGCGCCAGCTGCGGTAGGACCCGGTGGCGATGTCGTACTCGCCGCCGTCGGGGTTGAGGTCGGGCAGGATCCAGATCTCCCGCGAGTCGACCAGGCCCTTGATCCGGCTGTCGGTGGCGTAGTTGTCGGTGAACAGGTTCACCAGGTACACCGCCATCTCCACGGTGATGTGCTCACGCGCGTGCTGGTGGTGGGTGAACAGGACCTCGGGCTCGTTCTCGTCGGTCGCGGCGTTGTCGGAGATCTTGAACGCGTACAGGTCGCGGTTCTGGTACGACTTGCCGATGACCTGCTTGCTGATCAGGCCGGGGTGGTCGGTGACCGCCTTGTTCAGCTCGGCGACCATCTCGGCGTAGTTGTGGTAGCCGGCGTCGGCGCTGGGGAAGTCCATCGTCCCGGCCCCGCCGCGGTCGGTGGGCGTCGTCGTCGCGTCGGCCACGACCCCGAACCCGAGCGCGCGGATCCTGGTGACCTCGGCGGGCGTCGCGGTGATCAGCAGCCTGCTGTCCTCCCGGCCGTTCACCGCCGCCCCGGTCGCCGCGATCGCGCTGCGTTGCTGCGCGGTGCGCACACCGGACACGGCGTACTCGGCCGTCGCGCGCTGCTCGGCCTGGGTCGACTGACCGCCACTGGCGACGCCGCCGGTGGACATGACCACCGCTGCCGCCGCGGTGATCGCGGCGATCAGGGTGAATCGAGTGCGTTTCAACGTTCCTCCCACAGGGAGCGCCGCGGACGGCGCTGGAGGGTTTGCCGCCACCGGGTCGAGTCCGCACCGGACACGACACCAACAGCGTTACCGGCGAATACTGGCCCCTCTTCCGCGCACTCGGCAAGAGCGCGGCGGGGGTGGGATGTTGCCGTTTCTTCCCATCTGTTGATCTGCGTCCGGGCCGCGGTGGGAAATCGCTGGTATGACCGGGCGACACCGGTGTCCAGTACCCGCACGGGCACGCACGATCGTCGGGCCGGTGTGGCCCAACCGCTGGTCAGGCCGGTGACGGACCGAAAGCGTGGCTATCTGTCAACAGTGAAAACCCTTGCATACCCGGTCGGCCGATACCGGGTACCTGCCTTGTCCGGCTCCGGTTTCGGTAGGTGTCGGGATATCGCTGCCGTTACCGGATCGGGTATCTCTCAATCGGGGGCCGGATACGTAGTGAATAACGCGGTGATTTCGCAAAGGGCGGCCCCGATATCGAACGTGGCCGTGGGCGGTCGTGCAACGAACCACCCCTTCCACTTCCGGGCGGCCGGGGCTACCTTCCGGTAGGTGGACCCGGCCCCGCACTGCTTCGCCGACGCCCTGCGCGCGGCTATTGCCGACAGTGAGACAACCCTCGAACGGGTAGCCCAACAGCTGCGCGCCAGGGGGACTCCTGTCAGCCTCGCGACGCTGAGCTACTGGCAGACCGGCCGCAGCCGACCGGAGCGACCCCGGTCGATGGCCGCGTTGGGCCACCTGGAGGAATTGCTCGGCCTGGCCGGGGGAGCGCTGCGCGGACTCCTGGAGGCGCCCCGGCCCCGCGGCCGCTCCGCCCGCCGCGCCCCGCAGCCGCTGGCCGCGTCCGCCCCGTGGGCCGACACCACCGAGTTCCGCCGCCTGGTCGCCGAACTCGACCTGTCCCACGACGCCGCGCTGACCCGCCTCTCCGCCCACGACCGGGTCGAGATCGGCGCCGACCGCGCCAAGCGCGTCCAGCGCACCCGCCAGGTCCTGCGCGCCGAACGCGACGGCGTCGACCGCCTGGTGGTCACCGGCTGGGCCGAGCGCGAGGGCGGCCGGCCGCCGTCGCTGACCGGCACCAGGAACTGCTCCCTCGGCAAGGTCAACGTCGACCTGCGCGGCGGCCAGGTCGCCGCCGAGCTGCTGTTCGACCGCCCCCTCGGCCGCCGCGAGACGATCATCGTCGAGCACGAGTCGCACCTGCCGACCCCGCGCCAGACCGCCTACGGCCACCAGCGCGTGAGTCGTATGCCGGTGCGCGAGTACCTGCTGGAGGTCCGCTTCGACCCCCGAGCCCTCCCGCGCTACTGCGTCCAGTTCGCCGAGGTCGACGGCCGCGAGCAGGTCCGCGCCCTCACCCTCGACTCCGCCTACACCGCCCACGCCCTGGCCCTGGACCTCGAACCCGGCCGCTACGGCATCCGCTGGGCCTGGGGCACCCCGTAGTTTCCCCACCGCTCCCGACTCGCGGAGGCCATCCCCGGACCCCTCCCAGCCCCCACCCTCTCCGGGGGGCGTCCCCTAGGCCAGTCTAGTGGGTGCGCAAGATCGACGGGGCGAGTTGGCCGGATCTGTGGACAACCTCGGGGTTGTGGACAACGCGACCTGGGGGAACACGCGGGTCCACGCGCGGGTCTCACTCGTGCGGGGGGATTGTCGGGGCGGTGCGGCATGCTGGGGAGGTGACCACCGAGCCGCTGATCCCGGACCCGCTCTACGCGGGCCTGTCGTCGCTCGCCGCCCAGGAGACCACCCGCTTCACCGACCGCAACCTGCGCGTCCGCCGATCCCCGGTCGTGCACGCCGTCCGGATGACCCCCTGGGTCGCGGGCCTCGCGATGCCCGCCCCCGCCTGCGGCCAGGGCTGGTCCGGCGCGGGCGCGGGCGAGCTGCACCCGGTGGCCGAACCGGTCAACTGCGGCCACTGCCTCGCCTCCGCCGAAGCCCGCGCGGCCGCCATCACCAGCTCCGCGGCCTCCCAACCCCAGCTGCCGTTCCCGTCCTAGCCGCGGTCCCACACGGCCCGATTCCCGCGCGCACCGGGGTTTCCGCCGTACAGCCATGAACCCAGCGCGTGCCGGACGGCGTGTGCCGGACGGCGGTAGGGCTACCGTGCTCGGCATGGATCAGCAGGGCGTCATCAGCGTGGTCGGCGAGGCGTTGGTCGACCTGGTCGCCGCGGCGGACGGGCGGACGTTCACCGCGCACCCCGGTGGTGGCCCCGCCAACGCCGCGATCGCCGTCGCCAGGCTGGGCGGGCGGGCGGTGCTGAGCACCAGCCTCGGCACGGACCTGTTCGGCGCCATGGTCCGCGCGCACCTCGACGAGTCCGGTGTGGACACCCGGGTGCTCCCGGCGGCGACCGGCGCGACCAGTGCGACCAGCGTCGCCTTCGCCGCGACCGACGAGCACGGCGTCGCCCGCTACGACTTGCGGGTCGCCTGGGACGTCCGCGAGGTCCCGCCGGTCCCCGGCGCCGCGTTCCTGCACACCGGCTCGCTCGCCGCCGCCCTCGCCCCCAGCGTCGTCGAGGCCGCCATGCGCGCGGCCAGGGCGGCGGGCACCCCCGTGAGCCTCGACCCGAACATCCGCCCCACCCTCGCCGGACGCCCTGAGGTCGCCCGAGCGCGGTTCGAGCGCCAGGCCGGGCTCGCGGACGTGCTGAAGGTAAGCGAAGAGGACCTTGAATGGCTCTACCCGGGCACAGACCCGGTCAGCCGTGCCGAGTCGCTGCTCATCCTCGGCCCGCGCCTCGTGGTGCTGACTAGAGGCCCGCGCGGCGCTCTAGCCGTAACGACCTCGTTCGCCGTCGAGCGCGCCGCCCCCGAGATCGACGTCGTTGACACTGTCGGCGCCGGCGACGCGTTCACCGCGGGCCTGCTGATGGTGCTCGCCGGCCGTCGAGTTCCGCTCGGCAGGCTCGACAAGATCACCGTGGGTGACGCTCTCGCCGTCGCCACCACGGTCGGGGCGGTCACCTGTTCCCGTGCGGGTGCCGACTCGCCCCGGGCGTCCGAACTGGGTGTGGTGGCCGAGGTGCTCGGTCCGACATCCGGCTGACACTCGGTGGTCGCCTACCACCCTTACGGGTTAACCCGACCCCGGTTGTCAGAGGTCCGACAACGCCGCCATTCGGCCCAATATGACCCCTACCGTGCTCCGTCATCCGGGTGACGGTTGCGCCAGGGGGCGCGCGGGAACCACTCTGACGAGTACGACGTACGGTGGGGTCCGTTCGAAGCGGTCGCCGCGTGTCCTAGTCTGTTCACCGTCCGTTGCCGCTTCCTGTGGAGTCAGTCACATGCCTGCTGCCGAGTCCGAGCCCTGGGAAGACTGCGCCAAGGGCATGGCGATCGACTTCGACGCGCCGAACCAGGCGCGCCTGTTCGACGCCCTTCTCGGTGGTAGGGACAACTACGCGGCCGACAGGGCGGCCGTCGAGCAGCTCGCGGTGCTGGCCCCCGGTGTTCGGCAGATGGCGAAGGACCACCGTGAGTGGTTCTGCCGGGCGCTGCGGCTGCTGGTCACCCAGCGTGGTGTGGACCAGTTCATCGACCTCGGGTCGGGGCTGCCCACCGTGGACAACACCCACCAGATCGTGCAGCGGCACAACCCGGACGCCAAGGTCGTCTACGTCGACAACGACCCGGTGGTCCTCGCGCACGGGCGGGCGTTGCTCGAGGAGAACGACAACACGCACATGCTCGACTACGACATCACCGAGCCCGAGTACGTCACCACCGACCCCGACCTGCGCCGCCGGATCGACTTCGACCGCCCGGTCGGCCTGATGTTGTGCGCGGTCACCGGCCACCTGCTCGACGACGTCGTCGCTCGCGCCACCGTCCACGGCTGGGTCGACGCCCTCGCCCCCGGCTCGTACGTCGTCATCAGCCAGCAGTACGACCCCGCCGACGGCAGCCACCACTCCACCCTCGCCGCCACCCTCCGCGACGTCTTCCGCAGCACCAAGATCGCCACCGCCTTCCGCGACCGCACCGAGATCGAGTGCTGGTTCAAGGGCCTGGAAATGGTCGAACCCGGCCTCTCCTACCTGCACGAGTGGTGGCCAGACGGCCCCCGCATGACCCCCTTGAACGACATGAACTTCATGATGCTCTGCGGCATGGGTCAAAAACTCTGACTCCGCCCCCTCCCGCCCCCTGACCTGCGCGACCCCCGCGCCGGTCACCTCGCCACGTCCCAGACTTTCACCCATCCCAGCGACAGAAGTCATCCACATCTGGATCTTGTGGGCCCCTGTTTCAAGATCCACTGTCGGGGGGTGCCGATAGACTGGCACTGGGACGCCCCCCGGAGAGGGTGGGGGCTGGGGCCGGACTGGCGTGCGCGCGCGAAGCGGTTGCGGTGGGGCTAAGGCGCTCGGGCTGGGTAAGAGGGTGCGGCGTAAGAGTGTTGGTGGGCCTGGGATTGGCTGCGGCGGAGGCCGTTGAGCTGTGTGACCGGGAACTGTCGCTGCGAGGTAGACCTGGGCAGGCGTGCCTGAAGCGCGGACCTGGCTGATCCGCGGACACCGCAGTATCAGCGCCCCACCAGGCCGGCCCGCACCGTCTCCACCAAGACCCGAGCAGCCGGCCCGAGCCCATCCCCGCCACGCCAGGCCAACACCACCCGCCCCACCGGCACCGGATGCGTCAACCGGACCACCCGCACCTGCCCCCCACGACCCGCATCCTCGGCCGCTGAGCCCGCACCTTCGGAACCGGCAACCGTGCCCACCGAACCCGGAACCGCTGAGGCCGCCCCAGCCGCCGCGTCCCCTGTCGCCGCGCGCACCGAATCCGGTCCAGTCGACGCTGCCGCCGCCCCTCCGCCCGCCGCTGCCGCGCCCACCGCCGCGGGAACGACCGCCACCCCCATCCCCGCCGCCGCCAGTGACACCACCACCTCCGGCGAACTCGCCTCGAACCCCACCCGCGGCTGAAACCCCGCCGCCCCGCAAGCCGTCTCCAGGGCCGCCCGCAACCCCGTCCCCACCGGCAAGCACCCCAGCACCCGGTCCCGCAGCGCCGAGACCCGCACGCTCGCGGACCCGCCCAACGCGTCCGGAGCCCCCACGACGGCCACCAAAGGCTGCTCCGTCAACACAACGCTCTCCAGCCCCGCGGGCACCTCCCCGGCCACACTCACCCACGCCACGTCCACCGCCCCCGCGAGCAGCGACGAGATCAACCGGTCCGACGTGTCCTCCCGCAGGCTGATCTCCACCCCCGGGTGCGCCGCGTGGAACTCCGCCAGCAGCCGCACCAGGTCCCCGGCGGGTGTCGCCGTCAGCATGCCCACGGTGACCCGTCCCCGCAGCAGGCCCGACAGCGCGTCCACGGCCACCCGAGCGTCCACAGTGGCCCGAATCGCCGCCCGTGCGTACGGCAGGAACACCTCGCCCGCCTGTGTCAGCCGCACCTCGCGCCCCGAGCGGTCGAACAAGGCCTGCCCGAGTTCCCGCTCCAACCGCCGCACCTGGGCGCTGATCCCCGGTTGCGCCACCCGTTCCCGCGCCGCGGCCCGGGTGAAGCCACCCTCCTCGGCCACCGCGATGAAGTACTCCAGCTGACGCAGCTCCATAAGCACCAGTTCTAGCACCTGGAACAAGCCGCTATTCGACTTCTACCCGAATCCGGTCGACACTCGACGCATGACTCCTGAAGAGACAGTGCGGACCTACTTCGACTCCTGGAACGCCAAGGACTTCGACCGCCTCCAGCAGATCCTCGCCGACGACGTCACCTTCCAAGGCCCCCTGGGGCAGGCGAACGGCGCCCAGGAGTGCCGCAAGGGCATCGAGGGCCTGTCGGCGATCGTCACCGATGCCAAGGTGCGGCACAGGTTCGTCGACGGACCGGACGTGCTCACCTGGTTCGAACTCCACACCACCCAGGCGCCCCCGTTGCAGACCGCCAACTGGAGTCACGTGGTGGACGGCGAGGTCACCCGGATCTAGGTCACCTTCGACCCGCGGGAGCTCCTGCGCTGACCCGGTGCGCGAGCAGCGTGCCGCCCGCCATCGCCGCCGGGAACACCAGCAGGGCCGCGAACGGGATGAGGCACAGCAGGTACACCGGGATGCCGAACCCCAGCGTCAACGCCCGGCGGCCGCGCAGCACCCGGCGGCGGTCGCGCAGGCTCGCGCCGCGCCGGACGAACGGGATGGCGGTCATCTCGATGGTCAGCAGCCACGCGCCGACGCACACCGCCAGCACCGGGACGACCGTCTGCCCCAGCACCGGGATGAAGCCCAGCGCGAACAGCACGACCGCCCACACCAGCGCGCGCAGCACCAGCAGCACCCCGTCGCGCAGCCCGATCCACGCCGAGCGGCCCCACCCGATCTCCTGCGCCGAGGGCACCCCGCCCAGTTCCCGGTCCTCGACCTCCTCGGCGATGCTCTCGTAGAACGGTCCGCCCACGATCAGCGTCAACGCCGCGAACAGCAGCAGCGAGAGCGCGACCGCGCCCACCACCAGCGAGATCCCCGCCCCGATCCGCAGCACCGTCCGCCACGTCTGCGACCAGTCGTCGGCGAACGGCGTCGCCCAGGTGACCAGGTCGTCGGCGAACAGGGCCAGCGCGGTGAGCCCGGCGAAGAGCAGGACGCTGGTCAGCAGCGCGGGCAGCGCGCCCCGCACGAGCAGCCGCCGGTTGCCCAGGACGAGGGCGAACCCGCGCCCGAGCAGGCCGACACCGGTTCCGAGGTCGCGCAGCACTGTGATCACGAGCGGCATCCTACGGAGTCCTTGACCTCGACATTGCTGGAGCTTTTACCGTCTGGGCAGGACAACGGCCGAGGAGGCTGGCGTGGACATGCAGATGGCGGCGTGGGAGTCGCTCTACCGCACGGTGAACACCAGGGTGGACGGACGGCCGACGACCGCCGCGACACTGCGCAGGGTGGTCGGCTTCGCCCGGCCGCACCGGCGCCGGATCGGCTGGTTCCTGCTGGTCAGCGTGGTGCTCTCGGCGCTGGCGGTGGCCGCGCCGGTGCTGGCCGGGCGGGTGGTCGACGCCATCGTCGGCCGGGCCGACCCCGGGGTGGTGGTGTGGCTGGCGGTCGTGATCGCCTGCGCCGCGGTGGCCGAGGCCGGGATCGGGCTGCTGGCCAGGTACCTGTCCGCGGGCATCGGCGAGGGCCTGATCCTGGACCTGCGCACCAGGGTGTTCGACCACGTGCAGCGGATGCCGGTCGCGTTCTTCACCCGCACCCGCACCGGCGCCCTGGTCAGCAGGCTCAACAACGACGTGATCGGGGCGCAACGAGCCTTCAGCGACACCCTCTCCGGCGTGGTCGGCAACCTCGTCACGCTGACCCTCACCCTGATCGTCATGCTCGGCATCTCCTGGCAGGTGACCGTGCTCGCGCTGGTGCTGCTGCCGGTGTTCGTCGTCCCCGCGCGCCGGATGGGCACGCGGCTGGCCTGCCTGCGCCGGGAGGCCGCCGAGCACAACGCCGCGATGGGCACCCGGATGACCGAGCGGTTCTCCGCGCCCGGCGCCACCCTGGTCAAGCTGTTCGGCCGCCCCGACCACGAGTCGGCCGAGTTCGCCGCCACCGCCGCCAGGGTCCGCGACATCGGGCTGCGCTCGGCGATGGTGCAGACGGTGTTCGTCACCGCGCTGACCCTCGTCTCCGCGCTGGCGCTGGCCCTGGTCTACGGCCTCGGCGGGCACCTCGCGCTCACCGGCGCGCTCGAACCGGGCGCCGTTGTCGCCCTCGCACTGCTGCTGACCAGGCTCTACGCGCCGCTGACCGCGCTGGCCGGGGCCAGGGTCGAGGTGATGAGCGCGCTGGTCAGCTTCGAGCGGGTCTTCGAGGTGCTCGACCTGCCGCCGCTGATCGCCGACGCCCCCGACGCGCGCCCGGTGCCCGCCGGTGGGGTGGCGGTCGAGTTCGACCACGTCGGCTTCGCCTACCCCGCCGCGGACAAGGTGTCGCTCGCCTCGCTGGAGGAGGTCGCCACCCTCGACACCCGCGGCGGCGAGCAGGTGCTGCACGACATCTCCTTCCGCGCCGAGGCGGGGACGCTGACCGCCCTGGTCGGCTCGTCCGGCGCGGGCAAGTCGACCATCGCCCAGCTCATGAACCGGCTCTACGACGTCGACACCGGCGCGGTCCGGCTCTCCGGGGTCGACGTGCGGGACCTGACCGCCGAGTCGGTGCGCGACACGGTCGGCCTGGTCACCCAGGACGGGCACCTGTTCCACGAGTCGATCCGGTCGAACCTGCTGCTGGCCAGGCCGGACGCGGGCGAGGACGACCTGTGGGACGCGCTGCGCCGGGCCAGGCTCGTCGACCTCGTCACCGCCCTGCCCGACGGCCTCGACACCGTCGTCGGCGAACGCGGCTACCGCCTCTCCGGCGGCGAGCGCCAGCGGCTGACCATCGCCAGGCTGCTGCTCGCCCGCCCCAGGGTCGTCGTGCTCGACGAGGCCACCGCGCACCTGGACGCCACCTCCGAGGCCGCCGTGCAGGCCGCGCTCACCGAGGCGCTCGCCGGGCGGACCGCGGTCGTCATCGCGCACCGGCTGGCCACCATCCGCGCCGCCGACCAGATCCTGGTCGTCGAGGCGGGCCGGATCGTCGAACGCGGCGGCCACGCCGACCTCCTCGCCGCCGGTGGCCGCTACGCCGAGCTGTACCGCACCCAGTTCGCCGACGAGGTCCCCGCCGCGGCCTGAGGCCGCGATCCCGTCACCCGATCGTCGCGCGCCGAACGGGTGAAGTACTCGCCGACTTCACCCGTTCGTCCGCTGTGGACAGTCAGCCGATCGTGGATGCGTTGCAGCTCAACGCCAGGGGAGCGGTAACACTACGGCAACCGGGGGACTTCACAGCCACGTCATGCTTGACCAATGCCACCTGCCGCCCGCCAAGCGAACACCCCGGACCCGCGCCAGATCACCGAGGACGCCTGTTCGGCCCTGGTCGGCGCGCACACCACCATCGGCGCCGACGTGGTCACCGCCGTGGTCCTGCAGGCAGCGGGCGAACTGGTCAACCGAGCCCGCGCCCCCGAGGAGTTCCGCCGCCTCCTCCACCGCCGAGCCACCGCCCGCCTAGCCGCCATGACCGGCGTCCTCACCCCCATCAAGTCGGGCTGACCCCACCCCAGCGCCTCGGCTCCGCAGCGCCCCCCACAGGGTCACCCGACCTTCGCCAACCCTCACGGCCCCACCCAACTCACGGCGTACGCGGTGAGTTGGGTGGGGCCGTCGAGGAGGGCGCCTTGGAGTGGGTCCAGCCCGCGGGTCCTCGACCGTGCGGCACCTGGTGGCGCACGGTCGAGGACCCGCCCCGAGCACCCCGCCGCCCCAAGCGCCCCTGGACTCCCCGCCCAAGACCCCCACCCCGACGCGCCCGAACCTCGACTGTTCTCCGCCAGGAGCCACCACCCGCCCGGAGCCGGCCACCGGACCTGCCCAACGACGGCCGTTCCCCTGCCCTCGCCAGGCCCGGCTCTGCCCTGGCCCCTCGGCCTTCCTGGGCCCTAACCCTGCCCCGGCCCTCGGCCTTTTCCAGGCCCCAACCCTGCCACGACCCCCGGCCTTTCCGGGCCCCAACCCGGCTCCGACCCCCGGCCGTCCCCGTGAAATCCCGGCGCTCAGCCCACCCTCGGCGGACGGCAGACCCCCGCCCACCCGGGGGCCACCCGCATCCAGCGTATCGCTTCGCGGCTTTTGTCAAGAGGGTGAACCGAGGGCCTGTGGACAGGTCAGGCCCATGGGGACAACTCGACCGCCGCCGTGAGTCGGGGAGGTGGTGGTGGGGGTGCGGGGAGGGTCGGCTCGGTGTGCCGTGGGCGCTTAACATCTACGAAACTGCCGAAGGGGACAGCGATGTCGGAGGACGACGAGCCAGTGCGCCCGCGTGCGCGGCTGCCGTTCGCCCGAAGACCCCCGGTCGACCCCGCGGCCGTGTTGGCCGTGGCCAGGCGGGTTACCGAGGACCTCGCCGAGGGGCTGACCGGTGCCGGGGTCGCGTCCGCCGCGCGGGGGTTGCGGGGGTTGCTCGGTGCCGACGCGGTGGGGTTGGCGGATCTTTCCGGGCGGTCGACGTGGGCGGGGCCGGTTCCCGGGGGGACGCGCTGGGCGGCGCTCGTCGACGAGGTCATGCACAGCGAGGCCCGCGCGGGCAGGCCGCCGCTGGTCGTCCTCCCGCTGCACGTGCACGACGAGCTGGCCGGGACGCTGCTCATCGCGGGCAAGGTCCCCGCGCGCGCCACCCGCGAGGCGACTGAACTAGTGGTCGCCGCCCTCAGCCGCGCCAGGCTTGAGGCCTCCGCGGAGCACGCCGCCCGCGCCGAGCTGCGGGCCCTGCGCGCGGAGATCTCGCCGCACTTCGTCTACAACGCGCTCACCGTCATCGCCGCGCTCGTGCACTCCGACCCGGAGCGGTCGCACGAGCTGATGCTCGACTTCGCCGACTACAACCGCTACAGCCTGGCCCGCCACGGCGAGTACACCACCGTGGCCGAGGAGTTCCACGCGATCGAGACGTACCTGGCGCTGCAGCGGGCGGTGCTCGGCGAGCGGCTGCGGGTGCAGGTGCGGGTCGCCCCCGAGGTGCTGGCCGTGGCGATCCCGTACCTGGTGCTGCAACCGCTGGTGGAGAACGCCGTCCGGCACGGCGTCGAACCGCGCGCCACCGGCGGCCTGGTCCAGGTCCGCGGCGAGGCCGAGGGCGGCGACTGCGTCATCACCGTGGACGACGACGGGGTCGGCATGGCCCCGGCGCACGCCGAGGCGATCCTGGCCGGGCGCGGACCCGAGGGCAGCGTCGGGCTGTCCAACGTCGACCGCAGGCTGCGCACCGTCTACGGCTCCTGGTACGGGCTGGTGGTCGAGACCGAGCGCGACGCGGGCACCAAGGTGGTCGTCCGGATGCCGATGTTCGCCCCGGGGGTGGTGGTGCCGTGACCGGAGTGCGGGTGCTGGCCGTCGACGACGTGCGGGCCGCGCTGGACGAGCTGTGCCGGTTGCTGCGCGCCGCCCCGGACGTGGCGCAGGTGCGCGGCGCCGGTGACGCGCTCAGCGCGCTGAAGGTGATCCAGGCCGAGCCGTTCGACGCGGTGTTCCTCGACATCTCCATGCCCGGCCTCAACGGCCTGGAACTGGCCTCGCTGCTGGCCAAGCTCAGCGACCCGCCGGTGATCGTGTTCGTCACCGCCTACGACGGCCACGCGGTGTCCGCCTACGGCATCGGCGCCGTGGACTACCTGCTCAAGCCGGTCCGCGCCGAACGCCTCGCCGACGCGCTGACCAGGGTCGTCCGCGCCACCGCCGCCCGCAGGGCCACCGTCGCCGAGTCCGTCCGCCCCGACGCCATGCCCGCGCTGCCGGTCGAGTCCGACGGCCGCACCCGCTACGTCCGCCGCGCCGAGGTCGAGTTCGCCGAGGCCCACGGCGACTACGTCCGCCTGCACACCTTGTCGGGCGTGCACCTGGTCCGCATGCCGATCTCCCGCCTCCAGGAGTACTGGGAGGGCTCCGGCTTCGCCCGCGTCCACCGCGGCTTCCTCGTCGCCCTCGACGCCGTCCGCGAACTCCGCTCGGACTCCGTGGGCGGCATGCTCGCCCACACCGCCCTAGGCGACGTCCCCGTCAGCCGCCGCCACGCCCGCGAACTCCGCGAACGCCTCCTCCTAGCCGCCCAACGCGGCGAACTAGGCAAACGATGACCCCCGCCTCCCCCCGCCCAAGATCAACTCCGCTCCGGGGACCCACCCTCCCGGGGCCCGGGGCCCCATCTCTGAACCTATCGCTTTCCCGCTCTTGTCAATACCCTTCGCGCCCAGACTGTGGATGGCTGGTCCGTTGTGGACAACTACCGCAATGGTCCGCCGACGTTGGTCCCCGCGCGGCCCTCGGAGCCTCCGCTCCCGACCGTTCGGGACTTGGCGATGCTGGTCCTCACGCCCCCGCCACGATCGTCAGCCTCAACGCGCCCCTCCACAACGTTGGCCGACAAGCGCGCCTCACAGAGGTTGGCCCCAACGAGCCCCACTGCAGCATTGGCCTAACGCGCCCTTCTGCAACGTTGGTCCAACGTGCCCCTCTACCGCATTGGTCCCACCTGCCCCCAAACGACGTTGGCCGACAACCGCCCCCAAACAACGTTGGCCGAACCACGCTCCTCGGATCCGCTGGTGCCAACCCGGCTCGATGGGGCGGACTTGTTTTGTGTGGGGGAGGACTGCCCGTAGCGTCGTTCGCGGACAGGGCCATGCTTTTCGGCCCCTGCTTTGCGGTCCTGCCACGGGTGGTTCAGGGGCCCCGCGCAAAACAAGTTCGCCGCATCGAGCAAAGCTCGAAACTCGCGTCCCAGCGCAATGCCGAAGGCGAGCCGTTGACCGTCGACGGCGAAGCCGAGCACGAGAGCCGGACAAGCCAGGCGGTGACAACATGACCCCCCACCGCCGCATCGCCGTCACCAGCCCCCAAACCCGCCTGGCCCACGCCCGCAGACGACACCGGACAGCCTGGCGCCCACCCACCCTGGACCCAGCCGAAACCCGCCAAGCCCAACGCGTCTACCGAGCCCAACGCATCCCCGCCCTCACAGCCCTGGCAGCCCTGGCAGCCCTCCTCTTCGGACTCCCCGTACTCCTGGACCTCACCCCCACATGGGACGACGTCCGAGTACTAGGCATCCCCCTGTCCTGGATCGCCATCGTCGCCGTCCCGTTCCCCGCCATGGTCGCCATCTCCCGCTGGCAGCTGCGGCGCGCCGAGCGAGCCGAGGAACCCGAGTGATCGCCCTGTTCGCGGTCGCGCCGGTGGTGCTGCTCACGCTCCTGGTCGGCCTGCGCGGAGTAGCCGCCGTGCGCACCACGTCCGACTTCCTGGTCGCCTCCCGCCGCGTCTCCCCGCTGCTCAACTCGGCCGCCGTGTCAGGCGAGTACCTCTCCGCGGCCTCTTTCCTCGGCGTAGCAGGACTTGTGGTCAAGGACGGCATGGGCGCGCTCTGGTACCCGGTCGGCTTCACCGCGGGCTACGTCGCGATGCTCGTCCTGGTCGCCGCCCCCATGCGCCGTTCCGGGGCCGTCACCGTCCCCGACTTCGCCGAGGCGCGGCTGGCCTCCACCCCGTTGCGCAAGCTCGCCGCCGTGACCGTGCTGGTGATCGCGGGGCTCTACCTCGTGCCCCAGTTCCGCACCGCCGGGCTCGTGCTCAGCGTCGTCAGCGACGGCCCGTACTGGGTGGGGGTCGTGATCGCCGCGGTCGTGGTGAGCGTGACGCTGGCCGTGGGCGGGATGCGCGCGGCGACCTACGTGCAGGCGTTCCAGTTCTGCTTCAAGCTGGTGCTGTTCATCGTCCCCGCGATCTGGCTGCTGCTCCAGGTCGGCCCCCAGGTGCGCCACGAGGCCGTGCACCCGGTCGAGTTCACCCACTTCACCCGCGACACCCCGGTGGACTTCGGCCTCGAGGTGACGCTGCTGCTCGACGACCCGCTGACCGTCCAGTCCGCCACCGGCGCGCCCATCCCGATCCCAGCGGGGGAGTACCGCGTCTCCGAAGGCACCACCCTCGTCTTCCCCGCGGGCGCCCCGGTCCCCGGCGTGCGCGGCGGCGCGGCCCCCGGCGGACCCGACTGGCAGCGGCCCCTGCTCGACCCGCACGACGCGGGCCACCCCGTCCTGGGCACCTGGGCCGTGCTGATCGCGACCATGCTCGGCACCATGGGGCTGCCGCACGTGCTGATGCGCTTCCACACCAGTCCGGACGGCCGCTCCGCCCGCCGCACCGCCGCGATCACCGTCGGCCTGCTCAGCGTCTTCTACCTGTTCCCCGGCATCTACGGCACCCTCGCCAAGGTCCTCGTCCCGCAGCTCTACCTCTCCGGCGCCACCGACACCGCCGTCGTCGCCCTACCGTCCCAAGTGGACGACGGGCTGACCGGAACCGTGTTCACCGGCCTGCTCACCGCGGGCGCGTTCGCCGCGTTCCTGGCCACCTCGCTCGGGTTGCTGCTCGTCGTGGCCGGGGCGATCTCGCACGACCTGGTCCCCGGCGGGCTGGCCAGGCTCCGGTTCACCGTCGTGGCCGCGGCCGCCGTGGTGGTGCTGCTCGCGCTGCCCTCGGCGCGGTTGGACGCGGGCGTGCTGGTCACCTGGGGGTTCACCGTCGCCGCCGCCACCTTCTGCCCGTTGCTGGTGCTGGGCATCTGGTGGTCGAGGCTCACCGCGGCGGGCGCCATCGCCGGGGTCGCCGCCGGGCTCGCGGGCACGGCGGGCGCGATCGCGTTCGCCCTGTTCGGCCCGCCGGTGTCGGGGCTGCCCGCGATCCTCATCGCCCAGCCCGCGCCGTGGGCGGTGCCGCTCGCCTTCGCCACCATGGTCGGGGTGTCGCTGCTCGGCAGGCCCCCGGCCTGGTCGCAGGCCGCCATGTTGCGGCTGCACCTGCGGGAACGGCGCGACACCGGCCGTGACCCGGGCCACTCGTCGTCCCCGACCCGCCGTTCGTCGGCCACTCGTCGCGTCATCCGTCGTTTGGGCCGCTGACCTCTCCCGGCCGTCGAGCGCCCTCCCTACCGTGACGCGGACCACCATCGAGGGGAGGCGCCCGATGAGCACACCGAACCAATCCGAGCCCGACAGCACCGCGGTCGACTGGGAGAAGGTGCACGACTCGGCCGAGTTCGTCGAACTGCGCGGCAGATTACGCCGGTTCGTGTTCCCGATGACCGTGCTGTTCCTGGTCTGGTACCTGGTCTACGTCCTGCTCGCCGACTACGCGCACGGGTTCATGGCCACCAAGCTCGTCGGCAACATCACCGTCGGCCTCGTGCTCGGCCTGCTCCAGTTCGTCTCCACCTTCGTGATCACCAGCCTCTACGTGCGCTACGCCGACCGCAAACTCGACCCGCTGGCCACCCGGATCCGCGAGTCCGTCGAGGAAGGGGCAGGCAGGTGAGCGCCGTCGCCGCCGGGGTCACCGGCAACAACCCCGCCCTCAACATCGGCATCTTCGCCGCCTTCGTCGCGATCACCCTCGTGGTGGTGTTCCGCGCCAGCCGCAACACCAAGACCGCCGCCGACTACTACGCCGCGGGCCGCGCCTTCACCGGACCGCAGAACGGCGTCGCCATCGCGGGCGACTACCTCTCCGCCGCCTCGTTCCTGGGCATCGCGGGCGCCATCGCGCTCAACGGCTACGACGGCTTCCTCTACTCCATCGGCTTCCTGGTCGCCTGGCTGGTCGCGCTGCTGCTGGTCGCCGAACTGCTGCGCAACACCGGCAAGTACACGATGGGCGACGTGCTGGCGTTCCGGATGCGCCAGCGCCCTGTCCGCGCCGCCGCGGCCACCTCGACGCTGGTCGTCTCCTTCTTCTACCTGCTGGCCCAGATGGCGGGCGCGGGCGGCCTGGTCGCGCTGCTGCTGGGCATCACCAACAAGACCGGCCAGGCCGTGGTGATCGCCGCGGTCGGCGTCATCATGATCGTCTACGTGCTGGTCGGCGGCATGAAGGGCACCACCTGGGTGCAGATCATCAAGGCGGCGCTGCTGATCACCGGCGCGCTGGCGATGACCATCTGGGTGCTGGCCAAGTTCGGCTTCAACCTCTCCAGCCTGCTCGGCAGCGCGGTCGACGCGGGCGGCAAGACCGGTGAGGCGCTGCTGAGCCCCGGCAAGCAGTACGGCGCCACGGAGACCAGCAAGCTCGACTTCCTGTCCCTGGGCCTGGCGCTCGTGCTCGGCACCGCGGGCCTGCCGCACATCCTGATGCGCTTCTACACCGTGCCCACCGCCAAGGAGGCCCGCCGCTCGGTGGTCTGGGCGATCTGGCTGATCGGCATCTTCTACCTGTTCACCCTGGTCCTGGGCTACGGCGCCGGTGCCATCGTCGGCCCCGAGGCCATCAGGAACGCGCCGGGCAAGGGCAACTCCGCGGCACCGCTGCTGGCCCAGGCCCTGGGCGGACCCGTCCTGTTGGGACTGATCGCGGCGGTCGCCTTCGCCACCATCCTGGCCGTGGTCGCCGGGCTGACCATCACCGCGTCGGCCTCCTTCGCCCACGACATCTACGCCAACATCATCAAGAAGGACAAGCTGACCGACAAGAACGCCGAGGTCAGGGTCGCCAGGATCACCGCGGTGGTGATCGGGATCGTCGCCATCGTCGGCGGTATCGTGGCCAACGGGCAGAACGTGGCGTTCCTGGTGGCGCTGGCCTTCGCGGTGGCGGCCTCGGCGAACCTGCCGACCATCCTGTACTCGCTGTTCTGGAAGCGGTTCAACACCTCCGGCGCGCTGTGGAGCACCTACGGCGGCCTGGTGGCGAGCATCGTGCTGATCGTGTTCTCGCCCGCGGTGTCCGGCAAGCCGTCCACGGCGTCCACCCCGTCGATGATCCAGGGCGTCGACTTCCACTGGTTCCCGCTGGAGAACCCCGGCCTGGTCTCCATCCCGCTGGCCTTCCTGCTCGGCTTCCTCGGCACCGTCCTGTCCAAGGAACGCCGCGACGACAAGTACGCCGAGATGGAGGTCCGCGCCCTCACCGGCACGGGCGCGGAGAAGGCAAGTCAGTAACACTCCCTCCCGCCACCCGCCCCCTCGTCCCCGCCCGGCATCGTTCCCGACTTGGCTGGGCGGGTCGCCCGCACCGTTTCGGGCTTGGCATGGCGGGGTACAAACCAAGCCCCCGGGTTCGCCCGGGTAGTGAAGGCCCCGTCGGCTCCCCTGCGGCCGACGGGGCCTTCGCATGTCACGCAACGCTGTTCGGCGCGCCTCCCCGGATCGGGAGATGATCAATGGAATGTATGCAGTCAATCCTGCATCTCGGGAGTGATCATGCGTTCCGTTGTCCCCACCCTGGCCGTGCTCGCCACCCTCGTGCTGACCGGCTGCGACCCCAACGCGCTCGGCGCGGGCGGCACCTCGGTCCCCGCACCGGCCCCCGGCGCGGCAGGCAACCACCAGGCCCAACTCGCCGCGTTGGGCCAACCCCGCCCGGAAGACACCGGCGCTCACTACAACCGCGACGAGTGGGGCGAGTGGGTCACCGACCGGGCCAACAGCTGCAGCACCCGTGAGCAGATCCTGGTGCGCGACGGCGACGGCGAGACCGTGGACGGCAGGTGCAAGTCGACCTGCCCCAAGGCCTTCTGCTGGACCAGCCGCTACGACGGGGTCACCACCAAGGACCCGGCCGACCTGCAGATCGACCACATCGTGCCGCTCGCCGAGGCCGCCCGCTCCGGGGCCCGCGACTGGACCGGCGCCCAGCGCAAGGCCTACTACAACGACCCGATCAACCTGGTCGCGGTGTCCGCGCGCTCCAACCAGCAGAAGAGCGACGGCGACCCCGGCAAGTGGCGCCCGATGCGCGAGTACTGGTGCGACTACGCCACCGGCTACGTCGCGGTGAAGACGAAGTACCAGCTCAGCGTGGACGACGTGGAGCTCGCCGAGCTGACCCGGATGCTCAACACCTGCCCGTAACGAGAGAGAGGGCCGCGACCAGTGGTCGCGGCCCTCTACGGGGTCTGGATCAGACGCCCGCGATGCTCTGGATCCAGCTGCGGTACGAGCCCACCGAGGTGTAGTTGGTGATGCTCTGCCGGTCGCTGGTGGAGGCGACGCCGATCTGGCGGCCGTTGCCGAACATCGGGCCACCCGAGTCGCCACCGGCGGTGATGCCGTTGACCCGGCGGGCCTGCACGGCGACACCGTTGTAGGCGTCGCGCGCGTTGGTCGAGGTCACCTGCACGGTCGCGACCTTGAGGTAGCGCGACTGGCAGTTGATCTCGGGCTGGCCGGTGCAGGTGGCGCCCCAGCCGTAGACCTGGACCTGCTGGCCGACGCGGGCGTCGGCGGTGGTGCCCAGCGGCGCGTAGGTCGCCGACACGCTGCGGTCCAGGCGCGCGATGGCCAGGTCCGAGGCGGAGTGCCGGTAGATCTGCGAGGCGTTGGCGGTGGTGCCACCGGTGGTCTGGTCGAGGCTGCCGACCCGGAAGCTGATCGTGCCGCTGGCCACGCAGTGCTTGGCGGTCAGGATGTACTGCGGGGCGATGATGGTCGCCGAGCAGGACTGCTGGCCGTTGCTGAACAGCCGCGCCGCCCAGGGCGCGTTGCTCGCCGTACCGCCACCGATGATGGCGGGGGTCTGCACCGGGTCACCGGCGGGCGCCGCCGACGAGGTCGGCGCCGCGGCCAGCACCGCGAGCGCGGCACTGGCGATCGCCACAGCGAACTTGGTCTTCTTCATGCGTTTCTCGATTCTGCGGCCGAGGCCGCGGCAGGGGTGAATCGGGAATCGTCCACAGAGTCGGCCCCGTGTGGACTGTTGGCGACGGCGACCCGATCCGGCAGGCGCGCTCAGGGGAACCCCAGGTCAGCTAGGCCTGGCACTGTGCGCACTCGGACCGTCACACCGTCCGGAAGTCACTTTTTCACCCAAAACCGGCTAATCGCAAGGGTCGGATGTTCCCACCACGTTCACAGTCACCGAATTGGCAATTGGTAACGACGACCCACGGATTGCGTGAATGTGTTTCCACATTCGCCCGGTCGGCCGCGCGGGGGTGACGGGGTTCGCGCCCGGCCGCCTGCGGGGTCCGCCGCCACTAGCATCGGGCTCGCGGGGCGCGGCGACGAGGCCGCGTCCGCGATCGACTCAGGAGGTCGACCCCGATGGCGCTGCTGCGCAGCTACGTATCCGGCCGATGGCACACCCCCGGCGTGGACGGGACCCCGCTGCTGGACGCGGTCACCGGTGACGAGGTAGCCCGGATCTCCTCCGACGGCGTCGACATGCGCGCCGCGCTCGAGCACGGTCGCCGGATCGGCGGGCCCGCGCTGCGGGAGCTGACCTTCCACCAGCGCGCCGCCCTGCTCAAGGTCCTCGCGACCTACCTCACCGAGCACAAGGCCGAGCTCTACGCCCTCTCCGCCCGCACCGGCGCCACCCAGCGCGACTCGCTCGTCGACATCGACGGCGGTATCGGCGTCCTGTTCACCTACAGCAGCAAGGGGCGCCGCGAACTCCCGAACGCCAAGGTCCTCGCCGAGGGGCCGGTCGAGCGCCTCAGCCGCGAGGGCACCTTCGTCGGCCGCCACATCGCCGCCCCCCTGCACGGCGTCGCGGTGCAGATCAACGCCTTCAACTTCCCCGTGTGGGGACCGCTGGAGAAGTTCGCCCCCGCGTTCCTGGCGGGCGTCCCCAGCCTGATCAAGCCCGCCAGCCAGACCGCCTACGTCACCGCCAGGCTGGTCGAGCTGATGCTCGCCTCCGGCGCCCTCCCCGAGGGCAGCCTCCAGCTGGTCAGCGGCAGCGCGGGCGACCTGCTCGACCACCTCACCCCGCAGGACCTGGTCGGCTTCACCGGCTCGGCGGGCACCGCCCGCAAGCTGCGCGGCCACCCCGTCGTCATCGCCAACTCCGTGCGGTTCACCGCCGAGGCCGACTCGCTCAACTGCTCGATCCTGGGCCCCGACGCCACCGACGGCACCCCCGAGTTCGACCTGTTCGTCAAGCAGCTCGTCGCCGAGATGACGGTCAAGGCGGGCCAGAAGTGCACCGCCATCCGCCGCGCGTTCGTGCCCAGCGGCCTGCTGGACGCCGTGACCGACGCCGTCACCGCCCGCCTCGCCAAGATCGCCATCGGCAACCCGGCCAACCCGGACGTCCGGATGGGCGCCCTGGCCAGCCTCGACCAGCGCGAGGAGGTCCGCCGCTCGGTCCGCGCCCTCACCGACGCGGGCACCCTCGTCTACGGCAACCTCGACCGGGTCGACACCGTCGACGCCGACTCCGAGCGTGGCGCCTTCCTGTCCCCGCTGCTCGTACGCGCTAACGACCCCGGCCGGGCCGAACCGCACGAGGTCGAGGCGTTTGGCCCGGTCAGCACCCTCTTGCCCTATGACGGCGTCGACGAGGTGGTAGCGCTAGCCGCGCGCGGCCAGGGCAGCCTCGTTGGCTCCATCGTCACCGGTGACGTCGACTTCGCCACCGCCGTCACCCTCGGCGTCGCGCCGTGGCACGGCCGGCTGTTGGTGCTCGACACCGACAACGCCAAGGAGTCCACCGGACACGGCTCCCCGCTGCCCGCTCTTATCCACGGCGGCCCCGGTCGCGCGGGCGGCGGCGAGGAGATGGGCGGCATCCGCGGCGTCTTGCACCACCTGCAGCGCACCGCGATCCAGGCCAGCCCCCGGGTGCTTGCGGCGATCACGGGGGAGTGGGTCCCCGGCGCGCCCCGCGCCGAGGGCGACGTGCACCCGTTCCGCAAGTCCCTGGCCGAGCTGCGCGTCGGCGACAGCGTGACCGCGGGCCCCCGTACCGTCACCCAGGCCGACATCGACCACTTCTCCGAGTTCACCGGCGACACCTTCTACGCCCACACCAACCCCGAGGCGGCCGCGGCCAACGAGTTCTTCGGCGGCATCGTCGCCCACGGCTACCTGATCGTCTCCTTCGCCGCGGGCCTGTTCGTCTCCCCGGAACCCGGCCCGGTGCTGGCCAACTACGGCCTGGAGAACCTGCGGTTCACCACCCCGGTGTTCCCCGGTGACGAGCTGACGGTGACGCTGACCGCCAAGCAGATCATCCCCAGGGAGAACGCCGAGTACGGCGAGGTCCGCTGGGACGCCGACGTCACCAAGCAGGACGGCACCTCCGCCGCCCGCTACGACGTGCTCACCCTCGTCGCCAAGTCCTGACAGAGCAGGAGGCGACCCCGGGCGGGGTCGCCTCCTGCCGTTCAGGGGCTACTTGACCTTGGCGCCCGTCGCGTCCAGGGCGAACCAGGTGCCGCCGACACCCTGGCCGTTGGTGTCGCACGGGACCTTGTCGCCCGAGAAGCGGTAGACCGGCCAGCCGCCGACCGTGACCTGCTTGCTGCCGTCCGGCCTGGTCACGCTGCCGACCACCGACGGGTCCAGCCCGGCGACCGCCGCGCCGTCGGGCAGCAGCACCGGCGGCCACTTGACCGCGCAGTCACCGGCGCAGGTCGTGGTCGACGGCTTGGCGGTGTCCTTGTCGAACCGGTACAGGGTCATACCCGCCTGGTCGGTGACGATCTGCCCCAGCTTGCCGACCTTCATCACCGTCAGCGGCACCGTCTTGGCCGCCTCCGCTGTCTTGGCCACGGCCTTCTTGCCGTCCGGCTGGAAGGCGAACCAGGTGCCGCCCGCGCCCTGGCCCTTGAGGTCACCGGCCGCCACGTCCTTGGCGAAGCGGTAGGCGGGCCAACCCGCGATCGTCAGCTGCCTGCCGCCCTCCGGGCGCTCGATGGTGCCGAGCAGCGCCTGGTCGATCCCGGTCACCTGCAGCGCGATCGGGTCCTCGACCATCACCGGCGGCCACGCGGTGGCGCACTCACCGGCGCACGCGGTCGTCGGCGGCTTCGCGGTGTCCTTGTCGAAGCGGTAGAGCGAACGGCCGTCGCCATCGGTCACGAACGCGCCGACCTCGGCGGACTCCGCGGTCGCCAGGCCCGCGGTCAGCGCCACGGCGGCCGCCCGCGGCTCGATGTCCACTGTGGACCGGGCGGCGGACTGGGCCGCGCCGGGGACGGCCTGCTCCTGACCGCACGCGGCAAGGCCTGCGGCGAGGGCGATGGCGGACACGGTCAGGATCAGCTTGCGCATCGGGTGTCTCCCGTGGGGATCGAAGGTACGCATCCCACACGGGGCCGGGGCCGGACCGGTTCACCCCGGATGTGCGACGGCGGCCGCCCCCTCGTGGGGACGGCCGCCGTCGGTGCTCGATCAGGCCGCGTCGTGGATGACGACGGTCAGCGGCTGCTGGTTCGCCGCGATCCCGGTCGCGTAGTTGCGCTGCACCCTGGCCCGCTCCGCGGCGCTCGGCTGCGCGTTCGCGCAGCTGACCGGGGCGGAGCTGCCCGACATCAGGTCCGAGCACAGCCCGGTCCGGTTGTCGGGCAGGCCCAGGTTGTGGCCGAGCTCGTGGGTGATGATGCGGGTCTTGTTGTAGCCCTGGTCGACGGCCTGCTTGCCGAACCACACCTGCGCCGATCCGGTGGAGCGGACCGGTCCGAGGGTGGCCCGCGGCCAGCCCGGGTCGGACACGATGCGGATGTTGACCCGCTGGCCCGAGGTCGCCTTCACGAGCTTGACGTTCGGCGCCGCCGCGTTCCAGATGCCCGCGGCCGCGGCGATCTCGGTGCGGTACTGGCTGGCGCCGGAGTCGTCGTAGGTCAGGGTGGTGACCAGTGCCGCCGAGTCCTGGGCCGCGGTGGCCGGGGTGGCGACCCCGACCACGACGGCGGCGCCGAGGAAGGCGTTCGCCGCGATCAACGCGAGCGTTCGTCGTTGCATGGGTATCTCCTGGTGTTGTGCGACCCGCCGGGACGGGTCGAACCCGGGTGGTTGCCATGCGGTCGGCCACGCCGAAGGGACGGCGACGACGTCGAACCTGCCGCTGCTCAACGCACGGGGCACCCGGTCGACGCGGTGCCCCGTGACCATGGGTACTCGGTGCTCCTGGAGATCCAGTGCAATAGTGACCGCGATCACAGGGTTTGACTTTCCCAGGGCGGGGAAGCTCCATAAGTGAACGACGGGTGTCCGCGCGGCTATCGTGATCAGCGGAAACTCCCCTTCCGGGGTGGTCGTGGCCCGTGTCGGGCGGTTTGCGGGCCCGGCGCTGGTGATTGCGCCGGATGTGTTGGGGCGCAAGGGTTTCCGGGGTTGCGTTGGCGCTAGGGGACCCCCGATTTGATCCCGCGTTGGCGGCCGTGTAACTTTCTTCTTGTCAGCGGAACGGGCCGGGAAAACCGGAACGGAGCGGACACAAGAACTTCAGCGGTAACCAGCCTCGGATGAGGTCGCCCTTCGGTGGCGGTTGATTCGGATGTGCGTGTGTTGTTTGAGAACTCAACAGTGTGCCGATTTAAGCCAGTAGAGCTTGAATGATTGAACCCCATTTGTGGGTTCCTTTGAGATGAATTGATGCCAGTTTGGTGTCTTTTTGTCAGGCAATAACTCTTAAAGCATCTTTGGAGAGTTTGATCCTGGCTCAGGACGAACGCTGGCGGCGTGCTTAACACATGCAAGTCGAGCGGTAAGGCCCTTCGGGGTACACGAGCGGCGAACGGGTGAGTAACACGTGGGTAATCTGCCCCATACTCTGGGATAAGCCCGGGAAACTGGGTCTAATACCGGATATGACCCTGCACCGCATGGTGTGG
>NZ_FOGI01000012.1 GCF_900111175.1 Actinokineospora terrae
TTCCTGAAAAACTCGATCACCTGGGACCAGGGCAGCGAAATGGCGGACCACGCGAAGTTCACCGTCACCACCGGGATACCCGTCTACTTCTGCGACCCACATTCGCCCTGGCAGCGCGGAACCAACGAGAACACCAACGGACTCCTGCGCCAATACTTCCCCAAAGGCACCGACCTGTCGGTCCACTCCCAAGCCCACCTCGACCACGTCGCCCGCCAACTCAACGGACGACCCCGCATGACCCTCGACTGGGCATCGCCCACCGAGAAGATGAACGAACTACTGATCAACCACGGTGGCGCACCCATCACCTGAAACCAAGGCCCCGCACAAAACAAGTTCGCCCCATCGAGCAAAGCTCGAAACTCGCGCCCGGGCCAATGCCGAAGGCGAGGCGTTTAACGTCGACGGCGAATCCGAGCACGAGAGCCGCATCTCAAGATCAAACCCGCCAGAGCACCCCCCGATATACAGCTTACCGAGCAGCACCGACAAACCGCGCCGAACGAGCAGCGCCCCTGTGGACAACCCCCTCACCGCACCACATCACCACCCCCTCCCCGTCCCCGCATACACAGTCGCCACCTCCCCCACCCGCCCAGCCGACAACTCGAACACCTCATGCAACGCCCGCACAGCCCGATCCAACTCCCCTTCCCCGCACAGCACCGAGATTCTCAACTCCGACGTAGTCAACAACCGAATCCGCGCAGGCAATGCCGCGAACGTCTCGCACACCGTCGCAGTCACGTCAGCGCACAACCCCGCCCCCACCACAGACACCGTCCCAACATGGTGGTCACTCGTGACAGCAGCGAACCCGATCTCCTCAGCAGCAGCATGCAACGCGCCAACAGCCGTAGACGCCGCCCCGCGCGCGACCGCGAAAGACAGATCCACCCGCCCTCGCGAAGACTTGTGCACAGGCATGTCCACCTCCACCCCCGCGTCGGCCAACACGCGGAACACCCGCGCGGAACGAGCCGGGTCCTCGTCGGGGACGCCGGTGACCGACACCAGGGCCACAGACCGGTCGTGGGCTATCGCGGTGACGGCGGGTTTCTCCATCTCGGGCTCCTGGGTGGTGACGAGCGTGCCCGGCCGGTCGGTGAAGGAGGAGCGGACGTGGATTGTCACGTCTTGGCGGCGGGCGTACTCGACTGAGCGGGGCATGAGGACTTTGGCGCCGTGGGCGGCTAGTTCGAGCATCTGGGCGTAAGAGACGCGGTCTAGCAACCGGGCCGTGGGGACTACCCGGGGGTCGGCGGTGCAGACGCCGTCTACGTCGGTGTAGATCTCGCAGACGTCGGCGTGGAGGGCGCCTGCTAGGGCTACCGCGGTGGTGTCGGAGCCGCCGCGGCCGAGGGTGGTTACGTCGTCTGTGTCCTTGCACAGGCCCTGGAAGCCCGCGACCAGAACGACCTGGCCGCGGTCCAACTCCTGGCGGACCCGGGTCGGGAGCACGTCGACGATGCGGGCGTGGCCGTGTTCCGGCGTGGTGAAGACCCCCGCCTGCGGCCCGGACAACGAGCACGCCGGGTGCCCGAGGTCGGTCAGCGCGATGGCCAGCAGGGCGTTGGAGATCCGCTCCCCCGAGGTGAGCAGCATGTCCAGCTCGCGAGCCGGGCCGGGCCCGCGGGAGACGCGGTTGGCCATGTCGAGCAGCTCGTCGGTCGTGTCCCCCATGGCGGACGCGACGACGACCACGTCGTGCCCGGCTGCGCGGGTGGCCACGACCCGCTCGGCGACGCGCCGGATCCGCTCCGGCGACCCTATCGAGGAGCCCCCGTACTTCTGGACCACGAGTGCCATCTCAACCCCGCTCCCGGTGGGGCAGCCCGGTGATGGCCGCGATGAGGATGTCGCACGCGGTGTCGAGGACCTCCGCGGTGACGTTGAGCGGCGGCAGCAACCGGACCACGGTGTCGTCGCGGCCGCCGAGTTCGAGGATCAGGCCGTGGTTGAGCACCTCGGTGCGCACCGAGGCGGCCAGGGCGGAGGCGGGCGTGCCGTCCGGGGCGTCGAGCAGCTCGATGCCCCACATCAGGCCGACGCCGCGCACCTCGCGGACCAGCGGGTGCGCGGTGAGCGCGGCGAGCCGGTCGGCGACCTGCTCGCCGCGGGCCACGACGTTGCCCAGCACGTTGTCGCGGCGCACGATCCGCACGGCCTCGGTGCCCGCGGCGAAGGCGAGCTGGTTGCCGCGGAAGGTGCCGGTGTGCGCGCCGGGGCTCCACACGTCGAGCCGCTCGTCGTAGAAGATCACCGCGACCGGCGACCCGACCCCGCTGAGCGCCTTGGAGGCGACCACCACGTCCGGGGTGATGCCGTACTGCTCGAAGGCGAACCAGGTGCCGGTGCGGCCGCAGCCGGTCTGCACCTCGTCGACGATGAGCGGGATGTCCAGCTCGGCGGTGACCGCGCGGACCCGGCGGACGAACTCCGGCCGCGCGGGCACCACACCGCCCTCGCCCTGCACCAGCTCCATGATCACCGCGGCCGGCTTGGGCAGGCCGCCGTTCGGGTCGCGCAGCGCGTTCTCGAAGTAGGTGGCGCAGTTGGTCTCGCAGGTGTCGGGCCGCAGGCCGAGCGGGCAGCGCGCGCACGAGGAGTACGGCAGGAAGTGCACGCCGGGCATGCCGTTGGCGACGGGCTGCTTCTGCGACACGAGACCGGTGACGGCCATCGCGGCGTGGCTGGCGCCGTGGAAGCCGCCCTGGAAGGACACGATGTCGCCGCGGCCGGTGGCGGTCTTGCACAGCTTGATGGCGGCGTCGACCGCGTTGGCCCCGGTCGGCCCGCAGAAGTGGATCCTGGTGCGGGAGCGCATGGCGGGCGGCAGCATCGAGAGCTGGGCCTCGACGAAGGCGTCCTTGGCCGGGGTCGGGAAGTCCAGCGCGTGGGTCAGCGACCCGAGCTGCTCGACCATGGCGCGCACCAGTTCCGGGTGGTTGTGCCCCAGCGACAGCACCCCGGCACCGGCCAGGAAGTCGATGAACACGTTGCCGTCGACGTCGCGCACGAAGCTGCCCTGGCCGCGTTCGATGGCGATCGGCAGGCCGCGCGGGTAGCTGCGGGCGTTGGACTCGGTGCGGGCCTGGCGGGCCAGGTAGGCCGCCGATCCCGGTCCGGGTAGGGCGCCGTCGACGCGCGGCTGGGTCATCTCGGCGATCAGGTCGGTCATCGGCTCACTCCCGTGTTCTTGGCAGCGTGGTGGGTTCCGGTCGGCACGACCGAGTCAGCAGCAGTCGGCACGACCGAGTCAGCAGCAGTCGGCATGACCGGTTCGGGTCCGGTGGGCGCGTGCCTGGTCAGTTCGGTGGCGGGGTTGCCGCGCCAGCGGGACCCGGTGTCGGTCTCGCTGCCCTTCATCAGGAAGGAGTCGGCGTCGACGGTGGTGCGGTCGGCCACCCGCACCCCGTAGTGGGCGAACGCGGCGACACCGAGGGTGGTGCGGGCGCCGAGGACGATGTGGTCGGACTTGAAGGTGGCGTCTTCGAGCGAGTGCCCCTGCACGACGCTGCCGACGTTGAGCGCGGAGTCGGCGCCGATGGTCACCAGGGTCTTCTCGGGGACCGCGCAGCCGTCGTCGAACACGCGCCGCCCCATCCGGACGCCGAGCAGCCGCCACAGCAGCACCTTGACCGGGGTCCCGTTGACCAGGGCGAGGTAGCGGCCCGCGCTGAGCTTCCAGAACCGCTCGTGGCGCCAGAACGCCGGGTCGTAGATCGAGCAGAACCGGGGCTTCAAGCGGCGGAACCCGAGGGTGGCGCGTTCGACGAGTACACCGGAGAGCACCACGACCAGGTACGTCGCGAGCATGCCGAGCGCGGTGGCGACGGTGCCGAACCGGGGGTAGAGGCCCGCGGCGATCACGTTGATCACCACCACCGCCCACAGGTCGACGCAGCGGACCAGCAGGAACAGCCCGATGGTGGCGAGGTTGTGCCGGTTCTTGGCGGCGAGGCGGCGCCGGAACGTGTCGCCGGACTTGAGGTGGTCGAACGAGGTGTCGCGCCGGACCGTGCGCGGGATCTCGAAGGCGGGCGAGCCGAGCAGGCCGGTGTCGCCGCGCGGGGGTCCGTCGACCGGGACCATGACCTTGGTGGCGAGCAGGACGTTCTCGCCGGTGCGGGCGTCGGGCGGGTAGACGATGTTGTTGCCGAGGAAGTTGCGCGGGCCGATGTCGGCGCGGCGTACCCGGAACGCGGTCCCGGAGTAGTCGGCGTTGACCATGGACAGGCCGTCGGAGACCATCGTGCCGGAGCCGACGCCGCTGAGCAGCGGCGAGTCGTGCTTGAGTTCCACGCCGAAGTTCGAGCCGGTCTGCTCGACGCGGCCGAGGTCGTACCCGAGCAGCTTCAGGTAGTGGACGATGTAAGAGCTGTCGCCGAACAGGTAGAGGTTCGTGCGCGAGTTGGTGAGCCGGGTGATGGTGCGCTGCAACGTGTACTTGAGCCCGTAGAGGGGATACACCGTGCCCGGGGTAAGAGCTCGGCTGAGCAACCGCGGCAAGGTCGTCACCACGAGCAGGCCGAGGACGATGGCGCTTACGTAGAACGTGGCGGCGGCGGCCAACTGGATCGCGTAGAAGGCGATGCTGGCGGGGTTCGCCGGGACGAGGCCCGCGAACGCCTCGGCGAGCAGGTCACCGACGAGCATCACGACCGGCAAGGACCACACGATCGTGGTGAACAGTTGCAGGAAGCTGAAGCCGAACCGCCGCCATCGGGTGACGTTCGCGCTGATGTCCGACCGGAAGTCCACTGTGGTCGGTCGGGCAGGCGACCCGTGCCGGCTCTCCCCCGCCGGGACCGACGCACCCGCCGGGAGGCAGGACGCGTGCGCCAACTGGGCGCCGTCGCCGAGCGTGGTGTCGATGTCGAGCACTCCCGCCTCGCCGATGTAGGCGCCCGCGCCGATGGTGACCCGCCCCGTCGTGATCATCCCAGCCTCGGCCCGGTAGCCGACCAGCCAGGTGTCCTTGCGCACGACCGCGCCCGCGCCGATGGTCAGCAGGTCCGTGCACACCGGGATGTTCCTGGTCAGGATGATCGCGCCCGCGCCGACCCGCGCGCCCATCGCCCGCAGGTACAGCGCCAGCAGCGGGGACCCGGTGAACAACCGGATCGGGTTGAACCGGATCAGCGAGCGCACCACCCAGAACCGGAAGTAGGCCAGTCCCCAGATCCGGAACGACCGCGCCTTCCACCGGCCGACCAGCAGCCACTTGAGCGCGATCGGGACGGTGCAGGCGATCAGGAAGCCGGTGCCGCTGAAGGTCACGGCGCGCACGTACATGTCGAGCAGGCCGGCGCCCGCGAGGACCCAGCTGACGCCGACATCCAGGACGAGCGCGGCGAAGTAGACATAACCGAGCAGGAAGGCCAGTTGCGCGGCGCCGCAGAGCAGGTAGCGCCAACCCTTGATCGGGTCAGGCGTGTCCGCGGCGGCCACTGCGGCCTCTACGGGAACGGTGACGGGTAGGACTGCCGCGAGATCGTGGATGGTGGGGTGTTGGTAGACCTGTTGCATCGTCACGGTCGGGACGTCGGCGCGTTGGCGGACCTTGGCGCAGAACCGGGACATCAGCAGGGAGTCGACGGCGAGGTCGGTGAAGAAGTGGCCGCGCGCGGAGACTTGCTCGACGCCCAGTACTGCCGCCAGTTCTTCGGCCAACGCGATCTCTAGCGGTGTCTCCGGGTCGACGTGGTCCTTGGTGCTGATACGGCGGGGACCACTGGGCGCGGGAAGGCTCTTGCGGTCGGCCTTGTTGCTCGGTGTCATCGGGATCGCGTCGAGCCGTTGCAGGTAGGCCGGGACCATGTAAGAGGGCAGGTGTTCGCGTAGGTGGGCGCGCAGTTCGTCTTGGTCTAACTCGCCGCGGGAGGTGTAGTAGCCAGCCAGTTCGACCGCGCCCTCGGCGGGTTGATGAGTGTCCACAACGGCCGCGACGACACCGGGGGCGTTGAGCAGCACGGACTCGATCTCGGTCAGCTCGATGCGGTACCCGCGGACCTTGACCTGGGTGTCGATGCGGCCCAGGTACTCGATGTGCCCGTCGGCGTCGACCCGGCCCAGGTCGCCGGTGCGGTAGATGCGCCCCGACGGGTTGTTGTCGATGCCGAGGAAGTCCTCGATGAACGCCTTGCCGGTGAGGTCGTCGCGGTTGAGGTAGCCGCGCGCCAGGCCGATGCCCGCGATGCCGATCTCGCCGGTGGCCCCGCGCGGGAGGGCGGTCGTGCGGTCTGGGTCGAGGATGACCACCGAGTAGGTGGGCAGCGGCACGCCGATGGTGACCGGGCGGTCCGGGTCGACCGTGGTCCAGGTGGCGGTGACGGTGGCCTCGGTGGGGCCGTAGACGTTGAGGAAGCGGCGGTCGGGGCGGTGCCAGCGGGCGATGAGGTCGCGCGGGCAGGCCTCGCCGGAGACCAGCAGGAAGCGCAGGCCGGGCAGGTCGTCGTCCAGGGTGGCCAGCAGGGTCGGCACGCAGCACAGCGCGGTGACGGCGCGGTCGGTGAGAAACTCGGCGAGGTCGTGGCCGACCAGCGCGGCACCGCCGGGGCGGGGCACCAGCGTCGCGCCGACCACCCACGGCACCCAGATCTCCTCGACGGAGAAGTCGAAGGCGATGGTCATGCCCTGGTAGACCCGGTCGTCGGGGCGCAGCCCGTACACCTCGCCCGCGACCCGGACGAAGTTGCAGATGCTGGCGTGCTCGACCGCGACGCCCTTGGGTCGGCCGGTGGAGCCCGAGGTGTAGATGATGTAGCAGAGGTCGTCGACCGGGCCGCCGTGCTCGTCGTCGGCGAGCGGCGCGGTGTCGAGGGCGTCGATGGCGTCGGTGGCGGTGTCCACACCGAGCACGGCTGTCTCCCCGCGACCGAGCAGGGGCACCAGGTGCTGCTGGGTGAGCACGAGCGCGACGTCGGCGTCGCCCAGGATGTAGCCGATGCGGTCGGCGGGGAACCCGGGATCGAGCGGGACGTAGGCGGCGTGCACCTTGAGCACCGCCAGCATCGCGACGTAGCCGCGCCACGCCTGGTCGAACAGCAGCCCGACCCGGTCCCCCGCGCCGACGCCGCGGCTGAGCAGGTACCTGGCCAGCTGGTTGGCCCGGTCGTCGAGCTCGGCGTAGGTCAGCACCACCTCACCGCTGTCGACAGCGGCCCGGTCGGATCGCCGGAGCAGGTCCTGTAACCGCTCCCCGCTGCGCCACCGCGCCCCGTGCGCGACGCCGGTCCCGACCAGGACCCCGGCGTCGTCGACGACGGCGACGGACTCCGGTGCGCTCATAATCGAATTCCTTTCACCTCGCGCTGGCCGCGCGGATTCCACCGACCAGCGACCGGCATTCACACCAATTCACAGTTGTCGCAGATGTGGGCGACACGCAAAACGTAGCTGTTGCTAAGCAACCACATGTAGCGCCTACCGGGTGCAGGAATTCACATAGCGCTACCCGAAAGGAGCAGCATTCACACAGCTTCCCATTCTGGGAATGTGCCGCTTCTCAAGTCTTGAAGCGCGAACGACGCTATCCATAACACTTCCACATAGCGTCAACAGCGGTGCCCAATGCGGTGCCCGCCCGAGGTCCGAGCTGGTCCGAACGTCGCAGCGATATGATCCAGTCGTGGCACCCGGCCGCCCGAATGATAAGCAGAGGCGATAACTGCGCCTTCTCCCACCGCTTCCGAAATGCGACCCACATCAGCGTGTGGCAAGATGCCGCGCCCACTCATCCAACAATAGTCCGCGAGCCCATGACACGGATTCGCAGACCGGACATTCGCACCACCGGCCCCCAGTCCGGTACCTGCGAACACAAAAAACCCCACCGGCATGGGCCGATGGGGTGGAGTACTCGCCGCGAGCGGGACCTAGTAGTTGTCGCCGCCGAAGAACATCTCCTCGATCTGGTCCGCGGTGCCCGCGAGGAGTTCGAGCGGGTCGGTGAACTCGTGGATGTCGAGGTCCTTGAGCGGCAGGGAGTGCCGCAGCACGACGTGCTCGCCCATGATCGCGGCGCCGCAGGCGATGGACGAGTGGCCGATCTCGGTGAGCACCGCCTTGAGGTCCACCTTGTCGGCGAGGCCGACCGGGGAGGCGATCTGGACCCACTCGTGCTTGGCGTCGAGGACCTCCCTGGCGATGATGACGACCTGGGTGCGCTCGTCGTCCTCGTTGAAGGCCTCGAAGTTGAACAGGATGCGGACCTCGTCACCCTCGCTGGAGATGACCTCGTACTCCTCGGACACGTACTGCACCAGATCGCGCCACGTCGACATGCGCCCAGCGTAGCGGACCGGTCGCGGCGGGTCCTGGAGCATCGCGGGGTGGCCGCAACCCGCGACCACCCCGCGAAACACCCCTAGTCGAACCGGCTCTCGTCGAAAGCAGCCCTGGTCGAAAGCAGCCCTGGTCGAAGGCAGCCCTAGTCGAAAGCAGCCCTAGTCGAACGCGATCGTCGGCAGGTCCACCGCGCTCGACCCGGCGTCGGCGGTCACCACGGCGCCGCTGACGATCGCGGCGTCGCTCGAACCGAGGAAGGTGATCACCGCGGCGACCTCCTCCGAGGTGGCCGGGCGGCCCAGCGGCACGTTCTCGGTGGCGATGCCGTAGGCGCCGTCGCGGTCGGTCCCCTTGATCGCGGCGAGCTCGTCCATCTGCAGGTCGGCCATCGGCGTGCGCACCCAGCCGGGGCACACCGCGTTGGCGCGCACGCCGTGCTTGCCGTAGTCGCGGGCGATGGACCGGGTCAGGCCGATCAGCGCGTGCTTGGTGGTGACGTACCCGGCGACCGCGGGACCGGCGAACAGCCCGGCCAGCGACGACACCAGCACGATGGAGCCGCCGCGCACCGACAGCGCGGGCAGCGCCTCGCGGATGGTGACGAACGCCGTGGTCAGGTTGACCTCGATGGCCTGCGCCCAGCTGGCGTCGTCGGTGTCGAGCGCGGAGCCGAGCCCGTGCCCGCCCGCGTTGGCCACCACCACGTCCAGCCGTCCGAACCGCTCCAGGGTCGCCGCGACGACGCCCTTCATGGCCGCGCTGTCGGCGGCGTTGGCGGGCAGGACCAGCGCCGCGTCGCCCAGCGGGTCGGCCACCTCGCGCAGCGGGGCCTCGCGCCGCCCGGTCAGCACGACCTTGCCGCCCTCGGCGACCACCCGGCGGGCCGTGGCCGCACCGATCCCCGTACCAGCACCGGTGATCAGGACCACCGTGTCCGCGAACCTCATCCGCTCGTCCCTCTCGTCGTGATCGTCTGTCCACTGCGCCGCTCGCCGCCGGGCCCGAGCAGGTCGAGCACGGCGGCGGCGATGTCGTCGGGCACCAGGAAGTCCGCGCAGTCGGGGGCGACGCCGCCGACCACGATGCCCAGCGGGGCGACGTCCTTGGCGACCGCGGCGGTGAAGCCGCGCATCGCGCCGTCGACCGCGCTGTGGTGCGCCAGGTGCCCGCACCGCGCGGCGACGGTGACGATGGCCCCGCTGCCCTGGCCCTTCATCGCCCGCACCGCGGCCCTGGTGGCGTAGAAGGCGCCGTCGAGGCCCGCGGCGAGCGCGGTGTGCCACTGCTCGTCCGTTATGTCCATTGTGGAGCCGGGGCCGACCGGGGCGCACTCCCGGCCGACCGCGTTGTTCACCAGCACGTCCAGCCTGCCGAAGTGGTCGAGCACCGCGCGCACCGCGCCGTCGACCTGGACCGGGTCGGCCACGTCGGCGCGCACCACCATGCCCCGGCGCAGCACCCGCGATGCCAGCTCGGCCGCGGTGGAGTCACCGTCGAGCACGGCCACCACGGCGCCCTCGGCGTCGAGCAGCCGCGCGATCGCGGCGCCCACCCCGGAACCGGCCCCGGTGACCAGTGCCACCTTCCCGCCCATGCTGCCCATGGCGGGCACGCTAATTCCCGCCGGAGTGGTTTCCGCCACCACCAAGACCACTAGTGCGCCGCCGGACAACGAATGTTCGCCCCCGGCCAACCTCGCGGCCCAGCCCGTGGGACCGGGCCGCGAGGTTGTCGGACTAGCCTTGCTTGCCGAACTGGGCCTGCTTGCCGAACTAGCCTTGCTTGCCGACCTAGCCTTGCTTGCCGAACTGTGGGGTGTGCAGGTCGCCCACGGCCACGTGGATGGCGCGCACGTCGCTGTAGAAGTCGATGCTGTGCACACCGCCCTCCTGGCCGACGCCGCTGGCCTTGATGCCGCCGAACGGGGTCCGCAGGTCGCGCACGTTGTGCGAGTTGATCCAGACCATGCCCGACTGCACGGCGCGCGCGACGCGGTGCCCGCGCTGCAGGTCCTTGGTCCAGACGTACCCGGCGAGGCCGTACTTGGTGGCGTTGGCCAGCTCGATGGCCTCTTCCTCGGTGTCGAACGGGGTCACGCCGACGACCGGGCCGAAGATCTCCTCCTGGAAGATCCTGGCGTCCGGGCGCACGTCGGCGAACACGGTCGGCTGCAGGAAGTTGCCCGAGGTCAGGTGCGCCGGGCGGTCGCCACCGGCGACCAGGCGGGCCTCGCGCTTGCCGATCTCGACGTACTCCAGCACCCGGGCGTAGTGCTCGGGGTGGATGAGCGCGCCGACCTCGGTGGCGGCGTCGGCGGGCATGCCGACCTTGACCGCGGCGGCGCGGGCGGCCAGCGCCTCGACGAACCGGTCGTAGATCTCGCGCTGGACCAGGACCCGGGAGCTGGCGGTGCAGCGCTCGCCGTTGAGGGAGAACACGCCGAACACCGCGGCGTCGACGGCCCGGTCGAAGTCGGCGTCGGCGAAGACCACGCACGGGGACTTGCCGCCGAGCTCCATCGACACCTCCTTCAGGTTCTCCGCCGAGGTGCGCATGATGATCTGGCCGGTGCCGCTCTCGCCGGTGAAGGAGATGCGCGGGACGTCCGGGTGCGCGACGAGCGCGGCGCCCGCCTGCTCGCCGATGCCGTGCACCAGGTTGAACACGCCGTCCGGCACGCCCGCCTCGGCCATGATCTCGGGCAGCAGGCTCGCCGACAGCGGCGACCACTCGGCGGGCTTGAGCACCACGGTGCAACCGGAGGCGAGGCTGGGGGCCAGCTTCCAGGTCTCCAGCATGAACGGGGTGTTCCACGGCGTGATCAGGCCCGCGACGCCCGCCGGCTGGCGGATCGCGTAGTTGACCTGCTTGTCGCCGACGATGTACGCCTCTTCGTGCAGCGCGACGATGACGTCGGCGAAGTAGCGGAAGTTCTCGGCGGCGCGGTGCGCCTGGCCACGGGCCTGGGTGATCGGCAGGCCGGTGTCGAAGGTCTCCAGCTCGGCGAGGCGCTCGGCGCGGACCTCGATGCCGTCGGCGATCTTGTTGAGGATCTTGGCGCGCTCGCGGGCGGTGAGCCGCGGCCACGGGCCATCGGTGAACGCGCGCTTGGCGGCGGCGACGGCGAGGTCGATGTCGGCGGCGTCACCGGCGGCGACGCGGCCGTAGACCTCGTTGGTCACCGGGTCGGCGACCGGGAAGGTCGCGCCGTCCACACTGGACGCGGGCTTGCCGTCGATGAAGTGCCGCAGGTCGCTGGGCAGGTCGACGGGACGGGGAACAGCCTGCTCGGCCATGGTTGCTCCTAGGGGGGTCGGCTCGGGGCGCTTGCTAGAGGGAGGGGCGGACCAGCAGGTGCTCGGCCTGGGCGCGCAGTGCGTTGATGCGCTCGAGGCCCTTGGGGGTCGGCTCGATCAGCGGGGCGCGGACGAAGCCGCTCTCGATCAGGCCCAGGTCCTTGAGGATGTGCTTGGCGGGCGCCGGGTTCGTCTCCACGAACAGCAGCTCCACCAGCGGCGCCAGCTGGTAGTGCAGGTCGATGGCGCCGTCGTGGTCGCCGGCGACGTAGAGCTCGTACATCTTGGCCACCGCGGCCGGGGCGATGTTGGCCAGCGCGCTGACGAAGCCGATGCCGCCGATGGCCAGCAGCGGCAGGCACAGCAGCTCGATGCCCGACCACATCAGGAAGTCGCGGCCGCACTTGTGCAGCACGTGCGAGAAGTGCTCGAAGTCCTTTGTGGTCTCCTTGATGCCCACGATGTTGTCGTGGGCGCGGCGCAGGGTCGCCACGGTCTCCGGCGCGATGTCCACGGCGGTGCGGGAGGGCACGTTGTAGATCACGATCGGCTGGTCGGGGAACTCCCGCGCCACGGTGCCGTACCAGGCGATGAGGCCGTCCTGGGTGGGGCGGCTGTAGTACGGGGTGATGACCAGCGCGAGGTCGGCGCCGAGCTTGTGCGCGGCCTCGGTGATCTCCAGGGTCTCCTCGAGCTTGGTGGAGCCGGTGCCGGGCAGGAACGGCACCCGGTCGTCGATCTCCTCGGCGACGGCCCGCATCGCCGCGATCCGCTCGGCCACGCTCTGCGCGCTCGGCTCACCGGTGGACCCACCGATGGAGATGCCGTGCGAGCCGGACTCGAGCTGCCAGCGCACGAGCCTGCGCAGGCCCTCGGTGT
This sequence comes from Actinokineospora terrae, assembly GCF_900111175.1. Taxonomy (GTDB): domain Bacteria; phylum Actinomycetota; class Actinomycetes; order Mycobacteriales; family Pseudonocardiaceae; genus Actinokineospora; species Actinokineospora terrae. The sequence continues at coordinate 12,471 of NZ_FOGI01000012.1, forward strand.
CCACCGCGCCATCGGCGGTGAACGGGGTGACGACCGGGGCGATCGAGCCCTTGATCAGCGACGGGGTGGCGCGGAACTTCATTGCGTCTCCAACTGTAGACATTTGCAGCCGTGCGGGTGGACCATCGTCGTCGACCTCGCAAGTGCTACTTGGCGGATACGACAGCGCTGACGGTGTTGAGCTTGTGCTGGCGGGCGAAGGCCTCGACCTCGGCCGCGGGGGCGCCGGTGCGCAGCAGGCGCAGGAGCTCGTCGTGCTCCTCCACCGACTCGCGGGCCCTGCCAGGTACCAGGGCGAAAGTCGACCGGCGTAGAACGTCGAGCAGGTTCCACTCCCTGGTGACCAGGTCCCGCAGGTGCGGGTTCGGGCAGCCGCCGCACAGCAGCAGGTGGAACTCGCGGTTGAGGCGGGTGAAGCCGAGCGGGTCGAACGCGGCCAGGGTGGCGCGCATCCGCTCGTTGAGGGTCGCCGCCCTGCTCAGCGCCGCGGGGGTGAGCCGCGCGGTGGCCATGGCGTGGCCCTCCAGCAGGGCCAGGGTGTGCATGGCGTGCCGGTACTGGTCCGGGTCGACGCCCGCGACCTGGGCGCCGACGTTGCGCTCGAACACCACCCAGCCCTCGGCCTCCAGCCGCCGCACCGCCTCGCGCACCGGGACGGCGCTGACGCCGAGGTCGCGGGCGATGCGGTCGAACACCAGGCGGGTGCCGGGGCCGTACCAGCCGTCGACGATGCGCTGCTTGAGGGTCTCGTACGCGTACTGCGTCTTGGAGCGGCCCTCCAGCGCCGGTGTTGTCGGGGTGGCGGGGCTGCTCACTGGCCGTCCCAGTTGTCGTAGGCCTCGCGCCACCTCGGACCGAGCGGGTAGAGGCCGTCGACGGACTCGCCCTCGTCGACCCTGGCCAGGATGAACTTCTCCTGCCGCTCCATCTCCAGCGCGTCGGCGGCGACCTCGTCGACGATGGCGGGCGGGATGAGGATGACGCCCTCGCCGTCGCCGACCAGCACGTCGCCGGGGCGCACCAGCACACCGGCGCAGGCGACGTCGACGCCGATCTCCCACGGCACGTGCTTGCGGCCGAGCACCGCGGCGTGCGCGCCCGCGGAGTAGGTGGGGATCTCCAGCTCGCGGAACGACGGGCTGTCGCGCAGGCAACCGTCGGTGACGATGCCGACCGCGCCGCGGCGGGCCGCGCGCAGGGCGAGGATGTCGCCGATGGTGCCCGCGCCGTGCTCGTCGCGGCAGTCGATGACCAGGACCTGACCGCCGCCGATGGCCTCGACGGCGCGCTTCTGGGCGTTCATGCCGCCGCCGCGCTGGTCGAACATGTCTTCCCGCAGCGGCAGGTAGCGCAGCGTGTGCGCGGTGCCGACCATGCGCAGGTCGGGGCGGGCCGGGGCGAGTCCGTTGAGGAACGTGTGGTTCAGACCGCGCTTGCGCAGCTGGCTGGACAGGGTCGCGGTGGACACCTGCCTGAGCGCGGCCTCGGTCTCGGGCTTGATGGCGGGAACGTCGTTGCCGTACGCGATCGACCGGTCCGTCGGAGTCACCTGCGGCCGCGCGCCCGGCTTGGGGAGCTCGTTCTCGGCCTCCACGACGGTGTTGACCAGTCGCTCGGTGTCACCGACCGCGACCTCGACGACGTCACCCGGCTCGACGACGGTCGCGCCGGTGGGGGTGCCGCAGAGGATGATGTCGTCGGGCTCCAGGGTGATGGTGCGCGACAGGTCGGCGATCAGGTAGGCGAAGTCGAACAGCAGGTCGTCGACCTTGGCCTCCTGCACCAGCACGCCGTTGACCCAGGTGCGCAGGGTCAGGTCGGCGGTGCGGGGGTCGAGCAGGACCGGGCCGACCGGGGTGTAGCCGTCCGCGCCCTTGCTGCGCAGGTTGGAGCCGCGGTCGGCGTAGCGCAGGTCGTGCACGCCGAAGTCGTTGGCCGCGGCGACGCCCTTGACGTGGTCCAGCGCCTGCGCGCGGCTGACGTTCTTGGCCCGCTTGCCGATCACGACGGCGATCTCGCCCTCGAACGCGGACAGGACGGTGCCCTTGGGTCGGACCAGGTCGGCGCCGGTGTGCGACAGCGACGACGGCGGCTTGACGAAGTAGGACGGCTCCTCGGGGAAGCGGCCCCGCTCGGCGGCGCGGCTGCGGTAGTTCAGGTGCACCGCGATGATCTTCGACGGCTGGAGACCCAGCGGGTGCGCGCTCACGCCGGGACCGGGAAGTCGACGATGACCTGGCCGGTGCCGCTGCTCGGGAAGTAGTCGCAGAGCTGCTCGCCTCTACCGCTGTAGTCCTTCCAGCCGAGCAGGCCGAACATCATGGCGGTGTCGGCCATCGCGGCCTCGCCGGTGCAGCGCTCGTTGTAGGTCGGCAGCGTCTCCAGGAAGTCCGCGATGCGGCCCTCGCGCCACTGGTCGAGCACGACCCGGTCGGCCTGCTCGTTGAACGGGTTGGAGATCTTGTTCAGGTACTGCGAGGAGATCTCGTTGGTGGGGAACTGGTGCGAGAGGCTGCCGCTGGCCAGGAAGGCGACCTTGCGGTCGGAGCGCTTGATGGCGCGCAGCATGGCCTCGCCGACGCGGCGGTTCTCGTCGATGGTGGAGTAGATGTTGCAGCCGATCGGCAGCACCTTGAGCGGCTGGGCGCCGCCGGTGTTCTCCGGGCGGTTCATGAAGTGCATCGGCACCAGGGTCGCGTACTCCAGGCCCAGGTCCTTGACGTCGTGGACCATGGCTTTCTGTCCACCGGCGTTGATCTCCTCGCCGATGAGCCGCGCCAGGTCGGGTGCGCCGTCGTAGTCGTACTCCAGGTCGGCGATGAAGTGCGGCAGCTCGTGCGACGCGTAGCTGCCCGAGTGCCTGGCCTTCCCGTTGACGTGGAAGGACATGCTGTTCATCCAGTGCGAGTCGGCCACCAGGAAGGTGTCGGCACCGCGCTCACGGGCACGGCGACCGACCTCGGCCAGCCCCTCTTCCGCGGGTTTGCGGATGCCGTGGTTCTTGCCGGGCTGGATGGACAGCCAGATAGACGGAACGTGCGTGATCTTGGCTGCCAGGACCAGCTCACCCATGGTGACCTCCTCCATCGGACTTCGTCGTCGAAATCATGTAGCGGATCGCATATGATTCCCACTCCGGCGGCGGCGCGTGCCGCCGATGGGAACAGGTCTACCCACTTCCGGCGTTGTGCGGTTGGCAAGGGGTGCACAGCGGTTGTCCGCCAGCGCATCGCGGTCGGTCCGTGTTGCGGGTCGGACTCGGTGCGCGGCGGCCCCTTGACGGGACCGGGGCGCGGGGCAGAGTGTTCCCAGTCACGCAGTGTCACTTGCGGCAAGGAGGTCAGCGTTGACGTACTCGGTGACGACGGCGGGCGCGCCAGCGGCGCAGCAGTTCGACCTGTGGGAGTCCGCGGTCTCGCAGACGTTCGTCCCACTGGAGGCGGCGCCCGGTGAGCGGGCGGCCTTCCGGGGGCGGCTGCGCGGGCAGAACCTGGGCAGCGTCGCCGTCTACGAGGCCACCGCCGACGCCCACACCGTCCGCCGCACCCAGCGCGCCATCGCCAGGGCGAACCCGGAGATGTACAAGCTGGGCCTGCAGCTGCACGGCACCGCCCGGTTGTCGCAGGACGGCCGCCAGGCGGCGCTGGACCCGGGCGACTTCGCCATCTACGACACGACCCGGCCCTACACGCTGGCCTTCGACGACGTGTCGTCCACTTTGGTCCTGATGTTCCCGCGCGACATGCTGTGCCTGCCATCGGGGCACGTGGAGCAGCTGACCGCGACCCGCTTCTCCGGCGGCTCGGGCGTGTCCGGCATCGTGTCGTCGATCCTCGTGCAACTGGCCAGAAACCTCGACGACCCGCAGGTCTACGGCAGCGTCCGCCTGGCCCGCAACGTCGTCGACCTCCTCGGCACGGCCCTGGCCGACCGCGTCGACTACTCCAACGTCCCGGCGGAATCCACCCGCGGCGCGCTGCTGGTCAAAATCAAGTCCTATGTGGAGACCCACCTCAACGACCCGGCGCTGTCCCCCACCGAGATCGCCGCCGCCCACCACATCTCCACCCGCTACCTGCACAAGCTCTTCAGCGACGCAGGCGTGACCGTCTCCGGCTGGATCCGCCAACGCCGCCTCGAACGCTGCGGCCAAGACCTGGCCGACCCCGCCAAGCAGCAACTAGCCATCGGCACCATCGGCGCCCGCTGGGGCCTGGTAGACGCCTCCTACCTCAGCCGAGCCTTCAAAACCGAGTACGGCCTCTCCCCCAGCGAATACCGCCAACGCAGCGCCACCCACCGCGCCGACTGACGTTCTCCAGTTGTAGCCGAAACCCGCCGACTCGGTTCTCGTTGTCGTGACCTCGGTCACTATCACCTATTGTGACCATCTTCCCCCGTTCCGCAGTTGCCCTGACGGCACCGTTGCTATCGTCCCGCTGGACAGGAGCACGCAGGGGAGCGCACGTGGCAACGACCGACGACATCGGCAGCATCGGCGCGGCCGTGGGCGAGTTCGCCGCCCTGGCAGCCCGCGGCGGCTTCGCCGTCAACGACCACGGCGGGCAATCGCTGCTCACGGCGATCCGCAACATGGTGGCATGGGTCGATGACAACATGATGGACCTGCGCCAGCTCGACCAAACGGCCAAACTCGGCACCTCCACCAACGCCGAGGTCATGAAGCCCTACCTCCGCCAAGTCGCCAGTGACAGCGCAGGCTTCCTCACCCAGCTGGACCAACTGCGGGTATCGCTGCTGGACGCGGAGGCAGCGATCAGACAGGCGATGGCAAACTATCAGTCTGTGGACCAGCAGGTGGCGGGGCAGCTCAGCTGAGGGGGACGAAGGTCTGTGAGGCGTTCGACAAGACTGGCCTGCGTCGCGAGCGTGGTGGTCGCGCTGGCCGGGTGCACGACACAGGAGCCCGGTACCCCCAGTGCTGGAGCCGAGAGCACCAGCACGACCACCTCGACACCGGGCACGACCTCACCCGCGCCCGAAGCAGACCCGTGCGAGTGGTTGCCCAGCTCCATGATCAAGGAGTTGGGCATCAGCACCTCCGCAAGACCCAAGAAGTCCAAGGGGTACACGGCTTGCCGGTGGCGCGCGGAGAAGCCCGTCATCGCCGACAGCTTCTCGCTCGACATCACCTACTACCAGCAAGACGGCATCAAGGATCTTCAGGGCAGTCAGCCGCGCACTCCCGTCAAGGTCGGTTCGCGTGACGCCGTGCAGACCCTGGACGAGACCGCCAATGGCTGCGTGGTCGCCATCAACGTCACAGACAGAAGCCGCGTCGATGTCTACGTCCTCGGCGGGCCAGCACCAGAGCGCTGCAAGATCGCGAACGCCGTCGCTGGCCGGATCGAACCCGAACTGCCCTGACCTGGCACACCAGCCAAGCACGCGGAAGCCACCTCCGGGCGCGGCTGGTCAATTGGTATGCGCTGGTAGGCAATCACCGGGAGGGGTGCTGGGCTGAGACTTGGTGTCGCGTTGGTCCAGTGGCGGCAAGGAAGGGGAGCCGATGCGCACCGAGGGGCTTTTCATCGATGGGGAGTGGGTGCGTCCGGCCGGGGCGGGCGAGTTCGCCAGTGTTGATCCGGCCAGTGGGGAGCAGATCGCGACCCTGGTGGATGCCGGGGTGGCCGAGGTGGACGCGGCGGTGGCGGCGGCTCGGGCGGCGTTGCCGGGGTGGGGGCGGGTCCCCGCGACGGAGCGGGCGCGGATCCTGTGGCGGATCGCGGACCTGATCGAGGCGCACGGCGAGGAGATCGCGGCGCTGGAGACCGCGGACCAGGGGCAGCCGCTCGGGGTCGCGAAGGCGGTCAGCGTGGCCGGGGCGGTGGAGCACTTCCGCTACTTCGCCGGGTTCACCACCAAGATCGACGGGGCGGTGCGGCAGGTCTCGTTCCCGGACACCCTCCAGTTCGACCAGCGGGTCCCGGTGGGCGTGTGCGCGCTGATCGCCCCGTGGAACTTCCCGCTGATGATCATGACGTGGAAGCTGGCACCGGCGCTGGCCTGCGGGAACACCGTGGTGCTCAAGCCCGCCGAGCAGACCTCGCTCACCGCGGCCTTCCTGACCAGGCTGTGCGCCGAGGCCGGGGTGCCCGCTGGCGTGGTCAACCTGATCACCGGCGGCCCCGCCGCGGGCAAGGCCCTGGTCCGCCACCCCGGCGTCGACAAGGTCTCGTTCACCGGGTCCACCGAGGTCGGCAAGGACATCGTCGCCGCCTCCGCGCACGACCTGAAGCGGATCACCCTGGAGCTGGGCGGCAAGACCCCGACCGTCATCGCGCGCGACGCCGACATCGACGCCGCCGTCGCGGGTGCCGTCGCGGGCGGCCTGCTCAACAGCGGCCAGGTGTGCGCCGCGTTCGCCCGCCTGTACGTGGACTCGAAGCGGGTCGACGAGTTCGCCACCAAGCTCGGCAAGGCCGTGGACGGCCTCAAGCTCGGACCGGGCAACGCCGCCGACACCCAACTCGGCCCTCTTGTCACCGCCGAGCACCTCGCCAAGGTCGACTCCTACGTGCGAGGTGGCGTTACCGCGGGCGCCCAGCTAGTCGCCGGTGGCGCGCGCGCCGAGGGTGACTTGGCCAAGGGCAACTTCTACCGCCCGACCGTGTTCGCCGGTGTCTCCGACGACATGGCGATCGTGCGCGAGGAGATCTTCGGCCCGGTGCTGACCGTCCTCGATTACGACGACGAGGACCAACTGCTGCACCGCGTCAACGACTCCCCTTACGGCCTCGCCGCGTCAGTGTGGACCGACGACGTTCGCACTGCCCACCGCCTCGCCGCCGGTATCCGCGCGGGCGCCGTGTTCGTGAACATGCCCTGCATCCCTGACGCTGCCGCGCCGTGGGGCGGTTTCAAGTCCAGCGGCTGGGGCCGCGAGATGGGCCCCTACGCGATCGACGCCTACACCGAGATCAAGGGCGTCTGGATGCACTACGGACAGGCAGGCCAGTGAGCCAGCCAGTCCCCTACTGGGTCGCGGGCAAGCCCCGCACCTCCGACTCCCCGGTGACCGTGCGCAGCCCGTATGACGCCGCGGTCACCGGGGTCACCAGCAACGCCACCGCCGCCGACATCGAGGAGGCGGTGGCCGCCGCGGCCGCCGTCCGCGACGAGGTCGCCGCGCTGCCCGCGCACGTCCGGGCCGACGCGCTCGACCACGTGTCGCGGCGGCTGGACGAGCGGCTCGACGAGGTCGCGGCGCTGATCACCGCCGAGTCGGGCAAGCCGATCACCTGGGCGCGCACCGAGGTCACCCGCGCGGTGGCCACGTTCCGGTGGGGCGCGGAGGAGGCCCGCCGGTTCTCCGGCACCGTGCAGCGGCTGGACACCGACCCCGGCTCCGAGGGCCGCGTCGCGCTGGTCCGGCAGGTGCCGCGCGGGCCGGTGCTGGGCATCACCCCGTTCAACTTCCCGGTGAACCTGGTCGCGCACAAGCTGGCCCCGGCCATCGCCGCGGGCTGCCCGGTGATCATCAAGCCCGCGCCCGCGACGCCGCTGTCGGCGCTGCTGCTCGGCGAACTGCTGGCCGAGACCGACCTGCCCGCGGGCGCGTGGTCGGTGCTGCCGATGACCAACGAGCAGATCGCGGACCTGGTGGGCGACCCCAGGCTGCCGGTCATCTCGTTCACCGGCTCCGACGCGGTGGGCTGGCGGATCAACGACTCGCACCCGCGCAAGCACGTGCTGCTGGAACTGGGCGGCAACGCGCCGGTCATCGTCGCCCCCGACTGGGCCGACCTCGACGGCGCCGCGGCCAGGGTCGCGGCGTTCGGCACGCACCAGGCGGGCCAGTCGTGCGTGTCGGTGCAGCGGGTCTACGCGCACACCGACGTGTACGACGAGTTCGTGCCCGCGCTGGTCAAGTACGTGCGGGGCCTGCCGACCGGCGACCCGGCGCACCCGGCCACGCACGTCGGCCCGCTGATCAACGCCGACGCCGCCCGCCGGGTCTCCGACTGGGTGGCCGACGCGGTGACCAGGGGCGCGACGCTGCTCACCGGCGGCAGGACCAACGGCAACGCCATCGACCCGGTGGTCTTGGCCGACGTGCCCGCGGGGTGCGCGGTGGTCACCGAGGAGGTGTTCGGCCCGGTGATCGTGGTCGAGCGGGTGGCCTCGGTGGACGAGGCGATCGCGACGGCCAACCGGTCCCGGTACGGGTTGCAGGCCGGGGTGTTCACCCACGACCTGCGGGTCGCGGCGTACGCGACGGCGAAGCTGCAGGTCGGCGGCGTGGTGATCGGCGACGTGCCGACCTACCGCGCCGACCAGATGCCCTACGGCGGGGTCAAGGACTCCGGGGTGGGCCGCGAGGGCGTGCAGTCGGCGATGCTGGACTTCACCGAGCCGAAGGTCATGGTGCTGACCGAGTTCGTGGCCTGATGCCCGTCGACCGCGGCGGGGTCGGTGGGCCCCGCTACGGTTGACGGCATGAGGTCGATCTCGGTGCACGTGCACGGCGCGGACGAGGCGGAGGCCGACGGCCTGACCCGCCAACTGCGCTCCGAACTGCTGGAACTCGAGGTCGACTCGGTCGACTTCGACGACAAGCGCACCCCACCGGAGCACAGCAAGGGCCTGGACCCCGGCGCCGTGACCACCCTGGTGGTCGCCGTCAGCTCCTCCCCCGTGCTCGTCGAACTCGCCAGGGCGCTGCGCGACTGGATCACCCGCGCCACCGACCGCAGGATCACCCTCACCGCGCCGGACGGCCGGACCCTGGAGATCACCGGCGCCCGGACCCGCGCGGACCACCGGGTGATCGAGACCTTCCTCGACCAGCCCGAGGACCCGGACGACACCGAAGATCGACCGTAGGCGGTACGGTCTGGGGTCATGGCCAGGCACGCGCTGATCGTCGCCAACCGCGACTACCGCGACCCCGGGCTGCGCGCGCTGCGGGCACCCGAGGCCGACGCGCGGGAACTGGCCGCGGTGCTCGGCGACCCGGCGATCGGCGAGTTCGCGGTCAGCACCGAACTCGACCTGCCCGCCTCGGCCACCTCGGAGGCCGTCGAGGGCTTCTTCGCCGACCGCGACGGCGACGACCTGCTCCTGCTGTACTTCTCCGGCCACGGCGTCAAGGACCCGGCCGGTGACCTGCACTTCGCGACCGCGACGACCAGGCTGGACCGGCTGGGGTCGACGGCGGTGTCGGCCGAGTTCGTCAGCAGGCAGATGGACCGGACCAGGGCGCGGCAGGTCGTGCTGCTGCTGGACTGCTGCTACGCCGGGGCGTTCCACCGCGGCATGGTCGCCAGGGCGGGCGAGCAGGTCGGCGTCGAGGAGCGGTTCCGCGGCAGGGGCCGCGCGGTGATCACGGCGTCGAGCGCGATGGAGTACGCGTTCGAGGGCAGCGAGCTGACCGACTCGGCGGCGACCGCGCCGTCGGTGTTCACCGCCGCCCTGGTCGAGGGCCTGCGGACCGGGGACGCCGACCGCGACCAGGACGGTGTCGTCGGGCTGGACGAGCTCTACGACCACGTCTACGACCGGGTCCGCGCCGCGACCCCGAACCAGACGCCGGGCAAGTGGGTGTTCGACCTGCGCGGCGACCTGCGGGTGGCGCGCCGGGCCAGACCGGTGACGGTGCCCTCCGAACTGCCGGAACAGGTGCGCGACGCGGTCGGGCACCTGCTGGTCTCGGTGCGCGAGGGCGTCGTCAAGGACCTGGCGCGGCTGCTGACCTCGGGCCACGAGGGCAAGGCACTCGCCGCCCGACTCGCCCTGGTCGACCTCGCCGACGACGACAGCCGCCGAGTAGCCGCGGCGGCAGCGGCCGTGCTCGCGGCCCAGTCCCCCCAGCGGGAGCCAACGGACACGCTCGACAAGACGCCGGGGCAAGCAGCGGTCGGGCGAGCCGCGGTGGGTTCCGCGCGCACCGAGCATGGTGACTCCGAGCCCGACGACAACGCGCCGCAGGACGAGTTCGAACCAGCAGACCCCAGTGAGGTCCTGCCCAGCGGCATCAACCCCTTCGACGTGGTCCGGCCGCGGCTCGTGTCCGGCCCTGTCACGGTCTTGCCAGGCGCTGTCCGCCCGCTGGCCACCCCGGGGGTGGTGCCGCGGCGGCCGGCGACCGTGGTCGTCCTGGCCGTGGCGGCGGTGGTGGTGCTGGTCGCGACAGCGCCGATCCGACTCGTGGTGATCTTCGACGAGGCCGCGGCGCAGGTGACCGCCACGCCGTTCGCCGCGATCGCCACGCCCGCGGCGCAGTGGTTGCTGGTCGCCACCTTGGTCGCGGTGGTCGCGGCGCCCAGGGCTCTCCTACCCGCCGTCGGCCTACCGCTGGCAACGGCGGGAATCGCTTACTCCACGAAGGCGAGTGCGCTGGTCGCGGAGGGGCGAGCCGTCCAGTACACGATGTTCACCCCGTTCCTGGTCGGTGCCGTACTCGCGGTGGGCTGCCTTGTCCTCGAAGGCTCGGCGTCGTCTCGCCCCGGGCAGGCAGTCCGAGCGCACCTGGTGGCGTCAGCGGTGTGCGGCGCGCTGGCGGTGAGCTTGTTCGTGCCGAACGCATACGGCCACCAGCCGAAGTGGCTGATCCCGATCGGCGCCGCAGTACTGCTGCTGTCGGCGTTCGCCGTGGACGACATCATGGCCCGCCGCAAGGCAGGTAGGCCTGCCTTGGTCGATTCGCTGTTCCCACTACTTCTTGTGGGCAACCTCGGTTATGCCAGCCTGTGGGACTCCGCCATTCCCACCACGTCGATGTATATCGCCGGTGTGGTTATCGGGTTGGCGGCACAGGTAAGCCTGACGGGGAGGTCGCTGCTGATCGCTCGTCTCGGCGTTGTCACCGTCTTGCTCATCCACATCCCACCGGTGGTCAACGGGCCTCTTACCGCGACGTACGTGCACACGGCCTTCGGGCTGACCGCCGTGGCGTTGATCCTCTGGGGCCTGCGCGCGGCCGACACGGAATCAGGTGCGCGGTCGATGTAAGGGTTCGGAGAGGTGGGGTGCGATGCGGCGCGCGTTGATCGTGGCCAGTGATGCGTACGGGGATCTGGGGTTGCGGGAGCTGCGGGCGCCGAAGCACGACGCCGCGCAGTTGGCGGCGGTGTTGGGGGATCCGGAGATCGGCGGGTTCTCCGTGCGGACGCTGCACAACGCGGCGGTGGCGGAGACCAACGAGGCGATCGAGGACTTCTTCGCCGATCGGGCGCCGGACGAGCTGCTGCTGCTGTACTTCTCCGGGCACGGGGTGAAGGACGAGACCGGGGACCTGTACTTCGCGACCGCGGGGACCAAGTTGAACCGGCTCGCGGCGACCGCGGTGGCAGCGGACTTCGTGCGGCAGCGGATGAACCGGACGCGGGCGCGGCGGGTCGTGTTGTTGTTGGACTGCTGCTACGCGGGGGCGTTCGGGCGGGGCATGGTCGCGCGGGCGGGGACCGCGGTGGCGTTGGAGGAGCAGTTCCAGGGGCGCGGGCGGGCTGTGATCACGGCGTCGAGTGCGGTGGAGTACGCGTTCGAGGGCCAAGAGGTGACCGATAGCGCTACCGGTGGGCCGTCGGTGTTCACGTCCGCGCTCGTCGAGGGGTTGCGCAGCGGGGACGCGGACCGCGACCAGGACGGGCTGGTAGGGCTGGATGAGCTCTATGAGTACGTGTACGACCGGGTGCGCGCGTCTACGTCCAACCAGACACCGGGCAAGTGGGTCTTCGACCTCCAGGGTGACCTCTACATCGCGCGGCGCGGGCGGCCGGTGACCGTGCCGTCAGAGCTACCGCTGGAGTTACGGGAGGCGATCAGCCACCCGAACCGGTTGGTGCGGGTGGGCGCGGTCGACGACCTCACCCGTCTGCTGACCGGCGGCCACGAGGGCCTGGCCCTGGCCGCCCGGCTGGCCCTGGAGGCCCTGTCCGACGACGACAGCCGCTCCGTGGCCGCCGCCGCGACGAGCACCCTGGCGGCGAACCGACCGCCACTGCCGCCACCAGTGCGGCCGGAGCCCGCGCGACCGGACCCGGTGGCCTCCGTGCCATCGCCCGCCGCCCAGTCAGAACCCGATCACCCACAACCCACCCGGCCAGGCGCCCACCCGCAGTCCACCAAACCGGAACCCGCCCAGCCGCGATCCACCCAGCCAGAACCTGATCACCCACAATCCACCCGACCTGGATACGCCCGGCCACAGTCCACCCAATCTGGACTCACCCAGCCGCAATCCGCCCAATCCGGATTCGCCCGACCACAGTCCGGCCAGCCGGATGCCGCGCCACCGCCCGCGACCCAGCCGAGCGCCGCCCAGTCGAAGTCCACGCAACCGGAGTCCACCCAACTGGAGTCCGCCCAGCCGCAGCCGGCCCGGTCCGAGCTCGGCACACCCGCCCAGCCTGAGCCCGACCGACCAGGCCCGGCCCGGTCGAAGCAAGGTCGGCAACGACGCGGCTTGGCGGAGATCGTCCGGCTGAAGCTGGCCCCGCCGGAGCACGCGAGCGACACGCCGTCCCCCATCACCCAATCGCGCGAGACACCGCGGACGCTGCTGGTGTGGCGAGCCGTGAGCGCGGTCCTCGCGATCGCGGCCGCGGTGACCCTGGCGGCGACGCCCGGCGATGTCGCGCTGCAGACCACGTACGGCAGCTTCGTGAGGGGCCCGGTCCTGGTGCCTGCCTCGACTTCCGTGCTCGTGCCCCTCGTCGGGTGGCTGCTGATCGCCGCCTTGGTGGGCCTGGTCGTCGTGCACCGCGGTCGGCGGGCGATCGCCCTCGGCGCGGCGTTCGGCGCGATCGCGATCATGGCGGCGTTCGCGACCAGGCTGGCGGCCATCGGTGTGATGGGCACGCCCGTCCGCTTCTACTGCCTCGGGCTGCTCGGGGCGTTCCTCGCGGTCGTGATCGCCAACGCGGTGCGGCGGCGCGGCTGGCTGTGGGAGGTCATCACCGGTGCGGGGGCGTTGACCGTCGCCACGGTCGCGCTGGCGTTCCCCCGTTACCGGGACGACACGGGGACGGTGGTGCTGATCGGGTTGGCGGTCCTGGTCGGCGCCGCGGTCACCCACCTGGTGCGGACCGCGCGAGCGGGCAGACCGGTCGCGCGGGACATCACCTTCCACGCCCTCGTGATCGCCATCGCGTGCGTCGGACTCGCCCTGGACGACGTCGACATGACGATCCGGTTGACGGTGGCCGCCCTCTCGCTGGCCGCCCAGCCGCTGTTCACCGACCGCGGGAGCCTGCTCCCGGCCAGGGCGGGCCTGGTCGCCACCCTGGTGGTGATGGTCCCGCCCGACGTGGAAGACATCACCCAGACCCTCGTGCTGACCTCGGCGGCTGTCATCGCCGCGGTCGTCGCGATGTGGCCGGAGCCCGGGAAGACCCGGGCGCGCGCGGTCTGACGCTCAGGCGACGCCGATGTCGATGACCGGGTGGGCGGCCGGGTCGAGCCAGGTGAGGATGGTGTCCAGGGTGGGGGCGGCGACGCTGACGCAGCCCGCGGTGGGCTTGTTGGTGCTGACGTGCAGGAAGAACGCCGAGCCCGCGCCGGGGACGGCCGGGGCGCGGTTGTAGTCCAGGACGACGGCGCGGTCGTAGGCGTAGCCGACCTTGCCCAGGTTCTCGCCCGCGCCCTCGTTGAACGGGCAGGTGCCGGGGGCGCAGCGGCGCGGGGTGTTGTAGTAGGCGGAGTTCACGTCCGACACCCACCAGTCCCACGTGTCGACCTGCTTGTACGGCAGCCGGGTGCCGTTGGTGGGCTTGTGGCCGAAGGACTCGGTGAGGGTCCACACGCCCGCGGGGGTCTTGGTGGTGCTCTCGCTGGCCTGGCCGACGCCCGCCTTGCCGACGAAGGCGGTGACCGGGCCGATCTGGGCGGCCCAGCCGGTGGCGGTGCGGCGCCAGGCGGTCAGGGTGGCGGTGGTGGCCGTCGGCGAGGCCGCGACCACGGTGATCACCTGGTCGGCGGTGCCGGTGTAGGGCAGCGGCAGGCCCTGGACCTGCGCGGCGGCCAGCCCCGGTGTCAGCAGCAACAGAAGTCCGGCGAGCAGCACACCCAGTCGTCCGCGCATGAGCATCTCCCCTTGGTCGACCCGCTCGGCACCGATCCACTATGGACCGGGCGGGGTCACCCCCGCGCGCCGAGCCGCCGCCACCCCCAGTCGGTGACGATCACCGCGCCCAGGTTAGCGACATCCGATCATCCCGGCACTGCGCCGTTCGGGGGCTGTCGGCGGCGCGGGGCCGGTGTGATCATGGCGCACGTGCCCCGTGTGACCCATGTCGGTGGTCCGACGACGCTGGTGGAGGTCGACGGCTGGCGGTTGCTCACCGACCCCACGTTCGACCCGCCCGGTGCGCGCTACCGGTTCGGCTGGGGGATCTCGTCGGTGAAGCTGGCAGGCCCCGCGGTCGCCGCGGCGGACTTGCCGCCTATAGACGCGGTACTGCTCACCCACGACCACCACGGCGACAACCTTGACGCGGCCGGGCGCGCGCTACTGGCCGAGGTACCTACCGTGCTGACGACTGTGGCCGGTGCTCGCAGGCTCGGTAGCGCTACCGGGCTGGCACCGTGGTCGGAGGTCGTCTTAGAGGCAGACGGCAAACCACCTCTTCGGGTCACCGCCACCCCTTGCCGCCATGGACCGCCGCTGAGCCGTCCGGTCGTAGGCGAGGTCACCGGCTTCGCGCTGCACGCGACCACCGGCGTCACCTGGATCACCGGCGACACGGTGCTGTACCCGGCACTCCGCGAGGTCGCCACCCGCCTGACCATCGACACCACCGTCCTGCACTTGGGCGCCGTCCAATTCCCCCTGACCGGCCCGCTGCGCTACACCATGACCGGCGCCGACGCCGTCGAACTGCTCTCCCTCGTCCGCCCCCGCGCCGTGGTCCCGGTGCACTACGAGGGCTGGGCCCACTTCCACGAGGGCCGCGCGGCCGTCGAGAAGGCCCTGGCCTCGGCACCCGCGGACGTGCGCGACCTGTTCCACTGGCTGACCCCTGGCGAACCCACGGAGGTCTGACGTGGACGACCGCAGCTGGCTGCACCCGGACGTCGAGGTCGCCCCGTCACCGGTGGCCGGGCTCGGCCTGTTCGCGACCGCGCCGATCCCGGCGGGCACCGTGGTCGAACGCCTGGGCGGCGAGGTCATCGACGACGCCCGACTGGCCGCGCTGACCCCGCCGTACAGCAGCCTGACCGTCGCCGAGGGCACGCACCTGCTGATCGACCCCGACCACCCGGTCCGCTACGGCAACCACTCCTGCGACCCCAACCTGTGGCACACCGACGCGACCACCATCACCACCCGCCGCGACATCCCCCTCGGCGCGGAACTGCTCATCGACTACGCCACCCACACCGGCCAGGAAACCTGGCGGATGCACTGCACCTGCCCCTCCCCCCTGTGCCGCCGCGAAATCACCGGCACCGACTGGCGCTCCCCAACCCTGCGCACCCGCTACAGCGGCCACTGGAGCCCGGTACTGCTCGCCCGCTTCCGCTGAGAACCACCGATCCGGCCCCGATCGGCACGACGCCGACGCGAATGGGATCACCGGGTGATCCCATTCCTGCGCGATCTCCTTCAGCCTTGCCGGCTATTTCGCCGAGGTGAACGCGTCGGACTCCACATGGGAGGCCGTCACGGGTCCATCCAATGTGGACATTCGCGCGACGCGATGGCTGCCACCCGCTTCGGGTCAGGGCTCCAGAAGCCGTAACTGGTCCGCGATGAGTTCGCCCGACTCGCGCTCCCCTAGTGCTACCGCCTCCAATGCGTCCCACTTGGCGTCGTAGGCGGTGAGGACCTCGGCGTCGTCGTCGGTGAAGAAGTCGCGGTCGGCTTGTTCCTGGTAGAGCACTGTCTCGGTCCGGCCCTGGGGGTCGGCGACGTCGATGAGGATGAACGAGCCTTCCAGGCCGTAGTGCCAACCTGCGCTGAACGGGACTACACGCACGCTCATGTGGGGCTCGGTCGCGGCCTGCACTAGCCGCTGTAGTTGTTCGCGCATGACCTCGGGGCCGCCGACGAGCCTGCGGATGGCGCTCTCGTCGATCACCATCGCGGCCTCGGGGCGGTCGGTGCCCCACAGCCGCCGTTGGCGCTCTACGCGTGCCTCGATCGCTTGGCCCAGCCTCGGTTCGGCGAAGTACGGCGTGAGCTGTTCCCTGGCGTAAGCGCGCGTTTGCAGCGGACCGGGGATGTGCAGCGGGTTGACCTGCCTGATGGAGGTCGCGATCGACTCGTAGCCGAACAACCTGGTCACCTGTGTGGAGAGCACGTCGCGGAAGGCCGCGTACCAGGACTTCTCACGGCCCGCGCGGGCCTCGGCGAGGTACGACTCCTGTTCGGCGCCGGTGCCGTAGTGCGCCAGCAGCGACCGTAGGTCTGTCGTCGACACCCCGTGCGTGCCCGCCTCTATCCGCTGGAGCTTCGACAGCGACCACTCCAGTGCGGCGACGACCTCCTGCTGGGTGCGGCCGAGCCGCTCGCGCTCGCGCCTGAGCCGCCTGCCGAGGAGTTTGCGGCTGACCCACGGATCCGGTTCTCGACCCACTGTGCCCCCTGAGGTATTCACCCGATGCGGTGAGAGCAACACCCGTGACGCCATCACTGTGAAGCCTTCACAGTCCCGATCCTGGGAAGGTACCACCGTGTCCGGGGTGTGCGCCGAACACGACCGTGGCTTTGTCACTCGACCGTTGCGCTCTTCTCCACCCATGGTGACATTTGCGCGCCGCCGATTCCGGCCCACCCGGGCAGCGGATTCCGGAACCCCGCGGATCCGGGACAATCGACCCGCCTCCGCCCGGGAGGCCATTGCGAGGTGATTTCGGTGCAGGTCCCGACTTCCGTCCAGTGGCGGATTGGCAGCCGCTGCGAATCGGGCGGGTGTGTCGCGGTGAGTCCGATCGGCGTGCGGGACACGAAGAACCCGGGGCAGCGGCTGGACCTTTCCGCACCATCGCTGTCGCGGCTGGTCGCGTTCGCGCGGACGGCACCGGGAATCCCCGCGCGGTAGGCGGGGATCAGGGCCAGCGGGGTTCGGAGCCTCGGGTGAGCCGGTTGAGGTCGCCCACACCGTCGGGGTTGGGTCGGATGATGCCCGCGCGGGCGGCCACCCCGGCGGCCTCGCCCCGGGACTGGCAGTCGAGCTTGCCGAGCAGCCGCTCGACGTAGGTCTCCACGGTGCGGCGGCTGACGACCAGCCCCTCGGCGATGGCCTGGTTGCTCAGACCGGCGACGATGCCGGTCGCCACGTCGATCTCGCGGGCGGTGAGGCCCATGGCGTTGGCGTAGGGGGCGGTGGCGAGGATGACGCCGGTGCGGGAGCCCTCGGTGACGCGCAGCAGGCGGACCCGGTACCAGCCCTCGGGCCC
The DNA here is from genome assembly GCF_900111175.1 of Actinokineospora terrae. Lineage (GTDB taxonomy): Bacteria > Actinomycetota > Actinomycetes > Mycobacteriales > Pseudonocardiaceae > Actinokineospora > Actinokineospora terrae. Next base: position 29,835 of record NZ_FOGI01000012.1, read on the forward strand.
GGGCCAGAGGAACGCGACGGTGCCGACCCCGAGTTCCCCGAACGCGGCGCCGATGGCCTGGACCTTGGGGTCGTCGGCGAGCGGGGACGGCTGCCGGTCGGCCAGCGGCAGCGGCGTGCCACCGGGGACCAGTCGGCTGGCGGTCCACTCGGGGCCGAACCAGGCCTCGAACCGCGGCGAGCGCAACGGGTCGACGCGCCGGGCGAAGGCGGTCTCCAGCTCGTTGACGAACGAGCGGGTCCGCTCCCCGAAGGACGCCTGGACCGAGGCGTTGATGTGCAGGATGCCCACCACCCGCTGCTGCCCGAGGCGCAGCGCGGCCGACAGCCCGTCCTCCAGTCCCGCGGGCCGCAGGTTCTCCTGGTAGTGCGGCGAGTCCCGGAAGTTGTGCGGCGCGTCGTCCATCAGCAGCGGGACGGCGGAGTCGAAGAGCTGGCCGCCCCAGCGGGTGCGCGGCAACTCGTGCGCGAGGTCCTGGGAGATGGTCCGCGAGTACCCGCGCTCGGCGAGGATGACGAACCCGCGGGCCACCGGATCCCACCCGGTCACCTGCGCCGCGCACACGTCCGGCACGGCCCCGGTGATCGCGTCGAACACCTCGTCCCACTCCACCTCGGCCCCACTGCCCAACGCCGCCCCGATCCGCACCGCCGACGCCACCATCGTGGGGTCCATCTCGCCGCCCTCCGCCGCAACGCCAGTTACAGAAATTTACGGTCTTTGGGCCGAACGGGGCAATACCACAACACCGAGTGACGCGCTTATCGACACAAAGTCGACCCTGTGTTGCCGCTGCGTGCCTGCTTCACCACTTTCGGTGAGTTGGCGGGGCTGTGGTTGGGGCCTGGGGTGGGGGGCAAGGGGCAGCGGGCTGGGGTTAGCGGGTTCGGTAGTGGGCGTAGATCAGGCCGCTGGCGAAAGGGGGGCGTCCGCGCCCCTGCCGGAGGCCGCCCGCCGTGGCCTCGGCGTAGCCGTCCAGTGAGGTGATCATCGAGTAGATGAGCCGTGCCACGCGCGTCCTCCCGGGTCAGGCCCGAGATCCTAGGAGCCGGTGCCGGGCCTGGGCAGGAGCGGGACGTCGAACGAACCGGGGAGGGTGCCGAGGTCCAGGTCCCGGGTGAACGCCGAGCGCAGGGAGTTGATGGCGCGTTGGTGGGCCAGGGGGGCGATGGTGAGGCGGTCGGCGAGCAGGGCGAAGAAGCCGTGGATCTGGCCGTGGTAGCGGACCAGCTCGGTGGGCACGCCCGCGTCCATCAACCGGTGCGCGTACTCCTCGCCCTCGTCGCGCAACGGGTCGTACTCGGCGGTCATGACAAGAGCCGCGGGTAGGCCTGACAGGTCGGCCGCGAGTGGGGTGAGGTACGGGTCGCTTAAGTCGGCTGCGGCGCGGGGGTACTGGGTGAAGAACCACTCCATGGCCTCGCGGGTCAGGAAGTGGTCGGTGGCGTAGTCGACGTAAGAGGGGCGGTCGCTCGGTGGGGCGATCACGGGGCAAGCCAGGACCTGCAACAGGGGCAGCCTGCCGCCGCGGTCGCGGGTCATCAGGCAGGCGACGGTAGCCAGGTTGGCGCCGGTGCTCTCCCCCGCCACGGCGAGCCGCAGGGTGTCGATGCCCAGCTCGTCGCCCTTCTCCGTGACCCAGGTGAGGGCCGCGTGGGCGTCGTCGGCCGCGGCGGGGAACCGGTCCTCGGGCGCGAGCCGGTACTCGACCGACACCACGACCGTCTCCGCCTCCCGGCACAACCGGCGGCAGGTGGCCTCGTTCTCGACGAACGAGCCGAGCACCCACCCCCCGCCGTGGAACCACACGAGCCCGGGGAACGGCCCCTCACCGGTGGGCTCGTACACCCGCACGCGCAGGTCGCCGCCTGGTCCGGGGATGGTGCGTTCGTAGACGCGGCCGACCGGTTCCAGGTCGTCGGGGACCTGCCAGCTCTCGGCGAACGCGGCCCGCATGTCGGCCGGGGACACCCCCACCGGGATGAGCCCGCCCGCGGCGTCGGTGGCCTCGATGACGGCCTTGGCCTCGGGGTGCACTGGCATCTAGTGCTCCTTTCCGTACCGGTCGGCGCCGAAGGAACGCAGGACGGCGGCGGTGAGCCGGGAGACGTCGTTGGCGTCACCGCGGTGCGACAGCGCGGCGCACCAGCCGATGGAGCCGACGGAGAACACCACGCCACCCCCGGGCGTGTCCAGGAGCGTCAGGTCGGAGCGGCGGCGGTCCACCGGGTCCGAGAGCGGGTGCGGGGTGGTGGGACCGGTGTCGGCGGACATGTACGCCTCGCCGAGCAGGGCGCGGCCGATGAGCCGGGTGTCGGGCGGGCTGCCGAGCAGTTCGTCGTAGGCGTCGGTCTCGAACGACGCGGCGCCGTCGAGCAGGGCGCCGAACCGGCCGAGCGGGGCGTCGCGGTCGATGCCGCGCAGCAGGGCGTCGACGGCCGGGTCGCCGGGCTTGGCGACGATCTCGTAGGCCCCGCCGGTGGTCAGGCCCGCCGCGGAGGTGCCGATGCCGAAGAGCCGGTGCGGGGAGCGGCCGCGCTCGGCCCACAGCCCGCCCGGTTCGCCGGTCGCGGCCAGGTGCAGCTCGCCGGGCTCGCTCTCCCACATCCGCACGCCGGAGTAGCCGCGGCGCAGTTCGGCGACGTGCCGCTTCTCCGGGTGCACGGCGGTGACCCAGTACGCGCCGTTGCCGCCGAGGTAGGCGAGCCTGCCGCCGCCGTGCAGGTGGGTGGTGGCGGCGTCGAGCATGGCGCCGGTCCAGTACTCGGGGTGGCTGCCGGTGACGACGGTGCCGTACCCGGCGAGCGCGTCGGTGCCCTCGGCGTCGAGGTCGTGGTCGGTGAGGACGTCGAAGTGGAAGCCCTGCCTGCCGAGCCAGCCGACCAGGTGCAGGTCCTCGCTGTACTGGTGCGGGCCGCTCGCGTGCCGGAACACGTGGTCGTCGCGCATGCCGAGCAGGGGGCGCAGCAGGGACGCGGTGGCGGCGCCGCTGCCGTCGCTGTGCCGGTCGTAGAGGCTGTGCAGCCGGTTGCGGCGGGCGAACGGGGCGGCGATCTCGGCGGGGTCCTCCGGCAGGAACGCCATGTGGACGTGTTCGAGCGCGTAGGCCAGGTAGCTCAGCGTGGGCACGAGCAGCGCCATCGGCGCGCGGGTGGCGTCGGCGCGGGGTCTGACGAAGAACGGGATCCGGTCGACGCCCGCGCTGGTGGCGAGTTCGACGGCGTAGCAGCCGCTGGGCAGGTCGTCGGGCAGGTCGATGGCCAGCACCTCGTCCCAGCCCGCGTCCTCGAGGTCCGAGCCGTGGAAGTGGACGGCGCCGTAGCCGGTGTCGGCGAAGCGCCAGTCGAGGACCTCGCCGGTCCAGTCGTGCGCGGTGACCCCGCGCAGGGGTCCGTTGTGGAGGGTGCCGTGGCGGCCGTCGACCAGGTCGAGCAGCCGGTCGCCGCCGATGTCCTGGGCGAGGTCCCACTGGGCGGCGGCGCCGCGGTGCCAGGCGCCGGTGGTGTCGGCGGCGAGTTCGGCGACCTGCGCGGCGTCGAGGGCCCGGTCGAACACGCAGGGGGCGCTGATCTTGCCGTCGTAGTTGTCCTCGACGACGCCGTCGACCAGCCGGGCGGCGAAGACCAGTGGGGTGTCCGCTGTGGACAGCGCGCCGCGCGCGGGGGAGACGACGACGGTCGAGAGCTTCTCCCGGCCCAGCGGGGTGGAGGGTCGCACCTCGAGGCGGGCTCCGCGCTCGGAGTAGGAGCCGGTGAGCAGGTACCAACGGCGCACCGACAGCGCGGCGGAGGCGGTCACCGTGACCGGGCCGTCGTCGGTGTGCGCGGTGAACTCGGGGCGGCCGGTCGCGTCGATGCCCAGTTCGGCGACCGATCCCTGGGTCAGCACCCCGACCCTGGACTCGCCGAGCACCGTCGGCCACACCCACACCGCGAGGGTGATCGCGCCGTCGACGGCGGGCGGGTTGGGCACCAGGCCGTAGGAGCCCTGGTCGAGGTGCTGGTGCGGCACGGTGACCCGGTCCGGGAGCCCGGCGGCGACCGGGACCCGGACCGGGGCCGTGCCGTCGTGGTCGACCAGCAGCAGCCGCACGCGCGCCTCCGGCTCGGTGGAGCTGGCGCGCACACCGATCCGCTCACCTGGCCGGGCGGAGATCCGGTCGGTGTAGCCGGTGATCGGTGCGTCGGTGTGGTCGACCGGACGACGAGTCACGCCGGTGATCCCTTCACTAGGCGGCGGGGAGTCCTTGCCTCACACGGCTTGCGCGATGACGACGCGGGGTGAGCCGGGGACCGGGCGGGTCTCGACCCAACGCCAGCCGGTGGCGTCGAGCCAGGTCCTGACCTCGTCCTCGGGGTAGACGACGGTGCCGTCGATGACGAGGTACTCCCCCGCCAGCACCGGGTCGAGGCGGCGGCCGTCGGTCGGGTCGAGCAGGAAGTCCAGCACCAGCAGCGTGGCGCCCGCGTCGACGACCTCGCGCGCGCGGGTGAGGATGGTCCTGTTCTCCTCCGGGGTGAACCGGTGCAGGACGTGTTCGAGCAGCACCGAGTCGTAGTGCCCGGGGACGGCGGTGGTCAGCGGGTCGGCCTCGTGGAACTCGGCGAAGTCGGTGAACCCGGCGGGTGCGCCGCCCCTGGCCATCCGCAGCATCATGTCGGTGCTGACGAAAGCACCGCGCAGCAACGGGTTGCGCTTGTGCGCCTCGTCGAGGAACGCCGTCGACAGGCCCGCGAGGTCGAGCAGGTTTCGGTGCGGGGTGAAGTCGTAGACCGCGGCCAGCTGCTGGGCGTGCAGGGAGTTGTAGGTCTGCACGCCGCTCATGAAGGCACCCATGCGCTCACCGCCCATGTCGAACGGCTGGGGTTCGGCGGTGCGCATGGAGTCGGTGTAGCCGAGCCAGTGCGGGTAGCTCAGGCCGTCCCAGAAGGACAGCCAGGGCCGCAGGTCGAGGCCGTCGCCGCCGGAGAGGTACGCGGCGGTGGCGTCGGTGTTGCGGTAGGAGCCATCCACGTAGGACACCAGGCCGAGGCCGACCATGGCGTCGAGCAGGATGCGGGCCGAGCGCTCCGGCACGGCCGCGGCGAAGGCCACCTCGGCCGCGGTGCCCGCGCCACCCGCGAGCGCGGCGAAGATCCCCAGCTCGCTGGCGGCGAAGAGCTGCTTGGCGGCCATGAACCCGGAGGCGACGGCGGCCAGCGGGGACGGGTCGGCGGGGTGCGCGGTCATCCGGTGATCTCCTCGAGGTCGAGCGCGGGATCGATGACGGCCTTGACCGCCACCTGGGACGCCATGTCCCGGATCGCCCGGTCCGCGCCGCCGAGGCCGACCGGGGTGCCGAACATGGCGTCCCAGTCGAAGCGGTGCCGGAACGCGGTCAGGAAGCGCAGCGAGCGGTCCAGGTCGGACACGTCGCCGTTGAGCGAGCCGATGACCTGGATCTCGCGGCCCATCACCACGTCCATCGGCACCGGCATGGCCTGCGGTCCGGCCAGGCCGACCACCACGTGCTTGCCGCGCTGTCCGCACATGAGCACGCCCTCGCGGTTGGCCGACGGCGAGCCCGCGAAGTCGAACACCAGTTCCGCGCCGCGGGCCTCGGTGAGCTCCTCGACCACGGCGACCCGCTCGTCGGGGTCGGAGGTCTCCTCGATGGAGATGGTCACGTCGGCCCCGTAGGCCTTGGCGATGGCCAGCCGGTTGGCCGGGCCGCCGATGGTGATCACCCGGCCCGCGCCCGCCGCCCTGGCCACCGCGGTGCCGACCAGGCCGAGCGGTCCGGCGCCCTGGATGACCACTGTGGACTCCGGGCGGACGCCGCCCGCGTTGGTGAAGGCGCGCAGCACGGTCTTCACCGCGCACCCCGCCGCCGCGGCCCAGGTGTCGGGGATGTCGTCGGGGACCACCAGCCGGTGCGCGCCCGGCGGCAGGTAGGTGTACTGCGAGAGGCCGCCGATGACGAACGGCCACTTGTCCGCGCGCTGGCGGAACCCGTAGCCGCGGTCGGCGCACAGGACCGGTTCGCGCAGCACGGTGCAGCCGTAGCAGTTGCCGCACACCGATTCCGACCACACGACCCTGGTGCCGATCCCGATCGGCCTGCCCAGCGCGTCGCGCTCGGCGGACTGCCCGAGCGCGACGACCTCGCCGACCATCTCGTGCCCGAGGACCAGCGGCAGCCCCACGAAGGGCAGCACGCCCTGCCACAGGTGCGCGTCGGTGCCGCACAGGGTCGTGCGGGTCACCCTGACCAGCGCGGCGCCGGGCGGGAGGTCGGCGGGTAACGCGACCTGCTCGATCTCCAGCGGCGCGTTGAACTCACGCAGCACCGCGGCCGTGGTCACTCGTGGCCTCATGCGGACTCCTCTGGATGACGGCCAGCGCGGGTGCCCTGCAAGGTCAGGGACGATGCCGGGTGGGGACGTGGGGGCGGGTGGCGGGAGGGAGTTATGCAGGCTCGTCCCAGCGGTCTCCTCTGCGCGTCCAGACCAGGACCACGAGGATGACCACGAAGGGCAGCACGCCGCGGAACTGCTGGATGGCCTGCCAGGTGCTGGCCAGGCCCTGCAGGACGCCGAGGGCGAGGCCGCCGAGCAGGGTGGCCGGGAAGCTGCGGAACGCGCCGATGAGCACGGCGGCCAGCGCCGGGGTGATCAGCGCGGCCTGCGAGCCGAAGTCGCTGGCCAGCTGCGGGGCGATGATCATGATGGCCAGCGCGCTGGCCGCGCCCGCGATGCCCCAGACGATCATCGAGAGCCGGGGCACCCGGATGCCGATGAGCTCGGCGGTGGTGGGCCGTTCGGCCTGGGCGCGCAGCAGCAGGCCGATCCTGGTCCGCTTGAGCAGCACGGCGGGCGCGGCGGCGAAGAGCACCGCCAGGACCATCGTGACGATCGCGGTCCAGGTGACCACGACGCCGCCGAGGGTGAACGCGGGGGCGTCGAACGGGCTGGGGAAGCGGTGCGGGTGCTGCGCCCCGAACAGGCGCAGCCCCACCGCGACGAGCCCGGTGTAGATCGCGATCGTCACCGCGGCCTTGACGCCCTCGCCTGCCTCGGAGAACCAGCGCACCATGATCGCCCCCAGGCCGCAGTGCAGCAGCGCGCCGACGGCCATGCCCGCGGGCACCGCCAGCACCAGCGGCAGGCCGCCCTCGTAGAGCACCACCATGGCGAAGGCGCCGAACGCGCCGACGGCGGCCTGGGCGAAGTTCACCACCGACACCAGGCGGTAGGTCAGCAGCGTGGACAGGCCCATCAGGGCGTAGGCCCCGCCGGTGACCAGTCCGGCGATGGCCGCGGACAGTTGGAGCACGGACTGCCTCCGAGTCGTTGTGGAGCGATCAGGACGAGGTCGGGACCGTGATGAAGTCGCCGAGCGGGACCCACTTGCCGTCCTTGAGCTCGACCATCTTCGAGGCCTGGTTGGGGGCGTGCCGGTCACCGGGGCCGAAGGTGAACGGGGTGCCGACCATCGGGTTGGTGATGGGCTGCATGGTGCGCAGCGCCTGGTTGACCGAGTCGCGGGTGATGTCGCCCTTGATGGACTTGAGCACGTCGACCAGGAACACCGCGGCCAGGTAGCCGCCCTGGGAGAAGGCGGTCGCCGGGGCGCCCGCGCGGGTGACGGCGTCCTTCCAGCCCTTGTTGGCGTCGCTGTCGGCGGTGAACGGCTCGAACTCACTGCCCGCGTAGACCTTCAGGCCCAGGTCGGCGACGGCCTTGGCGACGCTCTCGGTGTAGGCGGGGGCCATCAGCAGGAAGTCGACGTCGGACATGCCCTGGGTCTGGGCGGCCTTGAGGAACGGCACGACCATCTGCTCGCCGGGGTTGAACAGCACCGCGTCGCAGCCCGCCTGCTTGGCCTTGAGCAGGTACGGGGTGAGGTCGCCGCTCTGCTGCACGGTGGTGTCGTTGACGACCAGCTTCTTGCCGCTGATCTTCTCCCACTGAGCGAGCGCGCCGTTGACCGCTTCCTCGGAGCCGGGCAGCACGACGGTGAAGTTGCAGATCTTGTCGTTCTTCAGCGTCTGCGAGGCGAAGAGCAGCTCGGCGGTGATGAGGGTGAACGGGCCGACGTTGACCGGGGCGATGTTGGGGCTCTGGAAGCACTTGGGGCTGGCGCCGACGGCCATCACCGAGCTGATCTTCTGCTGCCGGTAGTAGGCGTCGTTGACGTCGCAGTCGGTGAAGCTGCCGGAGGCGGCCATGGCGACCACGTCGTCGTCGGCGAGCTCGCGGGCGACCTGGGCGGTGCGCTGCGGGTTGCCCGCGTCGTCCTTGACCAGGAAGTCGATCTTCTTGCCGTTGATGCCGCCGTGCTCGTTGACGTCGTCGAAGACGCGCTTGGCCGTCTTGACGACCTCCTCGGTGATGAAGCTACCGGTGAGGCCCGCGATGGCGCCGATCTTGATCGTGCCGTCGTCGCTGGCGCCGCAGCCCGCCACCAGGGAGGAGGCGATGACCGCGGCGCCGACTATGCCGCCGACCTTGACTAACGCTGTGCGCATGGTTGTTGACTCCTGGGACACAGAGGGACTTGCCTGGGTACTGGGTGGTGCTTCGTTCAGTGCTCTGCGGTGCTCGATGTCTGTGAGTCGACTAGCGGGTCGAGTCGCCCAGGTAGGCGGCGATGACGGTGGGGTCGTTGAGGACCTGCTGGGGCGGTCCGGAGGCGATGACGCGGCCGAAGTCGAGCACGACGACCTGGTCGCAGGTGGCCCTGACCAGCTCGATGTCGTGCTCCACCAGCAGCAGCGAGGTGTCGAACCGCTCGGGGATCTCGGCGAGGCGCTCGACCAGCAGCCGGGTCTCGTCGCTGGAGTGGCCAGCGGCGGGTTCGTCGAGCAGCAGGACCGGGGGGCGGCCGACGGCCAGGCCCGCGACCTCCAGCAGCCGCCGGGTGGCGACGTCGACGGCCTCCATCGGGGTGTCGGCCGGGGGGCAGGCGAAGAGCGCGAGCTGCTCGTCGATCTCCTTGCCCGTCAGCGTCTTCCCGGCGGCGACCTGCAGGAACATGCCGACCGAGATGGAGGTGGGCACGCGCAGCTGCTGGAAGGAGCGCCGCACGCCCGCCCTGGCCCGGTGGTGGGCGGAGAGCGCGTCGATGGGCTTGCCGCCGAGCAGGACCTGGCCGGTGTAGCGGTTGGTGAAGCCGGTGACGGTGTTGATGAGCGTCGACTTGCCCGCGCCGTTCGGGCCGACCAGGCCGACGATCTGGCCGCGGGGCAGCACGAGGCTGACGTCGTCGACGGCGACGAGGTTGCCGAACTTGACCCGCAGGTCGCGGACCTCCAGCGCGGGGACGCCCTTGCTGGTGACGCGGACCGGGCGCTTGCGCGGGAACACCGACACCGGTGGGGGTTGCAGCGGGGCGATCGGGTTCTTGGCGAGCCTGCGGCGGCGGCGTTGGCCGCGCAGCAGGTCGGTCTGGCTCTGGCCCATCCGCAGCACCTGGATGGCGCCAAGGCCGAACAGCAGCGACGCGAGGTCCTGCGGGATGCCGATCTCGTCCATCAGCACCGGCACGAAGGCGCCCATGATGCCGCCCGCGATGGCGCCCTCGACGTTGTTGGTGCCGACGAACAGCGCGATGGCGAACAGGGCGACCGAGGCGAAGGAGGAGAAGTTGCTCGCGGTGACCACGCCGAGCTGACCGGCCATCAGGCCGCCGCCGATGCCCGCGACGAAGGCGCTGAGCGCGAACGCGGCCAGCTTGCCCTGGGTGACGCTGATGCCGTGGGCGGCGGCGGCGCGCTCGGAGTGCCGGATCTCGACCAGGGCACCGCCGAGGCGGCTGCGGTCGAGGAAGTACAGGCCGACGAAGATGAGGGCGGCGACAGCGGCGGCGAAGATGAAGTAGGCCTGGTCGGTGTCGAACAGCTCGGGGCGTTGGACGAGGTCGGAGCTGCTCTGGCCGGGGAAGTTGAGGCCACCGAAGACCACGTCGAGTGCGATGGCGAAGGCGAAGGTGCCGACGGCGAGGTTCACCCCGCGCAGCCGCAGCGCGGGCAGGCCGATGAGCAGGCCCGCGACGACCGCGGCGAGGCCGCCGAGCAGCAGCCACACGTAGAGGCCGCCGGGGACGTCGTTGACGTTGGCCCAGCCCACGGTCCAGGCGCCGATGGCGGCGAAGGAGAGCTGGCACAGCGAGATGACGCCTGCCCGGCCGGTGATCAGGCCGTAGCTCTGCATGAACACGACCGACACGGCGGCGCTGGTGAGGTTGAACAGCGTCGAGCTGTCCGACACCGCCGAGAGCACGACGACCACGACCGCGGCGACGGCGAGCGCCAGCGGGAGCGGCTTGCCCAGCGGCCCCGCCGCGGCCAGCAGCCCGCCCCGCGGCCGGGTCTTACGCACAGTGTCCACTTCGTGTGACTCCAGTCGCCGGTCTTGTCTGGGGGGTGGTGGGTGTCAGACCCGGGTGTCGCCGAGGTAAAGGGCTCGCAGCAGCGACTCGTCGGCGAGCAGGTCCCTGCCGTCGCCTGCGTAGACCACCTCGCCCCTGGCCATGACGTAGGCGCGGTCGGCGATGCCGAGGGCGAGGGTGGCGAACTGCTCGACCAGCAGCACCCCGACCCCGCTGTCGGCGAGCAGGCGCACCGCGCGGACCAGGCGTTCCACCACGATCGGCGCCAGCCCGAGCGACATCTCGTCGACCAGCAGCACCTTGGGCCTGCCCAGCAGCGCGCGGCCGACCACCAGCATCTGCTGCTCGCCGCCGGAGAGCAGCCCGGCCGGGGCGGAGATCTGCTTGCGCAGCTCGGGGAACAGGTCGAACACCTCGTCGACCGAGGCGCCCGGCCCGCAGGCGGCCCTCAGGTTGTCCTCAGTGGACAGGTCGCGGAACACGGTGCGGTTCTGCTCGACGTGAGCGAGCCCGGCGCGCGCCCTGCGCCAGGCCCGCAGCTTCTCGATCCGTGCGCCGCCGAGGGTGATCTCCCCCCTGGCGACCGGGATGGCCCCGGAGACACCCTCCAGCAGGGTCGTCTTGCCCGCCCCGTTCGCCCCGAGCAGCACGGTGACCGCGCCACTGGCGACCGCGACCGTCGCGCCGCGCACGATCGGCAGGCCCGATCGCTCGACCCAGACGTCCGCAATGGACAGAACACTCACGGGGAAACACCATCCTTGGCAACGGGGGGTGGCGGTGTGGCGAACAGCGTGCGCCTGTGGGGTGGGCCACTGTGTCCGTAGAAATACCGAAATGCGGTGGGACTCCTGGACACAGCGGTCCCAGCCTGCCCCGTACGAACGCGACCCGCCCGGGAAAGTCCAGGGCGGGTCACGTTCTGGTCGCGATTCCGCCACTGTGGGTGGAGTCAACGCCCGTATACGCAAGTTGCAGATGGGGTCTGGCGGTTCTTCAGTGGTCGCAGTGACACTGTCCGGGTGGGCAGTGCGAGCAGGACTTGGCGCCGTCGGGCAGGTCCAGCGCGGGGTTGCGGTCGCGGAAGCCGTGCGGGCGCAGGCTGAACCCGCTGTAGTCGACCGGCATGACCGGCCAGTCCTCCGGCCTGGGCACGTGCGTCGGGCCGAACACGTGCCACAGGACGAGGTCCTGGTTCTCCAGGTCGCGGTCGGCTTCGGTCCACGTCGGTAGACCTGAGCGGCCGGGGTGCTGGTTGGGGTAGTCACCGGCGGGGAAGCGCTCGGCGTCGTCGTGCTGGGTCACCCACAGGTGCTTGGTCGCGAACGCGGCGCGCGCGGCCACGGTGGACCCCGGCTGGGCGAGCAGGGTGGGGCCGGTGTGCGGCATGAGCTGGTAGGCGCGCGGCTTGCCGAGCCGGTTGGTGCTGTCGTCGTTGCGGATGACCCAGGTGCGGGCCTTGGTGGCGTCGGCGACCCGCTGCGCGCCGGACTCGCTGGTCAGGGTGGTGGTGGTCGTGGTGAACGCGTTGCCGTGGGGGTTGTCGGGGCCGATGGGGATGCCCACGACGTCGACCTCGTCGACGGTGTTGCGCTCCCCGGCGACCTCCATGTCCAGGCGGGCGCAGAACAGGTGCTGGTGCACGGGCGCCATCAGGCCGGGGGCGATCTCGGCGGCGTACGGGGAGGTGGTGCCGGGCTCGGCGGCGCCGCAGAACACGATGCCGGTGGCCTTGGCCTCGAGCTCGATGGTGCCGTCGAGGTAGAAGTACCAGAAGAAGCCGTAGTCGTAGTTGCCGATGGTGGCGAAGAAGGACACCACGAGCCTGCGGGAGCGGCGGACCTCGGTGGCGCCGGTGAGGATGTTGGTGTGCTTCCAGAGGATCCCGTAGTCCTCCTCGTGCATGCAGATGGCCTGCGGGATGGTGACGGCGTTGGCGTGGTCGTCGGCGACGACGGCGTCGAAGTAGTGGATGACGCCGAGGCAGTCGCAGCCCAGCTTGAGGCTGTTGGCGTTCTTGCCGAGCAGGTACTCGCCCGCGTCGAAGTAGGAGATCCAGTAGCGCCAGGGAGCCGGGTCGCCGTAGGGGACGACCATCTCGGCCATGGACACGCGGTGGGCGACCGAGTCGCCGTCGAACTCGACGCGGTGCAGGGTGAGGCCCTCGCGGGCGTTGAAGCCGACCCGGAACCGCCAGCCCTCCCAGGTGACCTCGTTGCCGTCGACGGTGTAGCTGACGCCCTCGGGTTGGGTGATCTCGATGGGCTTGAGGGTGGTGCGAGCCGGTCCGACGTGCTCGGCGTCGAAGTTGCCGTGCTCGGCGGGGACGGGGACGTTGCCGCTGTCCTCGACGGAGATGACCTCGCCGGTGATGAGGTCCACCTTGGCGAGCAGGCCCTCGACCGGGTGCGCCCAGGGGCTGTCCTCCTCGAAGTCGCGCAGGAAGGTCAACGCCCGGAGAACGCGTCGGTCCTTCTCGTCGGCGTAGTCGAAGAACCCGGGCGACAGCGGCGCGACGAACGCGAGCGAGAAGTCCTCCACCCCCCTGCGGCGCAGCGCGGCCTGCCACCGCTCGTCGGCGCGCACCAGGTCGGCGCTGCGGTCGTACTCCTCGAACAGCACCGCGGGCTGCCCCTCGCCCGACCCCAGGTCCCGCCACTGGGTCACTTCCCCGGCGACGAGGTCGACCACGGCCTCACTGGCCACCCCGGTCGCGATGTCGAGCACGACGACCTGCGCGCGCCTGCTGACGGGGTCGCCCTCCCGGAACGCTCTGACCTCGGCCTTCGGCGGCTCCACCAGCAGGATGCTCGGAAACCGGGTGCTCTCCCCCACCCGCCCCGCCGCGACCAGCACGGCCCGCACCCGCCCGATCTCATCCCCGGTCAACGGATCAAGAACATGCCGAACCCGCACAGTCGTCGCCGTCATACCCCCGAGTATGACCCGCGACCCCCGGTGACGGTCTTGCCGCACAAAGCACACCCCTTGACCCGCAGAGCACCACCCCCGCGTCCGTCCACACAGGCCTGCTCCATCCCCATCCCCGCTACCTGTCCACACCCGGAACCACGCCCCATGGCCCCCTCACCCCACCCCCACTACCGTCGATTCGGGGGCACTTCCGCGCCGGCTCATCCCCATCCCCGGCAGCCATCCACAGCCCGCATCTCACCCCTGGCTCGCCCAGCTCACCCGGCCCTAGGCTTGATTCGGGGGCGGCTCACGACGCCCATGCCGCCACCCGGGATGCCGCCCTGGTGCCGACCAGCCGGAAGACCCTGCCCGGCCGCGATCCCCATCCCCTCGAACCATCCACAGCTCGAACGCGGCCCTGGTTTCCCCTGGTCAGCGGCAACTAGGCTGGATTCGGGGGCGGCTCAGCACGCCCCGCCCCCAGCGGCAGCACCATCGGCGTCGCCCCCGCCGCGCGCGCCCTCACCCACAATTCGCCAAGCCCACTCGGGCGGCCGATCCGCTCCCACAGCCTCGTCTCCACCAATGCCGCCCCCCGCGGCTTCCCGAACCGAACGTCCCCCGATACCCCACCGCCGTACACCCCCGCCCCCGGGAACCGCGACGCCAGCGCGTAAAGCCGCTCGTACGCCCCCTCCACCGGGGTCCCCTCCGTGAGGAACGTGTACCCAGGCGCCATCCGGCCCGCGACGCGTACCCCCTCCGAGCGCGCCCACCCGCGCTGCCTGCGCCCCAACGCCAGCACCGCCATAAACCCGGGCAACCTGAGCCACAGAGCCGGGTTGCGCAGGACGAACCCCAAGTTCTGCCCCGCCCCAGCCGACGGGGCCTCCGGTAGCGCCGCGTTGCCGTCCCGCCAGCGGCGGACGACGTCCACCAGTTCGCGACCCTCGGGGAAGACCAGCAGGAACTCCCCCGCAACAATCCGCTCCCGGAACTGCATCCGCACCCACGCGTCGTCCGCCACCACGTCGGGGAACCGCGGGACCAGCGCGCGCCCGGCGGCATTGATCGCGTAGCACCCCGCGCCCACGACGTCCCCGGTCACCGCGGGCAGCCGCGTCCACACCGCGGAGAAGCTGCGCGCCAGCCACCCGGTCGGGCGCACCACCAGCGGTCGCGGTCCGACCAACCGCGGCTCCGGCGCGTCCATCGCCGCGGCCATCCGCGCGAGGGTTCCCGGCAGCAGCACCGTGTCCGCGTCGAGGAACACGACCGCGCCGTCCCGGCACCGCGCCAGCCCCACGTTCAGGGCCGCCGCCTTGCCCTCCCCCGCGACCTCGACGACCGTCGCCCCGGCCTCCCGCGCCCGCTCCGCCGTGTCATCGGTGCACCCGTTCGCGACCACGATCACGCGGACGTCCAGCCCCGCGCTGCCCGCGAAGACCGACCGCACGCCTGCCCCCACCAACGCGCCCTCGTCCCGCGCGGGCACCACCACGTCCACCCTCACGCGACCGCTCCATCAACAACCCCCGGAGTTGTCCACAGCCGAGAACTCCTCCACCCCGACACCTTGCGAACCCCACACACTGGTGCCATGACGAAGAACAACCCAGCCCTCACTTCGCCGACCACCGGTCCAACACCGCCGCGGCGACGTGCACACCGAGGAACACCGCGGCCGCCGCAGGCTGCCGGATCAGCGTCGCGACCACTCCCCTGTTGCGGTCCGCGCCGTCGCCGTGGGCCAGGGGGAGCTGGGCCAGCTCCTCGTTGCCGCGCTGGTAGCGGCGGCGGGCGCGCACCAACTCCCGGGGACCACGCGGGACGATCACCTCATAGGTGGCCGTCGTGACGACCGCGCGCTCGTCGGGGGCGAAGTGCCAGCGCACCCACTTGTCATCCGAGCGCACGGGGGCGAAGGCGCCCCAGCGGGTGCGGCCGAGGGCGGACACGGCGTACGCGCCCATGGTGGCCGGGGACTGTCGGACATACGGAAGGGAACGCCACGTGCGGTAGTAAGCGCGGGAGACGACGCTGTCGGTGTCGGCGATGCGCACAGCGGGGACGGCGAAGTGCAGGCCGCTCCCGGGGGCGAGCGCGCGGGTCAGGGCGGTGAGGCTGTCGGGTGAGAGGACGGCGTCCTGGTCCAGGTAGAGGCGCGCGCCCGCGGGCAGCACGGACTCGGCCGCGTTGATCGCGGGCACCCGACCGGGCGGCGCGGCCAGCACCACGCACCGGGCGCCCACCTCGCGCAGCACCGGCGCGAGGTGCCGCGCGGCGCGCAGGGTCCGGGGGTCGCCGTCGTTGACGGCCACGGCCACGTGCAGGTCGCCGGTGAAGTCCTGGGCGGCCAGGGAGTGCACGGCGCGGTGCAGCACGTCCGCGCCCCGGTACACCGGGATCACCACGCCGAACGCGGGTCGCACCCGGATCGGCCCGGGGGCCAACTCGGGCCACCGGGCGGCCAGGCGCGCGCCGGACATGGCCATGTTGGCCGGGCGTTCGGCGCCACCGAGCAGGTCGCGGCGGGAGATGGCCCGCAGCCGCGGCGTGACCCCGAGGCCCTCGGCGATCCGGACGACCACGTCGCGCGGGGTCAGCACCTCGGGTCCGGCGACGTGCACGAGGCCGCGCACCCGGCGCTCGCCGAGCCCGACCACGACCCGCGCCGCGTCGGCGAGGGCGACCGGGGTGCGGTACTCGTCGGTGCACACGGGCAGTTCGCGCCCGGCCCGGAGCGCGGCGGCGACCCGGGTCCAGGTGGTCTGCCTGGGGCACACCGGGTCGCCGTGCAGCAGGGACAGGCGCGCGACCGTGCCCGCGCCGTGGTCGAGCACGGCCCGTTCGCCCGCGAGCTTGGTCCAGGCGTAGGCGCTGCGCTGCACCGGCGCGTCGCCCTCGCGGTAGCGGCGGCGGGCCGACCCGTCCCAGACGAAGTCGCTGGACGGGTAGAACACCCACGCGCCCTCGTCGCGGGCGTACCGGGCGAACCGCTCGGTGACCCCGGTGTTCAGCGCCCACCCGGTCGCGGGCTCGTCCGCCACCGCGGCGGGCGACGACACGGCGGCGAGGTGCACCACGTGGGTGGGCCGATACCGCCGCAGCAGGGCGTCGAGGTCACCGCCCCGCCGCAGGTCCAACGAGAGCACGTCGCCGTGCCCCCCGGGGCACTCGCGCCGCCCCACCCCGACCACCGCGGCCCCGCGCCGCACGAGCAGATCGGTCACGTGCCCCCCGAGCTGCCCGCACGCCCCCGTCACCAACCACCGCCCCCACACCAACCCATCCGCCGCGACCCCAAGCCCCACCGCAACCATCCCCCCACACCACACCACGACAACCCGACCCGACCGCGAGACCACCAGTGCCCGCCCCGCCCACACCGCGAGCCACCCTCACGCCCACGCCACAACCCCTTGCCTCACAACCCGCACCTCGCCGCCCATCCAGCAGGATCCGCAAGTCCTTGCCCAGGTGTTGGCCGTTACCAACCGGCGCCGCAACAACACCACCCATCCCCGACCACGAAACGCCCTGACACCAACGGCCCCAGGCCGCGCACACGGCCGAATGCCTGCCACCAAACAGATCAAGGCTCGACGAGGAAGGGAGCCCAGCAGAAGCACGCTCGACCGAGCGAATCCCGGTGGCAGAAGCGTGTCCCACCAGATGAACGGCGAACGGAGGGCACGGAGTTGAGCCGGCCAGCCCCGTAGAAGTGTTCTCCGCCAAAGGGATGTTGGCGGGGAGGTGGGGTCTCGGGTGGATGGCGACTGGTGCGTCTTGATAGCGGTGAATGGTCGTGGGCACAGCGCGGCTCCCCCCGGGGTGGTCCCGTGGAGAGGATCGCGCGGGTGGGGGTGGTCGATACTGCGCCGAACGGGTCGATCTTGCTGCAACCGGTCACGGGGGGTGGGTATTCCGGGGTTCCCACATCGCGGAATAGCCCCGACCGGGCGGTAGCGTCGGGAGCGGCTCGGGTGATCGAGGAAGGGGAGCCATGTCTGTCCCTCTGTCTATTTTGGACTTGGCACCGGTCGCGTCCGGGCGCGGGCCCGCGGCCGCGCTGCGGGAGACCGTCGAGCTCGCGCAGCGGGCGGAGCAGTTCGGGTACCGGCGGTTCTGGGTGGCCGAGCACCACTTCGCCTCGGGGGTCGCCTCGTCGTCGCCCGCCGTGCTCAGTGCGATCATCGCGGGGGCCACGAGCACGATCCGGGTCGGGTCGGGCGCGGTCCTGCTCGGGTACTACACGCCGGTGTCGGTGGCCGAGCAGTTCGGCACCGTCGCGCTGGCGCACCCGGGTCGGGTCGACCTCGGGCTCGGCCGGTCCGGGCTGGTGCGCGCCAAGGACCTGGCCAAGCTGTTCGGGTCCACCACCGCCCCCCAGGTGCCCTCGCGGAACGTGGACGGGCTGGTGATCCCCGGCAGGCCGAAGGGGGCGCTGGACCGGCCCGAGGTGCAGCGGCGGTTCGAGGCCAGCCACCGGCTGCTCGGCGCCCGGGAGGACGAGGTCGACTACGGGGTCCAGGTGCGCCAGATCCTCGCGTTCCTCACCACCGGGCACACCGACGACGACGGCCACCTGTTCCAGGCGCCGTCCGCGCAGGGCACCGACACCCAGCTGTGGGTGCTCGGCTCCAGCGCGGGCCCCAGCGCCAAGGCCGCCGGGGAACTGGGGCTGCCGTTCACCGCCAACTACCACGTGAGCCCCTCGTCGGTGCTGGAGGCGGTGGAGGCCTACCGGGCGGCGTTCGTGCCGTCAGAGGCGTTCCCCGAGCCGTACGTGATGGTCTCCGCCGACGTGGTGGTCGCCGAGGACACCGCCACGGCGAGGGAGCTGGCCCGCCCCTACGGCCAGTGGGTGCTCAGCATCCGCTCGGGCGAGGGCGCGATCCCGTTCCCGACCGCCGAGGAGGCCGCCGCCTTCGAGTGGACCGACCAGCTGCGCTCCCTGGTCGCCGACCGCGTCGAGACCCAGTTCGTCGGCACCTCCGGTGAGGTCGCCGAGAAGCTGGACACGCTGCGCCGGGTCACCGGGGCCGACGAG
This sequence comes from Actinokineospora terrae, assembly GCF_900111175.1. Lineage (GTDB taxonomy): Bacteria > Actinomycetota > Actinomycetes > Mycobacteriales > Pseudonocardiaceae > Actinokineospora > Actinokineospora terrae. Next base: position 48,175 of record NZ_FOGI01000012.1, read on the forward strand.
CTGATGGTCACCACCATCACCCACGGGCACGCCGCCAGGATCCGCTCCTTCGAGCTGCTCGCCAAGGAGTGGATCAACTAGTCGACCGGGGAGCACGACAGCGGGGCGGGACCACGACGGTCCCGCCCCGCTGTGTTCGAGGACGACGAGCGGGGCGGGACCTGGTGGTCCCGCCCCGCTGCTGTTCAGTTGTCAGAGCACGAGATCAGCTGGTCTGCAGCGCCACATCGTCGATGAGGAAGCTGGTCTGCAGGCTCGCGTCCTCGACACCGTTGAACTTCACGGTGACCGACTGGCCCGCGAACTGACCCACGTTGATGGTCCGCTGCTCGTACGAGGTGCCCGCGTCCAGGTTCGAGTAGCTGGCGACCGTGGTGCCACCGACGGTGACGGTCAGCGTGTCGTACTGGACGTTCTCGGTCTCGTTGGTGTTGATGCGCAGCCAGTAGGTCAGCGTGGAGTTGGTGCAACCCGCCGGGATGGTGACGGTCTGCGCCGCGCTGTCGGTCCGGGTCGAGCCCCAGCCGTTCAGCCACGCCTTGTACGAGCCACCGTGCGGGGCCTCCTGCGCCGAGTTGTCGACGACACCGGAGGTGGTGGTCCACGGGGTGGTGCCGGACTCGAAGCCACCGTTGGCGATGACGTTCGAGCCGGAGCAGTTGCCCGGGTTGGTGTTGCCCACGGTCAGGTTGTACGTCGCCGAGCGAGTCGCGCTACCCACACCGGAGATGGTGATCTGGTAGTTGCCCGCGGCCGTCGAGGAACCGACGTTGATGGTCGCGGTGGACGACGAGCCGGTCTGCACCGAGCTCGGGCTGAAGGACACGGTCACGCCCGAGGGAGCGCCGGTGGCCGACAGGGTGACGTTCTGCGCCGAGCCCGAGGTGGTCTGGGTCGACACCGTGGTGGTGGCCGAACCGCCCTGCTGGACGGTGCCCGAGGTCGGGTTCAACGACACCGAGAAGTCGTTGGTCGGCGTGGTGGTGCCCACGGCCTGCTTCCAGATCGTGTACGCGACACCGTCAGCGCTGCGGTCGAGAGCCGTGGCGTTGATGTTCGAGGTGGTGTCGCAGGAGCTGTGGTAGCAGGAGTCGTAGGCGGCGTTCGCGGTGCCGCCCCACTTGGTGGCCTCAGCGGAGGTCTTGCGCGCCGAGGCACCGGTGGCGTAGCCCGAGGACGGGATGCCCGCGTTCTGGAACGAGTAGTCGTCCGAACGGCCCGCACCCTCGACGTTCTCCTGCGGGGACAGGTTCAGCGAGTCCCAGTAGGCCTTGAGCGGCGCGGCGGCGGTGGTGGTGATGTTGTTGATGAAGTAGCCGCCGTTGCGGGAGGCCACCATGTCGAAGTTGTAGTACGCCTTGATCTGCGACCGGGCGGTCGAGCTCAGCTGGTTGACGTAGAACTTCGAGCCGTTGAGGCCCTGCTCCTCGTCGGTCCACCAGGCGAACCGGACGTGCTTGAGCATGGTCGGGTTCTTGGCGGCGAGCTGCAGGGCGTTCTCCAGCAGCGTGGCCGAGCCCGAGCCGTTGTCGTTGATGCCGGGGCCCGCGGAGACGCTGTCCAGGTGCGAACCGAACATGATCGTCTGGGCGGTGTCGCCACCGGGCCAGTCGGCGATCAGGTTGTTCGACACGTAGGTGCAGCTGGTGCAGCTCTGCTCGGCGACGGTGAAGCCCGCCTGCTGCAGCTTGCCCTTGACGTAGGCGACGGACTGGGTGTAGCCGGAGCTACCCGCGCGGCGGTTGCCGCCCGCGTTCGTCGCGATGGTGTTGAGCTGGGTCAGGTGGCCCTGGACGGCCGCCACGTCGATGTTCGGCGCGGTCGGGTCCGGGTTGCCGCCACCGGTGACGGTCAGCGAGTAGGTCGCGGTGTGGCTGGTGGCGCCCGCCGCGGTCACGGTAATCGTGTAGGTGCCGTTGGCCACCGACGAACCGACAGCGACGGTCGCGGTGGAGGAGGAACCGGTCTGCACCGAGGTCGGGGAGAACGACACGGTCACGCCGGAGGGCTGGCCCGAGGCGGACAGGGTCACGTTCTGCGCCGAACCCGAGGTGGTCTGGGTCGCGACCGAGAAGGTGGCGGAGTTGCCCTTGACGACCGAGCCCGAGGACGGGTTCAGCGACACGGAGAACTCGTTGCCCGGGGTACCGGTGCAGGTGGGCTCACCGGACTGCGCGGGCAGGGTGATGGCGTCCCACGCGGCCTTGGTCTTGTTGAACAGGTTGCAGGTCGAGTCCAGGGACTTCGCCGCGCTCAGGGTGGCGACGCGGTACTTCTTGTAGGTCATGCCGCTGGTCTTGAGCAGCATGCCGCCGTAGAAGACGCGACCGGCGTCCTTGATGCCGATGCCGGTGATCGAGGACGGACCACCCGAGCAGATCGGGCTGGTGGGCTTGCCGCCGCCGGGGTTGTTGCCCTCGGCGAGCAGGTAGAACCAGTGGTTGAGCGGGCCCGCTGCGGCGTGGACCTCGGTGTTGGGGATCGAGGCGCTGTAGCAGTTCGGGTTGTTGCTCACCAGGGACGGGTTGTACATGTTGCGGATCGGACCGTTGCCGACGAGGTTGATCGTCTCGCCGACCAGGTAGTCCGGGACGTCCTTGGCGTTGTTGGCGTACGCCTCGGTCAGGGCGCCGAAGATGTCACCGGTGCCCTCGCCGAGGCCCGCCTCGGAGGAGGTGCCACCGGGGGTGTTCTGGTCCAGGCCGTGGCCGTACTCGTGGCCGACGACGTCCATCGACGCGATCCACTTGCCCGCGGAGTTCTTGCCGATGGTGATCTGGGAACCGTCCCAGTAGGCGTTCTGCTCGTTCAGGCCGACCTTGGCGGGCCAGCTGCGGCCGGAGCCGTTGTGGCTGGTGCGGCCGAGCCAGTCGCGGAGCATGTTCCACTCCTGCTGGGCGGCGTACATCAGCTCGCCACAGCCGGTCTCCTTGCTCGTCTCCGAGCCGGTGCCCCAGGAGTCCGAGGACTTCGAGAAGACGGTGCCCCCGCTGTAGTCCGCGCACTGCAGACCCGGGCGGTTCGGGTCCACGAGGCGGTAGGTGCCACCGGAGTTGGTGGTGTCGATGTTGACGTTGCCGTTCCACTCACCGTTGACGGTGCCGTGGGCGGCGTCCTCGACCTTGTCCAGCACGGCGCCGGAGTTGGCGTCGACCCAGACGTTGAGGTGGCTCGGGCCACCGTCCTTGGTCGTGCCGACGAGAACGTGCTCCCAGGCCAGCCTCGGCGCGTCGTTGGTGACCTTGACGACCAGGCGGGAGGACTCGACCTTGGTGGTCTTGCCCTGCAGGCCCCGGGAGGTCTGCTCGGCGGCCGACTTGCCGACCACGGCGGTGGTGGACGGGACGGCCACCTTCGACTTCGTGGCGGCCGCGATGGCCTGGACGCGGCCCTGGCCGTCGGCCAGGACGGTGGCGTCGCCGCCGACGACCGCGAGGCCGCGGTAGCTGCGCTGGTAGGAGACCGAGTAGAGGTCGTTGACGTACGGGGTGACCAGGTCACGCGAGTACGCCTCGTCCGGACCCTTGGCGAGGGCGTCCAGGCCGCTCACGGCCGCGCGGTCGGCGGCGGAGACGGCCAGCGCCTGGTGGTCCTGGGCTTGGGCCTGCTGCTCCTGGCTGGCGAACACCGGGCTGACGGTCAACGCGACCGCCGTCCCGGCGAAGACAGCCAGGGCGACCCCGGCCGTCATCGTTCTGCGCTTCATCGAATACTCCTTGTGGGCAGGGTTGCGCTCGGTGCGCCCTGCTCCGGCCTCGTGGGCTGTGCACCGCCGGGTGGAACGCGGACGTCACCGAGCGCAGCGAAGCATTCAGATATCGCCATGTGACAGTCAATGGAATCCAACGTGGGAACGCCTGATTGTCAAACACCGGCAAATTCGCCCACCAGGCGCTACTCCGGCGATTTCCCCATAAGACCTGGTGAATGCCGCAACCGCTTTGTCCGATTCGCCAGAACGGGGTTTTCGCTATGGCCGGATCGTATGCCCGCCCGCTCCGGGGACCCGGTCGGCGAACTCGCGGACCGCGGCGACCGCGCCCCAGCGCCTGCCGAGCCTGGCGCGCAGCCCGGCCAGTTCCGCGGTGATGGTCGTGCGGCCCGCCGCCTCGGCCTCCACCCGGACCTGTTCGGCGATCGCCACCGCGGCGTCCGGCTCCCCGGCGCAGGCGTGCGCGTCGGCCAGCCGGACCGACAGCAGCAGCGCCGCCGGTCGCATCCGCTCGGGGACCAGGGCGACGGACTGGCCGGTCACCAGCACGGCCTGCCTGGCCAGGGCCCGGTTCTCGGTCACCACCGCCAGGTCGCGCAGCGCCGCCCCCGCGGCGGCGTCCAGGCGCAGCCTGCCCTGGTCACCGCCCAGCCAGGGCGCCTCGAGGTGGTCGCGTTCGTCGAACAGGCCGAAGGCGGTCTCGGCGGCGGCCACCGCGCGCAGCGCCTCGGCGTCGTCCCCGGCGGCGGCGTGGCCCCTGGCCAGGGACATGTTGGCCAGGACGGTGGTCCACGGGCGGTCGGGGTCGGCGGCGGCCATCGCGCGCCCGCAGGCCAGCGCGGTGTCGGCGTCGCCGTCGAGCCTGGCCAGGGTGCTGACCTCGGCCAACAGCCGGACCCGGACGCCGACGTCGCCGACCAGGTCGGCCCGGGCGAGGCCGTGGCCGAACCAGGCCATGCTGAGCGTGGTCTGCCCCCGGTGCATCCGCAGCCTGCCCGCGATGGCGGCGAGGTTCGCGGCCAGCCGCTGGTGGGCGGGGTGCGGGTCGTCCCCGGTGTCGCCGAGGCGGGCCAGTGCGTGCAGGAGCCACTCGACCGCGGGCAGGACGGTCGCGGAGCCGCTCTCCAGGCTCTGCCGGGAGTACTCCACGAGCAGCGCGGTGAGCACGTGCGTGAGGTCGGGCTCGAGTCCCCTCGGCGGGGTCTTACCGGGTCCGACCAGGGATAACACGTCGCGGGCCGTGTCGAGGTCGGGCACGGCGCAGCCGACGTGGCCGTGCAGCGGGCAGCCGATCCCGTCCTCGGGCAGGGTCGCGGGCCAGAACCGCACCGCGACCGGCACCTGCTCCGCCCCCGCGCCCGGGATCAGGGACAACAGGGTGCGCTGGGGCGGGTCGGGCTCCCGCGCGGGCTCCCGGCACAGCGCGATCAGCTCGCCGTCGGCGCCCAGGATCTGGTCGAGGCAGTCGACCAGGCCCGCCGGGGGCACCCGGACGCCGCTCTCCAGCTTGGAGATGAGGCTGTGGTGGTAGCCGACCCGCAGGCCGAGCTGGGCCTGGGTGAGCCCGGCCCGCCTGCGCCACTCGCGCATCCGGCGGCCGAACTCCGGCCAGTGCGCGGACTGCCCGCTCGCGTGGCCAGCCATGCCGCCTCCCGCTCGCCCGCCCCGCCCAGGGCCGTGGAAATCCGGGGAGCGTAGCACCGGCATAAAGAACGCGGTGTGTTCTGCGGCACACTCCGAACATGGGAATTAAACACACCGGATGGGGCTCGCGACCGGCGTGTCTTTTCGGCAGTCGGGTCGTCGGCATTCGACCGCCCGGCTACCCTTTCTTTCGGGCCAACCGGACAATAGCGACCAATGAGAATCAGGGCAATTGTTCCGCATGGGTCAATTGTCGGTATTGACCCTGGGTCACGACAGGCGGGACAAGGCGCTCAGGCCTTCGGCACGTCGTAGCGGTAGCCCATGCCGCGGGCGGCCTTGATGGGCGAGTCGTCCGCCGACCAGCCCAGCTTGCGGCGCAGCCGCAGCACCGCGAACTTGACCCGGTCGGCGCCGATGCCGGTCGGGTCGTTCCACACCAGGTTGAGCAGCTGGCGCGGGGACAGCACCGCGCCCTTGTGCTGCACGAACGTGGAGAGCAACCGGTACTCGGTGGCGTTGACCTCGGCCTCCACCCCGTTGACGAACACCCGGCGGGACCGGTGGTCCATCCGGACCACGCCGTCGTCGTAGACCTCGGTCTGGCTGCTGCCGCCTGCCTGCTCGGTGCGCCGCAGGATGGCCTCGATCCTGGCCAGCAGCTCGCTGGTGGAGAACGGCTTGGTCAGGTAGTCGTCAGCGCCGCCGCGCAGGCCGCGGACCTTGTCGGCCTCCATGCCGTGCGCGGTCAGCAGCAGCACCGGCACCTCACTGACGTCGCGGATGCGCTCGAGCACCATCCAGCCGTCGATCACCGGCAGCCCGATGTCGAGCAGCACCAGCGTCGGGTGCGACTCGTGCAGCACCCGCAGGCCCTGGCGCCCGTCCGGGGCGACCACCACCTCGTGCCCGGCGCGCTCCAGGATCACCCGCAACGCCAGCGCGATGTCCGGTTCGTCCTCCACCACCAGCACCGTGCTCATCGCCGCCCCATCCCGCCCGTGCCGATCCCCTCACCGATACCGTTCCCGCCGTCCGCCTGTCTGCCCGTGTCGACCTCCGCATCGTCCGCGCCCGGCCCGGCGGGCAGCGTGACCCGCACCGTCGTGCCGACGCCCTCCGTGCTCTCGATGGTCATCGCGCCCTGGTGCACCGCCACGATCTGCTTGCAGATCGACAGGCCCAGCCCGCTGCCGGGGATGCCCGCCGCGCCCGCGTTGGACGCCCTGGTGAACGCCTCGAACAGGCCGGGCAGGTCGGCGGCGGGCACGCCGATGCCCGTGTCGGAGATCGCGATGGTCCAGCTGGCCTGGTCGGCCTTGGCCGAGACCCGCACCGCGCCGCCGGTCGTGGTGAACTTCAGCGCGTTGGTCAGCACGTTGTCGAGCACCTGGGTCAGCCGCGCCGGGTCGCCGTGGATGCGCGGGCCGGTGCCGACCGAGGCGGTGACCGAGATGCCCGCGCGGGCGCCGATCGGCACGTGGTTCTCGGTGGCCTTGGCGACCAGGTCGGCCACGTCGATGTCGGTGAACGACATGGACAGCTGGTTGGTCTCCAGCCGGGAGAGCAGCAGCAGGTCGTCGACCAGGCGCAGCAGCCGGTTGGCGTTGCGGCTGATGACCGCCAGGTGCGCGGCCTGCTGGGCGGAGAGCGGGTCGGGGCAGTCCTCCAGCATCTCGGCGAAGGCCAGCACCGCGGTCAGCGGCGTGCGCAGCTCGTGGGAGACGGTGGCCACGAACCGGCTCTTGAGGTTCGCCGCCTCCTCCAGCGCCCGGTTGGTCTCCTCCAGCTCCGAGCGGGCCACCGACTCGCGGGTGATGTCGCGGAAGTACCAGAGGGTGCCCATCGAGGAGCTGGCCCGCAGCGGCACCAGGTCGCAGGTCGCCACCCGGCCGCCTGCCAGCGCCAGCCGCACCGCGCGGTGCACGGTCCCGGAGCGGACCATCCGGTCGAGGGTCTCCCAGGCCAGCACCGGGTCGGCGCACTCGCTGGCGATGAGGTCGAGCAGTTCGGCGACGGTGGCGCCGGTGACCGCGCGGCCGGGCCGGAAGATCCGGTCGAACGCGGTGTTGTCCAGCAGCACCCGGTAGCCGTCGTCGACCACCACCCCACCGGCCAGGTGCAGCACCAGCTCGCGCAGCCTGGCCCGCTCCACCGCGAGCGCCCGGTCGGCCGCCCGCTTCTCGGTGACGTTGTGCCCGTGCGCGACGACGGCGTTGATGCCGGTGGTCTCCAGCAGGTTGACCATGCTGATCGCGAGCACCAGCCAGCGGCCGTCGGCGTGCCGGACCCTGGCGTCCACCTGGACCTGCGAGCCGGGGGCGGCGGCCAGGGAGGCGAAGGCGCGCTGCAGCGCGGGGCGGTCGTGCGGGTGCACCAGGTCGCCGATGCTGCGCGGGGGGACGGCCGAGACCGGGTAGCCCAGGACGTCGTGCAGGGCGTCCGGCGCGATGGCGATGGTGCCGTCCTGGTTGACGGTGACCACCAGGGCCCGGTCGGCGACCGGTTGCAGGCCCGAGCGCGGCAGCGGGACCGCGCCGTCCTCGACCGAGCTGTCGTTGAGGGCGCGCACCAGGCCGATGACCGAGCGCAGCACGGTGGTGTCGTCCGGGTCGAGTCCACCCAGGACCGCCTCGTGCAGCAGGTCGGCCACCCGCGCCGGGTCGTCGCCGCCGAGCAGGCGGGTGGCCTCGTCGAGCAGCCCCGCGAGCGCGGGTCGAGCTCGGTGGCCTGCCTGGTCCGACGACATAGGTTCACTCCAGTGGCGGTACGGGGCGTCCCCGGGGCAACACTACGAGCGCGACCGGTTCGGGCGGCGGTTTCGAGTCCACGATGGACGTTTTTCACCGGATCGGGTGGACACCGGTAGCGAATCCGGTGCGGAACGGTTGTCACCACCGCGGTCTTGGGGTGCGGGTTCGCCACACTGATCACGACAAGGAGGGCACATGGCGGACACCTCCGCGGGGAGCTCCCCGTGGGACTGCGCTGCGGTGGTGCGCGCGGTCACCTGGGCCGACCGGTCCGGCCGGGCCGTCCACGCGGCACTGGGTGTGCTGCGTGCGCTGCCTGGCGTGGTCGACGCCCACATCGGCACCCCCGTGCCCGACGCGACGATCACCGTGCAGCTCACCTCCGGCGGGGCGGTGTCGGTGCGCTGCGGCGGTGAGCCGGACCCCAGGCTGGCGCCGCTGGTGGACACCGTCGCGGCCACCCTGGACGGGGTGCGCACCGACGGCGGGGTCATCGACTTCCGGGACGCGGTGATCGCGCAGATGCCCAGCATCGTGGCGCTGTTCACGCCGGAGGGCCTGCTGCGGTGGAGCAACATGGTGCACTGGCCCGACGGCACCCCGGTCCGCTACGGCGAGACGACGCTGTCGGCGATCACCTCGCTGGTGCACCCGGACGACCAGCCGCAGCTGGCGAACCTGATCGAGACCCTGCACGCCGACAACCGCGGCGGGCAGATCCGGCACTCGGCGCGGGTGCGCACCCCGGTGGGCTGGCGGGTGCTCGACATCGACTTCCTGGACCGGATCGACGACCCGGCCATCGGCGGGCTGGTCGCCTTCGCGCACGACATCACCGCGCTGCAGGAGGCGCAGCGGGCCAAGGAGGTGACCGCGACCCGGCTGCGGCAGCTGGTGGACTCGCTGGAGGTCGGCGTGCTGCTGCAGGACGACGACCGGGTGGTGCTGACCATCAACACCGCGGCGGCGGCGATGCTGGACCTGCGCGGGGACGCCGCCGAGCTCAGCGGGCAGCGCGCCGAGGTGGTGCGCGGGCTGCGGGGGCTGCCGCCCGGGCACTACTCCGGGCTCGACGAGCTGGCCCGGCAGTGCATGGCCGAGGGGCTGGTGGTGCGGCGGGCGGTGGTGCCGTTCGGGCCGGACCGGGTGCTGGAGGTGGACTTCCTGCCGATCAAGGACGACCGGGAGCGGCTGGGGAACCTGTGGGTGCTGCGCGACGTCACCGAGCAGGTCGAGTCGCAGCGCTCGTTGCAGCGGCGCAACGCCGAGCTGTCGCGGCTGGCGTCGCTGAAGACCGAGTTCATCGCGACGGTGTCGCACGAGCTGCGCACGCCGCTGACGACGCTGACGTCGTTGACCCCGCTGCTGACCGACGGCCAGGGCGACCGGACGCTGGCGCTCGCGGTGGACCGCAACGTGCACCGGATGGCGACGCTGGTGGAGAAGCTGCTGTTCCTGGCCGGGCTGGAGTCGCACTCGCGGCACCTGGACCTGGCGCCCACGCCGGTGGGTCCGCTGGTGGCCGAGCAGATCGCCACGCTGTCGCGGCCCGCGGCGGACCGGTCGGTGACGGTGGTCAGCGGGCTCGGCGCCGACGCCACGGTGCTCACCGGCGACCGGGACCTGCTGGCCCGCATGGTGCACCACGTGGTGGCCGCCGCGATCGGCAGCTCACCGCCCTCGGCGTCGGTGCACGTGCGCTCCTCGGTCGGCGGTGACGACTGGGTGCTGGAGGTCATCGACGAGAACCCGCTGCCCGGCGACTCGGGGCGGCTGTTCACCACGATGACCCTCGGCGAGAACGACGGCGACCTGATCGTCGGCTCCGGCCTCGGCCTGGTGCTGGCCCGCGCCATCGCCGAGCGCCACGGCGGCGCCATGGTGCTCACCCCGTCGCACGGCGGCAACGGCGGGACGGTGATCCGCCTGGAGCTGCCGCTGGCCGGTCCGGCTTCATAACCGGCGGTCAGCCAACGCACAGCCGACGCACAGCTTCCGCGCCGACAGTGGGTGTCGGCGGAGGAGGACCCCATGGACTGGCACCTGGCAGGATCCCAAGGCAGGCGGCACGTCAACGCGGACGCCGCGGCGTCCGGCACCCCCGGCGGCACCGCGGTGCTGGCCCTGGCCGACGGCATCGGCGACACCCCGGCCGCCGCCCTGGCCGCCCGCGTGGCCACCGCCGCCGCGGTGACCACCGGCATCAACCCCCGCGAGGGCCTGCTGGCCGCCCAACGCGCCGTCTGCGCCCTGGCCGAGGGCGACTGCGTCCTGGTCGTCGCCCACGCCACCCCCACCGGCTACCGCGTCGCCTGGGCGGGCGACACCCGCGCGTACACCTGGGACGGTTCCGTGGTCCGGCAGCTGACCACCGACCACACCATCGCCCAGTACTTCGCGGACCGCGGCGTCGCCGTGGCCCCACACCTGAACAACATCGTCACCACGAGCGTCCGGACCGCGTCGCCGGAGTCCATCGGGGAGGTGGACACCTACCAGCCCACCGCACTCCTGCTGACCACCGACGGCGTCCACAAGGGACTGTCGGCATCCCGGATCGCGGCCCTGCTGGCCCACTCCCCCACCCCCGCCACCGCTGTGGTGAACGCCGCCAAGGGCGACGACAACGCCACCGCCATCCTGGTGGACCGATCCGAGACCCGCACCGCGACTCTGCACCGCCTGGCCGCCGCCTGAGCGGCGGGCGGTCCCCCGACCGCGTGGCACGTCCCGAGATCGGGACGCTCCCGAGCGCGCGCCCGGTGCCACGCCTACCCGTCCGCCCCGCCCGCCGAGTCGCGGACCCCGCACCGACCCGGCGCGCGGGTACCTACTGGCGGTCCTGCGGCCACGGCCCCGGCGGGTCACCGGGGCGTTGGTGGAGGCCGTGGTTGACGTCGCCGACGTGGGTGGCGTGCTTGTCCCGGTCGACGTAGTCACCGCCGTGCACGACCACGGTCTGCTGGTGCTCGGGAGCGGCCTGGTGGGTCTTGTCGAGCACGGCGTCACCGGACCCGGTCGTGACCTGCTTGCCGATGTTCCCGCTGCCGTACTGCTGGATGATGTCCCCGCCGACGGAGTTGCCGAGGTTGTGGATCACGTACCGGTCCTCGCCGCTCATCCCGGTCACCGCCCCGCGCCGACGTTGACCTGCTTGCCGGTGTTGTCGCTCCCGTACTGCTGGATGACGTCACCCGCGACGACGTTGTGGACGTTGAGAATCCGCGGCGCGGTGTCGGGGTTGCCGATCGCCTCGGTGGTGGCCGCGATGAGCTTCATGATCTCGTCCTCCTCGTAGCTCCAGATGGCGTCCTGCTGCACGCCCGCGGTGTTGAGGACCAGGCCGTAGATCGGCCGCAGGCCCAGCGCCACCGACAGCCGCCAGATCAGCAGCGCCAGGCCCCCGAGCGCGACGAGCACCGCGGCGGGCGTGGAGGCGGTGGCGACGACGCCCGCGACGACCAGGCAGATCAGGGTCCGCACGACGAAGTCCTTCACCGCCTTGCGCTTGATCGGCTGCGGGTCGATCCAGCGCGAGCCGACGTGGGAGATGTTGCGCAGCGGGTAGGCCTCGCTGCCGATCCACAGGATCCCGTTCGCGATCCTGATCTCACCAGTTGCCATGAGCACTCCTCGTGGTTTCAGCGGTCCACCGGTATTCGCACGGTCAGCGCGATCCGGGGTCGGTGTAGTGGTTCACATTCCCGATGTGCATTGTGTGTTTCGACTCGTTGACGTAATCGCCGCCGTGAACCTGGATCGACGGGGACGCCTGCTGTTCGGCGCGGCCGAGGGGAATCGCCTTCCTGGCCGCACGCTCGCCGGTCCGGTCCTCCCACACCCGCTTGGCCTCGTGGTAGCGGATCTCCCACTCGGCCGCACCCCACCGCTGGGTCGGCGCACCCTCCTTGAGCGAGCGCAGGCACAGCCGGACGACCTCGAGGAAACCGGTGGTGTTCTTGGGGAAGCGCCCCTCGTCCTTCCAGCCGCGGATGGTCTCCGCGCCGACGCCCGACGCGGTGGCCAGGCCCCGCAGGCTCCTGGTCTGCGCGTCGAACAGCGACCCGAAATCGCTCAGCAACTCCTCCGGCGTCACGCCCGTGCCCGCCACCGGCCACTCCCCTCCCTCGCCGCGCCCGGTGTCCGACCGGCCCGGTGTCCGACCACTCGGACGGTGATCCGCGGCTGCTCACCAGCGTTTACCCGAAAAGCGTCCGCCGGGACAGCCGCGCACTTCCCGGCGGAACAAACCTCTGCGTTGCCCGATTCGTTCGACGTCAGAGACATAAGAGGTGGCACAATGGAATTCAAGACCTCCATCCCTTTCATGGTTCCCGCAGGCGGTGGCGGCATGGACATCTACCTGTTCATCGCCGGTGCGCTGTGGATGCTGGCCTGCGGCACCACCGACGCGATGGTGTTGACGTGGTCGCGGTCGGCGTTCGCCTTCGCGGTCCGGGTGGGCAGGGCCGTCCGCTCGGCGATCGCCCCGCGTGCGGGCCGCCGCGACGCGGCGGGCAAGTCCGGCCGGTAGTGGGCGGGGTGGGTCCGCCCCGGCGGCGGGCCCACCCGGTTCACCGTTCTCGCCCACCACCCCCCGGCGGATCGGCCCAGCTGTACTGGCAGCCGTAGGCCAGGTGCGGGCTGAGCCGGTCGAACTCCAGGCGCATCTCGCCCACCGCGTCGAGGGCGAACTCCCCGTAGGGGGCGCGGGCGCGGTCGGCGAAGGCGTCGAGGGTCCGGATGTCCTCCGCGTCCACCCGCCTGATCCAGGTCGGCAGGTGGTCGGGGTGGAACCGGACGATGAGCAGGTACCTGCGGATGGTGACCTCGCCGGTGATCACGTGGTGGGCGCGGACGAGGTCGGCGGGGAAGGTGAAGACGAGGCTGAAGCGGTGCGACTGCCGCTGGGCCAGCGGGGCGGGCAGGGTGACCAGGAGTTCGAACCCGGTCGGCGAGATCCGCCGCTGCGACCGGATCCGGCCACCGTGGTGCACCTGGACGGAGAACATCGACTCCGGGGTGTCGGGGTGGTCCGGCAGCCCGAAGCGGATCGGCACCTCGGCCAGTCCCGGTTGGACGCAGACGATCTCGCGTTCCTGGTGGACCACCACGGTCGCCGGGTCGGCGTGCGCGCGGGTGTGGTCGACCACGGCCCGGTACTCGCGGACGTAGTAGGACCTGACGAAGCGCTCGACGCCGGGGCCGGCCGAGAGCACGGTGGCGATCTCGGTCGCCAACTCGGTCTCGGCGTCGTTGATCCGGCGGATGGCGGTCCTGGTGCTCACCCGCAGCAGGGTGGCCACCCTGGCGACCCGGTCGGTGAACCTGGTCAGCGCGCTGACCTCGCTGTCGATGGCCAGGCTGATGGCCAGGACGTCCTGGTGCTCACCGGGCAGCGCGCTGGCGCAGGCGAGCAACTGCTGGATCAGCGTCGGCCGCACCTGCGCGGAGTCCGCCGTCGTCCCGCACAGCCGCAGCAGGTGCGGTCCGAGCCGGAGGAACAGGTCCGGCTCGTAGACGCCACGACCCGGTCGGAGCTTGCGGATCTCGGCTCTGACCTGGGTGAATAGCAGGTCCGGTTGCGGCACGGCGCCAGCATGCCGCACTCGGCGACCGCGATGGCCAGCAAGCCAGAAACACGCCACACCTTGGCGGGCGGTTCACCGCAATGGCCGATGCCGAAACGCGAAACCCCTGTGTCCCATGGACTTCGGAGGTCCGCGAGACCGGATGTGCCGCCGCGAGACCGGTTCATCATCGGCCGGCACCGCCGTTGCCGCGACAGCAAGGGAACCGGGACCCAGTGGGCCCCGGTAACCGGTGTCCTGCTCGGCCCGGTGTCCCGGTCAGATCGTGAACCGACCCACGATGCCGCGCATGCGCTCGGCGGTGCCCGCGAGTTCCTCGGCCGCCACCGCGGTGGACACGGCGCCGGTCGTGGTCTGCTGGTTCTCCTCGACGACCTCGCCGATGCCGATGGCCATCTCGCGTGCGCCGGAGGCGACCTGGCCGATGGCGCGGCTTATGTCCCCCGTGGTGGCCGACTGCTCCTCGACCGCCGCGGCGATGGTGGTCTGGAAGTCGTTGATGCGGGCGATGACGCTCGCGATGCCCTCGATGGCGGCGACGGCGGCCTTGGCGTCGGTCTGGATGGCCTCGACCTTGGCGGAGATGTCGCCGGTGGCCTTGGAGGTCTCGTGGGCGAGGTCCTTGACCTCACCGGCGACCACGGCGAAGCCCTTGCCGGACTCGCCCGCACGGGCGGCCTCGATGGTGGCGTTGAGGGCCAGCAGGTTGGTCTGGTCGGCGATGGCGGTGATGACCTTGACGACCTCGCCGATCTGCTTGGAGCTCTCCTCGAGGCGGTTGATGGTGGACTGGGTGGCGATGGCGGCGTCGACCGCCTCGACGGCGACGGCGGCGGCCCGGCTGGCGCCGGAGGAGATCTCGTCGATGGCGGCGGTCATGCCGTCGGCGCCGGTGGACACCGAGTCGACGTGGGCGGAGACCTGGTTGGCGATGGAGCCGACCTCACCGGCCCGCGCCGCGCTGGACTCGGCGGTGCGGCGCAGCTCCCCGGAGACCGCGGACAGCTCGGTGGAGGCGCTGGCCACGCCGTCGGCGTCGCCCTGCAGCTCCTCGATGGCGGACTTGACCCGGCCGAGCGCCTCGTTGAGCGCGGTGCCCATCTGGCCGACCTCGTCGCGGGTGTCGACCGGCACGCGCTGGGTGAGATCGCCCTCGGCCAGGGCGCGCAGGGTGCCCACGGTGCGGCGCAGCGGCACGGTCGCCGAGAGGTAGAAGCCGACCAGCAGGTAGCCGACCACCAGCACCGCGATCAGGGTGGCGAGCTCGACCACGAGGGCCTTCTGCTCGAACCCGTCGATGCGGGTCACCAGCAGCGCGTCCAGCTCGGGGCCCAGCTTGTCCATCAGCTGGACGACCTCGGTGCGCGCGGTGTCGCCGGTCGCGGCGGTGATCGCGGACAGGTTCCCGGTCCCCACCGCGGTGTTGACCTGGGCCAGGATCGCCCCGAGCGCCTTCTGCTCTGCGTCCACATCGGACTTGGCGGCGGCCAGCTCGGCGCGGGAGGTCTTCTCGAACGAGGTCTTCATCCCGGTGTCGACCGCGGCCTGGGTGTTCTCCAGGGCGCCGGAGGCCTTCGACAGGCGCAGCCGGGTCTCCTCCAGGCGGTCGGTGGAGCCGTCGGCGACGGCCAGGGTGGCGTCGTCGACGACCTGACCGGCCAGGTCGAGCAGCGCGGGCAGGCGGAACACCAGCGCGTCCATCAGGTAGTACGAGTCGAGGTCCGGGTCGAGCGTCAGGTTCGAGGTGTCCGAGATGGACACGATGAGCGTCAGCAGCGCCGCGGAGGCCTTGCCGTACGCGTCGTAGGCGGCCTGGCCCTGACCGGCCTTCACCGCGGCGGACAGCGCCGTCTTGGCGGTGCTCCAGGCCGCGGAGACGCCGAGCTCGGCGCCCAGGGTCGCGTCGACGGCGTCGACCGCGGCGATCTCGTCGGTGATCGCGCCGGTGGTGGTGCCCGCCGCGGTGGCCCTGCGGGCGTCCACAGTGGCCGCGGTCAGGGTCAGGACGGGGCGCAGGTACGCGACGCCGTCGCGCTCCTTGGCGCTGAAGTCCACCTGGGCGGTCTGGATGCCGATGTAGCCCCACGACACGAAGGCCAGCGGCAGCAGCAGGACCACGGTGAGCAGAAGGATCTTGTACGCGTACTTGAGCCTGCCGAGCAACGCGCTGGCTGGTGCGAACAGTGCCACGGCCCACTCCTCACCACTGACGTCCTTCGTTTCCCGGACACTCGGCTCGAAGACACCAGATCTGAGGAAAGCCGCACTGTGCACATTCCTCCCGCCACCCACCCCCTCATCCCCGCCCGGCATCGTTCCCGGCTTGGCAGCCCGGCGCGCGGATCAGCGGGGACTTGGTCGCGTGGGGCTGGTGCCACCCGGTCAGCCCACGTGGATACCCGGTCTGCGAGCGGGGTCCGGCTCGGCGGCGCGCAGGATCTCCCTGGTCACCGGGGCGGTGTCGCCCTGGCCGAGCAGCAGGTAGCGGAACAGGTGCGTGAGCGGGTTGCCCTCCGACCACTCGAAGTAGCACCGCGGCTTGACCCCGGTGGCGTCGCGCAGGGCGAGCAGCAGCGCCGCGATCGCGTTGGGCGCGGCCGGGCTGTCGGCGCGCAGCACCCGGTGCCCGTCCACGTCGACCCCGCGCACCCGCAGCACGTCGCTGAAGTCCGACGGGTCGACCACGTCGATCTCCAGGAACAGCACGTCCGCGCCGCCGGGCACCGGGTTGAGGCCGCGCTGCTCGGCCTCCTTGGCCGCGTACTCCTCGGCGTCCCCGGCCTGGCGCTTGTTGGCGATGATGTTGAGCCTGCCGTCGTGCTCGAGCGAGTCGGTGACGAACCGGCGGGCCTGCTCGTCGAACTCGATCCGGTCGGCGCGCAGCTCGGTGGTCCTGGTGACCCGGGAGACCAGCGACACCGCGACGACCCCGGCCACGAACACCGCGCAGATCGCGAGGCCGTCCGGCTTCTCGACCACGTTGGCCACCAGGGCGTAGAGCAGCACGAGGGTGAGCGCGCAGAACCCGACCGTCTTGCCGGTCTCCTTGCGGCGCAGCGCGGAGATGGTGACGGCGAACGCGCCGGAGACCATCATCGCCAGGATGCCGGTGGCGTAGGCGCCTGCCTGGGCGTTGACGTCGGCGTCGAAGGCGATGGTGATGACGACGCACAGCGCGGTGTAGACGAGCACGACCGGGCGGACCGCGCGGCCCCACTCCGGCGCCATGCCGTAGGACGGCAGGTAGCGCGGCACGATGTTGATCAGCCCGGCCATCGCCGACGCCCCGGCGAACCAGAGGATCAGGATGCTGCTGATGTCGTAGGCGGTGCCGAAGACGTCGCCCAGCCTGGAGTGCGCGAGGTAGGCCAGCGCGCGGCCGACCGCGGCCCCGCCCGGCTCGAACTCCTTGGCCGGGATGAGCACGGTGGTGATGAGGCTGGTGGCGATGAGGTAGCCGGACATGATGAGCGCCGCGGTGGTGAGCAGCTTGCGGGTGTTGCGGACCCGGCTCGCCAGCCGCTTCTCGGGCGAGTCCCCCTCGGCGGCGATCAGCGGCATCATGCTGACCCCGGTCTCGAAGCCGGACAGGCCGAGCACCAGCAGCGGGAACGCCAGCACCGCGGTGCCGACGAGGTTGCCGCCGGAGGTCAGCGCGGACCACCAGTCGGCGAACTGGGCGCCGTGGGTGGCCAGGTCGACCACGCCGACGACCACGATCACCGCGTTGAGCGCCAGGAACACCGCCACCAGCGGGATGGCGACCACCACGGCCTCGCTGAAGCCGAGCAGGAACACCCCGCCGAGCACCAGCAGCAGGAGCACGGTCACCAGCACCTCGTGGCCGTGCAGCAGCGACGGGAAGAACGGGTTCTCCACCATGTGCACGGTCGCGTCGGCGGCGGACAGGGTGATGGTGATGATCCACGAGGTGGCCACGAACCCCAGCAGCACCAGCACGAACACCTTGCCCCGCCAGAACGGCAGCAGCTTCTCCAGCATCGCCACCGAGCCCTGGCCGTTGGGGCTCTCCCCCGCCACCCGCCGGTACATCGGCAGCATGCCGAACAGCGTCAGCGCCACGATCAGCACGGTCGCGATCGGGGAGACGGCGCCCGCGGCGACGGCGGCGATGGCCGGGAGGTAGGACAGGGTGGAGAAGTAGTCGACGCCGGTGAGGCACATGACCTTCCACCACGCCTGCGGGGTGCCGTGGTCCTCGTGCCCGGCGCGGCCGACCGGCTGCACGCGGTGGCGCAGCAGCCACCTGGCCAGCGGTCGCCGCGGCGGGCCGCCCTCGGTCGGCGAGTCCACTTCGGCCGGGAGCCGGTAGGCGGGCTCGGTCGTGTCCTGCTCACCCTCAGGGGTCACTCGCTGCACAGCAGCAGCATGCCGCAAGACACCGGCGGGCGCGGGATTTCACCGTGCCGCACGGTGTGCGCCCACCGATTGGCACCACGATGGGTGATTTGCCCGACGTGCGACACCCCGCCCGGCGGGACTCCGGTGCCCGGCGCGTCAGGTCCCCGGCGGGCGGGGGGTCGGGTGCCGCGGGTCGGCGGGGCGGGCGGGCCCGGGAACGGGTGGTGTCGGCACCGGCCCCGGAGTGGGGGCGGTGCCCGCGGTGGGGCGGGGCGGGCCGGGTCCGCGCTTGCGCAGCGCGTCGGTGAGCAGGGCGGCGCCCTCGTCGACCGAGCGGGCCGCCTGCTCGTTGGCCTTGCGCAGTTCCCGGTAGACCTCGTCGCGGTGCACGGTGACGGATCTGGGTGCCTGGATGCCCACGCGGACCACGTCGCCCCTGATGTCGAGCACGGTGACGGTGACCTCGTCCCCGATCCGCACGCTCTCCCCGGTCCGACGAGTCAGCACCAGCACGTGATCTCTCCTCCCCCCACCGCTTCAGGCGGGCAACAACCGGGCTCGGATGGGGAGATCTTCCTCCAGGATCACCTGGACCGCTCGTCGGGTGCTCTGGTCGACGATGACCGGGGCGAGCAGGTTGGCGGTGGCCTCGGCGACCGAACCGGCGGCGGTGACCACCAGCAGGACCAGCAGGTCCTCAGGGTCCGTGGTGCCCAGCTGCTCCAGCACCTGGGCGCTGACCTGCGGGGCGTAGTCCGGGTAGAACGGCGCGGGCGGCACCACCAGGAAGCGCAGCGCCGGGTCGTCGACCGAGCGCAGCGTGAACAGCGGGCCGTCGGGGTCGACGGCGACCAGCACGAACTCGCGGTGCTCCGGGAACCCCGGCATGGGGGTGCGGAACTCGATGGTCGGCAGTGCGTGCCCTGCCTCGGCTGCGGTGGTGCTCACGGCGGACGCGGTGCCTCCTCGGGCAAGCGGCGCGGACAGCGTGGAAGGTCCAGCGGACAGCGTGGAACGTCCAGCGGACGGCGTGGAAAGCGCGGCGGTCATCGCAGGAAGTCCAACAGGGAGGGCTGAACGACCCGGGCGGTCGCGGCGAGCGCCGCCTGGTAGCCCGCGGTCTGGGTCTGCAGGTCGATCACCGCCTTGGCCATGTCGATATCCTCGATCTCGGACAACCGCCCGGTCAGCGCCAGGACCTGGGTGCTCGCGGTGTCCTGGGCCGCGGTGAGCTGACTGTAACGGCTGCCCACCCCCGCGAGTTCGTTCGTGACACGCGATTTGGCGAGATCCAACCGATCGAGGTCACCGGAAAGGGTGGCGGGGTTGGTTTCCAGGCCGGTGGCGATGGAGGCGAGCACGTCGAAGACGTTGCCCGCGCTGGTGCCGAAGACGTCCGCGGAGACGTCCACGCGGACCTGGGTGCTGTCGCCGACGCGGCGCTGCACGCTGCCGGTGTCGCCCTGGTACACGCCGGTGTCGAGGAACGCGCTGGTCTTGTCGGTGGTGCCGCCGAAGACCGGGCGGTCCAGGTAGGTGGTGTTGGCGACCGAGATCATGTTCTCCCGCAGGGAGCGGACCTCGACGGCGATCCCGGCGCGCGCCGACGGGTTGCTCAGCGCGGGCTCGGACATGCCCTGCAGCACCAGGTCGCGGGCGCGGTTGAGCAGGTCGCTGCCGGTGCTCAGCGCGTTCTCCGCGGTGCTCAGCCTGGCGATGCCGTCGGTGGCGCTGCGGTCGTAGCGGTCGCGGGTCGCGATGTCGGAGCGGACCTGCATGGCCGAGACGACGCCGGTCGGGGAGTCCGACGGCTTGGCCACCTGCTTGCCGGTGGTCATCTGCTCGCGCAGCCGGTCGACGTTGTTCTGGCTGGTGCGCAGACCGGCCAGCACCTTGGCCGAGGTGGACTGCTCGGTCACCCGGAAACCCGTCATGGCTAGACCCCCATCCGGTTGATCAGCGTGTCGAGCATCGAGTCCACGGTGGACATGACCTTGGCGGCGGCCTCGTAGGAGCGCTGGTAGGTGATCATCGAGGTGAGCTCCTCGTCCAGGTTGACCCCGGAGGTGGCCGACCGCGCGGAGTCGACCTGGTTGGTGATGGTGCCCTGGGTGGTGGCGGCCTGTTCGGCGGCGCGCACGCGCATGCCGATGTCGGCGACGTTGGTGCGGTAGACCTCGTCGGCCCCGCCGGACTTCGAGCCGAGCCTGGCCATCGCGTCGGCGTTGCCGCCGCCGAGGGCCTGGGTGCTGCTCGCCGACGCGGCGATGTCGGCCGGGTTGGTGGTGGCGACCTTGATGGTGGCCGCGGTGGTGCCCGACATCAGGGCGCCGCCCGCGACGCCCGCCTTGGTGAACCCGGCGGCGTTGGCGGTGTTGATGGTGGTGGTGAGTGCGTTGGCCACCTTGTCGAAGCGGGCCAGCTGGTCGGGCAGCACGGTGTTGAGTCCGTTGAGCAGCGCGCCCGCCTTGCCGCCAGCGCCGGTGGCGACGGTGTCGGTGTCCACCCACTTGAGGGTCACCGGGTCAGCGCCAGCGGAGGCGATGTCGGCGCCGTTGGTCACCTTCAGGTCGCGGGAAGTGCTGCCGCTCACCAGGTTGGACCCACCGAGGGTGATGGTGACGGAGTCGTCGGCACCGCGGGTGAGCTGGCCACCGGTGAGCTCGACGAGCTTGAGGGCGGCGTTGTCGCGCTGGTCGGAGAGCTCGTTGGCGCTGACACCGGCGGCCTTGGCGCGCACGACGGCCTCGTTGAGGCTCGCCAGCTGCTTCGAGGCGGCGTTGATGTCGTTGACGTTGTTGACCAGCTGCGTGCGGCGGTCGGAGTACTGGCCTGCCAGCTCGGCTGACGCGGCGTTGAGCGTGCTCGCCACGGACTGGGCGCGGGTGAGCAGCTGGGTGCGGGACCCGGGGTCGCCGGGGTTGTCGGCCACGTCGGCGAAGCCGGACCACAGGTCGGTGAGCTGGGCCTGCAGGCCGTTGTCGCTCGGCTCGTTGTAGACCCGCTCGACGTCGACGAGGACGTCGTGGTTGGTGTCGGTGGTGGCCTTGCGCTCGTGCTCGGAGCGCACGCGGGCGTCCATGTAGGCGTCCTGCAGCCGGTTCACCGAAGTGACCTGGACGCCCTGGCCGGTGGAGAGCCGGTTCGGCGTCGACCAGAAGGCCGGGACCGGGGAGCCGCCGATCGAGGAGGTTTCCAGGCGCTGCCTGGTGTAGCCCTCGGTGCCCGCGTTCGCGATGTTCTGACCGGCCAGCTCGAGGCCCTGGCGCTGGGTGCGCAGGGCGGTGAGGGCGGTGTTGATCCCGTTGAAGGAGCTCATCTACAGGGCCTCGTCCACGAGTCGGGCACCCACGGCCGCGGGTGCGGTGCTGCCGTCGGCGCGGTACAGGCTGCCGTCACCGCCGCCGCGCACCACGCGCAGCGCCTCGGCGACCGCGCGGCGGCCCGAGGTCAGCAGGTCGCGGTTGGCCTCGACAGCGGCCTCGATCTCGGCCGACAGGGTCGCCAGCGCGGTGCGGTGCTCGGCGAACACCGCCGTCCACGGCTCGTCCAGGGCATCGGTGAGGGTGGCCAGGCTCGGGCCGGGCGGCAGGCCGAGGGTCTCGGCGAGCTCGTCGACCGCGGCGGCGCGCAGCAGCTCGGTGCTCTGGATGCGCTCGAGCATCAGCTCGACCTCGTAGGTCGCCGACCCCAACCACCTGGTGCGGCCCGCGGCCAGCAGCAGGCTCTCCACCTCGAGCTTGAACAGCAGCAGGGACAGCAGCTCGCGCTGCCGCCAGAGGATCGCTGAGGTCTCGACGGGGTTCATCTGCGCTGCCTCCGGGGGCTTCTCCGATGGGTCTTCGTCAAGCCCTATCGACGCGGCCGGGGCGCGCTTGAGGAATCCGCGGAAATCCTCCCGGGACTGTCGCACCCGAGACGCACCCGTAGGGCACTTGGCCAGCACCTCCCGGGCCTCACCTTTGTGACATCGAGGCGGACCGACGAACCGCCTGGACGTCCCAGATGGATTTCAGCGGCGGAGGAACGACATGGCGGAGAACCCGGGCACCACTCGCACCACCGACACCGACGGCCTCATCGCGGCCAACCTGCCGCTCGTCGGCCACGTGGTCCGCGAGATGCTGGCCAGGGTCCCCGCGCACGTCCGCCGCGACGAGCTGTTCTCCGCGGGCTCCGAGGCCCTCGTCGCCGCCGCCAACGCCTACGACCCCTCCCGCGGTGTCCCGTTCCCGGCTTACGCCGCGGTCCGCGTCCGCGGCGCGCTGCTCGACGAGCTGCGCGGCCAGGACTGGGCGAGCCGCTCGGTGCGCGGCAAGGTCCGCAAGCTGGAGGGCGCCCGCGACGCCTTCGTCGCCGAGCACGGCCGGGTCCCCAACGACGCCGAGCTCGCCGCCGCGCTGGAGACCGACGTGCGCACCGTGGTGTCCATCCGCGACGACGTGCAGCGCTCCTTCGTGGTCAGCCTGCAGTCGGTCGTCACCGACGGCCCCGAGGCCTCCGAGATGGTCATCCCGGACGAGCGGGCCACCCCCGAGGACCTCATCGTCGAGCGCGAGCGGGTCGGGTACCTGCGCGACGCGGTCGAGGTGCTGCCGGAGCGGCTGCGCGTGGTCGTCGAGGAGTACTACTTCAACAACCGGCCGATGGCCGAGATCGCCGAGCGGCTCGGGGTCACCGAGTCGCGGGTCTCGCAGCTGCGCGCCGAGGCCACCGCTCTGCTGCGCGAGGGCATCAACTCCCAGCTCGACCCCGAGCGGGTGTCCTCGTCGGACAAGCCGGACGGCTGCGCCGCGCGCCGCCGCGCCTCGTACTACGCCGCCGTCGCGGCGCAGGGCACCCTGCGCACCCGTCTCGCCAAGACGACCGCGCAGGGCGTCCCGATGGACATGTCCGCCTGATCCAGGAAAAAACTTCCGCCGGAACCTCAGATCCCGGCGGGGACCGCCGAACTACTCGGTGCCTGCCCACGGAAGGGCGGGGATTGGGACTCTCTTCAAGGAGGAAACATCATGAGTCTGCGCATCAACTCCAACATCGCTGCCATGAACGCGTACCGCAACCTGTCGGTCAACGACAAGCAGATGCAGGGCTCGCTGGAGAAGCTCTCGTCTGGCCTGCGGATCAACCGCTCCGCGGACGACGCCGCGGGCATGTCGATCGCCCAGGGGCTCCAGTCCCAGATCGGCGGCCTCAAGGTAGCGACCCGCAACGCCCAGGACGGCGTCAACGTCGTTCAGACCGCCGATGGCGCCCTGAACGAGTCGGCCGAGATCCTGCAGCGCATGCGTGACCTGGCTGTCCAGGCCGCCAACGGCGGTTCGCAGGACACCAACGCCCAGGCGGCGGCCCAGACCGAGTTCGGCCAGCTGCAGTCCGAGCTGGACCGGATCGCGAAGACCACCTCCTTCGGCGGCCAGAAGCTGCTGGCCGTTGGCACCGCAGGCGGTACCGCTTACACCGGTTCCTTCCAGGTCGGCGCCAACAACACCACCGACGACCGCATCAACGTGTCCATGGACGCGTCGGTGTTCGGTGCCGCCGGTACCAAGGCCAGCAACACCCTCTCGGGTACCTTCAGCGCGGCTCTCGACACCGAGACCATCACCGCCTCCATCGGCGGCAACGGTGCCACGGTCACGCTGAACAGCCCGTCCAGCCTGGACGACGTTGTCAACCAGCTCAACGGCAACGCCAGCTTCAGCGCCTCGTTCGTCGCCACCAAGGCGGGCGCGGACCTGAAGATCTCGTCCAAGGTCGCCCAGGCCGAGACCATCACCGTCTCCTCGTCGGCTGCTGGTCTGACCGCGGGCACCGCGGTCGCGGGCACCACCGGCTCCACCGCCACCGGCTTCGACAGCGCTGGCCTCGGCGTCGGCAACACGGTGTCGCTCAACAACACCACCAACGCCCGCAACGCGATCGACGCCGTCGACGCCGCGATCAAGAACCTGTCGACCGCCCGCAGCCAGCTGGGTGCGTACCAGAACCGGTTCGAGCACACCATCAACAACATCAACGTCCAGGTGGAGAACCTCTCGGCGTCCAAGTCGGCGATCACCGACACCGACATGGCGCAGGAGATGGTCAAGTTCACCCGGTCGCAGATCCTGTCCCAGGCGGGCACCGCGATGCTCGCCCAGGCGAACCAGGCCCCGCAGAGCGTTCTGCAGCTCCTGCGTGGCTGAGTGAACACGGCCCGGGCACTGATCAGCCAGATCAGTGCCCGGGCTTTTCTCATGCCCGGCCGCCAGCGGCCGAAGTAGTGGTCGACCCCGGACGAAGAAGAAGGCCCCTCCATGACAAGTGTCGACGGACTCGTCACCGGTTTGGACACCACCTCGATCATCTCCCAGCTGATGAGCCTCGAGGCGGCGCCGCAGACCCGCCTCAAGGGCAAGGTGAGCGACCAGCAGAAGCTCACCACCGCCTACCAGGCCATCAACACCCGCATGCTGGCGGTGCAGAACGCGGCCAAGGACCTCGCCGCGTCCACCACCTGGACCGCGGTGAAGGCCACCTCGTCGTCCTCGGCGGTCTCGGTCGCGGCGTCGACCACCGCGCTGGCCGGTACCGCCACCTTCGACGTGACCTCGCTGGCCGCCACGCACGTGCTGACCTCGGCGGTGCCGGGTTCCGGCACGCCCGCCGCGGGCGCCTCGCTGGACCTGGTGTTCAGCGACAAGACGGTCAACGTCCCGATCACCACCAACACCCCCCAGGGAGTCGCGGACGCCATCAACGGCGCCAACGCCGGGGTGCGGGCGACGGTGCTGACCACCACCACCGGCCAGGTGCTGCAGTTCTCCGCCACCGGCACCGGTGCGGCGAAGGCGTTCAGCGTCTCCGGGCTCACCAACCCGACCGCGGTCATGACGCAGGGCGCGGACGGTGTCGTCACCGTCGGCAACCCCCTCGCGGGCGGCTACAAGCTCTCCAGCGCGGACAACACCTTCACCGGCCTCATCCCGGGGGTGACGGTCACCGCGAACAAGGTCGAGTCCGGCATCACCGTGTCCACGACGGCCGACCCTGGCAAGGCGGCCGACGCCACCCAGACCCTGGTCACCGCGGTGAACTCGGCGCTGTCGCTGATCGACGGCTACACCGCCTACAACGCGACCACCAAGACGGGGGGCGTGCTCTCGGGCAACCCGATGGTGCGCAGCCTGCGCGACCAACTGCTCACCTCGGTGAGCAGCGGCGTCCCGAACGGCACCTTCAGCACCTCCGGTGTGTCACTCGACCGCACGGGCGCGCTGAAGTTCGACCGCACCGCGTTCCTGGCCGCGGCGGGCAAGGACCCCGCGGCGGTGAAGGCCCAGATCGGCACCACGCTGACCGGCCGCTACACCGAGGTGGCCGACGGGGTCACCAACAGCACCACCGGCAAGCTCACTCTGGTCATCCAGAACGGCGACGCCTACGTCCGCAAGCTCAACGACCAGATCACCGACTGGGACGGCAAGCTGGCCGCCAAGAAGGTGGCACTGCAGCGGCAGTACACCAACCTGGAAACCGCGCTCGGCAAGCTGAAGGACCAGTCGAGTTGGCTCTCCAGCCAGCTCTCGAGCCTGAGCTAGGAGAACCCCTGATGTCGAGCCCCGCACTGCGCCAGCGCTACCTCGCTGACTCGGTCACGACCGCGACCCCGGGTCGCCTGCTGGTCATGCTCTACGACCGGCTCTGCCTCGACCTGGCCCGCGGCGCGGACGCCGTCGACGCCGGTGACCGCTCGGCGGCGTCGGAGCTGCTGCTGCACGCCCAGGACATCCTGCTGGAGCTGCAGGGTTCCCTGCGCCCGGAGGCCTGGGAGGGCGGCAAGGACCTGGCCGGGATCTACGCCTTCCTGCTCGCGGCGCTGATGCGCGCCAACATCGCCCAGGACGCCGCCGCGGTGCGCGCGGCGCTGGGCATCGTCGAGCCGCTGCGCGACGCGTGGCGGGAGGCTGTCGAGGCCCTCCCCGCGGCGAACGGCAAGTCGTGAGCGGCACGGCGAGCGCGTGGAACCGGGCCTGGGCCCAGGCGCTCGACCGGCTGGAGTCCGATGTGGCCTCCGCGGAGGCGTTGCTGCTCGAGGAGCACATGCTGCGCGAGCTGCCCAAGTTCGACCCGTGGACCCCGCCTGCCGGTCTCGGCCCGCTGCCGCTGGACATGCGCCCGCGCGCGGACGCGGTGCTGCGCAGGCAGTTGGAGGTCGCGACCAAGCTCGCCGCGGCCATGTCCGGCGCGGCGATGCACTCGCTGGTGATCGGCAAGATGGTCGAGGACCGGCGCGACCCGGCCCGACCCAGCTACGTCGACGTCGCGATGTGAACGGCGGCAACGTGATCAGCACCGACGCGAACAGCCGCGCCGCGCTCAGCGGCGCTGTGACCAACTGAAGAGACCCGCGGCGGGGCCTGGCCCCGCCGCGTGATCGACCGCGCCCGCGACCACCTCCTCCCAGGTCGCGGGCGCGGTTGCGCGTGTGCCCCCGGTGTGGACCCCCGGTGATCTCCGCGCGCACCCCTGTGATCGGGGCCACTGCGATGACCATGGGTCTGACCTGGTGGAAGAGCACCCGAGTGGCAACCGAACGACGACCGGTGCACCACCGCTGCCGGCTCATTCTTCTCTCCACGGAGCCGAAGAAGCGCCTGAGCACGGAACGCTCGGAGTTCACCCGCCACGGATCGGCGACCCAACCGGCATGAAGGAGCACCGGTCGTGTTCGACGATCTCACCACGCAGGCCGTGCGGGCCTCGCTCGACGGACTGGCGATGCGCCAGCGGGTGCAGGCCAACAACATCGCCAACATCGAGACCCCCGGCTACAAGGCCAAGAAGGTCGAGTTCGAGACCGCGCTGGCCCAGGCGATCTCGAGCGGCGGCGGCGCGACCGGGGTGCGGGCGTCGGTGTCGACCTCGAACCTGGCCGCGAGGCAGGACGGCAACAACGTCAACCTCGACGAGGAGACGTTGGGCTCCACCGAGACCGGGCTGCGCTACCAGCTGATGCTGCGCGCCATGGACGACCGGTACGGGCTCGTGAGCACCGTGCTGAAGGGTGTGCGCTGACCGTGTTCAACATCATCGACACCGCCGCCAGTGGCGTCTCGGTGCACCGCAAGTGGCTCGACGCGGTCTCGGACAACATGGCCAACATCAACAACGTCGCGCCGACCAGCGGCAACGCGTTCCAGGAGCGGTTCGTGGTCGCCAAGGAGCTGCCGACGCACAACGGAACCGTTGTCTCGCAGGTGCTCTCCGGGGACAAGACCGGCCGGATGGTCTACGAGCCGACCCACCCGCTGGCCGACGCCGGTGGCTACGTCAAGTACCCGGACATCGACCTCAGCGAGCAGATGGGCTACCTGATCATGGCCCAGCGCGGGTACCAGGCCAACATCGCCGCCGTCGAGCGGGCCACCTCGGCCTACCAGGCCGCACTCAACCTCGGGAAGAACGCGTGAGCAGCCCCATCAGCGCGGTGACATCCGCGATCGCCCCGCCCGCCGTCGTCGCCCCGATCTCCCTCGGCGAGACCTCCGCTGCCGAGTCGGCCTCCGGGTCCGGCTTCGGCGCGATCATCGGCAAGGCGTTGGAGAGCAGCCAGCAGGTGCAGGACCGGGCCAGTGAGCTGGCCGTCAAGGCCGCCACCGGCTCGGACATCGACGTGCACAACTACCTCGCCGCGGCCACCGAGGCCAACCTGACCACCCAGCTCACGGTCCAGGTCCGCAACAAGGCCATCGAGGCCTTCCAGGAGATCATGAGGCTGCAGGCGTGAACCAGGACCGGATCATGGTGTTGCTGCGCAGGGTTGTCGACGGGTTCAAGGCCTTCTCGCTGGGCCAGAAGATCGTCGTGGTGGCGGGCGTGCTCGTCGCGGGCATCGGGATCTGGGCCTACTTCACGTTCTTCGCGGCGACGACGAACTACTCGCCGCTGTTCACCAACCTCGCGGCCAAGGACGCCTCGGCGATCGTCGACGAGCTGACCACCGCGGGCACCCCGTACGAGCTCGCCGACAGCGGCACCACCGTGATGGTGCCGACCGACCAGCTCTACGACCTGCGGCTGAAGATGGCCAGCGCGGGCCTGCCGTCCTCCGAGGACACCGGCTACGCGCTGCTCGACCAGCAGGGCGTGACCACCTCGGAGTTCATGCAGCAGGTCACCTACCAGCGGGCGCTCGAGGGCGAGCTGACCAAGACGATCAAGTCGATCGACGGCGTCACCGCGGCCACCGTGCACCTGGCGATCCCCACCAAGGACGTCTTCTCCGACGACTCCAGCAAGCCGACCGCGTCGGTCATGGTGGCCACCTCCGGCGGCAAGAAGCTGTCCTCGGACCAGGTCCAGACCGTCGTGCACCTGGTCGCCTCCGCGGTGGAGGGCATGGACCCCGACAACGTGACCGTCGCCGGGTCCGACGGCACCGTGCTCGCGGCCCCCGGCCAGGGCGACTCCGGCTCGACCAGCACCCGCCAGCAGGAGACCGCCGCCTACGAGCAGCGCCTGTCCAGCTCGCTGCAGTCGCTGCTGACCCAGGTCGTCGGGCCCAACCACGCGGTGGTCAAGGTGACCGCGGACCTGGACTTCGACACCTCGGAGACCAAGTCCCAGACCTACACCAAGTCCGACGCCCCCGCGCTGTCGGAGAGCACCACCGACGAGACCTACACCGGGACCGGCGCGGGCGCCGCGGGCGCCAACGGCGGCGTGCTCGGCCAGACCAACGGCACCACCTCGGGCGCCACCGGCACCGGCACCACCACCGACGGCAACGGCACCTACTCGCAGCAGAAGGCGGTGCGCGACAACGCGGTCAACTCGGTCATCGAGACCCGCAAGAACGCGCCGGGCCAGGTGCGCAAGCTCGGGGTCGCCGTGCTGATCGACGAGAACACCGCCGCGGGCGCCGACCTGGCGCAGATCCGGGAGCTGGCGGCCTCCGCGGTCAGCCTGAACACCACCAGGGGCGACACGCTCGCGGTGAACTCGATGAAGTTCAACACCAGCACCGCCGACGCCGCCCAGCAGGAGCTCGCCACCCAGCAGGCCGACGCGGGCAAGGCCGAGCAGCTGACGCTGATCAAGCAGGGCGCCGCCGCGCTCGCGGTCGTGGTGCTGCTGCTGGTGACCTGGTTCGCCAGCCGCCGCCGCCGCAAGCGCAACCGGGTGCTGCAGGCCGCGGAGATGCAGCGGCTCGACGAGATCAAGGTCGAGCTGGAGCGCACCAGGGCCGTCGCCCTGGAGGCCGCCGAGGAGAAGTCCCGCCTGGAGTCCGCCAGCGAGCTGACCGCCATCGGTGGCGGCCTCAGCGGCGACAGCGACGGCGGCGCGCAGGAACGCAAGCTCAAGGAGATCGAGGCGCTCGTCGACGAGCAGCCCGACGAGGTGGCCAGGCTGCTGCGCGGCTGGCTCGCGACGAAGGGGGCCTGACCACCATGTCGGACACCGCCAACACCCCCGAGGGCCTGCGCAAGGCCGCGGTGCTGCTGCTGAAGATGGGCAAGGACGGCTCGGCGAAGGTGCTCTCGAAGCTGCGCGAGGCCGAGGTGGAGATGCTCTCCGCCGAGGTCGCCCGGCTCGGCGCCGTCGACGCGGGCTTCACCACCACCGTGCTCGACGAGTTCCACGCGATGGCCAAGGCGCGCAAGCACGTGGCGCACGGCGGCATGGACTACGCCCGCGAGCTGCTCATCGAGACCCTGGGCCACGACCGCGCCGACGAGATCGTCGACCGCATCGGCGCGACCATGGTCGACGTGCCGTTCCGCTTCCTGCAGCGGGCCGAGCCCCGCCAGGTGCTCTCGTTCGTGCAGGACGAGCACCCGCAGACGGTGGCGCTGGTGCTGGCGCACATGCCTGCCAACCTGGCCTCCGCGGTGCTCGGCGGGCTCGCCCCCGAGCGGCAGAGCGAGGTGGCGCTGCGGGTGGCGACCATGGGCCGCACCTCCCCGGAGATCGTGCGCAAGCTGGAGAACCAGCTCGAGCGCAAGCTGTCCTCGCTGCTGCAGCCCTCCGACGTGTCCAGCATCGGTGGTGTCGGCCCGCTGGTGGACATCATCAACCGGTCCGACCGGGCCACCGAGCGGTCCATCCTGGACGGTCTGGCCAAGCGCTCGCCCGAGCTGGCCGACGAGATCCGCAGCCAGATGTTCATGTTCGAGGACCTGGTCGGCATCGAGGACAAGTCGCTGCAGCTGGTGCTGCGCAACGTCTCCCCGGCCGACCTGGCCACCGCGCTCAAGGGCGTGCGCGACGACGTGCGCGACAAGGTGCTGCGCAACCTCTCCGAGCGCGCGGCGGAGAGCCTGGTCGAGGAGATCGAGGTGCTCGGCGCGATCCGCCTGCGGGTCGTCGAGGAGGCCCAGGCCAAGATCATCGGCGAGATCCGCACGCTCGAGGAGTCCGGTCAGATCGTGCTGCGGCGAGGAGATGACGATGAGTTTGTCGCCTGAGCGGGTCGGCACCGTGGTGCGCGGCGACGACGCCGCCGTGCCGTTCCAGATCGGGGTCACCTCGGTCAACCAGTCCGGCCGCGCAGGCGCGCACGCCGAGGGCTACGCCACCGGCTGGGCGCAGGGCATGCGCGAGGCGCGCGAGGCCACCACGGCCGCGCGGGCCACCGCCAAGGCCGAGCTGGACCGGCTGCTGGCCGACCGGGCGCACCGCACCGCGCTCGCGGTGTCCGCTGTGGACAACGCGGCCGCCCAGGTGCTGGGCACCACCGTGCGCCGCGCCGAGGACCTGGCCGCCGAGGTGCTCGCCGCCGCGGTCGAGCTGGCCGAGGCGATGCTGGGCACCCAGCTCTCGGTCGCGGTGACCGAGAGCGCGCGGGCCGGGCTGGCGCGGGCCATCGACGGCCTGCCCGCCACCGCGGCGGTCACCGTGCGGGTCAACCCGCTCGACCTGGTCGAGCTGACCGCGGACGGCGACCCCACCCCCGGCAAGCAGGTCATCCTGGTCGGCGACCCCGGCATGGCGCGCGGCGACGCGATCGCCCAGACCGCGGTCTCGACCGTCGACGCGACCCTCGGCGCCGCACTGGCCAGGGTCAGGGCGGAGCTGGCACCGTGACCACGATCCTGCGCGAGAACACAAGCCTGCGCGAGAACACAAGCCTGCGCGAGAGCGCGGCCTTCGGCGAGCGGTTCGCCGCCCTGCTGCCCGCCGCGAAGCCCAGCCGCACCGGCGCGGTCGTCGGGGTCGTCGGCCTCGCGGTGACCGTGGCGGGCATCGTCGCCCGCATCGGCGACCTGGTGAGCATCGGCCCGGCCGAGCAGCCGCTGCTGGCCGAGGTCGTCGCGCTCGACAACGAGCGCGTGGTGTGCCTGCCGCTCGGCCCGCTCGGCGGCGTCGGCGTGGGCAGCCCGGTGGTCAACACCGGTGGCCCGCTGCGCATCGCGGTCGGCGAGGAGCTGCGCGGCCGGGTGCTCGACGGCCTGGGCAACCCGATGGACGGCGGCCCGCCGCTGACCGGTCTGACCCGGGTCTCGGTGGACATGGCGCCGCCCTCGGCGATGGAACGCTCGCTGATCAGCGAGCCGCTGCAGCTGGGCGTGCGCGCGCTGGACACGATGGTCCCCTGTGGACACGGGCAGCGCATCGGCATCTTCGCCGGGTCCGGCGTCGGCAAGTCCAGCCTGCTGTCGATGATCACCCGAGGCACCCAGGCGGAGATCACCGTGATCGCCCTGATCGGCGAGCGCGGCCGCGAGGTGCGCGAGTTCCTGGAGAACGACCTCGGCCCCGAGGGCCTGGCCCGCTCGGTGGTCATCGTCGCCACCTCCGACCAGCCGCCGCTGGTGCGCCTGCGCGCCGGGTTCGTGGCGACCCGCGTCGCCGAGTTCTACCGCGACACCGGCAAGAACGTGCTGCTGATGATGGACAGCCTCACCCGCATCGCCATGGCGCAGCGCGAGGTCGGCCTGTCCGCGGGCGAGCCGCCCGCGACCCGGGGCTTCCCGCCCTCGGTGTTCGCGCTGCTGCCCACCCTGCTCGAGCGCGCCGGACCCGCCCCGGTCGGCGGCATCACCGGGCTCTACACCGTGCTGGTGGAGGGCGACGACCACAACGAGCCGATCGCCGACGCGGCCAGGTCCATCCTGGACGGTCACGTGGTGCTCGACCGCAAGCTGGCCACCGCCGGGCACTTCCCCAGCATCGAGGTGCTGGAGTCGGTGTCGCGGGTGACCGGTGCCATCACCACCCGCGAGCAGCGCGCCGACTCGGCGACGCTGCGCAGGCTGCTCGCCGCCCAGCGCGACGTGCGCGAGCTGGTGGAGATCGGCGCCTACGTGCCGGGCACCAACCCCGACGCCGACCGCGCGCTGGCGCTGCGCGGCCCGATCACTGACTTCCTGCGCCAGAGCATCGACGACCAGGTCCCCGCGACCGCCGCCTGGGAGCAGCTGGCCCGGTTGCTGCACGGCGCACCCGATGGTGGAGGGCACTGATGACGATCCGCACCAAGCTGGCCGCCGTGCTGCGCGCCAGGCGCGCGCAGGAGGACATCGCCAAGAGCGCGGTCACCAGGGCCAACGCCCTGCTGGCCGAGGCGGGCTCGCACGCGGAGTCGCGCGCGGAGTCGATGCGCGCCTGGGGCGGGCCGCGCGACGGCGACGCCGTCAGCTACCTGGCCGCGGTCGCCGCGGGCCGGGCGCTGGCCTCCGCGCTGAGCGAGGCGCGCGCCCACGAGCGGGCCCTGCGCTCGGAGTCCGAGGTGCACGCCGGTCGGCTGCGCGAGGCCGCCCAGCGCCGCCGCGGCGTGGAAAAACTAGTCGAACGGGTGACTGAGGAAGAACGGCTCGCAAATCTTGCCGCCGAGCAGCGCGCTGCCGATGAAGTGGCCGGGCAACGGCGCGGGGACGCGCGGACCGACGGGCGGGGAGACAACCTATGAGCGGTATCCAGGCGATCATGTCGCGGATGGCGGAGATCAACGCGCTGGTCGTCCCGGCGTCCCGCCAGGCGGAGGGCACCTCGGGCTCCGAGTTCGCCGCGTCGCTCACCGACGCGCTCGGCCAGGCCGACACCGCGGGCTCCGCGACCGGCGCCGACGCGGTCACCGCCGCCCAGAAGTACCTCGGCGTGCCCTACGTGTGGGGCGGCACCGACCCCGACAGCGGCCTCGACTGCTCCGGCCTCGTGCAGCGCGTGTACGCCGACCTGGGTGTGGACCTGCCCCGGGTCAGCCGCGACCAGGCCAAGGTCGGCACCGCGGTCGCCTCGCTCGACCAGGCCAAGCCCGGTGACCTGGTGGCCTTCGGCTCCCCGGTGCACCACATCGGCATCTACATCGGCGACGGCAAGATGATCCACGCGCCCGAGGCGGGCCAGGACGTCAAGGTCGGCAAGGTCTACGAGACGCCGACCGCGATCCGCCGGGTGCTGCCCGAGACCAGCACCGCGACCACCTCGTCGCTGACGGGCCTGTCGAGCCTCTCCGGTCTGTCTGGCCTGTCGGGTCTGACCAGCTCGGACTCGCTGACCGCGCTCACCGGCAAGTACGGCGTGTCCTCCGGCGGCTCCTCGGCCTACGCCTCGCTGTTCACCCAGGCGACCCAGAAGTACGGCCTGCCCACCGGCCTGCTGTCCGCGGTCGCCAAGGCCGAGTCGAACTACAACCCCAACGCGGTCAGCGGCGCCGGTGCCCAGGGCCTGATGCAGCTGATGCCCTCGACCGCCAAGGGCCTCGGCGTCGACGCGATGAACCCGAGCCAGGCCGTCGACGGCGCCGCCCGGCTGCTCAAGAGCCACCTGGAGACCTTCGGGACGGTCCCGCTGGCGCTGGCCGCCTACAACGCGGGCCCCGGCGCGGTGCGCAAGTACGACGGCGTCCCGCCCTACACCGAGACGCAGAACTACGTCCGCAAGATCATGGCCAACCTCAACTCCGGAGTCGCGGCGTGACCATCCCCGGTTTCACCCCGGCGCTGACCAGGCCCGCCTCGGCGGTCGACGCGGCGCAGGCGGGCGAGCAGTCCGGTTCGGACACCGCCCCCGCCTTCGCCGACCTGCTGCAGGCGCTCGCCGTCGCGACCACGCCGGTCGCGCCGAACCAGACCCCCGCCCAGCCCGCCACCGGCGCGCCCCCCGCGCAGGACCCGCAGGAGCAGGCCGACGCCTCCGCCGAGCTCATCTCGGCCGTGGTCGTGCCGACCCTCGGGCTACCCCTCGCGGTGGCCCAGCCGGTGACCGCGCGGCAGGCGACCGGGTCGGCGATCACGCCCCCGGCGCCGTCCGAGGACGGGGCCCAGGCTCCCGCCGCCGCGGCGTCCCAGCCCGCCGCGGCGGCGGTGTCCACCGGGACCCCGCTCGGCACCACCCAGCAGATCGCCCCCCAGCGGCTCACCGCTCAGCAGATCACCGCCCAGCCGACCGCGGTCCAGACCGCCGAGGACCAGGCCGCGGCGACTCCCGACCTGGCTCCCGCCGCCGCGGCTCTCCCGGCCGGTGCGCGGTCCAGCGTGGACGCTGCCGCCCTCGCGGCGCTCCCCCGGGCGAGTGCGCCGGAACCGACCGCGCAGGCCGTCAGCGGCGACGCGAGCACCCCGATCCCGGGCACCCCGGGTGCGGAACGGGTGCCGACCGGCAGCGACCAGGGTGTGCCGCTGCAGTCCCCCGCCGCGCCTGCCGACAAGTCATTCGTGGACAACGCGACCACCCTGTCGGCCCAGGCGCCGACCACCCCTCCCGGGACCGTGCGGGCCGAGGCCCAGCAGACGGCCCCGGTCGACGGCGTCGCGGTCGCGACCCCGATCCCGGCGCAGGCGACCGCCGAGCACACCAAGCCGACCACCTCGACGACCGCGTCCGGTTCGGCGGAGACCGCCACCGGGCAGACCGCGCCGAGCGGGGTCACCGCGCGGGCCACCGGCGAGAAGTCCACCGAGGACGACGCCAAGGACAGCTCGTCGGACAACGGTCAGCCGACCCCCGGCGTGGACACCACCGCCCAGGTCGAGCAGATCGAGCAGGTCCAGCTGCCCACCCCCGACACCACACCGGTCCTCCAGTCCACTCAGGACCAGACGACGGTGACCGCTCCGGTCGCCGGACTGGCCACTGTGGACATGGCTCGGGTGCAGGCGGTCGACACCCCGGCCGCGCCACCGGCGCCGCACGCCCCGGTGCACACCCAGAACGCCCACCAGCTCGCCGCCGAGCTGAGCCCGCTGCGCGGCCACAACGGCGAGCACGAGCTCACCGTGCACCTGCACCCGGTCGACCTCGGCCCGGTCAGCCTGACCGCGCGGATCTCCGGCGGCGACATCCACATCGACCTGGGCAGTGCCACCGACGCGGGCCGCGAGGCGCTGCGCGCCGCGCTGCCGGAGCTGCGCCGCGAGCTGGAGAAGGCCGGGTTCGGCTCCTGCCAGCTCGGCGACAGCGGGTTCGCGGGCACCGGCCAGGGCAGCGGCGACCAGTGGTCGCAGCGCGCCCAGTGGGACCAGTGGACCGCCGCGGCCGCCGACCGCGGCCGCGGCACCCGGACCAGCCAGAACAGCCAGGCCGCGACCGGCAGGTCGACCGGCCCAGCCGCACCCGCGCGCACCGCGGGTGTGCTCGACCTGCACGCCTAGGAGCGAGGAGACCCATGACCACCCCCATCTCGGGTACCACCACGACCGGCCAGACCGCCGCGGCGGGCAGCACCAAGGGCAGCCCGCTGACCTCGCTGGACTCGCAGGCCTTCCTCAAGCTCCTGGTCGCCCAGCTGCGCTACCAGGACCCCAGCAGCCCGGCCGACCCCACCGCGTTCATGACCCAGACCGCGACGCTGACCCAGGTGGAGAAGCTGTCGTCGCTGGCGGAGTCGCAGACCAGCATGCTCACCTCCACGTTGAGCGCGCAGGCCGGCGCCCTGGTCGGCAAGTCGGTCAGCTACAAGACCAAGGTCGACGGCGAGACCCTCACCGGGACCGTCACCGCGGCCACCTTCGGCGCCAGCCCCACGGTGCGCATCGGCACCGCGGACGTGCCGCTCGCGCTGGTCACCGGCCAGCGCACCAGCTGATCCACGCCGCGCCACGCGGCCACCAAGCTCACCCCGGGGCACCTCCCCGATTCGAGATCCCCTCCGACAGACCTCAGTCGAACACGAGAAGAAGGCTGGAAACCACATGTTGCGTTCCCTCTTCGCGGGCATCAGCGGCCTGCGCAGCCACCAGACCATGATGGACGTCACCGGCAACAACATCGCCAACGTCAACACCAGTGGGTTCAAGAGCTCGGCGGTGGTTTTCGAGGACGCGCTCAGCCAGAGCATCCGCACGGCCGCCGCGGCGGGCGCCAACACCGCGGCGCAGAACCCCGCGCAGGTCGGCCTCGGCGTCAAGACCGCGGGCACCAGCGTGAACTTCACCCAGGGCAACAGCCAGCTGACCAACCGCACCGGCGACATGCTCATCCAGGGTGACGGCTTCTTCGTCATCGACAACGCGGGCCAGCAGGCCTACACCCGCGCGGGCTCGATGGCCTCCGACGCCCAGGGCCGCCTCACCTCCGCCGACGGCGGCCTGGTGCAGGGCTGGATGGGCACCGCGGGTGTCATCGACCAGACCCAGCCGATCGGCGCGCTGACCATCGACTCCACCACCTACGCCAGCTACTCGCTCTCGCCGGACGGCACCCTGGTCGGCATCCTGGCCTCCAACGGCCAGCAGCAGAACATCGGCCGCATCGCCATCGCCAAGTTCTCCAACGTCACCGGCCTGGAGAAGATCGGCGGCTCGCTCTACCGCGCCACCGCCAACTCCGGCGCCGCGCAGGTCAACGCCCCGGGCAGCAACGGCATGGGCGTGCTGGTCTCCGGCGCGCTGGAGATGTCCAACGTGGACCTCGCCCAGGAGCTGACCAACCTGATCATCGCCCAGCGCGGTTTCCAGGCCAACTCGAAGATCATCAGCACCTCCGACGAGCTGCTCCAGGACCTGATGAACCTCAAGCGCTAGCGGTTAGGGCGGGCGGTTCACCTCAAGCAGGTGAACCGCCCGCCGATGTCTTGACAAGTGGGGTCCACGGAGGGGCCCAACCAGCTCGACGGCACCCCAAGGACGGACGCTGTGATACTCCTCAACCGGCTGAACGGTCAGCCCTTCGCGCTCAACCCGGACCTGCTCGAACGCGCCGAGTCCACCCCGGACACGGTCATCACGCTGGTCAACGGGGCCAAGTACGTGGTCGCCCAGTCGCTCGACGACCTGGCGGCGCTGGTGCGCGAGCACCGGGCGGTCATCCTGGGCCAGGCCCAGGAAGCCGCCGATCACGGCTACCGCACCGGTCCCGCCCTCGTCGAGGACGGCGAGGCCACGTTGCTGCACCTGCCGGAGAGGGGGATCTGATGGACCCGGCAAGCCTGGCGGGCATGGGACTCGCCCTCATCGCCATCGTCGTCTCCATGCTCATGGAGGGCGGCGACCCGATGTCGATCATCCTCCTGCCGCCGATCATCCTGGTCTTCGTCGGCACCTTCGGCGTGGCCATGGCCAGCGGCATGATGAAGGACGCGATCGGCGTGGTCGGCCTGATGAAGCGCGCCATGCTCTCCCCCAAGATCGAGGGCGGCGCCGTCATCGACGTCGTGGTCAAGCTCGCCGACCGCGCCCGCCGCGAGGGCCTGCTGGCCCTGGAGGACGAGGCCAAGAAGGTCGACGACCCGTTCCTGCGCAAGGGCCTGGAACTGGCCATCGACGGCACCGACTCCGAGGAAGTCCGCGACATCCTGGAAGCCGAGATCGACACCAAGCGCAAGCACGACAAGGTCGGCGCCAAGATCTTCACCGACATGGGCGGCTTCGCGCCGACCATCGGCATCATCGGCACCGTGCTCGGCCTGGTGCACGTGCTGGAGAACCTGGCCGACCCCAGCGAGCTGGGCCACCTGATCGCGGGTGCCTTCGTGGCGACCCTGTTCGGCGTCATGACCGCCAACGTGTTCTGGCTGCCGATGGCCAACCGGCTCAAGCGGATCAGCGAGTTGGAGTGCGAGCAGATGATGCTCGCCCTCGAGGGGGTGCTGGCCATCCAGGCCGGGTCCAACCCGCGGCTGGTCGCCCGCAAGCTGCGCAGCCTGGTGCCTGCCAGCGGTGAACAGGACAAGGCAGCCTGATGTCCGGCGGCGGCAAGCGCAAGCGCGGCGGCCACGAGGAGGAGCACGAGAACCACGAGCGGTGGCTGCTCACCTACGCCGACATGATCACCCTGCTGATGGTGCTGTTCATCGTCATGTTCGCTATGTCCACTGTGGACGCGAAGAAGTTCGACCAGCTCAAGGAGAGCCTGGCAGGCGCGTTCGGCGGCAGCCAGTCGCTGGTGGTCGGCGGTGCCTCCGGCAGCCCGGACACCGCGGGCGTCAGCCCCGACAAGATCGACCTGCAGTCGGCGGCCGGTGGCGAGGGCGCCGACGTGACCACGATGAGCAAGAGCGACGCGGAGAAGGCGGTCCAGCAGTCCGACCGGGCCAAGGCCGCCGCCGACCTGGAGAAGGCCCGCGAGGAGGTGGCCAAGCTGCGCGAGGTGCAGAAGCAGATGACCGAGCTGCTGGCCAAGGCGGGGCTCACCGACTCGGTGCAGTTCACCATCGACCAGCGCGGCCTGGTCGTCACGATCGTCACCAGCTCGGTGGTGTTCGCAGGCGACAGCGCCGAGCTGCTGCTGCAGGGCAAGGAGGTCCTCGACGCGGTCGCCCCGGCGCTGACCTCGCTGCCCAACCACCTGGAGATCGGCGGGCACACCAACCAGCTGCCGGTGCCCACGCGCAACTACCCCAGTTCCTGGGAGCTCTCGACCGCGCGGGCCTCCAGCGTCGTGCGCTACCTGCTCGCCCACGGCGTGCCCTCGTCGCGGATGACCGCGGCGGGCTACGCCGACACCAAACCGCTCTACGCCCCGAGCGACCCCCTCTCGGTGACCCGCAACCGCCGGGTCGAGGTGGTCGTGATGTCCGACCAGTCCGCGGAAGTGAAGGCCTTGCTGCCGACCGCGGCAGGCGAGAAGTGATCCGGAGGGAGGAACGACCATGAGCAAGACCGAAGAGAAGAAGACCGCCGATGCGGACGCGCCGGAGAAGAAGGGCAACAAGAAGCTGCTGCTGATCCTGGTGCTCGTGGTGCTGCTCGGTGGAGGTGGTGGGGCGTACTTCCTGTTCTTCCGCTCCTCCGGTGAGCCCGCTCCCCCGGAGCCCGGCACCGTCGTGGTGCTCGACTCGGTGACGATGAACCTCACCGACGGGCACTACCTGAAGCTGAAGCTGGCGCTGCAGGCCACCGCCGACGTGACCGAGAAGCTCGACGGGTCCAAGGCGCTGGACCTGGCCGTGGCCCAGTTCAGCAACAAGACCGTGGCGGAGCTGTCGAGCAACGCCGCGCGCGAGGAGCAGAAGAAGGAGCTCAAGGAGAAGATCTCGGCGGCGTACGAGGAAGAGGTCATGGACATCTACCTCACCGAGTTCGTCATGCAGTGAGGCGCGGCGCCGCGTCCGGTCGGCCACCAGCCCGGCCGACCGGACCGGCACCCCGTCCCGGCGTGCACCGCCCGCGTCCACGAAGGACGCCCCGCTCCGACCGAGGACCCCGCCCGGTCCCGATCGGACCCCCGCTCTACCCCGTTCCGCACAGCCCGGCCCAGCACGACCAGCACAGTCCAGCCCTGCACCGACCAGCACAGCCCGACCAGCAAGGCCCAGCCCGGCACGACCCGCTGTGGACCCGCCCCGCCGGTCCGATCAGGACCCCGCCCGGTCCGATCGGGACCCGCGCGCCGGTCCCACCGGGACAACCGCACCGCCCAACCGGACATCGCCCGTCCTGATCGGACACACCCGGGTTTAGACCTGGCCGTGTCACCCGATAGGTCGATATCGGGTGCCGTGTCACTCAGATCTCCGGCGACCCGACCGATAGAGGCACCGTGCAGACTCCTTCGTCATCACCGGGCCGTCGGGCGGGCGGCGCGAAGACCGGCGGGCTCATCACCGACGGGCGTCCGCTGGCCAGCTACGACTTCCTGCGCCCGGCGAAGCTGCCGCGCGAGCACCTGCGCACGCTGCAACTGGCCTACGACACGTTCGCGCACCGGCTCGCCATCCTGCTGACCTCGCAGCTGCGGGTGGTCTGCCGCGTCGCCGTGGCCTCGGTCGACCAGATCTCGACCGACGAGTACCTCGCGCGCGAGGTGGACCCGGTCGTCGTCGCGCCGCTGCGGTTCGACCCGCTGCCCGGCACCGCCATCCTGGAGCTGCCGCAGGTCGCCGCGCTGACCCTGATCGACCACCTGCTCGGCGGTCCCGGCGGCAAGCAGCACGTGCGGCCGCTGACCGACCTGGAGACCCCGCTCATCCGCGACCTGCTCGGCGACATCCTCACCGAGCTCAAGATCGGGCTGGCCGAGTTCGTCCGGGTGGACCCGATCCTGGGCGCGCTGGAGTACAACCCGCAGCTGGTGCAGGTCGGCGGCCCGGCGGACGTGATGGTCACCGCCACCTTCGAGCTGCACATCGGCGAGGCGGAGAGCGTGCTGACGCTGACCGTGCCGTTGCAGTCCGTGCTGCCCTCCCTGCAGCGCCACAGCGAGAGCGACGAGACCACCGCCGGTGAGCGCGCCGCCCAGGCCGCCGCCCGCGACCTGCTCACCCAGGGCCTGCGCGAGGTCCCGGTCGACGTGTCGGTCCGCTTCGCCCCGGCCAAGCTGCGCTCCAACGACCTGTTCGACCTGCGCCCCGGCGACCTGCTGTCGCTGGGCCACCCGGTGAGCCGCCCGCTCGACATCACCACGGCGGGCCGCGTGTTCGGCCACGCCGTCGCCACGAAGCAGGGCACCCGCCTTGCCTGCCAGGTCGTGTCCGCGAACAAGGAGGACTTCCCCGGATGAGCACCAGCACGCACACCGACTCCGCCGCCGCCGTGCGCGCCGCCGCCGAGGCCGCGTTGACCGTGTTGCCCGCCAGTGAGGCGCTCACCGTGGGATCCCCCGTCTCCGACCCCAGCACCCTCGCGCTGCCCGGCGCGGCCGTCTGCGCGGACCTGAGCGGGCAGACGCAGGGCACCCTGGCGGTGCTGGTCAACCAGGAGCTGGTCGAGGCGCTCAAGTCGAGCCCGCTCGGCGAGCTGGACCTGGGCGCGGCGGTGGCCCCGGCGCTGGAGGCGGCGGCCAAGGTGCTCGGCTCGGTGCCCGGACCGGGCAGGCAGACCACCCCGGAGGCCGCGCTCGCCGCGATGGCCGAGAGCGGCACCCTGGTCGGCGTCCCGCTCACCGCGGGGGCGGCCATGCAGGCGGTGATCGCGCTGTCCACGCTGACCCCGAGCACCCCGGCGCCGCGCGCGTCCGGGACGCCGACGCGCTCGACCGCCTCGGCGATGGACCTGCTCAGCGGCGTCGAGATGGAGGTGACCGTCGAGCTGGGCCGCACCAGGATGACCGTGCGCGAGCTGCTCTCGCTGGGCTCCGGCTCGGTCATCGAGCTCGACCGGGCCGCCGGTGCCCCGGCCGACGTGCTGGTCAACGGCAGGCTCATCGCGCGCGGCGAGATCGTGGTGATCGACGAGAACTTCGGGATCCGGATCACCGAGATCCTGGCGGGCCCCACGGCGGACGCCATCTGATGGCCGAGCTGCTGCGGGTGTTCATCGCCCTGCTGCTGGTGCTCGGCGCGCTCTGGCTG
Organism: Actinokineospora terrae; assembly: GCF_900111175.1. Taxonomy (GTDB): domain Bacteria; phylum Actinomycetota; class Actinomycetes; order Mycobacteriales; family Pseudonocardiaceae; genus Actinokineospora; species Actinokineospora terrae. Next base: position 89,893 of record NZ_FOGI01000012.1, read on the forward strand.
GCCGCGCGGCTGGCCCGCAGGCCGATGCGCAACCGCCGCCGCGGCGGCACCATGGACGTGCTCGCGCGCACCCAGCTCTCCCGGGGCGCCAGCGTCACCGTGGTGCAGGTGGACAAGACCGCGCTGGTGCTCGGGGTGACCGACCACCAGGTGAGCCTGCTGCACGTGGCCGACGCGGAGGTGTTCGCCCTGCCCGAGCCCAGCAAGCCCGCCGACCCTACGAAGCCGGGCGAGCTGTCCCCGGTGGACAAGCCCGCGCAGGGGGCGCTGGCGGGTTCGGTGCTGTCGCCGAGCACGTGGAAGCAGGCGCTGGACGCGCTGCGCGAGCGGTCGGTGCGCAAGTGAGCGCCGCGGTGGTCGAGACTGTCGACGCGGCCGGGACGGTCGACTCGGCCGGGACAGTGGACACGGGTCCGGCGCGGTTGGGCGGGTTCAAGCGCTCCAGCGTGTTGGCGCTGCTGGTGGTGCTGATCGGGCTGCTCGGCGCGACCGGGTCGGCCTCGGCGCAGACCGAGACCCCCGCCGCGCCCACCGCGACGGCGGGCCAGCCCTCGGGGCCGACCGGCCCGACCGAGCCCAACGGCGTCACGGTGACCGTGGGGACCCCGGAGAAGCCGTCGGAGTCCATCGTCATCCTGCTGCTGCTGACGACGCTGTCGGTCGCGCCGTCGCTGCTGCTGCTGTGCACCAGCTTCACCAAGGTCTTCGTTGTGCTCAGCATCACGCGCAATGCCCTTGGATTGACCAACGTCCCGCCGAACCAGGTGTTGGCGGGGCTGGCGCTGTTCTTGAGCTTGTTCATCATGGGACCGGTGGTCAGCGAGGTGAACGCGCAAGGCGTGCAGCCCTACCTCAGCGGTGCGAAGTCGCAGTCCGTCGCCTTCACCGACGGGATGAAGCCGCTACGCGAGTTCATGCTCAAGCAGACCCGCCCCGAGGAGATCGCGCTGTTCACCAAGGTCGCAGGAGACGCGAAGCCCGCCAACGCGGCCGACGTCCCGACGACCACCCTGATCCCGGCCTTCGTGCTCTCCGAGCTGCGGGCGGCCATGCTGATCGGCTTCGTGCTGTTCATCCCCTTCCTGGTCATCGACATGGTCGTCTCGGCGTCGCTGATGTCGCTGGGCATGATGATGCTGCCCCCGGTGACCGTCGCGCTGCCGTTCAAACTCCTGCTCTTCGTGCTCGCCAACGGCTGGGGCCTGCTCATCACCGCCCTCGTCGGCACCTACACGTAAAGGGAACGCCGTGAACGACACCACCATCATCGAGCTGGGCGTGCAGGCCATGCTGGTCACCGGCAAGCTCGCCGCCCCGATCCTGCTCACCGCCCTCGTCGTCGGCTTCGGCATCTCGCTGTTCCAGTCGGTCACCCAGATCCAGGAGGTGACGCTGTCGTTCGTGCCCAAGGCGATCGGCGTCGCCGCCGCGCTGCTGCTCACCGGGAGCTGGATGGTGCACGAGATCGTCAGCTTCACCGGCGGGCTCTACGAGCGGATCCCGTCGCTGGTCGGCTGAGGTGGAGGCCCAGCTCGCCGCAGGCACGCTCCCGGCCCTGCTGCTGGCCGTGATCCGGGCGGTGGCGTGGCTGATCACCTGTCCGCCGTTCAACGGGCGGGCGATCCCGGGCACCATCAAGGCGATGCTGGGGGTGGCGATCGTGCTGCCGGTGGTGCCGAAGCTGGCCCCCAGCGCGCCGAGCGCCGAGACGTGGACGCTGGCCATCAGCGCCGTGGAGCAAGTGGTGGTGGGAGCCGGGCTGGGCTTCCTGACCGCCGTGATCTTCGCCGGGGTGCAGGCCGCGGGGGACCTGCTCGACGTGTTCGGCGGGTTCTCGCTGGCCTTCGCCTACGACCCGCTGTCGTTCTCCGGCAACGCCGGTGTGCTCGGCCGGTTCTACGGCCTGACCGCCACCGCGTTGATGTTCGCCACCGACGCCCACCAGTTGGTGATGCGCGGATTCACGCTTTCGTATGAAGCGGTGCCGCTCAGTGGCGGGTTCTCCCTCGAAGGACTGGCCACTGTGCTCACGACCGGGCTAGGCCGGTTGTTCCTGGCGGCGACCCTGATCGCCGGGCCGATGATCGTGGTGCTGTTCTGCGCCGACATCGGCCTCGGCCTGCTCAACCGAGTCGCACCCGCGCTGAACCCGTTCTCGGTCGGTTTCCCTGCGAAGGTGGGTCTCACGCTGGTGATGGTCGGGCTGGCCATCACCCTGCTCCCGCAGGCGGTGCACGCCATCGCCGAGGAAGCGACCAACGCCGTACTGAAAGCGATCGGGCGATGAGCGCGAACAAGGACGCCACCGAGAAGGCGACACCGAAGAAGCTCAAGGAGGCCAGGTCCCAGGGCCAGACCGCCCGCACCCAGGACCTGGGCGCGTGGGCGGCGGTACTCGCGGCCACCTGGGTCATCCCCGGCGTCTTCGGCGACCTGTTCGACAGCAGCGCGCACCTGTTGCAGCGCATCGGGAAGTTCATCGCCAACCCCGACCAGGCCGACGCCTTCACCATCCTCGGCGACGCCTTCGCCGGTGGCGCCTCGGCGATCGCCCCGCTGCTGGGCGCGACCCTGCTGGCGGTGCTGCTCGGTGCCGGTGTCCAAGGTGGACTGCGGCCGGCGATCAAGCTGCTCAAGCCGAACTTCAAGCGGCTCAACCCGTTGCAGGGCATCAAGCGGATGTTCGGCCCGCAGTCGGCGTGGGAGCTGGTCAAGACGCTGCTCAAGTGCGGCATCCTCGGGGTGGTGCTCTACACCGCGGTGAAGGACCTGGTGCCGACCATCATGGGCTCGGGGTCGCTGCCGCTGCAGGCCCTGGTCGCGACCCTCGGGGACACCGTCCTGTCGCTGATCCGCCTCGCCGCCGTCGCGGGCCTCGCCATGGGCGTCGCCGACTACCTGGTCGCCAAGCGCCGGGTCGGCAAGGAGCTGAAGATGACCAAGCAGCAGGTCAAGGACGAGCACAAGAACACCGACGGCAACCCGGAGATCAAGGGCCAGATCCGGTCCCGCCAGCTCGCCATGAGCCGCAACCGGATGATGTCCGACATCCCCACCGCCGACGTCGTCATGGCCAACCCCACCCACGTCGCCGTGGCCCTGCGCTACGACCCGGACAAGGGCGCCCCCCGCGTCGTCGCCAAGGGCGCCGGTGCCATCGCCGCCAAGATCCGCGAGCTCGCCGCCGAACACCGAGTCCCCATCGTCCGCGACATTCCCCTGGCCCGAGCCCTCTACAGCGCCTGCGAGGTAGGCCAGGAAATCCCCGTCGACCTCTTCGGCCCGGTAGCCCACGTCCTCGCCTTCCTCCACCGCCTCCGCTCCCGCGGCTCCGCCGCAGGCACCCACACCATGCCCGCCGAGGCAGCAGCCGCCGCGTAACCACTCCTCGCTCAGCCGTGTGGCCCCCGGGTCTCCCCGGGGCCACACGGCTATCCGGCATCGAGAGACGACACGGTGGCAACCCCCACGACGGGGAGTGGATCTGCAAAGGTCAGCACGGGCTCGACCACGTCGAGACCCTGGGGCTGTCGGTGCGGCACGCTACGGTCCGCCCAGAATCAGAAGGGCTACCCGGCAAGGAGTTCACTTGGCCGACCGCTACTACACACCTGGTGTCCGAGCTGCTTTGACCGCCTTCAGCTCACGCACCTGCTACAAGCCGGGATGCACCGCTCCGCTCCTGGCGAAGGAAGACGACCGGTGGGTTCTCGCGTTGGAGATCGCCCACATCCGCGCACTCAACGCAGGCGGCGCCCGGTACGACGACGGGCCGTCGATGAGCGACGAGGCGCGCAACGACTTCCCCAACCTGATCTACCTCTGCACTCGACACCACCGTTCGGTCGACGCCAAGTGGAATGCGACCAAGTATCCCACCCGAGTCCTGGCGAAGTGGAAGAGAGACGCCGAATCCGGCGTCGAGCAACTCTCGTCCACCATTCCGGTGACCGCCGACCAACTGGAGGCGGTCATAGCGAGGGCCATGCGCGAGCGAGATCAGGTGCTCGCGGACACGGTCGAGCGGCTGCGTTCGACCGACACCGAGGCGTACGTGCTCATGAACCAACTCCTGGCCGAACTCAAGGACGCGCGCAGGCTCGGCTCGATCGTGGATCCCGACACGGTGTCGTTGCTGTACACGGCGGCCAAGAACCTGTCCCACCTGGAGGACAGCGCGAGCCGTCTCCAGTCGGCGGCGTCGAAATACCTGCGAGCGGCGGAGATGCGCCAGATGTACGAGTAGCGGCTGCGGCGGCGCTGGGTTGGCCAACGCACTCACGCGGCGAGTACCACATCGGGACCAACCGAGCTCAGCAGCCACGCGGATCACGGATCCTGCGCGCACACCGGACTGCGCCTAATCGCGGAGTGCGGTGACGAGGTCACCGATTCCTGTCGTCCGGTCGTCGAGTTCGGAGCGGGGGAGGACGGCGATGACCAGGCCGTCGTGGGTGATCACGACGGCGTCCTGGGTCGGGGTGAGGCGGTCGCGGACGGTCGATACCGGTTCGTGCGCGCCTGCGAGGGGTAGGGCGGGGCCGAGGTGGTCGACGACGAGGTCCTGGGGTGCCGCGTCGCGCAAGTCCTCGGGTGATGCCGAGCCGATGACCTGGGCCAGGGACACCGGTTCGGTCTGCTCGGCGGTGCGCACCACGACCGGTAGCGCGTGGCCGTGCCGCAGTGCCGCCCTGGCCTGGTCGACGGTCGCCGAGTGCGGGATCGTGACGAACGCCGCCGCCGGGACGGGGCCGGTGTCCGGGCCGAAGCCGCGCCTGCTCACCCAGTCGTCGTCGAAGTACTTGCTGAGGTACGACCGGCCCGAGTCGGGCGCGATGGCCACCACCACGTCGTCCGGGCCGAGCGTGTGGGCCAACGCGACCGCGGCCGCCACCGCCAGTCCGCCGGAGGCGCCGAGCAGCAGGCCCTCCTCCCTGGCGAGGGCGCGGGTCATCGCGATGGACTCCCGGTCGGGCACCTGCCGCACGGTCGTGGCGACAGACGGGCCGTAGGACCGGGGCCAGACGTCGGCGCCGGTGTCCGGGTGCACGAAGCGGCCGGTCGCCTCCACCAGGTGCGGACGACCCGAGCCGCCGCCGTACACCGAGCTCTCCGGGTCCGCGCCGACCACCTGGACCCGGTCGCCGGACACCTCCCGCAGGTAGCGGCCCGCGCCGGTCAGGGTTCCGCCGGTGCCGATGCCCGCGACCAGGTGCGTCACCGCGCCCCCGGTCTGCGCCCAGATCTCCGGGCCGGTCGTCGTGTAGTGGGCGTCGATGTTGGCGGGGTTGTCGTACTGGCCCGCGTACCAGCCACCGGGGGTCTGCGCGGCCAGCCGGGCGGCGAGCGCGCGCACCTGGTCGGGGTGCTCGGCGGGCAGCAGCGCCGGGGTGATCACGACCTCCGCGCCGTACGCCCGCAACAGCCCCAGCTTCTCCTGACTGCTGCGGTCCGGCACCACGACGACCACCCGGTATCCGAGCGCCGCGCCGATCATCGCCAGCGCGATGCCGGTGTTGCCCGAGCTCCCCTCGAAGATCACCCCACCCGGCCGCAGCTCCCCGCTGGCCTCCGCCGCCCGCACCATCGACAGCGCCGCCCGGTCCTTCGAACTCCCCGCCGGATTGGCCGCCTCCACCTTCACCAACACCGCCGCCGGAGCCCCCCGCGCGACCCGCCTGAGCCGCACCAACGGTGTCCGCCCTACCAACCCGGTCACATCGTCGACCACCGCGATCAGGTCGGGGAACCCCTCAGGCATCCAGCGCACCCTTCATCGAACCCCCCCACCACGAGGCCTCGAGGTCGGGCCTCCGCCAACATACCCGCGGCCCCACCCCACCAGCCCGCCTTCCGCCTGCTGGGACCTGCGGCTTCGCGCGACAGGACCAGTCCTGGACCGGCTACGCCACCCCTTCTCCGACCCCACCGGCCTCTCCTGCGCCGGATGCAACCTCGAGCGGGCGGCTGCGACCAGAACGACGGAGGCCAGGACCCCATCGGGTCCTGGCCTCTGTCGTGTTCGCGGTGAGGGTCAGCCCGCGCGGTCGGCGCGGGTGGTGGTGGCCTGGAGCATGGTCGGCGCGGCGGGGAGTTCTCGGGCTGGGAGGTTGCGGGCGTAGCGGTCGAAGGCGGCGCGGGGGATGGCGAGGAGGATGGCGGCTACCGGGACCGCGATGAGGAGGCGGACGATGGCGTCAGTGGGGTCCAGGGTGCCCAGGACGAAGGCGGACCACAGGGACGGGGAGGCCATCAGGGCGGCGGCGGCCAGGGTGGAGTAGCGGAACATCAGGTCCTCCGGTGGCCTGCGGTGCTCGGGGGCACGCCGTCGATGGTGAGGATGGGCAGGCCGAGTTCGCGGACGGAGTCCGGGTCGGCGCTGGCGGTGGCGCCGTGCACGGCGAGGGCGTCGACGCCGCCCAGGTCGGCCAAGTGCCTGCGCAGGTCGGCGGTCTTGCGGGTGGCGTCGACGGCGGCGACGATGTGCCGGGCGCCCAGCGCCTTGGCGACCGCACCGGCCCAGCGGCCACCGTCCGGGTCCTCCACCGCGGCGGCGATGGCCACCACGGACGGCACGGGGTTGCGCTTGAGGTCGTAGGCCAACTCGGCGGCGTGCTCGGGGCCCAGCACCCGGCCGCGACCCACCTGGTCCGGCCCGGCGACCTGGACGGCACCGGGACCCAGCCGCATCTTCTGGCAGATCCACTCGGCGGCCGCGGTGGCCTCCTGCAGCGCCCCTGCGACGACGATCACCTTGCCGGGCAACGCGACCAGCAGGTCGGTGGGCACCGGGGTGTCCCACCGGCGCCGCGGCCGGGGCCGGGCGTCGGTGACCAGCCGCGGCTCGTCGGCGGTCGGCCAGGCCGGGTCGTCGGAGGCCTCCTCGATCGAGATCGGCTCGGCGAAGGCGGTGTCGACGTCCTCGTCCGGCAGCGCGTGCCGGGCGGTCGAGGACGGCATCCTCGGCGGCACCAGCATGTCGTGGAAGTCCACAAGGGACTCAACCGGCTCGGCCGAATCCCCGGCCACCGCGTCGGCGGCGGGCTCGTCCGGCTCGTCGTCGATGACCGGCTGCGCCTCGAACACCCGGCGCGCGCCGTCGACCGGCCGCTGCACGGACGGGAACTCGGCAGGCCGGACCCCGTTGGGCCGCGGCGGCGCGGTGGTGGCGCCGAGCAGCACCTCGCGCAGCTGCTCGTCGGTCATCTCGTCCACTTCGGACTTGTCGGCGATCCGCTCGCCGAGCACGGCGGCCCGCAGCCGCGCGTCCGCCTCCCGCTGCGCGGCGGTCATCCCGGCCGGGCGCAGCGCGGCGGGCTCGGCGGGCCGCGACGGCGGCGTCTGCGCGCCCTCGCGTGGGCGCACGGCCTTGGCCCACTCCCCCGGGCTCTGCCCGCGCGGCGCCGGACCCGCTGCCCGCGCCTGCGCGGCGGAGAGCTGCTCGGCACCGTTCGCGCGCGCCACCGGACCCCCGGCCTCGGCGAAGAACCGCGCGAACGGGTCGCCCGCGGTGGTCCCGGCGGGCTCCTGCTCGGCGACACCCAGGCGCTGCTCCGGCACCCGGTCGACGAGCTCGTCGACCGGGGCGCTCTCGCCGACGGCGGCCATGTCCTCCTTGTCGGCCAGCTCCATCAGGTCGGCCACGGACAACACCTGCTCACGGGGTACCTCCGGATCGCCTGGGTCGGGAACCTCGACGCCGATCTCGAACCACTGCTTGGAGAAGAACCCCGCCACGCCGCCCTTGCGCAGGCGGTCGGCGGAGACGATGCGCGCGTCGGCACCGTGCTCGGTGCGCACGCGGTCGAGCAGCGCTTCCAGGTCAGGTCCCTCAAGCAGCAAGCGTGTAGCCACTGTTCACCACCCCGACTGTCTCTATCCGGTGGGTACCACCGGACAGCTCGGAATACGACAGCACGGCCAGCCGCGGCACGGCGGCGTGCACCAGGCGGTAGAGGGGCGTGCGCAGCCGGGGCGCGCAGGCGAGCACAGCGGCCTGGCCCTGGCTCTCCGCCCGGCTCGAGAGCCCGGCGACATCGCCGACGAGCGACTCGAGCGTGCCCGTGTCCACCGCGAGCCGGTCGCCCATCTCGGTGACCCGCAGGCTCTCCAGCAGCGTCTGCTCGACGCGGGGGTCGAGGGTGATGACCGAGAGCACCCCGTCCACGGCGAGCCGGGCGGCGATGGCCGGGCCCAGCGCGGCGCGGGCGGCCTCGACCAGCCGGTCGATGTCGGCCCCGGCCTTGGCCGCCGGCGAGAGCGCCTCGTAGATGCCGACCAGGTCGCGGATCGGGACGCCCTCGTCGAGCAGGCGGTGCAGCACGCGCTGGATCTCGCCCAGGCTCATCAGCGCTGGCGTGAGCTCCTCGACGACGACCGGGTGGGTGCGGCGCACGACGTCGGTGAGCGCGCGGACGTTCTCCCGGCCCAGCAGGCGGCCCGCGTGCGTGCGGGTGACCTCGGCCAGGTGGGTGACCAGGACGGAGGCGCGGTCGACGACGGTGGCGCCCAGGGCCTCGGCCTGGTGGCGCAGCTCGGCCGGGACCCACTTGCCCGCCAGGCCGAACACCGGCTCGGTGCCCGCGCGGCCGGGCAGCGCGTCGAGGTCGTCGCCGATGGCCAGGACGGTGCCCGGTGGGGCGAAGCCGCGGGCCACGTCGGCGCCGTTGATGCGGATGACGTAGGACGACAGCGGGAGGTCGAGGTCGTCGCGGGTGCGCACGGGCGGCATGACCACGCCCAGTTCCAGTGCGATCTTGCGGCGCAGCGCGCGGACCCGGTCGAGCAGGTCGCCGCCCGCGGCGTCGACAAGGTCGACCAAGTCGGTGGCCAGCGCCAGTTCCAGCGGGTCGACCCGCATCTCGGCGATGAGCGCCTCGGTGGCGTCCGGCGCGGTCTCGGCGATCTCGGTGGACTCGCTGGTCTCGACGACCTCCTCGCCGGGCTTGGGGCCGCGGGTGGAGGCGATGATCAGGCCGCCGCCGACGAGCAGGAACGGCAGCATCGGCATGGCGGGCATCAGCGACAGCGCGAGCAGCGAGATGCCGCCGATGCGCATGGCCATCCGGTTGGCGCCGAACTGGCTGGAGACCAGCGAGCCCATGTTCTGGTCGCCCGCGGCGCGGGTCACGATGAGGCCGGTGGCGACCGAGAGCAGCAGGGCGGGGATCTGGGAGACCAGGCCGTCGCCGACGGTCAGCAGGCTGTAGGTGTTGATGGCGTCGGTGGGGGCCATGCCCTTCTGGATCAGGCCGACCGAGAAGCCACCGATGAGGTTGATCAGGGTGATGACGACCGCGGCGATGGCGTCGCCCTTGACGAACTTGGAGGCACCGTCCATCGCGCCGTAGAAGTCGGCCTCGGCGGTGACCTCCTGGCGGCGCCTGCGCGCCTCGGGCTCGTCGATGAGCCCGGCGTTGAGGTCGGCGTCGATGGCCATCTGCTTGCCGGGCATCGCGTCGAGGGTGAACCGGGCGCCGACCTCGGCGACGCGGCCCGCGCCGTTGGTGATGACGGCGAACTGGATGACGATGAGGATGAAGAACACGACCAGGCCGACCACCAGCGAGCCGCCGACCACCGCGTGGCCGAAGGCGCCGATGACCGCGCCCGCGTCGCCGTCGAGCAGCACGAGCCGGGTGGCGCTGATGTTGAGCGCGAGCCGGAAGAGGGTGGCCAGCAGCAGGATCGACGGGAAGACCGAGAACTCCAGCGGCTTGCGGACCTGCATGCTGATCAGCACGATCAGCAGCGCCAGGGCGATGTTGAGCACGATGAACATGTCCAGCAGGAACGTCGGCATCGGCACGACCATCAACACGATGATCATGATGACGCCCGCGGGTACCGCGAACTGGCTCAACCGCCGTGAGTTCATCGTCCATCCCGGATATCCGGTGTGCGGCCGTTCCGTGGCCTCGTCGTGCTGCCTTCCTGGCTCCACGTCGGACCGTTCATCGGCCGCGGTGGAGCGGTACTGAGCATTCCCTCGGTTGAGCATCGCCGAGGGAACGACGAACCGCTAGTGGGTCGTCGCCCCGAGGGGGGCGACGACCGCACTCGCGAGGCGTCGGCACACCGGTTTCGGCTACCCAGCGGGTAGTCCGGTCTGGTGTGGCAGGCCCCGGCCTGGCGGCCTGCCGTCGGGGAGTCCCCGTTGTGCACCCAGCGCACACATTCGCGGCTGGGATTCACCCAACCGAGCGGCGACACGCCGCTACGGGGGTGAACTATCCTGAGTGGACTAATTCAGCGGGACCACGATGGACATCACGCCGCCCTTGTACCCCGCGATGCCCACCGTCAGGTCGAGCCGGTTGCCCAGCGCGGCCAGGTGCGACCGGACGTCGGCGGGCACCTCGGCCGCGGAGGTGTGCAGCGCGTGGAACTTCACGTGCGGCCTGCCGGGGACGTTGAACATCCCGGTGAGGATGTTGCTGACCTCGCCGAGGATGTCGGTGAGCAGCGGCGAGAGCTCACCGTCCTCGACGCACGCCTCGGCGCCCCCAGGGGGGACGAGGCCCATCGCGGCGGCCGTGTTGGCCGCCAGTGGCAGGTCGAAACCGATGACCCCGGCCAGCGACTGGTCGTTGTGCTGGTACACAGCAGCAACGGGCGCGTCACCGGCGGGGTCGGTCACGTTGACGGTGACCTCCCTGCCGAGGAGGCCCTTCAACGTGTCGAGGACCTTCTTGGGTTCCGGCAGAGCTTCGGTCATTCGCTACCCCAAGATGTCGGAGAGCCGCTCGCGGAAGGTCTCCGCGGTGAACGGCTTGCTGATCAGGAACAGGGCACCGCCCGCCTCGGCCTTGGCGATCATCTCGTCCGAGCACTCGGAGGTGACGAAGGCGAAGGGTACCGTGTTCCCGCTGGCGCGCAACGCGTGCAGCAGCTCGATACCCGACATGTTGGGCATGTTCCAGTCCGACAGGACGAGGTCGGGGTTCTCGCTCGCGACGGTGTCCTGCGCCGCGGCGCCGTCGGGCGCCTCGACGATGTCGTGGTCCTCGAACCCGGCTTGGCGCAGGGTCCTGATCACGATCTGGCGCATGACCCTGCTGTCGTCAGCGACCAGGATTTTCATAGCTCACGCCTCCTGTGCGTTGTGGGAACCACCGGGACCACCGCTGAGCAAGGTCACCACGTACGGCTCGTCGCGCCACCGGACGACGGTCCGGCACACCTCGACGGTTCCCGGCCAGCGCTCGTGCGCGGTCGCCGAGACCCTCGGGAGGGAGAGCTGCGACGGGGACGGGAGCACGCTCTTGACGTTACCGCCGAGGACGTTGGCCAGCTCGCCGAGTGCGTCGCCGACGTCGTCGGCGGTGACCTCTTCGGGCTCCATCGCGAACAGCACGGAGGCCACGTCGCGGGAAGCCTTGTGCGAGCAGGACACGACCAGGTGACCCTCGTACGCGCCGACCATGGCGACCGAGGCGGCGAGCTCGACACCGGCACCGGAGTCGGAGTCGGCGTAGACCGTCTCCTCCTCGCCGCCGTTGAGGAACGCCGACCACACCTGCTCGGCGATCATGTCGAGATCGACCTCGACTGCGGTAGACACATCGTTGGTCATGAGGACACCCCCGCCGGGACGAGCCCGAGGAGGGCCAGCTTGTCAATGATGCCGTCACGGGTGAACGGCTTGATCACGTACTCGTGCGCACCGGCGGCCAGCGCGCGGACGATCTGCCCGTGCTCGCTCTCGGTGGTCACCATCATCAGCGTCATCTGACGCATCTCGGTGATCTTGCGGACCTCGATGACGAACTCGAGGCCGTTCATCACCGGCATGTTCCAGTCGACCAGCGCCAGGTCGGGCACCCGGCCAGTGCTCTGGAGCAGATCCAGTGCCTCCCGACCGTTGCCCGCCTCCAGAACCTCGAACCCGAGGTCGGCCAACAGGCCGCGGAGAATCTTGCGCATGGCCCGGGAATCATCGATCACAATCCCTAGCACTGCGTCACCTCTTTCACCAATTGGCGTTCTCGGGCGGGTGCCCGGTAGATGGCGGTCCGTCCAACGGGTACCCGCTCGAACACGGAGTCGATGCCCACAGTGGACTCGGCGGCTCCGAGCAGGAGCCACCCACCGGGGTTGAGCACCTGCCGCACGCGGTCGAGCACCGCGCGCTTGGTCTCCGGTTCGAAGTAGATGAGCACGTTGCGCAGGAACACCACGTCGAACTTCGGCATGGGTGGCAGCGGCGCGCAGAGGTTGACCCGCTGGAACGACAGGTTCTGCCGGATCCTCGGGACAGCCTCCCACTCCGCGCCCGCGCGCTGGAAGTAGGTCACCAGGTCGGTCGCGGGCAGGCCGCGGTTGACCTCCAACTGGTTGAACCTGCCCGCACGCGAGCGGCGCAACATCTCCTCGGACAGGTCGCTGCCCATGATCTGGTAGCCGCGACCGGCCGGGAGGGCCTTCTCCAGGGTGATGGCGATGCTGTAGGGCTCCTGGCCGCTCGAGCACGCCGCCGACCAGATCCGCACCGGGCGGGTGGACTTGGCGAGCACGTCGGGCAGGATCGTGTCGGTCAGCGCGGTGAAGGGCTCGCGGTCGCGGAACCAGGAGGTCTCGTTGATCGTGAGCGCCTCGACGACCTGGGTGCGCAGCGCGGCGTTCGAGGTGCGCAGTGCGTTGGCCAGGGAGCCGACCGTGTCGTGCCCGGTGGCCTTGGCCACCGGCTTGAGCCTGGACTCGACCAGGTATTCCTTACCGGGGCGCAGGACCATGCCGGCTTCTCGGTAGACGAGATCGGCCACGAAGCCGAACAGCGCCGGGGTCATTTCCACCGCGCCACCTCCCTTCCTGTAGCCGCCGCCGATGCGGGCAAGCGGGCGACGATGTTCTCCGCGATGAGGCCGAGCGGCAGTACCGCGTCGGCCAAGCCCGCGCTGACAACGGCCCCAGGCATGCCCCAGACCACCGAGGTGGCCTGGTCCTGGGCCAGTACTCCGGCACCGAGGGCCACGAGCTCCTCGGTACCGCGCTTTCCGTCCTGACCCATGCCGGTGAGCATGACGGCCAGGGAGGCTGAGCCGTAGACGCGCGCGCAAGAGCGGAACAGCACGTCGACGGCGGGTCGGCAGTGGTTCTCCATCGGCCCGTCGTGCAACCGGACCTTGGCGCCACCGGGGGTCTTCGCGGCTTCCATGTGCCGCCCGCCCGGTGCGATGTAGACGGTGCCGGGCAGCAGCGGCTCGCCGTCGCGCGCCTCGACCACGTGCAACGCGGCCTCCTGGTCGATGCGGCGGGCGAGCATGGTGGTGAAGACGGGGGGCATGTGCTGGGCGACGAGCACCGGGACCGGCAGCGTGCCGGGAAGTCTGGTGAGGACGGTGCGCAGCGCCTCGGGGCCGCCGGTGGACGATCCGATGAGGACGGCCTGGACGGGCTTGCGCGGACCGGTGTTCGCGGGCGGGCGCTTGACCGCGGTCGTCGGGCGCAGCGGCTGCGCGACGTAGGCGGGCTTGCCGCACAGCGCGTGGATGCGCGGCAGCAGCTGCTCGCGCACCTCGGTGACCGCCTTGTTGACGCTACCGGCGTTCGCGGGCTTGGTGACGTAGTCGGTCGCGCCCGCGGCCAGCGCGGCCACAGTCGCCTCGGCGCCGTCGCTGGTCATCGTGGAGAACATGATGACCGGCAGGGTGGGGTTGGTCTTGCGCAGCTCGCGGACGGTCTCGACCCCGTTGAGGACGGGCATCTCCACGTCCAGGGTCACCACGTCCGGCTTGAGCTGGGCGATCTTGGCCAGCGCGATCTGCCCGTTCGGCGCGGTCCCCACGACTCGCACCTTCGGGTCCGCGGACAGCACGTCGGTGACGAGTCGGCGAATCACCACCGAGTCGTCCACCACCAGTACTGAGATCACGTGGGCCTCCAGGGTCGGCGGCGGAGGCACCCGGCCTCCGCGACAACCGTGGCATCGGCCGCACCCGCCCGGTCCTGAGCGGTCGCCCCGGCCGAGTTCTCACGCCAATCACAGTAAATCCGCGCTGTTGAGTTGTCGCGCCACCACAGCCGGATGACCCGACCGGCTGATCCTGAGTGGACGGTTCAGCCGATCGGGTCACCTGGAGTTATGTGCTTAGTCGGCCTGCACAAGCCAGTCGGGGCCAAAAGCCGCGAGGCAGGGGACCAGGAGTTCTTGCGCGGAGGCCGAGTCCACGAGGTCGCGCACCATCAGCGCCTGCACGGCGCCGCTGAGCACGTTCCACACGCCGCTGGCCCGGTCGTCGAGGGTGACCCCGGCCAGGTCGACCGCGCGGACCAGCAGCAGTTGCGCCGCCGCGGCTTCACGGATGCGGCCCGCGACGTGCACGGCCCAGGCCGAGGAGTGCATGGCGGCCGACCAGTCCTGCTGCTCGGCGCGCATCCGGTCCGCCGAGACGGCCAGGGCCCTGACCTCGGCGGGGTGCGCGGCGCGGATGCGCGCCAGCAGCCGGTGCACCAGGTCGTGGGTGGGGCCGAGGTGGGGACTGGCCTCCGGCAGGTCGCGGGTGGCCGCGACCCAGGCGGCGCCGAGCACCCTGCGGTCGACGTCGGTGAGGTGCTGGCGCAGGTAGGTCGCGCAGACCGCGTCGGTGACCAGGGCGATCGCGCCGTCGGGGGGCTCGGGCGCGGTGCCGGGCGGGAAGGTGTCGCGGTCGGGCACCAGGACGTCGGTGCGCACGCAGTGCAGCAGCCCGGCCAGCGACCCGATCGGGGCGTGTTGCAGCAGGGTGACCGCGGACGGGCCGGAAAGGTCGCGCACGCTGGGCAGTTCGCTGGCCGCGGCGAGCGCGTGCGAGCGGGCGAGGCTGAGCGCGGGGGACGGGGGCGCGGCGCGCTCGGCGATGGCCTCCACGTCGGCGGTCGTGCGGCTCAGCAGCGTCAGCAGGATCTCCGCCGTCGCTGGGCCGCCAACCATCCGGGTGAGGTCGAAGCCCAACACGGGGGCGCTGACGAGGCTGTACACCCGAGTGAGTATGCACCCTCGATTACGGAAACAGCACCAAATCGGGTGAACCATTACACACAGCGACGGCGCCGTCCCTGGGGGGTGAGGGACGGCGCCGCCTGGTCGAGCGGGGAGGCGAGCACCCGGTGACGCACCGGTGATCGCGACCCGGTCAGGTCGTGAAACGGTTGACCTGGTCCTGCAGCTGGGCGGAGAGCCTGGTCAGGGCCTGCATCGCCTGGTTGGACTCGCTGATGCTGTTGGTCGCGGTGGTGGCGCCGTCGGCGACACCGGCGATGTTGGCGGCGATCTCGGAGACACCCGCGGCGGCCTCGCCGACGTTGCGGTTCATCTCGGTCGTGGTCGCGGTCTGCTCCTCCACCGCCGAGGCGATGGTCAGCTGGAAGTCGTTGATCCGACCGATGATCTCGGAGATCTCGTCGATCGCGTTGACCGCGTTGGACGTGTCGGCCTGGATCATCTCCACCCGGCGCGAGATGTCCTCGGTCGCCTTGGCGGTCTCCTGCGCGAGCTCCTTGACCTCGTTGGCGACCACGGCGAAGCCCTTGCCCGCGTCACCCGCCCGGGCGGCCTCGATGGTGGCGTTGAGGGCGAGCAGGTTGGTCTGCTCCGCGATCGAGGTGATGACCTTGACGACGTTGCCGATCTCCATCGACGACTCGCCCAGCTTGGCGACCGTGCTGTTGGTCGCGGCGGCGACCGACACGGCCTGACCGGCGACACCGGCGGCCTCGTTGGCCGACTGCGCGATCTCCTTGATCGAGGCCGACATCTCGTCCGCGCCGGTGGCCACGGTCTGCACGTTGAGCGCGACCTGCTCGGCGGCGGCGGAGACGACACCGGCCTGGGCCGAGGTCTCGCCGGTGCTGTCGCTGACCCGGCCCGCGATGGTGGCCATGTCCTGGGTGGCGCCCTCGAGGGACTGGATGCCGTCGGTGATGGCGGTGACGGTGTCGTGCATGCTCGCGGTGGCGGTGTTGAGCGCGGCGGCCATGACGCCGACCTCGTCGCTGGAGCGGACGTCGACCTTGCGGGTGAGGTCGCCGTGCGCGACCGACTCCAGCACGCTGGATACCCCGCGCACCGAGCGGGTGATGCCGCGGATGATCAGCCAGCCGACCAGCAGCGCCAGCAGCAGGCCCGCGCCGAGCAGCACCAGCGTGGTGTAGCGGGCGGTGTCGCTCGCGGTGGCGGCGTCGGCGACCTCGGTGCCGACCGCGGCCAGCTCGACCTTCTGCATCTCGACGAGGTCGTTGCCGAGGTCGTCGAGCGCGGGACCGGCCTGGTTGTTGTAGCGGGCCAGGGCGACCTGGGACTGACCGGCGAGGGCGGCCGGGAAGACCTGCTCCTCGACGACCGAGGCGACCCGGTCGAGGTTGTTGATGGCGCGCTTGACCGTCGCCAGCGGCACCGCGCTGTACTCGGGGTCGGCCTCGATGCCCTGCTGGAACTTCTGCAGCGCGCCGTCGAGCACGCCGATGGCCGCGGTGGTGTCGCTGACCTCCTTCTGCACCCGCAGGGCGTCGGTGCTGATGAAGGAGCTCAGCAGGTGCTGGATGGCGGTGATCGCGGCACCGTTGAAGTTGCTGATGGCGCCGACGGCGGCGGCGTTCTTGCCCAACCTGGCCGAGGTGTCGGCGCCGCTGTCGGTGGCGACGATGCCCTGGACCCCGACGCCGATGGCGACCACGGCGGGCAGCGCGATGGCGGCGAAGATCTTGGTGGCGAGCGAGCGGTCGGCGAGGTACCTGCCGACACCGCCGCGGCGAGCGCCGGATTCGGCCGTGGTGGTCGAGTCAGCCATCTGCGTGAGCCCTTCCCTGGTGCCGCGGTCGACCGCGGCTGAGCTGTGGAGTGGGAGGAAGAAGGGGAGGCGGACCTGCCGCCTGAGCGGAGGCTCCGGGGCCCGTGGGCCCCGGAGCCTCCGGGGGGTGTGCCTGTCAGGCGGCCTCGCTGCCGCGGACGGCAGCCCTGGCGTCGAGCGCCAGCATCAGCCGGTCGGCCAGCGGGAACGCCGCGGTGATCAGCTCGCGGGCCGGGCCGGACAGGGTGTCCGGGATCGGCTCGGCCGCGGTGGGCTCCAGCTCGACCACGTCGCCGATGCGGTCGACCAGCAGGCTGACCGACTCCTCGTCGGTGCGGACGATGACGTTCATCGCCGGGCCGGTGCGCTCCTGGGCGGGCTCACCGAGGCGGACCCGCAGGTCCAGCGCCGCGATGACCTGGCCGCGCAGGTTGAACAGACCGCCGACGTGACCGGGGGCGAGCGGTACCGGGGTGTACTCGGAGAACGCGAGCACCTCCTGGACCTCGCTGACCTCCAGGCCGAAGAGCTGGCCTGCCACCTCGAAGGTGGCGTACCGGACGGAACTCACGACGCCTCCACGTAGTCACGGGTCACGAACTCGGGCAGCTGGAAGTCCGGGTCGGCGGCCATGATGGCCCGACGCATGTCCAGCAGCTCGGTGACCTTGTCGTCGATCACGGTGGAGCCGGAGAGGCCGTCACCGTCGGACGGGCCGTGCGGGGCGGTGTCGTCGACGATGTCGAGGATCCCGTCCACCGCGAGGGCCACCGAGTGGCCGCCCGAGGAGTACACGACCGCGGGCACGGTGTCGGAGACGTCCTCCGACCACGAGCCGAGCAGGCCCGAGAGGCGCAGCACCGGCAGGATCTGGCCCCGGTACTGGACGACCTCGCGGCTGCCGACGCGCTCCACGGCCTGCACCGGGAACTCCTCGAGCCGGGTGACCATGCTCAGCGGGATCGCGACGCGGCGGTCGCTGACCCTGGTGACCAGCAGCCGGTCGCGGGTCTCCGGCTTGACCTCGGCCATCGCGGCGGCGGCAGCGGCGGCCCGCTCGGCGTTGCCGAGGTGGGCGTTGCGGGCCAGCGCCAGCACGTCGAGGATCAGCGAGACCCTGCCGTCGCCGAGGATGGTGGCCCCGGCGTAGCAGCCGACGTCCTTGAGGTGGCTGGCCAGCGGCTTGACCACGACCTCCTCGGTGGTGAGCACCCGGTCGACGACCAGGCCGAACTCGTGGCCCTCGCCGTTGAGCACCGCGATGTAGATGGCCTCGCCGTTCTCCTCGGGGCGCGCGGCCTTGCCGCCGAGCGCCTCGGTGAGCCGGACCAGCGGCAGCAGCTTGCCGCGCAGGCGGCAGACCGGGGCTCCGGAGACGTACTCGATGCGCGCGGAGGTCTGGCCCTCGACCGAGACGAGCTCGCGGACCGACATCTGCGGCAGCACGTAGCGCTCGTTGTCGCTCTCCACGATCAGCGCCTGCACGATGGCCAGGGTGAGCGGGATGGTCAGGCGCCAGGTGGTGCCCTTGCCGACCACCGAGCGCAGGTCGACCGCGCCGCCGATGGCCTCCAGGTTGGTGCGCACGACGTCCATGCCGACGCCGCGGCCGGAGACGTTGCTGACCTTGGCGGCGGTGGAGAAGCCCGCCCGGAACACCAGGCGGAGCACCTCGTCGGTGTCCATGGCCGCGACCTGCTCGGCGGTGAGCAGACCGCGCTTGACCGCGGTGGCGCCGATGAGCTTCGGGTCGACGCCCTTGCCGTCGTCGGCGACCTCGACCACGACGTGGCCGTGCTCGTGGTAGGCGCGCAGGGTCAGCGTGCCCTCGGGGCTCTTGCCCGCCTTGACCCGGTCCGCGGGGGACTCCAGGCCGTGGTCGACGGCGTTGCGCACGAGGTGGGTCAGCGGGTCCTTGACGGCCTCCAGGAGGCTGCGGTCCAGCTCGGTCTCGGCGCCCTCGAGCTCCAGGCGCACCTGGCGGCCGACGGAGTTGCTCAGGTCGCGGACGACCCGGGGCAGCTTCGACCACAGGTGGCTGATGGGCTGCATGCGGGTCTTCATGACCCCTTCCTGCAGCTCGCTGGTGATGAGGTTGAGCCGCTGGGCGGCCCGGCTCATCGTGTGGTCACCGGCGTGCTCGGTGGCCCGCACCATCTGGTTGCGGGTCAGCACGAGCTCGCCGACCAGGCGCATCAGCTTGTCGAGCAGGTCGACGTCGACGCGCACGGAGGTGTCGGCGACACCCCTGCGGCTGGCGGCGGCTTCCTCCGCGGGCGCCGGGGTGGCGGCCTCGGGGGTCTCCGGCTGCGCGGGGGCGGCCTCGGCGACCGGGGCCTGCGCAGGCTCGGCGTCGGCCTTGGGCGCGACCTCGGCGTCGGTCTCGGCGACCGGCTCCTGGGTCGGCTTGGCGGCGGCAGCGGGCGCGGGGGCACCGGCGATGCACGCCTCGACCTCCGCGATCACGTCCTCGAGCTCCATGTCGCCCTCTTGGCCGTCGCGCTCGATCTGCGCCAGCAGGGCGCGGACGACGTCGACGACGCGCAGGAGGACGTCGGCCCCCCGGCGGTCGAGGGTCTGCGCGCCATCACGCAGCCGGGCCAGCAGCGACTCACCAGCGTGCGTCACCTGCTCCAGCTTCGCGAACGCGAGGAACCCGCTGGTGCCCTTGATGGTGTGAATGGTGCGGAAAACACTCGCGAGTCGGTCACGGGCCGTTGGGTCGCGCTCGAGCGCGACGAGGTCTTGGTCCAACTGGTCGAGGTTCTCGTAGGACTCGACCAGGAATTCCTGGACCACATCATCGAAGTCTTCCACACTCCACCACGCTTCCAGGTCCGGTGTCGACGGCTTCATCGGCGGCCACCGGTGCCCCCTGAGGCTTTGCGCCGGGGATTTCAGGTCATACCGGGTGACGCCGGATGAGCCCGCGCGAGGTGGCCACGGCCACGGCGGCGGTGCGGGAGTCGACGCCGAGCTTGGCGTAGACGTGCACCAGGTGCGATTTCACCGTGGCCTGGCTCAGGTGCAGCCGTCTGCTGATCGCCAGGTTGGACAGTCCATCGGCGACCAGACCCAGAACTTCAGTCTCCCGCGCGGACAGCGTGGTGCCCGGGTCGCGCACCCGGTCCATCAGCCGGGCCGCGACCGCGGGGGCCAGCGCGGACCGGCCCTGGGCGGCCGCCCGGATGGCGGCGGCGAGGTCCTCGGGCGGGGCGTCCTTGAGCAGGTACCCGGTCGCCCCGGCCTCGATGGCGGCGAGGATGTCGGCGTCGGTGTCGTAGGTGGTGAGCACCAGGACCCTGGGACCAGCGGGCGCGGAGGTGATGGCGGCGGTGGCCTGGGCCCCGGACATGCCGTCGCCGAACCGCAGGTCCATCAGCACCACGTCGACCGACCCCGCCTGCCGCACAGCCTCCTCGGCAGTCGCGACCTCGACGGTGACCACGAGGTCCGGCTCACCGTGCACCACGGCCCGCAGGCCCGAGCGGACGACGGGGTGGTCATCGGCGACGAGGACCCGGATCACGCGGGCACCGGCAGCGTGATGGCGATGGCGGTGCCCTGGCCGGGGTCGGACTCGATGACGAGGTCGCCCGCCAGGGCGCGGGCTCTGGCTCGCATGGTGGCGATGCCGTAGCCGCGGTTGGGGGTCGGGGGTGTGGTGGTGGGGATTCCCCGGCCGTTGTCGACCACGTCGAGGGTCACCTCGGTGTCGAGGTAGCTGAGGGTGACCTGGACCTCGGTGGCGTTGGCGTGGTTGATGACGTTGCCGAGGGCGGATTGGGCTACGCGGAGGATGGCGAGTTGGTGGGTGGCGGGTAGGTCTACCTCGGTGCCGGTGACGTGGCAGTGCACGGCGAGGCCGGACGCCGTGGTGGTCGCGGCGCAGGCTTGGCGTAGTGCGTCGGGGAGGGAGCCGCCGTCGAGTGTGGGCGGGTTCTGATCGCGGACGAACCGCCTCGCCTCGGCCAGTGCGTCCGCCGCGGCGGCCTTGGCGGCGTCGACGTGCCGGGCGGTGTCGCCCCGTTGGGCGGCGCTGAGCAGGAGGTGGATGCTGGACAGGCTCTGCGCCAGCGTGTCGTGCACCTCCCTGGCCAATCGCTCGCGTTCGGCCAAGACCCCAGCGGCACGCTCAGCGGCAGCGAGCTCCACGGTCAACTCGCGGCGCCGTTCGCTCTCGCGATAGACAACGACAACGGCCACCGCGACCGCCCCACCGAGCAGCGGGCCGATGACAGTACCTATAGACAGCACGTGCTGGTGCCACCCGAACCCCGCCACGGCCACAACCCCGGTCACCGCGACGGCCCCCGCGGCGACCCGGATCGGCAGCGCGCGCAGCAGCAGGAAGTAGAAGGGAAAGGCGAACCACACCGCCCCCGGCGTCACGACCAGCAGCGTCACCCACAGGATCCCCACCAACCCCAACACCCACCGCGGCCGCAGAACCAGACACCCGACCAGCCCGGCGGCGAGCACCAGGACGAGCGGACGCGGGTCCCGCGCCGCGGCGAGCCCGGCGAGGGCCACACCCAGCACGTCGGGTCCCGCGGTGAGCAGGCGGGCCGATGCCCGGGAGTCCACTGAGGTCACGATGCCGCCAGCGTAGCCGCGCGGCCGTGCGGCGGCATCAATCAAAAGGTTGAGCCGGGACGGCACCGGACGGCCACCGGGAGGCGATCACCGGACCGATGCCGCGGCACGCCCCCGGCGGCAGGCTGACGACGTCACCACACCGGGCCCGTGGTGGCGAACGCGACCGAGGTGGAGGAGATGGCCGGTGTTCGTGGCGTGGCGGGAGTTGTGGTTCGCGCGGGGGCGGTTCGGGTTGTTGGTGGGGGTGGTGGGGTTGATAACCGTGTTGGTGGGGTTGTTGTCGGGGTTGACGGCGGGGTTGGCCGGGCGGAACACGTCGGCGGTCCTGGGGTTGCCCGGGGACCACGTGGTGTTCGCCGGGCCGGACGCGGGGTTCGGGGGGACCGGGGTGGACGAGGCGAGCGCGCGGGCGTGGGCCGGGACGGCCGGGGTGCGGTGGGTGGAGCCGTTGCGGGTGGAGATGGGGCGAGCGGTGGCGAGTGGGCGGAGTGCGGCGGTCGCGGTGTTCGCCGTGCCGGTCGGGTCGGGGTTGCGGGACGTCGAGCCGGGGAGTGCGGTGGTGGCGGCGGCGGTCGCGCAGGAGTTGGGGGTTCGGGACGGGGAGCGGATCACCTTGGGTGACAGGACGTCCGTGGCGCGGGTGGCGAACGACACCCAGTACTTCAGCCACGCGCCGGTCGTGTGGGTGCCGGTGGAGCCGGGCAGCGGGTTCTCGGTCCTCGTCCTGTCCACATCGGACTGCGACATCGCGGCGGCGGACCAGCGGATCGGGACGGCGACCGAGGGCATCGACGACGCCGTAGGCCGGATCGGGTCGTTCGCGGCGGAGAACGGGTCGCTCGTGTTGATGCGCGGGTTCCTGTTCGCGATCTCGGCGCTGGTGGTGGGCGCGTTCTTCACGGTCTGGACCATCCAGCGCTCACCGGACACCGCGGTGCTCAAGGCACTCGGCGCGTCCACTGCGTACCTGCTGCGCGACGCACTCGGCCAGGCGGCGGTACTCCTCGTCCTGGGAACCGCGATCGGCACGGGCATCGCCGCGGCGGTCGGCGCGCTGCTCGGGGACGCGGTGCCGTTCGTGCTCGACCCCGCCACGCTCGCCGGTCCCGCCGCCGTGCTCGTCGGCCTCGGGCTCGCGGGCGCCGCGCTCGCCATCCGCCGGGTCACCTCGGTGGACCCCCTGACCGCGCTGGGAAGTGCCCGATGAGCCTCACCCTGGACGCCATCACCCTCACCTACCCCGACGGCGACCGGCGGCTCACCGCCCTGGACGCGGTGGACCTGCACGTCCCCGCGGGCACCGTGACCGCCGTGGTCGGCCCGTCCGGTTCGGGCAAGTCGAGCCTGCTCGCCGTCGCCGCCACCCTGGTCCGGCCGGACTCGGGGCGGGTCGTCATCGGCGGCGACCGCGTCGACGGCCGTGGCCGATCGGCGCTCACGGCCCTGCGCAGGCGCTCGATCGGGATCGTGTTCCAGCAACCGAACCTGCTGCCCGCGCTCACCGCCGCCGAGCAACTCCGCGTCATGTCCCACTTGGACGGTCGGCGCGGCGACGCGGCCCTGCTCGCCGAGGTGGGCCTCGAGGACCTGGCCCACCGCCGCCCGCACCAGCTCTCCGGCGGCCAACGCCAACGCGTGAACATCGCCCGCGCCCTGGTCAACCGCCCCCAGGTCCTCCTGGTCGACGAGCCGACCAGCGCGCTGGACCACGCCAGGGGCGCCGCCATCATCGACCTCATCACCGCCAAGACCCGCGAGCACGGCACCGCGACCGTGCTCGTCACCCACGACCGCACCCACCTGGCGGGCGTGGACCAGGTCGTCGAACTGGTCGACGGCCGGGTCAGATCGCGGTGAGGGTGAGCACAGCGGTGTAGTCGCCCGCATAGGTGCTGGTGGGCACCCACAGGTCGAGCCGCGCGGTCAGCTTCGCGGTGCCCGCTCCCCTGGCCGCGACAGCCAGGACGCGCGCGGTCGACAGGTCGGTGACCGCGCCGGGCGTGATCACCTGCCCCGGGGCCTGTTCGAGGACCATCGGCGTCCACGCGGCGTTGGACCGGGCGATGGTGCCCGACGGGCTGGTGAAGTCGGTGAGCTGCCCGGACAGCGACCACCCGGGGTCGCCTGCCCGGGTGTCGGTGATCGTGATGGTGCGCAACCGACCCGAGGTGGTGAGGATCGAACCGTCCGGGGACATCACCGGGGACGGGAGCGCGACGCCGCCCGCCTCGACCGACATCAGCAACTCCCCCGCCTCGACCTCCGTCCCCAGTGTCTGCGTCGGCCGGGCCGGACCGCAGGAGATGCCGAGCGCGGCGGCACTCGCCGACACCCGGGCCTGCGGCAGCGGCGTCATTCCCAGGGCGAGGCCACCAGCCTGCCCCTCGCACAGCGCGTACCTGGCGAACCGCTGGATCTCACTGCCCACAGTGGCGGGAACAACCAGGTAGACGTGCATGACGAGCGGGTAGGCGCCGAAGGTCGGTCCGGTGTGGACCGGCCGGTAGTCGATGGACCCGTCGGCGAGCTGCCGCGCCTGGCCGAGTCCGACCTGGACGGTGTCGGTTGTCGGTGCCACGTAGACGCCCGCGCCGCTCCGCAGGGTCGCCTGCGGCAGGTTCAGGGCCTGGCCGTAGGAACGTTCGAGGTAGCCGATGGACCCGTTGGTCTGGCGCGCGTAGTTCCCGACCCCGATCGCGCCCGGCACGGCGGTGATCCCCGGCAGGCTCGGGTAGGTGCTCGTCGCCCCGCAGCCGGGGCAGGCGGTCTGCCACAGCGCGGGTTGGGTCGAGTCCAGCCAGTCGGTGAACCGCGCGGTCGTCGAGGTGGCCTCGGCCCGGACCACCGGCCGGATGGGCAGCGGCGGCAGCGTGATGTCACTGTTCTCCGCCACGATCGCCGGGTCGTCCCACCTGGTCACCGCGCCGGTGAAGATCTTCGCGGTGGTGGCGGTGGACAGCCGGATGCCCTGGACCCGGACACCGCGGACGCTCACGTTGTAGACGACGCTGATGCCCTGCGCGGCGATCGGGACGTAGCGCAGCGGTCGCGTCGTGGGCACACCCGCCTGGGCTGCGGTGGACTCCGACAGGGCGAAGTCGGCCCGACCCGCGTCGAACTCGGCCAGCCCGGCCGCGGCGCCGATCCCGGAGTACGCGAGCGACGGCACCCCGACCCGCCACTGCTCGACGAGGGTGGTCATCGTCGTCGTGCCCACCCCCACCAGCCGCTCCGCCTGCGCGGTCCCGGTGGGCGCGCCCACCAGCAGCCCCACGAGGACGACGCAGACGACTGAGAACGCTCTCCGCACAGCAACACTCCCCAGGTTCACGTCGACGCGGCAACCTCGCACACGTGCGTGAACGGTGGTGCGCCCGTGGGTGAACGACGAACGGACCAGATGGACGAACGGACTAGATGACGGTCAAGGTCAAGGTGGCCTCGTACCCGGCCGCGGCCGGGAGCAGCAGCCGGTAGCCCGCGGTCAGCCGGGCCGTGCCCCGCCCGGCGGCCGGGTCGGCGGCGGCCAGCAGGCCGCTGCCGCGCATGCCGATGGTCGACTTCCCCAGGGTCAGCACCTGCACCGCGGACTGGTCGACCACCGCGGGCGTCCACGACAGCGGCGTCCCGCCGGACTCGTCGTCGAACTGGCCGGACAGGCTCCACCCCGGGTCGGCCGCCCTGGTGTCGACCACCGTCAACCCGGGCAGCGTCCCCGCGGTGGTGTACCAGGATCCGGCGAAGTGGGGCTCGGGCAGTGCCACCGGGCCGCGCTCGACCGACAGCAGCAGGTCACCGTCCACCACCTGCACCGAGATCGTCTGCGACAGGCCTGCCTGCGACACAGCGCTCTCTGATACGGCGTTCTGTGATACGGCGGTCTGCGGCACAGCGACCTGCGACGAGTCGGCCCACGCGGTGCCCGACGACCCGACCAGCAGCAGCACGGCGAGCGCCACCACACGACCCATCTGCGACTTCTTCCCCACTGGTGCCGCGCCGACACCGATCGACGCACCGTCGCAGACCCGGGTGAACCCGCGTCGACCAGCACCGCAACAACGGACGAAGGCGGGCCCGGGATCTCCCGGGCCCGCCGACGCGAACACCTAGGCGACCACCTCGACCACGTCCCCCGGGGCGAGGTTGTCGTAGAACACCCGGGCTGCCTCCGGCGACAGGTGGATGCAGCCGTGCGAGAGCTGCGACAGGCTGCCCTCGTGGAATGCCACCCCGGTCGTGGTGAAGAAGACCGAGAACGGCATCGGGCCGTCGAAGGAGTGGCTCCAGTGGTCGATGTCCTTGTAGGTGACCTTGAAGCTGCCCTTCGGCGTGCGGTAGCCGGGTTTGCCGCTGGTGATGGGGACCGACCCGTAGGTCACGGCCCCGCCGTTCATCAGCCACGCGGCGTTGGCGCCCAACGCGACGCACGCCCGCGCGGCGGGACCGCACGGGGCGGGTGATGCCGCCGCCTGCGGGGCCATCGCCACCAGACCCGCGGTGCTCATCGCCGCCGCGATCGCGGCGACACCGACGCTCTTGCGCAGAGATCCCATGATCGACCTCCCATCCACCCGCCGTCGGCGGGCTCGTGTTTGGTGTTCCTCGGGGATCAGGGGGCTGCCTGCGAGGTACCCGTTCCGGGGCCGGGTCAACCGTCCACGATTCGAGAAGGGGCGCGCGGAGCCGGGTGCGCGCGCCAGAATCCCGGGATGCCGAGGCTGATCCGGGAATGGCGCGCCACACTGGGCCGCGCGGTCACCACGCTGGGCACGGTCCTGTACCCGCACCCGGACTTCCTGTGCGCGCCGCCGCGACCGCACCCGCCGCTGCCGGGGCACCCGGAGCTGCTCGGGACGGCGCCGAGCAGGGCCGAAAGGGCGGTTCTGCGGGCACTGTCGGGGTGAAAACCGGACCGGGGAGTTATCTTTTCGTCAACCAGCGCGAAACACTCCCCCCGGAGGCGGCCATGGTCGCGACACCCACCCACCGGAGTTCCCCGCACCAGTCCCTGGTGCACTCGTACCTGTTCCTGCGCCGCGCGATCGGGGTGATCGGGCTCGGGCTGCCCGTCGTGCTGATCGTCGGCAACCTCGTCCTCGGCGACGGGATGCGAGTGTCGATCAGCGGCTACTACTACAGCGAGGTGCGCGACCTGATGGTCGGCGCGATGTGCGCGGTCGGCGTGTTCCTGTTCTCCTACCGGGGTTACGAGCCGATCGACAACATCGTGTCGAACGTCGCCGCGGCGGCCGCGGTGGGTATCGCGATCTTCCCGACCGCCCCGGCGCACCCGATGGGCGGCGACGGGTTCGTGAGCCTGCTGCACCTGGTCAGCTCGGTGGTGTTCTTCCTGTCGCTGGCGTACTTCAGCCTGGTGCTGTTCCGCCGCTCCGACGACCCGACGCCCACCCCGGCCAAGCGGGCCCGCAACCGGGTGTACCTGGCCTGCGGGGTGGTCATGCTGGTGTGCCTGGGTTCGCTCGCGGCGAGCATCTGGCTCTTCGACGCGGCCACCGCGAGCACGCGGCCCGCGCTGTGGCTGGAGTCGATCGCGATCGTCGCGTTCGGCGTGTCCTGGCTGACCAAGGGCGAGGCCATCCTCAGCGACCACCCCAGCTGAGGCCGCGGGCGGGCCACCCGCGGGTGGCCCGCCCTGCTCTCAGTCGGTGGCGGCCTGCTTGAGGGCGTCGGCGCGATCCGTGCGCTCCCAGGGCAGGTCCAGCTCCGGGCGGCCGAAGTGGCCGTACGCGGCGGTCTGCGCGTAGATCGGGCGCAGCAGGTCCAGGTCGCGGATGATCGCCGCCGGGCGCAGGTCGAACACCTCGCGCACCGCGGCCTGGATCCGCGCCGGGTCGACCTTCTCCGTGCCGAAGGTCTCCACGAACAGACCAACTGGGGCGGCCTTGCCGATCGCGTAGGCGACCTGCACCTCGATCCGGTCCGCCAACCCCGCCGCCACCGCGTTCTTCGCCACCCACCGCATGGCGTAGGCAGCCGAGCGGTCCACCTTCGACGGGTCCTTGCCCGAGAACGCCCCACCGCCGTGCCGGGCCATGCCGCCGTAGGTGTCCACAATGATCTTGCGGCCGGTCAGCCCCGCGTCACCCATCGGACCGCCGATGACGAACCGGCCGGTCGGGTTCACCAGCAGCCGCACCGAGTCGGTGTCCAGGTCGAGGTCCGCCAGTTCCGGCAGCACGACCCGGTCCCGGACGTCGACCCCGAGCAGCCGCTCCAGGTCGACTCCGTCGGCGTGCTGCGACGACACGACCACCGTGTCCAATCGGACCGCCCGGTCGCCGTCGTACTCGATGGTGACCTGGGTCTTGCCGTCCGGCCGCAGGTACGGCACCGAGCCGTCCGCGCGGACCCGCGTCAACCGCCGGGACAGCCGGTGCGCCAAGGCGATCGGCAGCGGCATCAGCTCCGGCGTGCCGGTGCACGCGTAGCCGAACATCAGGCCCTGGTCACCCGCGCCCTGGCGGTCGATCTCGTCGAGCGCGTTCTCCACCCGCGTCTCGTGCGCGGTGTCCACGCCCTGCGCGATGTCCGGGGACTGCGACCCGATGGCCACGTTCACGCCACACGAGTGCCCGTCGAACCCCTTGGCGGACGAGTCGTACCCGATGCGCAGGATCACCTCCCGGACGATGCTCGGGATGTCGACGTAGGCCTCGGTCGTCACCTCACCGGCGACGTGCACCTGGCCGGTGGTCACCAGGGTCTCCACCGCCACCCGCGACCGCGGGTCCTCGGCCAGCAGCGCGTCGAGCACCGAGTCGCTGATCGCGTCGCAGATCTTGTCCGGGTGGCCCTCGGTGACCGACTCGGACGTGAACAACCGTGTGGACACTGCTCTCCCTCTCGTGGGCGGCGCGCGGCCGGTCAGCGGCGGACGATCTCGAAGACCTTGTAGGTGACCTGCTCACCGGCGAGCACGCGGCTGGAGCTGTCGAGCAGCGCCAGGGCAACGCCCGTGTCCTCGGCCAACCCGGCCACCCGGGAGAAGTCGCCCAGGGTGTTGAAGGTGACCAGCGCGCGGCCGCCGGGCAGCAGCCGGTCGGGCACCTCGGCGAGGTAGCGGCCGAGCGCGGCGTAGCCGGGGTCGAAGATGGCCCACTCGAAGTCCTGGGTGAACTCGAAGTCGCGCGGCGCCTCGAACACGCTGCAGTTCCAGAACACCGTGTCGTACTTGGCATCCGGGTCCAGGTCGGCGAACACGTCGCTCTTGCGCACGTGGGCGCGGTCGGCGATCCCGTGCCGTTCGACGTTGAGCGCGGCGCTGGCGACAGCGGTGTCGGTGATGTCGGTGGCGGTGACGTGTGCGCAGCCGTGCAGGGCGGCCCAGACGGCGGTGACGCCCGCGCCGCAGCCGATCTCCAGGAAGCTGCCGCCGAGCGGGTACGGGATGGCGGTCGTGTAGTACTCGGTCCCGGTGCCGGGGTGCGGGGCGTAGCAGCCGGGCACCACGTCCCACTCCAGGCCGAGCAGCTCGAAGGTGCTCGGCTGGGTGTTGCCCTCCGGGCCGAGCTCGTCGACGAGCTTGCGCCCGACGCGGTAGCGCTCGTCGAAGGTCGCTGACGGCTGGTTCATCGTTCTCCTCCTGGGCGGGTCAGGTGGCTCGCGCTGCTCACGCGGAGAGCAGGCGCTGGAGATCGGCGGCGTACTTGGCGATGTAGTCGCGCGTGAGCCGGGGGATGTCGCCGCCGGGGTCGACGCCCCCGGCCAGCACCGCGGCGCGGAAGCGCTCGGACGGGATGGCCGAGCCGCGCACGACCGGCTCCGGGTCGGCGAAGCGGTGCACGAGCGGCAGCGCCGAGTGCGCCCGCCTGGCCTCGGGCAGGCCGCGCAGCGCGGTCTCGAAGCGGCGGGCCCAGTCGGCGTGGTCGGCGATCCGCTCGATCCGGTGTCCCGCCTCGGTGAGCCAGTCGACGACGGTGTCCAGGGAGACGCCGTCGTCGTGCGGGTTGACCAGGCTGTAGGTGCGGTAGCCGCGTGCATCGGCGGACGGGCCTAGTGCGACGATCGAGGCGGCGGTGAAGTCGACCGGGAGACCGTCGTAGTGCGAGCCGCCGTCGCCATCGTTGCCGTAGAACGACTTCGGGGCGATGCCGGTGGCCAGGACGCTGAACAGCAGCCGGGTGAGCACGTCCGGCACGTTGAGCTGACCGGTGTAGCGGCGGTGGGCGAGGATCATGTTCGACCGGAACACGGTGACCGGCAGCCCGCACAGCTCGTGCGCGTCGCGCAGCAACACCTCACCGGCCCACTTGCTGGTCGAGTACCCGCCCGCATATCCCTCGTGGACCGGTTGCGTCGGCAGCGCGTCGCGCACGTCCGGGTCCTCGCCGAGGGGTTCCCCGGCGCGGGAGGTGGCGACGGCGACGCTGGAGACGTAGGTGAACTGCTTGAGCTTGGTGGTGATGCCCAGCCGCACGAGTTCGGCCGTGCCGACGACGTTGGCCTCGAACAGGTGGTTGTAGGGCAGCACGTGGTTGACGTGGGCGCCAGCGTGCACGATGTGGTCGACCTCGGTGGCGAGCCGGTCCCAGGTCGGCTGGTCCAGATCCAGCCGCGGTTCGGCGATGTCGCCTGCCAGGACCTCCAGGTGCGGTTCCAGAGCGCCGACGGTGGCGACCAACTCGTCGTCGCCGGTGTCGAACGCCGCCAGCAAACGCTTTCGCGCCGCCGCGGAGTCCTTGCCGCGCACCACGCACACGAGCTTGCCGCCGACAGGTGCCAGGCGCCGCAACCACTCCAGCGCGAGGAAGCGCCCGAGGTAGCCGCTCGCACCGGTGAGCAGCACGACCCTCGGGTCCGCCTCGGCCCTGGGCAGCGCGCGGGCCCCGGTGATCAGGTCGGCGTCGAGGAACTTGTCGAGCGCCAGGTCGTTGGCGCGGACCTCGTCGGTGGCGTCGCCGTGCACCGCGGCGAACGTCGGTCGGTCCACTGAGGACTCGCGCTTCGCCTCGATGTAGGCGGCCAGTTGGCGCAGGTCGGTGGCCGGGCTGACCAGGACGTCGATCGGGACCTGGATGGCGTAGATGTCGTTGAGCAGCGTGGCGAACGGCACCGCGGACAGCGAGTCGCCGCCCAGGTCGCGGAAGTGCGAGTCCGGGTCGACCTCGGAGCCGGACAGCAGGGCGCGCGCGGCCCGCTGCACGGTCTCCAGCACCGGCCGCTCGGCACCGGTGCGGCGGATGTCGAGCAGCTCCTCGGACTCGCGGTCGGAGATGCTCCGGTAGAGGTCTTCGAGCCGCTCGCGGTAGTGCTCCAACAGCTGCGGGCGCAGAAGTTTGCGGTGGTCGGAGAGCAGGCCGTTGGCCTGGCTGAACGGCTCGGTCTCGACGAGGAACTCGCGCGGGATCTCGTAGGAGTTGAGGCCCGCTTCCTTGGCCACGGCCTGGAAGGACTCGCTCAGCCGCTCCTTGACCGCGATCGAGGCGGCGCCGTAGCGCTCCAGCGTCTCGGGGGTGGGGACGACGACGGCGAGCAGGTAGGAGCGGGCGCTGTTGCCGTAGACGAAGATCTGGCGCACCAGCGGGCTGGTGCCGAAGGTGGCCTCCAGGCTGGGCAACGCCACGAACTCGCCCTGGGAGAGCTTGAGCACGCTGTTGCGCCGGTCCAGGATCGCGAGCCGGTCGGGCTCGACCTCGGCGACGATGTCCCCGGTCTTGTAGTAGCCGTCCTCGTCGAACAGGGTGGCGGAGACCTCGGGTTGCTTGTAGTAGCCCGGGATCACCGAGTCGGTCTTGATCAGCAGCTCGCCGCGCGGGTGCGGGGTGTCGGTGCGGTAGTAGCCCAGCTCCGGGACGTCGACGATCTTGTAGTCGAGCACCGGCGGGCGCAGCATCCTCCCGTCGACCGAGACACCCGCGATCTCCGTCGCGCCGTAGAGGATGTGCAGCTCCAGGCCGAGCAGGCCCTCGATGAAGACGCGCAGCTCCTCCGACAGCGGCGCCGAACCGCAACTGGCCCAGGCGATCCGGCCGCCGAGCACGCGGTCGCGCATGTCCTTGGTGACCAGCGCCTCGACCTGCTCGCGATCACCGCCGCCGACGACGCGCCGGTCGACCTCGCTGCGGTGGTACTGGTAGAGCATCTCGCACACCCGGGGCACCAGCGACAGCTCGGTCGGCCTGGCCAGCGCGATGTCGTCGAGGAAGGTCGACAGGTCGCCGCTAGCCATGAAGTAGCTGATCCCGCCGCGCGCCAACGTGTTCTTGACCGAGGAGTGCCCGGCGACGTGGCTCATCGGCATGTAGTGGAAGGTGACCGCCTGGATCTCGGAGAACAGCGCGGCCCACCCGCCGCCGCCGAACATGGCGCCGACCAGCTTCTCGGTGTACATGGCGCCCTTGGGGGTGCCGGTGCTGCCGGAGGTGTAGACGAGCATGGTCAGCGGGTCGTCACCGTCCTCGGCGGCGAAGTGCGGTGCCTCCGGCAGGTCCGACCCGCGGGCGACGAGGTCGGCGAAGGGCTCGATGGCCACTCCCCTGCCCGCGTCGGCCAGGCGCGCGCCCGCGGCCTCGACCCGTTCGCGCTGGTCGTCGACCTCGGGCAGGTAGTCGAACACCACGAGCCGTCGCACCGAGGCGCCGCCGAGCACCAGGTCGACGGCGACGTCGATCCGGTCGAGGCTGGCCGCCACCACGGTCGGCTCGGTCTCGGCGACGATCGCCGCCAACTGGCCGAACGGCGCGCTGGTCTGCAACGGGACGGTGACCGCGCCGCGCAGGACGCAAGCGAGGTCCAGGGTCGTGTAGTCGCGGCCGGCGAACCCGAGGAAGGCCACCCGCTCCCCCGGTGCCATCGCGTGCGCGTCCTGGACCCTCAGCTCGGTCGCGACCGCGCGCACCCTGGCCCACAGCTGGGCGAAGGTGGTGGTCTCGTACCGGTCCAGCAGGCGCAGCGAGGTCCGCCCGGTGCCCGGGTCGCGGGTGAGCTCCCTGGCTCGCTCCCCCACCGCGGGCCGGTCGGCGTACCGGTCCATCACCGCTGCCACGGTCTGCGTCAGGCGCATTCTGGGTCTCCACATTCGCCTCACCGGGCGGCCCGGGGCGCGTGGAGGCGCCAGGGGACCCGGTGCTCGGTCGGGATCAGATCGGCATCGCACGGCGACCGCCCTGCCGGACCTCGGCGTCGGCGCGTGTCGCTCACCGTTACGCCAACCGACGCTACCCAGCCCGGTGGCGGCCTCCCAGCAACCGGCGCCGGATCTGTCACATCGGCAGGTTGTGGCCGCGCCCGCCGCCCCGGGGCGCGCGAGAGCCCCGGACCCGCCTCGGGTCCGGGGTTACCGGGAGTGACCTACAGGACCCTGGCGGGCAGGGTGGGCAACGCGGCGAGCGCGTCGACCAGCGGCGCCAACTCCGGCAGCTCCGCGGCCGCCCGCAGCGCCTCGGCCAGCGAGTCGTCGTGGGTGGAGCGGGCCTGCTCGAGCACCGCGCGGCCCTCGGGGGTGACCTCGGTGTAGATGCCCCGCCGGTCGTCGGGGCACAGGTAGCGCTGCAGCATCCCGCGCCGCTCCAGGCGGGTGACCAGCCGCGTGGTGGCCGACTGGCTGAGCACCACCGCGCGGGAGAGCTGGGTCATCCGCAGGTAGCAGCCGGAGAACTCGTCCTGCCTGGACAGCACGTCGAGCAGGCTGTACTCGCTGACCGACAGGTCGTGGGCGCGCTGCAGCGCCCGTTCCAGCGCGTCCTCGATGCGGGCGTGCAGGGCCGCCAGGGTCCGCCAGCCCTGGGCCCTGGTCTCGGCGAGCTCGTCGGCGATCTCCACGAAGACCATCCCTCCTTGCGACCAACTGCTTGCGTACGGCATCATCAGCTGCGTGCAACATAGCGCGTGTGCAACTATCTCGGACGCCGGTAAAGCGCGCAGCTCCAGGTTACCCGGCTAGGGCAAGGCCAGGACAGCAGGCGGGCCGCGCCGAGGCGACTGCCCGCTCCACCCCGACCGGCGACGGCGGGGACGGGAGCGGGCCGGGTCGACCCCGCGCGCCGGTCGGCCGGTGGACCGGGCCACGGCTCGCGGTATGCCGACAAACGTCGGAGTCCAATTCCGGCACCCCAGTGAACTCAACTCGGTCCCGGACCAACAACTGATTCGGGGGCGGTCCTCGCCGTGTCCCGACCGGGGTCTTCGAAGGGTGGTATCAGATGTCGACCAGCTTGACTCCCGACGAACAGAAACGGGATGGCGAGGCGGCCGAGGGCGCCGCGGCAGAGGGCGGACCGGTGCGCTGGAAGGCGCGCCAGTGGATCCTGCTGTTCATATTCAGCGGCGCCATCATGCTCGACGGCCTCGAGAACTCGATGATCGCGGTGGCCATTCCGGAAATCCAGGCCGCGTTCGGCGTGAGCGCCGCGACCGCGCAGTGGGTGCCCGGTGCCTACATCCTGGCCTTCGGCGCGTTCCTGCTGCTGGGCGGCCGCTGCGCCGACCTGTTCGGCCGCAAGCGGGTGTTCGTGATCGGCATGGCCGTGTTCGCGGTCATCTCGCTGCTCGGCGCGTTCGCCGACGACGCGCTGCTGATCATCGTGACCCGGTTCGTCAAGGGCGTCGCGGCGGGCTTCACCGCGCCCGCGGCGATGTCGCTGCTGGCCACGACCTTCCGCGAGGGGCCGGAGCGCAACAAGGCGTTCGGCATCTTCAACGTCTTCGAGGCCTCCGGCTACTCCTCGGGCCTGCTCATCGGCGGCCTGCTCGCGGCGGTGAACTGGCGCAGCACGTTCGTGCTGCCCGCGGTGGTCGCGGTGCTGCTGATGCTGGGCGCGCTGAAGTACCTGCCCAAGGACCCGCCGCGCACCGAGCGGGCCCGGCTGGACATCGGCGGCGCGCTGACGCTGCTGCTCGGCATGCTGCTGCTGGTGTTCACGGTGGTCTCGGCGCCGGAGGTCGGCCTCGGCTCGTGGCGCTCGATCGGCGGTTTCGCGCTGTCGGCGGTGCTGCTGGTCTCCTTCGTGCTCATCGAGCGCAAGGTCGCCGACCCGCTGATCCGGCTGGGCATCTTCCGCGACCGCAACATCGTCGCCGCCAACGTCAGCTCCTTCCTGCTCTACGGCGGCGCGATGGCCTTCCAGTTCGTGCTGGCGCTGTACCTGCAGAACCTCAACGGCTGGGAGCCGTGGCACATGTCGTTCGTGCTGCTGCCCGCCGGTCTGATGGTGGTGGTGATCGGCCCGAAGCTCGGCGACCTGATGGAGCGCTTCGGGGTGAACAAGGTCCTGGTGGTGGGCCTGGTGTCGTTCATCCCGTGCTACCTGCTGCTGCTGCGCATCGGCCCGGAGCCCGCGCTGTGGACGGTGCTGGTGCCGGTGTCGGTCATCTGGGGCTTCGGCTTCGCGCTGAGCCTGGCGGCGCTGATGGTGTCGGGCACCAACGGCGTCTCCGACGAGGAGCAGGGCTTGGCGGCCGGTCTGCTCAACAGCTCGCTGCAGGTCGGTGGCGCGTTCGGCCTCGCGGTGGTGACCGCGGTGATCGTGCCCGCCGTCCAACTGGGCGACCTCTACCCCGGCGTCTGGGTGATCCTGGGCTTCGCGGTGCTCACGCTCGCCGCACAGGGCCTGCGCAAGAAAACCCCGTGATTCGCACAGCGGAACGAAATGTCCGGTGGGTGGGCGGCTCTCGCGCCCCCCGCCCACCGGGTGCGGTCTCCCACACCGGGCGGACGAACGCACAACGGACATTTTCGATAGGCTGAGGATGCGGCGAACAACACCGGTGACAAGCGACGCGGCCATCCGTACGGGTTAATAGTTCAAACGGGTGACCGCCACGAACTCGAACGCGGGCGGTGACCTCATGATGGGCCCTTTTGTGTCCCCGCAGCTGGCCTACAGCGGTGGCATCGACGAGTTATTGGAATTGCTGGCCAGCGGCGCGCCCGCGGATGTGTTCGAGCAGTTGCTCGACGACCGGGGGCATTCGGTGACCGGCACCGCGGCGGTCGACATGAAGGCCGCGGTGTGGCGCGCGATGCGGGTGCACGCCGAGATCCAGCGCGGCCGGGGCCGGGAGGCGGGGCTGTCGGCGCTGGTCGACGCGGCCAGGGAGCTGTCGGTGCCCTACGAGTCGGTCGACGGGCTGCTGCACGCGGTCGCCCGGCGCGCGCGGCACCTGCTGAGCATGGACATGGCCTACATCGCCCTGCTCGACGACGACCACGTCGAGGTGCGGGCCGCGGACGGGCACACCTCCGGGCTCGGCGTCGGGCTGCGGCTGCCCGCCGAGGGCGGCGTCACCTCCGCCGGTCAGCCCGCCACCGCCCCGTTCGCCACGCACGACCTGCTGACCGACGAGCGGATCCGGCTGACCGCGGCGTTCGGCGAGGTCGCCAGGGTCGAGGGGCTGCACGCGATGATCGCGGTCCCGCTGGAGCACGGCTCGACCCGGCAGCCGCCGAGCGGGGTGCTCTACGTCGCCAGCCGCAAGGTGCACCACTTCACCGCCGACGAGCGGTCGCTGATCGGGTCGCTCGGCATGCTCGCGGGCGCCTACCTGGAGACCACCCGGCAGCGGCTGGCCGCGCAGGCGCGGACCGCGGAGCTGCAGGCGAGCCTGCGGCAGGTCAACACGACCGCCGAGGGGGTCAGCGAGTACTGCGACCTGCAGGTGCGGCTGGTGGACATGCTGCTGGCCGACGAGGACCTGGCCGCGATGACCGGGTTCGCCGCGGACGCGCTGGGCGGGCGGGTGAGCGTCTACAACTCCGGCGGCGACCTGCTGGTCTCGGCCGGTGGCGAGCGGGAGGACGACTCGGGGGCGCTGGCGTGCGCGCTGGACATGGTCAGCGGGGAACCGGTGCGCACGGCCGACGGCAGCTGGGTGGCGCCGCTGTGCCGGGGGCGGGACTACGTGGGCGCGCTGGTGCTGCGGGTGCCGGACGAGCTGGGGGCGGCGCGGCGGTCGCGGCTGCGGTTGTTCGCGCGGATGGCGGTGCTGTTCATCCGGCAGGACAAGGTGGGCGCCGGGCTCGACGGGGAGGTGCGCGACCGGCTGCTCGACGACGCGCTGCGCGAGGAGCACCGGCTGCCCCGGCAGCTGGCCGAGCGGGCCAGGCGGATCGGGCTGGACCTGGCCGGGCCGTACCTGATGGTGGTGGCCAAACCGGACCCGGCGCAGCACTGCCGGGCCAACGCGTGGGCGGCGGGCTACACCCGGCGGATGGGCGGGCTGCGCAGCTTCCGCGACAGCCACCTGATCATGCTGCTGCCCGGCAGCGAGGCGGGCGCCCTGGCCAGGGACGTGTCCTCGGCGATGGCGCAGGCGCTGGGCGCCCCGGTGTCGGTCGGCGCGGCCGGTCCGCTCACCGGGCCCGAGTCGGTGTACCCGGGCTACCAGGAGGCGGTGCGCTGCCTGGACGCGGTGGTGGCGTTGGGCGTGACCGGCGGCGCGGCCTCGGTGCGGGAGCTGGGTTTCGTCGGTTCCCTGGTCTCGAGCAACCAGGACGTCGGCGGTTTCATCGACCAGGTCGTCGGCCCGGTCCTGGAGTACGACCGCGACCGCTTCACCGACCTCGTCCCCACCCTCCAGGCCTACTTCGAGGCGGGCGCCAGCCCCACCTACGCCGCCGAACGCCTGCACGTCCACACCAACACCGTCACCCGCCGCCTCGACCGCGTGAAGGACCTCCTCGGCCCGGACTGGCAGAAGCCCGCCCGCGCCCTGGAAATCCAACTCGCCCTCCGCCTCCTGCGCGTCCGAGACCTGCTCGCCGACCAAACCACCCCCGACACCGCGTCCTGACGGGGCTTCACCGGACATGGGTGAGGAACTCCCTGGTCCGCCGCTCCCGCGGCCGCTCCAAGACGTCGGCGGCGGGGCCTTGTTCGATGATGGTGCCGTGGTCGAGGAAGACGGCGCGGTCGGCGACGTCGCGGGCGAAGGTGATCTCGTGGGTGACGACGACCATGGTCATGCCGCCCGCGGCGAGGTGGCGCATGACGTCGAGGACCTCGCCGACGAGTTCGGGGTCGAGGGCGGAGGTCGGTTCGTCGAACAGCAGGACGGCCGGGGACATGGCCAGGGCGCGGGCGATGGCGACGCGTTGTTGTTGGCCGCCGGAGAGGTGGCGGGGGTAGGCGTCGGCGCGGTCGGCCAGGCCGACGGAGGTGAGCAGGTCGACGGCGCGGGTGCGCGCGACGGCCGGGGACTCGCGCCTCACCCGGAGCGGGGCCTCGACCACGTTCTCCAGCACCGTCATGTGCGGGAACAGGTTGAAGCCCTGGAACACCATGCCGAACCGGGCGCGCTGCCTGGCCAGTTCGCGGTCGCCGAGTTCGACCAGGCGGCCGCCGGACTCGCGGTAGCCGATGAGCTCGTCGCGGAGGAACACGGCGCCGCGGTCGAGGGGTTCGAGGTGGTTGATGGTGCGCAGCAGCGTGCTCTTGCCGGACCCGGACGGCCCCAGCAGGCACACCACCTCACCCTCGGCCACGTCGAGGTCGATGCCGCGCAGGACCTCGTGCCTGCCGTAGCTCTTGTGCACGTCGCGCAGCCGCAGCACGGTCTCACCCACGTCCGGTCCCCCGCGAGAATCGGCGTTCCAAGTGGTGTTGCACGACGTAGAGCACGCTGGTGACGATCAGGTACCAGGCGCTGGCGACCACCAGCAGCGGGATCGTCTTGAAGTTGTTGTTGTAGATGACCTGCACCGAGTACAGCAGCTCCGGCGTCGAGGTGACGCTGACCAGCGCGGAGGCCTTGAGCATGCTGATCACCTGGTTGCCGGTGGGCGGGATGACCACCCGCAGCGCCTGCGGCACCACCACCCGGCGCAGCGTCTGCCGGTGCGTCATGCCGAGCGCCTTCGCGGCCTCCGTCTGCCCGGGGTCAACCGACAGCAGCCCGCCGCGCACGACCTCTGCCATGTACGCGGCCTCGTTGAGCCCCAACGCGATCACGGCGGCGAGCAGCGGGGTGATCAGGTCGTTGGTGTCGACCTCGAACAAGGTCGGGCCGAACGGGATCTCCACCGCGATGGCGGGCACGAGCGCGGCCAGGTTGTACCAGAACAGGATGTGCACGAGCAGGGGCGTGCCGCGGAAGAACCACACGTACGACTTGGCCGCCCACGACACCACCGGCACCGGCGAGAGCCGCATGACCGCGAGGATCACCCCGCCGACGATGCCGCACGCCATGGCGATGGCGGTCAGCTCGACCGTGCGCGCGAGGCCGGCCAGCACGTCGGTGGACAGGAAGTACTCCCAGACCACGGACCAGTCCAGGTTCGGGCTGCGCACCACCACGCTGCCGATGTTGAGCAACGTCAACCCGATCACGGCGGCGGCCAGCCACCAGCCCAGGTGCAGCGGCGCCCTGGTTCGTCTACTGGTGTCGACTCTCGGCGGCGCGGCGGGTGGCCGGGTCTCGGTGGTCATCGGTCCCCCATCGGGTCGACGGCGGGGTTGAGCCGGGACTCGGGGATCGCGATGTCGGCCATGCCCCACTTGTCGAGCACGGCCCGGTACCGCCCGTCCGCGATCAGCTTGTTCACCGCGGCGCGCACTTTCTCGGTGTGCGGCGAGCCTTTCGGGAACCCGATCGCCTCGGGCAACCGCGCGAACTGGTACGGCTGCACGGTCAACCGCCCCGATTCCCGCGCCGAGTGCACGACCTCCGAGTACGACCCCATGAACACGTCCGCCCGCCCGGTCCCCGCAGCGAGCACGGCGGCGCTGCTGTCGGGGTAGAGGCTGCTGCGCGCCGGTGGTGCCCCGGTGGCCGCGCACTCCTCGTTGACCGCCTTGAGCTGCGGCTCGTACACCGACCCGGCGAGCGCCGCGACCGCCCGACCGCACAGGTCCGCGCCCGACCGGATCGCCACGCCACTGGCCGCCGCCGACGAGAACCCGGTGCCGACCGCGTCCACGGTGACCATGTCGATGATCCCGACCCGCTCAGCCGACACGGTCAGGTTCGCCGCGGCGATGTCGAACCGCCCGCTCCGCAGCCCGGGGATGATCGTGCTGAAGTTGTTGACCGGCACCACGTCGAACCGCAACCCGCTCTCCCGCGCGATCGGCTCCAACAACTCGATCATCCACCCGGTCAACCGCCCCGCGGCCGTGAACTCCGCGGGCGGGTAGTTGTTGAACACCGCCACCCGCACCGTCCGTCCACTCCCGACAGCCACCCCCTGCCCACCCTCCGCCTCCGGCCCACTAGCCGCCCGAACCGACAGACACCCCGCCGCCAACACCCCCACCAACCCGAACACCACAGCCCGCACCCGCCGCAGTTTCCGCAACCTGTCGGATCCTGTCCACAAGGCCAGACCTGTCCCCAGAAGCCCCACTCGCCGAGCGCGCGCCGCCTGCTGCCCCCGGTAGGCTGTATCTCGGGGGGTGCTCAGCGCCGCCGCCCAGTGCAGCGCCGCATTTCTCGGCTCTGACCTGCGGTTCTCGGTTCCAGGGCCACGCAGCGGGTTGTCCACGGGGTCGTTCGGGGACATCGGACTCCTCAGGGGGAACAGGGCGGCTCCGAGCGGGCTCCAGCAGGGGTGGGCGGCCCCCGCGGGGGATCGGGGGCCGCCCACCCGGGTCACCGGGGGTCGCGTTCCAGTGTCGCGGTCGTCGACCGGTAGGTGTCCGCGCTCACCCGGGGCATCGGGGCGGACGTGGTCAGTCCGGTCAGGAGTTCGCCCAGGATCGCGGGGCCGTCCTGGGTGAGCACCGATTCGGCGTGGAACTGGATGGACGCGAAGTGCGCGCCGCGCAGGGCGTGCACCTGCCCGGTCACCGGGTCGCGGCTGATCTCGATCAGGCCGGTGGCGTGGTCGAGCACGTCGACCGGGCTGGCCGCCGCGAACGTGTTGTAGAAGCCGACTCGCCGCCGGGTGCCGAACAGGTCGATCGGCAGTTGCGTGCCCTGGTTCGGCACGTCCCGCCGCACCAGGTCCAGGCCGAGGCGGGCGCTGAGCAGCTGGTGGCTCAGGCACACCGCGAAGAACGGCAACCGCAGCGCCAGCAACGAGTCCACCGCCGCCCCCAGGTGCGCGATCTTGGGGTGGTCCCGGTCGCGCGGATCCCCCGGCCCCGGCCCGAGCAGCACGAAGTCGTGGCCCGACAGCTCGTACGACTCGTCGAACCGCCGCACCTGCACCTGCAAACCCAACGCCCGCAACTGGTGCGCGAGCATCGAGGTGAACGTGTCCTCGGCGTCCACGATCAACACACGTCGACCCGCCAGCGCCGGGTCCACCGGAGCCCGATCAGCGGAGAGCCAGAAGTCGGCGATCCCGTCATTGCGCCCCGACAACGCCGCCCGCACGTCCGGGTGCTCAGCGAACTCAGGTCGATCCGTAGACCCGAGCGCCGCCAACAAACCGGCCGCCTTCGCCCGGGTCTCGGCCACCTCGGCGACCGGATCCGAGTGTCGGACCAGCGTCGCACCGACACCAATGTCCACTGTGCCCCGCGCGCTGATGTCCGCAGTGCGAATCAGGATCGACGAGTCCAGAACGGACTGACCCGCCGCATCACGCCCGATCAACGCGATCACCCCGCTGTAGTACCCGCGCGGCGCCGGCTCATACCGGCTGATCACCTTGCAAGCGCTCTCCAGTGGACTCCCGGTGACCGTAGGCGCGAACAGCGTCTCGCGCAGGATCTCCCGGGGATCGCGGTCGGTGTGCCCCTCGATGAAGTACTCGGTGTGCGCGAGCCGGGCCATCTCCCGCAGGTACGGCCCGACGACCCGGCCGCCGTCCGCGCAGATCCGGCCCATCATCTTGAGTTCCTCGTCGAGCACCATGTAGAGCTCGTCGGATTCCTTGCGGTCGGCCAGGAACTCCATCACCCCGTCGAGCGCGGGACCACTGGGCGGGTACCGGTAGGTACCGCTGATCGGGTTCATCACCGCCCGGCCGCCTGCAACGCTGATGTGCCGTTCCGGCGTGGCACCAACAAAAGCGCGATCACCGGTGTGCACGACGAACGTCCAATAGGCACCGGTCTCCTCGCGCAGCAGCCGCCGGAACAACGACAGCGCCGAGGACGGCGAGTAGCCCACGATGTCGGCGGTGTACGAGCGGCGGATGACGAAGTTCGCGCCCTCCCCGCTGCCGATCTCGTCGGCGACGACCCGCCGGACGATCTCCGCGTAGGTCTCGTCGTCGGTGTCGAACCGGCCGCGCTCCAACCGGAGCGGCACGACCGGCAACCGGGACAGCACATCGTCGAGCGCGAAGGTCGCCCGCTCGGTGACAGTCAGCGCCAGCAAGGGCTCCTGGTCGTCGCGGTGGGCGAAGCCGCGCTCGCGGATCTGGCGGTAGGGCACCAGGGCGAGCACATCGTGACGAGCACCGGGACCGGACGGCAGCGGGATGTCGGCCAACTGCCGCAGCGAGGTGATCTCGCCGACCAGGACGTCGACCTGGTCGCGGCCCGCCTCGGTGCGGTGCAGCAGCGCGAACGGCATCGACGGCGTGGCCAGGACGCGGTCGAGCAGGTCACCGGTCACAGCGCCACCCGCTCGGCGGCGCGGACCTGGTCGAGGAGCACGTCGGTCGTGGCCACCACGGCGCACCGCTCGGCGGCGTAGTCCACGGCCATCCGGTGGTAGCGCTCGGAGAAGTCGCCGAGCGCGTCGGCGACGAGGAACGTGCGGATGTCGTTGGTGTAGGCCTCGATCGCGGTGGCGAGCACCCCGACGTGGGCGTACACACCACAAAGGACGATCTGGTCACGTCCGTCCGCGCGCATCCTGGCCAGCAGGTCCGAGCGGAAGAACGCGCTGTAGCGCCACTTGGTGAACACCCAGTCGTCCACTTCGGGCGCGAGCTCGTCGACGACCTCGCGGTCACTGGGGTCCACCCGCATCCCCGGACCCCAGAAGTCCCGCAACAGACCGCGATCCTGCTCGGTCATGCCGCCGGGTTGGGCCGTGTAAGCGGTCCGCGCGCCACGTCCGCCCAGGTGCGAGCGCAGCGCCTCGATGTTGCCGACGATCCGATCGCGGGTGGCGGTCGCGAAAGGACGGACGAAGTAGCGCTGCATGTCGTGCACCAACAGCACCGTCCGCGTCGGATCCACTGTCCACGCCGCGGTGTTGGCCGGCAGGTCGGCCGCCGTGGGCAGCGGGTAGGGCTCGATCGGCGGGATGCCTGTCATGGGTGTTCCTCCGTCTTGCCTGGCGGGTGGGTGTGGTCGCCTCAGCCGGTCCACGCGGCGGCGGCGGTGATGGCCTGCCCGGGGTTGAGCCGGGGGTCGCAGAAGCTGGTGTACTTGTCGCCGACGTGCTCGGCGTTGGCCGGATCACTGGCGCACTCGGTGACATCGTCCGGCGTCGTCTCCAGGTGGAGACCACCGACGACACCGCCCCCGACGCGCACGGCGGTCTGGAAGCGCTGGATCTCGGCGACGACGGTCTCGACGTAGCGGGTCTTGAGGCCGTCCGGGGTGCGGGCGGTGTTGCCGTGCATCGGGTCGCACAGCCAGATCACCGGGTGCCCGGCCGCGCGCACGGCGGCGACCAGCGCGGGCAGCCGCTCGGCGACCAGGTCGGCGCCCATCCGGGAGATCAGCGTGAGCCTGCCCGGCTCGCGGTGCGGGTCGAGCCGCTCGGCGAGGGCGACCAGTTCGTCGGTGCTCATCCTCGGGCCGACCTTGCAGCCGACCGGGTTGGCCACGTCGGCGAGCAGGGCGACGTGCGCGCCGTCCACCTGGCGGGTCCGCTCGCCGATCCACGGCAGGTGCGTCGAGGCGAGGTAGGTGTCGCCGAGGCGGTCGCGGCGCAGCATCGGGACCTCGTAGTCGAGCAAGAGCGCCTCGTGACTGGTCCAGACCGGCGGGTCGGCGAGGTGGCGGGTGACGCCGCCGCCCCAGCCGAGCACCCTCGTCGCCATCCTGGCCGCGGCGTAACCGGCGAGCAGGCGGTCCGGGTCCGGCCTGCGGCCACGCGGGTCCGGCTCGGGGCTGTTGACCATGTGCCCGCGGTAGACCGGGAGTTCGACGCCGCCGACCACCTCGACCGGACTGGACCGGGGCTTGCCGAACTGGCCCGCGATCCGTCCTATTCGGACCACGGGCCGGTGGGTGGTCATCTTGAGCGCGCCCGCGAGCAGGTCGAGCAGACCGGCTTTGCGGGCCACGTAACCGGGTTCGCACTCGGCGAAGTCCTCGGCGCAGTCACCCGCCTGCACCACCACCGCCTCACCGGCGGCGACCACGGCCAACTGGGCGCGCAGTTGCCGCACCTCGTCGGCGGTGACCAGGCCGGGTCGGGCGGCGAGCTCGGTCCTGACCTCGCGCAGCCTGACCGGATCGGGCCAGTCCGGCTGCTGCAGGGCCGTCCTGGGCACGGTGTCGTGTCGCACAGCTGACTCCAATCGCGGGGACGACCGCCGTCTCCCCGGCGGCACCGCCGACCGCGCCCCGGCTCGGCACGCGGCCGGGCACCACTCGGTCGACGTCTGTGATCGTGCTGGCGCGCGGCGCACCCGGGCAACGAACCGGGTGGGGATCCGTCAAGTTCGCCGCCCGCCGCGGTGCAGAGCAAGGGGCTGGGCCGAACGGGCGCGTGCGCGGAGCACAACCGGTGCCTGCGACGGGGCGGGCGGGGTGGCGTCCGAGCACCACACAACACCCGATGTTGGTGTTCGACAAACCTAGGCACGCTCACGTTTACCGGCCACGGTGGACAGGGTCCGGTCCAGCGCACACCACGACACCAGGGGGAACCATGTCGTCAGGGAGCCAGGTCGCCGAGCGGGCGGCGGAGGAGTCGGTGCTGGAGCAGCTGTGCGCGACCCTGTTCGCGTCGCTGCCCCGCCACGACCAGCGGCGCAAGGGCGTCGAGTACCTCACCGGGCTGCTGCGCGCGACCGGGCGCAAGTCGATCCGCAACATCGCGCTGGCCATCGGCGACCAGGCGACCGAGCAGTACCTGCACCACTTCATCTGCGACTCGACCTGGGAGGCGGTCCCGGTGCGCCGGGCACTGGCCGAGCACGTGTGGCGGGTGGCGCCACCGCGGGCCTGGGTGGTCCGACCACTGCTCATCCCCAAGGCGGGCAGGCACTCGGTCGGCGTCGGCAAGCGCTTCGCCCCGGACCTGGGGCACACCCTCAACGCCCAGCAGGCCCTCGGCGTG
Organism: Actinokineospora terrae; assembly: GCF_900111175.1. Lineage (GTDB taxonomy): Bacteria > Actinomycetota > Actinomycetes > Mycobacteriales > Pseudonocardiaceae > Actinokineospora > Actinokineospora terrae. The sequence goes on from NZ_FOGI01000012.1 coordinate 134,361, forward strand.
TGGTCGGCGGCCGAGGACCTCACCGCCCCGGTCGACTGGCGGCTGCGGCTCTCGCCCGCGTGGGTCGGCGACGCGGGGCGGCGCAGCCGGGCGGCCATCCCGGACGGGGTGCGCGCCGAGTCGGAACTGGAGTGCGGGGTGGAGGCGTACCTGGGCGTGGCCCGCTTCCGGGACCGCCCCCTGGTGATCGACGGCCGCGGCCACGACGTGGGCACCGCGCTGACCCGATTACGCCGCGCGGGTGCGCCGCTGCTGATGCGGGTGAGCGGAACCCACCGGTTCACCGCCCCGCTACTGGGCCCCGACCCCCTGTCTGCCAGGCAGGTCATGTCCGCCCTGCACGCCGCCCGCAGGCCCGTCGCAGGCCACTGGCCGCTCCTGGCCGCCACCTCCCGCGTCCACACCCCCGACTCGGACGACCTCGTCCTGCTGGGCATCGGCTCCGCGGGCCACACCTGGCCCACCCAACTCTGGCTGTCGAACCAACCAGCGGTCCCCGCCGCCGACCTGGTCCGCACCAGCCTCCTGCTGCCCCGAGTCGACCACGACTTCGCCCGCTACGCCGACCGAGCAGGCACCCGAGACTTCACCGGCCGCTCCTTCGCGGGCTGGCACCGCCACATGACCCTGGCCTCCGCCGCCCACACCATCCTCGCCACCGCCGACGCCCGCACCACCCCGAGGCCGGTAACCCTCCCCCAGCAACGCACTTGGCACCCATAGCCGCACTACCACCGCGCCTCGGACCTGCCTCCACCGCATCGCAAGGCGCCCCAGGCGTTGGCCTCCACACCCCCAACCACGGCGGCCTCTACGCGCCCATCGCAGGCATTGGTCCCAACGGCACCACATCGGCATTGGTCCTCTATGCGCCCCACACAGGCGTTGGCCTCAACGCGCCCCTCTGCGACGTTGGCCGACGAGCGCTCCTCGGATCCGCTGGTGCCAAGCCGGCTCGATGGGGTGGACTTGTTTTGTGTGGGGGAACACCAGTCGTAGCGTCGTTCGCGGACAGGGCCATGCTTTTCGGCCCCTGCTTTGCGGTCCTGCCACGGCTGGTGCCGGGGCCCCGCACAAAACAAGTCCACCGCATCGAGCCTGGCTCGAAACTCGCGCCCAGGCCAATGCCGCAGGCGAGGCGTCCACCGTCGACGCCGCAGGCGAGCACGAGAGCCGGACAACCCCAGCTCAAGATCAAACCCGCCACAGCAGCCCCCGATATACAGCTTACCGGCGACCACCGACAGAACAGGCAGACCGAGCAGCCCCCCTGTGGACAACCCACCCCACACAACGGAAATGACCGGCGCGCGCAGACACCGTCCTGCCTGCGTGCGCCGGTCTACCGGATCACCACCTGTCGCGTGCTTGGCGGCGGCGACCCGGGGTCTCGATCAGATTCCCGTTTGCTGCCTGATCCAGCTCAGGTTGGCGGCGATGCCGGTGTAGAGGGTCGTCGTAGCGCATTCGCCGTTGTTGTCGCCGGGGCCGTGGGTTTCGCCGACGAGGGTCCAGTTGCCGCGGGTGCCGACGACGGCGGGGCCGCCGGAGTCGCCGTGGCAGGCGGAGTGGGTGCGGTCGCCGGAGACGCAGACGTCGGTGGAGGCGCCGCCGCCCGCGTAGCAGCGGCTGCTGGCCAGGATGGTCAGGTCGATCTCCTGCAGGGTGCTCGGGGTCGAGCAGGACGGCCAGCTCAGGCAGCCCCAGCCGAGCAGGCGGACCGCGGAACCGGCGGCCGGGTTCGAGGTGGCGAGCTTGACCGGCGCCTTGGTGGAGGCGGTGCTGGTGTGCATCAGGGTCAGATCGGTGCCGGACTTGGTGATCCGCCGGTCGATGCGCAGCAGTTCACCGCCGGAGTTCTTGTTGGTCGAGCCGACGCGGCCCTGGGAGGCGCTGCCGCAGTGGTTCGCGGTGACGATCCACTGGGGGGCGACGAGGCTGCCACCGCAGCCGTTGCTGAGGGAGACCATCCACGAGTAGGTCTCGGTGGCGCCGTGGCCACCGATGATGGCGGGCTGCTGCTCGGCGGCGTTCGAGGTGCCGGTCATCGCGATGACCGAGAGCAGCACCAGACCGGCGCCTGCCAGTGCGGCGAGGATTCTGCGCATAAGAGCCGTCCAATGCAGGGGTTGTGAGGACATATGGCAGCTGTCTGTGCGAAATCTCGGGACTCGATTTCGCCAACCGAATATGCACCCGTTCGTGATCTTCCCGCAACCCCGACACCACCACCTGGTGGGACGGTTTTTACCAGTTATCCAGACATAAGAGCAGTGCTATCGCCACCTCCTATGGCCGCGAAACCGCCCCGATATCCGATATGTCTACTTACCTACTTCCGCAGGGTTCGACAGGTCAGCGCGGCGGCCGGGGCCAGCGGGAGCAGCGGGAACAGGGTGGCCTGATAGGCGTGATAGGTGTCCGGCTTGCCCGCCCACACCCCGGCGCTGGGCGTTCCGTTCGGCGCGAGTTCGTGGCGCCATCCGCCAATCGGGTCGATGTGGTTTTTGCGTGCGTATTCCCAGAACGTCGCGTACCAGTCCCCGTACGGGTCCTCGCCGGTGCGCCGGTGCAGCGCGGAGGCCGCCATGATCGCCTCGGCCATCACCCAGTGCATCCGCTGGCGCACCACGGGCAGGTCGTCCCAGTCCAGCGTGTAGACGAACCCCAGGTGCCCGTCCACGCCCCAGCCGCGGCGCACCGACGAGTCGAACAGCGCCCTGGCGTCGGCGAGCAGCCAGGCCGGGGCCCGGTCGCCGAGCGCGGCCTCGACGTGCAGCAGCAGCCGCGCCCACTCCAGCCAGTGCCCGACGGTCGCGCCGAAGGGCCGGAACGGGTGCCGCTGGTCGTCGCGGTTGTAGTTGAGGTCGGTCCGCCAGTCCTCGGTGAAGTGCTCCGGAACCCGCCACCCGTGCGCGGCGGCGGTGACGTGCACGATCCGCTCGGATAGCCCCAACGCGCGTTCGTGCCAGATCTTGTCGCCGGTGACATCACCCGCCGCCAGGAATGCCTCGACGAAGTGCATGGTGCTGTTCGCGCCGCGATAGGCCTCTGTGGCCGTCCACGCCTTATCCCAGCTTTCGAACGGCAGCCCTATCTCGGCGTCCCAGAACCGCGTCTCGATAACTTGGAGTACTTCGGTAAGTACTTCCTGCGCGTGCGGCCTTCCCGCGGCATGTGCACTGCATGCTGCCAACAGGACGAACGAGTGCTCATAAGCGGCCTTCGTCGTGTCGCTTACCGACGAGAACCACCCACCGTTCTCGTCGTCGTGCAACACGCCCCGCAGCGCCGCGATGCCGTGGTCGGCCAACGCCGCCGCCCCGGGGTCGCCCAAGCCGTCCTCGAGGGCGAACACGTGCGTCATCCGCGCCGTGATCCAGGTGGCCACCGGCTTGTCCCGGTCGAGGTTGCCCTCCGCGTCGAGCCAGCCGAACCCGCCCGCCGGGTCCGCCGCGTTCTTGGCGAACCCGACCAGGTCGCGTCGTCGAGCCGCGAGCCAATCACCATCAGTCACGGCCACGTCCTCACAGTCGGTGGGTGTCCCCCTCATTCTGTCCCCACCGACCGCGAAGTCACCCCCCTGCTCGGCGAAGCCGCACCCGGATCCCGAGCGCGTCGTCCTGGTAGGCGGCGTACCCCTCGTCGATGGCCTCCCCGGCGAACTCGGTCACCGAGGTCGCCAGGACGGCCTCGGCGATGTCCGCGCTGTGCTCCAGCACGGCCGCGCGCAGGTCCTCCCCCGCCGACCAGCGCAGGTCGATGCGGTCGACGACCTCCAGGCCCGCCTGCTTGCGCGAGTCCTGGACGAACCGGATGACCTCGCGGGCGTCACCGGCGCGCTTGAGCTCGGGGGTGATCTCGGTGTCGAGGGCGATGGTGACGTCCCCGTCGCTGTGCACGACCCACCCCGAGCGCGGGATCTCGCTGATCAGGACGTCCTCGTGGGTCAGCTCGACCGGCCGCCCCTCGAACTCGACCGTCGCGTGCCCGTGCTCCCGCAGGTCGCGCACCAGCGCGCCCGGCTCCGCGGCGTTGACGACGTTGGCGACCTGCTGGGTCTGCTTGCCGAAGCGCTTGCCCAGCGCGCGGAAGTTGGGCTTGACGGTGACGTCGACGACCTCGCCCGCGGCGCCCAGCGGCTCGAACGCGCGGATGTTGAGCTCCTCGGCGACGTCGGCCACCAGGTCGTCGGGCAGCGCGACGCCCTCGGGCAGCCCGATCAGCGCCCGGCCCAGCGGCTGGCGGATGCGGATGTCGCTGGCCTTGCGCGCGGCGCGTCCGGCCTCGGTCAGGGTCCGCGCGACCTTCATCTGATCGATGAGGTCCGTGTCGATGAGCGCCCGGTCCGGCCGCGGCCAGGTCGCCAGGTGCACCGACTCCGGCGCGTCCGCGTGCCCGGGGGCGATCACCTCGCGCCACACCTGCTCGGTGATGAACGGCGTGAACGGCGCCATCAGCCGGGTGACGACGTCGAGGCACTCGTGCAGCGTGGTCAGCGCGTCGATGTCGCCGTTCCAGAAGCGGGCCCGGGAGCGGCGGACGTACCAGTTGGACAGGTCGTCGACGAACGCGGTGATCGCCCGCCCCGCGCCCGCGGTGTCGAAGGCCTCCATGGCGGCGTCGACGGTCTCGGCCAGGCGGTGCACGCTCGCCAGCGCCCACCGGTCGAGCACGTGCCGCTCGGCGACCGGCGCGGCGGCGGCCGGGTCCCAGTCGGCGATGCTGGCGTAGACGGTGAAGAACGAGGTCGTGTTCCAGTAGGTCAGCAGGACCTTGCGGATGATCTCTTCCAGCGGGGTGTCGCCGATGCGGCGCGGCGACCACGGCGAGCCCGAGCACAGCATGAACCAGCGCACCGCGTCGGCGCCGTGCTTGTCCATCAGCGGGATCGGTTCGAGGATGTTGCCCAGGTGCTTGCTCATCTTGCGGCCGTCCTCGGCCATGATGTGCCCGAGGCAGACGACGTTCTCGTAGGACGACCTGTCGAACACCAGCGTGCCGACCGCCATCAGCGTGTAGAACCAGCCGCGGGTCTGGTCGATCGCCTCGGCGATGTACTGGGCCGGGTAGCCGCGGGCGAACTCCTCCTCGCTGCCGGGCACGTGCGGGTAGCCCAGCTGGGCGAAGGGCATCGACCCAGAGTCGAACCAGGCGTCGATGACCTCGGGGACGCGGGTGGCGGTCTCACCGGTCTCCCGGTCGACGAAGGTGATGTCATCGATGAACGGCCGGTGCGGGTCCAGTTCGGACAGATCGCGCCCGCACAGCTCGCCGAGCTCCTCGCGCGACCCGACCGCGATGACCTTGCCGCTCGGGGTGCGCCACAGCGGCAGGGGCGTGCCCCAGTAGCGCGACCGCGACAGCGCCCAGTCGATGTTGTTGGTCAGCCAGTCGCCGTAGCGGCCGTGCTTGATGTGCTCGGGGAACCAGTTGGTGTGCTCGTTCTCGCGCAGCAGGGCGTCGCGGATCTGGGTGGTGCGGACGTACCAGGACAGCTGCGCGTAGTACATGAGCGGCGTGTGGCAGCGCCAGCAGTGCGGGTAGGGGTGCTCGTAGCCGGCGTACTTGAACAGCAGCCCGCGCGTCTTGAGCTCGTCGACGAGGGTCTGGTCCGCGTCCTTGAAGAACACGCCGCCGACGACCGGCACGTGGTCGAGGAAGTGCCCGTTGGGGCCGATCGGGTTGACCACGGGCAGCCCGTTGGCCTTGCACACCGCGAGGTCGTCGGCGCCGAACGCGGGCGCCTGGTGGACCAGGCCGGTGCCGTCGGTGGTGGTGACGTAGTCGCCGAGCACGACGAAGTGCGCGCCGGGGATGTCGACCAGGTCGAACGGGCGCTGGTAGCGCAGCCCGGCGAGGTCCTTGCCCACGACCTCGGCCAGCACCTCGGCGCCCTCGCCGAGGACGGCCTGGCGCAGCGCGGCGGCGATCAAGAACACGCCCTGCTCGGCGCGCACGACCTGGTAGTCGACCTCGGGGTGCACGGCGACGGCGGTGTTGGACACCAGGGTCCACGGGGTGGTGGTCCAGATCAGCAGGTCGACCCCGCTGTGCCCGGCGAGGTCGCCGACGACCGGGAAGCGGACGAACACCGAGGGGTCGGACACCGTCTCATAGCCCTGGGCGACCTCGTGGTCGGACAGCCCGGTGCCGCAGCGCGGGCAGTACGGGGCGACCCGGTAGTCCTCGGACAGCAGGTCCTTGTCGAAGATCGTCTTGAGCGCCCACCAGACGCTGTCGACGTACTCCGGCGACATCGTGCGGTACGGGTGGGACATGTCCACCCAGTAGCCCATCCGCTCGGTCAGCGCCTCGAACTCGCCGACGTGGCGCTGCACCGACTCGCGGCAGCGGGCGTTGAACTCGGCGACCCCGATCTTCTCGATGTCGGACTTGCCGCTGATCCCCAGTTCCTTCTCCACGGCCAGTTCCACCGGCAGGCCGTGGCAGTCCCACCCGGCGCGGCGGGGCACCGAGTAGCCCTTCATGGTCTTGAACCGGGGCAGCACGTCCTTGAACACCCTGGCCTCGATGTGGTGCGTGCCCGGCGTGCCGTTCGCGGTGGGCGGCCCCTCGTAGAACGTCCACCGCGGCCCGTCGGCGGTCCGCGCGAGGCTCTGCCCGAACAGGTCGTTGTCCCGCCACCACTCGATGATCCGCCGCTCCATCGCCGGCAGGTCAACCTTCGCTGGCACGACGTGGAACGGCGTATTCGGGGACAACGTCTTCTCCTGTTCACGGCACTCGGTGATATCGACTGCTGGCTATACGAACCAGCTCATTATCGCGCGTTTCGCCGGAGCCCGGCAAAGGGGGTGCGGCGACCGGCGTCGCCCGATTCCCGATGAACCGACCAGCACCGGCGCGGGCGGGACCACAGGTACCCGGCGTGGCCGTCCCCGGGTGTCGGCGGCGGCCGGTCCTGGCTGCTCAGGCGACCCCGCGCCAGGGGGCAGCACCGGCGGACCCGCCGCTGACCAGCACCCGGCGGCCGGGCGCGGCAGCACGCGCGCGCGAGCGCCCACCCGAGGTCGGGTTCGGCATTGCCACTTTGCTATCTTTCGTGCTAACACCGACCGAATCCACGTCTTGGGCGCGAACTGGTCGATGACGCAACCAGGGAAGCGGGACTAGGGAGACATGACCGAGCCAGGTATCGACGCGCCGGACAAATACGACCCGAACCTGGCGATCGACAAGTGGTTGCGGGTCTGGGAGGACAAGCACCTCTTCGAGGCCGACGGTCTCGTCGACGCCGGGACCGCGGGCCAGGACGACGCGCGGCCGCGGTCCTGCGTGGTGAGCATGTACCCGTACCCCTCCGGCGACCTGCACATGGGCCACGCCGAGGTCTACTCCATCAGCGACGTCATCGCCCGCTACCTGCGGCTGCGCGGGGACAACGTGCTCAACCCGATCGGGTGGGACTCGTTCGGGCTCCCGGCGGAGAACGCGGCGCTCAAGCGCGACCTCGACCCGTCCACGTGGACCTACGCCAACATCGAGGTGCAGGCCGAGTCCTTCCGCAGGCTCGGGGTCTCCTTCGACTGGCGCACCCGGCTGCACACCTCCGACGCCGACTACTACCGGTGGAACCAGTGGCTGTTCCTGCGGCTGCTGGAGAAGGGCATCGCCTACCGCAAGTCGGCGCCGGTCAACTGGTGTCCGGTCGACAAGACGGTGCTGGCCAACGAGCAGGTCGTCCAGGGCAAGTGCGAGCGGTGCGGCAGCACGGTGCAGCAGCGGGACCTGACCCAGTGGTTCTTCCGCACCACCCAGTACGCGCAGCGGCTGCTCGACGACATGGCGCAGCTCGAGGGCAACTGGCCCTCGGAGATCCTGGCCATGCAGCGCAACTGGATCGGCCGCTCCACGGGGGCGTACGTCGACTTCGCGGTCGAGGGCCGCGCCGAGCCGGTCCGGGTGTTCACCACCCGCCCCGACACCATCTTCGGCGCGACGTTCTTCGTGGTGGCCGCCGACGCGCCACTGGCAGCCGAGCTGTGCGCGCCCGAGAACAGGGCCGAGTTCGAGGCGTACCGCGACAAGGTCCGCACCGAGACCGAGATCGACCGCCTCGCCGCCGACCGCCCCAAGACCGGTGTGCCGCTGGGTCGGCACGCGCTGAACCCGGTCACCGGCCAGCAGATCCCGATCTACGCCGCCGACTACGTGCTGGCCACCTACGGCACCGGCGCGGTCATGGCGGTGCCCGCGCACGACCAGCGCGACCTCGACTTCGCCAAGGCCATGGGCCTGCCCGTGGTCGCCGTGCTCGACACCGGCGAGGACGACCCGGCCACCACCGGGGTCGCCACCGCCGGGGACGGCACGCTGGTCAACTCCGGGCGGTTCGACGGGCTGGCCAAGGCCGACGCGATCGAGGCGGTCACCGCCGACCTGCAGGAGCGCGGCGCGGGCGAGCGGGCGGTCATCTACCGGCTGCGGGACTGGCTGGTGTCGCGGCAGCGGTACTGGGGCACGCCGATCCCGATCATCCACTGCCCGTCCTGCGGCGAGGTCCCGGTCCCCGACGACCAGCTGCCGGTGCGGCTGCCGGAGACGGGCTACGAGCTGCGCTCGGCCGATGGCGCGTCGCCGCTGGAGAGCGCGACCGAGTGGGCGGCCGTCGACTGCCCGTCCTGCGGTGGCGCCGCCCGCCGCGACACCGACACGATGGACACCTTCGTCGACTCGTCGTGGTACTTCCTGCGCTACCCGGACCCCACCTACACCGGGGGCCCGTTCAACCCCGAGGGTGTGGCCAGGTGGTTCCCGGTCGCGGAGTACATCGGCGGCAAGGAGCACGCGACCGGGCACCTGATGTACGCGCGGTTCATGACGAAGGTCCTGCACGACCTGGGCATGGTCGGGTTCACCGAGCCGTTCGCGAAGCTGACAAACCAGGGTCAGGTCATCATGAACGGCCGGTCGATGAGCAAGTCGCTCGGCAACCTGGTCAACCTGCAGGAGCAGCTCGGCCTCTACGGGCCGGACGCGGTTCGGGTGACCATGCTGTTCGCCGGTCCCCCGGACGAGGACATCGACTGGGCCGACGTCTCCCCCACCGGCGCGGTGAAGTGGCTGGCCAGGATCTGGCGGCTCGCCGGTGACCTGACCACGCCCGACGCGACCGACGGCGACGGTGAACTGCGCCAGCAGACGCACCGGCTGGTCGACGAGATCACCACGCTGTTCGAGACGCGGCGGCTCAACGTCGCGGTGGCCCGGCTCATGGAGCTGACCTCGTTGCTGCGCAAGGCCTGCGACAGCGGCGCGGGCCCGGCCGACCCGGCGGTGCACGAGGGCATGAGCGCCCTGCTGCGGATGCTGTCCTGCTTCGCGCCGTTCACCGCCGACGAGGCGTGGTCGCGGCTGGGGCTGCCGTCCTCGGTCATCGAGCACGGCTGGCCGGAGGCCGACCCGGCGCTGGTGTTCCAGCAGACCGTGGTGTGCGCGGTCCAGGTGGCGGGCAAGGTCCGCGACCGGCTGACCGTCGCCACCGACATCACCGAGACCGACCTGCGCGATCTCGCGCTGAACTCCGAGAAGATCGTGAAGGACCTCGCGGGGCGGGCCGTGCTCAAGGTGATCGTGCGCGCGCCGAACCTGGTGAACATCGTTCCTGCCAAGGCGTAATCCGCTACCGGACTGCCGGTGGTGACAATGGCTTGCCCTGTCACCACCGGCAGTTGTCGTTCCCGGACCCGGGCCTCCAGGTGACCGTCCACAGAGGACGACAGGGGGAGATCGCGACCATTCGGGCATATCGCCCGTGAGTGGTCCGCCCCGGTCCACCTGACAGATTTCACCAGTGTGGCGGCCGCGTGACGTCGACCCGCACGATCACCTGGTGGTTTAAGGGAAACACACCCCCACGGCGAGTTTGCCTGATGTTGACAAACCGGCGTTCCCACCACGATGGCCGTTGACTGTCCCATGGCCGTCTGTGAAAGCTCGGTTGCGCTCGGTGACAGCCGTTGGTCCCTGGCGGGTGACACCGGGCGCGCAACCCTGCCGATGAGGAGAACTCATGAAGCGCACAGCGATGACGGCCGGTGTGGCCCTCGCCGTCCTGGCCGGTGGTGTGGTGACGTTGACCGCGCCGCAGGCGTTCGCCGGACAAGACCAGCAGAACCAAGTGCAGGACCGACAGGCACGCGCGGTCTCCGCCGCCGACCGGGCCGCGGCCGGTGGTCTGAACGCGTTGGCGAAGGGGCCGGACGAGGTCTACGCGCGGGACATGGTCACCCCGTACCTCAACGACCTCTACACGGTCAGCTACCAGCGCAGTTGGCGCGGCGTCCCGGTCGTGGGCGGTGACGCGACCGTGCTGGTCGACGGGCAGGGCACCGTCCGGGCCACCGTCGCCGGGACCACGGCCGGGGTGGCCGTCTCGTCCACCACCGCGAAGGTCACCAAGTCGGCCGCCGAGCGGACCGCGCGCGGCCTGCAGGCGAGCACAGCCAAGGTCGAGTCCGGCCGCCTGGTCGTGAAGGTCACCGACGACAGGTCCGCGCTGGCGTGGGAACACCTGCTGATCGGCACCAAGAAGGACAGCAGCCCGAGCCACCTGACCGTCTGGGTCGACGCCACCACCGGCGCCGTGCTCGACCAGGTCGAGGACGCCGCCGCCGGATCGCTCAACAGCGAGTGGAACGGCCAGGTCACCATCACCACCAGCGGGTCGAGCGGCAGCTACCGGCTCGCCGACACCACCCGCCCCGGCCTGCAGTGCGCGGACTACAGCACCGGCACCGTGTTCTCGAAGGCCACGGACTCCTGGGGCACCGGCAACGGCACCTCGAAGGAGACCGGCTGCGGTGACGTGCTCTACGCCGCCCAGCAGGAGTGGAACATGCTCAAGGACTGGTTGGGCCGCAACGGTCACACCGGCTCCGGCCGCAGCTGGCCCGCCAAGGTGGGTCTGAACCAGCTCAACGCGTACTGGGACGGCTCGACGGTCACCATCGGCAAGAACTCGGCTGGCAAGTGGATCGCGTCGATGGACGTCGTCGGCCACGAGTACGGCCACGGCCTGGACCAGAACACCCCGGGCGGCACGTCCCGCGAGGCCGGTCTCGGTGAGGCCACCGGCGACATCTTCGGCGCGCTGACCGAGGCCTACGCCAACAACGGCAAGGACCGCCCCGACTACACCGTCGGCGAGACCGTCAACCTGACCGGCAGCGGCCCGATCCGCAACATGTACAACCCGTCGCTGGTCAACAACGACCCCAACTGCTACAGCTCCTCGATCCCCAACACCGAGGTGCACAAGGCAGCGGGCCCGCTCAACCACTGGTTCTACCTGCTCGCCGAGGGCTCGGCCCCCGGCGGCGGCAAGCCGAACAGCCCCACCTGCAACAACACCGCCGTCACCGGCGTCGGCGTGCAGAACGCGGGCAAGATCTTCTACGGCGGCATGCTGCTCAAGACCTCCGGCATGACCTACAAGAAGTACCGGGTCACCACCCTGACCGCCGCCAAGAGCCTCGACAGCACCTGCAACCTCTACAACAAGACCAAGGCCGCCTGGAACGCCATCTCGCTCCCGGCCCAGCCCGGCGAGCCGACCTGCTGATCTCGCCTCGTGAGAGCTGAGTAGGTGGGGTGGGACATCGTCCCGCCCCACCTACTTGTGTGCTGTCACCGGGATCGGGCCTCGGGGTGCAGGTGTTGCCCCGCCCAGGTGGCGAAGCCGGTGAGGGGGATGCCGAGTGCTCGGGCGAACTCCGGGCGGCCTGGTTGACCGGTGGCGTTGAGCCATTCATGGCTGGCACCCATGGGGGGCATGCCCGCGGCGAGTGCTTGCGCCTCGGTCATGTTCGGGGCGGGCAAAGGGATCCCGAGTGTGCGCGAGAGGACCTCGGCGATCTCGGTCATCGAGAGGTAGTCGCTCGCGAGTTCGAGTTCGACCTGGTGGAAGCGGTCCGGAGCGGTGATGGCGGCGGTGGCGGCTTGGCCGATGTCGGCCACGGCGACCAGGGACAGGCGGGTGTCGGGGTCCAGGACGCTCACCAGGCCACCCTCGACGCCGCGGGGGAACAGGAACCTCATGGACGGCAGGAAGTTCTCCATGAAGAAGCCCGGCTTGAGGAGTGTCCACTGAGGAAAGCCCGCATCTCGGACCCGGTCCTGGATCGCGGCCTTCGCGCCCAGCGTGGGTTCCATGGCGGCCCAGCGGCCCTCGGCCCAGCCGGGCGCCGAGACGTGCTGGCCCGCGCCGGTGACGGACGTGTGCACGAACTGCCGCACCCCGGCGGCCCTCGCGCCCTCGACCAGGTTGGCGCCCTGGGTCACCTCGCCCGCGAAGTCGAAGCCGTCGCCGGTGATGGCGGGCATCTGCACGGAGAAGACGGCACGGACCCCCTTCGCCGCCCTCACGATGGAGTCGACGTCGTGCAGGTCGCCGGTGACCAGTTCGGCGCCGAGCGCCTCGATCGCCCTGGCGCGGTCGGGGTCGCGGACCAACGCGCGGACCGGGACGCCCGCGGCTAACAGTGCCCGGGCGGTGGCGCCGCCCTGCCTGCCGGTCGCACCGGTCACCAGCACGGGATCACTGGACATGGCTCTCCTCAACGGTCGGCGCTAAACGGCGGGGCCCGCCACTTATCGTCGGGTACGATACGGCGGGGCCCGCCACTTAGCAAGATCGGAGAGGACGCCGTGCCGGAACGCCAGCGCGCCGACGCCCGGCGCAACTACGCGCAGATCCTGGCCGTGGCCGAGGCGGAGGTCGCCGTCCACGGCGCGAACGCCTCACTGGAGCAGATCGCCAGGACCGCGGCCGTCGGGTCGGCGACCGTGCGCAGGCACTTCCCCACCCGTCGCGCGCTACTGGAAGCCGTTTCCCGCAAGCGGATCGAGGCACTGAGCGTCCGCGCGCGGGAGTTGACCGGCCGGGGCGACAGTCGAGACGCGCTCCTGGACTGGCTTTCCGACGTCGTCGCGTACTCCGTCTCCGCCCGTGGACTGGCGGCAGCGCTGACCTACGACGCCCCGGTGCACGAGAACAGCTGCTCGGCGGCGATGGAACAGGCGGGGGAACCGTTGCTGCGCCGAGCGATCCAGGACGGCGCGGTCGCGGCGGAGGTCACCGTCGCGGACCTGATCACGCTGGTCGTCGGCATCGTCCTGGCCACGGAGCACCACCCGGATCACGCCACTCGCGCCGACCGGTTGTTCCGGCTGGCCGTCGCGGGGCTGAGCCCGCCGGTCACGCCGTGAGCCTGGCGAGCACGACGCCGCCGACGATCAGGGACAGGGCGGCGATCCGGCCGAGGGTGAGCGGGTCCTTGCCGACCAGCACGCCCACGGCGATCGTGCCGACCGCGCCGATGCCGGTGAACACCGCGTACGCCGTGCCCACGGGGATCGTGCTCATCGCGCGCGACAGCAGGTACACCGCCGTCACGCCCAGGACCAGGCACAGCAGGGTCGGCAGCGGGCGGGTGAAGTTCTCCGTGGGCCGGATGCTCGACGCCCAGGCGATCTCCACGAGGCCGGCCGCGACCAGCGTCAGCCAGCCCATAGCGTGGCGACCAACTCGTCCACCGCGGTCTCGGCTCGTGCCGCCGAGTCCCGGTGGTCCGCCGTCAGGTGACCCAGGACCGGGTCGACGCGCGTGTTGCTCAACTCGACGCTGAGGAACCGCGCGTCCTCGACAGCGAAGTGCCCGGCGAAGAAGTCACGCAGGTACCGCTCCTGGTGGTCGAACGGGGCCTTCGGGGCGCCTGGACCGTACGCGCCGCCACGGGCGCTGATGACGACGAAACCCTTGCCCTTGAATGACATCCGGGGGAACGTGATCTGGTCGATCCAGGTCTTGAGCACACCGGGTACGGAGTAGTTGTACATCGGGCTGCCGATCAGGACGATGTCCGCGGCCAGCACCTCGTCCAGCAGCGGTTCGACGATCGCCCAGGCCGCGGCTCGTTCGGGCGTGGTGACCACCTCGGGGTAGCGCGCGGGGTCGGTGATCCCTTGCCGCAGAAGGTCATCGCAGATCTCCGTCCAGGCCTGGCCGATGGGGGGCGGTGGATCGGTCGCGAGATCGCGGTAGGTGTAGCGGCCGTCCTGGTCGGCGGCGCGCCAGGCGTGGGCGAACCGCGCGGTCAGGGCGCGGGATAACGACCGGCTACGGGCGCTGGCGTCGAGGTGGAGCAGGTGCGGCATGAGGGGTCTCCTCGCGGGCTTAAGCGGACACTGTGTCCAGTTATAGCCGCCAACTGGACTCGTTGTCCAGTTGTTCCCTAGGTTGGACGGGTGCCCGCACCCCGAGAACGCGCCGACGCGGCCCGCAACCGGGCCCGCGTGCTGGCCGCGGCCGAGGAGCTGTTCGCCGACCGGGGCGCGCGCAACGTCACCATGGACGACATCGCCAAGGCCGCGGGCGTCGGCCGGGGCACGCTCTACCGCCGCTACCCCGACCGCGCCGCCATCGCGATCGCCCTGCTCGACGAGCACGAGCGCGTCCTGCAGGAGAAGCTGATGCGCGGCGACCCCCCGCTGGGTCCCGGCGCGCCACCGCGGGAGCGGCTCGCCGCGTTCTACGCCGCGATGGTCGACCTCCTCGACCGCCACAGCCACCTGGCCCTCGGCGCCGAGGTCGGCCACTCCCGCTTCGCCACCGGCGCTTACGGCTTCTGGCGCGCCCACGTGCGAGCGCTCCTGGTCGAGGCCGGAGCGGCCGACCCGGACGCCCTCGTCGACGCCGCCCTCGCCCCGCTCGCCCCGGAGGTGTTCCGGCACCAACGCGAGGAACGCGGCCTCTCGACCGAGCGGATCACGGCCGGACTGCGCGCCATCGCTCACGGTCTCACCGCGTAGACGTCTCCGGGAGCCGTGCTGCCCCGGAGTGTCCTGGGGCAGCACGGTTTCGGGTCAGCGCCGCTTGCCCATCATCTGGCACACCATGGTGGTGACGGTGTTGTCGAACAGCGACCCGGGCTCCTGGTCCACATCGGTCGCCACCTCCAGCACCGCGCTGCGGCGGCCGGAGCGGTCCTGGTAGGCGATGGTGTGGTGGCCGGGGAAGTCGCCCGCGTGACCCCAGACCCGGCCGCACCGGGTGTCGATGTAGTAGATGCCCAGGCCGTAACCGCCGTTGCGCTCCTCGACGCGGACGGTGGTCAACATCTCCTGGAGTTGGCGCTGGTCCAGGAGTTCACCGGAGAGCAGCGCCCGGTAGAAGCGCGACACGTCAGCCGGTGTGGAGACCATCGCCCCCGCGGCACCCTGCATCGTCGGGGACCAGGACGTGGTGTCGGTGTACTCGCCCTCGGGGGAGCGCAGGTAGCCGTGGACGTGGTTCGGACCGACCCGCGGATCGGCCGCCAGGAAGGTGTCCCGCAACCGCAGCGGACCGGTGATCCGCTCCGCCACCAACCGCGCCAGCGGCCGCTTCGCCACTGTCTCGGCGATCAACCCGGCCAGGATGTAGTTGGTGTTGTTGTACCGCCACTGCGCACCCGGCGCGGAAAGCGGCGGATGCGCCACCGCCGCCGCGACGAGCTCCCGCGCCCCCCAACTCCGCGCCGGATCAGCCATCGCCGCCGCCAACCACTGCTGGTCGTCGGTGTAGTTGAACAACCCGCTGGTGTGGTTGAGCAACTGCCGCACCGTGATCCCACGGCCACCCGGCACCACACCCGGCAACCACCGCTCGACCGAGTCCGACAGCCGAACCCGCCCCTCCCCCACCAACTGCAACACCACAGTGGACACGAACGACTTGGTAACACTGGCGATCCTGAAACTGTCCGCCCCACCAACCGGCCGCCGCGACTCCAGGGAAGCCACCCCACTGGCCACGGTCCGCACCCGCTGCCCGTCATCCACCCGGACAACCGCCCCGGTCACCCCCGCCCGCACCAACGCGTCCAACGAGTCCCGCAGCTCACCACCGCCCTTGGCCATGGCCGCCCCGGAAGGCACAACCACCACCAACACGGCCGCTGCCGCCACCGTGATCCACTTACGCACCGAACGTCCCCTCTCACCAGCATTTCCGTAGCGCAAGCACACCAGACGACCCCGTGGCACCGCTTCCGGAATCCACCGGAGATCTCCCGTACTCCCGGGGTGGCACAGACCGGCTCACCGGCGAAAGTGGACTGAGGGCCAGTCCGGTTGACGGGAGGCCGCAGATCGGCGGAGTGGTTGCCCCAACGGGCACAGTATCGGCGGTTACCCGTCCGGACCTGTGAGGGGAAGCTCCCCGCGCGTCAGACTGCCGGCAAGGGAGGATCGTCCAGGGGAGGCAGGGCATGAGGGTTGGGGTTGTGGGGTTGGCTGTCGTGGTGGCGTTGGTCGGGGTGCCTGGGAGTGCCGCGGCGGCTGGGCGGCAGGGGGTGGTGTTGGAGGCACCGGGGCGGAGCAGTTGGGCGACTGATGTCAACGAGGCGGATACCGCGGTCGGGGACATCGAGACAGCGGAAGGGTTTCGGGCGCCCGCGCGGTGGGATCGGCGGGGTCGGTTGACCGTTCTTCCCTTCACCACCGGGTACTTGGGCGCACGGGCGTCCGCGATCAACGACGCGGGCGACTCGGTGGGGTACGCCTACGACCGGGACTACAGCACGCGGGCGCTGAGCTGGAACAAGAACGGCGAGGTCACCCCGCTGACGGTGCCGGGCAGTCCGGACGTCGGGGCATCCGACATCAACGAGCGCGGCACGATCCTCGGGCAGGCCTACGTCAACTCGACCCAGTTCTACCGGGCGGTGCGGTGGGACCGGGGGCGTGCGACCCTGTTGCAGCCCCTGGCCGGTGACGCGTACACCTCGGCGACCGCGTTGACCGACAGCGACCTCGTGGTCGGCACGTCGTCGGGTGGTCCGTCCGGTCAGGACGGTGTGCCGGTGGTGTGGGACCGCGCGGGCGCGGCGAAGGCGTTGCGGTTGCTGCCGAACTCCCGACTGTCGCTTGTGTACGGAGCGGCCGGGACCACGGCGTACGGCATCATCATCACCACCGACGAGGTCCTCCACCCGGTCCGCTGGGACCTCGCCCGCGACGGCGCCCTCGCCCCGCTCCCCGCCCAGGACGCCGCCTACCCCCAAGCAGCCAACAACCGCGGCACCGTCGTCGGCTTCACCCGCCACCAAGACGTGAACTCCGCCGCGACGTGGCCCCGCCGAGGCCCGGCCACCACCCTGACACCACTACCAGGCGACCAATCCGCCCACGCCGACGCCGTCAACGACGCCAACGAGGTAGCGGGTATCTCGGGCAGCAACCACGCAGTCCTCTGGAACGCCTCCGGCCACGCCACCGCCCTAACCCCACCAACCGGTTCGGTCAGCCAAATAACCGACATCACCGAACGCGGCTCGGTACTCGGAACCGCCTACCTGCCCAACCAGAACCAACGCGCCATCCTCTGGCCCGCCCGCCGGTAGCACATGGCCTCGCAACCGGGCCGACCAACGATCCGGGCATCAATACATCCCGTAGAGCCCGTGACCACCGAGGTGGTCACGGGCTCCAGGGGTCCCTGCGAGGAGTATTCAGCCCGGGGTTACCGGACGGTGATGGTGTATTCGGCAGTGCCGGTCTTGCCGGTGCTGTCGGTCGCGGTGATGGTCACCTTGTGGGTGCCGCGCTGGTACGGGCCCGCGACCGTCATCCGGGAGGTGCCGCCCGGGTTGTTGATGGTCGAGGGGGAGAACATCGGGCCGGAGAGGCCGCCGGTGCCGGTGAGCTTGACCGCTCCGGTGGCGCCGGTGATGCTGACCGTGGCGTTGGCGTAGCCGCCGGGGCCGACGGTGGCGGCGTTCGGGGAGACCGTCACCTTCAGGCTGCCGGTGGGCGGCTGGCCGCCGTCGCCGACCGTGAGGGTGTACTCGGCGGCCTTGGAGCCGGAGGTGCCCTTGGCGGTGACGGTGACCTTGTAGGTGCCGGACGGGGTGGTCGCGGCGGTCTGCAGGGTCAGCTTGGCCACGTCGCCGGAGTTGACCGACGTGGGCTGGAAGGTGGCGGTGGCGCCGGTGGGCAGGCCGGAGGCGCTGAGGTCGAGCTTCTCCGCGCCCTGGTCGCCCGCCTTGGTGGTGACGCTGGTGGAGACGTACTTGCCCGCGTCCACCTTGCCGGTCGCCGGGGACAGCGCGACCGAGAACGTGCCGTCGCCGGGCGGGGTGGTGCCGCCGATCTCGCCCTTGGCCCAGTCGCCCATCGCGTTGGTCAGCCGACCGAAGATGCTGTAGCGGTCGCACTTGCTGGAGCCCCACGAGGAGACGCCGACGATCACGCCGTCCACGATGAGCGGGCCGCCGCTGTCGCCGGAGCAGTTCGCCGTGCGCCCGTCGTTGTAGCCCGAGCACACCATCAGGTCGCCGTTGACCTTGATGTCGAACACGTTGCAGCCGGACGGGTCGTTGATCGGCAGCGTGGTCTTGCGCAGCTCGCCGGAACCACCGCTCGACGACGTCTTGCCGTAGCCGAGGGACAGGGCCGACTTGCCCGGCGCGGTCAGCGCGGTGTCGCCCGAGCCCGCCACCTTGGCCCACTGGGCCTCCGGCACCGGCAGGTCGTCGGCGGTGGTGACGACCGCGACGTCGTAGCCGGTCTTCCAGCCGCCGTTGCCGCTGTAGTTGGGGTGGGTCTTGAACGAGGCCACCTTGGTGCGGAAGGTCTCGTCGCCAGGGGAGTTCAGGTCGTCGTCACCGTAGATGTAGCTCTTGTCGCCCACCGCGTCGATCATGCAGTGCGCGGCGGTGATGATCTTGCGCTTGCCGACGACGGACGCCGTGCACGACTGCCCCTGCGGGCCACCGCCACCGACGCGCATGCCCGCGATGATGAACGGGTGCTCCTTGACGGTGGTCTTGGTCCCGTTGACGATCTGGGCGCTGGCGTCCGGGCCGGGCAGGTCCGCGGTCGGGTTCGCCGCGATGCTGATGCGCTCGGTCTGCGCGGCTCCGGCGCTGGTGGTGATCGCCACGGTCACGGCGGCCAGGGCCAGCGTGACTGCTGCGGCGAGGTGTCGTTTCCTCATCGTTCTCCTTCAATGGCAGGGTGTTGCCTAGCTGGGGACAGTCAGAACGTGATCGACCAAGCGGTGAGCGTGCCCGCGTCGAACTTGTAGACGTCGCGGACGGAGAGCTTCCAGGTGCCGTTCGCGTCCTCGCGGGAGGCGTCGACGGAGAAGCTCTTGTGGACACCGCCGGACTCGCCGACGTCACCGGACTTCTTGAGCGGGTAGGACGTCCCGCTCGGTCCGACCAGGTCGATGGCGA
The DNA here is from genome assembly GCF_900111175.1 of Actinokineospora terrae. Classification (GTDB taxonomy): domain Bacteria; phylum Actinomycetota; class Actinomycetes; order Mycobacteriales; family Pseudonocardiaceae; genus Actinokineospora; species Actinokineospora terrae. The sequence continues at coordinate 153,605 of NZ_FOGI01000012.1, forward strand.
GGTCACCGGTGTAGCCGTGGTCGATGTCCACGCGCACCGCGAGGGTGGCGGACGCCTTGCCGGGGCAGGCGCTCTGGCTCACGGAGCTGCCGACAGCCGTACCCGCGTCGGGGATGGCCACGTCGTCGTCGTTGGTCTTGACACCGCACTGCGACGGCGGGGTCCCGCCACCGATGTCACCGACGTAGAGCAGCTTGTTGGGCGAGCCGGTGCCGGGGTTGCTGACCAGGTCGGGGGTGGCGCTGCGCACCAGCGCGTCGCTGACCTGCTGCGGGGTCGCGGACGGGTTGGCCGACAGGTACAGCGCAGCGGCGCCCGCGACGTGCGGGGAGGCCATCGACGTACCGCTGGCGTTGCGGAACTGTCCGGTGTGGTCACTGGAGTAGATGTTGCCACCGGGGGCGAACAGGTCCACACAGGTGCCGAAGTTGCCGCCACGGGTGCGGTCCTTGTTGAACCAGCCCACGGTGATCACCTCGGGGACCCGCGCCGGGCTGACGCCACAGGCGTCCTGACCCGCGTTGCCCGCGGACACCGCGACCACGATCCCCTTGGCCACCATGGCCTTGGCCTGCTCGTCACCGACGCCGACGGTGTCCATGCCCAGGCTCAGGTTGACCACCGCGGGCTTCACCGCGTTCTTGGCCACCCACTCCATCGCGCTGACCGTGGCCGAGTCCGGGCCGGAGCCCTTGCAGTCCAGCGACCGGACGGCCACGATCTTGGCCTTCTTCGCCACGCCGACCGTCTTGCCCGCGATCGTGCCTGACACGTGCGTGCCGTGGAAGTAGCAGTCGCTCGCGTCGGTGTCGTTGTCGAGGAAGTCGTAGCCGTAGCTCGCCCGGCCCTCGAACTCCGAGTGCGCGGCATACACTCCCGAGTCGATGACGTAGGCGGTGACGCCCTCACCCGAGTTCGGGTAGGTGTACTTCTTGTCCAGGGTGGCGGTGCGCTGGTCGACCTGGTCCAGACCCCACGACGGCGGGTTGAGCTGGTCGTCGTTCGCCCTGGTCGTGCCGTCCTGGTAGACGGTCTTGACCGACGGGTCGGCCGCCAGGCGCCGCGCCTGCTGCTCGGTGAGACCCCGGGCCGAGAAGCCGTTCAGCGTGACCGAGTAGGTGTCGGTCACCTGGCCGCCGTAGCGCTGGGCGAGCGAGGCGGCCTGACCTTCGGCCGCGGCGCGGGCGCCGCTCTTGAGCACCACGATGTACTGCCCGGAGTAGTGCTGTTTGGCCTGGACCACATCCGCCTCGGCCTGCTGCGCCGCGGCCACGCCCGTGGTCGTCGCTACCGCCGCGGCGGCGATCGCGACAGCGAACAGGCTCGATATCCATCGCGTCCTGCGCTCTTGCATCGATTCCTCCATCGTGCTTTCGAGCGGCCTCGGCAGGGTGTTTTGGGGCATCGGGCCGCTCGGGAATCACCCTTCGGCCTGGGCGGAGGGGGAACAAGCGTGGCCAGGACCCGTATGGGTACGGGATCGTGCGTACCGCGGCGGCCACCGGCGGAGGGGTTACGGTGCCGCGCTCGTAGACCTACCCTGTCGGGCATTCCTCTACGGGTGGACCACCGACGGGAGCGAGCATGGGTGATGGCCGCGGTACGCCCCTCTACCTCCGGTCGAGCTCGGCGCCGATGGTCGGCAGGGACGCGGAGCTGACCGCGCTGCTCGGCGCGGTGCGGCACCCGCCGTCCGCCGCGTTCGTCGAGGGCCAGGCCGGGATGGGCAAGACCAGGCTGGTCACCGAGCTGGCCGCGGCCGCGGCGGACGGGGCAGCGCGGGTCGTGATGGGCACCTGCCAGCCGCTGGCCGACCCGTTCCCGTACGGGGTGCTGCTCGACTGCCTGAGTCAGTGCGGCGACCGGCTGGACGCGCCCGGCCCGGTGACCGGCGCGCTGCGCGACCACCTGCCCGAGCTGGCCGACCGGCTGCCGCCCGCGCCGCGCGCCCTGGGCGATCCCGAGGCCGAGCGGCACCGGGTGTTCCGGGCGGTGCGGGAGCTGCTGCGCTGCCTGGGGCCGACCGTGCTCGTGCTGGAGGACCTGCACTGGGCGGACGAGGAGACCCGCCAGGTGCTGCGGTTCGTGCTGGGCAACCCGCCGCCGGGCCTGTCCGTCGTGGCGACCTACCGGCGGGAGGACCTGACCACCGGGGCACCGCTCGGCCACGCGTTCCACGTCCCGCCCGGGGTCATGGGGGTCAACCTGGTCTTGCGCCCGTTCGACGTGTCGGGTGTGCGGGCGATGGTGGACGGGCTGGTAGGGGCCGCGGCGACGTCGGTGCCGTTCGCCGAGGCTTTGCTGAGTGCGACGGCGGGGATACCGTTCGTGGTCGAGGAGACGGTGCGTGCGCTGCCCGATCCGGTGCGTGACGTGCGCGCTGACGGGGCCGCGCTGGCCGGGATCGACGTGCCGGTCCTGGTGGCGGACGCGGTCCGGGACCGGATGGGGACCCTCCCCGTGGCCGCGCGGTCGATCGCCGAGGCCGCCGCGGTGCTGGACGTGCCGGAGTCCGTCGACATCCTGGCGGCGGTGGCGGGGAAGGCGGAGGCGGAGCACCTGGTCACGCTGGTGGAGTGCGGCGTGCTGGTGGAGAAGGCGCCGAACAGGTACGGCTTCCGGCACGACATCGCCAAACGCGCGGTGCGCGCCGCGCTGCCCGGGCCGCGGCGGTGGGAGCTGCACGAGCGGGCGGTGGCCGTCCTGTCCACTCTGGACGACAAGCCGGTCGCCCGGCTCTCCGCGCACGCCAGGGCGGCGGGCATGACCGGCGAGTGGCTGCGCTACAGCGAACTCGCCGCCGAGGCAGCGGAAGGGGCCAAGGACCCGGCCACCGCGGTGGACCTGCTCTCCGAGGTGCTGGTCGACCCGGGGATCAGCGCCGCGGACGCGAACCGGCTGGCCACCAAGCTGTGCGGCTACGCCCTGACCGGGCTGCCCGGCGGGGCGCTGACCGCGCGGGTCGAGGCCCTGCTCTCGGACCCGCGGCTGGCGCCGGACGTGCGCGGCGAGGTGCACCTGTGGTTCGGGTTGCTGCTGCAGCGCGAGACCGGGGAGGTCGACCGCGGCGCCGAGGAGATCGCCCAGGCCATCGACCTGCTCGGTGACCAGCCGGAGCGCACCGTGCGCGGGATGGCGGCGATGGCCGGGCCGTACCTGGGCACCGCGTCCATCGCCGAGTACCAGGCCTCGCTCGGCCGGGTGGAGCGGATCATCGAGACCCTGCCCACGCTGGCCCTGCGCACCGCCATGCTCGCCACGACCCTCGGCGGGCGGCTCATCGTCGGCGACCCGAGCACGTGGGACCGGGTCGCCGCGCTACCGTCCCCTTCGGACGTCCACGACGCGGAGGAGATCCACCACCTCGCGCGGGCGCACTGCAACCTGGCGGACGCGTGCTCGTGGATCGGGCACTACCGGCGGGCACGGGAGTTCCTGCGCACCGGGATCTCCCTGGCCGAGCAGGTCGCGGCGTCCTACGTGGTCGGGACGGCCGAGGCGACGGCGGTCCGGCTCGACTGGTTGAGCGGGCGGTGGTCGGGCCTGGAGCAGCGGATCGACCGCCTGGTGGGCAATTACGCGAACCTGCTGCTGACCGCCGACCTGAACCTCACGCGGGGTTGGCTGGCGGCGGCGCGCGGCGACTGGGTCCGGGCCGAGGGCGCTTTCCTCGCGGCGGCGGGAACCCAGACCTTCCCGGTGGGCATCTCGGCGGCGGGCGGGATGGCGGGCATGCTGCTGAGCCGCGGTGAGTCCGTCGCGGCTGGGGAACACGTGGAACGCGGCGTCTCGATGTTGCGGCGCAAGGGCGCGTGGGCGTGGTCGGGCGACATCCTGCCCCAGGCCGTGGACTTCTACTTGGCCGGTGGGCGTCTCGATGCCGCGCGGTCACTCGTGGCGGAGACCGCCGCGGGCCTGGAAGGTGTCGACGCCCCGCTCGCTTGGGCGGCGCTGGCCGGGTGCCGCGCGGCGCTGGCCGAGACCTCTGTCGACCGCTCACGCCTGTACCGGGAGGCCATCGACCTGCACCAGGACCTGGGCTTGCCCTACCGCGCAACCCAACTAGCCGAACTCCACGAGGGCGACTCCCCCACCGACACCGCCGTGTTCGACGCCCTGGCCCAGTCCTACGACTCCCTGGGCGCGACCGTCGACGCCGCCCGCTGCCGCCACCGAATCCGAGGCACCGGCACAGCCACCCCCTCCCGCCGCGGCCGCCGCGGCTACGGCACGGAGTTGTCTCCCCGAGAACAAGACGTAGCCCGCCTACTCGCAGGCGGCCACACCAACCGAGAAATAGCCCAAGCCCTCTTCCTCTCCCGCCGCACCGTCGAGGAATACGTCGTCAAGGTCCGCAGAAAACTCAACGCCCCCTCCCGCCACGACGTCCACCTCTGACATTGCGCCCAGGGAACGGGTCGCCTTGTCCCGAGGTCGACCCGAACCCCGTCCTTCGGCACAACGAATGACTGGGCGCTCCTCTGGCAAGTCGAGGCCTTCGACACGACGGGGTGCCGACCGGGTAAGGCGTGCCTGGCCATTCGTGAGCGTCCGTCAGTAGCACGATCGCCGAAGGCTTGTTGGCACTTTCGACTCGATGGGTGAATGGTCTGGTTCCTGGTCCCAGCGGTTGGGTGGCATTAGGCCGCTAGGGGCAATCACAGCCGATTCGCCGAGTGGTGGGGATCGGGGTCGTTGATCATGGCGTGCGTCGGGTTGTCGAGCAGGGGTGGGGTTGCGGGGATGGTCGCGGCGGCGGGGATCGAGGACGTGCGGCGGTTGAAGTGGCGGACGGTGGCGCTTCGGGGCAGGACGACCTGGGCGGGCCGGTGCGCCACACGGTGTCCGACGAGGTGGCGAACGCGGCGGTGGAACGGTTGCGCAAGCGGGGGTTGGTGTCGGCGATCGTCGGGGTCGTGTTGCTGGTGGGCGTGGTGGTGTTCGTGTTCGGGATCTCGGTGCGGGTGTGGGGGTCGTTCCTGGACTCGCCGCCGTTGGTGTCGCCGCTGATGTCGTTCCTGTTCGCCGGGGCGCTGATGCTGGTGGTGACCGGTGTGGTCGGACGGCTGCGGTGGAGTGCCCGCGCGGAGGCGATCGGGCACTTCGGGTGGACGGCCGGGGTCGCGCGGGTGGACCCGGTGGTCGCCGACGCGGTGGTGGTCGAACTCGCGGACAGCCGAACGCTGCGGCTGGTCACGACCAAACCGGTCAACCTGAAGATCCCCGTCGAGATCCGCGAGGGCGACGTCCTGGTCGGCGGCGAGGGCGACGCGTCGACACTGGTCTTCACCAACGGGCCGGTACTCGCGGCGGCCAGGACCATCCACTGAAGCACCCGTGGACGAGCGGCGTCGTGGTCGCGGTGGTGCTCTTGGGACTGGGGTCGCACGTCACCGCGTGCGGCCCCGGCCAGCGCCTGCGGGCGAACCTCGAGGACACCTGCGACCCGGCGGACAGGGCCATGGCCGAGCGGCTGGTGGCCGACGAGGTGCTCGACCTCGTGCCGGAGGGCGTGCGGGCGCAGGACAAGTACACAACCCTGCCCTGCGAGGACGACGACGGCCTCGGCGCCGCGGGCCGGACGTTCATCTCACAGGGCCAGTACCCGGCGATCCGGGCGTTCCACAAGGCCGAGTTCACCAAGCGGCGCTGGGAGTTGCGCTTCGAGGCTCCGCTGGAGAGTCCCGGCCCGGGCGAGTTGGACACGACGGATGTGCACGTGTGCTTCGAACGGGCGGACCTGCCCGGGGTGACCCTGGGGCTGTACTTCCACCACCAGGCACCACTGCACTACTGGGTCCGATTCCGCTTCGGCGAGCGCAACCAACCCTGCCCCACCAGCTGACGCCGTGCCCGTGTCCACACGGGAGCGTGGTCAGCGGCGGCCGGTGGCCAGGATGACGAGGAACTGGCCGCCGCCTGGTTCGATGGTGGCGGTCACCGGTAGGTCGGGTACCAGGCGCGAGAAGCGGTCGACCAGCCACTCCGCTGTCTCCTGGGCGTCCTGCTTGGTCGGGCAGCGGGCCACCATCTCGCGGCCGCCCTTGCGCTCCAGCCGCCCGGCGACGGTGATCAGCGGCGCAGGCTCGACCACGTGCAGGCGGTCCGGCCAGGCGATGACCACCTTGACCGCGCCCTTGCGGGTGTTGCAGCCGCGGTGCGCGAGCCGCTCGGCGACCTTGGCCTTCCGGTCGGCCGTCCGGCTGTCGACACTGGGCCCCCGCGCATCGTTCACCGACATCCCGGCGTCGACCGCCTCATCACACACCCAACACCGCCAGCCATCCCGCTCGGCCACGTCATCAAGAAGACTCACCCGAGCAAACTAGCCTGCCCACCCCCCACCCCGCACACCACGTCCGGATGAGCGGGCGCCGGGCCCGTCACGTCTGGGACCTGGTCCACAGTTTGATGTCGACGACCACGTTGTCCGTTGCGGCGCCGCCCACGGTGTTGGCCTCGTTGACGCGGATCCAGGCGAGGTTCTTCTCCGAGGTGAGGAAGCAGTACTTCTGGCCGGCGAGGGCGATCGCGTATGAGGAGCCCGCGGTTTGGTCCTTGAGGAGTTTGCGGCAGTCGGTGTAGGCGTCCTTGTCGGGGCCGCTGTCGCTGAAGAGGTCGCCGCCGTTGGCGTAGAGGGTGGAGGTGCTGCGGCCGAAGTAGAGGTCGATCGCGCCGCTGGGGCCGGTGGCGTCGGTGACCTTGCGGGGGCCGCTGTCGAGGTTGACGCCCTGTTCGAGGGTGAGCCGGATCTGCCCGCTGTAGAAGGGTTCCGGCGTGCTCGCTGCGTCCGGCGCCGGGGTGTCGACGGTGGTAGACGTGCCGCCCGCGAGGTCGCTGGGAGGGGTGCTGGAGGTCGGGGGCGGCTGTGTGGAGGTCACGGGCGCGGTGACGTTGGCCGCCGCCTGCTCGGGTGCGATGTAGTGGCTGGCGCTCAATGCCAGGGCGCCGCAGCCGACCGCGATGACGGCCACCGGCGCGATGATCGACGTGCCCAGCGGCCTGCCCCGCAGCTGCACCAGGCGGACGACGCCCAGCAGCGTCCCGACCGCCCCGCCGATGATGCCGCCGAGCCAGCCGACGCTGTAGAGCAGGCTGATCCCGGCGAGATCGGCGAACGACCCGACACCCGCCGTCCACCTCCCCAGCGGCTCGGGGGGCGGGGCCTGCTGCTGGACCTGGTTCACGTCCACTTCCTCCGTCGCGCATCGCGTCACGACCCCGACTCGCGCACCAGGGTAGCGACGGGTGATCACCGGCCGCGCACCGGGACCGTACGTCGTATCACCGCGGGGCCCGGGTGACTCGGCCCGGTCGCGGAGATGAACGACGAGGTCCCACTTCCCCGATGCCGCGCGGCGGATCCGTGGATAGTGGGTGCCTGCCGGGAGTCCGTCGCGCGACCTTCTCTGGAGAGAACTTGGACACCATCGAGTTCAGGTTCGAGGCAGGGCAGGGCGCCGACGGACCGCACGACGATCTGCGAACCCTCTCCCTGCACCTGGCCGACGACGACAAGCTCCGCAAGCACGGCAGAACGCTCCTGCAGCACGAACCGGTGCGGCAGGGCGAGTTGGGCACGGCGGAGGTCGTGCTGGCCGCGGTGTCGGCGGTCGTGGGTGTCGGCCAACTGGCCGTCGCCGTGCGGGCCTGGCGCGACGAGCTCAACCGGCCCACGAGCATCCAACCCGTTGTCCCCGACCGCGAGATGACTCGCGCGTCAACCCCCGTCCTAACTCGACGCTTGCCCTTGTGGGCAGCCCAAGTTGCCCGAATGTCCCCAGTGGAGCCAAGCCCAGTACACGCTCCAAGGGCATCGCCGAGCTCGACTTCCTGCTCGACAACGCCACCGCCGCCGGACTGTCCACAGCAGACCTACAAGCCGAGTCCGGGGTCAAGCGTGGCCCGACCGGCGTCCTGGACGGTCACCCACCCGCTGCCGCGTCCACCCTGCTCAACCAACCCCGGCGAGGAAGTGGCCGGAGTTTTGGCGGCGCCGCGCCAGGGCAATCCCGCCGGGTGGGGTCTCCGGTACTACGGTGACACCCAACGGACGAGGAACGGACCACACCATGACGGCGTCACCAGGCCAGCACCCGGAGCCCGGGCAGGCGGAGGAGGACCTGCGGGCGCTGTTCGGGCAGTCCATCGCCGTGTTCGCCTCGCTGGTGGGTCCGGCGCACGTGGTGGAGTCCGCGAGCCCGGCGTTCCTGGCCGCCATCGGTGGGCGCCGCACCGGGGTCCCGCTCGTCGAGTTGGTGCCCGAACTGGCTGGTCAGGGCTTCATCGATTTGCTCGACCAGGCGTACCGCAGCGGCGAGTCGCACACCGGCCGCGACGTGCGGATCGTACTCGAGACCGGCCCGCACGCGCGGGAGGCGTTCTTCGACCTCACCTCCGAGCCGCGCCGCGACGCCGGGGGTGCCGTCACCGGGATCCAGGTGATCGGCGTCGAGACCACCCAGGTCAAGCACGCCCAGCGGCTGATGACCGAGCACCGCGCCCTGCTGGAGCAGATCGCCCGGCAGGCGCCGCTGACCGAGGTGCTCGACGGGATGGCGCGCTGCATCGAGAACCTGACGCCGCAGGAGGTGCTCGTCTCCGTCCTGCTCGCCGACCCGGACGGGCAGCACCTGCGGCACGGGGCCGCGCCCAGCCTGCCGGACTTCTACAACGCGGCCATCGACGGGATCGCCACCGGTGACGGCGTCGGCTCGTGCGGTACGGCCGCGCACCGCCGGGAACCGGTGATCGTCACCGACATCGCCACCGACCCGTTCTGGGCCGACTTCCGGGACCTGGCCGACCGCGCCGGGCTGGCCGCGTGCTGGTCCACGCCGATCCTCGCCCGCGACGGGGGCCTGCTGGGCACCTTCGCCATGTACCACCGCGCCCCGCGCGTCCCGCAGGACTTCGACCTCGCCCTCGCCAGGGTCTTCGCGGGCACCGCCGCCCTGGCCATCGAACGCCACCACGGCGAACAGGCCCGCCGCGACGCCGAGACCCGCGCCGAGGCCGCCCGCGCCGAACTGGCCAAGGCGGTCCACACCGAACGGGAACTGCGCGCCGAGGCCGAGCAGCGCGCCACCGCCGCCGCCGAACTCACCGCCCGCATGCACGCGGCCGCGGCCACCCAGGCCGCCGTCCCCCACCCCGAACACTGCCGCCTCGGCGGCGCCGACGGCTGCACCGCCCCAGCCGAACTCAAGGTAGCCGACCCCTGGGGCGACTCCGCCTGGGGCTGCACCACCCACGCCGAGGAAGCCATCGTCCACGTCCGCTCAGCTTTCATAGCCAGCGAAGACCTCGGCGGCCTAGCCGCCTACATCAACCGCCGCCCCGCCTGATCCCAGACACCGGCCGAGTCCCGGAACCAGCCATGCTCCCAGCGCCACCGACCTCCACCGCGTCCTGCCCGTAACCAGTCGTGGTGGAAGCACCGGGCAGACACACGAGGAGCCGACCAGCATTTCGGTTCCGGTCAGCGGATGTCGTGCTCTGCGCCAGGTAGGTGCTGTCACCCTGGAACCACGGGTGACAACGGGAGGGCGCACATGGTCAACACAGGACCGCAGGCAACTCATCCCAGCCGGGGCACGGCTACCAACACCGTGACCTCGTCCAGCGCGAACGCGGTGGTTCAAGCAAGCGTGATCATCGGAGGGGTGCGGCTGACCCCCACCTCGGGGGCCTGCCGCACGTACGGCACGGCGCGGTCGGTGACCACAGGGCTTCGCGCACTGAACCTGCCGCTCGTGCTGGTCGGTCTCACCGTGGCCGTGTCCACGTTCCTGAGTGGCTTGTGGCAGGCGTGGTGGATCACAGCGGTGGGCATCGCCTTGGTAGCGGCGGTGTTCGCCTCTGCGCGGCGCACCGGGCAGGGGGAGGTGGGCAGGCAGTTCCACACGCCGTCCATCCGCATCCGGGTCGTCGTCGGCGACCTGCTCGAGCAGCCGTGCCAGATCGCGGTGGGGTTCTCCGACACCTTCGACACCGACACGACCGGCAACCAGGTCATCAACGCCACAAGCCTGCAAGGCCAGTTCCTCGACCGCCGCTACGCAGGAAACCGGCACCGGCTGGACGACGACCTCGCCGCGGCCTTGGCGGCCACCGCGGTCGACCGCACCGAACAGAGGTCGGACAAGGTGTTGGGGAAGCTGGCACGCTATCCCCTGGGCACCGTTGCGGTGTTGGGGAGCGGTGGTTCCCGGGTCTACTGCCTGGCCTACACCACCATGAGCAACACCCTGGTCGCGAGGTCGACGCTGGACTCCCTGTGGACGGCCCTGGGCCTGCTGTGGGACGCCGTCGCGGAGTCCGGGCAGCTCGCCCCGCTGGCGGTGCCGTTGATCGGCGCTGATCTGGCCAGGGTGGACGTGCTCGACCGGCAGCACCTGCTCCAGCTGATCGCGATCTCCTTCCTGGCCAGGTCCAGGCGGAGCCGCTTCTGCCGGGAACTGGTGCTCGTGGTGCACCCCAAGGACGCGGCGGAGGTGGACATGGCAGTGATCGCGGCCTTCTTGCACGGGTTGTGAGCTACTGGCCGGGCTCGCGGCCGTAGGCCGCCAACCCGGTGAACCGGTTCGTGCGCCGCCAGTGCGACCCCCGGTCGTCGACGGCGCACCCGGCGAGCTTGAGCCGTTCCACCAGCTTGCCGATGCCGATCTCCGGACTGCTGCCGTCGAACCGGATCACGTTCAGGCCGTCGAGGTCCGCGATGCGGCGCCTGCGGCCGAACTCCACGATGACAGTGCGCTCCCGGTACGCGCTCAGCGCCATGCCCAACTCGATGAGCACGTTCGGGCGCGGTTGCAGGACCAGCCCTGTCTCGTCCACGGTGTCGTACTGGTGGCGCAGGTCCGGATGCAGCGTGACGACGTCATCCGGGGTCAGCAAGACCACCACGGCCTGCGCGCTACCCGGTGACAGCCCCTTGGCCACCACGTCGCCCAGGTACGGGCTGGCGCTACCGGTCGCCGAGACCAGGGGTTCCCACTCCTGGGGCTCCAGGTTCAGGGAGCGGAGGAAGTCGAACATCAGGTCCTCGACCTCCCCGTCCCTGCCGTGCACGACAAAGATCTTGCGCTCCAGGACCACCTGTCCTCCGCTCTCCCCTGCCACCACTTGCTCGACCATGCTGTCCATCAGTGGTCTGTCGAACACCAGCCGCAATCCCCGTCCGCCACCGGCGCGGATGGAGATCCCCTCGGCCGCCCACTCGGCGACCCCCGCCCGGTGCAGCCGTTCGACGATGTCGGACAGCTCGCGCAACCCCAGCTCGGCCCGGATGTCGGCGGGCAGCGCCTGACGCAGCTCGGCGAGCGAACGCGGACCGCGTTCCACTCGGCTCAGATGCGCGTAGACGACAACATCGCCCGCCTCCAGCTCCACCGACCGGACGGCGAAGAGCAGGGCGGCAACCGCGCTCAGCACCGCGGTGGGAATCCCGGCGACGCCCCACATGGCCAGAGCGGCGGTGGAGATGGCACCCGCGACCACTGCCTTGGCCACCGCGGGTGCCAGCTCGACGCGCCAGGTGCCCGTGCGCATCTGGTAGGCGGAGGCAGGCCCCGAGCACCGGTCGACCAGGACCCGCACCACGCGGTTGAGGTCCCGTCGGGGCAGCGGGAACACCTCGGCGAGGCTGTCGACGAATCGCGAGGTGAGGGCGAACGAGCCACTGGTGGGGGCGGCGCGGACCTCGCCGAGGATCGTGCTCAGCTCCGACGTGCTCATTCCACCCCGTCCTGGTCCAGCACGTGCCACGCCCCCAGCACGTGGCTGAGGACGTGGTTGAGCGCGACGCCGTGTCCGCGCACGAGCTCCGGGTCGATGGCCAGGCGGTCCCCGTGCAGCCCGCGCAGGCGGTCGATGAGCAACGTGCTGCCGATCTGCGCACCGACGTGCACGAACCGCATGCCTGGAAACCTGTCGATCCCGATCACCAGCACCTGCAGGTCCAGGTCCTCGATCCCGTCCAGCGGAACGAGGCACATGCTCACCGCGGCCCCTTGCCGCAACCAGTCCTCCACGTGCCAGGCGATCGGCAAGTCCATCAACACGAACACCGGCGCCACCGTGCGCAGCAGCGCGAGGCACTCCGGATCGCGCAGTGTCAGGTGGGTGGTCAGCACCAGCAGGCTCGCCTCGCCCAGCAGCCGCTGGGCTTCTCGCGGCGAGGCACCCGCGGGCAGCGATCCGAAGAGCAGGGTCTCCTCCCCGCCGAACCTGATGGGTGTCATCAACGCGGCCAGGAGCTCGGGCAGTCGGGTTCCCGGTGCGAAGTCGAACTGCTTGTCCGCCACCCGCCTGCTCAGCCACACCCCGCAAACGTGCACCGAGTCGTTCAACCCCTTGTTGTGGAACAGTTTCAGCACGCCCAGCGTCACATCCGGTTCGACGGACGCGGCGGGCAGTCGTTCGCGCAGCCGCAGCCGCTGGCGGTCGTAGTCCAGTGCGTCATCGAGCACCGGCCTGCGCTCGACCACGATGTTCAGCCGCCCGGCCAACTCCTCGTCCACCGCCCCGACGGCGTCGCGCAGTGCCTCGGCGAAGCCGACCTGCTCACCCTTGCCGATCGTCGGCGAACCCGCGGCATCGAGGGTGTTCGTGACGAACGCGTAGCACCGCCACAGCACCTCTTCCTGCACGGCGACAGCGGAATCGGCGGGATCATCCGCGAACTCCTCCCCCAGCGACGTCAGCAGCCCGAGCCAGGCCTCGCGGTCATGGTGCCGCTCGAACGCCGTCAACCTCCAGTCCGGTGTCCAGGACTCGACGATGGAGTCGCAGTCGACCCGGCCGAACCCCTGTTCGACGACCTCGATCACACCGCGAGGTGCCATCACCGCCCGCAACACAGCCGCCCTGGCGGTGGCGCCAACGTGCCGCCGTACCTCCCGACCGCCCTCGCCCGCGGCCACAAGGGCGTGCGCCCGGTCGAGGTGGCCGAGATACTCCGCGTTGCCTGCGAGCAACTCCCGCGCCCGCGCTTCCCCGACGAGCTCGGTGGAAAGCGCCGTGGCGAACGTCTCGTGGACCTGCGTGGACTCCTGCACCAGATCGATGAACAACTCGGAGAGCCCGTTGACTCGAAACCCCCGGCGCGCCAACGAGGCGGCGAGCGCGGTTACCAGCCCGTACGGCGAGGTGACCTGGAGTTCGTGGTGCAACCCCTCGTGGAACTCGACCATCTGCTGCTCATCGGAACCCCGCAGACCGGGCAGCACGACCGACCAGGAACTCGACCCGTCGTACCCGCCGAGCAGGGTCTCGACCAACCCGTCCCGCGAACACCGAAGTACCGGCTCATCGGTCAACCTCGATAACCCCTTGCCCGGTCACGAACCCAAGCCCAGTGCGATCGCTGCCATCATGGCACAAGCTGCCTTCCCCGCGGGCGCGGGCGGGCGGAGCTGCATTGCAGGCATTCGCTTGTCCCGCCGACCTTTCCCGAACCCGGCTCCAGACGTCGCGCGCTCCCGGCAGAGCCAACCGGTGGAGGAGTCAGGGACAACGACGATTCACAGGATCGGCTTCGGTCTTGTTCTGCAGCACGAGGCGAGTGAGCAGCCAGCCGAGGCCCGGTCGGGCCCGCCTCTTTCAACTCGCGGACGTGCGAGCAGTGTTCCGACTGTGGTCACGCAAGTCGCGCAGCAGCGCCCGGGCCTCGGGGCGGCACAGGGGCGTCCACCTCGCCAGGTCTCGGGCGGCGCGGATGCGGATGTGCGTGGGCAGGTCTCCGGTGAAGGCCAGTTCGCGGGCGACCTGGGCGGCGGGAGTGCGGTAGTGGCGGTGCAGCGCGGCCATGGCTTCGGCGCAGTGCAGGCGGATTGTTGGAGACAGCGAGGAGTTCTCGGCCATGAGACGCAACCCGCGCGCGGCTTCACTGGCGGCGAAGCCGCCGATGGCGTTCAGTGCCTTGAAGCAGACCACTGGTTCCGGGTGTTCGGCGAGATCGCGCAGAAGGCGGTGCATCGGGCCGCGCAAGTCAGGACGGTGCAGAGCGAGCGTGTGGGCAGCCGCGACACGGGATAGCACAGGCAGGGTGTGGTCGTCGGTGATCTCCCGCAACGCCGGGGCGGCCCACTCCCGGCCACGTTCGCCGAAGTCCATGAGGTCACGGGCAGCGCGCCAGCGCAGGGCCGCGCGCTGGTCGCGATCGGTGGCGATCGCCTTGAGCACCCTCGCCCCCGCCGCGCGGTCGTCGACGGCGTAGTCGACAAGTTCGGCCGCGGCTTTCCAACGGGCCGCGACGGGGGTTCGCGGGTCATCGCGCAGGATGCGGAGTTGGTCCACGCCGCCGGACCTACAGAGGGTGTTGGCCATCGACAGGCGCGCAATGTGCCCGATCCGAGTGTCCTGAACCAAGGACCACAGGTAGTCGCTGACCTCACTGGGCGGAGAATCGAGCAGGTCGATGACCATCCCGGCGGCTCGAGCGCGCTCCCGCCACGGCTGCTCGGTATTCGCGACAACCTCGTGGGCGTGCGTGGTGATCTCCTTCCACCACTTCTGCCCCAGCCGGGCCTGTTGCACCGGGGCGCCCAATTCGCCGAGGAGTCCAGCGGCTTCCTCGGTGTGCTGCGGGAACCGGCTGGCCAGCGCGACCGCCGCAGCGATCCGGTCCGCCGTGCTCGACTCCGGAGCGCCAAGCACATCTCGGATCACCGCCTCCACCTCAGCAGCCAGCGGCCGATACCGCCAGGCATCACGAGTGGGAAGTCGAATGGCCAACGGAAGTGCGCAGTCTTCGAGCCGCGCGCGTTCGAGGTCAAGGCGAGCGTCTGGGGGTAGGCTAGACATGATCCACCCCAATGCGCGGGCGTCTAATGCAGGATCATTGGCCACGGCCAAGGTTGCGGATCGCACAAACGGGAATTCCCGGCAGCCCAATACGTACAGCTCGTAGATCGCATTGATGCGCTCCGCAGGCCCGTGCGCGACACTCGTCGCGATGCGCTGGAGAAACAACAATGCATCATGACGGCGTTCTGGATCGAGGCGCGCGAGATTCCGGGCGGCCTCGACCCGGTGAGCGCTTGCGTTCGACGCATCGGCCAGCACTGCAAGATGATAAGAGACGCTTTCCGCTATAGTATCCTCGCAGCGGGATGCGAGTTTCAGCATGAGATCCGAGCGGTAGGAAAAGTCGACAAATCGGTCCGCAGCAAGTTCCCGCAATTCCTCTATCGCGTCGTTTGCTTCCGACCCGAACTCGATTACCATCGACGCCGCCTCGCTGCGCACCTCCTGCCGATTCGAGCGATCCAACATCAGCGCGGCGAGACGAGGCCCGCAGTTGACGCCAAGCGTTGCCAACTCCTCAATCCATTGCGTGGTCCAACGGGTCGAGGCCAGTCCGAACGCCACCTCCGCCATGGCAGCAATGCGGTCTGGATCCACCCTGGCCAGCAGGGCAGCCGCCCTCCCGCGGATCATGGCGTCGGCCGACTGGTCGGCCACGAGGTCCAACAAGGCCGTCTTCGGCAACTCCGACGCAGGCAGCAGCGAGCTGAGAGAAGAGAGGATCTGCTGTCGTTCCGAGGTCGTCCGATCAGGCCGCGACGACTCGCCGAGCAACGCCTCGCTGAAGAGTCGGCGGGGTTCTCGACTATCCATGAGGCCTGATCGCCACGCCGATATGTAATCGGCAGGAATCTCGCGGCTACGGAGAAGTGCGATCACGTGCTCCACAGCACGACGCTTGTACTTCGGGACCAGACGGGCCAGATTCGTCAACGCGAACCGGTGGACGTGGGAAAACACGTCTGGCGAGCTCAAGCATGCCTCCAGCATACCTACTGTGGCTTCTGTGAGAAGACCAACGGGAAGCAGGCCGTAAGGCGCATCGGCCGCGCCATGGAGATGGCCGGATAGCCGCAGGTGCGCAGCAACTCCCCGCCCGCAATCGTCGGAATCGGCTCCCAACCGGAACAGAATAATCTGAACTCGGACGCCGACAGAGGCATCACACCGCTCGGCGAGCGTAGACGCGATCCGTCGGACCTCGTCGTGGAACTCAGGGCCCAGCTGGAGCAATGCCTCCGCCGCGTTGCAGCGCATGTCGTCGAGTGCCGACTCGTCCCGCAGGTCCGCTAGTAAACCATCAACGGCCTCCGCCCGATACGGATCACCGAAGGTGCCGAGTTCTGCGAGGGCCTGCTTACGCTCAGACCCCGCTGCCGCCCGACGCAGGTGCTCTGCTGCTTCCGCGCGGAACTCGTGGCTGAGTTCGGCCAGTGACTTGGCCAACCAGTAACGAGGGTTGTCGGTGAGCGCTCGATCAGCCAACGCGGTGCGCAGGAGTTCGGCTGCACGGGTCCTGTGTCGCGGATTCAACTCCGCGAGCAGCTGCACAGTTCTGGCCAGCTCGAACGCTTCCACACCCGGTTCTTGGGCCATGCGCAGCAGGTGAGCGTCGACGGCGGCCCGGGACTGCGGACTCAACCGGGCCAGTGCCTTGGCAGCGTCTCGCCGGTTCGACCAGCTCAGCCTGCGATTGGCGAGCATGGTGTGGAGGACGTCGACCGTTTCGACGGCCTCGGTGTGCCCTAACGACGCAAGGCCTGATGCCGCGTCCTCCAAGGCCGGGTACCCCGGCTCATCGTGCAGGGCCGCTCGGAAGGTCCGGACGCAGCGGTCGCGGTGTTCGCCGATCTCAACCAGGCCGGATGCCAGCTCGACGGTGTCCCAAACGGACATGAGTTCGTCGTCCAGCAGGCTTGCCAGTACCTCGACCGCGTGCGTGCGTCCGGCCGGATTGAGGCTCGCCAAGAGGACAGCCGCCGTGCGCAGGGAGTGGGCTGGGGTACCGCGGTCGGCCAAGACGGTGCGCAAGCCACGTTCGGAGGCAGCCCATTCGGCACTCCCGCACTGGGACAGGGCTTCCGCCGCGGCAAGGCGGTGCAGAACCGGGACCGAAGTGTCGTCGACGTCGGCGCGCAGCCGGGTGAGCGCTTCGGGGGCGTGCTTGCCACGCAACCGGCTGGCAAGAGCCGCCGCCGCTTCGACGCGGGACTGCCAAGGGGCACGCGCGTCGCGCATCAGCTCGGCCAGCCAATCGGCCAGACCCGGGTGGTGCGCGGCGCGACTGGCCCTGGCGAGGATCAGCTGGCCCGGGTACTGGGTGGTCTTGGCCCAGCCGCGCACCTTGTCCAGGAACGCGCTGACCACCACCGCGCCCGCGGGCACGTGCAGGGCCAGCAGGCGGGCCGCGAGCAGGTGCTGGTCCGCGCCGCCCGCGTGCAGGTGGGCGAGCAACTGGTCCGCCTCGGCGGGGCGGAGCCTGGTGTAGTGCAGCAGGACATCGCGAGCACGGCGGCCTCTGTCGAAGTCCTTGGCGCTGTGCAGCAGGGCGGTGAACCCAAGGTGGTCGGGGTCGAACGCGGTGGGCAGCAGGCGTGCCTGAGCGGTGGCGGCGAGATGCTCGGCAAAGCTGTGGTGCAGGAACCGCAGATCGTCGGCGCGACGAGTGAGCGGGCCGGTGGCCATGAGATCAGCGATCACATCCGTCAGCCACTGGTCGGTGTGGTCGGGCACGTGCTCACGCACCCAGGCACGGACGGCGTCGAGCAGTGGTGTGTCGGTTTCCACGCGTGCCAGGCCGAGGTGTTCCAGCAAGGAGGTGCGGTAGGCGTCGAAGCGGCTGGCCTGCTCGCCGCGCAGGTACTTCAGGTAGGTCTCGTACAGCTCGTACCGGTTATCGGGCAGCGGTCGGTCGCCGCGCTGCTCGAAGATGATCGCGGCGATGGTGGCCAGCAGCGGCACCCGGACCGATTCGTCCAGGTGGGCCTGTCGGATCTGGCCGAGGAAGCGGAGTGCGCGGTCGCGGTCGCCGAACCAGTGCTCGGCGAAGCGGGCCAACGCCTCGTCATCGAAGGGCTGCAACTCGTAGCGGGCGGCACGGGCTTGGTGCAGCGGGGCAAGCGCGGTGCCCTCGATCGGGCGGGTGGTGAGCACGACTCGGAGCACCTGGCTGCCCGCGGCCCACCCGGCCAACACCGAGACCAACTGGTCGCGTTCACCGGTGTCGGCGACCTCGTCGAGCCCGTCGACCAAGAGCAGCCAACGACATCCAGCGACACGAGAGGTCAACCGCTCGGGTGACACCGGCCTGCCCAGCAGGGCGCCGTAGTCGGCGTGCGCGCTGTCCGCGAGTGCCTGGGGGAACGGCGTATCCAGCCTGCGGGCCAGTTCACGCGCGGTCAACCGCAGCGGCACCACCGGCTCGGCCAGCGGCGGTTCCGCGCCAGGCTCGCCCAGCCACACGGCTGAGATGTCGGCCGCCAGCCGCAGGGACATGGTCGATTTGCCCTGACCGGGCCCGCCCACCACCAGCAGGTGCGTGTCCGCGTCCAGTGCCACCCGCATCGCCCGGCTCGGTGGCCGTACCACCGCCCGCACCACCGGCTGGACGACCTCGTACCGCGCCGGCTCACCGTCCGGGGACGACACCGGGTGGACCGGCTCGTGCCGCACCTCGTCGAGGCCGGCGCCACCGTCACCAATCCCGAGGTCTTGGCGCACGTACACGGTGGCCAGTGAGGGCTTGCGCGACCCGGGCAATCGGTACGGCAAGTCCTGCGCACCCCGGTACTGCGCCAGCAACAGTGACCGCACCTCAGCCGGGAGCTGAGGCAACTGCTTCCAGTCCTGGGTCACGACTTCCGACTCGACCGCCAGCGGCGCAGCCGCCATGACGAGATTGCCGTGCACGGTCAACGCACCGGTCTGGATCAGCGAGCCGCCGACCGCACTGGCCGCATTCCTTACCCCGCCCCCCGACCGCTCGCCTGACGCAGACACGGCACCCCCGTACTGGTATCCCGGCCGGTCACCCGACTCCGCTGATGGTGGACGCGGCCTGAGCATACTGCGATCGGAGTATGCGGCAGGAGGGGATACGAAGTGGACAAATACTGGACAGAACCAGTCAGAATCCTGTTGTCAAGCCGATAGGTGGTCGCTATCGCCGAAAAGGCCGCCCTGGGTTCCTCGATCGTTCAGCGGTGTCAGCGGATGTTGCTACTGCCCGAACGGGTCGAGGCCGGAAAGGTCAGCGCTGGCGAGTTCGGTGTCGGCCAGGGTGCGGCGGATGGGTTCGGGTCTGGGCTTGACCTTGGGCCGAGCACTTGGAGCTCGACAACTGGCCACCGCGCGCGAGTGGTCCAGGACTGGCCTCGACACGCGGAGCACCGGGCCAAGTCAACGGGGCCGCCCCAGTGCTTGACCACGCCTTGCCTGCTTGACGAGTTCACGACGGAGTAGGAAGGTGCCTGTACGCAGCAGAGTTCGGCTCTTCGAGGACATCAGGTGCGATGAAGTGCTGGCTCGGCGCGGAGTTCTGGGCACCGCTGGCAGAACCGGCTCCCGGTGACGGACATCGCCAGTGCCGCCGCGCTCGCCAACTCGTCGCCAACCGGACCGACTACCATCTCAATTCCCGCGCGACACAAGCGCTGCGCGCAAACGACTTCGCTCAGCGGCGGGTCACCACTCGACGTTGGCGAAGGGGGTGAACCAGCCGACTCGTTTGCCGTCGATGATGGCGAAGCCGCCGTGGAGGCCGTAGCAGGGGGTGCCGTCCTGGAGGGAGGCGAGGACCGGGGCGCCGCTGTCGCCGATTGTGGTGGGGTGGGTGTAGTCGACCACGACGACGTTGCGGGCCAGTTCGCCGGTGGTGCCGTCGCGGACGTCGGCGTTCTTGTGCAGGACCTTGCCGGGGACCGCGCCGCTGGTCGCGCCCTGGAGCACGACGTTCGCGCCGATGTCGGGCAGGCCGGGCTTGTCGAACTTCACCGTGATGGTGGCGTTGTCGTCGACCCACACCCCGCCCACCTTGGCCGGGACCCCGACCGACCCGCTGACCACCGCCAGGTCCGCGCCGTCGGCGAGCAGGTTGGTCTCCACGATGCCCGCGATGAGCGCCAGCTCCGGCTGCCCGACGATGTCGCCCGGGTTGCCGACCGCGTGCCCGGCGGTCACGAACCGGAACAGCGGCCCGTCGGCGCCGATCACCAGCCCCAACGTCGCCCCCGCGAGCCGGTCGGTCCCCCGCCTGCCCTCGACGCGGATCCCGCCGACCAACGGCCGGATCTGCCTGTTCCCCGCTGCGGGCATCTGCTGCCTCCCAAGACCACGACCTCACCGACCCCGGATAGCTACCACCCGCCGCCGCGGCCCACCAGGCACACCGCCAAGACACGCGACAATTCGACTGGTTCGCCCCGGCCCCGTAATGCTCGCCCCGGCCCGCGAGGGGCTACGCAGAATCCAGCCAGGCCAGAATCATCCGGTTGACCTCGTCCGGCTTCTCTTGCTGGATCCAGTGACCGCAATCCAAGCCGGCCACCTCCACATTGGGCACGAACTCCGCCAGGTTCGCAGACCTCGCGATGGTGTCCCGGTCGCCGTAGACCATGAGTGCCTGCTGGTGGATGATGGGGTCAACGTCCGCCAGCAGGTGCCAGTTGCGGTCGAGGTTTCGGTACCAGTTCACACTGCCCGTGAACCCGGTCGACTCGAAGGCGGAGACGAAAACCGCCAGTTCGCTGTCGCTCATCAGGGGATCGCCGAGGGGTGTTCGCGCTCTGGCGAGGTCGATCAACGCCATGCCCGGCTGGGGTTCTCGGGGAGGCTCGTTCTTCCGGAAGAGGTTGCGGAGGAACTGGGGCGTGTTCTCCTCGAACACGGCGTCCGCGACACCGGGCTGCCGGTTGAAGTGGACGAAGTAGAAGTCGTCGCCGAGGACCTCTTCCATGAACTCGATCCAGGGCCTCTCGCCACGCTCGATGTAGGGCAGGCTCAGGTTGACCACCTTGTTCACGCGGTGTGGATGCAGCAAGGTCAGCCCCCACACGACCATCGCGCCCCAATCGTGGCCGACGAAGGTGGCGTCCTCGTATCCGAAATGGTCGAGAAGCGCGACGAGATCGCCCGACAGGTGTGCGATGTCGTAGTCCGTGACCTCGGCCGGACGGGACGAGTTCCCGTAGCCCCGCTGGTTCGGGACGATGACGTGGTAGCCCGCCGCGGCGAGGGCGGGCATTTGGTGGCGCCAGGAAAACGCGTGCTCGGGCCAGCCGTGGCAGAGCACGATGGGCTTTCCCGCGTTGTGTTGGCCTGCTTCGAAGACTTCGAGCTCGACACCGTTGACGGAGATCAGGGTGGGCTCGGGGAAGTCGGTTGGATCGAACTTTGTCATGTCGTCATCCTGACGGGCTAAACCGGTCACCTCATGACCGGTTTGTGTGACAGTGTTGCCACCGTGCGAACCGACCGGCTGGTGGCCATCCTCCTGATGCTGCAACGGCGCGAGCAGACGACGGCGGCCGAGGTCGCCCGGGAGCTGGAGGTCTCCGAGCGCACCGCGCGCCGCGACCTCGACGCCCTGGCGATGGCCGGGGTGCCCGTGTACTCCACGCAGGGCCGGGGCGGCGGCTGGCGGCTCGTGGGCGGCGCCCGCACCGACCTGTCCGGGTTGACCGCGAGCGAGGCGCGCGCCCTGTTCCTGGTCGCCGGCCAGGCCTCGGCCGCGACACCCGCTGTGAAAGCCGCGCTGCGCAAGCTCGTCCAGGCCCTGCCGGAGCCTTTCCGGGTACAGGCCGAGGCGGCGGCATCGTCCCTGGTCACGGACCCGCAACGCTGGGGGTCGAGCCCGGTCGAGCCCCGACCGCCCCGCTTCCTCGACGAACTCCAGGACGCCGTGATCCGCGGCGTCCAAGTGGGACTCGGCTACCTCGACCGCGAAGGCGCCGTCACCGAGCGAACCGTCCACCCGCTGGGCATCGTCGCCAAAGGACCGTCGTGGTACCTCGTCGCCAACACCGACGCGGGCAGACGCACCTTCCGCATCGACCGCGTAACCTCCACCACCCCGACCGAAGACCCGGTAACCCGCCCCGCCGACTTCGACCTTGCCACAAGCTGGCGCGAAATCGCCGACGAGGTCGACCGCAAACGAACCCCCCTGGAAATCCAGGCGGTATGCACGCCCCCCGGAATAAGCATACTCCGAATAGCCTTCGGCAACCGCCTGGAGGTGGGAGGCCCCACAACCGACGGCCGCATCGAGGTCGTCATCCGCGGCCACAACGAATACATACTCGCAGGCGAACTAGCCGGCCTCGTCGAATGGACCGAGGTGACGAGCCCACCAGCCGTGAGAGACCGCCTAGCCTCAATCGGCAACGCCCTCGTCAAGCTATACAACTAAAATCAGCCCACAGCGTAGAAGTGCACAGCCAGCCGTGTTGTGCGCACGTGACCACGAACGTGCTGGCCTCGACCGTGCTGTCACGACCGTCATCGCCTGGCCGCTGCACAGCAGGTCCAAAGCCGTCGCCGACCTCGTCCGCACCGCTAGCTTCCCAGCCTGAGTCGATCAGTTCCCCGGGTGGAACACGCTGAGCTCGCCGTAGATCGACAGGGTGCGTGCCAGGTCGTTGGATTCGTGGCGCAGGACGGAGTCCAGGAACGCGAGCGTAGTGGCGGCGACGACGTGTGGGCTTTCGGTGCGGCCTAGTGAGCCGACGATCGAGGGTACTGGGGGCAGGTACAGGGGGCCGTCCATGAAGGTGAGGTGTGCGGCGCCGGGGATGGTGAGGCGGTAGTTCGTGGCGGTGCCGCGGGTGAGCACGTCGGTGAGCTGGGGCAGGTAGCGGGGGTCGGTGTCCGGGGTGATGGCCTGGGTGAGCGCGAGCGTCGGCTGGCTGAGGGCGGGTGACTGGGGGCCGCGGGGGTAGCCGTCCAGGTCGATGACGGCGTCGAACCGGTGGTCCTGCCTGGCCGCCAGCAGTGCGGCGGCGCCACCCATGGAGTGACCGGTCGCGGCGACCCGGGTGGTGTCGAGGCGCCCGGCCAACGGGTCGGTACCCCGGTCGAGGTCCTCCAGTCGGGTGAGCACGAGGCCGAGGTCGGCGGCCCGGATCGCCGTCCAGTCGTCGGCCAGCCGGTCGTCCCGGTCGCGGTCGCCGGTGGAGACGGTCGCGCTGGTGATCGTCCGGCCGTCGTCGAGGACCACCGCGGCGGAGTCGTACAGGTGGTCGAGCGCGGCGACCAGGT
The DNA here is from genome assembly GCF_900111175.1 of Actinokineospora terrae. Taxonomy (GTDB): domain Bacteria; phylum Actinomycetota; class Actinomycetes; order Mycobacteriales; family Pseudonocardiaceae; genus Actinokineospora; species Actinokineospora terrae. The sequence goes on from NZ_FOGI01000012.1 coordinate 176,672, forward strand.
AGCCGTGGCTGGCGAGCTCCTCGGCCAACGCGGTGTTCTGGGTGCGCACCCCGCTGGACCCCGGCGAGAACAGCACGACCGGGAACCGCCCGTCCGCCACCGGGGCGTCGGGAACCGCGTGGGTGCGGGCGCGCGGAACACCGTCGAACAGGAAGCCCGGCAGGCCCACGCCGCCCGCGAGTGCCTCGGCGACGGTGCGCGCCTCGTCCTCGGTGCGTCCGAGGTACTGGGCACGCGGTGCGTCCGCCGAAACGCTGCGCGCCGGGTACCAGAGCTGGACCACGACCGTGCGCCGGTCACCCGGATCGGTGGTGAAGGTCTCGGGGCGGTCCGGGTCGGTCCACTGCAGCACGCGAGTGCCGACCGCGTGGCCGCCCGTGGGCTCCGGGAGGACGGGGACGGGAAAGGCCCACGCCGCCACGGGGCCGGTGATGATCAGGCAGGCGCAGGCCACCGTGCCCGGCAACGCCAGCCACCAGCGCATCCGCCGGGCGCGGCCTCGCACCAGCGGGGATACGGCGAACGGCGCCGCGACGACCGCAGCCGCCAGCACCGGCAGGAGCTGCCAGCGGAGCCCTGTCACGCAGAGTGACAACACGGCCAGCAGGAACACCGCCCCAGCCGCGATGGTGACGCGTGGGCGGGCGGCGGCGGGCAGCCAACGCGCTACCACCAGCGCGAGGGCACTGAGCACCGTCAAGACTTCCAGTGGGGACAGGTTCAGTCCCGTGATGATGTCGGTCACCTGGCCATGTTCGGCGCCGGGCTCGTGCGCCCACATCGCTCCCCCGACGCGACCTCGTGCCGTCTCCAGTGGCAATCGAGCATCCCGGATCAGCGGCCGGATTGCGACCACGGGAGGTATCAGGACTCCTACCGTGGTCGCAGACCGGCCCGCCGTCGTCATACGGCGGGCTCATGTGCGCGGCCGGGCCGTCGACCTACCATCGCGGTGTGATGACCGAGCGGCGCTGGGCGTCCCGGCTGCCGCGGGCGGTGTGGGACTCGCTGCTGCCTGCGCTTCTCCTGCTGCACGTCCTGACAATGTGGACACCGGTGGCCGCCGCGCTCACTGCCGCGCTCGCGCTGCCCCTGGTGTGGCGGCGCCGGGCTCCGCTCACGGTGTTCGGTGCGGTGGCGGCCGCGGCCTTCGTCCAGTGGCTTGTGGACATCCAGCTGCCCGCGAGCGTCGCCCTGCTGGTGGCTCTGTACACAGTGGCCGCCAACTCGGGCAGGCGCGTCACGTTCGTCGCCGTCGCGGTCGTGGAGGTCGGGGCGGTCCTCGCGTGCCTGCGGTGGGCGACGGACGGCGCGTTCCTGACCCCGTTCGCCGCGCTCACCGCGATGGTCGTCGCCGCGGCCGTCCTCGGGGTGAACGACCGGACCACCCGCGCGTACCTGGAAGCCGTGCGGGAGCGGGCCGTTGCCGAGGAACGGGCCAGGATCACCAGGGAGATGCACGACATCGTCACCCACAACCTGTCCGTCATGGTCGCGCTCACCGACGCCGCCGTGTCCGCGCGGCACCGGGCGCCGGACAAGGCCACCACCGCGATGCTCCAGGTCTCCGAGACCGGCAGGCAGGCACTGACGGACATGCGGCGCTCGCTCGGCGTCCTGCGCACCGACGAACCGGACGCGGCGCGCCACCCGCTGCCCGGCATCGCGCAGCTGGAGGCCCTCGCGGGCCAGATGTGCGCCGTAGGGCTCCCGACCGGCCTCGCTGTTGACGGCGATCACGCGCACATACCCGCGTCCGCGCAGCTGACCGTCTACCGCTTGGTGCAGGAAGCGTTGACCAACACCCTCAAGCACACACCCATCGGTACACATGCGACAGTCCGGATCGAGTGCGCGGCCGAGACTGTCACGGTCGACGTCACGGACACCGGCCCTGTTTCCCCTGTCGCCGCTGTCGGCCACGGCATCACCGGCATGCGCGAGCGTTCGGCGGTCTACGGGGGGACGGTGCTGGCCGGACCACTTCCCGGCGGCGGCTGGGGAGTGCACACCCGCCTCGTCTTCGGCGGCTCGGCGGTGTCGCCATGATCCGCGTCCTGATCGCCGACGACGAGGCGTTGCTGCGCATGGCTTTCGGCATGGTCCTGGACGCCGAGCCGGACCTGGCCCCGGTCGGCGAGGCCGAGGACGGCGCCACCGCCATCCGCCTCGCCGCCGACCTGCGCCCCGATGTCGTGCTGATGGACGTCCGCATGCCCGGCACCGACGGGATCGAGGCGACCCGGCAGATCATCCGGGCCTGCCCGCAGACCAGGGTGCTGATCCTCACCACGTTCGACCTGGACGAGTACGCCTTCGCCGGGCTCAAAGCAGGCGCCTCTGGCTTCCTGCTGAAGAACACCCGACCAGAGGAACTGCTCACCGCGATCCGCACCGTGGCCGCGGGCGAGGCTGTGGTGTCCCCGCGCATCACCCGCCGCCTGCTGGAGAAGTTCCGCCCACACATCCCCGACGCCACCACCACGGCCCGCGACGAACGGCTGAGCAGGCTCAGCACCCGCGAGCGCGAGGTACTCGTCCAGGTGGGCGCAGGCCTGTCCAACGCCGAGATCGCCACCACCCTGCACCTCGCCGAGGCGACCGTGAAGTCCCACCTGGGCCGGATCCTGCACAAACTCGAACTCCGCGACCGCGTCCAGGCCGTGATCTTCGCCTACGAAAGCCGCCTCATCCACCCGGCGTGATGTCGGTGCCTGGTGCGCGCCGAACACGACGACGGCCCCCTGCGGCGACTTCCTGCCCTACGGCTTGGCCTGCGACTCCCCCGAACCGGACAGTCCGGTGTAGTCCGGCAGGTCGACGCCGTTGATCGCGCGGTCGATCAGGGCGGTGAACGCGTCCATGTCCGGTTCCTGGGCGGGTGCGGCGTCGGGCTCGGGGACGGCGCGGCTTTGCGCGTGCAGCCTGCCGATCTCCTGGTTGGCCTCGACGAACGAGCGCATGCGGGCCTCGTAGGCGGCGAACCCGGCCGTGGGGTCCCACTGGGCGGTGGCCAGTTCCCCGGCGAGCAGGTAGGCGCCGACCAGGGCCAGCCCGGTGCCCGCCCCGGACATCGGGGACGAACTGAACGCGGCGTCGCCGAGTAGGGCCACCCGGCCGTTCGACCAGCGGTCCATGACCACCTGGGCCACCTGGTCGAGGTAGAAGTCCGGGGTGTCGTCCACGTGCGCGAGGATGCGCGGGGCCAACCAGCCCATGCCGGTCATCTGCTCGCGCAGCAGGCGTTTCTGGCTCTCGACGTCGCGGAAGTCGACGTCGAAGTCGGCCGCGGGGAAGGAGAACATCGCCATCGCCCGGGTGGCGTCCTTGATGGGCCGCAGGCCCGCGGACCGGGCGGACTCGTGGTCCTGGTACTCGAGGAACCAGCGGTCCAGCCCGAACTCGTTGGGCACGCTGTAGAAGGCCAGCACGAGCCCGAGGTGGCGGACGAACCTCTCGCGCGGCCCGAACACCATCGCCCGCAGCGCCGAGTGCAGCCCGTCCGCACCGATCACCAGGTCGAACCGCCGCCGATCACCGCTGGCGAAGGTCACGTCGACCCCGTCCGCATCCTGGACGAGTTCGGCGATCCGGTCACCGAAGACGTACTCGACGCCGTCCCGCGTGTCGTCGTAGAGCACCTGCGACAGGTCCCCGCGCAGGATCTCGATCTCCGCGATGAACCCGTCACCACCGTCGTCGTCAGCGCGGTAGGTCTCCAGCACGTTCCCGTCGACGTCCACGGTGTGCGCGCCCTCGGTCTCCGTACACGCCGCGCGCACCTGCGCGTCCAGCCCCATCCGCCGGATGACCTCCTTGGCCACCCCCCGCGCATCCACCGCCTGCCCACCCGGACGCAACCCAGGAGCCCGCTCCACCACGGTCACCTCGGCCCCCCACCGCCGCAACCAATGAGCCAACGCGGGCCCCGCGATGCTCGCCCCCGCCACCAACACCCTGCTACCGCTCACCGCGGCCCCCCATCGCCCGTCCCGAATGACGGTGCGGAGTGTATGCGCCCCTACTGACAGTCTCGCGGTCATCACGGTCGGAGGGGTTCGAAGAGGACAGCCACCGCGCACGTGATGTCCCGATCGCCGCGGGACCTCCGATGGCGTTGCCCGGCTCGGGTGACGTTCAAGCGTCGCTGCTGGTCAACTTGCTCGGGCAGGCCAACGCGTTCGCCTGGTTCGAGGTGGGAGGTCTTCTCGACCGCTGGTGGTCGGTGGCGGTCTGCGGCTTGGCCGTCGTGGTCGTGCTCGTGCAGCGGTCGGTGCCGGTCGGTCCGGTCGTGGTGGCGGTCGCCGGGTTCGCTGCCGACGTCAGCGCCGCACGCGCCGCAGGCGCGGGTGCCACGGGAACCGGGTGACATCGTCCCAGGTGCACCTCAGTCGGTTGCGGACCTCCCGAACACCGCTCACCTCAGCCACCGCCCGTCCGACCACCGGTGCTTGGCTGTCCCAGTCCAGGCGGCCGACGAGCAGCACGACGCCGTCGTCGACGGCGGCGCGCACCAACCGGGTGTCGACGTCCTCGATGCCCGGCAGCACTCGGTCCTGGACCTCGGCCCGGATGTCCTCATCGGACCGGTGGGCCGCGGTCGCCCGCTCCTGCGACGTGGTGGACATGGTCGCTCCTCTCCTCGCCCACCCACCCTGCGCCGCGCGGACCCGCGCTCACAGAGACCGAGGACACCGCGTGACGGGACCTTGGGCGGCGGACACCCCGCCCGGGCCCGCGGGTCAGTCGAGCGGGACCACCCAGCGCACCACGGTCCCGCCGCCCTCGGCGGGGTTCGTCTCGCACCGGCCGCGGCACTGGGCGGCGCGGCGGGCCATGGTGTCCAGGCCGCCGCGGCGCCCCGGTTCACCCAGACCGATGCCGTCGTCGCGAACCTCGACGACCAACTCCTCGCCCGCCGTCACCGCCACCGCGATCTCCCCGGCCCGGGAGTGGCGGACGGCGTTGCTCAGCGCCTCGCGCAGCACGGCGACGGCGTGCTCGCCGACCTCGGCCGGGACCAGGGTGTCGATCGGGCCGGACATCGCGATCGCCGGGGACACCGGGGCGCCCGCACCGATCTCGGCGACCACGTCGAGCAGGCGGCGGCGCAGGCTGCCCGACCCCTCGGCGGCCTGCAGGTCGAAGATCGAGGTGCGGATCTCGCGCACGGTCTGGTCGAGCTGCCCCACGGCGCGCTGGACCCGGTCGCGGATGTCGCCGTTGTCGATGCGGCGCAGCGTGCCCTGCAGGCTCATCCCGGTGGCGTACAGGCGTTGGATCACGTGGTCGTGCAGGTCCTGGGCGATCCGGTCGCGGTCGGCGAGCACGTCGAGCCGCCGCTGCGCGCGCTGCTTCTCCGCCAGTTCCAGCGCCACGGCGGCCTGGCCCGCGAAGGAGGCGAGCATGGGGGCCTTGTCCGGGCCGAAGGACCGCCCGGCCTTCTCCCGCGCGGCCAGCAGCACACCGCCCGCGGTGCGCAGCGGCACCACCACGGCGGGCCCGAGCGAACCGCAGCCCAGCTCGGCGACCAGGTCCGCGACCTCCCTGGCCTCCCCGGTGGCCAGCACGTCCTCGATGAGCGGCGCGAACGCGGCGACCTCGGCGTCGGAGAGCGACTCGCCGACCGCCCCGGTGGCGGCGCCGACCCGCAGCAGGTCCCTGGTCGTCTTGTCGACCAGCAGGATCAACGCGCAATCCGCCCTGGTCAGCTCCAGCACCCGGCGGGAGATCAGGTCGAGCGTCTGCCCCTGGGAGGCGCCCGCGAGCAACTGGGTGTTGACCTCCGCCGCCGCCGTCAGCCACCGCTCGCGGTCGCGCGACCGCTCGAACAGCCGCGCGTTCTCGATCGCCACACCGGCGGCGGCGGCCAGCGCCTGGACCACCGCCTCGTCCTCGGCGGTGAACGGCCCGCCCCGCTTCTCGGTCAGGTACAGGTTGCCGAAGACCTCACCCCGGATGCGCACCGGCACGCCGAGGAAACTGCCCATCGGCGGGTGGTTCGGCGGGAACCCCACCGACGCGGGGTGCTTGGCCAGGTCGAGCAGCCGGATCGGCTCCGGGTGCTCGATCAGCAGGCCCAGCAACCCCCGGCCCTGCGGCAGGTGCCCCATCCCGGCACGGGTCTGGGCATCGATGCCCTCGTGGAGGAAGCGGGACAACCCGCGGTGGCCCAACACGCCCAACGCACCGTAGCGGGCGTCGACCAGGTCGACCGCCGCCTGCACGATCCGCTGCAACGTCGAGTCCAGCTCCAGCCCGGCAGCGACCGCCATCACCGCGTCGAGCAGGCCCTGCAGGCTGTCGCGCGTGCGCATCAGCTCGCCGATGCGCTCGTGGAGCTCGCGCAACAGCTCGTCCAGCCGCAACCCGGAGATCAACCCGGTCGCCTTGCCGCTCTGCTCCACCGCAGCCCTCCCGCTCCCGCCCGACGACAAGACCCGGCACGGGGCCCGACCCACCTCGCCGCGGCCCGGCAGACCACAGCGGAGCATCGCGATCGGACCGAGGTCCACGCCTGGACCGCGGGCACAGCCGCGCGTCCCACGACCACGCCCGCCCACCGTTGAGCCTAGGACCTGCGCCCGCGACCCGGGTACACCCGATTCGACGACCCCTCACCCGCGCAACCTGGGCGCGCCGCCCGCACCGGGAGGAAGGCCGTGAGAGCGGCGACAGCACGCCTGCCGTTGCTGAGCGAAGGCCGCGGCGACCCGGCAGGTGGGTGAACCGGGCGACCGGGCAGCGCGGTCGCCCGGGCGGTTCGAGCCGGGCACGACGGGCACGCGGTCGACTGCCGGGTGCACCGTCCACTCGGCCGGTCCACAGGTCGCGGTGAGGTCGGTGTCCCCGGTGACCGGGTCGGCGGTGACCATCACCCCCGAGCGCTGCGCGGGGACCATCCGCCGCACGACCGCCGAGATCTCCCGACGACGATCCACCTCCCGCGGTGAGCAGGCAGGTCGACCACGAACTCCCCGGTGGCCGCACCCGTCCCGGCGGGCACGCAGCGGGCATCGGTGGTGGTCAGCGCAGCCACGGGTTGCTCCGCACGAGGCTGACGGCCGACCAGCGGCGGCCAAGGCCCCAGGTGTCGCCCGCGGCCAAGACCGCGAGCAGCACGAGCACCACGGCGTAGACCACGTGGTAGTCCAGCAGGGGATTGGTGGACCGGGTCAGCCCACCGTGGTCGGTGTGCCGCGCGAGCGGCCACTCCGCGACCCACATGAGGCCCATCATCACCGCGCCGCTCACCGCGGCGACCCGCAGGCCGATCCCCAGCAGCAGGGCGAGCCCGATGCCGAGCAGCCCGAGCATGAACAGCCAGTCGGCGATCGGGTTGCCCGCCCACGAGCGCAGCGCGCCCGCGAAGGGGCCGTGGTCGAGTCCGCCGAGGAATCCCCGGGTGGGTGACCCGCCGTCGAACCACCCCTTGCCCGAGGGGGTCGCGTAGCCCCAGCCGAACGCCTTGTCCAGGAACGCCCAGAGAAACACCCCGGCCATGACCAGGCGCGTCGCCGCCGAAGCGGGGCGCGCGGCCGTGCGGCGGGAGTGCCCCGCCCCGGCGTCGATGCCGGTCGGGCTCGGGGTACCGGTGTGCGAGACGGTGCTCATCGTTGCTCCTTCTGCCGTGCCCGGCCCTGCGGCCGGGCGCGTGGTGACTCGGATCTGGGTGGCCGCTCGGTGTTCACCGAGAGAGCACCACCCTCAGCGCCCCGGTGTCGGCGGCGGCGGCGAAGCTCCGGCAGGCCTCCGCCATCTCCCCCCAGCTCGAACCTGTGCGTGATCAGCTGATCGACGTCGAGGCGGCCCGCGGCGACCATGCGCGGCAACCCGGGTGTGGTGACCGTGTCGACCAGCCCGGTCGTGATGGTCACGTCGGCGCCGAGTCCCCCGGTAACCCGGCCCGTGCCGCCGGGGTCGCGGACCCCGGCGCGGGCACGTCAGTCCACTCAGGATTCTTCGGTCCTCTGCAGACCATCGCGTTCATGTTCCCTCCAGACGGGGTTCTCGTTGTCCGATGTGGATGCCGCGCGCACCACGGCGAGCGGCACGGGGCTCACGTGCGCCAAGGAGGCGCTGGTCGACCCGAGGCCGACACCGGGGTGCGCGTGCCGCCCCCGACTGCCGACCACCAGCAGCCGGGCACCGGCCGCGCGGTCGAGCAACGCGCGCACCGGGCGGTCCCGGACGACGACGGTGCGCACGGTCAGCCCGGGGTGCGCTACCCGGTGCGGTTCGACCAACCGCCGCAGGAGGCTCTCCTCCCGCGCGGCGAGGTCGGCGAGGTCGGCGTCCAGCGGCTGGACCGCCCACATGTCCGGGAACGCCACCGGGCTCCAGGTGTGCACCACCTCCAGGTCCACCCCGTGCAGCACCGCCTCTCCCACGGCGAAGGCGAGCGCGGCGGCACCCGCCGCGGAGCCGTCGACCCCGACGACGATCGGTTCGGCGGCGACGGGGAAGCGGTCGTCGCGCACGATGACGACCGGGCACTGGGCGTGGTGCGCCAGTCCGGACGCCACCGACCCCACGGCGAGGCCGTCGAACCCGCCGAGGCCGCGGGCACCGGAGGCCACCAGGACCGCCCGCTCGGCCGCGGCGACGACGACCGCCACCGCGTGGCCCACCCGCAGGTCCTGCCGCACCACGACCCCGGGACAGGTCCGCTCGGCCAGTCCCTGCGCCTCGCGCAGCCAGGTCCGGCCGTGGTCGGGCAGCGCGTGGAAGAGGGCCACCTGCTCTTCGCGGGTGCGGGGGTAGGGCCTCGGCGCGGGCACGCACGCGTGCACCAGCCGCAGCGGCAAGTCCCTGCGGGCCGCTTCGACCGCGGCCCACCGCGTGGCGGCCAGCGACGGGGCCGACCCGTCGACGGCGACCACGATCTCGTCGTCTCCCACCCGCGACCTCCCTCTGGTTCGCCTGGCCACCCCCACGCTGCTCCGGCAGGCGATCACGCGACACGGCCCGGGGACCCGGGCGGGGTGGGACTTTGTCCCCGGCACACCCCTCATCCGGTGTGGACGGTGCGGACCTGCCCGGTCGGACCGGGACCTCCGCCGCTGTTCGCACCGGTGGCGGGAACAGGAGGCTGAGGACAACCGAGCACGGGAGCGGGACGCCACGGACGAACGGGGTGACGCGGTCGCGGTGGGGCGCGGGCGGGCTCATCGGGGTGCTCACCCTGGTGGCGGGGGTTGTGCTGCTCGTGCCGGGGAGGCACCCGCAGCCGCCGCACGACCGGCTCGTCGGCCTCGACCGGTGGGGCCGCGCCGCACCGCGAGGGGTGGACAGCGGGGCGGGTGCTCGCGCTGATCACCGGTTCCGCGGTGGCGATGGCCGCGGTCGGCACGCTCACCGGCGGCGTCGCCGTGGTGGTGGCCGACCAGACCCCGCGCGGCGCCGACGGCTACCTGCGCACGCCGCCGCGGGTCCTGGCCGGCGGCGGCCACGCCGTGACGGTGCCCAGGGTGGACCGCGGCCTGGCGACGGGCACTGGAGCGATGCCCCTCGGGGGCCCTACAGTGGTCGCGGGCGGCGCGGTGGACGAACGGGGATGCGATGAGCCTGCGGGTGTTCCTGGTCGACGACCACGAGATCGTGCGACGTGGCGTGGCCGACCTGCTCGACGAGCCGGACATCGAGATCGTGGGCGAGGCGGCCTCGGTCGCCGAGGCGCTGGTGCGGGTACCCGCCGCGCGGCCGGACGTCGCGGTGCTCGACGTCCGGCTGCCCGACGGCAGCGGGGTCGAACTCTGCCGCGACCTGCGCTCAGCGGTCCCCGGACTGCACTGCCTGATGCTGACCTCGTTCCCCGACGACGAGGCGCTGCTCGACGCCATCCTCGCGGGGGCGTCGGGTTTCGTGCTCAAGCAGGTCCTGGGCACCGACCTCGTCGCCGCGGTGCGGACCGTGGGCGCGGGCGGGTCGTTGCTCGACCCGAGGACGACCTCGGCCCTGCTGGAGCGCATCCGGCGGGACCGCTCGCGCAGCGACCCGCTCGCGGACCTGACCGAGCAGGAGCGCACCGTCTTCGACCTCATCGGGGAGGGGCTGACCAACCGGGCGATCGGCGAGCGGATGTTCCTGGCCGAGAAGACCGTGAAGAACTACGTCTCGCACCTGCTGGCCAAGCTGAACATGCAACGCCGCACCCAGGCCGCGGTGCTGGCCGCCGAACTGCGCCACGAGCAGCGCTGACCCCCGCAGCCGCTGACCAGCGCGGCGGACAGGGCCGGGGCGGGCCCTAGGTCGGTGCCGGACCGGGCGTTGCGGCTCTGGCCCGCCGCCGCGGTCGCGCGCGAAGTTGTTCGCATGCAACGAGTACTGGTGCTGTACGCGAGCAAGATGGGTTCGACGAAGGAGATCGCCGAGGCGGTGTGCGCGGAGCTGGCGGCGCACGGCCTGCGGGCGAAGGTCCACGACGTGCTGGAGGTCCGCGCGCTGGACGGGTACGACGCCGTCGTGCTCGGCAGCGCTGTCTACGCCGCGCGGTGGCGCCGCAGCGCCGCCCGCTTCTTCCGCCGCCACCGGCAGGAGCTGGCCGCGCGCCGGGTGTGGCTCTTCGAGAGCGGCTGGGTGGGCACCCGCCCGCGCACCCCCGCGGCCACCCGGGGCGGCCGCCGCCGCGCCGCCCGCCTGGGTGTGCGGGCGCCTGCCGTGTTCGGTGGCAGGCTCGACCCGGCACTGGCCCGCGGTGCCCTCGACCGCGCCATCGCCCGCAAGTCCACAGGCGACTACCGCGACTGGGACGAGATCCGGGCCTGGGCCGCTGACATCGCCCGCGCGCTGGCGACCGCGGCCGCCACCGGGTAGGCGCTCGGCGGGCCACGTCGAACGCGGCGCCACGCCGGGAACCGGCCGCCCGGCTCGTCCGCGCCCCCGCTCGCCGCACCCGGTCTGTCCACACAGGTCCCGGCAGGCGCGGGGTGAACGCCGTCGGTCACTGCCGGGACGGCCCGTTGGTCCCTGGCCGGGGCCGCGCGCGTGGACGACCGTGGGGGAGGCGACTGGTGAGAGGACAACCGGACATGACGCGAACCCGATTCGACCACGAGACGGTGCTCGACGCGCTCGCACTGGCGTGCCGGGCGCCGTCGGTGCACAACACCCAGCCGTGGCGCTGGCTGGTGGGCGACCGGTCGGTGCACCTGATGGCGGACCCGGCGCGCCGGGTACCCGCCACCGACCCGGACGGTCGCGACCTGCTGATCAGCTGCGGCGGCGCGCTGCACCACCTGGAGGTCGCCCTGGCCGCCTTCGGCCTGCGCGCGCGGACCCACCTGCTGCCCAACCCGGCCGAGCCGGAGCACCTGGCCGCGGTGCGGGTGCACCCGCACCACACCGACGCCGACGACATCGCGATGGTCACGGCGCTGACCAACCGGCGCACGGATCGGCGGGCGTACTCCTCCTGGGCCGTGCCCACCGGGCACCTGGACCTGATGGCGCGGCGCGCCGCGGACCTCGGCGTCATCGCGGTGCCGGTCGCCGACGCCGTGCAGAGGCACCTGTTCGCCCGCGCCGCCGCCGCGGCCGCGCGGGAACAGGAGACGAACCCCGCCTACACCACCGAGTTGGCCTTCTGGGCCGGTCGCGGCCGCAGCACCGTGGAGGGGGTGCCCGTCGGCGCGGTCCCGGCGCGGAGGGTCGATGTCGAGGGGGTGCCGATGCGGGCGTTCCCCGCGGGCTCGTTGGCGCCCTCGCCCACCGGTGAGCACGAGCGGGACTCGTCGGTCCTGCTCGTGCTCGGCACCGCAGACGACGACGGGATCGCGTGGCTGCGCGCCGGGCGGGCCGCGAGCGCGGTCCTGCTGACCGCCACCGACCTCGGCATGGCCACCTGCCCGATGTCCCAGCCGCTGGAGGTGCCGCGGCACCGCGAGCAGATCCGGGACGCCGTCCTCGACGGCGTCGGCCACGCCCAACTGGTGGTGCGGGTGGGCTACGCGCCGACCTCGGCGGCGCCGGTGCCGCAGAGCCCCCGCAGGCCGCTGGCCGAGGTGTTCGCCTACCTGCCCGGCATGGCCCCGACCCGGCACCGGGTGATCGGGGACGCGCCGGGCTAGGCCACCGGCAGGCACGGCGGACCACACCGCGCGGGCCCGAAGCCGACGAACGCGGGACCTTGGTCACTCAGCCCGGCGCGGTGCGCGCGGCAGAGTGGTCGACGAGCACCATCCGAGAAGGAGCCGACCGTGGCGATCACCGCGTCCGGGCTGCGCAAGGCCTTCGGCCGCACGCAGGCCCTCGACGGCCTCGACCTGTTCGTGCGCACCGGCGAGGTGCACGGGTTGCTCGGCCCCAACGGCGCGGGCAAGTCGACCGCGCTGCGGGTGTTGCTGGGACTCGTCCGGGCGGACTCGGGTGCCGTGGACGTCCTGGGCGCCGACCCCTGGCGCGACGCCACCGCTGTGCACCGGAGGCTGGCCTACGTGCCGGGCGAGGTCACCCTGTGGCCGTCGTTGACCGGGGGCGAGGTGATCGACCTGTTGGGCGGGCTCCGCGGCGGGGTCGCCCACGACCGGGTGGCCGCGATGGTGGAGCGCTTCGAGCTGGACCCGACCAAGCGGTGCCGCGCCTACTCCTCCGGCAACCGGCGCAAGGTCGCGCTGGTCGCGGCGCTGGCGTCCGACGCCGAGCTGCTGGTGCTCGACGAGCCGACGGCGGGGCTCGACCCGTTGATGCAGGCGGTGTTCGAGCAGTGCGTGCGCGAGGCGCGGGCGGCGGGCCGGACGGTGCTGCTGGCCAGCCACGTGCTGGCCGAGGTGGAGAGGCTGTGCGACCGGGTGAGCATCGTGCGCTCGGGTCGGGTGGTCGACAGCGGTTCGCTCACCGAGCTGCGCCACCTCACGACGACCTCGGTGCGGGCGAGGCTGGCCGCACCCGCCGACGGGCTCGCCGCGCTGCCCGGCGTGCACGACCTGAGCACCGACGGCGACCAGGTGCGGTTCCGGGTCGACGCCGACGCCCTCGGTCGGGTGCTGCCCGCGTTGGGCGAGCGCGGCGTCCGCGACCTGGTCTGCCAACCCCCGACTCTGGAGGAGCTGTTCCTGAGCCACTACGGGAGCCGGTCGTGACGGGTCTGGCAGGCGTCGGGGCGCTGGTCCGGTTGGCGCTGCGCCGCGACCGCGTGCTGCTGCCCAGCTGGATCGCGGTGCTCGCCCTGGTGGCGATCAGCTCCGCCGCCGCCACCGGTGACCTCTACCCCACCGCCGCGTCGGTCGTGCGAGCGGTCGGTGCCGTCAACGACACCCCGGCGATGGTCGCCCTCTACGGCCGCGTCCCCGACGTGGGCTCGCTGGGCGCGCTGGCGATGCTCAAGCCGCTCGCCACCGGGGCGCTGGCGGTCGCGGTGCTGGCGATCGTGCTGGTGGTGCGGCACACGCGGGCGGAGGAGGACGCGGGCAGGCTCGAACTCGTCCAGGCGGGTGCGGTGGGCCGGTTCGCGCCGCTGACCGCCGCCCTCGTCGTGGTGGTCGGGGCGAACGCGGTGCTGGGCGCGGTGACGGCTGTCGGGCTCGGCGCGGTCGGGCTGCCGGTGGCGGGCTCGGTCGCGGTGGCACTGGCCTGGTTCGCGGTGGCACTGGTGTTCGCGGCCGTCGCCGGGGTGACCGCCCAGCTGGTCACCGGGGCGCGGGCGGCCACCGGCCTCGCCGTCGCGCTGCTCGGCGCGGCGTTCGGGGTGCGCGCGGTGGGTGACACCGCCGCGCCGTGGCTCTCGTGGGCCTCGCCGCTGGCGTGGGCCCAGCAGGTCCGGCCCTACGCGGGTGACCGGTGGTGGGTCGGGGGGCTCGCGGTGCTCACCGCGGCCGTGGTGAGCACCGCCGCGTACGCGCTGGTGGCCCGCCGCGACCTCGGCGGGGGTCTGCTCCCGGATCGAGCAGGTCCTGCCCGCGCCGGGCGGGACCTGCGGTCCACCACCGGGCTGGCCTGGCGGCTGCACCGCGGCCCGCTGCTGGCCTGGGCGGCCGGGTTCGCCGCGTACGGGCTGGTGGTGGGCGGCGTCGCGGCCGATGTCGGCGGGATGCTCACCAGCGACCAGGCGAGGCAGCTGTTCGCCGAGCTGGGCGGTCAGGGGGAGCTGACCGACACCGTGCTGGCGGCCATGCTGGGCATCCTCGGCGTGGTGGCGTCGGTCTACGGGGTGCAAGCGACCCTGCGCGCGGCGGCGGAGGAGAACACGGGCCGGGCGGCGTTGCTGCTGTCGGCTCCGGTGGGCCGGTTGCGGTGGGCCGCCGGTCACCTCGCGGCCGCGTGCGCGGGTGTGGTGGTCGTCCTGGTGTCGGCGGGCCTGGCGGCGGGCGCGGTGCACGCGGTGCGCACCGGCGACGCGGGCCAAGTGGGCCGGGTGGTGCTCGGCGCGGTCGTCCAGGCACCGGCGGGGTGGGTGCTTGCCGGGATCGTCCTGGCGGTCTACGGCGCGGCGCCGCGCCTGGCCGCGGCGGGGTGGGGCGCGGTGGTGGTCTTCGTGCTGCTCGGCGAGCTCGGACCGCTGCTGGGGCTCCCGGGGTGGTTGAGCGACCTCTCGCCGTACGCGCACGTGCCGCACCTGCCCGGTGGGCAGTTCAGCGCCTGGCCGGTCGCCGCCCTGGCCGCGGTGGCCGCGGTCGCGGCGTTCGGCGGCCTGCTGGCGCTGCGCGGGCGGGACCTGGGGTGAGTCGCCGAGCCCCGGTGCCGCTCGCCTGGGTGCGGGAGTACCGCCGGTCCTGGTTGCGCGGGGACGCCGTCGCGGGTGTGACGGTCGCCGCCTACCTGGTCCCCCAGGTGATGGCCTACGCCGCGATCGCCGGTGTCGCGCCGGTCGCCGGTCTGTGGGCGGCGGTGGGCGCGCTCGCCGTGTACGCGGTGCTCGGGACCTCGCGGCAGCTCTCGGTCGGCCCGGAGTCCTCGACGGCGTTGATGACCGCGGCCGCGGTGGCCCCGCTGGCCGGGGGTGACCCGCTGCGCTACGGAGCGCTCGCCTCGGCGCTCGCGCTGCTGGTCGCGGGTCTGTGCCTGGCGGGACGCGTGGCGGGCCTCGGCTTCCTCGCTGACCTGCTGTCGCGGCCGGTGCTGGTCGGTTACCTGGCGGGGATCGCGGTGCTGATGGTGCTCGGGCAGCTCGGGAAGGTCATCGGTGCCGACCTCGACAACACCTCGGCACTGACGCAGTTGCTCTCGTTCGCGCGGGCGCTGCCGCGCGCACACCCGCCGACGGTCGTGCTCGCCGCCGCGGTCCTGGCCTTCCTGGTGCTGGCGGCCCGGCTGTGGCCGCGGCTGCCGGTGCCGCTGCTCGGCGTCCTGCTGGCGAGCGCGGCGACAGCCCTGTTCTCCCTGCCTGACAACGGGGTCCGCGTGGTCGGCGCGATCCCGGCCGGTGTCGTGCTGCCCGGTGTGCCCGCGGTGTCGGCGTCCGACCTCGGCGCCTTGCTGCTGCCCGCGGTCGGTGTCGCCGTGGTCGGGTACGCCGACAACGTCCTGACCGCGCGGTCGTTCGCGTCCCGGGCCGGGCACCGCGTCGACGCCAACGCCGAGCTGCTGGCGCTGGGCGCCGCCAACGCGGCCGCGGGTCTGCTGCACGGCTTCCCGGTCAGCAGCAGCGCGAGCCGGACCTCGCTCGGCGCCGCCGTGGGCAGCCGCACCCAGGCGCACTCGCTGGTCGCCGCGGCGGCGGTGGTGGCGATCCTGGTGGTCGGCCGCCCGCTGCTCGCGTCGTTCCCGGTGGCGGCGCTGGGCGCCCTCGTCATCTACGCCGCCATCCGGTTGGTGGACGTGGCCGGGTTCGCCGCGCTCGCCCGGTTCCGGCGCAGCGAGGCGCTCATCGCGGCCACGACCGTGGTGGCCGTCCTCGTCCTCGGCGTGCTCGAGGGCGTGGTGGCGGCCGTGGCGATGTCCCTGGTGGAGCTGCTGCGGCGGGTCGCCCGCCCGCACGACGGCGTGCTCGGCTACGTCGACGGTGTCGCGGGGATGCACGACGTCGACGACTACCCCGGCGCCGCGCAGGTGCCCGGCCTCGTCGTCTACCGGTACGACGCGCCGCTGTTCTTCGCCAACGCCGAGGACTTCCGCCACCGCGCGCTGGCCGCCGTCGCGGCCGCCCCCACCCGAGCCCGCTGGCTGCTGCTCAACGCGGAGGCCATCGTCGACATCGACTTGACGGCGGTGGACGCGCTGGAGGACCTGCGCGCCGAGCTCGCGGACCGCGGCGTGGTCCTGGCGCTCGCGCGGGTGAAGCAGGAGTTGCGCGTGGACTTGGCCAGGACCGGGTTCCTCGAGCGGGTCGGCGAGGACCACGTGTTCACCACCCTGCCCACCGCCGTCCGCGCTTTCACGAGTTCCCGGTGACACCGGGGAAGGAGACACCATGAGTCGCAAGTGGTCAGACCTCAGCCGCGCTCAGCGCACGGCCGTCGTCACCGCGGGGATCGTCCAGCTCGCACTCGCCGCGTGGGCGTGGACCGATCTGGCCCACCGGCCCGCGGAGCGGGTGCGCGGCCGCAAGTCGTGCTGGGCGGCGGTGATCGCGGTCGACTTCGCCGGGCCGATCGCCTACTGGCGTTGGGGCCGCTCGGCCCGGTGAACGCGCACCGGGCCTAGCCCCCGCCGCGGCGGGGGCTAGAGCGTCGGCAGCCGCCGCAGCGCGCCCTCGTCGGCCATGGCGGCCGGGATGACCGCCACCGGGCAGGAGGCGTTGCGCAGGCAGTAGTCGCTCACCGAGCCCAGCAGCGCGGACAGGAGTCCGCCCGCCCCGTGGCTGCCGACCACCAGGAGGTCGGCGGTCTGCGCGGCGGACACGAGGTCGACCCCGGGGCTCCCGGTGTGCCGCTCACGGCGCACCGGCACCCCGGGGTGCTCGGCGCACCGCTCGGCGACGGCGTCGGTCAGGTCGACGGTGTCCTGCCCCGCCGGGCGGGTGGTGACGACGTGCACCTCGGCACCTCGGCGATCGGCCTCCGCGAGCGCCCAGTCGAGCGCGGCCAGGCTCAGCGGTGAGCCGTCGACCCCGACGACCAGTGGTCCGACCGGTGACGGCACGACCTCGGCCACCACCACCACCGGGCAGGCCGCGTACCGGGCGCAGTGGCCGACCACGGCGCCCGCGGAGTCGGTGTCCCCGGTGTGGCGGCCGAGCACCAGCAGGTCGGCGTGCTCGGCGGCGCGCACCAGGGCGGGACCGGCCGGGCCGGTGCGCTCGGTGTAGCGCACCACCACCGCGGGGTCGACCGCGGCGGCGGCCTCGACCTGGGCCCCGGTGGTGCGGCGCCAGGGCCACGGTGGGCCGCTGCGCCACACCGCCACCGGCTCGACGACGGCGCCGCTGCGGCCGGCCGACGACACCGCCCACGCCAGCGCCGCGGTGGCGTGCGCCGACCCGTCCATCCCGACCACGATCCGCCCGCTGTCAACGCTCCCCACGTCGGTGCTCCCCCTCGTCGCCGTCCCGGCGCAGGGCGAGCCAGAGCACCGCCGCCGCGTACGCCACGCACACCAGTTGCAGCCAGTGGGCGCTGCGGATGACCGCCACCTCCACCACGATCCAGCCGTAGAGCGCCAGCGCAGCGGCTGGGGCGATGAGCCGCGAGGTCGCGGACCCCCGCCACACCGAGAACGCCGCCACCGCCATCGGCACCCCCACGACCACGGCGAGCGCCACGCCCGCCAGCGGCTTGCTGCCCAGCGGAAGCCGCTGGTCGATGACCTCTCCGAAGTCGATCCCGCCGAGCACGAGCCCGGCGGCGCCCCCGAACGCCGCCAACGCCATCACACCCGCCATCGCCGCGAGCGCGACCACCCGCGTGGACCTGGGTCGCCGCGGCGCGGTCCGGTCCGCCGCGCGCCGCGCGGTCGCCGATCCGGCCATCGTCCCTCCTCCCGTTCGCCTGCCCCGAGCCTGCCCGCCGCGCGTCCCCCCGCCCACCGCCCAAGGAACCGACTCGACCGGGTCCATCGGCGCCTCCCCAGGCCACGACCGGCGGACGACGGGGGTCCAGCGCTGCGCCGGGCGGGCGGATCAGCCGAGCGCGCCGCGGGTCTGGGCGGCGATCTCCCTGTCCTCCCGCGCCGCGACCACCCACACGCCGACCGGGGCGCCGTCGGGGCTGACACGGGCGTCGGCGGGGGCCGCGCTGTTGCGGCGCGGGTCGACCGAGACGCCGAGGAAGGCCAGTCCGGCCGCGGTGTCGGCGCGCAGCACGGCGTCGTGCTCGCCGATGCCACCGGTGAAGACGAGCAGGTCGAGGCCCTGCATGGCGGCGGCCATGCCCGCGATGGACTGGCGGAGCCGGTGCAGGTGGACGCGCAGGGCGAGCGCGGACCGCTCGTCGGCCGCGGCGCGGACGTCGCGGAGGTCGGCGTGACCGCTGAGCCCGGCGAGCCCGGAGTGCTGCTCCAGGCCGTCGGCGAGTTCGTCCGGGGAGAGCTCGCGCAGCAACCACAGCAGCAGGCCGGGGTCGACGTCACCGCTGCGGGTGGCCATCACCAGCCCCGCCAGCGGGGTGAACCCCATCGTGGTGTCCACCGACCGACCGCCGAGGACCGCCGCGAGCGACGCCCCGGCCCCGAGGTGGCAGGTCACGACCCTGGCCAGGTCGGGAGCGAGCCCGGCCAGCGCGGTCGCCCGGCGGGCGGCGTAGGCGTGCGACAGGCCGTGGAAGCCGTACCGGCGCAGGCCCCAGCGCTCGCGCCACGCCTCGGGCAGGGCGTAGGTCGACGCCGCGTCGGGCAGGTCCGCGTGGAAGGCGGTGTCGAAGCAGGCGACCTGGGCGACGCCGGGCAGCAGCGCCGACACCGCGTCGATCCCGGCGACGGCCCGGGGTTGGTGCAGCGGCGCCAGGTCGCCGAGCGCCTCGACGCCCGCGCGGACGCCGTCGTCGACCACCACCGGTCCGGTGTAGACCGAGCCGCCGTGCACGACCCGGTGGCCGACCGCGTCGACGGCGGGCGCGGTGCCGAGGAACTCGGTGAGCACACCGGTGCCACCGTCCCACCGCTGCTCGTCGTGCTCGGCGACCACCGTGTCGTCGTCGTCGAGCACGCGCAGCTTCAGGCTGGAGGACCCCGCGTTGACGACCAGGACCCGCATCAGGCCCATGTCCACTCGCGCACCTCGGGCAGGTCCTCACCGGTGGCGCGGATCCAGTCGTGGTGTCGGTGGCGTTGGTCGACCATGGCCTGGCGCACCCGCGCCGCCCGGGACCCGAGACCCGGCACGCGGTCGATGACGTCGATGACCAGCCGGTAGCGGTCGAGGTCGTTGAGCACCAGCATGTCGAACGGCGTCGTCGTGGTGCCGCGCTCCTTGTACCCGCGCACGTGCAGGTTGTGGTGGTTGGCCCGCCGGTAGGTCAGCCGGTGGATCAGCCACGGGTAGCCGTGGTAGGCGAAGACCACTGGCCGGTCCCGGGTGAACAACGAGTCGAACTCGGCGTCGGCCATGCCGTGCGGGTGTTCGGTGTCGGGCAGCAGCCGCATCAGGTCGACCACGTTGACGACCCGGACCCGCAGTTCGGGCAGGTGCTCGCGCAGCAGGGACGCCGCGGCGAGCACCTCCAGGGTCGGGGCGTCCCCGGCGCAGGCGAGTACCACGTCCGGCTCGGCGACCCCGTCCTCGGTGCCCGCCCACTCCCAGATCCCCGCACCCCGCGCGCAGTGCACGACGGCGTCCTCGACGGACAGCCAGTCGGGGCTCTCGTTCTTGCCCGCGACGATCACGTTGACCTTGTCGCGGCCGCGCAAGCACTCGTCGCCCACCACGAGCAGCGTGTTGGCGTCCGGTGGCAGGTAAACCCGCACCACCTCGGGATCCTTGTTCATGACGTGGTCGATGAACCCGGGGTCCTGGTGGGAGAACCCGTTGTGGTCCTGGCGCCACACGTGCGAGCTGAGCAGGTAGGTCAAGGACGCCACCGGCCTGCGCCAGGGCAGCGCGCGGTGGGTCTTGAGCCACTTCACGTGCTGGTTGACCATCGAGTCCACGATGTGGGTGAACGCCTCGTAGCAGGTGAACACACCGTGTCGCCCGGTCAGCAGGTAACCCTCCAGCAGCCCCTGGCAGAGGTGCTCGGACAGGACCTCGATCACGCGCCCATCGGGCACGAGGTGTTCGTCCACCGGCAGCACCTCGGATTGCCACTGCTTCCCGGTGACCTCGTACACCGCGTCCAGCCGGTTCGAGGCGACCTCATCCGGGCCGAACAACCGGAAGTCGCGCGCCGCCTCGTTGAGCGCCATCACCTCGCGCAGCATCCGCCCGAGCACCCGGGTCGGCTCGGTGCTCGACGCCCCGGGGGCGCTCACCCCGACCGCGTGCGCGCGGGCTCCCGGCAGGCGCAGGTCGCGCAGCAGCAGACCGCCGTTGGCGTGCGGGGTGGCGCCCATCCGCAGCGGGCCGTCCGGGACCAGCGCGGTCACCTCGGGGCGCGGTCGCCCGTCGGCGTCGAACAGCTCGTCGGGCCGGTAGGAGCGCAGCCAGGACTCCAACTGCCGCAGGTGCCGCGGGTTCTCCCGCACGCCCGCGAGGGGAACCTGGTGGGCGCGCCAGGTTCCCACGACCGGCGTGCCGTCCACTTCGGACGGACCGGTCCAGCCCTTGGGGCTGCGCAGCACGATCATCGGCCAGCGCGGGCGCCCCGTGGCCGCACCGCGCCTGGCGGTGCGCTGGATCCGGGTGATCTCGTCGAACACCTCGTCGAGCACCTCCGCCATCCTGGCGTGCATCGCGGCCGGGTCGTCGCCCTCGACGTAGTACGGCGCGTGACCGTAGCCGCGCAGCAGGGCGTCGAGCTCGTCGTGCGGGATCCGGGCGAGCAGCGCGGGGTTGGCGATCTTGTAGCCGTTGAGGTGCAGGACCGGCAGCACGGCGCCGTCGTGCACCGGGTCGAGGAACTTGTTGGCGTGCCAACTCGCCGCCAGCGGGCCCGTCTCGCCCTCGCCGTCGCCGATCACGCACGCCACCACCAGGTCCGGGTTGTCGAACGCCGCTCCGTAGGCGTGCGCGAGCGAGTAGCCCAGCTCACCGCCCTCGTGGATGGAACCGGGCACCTGCGGCGCCGCGTGGCTGGGCACGCCGCCGGGGAAGGAGAACTGGCGGAACAACGCGCGCATGCCGTCGAGGTCCTGGGCCACGGCGGGGTCGACCTCGCTGTAGCTGCCCTCCAGCCAGGTGTTGGCCAGCAGCGCCGGACCGCCGTGCCCGGGACCGGTGACGAAGAGCACCGGGGTGGACCGGTCGCGGATCACCCGGTTGAGGTGCGCCTGCAGGAAGTTCAGGCCGGGCGTGGTGCCCCAGTGCCCGAGCAGGCGGGGCTTGACGTGCTCGACGGCGAGCGGCTCGGTCAGCAGGGGGTTGTCGAGCAGGTAGATCTGCCCCGCGGACAGGTAGTTCGCGGCCCGCCAGTAGGCGTCGACAACGGCCAAGTCGGTCACCAGGGTCTCCTTCGCGAATACCAGGACGCGGTCGGGGACAACGCTAGGGCCCCCGCCGGGCGGCCGCCGATGGCCGAGGTCCCGCCAGAGCCGGGACTTTCGCTGTCGACCCGGTGCCCTCCGCCGGTTCCCCGCGCCCCCGGCCCCGGCGTTCACTCGGTGCCCCGAGGACGTGAGGCGGAGGAACCCATACGCACCAGGCAGATCGAGAACGTGATGGTCACCGACCCGGCCGCGGCGACACCCGAGACCGGGTTCGTCGACCTGGTCCGGCTGATGACCGAGCGCGGGGTCGGCGCGCTGCCGGTCGTCGACGCGGACGGCCACGTGCTCGGCGTGGTGTCCGAGAGCGACCTGATCGCCAAGGAGAGCGTGCGGGAACGGCCCCGGGCCGCCCTGGCCCTGCTGCACCGGCACGCCGAGCGGGTCAAGTCCAGGGGCACCACCGCGGGCGAGCTGATGACCTCGCCCGCGGTCACCGTGCCCAGGGACGCGACGGTCCCGCACGCCGCGCGGCTGATGGCCGACCACCGCGTCCGGCGGCTGCCCGTGGTCGACGCCGACGGGGTGCTCGTGGGCGTGGTGGACCAGGGCGACCTGCTGCGGGTGTTCCTGCGGCCCGACGACGCCATCGCCGAGGAGATCGCGGCGGAGGTGTTCCTGCGCGCGATGGGCCTGTCCCCCGCGGCCGTGGCCATCCGGGTCGACGCCGGGCTGGTCCACCTCGAGGGCCAGGTCGAGCGGCGCAGCTGGGTGGCGGTCATCGACTCGCTCACGCGGGCCGTCGACGGTGTGGTGGACCTGCGCAACCAGCTGACCTACCAGTGGGACGACACCGGCGTGACCATCCCCGAGGCCATGGTCGTCGACATCACCCACGAGCCCCGCTGAGCGGCGGCGCGACGGGTCCGGTGTGGATCCACCACACCGGACCCGCCCGCGACCGGGGGATCAGTCCTCGATGTGCACGACCTCGGCCAGGGGCCTGCGGGAGGTGGGCCGGGGCGGGTGCGCCGGGTGGCCGAGCCGGACCAGGACCTGCGGGTAGCCTGCCAGTTCCAACCGCTCGATGAGGCCCGCTCTGGACTCGGGCACGTGCAGCGGCTGGGTCATGATCGAGCACGCGAGGCCTGCGGCGACCGCGGCGAGCCAGAGCCGCTGCGTCAGCATCCCCGCGTGCAGGTGGTCGCTGCGCCCGTCGCCGGTGGTGCCGACCACCAGGTAGGACTCGCGGGCCAGGCGCTCGGCCAGCACGGTGTCGTCCGGGACGGCCGTCGTCCGGTCGACCAGTCCCGCCCAGGGCAGCGACCACGGTGCGTCCGCGGTCGCGATCCCCTCCCCTCCGCGCCACGCGGCGAGTTCGCGCTGGTAGGCGTCGTCCTGGCGCAGGACGAGCGCGCTGTGCGACAGCACCCTGGCCAGGTGGGTGCGGTCCTCGCCGCGCAGCACGTGCGCCACCACGCCGGGCACCTCGACATCGGCGGCGGTGTCGCGCAGGGACCGCAGCAGGGCCGGGTCGACGGGCTCGGCGGCGAACGGGCCGCGGTGGCTGGACCGGCGCGCGATCGCCCCGTACCCGGCGAGCTCGGTCTCGGTGGGCTCCGCGGGCCCACCCGCCTCGACCTCGGCGACGGCGCCGGGCGCGGCCTGATCGGGGAACTGCCGCCACGGCGCCGTCCAGCCGAGCCTGCGCACCGCCAGCCGCAGGTTCGCGACGGCGGCACCGCAGGAGACCAGGCGGTCGCGACCCATCGGGTCGTGCCGGGGAAGGGTGATGTCCACCCGTTCGAACACCGTGGCCGTCCTGTCCCGCAACCGCAGCGACCAGGGCTGGCTGTTGTGCACGGACGGCGCCGCGGTGAGCGCGGCGGCGAGCACGGCCACCTCGTCCTCGGTCCACCGCGGGGGCGCGGTGCGGGCCGCGCCGGTCAGGTCGGTCAGGTGTCGCGTGGTGCGCACGGGCATACCCCCGGTCACCGGTGGACGACGGCGACGGGGCAGTCGCTGTGGTGCAGCACGGCACGGCAGGTCGAGCCCATCCCCAACCCGGTCCACAGCCGCCTGCCCCGGCGGCCGACCACCACCAGCCGGGCACCGGCGCTGCGCTCGACCAGGACCCGCGCGGGCCTGCCGCGCACCACGACCCGGTCGACGGCGACATCCGGGTAGCGCTCGGCGAACCCGGCGGTCACCTCCGCCATGGCCAACCGCGCGTCCTCGGCGATCGCGTCCCAGTCCACCACCATCGGCACCGCCACCCACGCGCCCGCGTACGCGCTGTCGTTCCACGCGTGCACGACCACCAGCCCGGCCCCCCGCCGGGACGCCTCGGCGAAGGCGAACTCCAGCGTGGCGGCGCTGGACTCCGAGCCGTCCACACCGACCACGACCGGTCCGCCCTCGGTCTCGGTCCCCCGGACCACCACCACCGGGCACCCGGCGTGCGCGCTGACCGAGTCCGACACCGAGCCCAGCAGCAGGCCCTCGAACCCGTTGAGCCCGCGGTGGCCGGTCACCACGGCCGCGGCACCGTCGGAGGCCGCCAGCAGCCGTTCCACCGGCCACCCGGGGAGCAGGTCCGCGCGGACCACCAGGTCCGGCCGCAGCCGCTCGGCCTCCTTGGCGGCTTCCGCCAGCCACTGCCTGCCCTGCTCGCGCAGCGCGTCGGCGAGCTCGTCGCTCGCGGCACCGTCCAGCGGGTAGCGGACCGACGGCGGGACGTAGACGTGGACGAGGTGCAGCGGCAGTCCCCGCGCCCCCGCCTCGTCGGCCGCCCAGGCGACGGCGGCTGTGCTCGACGGCGACCCGTCGACAGCGGCGATGACAGGGGGACGGCTGGTGGTGCTCACGGCGCACTCCTTCGACCGGGCGGTGTTGTCCTCCCCACCCTCGCGCCGCGCCGCTGCCCGGGGCAGCACCGGAGGCCACCGGGTTCGAGGACCTTGGTCCCAGGTGGACGGGTGAGCCGGAAGGCCCGGCGAGCACCGCCCTTGGTCCCTGTCGCGTGCGACTCGGAGCACCGACGATGGGGTGGGAGACACCGGAACGGAGGCCGCCAGTGCGCACCCGACTCGACCCGTCGACGCTGCGGCTCGCACTCGCGGTGTCCACCCGCGCGCCCTCGGTGCACAACACCCAGCCGTGGCGGTGGGTGTCGGAGGCGGGTGCCCTGCACCTGCTCGCCGACCGGACCGGGCTGAACCGGGCGGCACCGGAGCACCGCGACGTGGAGATCAGCTGCGGGGCCGCACTGCACCACCTGACCACCGCGTTGGCCGCGCTGGGCGCGCGCGTCGCGATCCGCACGACGCCGTCGTCATCCGATCCCGACCTCCTGGCCACCGTCAACGCCGTCGGACCGCACACGCCGTCGGCGGCGGACCTGGCCATGGCGGGCGCGATCGGCACCCGTCGCACCGAACGGCGCCCGCTGTCGCCCTGCCCCGTGCCCACCGACCTGCTCGACGTGCTGCGCACGCGGGCGGTGAACCACGGCGTCCAGCTCACCCCCATCACCGGGGACGTCGAACGGCACCGGTTCGCCGTGGCGCTCGACCACACGGTCGCCACCTCGCCCTGGCCCGCGGTGGACGAGGGCCCCGCGGGACTGCTGATCATCCTGTCCACCTCGGCGGACGACACCGCGGCCCGGGTGCACACCGGACAGGCGACCAGCGCGATCCTGCTCACCGCCACCGCCATGGGGCTGGCGTCGCGGGCCTTGTCGCAACCACTGGCCGATCCGCACTACCGGGCCGAGATCCGCGACCGACTGCTGCGCGGGTCCCACGCCCCGCACCTCATCCTGCGGATCGGCCACGGGCAGCCGGTGGCGCCGCACCTGCCGAGGACACCGCGGCGGCCGTGGACCGAGTGCTACACGGAGCTGTCCGAGTCCCCCTCGGGCTGACCTGGGTCGCTGCGGCGCAGGCCGCTGCCGGGGGATCAGTCCTCGGCGAACGCGCGCCGGTGCAGTTCGGTGGTGAGCAGGTGGATCTCGCGGGTGAGCTGGGTGTTGGTCTTGAGCTCGAGTTCCTGCTCGGCGAAGTCGTGGTCCGCCTTCGCCTGCTGGAACAGGGCCGCCCGGTTCTGGCCGATCATCACGAAGGTGGACAGGAAGATCGCTTCGAGGGACACCACCAGCGTCAGCGTCGGCCACGGGCTGGTCTCCACGCCGAGCATCCACACCGCGAACACGACGACGTGGATGTAGACGAACACCATCGACCCAGCGAACCTGGTGATGGCGTCGGCGAGCCGCAGCTGCCGGTCGCCACCGCGGTGCTCCCGCATGCGGGCGACGACAGGGTGTTCGGCGCGCGCGGGCCCCGCCGCCGGGACGCCGATCCGCAACCGCAGGCGCCCCGCGTCGGGTCTCGTCGCGGTCGCGGTGCGTGCGCACTGCGCGTGGCCGGGTGACCGCCCGGTCGGGCTCGCCGTGCTCACACCGCGCTCTCTGGTTCACTGTGGACGTTGGCCCGCACGACTCCGGGGACGGCCTCGGCGAGCGCCCGTGCGACGTGGCGGTCGGCCGCCTCGTCGTAGCGGTCGGTGATCTCGGCGGTGCCGAGCGCGACCCGGACGGTCCACCGGCTCGGGCCGCCGAAGACGGCCAACCGCCTGCGCAGGTCGGCGGCGATCTCCTCGTCGGACCGCGCCAGGACCCGCACCAGATCGCGCCGGGTCACCACCCCCACCAGCCGCGAGCCGTCGACGATCGGCACGCAGCGGTGCCGGTCGTCGAGCATGACCCTGGCGAGCACCCCGGCGTCGGCACCCGCGCTCATCGCGACGGCGGGCGTGGTCATCACCTCGGCGACCGAGGCGGGTGGCCCGGGGTCGTCACCGGTGCGCACCCGCGGCTCGGCGCCGAAGCGGCCCCGCAGCAGGTCGGCCTCGGTGACGATCCCGATCAGGCGCTGGTCCTCGTCCACCACCGGAAGCGCCGTGTACCCCTTGTCCACCAACAGCTCCGCGGCCCGGCTGACCGGTGTACCCGGCCCGACCGTCAACACAGGTGCCGACATGACATCGCGCGCTCGCATCGGGTCTCCTCCCACCGGGATCGTCACCACCGAACACTAGGTGCCGATCCCGCCCGCGCACCGCTGTCCGAGGTCCCATCCGAACCGGGACCTTCGCTCCGCGAAACACCGACCGCCCTTCGCCACCGCGGCGGCGTGACACCCGCTCTCGGCCTACCCGCAGCGGGGCGGCACAGGTCGGGCTCAAGGTGGTGACGCGGTGATCGGCGGTGTCGGCGTGCACTAGGACGCGAACCGCGTCAGCCTGCCGTTCGCGCGCTCCCTCAGCCCGTGGTCGCCCCGAAACCGGAACTCACTTCCGGCCAGACCCGCGGACGGCCCTGTTCCCGGCGGCCAACGGTGCTCCTGGTTGGCCACAACAGCGGTTGGGCGTCGATGCTGGACTCGCCCGCGACCCCGATCACGACGCCGCGGTTGTTCGCGCCGTACGCCGGGGTCACCCGACCGCGGTGGAGGCCGAGGTCGTGGATGTGGCCGTCGCGGCTCCAGCACACGGCGTGCACCGCGCGATCGGCGTCCAGCGAGTAGCCGACCACCACACCCCCTGTCGGTCATGGCCATCGCCTCGCTGCGATTGCCGCCCGGCAGCCCGCCCAGGTACTGGGCGCCTCCAGCGGCGTTCCACCGGACCGCGTAGCAGGTGTTGCCCGAGAACGCGCGTCCGATGGCCTGGCCCTCGGCGTTGATCGCGATCCCCGTGCTGCCGGGCAGTGCCTCCAGGTCGAACACCTGCCCGGAGGCGTCCCAGCGCACCGCGTGCGCGCTGTTCGAACCCATCGCGGTGCCGACCACCCGGCCCCGGTCGTTGATTCCCACCGCGTCGGTCGACTCACTGCCCGGCGGGTAGTCCAGCCGCACCAAACGGCCCGCCGGGTTCCACCGCAGCGCGTGGGGGTGCGGGTTGTCGACCATGCCGACCAGGAACCCGAACCGGTTGGTCGCCGGGCATGGGCGTGCTCGCCACGTCCAGCCGATTCCAGCACGGCAATCGCGCCCGTCGGCGACCAGACACGGGGTGGAAGGCCCCGTCGGCGCCGTCCGAGACGCCGATGACCACGTCCCCGTTGACCTGCGTCGCCGTCGCGTCAACCGAACCGGGCGGTCGACACCTCCACCAGACGACACGGGACCAGGCATCCGCGGTGCAGGGCGACCTCACCACGGGCGGCCCGCGCGTTGCGCGGCCAGTGGCACCGGCCGCCGAGCATCGACACGAGGTACCAGCGGCCCAGCCTGTCGACCGTGCCCAGCGGGAACCGGGTGATCCGGCCGGTGCGCCGCCCGGCGACCTCCAGCGTGACCCATCGTCGAGGAGCCAACCCGGCCGCGAACACCGCGGCCCAGGACCGGGTGTAGCGGCGTGCGGTGGCGTTGGCCCGCCCACCCGCGTACCTGGCACGAAGGCGACGGACAGATCGCGTCGACATCGGCACCTCCTACCGCACCGCCGCAGCCGTGTGTGGCTGCCCGCAGCACAACCCCGAGGCACCAGGACCGGCGACACGTGGGGACTTTCGCTCAACGACGGGAGTGCCAGGGTGAGCCAGCGCTGTTCGTCCAGGCGTTGACCCCCGGCTGTCCGGCACCTACGCAGCCTGCCACCGCCACGAACTCGTCGCCGACCTCCCGGTCGAACAGCCCGGTCGCGCCTCCGGAAAGTCCATAATGGACTCAGGAGCGCTGGTGCCCGCCCTGTGGTCGCGGGCAGCAGCCTGACCTGGCTCACCGCAACCACAGGACGCGAGCACACCGCGCTGATCGCCGGCGCCGCCGTACCGGATCGGTCGCCCTGGGTGATCAGCGTGGAGGTGCCAGGTCGATACCCACGTACTCGATGGGACTCAACCGGGACCTTGTCGGCCGAGCCGTGAGCCTTCCCGGATGAAGGTGACCCGCTCGGCGACCGCGTTCCCCGGGGCTCTCGGCGCCTGTGTGATCCACTCCGGCCACGGCGGAGCCGGTGGCGCGCGGGTCGCTTCCACAGTGGATGATTGGACCATGTCGTCGAGCCAGTCCAGCGATCGGATCCGCCGGACCGAGCGGTGGTTCGTCCGCGAGGGTGCGCCCACCATGATCGAGGGGTACGGGTTCGCCACCCACGTCCTGCCCCGGATGCTGCCCGCGCTCGGTCTCGTGACGCTGGCCAGCCTGGCCTGGCTGGTGCCGCTCAAGTCGGCCGGGCCGCAGCGCTGGGTGTTGCTGGCCTGTGTGCTCGGCGTGACGGTCGTGGCGTGGTTCGTGCTGCGCCTGTTCGCCCTTCGCCTGCCCCGGTTCACGAAGGGCGCGCGGGTGGTGATCCTTGTGGTGTACGCGACGATGCCGGTGGCCGTGCCGCTGTTGCAGCTGCTCGTGGACGACACCGTGACCCCGCCGGGCGGGAGCGTGGTCGGGTTGCTGGGGTTCGTGATCTTCTTCGCGGCGGTCTTCGTGGTCACCCTGGTGGCCACCACCTACGGAACGGGCACGCTCGTCCGGCGGGCGATCCGGCACACGCTCTACGACCTGCGCAACAGCGTGCACCTGCTCGGCCGGGCGTTGCCCGCGATGCTGTTCGTGACGCTGTTCCTGTTCTTCACCGGCGAACTGTGGCAGATGATGAACCGGTTGGACTGGTGGCGGTTGCTGATCGTGATCGCGTTGTTCGCCGCGATCACCGTGTTGGCCTCGGCCACCCGGTTGCGCGACGAGATCGGCCGGGTGGAGCAGGACCTGAGCCCGGACCGCCTTTCCGCGGCGTGTCACGGCACGCCGCTGTCGGGTGTGGCGATCGTGCGGCCGTTGCACGCGACGCCTCTGAGCGGTCGCCAGAATCGGAATCTGCTGGTGGTGCTGGCCACTCGGCAGCTCGTGCAGGCCGGTGTGATCGGGCTGGCCCTGTTCGGGTTCTTCCTGGTGTTGGGGTTGGTGATGGTCACGCCGGAGGTCGCCGAGCAGTGGATCGGCGGACCTGTCGCCCAGTCGCGGTTGGTGCCCGGTATCCCGGTGGCGCTGCTGCGCAACGCCACGCTGTTCGCCGCGTTCGGCAGCATGTACTTCGAGATCACCTCCATGAGCGACGTCGAGCACCGGCAGCAGTTCTTCGCGCCGATCATCGATGAGGTCGAGCGCGTCCTCGCCGTTCGGGCGGTGTACTTGGCCGAGCGTTGATCCTGCGGGGTGTCGACGCTGCACGGAGCCGGTGCGCATCGCCGCACCACCCTCGGCCTGCCGGGTCGACGAGTCTTGGTGTCGCGGAAGTGGTCGGGGAAGACTCTGGCGGAGCACAGGGCGGATCGGTCCGCGTTCGTGACAGACACGCTCGCAGCGGTTGGCATCGTCAAATCGGTACGGGATACCTCGGCGCTGGTGTGGCGCAAGCTCGCACCAGGAGACCGCAACGCGCCACCCCGGGATCACCTTGTCATGCGCGCCATCGCGGAGCGGGTGACATGGCGGGCTGAGTATGACCGGGCGCTCCTGGCAGCGCAGGGGCCACCAGGCTCGAAACTTTCAGCAACCGCGGAGGTGGCGGCATGAGCGGCACGGTTCGCCTGGTCGATGGCGACTGGTACACAACGGAGGAACTGGCGACTCTCCTGCATGTGGACGCCTCGACGGTGCGGCGGTGGCGGACCTTGAGGCCGTACTACGGTCCGGCTTTCGTGCGGGTGTCGGAGCGGGTTGTCGTCTACGCGGCTGACGATGTCGAGGCGTGGGTCCGGGCTCGCAGGACCGACCCAGGGCAGGTGGCGGCCTGATGGTGGAGCGCATAGATCTACCCGTTGGGATCGAGCTGTGGTGCGACATCGAGTGCCGCCCCGGGGCCACCGGGGATGGCTACCGGGCGCGGGTGCGGTGGCGTGATCCGCAGACGGGGAAGCGACCGTCCAAGTCGGAGACGTTCAAGACCTTGCCCGAAGCGGAAGCGTGGATTGACAGGCTGAAGGCCAAGGCGGCGATTGGAGTCAGCCCGGTCACGTTGACCAGCACGCTTGAGGTCTACGGCGAGTCCGTCATGGACCTGGCCATGCGCGGGTTGGAGCGGAAGACGCTCGATCCCTACATGTCCGGGTGGCGTAAGCGCGTGGTGCCGACCGTGGGGCACCTGGCGGTTCCGATGATCACCAACGGGGTCGTTGACCGGGCTGTGAACGGGTGGATCGCGGACGAGTGCGGTCGGTCGACGGTGAAGAACACGCTCGCGGTGTGGGCGCGGGTGATGGAACAGGCCAAGCGGGATGAGTTGGTCGATCGGAATCCGGTTGAGGTCAAGGGGTGGCAGAAGCAGTACCAGCTCGTAGAAGACGAATTGGACGACCCGCGGTCGATGGCGCTGGCGGACTACGCGGCATTGAGTCGACTGGCGGACGCGTTGGTCGAGCGGTCGGCGGGGCGATTCGCCGGGTGGGGCAAGGTCGTGAAGTTCATGGGGTGCACGGCGGCTCGGATTGGAGAAGCGTCGGGTTGTCGGGTGCGCGACATCGACACAAAGACGTGGATGTGGCTGGTGCGCAGGCAGACGACCACCACATCCGGCGGCTTGGTGGACAAGAACACCAAAGGCAAGCGGGCACGGTTGGTGCCGTTGATCGAGGAGGTCCGGCCACTCGTCCTGGAACAGATCGACCGCGTCGACCAGGACCCGGACGCGCGTCTGTTCACCGGTCCCAGGGGCGGCAGGATCACCACGGCTGTGCTGCGAGACGCGACGCATTGGGACGACGTAGTGGCTAAGCAAGGGTATGAACACCTTCGGCGGCACGATCTACGGCACACCGGTCTCACGTGGATGGCCAACGCCGGGATCCCGGTGCACGTCCTGCGGCTGATCGCGGGCCACGGCTCCCTGGACACCACCCAGCGATACCTACACCCGAACCACGACCAATTCACCGACGCCGGAAACCTGCTCTCGGCCTACCTCCAGCGCACCGAACAGGTCGGACTCAAGGTGGTGAGCTGATCATGTCCCAAGCGTGTCCCAAACGGGCTCTGAAGTGGATCAACGACAAAGGGTCCCCGAGCGGTGAAACACCAGCTCAGAGACCCTTTAGTCGACCGTCGGGCTGACAGGATTCGAACCTGCGACCCCTTGACCCCCAGTCAAGTGCGCTACCAAACTGCGCCACAGCCCGGCCGCATCCGCTGTTCGCGGGTGCTGGGAAAGAGTAGCGCATGGGGGTGGTGGGGGTTCCAGGGGGGTGCTGGGGATCATTGGGGGGTGCTGAAGATCGTTCGGGTTGGGGTTGTGGGTGCGGTGTTGCCCCTGGGGGTCTTGGGCGCGGGGTGGGGTGGGGCGGCGGTCGGTGTTGGGGCGGGGTGGGTTGTGGTGCCTGCCGTCTTGGTCACCTTGGGGGTGGGGGTGGTGGCGCTTCGGGGGATCTTGACGATGTTCGAGGGTGGGGTGAAGGAGGGGAGCGATGTCGAGGGGCTGGTGTGGGTCTCGGGGTTCCTGATGTTCATCGCCGTGGTGTTCGGGGGGTTGGTGGGGGTGCCGGGGTGGGTGGCGATCAGGGGGGCGCAGGTCACCCGGTGTGAGGTGGTGTCGGTGGACGACGGGTCGGCGGTGGATGCCGGGGATGGGGTTTACACCGTTTACCGACATGTCGTCGCGTGCCCCGGGGGGTATCCGGGGACCTATGAGGTCGATGAGCGGCACACGGATACCGTGGAGTTGCTTGTGGACCCCGAGCGCGAGACACCGCCGGAGTACCTCCGGGGGGATGCGTTCGCTGCGGCGCTCGGGGCGTGGGTAGCGCTACCCGCGGCTGGTCTGCTTCTGCTGATCAGCCTGGGTAGGTCTATCTACTGGTTCAGGACTTCCGGGCCTTCTTCTCGCGAACTCGCACCGAGATCCTGACCGGCGTGCCCGTGAAGCCGAACTGCTCGCGCAGCTTGCGCTCGATGAACCTGCGGTACCCGGCCTCGAGGAAGCCGCTGGTGAACAGCACGAACGTCGGCGGGCGGGTCTGGGCCTGGGTCGCGAACAGGACCTTGGGCTGCTTGCCGCCGCGGACCGGGGGCGGGGTGGCGGCGATGAGGTCGGAGAGCCAGGAGTTGAGCTGGCCGGTGGACACGCGCTGGTCCCACGAGTCGAGCGCGGTGCGCAGGGCCGGGGCGAGCTTGCGCACCGAACGACCCGTGAGCGCGGAGACGTTGATCTTCTCCGCCCACGGCACCCGGACCAGGCCGCGGTCGAGCTCGCGCTCGAGCTGGTGGCGGCGGTCCTCGTCGACCAGGTCCCACTTGTTGAACGCCAGCACGCAGGCCCGGCCGGAGTCGACGACCATCGACAGCACCCGCAGGTCCTGCTCGGCGATGGGCTCGGCCGCGTCGAGCAGCACGATCGCCACCTCGGCCGACTCGATGGCCGCCTTGGTGCGCAGCGAGGCGTAGTACTCGGTGCCGCTGGCGAAGTTGACCCGCTTGCGCAGGCCCGCGGTGTCGACGAAGCGCCAGATCTGCTCGTCCAGCTCCACCAGGGAGTCGACCGGGTCGACGGTGGTGCCCGCGACCGAGTCGACGACCGCGCGGTTCTCGCCGGTCAGGCGGTTGAGCAGGCTGGACTTGCCGACGTTCGGCTTGCCGACCAGGGCGACCCGGCGGGGGCCGCCGCGCATGCCGAAGGTCTCCTTGGGGGTCTCCGGCAGGGCCTTCAGGATCGCGTCGAGCAGGTCACCGGAGTTACGACCGTGCAGGGCGCTTACCGGGAACGGCTCCCCCAGGCCCAACGACCATAGAGCGGCCGTGTCGGCCATCAGGCGGTCATCGTCCACCTTGTTCGCGACCAGGATCACCGGCTGCTTGGACCTACGCAGCACCTTGGCGACGGCCTCGTCGGTGGAGGTAGCGCCAACGGTGGCGTCGACCACGACGACCACCGCGTCCGAGTTCGCCATCGCGTACTCGGCCTGCGCGGCGATGGCCCTGGGCAGGCCGTCCAGGCCGGGCTCCCAGCCACCGGTGTCGAGCACGGTGAACCGGCGCCCGTTCCACAGCGCGTCGTAGGCGACCCGGTCCCTGGTCACGCCGGGGACGTCCTGGACGACGGCCTCGCGGCGGCCCAGGATGCGGTTCACCAGTGTCGACTTGCCCACGTTGGGCCTACCGACCACGGCGAGTACCGGTTGCGCTACCGCGCCGTCGGCGTCGTCCTCGGCGAAGGAGTCGACCTCGGCCCATTCGGACTCGTCGGACCAGGTCCCGTCCAGGGCGTCCTCGTAGGTCCCATCAAGCTCAGTCATGACCCCGTCTTCCGTACGACATCGAGTTCTTGGACCAGACCCGCCAAGCGGGCCCGGATCTCTTCGGTAGCCGAGACCAGCCCGGCACGACCCTTGCCGACGGTGAGCTCGAACGGCTCGCCCACAAGGACGTCCACCGGTGGGCGAAACCGTCGCCCACCGCCCTCCGGCCTGCGGGTACCCCGCGTGGCGACCGGTAGTACTACCGCGCCCGTGGAGCGCACCAGCCACGCTGCGCCCTGCTCGGCCGCGTTGACGTCACCGGCGCCGCGGGTGCCTTCCGGGAAGATCCCGACAAGCCCGCCTTCGCGCAGGACGCCGACCGCGGTGGTCAGCGGTGTCCGGTCCGGCGCGCCGCGACGCACCGGGATCTGCCCGATCGCCTGTAGCCCCCGACCGACCAGGCCGCGGAACAGCTCCCCCTTGACCAGGAACACCGACCGCCTCGGCAGCATTCCGAAGATGAGCTGCGGTTCGAGCATGGAGCTGTGGTTGGCCACAAGAACCACCGGGCCGGTGCGCGGGACGCGGTCACGACCCGTGACGCGTAGTCGCAACGCGGGCCGGAAGACGTAACGGCCGATGAACCTGCACAGGTCGTGCAGCCAGCGGACGGACCCCTCGGGGAGGTGGGTGCTCACCGCGGGGCCGCCGTGCTGAGATCTCGGTCGCGGACCAGGTCGAGCAGGTGGGCCAGGACACCGTCGATGTCCAGGTCGGTGGTGTCGACCTCGACGGCGTCGACCGCGGGGCGCAGCGGGGAGGCCGCCCGGGTGGAGTCGAGCCGGTCCCTGCGCTCGACGTCGGCCAGCGTGGCGTCCACGGTGGAGCCCCGGCCCGCGGCGGCGTCCTGGGCGGTCCTGCGGGCGGCCCTGGCGTCGGCGGAGGCGGTCAGGTACACCTTGAGCGCGGCGTCGGGCACCACGACGGTGCCGATGTCGCGGCCCTCGACCACGATGCCGCCGAGCCTGCCCCTGGCCTCGCTGATGATCCGGCGCTGGGTGGCGACCAGCAGCTCACGGACCTTCGGCACGGCCGAGACGGCCGAAACGGCGCCGGTGACCTCGGGGCCGCGGATCTCGGCGGCGACGTCCTCGTCACCGAGCCGCACGTCGGCGCTGGTCGGGTCGGTGCCGATGCGCAGGTCGGCGGCCTCGGCGCAGCGCAGCACCGCGGCGCCGTCCTCCTGGTCGACCCCGGCGCGCAGCACGGCCAGCGTCACCGCCCGGTACATGGCGCCCGTGTCGAGGTAGGCGGCGCCGAGGGCGACGGCCAGCCTGCGCGCGACGGTGGACTTGCCGGTGCCAGACGGGCCGTCCAACGCGACGACGCCCCGCAGCTCACCCTGTCCCACCACGTGCTCCTCTGCTCGTCCAGCCCGACCGTTGGCGCACCATTCTGCCTGGCCGTCCCCCTGCTACCCGGACGCGGGGTTTCGATCCGGCCGGACGGGGCCGTTCGAGGCGTGACCGGGGACACGGTCGTCCGGTCCGACCCGCGGCGGGCACCGATCTTGCGCAGGGGTGGTGACCGTCCATACGCGAGCACGCGACGACGCGTTCGAGTCCACAGTGGCCAGTCGCGGATTCCCGTTCCCACCGGGGCAATCGGCGCCGGACTCGTCCGGTGACGACTCGATTGTCTGTTCCTCGTTACCACCCGAACGGAGGTGGTGAGTGAATGGCCCAACGCCGACGCTTGCGGTGGCAACCCTGCTACCGAGAGGAACTCCCATGATCAAGCGAGTGGTGGGCGTGCTCACCGCCGCGCTGGCGGGAGCGGTGTTGATCGTCGCCCCCGCCGCCGCGCGGGTGAACGCCGACTTCGCCGCCATCGTGGCGCTCGACAACTGCTCCGGCTCCGTGGTGCGTCCCCCCGCCGCGGCCGACAGCGACCCGGCCCTGGTGATGACCAACGGCCACTGCGTCAAGCTGATGGGCGCCAACGAGGTCATCGTGAACCAGGCGTCGAGCCGCACGTTCACCCTGCTCGGGCCGACCGGGCAGTCGCTGGGCACGCTGCGCGCGACCAAACTGGCCTACGCCACCATGTCGAAGACCGACGCGGCGTTCTACCAGCTCAGCACCACCTACGCGCAGATACAGCAGCAGTACCGCACCCGGGCGCTCGAACTGTCCACCACGCGCCCGGCGCAGGGCACCGGCATCCAGGTCGTGTCCGGCTACTGGAAGCGCATCTACACCTGCGCCGTCGACGGTTTCGCCTACCAGCTCAAGGAAGGCAACTGGACCTGGCGCGACTCGATCCGCTACACCCGCCCGTGCAACGTCATCGGCGGCACGTCCGGCTCGCCGATCATCGACAGCGCGGGCAAGGCCGTCGGCGTCAACAACACGATCAACGAGAGCGGCGGCCGCTGCACCCTCAACAACCCGTGCGAGGTCTCCCAGACCGGCCAGGTGACCGTCCGCTCCGGCATCGGCTACGCCCAGCAGACCTACGACATCCCCACCTGCATCACCACCGGCAACCAGTTCAACCTCACCCTCCCCGGCTGCACCCTGCCCCGCTGACGCGAGTCGGACGGGCCTCCTCCACGGGGCCCGTCCGCCTCGGCCGCTCGGAGCGCTCAGTCAAGGGCGAACGCGTGGAGATAGACGTGCGGTGGTTGGACCGAGCGGTCCACGGCTACCTTTACCTGCTCCCGGTATGAACCGGGGAGGATTCGCAGCCACTCTTCGAGTCGCGTCCGCGGTCCGAACTCCCACTGGGTACCGGTCTCGGGCGGTAGCGAGAACGCCCGGGAGTCGCCAGGCTGTCCGACGTAATCCGGCCGCGCCACATCCGCGCCGAGACCGGTGAGGAACTCGGCGACGCACTCCGGTGTCGCGGTGAAGTCGAGGGCCACATCCTCGGCGTAGACCGGGCCGAGGATGTACCGCACGTTGGGGCGCGCGCATCCAGGCAGCCGGACGCGCGTGAGCCGCTCTATGTCGTCCACCGTGTACGCCGTGCGGCTGCCGGGATAGGCCTGAGGGTCCTCCTTGTCTTCCGGTGTGATCAGGGAATTGCCACCCACCAGCAGGACGACGACCGCGCACACGATTGCCCACCGAGTCGACACGGACATGCTCATCCAACCCCCAGGAAACGTCTTCTCGACCAAGGTACCGCGTCGAGACCCGATCCGGGTGTACCCGAGCGGCCAAGTGGGCCAGGTCGGATGGCGGGGGTGGATTCGGCGATTTCCGTTAACTGGCAACGGTTTCGCGGGTGGTGTCGGCCGTTAGCATGGGCGGATCGACACTTCGGAGGCGGGATGTACCTCAGATGGGTTCGGCGTAAGCGGCCACTGGCTCTGGTTACCGCGTTGGTCTCGGCCGCGGCGCTCAGCGTGGGTAGCACTGAGGCGTTGGCGGCACCTCCCGATGAGGCTACGCAGCCGTGGCAGTACGACCACTGGCCGCAGCAACAGCCGTGGCAGCAGTCGCGGGATGGGGCGCGGGTGGCGGTGCAGGCAGGGTTACCTGGGCCGGTTGACCCTCAGAACTGGGTGAACCCGGACCACATGACCTGGGAGCGGGACTACAAGAAGATCCCCGGTACCAACTGGGCCGACCCGGCGGTGAAGGGGACGACGCGGACGTTCAAGGGTGCGTTGGTCTTGGTTGACTACCCGAACCAGCCGTTTGTCGTGACGCAGCCGCAGAACTCCACGGTGTTCGGTAACCCCAGCGCGCAGGCGCATGACATCCCGCGCGCGCAGGTCGGGCAGTACTACCAGGACTTCCTCAACAAGCCGGGTCAGCTCAACCACGGGCACACCGTGCACGAGTACTGGATGGAGAACTCCGGCGGCCGCTACGGGGTCGACCTGAAGGCGTTCGGTCCTTACACCGTGCCGGGTAAGGACCACGAGTACGCGCTGGAGTTCCAGGCGGGCACCGGTTGTCCTACCGGCGACAGTTGCAACAAGGACCTGCGCACCGACGGTAGGGCTGCCTGGGTCGCTGATGTCGGTGCCGAGGTTCCCGCTGGGTTCGACTTCGTCTACTTCCTCTCCGCCGGGCAGGACGAGACGAGCACCTGGCAGGAGTTCGGGATGATGAAGTTCGCGGCCAAGGAGGACGTGACCGACGCGTTCGGGCCGCCGGACGACGCACTGCCGAACTGGACGCGCACCCGCTACGTGGACTGGACCTCTTGGGCGGCCGGTTCCACCCTGTGGCCCAACGCGGGCGGTGGGTCGTCCACTCAGGCGGAGAGCTCGGGGCAGGGCGTGTACGCGCACGAGTTGAGCCACCTGCTCGGCATCGCGGACAACTACAACAACCCCTACGGCAACCCGCCGCGCCGCGACTACAGCGGGATCTGGGACATGCTCTCCCGGGGCTCGTTCAACGGCCCCGGCGGCCCCCACTCGCGGTGGGTCATCCCGGCGACCGGCGGCGCGTCGATGGGCGCGCAGCACATCCTGCGCAACAAGATCAAGCTCGGCATCGTCGACGAGCGCAACGTGCTGCGGCTCTCGCGCGAGGCGCTGGCCGACTCCGGGGTGGTGGTCGCGCAGGTCACCGCGCGGACGGTGCAGCCGGGGCGCAACGGCCTGACCGGGGTCAACGTCGCGTTCGGCACCGGTGACCACACCCCCGCCTGCGACATCACCACCAACCCGTACTGCGACGGCGGCGGCTACGAGAACTACACCGTCGAGGTCGTGGACCGGATGGGCTCGGACTCGTTCACCCCCGACGCGGGCGTGCTGCTCGCCAAGACCAAGAACGAGGACCGCGCGCCGTTCGCGTGGGTGGTCGACGCCAACCCGCAGGACATCGGCATGACCGACTACGTGCTGCCCGATGGCCGCAAGGTCCCCATCACCATCGGCGACTACCGGCAGCTGGCGGACGCCCTGTTCCACGCGGGCACCAACTCCGGTAGCGAGTACGAGTACGTCGACCAGGCCAACCGGCTGCACTTCTACATCCTCGACGTCAAGCGCGACAACAAGGGCGTGCTGTCTTACACCGTCGCCATCAGGTCCTTGGACGGCGCCGGGCCGCAGAAGCGCGGTGTCCGGTTGCTGCCCACGGCGAGCCGAACGGGACGGGACGGTGTCGCCACCTGCCAGTTCCCGCTGTTCAACACCGGCCGGGGCAAGATCGCGGGACAGCACCCCGAGGACGTCAGCGCCTACCTCGACAGTGACGTCTACCGCGTCACCGCTACCGCCGAGGGCCGCGGCTGGACCGTCCAGGTGCCGAACGCCTTGACCACGGCCAAGTTCGGCCACCAGGTCCAGGTTCCGATCAACGTCAAGCGCGACGGTGGGGCTCCACTGACCAAGGTGACGCTAACGGCCACCTCGGAGAGCAACCCCGCCGCGAAGGCGACCGCCACCTGTGTGGTGCTGGGGCACTGAGCCGAGGGGTGCGGGCACGTCCGCGTGCCCGCACCCCGGTCCGGTGGATGACCCGAGCGGACCTATCCGTTGCGGCGGCAGGGTTCTACGGTCGAGTGATCAGGTTGGCGCGTGAGGGGAGAACGCTGGTGGGACGACGTCGCGTTGGGGTTGTGTTGGCTGTTGCCGCGTTTGGGGCCGTACTGTTCCCCGGGGCCGCTCAGGCCACGACAACCGGGTTCTTCTTCAAGGCCGGGCCGTTCTCGACCAACTCGGAGTGCATGTACCAGCGGGACATCACGATGGGGCAGCCCAACACCGTGGTGACGCCGTCCAGCGGTGACTGCAACCGCGACTACCTCGGCTGGTACTACGAGAGCTTCGAGATCTTCTGAGCCACGGTCGGCCGCGGGGATCTCAGGCGCGGGCGTAGCGGTCGGCGAGGGCGCGCAGCAGTGGGCGCAGTTCGGCCGGGGACTCGACGGTGAAGTCCATGCCGAGCATGCCCGCGAAGACGGCCACCGTTT
Organism: Actinokineospora terrae; assembly: GCF_900111175.1. Classification (GTDB taxonomy): domain Bacteria; phylum Actinomycetota; class Actinomycetes; order Mycobacteriales; family Pseudonocardiaceae; genus Actinokineospora; species Actinokineospora terrae. The sequence goes on from NZ_FOGI01000012.1 coordinate 216,234, forward strand.
CCAGTGAGTCGGCTCCGGTGACCAACACGGACGTGACCGCGTCGACCGCCTCCACGACGCCGACGGCGGGGTTGATCCTGGCCAGCACCGCCTCGGCCGGGGCGTCGACGCGCAGTCGGGCGTGGACGTTCCACCCGCTGCTGGCGACCCTGCGCATCGCGAACGCCGTGTAGTCGCCGCCCTCGATCGGGGTCGGCGCGAAGCGGCGGTGGGTGCGCATGCGCGGGGTCACGCGGTCCACGCGGTGCACGTCCCACTCGCCGGTGGCGGGGTCGCGGGCGACGAGGTACCAGCGGCGCTGCCAGGACAGCAGCCGGTAGGGCTCGACCACGCGCGGGTCGCCGTCGTAGTCGAAGCGGAACTGCTCGACGGCGTGGATGGCGGTCGCGACCGCGCGCAGCACGTCCGGGTCGACCTCCGGGTCGGGGGCGTCGGTGGCGGTGTTCTCCGGGGCGTGCTCGACGGCGGAGGACAGCGCCTCGACCGCGGGCCGCAGGCGCGGGGGCAGGACCTGTTCGAGCTTGGCGAGGGCGCGGGCGCTGGCCGCCTCGATGCCTGCGATGCCGCGACCCGCGCGCAGCCCGATGGCCACCGCGACCGTCTCCTCGTCGTCGAGCAGCAGCGGGGGCAGCTTCCCGCCCGCGCCGAGCCGGTAGCCGCCTGCGGCGCCCCTGGTGGCGTGGACGGGGTAGTCCAGGCCGCGCAGCCGTTCGATGTCGGTGCGGACGGTGCGGGTGGTGACGCCGAGGCGCTCGGCCAGCTCGGTGCCGTTCCACACCGGCCGGGATTGCAGCAGCGACAGCAGGGCCAGCAGCCGCGCCGGGGTGTCGCCCACAACCACCTCGCTCAATTAGGAAGTAAACGTTCCTATAAGCACTCTAGCGTTACCGGCATGACGAACACGAGCATCCGCCCCTTCCGCGTCGAGATCGCCCAGGCCGAGCTGGACGACCTGGCCGACCGCCTCGCCCGCACCCGACTCCCCCAGCCGGCTCCCGGCGACGACTGGGCCACCGGCACCCCCAACCACTACCTGCGCGAGGCCGTCGCGGCGTGGCGGGAGTTCGACTGGCGGGCCGCCGAGGAGCGGATCAACGCGCACCCGCACTTCGTCACCGACGTCGACGGGCAGCCGATCCACTTCATCCACGTCGAGTCGCCCCACCCCGGCGCGACCCCGCTGCTGCTCCTGCACACCTACCCCGGCTCGTCCGTGGACTACCTGGGCGTGATCGAGCGGCTCGTCGACCCGGTGGCGCACGGCGGCTCCGCGGACCAGGCGTTCCACCTGGTGATCCCGGACGCGCCCGGCTTCGGCTTCTCCACCCCCGTCACCGAGTCCGGCTGGAACTCGGCCCGGATCGCCCGCGCGTACGACACCCTGATGCGCCGCCTCGGCTACGCCCACTACGGCGCGCACGGCTCCGACCAGGGCGCGGTGATCGCCCGCGAGCTGGGCCTGCTCGCCCCGGAGGGCTTCCTCGGCCTGCACGTGCTGCAGCTGTTCTCCTTCCCCTCGGGCGACCCGGGGGAGTTCGAGCGCCTGGAGCCGCAGGACTACGCGGGCCTTGAGCACATGCAGTGGTTCCAGAAGGTCGGCGGGTACAACACGATGAACGCCAGCCGCCCGCAGACCATCGCCGCCGGTCTCAGCGACTCCCCTCTCGGTCTGCTCGCCTACAGCGAGCTGTTCCACTCCTTCGGCAACGGCACGTCACTGGTCCCGCTGGAGACGGTGCTGCTGGAGGTGTCGGTGGCGTGGTTCACCAATGCCGCGGCGGGCATGACGCGCTCGTACTACGAGAACGCCGAGGCCCCCGACTCGGCGTCGATCAACGCCGCCCCCACCGGGGTCGCCGTGTTCGCCGACGACTTCCAGACCATCAAGGTCTTCGCCGAGCGCGACAACAGCGCCATCGTCCACTGGAGCCGGTTCGACCACGGCGGCCACTTCGCCGCCCTGGAGGTACCGGAGCTCGTGGCGGACGACATCCGCGCCTTCTTCACCGCGCTGCGCTAGGCCGGGAGGGATCAGGGGTTCTCGGGGCCGAACCAGGTCTGGAGCGCGGTTTCCAGCTGGTCGGTCGCGGATAAGTGCGGGGTCTCGGGTAGGGCTAGCCAACAGGTGTAGCCGTCGGGGCGGGCCAGGACGGCGGTGGCGGGGAGCGGGAGATCCGCGACAGCCACGGCGTGCACCCGGTCGGACCAGGGGCCCGCGGTGGCGAGGTGGCGGGGATCGGTGGTGAGCAGGACGCCGTGGCCGGGGTGGAAGAGGGTGCTGGTCCAGTGGGTGGGGAGTTCGAGGTCGGGGAGCCTGGCGCCGAGCAGCGGGTGGTCCTGGCCGTCCACGGGGTAGCGGATGTCCAGACCGGACACCATGCCCGCCAGGTACCTGTTGGCCTCGGGGAGTCTCGCCAGCTCGGTGATGAGCCCGTGCATCGCGCGGGTCTCCGGGTCGGGGTCGGTGGGGAGGGTCTGGGCCCGGGTGTTGTCCACGACTCTCGCGCCGACCGGGTGGCGTTCGGCGTGGTAGGTGTCGAGCAGGCCGGTCGGCGCGTGGCCCCTGACCGTGGCGGCCAGTTTCCAGCCGAGGTTCATGGCGTCCTGGACACCCAGGTTCAGGCCCTGGCCGCCCGCGGGGAAGTGGATGTGCGCGGCATCGCCCGCCAGGAGCACGCGGTCGACCCGGTAGCGGTCGACCTGCCTGGTGGCGTTGGAGAACCGGGACGCCCAGCGGACCTCCGCGATCTCGCCGTCCTCCCCGTAGAGCCCGCGGATCGCGGCCTTGACCTCGTCCTCCGACACCGGTGTCGCCTGATCCCCCGCGCGGGCGTCCGGGTCGTTGAAGACCAGGCGGAAGAGACCCTGCTCCCCCAACGGGATAAGCCCGCCGGTACCGCGTCTGCCGGTCTTCTCCCTGGCAGTCCTCTCTCTGGCAATCGCGTCCTGCACCGACCGCATCCTCGTGGGCACGGCGGCGGGCAAGACGCCGAAGACGACGTCGGCCACGAACGCGAACTGACTGGCGTCGGTGCCCGGGAAGCCCACACCGAGCAGCTTGCGGACCGTGCTGCGGCCGCCATCGCACCCGACCAGGTAGCGCGCGTGGATCTCCGACTCACCGGCGGCGGTCCGCACCGTGGCCGTCACACCCGTGTCGTGCTGGGTGAACCCGACCAGGTCGTGTCCACGCAGGACAGGCACGCCCTGCTCGGCGAGCCGCTCCTCCAGCGCGCGCTCGACCCCGGCCTGCGGGATGGCCACCTGGTACGGATGCCGGGTCTGCCAACCCTCGTAGCTCAACGGCCGCCCGCCGAAGTGCCCACTCCCCCAGTTGCCCAGGGCGTACTTGCGTGTGCGCTCCAGCAATCCGCGCAGGTCGAACACCTCGGCCGTGCGGGGTTGCAGGTTCAGCGCCTTCGACTGCCCGCTGCGCTCGGCCAGCCGTTCCACCACGAGCACGGCCACCCCGCCGAGCGCCAACTCCGAGGCCAGCACCAGCCCGGTCGGGCCACCGCCCACCACGATCACATCGGTCTGCCGGATCCCCACCAGTGTCCCCTCCGCGTGAATGGGGAAAGCCACTCCCCCGAAACCGAGAGTACAGAAATCCGGCGAACCGGCGGCGGGTCGATTGTTACCGATTGGGGGATTTGCGCCATTGCGCGGCGAGGAGCCACATCAGGTATACGCCGCCGATGGCGCCGGTGGTGAGGCCTACCGGGAGTTGGATGTCGGGGATGAGGCGTTGGCCCACGAGGTCGGCGGCGGACAGGAGCGCGGCACCGGTCAGCATGGCGGGAAGGATGCCCGGGCTTGAGGAACGGGTCAGGCGGATGGCCACCTGTGGGGCCGTTAGCGCGATGAAGTTGATGGGCCCCGCGGCGGCCGTGGCGACTGCGGTGAAAGCCACGCCGATGAGGACTAGAGAAAGGCGGGTCCGTTCCGGTGAGATGCCCAGGGAACCGGCGGCAGGGTCACCCATTTCCAGCAACGGCATTCGGCGGCCCACGATAAGGGCCACCGGTAGCAGTACCGCGAGCGATATCCACAACGGCATCACGTGGTCCCAAGTGCGACCGTTGACGCTGCCGAGTTGCCACAGCTGCGCGAGGCGGGCTTCTTGAAGCGACGCGCGGCTCAACAGGTAGGCGTTGATCGACGCCAGGATCGAGCTGACACCGATGCCGATGAGGATCAGGCGGAAGCCCTGGACCCCTCGGCGGAACGCGAGCAGGTACACCACGATCGCGGACACAAGACCGCCGACGATGGCGCCAACGGCCACGCTGACCTGTGCGTCCCGGTAGACCAAGAGGACCAGGATGGCGCCGGTGGCCGAACCGGTGGTGAAGCCGATGACGTCCGGGCTGCCGAGGGGGTTGCGGGACACGCTCTGGAAGATCGCGCCCGCCGCGCCCAACGCGGCCCCTACGCCTATCGAGACGAGGAGCCTGGGTAGGCGGAACCGGTTCATCACCAGTTCCAGCCCCGGAGGTCCTTGCCCGAACAGGGTCCGCAGCACGTCCGACACGGTGGCCGGGTAGTCGCCTGTGGTCAGTGTGAGAGCCGCTAGGGCCAACAGGGCCACGACGAGGATGGCGCCGACGACCAGTGGACGGCGGTGCAACCGGACGGAGAGCGGGCCCACCCGCACGAAGGAGGCGCTCACAGCTGCGTGATCCGGCGTCGGCGGGCCAAGGCGATGAACACGGGTGCCCCCAGGAACGCCGTCACGATGCCGACCTGCAGTTCGCCCGGCGCGCCGAGGATCCGGCCGAGCACGTCGGCGCCGACGAGCAGGATGCCCGCCAGCACCGCGGCGTAGGGCAGCACCCAGCGCTGGTCGGGGCCGATGATCATCCTGGCCACGTGCGGGACGGCGAGGCCGACGAACACGATCGGGCCGACCGCCGCCGTCGCCGCGCCGCACAGCAGGGTGACCGCGAGCGCGCCGACGAGCCGGACGTGGTTGACCCGCAGGCCGAGCGCGCGGCCGGTGTCGTCGCCCAGCGCCAGCGCGTTGAGCGGGCGGCCGAGGCCGAGCGCGACCAGCACCCCGGCGCCGATGAACGGCGAGACCTCCAGGAACACGTCCATGCCGCGGCCCGCGAGCGACCCGATGACCCAGAACCGGAACCGGTCGAAGGTCTGGGCGTCGAGCACCAGGATGATCCCGACGACGGCGTTGAGCGCCGCGGTGAGCGCGGCCCCGGCGACGACCATCCGGTCGGGGGTGGCGGCCCGGCCGCTGGCGCCGAGCGCGTACACCGCGACGGAGGCGGCCGCCGCGCCCAGCATGGAGAACCACACGTACCCGCTGGGCGCGGTGACGCCGAGCAGCGAGATCGCCAGGACCACCGCGGTCGAGGCGCCGATCTCCACGCCGAGCACGCCGGGGTCGGCCAGCGGGTTGCGGGTCAGCGCCTGCATGAGGGCGCCCGCGAGGCCGAGGGCGACGCCGACGAACAGGCCGATCACCGTGCGCGGGAACCGCAGTTCGCGGACGATGTAGGCGATCTCGCTGCCGTCGTCGTGCCACAACAGGCGCCACACGGTCCCCGCGTCGATGTGCTCGGCACCGACGACCATGCTCGACACACACACCGCGGCGAGCACCACAAGAGCGCCGATCAGCCCTAAGAGGCGCACGCTTGTGGTGCGGGGACGCGTTTCCTGCACCAGCGACCCCTCGTCGGTCTGTGCGGTGTCACCGCTCTGGCGACCGGGCAAGGCTAACAACTCCCCTTCACGCGGAGGATTCCGCCATGGCGACGGCGATCTTGCGCGGGCCGGTGAACGGTTCCCTGCCGTGCGCGGCGGACATGTTGTCCACTACCAACAGGTCGTCGCGCTGGTAGTCGAACCGGGTCGACGCGGCCCGGTAGCACTGCCGGAGGTGGGCCACCACATCGTCGGGGATGACGCTGCCGTCGCCGTAGTACGAGTTGTTGGGGAATCCGTCAGGGCCGTAGATCTCGGCGATGCCCTCGCGGACCTCGGCGGGCAGGCTGCTCTCGTGGAAGATGACGATGTGGTTGAACCACACCGGCAGCCCTGTCACCGGATGGTGGTGCACTGCGTCGCGTACCGCGCGAGTGCGTAACCCGTCGGAGCCCACCCATTCCGCGGTAAGACCACCCGCCGCGCACTGCTTGTCGACCTGTGCACGGTCCTCTGTGCCGAACGCGGTCCACCAGCGCAGGCCGACGTCCTCGCCGTAGTTGCGCACGACCATCCACCGGCGCTGCTCGAACTCGGCGCGCACGTCCGGGTCGATGCGCTCGTAGACCTCGCGGATGGAGGCCAGCGGCGTGGCACCCTCGGTGAGGGGCGGCTCGACGCAGTGGAAGAACAGCGTCAGCGGCCACACCGCCTGGTACGACATCTCGGTGTGCAGGGGGATCTCGGCCTGCGCGGGGTAAGAGGTCGAGGTGTAAACGTTCCCCTTGATCACGCTGCGCGGGGAGGACTGCTCGGTGTAAGTGAGCGGTTCCCCCGAGAGCGCGCGCACGGCGTCGGTAAGCCCGTCAGCGCCGCCGATCTCGAAACCGCGCAGAAGCACAGCGCCGTGCTCGACGAGCTTGGTGCGTAGTGCGTCACGGTCACCGGTGATCCTGTCGACCACAGGTCCCTCGCCCTGGATCGTGTAGGCCAGTGTCATCGAGTTTCTCCTCTATGGACAGTCAGCGCCGGTCAGGCCTTGGTCGCGGCGGCGACGACCTTGGGCACGATCTTCTCCAGCGCGAACGGGATGCTCAGGGTGGACGGGAACGCCAGCGACAGCGCCTCGCCGACCTCCAGCGCGACGTAGGCGCCGCGCTTGACCGCGGGCAGGGCCTGGAACAGGCGGTCGCCCTCGACCTGCTTGCGCTCGTCCTCGCTGCGGAAGGAGAACAGCACGACGTCGGCGTCGAGCAGCTTCGTGTTCTCCTTGGCGACCACCGCGCGGCCCGCGGGACCGGCCTGCGGGAGGCTGGTGACCTGGTCGGAGAGCTTGAGGCCGAGCTGGGACAGGAACCGCGCGGAGGCGTCGGTCGGCAGGACGACGGTGGCGAGCTCACCCTCGGCGTTGAGCAGGCTGAAGGTGAAGGTCTTGCCCTCCAGCGCGGCCTTGTTCCTGTCCTTGGCCGCGGCGATCCCGGACTCGACGTCGGCGATGGCCTTCTCGGCGGCGTCGGCCTTGCCCAGCGCGGCGCCGATGCGCTTGGCCCTGGTCTGCCAGGTGTCCTCGGCGACGTCGTCCTGGTAGGACAGGGTGGGGGCGATGGCGGTGAGGTTGGCGAAGTCGTCGGCCAGGGTGTAGCTGTCGGTGGCCAGGATCAGGTCGGGGGCGAGCTCGGTGATCTTCTCGAACGGCAGGTTGTCCTCGACCTCGATCTGCTGCGGCGCCTTGGCCCCGCCCAGCTTGGCCTCGACCCACGGCGCGAGGCCGGAGTCGAAGTTGGTCTGCGGGGTGATGGCGATCGGGACGACGCCGAGCGAGACGGCCTCGTCGACATCGCGCATGAACCCGACGGTGAGCACGCGGCCGGGCTGACTGGGGATGATGGCCTTGCCCTCGGCGCCCTCGATGGTGAGCGGGAAGCCCGCGCCCGCCGCACCGCTGGTGGGGGCCCCGCTCGCGCCGGTGGCCGGGGTCGGGGTGTCGCTGGAACCGCAGGCGGCCATGCCCAGGGTCAGCGCGCCCGCGGCCGAGCCGCTCAGGAAGAGCCTGCGGGAGAACGGCCGGGCGGGGCGCGGGGAGAGGTCGACCATGGACGTGCCTTTCTGCGGTTCTGACTGCTTCATCTGTCCCCACCGGGGGTGGGGGTCCTCAACACGGCCGCGACGAGCGGGCCGACCACGCGCAGCGCGTGGGAAGTCAGGAAAGACTCGTGTTCGACGTCGACCGTGTGTGTGGTGAGCTGCCCCGCGATGTAGGGCTCCCACGAGGTGGGGTCCCCGCCCGGGGTTGCTCGCACTAAGAGGGCGTCGCCGACGTAGAGGTCGGGTTTGACGGTGGTGTCAACGTTCGCGACAGCGCGCATGCTGGTGGCGAGCGCGCTGATGCGGTCGGCGCCGAGGCCGGTAAGGAGTCCGGTGTCGGCGAGTTCGGCGGCACGGTCAGGGGTCATGGTGTCCGGGTCGATGTCGTCGACGAGGTAACCCGCGCGCTGGAGCCATTCGTGCAGGAAGCGGGACTCGCCGCCCGGTTCTCCCGGCTCGTCGCCGCCCGGGTAGCCGTCGAGCAGGACCAGGGCGGTGACCCGGTCGAGCCTGCAGGCGATGGCGTGGGCGAGGACGGCGCCGAGGGACCAGCCGAGCAGGCGGACCGGTCCGGTGGGCGCGGCGGCGGTGATCAGCTCGGCGTAGCGGTCGGCCACCTCGTCCACGGTCACGGGCTCGGTGAAACCGGTGGCCTGGAGGCCGTAGACAGGGATGTCGGGGTCGATGTGGGCGAGGAGCCCGGTGTAAGACCAGCTGAGACCGAGGCCGGGGTGTACGCAGAAGAGCGGCGCGGCAGTGCCTACGGGCCTCAGTGGGAGCAGCGGTTCGTACGCGGTGTCTTGGTCGGTCGCATCCAAGCGGGCAGCGAGCGCGGCCGGGGTGGGGGCGTCGAACACGGCGCGCAGTCCGGGTGTGGCGTCGAGGTCGGCGCGGATCCGGGAGATGAGGCGGGCGGCGAGCAGGGAGTGGCCGCCGTGGGCGAAGAACGAGTCGTCGACACCGACCTCGGGCAGGCCGAGCAGTTCGGCGTAGAGGTCGCACAGGACGCGTTCGGCGCGGGTGCGGGGGGCGCGGGCGGCCGTGGCCGCGTACTGGGGCGCGGGCAGGGCGCGGCGGTCGAGCTTGCCGTTGGGGGTCGCGGGGAAGGTGTCGATGGCGACGATGGCGGCGGGCACGAGGTGGTCGGGCAGGGTCCTGGCGAGGGCCGCGCGGAGGTCGGCCGGGTCGGCGTCGGCGGGGGTCACGTAGCCGACGAGCCGGGTGACGCCCGCGTCGGTCCTGGCGATGACGGCGGCCTGGCGGACGGTGGGGTGGGTCAGCAGGGCGGCCTCGACCTCGCCGGGTTCGACGCGGTGGCCCCGGATCTTGACCTGGTCGTCGGCGCGGCCGAGGAACTCCAGGGTGCCCTCGGCGGTCCGGCGGACCAGGTCGCCGGTGCGGTAGAGGCGGTCGCCGGTGCCGTAGGGGTCCGCGATGAAGCGGGTCGCGGTCTCTCCGGGTCGGTCGTCGTACCCGCGCGCGACACCGGCACCTGCCATGTAGAGCTCACCGGGGACACCGATCGCGACCGGGCGTAGAGCCGAGTCGAGTACAACGGCGTCGGCACCCGTGATGGGCTTACCGATATGTGGTTGTCCGGGAGTGACTACTGCCCAGGTGGCGTCAACTGTGCACTCGGTGGGGCCGTACAGGTTGAGGGCTAGGCCGTCGAACGCGGCTAGGTCGTTCCATAGGCGTGGGCTGACTGCTTCGGCGCCGGTAGCGATGACGGAGATGCCGGCGTCGAGGAGCCCGTCCGCGACTAGAAGCTCAAGCAGGGACGGTGGCGCGTCCACGAAGTCGATGCTGTGGTGCGTGCAGTAGTCGACGATGCCGGGTGAGTCGCCCATGAGGTGGTCGGGCAGGACGTGGACGGTATGGCCCGCGAAGAGCCACAGCAGTGGGTCCACGGAGCCGTCGAACGCGAACGAGAGCAGGTTGAGGGCGCGGAACCGGCGGGGTTGAACGATGAACGCGGCGCGGTGTGCAAGGGCGAGGTTGGCCACTCCCCCGTGGGTAGCGACAACGCCCTTGGGTCGGCCTGTCGAGCCAGAGGTGAAGACGATGTAAGCAGCGGAGTCCGGGCTTACCGGACCAGGCAGCCAACCGCGCGAGTCCGACGCCGGAGGTGTCGTGTTGTCGATGACCACTACCGGGCGCGCGGCGGCAAGGGTCGCGGCGATCCGGTCTGCGGGGTAGGCCGGGTCGACGGGGACAACGACCGCGCCTGCCTTCCAGACGGCGAACATCGACACGATGACGTCAACCGAGCGCGGTAGCACTACCGCGACGCGGTCCTCTTCGTCGACACCTTGGGATACGAGGTACCTCGCGAGGTTGGTCGACTGGGCGTCCAACTCGCGGAAGGTCAGGGACACCTCACCGCACGCGACGGCAGGCTCGTCCGAGTCGGCGTGCTCGGCGAAAAGGTCGAGCAGGGTCGTCGTGCGTGGTTCGACGCGCGGGCGGGGTGGTGCGGGCGGGTGGTTGACCTCGCCTACGTAGTCGACCCGCGTCAGGTCGCGCAGGGCGGAGAGCAGGAGAGCGCCGATGCTGGCGGCGTGGTCGCCATCCAGGCGGTGTTCCAGGCCCAGGGTGAGGTGTGCGCCGGGCTCGGCGGTGAGGGTAAGCGGGTAGTGCGTGGCGTCGTCGGTGTCGACGCCGGTGGCGCGCACGTCCATCGCCTCGCGGACCGTGTCGATAGCGGTGTCGTCCACGGGGTAGGTCTCGACGACGACGAGGGTGTCGAACAGGTCCCCTACCCCTACCGCGGCCTGGATCTCGCCGAGGTTGAGGTGGTGGTGGTCGAGCACGGACGTCTGCGCGCGGTGGAGTTGCCGCAGCAGGTCTGGGATCTCGGTCCAGGGGTTGAGCCTGACTCGCACAGGGATGGTGTTGATGAACAGGCCCACCATGGAGTCGACGCCGGACAGGTCGGCAGGCCTACCGGACACCGTGGCACCGAAGACGACGTCGTCGCGTCCGGTAAGGCTGCCTACCAGGATGCCCCAGGCGGCGTGAAGGACTGTGCTGACGGTGACGCCCGCGCGACGCGCCAACTCGGTGACTGCCGCGCTCAAGTCCTCGGGTTCGACCAGTTCCAGCCTTTGCGGCCTACCTGTCGCAGGCAGCGCTGTCAGGGTCGGTTCGGTGACCCCGTCGAGAAGATCCGCCCATGCCTTGAGTCCGGTTGCCTTGTCTCGTTTGGACAACCAGGCCAGGAAGTCTCGGTAGGGGCGAACGCGCGGTAGTGGGGTCCCGCTATAGAGGGCGAACAGGTCGCGCAGCAGCAGCGGGCCGGACCAGCCATCGAGCAGGATGTGGTGGCTGGTGATGACGAGCCGGTGGGTGGTGTCGCCGGTGCGGGCAAGCAGGAACCGGATCAGTGGCGGCTTGTCGAGCACGAACGGCTCGTCCGGCGGCTCGGTGTTCGTGCGCAGGTCGACCTCGGCCCATGGCACACGCACACGCCGCAGGACGACCTGGACGGCCCCGGTGGCGTTCTGCACGAACGCGGTCCGCAGCACGGCGTGCCGTTGTACTAGGGCCTCAGCGGCTTCTCGCAGCCGGACAGCGTCAACGGCGCCGTCTAGGTCCACCACTGTCCGCACGGTGTAAACGTCGTCGGTGTCGTCCAAGAGGGCGTGGAACAGCAGGCCCTCTTGCAGTGGGGCGAGGGGCAGGACTTCCTCGATGTTGGACCGGCTCACAGATCACCCCACTGTTCTTCGAACGCGTCGAGGCTGGCCTGATCGATGGTGACCAGAGACATGTCCGAGGGGGTGTGCCCGCCCGCGTGGTCCTGGGCGGCCAGTTCCGTGAGCGCCTCGGTCCACCGGGTGGCCAGTGCCATGACCTCGTCCTGGGTGAGGACTCCCTCGGGGTAGGACCAGGTGGCGCGCAGGACGGGACCGGCGGCGGTGTCCTCGGTGAGGGCGGTGATCTCCAGGGTGTTCGCGGCCGGTGCGGTGGGGTCGGAGATACCCGCTACGTCCGCGTACTCGCCCAACTGCGTCCACGGGCCTCCAGCGTCCGCGCCGCCGTAGCGGCCCAGGTAGTTGAAGGTGATCTGCGCAGGGTTAGGCGGTTCGTGGAGCAGTCCGTACCCGATGCCCTTGTCGGGGATCGCGCGCAAGGTCTCCTTGACGTGCTTGAGGGCGTCACCGATGTCGGAGTGGTCGACCGTCAGCCGCACGGGGTAAGTGCTGGTGAACCAGCCAACTGTGCGAGACAGGTCTGCCCCTTCGACCACGCCGTCTTCGCGACCGTGGCCTTCCAGTTCGACCAAGGTCGGGCCGCCGTGGCGTCGCAGTGCCACAGCCAGCGCGGTAAGCAGGACATCGTCCACCCGCGCGAAGTACAGGTCGGGGACATCGGTGAGCACTGCCCGCGACACCTCGACGGACAGCTCTACCCGCACGTCCCGCACTGTCGACAGCACGTCGCGGGCAGGGTCAAGGGTTCGGCTGCCCAACAGGGTGCTCTCGCCTTGGACGACCGAGCGCCAGTAGTCCACTTCGGACTCCCTGTTCGCGGAAGCCAGGCCGGTGGCCCAAGCTCGCAGCGAGGTCCCAACCGGTGCCAGTTCTGTTGGGCGACCTGCGGCCGCGTCCTCGTAGGCGTCGGCCAGGTCGGGCAAGAGGATTCGCCAGGAGACACCGTCAACGGCGAGGTGGTGCACGACGATGCCGATGACGTCCTGGAACCAGACCACCTGGAGCAGGACACCTGTTGCCGGGTCGAGTCGGTCCGCAGCGGCGTCCAGTTCGGCACGGACATCGCCTCGACCGGCTCGGACGACGCCGTCACCGCTACCGGCGGGCGGCACCACATAGCGCCAACTGTCGCCGTCAGGGAAAATGACAGCTCGCAGCGCGTCGTGGTGACGCATGACGGCGGCAACAGCCGTGGTGAGCGCTGAGGGGTCCAGGTTGGCAGGTGCCTCGACCACCGCTGCTTGGGCGTATCGGCGCCTCAGTCCGTCTCGTGCCAAGACGGCGCGCATGACAGGCGTCAGCGGCACTTCCCCCACGGCGTCGACGGTCGATTCCTTGATCGTCTCCGGCGCGCGATCCGCTACGAGCCGGGCGAGGTCCCCCGCCGTGCGGCTGTCGAACACGTCGCGCGGGGAAATCACCAGGCCCGCCGCCCTGGCCTTCGCGACGAGTTGCAGCGACACGATGCTGTCGCCGCCGAGCGCGAAGAACGAGTCGTCGACACCGACCCTGGGCAGGCCCAGTACCTCGGCGAACAGCGAGCAGACGAGTTCCTCGACAGCGGTGACGGGCTTCCGGGTGCTCGCGGTGAAGTCCGGCGCGGGTAGTGCCCTGCGGTCGACCTTGCCCGAGGGGGTTACCGGGATCGCGTCGAGCACCTGGATCGTAGGCGGAACCATGTGCTCGGGTAGCCGTTCGCCCAACCAGCCGCGTAGGACGTCACTGTCGAGGCTGATCCCGGTGCAGTAGGCAGCGAGTTGGGTAGCGCCACTGGGTCCGCGCACGGTGACGACGACGGCTTGCCGCACGGCGTCGTGGGCGGCTAGAGCGGCCTCGATCTCCTGGAGCTCGACCCGCATGCCGCGGATCTTGACCTGGTGGTCGACCCGGCCGAGGAACTCCAGGGTGCCCTCGGCGGTCCAGCGCGCGAGGTCGCCGGTGCGGTAGAGCCGGGCGCCGGGGGTCCACGGGTCGGCCACGAACCGGCTGGCGGTCTGGGCCGGGTCGCCGATGTAACCGCGGCCCAGCGGCAGGCCGCCGGTGTAGAGCTCGCCCTGGACGCCTGCCGGGACCGGGTTGAGCGCGGCGTCGAGGACGTGGATGCGGGTGTTGGGGTTGGGGCGGCCGATGCTGATGCCGCGCCGGACCGCGTCGCCCCGGTAAAACTCGTGGCTGACGCCGATGGTGGCCTCGGCAGGGCCGTAGCCGTGGTACATCGTGGCGTCGAGGGTGCGGCGGAACCGGTCGAACAGCTCCGGGGTCAACGCCTCACCCCCGCACCAGACGTGCTTGAGCGTGTCGGTGACGGCGGTGATGCCCGGTAGCTGCAAGAGCATGTCCAGCATCGACGCGACCAGGTAGGTGAAACTGACCCGGTGGTCGGTGATGAGCCCTAGCAGGTACTCCACGTCCCGTTCGGCGCCTGGCGCGGCCACGACGACAGCGCCACCGGTGACCAGGGGCAGGAAGATCTCGTTGATGGAGATGTCGAATCCGAGGGGCGCCTTGAACAACGCGGCGTCACCGGGGCCGAAGCCCAGCATCTCCCGCTGCCACAGCAAGCGGGCGGCGATGGCCTTGTGCAGGATCATCGCGCCCTTGGGCGTACCGGTGGAGCCCGAGGTGTAGATGACGTAGGCGAGGCCGTCCGGGTGTAGTCGGGCCTGGACCACCTCGGTGTCCGAGTGCAGGTCGGCGACCCGCAGGACAGGCACGTCCAGCTCAGGTAGCCCTATGCCGGACTCGGTGATGACTGCGCGAAGACGAGCACTGCCGTGGATGTCGGTGACGCGTTGCGCGGGCCAAGAGGGTTCCAACGGTACGAACGCGGCCCCGATCCGTTGCACGCCGAGCATGGCCGCGATCAGTTCCGGTGACCGGTCCAGGTGCAGTCCGATGATGTCCTCACCACCGATACCCCTATCGGTGAGGGCAGCGGCTACGGCGTTGGCGGCACTGTCCAGCTCGGAGTAGGTGAGCGTGGTGTCGCCGCTGATGACTGCGGTCGCGTCTGGCGTCCGCGCGACCTGATCCGCGAACAACGCGGGCACGGTGGCGTCGGCGACCGGGGTCGCCGTGTCGTTCCACCCGTGCACGAGAAGTTCGCGCTCGGCGGGATCCAGGACGTCCAGTTTCGACAGCGGGGTCCTTGGCGCTGCCGACGCGGTGGACAGAACGCGGCCCAGCCGCCGGGTCAGGGTCTGCACACTGGATTGCTCGAACAGGCTCGCGTCGTACTCCAGCGAACCGTCCAACGAACCGTCGGGCAGGGGTGCGAAGTTGAACGCGAGGTCGAACTTCGCCCCACCGGTCACGGCAGCTTCGTCGGAGACCGGGCGCGCGCTCACGCCAGGTAGGGCCGCACCGCCGATACCGGCTGTACGGAAGTCCACCATGGTCTGGAACAACGGGTGCCGACCGGTCGCACGGTCGGGGTTTACCGCTTCGACGACGCGGTCGAACGGCGCGTCGGCGTTGGCGAACGCTCCCAGAGCGGTTTCCCTTACCCGCGCGAGTACGTCGCGCAGGGTGGGGTCGCCGGTGAGGTCTGTGCGTAGAACGACGGTGTTGACGAAGAACCCGACGAGGTCGGTGACGGCGTCATCGCCGCGTCCGGCCACGAGCGCGCCGAGCGGGATGTCCGTGCCCGCGCCGAGCTTGTGCAGCAGCGTGGTGACAGCGGCGGTGACCACCATGAAGTCGGTGGCACCCACCTCTCGTCCCAGGGCGCGCAGGCCCGCGACAACGTTTGCGGGCACGGTGAACCGCTCGACGCCGCCCTGGCTGGTCGCCTTCGGCACGCGTGGGTGGTCTGTCGGCAGCGGGATGGCCTCGGGCAGTTCGCCCAGCGTCCGGGTCCAGTAGCCGAGTTGGTCGGCGAGGAGCCCGTCGAGCAGGTCGTTCTGCCAGAGGGTGTAGTCGGCGTACTGAACCGGCAGTGGCGTCCAGTCGGGGACCTCCCCGGCTCGGCGGGCCGCGTAGGCGTCGGCGAGGTCTCGTAGGAGCGGGCCGGTGGACCACTCGTCGCTGGCGATGTGGTGGACCACGAGGACGAACGCGTGGTCGGTAGCGCCAAGGCGAAGCAAAGTCGCGCGGATCGGAACCTCGCGACTGAGGTCGAACGGGTGGTCGGCCTCAGTCTGAACCTGCACCTGTAGATCTGACTCGGTCGTATCGCGAACCGCGAACGGTGCGTCTACCTCGTCGAGGATGTGCTGCCTGGGCACGCCGTCCTCTTCGAGGAAGACGGTACGCAGGCTCTCGTGTCGGGCGATGACGTCACCGATGGCGGCGCGCAGCGCTTCGGCGTCCAACGCTCCGCTGAGTCGGACCGCGAACGGCACGTTGTAGGTGCCGGACGGGCCGTCGAGCTTGTGCAGGAACCACAGCCGCGCCTGGGCGGCCGACAGCGGCACCCGTGATGGCCGTGGCCGCGCCACGAGGGCGGGCCGGTGGGACCGGGCGGCCTGGTCGACGAGCGCGGCGAGTCCGGCGACCGTGGGGGCCTCGAACACGGCCCGCACCGACAGGTCGGCGTCGTGCCCGGACCGGAGCCTGGCCACGAGCCTGGCGGCCAGCAGTGAGTGGCCGCCGAGGTCGAAGAACGAGTCGTCCGCGCCGACCTGGTCACGGTCGAGCAGGTCCGCGTAAACGCGTGCGACAGCCTGCTCGGTGGCAGTAGCCGGTGCACGACCTCCCACTGCGTCCGGGGCAGGGAGGGCCTTGCGGTCCAGCTTCCCGTTCGGCAGCAGCGGGAACTCGTCGAGAACAACGACCCGCGACGGTACAAGATGCTGCGGCAGTACCAACGCCACCGCGTCCCGCACAGCAGCACCATCGTTGCCCGGCAACGCGGTCACATAGCCGACAAGAGCACCGCCGCGCGCGACAACGACCGCTTGGCGCACGTCGCCGATAGCTGCAAGCGCGGCCTCGACCTCGCCTGGCTCGACCCGGTAGCCCCGGATCTTCACCTGGTCGTCGACCCGACCGAGGAACTCGACGGTGCCCGACTCCGTCCACCGCACCAGGTCGCCGGTCCGGTAGAGCCGACCATCGCCGAACGGGCTTGCCACGAACCGGGCAGCGGTCTCCCCCGGCTTGCCGTGGTAGCCGCGCGCGACGCCCGGACCACCGATGTAAAGCTCGCCAGGCACACCCGGCGGAACCGGGGATAGAGCGTTGTCGAGAACGTAGAGCCGGGCATTCGCGATAGGACCGCCGATGTGTGGGGCGACATCAGGTTCGATCCGCGCCCAGGAAGCGTCCACCGTGGCCTCGGTGGGGCCGTAGAAGTTGACGCCCGCCACGTCCGCAGCCGCGATCCGCTCCCACAGGCGCGGGCCAACTGCCTCGGCTCCGGTAGCGACTACCTTCGGCCGGTTGTCCCCATCCAGCAGCCCCTCGTCGAGCAGCAGCTCCAGGAGTGACGGGGGCGCGTCCACGTAGTCGATCCCGGCGGAGTGGACGTACTGCGTGATCGCGCGTGGGTCGCCCATGGCCTCTTGGGCGAGGATGTGCATCTCGTGGCCGGACAGCAGCCACAACACCGGATCGACCGCCGCGTCGAAGGAGAACGACACGGCGTTGAGCACGCGGAGTCGCTCTTGCGGCATGACCGCCCGGCGATGGGACCAGGCGAGGTTGACCAACCCGCGATGGGTAGCGACAACTCCCTTGGGGCGCCCGGTAGAGCCAGAGGTGTGGATCAGATACGCGGCTGAGTCGGCACTAACGACACCAGCAGGGCTTCCCGCACCGGTCCACGTTGCCGGGTCATCCGACACCGCAGTCCTGCCAGGAATGACAGCGCCGATGACAACAATCGGGTCCGCGTCGTCCAGCACCAGTGCGATCCGGTCAGCCGGGTAAGTGGGGTCGACGGGGACGACAACGCCACCGGTCTTCCACACAGCCACCATCGCGGACACGACGCTCACCGAGCGCGGTAGCACTACCGCGACCCGGTCTTCCGGGCCGACCCCCAGCGATGTCAGATGCGCGGCAAGCCGGTCGGACAGGTCGTCAAGCTCCCGGAAGGTCGCCGACCCGCCACCCACCACGGCCACGGCGTCGGGAGTGGCGGACGCCTGCTCGGCGAACAGGTCCAGGGCGGTGTGCTCGGGGACCTCGACGACGTTGTCGTTCCACGCCTCGACCACGAGGTGGCGTTCCCGCTCGTCGAGCACGCTCACCCGCGACAGCGGCAGGTCCGGTTCGGCGGCCATCGCCTCGACGATCCGCCGCAGCCGGACCAGCAGGCCCTCGACGGTGGCGCGGTCGAACAGGTCCTCGGCGAACTCCGCCGACACCAGCAGGGCGCCGTCGGCGCCGGTGGTGACGCCGAACGCCAGGTCGAACTTCGGGGCGGTGGGCGCGCCGGGGTCCACCACGGTGGTGGTGAGCCCGGGCAGGCCGGTGGCGCCGCCATCGGGGTTCCAGTGGTCGACGAGGGTCTGGAACAGCGGGTGGCGGCCCGGCTCACGTCCGGGGTTGACCGCTTCCACGACCCGCTCGAACGGCACGTCGGCGTTCGCGTAGGCGGCCAACGCGACCGCGCGGACCCTGGCCAGCAGTTCACGCGGGGTCGGGTCGCCGGACAGGTCGACGCGCAGGACCACGGTGTTCACGAAGAACCCGACGAGGTCGGCTACTGCCTGCTCACCGCGCCCGGCGACCAGGGCGCCAAGCGGGATGTCGTCGCCACCGCCGAGTTTGTGCAGCAGCGCGGCCACAGCGGCATGGGCGGCCATCAGTTCAGTGGCGCCGGTGTCGGTCAGGACCGCCCGCAACCGGGCCACGGTGTCGGCCGGGATCTCAGCGCGGACTCGACCAGCGCCAGCGACAGGGGTAACCGGGCGAGGCCGGTCTACCGGCAGGGCGATCGCGTCAGGCGCACCGTCGAGAACGGTGCTCCAGTGCGACAACTGCTCTCCGGTGACGCTACCGAGGAGCTTCTCCTGCCAGAGGGTGTAGTCCGCGTACTGCACAGGCAGTGCCGCCCATGCGGGAGCCTTGCCGGTCTTCCTAGCGGAGTAGGCGATAGCGAGATCACGCAGCAGCGGACCGGTCGACCACTCATCGGCGGCGCTGTGGTGGATCGACAGGAGCAACACGTGCTCGTTGTCGGTCACGCGGAACACGTCCACCCGGATCGGGATGTCCGTGTCGAGGCGGAACGGCACTGCGGCGGCGCGCTCTAGGTCCTTCTCGGGATCGGCTGTGTCGGTGACCGTGAAGGGCAAAGCCACAGCGTCGAGCACCCGCTGATAGGGGATGCCGTCGTGTTCCTCTAGGACCGTCCGCAGGATCTCGTGTCGGGCAACGACATCGTCGAATGCGAGGCGTAGTGCGTCGAGATCCAGCGCGCCGATCAGCCGTGACGCGAATGGCATCGTGTACGCCGCCGAGGGACCGTAGAGACTGTCGTGGAACCACAAGCGTGCCTGGGCGGCCGACAGTGGAACGCGGTCCGGGCGCTTCACGGCACGCAGCACGGGGCGGCGCGGACCACCGGCGAGGGTGTCCAAGTGCGCGGCGAGCCCGGCCGCGGTGGGTGTGTCGAACACGGCCCGGATCGACAGGGGTCCGTCGATCTCGGCTCGGAGGCGGGCGACCAACCGGGCCGCGAGCAGCGAATGCCCGCCCAGGGCGAAGAACGAGTCGTCCAAGCCGACCGTGGGCACGTCCAGCAGGTCCGCGAACAGGTCGTGGACCAACCGCTCGGTGTCGGTGACCGGCTGCCTGCTCGACTGGCCGGAGAAGTCGGGAGCGGGCAGTGCCCGGCGGTCCAGCTTGCCGTTGGGTTGCTGCGGTAGCGCTTCCAGCGGCACGATCGCGGCAGGCACCAGGTAGTCGGGTAGCAGTCGGGTCAGCTCGGCGCGTAGTGCCTCTGCGGCTGCGGTACCGGTCACGTAGGCGACAAGCCTGCCGTCGCGCGCGACCACCGCGGCTTGCGTGACGCCGGGTAGACCACTCAGGACGGACTCGACTTCACCCGGCTCAACTCGGTAGCCCCGGATCTTGACCTGGTCGTCGACCCGGCCGAGGAACTCAACCGTGCCGGCCTGGGTCCACTGCACCAGGTCACCGGTTCGGTAGAGCCGTCCTTCGCCGAAGGGGTTGGCGACGAACCGGGTAGCCGTCTCCCCTGCCCGGCCGAGGTAGCCGCGCGCGAGCCCTGGCCCGGCGATGTATAGCTCGCCCGGTACGCCTACCGGAACGAGCCTCAAGGCCGAGTCGAGGACGTAAGCGCGGCTGTTGGCGACCGGCTGCCCAATGTTCGGGACCCCCGGGTCGACCACGGTCCACAGCGCGTCGACCGTGCACTCCGTGGGCCCATAGAGGTTCAGGGCCGTCACATCGGCTTCGGCCAGCTGCTCCCAGAGCCGGTTCCCGACTGCTTCCGCGCCGGTGGCGACGACGCTGAGCGGCCCGTCGAGCAGCCCGGCGGGGATCAGCAGGTCCATCAGGGACGGCGGCGCGTCGATGAAGTCGATGGCGGCGGCCCGGGTGTGGTCGACGATTCCCTGCGGGTCGCCGATCAACTCGTCCGGGAGGATGTGCAGTTCGTGGCCGGAGAACAGCCACAGCAGCGGGTCGACCGAGCCGTCGAAGGCGAACGAGAGCACGTTGAGCGCGCGCACCGGCCGCCCTAGCCGCTCCCCCGCGGGGTCGATGAACGCCCGCCTGTGCGCGGCGGTCAGGTTCACCACGCCCCGGTGAGTCGCCACCACGCCCTTAGGCCTACCGGTTGAACCAGAGGTGAAAACGATGTAGGCAGCGGAATCCGGCCCGGCGGGACCCTGCGGCTGCCCTTGTCCCGTCCACGTCCCGGGTTCGTCAGCGAAGACGGCAGGACTATCGGCAAGCCCGCGATGGGTGATCACCGCGACCGGGGCGGCCTCGGCCAGAACGGAGGCGACGCGGTCCGCTGGGTAGTTCGGGTCCAGCGGGACGGTAACGCCACCTGCCTTCCACACGGCCAGCATCGCCACGACCACGTCGGTCGACCGGGGTAAGAGCAGCGCGACCGGTGTCTCTTGCTTGACTCCCAACGACGCCAGGTGCGCGGCCAGCCGGTCGGACCGCTCGCCCAGCTCGGCGAAGGTCAGCGACGAGTCCCCGCACACGACGGCGACCGCGTCCGGCGCCTGTTCAGCGACGAGGTCGGGCACGGTGATGGCTCGTGCCGGCAGGTCCGTGCCGGACCAGGCCAGCACGCGGTCCCGCTCGGCGGCGCCGAGGACGTCCACTCGGGACAGCTCGGTGCCCGGGTCGTCGGCGAAGGCGGCCAGCACGGCGAGCACCCGGCCGAGGACCTGGGCGACGGCGTCGCGCTCGAAGACGTCGGTGCGGTACTCCAGCTTGATCCGCAGCAGGTCGCCGTCCGGCATCAGCATGAGAGTCATCGGGTAGTGCGTGTAGCCGCGCGACCAGCCGACCTGCGCGGTGAGCCCGCCGGAGCGGGCCGGGTCGAGCAGGTCCGCGGTGTCGAGCGGGAAGGTCTCGAAGACCATCAGCGTGTCGAACAGCCTGCCGGTCACGGGGGTCAGGGCCTGGATGTCGCTGAGTCCGACGTGCTCGTGGTCCAGGACGCTGGTGCGCGCGTCGTGCAGGCGGGTCAGCACGGCCGCCACCGGGTCGCCCGGGGACCACTGGACCCGCACGGGCACGGTGTTGATGAACAGGCCGACCATGGCCTCCACGCCCGTCAGCTCCGGCGGGCGCCCCGATACGGCCAGACCGAACACGACGTCGTCACGACCGGTCAACGCGCCGAGCACTACGCCCCAGGCGGCGGACAGCAGCGTGTTGAGCGTGACTCCCTGCGCTCGTGCTACCTGCGTCAGACGCGCGGTCAGCTCGGGCGAGATGACGTCGACTACCTCAGCCGGTAGTACCGAGGCGTCTCGGAGGTCGGCGCTGACGAGCAAGGTGGGCTCATCGACGCCTTCGAAGACATTCGCCCACGCGGCAAGGGAGGCGTCGTGGTCGCGGCGGGTCAACCAGGCCAGGAAGTCGCGGTACGGGCGCGGCGGGGCTGCCAGTGCGCGATTCTCGTAGAGGGCGAACAGGTCTCGGACCACTAGAGGCGTCGACCAGCCGTCGAGCACTAGGTGGTGATTGGTGACTACGAGCCGGTGGTCACGATCTCCGAGTCGCACCAAGGTCAGCCGGACCAGAGGCGGCCGCGTGAGGTCGAACCGGGCTCGTCGGTCGGCCTCCAGGAACTCCTCGTAGGCCTCAGCGGTCAGGTCGAGCACGGTCAGCGTGGGTGTGACCTCGCCCAGGACAACCTGGGCAGGTGTCGTCGTCTCGTCGCTGAACGCGGTCCGCAGCACGGGATGCCGGGCGACAAGAGCCGCTGCGGCGGCGCGGAGCCGGTCTACGTCAACGGCGCCGTCGAGGTCGACGACCAGTTGCACCGAGTAGAAGTCGACCGCGTCGGCGTCGTAGTTCGCGTGGAACAGCAGACCCTGCTGCAACGGCGACAAGGGCAGCACGTCGCTCAGCCCGGGGAAGCGCTCCTCCCACAGCTCGACATCCGCCTGCGACGCCTGCACCAGAGGCAGGTCGGACGGCGTGCGCCCACCCTGTCCACGGTATGAGGCGAGGGCGGTTAGCTCTGCCGCCCACAGGTTGGCCAGCCGGGCAACCTCGTTCTCGTCGAACAGGCCGGCCGGGTAGCGCAACTGGATCTCTAGGCCCGCGCCATCGGGGATGACCGCGTTGACCACCAGCGCCGCGGCCGCAGGTAGGCCGGGGTCAGCCGCCGGAGCGACTCCGCCGAACCCGATCCGGGCGAACCCGAGCGGGTCGTCGGCGGGCGGCGCGACTCGGCCGATGTAGTTGAAGAGGATCTGCGGCTCGGGGAAGGCGTCCAGGCCGGAGTCGGTGAAGTGCCGCAGCAGGCCGTGGCCGACGCCCCGGTCGGGCAGGTCGGCGAGGTGCTGCTTGACCCGCTTGACGGTCGCGGCGAGGTCGCCGGTGGCGTCGAGGCGGACCGGGTACTGGGTGGTGAACCAGCCGACCGTGCGGGAGAGGTCCGCGCCGTCGACGACGTGCTGTTCGCGGCCGTGCGCCTCGACGGTGATCAACGTCGAGAGCTCCCCGGTCCCGCGCCACGCCGCCACGGCCCGCCCGAAGGCGGCCATCAGGACCTCGCCCGGGCCGGTGTGGAACGCGGCGGGAACGGTGGTGAGCAGGGCATCCGTGGCCGCGACCGGTAGCGACGCGGTGACCTCGCGGACGGTCTCCCTGGTGTCGACCGCCAGGTCGAGCCTGCGGACACCCAGGACCGGGTCCGGGCCGTCCACGATCGCCCGCCACAGCGGCAGCTCGGCGCGCCGCGCGTCGGCGACGGCCGGGAGCCGGTCGGCCCAGGCGCGGAACGAGGTGACCACTGGCGGCAGGTCCTCGCCGCGCAGCGCGGCAGCGAGGTCGTCGGCGAGGATCCGGCAGGAGTAGCCGTCGGTCGCCACGTGGTGGCAGGTCAGCAACGCGAACCCGGGGTCGAACCAGGTCAGCTGGGCCAGCAGGCCGCCCGCGCGGTCGAGGCGGGCGACGGCGGCGGCGTGCTCGCGGCGCAGCAGGTCGGGGTCGTCGGCGCGCTCGACCCGGTGGACCAGCGGCTCGGCGTCCACCGAGCCGACCGGGGCGACGGTCAGCTCGTGGTCGTCCCCGAGGACCGATCGGGCCCGCAGCATGTCGTGGTGGTCCAGCAGCGTCTGGAGCGCGCCGACCACGGTGGACCGGGTGGCGCCCGCCGGGACCGGGACCAGCACGGCCTGGGAGAAGCGCTCGAACGGCCCGCCCCTGGCCAGGAAGGTGCGCATGATCGGGGTCGGGTTGACCGCACCCGCGCCGTCAGCCGCCGCCGGCTGGGGCGGCTCGGTCTGGTCGGCGGCCTGGTCGATGGCGGCGGCCAACTCGGCGACCGTGCGCAGCTCGAAGACCTGGCGGGGTGAGAGCACGACGCCTGCGGCCCGGGCGCGGCCGACGAGCTGGATGGAGATGATGCTGTCGCCGCCCAGTTCGAAGAACGACTGGTCGACGCCAACGGTGTCCCGGCCGAGGACCTGCGCGAACAGGTCGGCCAGCAGGCGCTCGGTGTCGGTGGACGCGGATCGGCCCGTGTCCGTGCCGAAGTCCAGCGGCGGCAGCGCGCGCCGGTCGAGCTTTCCGTTACCGGTCAACGGGAGCGCGTCGAGCACTACGAACCCGGCGGGCAGCATGTGCTCAGGTAGCCGTGCCCGCAGGTGTTCACGGATCGCGTCGATGTGAGAGGTGCCGACGACGTAAGCGGCCAGGTGCGCGCCGGACGGACCGTCAGTGCGGGCGACAACGGCGGCGTGGGTCACGCCGGGCGCGGTAGCGAGAACGGCCTCGGTCTCGCCTACCTCGATGCGGAAGCCGCGGATCTTGACCTGGTCGTCAGCGCGACCCAGGTACTCCAGCTCACCGGACTCGGTCCAGCGAGCCAGGTCGCCGCTGCGGTAGAGCCTGCTTCCCGGTGCGCTGAACGGGTCCGCCACGAACCTGGACGCGGTAAGCGCGGGCTGGCCCAGGTAACCGCGAGCGAGTTGCCCACCACCGACATACATCTCCCCCGGTACACCTACCGGCACTGGCGCAAGCGAACTGTCGAGGACATGCACGGTCAGACCAGGTAGCCCGAGGCCGATAACGCTGCCTGCGGCGGTTGAGTCCAACTCGCGGAAGGTGACGTGCACGGTCGTCTCGGTGATGCCGTACATGTTGACCAGGCGCGTCCCGGGCCAGCCCGCGAGTCGGGTCGGGTCGAGCGCCTCACCGCCGAAGATGACCACGCGCGGCGCGAAGCCCCGGCGCTCGACCGCCGCCAGCTGGTAGAACGCGGACGGGGTCTGGTTGAGGACGGTGACGCCGTGCGCGACGAGCAGGTCGCGGAAGTCCTCCGGGGAGCGGCTGACCTCGTGCGGGACCACGACCAGCGTGCCGCCGGTCACCAGCGGACCCCACAGCTCCCACACCGAGAAGTCGAACGCGAACGAGTGGAACAGCGTCCACACGTCGTCCGGGCCGAAGCCGAACCGCGGCTGGGCGGCGGACAGCAGCGTGACCACGTCCCGGTGGGTGACCACGACGCCCTTCGGCGCACCGGTCGACCCCGAGGTGTAGATGACGTACGCGGTGTTGTCCGGGGTGATGCCGCTCGTCACCGCGGGCGCGTCGGGCTGTGTCGGGTGCAGGACCGGTAGGTCCACGTCGAGGTCGAGGGTGGTGATCACCGCGACCGGGGCGGCATCGGCGAGCGTGGCTCGGATGCGCTCGTCCGGGTAGCCGGGGTCGATCGGCAGGTATCCCGCGCCTGCTTTCACCACGGCGAGCGCGGCGACGGCAAGGTCAGCGGAGCGCGGTAGGAGAACCGCGACGAGGTCTTCAGGTGAGACCGTTAGCCGTGCCGCGAGGGCATTGGCTCGGGCGTCGAGTTCGGCGTAGGTGAGGGTGTCGTCCTGGAACTTGACGGCGGGCGCGTCCGGCGTGCGGGCTACCTGCGCGGCGAAGAGGTCGACGAGCGTGGACTCTGGCGTCTCCACGGCGGGGATCGCGGGAACCGGTTCGACGGCGACCCGGCCCAGAGCGGCGACGCGCGCGGTCGGGCGGGCGACGATCTCGGCGAGCAGGTCGCGCAGTCTGCCGAGCAAGCCCTCGGGGTCGGTCACGAGGTCGGGCCGGTACTTGAGGGTGAACTCGAGCGTGTCGCCGCCGGGCATCACCATCAGCGTGAGCGGGTAGTGCGTGGAGATCGGGCGGCTGGTCGAGGTGACCCGCAGCCCGGTCGAGGCGACGGCGGCGTCGATGGCGCCGGTGTCGAACGGGAACGACTCGAACACCACCAGGCTGTCGAACAGCTCGCCGACCCCGGAGCCGATGGCGCGCTGGACCTCGGCGAGGCCGACGTGCTGGTGGTCGAGCAGCTCGGCCTGCTCGTCCTGGACGCGGGCGAGCAGGGCGGTCACGGTCTCCGCCGGGTTCAGCCGCAGCCGCACGGGGATGGTGTTGATGAACAGGCCCACCATGGACTCGACGCCGGGCAGGTCGGCAGGCCTACCGGCGACGGTGGCACCGAAGATGACGTCGTCGCGGCCGGTCAACCTGCTCGCGAGGATTCCCCACGCTGCCTGGACTACAGTGTTGGTCGTGACCCCTTGCGCTCGTGCGAACGCGGTAAGGCCGGGGATGTCGAGGACCACTTCACTCGGCAGGACGGCGTCAGCGTTGACGGCGGCCGGTACGAGCAAGGTGGACGTGTCGACATCGCCGAGTGCGTTCTTCCACGCGGCGAGTGACTCTGCCTTGTCCCGGTTGGCCAGCCACGCCAGGTGGTCGCGGAACGGACGCGCCTCGGGCAGGGTCTCCCCCGCGTAGAGGGCGAACAGGTCGCGCATCAGCAGCGGTGTGGACCAGCCGTCCATCACCAGGTGGTGGTTGGTCAGCACGAGCCGGTGCCGGTCGGCGGCGAACCGCAGCAGCATCACGCGGATGAGCGGCGGCTGGTCGAGATCGAACCGGGTAGCGCGGTCGGTCGCGAGCAGCTCATCCGCACGATGCTCGCCGTCAGCGCCAGTTAGGTTTACCTCGACCCACGGCACCTCGACCTCGGCTAGGACTACCTGGATCGGGTCGCCGACATCGCGCACGAACGCGCTGCGCAACGCCGAGTGCCTCTTGGTCAGCCCATGCACCGCGGCCCGCATCCGCGCCGCGTCGAGTGGACCGCCGAGGTCCAGCACCAACTGGGCGAGGTAGACGTCCTGCGTCGACTCGTCCACAGTGGAGTGGAAGAGCATCCCCGATTGCAGCGGGGACAGCGGGAGGATGTCCTCGATCGAGCTCACGAACGCTTCCACCTTGCCTCTAGGGCGTCGAGCTGCCCCTGGTTCAACGACACCAAGCCGACATCGGACGGGGTCCGGCCACCGGCGCCCGGTCCCTTCGCGTGTGTGACCAGCGCCTTGAGCGCGGCGATCCAACGCTCGGCCAGAGCGGCCACCTGCTCGGCGGTGAACAACTCGGCCGCGTACATCCAGTGCGCGGTCAGCGTGGGGCCGTCTTCAGTGACGGCGTTGACCACAAGACCAGCCGGTAGCGCCATGTCGTCCGCGTAAGCGGCACCGATGCCGCCTGGGGCAAGAGTCCAATCCTGGTCGGATGACTCAAACCGGCCCAGGTAGTTGAAGCCCAGCTGCGGGTGCACGTCGAGTTCGGGGTGCAGGTGGCGCAAGATGCCGTAGCCGATGCCGTGGTCCGGTAGCGACCGCAGGTGCTCCTTGACCCGCTTCACCGCCGCACCGGCCGCGGCACCCCCGGCGAACGCCTGCGTGACGTCGATACCGGTCAGGTCGAGTCGTGCGGGGTGCTGACTGGTGAACCACCCGAGTGTGCGCGACAGGTCCGCGCCCGGCACCACCTGCTCCTCGCGGCCGTGGCCTTCGCGCAGCACCAGGGTCGAGCGCTGCCCGGACCAGTCGGCGACAGCCAGACCGAACGCGGCCAACAGCACGTCGTCGACCCCGGCGAAGAACGCGGCGGGTACCTCGGTCAGCACGGCCTCGGTCGACGCGGAGTCCAGCGTCACCGTGTGGGTGCGGACCGTGGACCAGGTGTCGATGGCCGCGTCCGGCCGGCGCGCCCCGAGGGCCGCGTTCGGCCCGTCGAGCACCGACCGCCACAGCGGGACCTCACCCGAGCGGGCCTCGGCGGCGTCGACCAGGCCACGCGACCAGGTGCGGAACGAGGTGCGCACCGGCGGGAGCTGCCCGGACCGCCACGCCGCGCCCAGGTCCTCGGCGAACACCCGCAGCGACACGCCGTCGACCACCAGGTGGTGCGCCACGACCAGCACGCGGCGCGGGAACCACACCACGCGCAGCACCACACCGTCCACAAGCGACAGTTCGGCGGCCGCGCGCTCCAGCTCCTCGTCGAGCCCACCCTCGGCCCGCCGCACCACGGCCGCCGCCGAGACCGCGCCGACCGGCCGGAACCGCAGGTCGGGGTCGGTGATGGCGCGCAGCGAGTCGTGCCGGTCCACCAGGACCCGCACGGCCCGTTCGAGCCGCTGCCGGTCCAGGTCGGGACCGTCGAGCACCAGCCACATGCGGTGCCGGTCGCCGATCGGGCCGCGGTCGCGGAAGGTCCGCATGATCGGGGTCGGCTCGACCACGCCGGTGCCGTCGTCGACGACAACCGCCTGCTCCCGGGGCTCGACCTCGGCCGCGGCGGCGAGCTTGGCGACGGTGCGGTGCGCGAACACGTCCCGCGGGGTGATCTTCAGGCCTGCCTGGCGGGCGCGGCGCACCAGCCGGATGGAGACGATGCTGTCGCCGCCGAGCTCGAAGAACGAGTCGTCGACCCCGACCGCGTCGTGGCCGAGCACCTCGGCGAACAGCTCGACCAGCGTGCGCTCGACCTCGTTGGCGGGCAGACGGGACTCGGTCGCGGCCACCTGCGGCGCGGGTAGCGCACGCCGGTCGACCTTGCCTGACGGAGACAGCGGCAACGCGTCCAGGACCGTGATCGTGGCCGGGACCATGTGCTCGGGCAGTTCGGCGGCGATGAACTCGCGCACTGACGCCGGATCAGCGGATCCCACGACATACCCGGCCAGGTTGCGCTCGCGCACGGTCACCACGGCCTGGTTGACCTCCGGGTGCCGCAGCAGCGTTGCCTCTACCTCGCCGAGTTCGACCCGGAAGCCGCGGATCTTGACCTGGTCGTCTACGCGGCCGAGGAACTGCAGTGCCCCGGACGAGAGTCGCCGTACGCGGTCGCCGGTGCGGTAGAGACGAGCCCCGGGCGCGCCCCACGGGTCGGCCACGAACCTGGACGCGGTCAAACCGGGCCTGCCCAGGTAACCGCGCGCGACCTGGATACCGCCGACGTAGAGCTCACCGACGACTCCCACTGGGACCGGCCGCAGCCGTGCGTCGAGCACGACGCAGGTGGCGTTCTCCACCGGCGACCCGATCGGAACGGCCCCCTCGGCGACCGGCGCGACGACGTCGTGCAGCAGGCAGCCGACGGTGGTCTCGGTCGGGCCGTACTCGTTGATCACATCGACGTCGGCGGGCGCGGTCCAGCCCGCCAGTGCCGCCCCGTGCAGCGCCTCTCCGGCGATCACCAGGGTGCCGCGCTCGGCGAGCCGCACCGAGGCCAGCAGCGGCAGGTGGCTCGGGGTGATCTTGAGGAAGGTCGCGGTGCCCACGGCCTCGGCGATGGCGTCCGGCGAGTCCGCGCACAGTTCCACGGCCCCACCGGCCACCAGCGTGCCCAGCAGCGGGGTCACCGTGAAGTCGAAGGAGATCGACGAGTGCAGCAGCGTGTGCCCGGTAAGACCCTTGAACCGGCGCAGCGACCACGCG
Organism: Actinokineospora terrae; assembly: GCF_900111175.1. GTDB lineage: Bacteria > Actinomycetota > Actinomycetes > Mycobacteriales > Pseudonocardiaceae > Actinokineospora > Actinokineospora terrae. Next base: position 245,107 of record NZ_FOGI01000012.1, read on the forward strand.
AGGTGGTTGCTCAACGCGCGGTGGGAGACAACGACCCCCTTGGGCTTACCGGTCGAACCAGAGGTGTAGATGACGTAGGCGGCGTGATCGGGGTCTAACGGCAGGATGCGGTCGGTATCGCTGATGGGCGCCGCGGACTCACCGGACAGGTCGAGGGTGTCGAGCAAGAGGCGACCAGGGCCCGCGGGCAACGCGTCGGTGACGGTCAGCACGAGGCCGGGCGCGGAGTCCTCCAGCATGAGCCGGACACGGTCAGCGGGGTACTCGGGGTCGACCGGCACGTAGGCCGCGCCCGCCTTCGCCACCGCGAGCACGGCGACGACCATGGCCACCGAGCGCGGGATGGACAGCGCGACGGTGCTCTCGGGGCCGATGCCGCGCGCGATCAGGACGCGGGCGAGGCGGTTCGAGCGCTCGTCGAGGTCGCGGTAGGTGATCTGCTCGCCGCCCGCCAGCACCGCGAGGACGCCGGGGGTCAGCGCGGCCCGCGCGGTGAACCAGTCCGGCAGCAGCGTGGTCGTGGCCGGGACGGCGGTGGCGTTCCAGTCCGGCTCGGTGCCGTCGTGCAGGTCGATGTCGCCGACCGGGACGTCCGGTGTGGACAGTGCGCTGTCGAGCAGCCGGTCCAGGTGGGCAAGTAGGCCCGCGACGAGTTCGACGGCACCGGCGGCCGCGGGGTGGTTGGCCTCGATGGTTATGTCGTCGCCGTCAGTCTCAACGGCGAGCGTCAGGTCGAACCGGGCGTCATCGCTGGGTACGTGCCTACGGGCCGCGCGCAGTCCGGCGGCGCGGAACGGCTCTAGAACGGGGGTCCGCAGCGACAGCACGACGTTGAACAGGCTGGCGCCGCCGCGAGTCCGGTCAGGGTCAACGGCGCGGGCAACGTCATCGAGGTCCGCGTCCTGGTGGGCGTACCCGGCGAGGCAGACCCGCCGGGCTTGCGCGACCAGCGAGGTGAAGGTGTCGGCAGCGTCAACGCGCATGCGCAGCGCGATGGTGTTGCCGAGGTATCCGATGACCGCGTCGCCGCCGTCGATGTCGCGGTTGACCACAGGGGCGCCGATCAGCAGATCGTCGGCACCGGTGTAGCGGTGCAGCAACGCCGATGTGGCGGCCAGCAACACCATGAACGTGGACGCGCCCTCGCGGCGAGCCAACTCGCGGACTCGCCCGGCGGCACCGGGGATAAGAGGCCTGGACTGGTCGTGACCGCCCGCGCTGGGGCCCGCGGCGCTGAGGATCGGTAGCTCGACCAGGTCCGGCAGCGGTGACAGCGCCTCGACCCAGTGGTCGACGGCCGCGGCGGGGGCGGTTGGGGCGATCTCGGTGAACTGGCGGGCGGGTGGCAGGGCGCCGCGCCGGTAGGCGGTCATCAGCTCGCCGAAGAACACCGCGGAGGTGCCGTCGTCCCAGGCGATGTGGTGCGCGACGACGACCACGGTGAGCGCGTCCGGCGCGGTCGCGACGGTCCTGACCCGCAGCGGCGAGTCCACCGCGAGGTCGAACGCCTTCGCCGACAGCGACCGGCACAGCTCGTCGACCCGGGCGGGGTCGCTCACGTCGTGGTGGTCGAGCGCGGGCGGCAACTCGGCGTGCACGACCTGGGTGACCTCACCGTCGGCACCCATGCGGTAGGTGGTGCGCAGGATGTCGTGCCGCGCCACCACGTCCCGCACCACCGCGTGCAGCCGCTCGGGGTCGACCGCCCCCACCAGGTCGAGCGCGATGCGGATGTTGTAGCCGACCGAGGCGGGGTCCAACTGCTGCAGCGACCACATCCGGCGCTGACCGGGCGAGAGCGGGTGCTCGCCGCCGGACCCGACCGCGGCCGCGGTGGGCGTCTCGGCGAGGCCCCGTTCGGCCAGCCGCCTGCGCAGCAGGTCACGGCGCAGGGCGGCGCGGTCGGGGCTGGGGGGCTCGGTGCTCACGGACGGGTGCCTCTCGTGGTCGGGTCGGGCTGGTCCGCGCTGGTGGTGGGGGGCACGGGAATCGGGGTCACGGGTCGGGGTCAGCCGCCGAGCCGGGCGACGAGATCGCGCTTGCTGATCTTGCCGACGGCGGTGAGCGGCAACTCGTCGAGCACGACCAGCCGGTCGGGCTGCTTGTACCTGGCCAGGCCCAGGTCGGCGAGGTGCGCCCGCAGCGCCTTGAGCTTGGGCGGGGTCCCGGCGGCGACGATCACCGCGCACACCAGCTCGCCGAGGGTGTCGTCCGGCAGTCCGATGGCGGCGGCCTGCGCGACGGCCGGGTGGGCGAGCAGCAGGTCCTCCAGCTCGCCCGCGGGCACCTTCTCGCCGCCGCGGTTGATCACGTCCTTGATCCGGCCCTCGACCACCAGGTGGCCGCTGGGCAACTGCCGCACCAGGTCCCCGCTGCGGTAGAAGCCGTCCGGAGTGAACGCTGTCGCGTTGTACTGCTCGGCCCGGTAATAGCCCCGCAGGGTGTAAGGGCCTCGGGTCAACAGCTCCCCGATCTCGCCGGGGGCGACGTCTTGGCCCTCGGCATCGACCACGCGGATCTCGTCGTCAGGGCTAAGAGGCCTGCCTTGGGTGTTCTCCACCAGGTCCGCGGAGTCCTCGGCGCGCGTGTAGTTGAGCAGGCCCTCGGCCATGCCGAACACCTGCTGCACCGCGCACCCCAGGGCGGGCGGCACGGCGCGGGCGAGGTCGGGGTCCATCTTGGCGCCACCCACCTGCAAGAGCCGCAGCGTCGACAAGTCCTCTGTGGACCACTCGGTGGCCTCCACCCACATCCGGGCCATCGGCGGGACCAGCGCGGACACGGTCACGCCCTCCTGCTGAACGAGAGAGAAGGCGACATCCGGACTCGGTGCGGGAGCCATCACCGCGGTACCGCCGACTCCGAGGATCCCCAGCACGCCCGGACAGGCGAGCGGGAAGTTGTGCGCGACGGGTAGCGCCACCAGGTAGCGGTCGGCCTTCGTGAGTTCGCAGACCTCTGCGCTAGCGCGGGCGTTGTAGGCGTAGTCGTCGTGCGTTCGTGGGATCAGCTTGGGGCGACCGGTAGTACCACCGGAGATGAGCAGGACGGCGACCGCGGCCGAGTCTACCGGCGGAAGTTCGCGAGGCTCAGCAGTTATCGCGGACAGCGCCACGTGCTCACCTGGGTCGCCGACGACGAGTACGTGCTTGACGTCGAGTTCTGCGGCGAGAGTGCGATGGTCGAACCCCTGGAACACGTCAGGGATGACGTACCCAACGGCCCCGGATAGCTCCACGAGGTGCGATATCTCGGCGCGCCGGTGCGCGGGTAGCGCCATCACCGGGACCACGCCGATCCTGGCCAAGGCGAACAGCAGCACTACGAACTCAGGCACGTTCGGGAGCTGGACCACGATCCGGTCGTCGCGGGCGATACCGAGGTCGAGCAACCCTGCCGCTAAGACATCCGCTCGACGGTCCAGTTCCCGATAGCTGACACGCTCGTCCCCTGAGACAACGGCGATGTCGTCGCCAGAGCGCTCGGCCCATGACCGCAGCAGCTCGCCGAGGGTGTCACCCCGCCAGTACCCGCGTTCCCGGTAGACGGCGGCCAACTCCTCCGGCCAGCCGACCGCCCCGTCGATGAGCACGCTCATTGTGCCTCCGCCCACTCGCCCGCGATCTCGTCGTCGGAGAGCCCCTCGATCTCCCAGAACAGCTCGGCCACCGCCTCCAGCCGCCCCGGCTCGCGCTGCCCCTTGGCCAACTCGGCGGCGAAACCCGCGACGGTCGGCGCGCCGAACAGGGCCCGGACCGAGATCTCCGTGGTGTCCAAGGTGGAGCGCAGGTGCGCGACGACAGCGGTCGCCAGGACCGAGTCGCCGCCGACGCGGAAGAACTCGTCGTGGACACCGACCGAGTCGATCTCCAGGACCTCCCGCCACGCGAGCGCCACAACTCGCTCTAGCGCTGTCCGCGGCGGAGGTCCACCGGCGGCGGCAGGCTGTCCTACCAAGGTTCGAACCGCGCCACGATCGACCTTCCCGTTGGCGGTCAACGGAACGGCGTCGATAGCGACCACGACATCCGGCACCATGTGCGCGGGAAGCAACTCGCGCGCGGCGGCGCGCACAGCATCAGAGTCGATCGGGCCGTCCACGACCACGCCAGCCCCTAGCGCGCCAGCAGCGGTAGTGACCGCGACGGCTGCGGTGATCGCGGGGTTCGCCTGCAACGCGGCCTCTACCTCGCCCAGTTCGACCCGGTAGCCGCGAACCTTCACCTGGTGGTCCCGGCGGCCGAGGAACTCCACGACTCCATCGCCGCGGTACCGGGCAAGATCGCCCGTGCGGTACCAACGCAGGCCGTCACGGGTAACGAACCGATCGGCCGTGCGCTCCGGATCGCCCCGGTAGCCTGCGGCGACACCCGCGCCGCCGATCCACAGCTCACCGGGCACCCAGTCCGGCGCGTCCCGGCCGAGGTGGTCGACCACGCGGAGCCGGACCCCGCCCAGCGGCGTGCCGTAGGGCACCGACCGCCAGTCGTCGGGCACCGGGCCGGACACCTCGCACACCGTGGAGTGGATCGCGGTCTCGGTCGTCCCGCCGAGCGCCACGAACCGGCACCCCGGTGCCGCGTCGGCCAGCCGACCGGGCAGGTCGACGCCCACCCAGTCGCCGCCGAGCAGCACGAGCCGCAGCGACGAGCAGTCGGCGCCGGAGGCCAGCAGCATGTCCAGCAGCGCGGGCACGCAGTTGACGATCGTCACCCCGTGCGCGGCGACCTGCTTGCCCCAGGCGGCGGCGTCGCGGCGGTCGCCGGTCACCGGGACCACCGCGCCACCCACCGACAGCGGGGCGAACAGGTCGAACACGGACAGGTCGAAGTCCAGGGCGGACAAGGCGAGGGTGCGGTCGCCCGTGCCGATGGCGAACCTGGCGACGAGGTCGTCGATGGTGGCCATCGCGGCCTGGTGCGGGACCTCGACCCCCTTGGGCTCACCCGTGGAGCCCGAGGTGAACAGGATGTACGCGGCCCGCGCCGGATCGGTGAAGACTGGCGCGGCGAGCGGTTCCCCGTCCGGCAACTCGGTGATAACAGTGCGCGGCTTGGCCAACGCGACGATCCGGTCCACCCTGGCCTGGGGCTGCTCGACCCCGATGGGCACGTACGTGCCACCGGCGGCGAGTACGCCTAGAACCGCGATGACCTGATCCGGCCCCTTCGGCAGCGAGACCGCGACCGTGTCGCCGGGCGTGATCCCGAGGCGGACCAACTCCCCCGCCACACGCAGCGCGCGCTCGGTGAGCTGCCCGTAGGTGATTACCTGCTCGCCTACGATCGCGGGCGCGTTCGGGCTCTCGGTAGCGCGGGCGAACACACCTTCGTGCAGCAGCCCGCGCTGACGCACCAGAGTCGTGTCGTTGGCTTGGTCGCGGCGCGCCTGTTGGGCCTCGGGCAGCGCGGCCGGGACGGGCGCGTCCCAGGCGGCCGGGTCGGCGGCCAGCAGGTGGACCAGGTCGGCGAACGCGGTGAACATGGCGTCGAGCACGCCGTCGGCGACCTCGTCGTCGCGGCAGTCCCAGTTGACCAGCAGACCGCCGTCGAGCTCGGTCACCTGCGCGTCGAGCAGCACTTGTGGGCCCTGCGAGATGATCCATACCGGCGCACCGAAGCTCTGCCGCACGCGGGCGTCGAACAGCTCGCCCAGGTTAAGCGCACTGGTGAACACGACCGGTGCTAGGACCTGCTCACCGTGCAGGCGAGTCAGGTCGCGCAGCACCTCCACACCGCTGTACCCGGCGTGGGCGGCGTCCTCGTGCGCTCGACCTTGCAGCAAGCGGACCCGCTCGGCGAAGGTCGCGGACGCGGTCAGGTCGACAGCGAGCAGGACGGAGCTGGTGAAGTCGCCGACCAAGTGGGCGACATCGGGGTGCAGGGGCTCACGGTCGAACATCGGCACGTTGAGCAGGAACTGCCCGCGCGCGCTCCAGCGCCCCACGACCTCGGCGAACGCGGTCGCCACTGCCATCGCGACGGTCACCCCGCGCGTCTTGGCCCGCTCGGCGAGCGCGGCGCGTTCCGCGGGCGGGAGCACTACGGCTCGGCGGGTCACTCGCGGCCGTTCGGACTCACGGGCGGCGCGGGGCAGGTCTGGCGCGCCGGGAAGCGTGGCGAGACGGTCGCGCCACCAGCGGGCGGCCTTGTCGTCGTCATGGCTGACACGCCGGTAGCGGCGATAGCTGTAGTCGAGGGGCTTGTCGTCGGTGTCGCCCTGGTAGTAGCGGGCGAGGTCAGCCAGCAGGACGCGGTAACTGACCGCGTCAGCGGCAACCATGTCGACGTCCACGTGCAGGCGGGTGCGGCGTTCGGGTAAGAGGCTCAAGGCGGTCGAGAAGACCTCGCCGTGCTCGATATCGAGCAACTGGTGGGAGTTCGCCTCGCGGATCGCGGCCAGTTCGGCTTCGGGGTCCGGGTGCGCGCGCAGGTCGTGCACGGTCAGGCCGCGCCACCCCGAGTCCTGGGCGATCCGCTGGTCACCGTTGTCGGACAGGACGACCCGGAGCATGTCGTGCCGGGCGATCAACCGCTGAACAGCGGCGGTGAGCCGGTCCGGGTCGACGTCGGTGCCGTCGAACTCGGTGTAGAGGTGCGCCGCGACGCCGCCGAGGCGCTGCCCGGGGGTGCGGCCGATCCAGTAGGCGTGCTGCAGCACGGCCAGCGGGAACGGACCGTCCTCATCGGACTCCGGCGCGCCGGCGGCAGGCACCGGTCCCCCGGTCCGCTCGGCCAGCAACGCCGCCCACGCCCCGAGCGTCGGGTTCGCGGCCAGCTCGGCGAAGTCGACGGCCACCCCGGCCCGGCGCCACCCGCCGACGAGCTTCATCAGCGCGATCGAGTCGAGCCCCAGCTCGAACAGGTTGGTGCCCGCGGTGATGTCCCCGGGCTCCTCCTCGGTCAGCTCGGCGACCGCGACCAGCAGCGCGTCGTAGTCCACGGCGCTCACGAACGGACTCCCTCGGGCTCGGCGGGCACCAGGAACCTGGAGATGCTGCGCAACTTCTCGCACGTCTCCGTCCACTCCCGCTCCGGTGTGGACAGTGCGATGACCCCGGCACCGGCCCGCAGCCAGGTCCGACCGCCCGAGCTGAACACGGTGCGCAGCACCAGGGCGGCGTCGAGCGCGCCAGCGGAGTCGACGGCCAGGACGGCGCCGCTGTAGAGGCCGCGGCGGGGTTCGTGCCTGGCGATGGCCTCGACGGCGGCCGCCTTGGGGATGCCGGAGGCGGTGATGGCGGGGAAGAGGGCGGCGAAGGCGTCCCACGCGGTGCGGCCGGGGGCCAGGTCGCCGCGGACCCGGGAGGCCAGGTGCTGGACGCTGCCGCGTTCGCGCACGGTCATGAACTCCTCGACGCGGACCGACTCCGGCGCGCACACCCCGGACAGCTCGTCCTGGGCGAGTTTCACCGAGATCGCGTGCTCGAAGATCTCCTTCGGGTCCGCCAGCAGCTCGCGGCGGGTCACCAGGTCCCGCGCGGGGTCGCCGACGAGGGCGCGGGTCCCGGCCAGCGGGCGCGTCGAGACCCGGCCTGCGGCGTCGACCTCGACCACGGTCTCCGGGCTGAACCCGGTGGCGCGCAGGTCACCCAGGTCGAGCAGGAACGACCGGGCCGGGGTGTTGCCGCGCCTGCCCGCGACGTAGGTGGCCGGGAAGTCGATCTCGGCGGGCACCGGGACGACCCGGGACAGGATGACCTTGTCCGGGCCGCCCGCCCGGATGTCGCGCACGGTCTCGACGACGGCGGCGAGGTAGGCCTCGTCGGGCGCCTCCGGGTCGACCAGGTCGGCGGTCGGGGCGGGCCACGGCCGGTCGTCGACGGCGCGCAGGCCCTCGGGGGCCGTGCCGTGCTCGCGCAGGCTGTCGGGGCCGAGCTCCAGCTCGTAGGTGGGGATCACCAGGTCGAGCAGGGGTCCCTCGGCGCGGCCGAGGTGCAGCAGGCGGGCCAGCTCGAACGCGGCCCAGCCGTAGGCCCGCCAGGTCGGCAGGCCGGTCCCGGCGAGCAGCTCGGCGACCTGGCCGAGCGGGTCGGCGCCCAGCGGGACCACCAGGCGGCCCGCTGGCGTGGTCCAGGTGATGCCGGTGCCGTCCATCCGCAGCCGGGCGTGCGCGCCCGCGGCGAGCACCCACCGGCCGCCGCGCTCGTAGAGCACGAACGGCGGCTCGGCCCGGCGCGCCACGGCGGCGGCGACCAGCAGCGGGTCGGCCACCGCTTGGGCGATGGCGGTCACTAGGCCTGTCCCGACGCCATGCGCTCGACCAGGCTCGCCGGGCGCAGGTCGGTCCACACCCGCTGCACGAAGTCCACACAGGACGCCCGGGCGGCCGGGCCGTACACGGCCGTCCAGCCTGCGGGGACGTCGGCGAACACCGGCCACAGCGAGTGCTGCTGCTCGGCGTTGACCAGGACGAGGAACGTCCCGTTCTCGTCGTCGAACGGGTTGGTGGACATCGGCGCACTCCTCGGCGGTCCTGGCTGCGGGCAGGCGGCATCGGCCGGGCGCGAACGCGCGCACGGCTGCTACCCGGGGGTGTTCGCACCAACCGGATCGTCCTCAGTGGACAGCGCGATCACGGTGGCACGTCGGGAGGTGGGCGTCGTTCCCCGCGACCCGAACCCGGTCGTCGGGCGACGCGCCATCACCTGAGGTTAGCCTAGCCTATCTTCCACGGAGGTGTAGAAGCAAGGGCCTCAGGGGCCGTCCCACCCGGCCAGGCTGAGCAGCTCGAACAGGTCGTAGACGCACTCGCCGGTCCACACGACGGTGCCGATCGCCAACAGTGGCAAGAGGACTCCGGACCAGCGGCCACCCCGACCGGGCGCGAAGAGCGCGGCGACCCGGCGCGGGACGATGCCGGGGGCGGCACCCAGGGCCATGAGGGAGCCCGCGGGTCGCTCGGCGCGGCTGCCCGCGGCGGCCAGGGCGGCGTGCCCGATCGCGCGGCCGACCTGCTCGCGGTCACCGATCGCGGCCGCGGCTGCCTCATCGGCCGCGCGCTCCACCAGGTACTCGACCTGCTTGGCCACGGGCCTGAGCAGGGGATGTGCGACCGCGGCGAGACGCGCCCACCAGACCAACCGGTGGTGGCCGCCGTCGAGGTGCGCGCGCTCGTGGGCGACAACGGCGCGGAACTGGCGGTCGTCGAGCAGCTCGCTGAGCCCGGTCGTGATGACGATCCTGCCCGGCTTACCGGGGACTGCGAAGGCATCAATCCGGGGGTCTTCGATGACGACTACATCGTCGTCTGTCCAGTCGCCGCTCACGGCGCGCATCTCGTGCCTACGCCGCATCCACAGGCGCGCAGCGAGGACGACCACTACGACGAGCCAGCCAAGTGAGAGCCACGACACCCACGGGACGTGCGCTGTGTCGTCGACCACGCGCTGGTAGGACCAACCGCCCCAATTCGCGACCATGGGGAGTTCGGCCAACGCCTTGAGCGCGAACGCGGTGAGGTTGACCACCGAGGCGGCCGCGGCAGCGATCGCCGACGCCGCGAAGACCCGCGCGGCCAGGTCCGGGCGCAGCCGATCGACCAACAACCACGACACCACCAACACCAACAGCGGCGTGGCAACCACGGACCAGGCGAAGTGGTCGAACACGGCTATCCCCTCGGTGGACGTCAGCCGCAATCCTGCCCTCACAACGATGTGAAAGTCCATTGGCGCAGGTAGGGCTATGTACCATGCGCGTGTGCAAGACGAAGACGGCAAGCCCTCCCCTCGGCGCAGACCCGGCGAACTGGCCGCCCACGTGCTGAACACCCTCGCCGAGGCGGGCAGGCCGCTGTCCCCCGGCGAGCTGCTCGAGCTGCTCGACCCACCCGGCTCCCTGTCCTACAGCGCGGTCGTCACCACACTGACCCGCCTGTACGAGAAGAAGGCGGTCACCCGCGAACGCGCGGGCCGGGCATACCGCTACACCGCCGTCACCGACCCCTCGGCCCTGGTCGCCTGGCGCATGAGCCGCCTCCTCGACGCCGACCCCGACCACACCTCCGTCCTCACCCGCTTCGTCTCGGCCCTGGACGAGGAGGACGAACAAACCCTCCGCCGCCTGCTCGGCGAGGGCTAGCCAGCACGCCGCTACGCTGGATGATCAGCGAAGTCCGGGGGGCGGCGATGGCTGGACAGGCAGGAGACGGTTCCGCGGGCGGCGTCTGGAACACGGTTCGGGACTCGCAGGTGGGGACGGTCATCCAGACAGGCGGCATCTTCATGCCCCGTGCGTGGGCGACGCCGCGCCAGTTGCCCCGCGCCCCGACCGGATTCGTCGGGCGCGAACGCGAACTGGCCGTGCTGACCGACGCGGAAAACCCGATCTTCACGGTGACCGGCCCCGGCGGAGTCGGCAAGACGGCACTGGCGCTGCACTGGGCGCACCGGCACGCGAGCGAGTACCCCGACGGCCAGTTGTACGTCGACCTGCACGGCTTCAGCCCCAGGGGCGAGCGGACCAGCACCTACGCCGCGCTGCGCGGCCTGGTGCAGAGCCTCGGCGTCGACCCCGTCCCCGACCAGCAGGACACCCTGGCCGCGGTGTACCGGAGCGAGATCGCGGACAAGAAGATGCTGGTAATGCTCGACAACGCGGCCCACATTGAGCAGGTTGTCCCGCTCCTGCCCGGTAGCGCCAACTGCACCGTGCTCGTCACCAGCCGGAACAGCCTGCCAGGGCTGACCACCAGGTACGGCGCCTTACCGGTCCGTCTCGACGTCTTGGCCGAGAGTGAGGCGCGCGCCCTACTGGGCACCTGGCGGGCAGAGGCGGCTGTTACCGCGTTGCTGACAGCGTGCGGTGGGCTTCCACTGGCGTTGACCATTGTCGCGGGGCACCTCAGCCTGCATCCCGAGTTGACGGCGTCGGACCTGGTCAGCGAGCTCGATGAGTCCGCGACCCGCCTGGAGGGACTGGACTCCGTCAGCCCTGACGGCTTCCTGCGCGTCGCCCTGTCCTGGTCGTACGACGCGCTCACCCCTCGGCAGCGGGAAGCCTTCGCCCTACTGGGGATCGCGCCGGGACCGGACATCAGCCTGGCCGCGGCGAGCCGACTGCTCGACCTGACCGCGCGTGAGGCCCAGCGGCTGCTGGCCACCCTCGACGGGGCGTCACTGGTGCGGCACGACGGACACGGCCGGTACCGGATGCACGACCTGGTCCGCGAATACGCCGCGGACACGGCTCCGGGCCTGGCGGGGGCGGACGACGCGATGCGGCGGCTGCTCGACTTCTACCTCCACACCGCACTCGAAGCGGATCGACTCCTCCACCCCCAGCGCAGGCTGCCAGGGCTCATGCCCCTGACTCCCACCTCGGGCGATCTGCGCGACGCCACCGCCGCACTGGCGTGGTTCGACGCGCAGCACCCCCACTTGCTCGCGGCCCAGCGCACGGCCGCGGGACTGCTGCTGCACTCCACCACATTCCACCTGGCCTGGGCTCTGTCGACCTACCACCAGCGCGGGGCATACCGAAGCGACCGGCTGACGGTGTGGAACGCGGCCCTTGACGCTGCCGAACAGTGGGACCGCCCGGCAGCCCGGATCCGCGCGCACAGGCACCTCGGCCACGCCTACGCGGACGTCAGGGAGCTCGAGATCTCGTTCAAGCAACTCGAGTTCGCACTGGCTCTTGCCCAAGAACACGGTGACACCGTGCAGGAGGCTCACACCCATCGGGCGCTGTCCTCGTGGTGGGAGTGCTACCTGGACCACTCGCCGGCCCTGCACCACGCTCAGCGGGCGCTCGGCCACTACCGGGACCTCGGTAGGCAAGCGGACGAGGCCACCGCGCTCAACCAGGTGGGCTGGTGCTGGGCATTCCTGGGGAAGTTCGACGCGGCGCGCGAATGGTGCGAGGCCGCGCTCGCCCTGCACCGGCGTTGCCGCAATGTCGAAGGCGAGGCTCTTACCCTCGACAGCCTCGGGTGGATAGCCAGAGCCTCTGGGCACTACGAGCTGGCGGTCTCGTACTACAAGCGCGCCCTTGCCATGCACCGCTCTTTGAGTAGCCCGCGGTCGGTCGCGAACACGCTCGACCGTCTAGGGGTTGCCCACAAGACAGAGCAGCAGTATGGCGAGGCGCGCAAGGTCTGGCAGGAAGCTCGGGGCATCTATGCCGATATCGACGCGCGTCGGGCCGAACAGGTGGGTAGGCAGCTGGCTTGGATCGATTCGCGCGCGTAAGAGGGCACCGAAGTGGGGCTGGGGTCGGGGAAATCCTTGCGCTGGGAGGGCGGGGCTGGGCTATGGTGGGCTTACCGGAACCGGTTCCGGTAAGCGGTCGGGGGTGTTCGGCCGGGCCGCTCGACGAGGTCGCTGGGGGCCGGTGAGCCCGTGCCGAGAGGGGTGCCAGGTGGGAAGTCGATCGACCGGGCGAGTGGTGGCGGCGGTGGTCGCGGTGGCGTTGGGGGTGGTCGCGCCGCCGGTGGCGAGTGCGAGTGGGTTCACGCTCGTGTGGGACGACTTCGACAACGGGTTCAGCAGTGCCAAGTGGACATCGTGGCCCGCGGAGGGCTATCCGCAGGGAGACGCGAAACCGACCACGGCGGACGGCGTGCTGACCGTCGTGCCCACGGGGACCAACCCGCGCACCGGCGAGCCCGCGTTCCGGTTCACCACCGCGCCCGAGAGCCAGGGCGGCGGCGGGGACCTCGACCAGCTCAAGTGGATCGCGACCGTCAACCACACCGCCAGCAGCGGGTTCCCCGGGTTCGACGCCAAACCGGGCCAGCTGCTGACCTGCCGCACCAAGATGGCCGGGCGGACCTTCGGCACCGGCAACCACCCCTTCGGCGCCGCGGTGACCAACCCCGACGGCGACCTGCGCCTGGCCGCGACCTCGACGGCGACGATCGACACCGAGACCCAGGTGGTCACCGACTTCGTGGTCACCAACAACACGATCTTCGCCATCTACGAGCGGCTGCCGGTCGCGGGCAAGGACCACGCCGCGTTCACCTACGCCGTACCGGTCGCCTCTCGCCGCCAGGACCAGGTGCACGTGCTGGAGACGGTCATGGACAACGCCGCGGGGGCCGTCGAGTGGCGGGTGGACCGCAGGACGGTGCTGCGGGTCGACAAGATCGGGTACCGGGTGCTCGACCGCACACACCTGCTGATGGACCTCGGCGGCCGGGAGGAGCGGGTGTTCCCGAGGCAGATGGCCTGCGGCATGGGCATGTTCACCTTCCTGGCCGGATCGGCGCAGGGCAGCCCCGGCCTCGTCCGCATCTCCGACGCCCCGGGCAAGTACTTCGACACCCTCAAGGGACAACCAACCCCGCAGACCTTCGCCGACAACCAAAGCCTCCCGTCGAACCGACTGTGGGGCCAGGGCGCGCGGCTACGGGTGGACAGCGTGACGGTGATCTCCACGCCGAAGCAGCGGGGCGCCTGATACCACCTTCGTACGCGCGGAGGGGACTGCCACCGGCCTGATCCGCCGGTGGCGTCACCTTTCGGCGTTACGGGCGTGTGGGGCGCGCGTGATCGCTACCGTGGGTGGATGAACGGACCGCTGTGGGCTTTTTTGCTCGATCTCGCTCCGTTTCGGCGTCGGGTGGCTTCTGCCGTCGAGGATGCGGTAGCGCAAGAGTCCGCGGTGGCGCAGAAGGTGATCGACGACCTCAGGGAGCGGCACCGCAAGGAGTTGGTGCGGCGGGACGAGCGCGTCGAGGCGGCGCGGTGGCAGACGGCCGAGCTCGGACGTCAGGTGGCAGAGCTGCGCGCGGAGGTCAAGCGGCTGCGTGGGGCGTCGGCTCGGGAGTCCGCGGTTGTGCGGGATCTGCGCCAGAAGGTCCAGGCGGTCGCGGAGGAACGACGTGCGCGGGAGGCCGGGGACGAGCGGACCGTGGTGGACCTGTTCGCCTGCCTGGCTTGTTCGTCGATCATGCAGCTGAACACCAGGCCGGACACCACGTGCGAGGTGATCCGGCCCGCCGGGGACGGGTGCGCCGAATGCCTGGCGTACCCGTTCTGGGAGGTGCGGTCGGCCGCCGACGAACCCCCGGCGGTCGAGCCGATCGATTCCCCGGCCGAGTTGGCGCTGCCGGAGGACCCGGTGGTGCGGCGGGGAATCGCGGCGAAGTTCGTGGCGGACCTGCTCCAGGACTCGGTGGCGACGGCGCTCGCCAAGGGGGTCGTGCGGGAGGCCGGGGAGTACGCGCGGGCCGAACTGTGGGCCGCCGACCGGTGCGCGACGCTCAGCGCGATCGCCAACGGCCTGGCCCCGATCCCGACCGAGGTCAAGACCGGCATCGTCTGGGTGGCGTCGACCCTGGGCGCCCCGACCCTGGTGGCGGAGACGATCGGGGAGCTCGCCACCCGCGCGCTGGTCGAACCGTTCCCGCTGCGGGCACTGGCCCAGGGGCTGCGGGTGCTGGGCGCGCTGGCGTGCGCGGCGGAGAACCGGTTGAGCGACTGCCGGTGCGCGCGTGACCTGGTGACCAAGGACCTGGCCGAACCCGCCCTCGCCCGCCACCTGGAGGACTCCCTCCGTGGTGCTTTCGACCCACCCGCCACCAACCCACCCGCTCTCGACCCACCCGCGATCGACCCACCCACAGCGGCATCCTTCATCTCCCCTTCCGAGCCGGCACTCGACCCAGTCGACGAGGGAGCCCTCAAACCGGTGGTCGACCTCGACGAGCCGGTGACGCCGCCCGAGCCCCCGCCGATCCCGAACCCTCCCGGCCACGAGACATTCGGCCGCTGGTGACGACATCCCGGCCGGCCGCACCCTGATCAGGTCGAGCAACCCGCCGGGTAGTCGGTGGTCGGGGAACACCACACGCCGTCGAGGAAGGCGCCTTCGACGACGAGCTCGGTCTCGGACCGGGTCAGGGTGTACCGGTCGCCGACGCGGACGAGGTCGTGGTCGGCGCGCACGACGTCCGCGGTGGCGGTGGTTCCGACCACGGACAGGATCCGGAGGGTCAGCCCCCGCGTCTTGTCGCCTTCTCGGTCGGACAAGGTCACCGTGCCGTCCGGGGCCACAGCCAACTCCTGGGTCTTGCGGACCCATCGCCCGACCAGGCCCGCGTCGGTGGCGGACGACAGCTTGGTGGCGCACGTGGTGCTGGTCGTCGGATCGACCCACGCCCCCTGGGCGACATCGGGGCACAGGGCGCCGGTGACCGCGGTCGTGCCGGTGGTGTGGAACGGTGCGCCGCCGTCGTCCACCACGGTCTCGCCCTGGCGGCCGTCCGAGGTCCACAGCAGCCGCAGCCGCCACTCGACGTCGTCGGTCGCCACGGACGGGACGAGGCGGATCTCGCCGCGCTCGACCGCGGTGACCTTGTACGGGTACCCGGTTTCCCGGCCGTCGTCGTCGTAGCGGCCGGTCGGGACGGGTGTGTCGTCGTTCAGGTCGACGCCGAACACCCGGCTGGGTCCGTCGTCGTCCGTCTCGCACGGGGTGGGCAGGAGGGCGCCCACCACCGCGGGGCGCCGGGCGACGATGTCGACCTTCATGCCCTCCACGACGACCTGGGCGCGGTCGTGCCCCTGGACGGTCACCACGACCAGGCCCTGGTCGGCCTGCACCGCGCCACCGGGCGGCGTCGCCGGGTCGGTCAGCGGCACCGGCGCCGAGGCGTCGGGCACCACCCAGCCACCCGCGCACCGACCGGACAACACCTTCGCGGCAACTGCGGGCACGTCGGGCTGGGTGGAGGAAGCGGTGGTGGGAGCGCCGACCTGGTCCGCCTGGCAGGCCGTGGACGCGACCGCCACCACAGCGGCGAGGACCACCCACCGGGGCAGTGCCCGGGCGGTGGTGCCACGGCGGGTCTGGTCGTCTGCGCTCACCGGCGGTCTCCTCGATGCGGTGGATGTGATCGTGTCCCATCCTGGCCCGGAGCACCCCGGTCCCGTGGCCCGATGGGAAATGTCCGCGCACTGGACCTCGGGCACGACCTCGCCGCAGGTGTGGCTAGTCGTCGGTGAGGGGGTTGGGGATCTCGACGCGGGAGCTCACCCGGAGCTTCTGGAGCACCGCGGCGACGTGGAGTTCCACCGTGCGGACCGAGAGGCCCAGGGCGGTGGCGATGTCGCGGTTGCTTCGGCCTGAGGCGGCGAGTGCGGCCACCTCGCGTTCGCGGGGCGAGAGCCGGTCTCCGTAGGCCGGGCGGCCGCGTTTGCGGGTGGGCAGGGCCCGGTTGGCGCGCAGGACTTCCTGGCACTGTCGCATTCGGACGGTCGCGCCGAGTTCGGCGAAGACCGACTCGGCCTCGCGGACCAGGGGGACGCCGTCCTGGCCCGCGGCGAGGGCGCACTCGCCGTGGTTGAGGCGGGTTCGGGCCCACCAGAAGCGGCGGGGCATGGCGGCGAAGGCGGTCTCGGCGTCGGCGTACCAGGTCAGGGCGGCGTCGAGGTCGCCCCGGCGGTGGTGCAGCAGGGCGCGGCCCAACTGGAGGGCGGCGTCGGCGGCGGGGCAGTCGAGGTCGCGGATGCCCTCGTCGTGCTGCTTGAGCAGGACCTCGGCGTCGCCGGAGCGGTCGGCGCGGCACAGCAGGTCGACGGCGATGGGGGTGACGTCGGCAGCCCACACCCACATGCCCGTGCGGCGGATGACCTCCAGCGCGGCATCCACGTCCGGTGTCGCGTCGGGGCGGGTCGGGGCGCGGTGGCGGACCTCGGCGATGACGGCGTGCGCGGCGGCGGCGACCGGCGGGGCCGGTGGCGGGCCGGTGACCAGGGCCCGCAGCAGCCGCAACGCCCCCGTGCCGTCCCCCGCCTCCGCGGCCAGCGCGCCCGCGACCAGCCGGTACCCGGCGGTGATCCGCGGCAGTTCAACGTGGTCGGCGGCCGCCGCGCGCTCACGCAGTCCGCGCCAGTCGCCGCGCTGCCAGTCGAGCAGGACGTCGTTGGCGCCGAGGTGTTCCTCGGTGAACGGCGCCGCGAACTCCCTGGCCAGACCGCGACCGCGAGCCATGTCGTCCTCGGCGCGCCGGTAGTGCCCGAGCCAGCAGGCGGCCTCGGCGAAGTTGAAGCAGGCGCGCACGAGGTGCTGGCCGCGTTCGAAGTCCGCGGGCGTGGCGAGGACCTGCCGCGCCAACGGCCAGCCCGCGGGGTTGCCGCACTCCAGCAGCGCGGACGCCTTGTTGACCAGGAACGCGAAGCGGGCCAGCGGGTCGGTCAGGGTGTCGGCGAGCTCGTCGGCCTCGGCCAGCCACCGCATGCCCACGTCCACGTGCTGGTGGCAGGCGTTGGTGCTGGCCAGGCAGGACATCACCCTGGCGGCGAGGTCGGGCCGGGGGCCGCGCAGCTCACCGACCGCGGCCACCAGCTCGCGGTAGCCCGCCGCCGCGGCGCCCGCCTGGTTGAGCAGCAGCAGACCCAGGTCCTTGCGCAACTCACCGCGCACCTCGGCGGGCAGCCCGTCGGTCGCCAGCAGCCCGCGCAGCACCTGCTCGGTCTCGGCGAAGTCCAGGCCGTAGAGGGCGACCCGGCCCAGCTTCACCGCCAGCCCGCGGCGTTCCTCGACGTCGGCGGTGGTGTCGAGCAGCTCCTGCAACGCGGCGAGGGCGGCACCGGTGTCACCCACCTCGATCGCCCGGTCGACCCCGGCCTCGACGCTGCGGCGCCAGGCCTCGTGCTCGCCCGCCGCCTTGAGGTGGTGCCCGACGCGCATGTGCCGCGGGTCGCCCGGCGCGGCCCCGAGCACGGCCGCGGCCCGGCGGTGCAGGGCGCGCAGGCCGCTCGGGGTCAGCGTGCGGATGACGGCGTGCCCGGCGAGGTCGTGGGTGCAGCGGTAGCGGCCGTCCGAGCGCTGGAGCAGCCGGGCGGTGACCAGCCGGTCGAGCGCGTCCTCGCCGTCGTCCAGCCCGACGTCGGCGACCCGGCACAGCTCGGCGGCCGAGGTCGGCGCCCCGAGCACGGCTGCCGCGGTGACCAGTCCCCTGGCGACGGCGTCGAGCGGGGCCAGCCTGCCGCCGATGAGTTCGAGGTAGCCGTCCGGCACGTACTCCCCGGTCAGGCTGTCCCAGGGTTGAGCGCCGGGTGCGGCGCGCTCGATCGCGGCGCGGACCACCTCCTCGATGGCGAACGGCAGACCACCGGTCAACCGCAGCAGGGCGGCGGCGGGAGCCGGACCCGCGGACCTGGCCACGGCGTCGGCCATCGCGGCGGTCTCGTCGATCGTCAGCGGTTCCAGCCGGACCAGGCCGGTGGTCACCCCGGACCGCGGCGGGGTGATCCCCCACGGCCGCTGCCCCGGGCGGTGGCTGAGCACCAGGGCCAGCTCGGGCGGCAGGTGGCCGACGAGGAACCGGAGGAACTCCACGGTCGCCTCGTCGGTCCAGTGGAAGTCGTCGAGGACGAGCACGGCGGGACTGGCCAGCGCCAGCAGGTGCCGCAGCGCCCGGTAGCGGCGGTGGCGCTCCATCCTCGGGTCGTCGAGGGCCTCGGCGGGGTTGGGCAGCCGGGTGCCGAGCTCGGGTAGGAGTTGGGCGACCGCGCCGAGCAGCGGGTCCGGTCGGTCGGTCCACGGGACCGCGGCGTCGGAGAGCAGCGCGTCGACCAGCGGGGCGAGGGGCAGCGGCTCGCGCAGCGACTGGCAGGTGCCGACCAGCGCACGGGTGCCGCGCAGGGCGGGGTGCGCGAGCACCTCCTCTATGAGCCGCGTCTTGCCCACCCCGGCGTCGCCCTCGACCCGCACCACGGCGGGCGTGGCGGTGACCAGGCCCAGCAGCGCCTCGACCTCGCCCGCGCGCCCGATGAGGGGGGTCGCCGCCTGTGCCATGGCCCTCCTCCAGCGCGCTACGTAGGGAAATACTGTCGCTCACGCGGCCGTTCGGGGCAACGCCGCGCCGGGGCGGCCCGCGCCGGGCGACTACCTGGAAAATTGGCCCGACCACCTGGAAAATACCCCGGAACCGAGGGGCAATTCAGTTTTCCGGGACGCCGTTAATTGCACCTCGACATCAGGTGAACCGAACCTTGACGGGCTTTGATTTCACTGGATAACCTTCGTCACGTTCTCGCGGAACCATTCTTCGCCAGGACGTTGACCACCCCGTTTGACCTGGACAGCGGCTACGAGCAGGTGCCGAGTGCCGACCTGGAACCCCACAAGGGACGGGCCGGGTGTCCCCATCGTTCGCGTCGACGGGCCGATTACCGCGGTGTCCCCCGCACGCATCTCGTGCGGTTCCCCTGCGTCCGGGAGTGCCAGCTCCGGGAAAGGTTTCCCATGTCATCGAAACCCTTGCGTTACGCGATCGCGGCCTCGACCGCGGCGGCGTTCTGCGTCGCGCTGAGCCCGTCCATCTCGGCCACCCCGCAGGCCGCGGCGGTGCCGTGCGCGCCTGCCGCCGACTCGATCGCCCAGCGGCTGCCGTCCTGCGTGTCCGCCGCGGTGTCGCTCGACCGGTTGCCCGTGGTCGGTGAGACGGCGAACGTGCGCGTCACGCTCAACGCCAACACCCAGGTCGACGGCGCCAGGTTCAGCGTCCGGTTACCGAAGAGCCTGCGGTTGGAGACGGCGGGCACGGGTCTGTCGGCGCCGCGAGCGGTCGGTCTCGACCAGGTGGCGGTGCAGACCCTCGCGCTCACCACGAAGGGCCGTTCGGTCACCCTGCGTGTCACCGCGCTGTCCGCCGGTCCCGCGCAGATCCAGGCCGATGTGGCGGGTGCCGAGGAGAAGCACGCCGCGCACGCCTCGACCGAGTTCACCGTTGGCGCTACCTCCGGCAGTTCGCGGACCGGCATCGGTAGCCCGGAGGGTCCGGCGGTCAGCAGCGGTCAGACCAAGACGCTCACCAACGGCAAGGCAGCACCGGTCGCCGCAGCACCCGCGTCGATCTCGGCGGCAGCAGCGGGCCAGATCTGCGCGACCGGCTCGTTCGCGATCGCCGACAAGACAGGTACCTGGCTCGCGGGGCGCAACATCCCGGTGACGGTGCAGGGCAAGACCACCTCGACAGCGGCAACGGTGAACTACGCGTCGGGCCTCACCGGTTACGCGGACGGCAAGTACTCGCTG
Organism: Actinokineospora terrae; assembly: GCF_900111175.1. Classification (GTDB taxonomy): domain Bacteria; phylum Actinomycetota; class Actinomycetes; order Mycobacteriales; family Pseudonocardiaceae; genus Actinokineospora; species Actinokineospora terrae. Next base: position 265,101 of record NZ_FOGI01000012.1, read on the forward strand.
TGCTTCACCGCGCCGGTGGCCAAGATGTACTCGCTGTGGGTCAGCTTCTCCACCGCGGGCTCCCTGTGGCAGGTAACCGACCTGGCGGGCACCTCGGCGTACACCACCTACACCGCGGTCAAGAGCAACGTGGCCTCCGGGACGACCGCCGACTTCGGCTCGATCGCGCCGCCCACCCAGCACATGCGCGGCTGGCACGCCTACGACACGCTCAACCTGCTGTGGTTCAACCGCGCCTCTACGACCGGTTGCTGGACCTCGCGGCAGAGCAGCTCTTGCACCAAGATCTGGCTGCGCTGGCAGCCGGGCAGCACGGAGGGCGCGCGCTTCAACAACTCCGTCGCCAAGACCCAGCGCTACGTCCTGCTCGGCGACGCCGACCCCGACTCCGAGCACCTCGTCCTGCACGAGAGCGGCCACGCCTTCATGGACCAGCTCTACGACGGCTGGTGGCCCACCTCCGACTGCCCCAGCCCGCACTACCTGCACGCCCGCACCGGCCCGTCCTGCGCCTGGACCGAGGGCTTCGCCAACGCCATCGCCGGCTACGTCAAGGGCGACGGCCGCTACTACTGGGCCGACGGCGGCACCATCGACCTGATGACCACCACCTGGTTCAACTCCGCCTACGCGGCCAGCCGCACCAACGTCGAGAACGGTGACCAGGTCGAGTGCCGAGTCGCAGGCGCCCTCATCGACCTGTGGCGCAAGGTCGACAACGGCCCGTCCGCCACCTTCGCCAGCATGACCAGGTACCAGTCCAGCACCTTCGCCAACTGGTTCAAAACCGTCCGCCCCGCCGTCGGCCTGTCCGTCACCACCTCGACCAAGGCCCTCGTCTACACCCACACCATCGACTACCGCTAGGTAGTCGCCCCCAGCGCGGGCCCTAGTCCGCCCCGCGCCCCGAGCGGCCCGCTGCCCCCACAGCGGGCCGCTCGGGCGTTTGACGGCCGTCACCCGTTAGAGGGAAAGCCATGGCGCGCAGGCGCCACCGGAGCCGCGCATCCACAAACGACACAAGCCATTCCCGCCGCACGGCAGCAAGCGTCGACTACTCGTCCGGTAACGACCACGGCAGGCGTCGCGATCCTGTCGAACGTCGATCTTTTCCCGAAGGGGGCGTCGAGATGCTGGTGTGGTGGCGCAATCGCAAGCGCAAGTGGTTGTGGATCACAGGAGCGCTGCTCCTGGCGTTGTTCGTCGTCGCGGGGCTCACCGGTGATCCGAATCGCGCGAAGCAGCAAGCGGCCGCCGCACCACCCGGCCCCTCCGCGCCCGCGCCGACCAGCACGAGCGCGCCGGACTCCATCGCGGTGCCCGCCGATCTCGTGGGCAAGAACGCCGCTGAGGCCAAGACAATCCTGACCGACCTCGGGTTCACCACGCTCGTGTACGAGTCGGTGGACGGGCGGAACGTGCTGGTTCCGGAGAACTGGACCGTTGTCGCCGTCGAGGGCGCCACGACAGCGGTGGCGCGTACCACCAAGCTCGTCCTGCGAGTCGACAAGCCGCGGGAGATCACCACCGTGCCGAGCCCGACCACGGAGGTCGCCGTGCCCACGGTCGCGGTCGCGCCGCCGGTAACCGAGCCGGAGGTCGCGGCGCCCGCTGACGCGTACTACAAGAACTGCGACGAGGCGAGAGCAGCGGGCGCGGCGCCGATCCACCGGGGTGAGCCGGGCTACCGCACTGCCCTCGACCGCAACAAGGACGGAGTCGCCTGCGAGTGATCGACTTGGTGCGGCGCAGGGGTTTTCCCTCCGTCTCCAGCCGTCGAGTTGCACGCTAGGCAGTCAAACAAGGGAGGCCTTGTCAAGGACGATCACCCGGGGCTCTGTCACTCGATCAGGTTGGATGCGGTCGATGTTGGGCGTGTCGTGAAACCTCATTCAGGTCCGATCAGGTAGCGGAGCCATTGGAGGAACATCATGAGTCGCCTGGCGCACGTCCTCACGATCGCGGCGATGCTCACGACAGCGACGGCGGGGCTCACGGGTGTGGCGGCCGCCGAGGACGACCCGAGGTCCGGGGTGGTCACCAACACCCGGCCCGCGCCCGGGGCCGACGCGGCCTGTGGGTGGGAAGGGTCGATCCGCAACGAGAGAAAGCTCGGCAGGGTCACCGAGAGCACCGGCTGCGACGACCGGGTCGCACCGCCGACGTTCCGGTACACGACCAGCTCGGGCACGTACGCGGTCGGCGCGGTGCCGGACCGCCAGTGCGTGACCACCCGCGACGGCGTACCCGCGGTCGCGGCGGTGAACGACACGGACCGCATCGCGCTGCTGTACCCGAACGGCGTGTGCCGCGGCATCGCGAAGGTCGCGTTCCCGGGCGCCACGTACCAGGGCCCGGCGTTCTGGTCGCTGCTGTTCCTGAGCGTGTCCCGCTGAACCACCGGCGGCCGCGCCGGGCACCCGCCTGGCGCGGCCGCTGCCGGGCATGGTGGATCGCGGTGGCCAGCAGTTGTCCACAATGGCCGGAACTGTCCACAGGCGACGCACGAGGGTATTGACAGGCGGGCAAGTTCGATAGATTCGGCACAGCACGGGACGTCCGTGCGGGCCAGGTGTGGCGGCGGGGCCTTGGACTCCGTCAGGCGAGTGGGTCGCCCATGGTGAGGCGGATGGTGAAGGTGGTGGGGGTTTGGGTCAGGGCCACGTGGTGGCAGAGTTGGTGGGCGATCCAGAGGCCGTAGCCGCCGCCGGTGGGCGTGGGGGTGGGGATGAGGCCTGCGAAGGGGTTGTTGGGGCCGGGGCCGTTGTCCTGGACCGTGACGACCACCGCGGCGGGGGTGGTCCAGAGGGTGAGGGTGATGGGGGCGGTGCCGTGGGTGAGGGCGTTGGAGACGACCTCGCTGACGGAGACCACCAGGTCGTCCAGGTCGTCCGGGCGCAGCACCGCCTGTGCGCGCGAGGTCACCGCGGTGCGGGCGGCGCTGGGGGTCGGGTTGGTCAGCGCCACCGCGGGGGGTTGGTGCTGGACGGGGTAGGGCGGGGCGGGGAGTCTGGCGGCCAGGAAGGTCAGGGGGTGGATGTAGGCCGCGTTGGGCTGGGTGGTGCCGGGCCTGGCCAGCAGCGTGTGGGTCTTGGTGACGTCGGCGAGCACGGCGGCCGGGGTGGTGCGGGTGTCGTAGGCGCACATGCTGATCAGGGGGAACTGGTCGTAGGCGCGGTTGACGGTGGCCTCGTAGCGCGACCACACGTCCCAGGCGGGGGTGGGGTCGGGGATCTCGCCGAGCAGGCGGATGGCGCCCGCGCCGCCGTCGACGAGGCGGGCGAAGAGCTCGCGGTAGGACTTGATGGCGATCGCGGGCCGCACGTACTGCAGGTCCGTCGAGATCACCGTGACCTTCTCCGGGCGGTCGACGGCGGCGAGGACCAGTTCGGCGCGCGGCGGGTCGATGGCCAGCAGCACGGCGTCGCCGCGGTCGAGGCCGTCGGTGAGGAACGGGACGCCGACGCCGAGCAGTTCGGTGTCGTCGGCGTAGCAAAGGGCGACGTGGTCGGGCGCGTTCATGCCGCCTGCTCCACGCGGACCCCGTCGATGCCCAGGATGTCGACCAGTCTCGCGGCGCCGAAGCGGCGGGTGCGCAGGACGATGGTGATCCCCCGGCGCGCGGCCTGCTCGGCCAGGCCCAGCAGCCCGTGGTGGTCGATGAAGGTCAGCTCGCGCGCGTCCACGACCACCTCGCCGGGACCCCAGTGCGCGGCGGCGCGCTCGAGCGCCCAGCCGAACAGCTCGTGCGAGCGCAGGTCCAGCTCGCCCTCCAGCGCCACCGCGCCGCACGCGCCCCACCCGTGCAGGCGGAACGGGACGTGCTCGACGTTGCCGCGCGGGTGGATGCCGGCGAGCTTGTCGACCACCTCGGTGCCCAGGGTCGGCACGCTGTAGGCGCAGAGCGCCTCGAACGGGTACGCGGCCATGTAGCGGTCCACCGTGTGCTCGTAGCTCGCGAACGCCGCCAGCTGGGCCGGGGTCCGCACCAGCCGGGTCGCCTCGACCGCCACCCGGAACCCGGTGAACCCGGCCGCCAGCGCCGCCCCGGTCTCGGCGGCGTAGGTGCGGACCTGCTCGTCGGCGTCGACGGCCACGTCGGTCTCGTAGAGCCGGTCGAGCGACCTCAGCTGCACCGCGCCGCGGTCGAGCAGGTCGTCGAACCCGGGTACGTCGGCGAAGCGCCGCCCGAGCTCGGCCACGTCCCCGGGGGCCGCGACGCACACCCGCTTGCCCTGGGCCAGGCCCTCGACCAGGAACGCCCGCGCCCCGGCGACGAACTCCCCCACGTCGGCGAACGCCCAGCAGAGGTGGCCGCGGCCACCCGTGGTGGTCTCGCGGTCGGCTCCCGGCGCCTGGCTCACGGGACGGACTTTACGGCACCGCCCGCACCCGGGGAATCGCCGAGCACGGGCCTTCGCATTCCGGATACCGCGTCAGCGCGTGGTGTTGAGGTACCCGATCACCACCGCACCCCACCAGCACAGCTGCGAGAGCGCGGAGGTCGCGGCGCCCCACAGCAGCAGCGGGACCGGCGGCGGGCCGTCCAGGGTGGACATGCGGCGGCCCAGCGCGGTGGCCTGGATGCCGTTGAGGGTCAGGGTTGTGACGAGGACCAGCTTCAGCGCGGTGGCGCCGGAGGACAGGTCCGGGCGCAGCAGGGTGCCGCTGGCGACCAGGCCCAGCAGCCCGGACCAGATGAGCGGGTGCAGCCGGGCGGTGTGCGCGACGGCCTCGGCGAACGTGGCGCGACCCAGGACCCAGAGCACGAAGAAGTAGTCGGCGACGAGGACGGCGCCGAAGCCCAGCACCAGGAAACCCAGGTGGGCGAACAGCGCGACGTCGTGCAGCGGCGGACTCGGACGCACCACAGTGGACAAACAGACCGCGGTGACGAGCAGGGCGATCGCGGCGACCCCGGCTGCGGTGTCCCGAGAAGTCCACAGTGGTCTGTCAGCGAAGGTCGTTCCATCGGAGGGAGGCGACTCGACAGGCTCCAGCATGTCCCCAGTACACCCGATGCCCGACTTGGTCGACATCCTTGTCCCCCAAGGACAATCAACCGGGCAGCGCCTGTCCCGCTCGGCGGGGAACGTGCGGGACAGGCGATCCGCGACCTAGTACCCCGCGCGCGGCGACCCGGCGCCGACGGGCACGTCGCGGGCGAACGAGCAGGCCATGTCGCGGACGAACGCGCGCACCAGCGGTGAGAGCCGCAGCCCGGCGAAGTCGTGGCCCGCCTGGCTCAGGATGCCCGCGTCGATGAGCTCGTCGGCGAGTTCGTCCTCTTCGGACGGCAGCGGGCCGACCCGGTCGGCGGTCCTGGCCAGCCAGTGCAGCAGCATCCTGGCCGGGTGGCTCAGCGTCAGGTACGCCGAGCGCAGCGCCTCGCGCATGGACAGGTCGCCGATGGACAGCCAGTTGAGCGCGTTGCCGTTGCGGTGCCAGCCGTCGAGCATCTGGCCGAGGATCACGTGCGGGCGCAGCGCGATCCGGCGCAGCGCGATGTCGAGGGCCAGCGGCAGGTCGCCGCAGAACTCGGCGAGCCGGTCGAGGTCGTCCGGGCCCGCGGTGACCGTCGGCGGCAGCCCGGCGACGATCATCTCGACCGAGTCGGCGCGGGAGAGCGGGGTGACCGGCAGCCTGCGGACCTCGCGCAGCCCGAGCAGCCGCTTGCGGCTCACCAGGACGGTGGTGCTGGTGTCGGTCTCCACCAACAGCGGCCGCACCTGCCTCTCGTCCAGGACGTTGTCCAGCAGCACCAGCAGCCTGCGCTCGACGAGCAGCGTGCGGTACAGGCCGACCCGGTGGTCGGGGGTGCCCGCGAGCTGGTCGCCTGGCACGCCGAGGGCGCGCAGGAACCCGTCGAGGACGTCGTACGGGCTGGGTCCGGCGCCGAGGTCGGCGTAGAGCTGGCCGTTGGTCATGTCGGCCGCCCTGGTGTAGGCGTAGTACAGCGCCAGCCCGGTCTTGCCGACACCGGCGGGGCCGCTGATCACGATCGGCGTGTCGCCCGCGGCGCGCAGCCACGCGAGTTCGGCCACCCGGCCGATGAACCCGCGCGGCCGTTGCGGTAACTGCGCCGGGTACGGGAGCTTGCCGGTCACCCGCTCGCGCGTCGGGAAGCGCATGTGGCCGCCGGTGACGGCCAGCCAGCGCTGCCGCCAGCCGTCCTGGTCGCCACCGCAGGCGGCGACGAAGGCGAGGGTCACCGACAGCGACGGCATCCGGTTGCCGCTGGCGGCGCTGGAGAGCACGGACGAGGAGAACATCGCGGACCGGGCCATCTCGCGGTAGGTCGGGTTGCCCGCCCGCGCCCGCAGCGCCCGCAACTCCCCGGCGAACTGTGCGACGAGACCCCCGGCGTTGTTCACAGGTTTCTCTGGTCTGCCCATGATGGATCCTTCCCCACAGTCGGTCAACGTGGCTGGACTCGCGTGCCCGGTGCGGACACCGCCCGCGCCGGTCACGGCCGGTCGGGGTGCGCGGGCGGGGCGGTCCGCCGGGGACGGTGCGCGCGCGACGAGGTCGGCGACCTCACGCGAGCACCGGGTGGAGAGGTCCGTCGGGTAACGGGTTCGGCCGGGCTTGCACGGGCACCCGGGTGGTCGCCGTCCGGCGGTGCCGGGCGAACACCCGCGCGCTCGCCCGGCGGGTGGGCGCGCGCCGCGCCGGGTCCCGGTTGGCGGCACCGCGGTCGGCGCTGTGGTCGGTGTGGCGGTCGACGCGGTACTCGGCACCGCGGTCGACGCGGTGATCGGTCCAGCGGTCGGCGCCGTTCTCGGAATGGCGGTCGGCGCGGTAGTCGATGTGGCGGTCGATGCGATAGCAGGAACCGTGGTCGACGCTGTAGTCGACGCGGTGGCAGGCACCCTGATCGACGCGGTAGTCGGCGCGGTGGTCGGGGTGGCGATCGGCGCGGTGGTCGGGGCGCGGGCGGGTCGGGCTCGGTGATCTCATGCTCGACGAATACATGATCGGGGTGGATCAGCACAGCGGTGCCGTGGTGGTCCCGGTCGCGCCCGGGGTCGGGAAGGGACCGGCCGGGACGGGGCCGCGCGGCGGGAAACCCGCGGCCCCACGACGATCCCGGCCGGTCCGCGTGGCCGGGGCCCGGCGCCGTTGGTGGAGACTTCCCCGGGGCTGCCCGGGGAGTTCGACCGGTGGCTACCCGACCTCCCCCCACTGGCCGGGAGTGGAGAAGTCGACGCCGATCGAGCCGGGGTCGTCGACGGCGTGGTAGCGGCCGTGCAGGAAGACCAGGGTCGGGGGTCTGCCGTCCGGGCCGGTGGCGAGGACGTCGCCGACGACGAGGGTGTGGTCGCCGAGGTCGAAGCGGTCGCGCAGCGCGCACTCCAGCCAGCCCGCCCCGGCGAGGACGAGCGCGCCGGTCCGGTCGCCGGGGTGGGCGGGCAGGTCGGCGACGTGCGGTGCGCGGGTCTCGCGCGGTCCGGCCAGCCTGCGGGCGGTCTCCCGCGCCGACGCGGGCAGGATCGACACCGCCCACCGGCCGGTGGCCAGCAGGTCGTCGAGGAACGCCGACCCCTGCCGGAACGACAGCGACACCAGCGGCGGGTCGAGGGAGATCGATCCGAGGGAGTTGACGGTGACCGCGTCGTGGCGTCGGCCGTCTGGCGTGTCGCGGTAGGTGCTGGCGACGCACACGCCGGTGGCGAAGGCGCGCATGGTGCCGCGCAGGTCAGGTCCCATGGCCGGTCACACCGCTTGCGGGGAGGTGAAGAACCGGTCGGGGTCGTAGCGCCGCTTGACCTCGGCGAGCCTGCCCGCGTTGGGCCCGTAGTAGGCCCACCGCCAGTCGTCGAGGTCTGGATCGGTGAAGTTCACGTAGGACGCGTCGGTGGCGAACTCGGCGGACTCCGCGTGCAGGCCGTGCAGCCAGTCCAGGTTGGCGCGCACGACCTCGGGGCCGTCCGTGCGCGCCCACGAGGTGTCGAGGCTGAGCAGGAACCGGGTGTCGCGGTGCGGGAACGCGGTGTCGGTGACCGGGACGTCGTTGATCGCCCCGCCCCACGCGAACAGCGCGGCGCCCGCCCCGTCCGGGTTGCCGCTGCCCGGCCACCGGTCCACGGCGCGGACCAGGGCGGCCAACCCGGCGTCGTCGACCGCGTGCGGCGTGCACCGGCTCCGCGCGGCGAACGCCCCGCCGACGCTGTCGTGGTGCAGGTACGTCGCCGCGGCCCAGAAGTCGCGGTCCTCGATGTCGGATCGGTACGGCCGGGCGACGGCGTGTGCGGGCGCCAGCAGTTCCCGCAGTTGCGCGGCCGGTCCGAGGTGGTGGCCGACGACGGACACGACGCCGTCCTCGCCGGAGGAGCGGGCGATACCGATGCGGGCGGAGAACCCGTTCGGCGCCGTCCGCATGACCTCTTGCATCACCGCGAGCACCTCGACCGCGTGCGGCCACGACCACAGCACCAGGCAGGTCGACCCGGCGGGCGCTGGGCGCGTCTGGAAGGTGAAGCTCGTGTTGACGCCGAAGTTGCCGCCCCCGCCGCCGCGGCACGCCCAGAACAGGTCGGGGTGCTCACGCTCGGATGCCGTGACCGTGGTCCCGTCCGCGAGCACGACCTCCGTGGAGAGCAACGCGTCGCAAGTGAGCCCGTGCGCGCGGGAGATCGAGGTGACGCCACCGCCGAGGGTCAGGCCGCCGATGCTGACGGTGTCGGAGTTGCCTAGAGGGAAGGTGACGTCGTAGGGCTTCAGGGCCGCGTAGAGGGCCTTCATCGGTGTGCCGCCGCCAACGGTCACCTGCCCGGTGTCCTCGTCGTAGTGGACCGTCGAGAGTCCACGCAGGTCCAGAACCAGGCCGGGCGCGGAGGAGAAGCCCGCGTAGCTGTGACCGCCGCCGCGCGCCACAAGAGGCACTGACTCGGCGCGCGCCCACTCGACGGCCTTGGTGACGTCACCGGCGCGCGCGACCGACAGGACGGCCGCGGGCTGGACGTCGGCGTACCGCTGGTTCAGGGCGACACCCGCGTCGGCGAAGCCGGGGTCGCCGGGGAATCGGAGGTGGCCGGCCACGAGGGCCTGGAGCTTGTGCCAGTCGGTCATCGCGCCACTTCCCCGGGCTCGGCGGGGACCTCTTCGAGGTAGGACACACCGCGGGCGGCGTGCTCGCCGTAGCGCTCCCAGACCTCGTGCAGCACCAGCGTGCCGCCGACCCGCCGCGGCGTGTTCGTGCTGTGCCCGGAGATCACCTCGCCGGTCTCCAGCACCATCGTGTAGGCCAGCCGCAGGACACCGCGGTCATCGCAGGTGCCGGTGACGGTGCCGCGGCGGATGTGGCCGCCCTCGAACACCGCCCACACCAGGTCGTCGCGCTGGCTGTACTCCGCGCAGGTGCCGCCGTGCACGCCGAGGGCGCGGAACCGGCGGCCGTTGTAGTCGATGCTCATCGCTGCCCGTCCAGGTCGTCGACGTCCAGCAGGCCCGCGGGCATGGTCAGCGGGGTGCTCGCGGGCGGCGGGTCGACCGGGTCGGCGTCCAATTCGACCAGGGCGGCCGCGGCGTCGAGGCGGCGGGCGCAGGTGCGGGGATCCGGTCCGGCGCAGACGACGAACGAGTGGCGGGCGATGTAGCCGCCGGGCGGCAGCCGCAGCGTGGTGCCCGGCTCGACCATGCGGGAGGCCAGGACCAGCCCGGCGGACTGCTCGGGGACGGTCACCGAGCGCACGACGCAGTCGTGGTCGGGGTAGCCGAAGCGGATGCCCGCGACGCCCGCCCTGGTCTGGGTGAGGTCGGGGCGCAGGCCGGTGGCGACGTCGAAGAGCACGCTGCCCGGCTCGACCCCGGTGGCGACCTGGCCGAGGAACGGGATCAGGTCACCGCCGAGGCGGCCGTTGACCTCGATGATCACCGGGCCGCGGGCGGTCAGCCGGACCTCGGTGTGGGTGATGCCGTCCTCGATGCCCAGCACCTGGTGCGCGGTGGCCAGCGCGCCCATGAGCGCCTCGTCGGCCAGCAGCGGGTCGGCCGAGTCGACGACGTGCCCGGTCTCCTCGAAGAACGGCGGCATCCCGGTGCTCTTGCGGGCCAGGAACATCGGCAGGTACTCGCCCTTGTGCACGGCGGCGTCGACGCTGATCTCGGGCCCGTCGGCGAAGCCCTCGATGATCGCCCCGCCGCGGTAGGGCTCGTCGCCGATCAGGCTGGCCTCGTGCGCGACCCGGTAGGCGAACTCGAGTTCGCGCTCGTCGGCGGCGAGCGAGACGCCCATGCTGGCGCCGAGTGCCCGCGGCTTGACGACCACCGGGTAGCCGATGCGGGCGGCGGCGACGCGGGCGTGGTCGAGGTCGGGGACCAGCTCGAAGCCGGGTTGCGGCAGACCGGCCTCGGTCAGGCGGCTGCGGGAGCTGTGCTTGTCGCGGCAGCCGTGCACGCCGGGGATGCTCAGACCGGGCACGCCGAACTCGGCCGCCAGCTCGGCGGCGGGCATGACCAGCGGCTCGTCCCAGCACACCAGGCCGTTGACGGTGTAGCGGCCTGCCAGCTGCCGGGCGGTCTCGGCGAGCAGCTGGTGGTCGAAGACGTTGACCACGGTGATGTCGTCGAAGTAGTCGTGCTGCCAGGTGGGCCGCAGGTTGTTGATGAGCACCAGCCGCAGCCCGGCCGCGTGGACCCGGTCGGCGAAGGCGCGGACGATGTACTCGCGGTAGAGCTTGAGGCCGCTGCCGATCACGAGCAGCGCGCCGGGGGCGTTCCTGGTCATGGGGTGTCCCGGGGTGTGGAGGGGAGGAGCGGGCCGAGGACGGCGTCCACGGCCTGGGGTGCGGTGCGGAATCCGGCGCCGCCGCTGCCGGGGCGCGCCCAGACGGCGGCGCCGACCTGGACGAAGCCGGTCCCGCCGTCCGCGGTGGTCGCGTAGTGGCAGTGCCGCGCGCGCAGGACCCGATATCTGTCCACTTCGGACACGATGCCCGCCGCGAGCACGCGGTCGGTCCACGGCTCGTCGGCGCCGGGGTCGGTCAGCGCGGCGACCTCCCGGCGGACGGCGTCGGTGCTGATCTTGAGCAGTGTGCCCGCCACCGACGGCAGGAGCCAGGACGTGCCGTCGGTGCCGATGCCGCCCGCGACGGGGCTGCCCGCCCAGGTGCGCACCAGCTCGGGCGGCGGGCGCAGGTAGACCATCGTCTGGCAGTGGAGGGTGACGGGGAGGTCGACCAGGGCGGCCGACCACGGCCCCGCCGTGAGGAGCACGAGGTCGCCGGACTCGGTGGTGCCGTCCGCGAGCCGCACCCGGCCGTCCGGTCGCACGCCGACGACCTCGGTGCCGGGCCGCAGGTCCGCCAGCGGGTGGCGCTGGAGCCGGCGGGTCGCCGCGTGCAGGACGCGGTCGGCCAGCAGGACACCGGCGTGGGGTTCGAGGAGGACCGTCGTGTCGGCGGGGAAGCCGACGTGCGGGTAGTCGGCCGGGTCGACGAAGCGGATGGGCAGGCCGGTGGCCTCGGCGGTGGCGACGGCCTGGGCCACGGCGTCGGGGGGTAGCGCGGTCAGGACGCCGACGCGGCGGTAGAGGCGGGCACCCGACAGGTGGTCGCGCAGCAGCTCGTCCAGCTCGCGCCAGCGGCTGTGCAGCAGCGCCGACCGGCTCGTGCCGGCCGGGTCGCCCGCGGCGAGGGCGCGCAGGGCGCGGTGCTGGTCGAACGAGGTCGACCCGGGGTGCGGGATCGGTCCGCGGTCGAGCAGCACCACCCGGTGCCCGGCGAGCACGCACCGGACCGCGGCGAGCAGCCCGGTGACCCCGGCGCCGACCACCACGACCCGCGCCGCGTCCTCCTGTCGGGTGCCCTGGATCATCGGCCGACCCCCGTCGTCAGCCGCGGCAACGCGACCGGGGTGATGGTGGTGACCTCGCCCGGACCCGGGTCGAGGACGTCGGCCGCCAGGTCGATCAGGATCGGGGCCGCCGACCGCAGGAGGTGGACGACCTCGAAGCAGAAGTCACCGGCCTGCGATTCGGTCGGCTGCCAGCGGTCGAGCCTGGCGAGGTGGTCGCTGATCGCCTCCGCCGCGCGGTTGAGGCTGAACCCCGCCAGTTCGTAGGACTCGGCGAACCGCGCCGACACGCGGGCCGCCGCGCGGCGGGACCTGGCGGACACCGGGAACGTGCGGCCGACGTGGGTGTCCACCCGTTCGGCGATCCGGTTCCACGGGCCCACCAGGCGGGTCTCGGTGATCCTGGTCAACGCGTCCCGGGTGAAGCTGGTCCGCTGGTGCTCCGGGCTGGTCGCGGCCAGCGCGAACCGGATCAGGTCCCTGGGCACCTCGGCGGCCAGCTCCCGACCGGACACCACGTGGCCGCGGCTGGTGGAGAACTTCCGGTGGTCCAGCTCGTAGAACTCGTTGGTGAGGTAGCGGGTCGGCAGGTCGTAGTGCCCGTCGAAGGCCAGCAGCATCGCCGGGCCCGCGACCGCGAACGGGTAGATGTTGTCGAACCCGAGGAAGTACACGACCTCCGACCCGCTGCCCGCCAGCCACAGCTCGTCCTCGCCGGTGAGCGCGCCGCCCCGCTGCTGTGCGGCCAGCGTCGAGCAGTGCATGCTCCACGCCATCGCCTCGGCGTTGGGGTTGACGACCTGCCCGGCGACCTCCGCGAACGGCACCGGGATGCCCCACTGGATCGGGTACGTCACCGGGAAGTCCGGCAACGGCTGGGACAACATCCGCGCCATGGCCTGCGCCATGTGCGGCCGCATACCGTCCACATGAGCCTCGAAGTGCTCCCGGAGCTGTTCGCGGTAGCGCTCGACCGGGAACACGAGCACGTCGACCTCGCGCAACGTCACCGGGTCGTCGGGGTCCAGTGTGGACTTGACGTCGATGAGGTCGCCCGCGGCCACCAGGTGCCCGCAGCTCTCGCACAACCCGGCGCAGCCATCGGCCAGGCACTCCGGGCAGCCGCCGGAGGCGAAACCGTCCACGAGGAACCGGCCGGTCCGCTCGGAGTACGGGAACCGCACGGACCGCGGTTCCAGGCGGCCCGCGGCGTGCAGCCTGCCGAGGAAGTCGACGACCCACTTGGTGAACCGGTCGTCGTCGCCGGTGTAGCCGTCGACGCCGATCCCCATGGTTCGCAGGGTCGACTCGATCTGCGCGGCCGAGTTGGCCACCAACTCCTCGGGTCGGACACCGCGGCGCAGCGCGGTGGTGAGCACGAACGTCGAGGTGTCCTGGAAACCGGTGCCCAGGGCCACCTCCCGGCCCTGCGACCGGGCGTACCTGGTGTGCACGTCGGCGGCGAGAAACGGGCCCGCGATGTGCCCGAGGTGCAGGTCTCCGTTCGCGGTGGGGGCGGGCGAGATCACCACCGTCCTGCTCGGGCGGGCGGGTTCGGCGGGTGGTCGGGTCATACCGGCACCACCACCGCCTGGTCGCCGGGCAGGACACCGAGGTCGGCGGCGCGGCGGTCCAGGATGTCGCCCGCGATGTCGGCCGAGCGCTGCGCCAGCACGCTGATCAGCGAGTCGGAGATGCCGTGCGTCGCCTCGTTGACGCCCTGCAGGTACAGGCTCGCCCTGGCACCCGCGCCGAGGTCGACCCGGTAGCGGCGGTCCACGGTGATCTCGGCAAGGTCGATGGACTCGGCCAGGTCGCGCACCATCGCGGGCATCCGGGAGTCGAAACCGGTGCCGAGGAACACCGCGTCGCACCGGACCTGCTCCACCCGCCCGCTCTTGAGGTCGCGCACGTCGAGCACGACCTCCTCGCCACCGTCCGGTGTGGACTCGACGCGGGCGTCGACGACGTCGGTGAGACCGCGGATGGTGGAGACGGGCTGGCCGAGCATCTTCTGCCGGTAGACCATGGTGTAGAGCTCGTCGAGGAAGGGCGGGGCGAGGCCCGCGTAGTTGGTCAGGTGCATCTCGGCGAGCACCTTGGCCCTGGCGGGCTCGGGCATGGCGAAGAACTCGTCGACGAAGGACGGGAAGAACAGCTCGTTGACGAACTTGCTGGTCTGGTAGTCCTTCAGCGCGATCGAGCGCAGCAGCATCACCGGCGAGGACCCCGGCGCGTCCTGGTGCAGCGCCATGAACACCTCGGCCGCGCTCTGCGCCCCACCGACGACCACCGGCCGCATCGGCCTGCCCGGCCTGGCCAGGGCCGCCGCGGCGGCGACCCGACCGCCGTACTGGGTGCTGTGCACGACGCGCTCGGCGGGCAGGCCGCGGAACACCTCGGGCACGAACGGGTCCCGGCCCGCGCCGAGCACCAGGTCGCGGCAGAGCACGGTGTCGCCAGTGGACAGTGTGACGGCGAACCCGATCAGCGCGCTGTCCTCGGCGTGGATCGGCAGGATCCGCTCGGCGCGGGCCTGGTAGCGCACCTGCACGTTCTCCAGCGTGTCGGCCACCCACTGCTGGTAGGTCGAGAGCTGCCAGCGGAACGGGTTGAACGTGCCGAGGTTGACGAACTCGTCGAGCTCACCGCGCTCGTGCAGGAAGTTGAGGAAGGAGAAGCGGCTGCGCGGGTTGCGCAGGGTCACCAGGTCCTTCACGTACGACACCTGACTGCGGGTCCACGGCAGCAGCAGGTTGCGGTGCCACTTCACGTCCTCGTGCTGCTCGAGGATCATCGAGCCCGCCGCCAGCTCCGGCGACCCGCACTCCTCCAGGGCGACGGCCAAGGCGAGGTTCGACGGACCCGCGCCGATCATCAGGACATCCACGTCGTGCACAGACACAGGGGTACCTTTCTCGACGGGCGCGGCGCCTGGGCCGCGCCCGCTGGGGCGCGGGGTCTACTTGGTGACGGTGACGGAGAAGAAGTCGAGCTCGCGGAACAGCGTCGGCTTGACCTCGCGCAGCCGCGAGGACCACGCGGCGGTGGCCGACTGGTACCAGATGGGGATGGTCTGCATGTCCTGCAGGGCGATCCGCTCGGCCTCCTGGTAGAGCGCGTCGGCCTGCTGCGTCGACGGGGCGGCGTCGGCCCTGGTCAGCAGGTCGTCGACCTTCGGGTTGGCGTACTGGCCGACGTTGGAGGCGCCGTTGGTGCGGAACAGCGGGTTGAGGAAGTTCTCGATGGACGGGAAGCCCGCGACCCAGGCGGTGCGGTACACCGAGGTGATGGTGCGGTTGTTGAGCGCGGCGCGGAACTCGCCGAGGGTCTTCTGCGGCTGGAACTCGCACGGGTGCCCCAGCGTCCGCTGGATGGACTCGCAGACGACCTCCACCCACTCCTGGTTGCCGGAGTCCACATTGGAGGCCAGGGTGATCGGGCCCTGGAAGCCGACGGAGTCGAACAGCTTCTTGGCCTTCTCCGGCTGGTAGGTGCACAGCTCGCCGCACTGGTTGGGGATGTAGCCGCGCACGTTGGGCGGCACCAGGCCGTCGGCGGGGGTGCGGCCGCCGTTGAAGATGCGCTTGATCAGGGCGGGCCGGTCGATGGCCATGGAGATCGCCTGGCGCAGCGCCGGGCTGGCGTAGCGCTTGTCGAACATCGGGAACGCGATCGCCTGGTAGCCCAGGTACTTGTAGGTGACCCGGCGGGTCTGCGGCAGGTCCTTCTCGATCTTGTTGCCCTGGGTGGCGCTCCACGGGGTGAAGGACAGGAAGTCGAGCTTGTCGGCCAGGACGTCGGCGTAGGCCTTGTCCAGGTCGGTGTAGAAGCGGTAGTCGATGCCGCCGATGTTGGCCTTGCGGGCGCCGCCGTAGCCGTCGAACCGCTTGACCAGCAGGTTGCTGCCCTTGGTGTAGGAGACGAACCGGAACGGCCCGTTGCCGACCGGGTGCGCCTCGAAGGCCTTGCGGTCGCTGAAGAAGACCGCGGGCATCGGGTAGAACGCGGCGTAGCCCAGGCGCAGGTCGAACCCGGAGAACGGCGCGTCGAGCGTCACGGTGAAGGTCTGGTCGTCGACCACCCGCAGACCGGACATCTGCTTGGCAGGCGGCAGGTCCGCTGGCTGCTTGCCGTCCGGGGTCGCGTTGTTGACCTGCTTGAAGCCCTCGATGTTGGCCATGTAGCTGGCGCTCTTCATCAGGTTCGGCGAGTACGCGGTGTAGTTCCAGGCGTCGACGAAGCTGCGCGAGGTCACCTTGCTGCCGTCCTGGAACACCCAGTTCGGCTTGAGCTTGATGGACCACACCTTGGAGTCGGTGGTGGTGATGGACTCCGCGACCGCGGGCCGCGGCTGGGCGGTGGTGGGGTCGTACTCGACGAGGCCGCGGAACAGCGCACCCAGCACGCTGATGCCGCCGACCTCGGTGGTGTTGCCCGGTACCAACGCGTTCGCCGGTTCGGTCTCGCTGTAGCTGATGACCACGTCGTTGTCGACGGGGGTGGCGGCTGCCTGTCTCGGTGACGCGGTGGTGGGTGCCGCGCTGGACGGCGCCGCGGTGTCACCACCGCTGGTGCACGCGCCGAGCAACAGGCTCAGCACCGTGGCCGCGCACACGGCGGCCGGGAACTTGCGCATCTGTTCCTACTTTCGACATGGGGGTAATCAGGGAAAGGGGTACTCAGGGAAGGGGTTTCATCGGGATGGGTCTACGAGCGGAGACGCCGAGCTGACGGGCTCAGCGCTGGGGCGGGGTGATGCCCAGGGCCAGCGGGAACGACGGCCGGGCGCCGAGCAGGTGGGCACCGGCGGTCTGCAGGATCCGGTCCTGGGCCACGATGTGCTGGCACATGGTGGTGGTGTCGCGCAGCCAGCGGTCCAGCGGTGACGGCCGGTAGATCGCCGAGGTCTGCGTGAGGTCGTAGAGGCGGGTGACGATCGACCGCGCGGTGCGGAACGCGTGCCGCCGCGACAGCGGGAGTGCGGCGCGCTCCAGCGCGGTCAGGTCGTCGAGTGTTCCGCCGGTGGCCAGGACCTCGTGCTGGCGGCGCAGCGCCCCGTACACGCCCTGGCGGGTGGCGGCGAAGTCGGCCTCGCAGTCGGCGAGGGTGATCTGGGTGCGGTAGTCCTCCGCGCGACCGGCGGCGACGGCGGCGTCCCTGGTGTGGTCGAGCGCGGCGCGGGCCACGCCGAGCGCGACGCCCGGCATGTTGCGCATGTGCACCTCGGGGTGGGCCAGCACGCCGGTCGCGCCGCGCACGTCGGCGAAGGTGAAGGTGTGCTCGGTGGGGACGAACACGTCGGTGATGGTGTAGTCGCAGCTGCCGCTGCCCGCCAACCCGGTGGTGTGCCAGGTGTCGAGCACCTCGACCTGCGCGCGCGGCACCATGACCAGCACCGACCCGTGCGCGCTGCCGTCGGGGCCGGGCTCGGGGACGCCGTCGCGGTAGCGGAACGCGCCGGAGATGACCCAGTCGGCGTGGGTGACGCCGCTGCCGAACTGCCAGCGGCCGGTGACCCGCAGCCCGCCGGGCACGGCCTCGGCGCGGCCGTTGGGGAACAGCAGCCCGGCGGTGACCATGTCCAGGCTGGGGAACATCCGCTCGGCGACCGGGCGGTCGAGGAACCCGGCGTACAGACCGGTGTCCGAGCCGATCATGGCGCACCAGCCCGCCGCGGCGTCACCGTGGGCGAGCGCCTCGATCACCTCGGTCTGCTGGACCGAGTCCAGCTCGGGACCGCCCCGGTCGCGGGCGAACCCCATCCGGAAGACGCCGGTGGCGCGCAAGGACTCCACCACGTCCGGCGGGAGTCTGCGCTCCCGTTCGATCTCCTCGGCCCGCTCCCGCAGGACCGGCGCGAGCGCCCGCGCCCTGTCCAGGATCTCGGCAGCACCTCCCGGTGCCACCACCTCGCCGATGCCCTCGGCCAACCCAGCCGCTGCCATGACGCACCACTTCCTCACCGACCTCGCACCGTGCCGACGTTCCGGCCTGGGAAGTGAGTCAAGCCGGCCGCAAAATTGACAGCAACCATTGGCCGCCGGAGAAAATCAACCGCGCTGGCATACACAGAATCCGCGCGGGCGGGTGCGGTGAATCCATTGTAGACAGAAACGCGAAGGGCCGCGACCAGGACTGATCGTCCCGGCGCGGCCCTCGGTGGCGGTGGCGTCAGCGCGTCACGGCGTTGTTGAGCACCCCGAAGTCCAAGCCGCCTGCCAGCGACTCGTAGGTCCCCTGCTCCAGCAGTTCCACCGCGGCCCGGTGCGCGACCGCGTAGGCGGCCTGCGCGGTCGCGGTGCCGACGCTGACCCGGCGCACGCCCACCGCCACCAGCTCGGCGACCGTCGGCGCGCCCGGCCACACCATCACGTTCACCGGCAGCGGGCTCTCCTTGACCAGCTCCGCGAGCGTGTCCAGGTCGACCAGACCCGGCACGAACAGGCTGTCGGCGCCCGCGGCCGCATACGCCTCGGCTCTGGCGAGCACGTCGGCCAGGCGCCCTTCCGGCTCACCGATGCCGAACAGGTAGACGTCGGTCCGGATGTTGATCCACAGCTCCGGCAGCCCGGCCTCGGTGGCGGCGGCGCGGGCCGCGGCGACCCGCTCGGCCTGGGCCTGGGCGTCGAACAGCGGGCCGCCGGGGGCCTGCGAGTCCTCCAGGTTGATGCCGACCGCGCCCGCGGCGATGACGGCGGTGACGGTCTCGGCGACGTCGCGCGGCGCCGGGCCGTAGCCGCCCTCGATGTCGGCGGTGACCGGGACGTCGACGGCACCGGCGATCCTGCCGACCAGCTCGGCCATCTCGGCCCTGGTCAGGCCGTGCCCGTCCGGCCTGCCCGCGGACCAGGCGACGCCACCGCTGGTGGTGGCGATCGCGGCGGCCCCGGCCAGCGCGATCACCGCGGCGCTGGCGGCGTCCCAGGCGTTGGGCAGCACCAGGGTGCCGTCGTGCAGGGCGCGCAGGGTCTCCGCGCGACCCCGCTGGATGTCGTCCATGTGTGGTGTTCTCCTCAGGTTCCGACTCGGTGCGGCGTCCAGGTTCCCAGGGCGGTGTCGGCGGGCGCGGCGCGGCCCGGCTCCGCCGCCGTGATCAGGTGGATCGCCGCGAGCGCCCGCCAGGGGCGCCAGCGTTCGGGATCGGTTGTCGTGCCCGCGGCGAGGGTGCCCGGGAACGCGTCCGGATGCCCGAGGCGCAGGGCGATGTGGTGGGCGGTGTCCGCGGTGATGCCCGGTCGGTCGCGGAGCCGCCCGGTGAGCTCGGCGAGCGTCGCCCCGGCGTCCAGCAGGGTCTCGTCGGCGGCGACGGCGGTCGCGAAGGCGCTCAGGGTCTTGGCGGTGGTTTCCGGGAGCCCCAGGGTGAGCAGGTCCGTGTCGGCGAGTGTGGTGGCCGAGGGGAACAGGTGCGTCAGGCCGCCGTCGAGGCCGTGGACCGGGCTGCCCGCGGCCGCCACCAGGGCGGCGAGCTGGGCGCGGACCTCGGCCCGGGGGCTGTGCTGGCTCAGGACCGCCTCGACGGCGACCTCGAACACGCCCCACGCACCGGGAACGCGCAGCCCGGGGCGTGCCGCGATCAACGGGCCGATCACCGGGTCGTCCGCGAGCGCCGCCTCGGCAGGCGCCAGGTCAGCGTCGACACCGAAAACCCGCGCGACGCGTTCGACGACGTGGATCAGGCCCTCCCAGAACGGCAGGTGCGCCCACAGCATCAGGTGGTCCGGCCCGCCCCGGCGGACCTCCAGGACACCTGCCTCGCCGTCGAGGCTGATCGTGCGGCGGTAGACGCCGTCGCGCACCGACTCCACACCGGGCACGGCGCGGGCGGACAGGAACTCCAGCAACGCGTCCCAGTGCAGCGGCGGGGTGAACGGCAGCCGCATCACCAGTCCCCCGTCGGCGACCAGCCGGTCCGCGCGGCGGCGCCGGTCGCGCAGCTCGACCGGCGAGGCGCGGAACACCAGGCGCATCTCCCGGTTGAACTGGCGGACGCTGCCGAACCCGGCGGCGAAGGCCACGTCGGCCACGGTCAGGTCGGAGTCGTCGAGCAGCCTGCGCGCGAAGTGCGCCCGCCGCGACCTGGCCAGCTGGTTCGGCGTCACCCCGAGGTGCTCGTGGAACAGCCTGCGCAGGTGCCGCGGCGACAACGCGAGCCTGGCCCCGAGTGCCGCCTCGGTGCCGCTGTCGAGCGCGCCCGCGATGATCAGCTGCACCGCCCGGCAGACCAGCTCCGGGGCGTCCGCGGCGACCGGCCCGGCCACCCGGTACGGGCGGCAGCGCAGGCACGCGCGGAACCCGGCGGCCTCGGCGTGCGCCGCGAGCTCGAAGGTCCGCACGTTCTCCGCCAGCGGCTTGGCCCCGCACCCCGGTCTGCAGTAGATCCCCGTGGTCACCACCGCCGAGAACGTCGTCATACCCCCAGGTTTAGGCGATCCGGGGCGGGAACGCCAGCCACATCCGGACAGATCACCGGCGGCGGCGTCCGCCTGCGGTGATCATGTCCGGATCCGGCCAGACGGGGCGCGGCGCGGTGGGCACAGTGGGCGCTGACCAGCGCCGCCCCGGGTGTGCGCGTCGGAGCAGAAGAGAGGGTTCCCCATGCTGGCCAAGGTGTTTCCCATCCCCCTCCAGCCGGGCAGGCAGGCCGAGGCGGAGGCGGTCGTGCGGCGGTTCGCGCCGTCCGGACCCGGGGTGGAGGACGGCACGCTGTCGTTCCGGGTCTACCGGGACCCGGCGAGACCGGACTTCCTGCTGTTCGTCGAGCACTTCGCCGACCAGGCCGCCTACGACGCGCACACCGGGTCGGCCGCCTACCAGGAGCTGATCGCGGGCGAGTTCGCGGACCTGATCCTCGAGTTCGTGGAGATCGACCACGAGCTGGTGCTGGAGCACTGAGCCCACGCGGTTCGGCCGGACGCGAGCGGTACCCGCGTCCGGCCGAACCGCGTTGGGCCCAACACCGCAACTTTGATTCTCCGGCGGGGCCAACCCTCCCGGTCAACTCGCCGACCCGATGCGATGGGGACCGCGCATCCCGCACCACTCCCATCGCCCCGGTCCCCGGATGCCACCGACCCCAGCTGGAGGAACCGCCGTGACCGCGACCACCACCACACCCCAGGGTGTCCTGGCCGCACTGCGCCGCACCCCGACACCCGTGCGGTACCTGCTCGGCGGCGTGCTGGTCAACCAGTTCGGCGCGTTCGTCCAGACGTTCATGGTGCTGTACCTGGTCTTCCGCGGCTTCTCCGCCGGGCAGGCCGGTGCCGCGATCGCCGCCTACAGCGTCGGGTCCATCGTGGGCGGGCTCATCGGCGGGGAGCTGGTGCACCGGATCGGTCCACGCAACACCATCACGGCCGCGATGCTCGGCTCCGCGGCGATCCTGACCGCGGTGCCCTTCTTCGCCACCCCCGCGCTGTTCGCCGTTCTCCTGGCCGCGCTGCTGCCGGCGGGAATGGCCACGCAGAGCTACCGGCCCGCGGCCGCGGTGCTGCTGAGCGACCTGATGCCCGACGACGTCCGGGTCCTCGGCTTCTCGATGATGCGCATCGCGCTCAACCTCGGCGCCGCGTTGAGCCCGCTGATCGCCGCCGGGCTGGTGCTGCTCGACTGGGACCTGCTGCTGTGGTTCGACGCCGCGACCGCGCTGGCCTACGCGTGCCTGGCCCGCTGGCTGCTGCCCGACGTCCGCGTCGAGCGGCAGGAGAAGACCGGGACCCGCGTGGCGTACGGGATCGTGTTGCGGGACGGGCGGTTCTGGTTCTTCCTCGCCTCGGTGGTACTCGGCACCATCATCTACGTCCAGTACACGGTGTCCCTGCCGCTGAAGATCAGCTCGGAGGGCCACTCCACCGGCCTCTACAGCGCGGTGCTGGTGACGGCGTCCGCGGTGCTGATCCTGTGTGAGCTGAAGATCACCACCTACGTCACGCGCCGGCCGGGCCACGTCGCGGCCACGGCAGGCACCATCCTCATGGGACTCGGCGTGGCCGGGTTCGGGATCAGCGGCGGGTCGGCGGCCGCGCTCATCGCCTGCACCGTGGTGTTCGTGTTCGGCATCATGATCAACGGCCCGACGATGTTCGCCTACCCCTCGTCGTTCCCCGCCGCGGTGAAGGCCCGCTACATCAGCGCGCACCAGACCATGTTCGGCCTGGGTATGGCGCTCGGACCGCTGTTCGGCGTGGCCGCGTGGATCGGGCTGGGCAACGGCGTCTGGTGGCTGTGCGGCGGGCTCGCCATGGTCGCGGCCCTGTGCGCGTTCCTCGGCATGCGGGTCCCCCGAACCGCCTGAGTCAGAACACGAACCGGCAGTAGCTGTCTTCAGCCTGCCCAAAAACCCCGATAGGCGGCCACAACGGCTGCCGTGGAGGTGTGCACGACATGGTCGAGAACCACACGATCGAGATCCGCAACCTGGACCGGGACAACCTCACGAGGGCGTACGGCCTGGACTCCCAGCGCCTGCTGCCCTGGGCCGCGCTCAACGCGCCGTTCGAGGGCGCCTGGTGCGTCCTGCGCTCGGGCGACGAGTCCACCCCGCACGCGCACCACGAGTACGAGATCTTCATCGCCCTGACCGGGACCGCCGAGCTGGACGTGGACGGCACGCGGCACGACTTCGTCGCCGGTGACGTCGTGCGGCTGCCCCCGGGCTGCACGCACAAGGTCGTCAACGACACCCCCGGTGACTTCGAGTACTACGGGATCTGGTGGGACGCCGAGATGTCCGAGGGTTTCCTGGCCAGACACGGCCAGGCCCCCGACACCCCCCGGTAGCCCGCGCCCGCGAAGCGCACTCCGCCCACGAAAGGTACTCAGCACATGAGCACCATCCGTCAGGTCTCGGGCGACGAGCGGCTGGACACCGCCTTCACCCTCTACCCGTACGCCTTCGACGAGACGCCCTCGGCCGGTTCGGCCGAGGGGTTGCGCGCCACCTTGCCCTACCACGAGGGGAACCACACGCTGGTCGTCGAGGACGGCGGTCGGACGGTGGCCACCGCGACCGCGATCCCGACGCACCAGAACCTGCGCGGCACGGTCCACCCGATGGCGGGCATCGCCTGGGTCGCCACCCACCCCGGCGCGCGCAGGCAGGGCCACAGCCGCGGGTTGATGCACCGCCTGCACGGCGACATGCTCGAAAAAGGACACCTGCTGGCCGCGCTCTACCCGTTCCACCCGTCGTACTACGAGAAGTTCGGCTACATCGGGTTGCCGCTCAACCGCACGGTGACGTTCCCACCCGAGGGCCTGGCGCCGCTGCTGGCGGTCGACCTGCCCGGCGAGGTGAGCTGGCAGTCCATCAAGGACGGTTTCGAGGACTACCGGGCGTTCCAACGGCTCCTGCTCGCCGAACGGCACGGGTTCATGTACACACCGGACTACCGCGCGGTCCGGGTGCTGGACCCGGCGACGAGCTGGCTGGCGACCGCCAGGGCGCACGGGGAGGTCGTCGGCGTCCTCACCTACCGCGTCGAGGGCTACGGCGGCCGGTTGATCGCCGACGAGCTGCTCTACCGCGACGCGCTCGGCCGGGCGCTGCTGCTGCGGTTCCTGGCGCAGCACACCCACCAGGTGACGCGGGTCGAGCTGACCGTCGCCCCCGACGAGCACCCCGAGACCTGGGCGACCGCGCTGACCGTCGCGACCTCGACCGAGGTCGCGTTCCCCACGTCCCCGCCGCTGATGACCCGCCTGCTCGCGCTGGACGCGCTGCACGGGGTGGCGGGCGGCCCCGGGCGGGTCGAGATCGAGGTCGTCGACGACCACCTGCTGTCCGGGCGGTACCTGCTGGAGGGCACCGGCGGGGCGATCGAGGTCGGCCAGGGCACGAACCCGCAGGCCACGCTCACCGCCGCGGGCCTGTCCGGTCTGGCCTACGGCGTGCTGGACCCGGTCGACGTCGTCGCGCGCGGCCTCGGCGACATCTCCCCCGGAGCCATCACCCAGCTGCGTTCCCTGCTCCCCCGGCGCACACCGCACGCCTTCGGCCGAGGCTGATGCCGATGTCGTTGGCGCGCTGACTCGCGCGCTGGACTCGCGCGGGTGTCGGCACGTCGTCGGCACCCGCGCGTTCGGCGACTCTCCGTGTCCGGCCAGGGCCACCGCCGGAGTTGGCAGGGAGAGTCAAGATTCCGCCCCCCAGCCCGGCCTAGCGTCCTTCGCACCCGGGCTGAGGGGGAGGATGATGCTGGACACACTGCACACACTGGAAGTGGTGCGGCGCAGGGGTTTCGCGTCCCGATGGGGCACCGGCGCGGTGCTCGTGGTCGTGGTCGGGTGGTTGGCGTACACGGTGGTCACGAGCCCGAACCTGGACTGGGTGGTGATCGGTCGGTACTTCTTCTCGACCCCGGTCATGGAGGGTGTCGGGACCACCCTGGTGCTCACTTTCGCCACGCTGGGTATCGGCCTGGTGCTGGGCGCGGTGCTGGCCATGATGCGGCAGGCCCGCAACCCGGTCGCGGTCGCGGCAGCCTCGGCCTACATCTGGTTCTTCCGCGGCGTGCCGCTGGTCGTGCAGATCGTGTTCTGGTTCAACCTGGCGCTGCTGTTCCCGACGCTGGGGTTCGCGCCGACGAACGCGGTGATCACCCCGTTCCTGGCCGCGATGCTGGGGCTGGGCCTGCACGAGGCCGCCTACCTGGCCGAGGTCATCCGCGGCGGGTTCCTCGCGGTGCCGCGCGGGCAGGTCGACGCGGCGCTGACGATCGGGATGACCCCGGCGCAGGCGACCAGGGCGATCGTGCTGCCGCAGTCGGTCCGGGTCATCCTCCCGGCGCTGGGCAACCAGTTCATCCTGATCCTCAAGGGCACCTCGCTGGTCTCGGTGATCGGCGGCGGCGACCTGATGACCAGGGCGCAGCAGATCTACGGGCAGAACTACCAGGTGATCGCGCTGCTGCTGGTGGCGACCGGGTGGTACCTGGTCCTGGTCAGCCTCGCGGGCGTCGGGCAGCGCTTCCTCGAACGGTGGGCGGCGTCATGAGCGGCGGTCTGCGGTTGCGCGGCCTGCGCAAGTCCTTCGGCGGCCTGGAGGTGCTGCGCGGGGTCGACCTGGACGTGGCGCCGGGCGAGGTGGTGTGCGTCATCGGCCCCTCCGGCAGCGGCAAGAGCACGCTGCTGCGCTGCGCCAACCACCTCGAACCGCTCGACGCCGGGTTCGTCCAGGTCGACGACGTGCTCGTCGGCTACGAACTGCGCGACGGGCGGCTGCACGAGAGCAGCGAGCGCGACATCGCCCGGGCCCGGCTGCGGATGGGCATGGTGTTCCAGCAGTTCAACCTGTTCAGCCACCTGACCGTGCTGCGCAACGTCACCCTCGGGCCGGTCAGGGTCCTGCGCCGCGACCCGGTCGAGGTCGAGCGGGAGGCCCGCGACCTGCTGGCCAGGGTCGGCCTCACCGAGCACGCCGACAAGCTGCCCGGTCAGCTCTCCGGCGGGCAGCAGCAGCGGGTGGCGATCGCCCGCGCCATGGCCATGAAGCCGTCGGTGCTGCTGTTCGACGAGCCCACCAGCGCGCTGGACCCGGAGTTGGTCGGCGAGGTGCTCGCGGTGATGCGCGGCCTGGCCGCCCAGGGCATGACGATGGTGGTGGTCACCCACGAGATCGGCTTCGCCGCCGAGGTGGCCGACACCGTCGTGTTCATGGCCGACGGTGTCGTCGTCGAGACCGGCCCGGCCGACCGGGTGCTGCGCTCCCCCGACTCCCCGCGGACCGCGGCCTTCCTCGCCCACGTCCGCCGACACCCCGACAAGGAGACCGACCATGCGTAGACCCCTGGCCGTCCTGGCCGCCCTCGCCCTCGCCGCCGCCGGGTGCGGTGACCCCGGCGCCGCCACCCAGCCCGCCGCGCCCTCCGCGTCGGACCTGCCCGGCAAGGACCAGAAGCTGCACGACATGCTGCCGCAGCGGATCAAGGACGCGGGCAAGCTGCACGTGGGCACCACCCTGCCGAACCTGCCCTACCTGCTCACCGACGCGAGCAACAACATCACCGGCGGCATCACCCCGGACGTGGGCCGGGCGGTCGCGGCGAAGCTGGGGCTGGGCTACGAGATCGAGAACATCGCCTGGGAGGCGCTGCTGCCGGGGCTGACGGCGGGCCGGTTCGACATGGCCGACGACGGGCTGTCCGACACCGAGGAACGCCAGCGGGTGGGGGTGTTCGTGGACTACATGCAGTCCGCGAGCGTGCTGGTGACCGCGAAGTCGAACGAGGGCAAGTACAAGTCGGTGGACGACGCGTGCGGTAAGCGGATCGCCACGATCCGTGGCACCACCGACGTGCAGCACGCCGAGGAGATCTCCCAGGCGTGCGTGGGCAAGGGCAAGCCCGCGGCGGAGGCCCGGCAGTACCCGACCGCCCAGGACGCGGACCTGGCGCTGCGGTCCGGGCAGGCCGATTTCCAGGTCGCGGTGACCGAGCAGGCCAAGTACGCGATCAGCACGCAGAACGCCCCGATCGTGATCGTGTCCGAGGACTTCGCGCCGACGTACGTGGGCATGTACCTGCGCAAGGACGACACGCAACTGGCCGAGGCGCTGCTGGCCGCGCTCAAGGCGCTCAAGTCCGACGGGACACTGGACCGCGTCATCGGCCACTATGGACTCAAGGCGCTGTCCGAGCCGGGGCTCAACCTGGCGACCAAGGGCGGCTGACCCGCCGGGGAGGTGGCATGGCCAGGTCGAGCACCCCGCCGCTGCCGCTGCACGAGATCGAGGTCCCGGTGCCCAGCGGCCTGTCGCCGTTCGCCATCGGGACCTTCGACGAGATCGGGTCGTTCACCAGGGCCCGGTTCCCGCACCGGCACGACTTCTACGAGATCCTCTACCTCACCGGCGGCGGCGGGACGCACGTGGTGGACTTCGAGCCGTACCCCATCGAGCCGCACTCGGTGTACGTGCTCGCCCCGGGCCAGGTGCACTTCTGGCAGGACACCGAGCTGATCCGCGGCCGGGTGCTGGTCTTCGCCGAGGAGTTCCTGCTCGCGCACCCCGGTGGCCTGCTGCCCGCGCCGGGGGGCAGCCCGCTGCTGCGGCTGAGCGGCCCGCAGGTGGACCTGGTCGGCGGGATCCTCGACGACATCGACCGCGAGTACCGGACCAGGGCGGCGGGCTACGCCACCATGCTGCGGGCGCATCTGCACATCCTGCTGGTGCACGTCCAGCGGCTGCGGCAGGCGCACCCGCACGTCCCGGTGCCGTCGTCGCTGGTCTGGCAGTTCACCCGGCTGGTGGCCAGGCACGTGCTGACCGAGCGCTCCGTCGGCGCCTACGCCGAGCGGATCGGCGTCACCGCGGGCCACCTCACCGACCTGGTGAAAGCCGCCCTGGGCACCACCCCCGGCGCGGTGATCCGGGCCGCGCTGGCGCTGGAGGCCAAGCGGCTGCTGGCCCAGACCGAGCTGGGCGTCGCCCAGGTCGCGCACCGGCTGGCGTTCGAGGACCCCTCGTACTTCGGCCGGTTCTTCAAGCGCGAGACCGGCACCAGCCCCGGTGACTTCCGCCGGGAGGTCCGGGAAAAGTACCAGATAGCCCGAGACGGCTGACTGTCGTCCCGGGGGCCGGGTTCGTACCTTCGGTAGTACGCCAGATCGAAGGGAACCGTTGCCATGACAGGGAAGTTCGAGAAGTACATCGTCCGGAACATGGTCCGCGAGGAGCTGCCGAACGAGGGGGTCCTCGCCTACGGGGAGGTTGAGGGCGGTACCAGCGGCGCGCACGCGCTCATCAGCGGCTGGCAGGTGCCGGGCTGCCAGGTGCACATCGCCTACAGCTGGATCTACGAGGTGCCCACGCCGAACCCGTACGTCCTCGAGCACACGCACGAGTACGACGAGGTCCTGCTGTGGATGGGCTCCAACCCCAAGGACATCAACGACCTCGGCGCGGTCGCGGAGCTGACCATCGAGGGCGAGGTGTACGAGATCTCCACCAGCGCGTCGGTCTACATCCCGGCGGGCGTGCGGCACTGCCCGCTGGGCTACAAGAGCGTCGACCGCCCGTTCCAGTTCATCGCGCTGTCGCTGCACCCGGAGTACAAGTCGTGACCGGGGCGCCTCTGCTGCGCGGCATCCACGAGTTCATCGACGCCCGACTGTCCGATCCGGACCTGACCCCGGCCGGGGTGGCCGCCGCCAACCACGTGTCCACGCGGCAGCTCTACCGCCTCTTCGAGACCGAGGGCACCACGGTCGCCCGCTGGATCCGCGACCGCCGCCTGGAGCGGTGCCGCGCGGACCTGCTGGCATCGGAGCGCACAGGGGTGAGCACCGTCAGCGCCCGTTGGGGCATGCCGGACTCCTCCTACTTCAGCCGGGTCTTCCGCCAGCGCTACGGCTGCGCCCCCCGCGACTGCCGCCGCACCGGCTCGGACTGACCCGCACTCCCCCGGGGCCGCCGAACCCACCCACGATCGGCGGCCCCGGGGAGAAATAGCCGGCCTCGGCATGTATCCACGCCCCGGTCGGCGCAGCCGCACCACCCGTTCGCCTGCGCTCCGGCGTCCCTTCCGGGCGCTTCCTCCCGGTTCTCCACGGGGCTTCTACACTCAGTGGTCCTGCATGCAGTCGGCAAATAGCCGACCGGCCCAGCGGTGTTCCTGCATCCCGATCATGTGACTGGGGCAGCAGAGGGGCTGTCGGCGCATTCCGGTGACGTGCGGACCAGACCCCCGAACCGGCTGATAGTCCTTGTCGTGTCGCAACGAACGAGAAGGAGTTCCATGCGCACGATCGTCAGAAAACTGTCCACCGCGCTAGCCGCGCTCACCCTCATCCCGGCGCTGCTGATCGCCGCGGCCGCCCCCGCTTCCGCGGGCGGCTTCGGGGCGATCAGGGCGAGGAGCAACCTGGCGATGTGCCTCGACATCTCGCGGGGCAGCACCAAGAACCACGAGCCGATCCAGATCTACTACTGCAACGGCGGGCAGAACCAGGCGTGGGAGTTCACCCCGGACACCATCGGCCCGGACCACGCCAGCTACGGACTGCTCATCAACAGGGCCTCGGGCAAGTGCGTGGACGTCGAGAGCGCCAGCCTCGCGCCCGGCGCGCACATCGAGCAGTACACCTGCTTCCCCGGCACGAGGAACCAGCTGTGGTCCTACGACTTCGCGTCCGGGCGGTTCCGCGCGCTGCACAGCGGCCTCTGCATCTCGGCCGTGGGACCGGGCAACAAGGTGCGCACCGTCCAGTGGCACTGCGCCGACTCCACCCGCGCCACGGACTGGGAAGCCTTCTGATCCCCTAGCGGCCACCAGCGGCGGTCTCTCCCCATCCGGGGAGGGACCGCCGTCCGCTCACGACCCCCGGTTGGTGGCGATGACGGTCCACCGCTGCTTGCGGTCCGGGAGACCGGGGTCGAACGAGCGGGCGTCCGTGCCCAGTTCGACGACCTGGCCGCTGAGGCGCTCCACGACGAGGTAGTCGCCCACTGAGGACTGAGGCGGGATGGCGGCGGGTGGGTCCAGGTGAGCGGGCGGGTGGCGGTGATCCTGGGCCCGGCGGGAACACCCGGGTGCGGCGGCACCGACGACCCCGGTGATGAACGTCCTGCCCTCGGCGGTGAACTCGGGGACGCCGCCGATCGGGTTGGGGCCGCCCCAGGTCATCGGGCCGACGAGGTGACCGATGGGCTCACCGGGGATCGGTTCCCCGGCAACGGATCCGAGCCTTCGCCGGGTGTTCGTCGCCGGTTCCGTCCTCTTGCGCCGTTCGGCCCGAGCGCCGCGTCCACCCGGTCCGGCTACTCCACCTCGGTCAGGACGCGTTCGACGGAGCCGAGGCGGGTGCGCAGGTCGGTGAGCTGGGCGCGGGTCTCGGCGAGCTCCGCGACCAGGGCTTCCTGGGCGGACACCGCGCGCTGGGCGAGGTCGCGGTAGGCGGCGTCCCTGGTGACGGCGGCCCTGGCGCGGACCGAGGCGGCGACCTGCCAGACGATCACGGTCAGCAGCACGAACACGCCGACGACCCCGACGACCTCTTGCCAGCCGCGGATTCCCATGTCAGTCCGTCCCTTCGTCCGCCTGCTTGGCGGTGAGCGTCTCGGCGGCCTCGGCGATACCCGCGGGGGTCAGGGCGAACTCGAACGGCACGACCTCGTAGAACTTCATGGCCTTGCCGTCCGCCGAGAGCTCCAGCGTCGAGGCGACCAGGCCCGCCGCCTCCAGCTTGCGCAGGTGGACCTGCAGCAGCGCCCGGCTGATCCCCAGGGTCCGCGCCAGTTCGCTGACGTAGGCGCGGTCGCCGACCAGTGCCGCGATCACCCGCAGCCGGTGCGGGTTGGCCAGCGTCGCCAGGACCCGCACGAGGTCGTCCCCGGACGGTGTCACCGCCCCCACCAGCACATAGCAACGGAAGTTAGCACATGCCGTGTTCAGTTAGCAGGACACCGGCAGCTCCCCCGCGACCCGCGCGCCACATGCTAACTTCTGCTTGCAGGTGCAGCACTCCGATAGCGCACCGTTTACCAGGGGGAACTCAGCATGCGAGGCACTCACGACCACCGGCCGGGCCTGGCCGAACGGGTCACCGACTGGTCGATCCGGCACCGCCGGACCGCGATCATCGGCTGGCTCGGCCTGGTCGCGCTGGCGCTGGTGGCGAGCGTGGCCATCGGCGGCCGGGACGCGGCGAACCTGCCACCCGGCGAGGGCGAGGCGGCCCAGGCAGCGCTCAACGAGCAGGGCGAGCACCCGCGCTACCACGAGAACGTGCTCGTCCAGGCCCTGGAACCGGGCGGGCCCGACTTCTTGGACGACCCGCGAGCGGTCGCCGCGGCGCGCGACCTCGTCGTGAGGCTGCGGGCGCACCCCGAGGCGGTCAGCGACGTCAGGTCGCCGCTGGAGGCCACACCCGGGTACGTCTCCGCCGACCGGAAGTCGGGGCTGGTCTCGTTCACCGTGAACTGGCCGGTCGAGCGGTTCGAGCAGCACATGGCGACAGCCACCGGCGCGGTCGCCGCGGTGGCGGCCGGGCACCCGGGGATCCGGGTGGCGCAGGCCGGTGACCGCAGCCTGATCTCGGCGGTGGACACCGCGGTGAAGGCGGACCTGCACCGGTCGCACCTGCTGTCACTGCCGTTCGTGCTGGTCATCCTGCTGGTGGTGTTCGGCTCGGTGGTGGCGGCCGGGGTCCCGGTGCTGCTGACCGGCACCGCCATCGCGGGCGCGGTCGGGCTGGTCGGGGTGCTCGGCACGGTGATCCCGATCAACAGCGCGGCCTCGGCGATGATCGTGCTGGTCGGGGTGGCGGTCGGCGTCGACTACTCGCTGTTCGCCCTGCGCCGCTACCGCGAGGAGCGGCGGGCCGGGCACGACGAGGTGACGGCGCTGCGCACGACGGCGCGCACGTCCGGGCACGTGGTGCTGGTGTCCGGGATGACGGTGGTGCTGTGCCTCGGCGGGCTGCTGTTCACCGGGCTCGGCGTGTTCGTCGGCGTCACGATCGGGCTGGCGCTGGTCGTCGCGCTGGCGGTCCTCGCCTCGGTCACGGTGCTCCCCGCGGTGCCGGCGGCACTCGGGCCCCGGGTGGACCGGTTGCGGGTGCGGCGGGTGAACACCGTGGGCGAGTCGCGGTTCTGGACCGGGGTCGCGCGCGGGGTGGTCGCCCGGCCGGTGCTGTGGGGCGGTCTCGGCGTGCTGGCGCTGCTGGTGTTGGCGGTACCCGCGCTCGGGATGCGGTTGCGGGACGCGGCGTCGACCGACAGCCTGCCCCGGGACATGGCCACAGTGGACTCGGCGATCCGGATGGGCGAGGCGTTCCCCGGGGTGCCGGTGCCCGCTCAGGTCGTGGTGTGGCGGCCGGACGGGGAGTCGGCGGACACGGCCGAGGTTCGGGCGGCGATCGAGGGGCTGCACGGGCGGATCGCTGGGAGCGGTGGGCTGCTCGCGGAACCGTTCACTGTGGACCGGGTCGACAACGCTGTCGTGATCCGGGTGCCGCTGGCCGGGTCGAGCACGGACGAGGTCTCGGTCCGCGCCCTGGAGTTGTTGCGCGCCAAGGTCGTTCCCGAGACGGTCGGCGCGGTGGACGGCGTCGAGGCCGCGGTGACCGGGCGGACGGCGACGGCGGCCGACTTCGTGGCGAGGGTGCGGGCGAACACCTGGCTGGTGTTCGGGTACGTGCTGCTGGTGTCGTTGCTGTTGATGCTGTTCGTGTTCAGGTCTCTCGCGATCCCGGTGCTGTCGATCCTGCTGAACCTGCTCTCACTCGGCGCCGCGTACGGGGTCGTCACCTGGGTGTTCCAGGACGGGAACCTCCACTCGGTGCTCGGGTTCACCTCCTACGGCGCGGTGATGAGCTGGCTGCCGCTGATCCTGTTCGTCGTCCTGTTCGGACTGAGCACGGACTACCACCTGTTCATCCTCAGCCGGGTCCGCGAGCGGTGGGCGGCCGGGGCGGCCGCGCGCGAGGCGGTGGTCGGTGGCATCGGGCACAGCGCGGGGGTGGTCTCCAGCGCCGCGGTGGTCATGGTGGTGGTGTTCGCCGTGTTCATCACGCTGACCTCCATCGAGAACAAGATGCTGGGGGTCGGACTCGCGGTCGCGGTTGCCCTCGACGCGACCGTCGTGCGCGGGGTGCTGCTGCCCGCGGCGTTGGCGCTGCTCGGCGAGCGGGCGTGGGGTGCGGGGCGGGTCAGGCGGCGATCGCGAGGTCGGTGATGCCGGCGAACAGGTGGGCGCCCTTGCCGGTGAGGGTCACGCGGCGGATCTGGGTGCTGGCGGGCTCGATGGCGATGAGGCCGCGGCGCAGCAGGGCGGCGAGGACGTCGGACTGCCACAGCGGCAGGGTGCCCGCGGGGGTGCCGTCGAGGTAGGCCCAGCGGAAGCCGGTCAGGCTGTCGGAGTCGCCCACCTGGAACAGGACGGCGCCCTCGGAGACGTCGAACAGGGTGGCCATCACGTCGTCCTCGGTCATCCCGATCCGGGCGATGTCGTTGGTGGCGGTCGCGGCGGTGGCGGTGGCGAAGGTGGTGTTCACGGTGCGCTCCTCGGTGTTCGGGGTGATGGACTCATCCTTGCCCGACCAGGCCGCCCCGGGCCTGAGAAGTACCCGGAGCACTCTCGGTCCACACCCGTCCCGCAACCGTCAGCACGCGCCGGAGCCGTTGTCCACCAACGGATCGGGTGACATCAGTCCGAACAGGACAGCAGGTGTCGGTGACCTGCCGTCCGCCAGTATGACCCATGTGGGTGACACGACGCGTCACTGTTCCGAGTGTCTGGTCGGTAGCAGCTCACACTCCGAGTGATGCGGTGATCCGGGCCCCAACATCCGGCTCCAGCAGGTCTCCGGCCGCGGCACCATCACCGTCGGCAGCGGCTCGAGCGGCGCTACCGGTCGGCGGCGATGGGTTGGGGTAGGGGGCCGTGGTGGGTGGTGGTGGACCAGGCGGTGGGGAGGGTGAAGGTGAAGAGGGCGCCGCCGGTGGGGTTGTCGGTGGCGGTGATGGTGCCGCCGTGGCGTTCGACGACTCGTTTGCAGATGGCGAGGCCGAGGCCGGTGCCGGTGTGGGTGGTGTGGCGGTGGGCGCGGTGGAAGTTGTCGAAGATGATCTCGTGTTGGCCCGGGGGGATGCCGATGCCGTTGTCGGCGATGGTGACGTGGACCAGGTCGCCGCGGACCTCGCTGGTGATGTCGACGTTGGCCACGGTGCCGGGCGCGGTGTACTTCACCGCGTTGCCGATGAGGTTGTCCAGCAGCTGCCGGATCAGCACGGCGTCGGCGTTGACCACGGGCAGCGCGCCGATGGTGAACACCGGCACCGGCAGACCGGCCGCGGCGGCGCTGTCGGAGCGGGCAGCCGCGATGTCGGTGGCCAGTTCCGACAGGTCCACGTGCGTCGGGGCGATGGCCGCGTCGCGGGCGGTGGTGTACGCGAGCAGGTCGTTGATGAGCCCGCGCATGCGCCCGGTGGAGCGCTTGACCCGGACGAGCCCCTGGCGGGCGCGGTCGACCATCGGGCCGCCCGGGGCGTCCTGCAGGGCCTCGTCGGCGTCGTCGGTCCAGCCCTCGGCGGCGGTGAGCGGGTTGAGCAGGTCGTGGGCGACCACCCCGGCGAACGCGGCGAGCTCGTCGCGGTGCCGCCGCTCGGCGGTGACGTCGTGGAACAGCACCACGGCGTTGTGCCCGCCCTGCTGGTCGGGCAGCGCGGTGGTGCGGACGTTGATGATCCGCCCGTCCGGCACGCCGGGGTTGCGGACCAGCACGTCCGCCTGCTCGACCTGCTCGCCGGAGGCCAGCCGCACGTGCGGCATCTCGGCGGCGCTCAACGGCGTCCCGTCGAGGTGGAAGAAGCCGTAGTGGCTGCTGTCGACCACGGTGTCGTCCGGGCTGATGCGGCCGCCGAGCAGGCGCAGCGCGGCCGGGTTGCGCAGCGTGACGCGGCCCTCGGCGTCCACGACGGACAGCCCGTCGGCCATGGAGTCGATGATGGCCCTGGTCAGCGCGGCGCGGCGGTTGGTCTCGTCGGTCTCCAGCGCCAACTGCCGGACGAGGGTGTCGCGCTCGTCGCGGCTCAGCGCCAGCGCGAACCCGATGACCGCCACCACGGTCACGAACAGCTGCACCACAAGCGCACGCACCGCCGTGGACTCCACGGCTGCGAAAGGCCCGTCACCGTTGAGGGTGAACAGCACGGCCACGATAGCCACGGACAGGGTGTGCAACGCGACGAACGTGGTGGGTAGCCGGACCGCCGCCCACACCGTCAGCGCGATCAGCGTCGAGGCCACCGGCAGCCCGTGCGTGGTGCCGAGCCCCACCGCGTACGCCCCGACCGAGCAGAGGATCACCAGCGCGCACTCGGCCGGTATCGCGGCCCCGCCGCAGGTCGCCGACGGGTCGCGCCTGGCCGCCCACCGGGTGGCGACGGTGCGCGCCACGCACAGCCCGGCCAGGCCGACCACCAGCATCCCGGCGAAGTTGCGGGCCATCCACACCGCCACCGTGATGATCGAGAAGTGCCTGGTGACCAGCCACAGCCCGGCGGTCCCCAGCACCGCGCCGGTGGAGGCGGCCAGGTACGCCGCGGCCAGCACCCGCCACAGGTCGCGCGGCCCCTGCAGGCCGCCCTCGGGCCGCAGCGACCACAGCGCGGGCCGCCAGCGGGTGATGAGCACGACGAACACCGACACCTGGGCCAGGTTGGACACCACGAACACCACCGCCTGCCCGGCGCTGGCGTTGGTCAGCATGTTCACCACGATCGTCGTCACCGCGAAGGCGACCACGTCCACCCGCAGGTCGGCGACCCCGCGCTGCGCGCAGAACCACATGACGGCGACCCCCGCGGCGGGCCACACCAGGCTCAGGCTCGTCTGGTCGAGCACGGTCAGCCTGCCCGCCACCGTCGCGACGACGTAGAGGGCGGTGAACGCCGCCGTGCGAGCCAGGGGGTAGGACAGCACCGAGTCGGGAGAGGGGGTGGGCGTTCTGGTGAACCGGGTTCCACGCAACCGCACTAGACCAACCCCTCCGCGTCCCCTTCGCCGAGCAGGCCCCGTAGTGCCGTCCGCAGCCGGTCGGCACTAGAGGGTTTGCCCACGTAGACCGCCCGCGCGTCGCGCATCCGCTGGACGTCGGCCGCAGACCACAGCACACTGAGGAAGATGGCGGGCAGGTGCTCGTCGTACTCCCGGAGCCGGTGCAGCAGGTCGACCCCGTCCATGCCCGGCATCGCCACGTCCAGCACCACAGCCTGCGGGAGCCCGTTGCGCTCCACGGCGGCCAGCGCCAGCACCGCGCTCTCCACCGCGAGCACCTCGTGGTGGTCCTCCCGCAGCCACTGGGCGACCAGGTCGCGGACGTCGGTGTCGTCCTCGACGACCAGCACACGAGCCACGGTGCCTCCCACCCGAACTCCGCTGCCCCTACTGACACCGAGGAGCACTGGCGTCACCCCCGCGTGACCCGAACCACTCCACTCCACCACGCGAAGCCACCCAGCGCGATCCGAACGGTGCCTATTCCTCCCACCACCCGCCCCCACTTCCCCACCCGGCGTCGTTCCCGACTTGGCGGGGTTGACGTGCGGTGGACGATGTTCGACAAAGAGGTGTCACAACCGAACCCGCTGCGCGCGTTGCTCCATCGAGGACTTGCATCGGCGGCCGGGGCCGGAAACGCCAAATTGGCCGTACCTGCTGGAAGACCGGGGAAGTCAGCAGGTACGGCCAAGAGAGGTCGCGCTGTCCCGCAAGCCGGTCCTAGGGGCCGGGACAGCGCGTCCACTCAGCTCTTGGGCATGAGGACCGAGTCGATCAGGTACACGGTGGCGTTGGCGGTCTTGACGCCGCCGCAGATCACGTTGGCGTCGTTGACCTTCAGGTTGTTGCCGGAGCCGGTGACCTCGACAGCGCCCTTCTCCACGGTGGTCTGCGAGCCGACGACCGCCGACGGCGACTTCTGCCCGGCCACCACGTGGTAGGTCAGGATCTTGGTCAGCAGCGCGTCATCGGTCTTGAGCTTCTCGATGGTCGCGGCGTCGATCTTCTTGAACGCGTCGTCGACCGGCGCGAACACCGTGAACTCGCTGCCGTTGAGCGTGTCGACCAGGTTCACCTTCGGGTTGAGCTTGCCGGACACCGCCGCGACCAGCGTGGTCAGCAACGGGTTGTTGCCCGCGGCGACAGCCACCGGGTCAGCGGCCATACCCGACACCGAGCCCGCACCGCTCGGAACGGCCTTGGCGTAGTCGGCACAGCCGGGGCCGACCAG
>NZ_FOGI01000019.1:0-12992 GCF_900111175.1 Actinokineospora terrae
AACCACCCGACCAGCCACCCCAGACAGCCGCAGAGGCTGACCCTGGTGACCAGGAATCAGCCTCTGCGGTTCGCGTATCAACACGTTTGGTGGAGACGAGGGGAATCGAACCCCTAACCCCCGCCTTGCAAAGGCGGTGCTCTGCCAATTGAGCTACGTCCCCGAGGCGGCACGGCGTTGGCCGTGCCGAGAAGGTCTTAGGCCTTCTTCGCACCGTTGTTGGCGGGTGCGGTGGCCTCACGCCACAGCGCTGCCTCGGCCTTGGCCGAGCTCTTGCGCTTGATGACCAGGAGGACACCACCAGCGACCGCGGCGAGCGCGAGGAGCTTCTTCACGACGTATGCCTCCTTAAGGCACCAGAACCCACTTAGCGCCAGCCCACTCTCCCCAGGACCAGCCCCACCAGTCTGCCACATCCCCATCCCCAGCCCCCCGCCCCGGTCCCCCGACCGCGACAGGCAAAGCCTCGAGCTGGTCCCCCATGCCTCCGCAGGCCCCACCCACCCACCGCAACCACCGCACCGTGGGGGTCTGGGGGTTCGACCCCCAGATATGACGACGGACGACCCGGTCTGCTCTCTCCGCAGACACAAGTCGCCCGAGTCCGTCCGTGGGCCTAGGAGGACTTGAACCTCCGACCTCTTCATTATCAGTGAAGCGCTCTAACCGCCTGAGCTATAGGCCCCTGTGGGAACGCCAGAAGGTTACAGCACGGCCCTTCGGCGCCCCAAATCGGTATCCCCCTACTCACGTTCCGCGAGGGTGACCTCGAGTCCGCCAGCGAGGTCCGCGGACACGTTGTAGACGAACGCGCCCACCGTCGCCAGGGCGCTGAACAGCACGATGTTGATCGCGCCGATGATGGCGGCGATGCCGAAGACGCGGCCCGCGCTGATCAGCGGGCCGGTGTTGCCGCCGCCGTTGGTGTTGAGGAGGTCGTTGGAGATGCCGTTGACCTTGTCCCAGACGCCCATGCCGTCGAGGGCGGCGTAGAGGGCGCCGACGGCGACGAGCCAGACGAAGAACAGGGAGACGCCGAGGACCAGGGACAGCTTGAGCACCGACCACGGGTCGAAGCGCTTGATCTGCAGGTTGGCGCGGCGGGGGCCGCGGCCGGGGCGGCGCAGGGCGCTGGGGGGTGTGCTGCCGGTGCCCGCCGTGCCAGCGCCGCTGGGGCGGGCGGCGCCGCCCTCGAGATTGACGGAGGTGCGGGGCGGGGTGGGGTCGCTGAACAGGCGCGGGACCGCGGCGCCGGTGACGACGGGGCGCTGCACCGAGATGGTGGCCTCGTCGGCAGGCTGGAACGTCGGGGTGTGGCCGTTGCCGGGGTGCGGCAGGGCCTGGGTGACGTCCGGGTCCTGGTCCTGGGTGGGGAAGCCGGGCGCCGGGGAGTCCGACTCACCTTCCTGGGTGAGCCGGGCCCACGGCGGTGGCGTGGTCTCGTTGTCCTCGACCGCGCCACCGCCCTCGGTGGTCTCCGGCGCCTCGGCGGGCGTGACCTTGCTCGTCGCGATGACCGAAGTCCGCTCCGGTTCTTCTTGTCCGGCGGTGTCCGGCTTCTCGGGCTGTGTCACGAGCGGCTTCCCCTAGGTCTCGCGCGTCTTATTCGTCTTTACTCGGTCGGCTCTGCGCCGTCGGTCGACTCCCCGTCGACCGGTTCGGCCACCGCGGCGCCACCGGTGTCGGCCGCGTCCACGTCGACCTCGGCCGCGTCCACGATGTCGCCGTCGACGACCACACCGTCGACCGGGACGTCGCCGTCACCGTCCTCGGCGGCCACCTCGGCGCTGCGGGCGATGGCGACCAGCGTGGTCCCCTCGCCCAGGTTCATCAAGCGGACGCCCTTGGTCTGGCGGCCCGCCTTGCGCACCTCCTTGGCGGTGGTGCGGATGACCCCGCCGGAGGAGGTGATCGCGTAGAGCTGGTCCTCCAGCTCCACGATGACCGCCCCCACCAGCCTGCCACGCCTGCTGTCGTGCTGGATGGTGAGCACGCCCTTGCCGCCGCGGCCCTGCACCGAGTAGTCCTCGATCGGGGTGCGCTTGGCGTACCCACCGTCGGTGGCCACCAAAACGAACGTGCCCTCCTTCACCACACCGATGGTGAGCAGCTCGTCACCGGCGTTGAAGCGCATGCCCTGCACCCCGGAGGTGGCGCGGCCCATCGGCCGCAGCGCCTCGTCGCTGGCGTGGAAGCGGATGGACTGCCCGCCCGCGGACACCAGCAGCAGGTCGTCGTCGGCCGAGCACAGCACCGCGCCGACCAGCTCGTCGTCCTCACGCAGGTTGATACCGATCAGACCGCCCGCGCGGTTGCTGTCGAAGTCGACCAGCTTGGACTTCTTCACCAGCCCGTCGCGGGTGGCGAGCACCAGGTACGGGGCCGCGGTGTAGTCCTTGATCTGGATGACCTGCGCGATCGCCTCGTCCGGCTGGAACGCCAGCAGGTTCGCCACGTGCTGGCCGCGGGCGGCGCGGTTGGCCTCGGGCAGCTCGTAGGCCTTGGCCCGGTAGACGCGGCCCTTGTTGGTGAAGAACAGGATCCAGTCGTGGGTGGAGCACACGAAGAAGTGCGCCACGATGTCGTCCTGCTTGAGCGTCGCGCCCTGCACGCCCTTGCCGCCGCGCTTCTGCGCCCGGTACAGGTCGGTCTTGGTGCGCTTGGCGTAGCCGGTCCTGGTGATCGTGACGACCACGTCCTCGACCGCGATGAGGTCCTCGACCGAGACCTCGCCGTCGAACGGGATGATCCGGGTGCGCCGGTCGTCGCCGTGCTTGTCGACGATCTCCATCAGCTCGTCGCGGATGATGCCGCGCTGCAGGGCCTCGCTGGCGAGGATCTCCTCCAGCTCACCGATGTAGCGCTCGATCTCGCCGAGCTCGTCGATGATCCGCTGCCGCTCCAGCGCGGCCAGGCGGCGCAGCTGCAGCTCCAGGATCGCGGTCGCCTGGATCTCGTCGACCTCGAGCAGCTCGATCAGCCCGCTCTTGGCCTCGTCGGCCGAGGGCGAGCGGCGGATCAGCGCGATGACCTCGTCGAGCATGTCCAGCGCCTTGGCGTACCCGCGCAGGATGTGCGCGCGCTCCTGGGCCTTGCGCAGCCGGTAGCGGGTGCGCCGGACGATGACCTCGAGCTGGTGGCGCACGTAGTGCCGGATGATCTGGTCGAGCCGCAGCGTCCTGGGGACCTGGTCGACCAGGGCGAGCATGTTGACGCCGAAGTTGTGCTGCAGCTGGGTGTGCTTGTAGAGGTTGTTCAGCACCACCTTCGCCACCGCGTCGCGCTTGAGCCCGATGACGATCCGCATGCCCGAGCGCGAGTTCGACTCGTCGGCGATCTCGGAGATCCCGGTGAGCTTCCCGTCGCGCACCAGCTGCGCCATGTTCTCGATCAGGTTGTCCGGGTTCACCTGGTACGGCAGCTCGGTGACCACGAGGATGGTGCGCCCCTTGGCGTCCTCCTCGACCTCGACCACCGACCGCATCCGCACCGACCCGCGACCCGTGCGGTACGCGTCCTCGATCCCTTGCGTACCAAGGATGAGCGCCTTGGTCGGGAAGTCCGGCCCCTTGATCCTCAGCAACAGCGCGGCAAGCAGCTCGTCGTCGTTCGCCTCGGGGTTGTCCAACGCCCACACGACACCGTCGGCCACCTCCCGCAGGTTGTGCGGCGGGATGTTCGTCGCCATACCAACGGCGATACCGCTACCACCGTTGACGAGCAGGTTCGGAATCCGCGACGGCAGGACCTTCGGCTCTTCGGTCTTGCCGTCGTAGTTCGGCACGAAGTCAACGGTGTCTTCACCGATGTCCCGCAACATCTCCATAGCCAACGGCGTGAGCCGCGACTCGGTGTTGTGGCTGACGAACCCGTCGCTGATGAACGCGTGGTCGTCCGTGTCGACCCTGATGCTGTAGACCGGGCGCACACCCGCGTCCACGATCGACTCGACCTGCGCGTAGTAGAACCGGCCGTCCACCAGCGGTTCGACGACGTCGAGCACACCGGGTTCGGTGATCCGCTCGACGATCTCGCCGCGGTTGTGCTCCCACCGCTCGACCCGGTCGACGTTGTGCCTGCGCAGCCAGTCGCGCTCGGTCCACCTCGCGGCACCGTTCGCGCGGATGTACTCGCCCACGAACGGCACGTGGTCGCTCGACATCGCACGGCTCTCCACCGGGATGCCATCCAGGATCGCCACCAGCTTGTCCTGCTTCGCCTGCAGGAAGCCGACGTTGGTGGCGAACAACCGCGCGTCGCGGCGGTTGGTGATGACGACCTTGATCTCGCCGTTCCCGTAGCGGACCAGCCTGCTGACCACGCCGAACTCCAGCAGCAGCTGCTGAACCTCACTGGCGAGCCGCGTGCTGCGGGTCGAGTACGAGATCTGCACGGTGTTGCGGGGAAGCGCCGAGCACGACCCATCACCGGTGAACAGCGAGCTCAGGAACGCCCGCTTGATCGTCGAACCGCCCTGCCACACGAACTCGGGCACGTGCTTGCCCGCGCTGCGCGTTCCGACCAGCTCCGCGAGGGGACCGGCCATGAACGCGGTCATGTCCTGGATGTCGAGCTCGTGCAGGACGGAGCCGGACGCGATGGTTCGTGACGACACGTGGCGCCGCCCACCCACCACCAGGTCATAGGCGGCGACCGTGTAGTCGAAGTAGGCCTTGTCGGTGTTGTTGAAACCAGCCCTCGTGGGCGAGGCGAACCCCTCGCTCACGAAAGCGCCCGCGAGGATCGCCGCCGCGTAATCCTCGACCGGCGGAAGTCCGGCTTCCTCAGCAGGGGTGCGCTGCATGACGACGCGGTCGCCGGGCTGGATCTCCTCCAGCAGCTTCCACAGCAGCGTCGGTACGCCGAGCACTGACACCAGGCACAGCACAGGGTGGTTGTGCGTGCCGGTCAGCTCGAAGCCCTCGCGGGTGGTCAACCTCAGCGTCGGGTGCTCACCGGAGTGGAACAGCCGGTCCGCGCGCACCGGGTTGCCGTTGCGGTCGAGGACCTTGAGGTCGATCACGTTGTCAGAGTTCGGCAACGCGTCCGGGACGATGTCACCGATCCGCATGCTGGATCCATCATGCATCCGTACGCGAGTTCCTGCATCCAAGCAGTAGCGCATGGCGGCAGCCGGATCGTTGCCCGGCGAACCGAAGTTGCCTTGGCCGTCCACCAGCGGGTAGCGCATGGACCACGGTTGGGCCAGGCGCACGAGGGTGTCGTAGATGGAGGAGTCGCCGTGGGGGTGGTAGTTGCCCATGACGTCGCCTACGACGCGGGAGCACTTGACGTAGCTGCGGTCGGGGCGCAGGCCGGTGTCGAACATCGAGTACAGCACGCGCCGGTGGACCGGCTTGAGGCCGTCGCGCACGTCCGGGAGGGCGCGGCTGACGATGACGCTCATCGCGTAATCGATGTAGGAGCTCTGCATCTCCTGCTGGATGTCGCGCGGCTCGATGCGGTCGCCGGGCGGCGGCAGGGTCTCGGTCACGACCGGACGTTCCTTTCAACGCGGGTGGGTGTGCGGCGCGGGGGCGGTGCCCCTGCTACACGTCCAGGAAGCGGACGTCCTTGGCGTTGCGGGTGATGAACGAGCGGCGGGCCTCGACGTCCTCGCCCATCAGGACGCTGAACAGCTCGTCGGCCTGGGCGGCGTCGTCGAGGGTGACCCGCAGCAGCACCCGGTTGGCCGGGTCCATCGTGGTCTCCCACAGCTCCTCGGCGTTCATCTCGCCGAGGCCCTTGTACCGCTGGATGCCGTCTTCCTTGTTGATCTTCTTGCCCGCCGCGAACCCGGCTTCGAGCATGCCGTCGCGTTCGCGGTCGGAGTACGCGTACTCGGGGTCGGTGCGCTGCCACTTGATCTTGTAGAGCGGCGGCTGCGCGAGGTACACGTGGCCCTGCTCGATGAGCCCGCGCATGAACCGGAACAGCAGCGTCAGCAGCAGGGTGCGGATGTGCTGGCCGTCGACGTCGGCGTCGGCCATCAGCACGATCTTGTGGTAGCGCAGCTTGGCGACGTCGAAGTCCTCTTGGATGCCGGTGCCCAGCGCGGTGATCAGGCTCTGCACCTCGGTGTTCTTCAGCACCCGGTCGATGCGGGCCTTCTCGACGTTGATGATCTTGCCCCGGATCGGCAGGATCGCCTGGAACAGCGAGTCCCGGCCCTCCTTGGCCGACCCGCCAGCCGAGTCGCCCTCCACGATGTAGAGCTCGCACTCCTCGGGCTTGGTCGAGCGGCAGTCCTTGAGCTTGCCGGGCAGGCCGCCGATGTCCAGCGCGCCCTTGCGCCGCACCAGTTCGCGCGCCTTGCGGGCCGCCATCCTGGCCTGCGCCGAGGACACCGCCTTGGTGACGATGGTCTTCGCGTCGGCCGGGTTGCGCTCGAACCAGTCGGCGAGCCACTCGTTGCAGGTCTGCTGCACGAACGTCTTGGCCTCGGTGTTGCCCAGCTTCTGCTTGGTCTGGCCCTCGAACTGCGGCTCGGCCAGCTTGATCGACACGATCGCGGCGAGGCCCTCGCGCACGTCGTCGCCGGAGAGGTTGGCGTCCTTCTCGCGCAGCACCTTCTTCTCGCGCGCGTACACGTTGACCACCCGGGTCAGCGCGGCGCGGAAGCCCTCCTCGTGCGTGCCGCCCTCGGGGGTGTTGATCGTGTTGGCGAAGGTGTAGACCGACTCGCTGTAGCCGGTGTTCCACTGCATCGCGACCTCGACCTCGACGCCGGTGCCCTTGGCCTCGAAGGCGATGACGTTCTTGTGGATCGACTCGCGGCTGTGGTTGATGTGCTTGACGAAGTCCTCGAGCCCACCCGGGTAGTGGTAGGTGCGCTCCTTGATCCGCGCGACGTGGCCCTCGACGTCGGTCTCGGTCTCGTCGTCGGACACCCGCTCGTCGCGCAGCACGATGGTCAGGCCCTTGTTGAGGAAGGCCATCTCCTGCAGCCGCCGCGCGACGGTCTCGGCGTTGTACGTGGTGGTCTCGAAGATCGCCGGGTCCGCCCAGAAGGTGATCGACGTGCCGAGCTCGCGGGTCTCCTCGCCGCGCTCGACCGGGCCGAGCGGCTTGGAGTCACCATAGGTCTGGGTCCAGACGTAGCCGTCGCGCTTGATCACCGCGCGCAGCTTGGTCGACAGCGCGTTGACCACGGAGATGCCGACGCCGTGCAGACCGCCGGAGACGGCGTAGCTGTCGCTGTCGAACTTGCCGCCCGCGTGCAGCACGGTCATCACGACCTCGAGCGCGGAGCGCTTCTCCTCCGGGTGCTCCTCGACCGGGATGCCCCGGCCGTCGTCGTCGACGCGGACGCCGCCGTCGGCGAGCAGGGTGACCTCGACCTTGGTCGCGTGGCCCGCCATCGCCTCGTCGACCGAGTTGTCCACGACTTCCCAGATCAGGTGGTGCAGACCGCGTTCCCCGGTGGAGCCGATGTACATGCCCGGACGCAGCCGGACCGCCTCGAGGCCCTTGAGCACCCCGATGGAACCGGCGCCGTACGAGTTCTCCTGCTTGTCAGCTGCCACGTGCCCGGTGTCTCCTCGTGCGTCGGAACGGCTGCGGGGCGGGTGACCCGCGACCTGCGCGGTCACGTTCCCGGGCCACCTGTGCGCACCCCTCCCGACATAGTACTGGTCGGGTCGCACAGAACGGGGTCAAGGACACCCCTGGTTCGCACACAGAGCCTCGCTTGGGAAGCGGCACGGGGTGGGACGTCACCAAGACTGTCTCGACCCGCGAGGTTCAGCCGTAGGTGTCTCGTGGTCCACGGCCGGAAACGTGCCTGGGG
Source organism: Actinokineospora terrae (assembly GCF_900111175.1). Lineage (GTDB taxonomy): Bacteria > Actinomycetota > Actinomycetes > Mycobacteriales > Pseudonocardiaceae > Actinokineospora > Actinokineospora terrae. Next base: position 7,790 of record NZ_FOGI01000019.1, read on the forward strand.
CCGTAGCGCCAGCTGGGCGTCGACGGGCCCTGCACCTTCAGCCGGGTGACCACGTCGTGGCCGACGCCCGCGGCGATGCCCGCCAGGATCTGCCGTTGCAGCAGCCGCAGCTGGGTCGCCCACGCGGTGGAATCGGCCTGCACGGTCAGCTCGCCGTCCTTGATGGCCAGCGGCTTCGCGTGCTCGGCGATGTTCGCCCCGACCAGTGTGGCCCACTTGCCGAAAACCTGCCCCCCCGCCAGGTTCTCCTGCCAGCCGCGCTCCATCGCGATCCGCGAGGCGAGCCTGCCCAGCGGCTGCGGGTCGCGCTCGTCGGCCCCCGAGGAGGACCACCGGCGGCGCTTGCGGGAGCCCGCACCCGCTGTTCCACGTGGAACAACGCGCTTCGGGTTGCTCTTGGCGGCCTGCCGGGCGGCGGCCAGGGCGGCTCTGGCAAGATCTGACCCCCGCGGTGGCGGCGACAACTCGCCCCCGGCCTCACCCTGCGTCACGCCTGTGGATGGATCTTGGGGTTGTCCACCCCCCGATGTGGATGAAGCGCGGCGTTTCCCCGGTCCTGGTCCCCCAGATGGCCGCATGGTGACGGTGTTATCCACACTATCCACAGGGTTATCCCCAGTTGTGGGGGCGACAACGGGCTGCTTGGTCACTCGCTGTCGTCGAGCCGGTGGCGCGGGTGTCGGCTCCAGCGCCCCGCCGAACAGGTCGTCAGACACGCCGCACCTCCCCGTCCGCCACCGAGTACCTGGCCCCGGACAGCTCGCCGGGCACATCCTCCTCCACGGCCGCGGTCACCAGGACCTGTTCGGCCCCGACCGCCACTTCGGCGAGTCGCTGCCGCCTGCGCCGGTCCAGCTCGGCGAACACGTCGTCGAGCACCAGCACCGGCTCGCTGCCCTCGTCCTTGAGCAGCTCGTAGGACGCCAGCCGCAGCGCGAGCGCGAACGACCACGACTCGCCGTGGCTGGCGTACCCCTTCGCCGGGGCCTCGCCGAGCACCAGGTCCAGCTCGTCGCGTTGCGGACCTACCAGGCTGACCCCGCGTTCCAGCTCCGCGTCCCGGCGCAGCGCCATCCGGGCCAGCAGCGCGTCGGTCACCACCTCTATGTCCGCGCGCTCCCCGTCAGGCTTGCCGTAGCCGGGGGGCAGCGTCTCTTCTATCTGTGAGCGGTACGCGATGTACGCCGGACGAGACTCCGGCGCGACCCCGGCGTACGCGGCCGCCACCCGGGGCGCGAGGTCGGCGACCAGATCTAGTCGTGCCGCGAGCAACTGGGCGCCGTGCACCGCGAGGTGGTTGTCCCACACGTCGAGCGTTGACACTGCCTCCGGGTCGGCCCGCCGCGCGCGCCGGTTCGAAGCCGCGCTCTTAAGGAGTGCGTTGCGTTGGCGCAGCACCTTCTCGTAGTCGGCGCGCACCCCGGCGTACCGGGGCGCGCGCAACACCAACAGGTCGTCGAGGAACCGGCGCCGCTCACCTGGATCGCCCCGGACCAGCGCCAGGTCTTCCGGCGCGAACAACACTGTGCGCAAGATCCCGAGCACGTCGCGCGTGCGGGGAACCGGGCCGCGGTTGATCCGCGCCCGGTTCGCCTTGCCCGGCGTGATCTCCAGTTCGACCGTCAGCTCGCGGCCGTCGTTGACCACCGCCGCGCGGATGATTGCCCGCGCGCACCCGTGCCGGACCAGCGGCTGGTCGGACGCGACCCGGTGCGAGCCCAGCGTGGCGACGTACCCGATCGCCTCGACCAGGTTCGTCTTGCCCTGCCCGTTCGCGCCGACCAGCACCGAGGCGCCTGCGTCGAGATCCAGGTCCGCGTGCTGCCACGACCGGAAGTCGCTGACCTGTAAGTGCCTTACCCGCACTAGCTCACGTCGCCGGACCCGGAGGTGGGTCCCGCCTTGTGCACGGCGTGCCCACCGAACTGGTTGCGCAGCGCGGCGACCGCCTTCATCGCCGGGGAGTCGGTCTGCCGCGAGGCGAACCTGGCGAACAGCGCCGCGGAGATGACCGGCGCGGGCACCGAGTGGTTGATCGCCTCCTCGACGGTCCACCTGCCCTCGCCGGAGTCCTCGACGTACCCGGTGATCTTGGCCAGGCCCGGGTCCTCCTCCAGCGCCTTGACCAGCAGGTCGAGCAGCCAGGACCGGACGACCGTCCCCCTGGTCCACGCCTTGAGCACCGCGGGCACGTCGGTGACCTCGCTGGCGGCGTCGAGCAGCTCGAAGCCCTCCGCGTAGGCCTGCATCAGCCCGTACTCGATGCCGTTGTGCACCATCTTCGCGTAGTGGCCCGCACCGACCTCGCCAGCGTGGGCGAAGCCCTCCTCGCGCGGACCCTCCGGGCGCAGCGCGTCGAAGATCGGCAGGGCGCGCTCGACGTGCTCCGCGTCGCCGCCGACCATCAGGCCGTAGCCGTTCTCCTTGCCCCACACCCCGCCGGACACGCCGACGTCGAGGTAGCCGACACCCTTGCGCGCCAGCAGGTCCGCGTTGACCTTGTCATCGGTGTAGCGCGAGTTGCCGCCGTCGATGACCAGGTCGCCCTCGGCGAGCAGCTCGCCGAGCTCGGCGACGGTCTGCCTGGTCGGTTCCCCCGCGGGCACCATCACCCACACGACCCGGGGGGCGGCGAGCTTGCCGACCAGGTCCGCCAGCGACGCGCTGTCGCTGACCTGCGCGTTGCGGTCGTAGCCGACCACTTCGTGGCCTGCCGCGCGCACCCGCTCGCGCATGTTGAAGCCCATCTTGCCCAGGCCGACGAGTCCCAGCTGCACGGTTCTTCCTCTCGCTCTGGCTTCTCGCGATCAGCCCGGGAGACGAACCGGCATGAGCAGGTAGAGGTACCCCGGGATGACGCCATCATCGCCGACCGGCTTGATCAGTGCCGGGCGGTTGGGCGTGGTGAACGACAACTCGGCGCGGTCGTTGTGCAGCGCGGCGAGCCCGTCCTGCAGATAGCCCGGGTTGAACGCGATGGTGACCGGGTCGCCGGTGAAGTCGACCTGCAACTCCTCCTCCGCGCTCCCCTCGTCGTCGCCACCGGCGGACAACCGCAACAGGCCGTCGTCGAACTCGAGCCGGACCTGGGTGCCGCGCTCGGCGACCAGCGACACGCGCTTGATCGCCTCGACCAACGGCGGGACGCTGATGACCGCGTTCGAGGTCTGCTCACTCGGCAGCAGTTGGCGGTACCTCGGGAACTCCGCGTCGAGCAGTCGGCTGGTGGTGCGCCTACCCGAACCCGACAGGCCCAACAGCCCATCGCCGGGAGACAGCGCCAACTCCACCGTGCGCCCGGAACTGCCCAGCGCCTTGGCCGCCTCGGCGAGGGTCCGCGCGGGCACCAGCACCGCCGCGTCCTCCACGTCGCCGGAGGGCTTCCACTCGAACTCGCGCATCGCGAGCCGGAACCGGTCGGTGGCCACGAGGGTCAGCTTGTCCCCCGCGATCTCCACCCGGACACCGGTCAGCATCGGCAGGGTGTCGTCCTTGCCCGCCGCGACCGCGACCTGACTGACCGCCTGGCCGAAGACCTCGCCCTGCAACTCACCCGCGTGCTGCGGCATCGTCGGCAGCGCCGGGTAGTCGTCCACCGGCATGGTCGGGAGGCTGAACTTCGCGCTGCCGCAGGTGATCGCGACCCGGGAGCCGTCGACCGAGATCTCGACCGGCTGGTTCGGCAGCGACTTGGTGATGTCGGCCAGCAGCCTGCCGGAGACCAGGGTGCGGCCGCCGTCGGCGACCGTGGCCGGGACCTTGACCGTCGCGGAGACCTCGTAGTCGAAACCGGACACGGTCAGGCCGTCGGTGCCTTCGGCGGAGCCCGCGTCCAGCAGCACCCCGCCCAGGACGGGGACAGGGGGCCGGGACGGGAGGCTGCGCGCGACCCAGGCGACGGCGTCGGCAAGGCCGTCGCGCTCGACGCGGATCTTCATGGGAGTCCTTTCCAGGCCCGACCACCGCGCCGCACCGTGTCGTGCCAGGCCGCGCCGTCGAGCTGTCCACGCTGTAGGGCCCAACCGTAGAGCGTGTGGCGGGGACCCGTCATCCGGGGCGGGTCGGTCCCGGCCCTCCCCGGCGGCACCGCGGGAGGCCGCTGTCCCCAACTTCGGCCATCCCCTGTTTCTTCTTTTTTGTTCATCTGGAAGAGAGAAGAAACAGCAGTAGTAGTAAGTCCTGTGGATTGTGTGGATGACCGTGGTCCGCGCAGGTCACACCGCGCGGCGGGCTGTGGAGAACCAGGGGCATCGATCGGTGGACAGATCGGGCCGTCGGTGGATGGTTTGCAGGCTCACCCGTTTGGTCCACAGATCGGCCAAGTTGTCCACAGAACCGTCCCCAGATGTGGGCCGAGTAGCCCCCAGGGGGCGCGTGGACTGCCCACAGGGTTGTGCACAGGTCTATCCACGGTTTTCGGTGACGCAGGCCACCTGGGTTCGCCCGTTCGTGATGTTTCTGGCGGTGTGGACGGAGCCTGCACAGCCGCAGAAAACCCGGGATCCGGCGGTTCCGGCTGAGATCCGACCCGGGTTCGACCCGGTCGACACCCCGCCGCGCGCGGCGATCCGGCGCCGTCGACGGCGGTGCGGCGGGCAGTCCACCGCCGCAATAAAGAGTGCGACGCGGGCCGGGCGGCCGAACTTTTCTGCGCCTGGGGATGGGTGGGGGTGCTGCCCCTGCGAGACCGAACCGGCGGCGTTCGGGCGGCCGGAGACACACGGCCGCGACGAACCTACTGCGCCGGGCGCTCACTCCACGAGTCGAGGTGGACGCGCGCGGTCAACACCCGCGCGGCGGACGACCGGCGGCCCCGGTGTCCTGCCCCTCCGGAAGTCGCCACCCGGCGCTCTTTATTGCCCCGGTGGGCAGTCCGACGCCGCCGCAATAAAGAGGTGCGACAGCGCGAACGCGATGACCGACCACCCGCGGTCGGGTCTGACCGCGCCTGGACCCGGGTGAGCGCTCCCGGCCGCGGACACACTGGCGGGAAACGGGCAGGGCAGCACCCGGGCAGAGCTCAGCAGGCGACCGACCGCTGAGAGGCGGTGCCGGACCTACTCGACCTCGCCCCCACAGGGGCGGTCGTGGTGTCGCGCTCGCAGATCGCCATGACCGAGGCCGGCGAGGCGGTCGCACACACCTGCCCGGCGCGTGGTCCGCCGTGCGGGAGGCGCCGCGTGCGGGAGGCGCCGCGTGCGGG
>NZ_FOGI01000019.1:13002-74370 GCF_900111175.1 Actinokineospora terrae
CGTGCGGGAGGCGCCGCGTGCGGGAGGCGCCGCGTGCGGGTCAGGCGCGGGCGCGCTGCTTGATGCGGGAGGTCAGCTCCTGCACCTGGTCGTAGATGCGCCTGCGCTCGGCCATCTCCTTGCGGATCTTCTTGTCCGCGTGCATGACCGTGGTGTGGTCGCGGCCGCCGAAGGTCTGGCCGATCTTGGGCAGCGACAGGTCGGTGAGCTCGCGGCACAGGTACATCGAGATCTGCCTGGCTTGCGCAAGCGCTTTCGTCTTGCCGGGGCCGCACAGGTCGTCGATCGAGACGCCGAAGTACTCCGCGGTCACGGCCATGATCGTCGGGGCGCTGATCTCCGGCGCCTGCGAGTCGGGGATCAGGTCGCGCAGCACGATCTCGGCCAGGCCGACGTCGACCGGCTGGCGGTTGAGCGAGGCGAACGCGGTCACCCGGATCAGCGCGCCCTCGAGCTCACGGATGTTCGCCTCGACCCTGGCCGCGATGAACTCCAGCACCTCGGCCGGGGCGGCCAACCGGTCCTGGGCGGCCTTCTTGCGCAGGATCGCGATCCGGGTCTCCAGCTCGGGCGGCTGGATGTCGGTGATCAGGCCCCACTCGAACCGGGTGCGCAGCCGGTCCTCCAGCGTCTCGAGCCGCTTGGGCGGCCGGTCGGAGGAGACCACGATCTGCTTGTTCGCGTTGTGCAGCGTGTTGAAGGTGTGGAAGAACTCCTCCTGGGTGCCTTCCTTGCCTTCCAGGAACTGGATGTCGTCCACCAGCAGCACGTCGATGTCGCGGTAGCGGCGCTGGAAGGCCACCTTCCGGTCGTCGCGCAGCGAGTTGATGAAGTCGTTGGTGAACTCCTCGGTCGAGACGTACCGCACCCGCATCCCCGGGAACAGCCGCTGGGCGTAGTGCCCGACCGCGTGCAGCAGGTGGGTCTTGCCCAGGCCGGACTCGCCCCAGATGAACAGCGGGTTGTACGCCCGCGCGGGGGCCTCGGCCACCGCGACCGACGCGGCGTGGGCGAAGCGGTTCGACGCGCCGATGACGAAGGTGTCGAACGTGTACTTCTCGTTGAGCCTGGTCTTGGAGGTCTGCGGCTGCGCGGGCGCGGTGAACGGCTGCCCGCTGGCCGGGGGCTGACCGGTGAAGGTCGGCCAGATCTCGTGGACGGTGGCGAGCGCGTCGCCCTCCTCGTCCACCTCCTCGCCGTCGTCGTCGGTGTCGTTGTGGAACGAGTTGTCGCCGTGCGGGGACTCGTACCCGTGCGCCGGGTCGAACCCGTGCGGGGAGCCGAAGCCGTTCGGCGGGTCGAACGTGTCGCTCTGCGCGTCGAGCGCGGCGACGTCGGCGGCCGGGATGGTCAGCGTGTCGCCGTCGACCTCGGCGGTGACCACCGGGGACGGCGACACGACCGGCGCGGTCACCACCTGGGGCGGCGCGGCGGAGGCGCTCGGCGCGGTGGGCGCGGCGTCGACCTTCACCGCCAGCGACACCACCCGGCCCAACCGGCGGGACAGGGCGTTGGTGATCGGCTCGCGCAGCGCGCGCTCGATCGCCTCCTTGGCGAAGTCGCTCGGCGCCGAGAGCAGGGCGGTCCCGTCGAGCAGGCCGATCGGCCTGGTCATCCGCATCCACGCCCGCTGCGACGGGGACAGGGTGCCCGCGGACAGCTCGCGGACGACCTGCTCCCAGACCACCCCGAGATTCATCTGGTGCTCCGACATCGGCGCCTGCTCCCCTCCCCTCGTCGGCATTGGCGGTAAGGCTGGTCCCGGCGCGTGACCGCCGTCAAACGGGCATCCACAGGGTTGTCCACAACTGTGCACGAAAGGTACGGCGGACCCAGGGGACACCCGTGCCGGGGGGTCAAAGGTACTCAGTGGCCCGGTGGCAGCGGCGCGGCAGGGCTCCCAACCCCCGGCGCGGCCGACCAGGAGCCCGCACGGTAACAACGGATGTCGGTGGCCACAAGATACGACCACCGCCCAGGTCGGAGCCCATCCGACGACCCCCGGTTTGATGCCTGCCCGGGTCGGTGCGTACTCTCAACTGGTCTCCCGCTTGCGGCGGGTGAGTTCCGTGTGCCCCGCGCGCGGCGACCTTCAGTCCTCGGCCACCGACCGGCCGGGGGCGGGCAGACCTGCTAGAGCTGATGAGTACCGGGAGAACGAGCCGTGAGCAAGCGCACCTTCCAGCCGAACAACCGTCGCCGCGCCAAGACGCACGGTTTCCGCCTGCGCATGCGGACCCGCGCGGGCCGCGCCATCATCGCCGCCCGCCGCCGCCGGGGCCGCGACAAGCTGTCGGCCTGACCCCAGTCGGTCGCCGTGCTCCCCGCGGCCTGCAGGCTGACCAACAGCGCGGACTTCCGGCTGGTGACCAGGCGCGGGCGGCGCGCCGGTCGGCCGAGGCTCGTGGTGCACGCCATCACGGCCGGGGCAGCAACAGAACCCCACGAAGCCGACCCGTCGGCGCCGAGCACCACCACGGCGCCGAGGGTCGGTTTCGTCGTGAGTAAGGCCGTGGGCAACTCGGTCGTGCGGCACCGGGTGGCGCGCAGGTTGCGGCACGTGGTGGGCGCGCGGATCGGAACTCTGCCCGCGGGCAGTGCGTTGGTCGTGCGTGCCCTGTCCCCTGCGGCAGCGGCGACGAGCGCGGAACTGGGCCAGGACTTCGACGCCGCGATCCGCAGGCTGCGGCTGGCCGTACCGAGCAATGCCGACGATGGCGGTGGGGCGTGAGTGGAGCGACTGCGGTGGACGACCGCGCTGCCGCCGCGCGCCCGGGACCGGTGGCCAGGGTGCTGCTCGTCCCGGTGCGGGTCTACCGGCGCTGGATCTCCCCGGTGCTCCCGCCCGCCTGCCGCTTCCACCCCAGCTGCAGCGCCTACGCCGTCGAGGCGCTGACCGTGCACGGCGCGCTGCGCGGGTCCTGGCTCGCCGCGCGCCGCTTACTCCGCTGCGGCCCATGGCACCCCGGTGGCCTCGACCCGGTGCCGCCGAGGAGAACCGAGACCGAGTCCGGGCCGAGCCCGGTTGAGCAGACAGTCGCCGAGGAGTAGTCCTGTGCTCGATTTCATCTACTACCCGGTGTCCTTCATCATGTGGTGTTGGCACTGGGTGTTCGGACACGTGTTCGGTGAATCGAGCGCGATCGCCTGGGCGCTGAGCATCGTCTTCCTGGTCTTCACGCTGCGGGCGATCATGTTCAAGCCCACGGTCAAGCAGGTCCGCTCCATGCGCAAGATGCAGGAGTTCGCGCCCGAGATCAAGAAGCTGCAGAAGAAGTACGCCAACGACCGGCAGAAGCAGGCCCAGGAGATGCAGAAGCTCCAGGCCGAGCACGGGGTCAGCCCCCTGGGCGGCTGCCTGCCGATGCTGCTGCAGATCCCGGTGTTCATCGGCCTGTTCCACGTGCTGCGCGAGTTCAAGCCGGGCAAGACCGAGAACTACTTCTTCGACGAGCGCGGCGTCTCGTCCTACATCGACGCCGACCTGTTCGGTGCCCGGCTGAGCAACTGGATCACCCAGCCCGCCACCGAGCTGGCCAAGTTCGGCGTCGACCGGACCACCGTCGTCCTGGTCGCCATCCCGCTGATGCTGCTCGCCAGCGCGCTGACCCACCTGACCGCGCGGCACTCGGTGTCCCGGCAGAACCCGGACGCGGCCACCACGCAGACCGCGATGATGAACAAGCTGACGCTCTACGTCTTCCCGCTCGGTGTGCTCGTCGGCGGCTTCTTCTTCCCCATCGGCCTGATCATGTACTGGCTGTCGAACAACGGCTGGACGCTCTGGCAGCAGCGCTTCGTCTACAAGAAGATCGACGCCGAGGAAGCCACCAAGAAGGCCGTCGCGCAGGAGAAGCGCGCCGCCGCCGCGCCCAAGCCCGGTCAGAAGCCGACCCAGCCCCGCAAGCGGCCGGTCACCCCCACCGCCCCGGCCACCTCCGAGGACGGCGCGCCCGAGGCCGCCACCGAGGCCAAGCCCGACACCGCGAAGCCGACCCAGGCAGCCGCGGACGGCGACAAGGGCGGCACCCAGATTCCCGGTCTGATCTCGGACCGATCCCGTAGCAAGAAGTCAGGTCGCAAGAACCGCTGAGGCGGGCCTCGGCCTGGAGAGGAGTGAACCGTGCCGGAGACGGTGCAGGCGGCGGAGAAGATCGCCGACGGTGGTGCTGCGGCGGAGGGTGCCGCCACTAGTTCGACCGAGGAGCTGCTGGTCCAGGAAGGCGACATCGCGGGTGACTACCTGGAGCAGCTGCTCGACATCCTCGACTACGACGGCGACATCGACCTCGACGTGGAGGCGGGCCGCGCGGTCATCAGCATCGACGGCAGCGAGGACCTGGAGAAGCTGGTCGGTCCCCGCGGCAACGTCCTCGAGTCCCTCCAGGAGCTGACCCGGCTGGCGGTGCAGCAGGAGACCGGTAACCGCAGCAGGCTGATGCTCGACATCGCGGGCTGGCGCGCCGACCGCCGGGAGGAGCTGGCCGACCTCGGCCGGGCCACCGCGCAGAAGGTCGTCTCCAGCGGCGAGCGGGTCCGGCTCCAGCCGATGACCCCGTTCGAGCGCAAGGTCGTGCACGACGCGGTCGCCACCATCAAGGGCGTGCACAGCGAGAGCGAGGGCGAGGACCCCCGCCGCCGCGTGGTGGTCTTCCCCCAGTAGTACCGCACTCCTCAGTACCCGCACTCCTCGACGCGGCCCGCCGGACTCCGGTGGGCCGCGTTTTTCGTGCCTGGCTGTTTCACGTGAAACAGGACGGGCCACCGGTGCTCCGGTGGGTGGCGTCAGGGACAATCGGGTCGAGCATGGTTTCACGTGGAACATCGGATGGGGTATGACCGGAGCAGAGCAGCCGCCAGTCGCAGTGGACGTGTTCGGCGACAGGGTCGAGGTGGCTGACCGGTTCGCCCGGCTGCTCACCGAGCACGGCGTCGAGCGCGGCCTGATCGGACCACGGGAGGTGGACCGGCTCTGGGACCGGCACCTCCTCAACTCCGCGGTGATCCAGGAGGTCATCCCGCAAGGGGCCACCGTGGTCGACATCGGATCGGGGGCGGGCCTGCCCGGCGTGCCACTGGCCATCGCCCGGCCCGACCTCCGGGTGACGCTGGTCGAACCGATGGCGCGGCGGGTGGCGTGGCTCGACGAGGTCGTGGAGACTCTTGCCCTGTCCTCGGTGACCGTTCTGCGCGGTCGGGCCGAGGAGCCGGGGATCAGGTCACGGGTGTCCGGGGCGGAGGTGGTCACCGCCCGGGCGGTCGCCCCGCTGGCCAAGCTCGCCGGTTGGTGTCTCCCGCTGCTCCGGCAGGGTGGCCTGCTGGTCGCCCTCAAGGGCGCGAGCGCCGCGGAGGAAGTGGACCGGGACCGGGCCGAGGTCGCCGCTGTGGGGGGCGGTGCGCCGAGGGTCGAGAGCTGCGGTGCCGAGGTGCTCGACGTGCCGACGACCGTGGTGCTCATCGAACGCGTGCAGTCCACGGCCGGGTCGGGCCGTCGGGCGAGGAAGGATCAGGGTGCACACCGAGGCTGAGATCGGAGCAAGGATGTTCCACGTGAAACAGGCGGCGAACACCGGAGCCGCCGGGGAGGTGCGCTGACGATGACCCAGCCCTCCCCCGCCTCGGTCGCCGGGTGGACCCCGATAGCGGAGGAAGCCGCCCGGGCCACCCGGGTGAAGCACCCCGACAAGATGTTCCCCCGCCCCACCCACCGCCGGGTCATCACCGTCGCCAACCAGAAGGGCGGCGTCGGCAAGACGACCTCGGCGGTGAACCTGGCCGCCGGGCTGGCGCTGCACGGGCTGCGGGTGCTCGTCATCGACCTGGACCCGCAGGGCAACGCCAGCACCGCGCTCGGCGTCGAGCACCGCTCCGGCACCCCCTCGGTCTACGAGGTGCTGCTCGGCGAGGTGAGCCTGGCCGAGGCCGCGCAGATGAGCGACCAGTCCGACCGGCTCTACTGCGTGCCCGCCACCATCGACCTCGCCGGTGCCGAGATCGAGCTGGTGTCGATGGCGTCCCGGGAGTCCCGGCTCAAGGAGGCGCTGTCCGACGAGGCGCTGGACATGCTCGACCCGGACTACGTGTTCATCGACTGCCCGCCTTCGCTCGGCCTGCTGACGGTCAACGCGATGGTCGCCGCGCAGGAGGTGCTGATCCCGATCCAGTGCGAGTACTACGCGCTGGAGGGGCTGAGCCAGCTGCTGCGCAACATCGAGCTGGTGCAGGCGCACCTGAACCGCTCGCTGACCGTCTCCACGATCCTGCTCACCATGTACGACGGCCGGACCAAGCTCGCCGACCAGGTGACCAACGAGGTCCGGCACCACTTCGGCAGCACGGTGCTGACCACCGTCATCCCGCGCAGCGTCAAGGTCTCCGAGGCGCCGGGGTACGGGCAGTCGGTCCTCGCTTACGATCCCGGTTCCCGCGGCGCCATGAGCTACCTGGACGCCGCCCGTGAAGTTGCCGAACGAGGAGCGGAGGCGCCGCGATGAGTGGACCGGCCGGACGCAAGGGCGGGTTGGGGCGCGGCTTGGCCGCCCTCATCCCGCAGGGCCCACCGACCGGCGCACCCACCGGTGGGCTGAAGCTGCCCAGCCCGGCGGCGCGCAACGGCGAGTCCGTCGACACCGCGCCCGCACCCGAGGTGGTGGCGGGCGCGGTGTACCGGGAGATCCCGACCGCCGCGATCACGGCGAACCCCAAGCAGCCGCGGCAGGCCTTCGACGAGGAGGCGCTGACCGAGCTGGAGCACTCGATCCGCGAGTTCGGCCTCATGCAGCCGATCGTGGTCCGGGAGCTCGGCGCGGACAGCTACGAGCTCGTCATGGGCGAGCGCAGGCTGCGCGCCTCGCAGCGGGCCGGGCTGGACCGGATCCCGGCGATCGTCCGGCAGACCGCCGACGACGCGATGCTGCGCGACGCGCTGCTGGAGAACATCCACCGGGTGCAGCTCAACCCGCTGGAGGAGGCGGCCGCGTACCAGCAGCTGCTGGACGAGTTCGCGGTGACGCACGAGGAGCTGGCGAGCCGGATCGGGCGCAGCAGGCCGGTCATCACCAACACGATCCGGCTGCTGCGGCTCCCGCTGCCGGTGCAGCGCCGGGTCGCCGCGGGCGTGCTCTCCGCCGGGCACGCCCGGGCGCTGCTCGGGCTCGAGGACCCGGGCAGTCAGGAAGAGCTGGCGACCAGGATCGTGGCCGAGGGGCTGTCGGTGCGGGCGACCGAGGAAGCGGTCACCCTCGCCAAGGGCGCTCCCCCGGCCCGGCCCAAGCCCGCGCCGCGCAAGCCGATCCACGCGCCGGGGCTCCAGGACGTCGCCAACCGGCTCTCGGACCGGTTCGACACCCGGGTCAAGGTGGAGTTGGGCAAGCGCAAGGGCCGGATCGTGGTCGAGTTCGGCTCGGTCGACGACCTCGAGCGGATCGTCGCCATGATGGCGGAAAATGGGATAAATCAGGCATGAAATCGCCGCAGGGAACCACACCAGGGCGATACGTCACGGTGACGGTTGCCGAAACCGGTGCTGTCAGCGGTTGATGGCGCGGTCGACCAACCCGGCGTAGATCGCGCCGAGTGAGCGGCCCGCCGCCTCCGCCGCCATCGGCAGCAGCGAGGTCTCGGTCAGCCCGGGCGACAGGTTCACCTCGATGAAGTAGACCTCGCCGGTCGAGCTCACCACCGCGTCGGTCCGCGACACGTCGCGCAGACCGAGCAGCTCGTGCGCGGACACGGCGAGCTCCGCCACCTTCGCCGCGGTGGCGTCGTCGAGCCGCGCGGGCGTGTGGAAGGTCGTCAGCCCGGCGGTGTAGCGCGCGGTGTAGTCGTAGACGCCGGACGCGGGCGCGATCTCCACGGCGGGCAGCGCCTCCGGTCCCCCCGGCCCCTCCACCACGGTGACGGCGACCTCCACGCCGTCGATGAACGCCTCGGCCAGCACGGCGTCGCTGTAGGCCAGCGACCCGACCATCGCGGTCGGCAGCTCCGCGGCTGCGCGCACGACCTGCGCGCCCAGCGCCGACCCGCCCTGGTCCGGCTTCAACATCATCGGCAGGCCCAACCGCTGCACCATGGCGTCCAGCACCGGCTGCGCCCCCAGCTCGCGGAACGCGCTCTGCGGCAGCACCACCCAGTCCGGGGTCAGGATCCCGGCCCGGCGCAGCTCGGACTTCGCGGTCGGCTTGTCCCACGCCCGCCTGCACGACCCGGCGTCCGTGCCCACGTACGGGATGTCCAGCAGCTCCAGGATCGTCTGGATGGAGCCGTTCTCGCCCTCACCGCCGTGCAGCGCGATCACCACCGCGTCCGGCCGGTGCTCGCGCAGCTTGGGCAGCAGGCCCGCGTCGGCGTCCCACTCCTCCACCGCCAGCCCGGCGTGGCGCAGCGCCGCCGACACCCGCCGCCCGGAGCGCAGGGAGACGTCGCGCTCGTGCGACAAGCCCCCGGCGAGGACGGCAACCCAGCGGTCGGACACGGTGATCTCCCTTGTGGCGGCACAGCGGACTCGCGGCGGCCCCGAAGGTACACGCGCGAGTGGTAGGGGTCCTTGCGGTTCAGGCGGTGTCGGGTGCCGGGGTCTGCGGGCCGGACAGCGACCGGCTCGCGGTCGGGCCGAAGGTGTGCAGCAGGTCCAGCTCGTCGGCGAGCACCCCGGCCAGCCTGCGCACGCCCTCGGTGATCCGCTCCGGCGGCGGGTAGCAGAACGACAGCCGCATCTGCCTGCTGCCGAACCCGTCGGCGTAGAAGCCGGTGCCGGGCACGTAGGCGACCCGGGCGGTGACCGCGCGTGGCTGCATCGCCTTGGTGTCCACCCCTTCGGGGACGGTCAGCCAGACGAAGAACCCACCATCGGGTCTCGTCCAGGTGCACCCGGCGGGCATGTGCTGCTCCAGCCCGGCCAGCAGCGCGTCCCTGCGGTCGCGGTACATGGTCTGGAACGACTTGATCTGGCCCTTCCAGTCGTGGGTGGCCAGGTAGCGCGACACGACCAGCTGGTTGAGCGTTGGCGCGCACAGCGCGGCCGACTCCGCGGCGAGCACCAGCTTCTCCCGCACCGCGTGCGGCGCCAGCGCCCAGCCGACCCGCAGGCCGGAGGCGAAGGTCTTGGAGAACGAGCCGAGGTAGATCACGTTGTCGGAGTCCATCGACCGCAGCGCCGGGTAGACCTGGCCGTCGAAGCCGAGCAGGCCGTACGGGTTGTCCTCGATGACCAGCACGTCGTGCCGGGCGCAGATGTCGAGCACCTCGGCCCGCCGCGACACCGCGAGGGTCACGCCTGCGGGGTTGTTGAAGTTCGGGATCGTGTAGAGGAACTTGACCCGCCGGTTCGCCTGCGCGGCGGCGGTCAGCGCGGCCCGCAGCGCCTCGGGGACCAGGCCGTGCTCGTCCATCACCACGTGCCGCACATCGGCCTGGTAGGACGCGAAGGTGCCCAGCGCGCCCACGTAGGACGGGCCCTCGGCGAGCACGATGTCGCCGGGGTCGATGAAGATCCGGGTCACCAGGTCGAGGGCCATCTGCGAGCCGACCGTCACCACCAGGTCGTCCGGGTGGCCGGTGACCCCCTCCAGGGCCATGACCTCGCAGATCTGCTCGCGCAGCACCGGGACGCCGTGCGCGGAGCCGTACTGCAGCGCGACCAGGCCGTCGTCGGCGACGATCGAGGAGATCTGGTCGGCGAGGAAGTCCAGCGGCAGCGCGGCCAGGTTCGGCATGCCCCCGGCGAGCGACACCACCTCGGGGCGGCTGGCCACCGCGAAGAGTGCTCGGACCTCGGATGCCGTCATGCCCTCCGCACGGGCCGCGTACCGGCCGAGGTGCGGGTCGAGACTGCGGGCGCCCAGCCGATCGGGCGACGGTCCGGAGGTGCTCATGGGTGGCTCCCAGGGGGTGGTCCAGCGAAAACAGTGTAACCAGAGGAGTGACTTACCCCTGAGATTGCGCCCTGCGGTTCCGACGCAGGTCACATCGCCCTATTCTGGGTCGGGTCAATCGGCGTCCTCCCTGCGGGCGCGCGAGAAGTCTCCGCGAGCACGGGAGGTTGGGGTGTCGCGACGCGTCGTCGGCGTCACGCTGGACAACCTGGAGCACCTCCCCAAGCACTGCCGGGGCTGTGTCTACTGGGAACTCGCGCCGCACCTCAAGGAGCAGGCGGAGGAGTTCGGCACCACCGAGCTCGAGAAGGAGGCCTGGGTCTCCAGCGTCCTGCTCGACTGGGGTTCCTGCGGCCGGGTCGTCTACAGCGACAAGCTCCCGGTCGGGTTCGTCCTCTACGCCCCGCCCAACGCGGTCCCCCGCGCCTCGGCGTTCCCGACCTCGCCGATCAGCCCGGACGCGGTGGTGCTCACCGGCTTCCACGTGCTGCCCGAGTTCCGCGGCGGCGGGCTCGGCCGGATGCTGGTGCAGGCCGTGGTCAAGGACCTCACCCGCCGCGGCGTGCGCGCCGTGGAGGCCTTCGGTGACGCCCGCCCGGACGAGGAGCACTCCTGCGTCGTCCCGGCCGACTTCCTCACCAGCGTCGGCTTCAAGACGGTCCGCCCGCACCCCCGGTGGCCCCGCCTGCGCCTGGAACTGCGCACCGGCATCACCTGGAAGGAAGACGTCGAGGCCGCCCTCGAACGGCTCCTGGGCACCGTCTCCATCAGCACCGCGTCGCCGGTCCTGCAGCGCTCGCCCTGAACGCGCCTGTGCCGCCCACCTGGGGTGGGCGGCACAGGGTGTGACCTGGGGGAAAGCGTTTGCGCTACTCGGCCTTGGCGAGTTCGTGCGCGAGGACGTCGGCGAAGGTGAAGCTGCCCGTGGGCTGGTCGTTCTCGCCGAGCAGGTAGAGGCGCTTCACGGCCACGACGATGCCCTCGGCGACGACATCGCGGAAGGCCGGGTCGGTGAGCCGGGTGCGGTCCTCGGTGTTGCTGAGGTACCCGATCTCGATGCGGACCGCCGGGCAGCGGGTCAGCCGGAGCAGCTCCCAGGTCTTCGGGTGGGTGCCGCAGTCGCGCAAGCCGGTGCGCTTGGTCAGCTCGCGCTGGATCAGCCCGGCCATGGCCTCGCCGAGCGTGGAGGTCGCGGTGCCGTTGCCGGACCCGAAGTGGAAGCAGGCCAGGCCCTGGGCCAGCGGCGAGGCGTTGGCGTCCGAGTGCAGCGAGAGCACCAGGTCGGCGCCCGCCTCGTTGGCGAACTGGGCGCGGGCCGACTCGTCCGGGCACTGGTCGGGACCGCGGGAGAGCAGCGCCTCCATGCCGGTGGCGACCATGCGGCCCTCCAACCGGCGGGCCAGGTCCCACATCAGCTCCGACTCGTTGACGCCGTCCACCGACACCCCGGTGTCGTGGGCGCCGTGACCGGGGTCGATGACGATGCGCTTGCCGGTGAGCCGCGGCCCGGACCGGCGGACGCGCTCCTGCTCGCGCAGCAGCACCGGGCGGCCACCGCGGGCGCGCGGCGAGAGCTGGCGCAGGGCGCGGATGGTCTCCGGGCCGCAGATGCCGTCCACGGTCAGGCCGTAGTCGCGCTGGAAGTTGCGGAGGGCGGCCTCGGTCTGGGCGCCGAACACCCCGTTCGCCCGGCCCGCGTCGTAGCCGAGCTCGAGCAGCCGCTCCTGCAGGGTGGCCACGTCGTCGCCGGTGATCGGGGCGGAGACCAGGTACGCCAGCGGGCGACCGCCGAGCTGGTAGGTGGCGTCACGCAGCGCGCGGTAGGTCGCCGGGCCGATGAGGCCGTCGGTGATCAGGCCGCGGTGCTGCTGGAACGCCCGGACGGCGTGCTCGACGGCGTGGTCGAACTGGTCGGTGACCCCGTTGACCGGGGGCAACAGGCCCAACGCCGCCAGCGTGGACCGAACTTCGGCAACGGCCGGTCCCTCGTCGCCGCGGCGCAGTACCCGCATGCACCCTCGCTCTCGTCTTGGGCACCGGGTGACCGGTGCGCGACCCGACAGGTCACCCATTGTGCCTTGCCGGTGTTCGGTTCCCCCGCTGGGATGGCGGGCGGGTCGCCCCACCACGCGAAAACCGGGGCCCGGTGTCGCCTAACGAGACGCACGGACCCCGGTTCCGGGTTGCCTGCTCAGCCGAGGTAATCCTCGAGGTCCTTCACCAACGCCGACTTGGGCTTGGCGCCGACGATCGTCTTCACCGCGCGGCCGCCCTGGAAGACGATCAGCGTGGGGATGGACAGGACCTGGTAGTCGCGGGCGGTGCCCGGGTTGGCGTCGATGTCGAGCTTGGCGACGGTGACCTTCTCCGAGTACTCGGCGGCGATCTCCTCGAGCACCGGCGCGACCATCCGGCACGGGCCGCACCAGGTCGCCCAGAAGTCGACGATGACCGGCTTGTCGCTCTGCAGCACGTCCTCGACGAAGGACTTGTCGGACACGGTGACGGTGTTGGCGCCCATCTGGGTGGCTCCCTCGGGGTGGGTTGGGGTGGGGTCAGTTCGTGGGGGCGTAGCCGCCGCCGACCAGCTCGGGCGCGACCTCCGCCTCGGCGGTGCCGTGCTCGGCCAGCCAGCGCTCGGCGTCGATCGCGGCGGCGCAGCCGGACCCGGCGGCGGTGATGGCCTGCCGGTAGGTGTGGTCCACCAGGTCACCGGCGGCGAACACGCCGTCGACGTTGGTGTAGGTCGTGCGGCCCTCGGTGAGCACGTAGCCCTCGTCGTCGATGGCGACCTTGCCCGCGACCAGCCGGCTGCGCGGGTCGTGGCCGATGGCGACGAAGAAGCCGGACACGTCGAGCACCGACTCCTCGCCGGTGACGGTGTCGCGCAGGCGCAGGCCCTGCACCTTGCCGTCGCCGAGCACCTCGGTGACCGCGGAGTTGAGCTGCCAGCGGATCTTCTCGTTGGCCTTGGCCCGCTCCAGCATGATCCGCGAGGCGCGGAAGTCCTCCCGCCGGTGGATGATCGTCACCGTCTTGCCGAAGCGGGTGAGGAACAGCGCCTCCTCCATCGCCGAGTCACCGCCGCCGACGACGGCGATGTCCTGGTCGCGGAAGAAGAAGCCGTCGCAGGTCGCGCAGGCGGAGACGCCGCGGCCGAGCAGCTCCTGCTCGCCGGGCACGTTCAGGTAGCGCGGCGCGGCACCCATGGCCAGCACCACGGCCTTGGCGGCGTAGCGGGTGCCGTGCGCGACGACGTACTTGACCGGGCCGTCGAGCTCGAGGGTGTCGACGTCCTCGGCGCGCAGCTCGGCGCCGAAGCGACCGGCCTGGGCGCGCATCTGCTCCATCAGGTCCGGGCCCATGATGCCGTCGCGGAACCCCGGGAAGTTCTCCACCTCGGTGGTGGTCATCAGCGCGCCGCCGAACTGGGAGCCCTCGAACACCAGCGGCTCGAGCTGGGCGCGCGCGGCGTAGACGGCCGCGGTGTAGCCCGCGGGTCCGGAGCCGACGATGATCAGGTTTCGGATCTGGTCCGCTTCCGCAGGCATCTGCCCTCCATTGACCTTCGCCGGACGGAGCCGCCCGGTCACACTGGTGTCAACGCGATCGTAGGCGGCGGTTGTTCCACCCCCGCGCGGTGATGGCGCGCACGGCGGCGTACCCGCTCCGCTACAGCGGCCCTGAACAGTGCGAAGCCCGCCCCGGACGCGGGAATCAGGCGTCCGGGGCGGGCTCGGGGATCAGCGGCCGATCTTGTCGTTGAACAGCTGGGTGCAGTCCGGCTGCACGACCAGGACCTGCAGGCGCCCGTTGTCGCCCGACACCAGGAGCACGGCCATCACCGCGGCCTTGCCGTCGTAGGTGACCGGCCGGACCCCGAGCGGCGCGACCTTGGCGTCGAAGCCGTTGCTCGACAGGCACTTCTTCAGGCCCGCCTCGTCCTTGAGCGGCCCGTAGTCCTTGGTCTTGCCGGTGGTCAGCTTGCCGGCGACCTCGCCGACGTTGCCCCTGCTCACCGCGAGCGGCGCCTCGTCGGACAGCTGCGCGGACGGCACCGGCGCGGCGGTCCCGCCGGTCTCCTGGGTCTTGGGCAGCACCCCGTAGCCGATGGCGACGGCGGCCGCCGCCGCGGTCAGCAACCCGACGCCCCACGCGGTGCGCCTGCCCCGCTTGCGGCGCGCCTCGGCCATGTCGAGCACCGGCGCGACACCCGGTCGGGGCGGGTCCTGCACGGCGACCCCGCCGAAGGCCCGCCTGGCCTCACCGTCGAGCGCGGCGTCGAGCCGGGCGGCGAAGTGCGCGGGCATCGGCGGCGCCGGTGCTACAGCGAGTTCACCCAACCCCGCCTTGACCGAGTCGAGCGCGTCGATGACGGCCTTGGCCTCCGGGTCGACGTTCACCCGGGCCCACAGCCGGGCGCTGCGCGCTGGGTCGAGGACACCGGCGTGCAGATCCGCCAACAGGTCGACTGACCATGGCGGCCCGTCGGGGCCCCCTGTGCCCCGATGCTCGTCGGTCATCGTCCCTCCCAGTGGCGCCTGTGCGGCACGTCTCGCCCGTCTGCGACAGCGCCACCTGGGACGTTCGCATCTGCATCGGGGTTCCGCAGATGTCCGAGAACTTTGGCCAACTTGGCCCGCCCCCGGGCGCACCGGGACTTGACGGTGCCCTCCGCGATGCCGAGCAGCTTGGCGGTCTCGGCCACCGAATAGCCCTCGACGTCCACTAAGAGGATGGGTACCCGTTGCTCCTCGGACAACTCGGAGAGCGCGGTCTGCACCACGAGCCGGGTCTCGCGCTCGGCCATCGCGTCACGCGGGGTAACCGGTTCACCCGGTCCGGCCTCCGGCAGCGCCACCGTCGGGCGGGCCTGCTTGCGGCGCACCCGGTCCAGGCAGGCGTTGACCACGATCCGGTGCAACCAGGTGGTGACCTGCGACTCGGCCCGGAACGACCCGGCGGCCCGGAAGGCGGAGATGAACGCCTCCTGCAGCGCGTCCGCCGCCTCCTCGGGATCGCGCAACGTCCGCAGCGCCACCGCCCACATCCGGTCCCGGTGTCTGCGCACCAGTTCGGCGAAGGCGTGTTGGTCTCCCGCGGCGTGCGCCGCGATGAGGTCGGCGTCCGAGCTGGCGGAGGCAGTCACCCGGACAGCGTATAGGGCGGTCGCCAACCCGCCGAACCGCACTTGGACCAGCCAAGACCTGCGTTTCGCCGACCGCTGCGCGGTCGCCGACCCGCCACCGTGCCGCACGGGTGGGCCAGCCAAGACCTGCGTTGTGCCGACCGGCGCGCGGGGTGGCTACTGGGCGCGCAGGAAGCCGATCTCGGTGATCTCGGAGACGTTGCCCTCGCCCAGGGTGGTGATCCAGATCAGCAGGTGCTGGGTGGGCTCGGCGCTGTCGAGCTGCAGGCGGGTCTGGCCCGGCTGCAACGTCGCCCGGCCGATCACCTTGGTCTCATCCAGGCCCGGCTTCTCCGAGGGCGCGGTGCGGATCTCGACCACGGTGCCCGAGCTGGGCGAGTCGATCACCACCTCGGCGAAGGGCACCGGCTCGGCGAACGCGGCCATCAGCCCGACGCCGGGCTTGAGCGCCGGGAACGGCTGCTGGTACTTGTCGGTCTTCCACGAGGTCTTCGGGTCGCCGTCGGCGGCCCGGTTGGCCCGGCGCGGGCTGTCCGGGGTGCCCTTGATGTTGTAAACCTGCACGCCTGCGGCCTGGATCGGCGCGCCGGGGTTGGGCGGCTTGGGGTTGTTCTCGGCGTTGCCCGGCGCGGAGGCGACCACGGTCGGGCCACCGGCGCCCGCGCTGTCGTCGCCGAAGAAGCTGATCAGCTGCATGCCCAGCCAGGCCAGCACGCCCACGGTGGCCACGGCGAGCGCGGTGACCCCGATGGCCAGCTTGCGCCGCTTGGCCCGGTCGTTGTGCGGGCGCTTGGTCGTCCACAGCGCGCCGTCGTCGTCCTCGGCGTCGGTGTCGTCGGGGATCGCGCTGATGCTCTGCGTCGCGTCCTCGTTGAGCCTCGCCCGCTCCAGCACCCGCAGCAGGCCGGAGCTGGTGCGGATGCCGCCGGTCGCGTCGTCGGTGAGGCTGCGGACCGCGGCGGAGGACAGCTCGTACGGGATGTACGGGAACAGCGCGCGCGGCGGCACGACCTGGCCGTCCGGGGTCAGCGGGGCGTGCGGCAGGCCGGGGGCGTTGCGCAGCGGCCACCGGCCGGTGAGCAGCAGGTACAGGATGGCGCCGAGGCCGCGCACGTCGTCCTGCAGCGTCGCCTCGGGCAGCGGACCGGGGAACGACAGCCGCAGCACACCGTCCGGGGTGACCCGGACCCGCTGCGGGTGGTCGACGCCCAGCACCATGCCCGAGTGGTGCGCCAGCTCCACCGCGGCGGCCAGCGGCTCGAGCAGCCTGGCCGCGGTCGAGGGCGGCAGCGGGTGCTCGGCGATGACGTCCACCAGGTCGGTGCCCTGCGACCAGTCCGCGACCACGATGCCCAGCAGGCCCTCGGTCGGCGCGATGCCGTTGCCGGGGCCGAGCACGTCGAGCACCCGGGAGGTCCCCGGGTGGGTGATGCGGGCGGCGTGCATGGTGCGTTCCAGCATCTTGCGGGCCGCGCCAGCCGCGGTCGCGTTGGCCGGGTCACCCACCAGCAGGGTGAGGCCGACGTCGCGGCGGAGCTGGTTGTCCTGCGCCCGCCAGAGGTGGGCGTCGACCCGTTCGTCGAGCCCGAACTCCGCGAGCAACCGGTACCGACCGTCGCCGACCGCGCTGCCGGGGACCAGGAAGCCCGGTCTGGCCTGGTTGCCAGCCGCTCCCTCGCCAACGGGGTACTCGGTCCGCCTCGTCGTCACCACTCTCTCCACCTGCCGCCTCGGTTTCCGAGCCTACGGGAATCCGGCCGGTCACCGGTGACGGAGCGGGTCAGCCCCTGCGCACCAGTCGGGTGATTCGGCTCGTCGCGGGCTTGAGCTCGGGAACCTTGAGCGCGACCAGCACACCGAACGCCACCACGCAGGCCACCGGTCCCTGCACGAGCAGGTTCACCCACGCCGTGGTCAGCGAGTCGACCGTGGGCAGCGCGACCGCGCTCAACCCCCACGCCGCGGCCGCGCCCACTGCGCCTGCCAGTACGCAGACCGCGATCACCTTGACGACCTTCTTGCTGTGCAGGTTCCCCAGCCGCACCCACAGCCACATCTGGCCGAGCACCGCGCCGACCACGAAGGTCAGCGAGTTGACCAGCAGCACCGCGATGACGACCTGGTCCTCGTCCACCAGCGCGCCGCACATGTAGAGCAGCGGCACCTTCACCGCGGTCATCACGACCATGATCAGCGTCGGCGTGCGGGCGTCCTTCATCGCGTAGAAGACCCGCAGTTGCAGCATCACCAGCGCGTAGGGCAGCAGGCCGAACGCGGAGAACGCCAGCGCGTGCCCGAGCCGCTGCGACTGCTCGATGCCCGCCTCGCCCGCGCCGAACAGGGCGACGCCGAGCGCGGCGCCGGTGATCGTCAGCACTGCGCTGATCGGGACCAGCATCACCGCCGAGAGCCTGCTGCCGGTGGACAGGTCGTCGACCAGCCGCTGGGTGTCGCCGTCCGCGGCGGCCTTGCTCATCCTGGGCAGGATCGCGGTCAGCAGCGAGACGCCGATGACCCCGTACGGGAGTTGGAACAGCAGCCAGGCGTTGGAGTAGATCGTCACGCCGCCCTTCGCGGCTGCGGTGAGCACCCGCTGGGTGATGACCATGCCGATCTGGCTGATCGCGACGTAGCCCAGGATCCACAGCGCCAGGCCGCCGAACTCGCGCAGCCTGGCATCGATGCCCCAGGTCCAGCGGAACCGGAAACCGATGCGGCGCAGCGCGGGCAGCAGCACCACCGCCTGCACGACGATGCCCAGCGTGGTGCCGAGGCCGAGCACCAGCAGCTTCGGGTCGCCCATCCGCACCGGGTCGAGCGAGATGTCGCCCGGCATCAGCCAGAAGGTGACCAGGGTCGCCAGGATCACCACGTTGTTGACCACCGGCGCCCACGCGGTCGGGCCGAACACGTGCTTGGCCTGCAGGATCGCCGAGAGCAGGGCGAACAGGCCGTAGAACAGGATCTCCGGCAGCAGCAGGTAGGCGAACGCGGTGACCAGGCCCGGGTTGGCGCTGTCGGTGGAGCTGTCGACGTAGATCGCCGTGAACAGCGGGGCCGCGGCGACCGCGATCACCGTGCCCACGGCCAACCCGGTCATGCCGACGGTGAGCAGCCTGCTGGTGTACTCCGCGCCGCCGTCGGGGTCCTGCTGGGAGCGGACCAGCAGCGGGACCACGATGCTGGCCAGCACCCCGCCGAGCAGCAGCTCGAAGATGATGTTGGGCAGGGTGTTGGCGATGGTGAACGAGTCGGTGGCGACGTTGATGCCGATCAGCCAGGCCATCACCATCTTCCAGCCGAACCCGGTGATCCGGCTGACCAGCGTGGCGATGGCCATCGACCCGCTCGCCTTGGCCAGTGACGGCGTCGCCCCGCCTGCAGGCTCGTCCTTGGCCACTGCCGCCGTCCTGTCCATCGCCCGTCCCCTGCTCCGAGCCGCGCTCAGAGGTCGCTCTCGGCCGCCGCCCGCGCCCGCCCGGCCGCCCGGATCCGGCGGAAAAGCCGCAAACCGACCAGGATCACCAACACACCGGCGGCCGTTCCGGTGACCGCGATGGTGATGCTGCCGTACGAGGTGGAGTTCAACTCCAACCGGGAGGACTTACCGAGCAGGGTGCCACTGTCCGTGGTGAGCCAGATCGTGACGGTGAAGCGACCGGAGCGGGTGACCTCGGCAGGCAGGTAGCGCGGGATGCCCGCCTGGGCCGGGATGCGGACGACGACGGCTTGCTCCGGCTTGAGGCCTGCGGTGACCCCGACGTTGATCTTCGCCCGGACGGTGACCGGCAGGCCGTTGGTGATGAACACCGGCAGCGGGCTGTCCTTGGACGCCAACGACAGCGGCCTGCCCGCGTCGGTCACCGACACCTGCGCCAGCAGCGCCTTGACCTGGTCGTCGACCGCACCAGCCGCCCGGCGGGCGAGGTCGGGCTCGCCCCGCCACGCGGTCGACCCGGACCGGACCAGGGCGTAGCGCATCGGCTTGATGAGGTCCTTCGGATCGACCTGGCGGGTGTCGTCCTCGAACAGCACGTTCTCCACCAGGTCGCGCTGCACCGCGTCGACCGCCGCGATCTGCGCGGTCACCGGGGCGGGCACCTCGGCCGCGCTGTCGGTCGCGGTGTACTCCAACGCGGTGGCCGTGCCCCGGTCCGGCCCGCTGACCAGGCCGTCGAGGCCCAGCGGGCGGATGAAGCCCTGGCTCTCCAGCGACCACATGGTCTGCAAGAACACCGTCAGCTCTGCCGAGGTCGCGCTCCACCGGCGCGGCGGGGCGACCAGCACCGACTGGCCGGGGGCGGACTGGAAACCGCCGCGGAAGACCAGGGTGGCCAGGCCGTTCTGGATCGAGGACGTCTTCACGCCCGCGTCGTCGACCTGGGCCTTGGGCGCCAGCGAGGACGCCACGAGCTGGTCGTACGGGATGGCCCGCAGGTTCTGGCCGAGCGTGTAGGGCAGGTCGCCCTGGGGCTCGGTGACCTTGGCCGCGTCGGAGATGACCGTGGTGCGGCCGCTCGCGGCGAGGATGGACAGGGTGCGCTGGTCGAGCGTGCCGCCATCCGGCCAGACCGTGCTGGTCAGCGGCTTGGTGCCGAGGGTCGCCTCGACCGACGCGGTCTCCCGCAGCGCGATGTCGACCAGCGCGCCCGCGTTCGCCCGGGTCAACGCGGCGAGGTCTACGTCGGCGTAAGGCAGCGCTATCACGCACTGGCCGCGGGTGAGCTCCTTGACCCGGTCGAGCCACAGCTGCGCGGTGTGAGCGCCGTTGCCCGGGAACACGGTCCCGTCAGCGGCGCGGACGTAGTAGCCCGCGGTCATCTCGGTGACGGTGTCGAGCAGGTCGGGGTCGATCGCGAAGCACAGCGACCGCAGCGCCGACGCATTCGCCGCCGCCGCCGTGCGCACGGTGTCGACCAGGGTGAACAGCCGCCCGCTGGACAGCGACGCGGACAGCCCGTCGTCGGCGAAGACGGTGCGGCTGCCATCGGACGGGGTCTGCACGCGGCGCGGGCGCTCGTCGATCAGCGGCCACAGGACGCTGAGCTGGGTGGGTTGCGCTGGTGGGACCGCGGCGCCGCCGCCGGGGACGGCGAGGACCGGCAGCAGGGTGCTCAGCGCGCCCACCCGCTCGGCGCGGCCGTAGTCGGGGACGCCGTTGAAGTTGAGCACGACCGGGTAGACGCCGCGCTTGTCCAGCTTCAGTGCGCCCTTGTCGGAGTTGACGGGGACGGTGATGGTGAACGGGACGCTCTGGTCCCGGTCGAGCGCGCCCGCAACGGGCTGGAACGCGGAGCTGATCGCGGGTCGGGTCAGTGCGTCGGTGCGTTGCGGGTCGCTGAGCGCGGTGCGCAGCCCGGCCTCGGTGTCGAGGACGTCGCCGCGCTGCAGGCGCACCTCGATCTTGTCCACCCGGCGGTCACCCGAATTGGTGATCCGGCCGCTGATGGTCACTGCTTGGGTACTCGCCTCGACGACGCGGGGGACGAGTTGGTCGATGTCGACACGGAGTCGTGCCGCCAGTTCCGCGGCGGCGGGTTGGCCGGTCATGGGCGCGCCGAGCACGGCGCAGACAGCGGCCAGCGCCGCGAGACCGGCGCGGCGCAGTCGAGTGGTCACGGCTTCTCTCCAGCCATCGGGTCAGGCCCGTCCGACTTCAGGTAGGTCTCGCTCAACCGGATCGGGTGAGAGCGGATGCTCGGAGAGTAGTTGTCGGGCCTTGCGGACCAGACGGCGCTCATCGGCATAGGCGAGTCGGTCGTCCAACTCGTCGAGTGCCACCCACGCGACCTCGGTCACCTCCATGTCCTCGTCCGACAGCTCGAAAGAGTAGGCCCGCAGCAGGAAGTGGTGGACGGTTTTGTGGATCCGCTTGGTGCCGTCGGCGACGAACCAGTAGTCGATGGTGCCGAGCGGGCGGATGACCTCCCCATCGATGCCCGTCTCCTCGGCGACCTCGCGCACCGCGGTCTGCTCCGGGGTCTCCCCCGGCTCGATGTGGCCCTTGGGCAGCGACCACAGCAGCCGCCCGCGCCGGTCCAGCCGCCCGATCAGCGCGACCGTGCTGGTCGCCGGGTCGACCACGAGCCCACCGGCCGAGGTCTCGTCGACCGTGGTCAGCCTGCGCCCGCGCCGCCGGAACCGGCGCCCGGACCGGGCACCTCGGGACCTGCCGGACGACGGGGGCATGCCCGCGATGGTAGTGCGAACGGCGCAGTCGGGGCGGGCGTGCGACCCGGGGCGTCGCGGAGCGGATACGCTCGTCCACCGTGTCCCGAACGTCCGCCACCACCAACGCCGCCCGCAACGCCGTCGTCGAACTCCTGCGGGTGTCGCCGGTCGCCGACGACCTGGCCACCCGGTTCGCCGCCGCGGGCCACAGCCTCTACCTGGTCGGTGGCAGCGTCCGCGACGCGATGCTGGGCAGGCTCGGCAACGACCTCGACTTCACCACCGACGCCAGGCCGCGGGCGATCATGAAGATCGTCACCGGCTGGGCGGACGCGGTCTGGGACACCGGCATCGCCTTCGGCACCGTGGGCGCGGCCAAGAGCGGCACCCAGTGCGAGATCACCACGTTCCGCTCGGACGCCTACGACCGGGTCAGCCGCAACCCCGAGGTCCGCTTCGGCGACTCGATCGAGGCCGACCTGGTGCGCCGCGACTTCACCGTCAACGCGATGGCCATCGACCTGTCCACCAGGCAGTTCATCGACCCGCACGACGGGCTCGACGCGCTGGCCAAGCGGGTGCTCGACACCCCGGCGACCCCGCAGGAGTCCTTCGCCGACGACCCGCTGCGGATGCTGCGCGCGGCCCGCTTCGTCAGCCAGCTCGGCTTCACCTGCGCGCCCAGGGTGCTCGACGCGCTGCACGACATGGCCGGGGAGATCACCCGGATCACCCCGGAGCGGGTGCAGGCCGAGCTGTCGAAGCTGCTCTGCGGCGCGCACCCCCGGGTCGGGGTCGAGCTGCTGGTCGACAGCGGGCTCGCCGCGCACGTGCTGCCGGAGCTCCCGGCGATGCGGCTGGAGATCGACGAGCACCACCAGCACAAGGACGTCTACGAGCACTCGCTCGTGGTGCTCGACCAGGCCGTGGCGCTGGAGACCGGCGAGCCGGACCTGGTGCTGCGGTTGGCGGCGCTGCTGCACGACATCGGCAAGCCGGACACCCGGCGGCACGTCCCCGGCGGCGGCGTGAGCTTCCACCACCACGAGGTCGTCGGCGCCAAGCTGGTCCGAAAGCGCTTGCGGGCGCTGCGGTACTCCAAGGAGGTCGTCGAGGACGTCGCCCGGCTGGTGTTCCTGCACCTGCGCTTCCACGGGTACGGCAAGGGCGAGTGGACCGACTCCGCCGTCCGCCGCTACGTCACCGACGCCGACGACCTGCTCTCCCGGCTGCACAAGCTGGTCCGCGCGGACTGCACCACCCGCAATCGGCGCAAGGCGAGTGCGCTGCAGCGCACCTACGACGGGCTCGAGGAGCGGATCGCCAGGATCGCCGCCGACGAGGACCTGGCCCGGGTGCGGCCCGACCTCGACGGCAACGAGATCATGCGGCTGCTCGACATCCCGCCCGGCCCGCTGGTCGGCAAGGCCTGGTCGTTCCTCAAGGAGCTGCGGCTCGACCAGGGCCCGCTGGACTACGACGACGCGGTGGCCGCCCTGCTGTCCTGGGCGCGCGCGCAGGGACTAGGCGTGGCCGCGGCTGACCAGGGCGAAACCGCCGACGCCGACGAGGTAGCAGGCACCGGCGCCGAGGACGAGCAGCGGTGACGCGCCGTCCGGGGCGACGACCAGCGCGGCAAGCGCGATCGCGACGACCTGGGCGACGTTGAACAGGGTGTCGTAGAGGGCGAAGACCCGGCCGCGCAGTTCGTCACCGATGTCGCGCTGCACCGCGGCGTCGGTGCACAGCTTCACCACCTGCCCGGCGAAGGAGATCACCAGCGCCGCGGCCAGCGTGGTCGGCATCGTCAGCGGCAGGCCGAACCCGACCACCGCGACCGCGCCGAGCAGCAGCCCACCCGCCATGGCCCGGCGCCTGCCGATGGCGGCCACGATCCGGGCGGTGACCAGGCCCGCGACCAGGATGCCCGCGCCGAACAGGCCCGCGACCTGGCCGAGCCCGCCGAGTCCGGCGTCGAAGCGGAACCGGATGAGCAGCACGGTCAGCAGCAGCGCCACCCCGAAGGCCATCCGGTGCGCCAGCAGCGCGACGAACGCGGCGAGCACGGTCGGGGTCTTGATCGCGGCCCGGCCGCCGTCGAACAGGCCGCGCGCGACGGCGACCACGGTCTGGGTCGGCTCGTCGACCTCGTCGGGGCCGAGCGCTCCCCGGTGGAACCGGATCGCGAACCAGGCTGAGCCGGCGGAACCGACGCACGCGACGGCGGTGGTGATACCGGACCCGACGTTGTGGTCGCCGAAGATCGCCCTTAGGCCTACCGCGCAGCCTGCGCCCAAGACCGCGATGACAGCGCCGAGGGTGGTGGCCAAGGCGTTCGCCTCGACCAGGTTCCGGACCGGGACGACATGTGGGAGCGAGGCGGAAAGCCCCGAATTGATGAACCTGCTGACGCCGATGACGACCAGGGCGAGGGTGAACAACGTCGCCCCGTTCGCGCCGGCGGCCACCGTCACGGCTGAGGCGATGATCAGCGCGCCGCGCAGGACGTTCGCCACGACCAGCACCCGGCGCCGGTCCCACCGGTCCAGCAGGGCACCGGCGAACGGCCCGATGACCGAGTACGGCAGCAGCAGCGCGGTGAACCCGGCGGCGATCGCCAGCGGGTCGGCCTCGCGCTCCGGGTTGAACAGGACCGCGCCCGCGAGCCCGGCCTGGAACAGGCCATCACCCCACTGGGCGGAGAACCGGGTGAACAGCAGCCTGCGGAAACCACCGAGGGCCAGCAGCGCCCGGGCTCCGACCCGCGCGTGGTGGGACTCGTGGTCGGATCCGGTCCTGGCCGTGCTCACGACGGCTGAGCCTATAGGGATGGGCGGCCCCCGAAAGGGCCGCCCATCCTGGCCGACACCCGGTCGCCTCACGGCGAGTTGCGCGACGTGGCTCCAGCCGAGCGGTATTCCACGAAGGCGGTTCTAGTTGAGCCCGGGGGACACGAAGGCGCCGACCGCAGTGTCCAACGCGCGGGGGCGCGCCGATGTTCCCGGCCGGGCCGGGTAGCCCCCGATGGTGTTGTGTCATCCCCATCGGGGTTTCGGCGGTTCCCAACTCCGGTCCCGGCGATCCCCGTCCGGATGGGATCATGTCGTCGTGCCGTCCGATGTCGACGTCGAACCGGGGACGCTGCTGGTAGCGGCGCCCAGCCTGCTCGACAGCAACTTCCGCCGCACGGTGGTCTACGTGATCGATCACCGCGGCGAGGGGACGTTGGGCGTTGTCCTCAACCGACCGAGTGAAGTCCCGGTCGACGACGTCCTGCCGAACTGGGGCCCGCACGTCACCCAACCCGGTGCCGTTTTCGTCGGTGGTCCCGTGGAGCAGAAGACCGCGCTGTGCCTGGCCGCCATGCGCACGGGGGTGGCGGTCGACGGCGTCCGCGGGTTGATCGGCGTGCGCGGGCCCGTGGCGCTGGTCGACCTCGACGCCGACCCGGACGCCCTGGCTCCCAAGTTCCGCGGCCTGCGCGTCTTCGCCGGCTACTCCGGCTGGGACGTCGGCCAACTGGCGGGCGAGATAGACCGGGGCGACTGGATAGTCGTCCCCGCCCTGCCCACCGACGTCGTCGCCCCCGCCGACCAGGACCTCTGGGGCCGGGTCCTGCGCCGCCAGGGCATGCCCCTGGCGCTGCTGGCCACCCACCCGGGTGACGTGCGGGAGAACTAGGAGCGGGTGAGCACGTCGCAGGTGCCGCACTGGCAGCCCGCGCAGCCTGCCGGGAGGGCGGGCTTCGGCTCGGGGACGGCCTCGGCGGCGCGGTTGCCCAGCACGCCCGCGGCGAGGGTGATCACGACCAGGCCGATGACGGCGATGACCGAGATCGTCAGGACCGCGGCGGTGCTGGTCAGGGCGAAGGCCGCCGCGGCACCGACGACACCGACCAGGCCCGCGACCAGGGTGGGCAGGCCCGCGACCTTGTTCGCCGTGCGGAAGGCCTCGGGGCTGCGCAGGGCCGCCGGGGTGCGGACGCCGCCGAAGCGGTTGCGCGGGAGGCGTTCGGTGAGGCCGAGTACGCCGATGACGAGGAGCGGGAGGCCGGCCACCAGGGGCGCGATCGGCACGAGGTTCACGTCCAGATGGTAAGAGGTCGTCGCCAGGCCACTCGGCGGACACCCTGGTGCGGTGTGCTTCCCGTCATGTCGAACGCCGCCAGAGTCGCCAGAGCAGCAGCAGTCGCCGTCGTCGCGGTCGGGGTGTTCGCCGCCCCCGCGGCCGCCCACCCGCAGCACAAGGTCCGCCTGATCGGTGAGCGGACGGTCCCCAACGCGCTGGTCTTCCAGGGCACCACCGTCGGTGGCCTCTCCGGCATCGACCGCGACCCGCGCACCGGCGGGTACGTCCTGATCAGCGACGACCGGTCCGACCGGCAGCCCGCCCGGTTCTACACCGCCCGCATCGACGTCACCGCCACCGGTGTCGGCCCGGTCGAGCTGACCGGCACCCACGCGCTGCTGCGCCCGGACGGCAAGACCTACCCGCCGCTGTCCACCGGCGACGGCACCACCGTGGACCCAGAGGACATCCGGGTCGACCCGTGGACCGGCGACTACACCTGGAGCCAGGAGGGCGAGCGCCGCCCGAACCTGCTGATCGACCCTTCGGTCCGCTCGGCCGAGCGCGACGGCTCGTTCGCCCGCGAGCTGCCGCTGCCCGCGAACCTGAAGATCACCGCCGACCGGGGGCCGCGCCAGAACCTGGTCCTGGAGGGCCTGACCTACGCCGCCGCGGGCAGCCTGGTCGTCACCGCCGTCGAGGGCCCGCTGCTGCAGGACGGCCCCGAGGCCAACACCGAGCACGGGTCGCTGTCGCGGATCGTCGTGCAGACCCGCGCGGGTCGCCAGCTCGCGCAGTACGCGTACCCGCAGGAGCCGGTGTTCGCCAAGCCGAACCCCTCGACCGGGTTCGCCTCCACCGGCGTCACCGCGATCCTGGCCGTCGACCCGATCGACCCGACCCGGTTCCTGGTCGTGGAGCGCTCGTTCGTGACCGGCGTGGGCAACAAGGTGCGGGTGTTCGAGGTCGACACCTCGGGCGCCACCAACGTGGCCAACCGCGACCTGGCCGACCCGGCCGGGGTGAAGCCGGTCCGCAAGCGGCTGCTGGTCGACCTGTCCGACCTCGGGCTCTCGACCGTGGACAACATCGAGGGGATCAGCTGGGGGCCGCGGCTGCGCACCGGTGAGCGGTCGCTGCTGCTGATCAGCGATGACAACTTCAGCGCCACCCAGGTGACCCAGGTCGTGGCGCTGGCCGTCCGGCTCTGAGGTCTAGAGCCCCACGTCGCGCACGAGGTCGGTCAGCATGGACTCGAACAGGGGCTCCGCGTCCGACACCGGGAACGGGAACTGGCCGAACACCTCCAGCGCGACCTGGCCGTAGAGCCGCACCCAGAACTGCAGCATGACGTAGGCGGTGCCGACCCCGAGCTGGTCGGCACCCAGGTCGACGCCGGACTCGGTGATGGTGAGCAGCAGCTCGTCGCGGAAGTGGGTCAGGTCGGCGACGAGGACCTCCGGCACGTCGTGGTCGGGCCGGGTGATGGGCAGGCCGTTGGCCAGCACCCGGCCTGCCACGGTCAGGAAGATCCGGCCGAACGAGTCCCTGACCTGCTCCTGCGCGCTGACCGGGCAGTGCACGCCCGGCGGCGACGGCGAGGCGAACACCAGGGTGAACTCCTGCGGGTGGGCCAGCGCCCAGCGGCGGAAGCCGCGGCAGACGGTGAGGACCTGGCCGACGTGGTCGGTCTCGGCCAGCGCGGACAGGCCGCCTGCCAGCTCGGCGGCGAGGTCGGCGCACACGTCGGCGCGCAGGTGCTCGATGAGGTCCTCGCGGGAGCTGTAGTACCGGTAGAGCGCGGGGGCGGTGATGCCGAGTTCCCTGGCGATGGCGCGCAAAGTGACCGCGGCGGGGCCGTCGTCGACGAGGAGCGACCGCGCCTGCTGGCGGATCTCCCGATCGGTGGCCGCCCGATCGCGCTCGCGGCGTGTGGCCTGCGTCATGTGCCTACCCCGTGCTCTTGTGAACGCCGTTAACTACACCGTAGTGTCCACGAACGAGTGAACGGTGTTAACCGGCCTCCCGGTGGTCGCTGGACCGCCGGTGCGTTGATCCGGCGATAGCGGAGGAAGCACCCAATGTTCGCATCATGGGGATCGGTGATCCACCGTAGGCGCTGGGTCGTGCTGGTGACCACCCTGGTCGTCACCCTCGGTGGCGGCCTGTGGGGACTGGGCGTCTTCGACAAGCTGACCCAGGGCGGCTACGAGGACCCGGCCAGCGAGTCGTCGCAGGTCAACCAGATCATCGAGGACGAGCTGGGCCAGAAGCCCGCCGACGTCGTCGTCCTCTACCGCGCCCCGAACGTGGACGACCCGGCCGTGGCCGACAAGGTCACCTCCGCGCTCGACGCGCTGCCGTCGTCCGCCGTGGCCGCCCGGGTCGACTACTGGTCGGCCAAGGTGCCCGCGCTCGCGAACGCGGACAAGACACTGGCGATGGCCACGATCACCCTGGCGGGCGACACCTTCGACGCCAGGCAGGACTCGTTCGCCGCGATCGAGGACGCGCTGCCGGTGTCCGGGGTGCAGACGCAGGTCGGCGGGAAGGTGCCGACCGAGCAGGCGATGACCGAGCGGTCCAACGCCGACCTCGCGGTCGCCGAGGCCATCTCGCTGCCGGTCACGCTGATCCTGCTGGTGCTGATCTTCGGCAGCCTGGTCGCCGCGTCGCTGCCGGTGCTCGTCGGCGCCATGGCCATCCTCGGCTCGCTCGGCGTGCTGCGGCTGCTGAGCCTGGGGCTGGAGGTCAACACGTTCGCGGTCAACGTCGCCACCCTGCTCGGGCTCGGCATGGCGATCGACTACGGCCTGTTCACCGTCGGCCGGTTCCGCGAGGAGCTCGCCGGGGGCCGCACCCCGGCCGAGGCGGTCCG
This sequence comes from Actinokineospora terrae, assembly GCF_900111175.1. Taxonomy (GTDB): domain Bacteria; phylum Actinomycetota; class Actinomycetes; order Mycobacteriales; family Pseudonocardiaceae; genus Actinokineospora; species Actinokineospora terrae. The sequence continues at coordinate 41,141 of NZ_FOGI01000019.1, forward strand.
GCGGACGGTCGCCACGGCCGGTCGGACCGTGGCGTTCTCCGCGACGCTGCTGGTGATCGCCCTCGCCGGGCTGCTGGTGTTCCCGATGGACTTCCTCAAGTCGATGGCCTACGGCGGCATGTCCGCGGTCGCCATCGCGGCGGTCGTCTCGCTGACCCTGCTGCCCGCGCTGCTGGGCATCCTCGGGCACCGGGTGGACAAGCTGTCGCTGCCCTGGCGCCGCGCCGACCGCACCGAACCGCGCTTCCTCGGCCGCGTCGCCGACGCCGTCATGCGCCGCCCGCTGCTGTTCGTCATCCCCATCGTCGCGGTCCTCGTACTGCTCGCCCTGCCCTTCGGCCACGCCCGCTTCGGCGGCGCCGACGAACGCCAACTCCCCCCGGGCGACCCGCACCGCGCCACCGCCGAGGCCATCGCCGACAACTTCCCCGCCGCGGGCAACGACACCGCCAAGATCGTCCTGCGCTTCCCCGGCACCCCGGACGACGCCGCGATCGGCTCGTTCGTCACCGCCGCCAAGCAGGTCCCCGGCGTCGCCGACGTCGCCCCCAGCGGCGCCCGCGACAACGTCGTCCTGCTGACCGCGCCGCTGTCGGGCGAGTCGTCCTCGCCGGAGGCCCGCGCGGCCATCGACGGGCTGCGCGCCCTGCCGTCGTCGGCCCAGGTGCTGGTCGGTGGCTACCCGGCGCTGGTGGCGGACTCGGTGAGCGGCATCGTCGACCGGGTGCCGTGGATGGTCGGGATCCTGGTGCTGGCCACCCTGGTGCTGATGTTCCTGGCGTTCGGGTCGGTGCTGCTGCCGGTGAAGGCCGTGGTGATGAGCGCGCTGAGCCTGTCGGCCACCTTCGGCGTGCTGGTCTTCGTGTTCCAGGAGGGTCACGGCGCCGGGCTGCTCGACGTGACCCCGCAACCCGCCCAGGCCGGGATGATGGTCCTGATCGGCGCCGTCGTCTTCGGCCTCTCCACCGACTACGAGACCTTCCTGCTGGCCCGCATGGTCGAGGCCCGCCACTCCGGCCTGTCCACCCCGGACGCCATCAGGACCGGCCTGGTCCGCACCGGCCGCATGATCACCGCCGCCGCCCTGCTCCTCGGCGTCGTCACCGGCGCCTTCGGCATGTCCTCCCTGCAGAGCATGCGCTTCATCGGCCTCGGCATGATCGTCGCCCTCTTCCTCGACGCCACCATCGTCCGCATGCTCCTCGTCCCCGCCATCCTCCGCCTCTTCGGCGACGCCGCCTGGTGGGCCCCCGGCCCCCTGCGCCGCCTCCAGGAACGCGCAGGCCTCTCCGAGATCGAATCCCCCGAAGACGACCGCGAACTCGAACGCGTCTAGCAGGAACGCGGCTAGCTGTAGCGGGCCTCGGTGCCCCGGGAGGTGCCGGGATTCGCTGTGGCGGTGCGGAGGTCGGCGAGGAAGGTGTCGATCACGCGGTCGTGTTCTGGGGAGATCATCAGGTGCAGGGCGTCGGGGTGGTTCTGGCGGTCCAGGTGCCAGCCGAGGTCGTCGAGGCGGTCGCCGATGGGCATGATCTCGGGGGCGGTGAAGGCGATGACCGAGGCGACGGGGTTGCCGAGGGTGGTGAGGTCGAGGTCGGTGAGTTCTGCGCGGATCTTGGTGGCGGTGGCGAGGATCCGGTTGACCAGGCGGGTGTAGCCGTCGGTGCCGAGATAGCGCATGACGGACCACGCGGCGGCGATGGGGGCGGCGGGGCGGGCGCCTGCTAGGGCTAGGGAGCCATAGAGGCCGCCGGGCCAGTCTTGGTAGAGGAAGGCTTGGTACTGGAGGACGTGGTCGCCGTTGCGGTGCAAGAGGACTGACGCGCCCTTGGTGGCGTAGCCGTACTTGTGCATGTCGGCGGACATGGTGGTGACGCCGGGGACGCGGAAGTCGAACGGGGGCGCGTCTTGCATGAACGGCAGTAGGAAGCCGCCCACGCACGCGTCGGTGTGGAACGGGATGTCGCGTGCGGCAGCCAAAGCGGCCAGTTCGGGGATCGGGTCCACCACGCCGTGCGGGTAGTTAGGGGCTGAGCCCGCGACTAGAGCCGTGCGGTCGTCGATGAGTTCCGCGGCCGCGTTGACGTCCGCGCGCAGGTCGTCGGCTAGCGGGATGTGGACCAGCTCTAGGCCGAAGTACTTGGCGCCCTTGGCGAAGGCCGGGTGCGCCGAGCGGGGTACGACCAGCGTCGGGTCGGTGACGCCGCGCTCGGCCTTCGCCCGGTCCCGCGCCACCCGGATCGCCTGCATGATCGACTCGGTGCCGCCCGAGGTCATCGAGCCGGACGCGCCCGCCGGGGCGCTGAGCAGGCCCGCGGTCATGGCGACGACCTCGCGCTCCATGTCCGCCAGGGACGGGAAGCGGAACGGGTTGAGCGCGTTCTCGTACAGGTAGAGGTTGTTGGCCTCCTTCAGCACCGCGTCGACGTCCTCGCCCGCCGGGTACACCAGGCTCCACGTGCGGCCGCCGCGCCAGTCGGCGTCGGCGGTCTTGCGGGTGCGCAGGTCGGCGAACAGCTCGGCGCGCGGCACGCCGCGGTCGGGCAGGGAGACGTCGGGCAGGTCCATGCCGCCCATCTTCGCCGAACCCCGATTTACTCGGCCGTGTTATTCTTTACTCATGCAGGTAACAGTGACCGAGGCGGCGCGCCGCAAGCAGATCACCGAGGCGGCGACCGAGGTCATCGCCGCGGCGGGGTACCAGCGGGCCTCGTACGCCCGGATCGTCGAGCACGCCGGGCTCAGCAGCACGCGGCTCATCTCGTACCACTTCCGGGACAAGAACGACCTGATGATGGCCGTCCTGATCGCCGCGATCGGCACCGTCGACGAGCGGATGACCGCCCGGCTTGACGGCGTCACCGACCGGGTCGGGATGCTGCGCGGCTACATCGAGGCCCAGGTCGACCTGCTGCGCACGCACCCCGCCCAGGTCAAGGTCATCCGGGAGATCGCGCAGAACCTGCCCGACCTCGCGCCCGTGCTGGCGGACTTCCGCGTCGGCAGGCTCGCCCGGCAGTTGACGCAAGGCCAGCGGGAGGGCGTCTTCGCCGAGTTCGACGTCCGGGTCATGGCCAGGACCATCGCCAGCGGTATCGATGGGGCCGATTCGGAGGACTACGGCCGGGAGTTGGCTGACCTGTTCATCCGCGCCTGCGTGGGATAAGAGGGCTGCGCGCCAGGCAGGGTTACCGACAACGACGCGACCTTCACCGCCATCCGCACCGCGTCCACCAGGCGTTCCCCGTTCGCTAGGCCTACCGCCAGTGCGCCGGTGAACGCGTCGCCCGCGCCGGTTGTGTCGACGACGTCGACCTTGGGTGCGGGCACGGTAGTGATGCCTTCGGCGGTGACGACATCCGCGCCAAGCGCACCTCGCGTGACCACGGCAGAACGGACCCCTAGCGCCAAGAGGTTCCCCAATCCGGCGGCCTCGTGCTCGTTGACCACCAACGGATCCAGCACAGCGAAGACGTCCGGCGACAACACAGCCACCGGCGACAGGTTCACCACCGCTCTTATCCCCGCCCGCTCCGCCGCCAAGACAGCGTGCTCCACCACCGGTACCGGCACCTCAAGCGAGGCGACGACCACCCGCGCCCCGTCCAGCCGCACGTCCTCCGGCAGCAGCGCGCCATTCGCCCCGGGCGACACGATGATCGAGTTCTCCCCGTCCGGCGTCACCGCGATGGCCGCGACCCCGGTCGGCCGCTCCACCCGCCGCACCGCGCTCACGTCGACCCCGGCCCCGGTCAGCGAGCCGAGCAGCAGGTCCCCGTACGCGTCCCGCCCGACCGCCCCGACGAAGCGAACCGCGGCCCCGAGCCGAGCCGCCGCGACGGCCGTGTTCGCGCCCTTCCCGCCCGGCACGACCCGGGTGTCACCCCCGAGCACCGTCTCCCCCGCCGCGGGCCGACGGGCCACCGCGACCACCAGATCCGCGTTCGCCGAGCCCACTACCACAAGAGTGCCACCCACGGCATACACCCTAGTCAGCGGCCATTGCCATTAGCGAACGTGCGCAAGTGTGAACGATCAGGTAGCCAAGCGGATCCGGAGTGCCACACTGTGCGTCAGTTGTGACGTACCCCATGAGCGGGGTGCGTAGGTCCCCGGTGAGAGCCGGGCGTGTCACCGGCGTCGGTCGCGTAGCCCCCCGAGCGACCGACGCCGGTGTCGCATCCAGACCGGCCCGCTAGATCGAGATCTCGGACAGCGCCTTGCGCACGACGAGCAGCAGCGGGTGCGTCTCGCGGCCGCGGCGGGTCGCGGTGACCACGCGGCGGTGGGGCGGGTCCGGGGTCACCGGGATGCCGCGGCAGCCGGAGATGGCGCGCAGCGCGGTGCGGGGGATCAGCGCCACGCCGACGCCCGCCGCGACCAGGGCGGCCTGGGCGGTGAAGTCGTCGGACGTGTGGGTCACCCTGGGCGTGAACCCGGCGGCGGCGCAGGCGGCGAGCAGGACGTCGCGGCACGGGTTGCCGGGCAGCGGGACCACCCAGTCCTCGGCGGTCAGGTCCGCGATGGCCACCTCGGACCGGTCCAGCAGCGGGTGGCCGGGCGGCAGGACCGCGTCGAACGGCTCGGAGTACAGGACGTCCCACACGATGCGGTGCTCGGTCGGGGTGTGGCCGGTGTGCATGGTGATGGCGATGTCGATCTCGCCGTCGAGCAGCATCGGCAGGCTCTCCTGCCCCTCGGCGTCGCGCACCAGCACGGTCACCCCCGGCGCCGACCCCCGCAGCGCCGCGATCGCCGGTGCCACCACGTTGGTGATCGCCGACGCGAACGCCGCGATGGTCACCTGCCCCAGCTCACCGGCCCCGAACGCCGCCAGCCGCGCCTCCGCCCGGTCCAACTCGGCCAACACCGCGTCCGCGTGCTCGACCAACAACTCCCCCGCAGACGTCAACCACACCCGCCTGCCCTTGCGCTGCAGCAGCTCCTGCCCGACCTCAGACTCCAACGACGCCAACTGCTGCGACACCGCAGACGGGCTCAGGTACAAAGCCTGCGCAGCCGCCGTCACAGTGCCGTGGTCAGCAAGAGCCCGCAGAACCCGCAGCCGTCGAGGGTCGATCACCTGCACATAGTGCCTCAGGTGACCGACCACATCAGACAGCGCGCTCAGGCCATCTTGTCCCGGGCGGCGATGAAGGCGTCGACGGCGCGGTTGACGTCTTCGAGGGAGTGGGCGGCGGACATCTGGGTGCGGATGCGGGCCTTGCCGTGGGGGACGACGGGGTAGGAGAAGCCGATGACGTAGATGCCCTGGTCGAGGAGGAGGTCGGCCATGCGGGCGGCTTCGGCGGCGTCGCCGATCATGACGGGGATGATGGCGTGTTCGCCGTCGAGGAGGTCGAAGCCCGCCTCGGTCATCCGGGAGCGGAACAGCGCGCTGTTCTCGCGCAGCCGGACCAGCAGGTCGGCCGAGGAGTCCAGCAGGTCGAGCGCGGCCAGGGCGGCGCCGGTGATCGACGGGGCGAGGGAGTTGGAGAACAGGTACGGGCGGGAGCGCTGGCGCAGGAGTTCGACGATCTCGGCGCGGCCGGAGGTGTAGCCGCCGCTGGCGCCGCCGAGGGCCTTGCCCAGGGTGCCGGTGTAGATGTCGACGCGGTGGCCGACGCCGAAGTGCTCCGGGGTGCCGCGGCCGGTGGCGCCCATGAAGCCGACGGCGTGGGAGTCGTCGACCATGACCAGGGCGTCGTACCGCTCGGCGAGGTCGCAGATCTCGTCCAAGGGGGCCAGGTAGCCGTCCATCGAGAACACGCCGTCGGTGGCGATCAGGCGGTAGCGGGCGTCGGCGGAGTCCTGCAGCTGCCTCTCCAGGTCGGCCATGTCCCGGTTGCGGTACCGCTTGCGGCCCGCCTTGCACAGCCGGATGCCGTCGATGATCGACGCGTGGTTGAGCTCGTCGGAGATCACCACGTCCCGGTCGGTCAGCAGGGTCTCGAACAGGCCGCCGTTGGCGTCGAAGCAGGAGCTGTAGAGGATGGTGTCCTCGGTGCCGAGGAACCGGGAGATCCGCGCCTCCAACTCCTTGTGCGGTGCCTGCGTGCCGCAGATGAACCGCACCGAGGCCATCCCGAAGCCCCACTCGTCGAGCGCCTGCTTGGCCGCGGCGACCAGCGCGGGGTGGTCGGCGAGGCCGAGGTAGTTGTTCGCGCAGAAGTTGAGCACCGCCGCCGACCCGCCGACCCGGACCGCGGCCTGCTGCGGCGAGGTGATGACCCGCTCGGACTTGTAGAGCCCGCCCGCGCGGATCTCGTCGATGGTCCCGAGCAGGTCTTCGCGCATCGCGCCGTACATCAGCTCTCCCAGTCGAGGATGACCTTGCCGCAGTCGCCACCCCGTGCGGTGGCGAACGCCTCGGCGTGGTCGGTGTGGTGGAACCGGTGGGTGATCACCGGCGAGAGGTCCAGCCCGGCCTGCAGCAGCACCGACATGGCGTACCAGGTCTCGAACATCTCCCGGCCGTAGACGCCCTTGATGGTGATCATCTTGAGCACCACGGCGCTGAAGTCCACGGCGATCTCGCGCGCGGGCAGGCCCAGCATGGCGATCCGGCCGCCGTGGGTCATGTTCGAGATCATCTCGCGCAGCGCGGAGGGCTGGCCGGACATCTCCATGCCGACGTCGAAGCCCTCGGTCATGGTCAGCTCGTCGTAGACGGCCGCGATCCGGTTGGCGCTGACGTCGAGGGCGACCGTGGCGCCGATCTTGCGGGCCAGTTCCAGCCGCGGCTCGCTCACGTCGGTGACGACCACGTGCCTGGCGCCCGCGTGCTTGGCGACCGCGACGGCCATCAGCCCGATCGGGCCAGCGCCGGTGATCAGCACGTCCTCGCCGAGGACCGGGAACTGCAGCGCCGTGTGCACCGCGTTGCCGAACGGGTCGAAGATCGCCGCGACGTCCAGGTCGACCTGGTGGCGGTGCACCCAGGCGTTGCCCTCGGGCAGCACCGCGTACTCGGCGAACGCCCCGATCGTGTGCACGCCGAGGCCGACGGTGTTCGCGCACAGGTGCCTGCGACCGGCCCGGCAGTTGCGGCAGCGGCCGCAGACCAGGTGCCCCTCGCCGCTGACCAGGTCGCCGACCGAGACCTTGGTGACCGCGGCGCCGACCTCGACGACCTCGCCGACGAACTCGTGCCCGAGCACCAGCGGCGCCTTGACGGTGTTCGCCGCCCAGTCGTCCCAGGCGTCGATGTGCAGGTCGGTCCCGCAGATGCCGGTGCGCAGCACCCGCAGCACGACGTCACCGGGACCCGGGGTCGGGTCGGGTACGTCGAGCAGTTCCAGCCCGGGACCGGGGGCTGGTTTGACCAGAGCCTTCACGTCGTCCTCCCTGCGGCGGGTGGGACACCCCCCGCGCGGGAGTCTCGCGCCGACGCCTCGGTGCGGTCCATCGGGACTTTCCGCACTGCTACGTCAGCGCACCTGCACAGTCGGCGCGCGTGGGCGGCCTCAGGTGTCCCAGCTGATCCTCCACGGCTTGCGGATGGTCAGCGACCCGATGCGGGTGTAGCTGGGTCGCCTGATCTTCACCGACCCGGCCTTGAGCCGCCCGGTCAGCACGAACACCGGCCCGCCCTGCGAGGCGCCGACCTTGTTCTCGACCTTGCCCGCGATCACCTCGACGTCGTCGGCGACGCAGCCGGAGTTCGCGGGCAGCAGCAGCTCGACCGACCCGCCGGTCACGTCGAGCTTGATCGTGACCTCGGGGTGCTGGATGACCGCCTCGGTGAAGTCGAACTCGCTGGAGCCCATCCAGTTGTGCACGACCATCTCGCGCGGCACGTGCCAGGCGCCCTCGCGCTTGATGCTCGACATCCTGGCGCGGAACTCCTGCGGCGGGATCGAGGTGGGGCTGCCCGGCTCGCGGTTGACCACGCCGGGCAGGTCGACCAGCACGGTGTTGAGGTCGGCCCTGGTCTTGGCGGCCAGGGCGATGTCGGTGCGGGCGGTGAACTCGTCGAGGGTGAGCATCCCGTGGCCGATGGCCTTCTGCAGGATGCCGACGACGTGCTCCCGTTCGGCGTCGGAGACCCGCAGGTCCCGCGGGTTGATCGGGGCGGGGAGGGATTCGGTGCTCACCGGTCCAGACTACTGCGGCGGGTCGCCGTCGAGCCCGTGCTCGATGGCGTACCTGGCCAGTTCGACGCGGTTGTGCAGCTGGAGTTTGCGCAGCGTGGACTGCACGTGGTTCTCGACGGTGCGGTGCGAGAGGACGAGCCGGTCGGCGATCTGCCTGGCGGTCAGCCCCTTGGCGACGAGCCGCAGGACGTCGGTCTCGCGGTCGGTCAGCCGGGGCGCGGAGGTCTCCTGCGGGGCGGCTGCCATCCGGCGGTACTCCCCGAGCACCAGCCCGGCGAGGCCCGCGGTGAAGACAGCGTCACCGACAGCGGTACGGCCAACTGCGTCCACCAGCTCTTCCGCCGACGCGGACTTGACCAGGTAACCGGATGCGCCAGCCTTGACTGCTTCCAGCACGTCACTGTGTTCTCCGCTGGCGGACAGCACTAGAACCTTGGTTTCGGCCAACTCGGCGGTGATCTCGCGGGTGGCGTCGACCCCGGAGCCCGCGCCCAGGTTGAGGTCCATCAGCACCACGTCCGGCCGCACCACCCGGGCGATCCGGACCGCGGACGGCGCGTCCCCTGCGGTCGCCCGCACCTCGAAGCCGCGCTCGGACAGGTCCCGCGCCACCCCGTCCCGCCAGATCGGGTGGTCGTCGACGACCATCACCGAGATCGCGCGCTCAGCCACAGTTCCTCCCCCGCATCGGGACCCGGACCTCCCACTCGGTGCCCAGGCCGGGCCCGGTCTCCAAGGTCGCGGTACCGCCCAGCTCCGCGACCCGCCCCCGGATCGAACGGGCCACGCCAAGCCTGCCCTGCGCTTCGGCGTCGTCGAGTCTGCCTGCGGCGATTCCCACCCCGTCGTCGCGCACGCTCACCACTACCTCGTCACCGAGGTCCTCCACCAAGACCCACGCTCTAGCGTCGTCGCCCGCGTGCCGGTCCACGTTCTCCAGCGCCTCACGCACCAGGTAGGCCAGCTCCGCCGCGGCGCACTCCGGGACAAGGACTGGCGTCGCAGGTACGGCTACCTGGTACCGGTCAGTCGCCAGAACCTGGATCCTCGGTCGTAGGTCGGCCTGACCGTTCGCGGTCGACTCCAGCGGCGCGGCGGCGACCAGCGCGCGTAGCGCTACCTCCTGCGTACCCGCCAACTCGGCCAGTTCCGCGGCCTCGCCACCCAGCTCCCGGCCGCGCTTGCGCACTCGGGCCAGCACCTGCAGGACGCTGTCGTGGATGGTCCGCGCCAGCCGCTCCCGCTCGGCGGTGGCCGCCTCGGCGCGCATCGCCATCGCCAGCCGCTCCGCCGACTGCTTGGACGTCGTCGAGGCCAGCCCCACCACGAACCCGACCCCGACCAGCAGCACGAAGTCCCTGGTCAGGTCGGTGTCGAAGTAGCCGCGCACGCCGTAGTTGAACGCGGCGATGACCGTGCCGAACACCGTGCCGCCGATCATGCCGGAGCGGACCGCGCCCACCGCGACCACAGCCGTCACCCACACGGTCGGCACCAGCGGCACCACCTGGACGGTCAGCTGGTCGTGGGTGAGCACCAGCCGCGACACGCACATCACGCCGCAGCAGACGCCGAGGTCGAGCAGGGTGAACCAGAGCGCGACCTTGCTGCGCCGCAGGTAGTAGACCGAGGTGGCCACCGTCCAGCAGGCCATCGCGCCGATCGTCACCCAGGCCAGGACGGTGCTGGCGTACTCCCCCGCGTGGGCGAGCACGACGCCTGCCGCGAACAGCCAGGTGATCACCCGCAGCAGTGCGGCGGCGCGCCAGAGCGGCTTGAGCGCGTCCTTGCGCACGGCGCGGGGCGAGCTCACGGTCTCGCGGATTCCTCGTCCGCGTCCGACTCGGCTTCCTCGTCGTCCTCGACCACGTTGGGTTGGGACGCGGCGTCGTCGAGCACGTCCACCTCGTCCGGATCGGTCTCGCCCTCGTTGATCAGCGACCGGACGCCCGCGTTGAGCACGGCGAGCAGCGGCACCGACAGCAGCGCGCCCGCGATGCCCGCGGCGATGAGGCCGACGCCGATGGCGAGCACGACCGCGAGGGGGTGCAGCTTCACCGCGCGGCCGAGCAGCCAGGGCTGCAGCACGTGGCTCTCGATCTGCATGATCCCGATGACGATCGCGAGCACGACCAGCGACGAGATGAACCCGTTGGCGACCAGCGCGATCAGCACCGCGACGGTGCCTGCGATGAGGGCGCCGATGATCGGGATGAACGCGGTGAGGAAGACCAGCGCGGCCAGCGGCACGAACAGCGGCACACCGACGATCCACAGGCCGATGCCGATGCCGACCGCGTCGAAGACCGCCACCGCCGCGGTCGCCCGCACGTAGCTGACCAGCGACGAGAAGCCGCGCTTGCCCGCGACGTCGACCCGGTCGCGCACGATGCCCGGCACGCCGCGCACCACGAACCGCCAGATCCCGCCGCCGTCGAACAGGAAGAAGATGAGGATGAACAGGGTCAGCAGCAGCCCGGTCAGCACCTCGCCGATGGTGGCGGCGGTGGTGATCGCGCCGGAGGTGATCGCCGACTGGTTGGCCTTGATGGTGTCGATGGCGTTCTGCAGGAAGGACTTGATCTGGTCCTGGCGCAGGTGCAGCGGGCCGTTGGACAGCCACTTCTGGATCGTGTCCAGCGAGTCGTTGACCTGGCTCTGCAGCTGCGGCAGGCCGTTGGTGAACTCGGTGATCACGAAGGTGAGCACGCCACCGACCACGGCGAGACCGCCGACGAGCACGATCGCGGTGGCCAGCGACCTCGGGACCCGCCACTCGACCAGCTTGCCGACGCCGGGGGCCATCAGCGCCGCCAGCAGTAAGGCGATCGCGACCGGGATGACGACGTGGGCGAAGTAGCCGAGCAGCCAGATGATGACGTACAGCGCGCCGATGATCACCAGGAACCGCCAGGACAGCGCGGCGCTGACCCGCAGGCCCTTGGGCACGAGCGTGGTGACGTCGGAACTGGGGAGCGTGGCGCGGTGCTTGAGACCCGCGACGCGGTTTCTGGTCATCGCCGATCACCGTAATCGGTTGAACGGGTCCTCGGGGAACAAGTTGTCTGATGTGATGGGGTCCGTGACCGCCTACGTGCCGCTGGAGGATCTTACCGACACCGAGCAGGCGGTCAGAGAGGCTTTCGACTCGGGTTCGCGGCTCGACCTCGCAGGCCGGGACGACCGGGCGGTGCGCGGTGAGGTGCTGGCCGCGCTGCTGGTCGGCGCCTACCCGCTCGGCGTCGGCGCGATGCCCGCGATGCGGCTGGACAACGCCGCGGTCACCGGCCGGTTCGACATCGAGGGACGCGCGGTCGGGTCGGTCATCACGTTGCAGCGGTGCGAGTTCGAGCACGCCCCGGTGCTGCGGATGGCCCGGCTGGTCGCGTTGAGCCTGCGCGGGTGCAGGCTGCCCGGGTTGTACGCGCGCAACCTCCGGGTCGGCAGCGACCTGCTGCTGGAGGCGGGCTTCACCTGCTCCGGCGTGCTCGACCTGACCGACGCGACGGTCGAGGGGACGCTGCGCCTGGCGGGCGCGGTGCTGCGCAACACCGGTGCCGCCGCACTGCTGGGTGCCCGGCTGCGCGTCTCCGGGTCGGTCCACGCGGTGGCGTTGCGGGTGTTCGGCGAGCTGCGACTGCGCGGGGCGAACATCGGCGGGAGCGTTCGCCTAACCGGCGCGAGGTTGTCCCACCCGTCCGGCACGGCGTTGGAGGCAACGGGGCTCGTAGTCGCTGGAGACCTGTTCTGCGATGTGGGCGGCGGGCAGTTCGACGCGTCGGGCACGGTAATCCTGTCTGGCGCGCGCATCGGCGGTGATGCTGTGTTCTCTGGTGCGCAGCTGCACGACGGTGGCGGTGGCGACGGACATGTCCGGGTGCTGCCTAGAGGCACGGTCGACGACCACTACATCCTCGACGCCGACCGGCTGCGGGTCGACGGGGACGTGAAGCTCGACGAGGGGTTCACCGCCAGCGGCACCGTGGGACTGCGCAGCGCCCAGATCGGCGGGCACCTCCTCCTCTCCGGCGCGACCATCGGGCACCGGGCCGCGGTGGACGAGCTGGCGAAGGCCTTCGCCGAGCGGCGGGCGGTGACCAGGGTGCCGATCGCCCTCGTCGCGGACGGCATCGAGGTGCGCGGCGACGTCGAGGCCCGCGGCGCGGTCGGCGGCAAGGTCGACTCCGATGGCAACCCGGGGACCGCGCTGCGCGCCTACGGGCAGGTTCGACTCGTCGACGCCTACGTGCACGGCAGCGCGAGCCTGTCCCGCGCCCGGTTACGCGGTCCGGCCATCGACGTCCTCTTCGCCGACCGGCTGCGTGTGGGCGGCACCTTGTTCTTACGCAAGGTCCGCGCCAGCGGGTCCATCCGGCTGCAGAACGCGCACATCGGTTCCAGCCTCGACTGCTCGGGCGCGCAGCTCACCAAGCCCCGCTTACGTCCGGACGGCTCGCTTAAACCGTCGCTGGACGCGCGCGTCGCGACCGTTGGCAAGGACCTTCTCTGTAGTCACGGCTTCCGCGCGATCGGCGGTGTGCGGGTCCGGCTGGTCGAGGTGGGCAAGATGGCGACCTTCGCGGGCGCCCGACTCGGGGGACGCACTCGCCCCGGACATCTTCTTACTGACAAGGCGCTGTCCGCCTACGGCTTGTCCGCGCAAGAGCTCGTGCTCGTCTTCCCCGAACGGCGTCCCCCGCAGGGCACGGTGATCCTTACGCGCGCGACGGTCGTGTCCGTCATCGATGGACCTGGGCTGTGGGCGGCCACGGGTGGAGTGGAGATAGAGGACTTCACCTTCACTGCTCTTACCGCCATCCCCGATGTTCCGGTCAAGACGCGGTTGCAGTGGCTGCGCAAGGTTCAGCCTGACTTCGCCCCTGGCCCCTACGAGCGACTTGCCGCTGTCTACTCCGAGGGCGGCGAGGAGGAACTCGCCCAGCAGATCCACCTCGAACGTCAGCGCCGCCGCTACGCCGAACTGCACCTGGCCGGTCGGCTCTGGGGGCGGCTACAGGACATCACCGTCGGATACGGCTACCGGCCCTGGCTCGCGATGGTGTGGCTCGCGCTGTTCTGGCTGCTCGGGATGCTGTGGTTCAGCGACCACGTCATGGAGAAGCTCGACAACGACGTGAACCCGGTGTGGAACCCGCCGCTGCTGGCCACCGACCTGCTGCTCCCGATCATCGACCTGGGCCAGGACAACAAGTGGCGGATGGTCGGCGCGTCCCAGTGGATCTCGGGGGTGTTGATCGCCGTGGGCTGGATCCTGGCGACCACGGCGGCCACCGGCGCGACCCGGGTGCTCAAGCGCGGCTGATCCACAGCTGTGGACAGGTGCGACCGATTCTCGCGATCACCTGCCGTAGTAGCTCAGCGTGATCTGTGGAAACACGCTGTGTTCGTCACACGATCCGGTGGGCATCCTGAGTCACGCGTGCATAACGATGCGTGTCCCTGCCAGTGTTCCCGGTGCACGGCGCCCCAGCCGTGCTCCCCGGATCAGAAGGCGACCCCGGACAGGTATGAGTGGCTACCGCGAGGACCAGCAGGTGAGGACGGCGACCGCAGTGCGGCGCGCCGTCTCCCGCACGCTGTTCGTCCTGGGCGGCACCCTCGCCTCGACCGCGGCGGCCTGGGCCATCTCCACCGCGACCGCCGGGGCCGACGTGGCGACCGACCTGCAGCACGACCTGCGGTCGGTGGTCGACGTCGTCCCCGCGCTCGACGGCCCAGCCAAGGCGGGCCTGATCGAACTCGCCGACCAGGTCGGCGCGCTCGTCGGCGATCCGGTCGACGCCAGCCGGGTCACCCGGGTCAGCCACGAGGCGACCCACGCGGTCGAGGAGTTCGGCCGCGACCTGGCCAAGCAGTTGCCCACCCACCTCAGCGCCCCCCGGATCGAGCTGCCCACGCGCGGCTCGGCCGCAGGCACCGAGGTGGCCCCCGCACCCGAGCCGACCGGGTCCGCCCCGGTCCTCGGATCCCCCGTCGTCACGCAGGCCACCCCGGCCGCGACCGCCGAGGCACAGCCCGGCGCGCTCGCCACCCGGCACGAACCGGGCGCACAGCGCGCCGCCGGCTCCGGCCTGTCCCAGCGCGGCTCCCCCGAGACCGCCGACGAGCGGGTCGACCAGCACGCCCCCGCCCTGCCCACCGGCCCAGCCCCGTTGGCGCCGATGAGCATGCCCGCTCCGACCAACCCGGGTAACCCCGGCGCAGGCGCGGCGGACGGGCTCGGGCACGGCTTGGTCGTCACCACCCCGGCCGACTCCGCCGACACCTCGGCCAGCGCGCCGCGCACCGCTCCGGTCGCGGCCGCCACCACCGTCGACGCGCAGCCCGGCGTCACGCCCGACTGATCCACGGCGCGGCCGGGAGCACCGCTCCCCACGGTCACGCGCCCACGTCCGCCGTGCCAGGCCGCGTCACACCTGCGGGTCCAGTGCCCGCGACATACCCCCCGAAATAGCGGGTGACCCCGCCTCCGACGCCTCTCGCGTCGCGGTCACCCGTGCCTGCTCACCCCAGATGAAGGAGAAACACCAGATGCAGACCTGGGCTAAGCGCGGATTCCAGACCGCGCTGGTCACCGGTGGCTTGCTGATGCTGGGCACCGGCATCGCCTCCGCGGACGACAACATCAACCCCGACCACACGCCGCAGTCGGCGCTGGACGCGAAGATCGTTGTCGACGGCCGCGTGCAGAACAACTCCATCGGCACGGTCCTCGGCGACAAGCACCTGCCGGAGGTCAACCGCACCATCTCCACCAGCCCGCGCGAGGTCCTCGCCGCGGTGCCCGGCGGCTCGCTCGTCACCCCGCTGGCCGAGACCGCGACCCAGCGGCTGGCCACCGACCAGAACGCCCCGCTGCGCGGCAACAAGATCGTCAGCGGTGTCGCCGTCCCGGTCGACGTGTCCGGCAACGCGATCGCCCTCGGCGGCGACTCGTCGGTCACCAACGACTCCACCCAGGAGACCTCGATCTCCCGCCCGGTCACCACGACCGGCGAGGACCGCGCCATCGCGGGCAACATCATCGGCCTCGACTACACCGCGCCGGTGCAGGTGACCGGCAACGCGGTCAGCGTCGCCGGTGACGCCGAGACCGAGAACACCGCCACCCAGAGCTCCACCGTGGACGGCGACTACACCACCAACGGCGCCGACGGGGCCATCTCCGGCAACGTCGTCGGCAGCCACGCCACCACCCCGGTGCAGCTCAACGGCAACGCGATCGCCGCGGGCGGCAACGCCGACGCCGAGTCGACCACCACCTCCGACAGCCTCGTCGGCGGCGTCGTCTACACCGACGGCACCGACAGCACCCTGTCCGGCAACGGCGGGCTCGTCCCGCTGGCCGCCCCGGTGCGCGGCACCGGCACCGCCCTCGGCGTGCTGGGCCAGGCGGAGTCCGACTCGATCAACTCCACCACCGCGCAGGCGGGCCAGGAGAGCCCCGACTTCGCGGGCAACCCGGTCTACGTGCACACCAACGGCACGGACTCCACCGGCGGCGGCAACATCCTGCAGCCGGGCATCGCCTCCCCGGTCACCTCGGACTGCACCTCCGCGGTCGTGGTCGGCCAGTCCGACGCGGTCTGCAGCTCGGACCTGGTGACCGGCGCGGGCGGCGGCAACCGCACCGACGGCACCGACTCGGTGCTCGGCGGCGCCATCGGCGTCGTCCCGGTGTCGGCGGCGACCAGCGTGATCGGCAACGCCGGTGGCGTCATCGGCGACGCGTCGACCGACCAGAACAACGTCATCGACACCAGCTCGGGCGGCACCGCGATCACCCGCGGCAACGACAGCGTCCTCGGCGGCTCGCTGATCAACGGCCCGGTGTCGGCCCCGA
Source organism: Actinokineospora terrae (assembly GCF_900111175.1). Taxonomy (GTDB): domain Bacteria; phylum Actinomycetota; class Actinomycetes; order Mycobacteriales; family Pseudonocardiaceae; genus Actinokineospora; species Actinokineospora terrae. The sequence continues at coordinate 57,101 of NZ_FOGI01000019.1, forward strand.
TCGACTCGTGCGCCAACGGCGGCGTCGTGGTCGGCGACTCCGACATCGCCTGCGAGAACATCACCACCACCAGCGCGGGCGGCGACGCCGGTACCGCCGGTGACGACTCCGTCGGCGGCGGCAACTCGGGCCAGATCCCGGTGACCGCCCCGGCCGAGCTGATCGCCAACGGCGTCGGCGCCCTGGGTGACCAGGACATCTACGCCACGGAGACCAAGTTCTCCAGCGCGGGCGGCGACGCCAACACCGCCGACGACGACGCGGTGCTCGCGGCCAACCTGGTCAACGCGCCGGTCTCCACCCCGCTGCAGGTGTTCGGCAACAGCGCGGGCGCGGTCGCCAACACCACCTCGGACACCGCGCTGGAGAACCAGATCAGCGCGGGCGGCCCGTCGAAGAGCACCGGCATCGGCGGCACCGGCTCCGGCAACATCGCGCAGGCCCCGATCAGCAACCCGATCCAGGCCTTCGGCGCCGGGGTCAGCGCGCTGGGCAACGGCAAGGCGCAGGCCAGCAACGTCACCAACTCCACCACCGGTGACGTCGCCACCACCGACGGCTCGGACGGCAACCTGTCCGGCAACCTGATCACCGCCCCCATCGCGGGTGCCACCCAGGCCTTCGGCGACTCGGTCGCCGTCGCGGGTGACAACGAGGCTGGCGCCACCAACGACGTCACCACCTCGGCCGGCTCGTCGGCCACCACCAACGGCAAGGACGGCAACCTCTCCGGCAACCTCATCGGTGCCCAGGCAGGCCCGCTCGTGCAGGCCTTCGGTGCCGCGGTCGCCGGTGTCGGCGGCGACAACAAGGCGAACTCCAGCTCGGTCAGCGCGACCAACGCCGGTGGCGACCTCACCACCAACGGCGACCACGGGTTCCTCTCCGGCACCCTGGCCGACGTCCCGGCCGGTGCCTTCGTGCAGCCGCACGGCGACGCCGTGTCCGCGGTCGGCAGCGACGCGTTCGGCATCTCGGACAACAACACCTCCGGCCAGATCGGTGGCACCTCCGACACCAGCGGTCGCGGTGGCAGCCTGAACGGCATCCACCTCACCTCGCCGGTCCGCGGCAACGCCCCGGTCTACGACGTGCCGGTCGAGGTGGCCGCGGACGCGCTCACCTCCGCCACGCACACCAACACCGCGGTGGTCGGCGAGAACACGACCGACGAGGACGCCCCGCTGCGCCTGCCCACCGCCGGTGGCCTGGGCGTCACGGAGCTGCCCTTCGGCGGCGTGTTCGGCCTGCCCACGCAGCGCTCCGCCACCGGCAACCCGCTGGGCAGCCTGCTCGGCGGCGGCCTGTCCACCGGGAGCCTGACCGGCGGTGGCCTGCCGACCAGCAGCCTCACCGGCGGTGGCCTGCCCACCGGGAACCTGACCGGCGGCGGTCTCCCCACCGGGAACCTGACCGGCGGCGGCCTGACCGGTGGCCTGCCCACCGACCTCGCCGGTGACCTCGTCGGCGGCGGCCTGCCCACCGCGGGCAACCTGCCGCTGCACGTCACCCCCGCGGGCCGCTCGCGCGCCGACGTCCCCGGCCTGAGCGACCTGCCGACCGACAACCTGGCCGGTGCCTTCTCCGGCAACCTGTTCCAGGCGCCGTCGCTGCACCAGCTCCCCGTCCAGACCCCGGCCCTGTCCGGCCTGGACACGACCTCCGCGCTGCCCGTGTCGTCGCTGACCGACACCCAGTCGCGCCTGTCGAACCTGTTCGGCTGATAGCCCGCTAGTCGGAAGCGGCCCCCCGGAGCACCTGCTCCGGGGGGCCGTTCCTCGTCAGCCGAACTGCCAGGACCGCTTGGCCAGCCCGTACCAGTAGCCGTCGATGACCGCGCGGTGCTGGACCTGACTGTCTACAGTGGCGCCGAGGGAGACGAACAGCGGCGCGAAGTGCTCGGTCCTGGGGTGCGCCAACCGCGCCGCCGGTGCCTTGCGCTGGAAGTCGACCAGCGCGTCCAGGTCGTGCGCCGCCACCGCCCGGTCCCCCCAGTCGTCGAACTCGCTCGACCACGACGGCGGCGTGTGCGCGGCATCGCGACCCAGGTCGAGACCGGACAGGTTGTGCGTGAAGAACCCGCTGCCGATGATCAGCACACCCTCGTCGCGCAGCGGTGCGAGCCTGCGCCCGATCTCCACCAGGACGACCGGGTCCAACGTCGGCATCGAGATCTGCAGCACCGGCACATCGGCGTCGGGGAACATCTCGACCAGCGGCACGTAGGCGCCGTGGTCCAGTCCGCGCGCGGGGTCGTCGGCGACGGGGGTGGCCGGGGTGCGCAGCAGCTTGCGCACCTGCTCGGCGAGCTCGGGTGCACCGGGCGCGGGGTAGCGGACCTGGTAGTAGCGCTGCGGGAATCCCCAGAAGTCGTAGGTGAGCGGCACGGTCGTCGTGGCCCCGATGGTCAGCGGCGCCTCTTCCCAGTGCGCGGAGACGATCAACACCGCCCTCGGCTTGCCCAGCTCCCCGGCCCACGCCGCCAACTGCCCAGTCCACAGCCCGTCATCCGCCAACGGCGGCGCGCCGTGACTGAGGTACAACACCGGTTGCGCCATGACCTCACCCCTGATGGTTGAAACTTGAACAACCTATCACGACGTTCGGCCCGGCGCGGTTATTCCTGAGCCAGGTTCCGCACCATCCGCTCCAGCGTCCGCACCGTGGTGAGGTAGTCCTGCTCACTGATCCCGTCCGTCACGGCCTGCCGGACGCGCGCCACCCGAGCGGCCAACTCCGCCTTCGCCCGCTCCCCAGCCGGAGTGAGCCGATCACCCTCCACCCACCCGCGCCGCCGAACACTCCGCAACGCCTCAGCCCCATCGAACGGCCCGGTATCCCCCGGCAACGCGTTGAGCACCTGCCACTCCCGGCGCGTGACATCGCCCAACTCCCGCTCGAACGCCCGCTCGAGCTGCCCGTCCAACTCCTTGACCCAGTACCCGATCGGCCGCATGCCCAACTCCATGTCTCTTTACAAGTACATGTAAAGTAACATGCATGGATGCCGTGTCCGAGGTCGAGCGCGCGATGGTCGCCATCCGCCGCCTGCAAACCCGCCGCACCCTCGCAGGCCCCCACGACCCCACGCTCACCCTGGTCGTCGACACCCTCGAGGCCGCAGGCCCCTGCACCATCACCGACCTGGCCGCCGCGCTCTCCGTGGACCAACCCCGAGCCAGCCGCCTCGCCGCCCGCGCCGTGACCGAAGGCCTAGCCCACCGGACCCCCTCCCAATCCGATGCCCGCCAAGTACTCCTCTCGCTGACTCCCGCAGGCCAAGCCCACGCCACCACCGTCCACACCACCCGCCGCCAAATCTTCGCCCAAACCATGTCCACCTGGACCGACGAAGACCGCACCACCTTCGCCACCCTCCTCTCCACCTTCGTCGACTCCTACACCCAGGTAGTCCACGAACGGTCGACTCGGAGCAAGGACTAGGCGGGATCGTGCTTCCTCAACAGTTCGAGCACCCGGCTCGCGTGAGCCATCCCGGTAGGAGCCGACGCCGCGTACACCGCCGCCTCGGTCCGGCGCTCGAACCCCAGCTTCCGCAGCAACGACGACACGTGGTTCTTCACCGTCTTCTCTGCCACGTACAGGTAACCCGCGATCTGCCGGTTGGTCAGCCCCTTGGCGACCAGGTCGAGGATCTTCCGTTCTTGCTCGGTCAGGCTCGCGTAGCGGTGGTCACCCCGCGGCCCGAGATCCAGGCGGTCCACCAGGTCCCTGGCGCTGGCGAGATCGAGGAGGGAGCGCCCACTCGCGACAGTGCGGACGGCACTGACCAGGTCACCGCCCGAGGTCTGCTTGAGCACGTACCCGCTCGCGCCCGCCATGATCGCGCCGAAGAGGGCTTCGTCATCGGAGAACGAAGTGAGGATCAGGCACGCCGGTGGTGGGGTCATCGCCGACCTGATCGCTCGGCACACCGACACACCATCACCGTCCGGCAGCCGTAGGTCGAGGATCACCACCGTCGGCCGCACCGCGGGTATCCGCGCCAAAGCCTGCGTGACAGTCGCTGCCTCGCCGACCACCTCGATGTCCGACTCGACCTCGAGCAGCTGCCGCAGGCCGCGCCGGACCAGTTCGTGGTCGTCGACCAGGAAGACGGTCGTCGGTGGTCGTGGCTTCTCCTTGTCGTCTAGCTGCGAGCGGGCTGCTAGCAGTCGTCGCTCCCAGGCGGCGACGTCCCCACCACATGCCTGGACGAAGGCCCGCAGTACGGCAGGGGTCGGCAAGGCCTGCCCGCTGGCGGCCTGGGACAGGACCGCAGGGGAATAGCCCGCCTTGCCCGCCATCTCCCGGTAGGTCGTGCCGGAACCCGCCCGCAGCTCTCGCAACCCGGTCGCGAACTCGGCAACCGGGCCATCCCGCGGGTCCAGTGGTTTCTCGGGTCGAGCCATGCCCTGTTCCTCGAGTCGACCCGTGGGCCCCGGCGGTGGTCCGCCGGAGCCCACGGGTGTCACTTCACCAACGAGCCGGGCTCGTACCGCCGCGCCTGTTCGCGACTCCGGCACCAACAGCGGCCAAGACGGCAGCCGCCGCGGCCGTGACCGGGCTGTGGCCTCTGCTCACCAGCAGTTCGACGTAGCAGCAGATGCCACCGAAGGTGACGAGCTGGAACGCAGGCGCGACCGCCGCGTGGGCGAGCCGGTCTCCGGGGGACTGTCGAGGCGGTCTGGCGGCGCGCCGCCAGAACCTGGGGGATGTGGACATCGAGACGCCTTCCTGAGCTTCCGGGATGGGGCCGCGGTCCGTTCCGGGGGAACCAGCCCGTCGAGTAGGCGCTCGACGGGCAACCCGATGCGTACCGCGCACGGTCGATCATGGTGGATCGCCGGGGCGCGCACCAGACCTCAGCGCCGAGTGGCGGTGGTGGTTGTTTGGCCGACTGCGGCTGTGATCGGGCCGGATTCCCCTACAGGTGGCGCACAGCTGCGGAAATGATCGGGGCAGAGACTGGGCCGCGTTCTTTCCGGGATGGGGCCGCTGACTCGCGGTGGTCCCCCGTAGGCGCGGGGGACCACCACTTTTGCTCCCGGTCAGCCCTGGGCGAGGTCGGCGAAGCGGCTGTAGTGGAGTTGGTGGGCTACTACGACGGTGGCGGTGGGGCCTGCTCGGTGTTTGGCGAGGATGAGGTCGGCCTCGCCTGCTCTGGGGTCGTCGCGCTCCCAGGCGTCGGGGCGGTTGATGAGGATGACCATGTCGGCGTCTTGTTCGAGGGAGCCGGATTCGCGCAGGTCGGAGAGCATGGGGCGTTTGTCGGTGCGCTGTTCGGGGCCGCGGTTGAGCTGGCTGATGGCGATGACCGGGACCTCGATCTCCTTGGCCAGGAGCTTGAGCTGGCGGGAGAACTCGGAGACTTCCTGCTGGCGGGACTCGACGCGCTTGCCGGAGCTCATCAGCTGGAGGTAGTCGACGACCACCAGCTTGAGGTCGTGGCGCTGCTTGAGCCGACGGGCCTTGGCGCGGATCTCCATCATGGTCATGTTGGGCGAGTCGTCGACGAACATGGGGGCCTCGCTGATCTCGCTCATCCTGCGGGCGAGGCGGGTCCAGTCGTCGTCGGTCATCCGGCCGCCGCGCATGTCGCCGAGGCGGATCTTGGCCTCGGCGGAGAGCATGCGCATGGTGATCTCGGTGCGGCTCATCTCCAGCGAGAAGATGACGCTGGCCATGCCGTGCTTGATGGAGCAGGAGCGGGCGAAGTCGAGGCCGAGGGTGGACTTGCCGACGCCAGGGCGGGCGGCGACGATGATCATCTGGCCGGGGTGCAGGCCGTTGGTGATCTCGTCGAGGTCGACGAAGCCGGTGGGGATGCCCAGCGAGCTGCCGCCGCGGGAGGCGATGGCGTCGATCTCGTCCATGGTGGGCTGCAGCAGGTCCTCGAGCGCGACGTAGTCCTCGCTCATGCTGCGCTCGGTCACCTCGTAGATCGAGGCCTGCGCGCGGTCGACGATCTCGGTGACGTCGGCGCCCTCCGCGCCCTGGTAGCCCAGCTGCACGATCCGGGTGCCCGCCTCGACCAGCCGCCGCAGGATGGCCTTCTCGGCGACGATCTCCGCGTAGTACCCGGCGTTGGCCGCGGTCGGCACGATGGAGATGAGCGTGTGCAGGTACGGCGCGCCGCCGACCTTGCGCAGTTCGGCGCGGCGTTCCAGCTCGGCGGAGACGGTGATCGGGTCGGCAGGCTCGCCCCTGCCGTAGAGGTCGAGCACGCAGTCGTAGACGATCTGGTGCTTGGGCAGGTAGAAGTCGCCGGGGCTCAGCGCCTCGACGACATCGGCGATGGCGTCCTTGGACAGCATCATGCCGCCGAGCACGCTCTGCTCGGCGCGCAGGTCTTGCGGGGGCTTGCGGTCCATCCCGTGCTCGCCGGGCTCCGGCGGCAGGGAGTGGTCGTCGGCCAGCGCCACGGACAGCCCCTCCTAGCAAGACTCGGTGGTTCGCGGACCCTAGGTCGTCGGTACGACATTCGGGTGGTGGTCTACCACCACGCGTCGGGTCGCCAGGCGACGCTAGGACCCCCGAACAGCCCCTTGCAAACCACGGTGGGGACGGTTCTGTGGACAACCTGGGGATGAACCGGGTGAGCTGCGCATAGCTACCCGGCAGGGTGTGGACAACCTGTGCACAAGTCTCTGGCTTGTTGGAGAAACCCCTGGTCAAAGCCTGTGCACAACTTGTGGAGAAGGTCGCCTGGCTGTTCCCCGGCGTGTCGCGCCGCCGCCGGTTTTCGGCGTGTCGCGTGACCGTTAGCTCGGTGGGGTGACCACAACCTGTGGACAACTGCGCACACGCAGATCCGCCCCACTCAGAGTGACCGAGCGGGGCGGATCAGCGGTGGTCGATCAGTTCGCGGCGGCGACGTTGACCGTGAACGCGGCGGTGACGTCCGGGTGCAGCCGGACGCTGACCGAGTGCTTGCCGACGGTCTTGATGTGACCGGCGACCTCGACGGCGCGCTTGTCCAGCACGGGGCCACCGGCGGCCTTGACCGCGGCGACGATGTCCGAGGTGGTGATCGAGCCGAACAGCTTGCCCGACCCCGAGGCGGCCTTGGCCTTGAGCGGGACGCTGCCCAGCGCGGACAGCGCGGCCTTGACCTCCTTGGCGTGGTCGAGGTTGCGGATCCGGCTGGCCTCCTGCGCCCGGCGGATGACCTGGACCTGCTTCTCGGCGCCCTTGGTCGCCAGGATGGCGAAGCCGCGCGGCAGCAGGTAGTTGCGGCCGTAGCCGTCCTTGACCTCGACGAGGTCACCAGGGCCGCCCAGGCCGCTGACGTCGGTGGTGAGGATGAGCTTCATGATCGTCCCCTCCTGATCAGCGGGCGGTCGAGGTGTACGGGAGCAGAGCGACCTCGCGGGCGTTCTTGACCGCGATGGCGACGTCGCGCTGGTGCTGGCTGCAGTTGCCGGTCACCCGACGCGCGCGGATCTTCCCGCGGTCGGAGATGTACTTGCGCAGCAGCGTCGTGTCCTTGTAGTCAATGTTGACCGGGCGGTCCTTCTTGACGTCCTTGCAGAAGACGCAGACCTTCTTCTTCGGCTTGCGGATGGGTGGCTTGGCCACGGTGAAACTCCTGAGTGGTTATGTCGAGACAAGCGTCTGGGTGTGGGTGCGTGACCCGGGTCAGAACGGCGGTTCGTCGTTGAAGCCGCCGCCGCCACCAGCGGGCGGTGCGGAGCCCCACGGGTCGTCGGGGGGTGCGGACGGGCCGTTGTAGCCACCGCCGCCACCACCACCGCTGCCGCGACCGCCGCCACCGAATCCGCCGCCACCTTCGCCGCCGGTACCCCGGCTGACCTTGTTGACCTTCGCGGTGGCGTAGCGCAGCGAGGGGCCGACCTCGTCGACCTCAAGCTCCATGACGGTGCGCTTCTCGCCCTCGCGGGTCTCGAAGGAACGCTGCTTGAGCCGCCCGGTCACCAGCACCCGCGCGCCCCTGGTCAGCGATTCGGCCACGTTCTCCGCGGCCTGCCGCCAGATGTTGCAGCGCAGGAACAGCGCCTCCCCGTCCTTCCACTCGCCGGACTGGCGGTCGAAGGTGCGCGGGGTGGACGCCACGGTGAAGCTCGCGACAGCGGCGCCGGAGGGGGTGAACCGCAGCTCCGGGTCCGCCGTCAGGTTGCCGACGACCGTGATGATCGTGTCCCCTGCCATGGTCAGGCCGTCTCGCGCCGCATGACCTTGGTGCGCAGGACGGACTCCTGCAGGGAGAGCTGGCGGTCGAGTTCCTTGACCGCGTCCGGCTCGGCGTTCACGTCGAGCACCGCGTAGATGCCCTCGGCGTGCTTCTTGATCTCGAACGACAACCGGCGCTTGCCCCAGATGTCGACCTTCTCGACGTTCCCGCCCGAAGTGCGGATGACGTTGAGGAACGTTTCCAGCGACGGCGCAACGGTGCGCTCGTCCAGGGTGGGGTCGAGGATGACCATAACCTCGTAATGACGCATGAAGACCACTCACCTCCTGTGGACTCGGCGGCCGCGGACGTTCCGCGGCAGGAGGGTCTCGCCGACGGAGCGTAACAGTCGCCGCTCGCGCCCCGTGCGGCACCCAGCCGGTGACCAGTGCAGCACCGACCACCGACAACGCAGAGTGGTCAGGCGGGGGTGCGGCGCAGCACCCAGGTCCGGACCAGGGCGGCGGTGACCCCGGAGAGCGCGAACACGGCGAGGAGCACCGGCAGCGCGATGCCGCGGCCGAAGGGGGCGTCGAGCGCCTCCGCGTGCCCGGCCGCCTGGACGCCGTCGGCGTCACCGGTGCCGAGGATGCCGAACTGGGGCGAGTAGCCCGGGACCGCGCCGCCGTAGCGCACGCCTGGCGACGGTGCGAAGAGCCCGGCCTGGGCGTACGGGATGCCCGAGTAGTCGGTCATCGGCGAGCGGCCGAAGGTGAAGCCGGAGCGGTAGAGCGGCAGGCCGCCGGGGGTGGTGCCGCCGATGACGGAGGTGTTCGGACCGGGAGTGCCCGGTCCGCCGGTGCCGGGGGTCTGCGGGTTGCCGCCGGTGCCCGGGGGCTTGGTGGTGCCGGGCTTGGTCGGCACGCCGGGCAAGCCGGGGACGACCTGCGGGAGGGCGGCGGCGCCCTTCTCGACCACGCCCGCGACGGCACCGGCGCCGTCCTGGACCGGGGCGGTCACGGCGTTGACCACGGTGACGGTGATCGAGCAGCCCGCGGTCAGCGCGCCTTGGATGCCGGAGACGATCCCGCCGAGCGCCGTCCCGATCAGCGGGACCTTGGCGATGGCCTCCTGGATCTTGGGCACGGCGGCCGCGGCGATGGTGCTGCCCGGGATGGTGGTGTTGGCTGCCGGGATGGCGCCGATGGGGATGTTGCCCATGGAGGTCACCGCGCCGCGCACGCCGGTGGCCAGGGTCGGGCCGAGCAGCGGGACGGCGTTGACCACGCGCAGCACCGGGTCGAGCACGGCGGCGGGGCTCAGCGAGATCGGCGTGCCGGGGGCGCCCTGGATCGTGGTCGCGCAACTGCCCACCACGATGGGCGGCGCCGCGGCGGCCGTGCCGCTGCCCGCGAGCAGGCCGGTGGCGGTGCCGCTGAGGACCAGCACCAACCCGGCCGCGTAAGTCTTGCCACGCCGTAGCATGAAGATCCTCCGGATACCGGCGAGTAGCTTCACTGGGAGACAACGACTGTAACCCGACATGGTGACGTCCACGGGACAGGTTTCCCCGAAAGTGCTTCGCGTTAGCCCGGTTGGAGCAAGCGACCCCGGTGGAGGCCCACGTGGGCGTGGAGTGACCGACCACCGAGGGGTCCCACGGTCGGAGGTGGCGACTACCCTTTCCGGCCATGAGCATCGGTGCCCACGTCCGCGATGACGACCCGCTCGACGCAGCCCGCGAACGCGGCGCCGACGTGGTGCAGTTCTTCCTCGCCGACCCGCAGGACTGGAAGGCGCCGAAGCCGCACCCGAGGGCCGACGAGCTGCTCGCGACCGAGGTCGAGGTCTTCGTGCACTCGCCCTACGTGGTCAACCTGGCCTCGACCAACAACCGGATCCGGATCCCGTCGCGCAAGCTGATCACCCAGCACGCCGACGCCGCGGCCAAGGTCGGCGCCAAGGGCCTGGTCGTGCACGGCGGGCACGTCAACAAGGGCGAGGACCCGCAGGTCGGCATCGACAACTGGCGCAAGTTCTTCGAGCGCCAGCACGCCGAGGGCGGGTTCGGGGTGCCGATCCTGATCGAGAACACCGCGGGCGGCGACAACGCGATGGCCCGCCGGTTCGACATGCTGGCCCGGCTCTGGGACGCGGTCGCCGAGTTCGGCGCCGGCTTCTGCCTGGACACCTGCCACGCGTTCGCCGCAGGCGAGGACTTGGTCGGCATCGTGGAGCGGGTCAAGGCGATCACCGGTCGGGTCGACCTGGTGCACCTCAACAGCTCCCGCGACGAGTTCGGCTCCGCGCGCGACCGGCACGACAACATCGCCACCGGCACCATCGACGCCGACCAGCTGGTCGCCGTGGTCGCCGCCGCGGGCGCGCCGGTCGTGGTCGAGACCCCGGCCGACGGCCAAGCCGCGGATATCGCGTTCCTGCGTGAGGCGCTCGGACGGTGAGCACAGTGCCCGCCGGCGTCACCGCCGCCGCACCGGCAGGCGAGCCGGAGGGCACCCCGGCTCGGCTGGGGGGCGCCGCCAGGCTCGGCCGCGGCGCGCTCGCGGTCGTCGTGCTGCTGTGCGGGCTCACGCTGCTGCTCGGGTTCGCCAACAAGGACCGCTGCACCGGCCCGCAGTTCGACACCTGGGGCCGCAGCCAGCCCGGGTTCGACGAGCGCAAGTACGCCGACGTCTGCTACTCCGACATCCAGTACCTGTGGATCGGCCGCGACATCGATCGGCACGTGTTCCCGTACGTGCACGGCAGGATCACCGCGGACGGCGCGCTGGAGGGCGGCACCGTCGAGTACCCGGTGCTGACCGGCCTGCTGATCTGGGCGGGCGCGCTGTTCGCGCACACCGACGCCGAGTTCCTGCTGGCCTCCGCGCTGATCATGGCCCCGTTCGGGCTGGTGACCGCGTGGCTGCTCGGCAGGCTGTCCCGGTGGCGCGCGTTGATCTGGGTGCTGTCGCCACCGCTGGTGATGTACGCGTTCCACAACTGGGAGCTCCCGGTCGTGGCCTGCGCTGTCGCCGCCGTCTACGTCGTGCACCGCGGGTGGGGTAAGCGCGGTGTGGCGCGGCCGTTGGTGCAAAGAGCCACGGTGAGCGCTGTCTTCCTCGGTCTCGGCTTCGCGTTCAAGATCTACCCGGCGATCTTCGTGCTGCCGCTGATGCTCTACGTGCTGACCGGCGGCCGCGAGGGCCGTGAACTGCCCCCGGGCAAGAGCCGCGATGTCGTGGGCATGATCCGCGTGGCGCTGGTGGCGATGGGCACGGCGATCGCGGTGAACCTGCCGTTCGCGCTGATCGGACCGGACGGCTGGCTCGCCTCGTTCGTCTTCCAGGGGCAGCGCAAGGCCGACATCACCGCGAACTCGATCTGGTTCTGGGCGCTGCGCCCCGACTCGGACCCGCAGAACACCGCCGTGCACGACTACATCACCGTCGTGTCGCTGGTGCTGGTGTTCGCCTCGTTCGCGGTGGCCTGCATCATCGGCTGGCTCCGCTTCCAGCGCGAGGGCACCTACCCGTGGATCGCGGTGTCGGCGGCCATGCTGTGCGGGTTCCTGCTGCTGCACAAGGTCCACTCGCCGCAGTACACGCTGTGGCTGGTCCCGATGTTCGTGCTGCTGAACCTGCGCTGGGGCTGGATCGCCGCGTACTGCGTCGCCGACCTGGCGATGGGGATCGGGATCTTCCTCTGGTTCGCCCAGATCGCGGCCAAGCAGCCCTCCGGCATCTACGAGGGCTTCGCGGCGCAGGCGGTGATGATCGGCGTCTGGGGTCGCGCGGCCCTGCTGGTCGGCATGTTCGTCGCGTTCCTCAGCGCCAAGGACACCGTCGACCCCGCACCGGACCGGCTCGTCCGGGTATGACCGCCGGGTACTCGGGCAAGCCGCTCGCCGCGAAGCTGGGCGTGAAGGAGCAGTCCCGGGTGCTGGTCACCGGCGCGCCCGCGGGGTTCGACCTCGGCGCCCCGCACCACACCCGGCCAGGCCGGGAGCCCTACGACGTCGTGCTGCTGTTCTGCCCGTGGACCGCCGACCTGGTCCGCGGGTGGGAGCCGTCGGTGTCGCGGCTCAAGGTCGACGGCGCGCTGTGGGTCGCCTGGCAGAAGAAGGCCGCGAAGGTGCCGACCGACCTCGACGAGAACGGCGTGCGGGGCTACGCCCTCGACCACGGCCTGGTCGACGTGAAGGTGTGCGCGGTCGACGCGGTGTGGTCGGGGCTGAAGCTGGTCCGCAGGCTCGTCGACCGCTAGACCAGTTCGGGCGTCGGCTCGGCCACCCGGCGCGCGCCGAGGCGGCGGCGGGCGACCAGCGACTCGGCGGTGATGATGACCAGGGCCAGCCAGACCAGGCCGAAGCCGACCCAGCGCGCGGTGGTCATCCGCTCGTGGAAGATCAGCAGGCCGATGCCGAACTGGATGATCGGCACGAAGTACTGCAGCAGGCCCATGGTGGTCATCGGCACCCTGGTCGCCGCGGCGCCGAACAGCAGCAGCGGGATGGCGGTGATCAGGCCGGTGCCCGCGAGCAGCACGGCGTTGAGCCAGCCCGCGTGGCCGAACGTCCCGCCGCCGCCCGCGTGCGTGAACACCAGGTACCCGAAGGCGAGCGGGGCGAGGATCGCGGTCTCCAGCGCCAGGCCCTCGGTGGAGCCGACGTCGGCCTTCTTCTTCATCAGGCCGTAGGTGCCGAAGGAGAACGCCAGCGTCAGCGCGATCCACGGCAGGCGGCCGTAGTCGAAGGTCAGCTCGACGACCGCGCCGAACGCGACCGCGAGGCCGATCCACTGCGCGGGCCGCAGCCGCTCCCCCATGAACACGACGCCCAGGGCGATGGTCACCAACGGGTTGATGAAGTAGCCGAGCGCGGTCTCCACAACCTGGTTGCTGTTGACGCCGTAGATGTACATGCCCCAGTTCAGGCCGATGGTGACGGCGCCGACGCAGATGTAGAGCAGCTTCCTGCCGTTGATCGCGCGCAGGTGCTTCCACCGCCTGCCGACCAGCACGATCGCCGCGACGACCACCAGCGACCAGCAGATCCGGTGCGCCAGGATCTCCACCGGTCCGGCCGGGGCGAGCAGCGGCCAGTAGAGCGGGAAGAACCCCCAGGCCAGGTAGGCGAGGAAACCGAGCCAGAACCCCTGCCGACTCGCCATGATCCTCCGATCATCCCACCTATTGGACCTGGTTGACAGTCTTACACCCGCAGCCTGCTACGCCAAACGGGTATTGCGGTAGCGGCCGGGTGGCGATCCGGTGGCACGTCGGAACGCGGTGCTGAACGCGAACTCGCTGCCGTACCCGACCTGGGCCGCGACCTGCGCGACCGACAGGTCCGGCTGCTCCAGAAGCAGCGCGGTGGCCAGGTCCATCCGCCAGCGGGTGAGGTGCGCGCCCGGCCCCTCGCCGACCAGCTCGCGGAAGCGCGGCGCGAACGCGGCCCGGCTCATCCCGGCGACCTTGGCCAGCCCGGCGACCGTCCACTGCCGCGCGGGCTCGCCGTACACCGCTGCCAGCGCCAGCCCGATCCGCGCGTCCGCCAACGCGGCCCGCCACGAGCCCGACTCGGCCGGGCGAGCCAGCTCGGCGCGGATGACCTGCAACAACACCAGCTCGACCAACCGGGCGGCGACCACCTCCGTCGCCGGTCGGCGCTCCCGGATCTCGTCGCGCAGCGCGTCGAGGAGAGCTGCTAGGTGGGGCAAGCCGGTCGGTAGGTGTACCAGCGGCGGTAGGGCTCGCAGCAGCAGCGACCTGGCCGCACCCTCGACGGTCAACTCCGCGCACAGCAGCACCGTCCGCGGCCCATCGCCACCGTGGCGGCGGAACACCGAGAGCCCCTCCCCCGCGGGCCACTCCGGTTCGTCGACCAGCTCGGCGCCCCGGTCGTTGCGCAGCGTGTGCCTGCCGCTGTGCAGGGCGACGAGGTCCCCGACGCCGATGGGCACGTCGTCAACCCACAGGTCCCCGTCGAGCACCAGGTGCAGCGACACGGTGTCGCGCTCGGCCAGCCGCACCCCCCACGGCGCGCCCATCTCGACCCGCCCGAACCGGGCGACACCGATGCGCACCCGCCGCAGCAGCGCGGCCAGCACGTCCCCTGGACCGTCTCGCATGAACTCTGGACCCCCACGCATTCCCGCCACCCGCACCGGATTCCTACCTTTGGTCTACCAGCAGAACGGGAGACCACAGTGGACATCTTCGTCACCGGGGCGAGCGGTTACATCGGTTCCGCGCTCACCAGGACCCTCATCGCCCGCGGCCACCGGGTCCGCGGCCTCGCCCGCAGCGCCGCGGCCGAGGCGGTGGTCCGCGGTCACGGCGCCGAACCGGTCCGCGCAGCGCTGACCGATGTCGACGTCCTGGCCCGAGCGGCGGCGGACGTCGACGCGGTGGTGCACACGGCGGCCACCGAGACCGCGGACCGCGCGGACGTCGACCGGGCCGCGGTGACCGCCATGCTCGACGCCAAGCCTGGCGCGTTCATCACGACCACCGGCGCGCCGCGGGCTCGGTCCTCGCGGACGCCGGTCGCCGAGGACGACACGGCTCCCGTCGAGGGTCCGCTCGCGTGGTTGGCCGAGGCTGAGGCGCGCGTGCTCGAATCCGGTTCGCGCGGTGCGGTAGTCCGGCCGCCGATGGTCTACGGCGACGGCGGCGGGCCGGTGTCACGCCTCGTGGCCCAGGCCGCGGCCGACGGCGTTGCCCGCCACATCGGCGACGGCGCCAACCGCTGGTCCACTGTGCACGTCCGCGACCTCGCACTCGCCTACGCACTGCTCCTGGAAACCGAGGCCACCGGCGTCTTCCACGTCTCGGACGGGCACGAGTCCATGGCCGACCTGATGACCGCGATCGGGGCCAGGGCAGGCGTCCCGGTCGCGTCGTGGTCCCTCGACGAGGCACTGGCCACCCACGGCTGGGGCGCGGGCTTCCTCGCCGCCGACGCGGTCCTCGACGCGTCCCGGATCACCGCGCTCGGGTGGACCCCCGCGGTCGGCCTCGGCATCCCGCGCGACCTGCTGTCCACGAGCTGAGCGGCGCGGCGGGACCTGGCAGGATCCACGCATGCCGCTTCGCCTGCACGCTCCCGTGATCCTGCCGTGCGACCCCGAGTGCAGCGTCCTGCGCGACGCCGTCCTCGACATCGGCGAGGACGGCCGGATCACCCACGTCGGACCGGGGGCCGACGCGCCGGAGCACCACGGCCCCAGCAAGCGGCTCACCGGCATCCTCATGCCCGGCTTGGTCAACGCGCACGCGCACAGCCCGATGACCCTCCTGCGCGGCCTCGGCGGCGACCTCCCGCTGATGCGCTGGCTGACCGAGGTCATCTGGCCGACCGAGGCCAGGCTGACCCCGGACGACGTCTACGCGGGCATGGTCCTCGGCTCACTGGAGATGCTGAAGGCAGGCGTCACCACCAGCGCCGAGATGTACTTCTACGGCGAAGAAGTCGTCCGGGCCGTCCTCGACACCGGCGCCAGGCTGGTGCTCGGCCCCGCGATCATCGACGCCCCCGGCTGGAACTGGGCCGAGCAGCTTGCCAACACCAGCAACTGGATCGACAACGACGGCCTCCGCTTCGGCCCCGGCGACCGCATCGAGATCGGCTACGGCCCGCACTCGGCGTACACCCTGTCCCCTGACGCACTCGGTCAGGTCGGCGCTGCTGCGCGCGAACGTGGTGCGCTGGTGCAGATCCACGTGGCCGAGTCCCTGCCGGAGGACGTTGCGCAGCGGGAGAAGTACGGGAGTGTGCCTGTGCTCCTGGACCAGGTCGGGCTTTTCGGTGGTCGGGTTCTCGCGGCGCATGCGGTGCACTTGTCTGATGGCGACATCGAGACGCTTAGGCGCTATGAGGTGGGGGTTGCTCATTGCCCGGGGTCTAATACGAAACTGGCTTCTGGTATTGCTCGGCTTGCGGATCTTCGGGCTGCTGGGGTCGCGGTTGGTGTCGGGACTGATGGGCCTGCCAGCAATGACGACCTGGATTTGTGGGAGGACGTTCGGTTGGCCGGGTTGCTGGCTCGTGTGTCCACAATGGATTCCACGGTGGTGGGGGCCGCGGATCTGTTGTTGATGGCTACGCGGGGTGGGGCGGCTGCGTTGTCGCGGACGGATATCGGGGTGCTGGAGCCGGGGGCTTGGGCGGATCTGGTGCATGTCGGGGTTGATGATCCGGCGTTCGCTGGGGGGCTGGATATTGGTGATGGGCATTTGTTGTCGAACTTGGTGTGGGCGGCGGGGGCGCGGACTGTGGAGGATGTTTGGGTGGCTGGGGAGCGGGTTGTTGCTGGGGGGGTGGTTACTACGGTGGATGAGGGGGGTGCGTTGGTTGCGGCTCGGGGGGCTGTGGGGCGGTTGATTTAGGCGGGGGTGGTTTGGGGTTTGCCTGGGTGCGTTGCTTGTGCCTTGGGAGTGGGGTCTTTCATGTGGAGGTGTCCACATGGGCGGGTGTTGTCCACAGGGGGATGATTCAGCCTTCTGGGGTGGGTGGGGGTCTCGGTAGGCTGTGTATTGGGGGGTGCTTGGGGCGGGTTGATCTTGCGGAGTTGATTGTCCACAGGGCGCCCGCTCACTCTGGCCGTTCTGTCGGTGGTGCTCGGTAGGCTGTATATCGGGGGCTGCGTTGGCCGGTTTGATCTTGAGCTGAGGGGTGTCCGGCTCTCGGTCTCGCCTGCGGCGTGGATGATCAACGGCTCGCCTTCGGCATTGCGGTGGGGCGCGATTTAAGTGACAAGCTCGATGGGGCGAACTTGTTTTGCGCGGGGCCTTGGTCTCAATCGGTGGATGCGCCATGTGTGGGATGATCTTCGTGTCGGAGTGATCGGAGATTGTTTCTGTGCGTGGTGTCGTGTTGGGTCCGGACGATCGGGAAGTGATTTCGCGGGAGTTGCGGGCGGGTCGCTCTTTTCGGTCGGTCGCGTTGATGCTGGGACGGCATCATTCAGTGATCGCTCGTGAGGTGGCCCGGAACGGCGGACGGGATGGGTATCGGGCGATGGCGGCCGATCGTCGGGCGCGGAAGAAGCTGGCGCGCCCGAAACCTCGGAAGTTGGAGACAGCGGGACGGTTGCGTGAGTATGTGGTGGCCGGGTTGGAGTTGTTGTGGTCG
>NZ_FOGI01000020.1 GCF_900111175.1 Actinokineospora terrae
GGGCGGGTGGCAAGAGGGCAGGGCAGGGAGGGCGGGTGGCAAGGGGGGAGTGCAGGGGCGTCAGATGGCGGCGCTCTCGGGACGCGCCAACCCCAGGTCGCCGGAGCGGCCCGCGGTGATGAGCTCGACGACCTGGGCGTGGGTGACGTCGCGGGTGTTGACCTCGGCGACCATCCGGCCCAGGTAGAGCGTGGCGATGCGGTCGGCGACGGAGAACACGTCGGCCATGTTGTGGCTGATCAGGACCACGCCGAGGCCCTGCTCGGCCAGGCGGCGGACCAGGTCGAGCACCTGCCTGGTCTGCGCGACGCCGAGCGCGGCGGTCGGCTCGTCGAGCAGCACGACCTTGCTCTCCCACAGCACGGACTTGGCGATCGCCACCGTCTGCCGCTGCCCGCCGGAGAGCGAGGACACCGGGGTGCGCACGGACTTGACGGTGCGCACCGACAGCGAGGCGAGGGTCTCGCGGGCGGCCTGCTCCATCGCGGCCTCGTCGAGCAGCCAGCCGCTGCCGCGCTCGCGGCCGAGGAACATGTTCTGCACGATGTCGAGGTTGTCGGCGAGCGCGAGGTCCTGGTACACGACCTCGATCCCGAGGTCGGCGGCGTCGCGGGGGCCGTTGATGCTGACCCGTTCGCCGTTGAAGTGGACGGCGCCGGAGTCCATCGGGTGGATGCCCGCGACGCACTTGACCAAAGTGGACTTGCCTGCGCCGTTGTCACCCACCAGCGCGGTGACCTCGCCCGCGCGGACGGTGAAGTCCACGTCGTGCAGCACGTGCACCGGGCCGAAGCTCTTGTTGAGCCCGGTCAGTTCCAGGATCGGTTCGCTCATGGCGGTTCCTTGCGGGGAGGGCGCCCGCCCGCGGCACCCATGACCGCGGGCGGGCGGCGCCGGGTGGGATCAGCTGATGCCGAGCTGGGTGCAGACCGCGGCGAGGTCGCCGCCGCAGATGTCGCTCGCCTTGACGTAGCCCTGGTCCACCACGTCCTTGACCGAGTCCTTGGTGGTCAGCTTCGGCTCGAGCAGGACCGACTTGACCTTGCGGTTGGCCTTGGTGTCGTCGCTGCTGGCGTTGGCGATCGAGTCGGCGCCCGCGGTGTCGCCCTTGGCCAGCGCGGCGGCGAGCTTGGCGGCCGCCTCGGCCTCTTCCTTGATCGGCTTGAACACGGTCATGTACTGGTCGCCGCGCAGCACGGCCATCAGGCCGTCCGGGGTGGCGTCCTGGCCGGTGACCGGGACCTTGCCGTTGAGGCCGTTCTTGCGCAGCACGGTGATGACCGCGCCCGCGAGGCCGTCGTTGGCCGCGACGACGCCGTCGACCTTGCCGCCGTTGGCGGTCAGGATCTGCTCGAAGGTGACGCCGCCCTTCTGGTTGTCCCAGCCGTCGATCGCCTGGGACTGCACCAGCTTGAGCGTGCCCGCGTCGTAGAGCGGCTTGAGCACGTTCTCCTGCCCGTTGTGGAACAGGGTGGCGTTGTTGTCGGTGGGGGCGCCCTCGATCTCGATGACCTGCGCGCCCGGCTTGGCCTTGAGCGCGTCGGCGAGGCCCTTGCCCTGCAGCTCGCCGACCTTCACGTTGTCGAAGGAGACGTAGTAGTCGGAGCTGCCGCCGAGGTTGAGCCGGTCGTAGTCGATGGTGGGGATGCCGCGGGCCTTGGCCTTGGCCGCCACCGAGGAGCCGACCTCGCTGTTGATGGCGGCGATCACCAGGACCTTGACCCCCTGGCTGATCATGCCGTCGGCCAGGGTGGAGAACTTCTGCACGTCGCCCTGGGCGTTCTGCACGTCGGCGTCGAGGCCCTGGGCCTTCATCGCCGCCTCGATCATCGGCTTGTCGAAGCCCTCCCAGCGCGCCGAGGTGGCGGTCTCGGGCAGGATCACGCCGACCTTGACGCCGCCTGCCGGGGCCTCGGTCGTCGCGCCGCCGGAGGCAGGCGGCGCTGACGGGGTGGCCTGGTTGGCCCCGCAGGCCACCAGGGAAAGTGCACAGACGGTAACCGCCGCCAGATGTGCCAACCGCATGGGAAAGTCCCTTCCGCGTACCACGACGCACCACCTGGGCCCTGGCGGTTTTCGTGCGTTGAGAATGTTGTGCCGCACAACATATGCCCCCGATGTGGTGAGCGAAAGCACACTTGCTCGATTCAGAGACGGTCGCGCGGACACAATCCGGTAACGCCGGTAACCCTCAGGAAACTCTCAGGTCATCTCCGGGTGGCCGCCGCGGCCGGGTTCGAACCGGTGAGTAGCGCGGCTTCGCCCGCGTTGACACCGCCGCAACGGGGACACGAACATCACTTTGCGTGCCTGTCATCGCGGTAGACCTACCGGTCACCGCATCCCGCCCGCCTCCGGCAGCACATCCACCGCAGCCGCCCCACGGGTCCCTTGTGCGCCCGCGCGTACTACGGGATCGTTTGCCCGTGGCACATGTGCGCGCGCACATGAGTCGCGCGTTCCCACGGGTGCAACCGCTTCTCCGACTCACCCGGTCGGGCTCGTCTGGCCGAGCGAATTCGGCTGTCAGCCGAGTCCGTCCGAACGACGAGGAGGACGCGAGTGGACCACCAGGAACAGGACGAACCGTCGGAGCGGTGCCCGCCAAGCCGGGCGGTGCGATGGCTCCACCGGTTCGAGCGAGTGATCCGCGGGAAGTGGAAGCCGATGCGCGGGCTTCTGCTGGTCGCCGAGGCGGGATGCGTGCTCACCAAGCACGAAACCCCCGCCATGGTGGCGAGGGCGCTCGTGATGTTGGGCGACGCGGTCATAACGCCTCGAAACGAAGGGCCGCGTTAGCCCGGGGGGCCCGCACCAAACCAGGTGCGGGTCCGCACCCCCTCTGGATGAGGAGGTGCGCACGCATCTGTGCGCAGGTCGCACCAGTATCACCCGCCGCACCGGCTACCAGTAGACATCACTCGCAACCGCCGTTCGCGGCACGGAATAATGGCGTCCACGCAGCTCACCGCGATGGGCACGACATCGTCCGGACCAGGCGGCGGCACGGAATAACCGGGGAGGGTCATGGCCGGGTGCACGCGGTGCGGCCGCCCGTTGCCGCCCCGGACCGACCCCCGCGGCAGGCCGCGCCGGTTCTGCTCGGCCACCTGCCGGTCGGCCGCCCGCAGGCAGCGGGAGGCGGCGGCCGGTCAGACCAGGGGCTGCGAGTTCGTGGTCTGCGGGATCCCGTGCGGGAACCCGGCGACCGGCGCGCTGGAGCTGCCGACCGGGGCGGTCATCGCGGTCTGCGCGGGGTGCGCCGGGGTCGCGGCGCGGTGGCTGGGGCGTGACGCCGAGGAGCAGCCGCGCAGGCTGGCCGGTGCGCGCCAGGACGGCAAGCCGGAGTTGAGCCCGCGGGAGAGCGACGTGGTGCGCCGGTTCGTCGCGGACGTCCCGGTGGCCAGGATCGCCCGCGAGCTGGACGTGCGGGCGCCGACGGTGCACCAGTACCTGCGGCGGGTGCGGGAGAAATACCAGAAGCTGGGGCGGCAGGCCAAGACCAGGATCGAGCTCTACGAGCGGGCGATCGAGGACGGGATCGTGGCCTCGCCGGTGGAGCGCAGGCTGCTCGACGGCTCCGTGCCGACCGCGCCCGCGCACCACCTGCGGCGCGAGGTCGACCGGTTCTTCGAGCGGGCGGGCGGGCACCGCGAGATCGTGCTGTCGGGCATGGCCGGTGTCGGCAAGAGCCAGATCGCGGCGACGCACGCGCGGCGGGTGTGGGCGCAGGACCTGGTGGACGTGGTCATCTGGACACCTGCCGGGTCGCGGGAGCAGATCATCTCGCACTACGCGCAGACGGCGGTGGCGTTGCTCAACGCGCCGCCGCAGGACCCCGAGCACGCCGCGGCGCAGCTGCTGACCTGGCTCAACACCACGGCGCGGCGGTGGCTGCTCGTGCTCGACGACCTGTGGGACCCGCGGGACCTGCGGGGGCTGCAACCGGCGACCGCCGAGGGCAACCAGGTGGTGATCACCACCCGCAGGCGCGACGCCGAGCTGATCTCCGCGCGCAGGCAGGTGGTCACCGTCGACCTGTTCACCCCGCCGGAGGCGGAGGAGTTCCTGGTCGACCGGCTGCCCGGCCGGGCGGACCCGGACGGGCAGGCCCTGGAACTGGCCAAGGACCTGGGGTACCTGCCGCTGGCGTTGTCGCAGGCCGCGGCGTACATGGTGGACCGGGAGCTGTCCTACGCGGAGTACCGGCGGCGCTGGAACGACCGGCGCAAGAAGGTCGTGGACCTGGTCGGCGACGACCTGCACGGCACCCTGGCCGCGGCGTGGTCGCTGTCGATCGAGCTGGCCAACCAGCTGGACCCGGTGGGCGTCGCCGAGCCGCTGCTGGACCTGATGTCGGTGCTGGACGCCGCCGGTGCCCCGGTGGAGCTGTTCGCGACCGGGGCGGTCCTGGCCTACCTGGGCGAGGAGTCCGGCCGCCGGGTCGGGCAGGACGACGCCAGGGACGCCGTGCGGTGCCTGGAGCGGCTGAACCTGTCCATGGTGGACCTGTTCCGGCCCGAGCACGGCGTGCAGACCCACCCGTTGGTGCAGCGGGTGTCACGGGACCGGATGACGCCGCGACAGCTGGCGCGGGTGGCGCGGGTCGCGGCCCGGGCACTGGTGGAGTTGTGGCCGGTCGACTCCGGGAGCGACACCGGGTTGGCGCGGTCGTTGCGGGCCAACAGCGTCGCTCTGCAGACGCACGCCGGGTCGCTGCTGTGGAGCAGCGGGGAGACCGAGCTGGTGTTCCGCACCGGCGCCAACCTCGGGCACTCCCAGCACGTGCTGGAGGCGATCACCTACTTCGAGGACGCCGTGGAGACCGCGGCCGTGCTGCCGCCCGAGCACCAGGACGTGCTGCGGGCCAGGGCGGAGGCGGCCCGCTGGCACGCGAAGGCCGGGCACACCGGGGCCGCGGTGGACGGCCTGGCCCAGGTGCTGGCCGACCTGAGCGACGTCCTCGGCCCCGACCACGTCGACACGGTGACCACCCGGGCGTGGCTGGCGTTCGCGCTGGCCGAGACCGGTGACGACGACACCGACCTCGACGCGCTGCTCGCCGACCTCGCGCGGCTGCTCGGCGCCGAGCACCCGGACGCCCTCACCACCCGGCGCCTGATCGCCAACCGCCGGGGCCACGACGGCGACCCGGAAGGCGCGGTGCGCGATCTCGAACAGGTCCGCGACGGCCAGCTGCGGGTGCTCGGCGCCGAGCACCCGGACACCGCGGCGACCGAGGAGGACCTGCGGTTCTGGCTGGACGGCATCCAGATGGCGCGGCTGGAGCCCGTGCTGGCCGAGCAGCGGCTGCGGGCCAGGACGCCGTCGCCGCTGGTGCTGTCCTGGGTGGTCGGCGAGCAGGCCGCCACGCGGGACGTCAGCGGGGCCGCGGAGCCGTTGGGGCGTTCGTGGGCGGGCGACGAGCAGGCCGGGCCGGGCTCGTCGCTGGTCCACGAGGGTGGGTGGTGGCGCTAGTCGAAGATCCCGCGGGGCGCCGCGACCTGCCGCAGCCAGCCCTCCAGCTGGCGCTCCCAGGGCGCGTTGACCTCCCGCACCGGGAAGGTGCCGAGGAACGAGCGCGAGCGGCCGCCGAGACCGCCGCCCTTGGCGACCCTGACCTGCTTCACCGCGTCCAGCACGACCTGCACCTCCTGCGGCCCGGCCAGGAAGGTGACCGTCAGCGAGGTCAGGCCGGAGGGGCCCGGCGCGTCGAAGGTGATCTCCTGGAAGAACGGGAGCTGCTGGTCGAGACCGTCCACGCGGTCGCGCTCGAGGTTGGCGCCGCGGAAGGTGTAGCCGAGGCGGCTGAGCGCGTCGAGGACGCGGTGCTGGGCGGGCAGCGGCTCGACGGCGACGGCGTCCACGTCCTGGGCGTCGACGACGGAGCCGGACAGGTCGAGGGTGGTCTGCAGCCCGACTGCCATGCCGGTGAGGTGCTTGCCGAGCACCGAGGTGATGGGCGTCTCCCAGGGCAGCCGCACCTCGAACGGCACGGTGACCCTGGCGCCCGCCCTGACCAGCTCGCTGCCCGCCAGGTGCACCTGCTGCACCGGCAGGTCGCGCGGCCCGTCCGGGGTGTCGACCCTGGCCAGCAGCGCCACGCCGAGGGCGTCGACCTGCTGGTCGACGCTGCCGCCGAGCAGGTGCACCTCTCCGCGCAGCAGCCCACCCGGACGGGTGGCCCGGTCGAGGATCTGGGCGTCGACCTTGGCGGCCCCGGCGCCGAAACCAGCGAGGACCTTCTGGAACATGCGCGCATCCTGCCAGGCCGAGGCGGTCGCGGGGACCGGTTCTGGTGTCAGAATGGTCGGGTGAGCGCACCAACGCAGACCCGGCCGGAAGTCGACACGCGGCCCGAGGGCACCGAGACCACGGGCGACGACACGCCCAAGATGTTCCACTACGTGCAGAAGAACAAGATCGTCGAGAGCGCCGTCACCGGGACCATGGTGGTCGCGCTGTGCGGCGAGGTCTTCCCGGTCACGAAGTCGCCCAAGCCGGGCTCGCCGGTGTGCCCGGACTGCCAGAAGATCTACGAGTCGATGAAGGCCTGAACGCCGCCAGGGCCACCCCGGGTGACCGGGGCGGCCCTCTTCGCGCGAACGGCTCAGACCCGCTGCAACTCCGGCTCTTGCGCTGCCGGGCGCTGAGCGCGCTTGGCGGCGCGCTTGGCCCTGCGGCGCTCCTTGAAGTTCTCGACCATCGTGTAGAGGGTCGGGACGAGCACCAGGGTCAGCAGCGTCGAGCTGATCAGGCCGCCGATGACCACCAGGGCCAGCGGCTTGCCGATGAACCCGCCCTCGCCGGTGATGCCCGAGGCCATCGGCAGCAGCGCGAAGATCGTCGCCGCCGCGGTCATCAGGATCGGGCGCAGCCGCCTGCGGCCGCCCTCGATGACCGCGTCCCGCACGCTCATCCCGTCCGCCCGGTACTTGTTGATCAGGTCGATCAGCACGATGGCGTTGGTCACCACGATGCCGACCAGCATCAGCATGCCGATGAGCGAGGGCAGCCCGAGCGGGGTGCCGGTGAGCAGCAGCAGGCCGATGGCGCCGGTGGCCGCGAACGGGATGGACACCAGCAGGATCAGCGGCTGCACCAGGCTGCGGAACGTCGCCACCATGATCAGGAAGACGATGGCGATCGCGGCCAGCATGGCCAGCCCCAGGTCGGCGAAGGTGTCGGCCTGGTCGGCGCTGACCCCGCCGACCGAGTACGCCGCGCCGCCGGTCAGCGCGACCTTGCCCAGCCGGTCGGTCATGTCCTTGGTGACCGCGCCGAGGTCTGACGAGGTCGACTTGGCGGTGACGGTGGTGCTGCGGTCGCCGTCGGTGCGGGTGACCTGGACCGGGCCGTCGACCGTGGACACCTGGGCGACCTGCCCGAGGGTGACCGGGCCAGCGGCGCTGGGCAGCGGCAGCGCCTTGAGCGCGGCGACGTCGGTCGGCGCGGCGCCGGTGCGCAGCACGACCTGCTGGCGGGCGCCGCCGATGGGCAGTTCGGCCACCGGGGTGCCGCGCAGCGCCTGGGCGGCGAACTGGCCGATGACCTGGTTGCTCAGGCCCTTGGCCGCCGCGGCGCGCTGGTCGACCACGATCTCCACCCGCGGTGAGCTGCGGGCCAGGTCGCTGGTCACGTCGGTGAGCCCCGGGGTGCCCGCGACGGCGTCCTGGACGGTCTTGGTCGCGGCGCTCAGGCCCGCGGCGTCCGGCGCGGTCACGACGACCTCGATGGACGAGGACGCGCCCGCCGCGGCGGAGGCCCCGGTCTCCAGGGTGCCCGCGCCGGTGCCGAGCCGGTCCTTGATGCCCTTGAGCACGGCGTCGCGGTCGATGTCGGGCTTGAGCGTGGCGTCGACGGTGGTGTTGCCGTCGCCGCCGAAACCGAAGCCCGCCAACGAGTCGTCGACGCCGACGGTGACCTGGTAGACCTCGATCTCCGGGGTGGCGGCGAGCACGTCCTCCAGCTTCTTGGCCGCGGCGTCGCGCGCGGCGAGGCTGGTGCCGGGCGCCAGTTCCTGGGTCAGCCGCACCGAGGTGCCGCCGTCGTCGTCGATGAAGTTGGTCTCCAGCCGCGCGGCCAGGCCCATGGTGGCGATGAAGATCAGCACGGCGGCGAGGATCGTGGCCCAGCGGCGGCGGGTGGCGAAGCGCAGCACCGGGACGTAGGCGCGCTGCAGCGGGCTGCGCCGCTCCTTGTCCAGCGCCGCTTGCAGGGCGCGCTCGGCGGCGGCCGGGTCGGCGGAGACCGCGGGGGGCTTGAGGAACCAGAACGCGAGCACCGGGACGATGGTCAGCGACACCAGCAGCGACGCGACGAGCGCCACGGTGACCGTCAACGAGAACGGCCCGAACAGCTCGCCCGCGATACCGCCGACGAACGCGATCGGTGCGAACACCGCCACCGTGGTCAAAGTGGACGCCGTCACCGCGCCTGCGACCTCCTTGGTGCCGTCGAGGATCGCGTGCAGCTTCTCCTCGCCGTACTCCAGGTGTCGCTTGATGTTCTCCAGCACGACGATCGAGTCGTCCACCACCCGGCCGATCGCGATGGTGAGCGCGCCGAGGGTGAGCATGTTCAGCGACAGGTCACCGGTCCACATCACCAGCAGCGCCACGAGCACCGACAGCGGGATGGACACCGCGGTGACGACCGTGGAGCGGATGGAGAGCAGGAACAGCAGGATCACCAGCACCGCGAAGGCCAGGCCCAGCACGCCCTCGGTGGTCAGGCCGCTGATCGCCTTCTCCACCTCCGGCCCTTGGGAGAACACCACGGTGAGGTCGGAGCCCGACGAGCGCTCCAGTTCGGCGAGCTTGTCGTTGACCGCCTTGGAGATCTCGACCGCGTTGCCGTCCCGGGTCATGGTGACCGTGACGCCGAGGGTGGGCTTGCCGCCGGTGCGGGTGATCACGGTGGCAGGCGCGAGTCCTGACTCGACAGTCGCGACCTCGCCGAGGGTGACCGGCTTGCCCTGTGCGGGAAGCTGGAGCGCGCGCAGATCGTCCACACTGGTCAGTGGCCCGCCGACCTGGACGGTGAGCGACTTGTCCGACTCGGTGACCGCGCCTGCCGGGAGCGTCGCGCCCGCGGTGGACAGCGTGGTGGCCAGCGCGGACGGGTCCACGCCCGCCGCAGCGAGCTTGGCGTAGTCGACGGTGACCGTGACCTGCTGGGTGCGGGCGCCGCTGACGCCCGCCTCGCGCACCCCGCTGATCCCCTCCAGTGCGGGCACGACCTCGGCGCGCAGCCGGGCGGCGGTGGCGACCTCGTCGGACCCCGACGTCGCGGCGAGCACGACCACCGGCAGGTCGTCGGTGCTGCCCTGCATGATCGTCGGCTCCACGCCCTGCGGCAGCTGCGGGCGCACGCGGTTGACCGCCTGCTGCAGCTGGCTGATCGCGGTGTCCATGTCGGTGCCGTAGACGAACTGCACCTGCACGGTCGACGAACTCTCCGCGGACCGGGTGGTGATCTTCTCCACACCGGCGACGCCGCGGACCCCGGCCGAGATCGGTTCGGCCACCTGGCTGTCCACCACATCCGGGGACGCGCCGGGGTAGGCGGCGATGACGACCGCGCCCGGCAGCTGGATGGAGGGCAGGAGTTGTTGTTTCAGTGACGGCAACGCGATGGCGCCGAAGCCGATGATGAGCAGGCTGAGCAAGCCCACCAGACCCCGGTTGCCCAGGCTGAGTCGTGCCAGCACGGACATCTGCGTAGTTCCCCTCGGACAACGAGCACTGTGGACACCGACGACCCCCTGGCGCGCGCTCGGCGGGCCACATCACCGGTGGATTGGGGGAAGCCTGGCACAGGGAGCCTGAGGAGGGACTCAGCCCACGGGGCGATTCCCACCCGGGCCGGGTCATACAAAAGTATGACTCAGCCCTGGCTGCGGTCCCGATCCCACGACCGGGTGGACTCGGCGGGCGGGTCCGCGGCGGGCTGTTCACCCGGTGCTCGCGCGGCCGTCTCGCCGGTGTCGCGCTGCCGGTTCTTGCCCGCCGCCTTCTCCATCTCCAACCGCCGCCACCGCCGCCGCTGGCGCTTGGTCAGCTTCGCGGGCCACACCTCTTCGATGGCGGCGTTGAAGTACGCGCCGATCACGACGGCCAGGCCGATGAAGAAGGCGAACAGCAGGAACGCGATGGGGGTGGCGAGCGCGCCGTAGGTGTAGCCGGTGGTGGTGATCCAGCCGATGTAGAGGCGCAGCCCGATGCTGGACAGGACGAACACGGCCATCGCCATGATCGCCCCCGGCACGCCGCGGTGCCACGGCAGCTTGCGCGGCAGGGCGAGCTTGTAGAGCGTGGTGAGCGCGAGCACGATCAAGATGCCGATCACCGGGTAGTAGGCGGTGCCGATCCACGCGTTGATGGTCGGCTGCCAGGACTCCGGGAACAGGTTGGGCAGCAGGTCGGGGCCGAGCGCGAGCACCGGCAGGCCGATGATCAGCAGCACCAGGCTGGCCATGTAGAGCAGCAGCGCGAAGATCCGTTGCCACACCTCGTGACGGACCCCGTACTGGCCGTGTGCGACGGTGATCGCGTCCACGAACGACGACATCGCCGACGACCCGGCCCACAGCGAGATCAGGAAGCCGACGGAGACGATCTCGCCGCGCCCGACGGTGAGGATGTCGGAGACCGTGGGCTGGATGATCTGCGTCACCACGTTCTCGCTGAACGCCTTGCGCGAGATGTCGATCAGGTCGGCCTGCACCGCGAGCACGACGTCCGGGCCGAACCACTCGGCGACGAAACCGAGGCTGCCCAGCAGCCCGAGCAGCAGCGGCGGCAGGGACAGGACCTGCCAGAACGCGGCCTCGGCCGCCTCGGAGAAGAGGTTGCCTGCCCAGGCCTTGGACAGGGTGCGCCTGAGCAGCCGGGACGGACCTCGCCGCGCGGGCGGGCCGCCGGGGGTGCCGTCGCGGCCGTCCTGGGGTGCTGGCTGCGCGGTCATACCGGGTCAAGCATGGTCCATGACCACTCGATCGGCTTGATCACCGGCGTCGAGCGGGCCCCGGCGTGTCGCGGCCTGCGGCGATCTTGGCCGGGCGGGCGGTATCCTCGACGGCGCCCTCACCCCGGTCCCGCGCTCGACGCCGTGCCGACCAGCTGAGGGCATCACCGTGTCCGGAGCAGGTGGAGAGGAGCTGGGGCATCCCGTGACCCGGGCCGAGGTGGAACCGGACT
Source organism: Actinokineospora terrae (assembly GCF_900111175.1). Lineage (GTDB taxonomy): Bacteria > Actinomycetota > Actinomycetes > Mycobacteriales > Pseudonocardiaceae > Actinokineospora > Actinokineospora terrae. The sequence continues at coordinate 11,202 of NZ_FOGI01000020.1, forward strand.
CCCGAGCGAGCGCCCCGGCGCGGCCGCTGCGCGACTGGCAGCGGCGCGCGCTGACCAAGTACCTGACCACGCGCCCGAAGGACTTCCTCGCGGTGGCGACCCCCGGCGCGGGCAAGACGGTGTTCGGGCTGCGGGTGGCCAGCGAGCTGCTGGCCGACCGCACCGTCGAGTCGCTGACGATCGTGGCGCCGACCGAGCACCTCAAGCACCAGTGGGCGTCGGCGGCGTCGGCGGCGGGCATCCCGATCGACCCGAACTTCACCAACTCGATGGGCGCCACCTCGCGCGACTTCCGCGGCGTCGCGGTCACCTACGCGCAGGTCGCGGCGCACCCGAGCCTGCACAGGGTGCGCACCGAGCAGCGCAAGACGCTGGTCATCCTCGACGAGATCCACCACGGCGGCGACGCCAAGAGCTGGGGCGACGCGGTCCGCGAGGCGTTCACCCCGGCCGCGCGGCGGCTGGCGCTGACCGGCACCCCGTTCCGCAGCGACGACTCCCCCATCCCGTTCGTCGACTACGAGCCCGATGGCGAGGGCTTCCAGCGCAGCCGCGCCGACCACACCTACGGCTACTCCGACGCGCTGCGCGACGGCGTCGTCCGGCCGGTGATCTTCCTGGCCTACTCCGGCGAGGCGAGCTGGCGGACCAGCGCGGGCGAGGAGTTCACCGCCCGGCTCGGCGAGCCGCTGACCGCCGAGCAGACCGCGCGGGCGTGGCGCACCGCGCTCGACCCGTCCGGCGAGTGGGTGCCCTCGGTGCTGGCCGCGGCCGACACCCGGCTGACGCAGGTCCGCCACCACGTGCCGGACGCCGGTGGCCTGGTCATCGCCTCCGACCACGTCTCGGCGAAGGCGTACGCGCAGATCCTGGCGACCGCGACCGGCGAGGCGCCCACCCTGGTGCTCTCCGACGACCCGAAGGCCTCGGGGCGGATCCAGGAGTTCGCCGACTCGGACTCGCGTTGGCTGGTGGCGGTCCGGATGGTCAGCGAGGGCGTGGACGTGCCGCGGCTGGCGGTGGGCGTGTACGCGACCAGCGCCTCGACGCCGCTGTTCTTCGCCCAGGCCATCGGCAGGTACGTGCGGGTGCGGCGCCAGGGCGAGACGGCCAGCGTGTTCCTGCCCTCGGTGCCGGTGCTGCTGGACCTGGCCAGCCAGCTGGAGGCCGAGCGCGACCACGTGCTGGGCAAGCCGCACCGGGAGAAGGAGGGTTGGGACGACGAGCTGGTCGCCGACGCCAACCGGACCAAGGACGAGCTGGGCGAGGAGGAGAAGGCGTTCACCTCGCTGGGTGCCTCCGCCGAGCTGGACCAGGTCATCTTCGACGGCTCGTCGTTCGGCACCGCCGCGGGCGCGGGCACGGTGGAGGAAGAGGAGTACCTAGGCCTGCCGGGGCTGCTCGAACCGCACCAGGTTCGTGAGCTGCTGAGACAGCGGCAAGAGCAGCAGGTCGCGGCGAGATCCAAGCGGGCCGCGGAGGCGAAGCCGGAGGAACCGGCGGCGCGGGCGCAGCCGCAGTCAGTGCAAGAGCGCTTGGCGAACCTGCGCAAGGAGTTGAACGCGCTGGTCGGCATGGCCCACCACCGCACCGGCAAGCCCCACGGCCTCATCCACGGCGAGCTGCGCCGAGCCTGCGGCGGTCCGCCCACCGCGATGGCCACGATCGAGCAGCTCGAGGAACGCATCGTCACCCTGCGTTCCTGGTAGCCCCTGCTGGACCGCCCGACGAACGGGCGGGAACCGCGGCGTTTGCCATGATGTCGGGATGAGCCCACACCTGGTCATCGCCGATGAGGTCACCGCCGCCCGGTCCGAGGGGCGTGCCGTGGTGGCCCTGGAGAGCACCCTGCTGGCCCACGGGCTGCCCCAGGGGCGCAACCTGGAGGTCGGCGCCCGGCTGGAGCGCATCGTGCGGGACGCGGGCGCCGTGCCCGCCACCATCGCGGTCCTCGACGGTGTGGCGCACATCGGGCTCACACCGGAGCAGCTCCGGCGCGTGTGCTCCCCCGGTCTCGCGAAGCTGTCGCTGCGTGACCTCGGGCCCGCTTACGCGCTCAAGCGCGATGGCGCTACCACCGTGGCCAGTACGGCAGCGCTAGCGCACCAGGCGGGCATCAAGGTGTTCGCGACCGGCGGCCTCGGTGGCGTGCATCTCTCCGTTCCTGCCGGTAGCGCGTCCTGGGATGTCTCCGCGGACTTGGACGTCCTCGCGACCACGCCGGTGACCGTCGTCTGCTCCGGCGTGAAGTCGATCCTGGACATCGCCGCGACCGTGGAGGTGCTGGAGACGAAGTCGGTGCCGGTGGTCGGGTATCGCACTGACTACTTCCCTGGGTTCTACCTGCGCGAGTCAGCGCACACGGTGCCGTGGCGGGTGGACAACCCCGCGGACGCGGCCGCAGTGATCGCGGCGCACAGCACGTTCACGGCCTCGGGTGTCCTGCTGGTCAACCCGGTGCCGGTGGAGTACGAGCTCGACCGGGAACTCCACGACAGGCTTCTCAGCGAGGGCATGGCGTTGCTGCAAGAGCGCGGGATCCGGGGCAAGGACGTCACACCCGCACTGCTGGAGTTCTTCCACAACGGCAGCGGTGGCGCGAGTTTGAGCGCCAACACCGAACTGGTGGCGGACAACGCGCGCGTGGCCGCCGAGGTCGCGGTTCAGCTCTCGTCTCGGTAGAGCCGCGCGACAACGTCCTCGATGTCGGGTTCTTGCACCGAGAGGTCTCTGAGCGAGACGGCTTGGGCTAGAGCCGCGACGACCTCTCCCGCCGCCATTCCGTCGAGCGTGAGCGTGACCCGCCGCGCGTCGGCCTCTACCGCGGTGACAACGGCGCCCGGCAGCGTAAGACCCTCGGGCCACGGGTTGTCCAGATCGGCGACGATGGTGCGGCGTGAGCGGTAGCGGGCGTGTAGTTCGTCCAGGGTGCCGTCGTGCACCACGCGGCCGTGGTCGATGACCACGAGCCTGCGGCAGAGCTTCTCGATGTCGGCCAGGTCGTGGGTCGTGAGCACGACCGTGTTGTCGCCGCGCTTGTCCACGTCGGCGAGGAACGTCCGCACGGCCTGCTTGCTGAGCACGTCGAGGCCGATCGTGGGCTCGTCGAGGAACAGTACCTCCGGACCGTGCAAGAGGGCGGCGGTGAGCTCACCGCGCATGCGTTGCCCCAACGACAACTGACGCACCGGAGTCCGCTGGAACTCGTCGAGCCCGAGCAGGTCGGTGCACTGCTTCAGTCGAGCGGCGTGATCGCCCTCTGGAACCCGGTAGATGTGCCGTAGTAGTGAGAACGACTCTTCGAGCGGTAGGTCCCACCACAGCTGTGAGCGCTGCCCGAACACAACGCCGATCCGCCTCGCAAGAGTGGTGCGCTTAGCCACCGGCTCCAGCCCGCAGACGCTGACCTCACCCGCGCTCGGGGTGAGCACACCGGTCAGCATCTTGAGCGTGGTGGACTTACCGGCGCCGTTCGGGCCTATGTACCCGAGCAGCTCGCCGCGCTCCACGGTGAGGTCGACACCGTCCACAGCAGACACCACGTGCCGCTCCCTGCGGAACCGGCCGACCTTGCGCGACACGGTGAACTCCTTGCGCAGACCGCGCGCCGAAATGATCATGACCCTGTGCTCCGGTAGTGGCGGACGCCGAAGCGCCAGAAGGCGGTGGCGACGCAAGCGGCGACAACGGCGACCAACGGCGACCCCCACGCCACCGCGGTCGGTAGGCCCAACGGGTCCGGCTTGCCGAGTAGGACAAGGCTCGGGAAGTACGCGACGAAGCCGAACCCGATGCCCAGGGTGAACAGGTCGCGGAACCAACCGCCGTACATGGTGCTCGGGTACGAGGTGAAGTCGCGCCCGCCGTAGGTGAACGCGTTCGCCACCTCACCGGACTCGACCCACCAGAACGCCACGGTGGCACCCCCGATGAACAGGCTGGCGAAGAACACAGCACCCGAGATCGGGACTATGGCGGCGAACAGCGCGCGTTCGACCGTCCACGGGATGTCTGCCACGCACAACGCGACGATGTAGAGCACGACTCCTTGCACCGCCCTGCCGATACGGCGCAACGCGAAGGTGATGACCGCTAGCTGCAAGAGGGCGGACAGGGGTCGCAGCAGCAGCGAGTCGAACAACCCTGACCGGACGTACTCGCGCAGTTTGTCCGCACTGCCCGCCACCAGGTCGGCCACGGTGAACGAGGCCGCCGACAACGCGGCCATCAGGAGCACCTCGGTGCCGGTGAACCCGCCGAGCGCGCCGGTGACGGAGAACAAGACGAAGACGGTGGCGATGTCGAGGCCGTTGACGACCATACTGCCGAGGATCTCCAGCACCATCGACGTGCGGTACTGCCACTGGCTGCGGACCTGCGCGCGGAGCACCCGCCCGTAGACCCGCGCGGTGTCGCGGATGTCAGCCACCTTGCACCACCAGCTTCCGCACCGCGCGCGTCTGGACCCAGCGACAGAGGAGCAGTAAGAGAACCATCCACATGACCTGCCCCAGGCAGACCAAGAGCGCGTGCCCGGTGCCACCTCGCTCGACCGCGATGTCCAGTGGCGCCTGGAGCAAGGACGGGAACGGGGTCGCCACCCACAGCACGGTGCTCAGCCACTCCGGCAAGACGGCCAGCGGGAAGTACAGCCCGCTGGCTGCGCCGGACACGAAAACCCAGAACATCATGACGCCCCGGATGTCCAGCAACCAGAACGCGGTCAGGCCGATCAGGTACCGGCACGCGAAGCACACGACGATCGCGAGCAGGGTGGACAGCACGAACAGCGGGTAAGTCAAGAGGCTCCGCGGGACATAGAGCCCAAAAGCGATAGCGCCCACGACCAGCGGCACCACGAACCTGGTCAACGCGGCGAAGGCAGCGCGGCCGATGTCGGTCCACAGGTACGTCCACAGTGGATCCACCGGGCGCAGCAGGTCGGCGACGACATCCCCGGTGCGCACCCGCTCGGCCAGGTCGAGCATCGTCCAGGAGTTCACCACCGCGAGCAGCCCCTGCCCCAGCCAGACGTAGCTGACCAGTTGCGACCGGTCGTAGCCGACCATGGTCCCGCCCGCGGTCGCAGCGACGCTGAGCAGGATGTAGCAGCGCAGGTAGCCGAACACGGTGTTGGTGAACGCCCCGGCGAAGGTGGCCTGCCGGTAGGTCGCGTACCGGCGGAAACCGGCGGCGACCAGCGCGGTCTGGACACGCGCCATCGCCGGGCTCCTTCGAGGAGGTCATCGTCGGGAAGTTGTCGCAGACTGAGCGGAGCGCCTTTCTACCGTAAGGTCCCGTGTCCGCGCGAGTTCGGTTCCGGAGGTGACCGTGAGCCCGGTGGTCGTGGTCGGCGACACGGCGCTGGACGTGGTGGTCCGGCACGCCACGCCCATCGCCTGGGGTGACGACACGCTCGGCGAGACCACGCTGCGCTCCGGTGGCGCCGCCGCGAACGCGGCCGCGTGGCTGGCGCACCTCGGCGAACAGGTCACCCTGGTGTCACGTGTGGGCGATGACGCGGCGGCTGCCCAGGCGAGAACAGAACTCACCGGTAGAGGCGTTCAGTGTGTGTTCACAGTAGATCCGACTGCCAGCACTGGGTGTGTGGTCGTTCTCGTTGATGCCACCGGTCAGCGCACGATGTTTCCGGATAGGGGAACAAACGCACTTCTGCGCCCGACAGATCTACCGCCGCTCGACGGGGCTCGACACCTGCACTTGTCCGGCTATGTGCTCTTGGACAAAGCCACCCGCGAAGCCGGAATGGCGATCCTGGCCGCTGCCCGCGCGTCCGGCCTGACGACCTCGGTGGACCCGCAATCGGCCGCCCTCGTCGACGACACGTTCCTCACCGCGATCCAGGGCATCGACCTGCTCCTGCCCAACCACGACGAGTACCTCGCGCTGGGCGGTCGAAACGTGCTCGACGCGGTCTCCGCGGCCGCGGTGACGCGCGGCGAACACGGTGCGTACTGGGTCGACCGTGACGGAGTGGTCGAGGAGCCCGCGGTGCCAACGGAGTGTGTCGACACCACCGGCGCCGGTGACGCGTTCAACGCGGGAGCACTGCGGGCGTGGCTACGCGGAGCAACACCACGCGCGGTGCTGCGCGCGGGTGCCGAGGCCGGGGCGCTGGCCGTGTCGCGCGTGGGCGCCCAGCCGCTCAGCCGTCGATGACCTGGCGGTCCGCGGCCTCGATGGCCTTGGGGTCGCGCTGGTAGCGGTTGACCTTCTCCGACTTGCGCGGTGGGCGGTCGTTGGCGATGAGCACCGCCATCCACGGCAGCGGGATCGACAGCGCGACGAAAGCGAGTGCCAGCCACCACACCTGGTAGGTCAGGCCCGCCAGCAGCAGGCACGGGATGCGCAGGCCCATCATGATCATGTATTTGCGCTTGCGCGCGGCGAACTGGTCCTCGTACGACGGCTCGGCCTCGGTGATCAGAACCGGGGTGTCGTCCCGCTCGGAGCCCTTCACGACACCACCTCCACCCGCCATCCTCTCACCTGCGCGGGCGAACTGCGCCATCCGGGTAGAACTGGACCGGAAACCCCCCGGATGCCGGTAAAAAGAGTGTTTATGACTGGATTCGCGGTCGAGGGGTTCGGCGCGTCGACCCGACACCGCATGGCCGAGGCCAACCTGGCCCGCCACCTCACCGAGCCGTGCAGGCTGCTGGACGTGGCGGGCGGGCGCGGCGAGGACGGCGTGCCGCTGGCCGCGCTGGGCCACGAGGTCACGATCCTCGACCCCGCGGGCGCGATGTTGGCCGACGCCTTGGCCCACGCGTACACGCGCGGTGTGACGGTGCGCGTGGCCCAGGCGGGTGCCGAGGACGCGCCGGACCTGTTCCGCGCGGGCGACTTCGACGTGGTGCTGTGCCACGACTTGCTGCATTACGCGGAGGACCCGGTCGCGTTGCTGCGAGCGGTGACCGCGCCGCTGCGGTGCGGCGGCCTGCTGTCGCTGTTGGGGCCGTTGCCGTCCGCGGGACAGGCCAGGGACGCCGCGACCGAACTGGGTGCGGAGATCATCGCCCGCTACCGCCTCCCCGGGCACTTCCACCTCATCACCCGCGTCTAGTCCACCGCTGCTCGGCCCATCCGGGTCGGTGCCGCGGTCACGTGCGAGCATTCGGGCGTGCTTCCCCATTTCCCGGACGAGTTCTGCGCGCGCCTGGCCGAGGCGCTGCGGGTGGCCGACTACGACGCCGACGGGGTGGTGGCGGCGCTGGGCGACCAGGCGCACGCCGCGCTCGGCCGCGGCGAGCCGGAACCCGCCCGCCGCGCCACCACCGACGGCGGGCCGCTGGCGACGCTCATCCGGCTGTTCCTCGTCGGCGACCCGGTCCCGGCCGCCCAGGCCCGCGCCGCGCTGCGGGGCGTCGACGAGGCGGACGCGGTCGCCGGCGGACTGCTGCGCTTCGACGGCGACACCGCGCGCGCCGGGCTCGACCTGCGCCCCTACGGCGACGACGAGGGCTCGTGGTGGGTGGTCGCCGATCTCGACGCAGAGCAGTCGGGGTCGCCCGTGGGCGCCGACCACGTGCTCGGCATCGGGCACGCCTCGCTGAGCCTGGCCAGGGCCACCGTGCGCAGGCCGGTCGGCACGCTGCTGGACCTGGGCACCGGTTGCGGGGTGCAGGCGCTGCACGCGAGCAGGCACGCGGGCCGGGTCACCGCGACCGACCTGTCCGAGCGCTGCCTGGCGCTGGCCTCGGCGACGTTCCGGCTCAACGGCCTGGACGTGGAGACCGCGCGCGGCTCCTGGTTCGACCCGGTCGAGGGTCGGCGGTTCGACCAGGTGGTGTGCAACCCGCCGTTCGTGGTCGGCCCGCCGCGGGTGGACTACGTGTACCGCGACTCCGGACTGGCGGGCGACGACGCGAGCGCGCTGGTCGTGCGCGGGCTCCCGGCCGTGCTCGCCCCCGGCGGGGTCGGGCAACTGCTGGCGTCGTGGCTGCACCGGCGCGGCGAGGACTGGGCCGAGCGGGTCACCGAGTGGCTGCCCGACGAGGGGATCGACGCCTGGTTCGTGCAGCGCGACGTGGCCGAGCCCGCGATGTACGTGGGCACCTGGCTGCGCGACGCGGGCATCGACCCGCGCTCGGCGGAGGGCTCGGCCAAGGCCTCGGCCTGGCTGGACTGGTTCGACGCCAACGACGTGGTCGGCGTCGGGTTCGGCTTCGTCACGCTGCGCGCCACCGACAGCGACACCGAGGTGGCCTGCGAGGACCTGCGGCACGCCTACGACGACCCGCTGGGCCCCGAGGCGGGCACCTGGCTCGACCGGGTCGCCTGGCTGCGCGCCAACGGCGACCCGGCGCGGGTGCTGGCCACCGAGTTCACCGTGGCGCCGACCGTGGTGCTGGAGCGGGTGTCGGAGCCCGCCGAGGACGGCTGGCGCGAGCTGGTGCGCAGGCTGCACCGCACCGACGGCCCCGGCTGGCAGCAGGAGACCGACGAGCTGGTGACGGCGCTGCTGGCGGGCTGCCGCGGCCAGGTCCCGCTCGGCGACCTGCTGACCCTGCTGGCCGCCGGGCACGGGCTGCCGACCGACGCGGTGGTTCGCGCCGCGCTGCCGGTCGTGGCCGACCTGGTCACGCACGGGATGCTGCTGCCCAAGGAACTCGCGTGACCGGACAACCGGACCCAGGTCCGTACCGGCGGGCGGTATGAGGGCCGTCGTCGCCAGGGTCACCAGGGCGAGGGTGACCGTGGCGGACGAGGTGGTCGGCGAGATCACCGAGCCGGGATTGCTGGTGCTGCTCGGGGTGCGCGTCGACGACACTTCGGACACCGCGCTGACCATGGCCCGCAAACTGCACGAACTGCGGCTGCTGCGCGACGAGCAGTCCTGCGCCACCACCGGCGCACCGCTACTCGTGGTGAGTCAGTTCACACTCTACGGCGACACCCGCAAGGGACGGCGGCCGTCGTGGATCGCGGCCGCCCGACCGGAAGCGGCCGAGCCGCTGGTGGCCGCGACGGTCGCCGAACTGCGCGCCAGGGGCGCCACCGTGGCCACCGGCAGGTTCGGCGCGACCATGGCGGTGGAGAGCGTGAACGACGGTCCGTTCACCGTTCTGATCGACCTCTGAGCACCGGCGAACACCACTGACCGTCGCCGTGGGACAGTCGTCCTACCCCACTCGACTGACGCGATCGTCCACCCGAAGGTCGATGCGACACCGGATGCCGCACTGTCACCGTGGTCGGGTGACTACCCCCGGAGTTCTCAGCGAAACCTCAGGCAAAGTCGAACAACGCCCGGGCTCCCGGTGACGTCATCACAGTGGGAGGGCATGGGAACGAATCCACCCCCCGCCACGTTTGACAGGCAGAACCACCAACAGGGGGAGGGAGCCACCATGACGGTCCCGCAGCAGCGTGAGCCGGAAGAACTCACCTATGAGGCCGCCGACCTCGACGCCCAGGGGCCCGCGGCCGACCTGGTGCGCGTGTACCTCAACGGCATCGGGCGCACCGCGCTGCTGACCGCGGCCCAGGAGGTGGAGCTGGCCAAGCGCATCGAGGCGGGGGTCTTCGCGCAGCACATGCTCGACACCTCCCCCGCGCTCTCGCCCGCCCGCCGGGCCGAGCTGCGCGCCCTCATCTCCGACGGGCTCACCGCCAAGAACCACCTGCTGGAGGCGAACCTGCGGTTGGTGGTGTCGCTGGCCAAGCGCTACACCGGCCGCGGCATGCCGCTGCTGGACCTGATCCAGGAGGGGAACCTGGGTCTGATCCGCGCGGTGGAGAAGTTCGACTACACCAAGGGTTTCAAGTTCTCCACCTACGCCACCTGGTGGATCCGCCAGGCCATCACCAGGGGCATGGCCGACCAGGGCCGCACCATCCGGCTGCCGGTCCACCTGGTGGAGCAGGTGAACAAGCTGGCCAGGATCAAGCGCGACCTGCACCAGCAGCTCGGCCGCGAGGCCACCAAGGACGAGCTGGCCAAGGAGGCCGGGCTGACCACGCAGAAGGTCGCCGACCTGCTCGACCACGCCCGCGACCCGGTGAGCCTGGACATGCCGGTCGGCGCCGAGGAGGACGCCCCGCTCGGCGACTTCATCGAGGACGGCGAGGCCGTCGACGCCGAGAGCGCCGTCATCTCCGGCCTGCTGCAGGACGACATGCGCCGGGTGCTGGCCACCCTCGACGACCGCGAGCAGTCGGTCATCCGGCTGCGCTACGGCCTCGACGACGGCCAGCCGCGCACCCTCGACCAGATCGGCAAGCGCTTCGGCCTCTCCCGCGAGCGGGTCCGGCAGATCGAGCGCGAGGTCATGTCGAAGCTGCGCCAGGGCGAGCGCGCCGAGAAGCTGCGCGCGTACGCCAGCTGACGCCCCGCGCGATTCACACGGATAGCCGCGTTGACATGTGACCTCAGTCACGGCAGCGTTGTCTTCTACAACCCCACACGGACCACGCGGCGCGGGACTCGATACTGGAGTTCCCGCTGCCTGCGACGGGAGGTCGGGACGGCCGGGGGCCGCCCCGGCCTTCCGGCACGCTAGTCGCGGTCGGGGGTCTTGGCGTCGACCGCCTGCGGCGGGGCGCTCTTGAGGATCGCCTTCTCCAGCCTGCGCAGGATCTGGGTCAGCTCGGCCATCCGGTAGTCGAGCGCGTCCAGCCGCCCGGCGATGTCGGTCGCGGAGCGGATCGGCGGCTCGCCCAGCGGCTGCGGCTGCCTGCCGTGCGCGATATCCCGCAGGTGTTCGGGGTGCACGCCCAACGCGTTGGACAAGGCCCGCAGGACGTGGTCGGAGCGGGTGCGCCGCACCCGGTTGTACTGGAGTTCGGCGACGACGACTTTCGAGATCCCGGATTCGTCGATGAGGGTGGCCTGGTTCATTTCCCGCTCGCCCATCAGGCGCCGGATCTCGGTCGACACGGCGTCCCAGTCCCCCACAACGCCCGCCACGTGACTCCTCCGCGCTCGGCTGCCGAGTGCAAAGAATAGCGGCTGCGCAATTCGGGGAAACACGCCCGACAGTAGGATTAAAACAGTCGTCAATCACACCTTAAATAAGGCTGCCATTGGAGCGGTGGCAATAGCCGACAGCGCGTCGGAATGCGATCCGATGCTGTCCGCAGCAGGGATCGCCGCACCCGGGCGTGGCCAGTGCCACGTGCGGATCACACCGGCCGGGCCGGTGCGCAGGAGTACGTTCTGCAGGATCCGGACGCGTGCAAGGGAGCCCGCTCATCGTGACCACCACCACGAACTTCGACTACACCGACGTCCTGCCGCTCGGCCCCGACCGGGCGACCGAGTACCGGCTGGTCAGCCAGGAGGGGGTGCGGCTGGTCGAGGCGGCCGGGCGGCGCTTCCTCGAGGTCGACCCCGCGGTGCTGACCCTGCTGGCCAAGGAGGCCATCAAGGACATCCAGCACCTGCTGCGGCCCTCGCACCTGGCGCAGCTGCGGGCGATCGTGGACGACCCGGAGGCCAGCGGCAACGACCGGTTCGTGGCGATGGACCTGCTGCGCAACGCGTGCATCTCCGCCGGTGGCGTGCTGCCGATGTGCCAGGACACCGGGACCGCGATCGTGATGGGCAAGCGCACCGAGACGGTGCTGACCGGCGGGACCGACGAGCAGGCGCTGGCGCGCGGCATCTTCGAGGCCTACCAGGAGCTGAACCTGCGGTACTCGCAGATGGCGCCGGTGACGTTCTGGGACGAGAAGAACACCGGCACCAACCTGCCCGCGCAGATCGACCTGCACACCAAGCCCGGCACCGACCCCGCCTACGAGTTCCTGTTCATGGCCAAGGGCGGCGGGTCGGCGAACAAGACGTTCCTGTTCCAGGAGACCAAGGCGGTGCTCAACCCCAAGCGGCTGGCCTCGTTCCTGGACGAGAAGCTGCGCGGCCTGGGCACCGCCGCGTGCCCGCCGTACCACCTGGCGGTCGTGGTGGGCGGCCTGTCGGCGGAGCAGAACCTCAAGGTCGCCAAGCTCGCCTCCGCGCGCTACCTCGACACGCTGCCGACCGAGGGTTCCCCGCTGGGACACGCGTTCCGCGATGTCGACCTCGAGCAGCAGGTGCTGGCGATGACCCGCGAGTTCGGCATCGGCGCGCAGTTCGGCGGCAAGTACTTCTGCCACGACGTGCGGGTCATCCGGCTGCCTCGGCACGGCGCGTCCTGCCCGGTCGGCATCGCGGTGTCCTGCTCGGCGGACCGGCAGGCCAAGGCCAAGATCACCCCGGACGGGGTGTTCCTGGAGCAGATGGAGCGCGACCCGGCCAGGTTCCTGCCCGAGGTCGTCGGCGACGACCTGTCCGACGAGGTGGTGCGCGTCGACCTGACCAGGCCGATGGCCGAGATCAGGGCCACGCTGTCGGCGCTGCCGGTCAAGACGCGGCTGTCGCTGACCGGTCCGCTGGTGGTGGCCCGCGACATCGCGCACGCCAAGATCAAGGAACGGCTGGACGCCGGCGAGCCGATGCCGTCCTACCTCAAGGACCACCCGGTGTACTACGCCGGACCGGCCAAGACCCCCGAGGGCTACGCGTCCGGCTCGTTCGGCCCCACCACGGCCGGTCGGATGGACTCCTACGTCGAGCAGTTCCAGGCCGCGGGCGGGTCGCTGGTCATGCTGGCCAAGGGGAACCGGTCCAAGCAGGTCACCCAGGCCTGCGCCACGCACGGCGGCTTCTACCTCGGCTCGATCGGCGGCCCGGCGGCCCGGCTGGCCCAGGACTGCATCAAGAAGGTCGACGTCCTGGAGTACGCCGAACTGGGCATGGAGGCGGTCTGGCGGATCGAGGTCGAGGACTTCCCGGCGTTCGTCGTGGTCGACGACAAGGGCAACGACTTCTTCGCGGGCACCAGCGCGCCGACACTGCAGGTGACGTTCCGCAAGTGATCCAGTTCAACCACACCGTGGTCCTGGCGAGCGACAAGCACGCCGGGGCCGGTTTCCTGGCCGAGATGCTCGGCAGGCCCGCCCCGCGGGCGTTCGGCCCGTTCGTCGTGGTCGCCTTGGACAACGGCGTCACGCTCGACTACGCCAACCACACCGACTACGGCGTACCGCTCACCAGCACGCACTTGGCGTTCCTGGTGGGAGAGGCGGAGTTCGACGAGATCCTCGGCAGGATCATCGAGCGCGGCATGGATTACTGGGCCGACCCGATGCACGCGCGCCCCAGCCAGATCAACACCAACGACGGCGGGCGGGGTGTCTACTTCCTAGACCCCGACGGTCACCACCTAGAGGCCATCACAGTCCCCTACGGCGGCTGGCACACCCGGTAGCTCGCGGGGGTCGGGGCAGGCAGGGTGCTTGCCCCGACCTCGGGGACAGGTGGGGGTGCTAGTTGCCCGCGACGACGATCACGGTGCGGGTGCCCAGGGGCTGCTCCAGCGGGACCTCGACCGGGCGCGGGGTGACGACCATGGCGCACATCTTGCCGCCCTCACCGCCGCCCTGGGGCGAGGTCATGGCGCTGAGCGACACCTTGACGACGGCGTCGGTGGACTCGACGACCTGGGCGTCGACACCGGCGCACGAGTCGCTGGCGATCCCGACGAGCTGCAGGGCCTTGCCGTCCTCGGAGGTCCACACGCGGCGTTCCTTGTACGACTCCGGCAGCGCCTTCGCGTCGACCTGCTTGGCGGGGACCTCGCGGTAGCCCGCGGGAACGGTCACCTTGCCGTCGGGGGCGACGGTCACCTGGGGCGCCGGGGGCTTGGTCGGCGCGGGGCCGGTCTGCGGCGGCTGGGAGTTGGGGGCGCCGCCCTCGGTGGGGGCTGCCGAACTGGGCGGGGTCGCGCCCGAGCTGGGCGCCTGGTCGGCCGTGTCGGCCGCACCGCCGCACCCCGCGAGCGCGAGGGCGGCCAGGGCCGCGACAGCCGTGGACAGAATGGTCTTCATGAACCAAGGACGGTAGCCGACGCCGTCCCGGTTGCACGAACGCACAAGCGGTGCCCCGGTCGGCGGGGCAATACCGACCGGGGCACCAGGGGGGAGATGTTCGTTTTGGGCGTTGGTACGCGGTTTTACTGAACCCGCTGCTCGCTCTTGAGCACGACCTTGCGATCGGCCAACGGGGAGTCCAAGTGGACGGACAGCTTCGGGAAGCGCAGGTCCATCGTGCACTGCGCGGGCTTGGGCGGTTGCGTCTCCACGAGAGTGATCACGACCTGGGTCGCGGTCTGCTCGGTGACCTCCGCGCTCGCCTTGCCGCAGCCACCTTCCTGGGCGACAACGCCGACGTCAGTGCCACCGTCCTCGGTCCACACCATCGTCGGGTAGTCCTGTGCGACACCGGTGGCGTCGATCTGTGCCGCTGGGACCTCGGTGCCCCCGCTCGGGGGTGTCACGGCGGGCTGGCGATCCGGCTCGGTCGGTGGCACGGCACCCGGCAGGCTCGTCCCGGGCTGGGTGGACTCGGGCTGGGTGGACGACGGGGGAGCCGATGTCGGGCCCGGCAGGCTGGCGGTCTCCTGTCCCGCGCACGCGGTCATCACCGTGAGCAGAACGCCTGCGCCAATGATGGTTCCTAGGCGTTTCATGCCCCAGGGACGGACCCCGACCGCGCCGGGGTTGCACGAGCGGGTCGATCACCGCGCGGGCACGGTCTCGATCGAGCGACCCGCCAGCGCCTCGTCGCAGGCGGAGCACACCAGGACCGCCTCGAACCGGTGACCCCCGTGGTCGAGCACCATGGCGGGTCCCTCCGGGGCGACGAACCACCGCTGCCCCCACTCCAGCGCGGTGATCACCGCCGGGAACAGCGCCCGGCCCTTGTCGGTGAGGTGGTAGCTCGACTGGGTCGCCCGATCGGGGTCGCCGGACGGGGCGAGGACCCCCAATTCGCTGAACGTGCGCAGCCGGTCGGCCACAACCGTGGCGGGCACGCCGAGCCTGCGCTGGAAGTCCGGGAACCGGCGGGCACCGAGGTAGGCGGCACCCAGCATGATCGCCGACCAGCGGTTGCCGACCACGGCCCTGGTCTCCGGGAAGAACCCGCCGCCCAGGCTGGTCGACCCGCTGGAGCGCCGCCGCGACGTCGCCGTGGGCGTCGACCTCGGCCACGAGCCGCTCGGCCCGAACTCGGCGTCCACCTCGCGCGGCTCGACCTGCACCCCGCAGGTCCGGCACACCAGCACCGGCCGGAACACCGCCCCGCAGCCGAGGTGCCGCATCTCGGTCAGGTCGGGGCGCGCGCCACCGGCCCACGTCAGCTCCCACGCCCACACGCACAACAGGAACGGCCAGAGCCCCACACCGCGCGGGCTCAGCCGGAACTCGCGGCGACCGGGCCGGTCACCGACCGGCACGAGCACCCCGACATCGCTCAGGTGCCGCAACCGCGACAGCAACACCGCGTTGGAGATCGGCAACAACCGCTGCCAGTCCGCGGGGCGCATCGTGCCGTCGCGCACCGAGTGCCGCAGGATCAACAGCGTCCACTCATCGGCAACGGTGCCGATCGCGTAAGCGATGGCGTTGTCCCCACCAGCGCCGAGAGCACTGGGCCGATCCGGCGGATGGATCATGACCTGGGCGACCCCACCCCGCGCACCGTGCCTGACCCCGCGACCACAGCTCTCTCCCCCACGTCACATCCCCCGCCGCCCCGCGCGGCTGCCTCACCACGCGGGGTACCACCCGCCGCACCAGCCGACACTCCGCCCGACACGCCGCCCGCCGCCGTCACCGCCCCGACAACCCGACGGCGGCCGCCGGATCGTCCGCGTCCCGCCACCCGGGCAACGACGCACCCGGCGCCCACGTGGCGTGCGTGCCGCTGCTCACCCGCTCCGGCAGCCGGATCCGCGCCACCGGCCCGTCCTCGACGCGCGCGGCCTCGAACACCAGGCACTCCGAGCGGTCGGCGGCCACATCGGTCGTCATGGTGACCAGATACCCGTCCCCCTGCCCTCCCCTGACAGCCACAGCCACCTCGCTGCCGAACACCCCGGCACCGTATCGGTACCGCTGTTGGGCACCGGTGCGCAGGTCGTGCCGGACGATCCCGTCGAACAGGAACCAGCCCGGCTCACCGGTCGAGGCGTAGGCGTACCGGTTCCGGCGGCCCGCGCGGGACTGGTCGACCACGCCGAACTCGGTGATGTCGTCGCTGAGCCGCTCCTCGCGGGTGCGGCCGGTGGTCAGGTCCAGCCGCCAGCGGTGCAACCGGGTCCCCATGCCGTCGAGGGAGAGCATGCGGAACAGGCGGGCGTAAGCGGGATCACCCGGCCACCGCGCGGCCTTGCCCTCGGGGTCGGACTGGAAGAAGCCCTCGACGACGATCTCGTTGCCGTCCTCGTAGGCGTTCACGAAGTGCAGCACGAACGTCGACTCCGCCTCGAACCAACGGATCTGGTCGCCACTCCCCCGGCGCGGCAACACGCCTAGCCGCAACGGAAGCTCGGGGTGGAACCGGGCTACATGGGCGCCTTTGGCCAAGAGCTCAGGTTCCCAGAAGAGCGGGCAGTCGTTGAGGATCGCGTAGTTCTCCGTGAACGCCATGTCGTGTGGCAGGCGTGGACCGGGAAGGGCGATGTCGGTGTAGTGCACCAACTTGTCGTTGGCGTCAACGACGCCGTAGTGCAGGTACGGCTCTTCCTTGCCGTAGTTGAAGAACAGGAGCTCGCCGGTGACCGGGTCGACCTTCGGGTGCGCGGATACCCCACCCGCGGGAGTCCACGGTGACTTCCCAAGGGTGTCCAGGGTGAGCGGGTCGATCCGGTAGGGCTCTCCGCACTGGTAGAAGGTGGCCAAGGCGACACCGGCGTGCACTACGACATCGGTGCTCGCCGCGTCCTTCATCCGCCCGCGTGCGCCCCAGCCGTCAGCTCTTAGGGCACTGTTGGGGTTCTCCGCGATACCCGCCCACAGCGACTTCCCGGCCCGCTGCTCGGCGAGGAACCCATCGGTGCGGACGAACCGGTTGCGGTAGAAGGCCTTGCCGTCGCGGAAGCCGACGACGTGGACCATGCCGTCACCGTCGAACGGGTGGTAGGTGGCCAGCGCGGGGTGCACGGGGTTCTCGGTGTTGCGCAGGTAGACGCCGTCGAGGTCCGCGGGGATCTCGCCGATGACCTCCAGGTCGGCCGCGGCGCGCTCCACGGTCTGCGGCCGCCACGGACCGCTGCGGTACGGGTGCTCGTCGTGCTCGGGCAGCGTGCTCAGCACCCGCCCGAGGACCTCCACATCCATTTCGGACCCCCTGGTTCGGCGGCGGCGACGCGGGGCGCGGACGGCCCAGCGGTTGCCAGTGCCGGGAATCCGAGACTACAACTGGGGCGGTGACCGGGCCAGGCTCCGTAAGAGGGGGTGTGCGGTGGGTGAGGCCTACCTGCTCGACTACGTCCGCACGCCCCGCGGCCGCGGGTCGGCCCGCGGTGGACTACACCACCTGTCGGCGCTAGACCTGCTGGTCCCGCTGCTGGACGCCCTGGTCGACCGGGGGCTGGACCCGGGGGTGGTGGACGACGTCGTGCTCGGCTGCGCATCCCAGGTCGGCGAGCAGGGCGGCAACCCGGCCAGGACCGCGACGCTGCTCGCCGGGTGGGGCCACCACGTGCCCGGGGTCGTGGTCAACCGGTTCTGCGCCTCCGGCATCGACGCGGTCGCGCTGGCGGCGGCGCGGGTCCGCGCGGGCGAGGTGGACCTGGTGGTCGCAGGCGGGGTGGAGAGCACGTCGCGGGTCCCGCCGTTCACCGACCGGGCTCCACTGTGGACCGACGCGGAGGTGGTGCGGCGCACGGGGTCGGTCCACATGGGCGTGGCGGCCGACCTGAACGCCACCCTCGACGGGTTCAGCCGTGACGACCTCGACGGCTACGCGCTGGAGTCGCAGCACAAGGCCGCGGCGGCGTGGCGGGCGGGCGCGTTCGCCCGCAGCCTGGTCCCGGTCGGCGGCCTGGAGCACGACGAGCTGGTGCGCGCCGACAGCAGCCGCGACGTGCTCGCCACCCTGCCGCCCGCGTTCGCCGGTCTCGGCGCGGACGGCCACGACGCGCTGGCGCTGGCGGGCCGCCGCCGCCCGGCGCGCATCGAGCACCGGCACACCGCGGCCACCTCGCCCCGGCTCGCCGATGGCGCCGCGCTGGTGGTCGTCGGCGACAGCGGCACCGCGCGGCGGCTCGGGCTGACCCCCAGGGCCAGGATCGCCGCCAGCGCGGTGGTGGCCGACGACCCGGTGACCATGCTGACCGGCGGGCAGTCCGCCATGGACCTGGCGCTGCGGCGGGCCGCGGTGTCGGTCGACGAGGTCGACGTGGTGGAGTTCGCCGAGTCCTTCGCCGCGCCGTGCCTGCGGTTGCGCCGCGACTTCGACGCCGGGCCGGAGCGGCTCAACCCCTCCGGCGGCACCATCGCCATGGGGCACGCGATCGGCGCGACCGGGGCGATCATGGTGGGCGGCTGCCTTGAGGAACTGGAGCGGCGGGCGGGCCGGTTCGGGGTGGCCGGGGTGAGCGCGGCGGCCGGTCTCGGCGTCGGGCTGGTGCTCGAACGCGGCTGAGCGGCGCCGGGCGACCGTACTGGGGCATTCGGCGCAGCCCATTCACTCCGCCGCCACCCGGCGGTGCGGTCGTGTTCACTGGCCGGTTGTGGCCCCGCCCCAAAGTGATCATGTGATTCGCCTCCGCGCGCTGGCCGTGGTCGGTGTGCTCGCCGCGGGGTGCGCCGCCGCCCCCACCGACCCCGTCGACATCCGGTCGGTCCCCCCGATCACCGCCCCCTCGGCCACCCCCTCGGCGTCGACCGGGAGCTACGCGGTGGACTGCGGCCGCAACGAGGACGGCCACCGGAACTCCGACAACCTCGTCGCCTCCCCCGGTGTCCGCGACGGCGCCCACCACCTGCACGACTACGTGGGCAACGTCGCCACCGACGCGTTCAGCACCGACGACGTTCTAGCGTCGGCCAAGACCACTTGCCGTGACGGGGACCTGTCGTCGTACTACTGGCCGGTGCTGCGGCTGGGCGGACACCACGGCGAGGTACGCACACCGGACTCTGTGAGCATCACCTTCGTCGGTAGCCCTGTCAGCGAGGTTGTGGCCATGCCGCGGTTCCTCAAGACGGTCACCGGCGACGCCAAGGCAGGGCCGTCCGCGCGCGGTACGTGGAGCTGCGCGGGGTTTACGGACCGGATCAGCCTGTCCTACCCGAGCTGCCCGTCCGGTAGCCGCACCTTGCGCGTGTACGAGTTCCCCAGTTGCTGGGACGGCAAGGGTATCGACAGCCCCGACCACAAGGCGCACCTGCGGTTCCCCGGCGCGGACGGGTGGTGCCCCCGGTCGAGCTTCCCAGTGCCCAAGCTGCGCGTCGAGGTGGGCTACGACCTGCCCGACGGCGCGGACTTCGGCATCGACAGCTTCCCGGAGGTGGCCGACCGCGCGCCCGCCTCCGACCACGCGCACTTCGTGAACGTGCGGACCGACGCGGCCATGGCCGAGCTCGTGACCTGCGTGAACACCGGCAAGCGGTGCTAGTCGGGAAATAGTTCGAACCGCCGCGCCACGCGCGCCGTGTCAGTCGGGAAAGCGCAACCGGACGCCGTTGGACAGGGAGTCGGCATGGCGAGGCTGTTCGCCCGGACACGGGCGACATCGAGGGACGAGGCGCTGGTCCGCTCGCTCTACGAGGAACACGGCAAGGCCCTGCTGGCCTACGCCGTGCGGCTCACCGGCGATCGGGCAGCGGCCGAGGACGTCGTCCAGGAGACACTGGTGCGGGCCTGGCGGCACGCCGACAACCTGATGAGCAAGGAGGGGTCGGTGCGCGCCTGGTTGTTCACCGTCGCCAAGAACCTCATCGTGGACAAGGTCAGGGCCAAGGCGGCCCGGCCTGCCGAGGTCGCGGAGTCGCCGACCGCGGTGCCGGTGACGGTGGACCACTCGCAGCGGGTGGTGGACTCGATGAGCGTCCTCGCCGCCATCGAGGGACTCTCCGAGGAGCACCGCACGGTGCTCATGGAGATCTACTTCCGGGACCGCAGCGTGGCCGAAACCGCGCAGGAGCTCGGCATCGCCCCCGGTACGGTGAAGTCGAGGTCGCACTACGCCCTGCGTGCGCTGCGCGCGACCAT
The DNA here is from genome assembly GCF_900111175.1 of Actinokineospora terrae. GTDB lineage: Bacteria > Actinomycetota > Actinomycetes > Mycobacteriales > Pseudonocardiaceae > Actinokineospora > Actinokineospora terrae. The sequence goes on from NZ_FOGI01000020.1 coordinate 31,270, forward strand.
GTCCGGTCGAGCCGCGCTGGAGGGGACGCCCGCATGAGCACCCACGAAACGCCCCTGCTCGGCGCCTACGCGCTGGGTGTGCTGGACGACGACGAACGCGCCGCGGTGCAGCGGCACCTCGCGGACTGCGCCGAGTGCCGCGTCGAACTGCAAGCGCTGGAGGAGGTGCGAGACATGGCGGGTGAGCTGCCCGAGGAGGCGTTGCTGGACGGACCGCCGGACGACGGCGACCTGCTGCTGGCCCGCACCCTGCGCCAGGTCCGCAGCGAGGCGAACGCCTCCCGCAACCGGTCCATCGCCATCGCGGGTGTCGCGGCGGCCGTGGTCCTCGCCGCGGTGCTCGGTACCGGAGTGGTCATCGGCCGCTCCACGAGCACGCCGGTGGCACAGCCAACGGTCACCGTTGGCCCTACCGAGACGCAGAACGCCAAGACGCGGTTCCTGTCCGGGAGTGACCCGAACACAGGGGCTCGCTTGACGGCGAAGGTCGTACCTGCTGCCGGGTGGGTTCGGCTCAACGTCTCGGTTACCGGTATCCCGGCCGGTGAACGCTGCCGGGTCGTCGTGGTCAGCAAGGACGGCACGCGCGAGGAGGCCGGTAGCTGGCTGGTGTCGCCCGATGGCGCGCAGAAGGGCACGAACCTCGACGGGGCGGCGTTGATCGCGCCGGACGACGTCGGGTCGGTGGAGATCATCACCACCGAGGGCAAGAGGTACGTGTCCGTCTCGGCATGACGTCCCGCGTGCCCCCTGGGCTGCCGGGGGGCACGCGGTCAGCCGCTGGAGCGGAGCCTGCGCGGCCCGCTGTCGTGCTTGGACGGCGGAGGGCCGACGGTGACGCGGCCGCCGGTCACGTACGCGCCCGCGGCGGAGGCGAGGATCGGCTCGACCATGAGGCCGCGGATCTCCGGGATGTCCTCGGCCATCGCCGAGACCCGCAGCACCAGGCGTTGCAGCGCGGCGAGGTCGGCCGGTTCACCACCCGCGTAGCCCGCGAGGAGCGGGGCGGCGCGGGGGGACCGGATCAGGCCCGCGGCGTCGGTGTCGGTCAGCGGGACGGCGCGGTAGGCGCGGTCACCGAGCAGGTTGCTGACCACACCGGCGAGGCCGAAGGACACCACGGTGCCGAACGACGGGTCGTCCTGGAGGCCGATGCTGCACGAGTTGCCCTTCGGGGCCATCCGCTGCACGTAGACCTCGGGAACGCCGGAGACGAGCCTGAGTTCGGCGTAGGCGTTGCGGATGGCGTCTTCCGCGGTCAGGTCCAAGCGCACGCCCACGAGGTCGCTGCGGTGGCGGAACTGTCTGCTCGCGGTCTTCATCACCACCGGTAGACCGAGTTCGGCACCCGCCGCGACGGCGGCGTCAGGGTCTGACACGACGTGGAACGGCATAACCTCGATGCCGTAGGCGCCGAGAAGCGCGATCACCTCGTCGTCGGTTAGCTCTACCTCGGTGGGTTCTCTAGTCAGCGCTGCTTCGACGATGGACTTGGCCGCCGCGGGATCGATGTCCGCCGGGCGAACGAAGATCCCTGGGGGCGACGATCTCCAGCGGGCGTAAGTGGTGGCTCGTGCCAGTGCGAGCGCGGCGCGTTCAGGGCTCGGGTAGGACGGGATCGAGCCGTGCGTGGGAGCACCATCTGGGCCTAGGACGGCCAACTCCGCCGGGATCCCATCTGCGGCCAGGAAGGTCGAGACGATTGGTTTCGTGCCGGCTTCCGGTAGTCCTTCCGCAGCCTCTCTTAGGGCTCGCGCGTAGGTGGTGCCGGGGATCGCCAACGGTGGCACGAACACGACGATGAGCGCGTCAACCTCTTCCCGGCGAAGAGCGTCAGCGACTGCTGCTGCGAAGGTGTCCGGCCCGGCTTGCGCGCCCACATCTACCGGATCACCGGCAAGAACCAATCCTTGCCCTAGAGCCGCATCGGCGGCCAAGACCCCGATAGCCGAAGAGTTGCCGACTACCGCAACGCGTTCGCCTGGAGGCAACGGTTGGTGGGCGAGCAGCAGGGCAGTGTCGAAGAGTTGGGCGATGGACTCGACGCGGATGACGCCTGCCTGTTCGAACAGTGCCTGCACGCTGGCGTCGTCAACGGCCACTCCTGTCTTGGCCAACGCCGGTAGAACCGTGTTGCGGCCCGACTTGACCACGACGACAGGCTTGCTGCGCCCCAGTCTCCGCGCGAGGCGGGCGAACTTGCGCGGATTGCCGAAGGACTCAAGGTAGAGCAGGACGACATCGGTAGCCGGGTCGGTTTCCCAGTACTGCAAGAGGTCATTGCCCGAGACATCCGCGCGGTTACCGGCGGAGACGAAAGTGGACAGACCCAAACCTCGTGCGGCAGCGTCAGCGAGGATGGCCGTGCCTAGAGCGCCTGACTGGCAGAAGAAGCCCGTACGACCCGGCCCCGGCAAGGTCGGTGCGAGTGTGGCGTTGAGGCGCACAGCGGGGTCCAGGTTCACCACGCCGAGCGCGTTAGGGCCAACGACCCGCATGCCGTGCGCCCTGGCCTCGTCGACCAGCCTCCGTTCGGCACCGCGGCCGCCCGGCCCGGTCTCGCCGAAGCCGGAACTGACGACCACCAGCGTCTTGACGCCCTTGGCCAGGCAGGCGTCCATCACCTCGTCGACCCCGGCGGCGGGCACGGCCACGACCGCGAGGTCGACCGGGTCGGGGATGTCCAGCACGGTCGGGTAGGCGCGGACGCCCCGCACCGACTTGTGCTCCGGGTTGACCGGGAACACCGGCCCGGTGAAGTCGGCGGCCAGCAGGTTGCCCAGCACGGCGTTGCCGATCTTCGCGCGGTCGGTCGACGCGCCGATCACCGCCACCGACCTCGGGTGCAGCAGGTTGTGCACGCTGCGCGCCTCGGCGGCCTGCTCGCGCGACCACGCCACCGCCACCGAGGCCTCGGTGAGGTCGACGGCGAACTCCAGGTGCAGCACGCCCTCGTCGAAGGCCCGGCTGACCTGGTAGCCCGCGTCCCGGAACACCCGGACCATCTGGGCGTTCTCGGCGAGCACCTCGGCCTCGAACCGGCCGACCCCGCGCTCCCTGGCCGCCGCGGCGAGGTGTTCGAGCAGGATCGACCCCAGGCCGCGGCCCTGGTGGCCGTCCTGCACGACGAACGCGACCTCCGCGGAGTCACCGCCGGGCAACCGCTCATACCGGCCGACAGCCACGATGTCGTCACCGAGGAGGGCGACGAACGCGACGCGATCGTGGTGGTCGACGGTGCTGAACCGCGCGAGGTCCTTGTCCGGGATCATCGGGTACGGCCCGAAGTACCGGAAGTACCTGGTGCGTTCGGACAACCTGCCGTGGAAGGCCCGGAGCGCCTCGGCGTCCGAGGGCACTATCGGACGCAAGTGGACGGTACCGCCATCTGAGAGCACCACATCGGCCTCCCACTGCGGCGGGTAGGCGAAGGGGTCGCGCTCGTCGGCCATGTCAGTCCCTGGGGTCGTCAGGGTCCAGGCCGTGCAACGGGAAGACAGCCCGACGCACGTCCCGGATCACGGTGTCCACTGGCTGCTCCCGCCCACCACCCCAACGCTGGAAGGCAACGTCAACGCCGTCCCCCATCACCGACGGCAACACCACGTCAGGCGAGAGCTTGCGCACCGTGGTGGCCCAGTCGACCGGGACGGAGGTCTCGACGGGGATATCCGTATCGAGCACGGTGGCCAGCAGGTGCGTCCACGAGCGTGGCACTACCCGCAGCAGTTCATAACCGCCGCCGCCCATGACTAGCCACTTGCCGTCCGTGTACCGCGCCGCGAGGTCGCGCAACGTCCGGTAGATCTCACGGTGCCCATCGACAGTCAGCGCTAGGTCAGCAAGTGGATCCTCTACGTGTGTGTCCACTCCGCACTGGGTCACCAACACCTGCGGCCGGAACGCCCCCAGCAGCGAGGGCACGGTCGCGTGGAACGCCCGCAGCCACTCGGCGTCCTTGGTCCCCGGCGACAGCGGCACGTTGACCGAGGTCCCCTGCGCCCCCGGCCCGCCGAGTTCGGTGACCGACCCGGTCCCGGGCCACAGCGTCGCCGGGTGCTGGTGCAGCGAGACGGTCAGCACGCGCGGGTCGTCGTAGAAGACGGTCTGCACCCCGTCGCCGTGGTGCACGTCGACGTCGAGGTAGGCGATCCGGTCGAACCCGTTGTCCAGCAGCCAGGAGATCGCCACCGCGCAGTCGTTGTAGACGCAGAACCCGGCGGCCCGGTCCGGCATCGCGTGGTGCAGCCCGCCCGCCAGGTTGACCGCCCGGTCGGCCCGCCCCTCGGCGATGCACCGGGCAGCCGCCAACGACCCGCCGACCACCAGCGCGGACGCGGCGTGCATCTGGTCGAACACGGGGTTGTCGGACGTTCCCAGCCCGTGGCCGACGTCCCAGGAGGCCATCGGCGCCTCCCGCACCGCCGCCACGTAGTCCGGCCGGTGCACCCGTCCGATCTCCACGTCGCCCGCGGGCTCCGGTGCCACCGGCTCGACCCCGTCGAGCACCCCCAGCGCCCGGCTCAACCGCATGGTCAACTCGAGGCGGACGGGGTTGAACGGGTGATCGCCGCCAAGGTCGTACCCCAACAACGCGGGGTCCCACACCACGGCCGCACCAACCCGATCACCCATGCCAGCACCCTAGTCTCCCCGGCGGGCTCCCGCCGTGACCCAGCGGTGATCCCGAGGCGACCCGTACTCCTCGGCAGGGTCAAGTCTTCAGCCCACGGCCACCACATCGTGACCATGTCGATCCACGGTGGATCGACGCGGACCAGTGGAGATCGGGTCAGTTGTCCCCGGTGGCGGCCGGGCGCCGCGGATCGCGGCTCCAGTGGGACCAGGAACCGGCGTAGAGGGCGGCCGGTGCGCTGGGCGCGGTGACGCGAGCGACTTCCAGCGCGAGGACGACCGACGCGGCGGTCACCCCTGAGCCGCAGTAGGCGCCCACGGACTGGCCGAGCACGCCCAACTCCGCGAACCGGGCCGCCAGCAGGTCAGGAGCGAGCCAACGGCCGTCTGGGCCGGTGTGCCCGGCGAACGGCGCGTTGACGGCGCCCGGCACGTGCCCGGCCCTCGGGTCGATCGGCTCGACCTCGCCGCGGTAGCGCTCGGGTGCGCGGGCGTCGAGCAGGACACCGTCGACCGCCAGCGCCGCGGCCTCGTCCGCGTCGAGCACGGGCATCGCGCCGGGGCGCACCTCGACGTCACCCGGTTCAGGTGATGGCTCCACCGCGCTGATCTCGCCGCCGCCCGCCACCCAGGCCGCGTAACCGCCGTCGAGGACGGCCACCTCGGTGTGGCCGGACCACCGCAACAGCCACCAGGCCCGCGCGGCCACCGACCCGTTGTCGGCGTCATAGACGACAACGGGGTGCCCCGCGCGCACGCCCGCCGCCCGCAGCGCGGCCTGCAAGTCGTGCGGTTGCGGCAACGGGTGTCGACCGCCGTCTCCCGGCGGGGCGGCCAGATCCCGGTCCAGGTCCAGGAAAACGGCACCTGGCAGGTGTCCCGCGGTGTAGTCGTCGCGGGCGGGTGGGCCGCCGAGGCGCCAGCGGACATCCAGCAACACGGGCCGGGCGTCACTGTCGAGAAGCGACACCAGTTCGGCGGTCGACACGAGTGCCGAGGAGAAGACGCTCACCCCCGACATCCTGCCGGCCCGGGCCAGTGGTCACTGCCTGCTACTACCCCGCTGCTCTGTCGGAGCGAGCGACTAACATGGAGGTGACGAAGGGGAACCGGCGTGAACGATCTCATCGACACCACCGAGATGTACCTCCGCACCATCTACGAGCTCGAGGAGGAGGGCGTCGTCCCCCTGCGTGCCCGCATCGCCGAACGACTGGGCCAGAGCGGCCCGACGGTGAGCCAGACGGTGGGCCGCATGGAGCGCGACGGCCTCGTCGTCGTCGCGGGCGACCGGCACCTCGAGCTCACCGACCACGGCCGCTCGCTGGCCGTCGCGGTGATGCGCAAGCACCGGCTCGCCGAGCGCCTGCTGGTCGACGTGATCGGCCTGGAGTGGGAGCACGTGCACAGCGAGGCGTGCCGCTGGGAGCACGTGATGAGCGAGGCGGTGGAGCGCAAGCTGGTGAAGCTGCTCGGCCACCCGACCACCTCGCCCTACGGCAACCCGATCCCCGGCCTGGACAAGCTCGGCGAGGGCGACGAGCCGGCCCCGCCGATCGAGGCGGGCCTGGTGCGCGTCGACGAGGTCTCCCGCCGCGGCGGTGGCCGGGTCGAGGTGCGCCGGATCGCCGAGCACATCCAGATGGACCCCGACCTGATGACCGAGCTGAAGTCGGTCGGAGCACTGCCGGGCAACGTGATCGAGGTCGGCCCGGCCAACCAGGACGGCAGCGGCATCCCGATCACCGGCGCGGGCACCACGGCCGAGCTGAGCCCGACGATGCTGCACGCGGTGCTGGCCCGACTGCTGTGACCCCGGCCGACCGGGCCGCCGAGCGGTTCCGCGAGGTGCACGGACATGTCCCGGTCGGGGTGTGGTCGGCCCCCGGTCGGGTGAACCTCATCGGCGAGCACACCGACTACAACGACGGATTCGTGCTGCCTTTCGCCCTGCCCCACCGCGTCGCGGTGGCCGCCTCCCCGCGCACCGACGGCCGAATAGCCGCCATCACCGTCGGCGACGACGGCATACCCCAGCGTGCCGAACCGGTCCCGGTGGCCGCCCTCACCCCCGGCCGAGTCACCGGCTGGTCCGCCTACGTCTACGGCGTCGCCTGGTCCCTCCGCGACGCGGGCTTCCCCGTATCCGCCAACCTCCTCATCACCGGCGACATCCCCACCGGCGCAGGCCTCTCCTCCTCCCACGCCCTCCAGTGCGCCGTAGCCCTGGCCCTCCTGGGCCTCTCCGACATCACCCCCATCCCAGACCCCCTCCCCACCGCCAGCCCGCTTCCGCTGCCGGCCCCCGCGCTCTCACCACACGGCACCCCACTCGCAAGCACCGCCCCTGGCACTGGCACTGGCGCCCCACCATCCCCGCCTGCCCCCTCACCCCCATCCACCGCCACCACCACGACCCCAGGCGGCACGACCCCAGGCGGCACGACCCCAGGCGGCACGACCCCAGGCGGCACGACCCCAGGCGGCACGACCCCAGGCGGCACGACCCCAGGCGGCACGACCCCAGGCGGCACGACCCCAGGCGGCACGACCCCAGGCGGCGCCGCCTTGGCGGCGGCTGCCGCCGGGGGTGGGGGCGTCACTGCGCGGTTCGGCGGCGGGGGCGAGGGTGGCGGTGGGCGGCCCTCGTTGGAGCAGGTCGCTCGGTGGGTGCAGCGGTCGGAGAACGACTTCGTCGGGGCGCCGACGGGGTTGCTCGACCAGACGGCGTCGCTGCGGTGTGTCGCGGGGCACGCGCTGTTCCTGGACGTGCGGTCGGGGGCGGCCGAGCACATCCCGTTCGACGCGCCGGTGCTGGTGATCGACACCAGGGTGCGGCACTCGTTGGCCGACTCGGCCTACGGCGACCGCCGCCAGGGCTGTGAGCGGGCCGCCGCTCTGCTGGGCGTCGGGTCGTTGCGCGAGGTCGGCACCGGGGTGGACCTGGGCGGGCTGCCCGAGGACCTGCGCCCACTGGTCCGGCACGTCGTCACCGAGAACGAGCGGGTGCTCGCGACCGTGGCGGCGTTGCGCGCGGGCACCGACATCGGCCCGCTGCTGGCCGCGTCGCACGCGAGCCTGCGCGACGACTACCGGGTCTCGTGCCGGGAGTTGGACATCGCGGTGGAGGCGGCGGTGGGTGCCGGGGCGCTCGGTGCCAGGATGACCGGCGGCGGCTTCGGCGGGTCCGCGATCGCGGTGGTGCCCCCGGCCGTGGACGACGCCGTGCGGGACGCGGTGCGCGCCGCGTTCGCCGACCGGTCGCTGACCGCGCCGAGGCTGTTCGCCGCGGCACCGTCGCCGGGCGCGGGCCGCGACCGCTGAGCCGACCGACAAGACGAACAGCCAGACCACGACCAGTGCGGCACCCAGCGCACGGACAAGCAAGAGGAGGACGACGGTGAAGCTGCTCGTGACGGGCGGGGCCGGGTATGTCGGCAGTGTGTGCGCGGCGCGGTTGGTGGAGACCGGGCACGAGGTCGTGGTGGTCGACGACCTGTCGACCGGCCACGCCGACGCGGTGCCCGACGGCGCCACCTTCGTCCAGGCCGACATCGCCGACGTGGCGGCCGACCTGCTCACCGGCGGCTTCGACGGCGTGCTGCACTTCGCGGCCAAGTCACTGGTCGGCGAGTCCATGGCGGACCCGGCCAAGTACTGGGCGGGCAACGTCCTCACCTCCCTTCGGTTGCTCGACGCGATGCGCGACAACGGCGTGCCCCGCCTGGTCTTCTCGTCCACAGCGGCCACCTACGGCGAGCCGGAGCAGATCCCGATCCTGGAGACCGCCCCGACCCGCCCGACCAACACCTACGGCGCGACCAAGCTCGCGATCGACCACGCCATCACCTCCTACGCCACGGCCCACGGCATCGCCGCGGTCAGCCTGCGGTACTTCAACGTCGCGGGTGCCTACGGCCGCTTCGGTGAGCGGCACACGACCGAGACCCACCTGATCCCGATCGTGCTGCAGGTCGCCCTGGGCACCCGTCCCGCCATCTCCATCTACGGCGACGACTACCCCACCGCGGACGGCACCTGCGTCCGCGACTACATCCACGTGCTCGACCTCGCCGAGGCCCACCTGCTCGCGCTGGCCAACACCAGGGCGGGCGAGCACCAGGTCTACAACCTCGGCACCGGCACCGGTTTCTCCAACCGCGAGGTCGTGCAGACCTGCCGCGACGTCACCGGCCACCCGATCCCCGCCGACTTCGCCCCGCGCCGCGCGGGCGACCCCGCCGTCCTCGTCGCCAGTGCCACCGCCGCCGCCGAGAACCTCGGCTGGAAGCCGGAGCGCACCGACCTCCACACCATCATCACCGACGCCTGGACCTTCACCCGCGACCGCGCCTGACCCGCAGCGGCCACGACCGTCCACAACGGACTCGTCGCCCGGCGATCACCGCCGCACCGCCGTGGCCGACACCCCGCCCACGCGGGCAATCGGCTCACCCGGACAGACCGCCAACGGACGTGGACGGCCGAGGCGACGCACCTCCCGCTGCGGCTGAAGACCCGGTCTCCGACCGACAGCTGGACGACCTCGCCCTGGCCAACCTCGACCAGGCCCGGGACCAGCACGGACCACAGCATCGTCGGGCGCCAGAGGGTCAGCGGTGGGGAGTCGGTCAGCCGGGGCCGGTTCGGGCGTCGGCGATCAGGGTGCGGAGGTCGTCGGGTGGGATGCCGTGGTGGGCGGCGGAGTCCAGGAGCGCGGCGAGGCTGTGCCGTGGGTTGGCGGCCAGCGCGAGGGCGAGGGCAACCCTCGCGTAGACGCCGTCGCCGCGGAGGTATGTGCTGACCGCAAGGTGGACGGCGGGTTCCGCTCGTTCCGGCGCGGGCAGCGCGCGGGTCAGCCTGGTCCACAGGCGCGCGGCGGCCCGGTCCCGGGAACCCAGGGCGATGGACAGGCACGCCTCGCGGACCTGCGGGTCGGACAAGGCGACCGCCAGTTGGGCGAGCGTGCTGTCGTCGAGGTCGGGATCGGTCGGCGCCCGGTCGGTCGGGTGTGGACGGACAGCGGGCGACCGGATCGCGAACTGCTCGACGACGCTGTGGACCAGGGCCACTTTCTCGGCCGTGGTCGACCCGTCCGCGGTCGCGATCGCGTCGATGAGCGAGGCTCGGCGGTCCAGGTCGTCCTCGGGGTCGGCGGCGAGGGTGTCGGCCATGTCCTCGCGCGAGGCGTAGACGACGACACCCTGCACGGTGAACTGGGCGGCGACCGCGGAGCTGTCCGGATCGGCGACCGTGCCGGACAGCTCCGGGCTGGTGTAAGACAGCCACTGACTGCCCGCTTCGACCGCTCTGGTCCAGAACGCGTGCTCGACGCGAACCCCGACGTCGGCGAGCGCCTCGGTCACCGCCACGACGAACGGTGCGTGCGGCAGCGGTTCCCGGCCGCCGCCCACCACGACGAGCAGGGCGACGGCGACCTGGTGGCCGGTGATGATCTCGGCGAGGTGCCCGGCCATCGGCACCCGCCCGCGCGGACCGGGCAGGTCGACCCGGATGACCGGGCCGACCTCCCCGCTGTCCCGGATGGTCAGCGCGACCAGGGACTCGGTCGGTGCGAAGCCGATGAGGTACGGGAGCGCGGCGATGATCTGGTCGGTGTGGCGCAGCGTGGTTGTCGTCATGGGACCACTGTGCGCGGCTGGGTGGCCGGGCGGCAGAGGTCATTTCCCGACGGTGGACAACTCGGGGCCATGTGGACAACTCGGCCGCGGCGCCGGTGGGTCAGCAGGTGTTGCGGCTGGTGTAGGCGCGGGTTCCCCAGTACAGGGCCTGCGTCCCGTTGAACACGGCCTTCTGCGCGGATCCGTTGAGGGTCTGCTCGAAGTGCAGGTGCGGCCCGGTGGACCCGCCGGTGCTCCCGACGTTGCCGATCAGCTGGCCCCGCGAGACGTTCTGCCCGACCGAGACGCGTTGCGCCGACAGGTGCGCGTACCGGCTGCGCCAACCGGAACCGTGGTCGATCTCGATCCACCGGCCGTAGCTGACGCTACCTTCGTTGTCCACTCGCGACACCCGACCGGCGGCCGAGGCCACTACGGCGTCGCCGTCGTCGTTGGCGCGGTTGAAGTCCACCGCGTTGGCAGGGCTGTGGTTGGTACGGGTCTGCCCGTCCCACACCTGCCCGCACGGGAACGGGACCTGGAACGCGGGCGCCGCCGAGGCGACTCCCCCGCCGAACACGAGGAGAGCCGCCGCGACGGCGGTCGTGCTTGCCACAGCGACCATGGATCGGATCATTCGCCACCTCCACTGGGGAACGTCGCGAACGATCCGACCATGGTCCTCACGGCGAGAGGAACACCCACGAACCCCTAGAGGATCGTGTCAACACCCCACACGTCAGCCGACGGCGGTCTTGAGCGCCTCCAGGCCACCGACGACCGGCAGGGTCAGGTTGCTGCCCTTGAGGTCGACGGAGAAGCCCGCGCCTGGCGCCGGGCGCAGCGTGTAGTCGTTGTCGCTGGAGAGCACCACCAGGCCGAGTTGGTGCCCGGCGGGCAGCACGTAGTCGTCCGGCACCAGGTCGACGCGCAGGTCGTAGGACTTGCCCGGCTGGATCGTCTCGGTGCGGCTGATGTTCTTGCGGTTCTGCGGGTCGGTCCAGCCGCGGGTGACGACGGTGGACTTGCCGTCAGGACCGCGGTCGACCAACAGCGCGGTCACGTTGGCAGCGGGCCGGGTGAAGGACAGCCGCAGGTAGACCTCACCCTTGCCGCTGAAGCGCAGCGGGGTGCTCGAAGGGCGGCTCAGGTAGACCAACCGGTTGGGCGAGGTGGGCGCGTTGGCCAGGGTCTCGGCGAGCTTGCTGGCGTCATCGGTCAGCGACTCGACCACGCGGCGGTCCGGTCGCCAGATTGTCAGCGCGCCGGAGGTGACGCCACCGGCACCCGGGTAGAGGGTGGCGAGGGACGCCGAGGGCGCGGGCCACTCGGGCTCCTCGACCCAGGTCTTGTCCTCACGCTGGATGGTCAGCCTGGGGCCGTTCTGGGCGCCGTTGTCGATGCCGTACAGGTAGTGCGAGAACCACTTGTTCAGCGTGATCAGCCACGGGTCGCGGCGCAGGCTGTAGGGGTCGGCGTGGCCGGACTGGTGCAGCCAGATCTTGTGCTCGACGCCCTGCTTCTTGATCGCCTCGTACCACTGGGCCACGTGCGTCATCTTCACGTTCCAGTCGTTGAGGCCGTGCACCGCCAGCACCGACGCGCGGACCTTGCGCACGTCGTTGAGGTAGTTGCGCTCGTCCCAGAAGTTGCTGTAGTCGCCGGTGACGCGGTCCTGCTCGACGGTGAGGTCGTTGATGACCGACTCGCACGCGGTGCGGTCCGCGCGGGTGTGGACGTACTTGGCGAGCACGTCGACGTCCTCGCCCTGGAAGGTGCCGGGGGCGACGACAGCGCCATCGGCGCGGTAGTAGTCGTACCAGCTGGAGATGGCGGCGATCGGCACGATCGTCTCCAGGCCCTGCACGCCGGTCGTGGCAACCGCGTTGGGCAGGGTGCCGTTGTAAGACACGCCCATCATGCCGACCTTGCCGGTGGTCCAACCGGCGGTGACACGGGTACCCGCGGAGTCTTGCGCCGGTGCGCGGCCGTTGAGCCAGTCGATGACCGAGCGCGCGCCGATGGTCTCGTTGCGGCCACCGCTCGTGGGGCAACCGGTGGACAGGCCCGAGCCGAGGGATTCCGCGTACACGACCGCGAAACCGCGTGCGGTGAAGTACTGCTCGTACCGCCACGTGATGGCCGGGTTCGGGCCTCCGAGGGAGGTGCTTGCCACCTTCGGACCAGGACGGTTGTCGGGGACGTTGAGCTCGACGTCGACGTTGTGGTTCTCGACGTCGTTGCCGCCCGCGTAGTACGGGCTCGCCTGGTACACAACGGGGACGCGCAGTCCCTGCTCGGTCGCCCTCGGCCGGACGACCTCCACGTGCACCAGGTCGTCCTTGCCGTCGTTGTCGCTGTCGACCGGCGCGGAGACCCAGAGGGACTCGCGCACGACGTCGGTGGGGCTGAACACGGGCTGCGCCTGACCGTCGACGAAAACGGGGGCGGGTGGTTCCGGCTCGGCAGCGGCCGGGGACACGACGAGCGGCACGGCCAACAGGGCGGTGAGCGCACCAGCGACGGCGGATCTCGCACGTCTCATAGGGGTTCTCCAGATCTTCGGCAGGGGACCTGCCCGCACCCTTGCCCGCCGCGGAGCGGGTGTCAAGGGCCTTCCGCTCTGTCTACAAGGGATGGTCGTCTTGACGCCCCACAGCCGCTGGGCCAGACTCGGGGCGTGTCCGTGATCCTCGGCTGGTTGGTGCCGCTCCCCCTCTACGGGGAGGATCACGAGCGCGGCGACCTCGCCTGGTGACGCGCGCGTGTTGCCCCCGCGTACCCGTCCCACATTCCGAGAGGTCACCCGTGCACGCCTACATCCACGCCCTGCCCAAGGTCGAACTGCACCTGCACCTGGTCGGTTCGGCCCCACTGGACTCGGTTCTCGAACTCGCCCGCCGCCACCCGGATGGCGGTGTCCCCACCGACCGCGACGACTTGGTGCGGTACTACGAGTTCACCGACTTCACCCACTTCATCACCGTCTACGGCAAGGTCTCACGCCTAGTCCGTACTGGCGCGGATATCACTACCTTGCTTGTTGGCATCGCCCGCGATCTCGCTGCCTCTAACGCGCACTACGCAGAGGTGACCATCACGGCTTTCGACCACCTCAACAACGGCATGGATCCGGCGGAGTTGTCGGAAGCGTTGACCGGTGGACGTAAGAGGGCGCTCGCGGAACATGGCGTTGTCCTGGCCTGGATCTTCGACATCCCGGCGGGCCTGGAGCGCGCCGAGGACGAAAGGACAGTCGACTGGGTCCTCGCGCACATGCCGGAAGGCACCGTTGCCTTTGGGGTCGGAGGTCAGGAAGCCGGTATGCCGCGCGCGTCGTTCCGCCGGTCGTTCGACCGCGCACGGGAAGCGGGTCTGCACTCGGTGCCACACGCGGGTGAGACCGTGGGGCCGGAAGAGATCTGGGCCGCGGTCCGGGAACTCGGCGCCGAACGCATCGGTCACGGGGTGAGCGCGGTTCAAGACCGGGACCTCTTGCGCCATCTGGCCCACGAGGGCATTCCGTTGGAGGTGTGCCCGACGTCGAACCTCCGCACACGCGCCGTGGGCGACATCAAGCAGCACCCGTTGCCACTACTGCTGGAGGCAGGTGTACCGGTCACGTTGGCGACGGATGACCCCGGCATGTTCCACACACACCTCGACCGCGAGTACCTGCTCTGCCACGAGCACCTCGGCCTGGGCCGGGGAGAGCTGGCCGACATCGCTCGAACCGGGGTGCGGTCCGCGTTCTGCGGCCCCGAGCTCAAGGCCGATCTCCTCGCCAGGATCGATGCCGTCGAGCGCTCCGGTGAGTAGCCTCGCGGCGTGACCATTCGATTTGACGCAGGCATCACCGCCGTGACCGTCTATCCGGGACAGGCGCGAATCACCCGTAGCGGCGAGGTAGCGCTAAGCGCGGGCGAGCACCGCGTCACCATCGGTGGGCTACCGCAGTACCTGCACGCGGACTCCATCCGCGTCGCGGGCATCGGACGCGCGACGGTGCTCGGTGTCGACGTGCGCACAGAGCACCACCACCGCACCCAGGACGCGCCACTCGGTGAGCTCGAGGAGCGCAGGGACTCCCTCCACGCGGCGCTGCAGGAGTTGGGTGACCGCGGCAGCGTGCTGGACGCGCGGGCCGAGCTGATCACCACGCTGGGCAGGCGCGTGGGCAGCACCTTCGCGCAGGCGCTGGCCAAGGACGAGACCGACCCGGCCCGGGTGGCGCAGGTCGGTGACGCGCTGGCCGAGCAGCTGGCCGAGGTGTACGCGCGGCGCCGCGAGCTGATCGACTCCGTGCGCACCACCCAGGCGGAGCTGGACGAGGTCGAGCGGCGGATCGCCGGGCGCCAGGGCCAGCGGCTGCCGGACACGACCGCGATCGAGGTCGAGCTGGCGGTGGCGGCGGACGGCGATGTGGAGCTGGAGGTCTCCTACCTGGTCGACTCGGCGAACTGGGAGTCCCGCTACGACGTGCGCCTCGTCGGCACGAAGCTGACGCTGACCTGGTACGGGCTGGTCACGCAGCACACCGGCGAGGACTGGCCGGAGTGCGACCTGCGGCTGTCCACGGCCCGGCCCGCGACCAGCGTGGACGTGCCCGAGCTGGCGCCCTGGTACCTCGACGTCCTGCGGCCGGTTCCGCAGGCCAGTCGCAAGAGCATGTCTGCCAGTGAGGGCCACGACATGCAGCGAGGGTTCGGTATGGCGGGAGGCGCCGCGATGCCTGCCGCAGCGGCTCCGGGGGGCTACTCACCACCGCCGCCGATCGCTGAGTCCTACGCGAGCGTGGAGCACGGTGAGGCGGCGACGGTCTACCGCCCATCACGCCTGGTAGCCGTACCTTCGGACAGCAGCGCTCACCGCACTACGGTCGCGACCATCGAGCTGTCCGCGGAACTCGACCACGTCACGGTCCCACTGGTCGGCACAGAGGCCTACCTGCGCGCGACGGCGACCAACACCTCCGAACACACAATCCGGCCCGGGCGGGCGTCGATCTTCCACGACGCGGAGTTCGTCGGCGTGACCAACCTGGCCGCGTGGGCTCCGGGCGAGGAGGTCGAGCTGACCCTCGGCATCGATGACCGGGTCCGCGTCGAGCGGGACCTGGTCAAGCGTTCGGCGTCCAAGGCGGTGCTGGGCGGCACCCGCCGCCAAGAGGCGACCTGGCAGATCAAGGTGAGCAACTTCGGGCCGCGACCGGCGCGGATCACCGTGGTCGACCAGGTGCCGGTGTCCCGCAGCGAGTCGATCGTCGTGCGCGACCTGGTGCTCAAGCCGCAGCCGACAGAGCAGACCGACATCGGCGAGGTCACCTGGAAGCTCACGGTGCCGCCCGCGGAGACCGGCGAGATCACCATCGGCTTCCGGGTGGACGTGGCCAAGGACGTCACCCTCACCGGCTGGCGCGATTAGCCGCTGATCGGGGCCAAGGCCGTCAGGACCGACTCGGCGTGCGCCATCGACGCCGCCGGGTCGGCCTCCGAGGTGCCGATGGCCGGGTCGAAGTTGAGGTCGACGAACAGCTCGGTGACCCCCTGCTCGGCCAGGCCCCCGATATCGTCCTTGATCTTCTCGGCGCTGCCGGTCAGCGGGCGTTCCCCCTGGTCGGGGCGCATGAGCACGACACCGCGGCAGACCATCCGCAGGCGGTCGGGGTCGCGGCCCGCCGCCTCGGCCGCGGCGCGCACGACGCGGACCGACTCGCCGATCGTGGCCAGGTCGGCCCGGCTGCTGCTGATCCACCCGTCGGCCAAGCGGCCCGCGCGACGCAGCGCGGGCTCGGCAGCGCCACCGAGCAGGATCGGCGGTCCGCCTGCTTGGGCGGGCTTCGGGTCGGACCGGCTCGCGGGCACCCGATAGTGGGGACCTTCGTGGTCGACGACCTCTTCGGTCCACAGGCGGCGCAGCAGCGAGATGTACTCGTCAGCCCTCTTGCCGCGGCCGGCCAGGTCAGCACCAACAGCTGCGAACTCCTCAGCGGACCACCCGATGCCCAAACCGGCGTCGACACGTCCACCGGAGAGCAAGTCGAGCGTGGCCAGCTGCTTGGCTAGGAGAGACGGGGCGAAGAACGGCATGTTGAGCACGGCGACACCGAGTCGCACTCGACTGGTCCTAGCCGCCACGTAGGACAACGCGGCGATGGGGTCCAACACGCTGCGGTAAGCGTCTCCCCAACTGTCATCAGGCGGAGACAAGAGCCGCTGCATCGTCCACAAGGACCGATAGCCCAACTCCTCCGCCCGGGTCGCTACTCGCACGAGGTTGTCGACAGTGGCCCACGAGCCCGACACGGGCAAAGCGAATCCCAGCTCCACGACCCCCACGCTAGCCCACCCGCCGGCAGACTGGCGCCCATGACCGACGACGCCGACCCCTACCTCTGGCTCGAAGACGTCACCGGCGAGAAGGCCCTCGACTGGGTCCGGGACCGGAACGCCGAGACCACCGCCGTGCTCACCGACGGGGAGCGGTTCGAGACGACCAAGGCGAGACTGCTGGAGGTGCTCGACGCCGACGACCGCATCCCGTACCCGCGGCGGCGTGGGGCCTACCTCTACAACTTCTGGCAGGACGCCGCCCACCCGCGTGGGTTGTGGCGACGGACCACTCTTGAGCAGTACCGCGGTGCGACGCCGGAGTGGACGGTGCTGCTCGACGTCGACGCGCTCGGTGAGGCCGAGGGCGAGAACTGGGTGTGGAAGAGCGCGTCGGTGCTCAAGCCCGATTACAACCTGGCGCTGGTAGAGCTATCGCGCGGTGGCGCGGATGCCACGGTTGTGCGGGAGTTCGACCTCCGGACCGGGGAGTTCGTCGCGGACGGGTTCACCCTCCCCGAGGCGAAGACCAGGGTCAGTTGGATCGATGAGGACACTGTCTACGTCGGCACGGACTTCGGTGAGGGCTCGCTGACCACGTCCGGCTACGCGCGTGTGGTCAAGAGGTGGAGTCGGGGCACTCCGCTGGAGGCAGCCGAGACGGTCTTCGAAGGCAAGCCCGAGGACGTGACCGTCTACGCGTACCGCGATCAGACGCCCGGCTTCGAGCGCGACCTCGTGGGCCGCTTCCCGGACTTCTTCACCTCGGAGGAGTACCTGGTCACCGCGGACGGTGACCTCGCCAAGATCGACGTGCCGCAGGACGCGAGCGTCGACGTGCACCGCGAGTGGCTGCTGATCACCCTGCGCTCGGACTGGACCGTGGGCAGTACCACCTACCTGACCGGGTCACTGCTGGCCGCCGACTTCGAGACGTTCATGACCGGCGAGCGTGACCTGACCGTCCTGTTCGTCCCGGACGAGCACACCTCGCTCAGCGGCACCGCGTGGACGAAGAACCACCTGATCCTGGTCGAGCTCTCCGACGTCAAGACGCGCCTGGAAGTGCTGACGCCGGGTCAGGGCGAATGGAGCCGGGCAGAGCTACCTGGTGCGCCCGAGGTGGGGTCTGCGGATGTCATCGACACCGATCCCGATGAGAGCGACGAGTACCTGCTCAACGTAAGCGGCTACCTGCAGCCCGCGACGCTCTTGCGCGGTGAGGTCGGTGGCGAGTTGGAGACGCTGCGGCAGGCGCCCGCGTTCTTCGACACCGAAGGGCTGAGCGTCGAGCAGCACTTCGCGACCTCCGACGACGGCACCAAGGTGCCGTACTTCGTCGTGAGCGGCACGGACACGAGCGGTCCCACCTTGCTCTACGGCTACGGCGGGTTCGAGGTGTCCCTTACCCCGAGCTACAGCGGTGGACTTGGCCGTGGCTGGTTGGAGCACGGCGGCACCTACGTCGTGGCCAACATCCGCGGCGGCGGCGAGTACGGCCCCGCGTGGCACCGGGCCGCACTGCGGGAGAACCGACCACGTGCCTACGAGGACTTCGCGGCCGTTGCGAGGGATCTAGTCGCAAGAGGCATCACCACGCCCGAGCGGCTGGGCATGCAGGGTGGCAGCAACGGTGGCCTCTTGGCCGGGGTGATGCTGACCCGCTACCCGGAACTGTTCGGTGCCGTCGTGAGCCAGGTCCCGCTGCTGGACCTCCGGCGCTACCACCTGCTGCTCGCGGGCGCGTCGTGGATGGCCGAGTGGGGCGACCCGGACGACCCCGCCGACTGGTCCTACCTGAAGACGTTCTCCCCGTACCACAACGTCCACAGTGGAACGAAGTACCCGCCGGTCTTCTTCGTGACCTCGACCAGGGACGACCGCGTGCACCCGGGTCACGCGCGGAAGATGGCCGCCCGCATGATCGAACTGGGGCACGCGCCGCGGTACTACGAGAACATCGAGGGCGGGCACGGCGCGGCGGCGGACAACTCGCAGCGCGCGTTCATGTCGGCGATCGTCTACGAGTTCCTGCTCCGCACCCTGGCCTGATCACGGGTCTGCCCACCGGCCCCGGCGGGATCGTCGGTCCCGCTGGGTAGTGTCTACCGGGTGTTGGCGCTGCACTGCCTCGTTACGGTCGCCGGAGAGGTAGCGCTCTGGGCGGAGGACTCAGCCCTGCCCGCGCGTAGGCCGGGCAGGGCTGCCAAGGGGGTCGCCGAGCACCCCTTCGCGGTACCCGCGCGTGCGCTGTCCTCGCTGGTGGTGGGCGTGTCGGACGAGGTGCCGGTGCTGCTGCCATCGTACCCGTCCGGCCCCTGCGCCTCCCCTGAACTGGTCCTCGACCCCTTGGCCAAGCGGGTCACACCGCGCGGGGAGGTGCGGCTGCACCCGTGGCGGGTGCCGGTGTCGAGGATGTCACCGGCTGTGTTCGCCCGGCACGGCGTGCCCCGGCTCGGGGACGTGCGCACCGGGACCAGCGTGCGGTTCATGGCGACCGTGGTTGCCTTCGCCGAGGACCTGGTGGGCCGGGGTCGGGTGCTGCCGACCGTGGTGGCCGAGGAAGACGGCCTGGTCGCCCGCTGGCGCCCCGCGCTGTCGGGCACGGACTCCGCCAGGTACGCCCGGCTGCGCGACGCGGTGCCGCCGGTGTTGCGGGCCGCGCAGGTCGACGGGCTGACGGGCAGGCGGGCCGAGGACGTGCTGCGGCCGGTGCTGGACGCGTTCGTGGACTCGGTGGCGCGGTCGCGGCTGGCAGGGACCAGGCTCGGCCCGTCCGGCACGAGCACGTCGGCGAGCCGGGCGCTGCTAGCGGCGCTGACCGGTGATCCGCTGCTCGACGTTCCCCCGGAGCAGGCAGCGCGGTTGGCCGACAGCCTGCGCGTGTGGCGGTCCGCGGTCGAGTTCGATGGACCTGTCCGCGCCTGTTTCCGGCTACGGGCGCCTGAGGACGATTCCGCTACCCCCGACTGGACGCTGGAACTGCTGCTGCGTGCCGTGGACGACCCGAGCGTTCTAGTACCGGCCGCGCGCGTGTGGCAAGGCGACGGCGGCGCGATCCTGCGGCGCTGGGTGACGCGACCGGACGAGTTGCTGCTAGCGGAGCTGGGCCGGGCCGCGCGGCTGTTCCCGGATCTGGACGGTTGTCTGCGTGAGCACGCGCCAGCCGGGTTGAGCCTGGACACCGAAGGCGCTTACCGATTCCTCACCAGTGCCGCCGCGCTTGACCAAGCAGGTTTCGGCGTCTTGCTGCCGTCAGGCTGGAGTGTGTCATCCGGCGTTGGGCTACGGCTGACTACTACGAGTCGGGGCACAGCAGGCACCGTGAGCCGCAATTCGGTTCTGGGTAAGAACGAACTGGTCGACTACCGCTGGGATCTGGCGCTAGGAGACCAGACACTCACCGAGCAGGAACTGACCGATCTAGCGGCAGCGAAGGTACCTCTAGTCCGGATACGTGGCCGCTGGGTGCAGGTCGACCAGCGCGGTTTGGCTGAGGGTCTGGCGTTCTTGGAGCGCACGCGGACCGGCCAGATGACTGTCGGCGAAGTGCTCGATCTCGCCGGTATGCCGCCGGAGGAGGAGGGGCTGCCGGTACCGGTTGTCGGTGTCAGCGGCTCGGGCTGGTTGGCGGACTTGCTCTCCGGCGCTGTTGAGGCTCACCTGGAGCCGGTGGAGACCCCGGAAGGTTTCACCGCCGAGCTGCGGCCCTACCAGCGTCGAGGCGTTGCCTGGCTGGCATTCCTCGACCGGGTCGGCCTGGGCGCGTGCCTTGCCGATGACATGGGTCTGGGCAAGACGGTTCAGCTCTTGGCGCTAGAGGCAATGACACGGGCGAAGGGCAAGAGACCTCCGACGCTCTTGGTCTGCCCGATGTCGCTTGTCGGTAACTGGCAGCGGGAGACCGAACGATTCGCGCCAGGTCTACGTGTGCACATCCACCACGGCGCAGACAGGCTGTTTGGCATAGACCTTGCTGACGCTGTCGGTGAGGCGGACCTCGTTCTCACCACCTACGCCATCGCCTCCCGTGACGCACCACTGCTGGCCACGCTGCCTTGGGACCGGATCGTGCTCGACGAGGCCCAGAACATCAAGAACAGCGCCTCTAGGCAGTCCCAGGCGATGCGGTCACTGCCCGCGCGGCACCGTGTAGCGCTAACCGGCACGCCAGTGGAGAACCGGCTCGCGGAACTCTGGTCGGTCATGGACTTCACCAACCCCGGGCTGCTCGGCCCCCTGTCGCGTTTCCGGGCCAGGTTCGCGGTCCCGGTCGAGCGGCACGGCGACGAGGAGGCCGCCGCGCGACTGCGCCGGATCACCGCGCCGTTCGTGCTGCGCAGGGTCAAGACCGACCCGGCGATCGTCGACGACCTGCCGGACAAGCTGGAGATGCGCCAGCTGTGCACGCTGACCACCGAGCAGGCGTCGCTCTACCGCGCGGTGGTCGACGACATGCTCGCCAAGGTCGACGAGGCCGATGGCGTGCAGCGCAAGGGCCTCGTGCTGGCCACGATGACCAAGCTCAAGCAGGTGTGCAACCACCCGGCGCACTTCCTCGGCGACGGGTCGCGGGTGGCGGGCCGCTCCGGCAAACTCGCCCGGCTGGAGGAGACGCTGGAGCAGGTGCTCGCCGAGGGTGAGCGGGCGCTGTGCTTCACCCAGTTCACCGAGTTCGGCGCGATGCTGGTGCCCTACCTGGCGGCGAGGTTCGACACGGAGGTGCTGTTCCTGCACGGCGGCACGTCCCGCGCCCAGCGCGACGCCATGGTCCGCCGGTTCCAGTCCGGGTCGGGCCCGTCGATCTTCCTGCTGTCGCTCAAGGCGGGCGGCACCGGGCTGACGCTGACCGAGGCCAACCACGTGATCCACCTGGACCGCTGGTGGAACCCGGCGGTGGAGGACCAGGCGACCGACCGGGCGTTCCGGATCGGGCAGCGCAAGGACGTGCAGGTGCGCAAGTTCGTCTGCCTCGGCACGCTCGAGGAGAAGATCGACACGATGATCGAGGCCAAGCGCGCGTTGTCGAAGCTCGTGGTGGGGACCGGCGAGAGCTGGTTGACCGAGCTGTCGACCAACGAGCTGCGCGAGCTGGTAACCCTGTCGTCGGAGGCCGTCGGTGCCTGACGACGAGTGGTGGCGGGACAAGTCGACCAAGGCGATCCCGGTCGAGGACGGTATTAGAGCCAGCACCCAGCGCGGTGACATCGGTCGGACGTGGTGGTCTCGCCGGTTCATCGAGTCGCTGGAGGCTCTAGGGCTAGGTGGGCGTTTCGAGCGCGGTAGGCGCTACGCGCGTGCTGGCCAGGTGCTGAGCATGTCGTTGTCCACGAGCATCGTCATGGCGCAGGTCCAGGGATCGCGAGAAGAGCCCTACCGCGTGCGGATCGGGATCAAGGCGTTCACCGAACCCGAGTGGTACGAGGTGGAGAAAGCGCTTGCGGGACAAGCGTTGTTCCGCGCTAAGCTGCTCGCAGGTGAGCTACCGCAAGACATCGAGGACGTGTTCGCGCGCGCGGGGCTGCGGTTGTTCCCCGATAGCGCAAGAGAGCTGTCGATGGACTGCTCGTGCCCAGACTGGGAAGTGCCGTGCAAGCACCTTGCCGCGATCTGCTACCTACTGGCGGAATCCTTCGACGCGGACCCCTTCGAGATCCTCGCCTGGCGTGGACGTGGGAGACAGCAACTGCTGGATGGGTTGCGCGGCTCCCTCTTGCAGCCAGAGGCGCCGCATGAAGACGCGCTCGTTGACGTGCTCGACGACTTCTGGGGATCGCCCGTGACGGCTCCGGCGGTGGCCTCAGTCCGCGCGGCGCCCGACGCGGTGTTGGACCAACTTGGCCCGTTACCGCTGACGGTCGGCGGACGCCCTCTGGTGGAATGGTTGCGGCCCGCGTACCGAGCGCTGGCCGACACGGATGAGCAGTGAGCGGAGGCTTCGGTGAGCGGACGGCTGGACCGCAGGGTGACGGCCGTGGCGGAAGACCTGCTCAAGCGCAAGAAGGTGGTCGCGCCGCTGGCGGTCCTGTCCGAGCTGGGGTGGTTGGGCAGCCGGTCGGTGCAGTCGTGGGAACTGGGGCAGGAGCCGCACCTGGACACCCTCGCCGCCGTGGGGCCCGAGCGCCTGGTCGAGGCGATGACCTACCTGCACGAGTGGGCCGCGGGCCTCGGCCTGCTCAAGTCCGAAGTGGACTACGTGGCGGCGACGAGGGACCGGCGGGTGCTGCGGTTCAGCCGCTCCGGTGACGCCGGGGTCGAGCAGGCCTTCCGCACCCAGTGGGCCGACCCGGCGCTGCCCCCCGCCCGTCTGGCGAAGGTCGTGCAGCGGCAGGCGAAGGCACCGGACCTCGTCGTGATCAACCCGGACACGCGCTGGCACTGCGCGCAGTGCGGCGAGACCGGCGACTTCCACTTCGTCGAGGACGACAAGCCGCTGTGCCTGGACTGCGCCGACATGGACCACCTGGTGTTCCTGCCCGCCGGGGACGCCGCGCTGACCAGGCGCGCCCGCAAGGCCAGCGGGCTGGCCGCGGTGGTGGTGCGGTGGAGCAAGTCGCGCAAGCGCTTCGACCGGCGCGGGCTGCTGGTCGAGCGGGCCGCGCTGGACACGGCCGAGGAGCAGTGCCTGGCCGACGAGGACCTGCGGGAGCGCCGCAAGGCCCGCGACCGGGGTCGTCGGGCGGCCCAGGACCTGGTGTTCCAGGCCGCGTTCGCCGAGCGGATCCGGGACCTGTTCCCCGGTCTCGCCACCGACCGCGCCCAGGGGATCGCCGAGCACGCGGGCACCCGCAGCAGCGGGCGGGTCGGGCGGTCGGCCGCGGGGCAGGCACTCGACGAGCACGCGGTGACGTTGGCCGTGGTCGCTGCCATCCGGCACGAGGAAACCGACTACGACGCGATGTTGATGGCGGGAGTCCCTAGGGCTACCGCGCGCGAACGCATCCGCGAGGACATCGACCGTGTGCTCACCCTGTGGCGGCAGGGCTAGCGGACTACTCGACGTCGACCGATTGCGCGGACCAGGTGTCACATGAAGCCGTAGTGCCGCCTCCCGTCCCGCGCTTCGCCCAGGCCAACTGGTTGCGCCGCGAGCCGTGGGTCTCCGAACTGAGGGTGTCACCGAAGCTGTCGGCCGCCTCGTCGACGAAGTCCGCCGACAGCGCGCCACCGCGCTTGGCCGCGTCGAGGAACAGGCCGCCGAGGCAGTTGGCCTGCAACTCGGTGCGCCGGGAGATCTCCAGCGCCTCGCTCTCCTCCGCGGCGTCCTCCCGCAGCGCCGAGGCGGACAGGATCCCGGTCAACGCCTGCACGTGGTGGCCGTACTCGTGGGCGAGGACCGCGAGGTGGTACGGCGCGGAGTCGCCCGCCGACCGCATCAGCCGCTCCCGGGGCATGTAGATGGTCCGGTCGCGGTTGCAGTAGAAGGCCAGCGCCTCGTCCTCGGTAGGGGTGACTCCGCACCGGGCTTTCGGGACGTCGGCGATCGACAGCTTGGGCGAGACCACCGGCTTGCCTATCGCGCGCAGCACCGGCGTCCAAGCTCGGTCCAGGCAGACCAGTCCCTCGCGGTAGAAGGCCTCCAACTGGGCCGCGGTAGTGCCGAGAGGCAGCATCGCGCACTGCGCCGCTGCTACCTCTCGGCCCGGCACGAGCAGAGAGTTCTTGGAGATGTCGACTGGCGTATCGGCGTCAGATAGCTCTGACTGCTCTCCCACGGCGTAAGCGGTTCCCGCGATCGGCCTGGGTCCGCCGAAGTCCCGGATCGCGGCCATCCAGAACACGACCATGAGGAACGTGCCCAGAACACCCAGGATCACCACCGGCCAGCCGCGACGGGCCGACCTGCTGCTGCCCATCGAGGCATAGTCGTACCGCGGTTCGTTCCCGATCACTTGTCCCCCAGGTCAGCGACACAGCACCGGAACGAACGACTCCCCCGAGCCCCGCGCGCGTGGCGTCATCATAGAGCCGCTAGGGGATGACAAGCACCACCCTTCCCCTACCGTGACCAGTCTCTACCTCGCGGTGTGCGTGCGACGCCGCGGCGAGCGGGTAGCGCGACCGCACGTGAGCGCGCAGCAACCCGCGGTCGTAGAGGTCGACCAAACCGGCCAGCCGCGCGGCCGATCGGGTCCCTGTCACCCGTCGCACCCCGAACTCCGCGTACCGGTCCCATACCACCAGAGTGACGACGCGGTCCGGATCGACACCCAGCTCGATCGACGCGGTGAGGGCATCGACCCCGGCCCCGTCCAACGCCGCGTCGACCCCGTGCGGGGCGACGGCGCGGACCCGCTCCACCAGGCCGTCGCCGTACTCGACCGGGATGGCGCCGAGTTCCCGCAGGTAGTCGTGGTTGGCGAGGCTGGCCGTCGCGATCACCGTCGCCCCACGCAGCCGGGCGAGCTGGATCGCCATCGTGCCGACCGCCCCCGCGCCCGCGTGCACCAGCAGCGTCTCCCCCACCCGGACCCCCAGGTCCTCGACGGCCATCGACGCCGTTTGCGCGCCCGCGGTGAACGACCCGGCGACAGCCCACGGCATGCTCTCGGGCTTCGCCACGAGGTTCGCCGCGGGAGCGATCCGGTACTGGGCGTAGCTGCCGTAGACGGCGAACCCCAGCACCTCGTCGCCGACCGAGACCGAGTCGACCCCGGCACCCACGGCGTCGACGACCCCGGCGTACTCGTTGCCGATGACCTGCGGCAACACAGCCTGCCCGGCGGGCGGCCCCACCCCCCGGCGGACCGCGACGTCGAAGGGCTGCACCCCCGCGGCGTGCAGCCGCAGCCGCACCTCACCCGGCCCCGGCTCGGGCAGCGGGAGGGTGATCAGGCGCAGCACCTCGGGGGCGCCGAACTGGGTGACCGCGACCGCGGTCATCGTCTTGGTCATGCGACCAGCATCGAACCTCGACCAATGTCGAAGTCAAGGGTGACGGGGCTCACCGGCCAGGAAATCGGCGAACTCCACCTGTCCCTCCGCGTGCGCCGGTGCCAGGTGGTGTCCGGCTCGGTACGCGGCGAAGGTACGACCGGGCAGCCATACCGGCACTCGAAGGGCTCTACGCCCGGTCGCGACCAGGTACTGCCCTGCGAGCGCTTTCGCCGGCCACACCGTGGAGCCACCTAGGTCCGTTACCCGCCCTTGCGCCGAACCGGTTGCCAAGGTGGCTAGGCGAGCCGCCACGGTAGCGGTGTCCACCGGCTGGAACGCGAACGCCGGGTAGAACAGAACCAGGCGCTGCGGGGCGAAGAGCTTGGCGATCAGGTCGTGGAACTGGGTGGCGCGCAGGATGGAGTACGGGAGCCCGGAGTCCTCGACCAACCGCTCGGCCGCCAACTTCGCCCGGTAGTAGGGCAACGGGATCCGGTCCACTCCCACAATGGAGATATAGACCAGGTGCGGGTTGCCCGATCGCTTGGCGGCAGCGATAAGAGCCGCCGTAGCGTCTACATCCTTGCGACCGAGCGTGGTGGCGCAGTGCACTACCGCCGTCACTCCGGCAAGAGCTTCATCTAGCCCCTCGCCGGTGAGCAAGTCGCCGCGGTAACCGTCGCCTGAGCGGGTCAACACCCTCGCGTCAGGCAGTGCGCGGACGACCTGCCGCCCCAGCACCCCTGTGCCGCCGGTGACGAGGATGGCCATGGAACCTCCCGAGCTCGCTGATCACGTCACACGGAGACCGTCCGGGCCGCAACAGCCACCGGCGACGTGGCCGCTGCGAACTCGGCCAAGGCCTCCCGCACGAACCCGCGCCGGGTGACCCCGAGTACCCGCAGCGCCGACCCGTGGTCCACCGCCACGACGAGTACAGCACCGAGGAACAACACCCGCCACGCGACCCGGCTCACCCCCGACACCCGCCCGAGCCGATGCAGGTGAAACGGCACATGCCGCCGCTCATCAGCCAACAACCGCGCGGCAACCTCCGCCGCGAGCCGATCCCCCACCCCGTCGCGCAACACCCGGTAGTACGCGAGCGCCACCACCTCCGCGATGGTGAGGACCATCAGCTCCAACTTGAGCCCCAGCGCCCTACGCAACCAGACGAACACCACATCACTCCAGTGCGACTGGATAGTGGACGCCCCAGCAGCCTCTAGCAACCGCGCCAACATACGAGCGTGGTTCTGCTCCTCAGCAACAAATAGGGCCACCGCCGCGCCATAGGACCCATCCCCCGACTTCTCGATCAGGTTCGCCCCATCCCCATCTTCACCTACCTGAAACCGTTGCACACTACGGACGACAGCAGGATCCAACTCCGCCCCATCCCCCCACTCCGGCTCCTCCCGCAACATCCGCCGAGCAGCCTCTTCCGTAAACGCTTCCAACCACTCCTCATCCGTCATGCCCCCGACAATGCCTTGGCGGACAACGACATGGAGAGATCTTCACCAGTCCCACACCAACTCCGGCCCACCCCTCCACCCCCGCCCCCAAAGCACCACAGCCAAGCTGAGCTGCCGCCGTGGAGCGAGGGACTGGCACGCGCTGTCCGACAGTTCGCCAGATCTCGACACGGCCGAGGTGGCTGGTGGGCAGGGCGGACAGCACACAGGGGAGTCCACCCGACCGGGTGGACTCCCCTGTGTGACGGCGGATCAGCTGCAGCCGGAGGTGGAGCCGCAGCCCTCGCAGACGTAGCAGGAGCCCGCGGGGCGCATCTTGGTGCCGCAGGTCATGCAGAGCGGGGCGTCGGCGGCCTTGCCCAGGTGCAGTTCCAGCAGTTCGGTCGAGCTGTGGGCCTCGACCGGGGCCTCCACGGCGGCGCGGGGGCTGGACTCGACCGAGGAGCGCATGCCCTCGAGGTCCACGTCGGACGGTCCGCTGTAGTCGGCGGCGACCTGGGCGGAGCGCTCGTCGGCGGTGAAGACGCCGAGTTGGGCGCGCTTGTCGTAGGGCAGGTGGTCGAGGGCGAGCCTGCGGAACAAGTAGTCGAGGACGCTGGTCGCGATGCGCACGTCCGGGTCGTCGGTCATGCCCGCGGGCTCGAAGCGCAGGTTCTGGAACTTGGAGACGTAGAACTCCAGCGGGATGCCGTACTGCAGGCCGACCGAGATCGACATGGAGAACGCGTCCATCACGCCCGCCAGGGTCGAGCCCTGCTTGCCCAGCTTGACGAAGATCTCGCCGAGGCCGTCGTCAGGGTAAGAGCCCGCGTGCAGGTAACCCTCGGCGCCGCCGACGGTGAAGGACACGGTCTGCGAGGGGCGCTTCTTGGGCAGGCGCTTGCGGACCGGGCGGTACTCGACGACCGTCTCAGGCTCGGCCTTGGCGCTGGCCTTGGCACCCTTGCCCGCCGACAGCGGCTGGCCGACCTTGCAGTTGTCGCGGTAGATCGCCAGCGCCTTGAGGCCCAGCTTCCAGCCCTGGAAGTAGATCTCCTCGACGTCGGCGACGGTGGCCGCCTCCGGCATGTTGACCGTCTTGGAGATCGCGCCGGAGATGAACGGCTGCACGGCGGCCATCATCCGCACGTGGCCCATGGGCGCGATCGAGCGCTCGCCCATCGCGCAGTCGAACACCTCGTAGTGCTCCGGGCGCAGACCGGGGGCGTCCACCACGTGGCCGTGCTCGCCGATGTACTCGACGATGGCCTCGACCTGCTCGGCCTGGTAGCCCAGCGAGGTCAGCGCGCGCGGCACGGTCTGGTTGACGATCTGCATGGAGCCGCCGCCGACCAGCTTCTTGAACTTGACGAGGGCGAGGTCGGGCTCGATGCCGGTGGTGTCGCAGTCCATCATCAGGCCGATGGTGCCGGTCGGGGCGAGCACGCTGGCCTGGGCGTTGCGCCAGCCGTTGCGCGCGCCGATCGCGAGCGCGGCCTGCCACTCGCGCGTGGCGACCTTCTGCACCGCGGCGTCGTTGGCGTGGTAGGTGCGGACCAGGTCGTTGGCGGCGGCGTGCTTGCGCATGACCCGCTGGTGCGCCTCGGCGTTGCGGGCGTAGCCCTCGTAGGCGCCGACGATGCCCGCGAGCTCGGCGGAACGGCGGTAGGCGGTGCCGGTCATCAGCGAGGTGATGGCCGCGGCCAGCGTCCGGCCGCCCTCGGAGTCGTAGGCGTGGCCGGTGGCCATCAGCAGCGCGCCGATGTTGGCGTAGCCGATGCCCAGCTGGCGGAACTTGCGGGTGGTGTCGCCGATCGGCTCGGTCGGGAAGTCGGCGAAGCAGATCGAGATGTCCATCGCGGTGATGACCAGCTCGACGGCCTTGACGAAGGTCTCGGCGGTGAACGTGCCGTCGTCGGCGAGGAACTTCATCAGGTTGAGCGAGGCCAGGTTGCAGCTGGAGTTGTCCAGGTGCATGTACTCGCTGCACGGGTTCGACGCGGTGATCCGGCCGGACTCCGGGCAGGTGTGCCAGGCGTTGATCGTGTCGTCGTACTGGATGCCGGGGTCGGCGCACTCCCAGGCGGCCTTGGCGAGCTTGCCGAACAGGCCCTTGGCGTCGACCCGCTCGATGACCTCGCCGGTGGTGCGCGAGCGCAGGCCGAACTGGCCGGCGGACTCGAGCGCGTGCATGAACTCGTCGGACACGCGCACCGAGTTGTTGGCGTTCTGGTACTGCACCGAGGCGATGTCGGAGCCGCCGAGGTCCATGTCGAAGCCTGCGTCGCGCAGGACGCGGATCTTCTGCTCCTCGCGGGCCTTGGTCTCGATGAACTCCTCCACGTCGGGGTGGTCGACGTCGAGCACGACCATCTTCGCCGCGCGGCGGGTAGCGCCACCGGACTTGATGGTGCCCGCGGACGCGTCGGCGCCGCGCATGAACGAGACCGGGCCGGACGCGGTGCCCCCGGAGGACAGCAGTTCCTTGGAGGAGCGGATGCGGGAGAGGTTGAGGCCCGCCCCCGAGCCGCCCTTGAAGATCAGACCCTCTTCCTTGTACCAGTTGAGGATCGAGTCCATCGTGTCGTCGACGGCGAGGATGAAGCAGGCGCTGACCTGCTGCGGGGAGCTGGTGCCGACGTTGAACCAGACCGGGGAGTTGAAGCTGAACACCTGGTGCAGCAGCATCCAGGTCAGCTCGTGCTCGAAGACGACCGCGTCGGCGTCGGTGGCGAAGTAGCCGTGCTCGACCCCACCGGCCACGTAGGACCGGACCACCCGGTCGATGAGCTGGCGCAGGGAGCTCTCGCGGACCGCGGTGCCCACCGCGCCGCGGAAGTACTTGCTGGTGACGATGTTGGTCGCGTTGACCGACCAGAAGTCGGGGAACTCGACGCCGCGCTGCTCGAAGTTCACCGAGCCGTCGCGCCAGTTGGTCATCACCACGTCGCGGTGCTCCCAGCTGACCTCGTCGTAGGGGTGCACCCCCTCGGTGGTGTAGACGCGCTCCACCCGCAGCCCCCGCCGCGGTGCGTCCGCGACCTGGTCAACCGCGGTCTCGACGGTCTCGGTCATGACCGGTCCCTCTCCCTCGTCCAATACGCCGTGTGCTGCTCTGGCCACGTCCGGGCTCCCCGTCCGATGCGGCCGTAGTCCTGGTCGACGCTCCCCGCCCCGGGGTCGTCTGCTCCTGTGCCGCCTACTGCTCATGCTCGTGCGCCGTCCCCTTGGCGATGGCTGCCCGCAGGTCGGCGATCTCCCGCTCGAAGTCCTCCACCGAGGAGAAGGACCGGTACACGCTGGCGAACCGCAGGTAGGCGACCCCGTCGAGCTCGCGCAGCGGTCCGAGGATGGCCAGCCCCACCTCGTGGCTGGGGACCTCGGCGCTGCCGCTGGCCCGGATGGCGTCCTCGACCTTCTGCGCCAGCAGCTGCAGCTGGTCCTCGTCGACCGGCCTGCCCTGGCAGGCGCGCCGCACGCCGCGCACCACCTTGTCCCGGCTGAACGGCTCGGTCACCCCGGACCGCTTGACCACCGCGAGGATGGCCTCCTCGACGGTGGTGAACCGGCGGCTGCACTGCGCGCAGGAGCGCCTGCGGCGGATCACCTGCCCGTCGTCGACCTCCCGCGAGTCCACGACCCGCGAGTCGGAGTTCCGACAGAACGGACAGCGCATGACCTCTCCCGCACTCCCCGCGTGCCCACTCCTCTGGCGGAGCGCGACCGGACACGCATGGTGATCGAACTGTGGATAACACGTGGATGGTCGGTGGATAACCCACCCCAACCTGTGGACTAACTACAGCTCTGTAACCACTAGATATTGGGGTCGACCGTATGCTCTGACCCTACATGGGTGCAACTCAGACACGCCGACGGGCTTCGACAACGGCTTGACGACCACGCTGCGCGGTCACCGGGGCACCCTGCGGTTGCGTCGGACGGGTGACGGGCACAGGTCACCCATCCGAGGGAATGGACACCGGCTGTCAGACTCCATGGCGGTGCGATCCCCAGCG
This sequence comes from Actinokineospora terrae, assembly GCF_900111175.1. Lineage (GTDB taxonomy): Bacteria > Actinomycetota > Actinomycetes > Mycobacteriales > Pseudonocardiaceae > Actinokineospora > Actinokineospora terrae. Next base: position 62,208 of record NZ_FOGI01000020.1, read on the forward strand.
GCGGGCGCGGCCAAACCCAGGGCACCCGGCACGGGGCGGATCTCACCCGGCCGAGTGATCATGAACACGTGCGGACCACCGGCGGGAACGGGGTCAGCGGGAGACCGGGACGGTCAGCGGCTGTCCCGGCCGGACGGTGGCGTCGTCGAGGCCGTTGAGCTCGCGGATGCGCTCGACCACGGCGGTCGTGTCGCTGTCCGGGGCCATCTTGGCGGCCACATCGGACAGTGACTCACCGGCGGCGACACGGACCACAGTGGTCGTTGACGGCACCTCGGACTGCACGACCACCGAGTTCGCGAGCGCGCCGACGCCATAGACCAGGGCGGCGACAAGAGCGGCGAGACCGAGGACGACGAGCAGCGACATCGGGGCACGCCGCGGGCCGCAGTCGGGCGCGGCGACCACATGTGGCGCGCCGACGGGACGCCGCCGGGTGGGTGGTCGCAGCCTGCCCTTGCCGACCGACCGACCGGGTGCGGGCACCCGCACCGGCAGGCCGTGCACCAGGGTCAACCTGGGCTTACCCGCCCGGGACCCCGTCTCGACCTCCACCGTCGTCGATGTCGCCAGTGCCGCCATCGCCTACCTCCCGCCGAACCGCGTTCGAACTGCCGTTCGATCGAACGCCCGTGCGAGTGTCTACCACCTGGCACCGACAAAATCGAGACCCGCCCGGCGTGTCGCTCGAACAGGTGTTTGATCTGCGCAGGTCGGCGGGCTAACGTCGATGTCGGAGAAGATCGAAGTCCGCTCCACGGTCATGACGAGGACAAACTCGGGGTAGCGCCGGCCCGCCGGCGGTAGCCGCAGGGAGGCAGCGCAGTGTCAGGCACGAGTGGTCGCAAGCCAGCGGGGGCGCAGAAGAGGAAGCCCGCGACGGGGGACAACGTGCGCAGCTTCCCGGCCGCCCACGCGCGGGTCGACGCGGCCGACCTGCCGCAGCGCCAGCGCCAGGTCCTCGAGGTGATCCGGTCCTGGGTCCAGCGCAACGGCTACCCGCCGAGCGTGCGCGAGATCGGCGAGGCGGTCGGGCTGACCTCGACCTCGTCGGTGGCCTACCAGCTGCGCGCGCTGGAGGAGAAGGGCTACCTGCGGCGCGACCCGAACCGCCCGCGCGCGATCGGCGTGCTCGCGGCCGACGCCTCCGCGGCGCAGCTGCGCGGCGAGCAGGTCAGCCCGGTGCTCATCGAGCAGTCCGAGGCCGGTCCCACCCCGACCTACGTCCCGGTCGTCGGCCGGATCGCCGCCGGTGGGCCGATCCTGGCCGAGCAGGCCATCGAGGACGTGTTCCCGCTGCCGAAGGAGATCGTCGGCGACGGCGCGCTGTTCATGCTGAAGGTGGCGGGCGACTCGATGATCGACGCCGCGATCGCCGACGACGACTGGGTCGTGGTGCGCCAGCAGCCGACCGCCGACAACGGCGACATCGTGGCCGCCATGATCGACGGCGAGGCCACCGTCAAGACGTTCAAGCGCCGCGACGGGCACGTGTGGCTGCTGCCGCACAACGACGCCTACGAGCCGATCCCCGGCGACGAGGCGACGATCCTGGGCAAGGTCGTCGCGGTGCTGCGCAGGCTCTGATCAGGACCGCTTGGCGGCCCTGCGGTGCATGAGGAACAGCGTGCCGCCGATCGCGACCGCGGCGATGCCGAGCGCGGGCACCGTGGACATGCCGTTGCCGTCGGCGGAGGTGCCCGTCGCGGTGGGACCGGACTCGCCGCTGGTGCCGGTCGGGGGCGCGGCCTCGGTGGTGAGCAGCGCGGTGGCGCCCTTGACCACGCGGACGGGTGACCCCACGCCTTCCGAGCCGGACACCAGCGTGCCGTCCGGTTCGAGGGCGATCGCCTCGCCCTGCTTCTCGTCGGGCAGCGGGACGCGCACGGCCTTGCGCTTGAGCGCGGCCATGATGTCGCCGTCCGGGGCCGGGTAGAGGTAGGCGTCGGTGTAGGTGCGCAGCACCACGACCGTGCCGTCGGGGCTGACGGTCCCGCCGGTCACGACCATCGAGCCGATCGCCGGGTTGACCGGGCCGCCCTTGGTGTCGGTGCTGCTGATCTGCACCTCTCCCACCCGTTCGAGTGGAGTCGGGCCGGGGGACGCCAGCTTTCCGTTCGGGCGGTACACCTCGGACACGCCGAACGGGCTCTTGGTCACCAGGTAGGGCGTGCCGTTCTTGTCCAGCAGCAGAGTTTCCGTGTCATGTGGACCGTCCGGATAGGTCAGACGGTGCAGGGTGGTCTTACCGGCGGGGGTTAGCTCGATCAGCGCCACGGTCTCGCGCTTCTTCTCGTTGTCCCCCGTGTCCGCGAGCCAGAAGGTGCCGTCCGCCGCGCGGGCCATGTCCTCGACGTCGAACGGGTCCGTGGGGCCGTTGATGACCTTCTGGACCTTGCAGTCGTGTCCCAGGACGAAGACGGTCGACTTGGTGCCACCGTCGTTCACGGCGTACCAACGCTCGCCGTCCGTCGCTAGCCCTGACAGCTCGTTGAGTCTCTTGTCCGACTGGACGCACGCGTCGGTAGGTGTCTGCGGTTGCGCTGACGCCACCGTTGCCCCCATGACGCCCAACCACACGACCAATGCCGCGGTCGCCAACACCCGCACCCGGCCACCTCCCCTGTTCCCCTATCCACCGTAGTCATGTCACGGCTATAGAGACGCAGACGCGCGTGGGTGGCACAGCGTTCACACGAAGGGCTCCCGGTGAGACGCCTGTCTCCCCGGGAGCCCTGTGCTCCGTGCCTTGTCAGACCGTGGTGCGCGCGTACGCCTCCAGCACGCCCGCGAGGTCGGGCTTGACCTTCGCGCGCAGCTGGGTGCCCGCGCCCGTGTGCTCCTCCGAGAGGATCTCGCCCTCCCGGTGCACCCGCGCCACGAGCTCGCCCCGCGAGTACGGCACCAGCACGTCGACCTCTTGCTCCGGCCGGGGCAGCAGCCCGGAGACCCGCTCGCGCAGCTCGTCGATGCCCGCCCCGGTGTGCGCGGAGACGAACACCGCCCCCGGCAGCAGGTGCCGCAGCCTGGCCAGGCCGAACTCCGTGGCGGCGTCGACCTTGTTGACCACGACCAGCTCCGGCGGCATCGCCCGGCCGCGCCGGTCGCCGATCTCGTGCAGGACCTCGCGCACCGCGTTGACCTGCCACTCCGGCATCGGGTCCGCCCCGTCGACCACGTGCAGCACGAGGTCGGCGTCGGCCACCTCGTCCAGCGTCGAGCGGAACGCCTCGACCAGCTGGTGCGGCAGGTGCCGGACGAAGCCGACCGTGTCGGTCAGCGTGTACGTGTGCCCCTCGGGCGTCAGCGTGCGCCTGGTGGTGGCGTCGAGGGTCGCGAACAGCGAGTCCTCCACCAGCACACCCGCCCCGGTGAGGGCGTTGAGCAGGCTGGACTTGCCCGCGTTGGTGTACCCGGCGATGGCGACGCTGGGGATCTCGTTGGCTGTGCGCTGGCCGCGCTTGGTGTCGCGGACCGTGGCCATCGCCGTGATCTCCTTGCGCAGCTTGGAGATCTTCGCGCGGATGCGCCTGCGGTCGGTCTCCAGCTTCGTCTCACCGGGACCGCGCAGACCCACGCCGCCGTTGGCGCCACCGGCTCGACCACCGGCCTGCCGGGACAGCGTCTGACCCCACCCGCGCAGGCGCGGCAGCAGGTACTGCAGCTGCGCCAGCTCGACCTGGGACTTGCCCTCCCTGGACCGGGCGTGCTGGGCGAAGATGTCCAGGATCAGGGCCGTGCGGTCGATGACCTTGACCTTGAGCCTGGCCTCCAGCTGCTGCAACTGCGACGGCGAGAGCTCACCGTCGCAGATAACGGTGTCGGCGCCGGTAGCGCGAACGACCTCAGCCAGCTCTAGGACCTTGCCCGAGCCCACGTAGGTGGCCGGGTCTGGCCGGTCACGGCGCTGCACGAGGCCTTCCAGGACCTCCGAGCCCGCGGTCTCGGCCAATCTGGCCAGCTCGGCCAGCGAGGCGTCCGACTCCAGCGCGGTGCCCTCGGTCCAGACCCCGACCAGCACGACGCGCTCCAGGCGCAGCTGCCGGTACTCGACCTCGGTGATGTCCTGCAGTTCGGTCGAGAGCCCGGCGACCCGGCGCAGCGACGACCGCTCCTCGAGTTCGAGTTCACCCAGGGAGAGGTCAGCCGGGTCGGACAACGCGCCGTCGAATCCGTGCTGAGTGCTTTCCTCTGTCACCTGGTGAACCCATCCTTCGTTCTGATGCGAAATACGGCACCCCTCCGGTGTCGTGGTGTCCCTATGGTCGCACGGTGCAGCGGCGGATTCGACCCACTTATTCCCCCGGATACCACGCGACGTAGATGGCGGTGCGCTCGGCCCCCGGTTTCAGCGGGCGGTTCTGGTACTCGTCGAGCAGGGAACCCAGCCGCCGCATGAACTCCGACTTGTCCTCCTCGTCGACCTGCACGACCAACCTGGTCTGGTGAAGTTCACCCAGGTCGGTACCGGCAACCTCGGCCAGGTAGGCCTGGAGCATCGCCTCGGTGAGGTCGACCCGCTCCTCGTTGTCGTAGCGCAGGCTCCAGGACAGCCCGGTCGAGACGTAGGGGATCTCCTTGGCGCCGCGGTTGCCGCGCCTGGCCGGCTGCGGCTCCAGGAAACCGGCCGTGACCAGCTTGCGGACGTGGTGCAGCGTGGTCGCCGGGTCCTTGTCGAGCCGCTCGGCGATCTCCTTGTTCGTCAGCGGGCGCTGGTAGGTCAGCCGGATGATCCGCAGCCGGACAGCCGAGCCGAGCGCCTCCAGTTCGACGGGGCTGGCGGCGCGGCGCGGTGGTCGCGGGTCATCACTCACCCGACAAGGGTACGGCGCACCGAGAAGTGATTGACAGTTTCCAATCACTCGCGGCATCCTGGAGTCATGACCTCCACCCTGCGCGGCCACCCCGGCTTCCGACTGCTGTGGGTAGGCGACACGATCGCCCAGTTCGGCACAGCCATCGCCTCGGTCGTGCTGCCCCTGCTGGCCGTCGGGGTGCTGCACGCGACACCGGGGCAGATGGGGGTGCTCGTCGCCGCCGAGACCGCGGCCTTCCTGCTCATCGGCCTGCCAGCGGGCGCCTGGGTGGACCGGGTGCGGCGCAGGCCGCTGATGATCAGGATGGACCTGGTCCGGGCCGCGCTGCTGCTGAGCATCCCGGTGGCGGGCTGGCTCGGTGTGCTCTCGTTCACCCAGCTCGTGGTGGTGGCGCTGCTGGTCGGCACCTGCACGGTGTTCTTCGACATCGCCTACCAGTCGTACCTGCCCGCCCTGGTGGGCCGAGATCACCTGATGGAGGGAAACGCGAAGCTCCAGGCGAGCCAATCGGTGGCCGTCTTCAGCGGACCGGCCCTCGGCGGCGGGCTGACCGGCCTGATCGGCGCCGCCACGACCCTGGCGGGCACCGGCCTCGGCTACCTGGCCTCGGCGCTGTGCCTGTCGCGGATCACCGCCGACGAGCCGAGGCCGGAGCGATTACCGGATCGGAACCTGCGCGCGGAGGTGGCCGAGGGCCTGCGGTTCGTGGTGACGAACCGGCGGCTGCGGGCGATCGCGGGCTGCACGACCTCGTGGAACCTGTTCTACGGCGTGCAGGGAGCGGTGCTCGTGCTGTTCATGGTCCGAGTGCTCGGCCTGACCCCGGCGGTCGTCGGCCTGGTGCTCGGCCTGACGGGTGTGGGCGGAATCCTGGGCGCGGCCGTGTCGGCCCGGGTCGTCCGGGCGCTGGGCCAGGCCAGGGCGATCTGGCTCGTCCCGACAGTGGGCGCGCTGTTCGGCCCACTGGTCCCGCTGGCGGACCCGGACTGGCGACTCGGCCTGATCGTGCTCGGCGAAGTCGCCATCGGCTTCACCGGCGTCGTCTACAACGTCGCCCAGATCAGCTACCGCCAGGCGATCTGCCCGGACCACCTGCTGGGCCGGATGAACGCCAGCATCCGCTTCCTGGTCTGGGGCACCCTGCCCCTGGGCGCCCTGGCAGGCGGCGCACTCGGCACAGCACTGGGCATCCGCCAGACGATGTGGATCGCCGTAGCCGGATGGGCTCTGTCGTGCCTGTGGGTGGTGTTCTCCCCCCTCCGGACCGAACGCGACAGCACCATCAGGCCCACCCACAACGACCGGACTCAGCAGCAGGCGTGACGCACCCGTCTCGGGTGACGAGCCACCACGAGAAGCAGCACCGTGTGCGAACTACAGGATTGCGGCGGAGGACGCGGTCCCAGAAAGGCGGCAAATGCTTGAGGAGCCACCCGCGATCGCGGGTGACAGCAAGATCGACACGGCGACCTACCGGCAACCCTCGGGGCTGGCGGCGAGCAACGGCGCGGCAGCGCGAGTGATCGGTGGTTCGAGAGACGTGAGGGAGGTGAGGTGGATCAGGCGTAGGTGTCCCACCAGGACTCGGTGAGGGTGCCCTCGGCCACGAAGACGGCCGGGCCGGTGAGGGTGCTGGTGTCGTCGGTGATGGTGACGGTGACGGTGCCGCCGGGGATGTGGACGGTCACGGCTCCGGTGGTCAGGCGCCTGGCTGCCAGGGCGGCGACGGCCGCGGCGACGGTGCCGGTGCCGCACGACCGGGTCTCGCCGACGCCGCGTTCGTGGACGCGCATCCGGATCTCGGCGGAGCCGACGACCTCGATGAACTCGAGGTTCACCCCGCGCGGGAAGAACTCGTGGTCGAAGGCGGGCTGGGTGGTCAGGTCCAACTCGGCCACCGAGTCGACCACGCTGACCAGGTGCGGGTTGCCCACGTCGACTCCGAGGCCGGTGTGGGTGCTGCCGTTCACCGTGGTGGTCGACTGGCCCAGCACGCGGATCCGGCCCATGTCGACGGTGACCGTGCCGTCGGGGTGGACGGTCGCGGGTCGCACCCCGGCCCGGGACCACACCGGGAACTCGGGGCCGTCGACCAGCCCCGCGTCACTCAGGTAGCGCGCGAACACCCGGACGCCGTTGCCGCACATCTCCGCGACCGACCCGTCGGCGTTGCGGTAGTCCATGAACCAGGCGTCACCATCAATACCGGCGGGCGCGTCATCGAGCGCTTTCGCCCGGACCACGCGCAACACCCCGTCAGCGCCGAGGCCGCGCTGCCGGTCGCACAACGCCCGCACCCGCCCCGCGGTCAGGTCGAGCTCGCCATCGGGGTCGGGCAGCAGCACGAAGTCATTCTCCGTGCCATGCCCCTTGAGAAACGCGATCGCCACCCCACCAGGTTACGGCCGCGCCCGCACCACGCCCCCGCCCCCATCGACACCCCGGGGAATCGACCCCGAAAGGAGGACACACCTGCCACTATCCACAACTGAACATCCCCGACCACACCCCACGCGGGCGAGGTGCCGACGCGGCCAAGAGTCGACGTTGGTCGAGAAGCGCCATCCACCAACCGCCGACTTGGACCAGGCCTCGATCGCCTGGATCAGGCCTTGGCGACTCGGGTCAGGCCATGGTGGCTTCGGGCAGATCTTGGCGACTCGGGTCAGGCCACGGTGGCTTCGGGCAGATCTTGGCGACTCGGGTCAGGCCATGGCGGCTTCGGGCAAGCCTTGATGGCCTGGGCCAGGCCACGGTGATTCGGGTCAGGCCGTGGCGGCTTGGTCATGCCTTGATGGCCTGGGTCCGACCTTGGCGATCCGGGTCAGGTCTTGGTGGCGGTGGCGGCTTGGGCCAAGGCGGCGTCCACGAGGTCCGGGCGTGCGGCGTCCAGCCAGGTGATGCGGGGGTCGCGGCGGAACCACGAGCGTTGACGACGAACGAACCGGCGCGTGGCCCGGGCGGTGTCCGCCGCCGCCTCGGCGAAAGCGAGGTCGTCGGAGCGGTCGCAGGCTTCCTGACCACTGAGGTCACCGGCACGGCCGAGGGCGGTCTTGCCGCTGGGATCGCCGGTGCGGTCGAGATTGGCGTTGCGGCTGGGGCCACCGGTGCGGTCGAGGACGGTGTTGCCGTCGCGGTCGAACACAGGGTCGGAGGGCAGGCGGAGATCGCCGCGGGTGGTGTCGAGGGCGGTGAGGACCTGCTGGTAGCCGAGGGCTCTGGCGGCGGTCTTGCCGTCGCGGAGACCTTGGGCTTCCAGGGCGCGGACCTCGTCGACCAGGCCCTGGGCGAACATCAATTCGACACGGTGGTCGACGCGGGTGTCGAGGGCGGTGGGGTCTCGGTCGAGGCCGATCATGGCCATGTCGTAGCGGGCGGGGCCGGGTTTGGGCATCGTCGCGGAGAACGGGCGGCCGGTCAGTTCGATGACCTCCAGGGCCCGGACGATGCGGCGGCCGTTGCTCGGTAGGACTGACTCGGCGGCAACAGGGTCCAGCTCGGCGAGTCGGGCGTACAGCGGGGCCGAGCCGACCGCGGTGAGTTCGGCTTCCAGGCGGGCGCGGATGTCCGGGTCGGTGCCGGGGAACTCCAGCTCGTCCACCACGGCCTGGACGTACAGGCCGGAGCCGCCGACGAGGACCGGGACCCGGTCGCGGGCCAGGATGTCCTCGATCACCGCCCTGGCCGCGCGCTGGTAGGCGGCGACCGAGGCCGTCTCGGTCACGGTGAGCACGTCGAGCAGGTGGTGCGGGACGCCGCGGCGTTCGGTGGGGGTGATCTTGGCGGTGCCGATGTCCATGCCCAGGTACAGCTGCATGGCGTCGGCGTTGACCACCTCGCCGCCGAGGCGTTCGGCGAGGGCGACCCCGAGGTCGGACTTGCCGGTGGCGGTGGGGCCGACGACGGCGATCGCCCGGATCACACGGGTTCCCACACGGCGAAGTGGTACGCGACCCCCAGCGGGGCGGACACGCGGGCCTCGGCCGACCGCCACTCCCGGCCATCGGCGCGCACCGCGCCCGCGAGCACCTGCCACGGTGCGCGACCGACCGCGCCCAACTCGGCGGCCAACGACGGGTCCAACTGGGCGAGGGCGTCGAGGTCCACCGCGGCGAGGGCGCGCGCGACGTCGTCGTCGAAGGCCGCGGAACGGGCGTCGGGCCTGCCGACAGACCGCTCGCCGTGCCGGTGCGAGCCGTCGCCGAGGACGAGCAGGCCCACCGGGTCCGGTCCGGCCAGCTCCTCGGCGATCCGCGCTCCCTCTGCGGCGCAGTCGATTGGCGAGAAGTCGACGGGAACGATGTGCGCGGTAACGTCCGGACCACCCACCGCAGCGCGCAGCCAGCCCGCGACCAGGGCGGGCAGCGGCAGCATCGGATCGGCGAAAGCCAGGTCGGCCTTGGCGCCCAGACCGACCCGAACGTCCACTCCGAACCCGCGGAAGGTGCCCGCGACCTCGGGACCGTACCGGCCAGGACGGTCGTCGGCGCCCACGACGAACCACCTCGGCGCGGCGTCGGCGAAGGACGCGGCGGCCGCGACGCACTCGGCGCGCACGGCGTCGGCGTCCCGGTCGCCCCCGCCGGTCAGTTCCGGCACGATCAGGGGCGGGTGCGGCACCACGGCGACTCGGCGGATCACGGACCCGAGGTTACTGTCCGTCGAACAAACTTGGCGCCGACGGCCCACGGACAGCACCTTTTGCGGCACCATGATGACCATTGCGGCCCTCCGGAGTACCCAGGCGCCTCTTGACCTGTTTGAATGCGCGCGGGTAGGAGAAGCCGCACGGCCCGAGGGCCGTTCGCACAGTGCTGGGCCCCGCGTGAGCGGGGCGTCCGCTCACGCGGGCACGCAGGCAGGAGGAGTCGGCCATGACGGACAGGGACCACGGCGCCGGGGCAGTGGCGGAGCAGGACAGCGGCGGCGAGCCGGACCAGGCCGCGGTGGCCGCTCCGGTCACGACACCGTCCGCGGGAGCGCCGACACCCACCGAGCCCGAGGCGGCACCGGCGGCCACGGCCGAGGCGACGCCCGCCGCGGCACCGGTCGAGTCCGCACCGGTTGAGGCAGGCGCGGTCGAGGCAGCAGCAGACGAGTCGGCCCCGGTTGAGACCGGCGCGGTCGAGGCGGAAGCGGTCGGGACAGCAGCGGTCGACACCACCGCGGTCGAGGCGGCACCCACCGAGGAGCAGACCCCCGCGGACGACACCGCCGCGGACACCAACGGCGCGGGCGCCCCCGAGGCAGCCGAGAGCACCGCGACCGACGTGCCCGCCGTGGCCGCGCTCGCGGACGTGACGCCCGCGGACGTCCCCGCTCCCAGCCAGGTCGCGGGCAACCGCGCCCCCGCGCCTCCCGCGCCCACCGTGGAAGGCGGACCGCAGGTACCGGTCGCGGCGACGAGCCCGGGCAAGTGGGGCCGCGTGGACGCCGACGGCACGGTCTACGTCACCACGGCCGAAGGTGAGCGCGCGATCGGCTCGTGGCAGGCCGGTGAGCCGGAGGAGGGCCTCGCGCACTTCGCCCGCCGGTTCGACGACATCCGCACCGAGGTCGAGCTGCTGGCGTCCCGGCTGGCGTCCGGTTCGGGTGACCCGAAGCAGGCGGCGACCAACGCCAAGCACATCCGCGACGGCCTGGCCGAGGCGCACGTGGTCGGCGACCTCGCGGCGCTGGCGGCCAGGATCGACTTCGTGCTGGCCAACGCCTCGGTCGCGGTCGAGGCGGCCAAGCACGCCCGCGAGGAGGCCAGGGCCGGGTCCGTCGCGCGCAAGCAGGAGCTGGTGGAGGAGGCGGAGAAGCTCTCCGAGGAGTCCACGCAGTGGAAGGTGGCCGGGGACCGGCTGCGCACCATCCTGGACGAGTGGAAGACGATCAAGGGCGTCGACCGCAAGACCGACGAGCAGCTGTGGCGCCGCTTCTCCAAGGCCCGCGACACGTTCAACCGCAGGCGCGGCTCGCACTTCGCCGACCTGGACCGGCAGCGGGCCACCGCGAAGTCCCGCAAGCAGGAGTTGGTGGAGGAGGCCGAGCGGCTCTCCGAGTCCGACGACTGGGGCCCCACCGCGGGCCGCTACAAAGACCTCATGGTCGAGTGGAAGGCCGCCGGACGCGCACCCAAGGACGCCGACGACACCCTGTGGCAACGCTTCCGCGCCGCCCAGGACGCCTTCTTCGCCCGCCGCTCCAGCGTCTTCGACGAACGCGACGCCGAGTTCGCCGACAACGCCCGCAAGAAGGAAGAACTGCTGGCCGAGGCCGAGAAGATCACCACAACCGACCTCGACGCCGCCCGCACCGCACTGCACCGCGTCCAAGAACGCTGGGAAGAGATCGGCAAGGTCCCCCGCGAACGCATCCGCGAACTCGAGGGCAGACTCCGCGCCGTCGAGGACAAGGTCCGCACCGCCGCCGACGCCCAATGGCGCCGCACCGACCCCGAGGCCGAGGCCAGGGCCGCCCAATTCCGCGAACGCGTCCAACAGTTCGAAACCCAAGCCGCCAAAGCCAGGGCCGC
>NZ_FOGI01000021.1 GCF_900111175.1 Actinokineospora terrae
CCAGGGCAGCGAAATGGCGGACCACGCGAAGTTCACCGTCACCACCGGGATACCCGTCTACTTCTGCGACCCACATTCGCCCTGGCAGCGCGGAACCAACGAGAACACCAACGGACTCCTGCGCCAATACTTCCCCAAAGGCACCGACCTGTCGGTCCACTCCCAAGCCCACCTCGACCACGTCGCCCGCCAACTCAACGGACGACCCCGCATGACCCTCAACGAGGCAGCGACCACCGAGAAGATGAACGAACTACTGATCAACCACGGTGGCGCACCCATCACCTGAAACCAAGCCCCGCGCAAAACGAGTTCGCCGCATCGAGCAAAGCTCGAAACTCGCGCCCCACCGCAATGCCGAAGGCGAGCCGTTCACCGTCGACGGCGCAGCCGAGACCGAGAGCCGCCACTCCCAGCCCAAGATCAAACCGCCCAAAGCAGCCCCCGATATACAGCCTACCGAGAGCCACCGACAATCCGAGCACAGCGAGCAACCACCCTGTGGACAACTCCCAAGACAGCACAAAGGCGGTGGCAGGAATCCCCGCCACCGCCTCGCGAAAAGCCAGTGCTCACCCCTGAGGAGCCTGCACGAACCTCAAATACGGCCGAACCTCGTCCACCTCGCCGAACTTCGCGCGGGCGTCGTCCGTCGACACGGTCGGCGGCACGATGACGCGGTCGCCCGCGCGCCAGTCGACGGGGGTGGAGACGGCGGCGCGGTCGGTGAGTTGGAGGGCGTCGAGGGCGCGGAGGATCTCGTCGAAGTTGCGGCCGACGCTCTTGGGGTAGGTGAGGGTGAGGCGGACCTTGTCGGCGGGGTCGATGATGTAGACGACGCGGACCGAGGAGGTGTCGCCCTCGTTGGGGTGGATCATCCCGTAGAGCTGGGCGACGGCCTTGTCGGGGTCGGCGATGATCGGGTAGTCGACGGTGGTGCCGTTGACCTCGTTGATGTCCGGAACCCACTTGGCGTGGTCGGCGACGGAGTCGACCGACAGGGCGATCGGCTTGGTGCCGCGGGCCGCCCACTCGGCGCTGAGCTGGGCGACGCGGCCGAGCTCGGTCGTGCACACCGGGGTGAAGTCGGCGGGGTGGCTGAACAGCACCGCCCACGAGCCCTGCTTCCACGCGCGGAACTCGATCGGCCCGGCCGTGGTGTCGGCCTGGAAGTCCGGTGCGGTATCACCCAGTTGGAGAGCCACCAGCGGGTCCTCTTCTCCTATGTCGGGACAATTCGCCCGCGAGTCTAGGGACGGGGGCGCGCGGTGGGCAGGAAACCGGTTCAGATCACAGTTGCCACCGCGATCCCGGCCGCGCGGGCCGCCGCCTGGTAGGGAGGCAGGTCCTCGCCGTCGAGCACGGCCTCCAGCAGCGCGCCGCCGAGACCCCAGTGCAGGGCGGCCTGCGCGGTCGGCACGCTGCCACCGGACAGTTCGACGACGTAGAGCAGCTTGTCCCCCGCGAGCCGCCTGGCCCGTAGCACCCGGACGACCGGGAACGACGCGGCGCCTGCCAGCACCTTGTCATCCACTGTGGACGCCGTGGGCTCCGGTTGGAACCGGACGTCGGCGGGCGCGGGCGGCGGTAGGTCCGCGATCACCGGGCTGTCCACTCGGACGCCCTCCTCGACCAGCAGCGCGCGCTCGACCTCGTCGATGCCCACCCCGTGGTCGGCCAGGGCGAACAGCAGCGACCGCTCCAGGTCCTCGAACTCCCCCGCGCCCAGGGTCGACCGCAGGCCCGCCAGTTCGTCGTCCGGCAGGCGCCCCGCGAGCCTGCGCAGCACGGTCACCCACGCGGTCACGGCCAGCACCCCAGCACGGGCACCGGCGACCCGGGCGCCAGGGCACCGGCGTTGTCGGTCGTGTAGACGACCGGTTTCCCGGACTGGTCCACCGCCGGTCTCCCGTCTTGTCCTACCGCCGGGTACTCCCAGGTATCGCTATCCCGGTTGTACCGCGGCGGGAATGTCCTGGCGCCGGTGACCTGGGGCGCCGCGGGTGGTGCGTCCGGGTTCTTGAAGATCGCTTGATCGTCGAGGGTTTCCGACTTGTCGACGTGCACCTTGTCCCGGTCGAGGATCTTGTTCCCGCGGATGTCGGGATAGCCGTTGCGGAAGACCCCGTCTTGGTAGACGTAGAGGTCGAGTCCGACTGTTATCCCCTTCACGGTCGCCTTGCCCACGAAGCGCCACGACCACACCTGCGCGTTCATGTGGTTGCGATCGCTGCGCGGGCTGTCGGTCGGATCGCCGTTCTTGTCGAAGGTCTTGCCCTGGTCGACGACCTGTTGGATGGCGGCCTTGATGTCGTCGACCGTCCACGCCTTCGGGAACTCGGTCTTGCCGGGCGCCCCCATGCCCGCGCCGTGGCCGCCCCGGTTCTGCTTGCCGGGGTTGGCCGGGTCGTACGGGTCGCCCTGGAGCATGTGTTCGAGGTTGGGTGTGGTGTAGACGAGGTCCCTGCCGGTCGGCTTCCTCGTCGGCGCGGTCGCGGGGCGCTGGTGCACGAGCGCGCGCAGGTCGTCGGTGCTGAAGACGTACCGGCCCTCGGGCACGTGCTCGCGGGTCAGCTTGTTGGCGACCACCAGCTCCGCGACGACCGGTTCGCCGCTGGCGCCGCGCAGCAGGTCGACCAGCCGCTTGCCGCCCGCGTCGTGCAGGCTGAGTTGGTCTACGAGGACGTTGCGCTGCACCTGCCCGTAGGCGGGGAACGAGTCGCCGAAGTCGAGCACGAGGACCTTGGCCAGGCCGGTGGTGTCGATCCCGGCGAACGCCGTGAGCGCCTTGTCCGCGGCGTCGTACACCCGCCTGTCGCGGTCCTCGGGGTTGGTGACCGAGGCGATCGAGTAGACGCGCTTGGCCTGGGTGTCGACCAGCAGCCCCTTGTCCACCCGCAGCGTGTTCGGCGCCCGGCCGCCCTCTTGCGCCAGCCCGGCGAGCAGCGACAGCGCCTGCCGCGCCGCCAACCGCTCGGCGCCCTTGCCCTTCACCGCGGCCTTGGCGAGCGCGATGGCAGGGCTGGGCGCGTCGGGGGCGACGGCGATCGCGGGGTGCCTGGCCAGGACCGTGAGCAGGCTGAGCAGCCGCGCGTCGCCGGAGTTCTGGACCAGCGCGATGACGTCGTCGAGCAGCGGGTCGTCCTGCTTGGCGAACCCGGCGACGGCGGGCCCGGGGGTGGCGAGCTTGTCGATGACGGAGTTGACGTCCGGCCCGGCGACCTCGGGCCTGGTCGGTACCGGGCGGTTCGGGTCGACGCCGCGGTCGTGCAGCCGCTTCCCGGTGTCGAGGTCCGGTCCGGCGATGCCCGTGAGCTGGGCGAAGGCGGTGACGGTGTACGGGCGGGTGCAGGTCTGGGTGCAGGTGGAGGCCGGGTTGATGACCTGGAAGACCTGCTGGACCGACTGCATCGGGCCAACGGTGATCGGCAGCGCTCCCCCGCCGCCGCTGGTGGAGAACACCGAGACCATGCCGGTCGCGACCTCGTCGCCCGCGTTGCGGATGTCGACCGGGGTCGGGCAGGACGGGGTCATGCAGGTCCCGGTGGGCACCAGGGTCACCGAGATGTCCGGGCCGTGGCCGACCTCGGGCATCGGCGGCGGGGCGGGGGCGGTCACGGCCTGCTGCTTGGCGTCGGTGAGCGCGCGGTCGGTGCGTTGCCTGCACGGGTCGTCCACGCCGCTGGTGCTGACGAGCGCGTACGGGAAGTTGCTCGCCTGCCCCCCGGGTTGGCCGAGCAGCTTCTCGCCGGTCGCCGCCAGTGGTCCGCCGATGCCGAGCAGCCGGGTGCCGCCCTCGCTCGACAGGTAGACCGTCCACGGCGAGCCGCGCGGTGACAGCGCCACCGCCGGGGTGCCGTCGACGTACACGGTCGGCTCGGCGGTCCAGTCGTCGCCGGTGACCAGTTCGCGCAACCGCTTGCCGGACAGCGCGGTGAGCATCCCGATCGGGAAGCCCATCTCCTCGGTGGCCTTGACCCACTTGCCGCCGATCTGGTGGGCGTAGACCGGGACGGTGTTGAGCCACCAGGCGTTGTTGGCGTTGACGACGACCTTGTCGTCCACGGCGACGAAGGTGGCGACACCGCCGGCGCCATCGGTGACGGTCGCGGTGGTCTCCCCGCTCGCGAGCGCGACCAGGTCGATGCCGAGCCCCACGCCGCCATCGGTGTCGAGGGTGCCGCGCAGGCGCAGGTCGTCGAGCCGGGCCAGTTGGGCGAGCGCGGTCGCGCCGAGGTCGGCGGCGGGGACCTCACCCGCTCTGCCCACCACGACGTTCGGCCCGGTGGACACCGCCACCAGGACCACGGCCAGCACGGCCAGCACGACGACGCCCAGCGGCGCGCGACGGCTCTTGGCCCGCCCGTCCACCGGCACGCCCTGCCCCACCGACAGATCGCTCCCCATCACCAGACCCCCGAATCCGGTCCCCGGGCACTGAGAATGCCCGTGTACGGCATTCTGCACTCCCGCACCGACATTTTTCGCCGGGGTCGCCGAAACTGTCCGACTGGCACAGTCTGGACAGCCCGGTCGGCCCAGCGGCCCGGGGTCAGTGGTTGGCGTGGAAGTGCCTGCGGATCTGGGCGTCACTGAGTTGGGTGGCGAACACGGCGTACTCGTCAAGGCTGCCGATGATGTAGTCGCTGGCAGGCCTGTTGGGGTAAGCGGTCAGAATCCCGCCACCCCACCGCCAGTACCCGGTGTAGTTCTGCGCCGTGGTGGTCGTCGCGTCCTGCGCGACCAGCAACCCGTCGACATAGAGCTTCATCCCGCCTGCACCGAGGCTCGCGGCGACGTGGTGCCAGGTCCCGTCGTTATACGACGACACCGAGTTGATCGATTTGATACCGCCTGCCGGGTTGACGCCGAACGTCACCCGTCCGGTGTTGTCGAGGTAGACCACTCTGTCCCTGGCCGTGCTGCTAACACTGACCGTGTCGAAGAACCCCGCGATGAGACCGCCAGCGGTACCGCTGACCTTGAACCACGACTCGACGGTGAAAGTCGTCGGGTTCGCGAACGAGGTCAGGTTGGTCGCGTTCGTCGTTCCGTTGAACGCGGTCGCCGTACTGGCACTCTGCCCTTGTTGCGCGCCTTGCAGCGCACCGGGTTGGGCGGCGTTCATGGGTGAGAGCGCGCCCGCGACCGGCAACGGGTCCGGAGCGGGGGCACCGGCGTTGTAGAGGTTCTGCACCTGCGCGGTCGACAGGCTCGCCTGGATCGCGCGGACCTTGTCGATGACGCCGTTGAAGTAGTCCATCTGACTGCCGCTGCGCAACGCGCGTCCCACTTGTAGCGGGTTGGTCGCGTTCCACGTCACCGAGTGCGTCGCGCCGCCCTGTAGGACACCGTCGACATAGAGGCGCATCAACTCGGATCCCGCGTAGAACACACCGACCAGGTGGTACCAACGGTTCTGGACTATATCAGCGGTGCTGTAGACGGTGTCGTAGGTCGGCGAACTGGTGTCGGTTCGCGGCATGCGGAAGGCCCACTTCACCGACGCGATGTCAGCTCCCAGCATGAACGCGCTACCGACCGTGCCCTGTTGGGACACCACCGCGCGGTCTTGCGACGACGTCGTCAAGTAGGCCCAAGCGGACACGGTGAAACTGGCGTCGGTACGAATCGGCGCCGTTTGGCTTACCGTCCAGCTACTGGAGCCGTTGTAGATGCCCCCTGTGCCTTCGTAGCCGGAGTCGGTCCATTGCACGGCGTTCATCGTGCCGTAGTTGCCGTTGCCGGAGGAGTCGGACGCCGTGGACGCGAGGTTGTCGTTGAACTGCCAGTCCATCGTCGGCCGCGTGTAGAGGTCTTCGACGTCCGCGGTGCTGAGCACTCGGTTGTAGAGAGCCACCTCGTCGATGCGCCCGGGCCAGTACTCGACGTAAGAGCCGTTGCGCTGGCCGCGGCCGATGGATATGGACCCGTTGCCGTTCCAGCCACCTGAGCGGCTCACGGTGGCCTCCAGCGTGCCGTTGACGTAGAGCCTCATCTGGCTCGCGGCCGCGTCCCACACCCCCACGATCCACATCCACGTGTTGGCGATGGCGGGGTTCACGCTAGAGGCCCGCACGGTGGAGGCCCCGTTGGTATCCGAAGCGGGCATGGTGAAGGCGAACTTGCCTGTAGAGGCTATGTAGCTCAGGTAGAACGCACTGTTGGCTTGGCTGTCTTTGGACAGAATTGTCCTGTCAACTCCACCCGAGCTACTGATGTACATCCACGCGGACGCGGTGAAGCTGCTGTCGGTGCGCAGGCTGAAGTACGACGCGGAGACGTAGTCGTCGATCCCGTCGAAGGTGAGCGAACGGCCAAGGCGGCCCACCGTGTTCCAGGTTGGGCCGGTGATGGTGCCGTTGTAGCCGTAAGGACCGGAGTCGGTCAGCACGGAGCCGGACTGCTCGAAGGCGTAAGCCGCGTTGGGGGCGGTTGCGGCGCCGATGATGCCGGAGATCTCGCTAGCGCCTAGGACACGTGAGTAGACGCGCACGTCGTCAATGGAACCTGCCCACGGGTACTGCCAGGTCCCGTTGATCTGCACGCCAGCGGCCGTAAGCGCGCCGGTACCGCGCCACTCGTAAGCGTCGGCCCGGGATCCGGTCGCCTCCAGAGTGCCGTTGACGTAGAGGCGGATGACGTTGTTGGGGTCGTCGTAGACCCCGACGATGTGCGTCCACGTGTTGGCCGCGACCACGGACGTGGAGTTCAGGTAATCCTCGGTCGCGCTGGAGTTGTCCGACCTGGGCATGCCGAAGCGGTAGCGGCTACCCCAGGTGTAGACGTACCACGCGTTGTGGTTGACACCCGGCTGCGTGATCGCGATCGCGTTCGCCGCGGCAGAGCTCGTCCGCACCCACAACGACACGCTGAAGCTGGTGTCGCTCACGGTGGACGGCCCCGTGCCCACGACACGGTCGTTGACGCCGTCGAAGGTGATCGCGGAGCCGGTCAACCCTGTCGACCAGGTAGGGCCGTTCAGAAGGGTGCCCTGGTTAGCGCCACCGGAGCTGTCCGATGCCGCGGTGCCGCTAGCGTCGTCGAAACGCCAGTAGGTGTAAGGGCCATTGGTGGCCGCGTTGTACTGACCGGGACGGCTGTTGCCCGACGAGTCGGTCGCCGTGCTGGTCGCCGCGGACGACGCGCTCTCGTCCTGCCGGTGGTAGAACGTCGGGCTGTCACCGATGACCGACGCCGAGTACGTGGGGAAGGTGGCCGCCGTCCCGAGCGCGTTGCCCGCGTTCCCGCCGGTGGCGGTGAACATGGCGAACCCGCCGGACTCGAGGACCATGGCCACGACGACACCCAGGGTCGCCGCGGCGGAGACGCGCCTATCCGTCCGACGTCGGGTAGAGCTGACGTCGGACGGCATCCGGTGCTTACCTGCACGAGGTGGCTCTGTCGGTGGCGGATCAAGGTCGCCCGGACGACGCAAAGCGAGGACAAGTAGGCCTATGAGACCGAAGACGGCCTCGCCGAGCGCGGTCCAGTTCTGCGTTTGCACCCAATAGCTCGGTAGCCCTACCCACGGCACGCGCAGCCTGCCCTGCCCGAGGACGTCGTCCTCGGCGACGGGGGTGCTGTCGGAGTCGGGGTTGGCGTCGCCCTTGGTGACCAGGGTCTGGTCCTCGTTGACCTTGAGGACCCGGTGCATGAGCGTGCGCCCCTCGTGGGCGGGGTCGTGGAAGGCGATGACCGCGCCGGGGGCGGGGTGGTCGGTGAGCAGCGACCCGACGACGACAACGTCACCGGAGTGGATGGAGGGCGCCATCGATCCCGACAGCACCACGTAGGAGTGCCAGGACACGATGTAGGGCAGCACGCACCACGCGAGCAGCCACACCAACGTGGACAACACCGCTTGCGCCAGGAACGCCGCGACCGCGGGCACTGAGCCCAGCAATCGCTTGGCGTTCCTGGCGTTCACGGTGTCCTCCATCGCTCGCTACCGAGCGCTTCTCTCGCCTATCAGGTGCTCTGCGCTTCCCAGGTGAACCCGATGCCTGCGCTCTTGTTCTGCGCGCTGTTGTTGTCCTGCAACGTGTAGGTGAACTGGTAGGTCTTCTTGGTGCCGTTGGTAGACGGCGTCCAGCTGCCGATACCGTTGCCGAAGTTCGTGTAACCCGAGGAGAACGTGGCCAACGTGCCGTTGTGCAGCGGGCCACCACCATCGGCGACGAACCCGGTGCAGTCGGCGTACGTGCCACCGGTGCCCTGTCGGACCACGAAGTCGAGGTACGGACCGAGCGTGCCGGTGTAAGAGGCCGCGGTCGTGTAGAGCTTGACCGACGAGGCCACGTTGCCGGTGAACGTCACCTCGATGCACTTCGACCCGGTGTCACCCGGCTTGAGGCCGGACACGTTGAAGAGCACGCCGTTCGAGTCGTCGTCGGTGATGGACACCGAACCCGAGTTGAACGAGTTGCCGCTGTTGGTCGTGGACGCGGTGAAGGCCGCGTAGCTGCTGAACCAGATGACCAGGGCGCTGGCGACCAGGCCAGTAGCCACCACCGCCGCGGCCTTGAGCCCGGTCCTGTTCTTCTTGACCTGCATCGTCACTCACCCTCCTGTCTTTCCCCCACTGTCGGCTGATGGACCTGCCCCGATTAGGCGGTTCAGTTGCGAGGTGGTTGCTACTTCGGGTGCACGACGGTGCCGGGCGAGAGTTACAGGGCGTGACCGCCGCCACTTTCGGGTCTTGCTCAGGTCGGCTCAGGGGCGGTCGATCTCGGCGCAGACCAGGTACAGAAGTCCACGGTGGACGACCGGAAGGCGGCAGGGATGATCCTCGGCAGGGCCAAGGTAGGCACAAGGCTGGGCGGATCTTTCGCTGTACTGGTGTTGTTCATCGTGTTCGCGGCGTGCGCCGGGTGGTGGGGTCTGTCCAAGCAGGACGACATCAGCAACCGGTTGGACACCCTGCGCCAAGTCCAGGACGACGTGGACCTCATCAAGTACGACGCCGCTGACGTCACCGGCTGGCAGGCGCTCGTAGTGTCCGACGCCGGTGCCTACGGCATCGCCTTCGCCACCGGGCCCGACGGGTACAACCGGACCGCCGAGCTCAAGGCCAAGGACACCGTCTACGCGAACATCGAGGCCACGCACGTCGCCGCGATGACCGACGCGGAGAAGGCCCAGTTCGCCAAGCTGCGCCCGGCGTGGGACGACTTCTTCGCCTGGGACACCAAGATCATGGACTGGCTGAAGGCCGACACCCAGGCCAGCCGCGTGCAGGCCATGGACAGCATCAACGGCGGCGAGGCCTCGGCTGCCTACGGCGACATCCTCAAGGTGACCGCCGAGCTGACCAAGTCCATCGACGCCAGGATGGAAGCGCTCAAGGCCGAGGCCGACAGCTCGCAGGAGACCGGCAGCTGGGTGCTCGCCGCCACCCTCGGCGTCGCGCTGCTGCTGGCCGTCGTGCTCAGCGTGTGGGCCACCCGCTCGGTCGTGCGGCCGCTGGCCTCGGTCGTGCGGACCCTGCGCAAGGTCGAGGACGGGGACCTGACCAGCCGGGTCGGGCTGCGCACCACCGACGAGATCGGCCAGGTCGGCGCCGCCGTGGACAGCACCATCGAGTCCCTGCGCAGCACCGTCACCGGGCTGTCGCAGCACGCCGGGTCGCTGGCCACCGCCTCGGAGGAGCTCTCGCGGGTCTCCACCGAGATCGCGGCATCGGCCAACGACGCCAGCACCCAGGCCGGCGCCGTCACCGACGCCGCCGCCCAGGTGCTGCAGAACGTCGACACCGTCGCCACCGGCGGCACCGAGATGGGCGAGTCGATCCGCCAGATCGCCAACAACGCCAGCGAGGCCGCCGACGTCGCCAGCAAGGCCGTCACCGTCGCCGAGCAGACCAACCAGACCGTCGCCAAGCTCGGCGTGTCCTCCTCGGAGATCGGCAACGTCGTCAAGGCGATCACCTCGATCGCCGAGCAGACCAACCTGCTGGCGCTCAACGCGACCATCGAGGCCGCGCGGGCCGGGGACGCGGGCAAGGGCTTCGCCGTCGTCGCCGGTGAGGTCAAGGACCTCGCCCAGGAGACCGCCAAGGCCACCGAGGACATCATCGCCCGCGTCGAGGCCATCCAGTCCGACACCGCCAACGCCATCTCCGCCATCGGCGAGATCGTCAGCACCGTCGGCCGCATCAGCGACTTCCAGATCGTCATCGCCGCCGCGGTCGAGGAGCAGACCGCCACCACCAACGAGATGAACCGCAACCTCGCCGAGGCCGCCTCCAGCAGCCGAGCCATCAGCACCAACATCACCGGCGTCGCCACCGCCACCAGCACCACCACCGCAGGCGTCCACCACTGGCAACTGGCGGCAACGGAACTGGCCCAGATGAGCGGCGAGATGCACGCCACCGTAGCCAAGTTCCAACTCTGAACCCGGTGCCCGCCAGTCCCTGGGGGTCTGGCGGGCACCAATCACTCCCCACGACCGCGATGCCGGAGTTCCTCACCGGCATCGCGGTCATTGGTTCGAGCGAGGCCACCAGTCCACAGTGGACTCCATCCCACGCAACGCCTCACCGCCCCCAGCTCTACCCTGCCCTCCCAGACGTTGGCCAACCACCCGGCCCTCACGAACGTTGGCCCCATCGCGCCCCTCTACGACGTTGGCCAACCACCCGCCCCTCTCAGACGTTGGCCCCAACGCGCCCTTCTACGACGTTGGCCAACCACCCGCCCCTCTCAGACGTTGGCCCCAACGCGCCCCTCTACGACGTTGGCCCGAAACCGCTCCTCGGAGTCGCTGGTGCCAAGCCGGCTCGATGGGGCGGACTTGTTTTGTGTGGGGGGACGGCACCCGTAGCGTCGCTCACGCAGCAGGGCCTGCTTTTGGGCCCCTGCTTTGTGGTTCTGCCCGGGTGTCGTAGGGGCCCCGCGCAAAACGAGTTCGCCGCATCGAGCACAGCTCGAAACTCGCGCCCCGGCCAATGCCGAAGGCGAGCGTCCACCGTCGACGGCGCAGCCGAGACCGAGAGCCGCCTACCCCCAGCTCAAGATCAAACCCCCACAGAAGCCCCCGATATACAGCCTAGTGGCGCGCACACCGCACCCCTCAGAGTGAACCTCGCCCCTGTGGACCACTCGCCCCCATGTGGACAACCCAGCCCTAACGAGCAAGCCCCTGAACCGCCTGACTGAATGGATGATCCGGATCGACCGCGGCCAGAGGTTGGCCCGTATTGATCGAGTGCGGCACGTCCGGAGTGGCAGGAAGCCAAGCAGCAATAGGAGTACGGGCAGCCTGTTCCACCTCCAGAGCAGGGATGCCGTTGTCAGGATGCGCCCGGTTGACGACGATCGAGCGGAGGCGGCGGTCGTGGCCGAGGGTGTCGAGCATGTCCTGGTAGCGGCCGAGGGCGCGTAGGGCGGGGCGCTCCGGGGTGGTGACCAGGATCTGGCGGTGGGCGTACTCCAGGGCGGTCACCACGTGCTTGTTGACCGCGGCCGGGGCGTCCACGACGACGTGGGCGTACATGGTGGAGAGGGAGGCGAGCAGTTCGCTGACGACGCGTTCGGGGAGGCGGCCGGGGTCGCCGAGGATGGTGGGGGCGAGGATGGCGTAGAGGCCTCGGCTGAGGCGGGTGGCGACGTGGGCCTCGGGGACGCCGCCCTCGTCGACCTCGGCATCGAACATGGTGGCGATGTCACCCGCGGTGAAGTCCAGGTCGACCAGGCAGACGGGGCCGGAGCCGGAGCGGGCGAGGGCCACGGCCAGGTTGGCCGCGACGGTCGACGCGCCCGCGCCCGCCCGCGCCCCGACGATGGTGACTATCCGTGCGTCCACCGGTGGACCTCCGCTCTCGTTGTCACAGAGCGTGGCCTGTGCGACCCGGTGCGCGGCAGCGGGCAACCGGTCGACCTCCGTCGGTCCGCCGTCCGACATAACGTCTGGACCTGCAATTTCTGTTATGCCCCGGCGGCCGGGGTCAGGTTGGCACACATTTTTCAGGTTCCTGTAACCCTGGCCGGGGGTAAACCGACAGTCACCTATGTCATCGCCCATATGGGTGACGGAAAGGTGGAGCCTGGTGATTCGCACCGTCGTGATCGACAGCGACACCCTGACCCGGTACGGGTTGTCGATGCTCGCGGGCGCGCACCCCGACGTCGAGGTGGTCGGCGAGACCGGGTCCGCCGTCGAGGCCGCCGAGCTGGTGGAGCGCGCGCGCCCGGACGTGGTCGTGATCGACGTCGAGCTGGCCGACGGCAGCGGACTTGCGCTGGTCCGGGCCTTGCGGGACCGCTACGCGCACCTGGGCATCGTGGTCATGACCTCGCTGGACACCGACGACGTGCTCTTCCGCGCCCTCGACCACGGCGCCTCGGCGTTCGTGGTGAAGACCGCCCCGGTGGTCGAGGTCCTCGGCGCCATCCGGCACGCCGCCGTGGCCGCCACCTCGTTCACCGCGACCGGGCTGCTCGACGCGCTGACCCGCCGCCGCGAGCAGGAGACCAGGTTCGCCCTGTCCCCCCGCGAACGCCAGGTGCTGACCCTGCTGCGCGACGGCATGTCGATCCCCGAGATCGCGGGCAGCATCCACATCAGCAAGTCGACCGCCAAGACCTACGTCGCCCGGCTCTACGACAAGCTCGGCGCCTCCAGCCGCGCCCAAGCCCTGGTGACCGCGCTGCGCACCGGCCTCATCGACTACGAGCCCACCCCCGGCTCGTAGGTCAGGCCTTCGCGGTCAGGGTCGACACCAGGCCGGTGATCGCCGGGACCACCAGCTCCAACTCCCGGCGGACCGGACCGATCGCCGACGCCGCGTCCGGCAAGGTGCCCTCCCTGGCCCGGTGCTCGATGTCCAGCAGCAGGTCGGCGAGCACCGCGGCCCCGATGTTCGCCGCCGAGCCCTTGAGCGTGTGCGCCTGCGTGGTCACCTCCTCGACGTCACCGGCGCGCAGCGCCTGTTCCAGCGCGTCGATCGCCGGGGCGGTCTTCTCGGCGAACGAGGTGAGCAGCCGCGCCATGAAGTCGCGTTCCTCGGTGCTGGGCTGCGGGCCGGTCAGCTCGTCGAGCCGCGCGTGCAGGGCGGCGGTGCGGTCGTCGTGGTCGGCCACCGGCCGGGACGGCGCCTGCCCCGCCTTCGGGGTCGGATCGGGCTCGGTGCGGGCGTGCGGGATCTTGGCGGTCAGTTTGCCCAGCACCTCGGCCAGGTCGGTCGGACGGACCGGTTTGGCGAGGTAGTCGTCCATGCCTGCGGCCATGCAGGCGTTGGCGTCCTCCACCAGCACGCTCGCGGTCATCGCCACGATGTGCGGCTGGCGGTCCGGGGGCAGGTCGGAGCGGATGATCTGGGTGGCCTCCAGGCCGTCCATGATCGGCATCCGGACGTCCATCAGCACCACGTCGTAGGGGCGCAGCCGGACCGCCTGCACCGCCTCGCGGCCGTTGGACACCATGTCGGCGCGGTAGCCGAGCTTGGTGAGCATGAGCTGGGCGACCTTCTGGTTCACCAGGTTGTCCTCGGCGACCAGGATGCGCAGCGCGCCGCTGTCGGGCAGCGGCGCGGGCAGCTTGAGGTTCTCGGGGGTGGCCTCGACCGCGCCCAGGATGCGGGTCAGGGTGGTGCGCAGGACGGTCACCCGCACCGGCTTGGTCAGCACCGCCTCGAACATCGCCCGCTGCTCGGTGGACAGCGGCTGGGTGACGCTGCTCAGCAGCATCAGCGGCAACCGCTCGCTCTCGGGCAGCAGCCGCAGGGCGGCGGCCAGTTCGGCACCGTCCATCTCCGGCATCAGCATGTCGAGCAGCGCCACGTCGAACCGCTGCCCCGAGCGGACCAGGTCGAGCGCCTCCGGCCCGGAGGCGACCTCGGTGGAGTGCATGCCCATGTCCGTCAGCTGGGCGCGCAGCACCTCGCGGTTGGTGTCGTTGTCGTCGACCACCAGCGCGTTCTTGCCGGTCAGCGCCGACCAGCCCGGCTCGCGGTCCTGGTCGGTCTGCGGCGAGATCCGCAGCACGGCGGTGACGGTGAACCTGGACCCGATGCCCGGGGTGCTGACCACGGTGATGTCGCCGCCCATGGCGCGCGCCAGCCGGTGGCTGATCGCCAGGCCGAGGCCGGTGCCGCCGAAGCGGCGGGTGGTGGAGGCGTCGACCTGGCTGAACGACTGGAACAACCGGCCGATGTGCTCGGGCGGGATGCCGATGCCGGTGTCGCTGACCGCGGCCCGCAGCAGCACCTGGTCGCCGTCGCCCACCGGCTCGGCGTGCACGTTGATCGCGACCTCGCCGCGCGGGGTGAACTTGACCGCGTTGCCGATCAGGTTGAGGAAGATCTGCCGCAGCCGGGTCACGTCGCCGCGCAGCACCGGCGGGCAGGACGCGTCGACGTAGCCGATCAGTTCCAGTTCCTTGTCCCCCGCGGGCACCGCGACCAGGGCGAGCGCGCTGTCGACCACGTCGGTGATGTGGAACGAGGCGTCCTCCAGTTCCAGCTCGCCCGCCTCGATCTTGGAGTAGTCCAGGATCTCGTTGATCACCGCGAGCAGCGCGTCGCCGCTGTCGCGCACGATCCGGACCAGTTCCAGCTGCTCGACGGTCAGGTCGGTGTCGAGCAGCAGGCCGGTCATGCCGATCACCGCGTTCATCGGGGTGCGGATCTCGTGGCTCATGGTGGCCAGGAACGCGGCCTTCGCCTTGCCCGCGGCGACCGCTTGGTCCCTGGCCGCGACCATCGCCTCGGTGGAGGTGTTGACCGCGATCGCCATCTGCTCGAGTTCCAGCGGACCCCCTATGGCGGCCCGCTGCGCGGTGTCCCCGCGCGACACGTGCCTGGCCGCCTCCGTCACCCGCTTTATCGGCTTGGTGACCTTGCGCGTCACCCAGATCGCGCCGACCGCGGCCAGCGCGCCCACTCCGATGGTGACCAGGGCGATCAGCTCCTGGGTCGCCTCGCCGCTGTCGGTGACGACCTGCTGGTTCACCGCGAGCAGTTCCTCCTCGTGCTCGCGCATGTTGCCGAGGATGTCCTCCACGGCGGCCATGTCCCGCACGCCGCGACCGGTCGACACCAGCTCCACGGCCGCCTCGACGCCCTGGCTGCGGCGCAGCTCTATGGTCTCCGCGAGCTCGTCGAGCTTGTCGGCCACCACCGGTCCCAGCGCCTCGTACAGCTGGGTCATGTAGCCGTCGGCGGCGAGCAGCCCGCCCAGCCTCGCCTCGGTGTCGGCGATGTTGAGCACCGCGGCGGAGTACGGGGCGAGGTACTGCTCGTCGCCGCCGATGAGGAACCCGCGCTGTCCCCGCTCGGCGTCCTGGATCTGCTGCCACAACAGCGAGATCTGGGCGAGCACGGTGTGGCTGCGCTCGATGGGCACCCTGGCGTCGAGCAGGGTGTCGATGCGGACGTAGGAGTTGACGCCGACCGCGAGGAGACCGCCGATGGCCAGCAGGTACCCGGCGGTGAGCAGCCGCCCCACCGTCCACCGCCACAGCGGGGCGCGCCGGGGCGGCTCCGACTCCTGCTCCGGGGTCGGGATCGGCCTTGGCACCGCGAACAGCTCGTCCACCTCGCCCGCGGGGTTGTCCGTCGTCATCGGCTCGACATCACCGACCCGGCGGTTCGCCGCCGGCGGTCAGCAGCGCGCCGATGCGGTCGACGAGGTCGCGCGGGCTGAACGGCTTGAAGATGTAGTCACTCGCCCCGCTCAACCTGCCCGCCTCGACATCGGCCTCCTGGGTGTGCCCGGTCAGCAGCACCACCGGGGTGTCCCTGGTGGCGACCTCGGCGCGCAGCCGGGAGCACACCTGCAGGCCGGTCATGTCCGGCAGGGTCACGTCGAGCAGGAACAGCTGCGCGGCCTCGGCCTCGTCGAGTGCCTCGCGACCGGTGCTCACGGCGGTGACCTCGTACCCGGCCTGCACGAGCTTGAACTCGAGCAGGTCACGCAGGTCCGGGTCGTCCTCTGCGACGACGATCCGCGTCACGGCGTTGCCTCCTTCCGCCCGCCCCGGCGCCGAGGCGGGCCGGTGGGCCGAGCCGAACGCCGTGGTCGGGATAGGGCCGGGGCAGCTCACGACCGCTTACCCCGCCGGAGCGAGTGGTAGACCATGCCGACACCGGCCACGGTGAGCAGCAGGCCGACGGTGAGCCACCGCAGCAGGGCGAACCCGGTGTAGCTGAGGTCCTGGTCCTCGGGATCGGTGGTGTCCGGCTTCTGACCGGAGGTGTCGGTGTCGGTGTCCGGCACCTGGGTGCCGGGGTCGTCGTCGGTGTCGGCCGCGCTGACGTCGGTGGAGGCGGTGGCGGTGTCGTCGGTGTCCTCGGAGTCGATGACGTCGGCCGCGGTCAGGGTGGCGATGTTGACCAGCGAGCCGACCCGGTCGATGCGGGCGGCGACCCGCAGCGTGGGCTGCTCCCCCGGCGTGATCGCGTCCAGGCGCCACACGCCCGACGCCGGGTCGTAGGTGCCGGTGCTGGTCACCGCGGAGATCAGGGTGACCCCGGCGGGCAGCTCGTCGGTGACCGTCACCGCGGGCGCGGTGGACGGGCCCGCGTTGCTGAGCACGACGACCCAGTTGATCTCGTCGCCCACCGCGGCCGTGGTCTTGTCCGCGGTCTTGACCACCGAGAGCGCGGTGCGGCGCTGGACTGGTTCGCTGGACACGGCGTCGTCGTCGGCGGTGTTGGCGTCCGCCGAGGACGAGGTGGCCAGCACCGAGTTGACCAGCGTGTCACCGGCCACCGCCGGGTCGATCGCGGCGGTGAGCCGGACCGTGGCGGTGGCACCCGCGGCGAGGGTGCCGATGCCGCAGCTGACGACGCTGTCGGTGGCGGTGCAGGTCGCCCCGGTGGCCGAGACGTAGGTGGCACCGGTGGGCAGCGCGTCGGTGATGACCACGTCGGCCGCGGCGCTGGTGCCCGCGTTGGTCACCGCGACCACCCAGGTCGCGTTGTCACCGGCGACGATCGGGCCGTCCACGGTCTTGCTGACCTGCAGGTCGACCTGGGCGTCGACGGTGCTGGTCGAGGAGGCGAAGTTGTCGGTCGGGCTCTGCTCCGCGGTCGACGACACCACCGAGGCGGTGTTGACGATCGAGCCGGAGGTGGCGTTCGCCCGCACCTGGCCGGAGATCAGCACCGTCGCGGAGTCGCCCGGCGCGATGTCGCCGAGGTCGCAGACCAGGCGGTTGGTGGTGAGCACGCAGCCCGCGGGCACCACGACGCCCTCGACGTTGGTGGGCAGCTGGTCGGTGAGCACGACCTCCCTGGCCGTGGAGCTGCCGTTGTTGGTGATGGTCAGCAGCCAGCTGATCGGGTCGCCCGGCGCGTACAGCGGGCGGTCCGGGGTCATGGCCAGGCCGAGGTCGGTCACCGCCGCCGCCGTGCCCGCGATGGACACCGTGTTGTCCGACGGGTCGGCCTCGGTGACGTCGGAGACCACGGTCGCGGTGTTGCTGATCGTGTTCGGCACGAACCCGGGGTCGACGTCGACCACGATCGTCACCGTCACGTCGCCGTCGGGCCCGATGGAGCCCGGGGTGCAGGTCACGACCTGGCCGGTGATGTCGCAGGTGCCCGCGGTCGCGGTCGCCGACACCGGGGTGAGGCCGGGGCCGATCGGGTCGGTGATGACCACGTTGGTGGCCGTCGAGTACCCGAAGTTGATGACCTCGATGGTGTAGGTCGCCTGCTGGCCGGGGGTGACCGGGTCGGGGCTCAGCGACTTGTCGATGGACAGGTCGGCGACCTGGCTGACCTGGGTGACGGCCAGGCTGGTGTTGTTCGAGACGTCGGTGTCGGACACCGTGGTGCTCACCGACGCGGCGTTGTCCAGTTGCTGGTCGCTGAACTCCGGGTCGACCTGGGCGGTGATGGTGAGCGCCCGGTCGCCGCCCTGGGCGAGGGTGCCCAGCGCGCAGCGGTAGGTGCGGCCGGTGAGCACGCAGGCCGGGTCGGCGCTGACCGGGGTGACGCCCTTGGGCAGGGTGTCGACCACGACCACGTTGCGCGCGTCGGACGGGCCGTCCGCGTGCACCCCCAGCGTCCAGGTGATGTTCTGGCCCGCGGTGATCTGCGTCGGGCCGCCCTTGGTGATGGACACGTCGGTCTCGGTGGAGACCACCTGGGTGACGATCACCGACTCGTTGCCGGGCACCGGGTCGTTCGTCGTGGACTCGACCAGGCCGACCACGGTGGCGTCGCCCGCGACGTCGGAGCTGAACACGCCGCGCACCTCGATCACGACCTCGGCGCCGGGCGCCAACGGGCCGAGCTCGCAGGCGATGGTGGTGTCACAGGTGACCCCGTTGGGCGCGAGGATCGTGATGTTCTCGAACTCGCCGGGCAGGCCGAGCGCCAGCCGGACGGCCACCGCGGTGGACGGACCGGCGTTGCGCGCCTTGGCGACCACGACCGCCGGGGCGCCCGCGGTCAGCGTGTCGGCGGTGAAGTCCAGCACCATCGACAGGTCTGCGTCGGCGGCGACCGGCTCGGACAGCGCCACCGTGTTGCCCGCGCCGTTCGGGTCGCTCGCGGCGGAGTCGACGGTCACGGTGCTGGTCAGCGGCGCGGTCTGCTCGGGCGCGACGGTCCCGGTCACCAGGACCTCGACCGAGGCGCCGGGGGCCAGCGAGGCGACGGTGCAGGTGACGGCGGTGTCGCAGGTGACGCCCGGCGGGGCGGTGACCACGACGTCGAGCAGGCCCGCCGGGACCGGGATGGTGATGGTCACCCCGGTGGCCACCGACGGTCCGGCGTTGGCCACGGTCGCGGTGATGGTCGCCGCGGCGCCCGCCACGACCCGGTCCGGGCCGATGTCGGCGGTGACGGTCAGGTCGGCGACGGCGGTGACCGAGTTGGACACCGTGATGGTGTTGTCGGTCTGGTCGGCGTCGGCGGTGGCCGAGTCGGCGGTCGCGGTGATCTCGATCGGGCCGGTCGCGTCGGCGGCGAGCACCGACTGGACCACCACGGTCACCGTGGCGCCCGGGGCGAGCGTCCCGACGGTGCACAGCACCGAGGAGTCGCAGGTGACGCCCGCGGGCGCGGTCACCTGGACCTGCTGCAGGCCCGACGGCAGTGGGATGGCGAAGGTGACGCCGGTCGCGGTGGACGGGCCGTCGTTGGTGATGTTCGCGGTGATCGTCACCGGCGAGCCCGCGACCGGCGGGCCGGAGGTGACCACCGCGGTGGCGACCAGGTCGGCGTTGGCGGCCACCGGCGCGGTGGTGGTGAACGAGTTGTCGGTCGGCGTCGAGTCGGTGGCGGGCGAGGTCGCCGAGGCGCTCACCGTCAGGTCACCGGTCGCCGCCGGGTCGACCGTGCCGCGCAGCACGATGGAGACCTGGGCGCCGGGGGCGACGCTCGCGATCACGCAGGTGCCCGCCGCGTCGCAGGTGACGCCCGCCGGGACCACGAAGTCCGCGCCGGTGAGCCCGGCGGGAACCGGGATCACGACGACCACGCCGGTCGCGGCGGACGGCCCGCTGTTGGCTACGGTGACGGTGGCCGACAGCGGCGAGCCCGCGGTCGGGGTGGCCGGGTCGAGCACGACCGTGGTGCGCAGGTCGGCGCTGACCACCAGCGGC
The DNA here is from genome assembly GCF_900111175.1 of Actinokineospora terrae. GTDB lineage: Bacteria > Actinomycetota > Actinomycetes > Mycobacteriales > Pseudonocardiaceae > Actinokineospora > Actinokineospora terrae. The sequence continues at coordinate 19,561 of NZ_FOGI01000021.1, forward strand.
GGCGTGATCGTCACGGTGCGGTCGGCCGGGTCCGGGCCGGGGGTCGGCGAGGACACGGTGGCGGTGAAGGTGGGCGGCGTCGTGGTGGTCGGGGTGACCCGGCCGGTGACCACGACGGTCAGCGTGGTGCCCGGTGCCACGTCGCCGATGGTGCAGCTGACGCTGTTGTCGCAGGTCACGCCCGGCGGCGCGGTGACCGTCACGCCATCGACACCGGGCGGGATCGGCAGGGTGAAGCTCACCCCGGTGGCCGTGGACGGGCCGCCGTTGCCGATCACGGTGGTGGCGGTGAAGTTCTCCCCGGCGGTCAACGTGCCCGGGTTGAACGTGGTGTTGATCGACAGGTCGGCGGACGAGGTGACCCCGGCGTTGAGGGTCACGGTGCCGCTGCCGTCGGGGTCGGGGGTGGCCGAGCCCGCGGTGGCGGTGAAGGTCAGCGCGGTCGTGTTCGCGTTCGGCGCGACGACCCCGTTGACCACCAGGTCGATGGTGGCGCCGGGCGCCAGGCTCGCCGCGGTGCAGCTGACGGTGTTGTCGCAGGTCACGCCCGGCGGGGCGGTGACGGTGACGTTCTGGACGCCCGCCGGGATCGGCAGGGTGAAGGTCACGCCGGTCGCGGTGGACGGGCCGGTGTTGCTGACCGTCGCGGTGACCCGCACCGGCGACCCGGCGACCAGGGCGGTCGGGTCGAGCGCCGCGGTCACGCCGACGTTGGCCGAGGCGGTCACCGCGGCGGTGGCCGACGCGCTGTTGTCCGCGGTCGACGGGTCGGGCGACGGCGAGGACGCCGCGGCGGTGAAGGTCAGCGACGAGTCGGCGAAGTCGGCGGCGACGGCGGCCACGACCACGATCTGCGCGGACGCGCCGGGCGCCAGCGGGTCGATGGTGCAGCTCACCGAGCGCGCCACACAGCTCACGCCACCGGGCGCGGTGTACTGGACGTCGGTGACGGTGACCCCGGCCAGGTCCGGCAGGTCGACGGTGACCGGTCCGGAGGTGGACGGGCCGGTGTTGCGGACGGTCACGGTGTGCTTGACCGTGGTGCCCGCGGTGACCGAGGTCGAGTCGAGCGCGCTGGTGACGGCGAGGTTCGCGGCGACCGTCACCGCCGTGGTGGCGGTGGCCGAGTCGTTGCCCGAGGTCGGGTCGGCGCTCGGCGAGTCCAGCGTGCCGGTGAAGGTCAGCGCCGGTCCGGTGTAGGTCGGGGCGATCGTGCCGGTGACCGCGATGGTGATCTGCGCGCCCGGGGCGAGGTCGCCCAGGGTGCAGACCGCAGTGGTGTCGCAGGTGACCCCGGCCGGGCCGGTGACCTGGACGCCGGTCAGCCCGGCCGGGATCGGCAGGGTGAACGTGGCGCCCGCGGCGGTCGACGGACCGGCGTTGCGCAGGGTCGCGGTGATCGCGATCGGGGTGCCCGCGACGGCGGTCGTGGGACCGGTCAGCGACACCAGTGCCAGGTCGGCGGCCACGGTGACCGGCAGGGTGATCGTGCTGGTGTTCCCGCTCGGCGCCGGGTCACCAGCACCGGAGGACGCGGCGCCGGTGAACGGCAGGTCGGAGCCGGTGAAGGTCGGCGACACCGTGCCGCGCACCGTGATCACCGTGTTCGCGCCCGCCGCGAGGGAGCTGATCGTGCAGGACACGGCGGTGTCGCAGGTGACGCCCGCCGGGGCGTCGACGACCACGTTGGTCAGGCCCGCGGGCACCGAGATGGTGACCGCGACACCGGTCGCGGTGGACGGACCCGCGTTGCTGACCGTCGCGGTGATCGCGACCGGCGACCCTGCGGTGAGCGAGCTCGGGTCGGCGGTGACGGCGACCCCGAGGTCCGCGGTGACCGCGACCGGGGACACCACGGTGGTGGAGTTGTCCGCCTGGTTCGAGTCCGGGGTGGAGCTCGCGGCACTGGCGGTCAGGCTCACGCTGCCGCCGGTGAAGCCCGCGTCCACCCGGCCGCGCACGACGACCACGACGTCGCCACCAGCGGCGAGCGGTCCCACCCTGCAGGCGACGGTGGTGTCGCAGGTGACCCCGGCCGGGGCGGTGACCAGGACGTCGACCACGCCTGCCGGGATCGGCAGGGTGAAGGTGACGCCCGCCGCGACGGACGGCCCGGCGTTGCGGATGGTCGTGGTCGCGCTGAACGGCGAGCCCGCGGTCAACCCGGCCGGGTCGACGACGGTCTGCACGGACAGCCCGGCCGAGGCGCCGGTCGCCGCGTCGTAGCCCGCGGTGTTGTTGCCCGGCGAGGCGTCCGGCGTCGGCGAGGACGCGGTGGCGCTGAACGGCAGGGTGCTCCCGGTGAAGGCAGGGTCGACGGTGCCGCGGATGGTGATCACGGTGGAGGCGCCGGGGGCGACCGTCGCCGCGGTGCAGACCACGGCGGTGGTGCAGGTGACGCCAGCGGGGGCGACGACCTCGACGTTGACCACACCGGCGGGCAGCGGCACGGCGAAGGTGACGCTGGTCGCGGTCGACGGGCCCGCGTTGCGCAGGGTCGCGGTCGCGGTGAACGCGGACCCGGCGGTGAGCGTGCCCGGGTCGACCGACAGCTGCGTGGACAGGTCGGCGTTGACGGCGACCGGGCGGGTCGTGCTGCTGCTGTTGCCCGTCGTGTCCGGGTCCGGCGTCGGCGACGACACCGCGGTGTCGAAGGTCAGCGACCCGCCGGTGAAGTCCGGCGCGACCCGACTGGTCACGGTGATCACGAGCTGCTCGCCCGCGTCGACCGAGCCGACGTTGCAGGCGACCGAGGTGTCGCAGGTGACCCCGGCGGGGGCGTTCACCAGGACGTCGATCAGACCTGCCGGGACCGGGAAGGTGTAGGTGGTCCCGACCGCGGCAGAGGGGCCGGTGTTGCGGATGGTGGTGGTGATCGTGACCGGCGAGCCCGCGGTCAGCCCGCCGGACGGGTCGACGGTGGTGGACGCGCTCAGGTCGGCGGAGGCGTTGACCTGGACCGGCACCGTGGTGCTGTTGTCGGCGGTGTCCTGGTCGGCGGTCGGCGAGGCGACCGAGCCGGTGAACACCAGCCCGGTGCCCGCGAAGTCCGGCGCGACCCTGGCCCGGACGAGGACGTCGACCTGGGTGTTCGGCGCGAGGGACCCGATGGTGCAGGCGACCGCCGTGTCGCAGGTGACGCCCGCGGGGGCGACGACCTCGACGTCGACCACCCCGGCCGGGATCGGCAGGGTCAGCGTGACGCCGGTGGCGGCCGAGGGACCGTCGTTGCGGGCGCTGACGGTCGTGGTGAACGCCTCGCCGGAGACCAGGCTGAGCGGGTTCGGGGTGACGGTGACCCGCAGGTCGGCGGTCACGCCGACGGTGCCGGTGACCGTGGTCGAGTTGTCGGCCTGGTTCGGGTCGGCGGTGGTGGCCGCGGTGCTCGGGGTGAACGCCAGCGACGGGCCGGTGAAGGCCGGGTCGACGGTGCCGCGCACCTCGACCCGCACGTCGGCGCCGGGGGCGACCGAGCCGATGGTGCACTTCACCGAGGTGTCGCAGGTGACGCCCGCCGGGGCGATGACCTCGACGCCGATGACGCCCGCCGGGATCGGCAGGGTGAAGGTGGCGCCGGTCGCGGTGGACGGACCGCTGTTGGAGACCGTGGTCACCGAGGTGAACGGCGACCCGGCGACCAGGGCGGTCGGGTCCAGGGTGGAGACGACCGACAGGTTGGCGGAGCTGCCGACCGCGGTGGTGGCGGTCGCGGTGTTGTCCGCGGTCGACGGGTCGTTCGCGGCGGTCGTGGTCGTGGCGGTCAGCGTGAGGTCGGGCGCGCTGAAGTCGGGGGCGATCCGACCGCGCACCGTGATCTCCACGGAGGCGCCCGGGGCGAGGTCCCCGAAGGTGCAGCTGACCCCGGTGGTGCAGCTGACCCCGGCCGGGCTGAGCACCTCGACGTCGACGATCCCAGAGGGCAGCGGCAGCGACAGCGTGGTGCCCGCGGCGGTGGACGGACCCGCGTTGCGCACCGTCACCTTGGCGGCGACCGGGGAACCGGCGACCACGGCACCGGGCTCGTAGGCGAGCGTGACGCCGAGATCGGCCGCGGTGCCCACGGTGCCGGTGACGCTGAACGCGTTGTCGGCGGTGTTCGGGTCGGTTACCGCGGAGGTCGCGGAGCCGGTGAAGGTCAACGGGCTGGTGACGGTGGGGGCCACGGTGCCGCGGACGACCACGGTCACCGTGCCGCCTGCCGGAACGGTCCCCACGGTGCAGGCGACCGCGGTGTCACAGGTGACCCCGGCGGGCGCGCCCACGGTGACACCGGTGACGCCGGCGGGCACCGGAACGGTGAAGCTGACGCCGGTCGCGGCGGACGGGCCGTTGTTGGTCAGCGTGGTGGTGACCGCGATGGCGGTGCCCGCGGTGATCGGGTTCGGGGTGACCTGGGCGGTGAACGCCAGGTCGGCCGCGGTGGCGGTCGTGCCCGTGTCGGTGGACGAGTTGTTGCCCGGCGTCGGGTCGGACGTCTGGGCGGTGGCCGTCGCGGTGGCGGTGATCGGCGCGGTCACGTCCTGCGCGACGGTGCCGCGCAGCACGACCCGCACGGAGGCGTTGGGCGCCAGGGTGCCGAGGGTGCAGAACACGCCGGTGTCGCAGTTCACCCCGGCGGGCGCGGTGACGCTGACGTTGATCACGCCCGCGGGCACCGGGATGGCCAGGGTGGCGCCGACCGCGGTGGACGGGCCGCGGTTGACCACGTCGGCGACGATCTCGATCGGGCTGCCCGCGACCGGGTTGTCCTGGGTGATGTCGAGCAGCGCGTCGAGGTCGGCCGACGCGGCGACCGGCCTGGTCACCGAGGAGGTGCCGTCACCGGGGGTCGGGTCCGGGGTGGTCGAACCGGAGGTGGCGGTCAACGTGATCGAGTTGCCCGCGTAGGCCGGGTCGAGCACGCCGGTGACGGTGATGACGACGTCGGCGCCCGGCTCGATGGAGCCGATGGTGCACGCCACCGAGGTGTCGCAGGTGACGCCGACCGGGGCGTTGACCACGACGTTCGTCAGGCCCGCGGGCACCGGGATCGCCAGGGTGACGCCCGCGGCGGTGGACGGACCCGCGTTGCTGACCCGCGCGGTGGCGGTGACCGGGGTACCCGGGGTCACTGTGGCCGGGTCGACGGCGAGCGCCACGGAGACGCCCGCGTTCGCGCCGACCGGCGTGGTCGTGGTGGCGGTGTTGTTGGCGGGCGTCGGGTCGGCGCTGGAGGTGGCCGCCGAACCGGTCAGGGTGATGTCCGGGCCGGTGAACCCGGGGGCGACCCTGGCCCGCACGGTGATCACGGACTCAGTGCCGGGCGCGAGCGTGCCGACCGTGCAGGCGACGCTCTCGTCACAGGTCACCCCGGCCGGGGCGGTGACCTCGACGGCGACGACTCCGCTGGGCACCGGGAGGGTGAAGGTGGTGCCGGTCGCGGTGGACGGGCCCTCGTTGCGCACGGTCGCGGTGACGGTCACCGGCGATCCGGCGACCAGCGGCCGCGGGTCGACGACGAGCGCGACGCGCACGTCCCCGGCGACGCCGACACCGGTGGTGGCGGTGCTGCTGTTGTCGGCGGGCGACGGGTCGCTCACCGGGGAGGTGACCGTCGAGGTGACGGTGATGTCCGGGGTGGTGACGTCCGCCTTGACCCGGCCGCGCACGGTGACCACCAGGTCCTGGCCCGGCGCCACACTCGCGGCGGTGCACCGGACGGAGGTGTCGCAGGTGACGCCGGGGGGCGCCTCCACCGTGATGTCCTCCAGCCCGGCGGGCACCGGCAGGGTGAACACGACACCGGTGGCCGTGGACGGCCCGCCGTTGCGGATCGTCGAGGTCAGGGTGACCGGCGAGCCCGCGGTGAGCGGGCTGGGCGCGACCGCGGTGACGACCGACAGGTCGGCCGACGACGAGGTCGACGAGGTCGCGGTGGCGGAGTCGTTGGTCGGATTGTTGTCGGGGCTGGACGCGTCAACCGAGGCGGTCAGCGCCAGCGTGCCGCCGGTGAAGTCGGGGGCGAGCACACCGCGCACGATCACGGTGATCTCGGTGCCGGGCAGCATGGTGCCCACCGCGCAGGCCACGGTCGGGTCGCAGGTGACGCCCGGGGGCGCGGTGACCTGCACGTCGCGCAGTTCGGCCGGGATCGGCAGCGTGAAGGTCACGTCGGTCGCGGTGGACGGGCCGTTCGCCCGCACGGTCGCGGTGACCGTCACCGGCGAACCGGCGACCGGGGCAGCCGGGTCGATGGTGGCGGTGACCCCGAGGTCGGCGGAGACCTCGGACTGGGAGACGGTGGTGGTCGTGTTGTCGCCCGGGTTCGGGTCACCGGCGTCGGAGGACACCGACGCCGACACGGTCAGCGTGTTCTCGGTGTAGGTGGGCGACACCCGGCCGCGGAGGACGATCTGGATGTCGCCGACCGGCAGGGTCCCGACAGCGCAGGCCACCGTGACGTCGCAGGTGACGCCGGGGGGCGCCTCCACAGTGACGTCCTCGAGCCCGACCGGCACCGGGAGGGTGAAGGTGGTGCCCGCCGCGACCGACGGACCGGCGTTGGTGATCTTCGCGGTGATGGCCACCGGGCCACCGGCCACGACCGGCGTCGGGTTCACCGAGACGGCGATCCGCAGGTCGGCGGTCGGGCTGACCGGCGTGCTCGCGGTGGCGGTGTTGTCACCGGGGTTCGGGTCCTCGACCGGGCTGGCGACCGTCGCCTCGGCGTCGACCAGCGGCGCGGAGAAGTCGGCTGGCACGGTGGCCCGCAGGGTGAGCTGCGCGCTGCCCTCCTTGCCCGGGGTGAGCGCGGGGATGACGCACCGCAGGGCGGCGCTGTCGCAGGTGACCCCGGGCGGCCCGGTGAGGGTCGCGCCGGTGGTGCCCGCCGGGGCGACCGCGGTGACCACGATGTCGCGCGCGGTCGACGGACCGGCGTTGATCGCGGTGACCGTCCAGCTCGCCTGCTGGCCCGGGGTGACCGTCGGGGTGTCGGAGACGACCTCGACGAAGATGTCGGCGCGCGGCCGCACCGTGCTCGACGCGCTGTCGCTGCGACCGTCCGGCTGGGTGTTGGTCGGTTCCGCGACGGCCGATTCCAGCGTCGCGCTGCTGCTCAGCTGCGCGGCGGTGACGTCAGGGGCGACCATTGCGTAGACCGTGACCGTCGTGGTGTTGCCCGCGCCGACCGTGCCCAGGTCGCAGCGGACCGTCTGGTCGACAACCGTGCAGGTGCCGCCGGAGGCGATCGCGGTGATCTCACCGACACCCGCGGGCAGCGTGTGCACGACGGTGACCGGGGCGTCGGACGGCCCGGAGTTGACCACCTCCAGGTCCCAGGTCGCGGTGTCGCCGGGGACGATCTCGGCGGGCGCGGTCAGGTCGACCGACAGGTCCGCCACCCGGACGACCGCGGCCTCGGCGCTGGCCGAGTTGTTGCTCTGGTCGGGGTCGGCGGTCGAGCCCTGCACGGAGATGGACTTGACGATGTTGCCATCGGCGAACGACGAGGCCACCCGCACCGGGATCCGCACGATCACGGCGGTGGTCGGGTCGATCCGGCCGAGGTCGCAGACCACGCTGCGGCCGATCATCGAGCAGGTGCCCTGGGTGGAGGTGATCGGGCCGCCGATGTCGGTGCCATCGGGCAGCGGCGAGAAGGTCACCACGCCCTGGGTGCTGGACGGGCCCTGGCTGCTGACGGTCGCGGTGTAGAGCAGGGTGGTGCCCGGCGCGACCGGGTTCGGGTCGACCGAGAGGCCGGTCGCCAGGTCGGCCGAGGTGGTGACCGCGACGGTGGACGCCGCCGAGTTGTCCCGGCCGTCCGAGTCGGGGGTCGGCGACGAGACGTTGATCCGCGACTCCAGCGTGGAGCCCGCGTAGTTGGGGTCGACCGTGCCGGTGAACCGGACCACGACCGAGGCGCCCGGCGCGATGTCGCCCAGCGAGCACGCGGTGAGGTTCTGGCAGGACGGCTGGTCGCTGGTCAGGCCGAGCAGACCGGCGGGCAGGACCCCGTCGAGGGCGACCGCGTCGGCGGTGGACGGGCCGTCGTTGGTGATGGTGACGGTGTAGGTCAGCGGCCTGCCCGCGACCACGGTGCCGGGCACCGCGACCCCGATGGACAGGTCGGCCGACTCGGTGGCCGAGGCGGTGACCGACCCGGAGTTGTCCGAGCCGTCCACCTCGGGCGTCGGGCTCGACACCGAGGCGGTGTTGGCGACCGTGTCGCCTGCGCCATCGGCGAGCACACCGCGCACGGTCACCGTGACCGGCGGCGCGCCCGCGGCGATGGTGCCCAGCGCGCAGGCGACGTCCTGCCCGGTCAGCGTGCAGGTGCCTACCGGGGTCTGGACGGTGAGCTGGCCGACGGTGGCGGGCACCGTGTCGGCGAGGGTGACCGACTGGGCGTCGGACGGGCCGCCGTTGCTCACCTCGATGGCGAACACGATCGGCGCCCCCTGCACCGGGATGCCGCTGGTGACCGCCTTGGCGACGTGCAGGTTCGCCTGCGGGGTGACCGGCGAGCTGGTGCTGGTCGAGTTGTTGGTCGAGTCGGGGTCGGGGGTGCCGGACGCGGACGTGCCGGTGGCGGCGATGCTCGGCGCGGTGACGTTCGAGGCGAGCAGCCCGGACAGGGTCACCAGCACCGTGACGCCGGGGGCGATGGCGCCGACCGGGCAGCTGATGTCGCGGCCGGTGACCGTGCAGGTGCCCGCCTGGGTGGTCGCGGTGATCGCGCTGACGCCCTGCGGGAGGGTGGCGGTGAGCGTGACGCCGTCCGCGGTCGACGGGCCGAGGTTGCGCGAGCTGAGCACCCAGGTCAGCCGGGTGCCCGGCACGGCGCCAGCCGGGGCGGAGAGGGTGGTGACGAGGTCCGCGGCGCGGCTGGCCGAGGAGACCGAGTCGGCGACGTTGTTGGACAGGCTCGGGTCTGGGGTCTGCGCGATGGCCTCCGCTCCCACGGTGAGCGGGCCGGAGTAGGCGGCGTCGATGGTGCCGGTGAGCGTGAGGTCGATGGTCTGCCCGGCGGTGACGACGCCGATCGGGCAGGTCGCGGCGGCGCCGGAGACGGTGCACACCCCGGACGGCCAGCGGACGGACGCGTTGGTGAGGTACGCGGGGATCGCGACCGTGACCGAGGTGCCGACCGCGTCGGACGGACCGGCGTCGCTGACCCGCACGGTCCAGGTGGCGGGCTGGCCCGCGACGACAGTGGCGGGCTGCACGACCACGACGGCGACGTCGGCCTGCGGGTTCGGCGTGCTGACCGCGGTGGCGGTGTTGTCGCGGGTGTCGGGGTCGGCGGTGCCGCCGCTGATCGTGCCGGTGTTGCGCAGCGAGGCCTCGCTGAACCCGGCGGCGAGCGTGCCGGAGACGGTGACCGAGGCCGACCCGCCGACCGGGATGTCGCCGATCGGGCAGCTGAAGCGCTGGCCGGTGAGCGCGCACCCGGCCTGCGGGCGCGGGGTGACCCCGGCGGGCAGCTCGTCGTTGACCACGACGCCGCGCGAGGTGGACGGGCCGCTGTTGGTGACGGTGAACGTCCAGTTCACCTGCGAGCCCGGCACGACCGGCTCGGGCTGCGCGACCACGGACAGGGCCAGGTCGGCGCTGCTGGTGGTGTCCGAGACCGCGGACGAGGTGTTGTCGCTGGGGTCCGGGTCGCTGGAGGTGCTGGAGACGGTGACGGTGTTGGTGACACCGGTGCCGGTGTAGTCGGGGGCGAGCGTGCCGGTGACGGTGACCGTGGCGGTCGCGCCCGAGGCGAGCACACCGATGGCGCAGACCGCGGCACCGCTGCCGTTGATCGAGCAGGTGCCGAGGGTGGAGGCCACCGCGCTGTAGGTGACGCCTGCCGGGGCCGGGTCGGTGGTGGTGACGCCGTAGGCCGAGGACGGGCCGTCGTTGCGGACGACCGCCTGCCAGGTGAGCTTGCCGCCCGCGACAGGGGCACCGGAGGTGAGCACCTGGACGACGGAGACGTCCGCGACAGCGCCAACGGTGGCGGTAGCGGTAGCGGCGTTGTCGGACGGGTGCGAGTCGGCCACGGCGGCCGACGCGGTGACGGTGTTGGACACGGTGGACCCGGCGGGGGCGCCGCTGGACAGGTTCACCGTGATGTCGGCGGACACCGAGGCGCCGACCGCGAGCGACGGCCAGGTGCAGCGCACCGCGCCGGTGTCGAACACGCAGCTCCCGCCGCCCGCGGCGGTGGCGCTGACGAACGTGGTGCCCGCGGGCAGCGGGTCGGTGAGCACGACCTGCGGGGCGACCGACGGGCCGAGGTTGGTGGTGCCGACCCGGTAGGTGGCGGGGGTGCCCGCGACCAGCGGCCCGGAGGTCAGCGAGATGGCCGAGCGCAGGTCGGCGTTGGCGCTGACCGACTGGGTGGCCGAGCTGGAGTTGTTGGCGGTGATGGAGTCCGAGGTGGCCGCGCTGACCGTGGCGGTGTTGACCACGGTCGGCGACGAGTAGTCGGCGGCGAGGCGGACGGTGAGCGCGACGGTCCTGATCGCGCCCTGGGCCAGGTCGCCGATCGCGCAGCGGACCTCGGTGCCGACCAGGGCGCAGCTCGGGTCGGCCGAGATGAAGCTCAGCCCGGTGGGCAGCGGGTCGGAGATGACCACCGACCTGGCGACCGAGGGGCCGTTGTTGGCGACGGTGATGGTGTAGCTGGTGTCGCGGCCCGCCTCGGCGTTGCCCGAGGTCGCGTTGGTGGTGATGGCCAGGTCGGCGTCGGCGCTGACCGTGGCCGCCAACGAGATCGCCCGGTTGGCAGGCGTCGGGTCGGGGGTCGGCGAGCCGACCGCGGCGGTGTCGGTCAGCACGGTGCCCGCCGGGGTGTCCGCGGGGACGAGGGCGTTGAGCACCACGACCCGGGAGCTGCCGGGCGGGATCGTGCCGAACGAGCAGTTGACGCCTGTGTTGTCGGGGGTCGGTGTGCAGGTGCCGCCCTGGACGGACACGCCGCCGGGCAGCAGGACCATCCCGGTGGGCAGGGTGTCGGACAGCACGACCGCGGTGGCGATGGACGGCCCGGTGTTGGACACGGTCAGCGTGTAGGTCTGCGCGGTGCCCGCGCGGACCGGGTTCTGCGACATGGTGCCGGTGAGCACCAGGTCGGCGCTCTGCACGACGGGCGTGGAGAGGATGTCGAGCTGGTCCTCGCCACCGGGGCTCGGGCTGAGCGTGACGACCTGGGCCCTGGTCTCCACCGCACCGGACGCGGTCGGCGACACGTCCACGGTCACCGACAGCGCGTCGCTGGTGCCCGCCGGGAGCCGGTCGAGCACGCAGGTGACGACCGTGCCCGCGACCGTGCAGGACCCGAGGGTGCTGACCGCGGAGACGACCGTGAGCTCGGCGGGCACCGTGTAGGTGACGGTCACGCCCGTCGCGTCGGACGGTCCGTTGTTGGCGGCGACGATGGCGTAGGTGGCGCGGGCACCGGCGACGAGCGGCGAGGGGGTGACCGACTGGTCGATGGTAAGCCGCGAGTAGGCGGTGACTGCGGCGGCCGCGGTGACGGAGTTGTTCAGCAGCACCGGGTCCGGGCTGGAGGTGCTGATGGTCGCCGAGAAGCTGCGCGGGCCCGGCGGGCTCGACGCGGCGATCCGGCCGGAGACGGTGCCGTCAAGCACCCGACCGGCGGTCATGGTGCCGACCGCGCAGTTCACCCGCCCGCCGGTGACCGGGCAGTTGACCCCGTCCAGGGTGACGACGAGGTCGAGGACACCGGCCGGGAGGTCGGCGACGACGGCGACGTCGCGGGCGTCCGAGGGGCCCGAGTTGGCCACGCTGAAGGTGCGGGTGAACGCCTCACCGGCGACGAGGGTGCCGGGGGCCTGCACATTGGCGATGCGCACGTCGGCCTCGGCGCGGACCGACACCGGCGTGCTGGCGGTGTTGTTGGACTGCGTCGGGTCCGGCGTGGTCGAGGCGACGGTGGCGGTGGCACTGGCCGGGCCGAGCGCCTGTCCCGAGGGGACGGACACGTCGACGGTGACCGAGGCGGCCGCGCCCGCGGCGAGGTTGCCGAAGTTGCAGACCACCCGGCCCGCCTGGATCTGGCAGGTGCCGGTGGTCGGGGTGATGGTGCCGATGGTGAAGCCCGCCGGGAGGGCCTGGTTGGAGGTGACGCCCTGGGCCACCGACGGGCCCCCGTTGGTGACGGTCATGGTGTAGCGGGTACCGGTGCCCGCGAAGACCGACGGCGCGGCGACGACCTGGGTGACGGAGAGGTCGGCCTGCGCGGTCACCGAGGAGACGTGCGTCGCGGTGTTGTCCGCGGGGTTCGGGTCGGTGCTGGTCGAGGTGACCGTCGCGGTGTTGGTGAACCCGCCGACCGGCACGACGCCCGGGGTGTCGGCGGTGATGGTGATCGTGGCGGTCCCGTCGACGGCCAGCCTGCCGACCTGGCAGGTGATCGTCCGCACGACGATGGTGCAGGCGCCCTGGGTGGCCTGCTCGCCGGTGGCGGTCAGCCCGACCGGCAGCGTGTCGGTGATCACCACGTTGTCGGCGACCGAGGGGCCGTGGTTGGACACGACCAGGTTGTAGGTCAGCGGACCGCCCGCGACGACCGGCTGCGGGACCGCGGTCTTGGTGATGCTGAGGTCGCTGACCCGGCCGACGACGGTGGCCACGCTGGCCGAGTCGTTGGCGGTGAACTCCTGCGGGGTGCTGGTGGTCGCGGTGGCGGCGTTGGTCAGCTCACCGGCCGGGCGGTCGGGGGCGATGGCCACGCGCAGGCTGATCGTCACCGCGCCGCCCGCGGGCACCACACCGATCTGGCACGAGACGGTGGTCCCGGTGGTGCAGGTGCCGGACTGCGGGCTGGCGCTGACGACGGAGACCCCGGTCTGGATCGGGTCGTTGACCACCACGTTGCGCGCGTCGGAGGGGCCGTCGTTGGTGACGGTGATCGTGTAGTTGGTCCTGGTGCCCGCGACCGGGTTCGGGGTGGAGGCGGTCTTGGTCACCCGCAGGTCGGCCAGCGGCGCGGTGGGCTGCGTCGCGGTCGAGGAGTTGTTGCCGTTGGCCGGGTCCGGTGTGCTGGCCGAGGCCGACGAGGTGATCGACAGCGTCGGGGCGGCGAAGCCGGGGTCGACGGCGAGCACGACGTCGGCGGTGAAGCTGGCGCCGGGGGCGAGGGTGCCGACGACGCAGGTGAGGGTGCCCGCGCTGACGGTGCAGCCGTCGGTGGCCCACACCACGGTGGTGCCATCCGGCAGCGGGATGTTGATCACGACATCGCGGGCGGTCGACGGACCGGCGTTGGTGACCGTGGTGGTCAGCACGGTCTGCTCGGTGCCGGGCACGACCGGGCCGTTGAGCGAGCTGGTGACCTGAAGGTCGGCGGACTGGGTGACGGTCACCGGGACGGACGCGGTGTTGTTGACCGAGACGTCGTCGGCTGTGGTCCCGGCGACCCGCACCGAGTTGATCACCACTCCCCCGGCGGTGTCGGCGTTGACCCTGGCCACGACCGGGATCGCGACGGTGGCGCCGTTGGCGACCGTGCCGAGCGAACAGGTGATGGTCTGACCGGACGGCGAGCACGTCACGCCCGCGGGCGGGGCGGTGGAGACGTAGGTGGTGCCGGTGGGCAGCGTGTCGGTGAGGGTGACGCCGGTGCCGGGGTTGGGACCGTTGTTGATCGCGGAGATCGTGTAGGTGACCGTCTGGCCCGCGTTCTGCGTGGGCGAGGCGACCGTCTTGGCCGCGGCGAGGTCGGCGAGCGCGGTGACCGTCGTGTTGACCGCGTTGCCCGCGAAGGAGTAGTTGCGGTTGAGCGTGCGGGCCTTGTAATCGAGGATCGGGGTGTTGACGATCGTGGAGCCCGCGGCGGCGCGGGTGACGGTGGCGCGGAACCGGGTGGCAACCGCTCCCCCGGGCGAGATGGATCCACCCGTGGTCGCGTTGGCCCCGATGCCCACCCGGTAGCGGACAGTTCTGTCCCCTGCTGTGTAGTCGGCGGTGTCGTCACCCGTCGCGTCCGTCTTGGTGCCGGTAGCGCCACCGGGGTCGGCCTCGACTACGAGGCTGCCGGGCACGAACGTCAGGCCCGCGGGCAGCGGGTCGCGCACCACGGCGGTGTCGGCGAAGTCGCCGCCGGTGTTGGTGAAGGTGAGCCGGTACTCCAGGGTGTCGCCCGGCTGGGCCGGGTTGTTGCCGTTGAGGTTGGTCACGGTCTTGCTCACCGCGTTGAACGACGGGGTGAACAGGTCGATCTGGCTGGTGACCACGCCGGGGTAGTACGAGTCGCCGCTGGAGGTCAGGTTGATGGTGGCCGACGTGCTGCCGTTGCTGAGCACGTTGGTGGTGGCGATGCGACCGATGTCGACGCCGAAGTTGTTCAGGTTCGCGGGGTTGCGGCCGATCTGGTCGACACCGGCGTCGCTGATGCGCGAGTCGAAGAAGTTCGCCGCGGGTCGGGTGGCGTCGCTGAGGGTGGTGCCCGCCAGGCGCAGCGCGTCGCCGGTGGTGCCGTAGTCGCCCTCCCAAGCCACTACGCCGACGGAGGCGTTGACGTTGCCCGTGGTCGGGGTGAGGAAGCCGGTGACCGGGATGTCGACGCTGTTGTTGCCGGTGGCGGAGGTGATGTCCGCGAAGCCCTCGAACACCCGCAGGTTGCGCAGCGGCAGCGACGGGTTGCGGTAGGAAACGATCAGCGACCAGCCCGCGTAGCGGTCCTGACCGGTGGCGGCGCCGATGTCCGCGCCCATGTAGAGGCCGTTGCCCCCGGCCTTGACGATGTCGGTGACATCAACCGAAGCCTGGAAGGGGCCGCCGTCGCTGATGACGAGCGCGCTGGGCTGGATCAGGTTGGTCGCGGTGAGGGTGGTGTACGAGGTCGTGCCGGGAGCGCGGAACTTGATGGTGTTGACGGCCTTGGTCGGCGCGACGCCGTTGGTCCCCGCGATGGTGCGCCCACCCCAGATCAGGCGCGCGTTGAGCACGGTGGACCCGGCGGGCATCGCCAGCGTCGCGGTCGAGGAGTTCGAAGTGGACAGATCGAGGTCCACATCGACGAACCCCATGTTGTAGACGTTGTTGTTGTTCGACGTGCCGGTGGCGGTACCGGCACGTGCGGAGGCGCAACCCGAGGACAGCGTTGGGCAGTCCATGCTGCTGGCGCCGACGAGCGTGATGGCACCGTTGTCCTCAGTGGAGTACACCGCGTCGAACGGGGCCCGCACGATCGCTTGCGCGGGCGTGGGCGCGACGACAGGCAAGAGGGTCGCCAGCAAAGCCGCGGTCAAGCTGAGCACACCCGCTCGGGTGCGCCGCTGAACCGTGGGTCGATACACCGCGCCCATGGCAAATCCTTTGGCGTCGCAGAGGGAAACTGAGATCACCTTAAGCGGAGAAACAGAAGTTGGCATGCGCCCTACCCAATCGGGTGGGGATAACCGAAATCCATCACCGAGCGCAGAGAAGTGCCGTCGAGGTGTCGCCCTACCGGGCAAGAACATGCTGGTCAACGGCACGCGCACGTGACATCGGGCCGAGGGAAGGACAGTCCGTGACCGGCGTGACCGATCTTGCTCGCGGCGTGGTCGACCGCCCCTCGGCGATTCACTCGATTTGGCGGGAGCGACCCGAACGATCGCCACAAGGATGAGGCAATTTCTCCGCCCAGCATCACTGGGAGCCAGCTTTTCCCGGTTTACCAACCCGAAAACCACCCATACGGGTTGGGCCTCACCCGAGTAACACGGGAGCATTTCCCACCGCGTGGCCGGAGAGTCCACTTCGGATAGTTGGATGCGAGGTCGGGCACTAGTGCGTTTGGACTACCTGCTCGTCCCAAAGGGACGGAGAGCTGTTTACGCTACCGAGACTCAACGGGCCTAGATGTGCCCACCGCCCCGTGCAGCGACAAGACTGTTGGCCCTAACAGCGGATTTGCTACGGCAAATTGCTATGTGCGGGCGGGCGCCACGCGTGGCTAGCGTCGGCCGGGATCGGATCTTGGCGATCCGGTGCCGAGGGAGGAGAACCATGCGAGTGCTGGTCACTGGGGCGACGGGCAGCGTCGGGCGGCACGTGGTGGCGGGGCTGCTAGCGGCCGGGGTGCACGTGCGGGTGGTGACCCGCCGTCCGGAGGCCGCGGAGTTCGCGAGCGGCGTGGAGGTGGTCAAGGGGGATCTGGACGCCCCCGAGGCGCTGGAGAGCGCGTTCGAAGGGGTCGACGGCCTGTACCTGTTCGTGGCGGGCAAGACGGCGAGCGTGCTCGACCAGGCCAAGAGGGCTGGTGTGACCCGGGTGGTGCTCTTGTCATCGATGTCGGTGGGGTTCGACGACGACCAGATCGGCGAGTCGCATCGGGTAGCGGAAGAGGCGGTCGAGGACTCCGGCCTGGAGTGGACTCATCTACGGCCGGGGATGTTCGCGTCGAACCTGCTGGAGTGGGCTTCCTCGATCCGCGCGGAGGGTGTCGTCCGGGAGCCGTACGGGTCCGCCGCGCAGACCGCGATCCACGAGGTCGACATCGCCGAGGTGGCAGTGGCGGCGCTGCTCACGGACCGGCACGTGGGTGCGGTGCTGGCACTGACCGGGCCGGAGGCGCAGACCAAGGTCGCGCAGACCGCGACGATCGGCGCGGCAATCTGCAAGGAGATCCGGTTCGAGGAGCTGGCGCCGGAGCAGTGGAAGGCCGACGTCGAGGACGAGGTGCCCGGATGGGTCGCGGACTGGCTGTTGGGGATCTGGGCAGGGGCTACCGAGGTCCCGGAGACGCCGACGTCGACTGTGGAGGATGTGCTGGGCAAGCCCGCGCGGACGTTGGCCGAGTGGGCGACCGACCACGCTGACGACTTCCGCTAGGCGATAGCGCAAACGACGAGGACGGCCGTTGTGGCTGCCTCGGCGTTCGCGCCGAAGACGTCTCCGGTGACCCCACCGAAGCGGCGGTGGAGGTGGTGGGTCAGCCCTACCACCACCGCCGCCGCTACGACGACTCCCGCGGGGCCGAGCAGCGGGACTCCGGGAACCACGAACACACCGGCCACGCAGAGCACGAACGTCCACACAATGGGTACCGCCACCGGCTGCGTTCCGGCTACCAGCGCGCCGAAGCCTTCTGGGCGCGCGGCAGGAACCCCTTGGCGGCAGCACCACGAGAAGGCCGCTCTGCCGACGGTAAGAGCGAGTACGACGGCGGGTAGTCGTTCGGACGCGCTCAGCGCCACCAGCGAAGCCGCCTGCACGCCGATGACGATGACCAGGGCAACGGCGGCGAACGCGCCAATCCCGCCGTCCTTCATCACCGCGAGTGCGCGCTCGGGTGGCCCGTAGCAACCAAGGCCATCGGCTGTGTCCGCGAGGCCGTCGAGATGCATGCCGCGGGTCAGGATCGCGATGGCACCTACGGCGAGAAGACCGGAGACGAGACCCGGTACGCCGATCTCCCGCAGACAGAACAAGAGCCCCGCGGTCACGAGGCCCAGTGCGAGGCCGACCACCGGCGCGGTGGCGATGGCCCACCTACGGGCATCCAGGTCTGTGCGCTGCGCGGGGACCGGTAGAACGGTGAGCCAGTGGAAGGACAACCGCAGGCCGTCTAGGGCGTTCATCAGCGCAACCTCAGCGGGATACCGGCTACGAGTAGAAGCACCTCGTCGCATTGTGCGGCTAGATCAGCGTTGAGCGCGCCCAACTCGTCCCGGAACAGGCGTCCCGCGCTGGTCGACGGCACGACGCCCAGGCCGACCTCGGCGGACACCAGCACCAGTCGCGTCCGGCACCCGGCGACGGCGGCGACCAGGTCGTCCCTGGCCGCCTTGGGGCGGTTCGCGCGGTCCCAGCCGGTGTCGTCGAGCGCCCCGGTGAGCCAGGTGGCGATGTCGTCGACCAGGACGGGCGGGTCGTCGGGGCGCGCGGCGCGCAGGAAGGCGGCGAGGGCGGCCGCCTCGGGGACCTCGGTGGTGCGCCAGTGCGCGGGCCTGCGGGCGACGTGCTCGGCGATGCGGGCCGACCACTCGGCGTCGCCGGGGTCGCGGCGCGCGGTGGCGAGGTAGTCGACCGGGGTGTCCCCGCCGAGCAGGCCCTCGGCGTGCGCGGACTTGCCGGAGCGGGTCCCGCCGAGCACCAGCGCCCGGCTCGGCTGGCTGTCCATGCCGCCATCCTGTCAGCCGTGGTCGGGACGGGTGCCGGGGCCCGGTTAGGGTCTTGGCATGGACGCGACGCGAGTGGAGATCATCGGGATCGGCGCGGGTGACCCCGACCACGTGACGGTCGCCGCGGTGGCCGCGATGAACCGGGCCGACGTGTTCTTCTTCCTCGACAAGCCCGACGCCGCCGGTGAGCTCTCGGACCTGCGGCAGGTGATCCTGGAGGCGCACGTCCCCGGCGGCCGCTACCGGCTCGCCCGGGTGCAGGACCCGCAGCGCGTGCGGACCGAGTCGGGGTACGGCGAGGCGGTCGCGGACTGGCGCAAGCGGCGGGCGGACGTGTGCGAGCAGCTGATGACCGATCACCTGGCGCCGGGTGAGGTCGGGGCGTTCCTCGTCTGGGGTGACCCTGCGCTCTACGACAGCATCATCTCGGTGGTCGACGACATCCGGGCACGCGGACGGTTGGAGTTCGAGGTGCGCGTGCACCCGGGGATCAGCAGCGTGTCCGCGCTCGCTGCTCGCTGCCGGACCACTCTCAACCAGGTCGGCGGCGCGGTGCAGGTGACTACCGGCAGGCGGTTGGAGCAGTCGTGGCCGGATGGCGTTGACGACGTCGTGGTGATGCTCGACGCAAGAGACGCCTACCTGGCTTACGCGGACGACCCGAGCATCCACATTCACTGGGGCGCTTATGTGGGAACGGCCGACGAGATCATCGTGTCGGGTCCGCTCTCCGAGGTGGCCGAGCAGATCAAGGACACGCGGGACAAGGCCAGGCAGGACAAGGGCTGGATCATGGACACCTACCTGCTGCGGCGCGACAGGTCCTCAGTGGACTAATTGGGCGTGGTGCAGTATCTCGCCGAACTGGTTGGCGTACTGCTTCGCGTAGGCCCAGTACGCGTCTTGGGCGAGCTCGATCACGGACGCCGCGTGTTCGGCGATCGGCCCTTCGCGCCGGTAGGCCAAGACGTGGCGCATCTCGACAGGGCTACCTGTCAGCGGTCGAACCGCGATGCCGTCACCGCCGCGGTAGACGGCTTGACAGGCTGTCACCGCGCGGTTGCCCGCGACGAGGTCACGGATGGATTCGGCGCTGGGAGAGGTGTACCGAACCCGTGGTGTGAACCCGGCGTGTTCGCAGGCCGCGTGGAAGCAGTCGGGCCACCCCGCGCCGTCCGATGGCGTCATCACCCACGTGCGGTCGGCGAGATCCGGTAGCGCTACCTCGCTGTGCCCAACCAACGGGTCGCACTCCGCGAGTGCCACGAAGATGGGTTCACGGGCGATGGTGACGCACTCGATGTCGGAGGTGGAGGAGAGTTCGTACCCCCGGTAGTCCACGGTGGCGATCGCGTCGAGCCTGCCCGCGGCGATGAGGTCCCACAGGAGTCGCGGCGAGTACTCCATGGTCAGGCGGACTTCCATGCCTGCGAGGGTCTCCCCCATCCGCTCTGCTAGCCCTACCGACACCGAGCCGACAGCGCCGCCAAGAGCGATCACGGGCGCGGTGGCGTCGAAGTAGCGCGCGGCCCCCATGTGCAGATCGGCGACGCTGTGCGTGATCGCCCGTGCGCGCGCGAGAACGAACTCGCCGACAGCGGTAGGCACAACGCCGCGCGGGCCGCGATCGAACAGGGACGCGCCGATCTCGGACTCGACGCGCCGGAGCCGAGCGGTGAGGGCGGGCTGCGACAACCGGAGCACTGTCGCGGCCTTGGTGAGGCTGCCGGTCTCGGCGATGACGCAGAGCGTCCGCAGGTGGCGCAGCTCCAGTTCCATCCGCCGAGCCTAGGTCGGCCGGTCGGCGCCGTTCAACAGATCACCGGCACTCATAAATCCGGGTTATGCAATCTGTGATTACCCGGCTGCTCGGTGTGCGCGCGATGGTTGGCGGGCTCTGCGCACCGTCCCCCCTGCGTGGTTCCCTGCCTGAACGGAGCATCATGCGCAAGAAGTCCCTGTTAGCCGCTGTGGCAGCGGCGGGAGTCGCCGCCGCTGTCGTGGTCGCGGTCCAGCCCGCCGCCACCGCGGCACCACCGGTCGCTCCCGCGGTGGCCGGCGTCGTCAAGGAGGTCTTCTCCCCCGACGGCAAGATCAGCCGGGCGCGCGTCCCCGCGCCTGTAGCCACTGCCGCCCCGCTCGCCGCGGTCAGCGCCGACGTGGTCACCATCCAGCAAGCGGGCCCGTCGAGCTCGAAGTTCGACCTCGTGTTCGTCGGCGACGGCTACACCTCCGCCCAGCTGACGACCTACCACCAGCACGTGCTCAACCGGTGGAACGAGCTGACCCAGGTCGAGCCGTTCAAGTCGATGAAGAGCTCGTTCAACGTGTGGCAGGTCAACGTGGTGTCCGCGCAGTCCGGTGTGGACAACGACCCGAGCAAGGGGGTGAGCCGCAGCACCGCGCTGGACATGTACTTCTGGTGCGGTGACATGGAGCGCCTGCTGTGCGTCAACGAGACCAAGGCCAAGCAGTACGCGGCGCTGGCCCCCGGCGCCGACCAGGTGCTCGCGGTGGCCAACAGCACGAAGTACGGCGGCGCGGGCGGCGGGGTCGCGACCTCGTCCGGCGGCAACGCCCAGTCCGGGCAGATCGTGGCGCACGAGTTGGGCCACTCCATCGGCGGGCTCGCCGACGAGTACGACTACCCGAACGACCTCTACACGGGCTCCGAGCCCCGCGAGGCCAACGTGTCCATCTACCCGAGCGCGACGATGACCCGCTACAAGGTCAAGTGGTACTCCTACATCGGCAAGGCCTCCCCCGACGGTGGCGTCATCGGCACCTACCAGGGCGGCTACTACTACAAGCGCGGTGTCTACCGGCCCACGGACAACTCGCTGATGCGGAGTCTGGGCAGGCAGTTCAACCTGATCGGGCTCGACATCATGAAGGCGGCCATCGCGCGCAAGGCGCCGGTCCGCTAGCTGTCACCGGTCGCGGGCCCCGGTCCGCGACCGGTCAGTCCCATTCCCAACGGATGCCGTGAACACCGGGCGGCGCGTCCGGCACAGCGATGTGAGTGGTCATGCTCGGGCCTAGAGGGAGCTCGGTGTCGTTGGAGCTAAGACCCGATGGGCTCTTGTAGTAGCGGTAGCACCGGACCGGTGGCTGATCGCGGTCGAACGAGACCTGGATCAGGAGTTGACGAGCCGGGGTCCGCAAACCGTACTGCGCGTAGTCGGTCGGTGGCGGAGGGCCGTCGTAGCCGATCTCGTAGGCGTAGACGTAGGTGTCACCCGCGCGGAGCGGGTAGTCGAAACGGAGTTCGACAGCGAGAAGCTCGCTCTCCGGGTCTGTGCGGACCCGCGCGGGGCTACAGCACTCGGTGGTGCGGAGTGTGGGGTGGTGGCCGTCGCCGTCCTGCGGGTGGAAGAAGCAGACCCAGCGGTCGACGCCGTTGACCCTGGCGGTGGCGACGACCTCGGTGCGGACCCGCTGCTCGGTGCGGTCGGCGCCGATGTGGACGTGCTGGTGCAGCGACATCAGGGCCAGCCGGGTGTTGCCCGCGAGGTCGATGCCGTCGCAGGACTCGATCGCGGCGGTGGTGAGGTCGAGCGCGCTGGCCAGGCCCGCGGCGGTGTCCTCGGCGACCCGGTGGCGGGTCGGGCTGATCAGGCGCTCCAGGGCGGTGCGCGGCAGGCCGAGGCTGTCCTCCAGGGCGCGCACGGCGCGCAGCGAGCGGTCGCCGTCCGGGCGGCGGCCGCCCCGGCGCCAGTAGCTCAGGGTCGCCTGGCTGACCGTGGCACCGCGCAGCGCGACGCGCCGCTGGACCGCCTCGAGGCTCAGGCCGCGGCGGCGGATCGCCAGGTCGAGCGCGCGGTCGAACGGTCCGGCGCGCAGGGCGGCGGCCAGCTCGGCCGACAGGTCCTCCCCGTCGTCGGTGGTCGGCGCGGCCATGGTCACAGTGCGTTCTCCAGAGGTGCGTCGGCAGGGGGTGAATCGGCAGGGTGTCCCCACAGCATGAGCGCACGACGGTGGAAGGCTCAAGTATCGAGCCAAGGAAGCAATACACCGAATTGGTCTCGGGCGACTAAGAGGACGGTGAGAGCACCGGCGATCGGTGCTCTCACCGCGCGTTCTAGCGGGTAGATGCCCGGCGGCGGGCCAGTGCGACGAGAGCCGTACCGCTCAGGAGCAGGAGAACGCCCAACCACGCAACAGACGGACGGTAGATCCCGGTAGCGGCAAGAGCAGGTGCCTTACCGCCCTGCGGCGCGGGCGAGACGCCATTGTTGTTGTCGCCGGGGTTGACGATCGGGTTGATCGCGGCCGTGGTGCTGGAGGTCGTAGGCGTCGTGCAGTCCACGATGGGCAGTGTGTTGTTCGCGCCCACCGCGCTCACCTTGGCATAGCTGATACCGACGATGCCCGGGATGGCGAGACTGGTAGCACTAACGGCGCCAGCGGCCTGTCCCTGCGAGGAGAAGATGGCACCGCGCACAGCCTCAACGGCCGTGCACCCTTGCTGGAGAGCGGTCAAGAACGCGACGGCCTTGTCGGCCTCGGCGGCCTTACCGCCCACGCGCAGCGCCTGCGCGGCCAGACCGGTGGACCCCGCGTTGTCCGAGGCGTCAGGGAGGTTCGTCTTGAACCCGCCCGCGGCGGACTGCTTGCCGACCAGCCAGGTCACCCCGGCGGTGGCGGCGTCGGTGCGCCCGACCGCGACCAGCGCCTGGATCGCGACCGCCGTGGCGTCCACATCCGACACGCACGGGGTGTCGAGCGCGGCGGGGAAACCACCGTCCTGGCACGCGCTCGCGACCAGGAAGTCGACCGCCTTCGCCGGTGCCCCACCGGCCCGCTCCAGCGCGAGCACGGCCAGCGCCTGGCTCAGGCCGTCGGACTGGTCGGGCTGGGCGGAGGCGTCGACGAACCGGCCGGACGGGGCCTGCAGCGCGCCGAGCGCGGTGACCAGGTCGACCTCGCCGAACGACTTCGGGTCCAGTCCGCGCGACTCGGCGACGAGCGCCAGCTTGGCCAGCGGCCCGGCGTAGGACTCGGCCGCGCCGTCGCCCACGTACTCGAGCACGGTGTCCGGCTCGGCGAGGAACGCGGCCGCCTTGGTCGCGGCGTCCGAGGCGACCCCGGCGGCGTCGAGGGCGAGGACCACGTCCGCGGTGCCGTCGAAGTCGGGGGTCGCCGGGGCGCTCTCGACGTGGTCACCGTCGACCAGTTGCCGGGCGAGCCAGCCCGCGGCCGTGTCGTCGGCCGTGGCACCCGTCTGGGCCGCCGCACCGAGCGGGGTGAACACGAGCGCGACAGCCGTGACGCCTGTCATGACAGCTGATCTGGGGCCAAGGCCCATGTCCTACGCCTCTCGCGCGGGAGGCCACAGCCGACCCGGCGCACCCGGGGAACCCGCGGACCTCGACGTGTGCGGAGCACGCCGCGCGCACGGGGATCCAGGTTCCACCGCACCGCGGGCAGCCGACCTCGCGGGCGGGCACCGGGCTCAGACCGGGCTTTCCCGTGTGGGCGCGGGTGCTCAACGCTTCGGATCATGCCCAACGGCAACTACGGACCGCAAGATCCGTTAGCGGTCACCGACGTCACCACCCGTACGGCCCAACGCGGCCGATTTCCCCTTAACACCAACGGGAAGCGCTAAGAGCAAAGTCAGCCGCTCGTGTGGGCGTCAGCGGCCGTTAGTTGAATCGTGATCGACCCGGTACTCACCGCTTGCACCGGATAGCGCAACCGAACGCTGCCATCAGGAGCAGTCAGTCCCTGCGTAGGACCAAGAGGGCGATGTCGTCGTCCTTGTTCTGACCGTAGGTGCCCAACAGCCTCTCGCAGATCGACTCGGGGTCCTCGTCGGCCCGCATCGACGCACGCAGGTGCTCCATGTCCGCGTCCAGAGCGGACGTACGGCGCTCGATGAGCCCATCGGTCATCAGGACTACGGTCGTGCCAGAGGGGATGTCCACCGTGGTCGCTGCCGGGCGCGGTGTCTTGACCCCGAGCAACGCACCGGGCAAGCGCAGGTAGCGCGCACTCGACGAGTCCACGATCAGCGGCGGGATATGACCGGCGTTCGCGATGGTTGCCTTGCCCGCCAACGGATCGAGCAACAGGACGCAGAGCGTCGTGAGGCCCTCGGGGTGGAACCGGCGGAGCATGGCGTTGAGGAGTTCGACGATCAGGTCGGGCGGGTGGCCCTCGATGGCGTAGGCGCGCAGGGCGTGGCGGACCTCGCCCATGACGCTGGCCGCCTCGATGGAATGCCCGGTCACGTCCCCGATCGCGACGAGCAGCCGGTCTCCCAGTTCCGCGACCTCGTAGAAGTCACCACCGACCTGGGCGACGGTGGAGGCAGGAACATAGCGCGCGGCCATGGTTACGCCAGCCGAGCGCGGTAGGCCGCTCGGCAACAGGCTCCGCTGCAACGCGAGCGCGATGTCATGTTCGTCGGTGAACGCACGCAGTCCTTCGGCGGCAACGGCTGTCGTTAGTCCTATCTGGACCAACAAGTCGCGTTCCTCTTGCGCCACTACGGCCTGCGTGGGCAACGCGACGCAGGTGACCGGATGGTCAGACCTGGTGCGCGCCAACACGGCGCAGTTAGCGCCATCCGGCAACGTTCGCAGGGCGGAGGTCGTGCGCTCAGGCAGGACCTCGTCGGCGAGACCGTCGAGCAGCCGCGTGTTCGACACGGTCACCGCGCTGCCCGAACCCTCGCTGCTCCCCCACAGTTCGGCCCCGTCGCGCAGCCTGAGCAGGACGGTCGCGGCGCTGTCGAGCACAGCGGCGGCGCCCTTCACGGCGGCGGTCACCAACGCCGGGAACGTGCGGGCCGCGTTGATCTCCAGGCTCGCGGCGGTCAGCAGGCTCAACCTGGCGGCCAGCCGTTCGGCCGCGACCCTGGCCCGGTAGTACCGCAGCGCGGCCTTCACCGTCGCCTGCAACTCGCCCGGGTCGACCGGCTCGCTCAGGTAGGCGTCCGCGCCCCTGGTGAGCCCGGCGGCGCGGTCGCTGGCCTCGATGTGGCTCGCGGACACGTGCACCACCGGCAGCGAGGCGGTCGCGGGGTCGCTCTTGATCGCCTCGCAGACCTCGAACCCGCTCATGTCCGGCAGGTTCACGTCCAGGATGACGAGGTCCACCTCGTTCGCGCGCAACGCGACGAGGGCACCTGCCCCCGTGTCAGCCTCGACGATCTCGTGGCCGCCCCGGCGCAGCCAGCCGCCGGTGACGTACCGGCTGGCCTCGGTGTCGTCGACGATCAGGATGCGCGCGGGCCGGTCGTCGTCGAACCCGGCGGTCACGGCCGGGGCTCCGCGACGGCGGCCAACGCGCGGCGGATGCCGTCGCGGATCGACTCGGTGGTCAGCTGCGAGGTGCGCAGCACCACCAGGCCGATGTCCCGGTCGCGGTGCTCGGCCGACTGCACGGCGAGCACCGGGGTGCCCGCCAGCCTCGGGTCCCGGCGCAGCCCGTCCAGGCAGTCCTCGGCGTGCGGGGCGGCCAGGTCGAGCACCAGCAGCCCGGGCGGCTCGGCGGCGGCCATCAGCACCGCCCCGGCGCCGTCCGCGGTCTGCCGGACGGCGTCGACGAGCGGGTCCATCGCGGTGCTCAGCCGCACACGCAGGGTGTCGTCCGCGGTGACCAGCAGCACCGAGCGGGGTCTGGCCGGGGCCTCGGCCGCGAAGACGGGGAGTCGCACGGTGACAATCGTGCCCTGACCAGGCGTGCTCCGCAGATCGAGTGACCCGCCCAGCACCTCGGCGACGCCGCGGGCGTAGGGCAGGCCGAGCCCGGTGCCCGCAGCGCGCGCCTGCAGCGGGCCGGGCACCTGGTGGAACTCCTCGAAGACCTTGTCCACGTGGTCGGCCGGGATGCCGATCCCGGTATCGGCGACGGTGAACACCCAGTGGTCGCCGTCGGTGGTCGCGGTGACCCGCACCTCACCGCGTTCGGTGAACTTGAGCCCGTTGGACACCAGGTTGCGCAGGATGTGCAGCAGGAGCGTGTCGTCGGTGCGCGGGGCTGGCGCGTCGGGCAGGTCGTCGAGCACCAGCCGGACCGCGCCGTCGCGGGTGTCGGGCGCGAAGCTGTCGCGCAGGTGCGCGAACAGCAGCCGCATGTCCACGTCGGACACCCGGGGTTCCAACCGGCCCGACTCGGCCTTCGCCACGTCCAGAAGGTCGTTGACCAGGGTGAGCAGGCCGCTGCCCGAGGTGCCGATCAGCTCCAACTGCCTGCGCTGGTCCTCGGTGAGCGGGTCGGCGCCGGGTCCGAGCAGCAGCCGGGTGAGGCCGACGATCGAGTTGACCGGCGTTCGGACCTCGTGGCTGACGTTGGACCAGAACCGGTTCTTGGCCTCACTGGACCTCTTGAGCTCGTTGGTCTTCTCGTCCAACTCGGCATAGAGGGCCACAACGCCGCGGTTGGTGTCGTCGAGCTCTTCGGTCAGTTCCGCATAGAGGGCGACAACACCGCGGTTGGTCTCTTCCAGCTCCGCGTTGAGTTGCAGCAGTTCTTCTTGCTTGCGTTCCAGGCTGTCGAGCGTCTGCAGCAGGTCCTCGTTCTGGGCGCGCAGCTCGTCGGACGCGTTGCCCGGCTGGAGGCCCGCCAGGTCCGCACGCAGCCGCTCCCCCGCGATCGTGTCCGGGAACGCCGTCGCCGCTGGCAGCGCCTTGCGCACCGTGACGTGGACCTTGCCCCGCCGGTGCTCGACGGTGACCTCGTCGAGCAGGCGTTCCGCGGTGGACCATCCCGGCTCGGACACCGGCGCGCTCGACAGGCTCGTGCCGAGCTGCACCACCAGTGAGGCCAGTGGGTCCTGACGTAGCTCGAAGGCAACCGTCAGAGAGGCCTGACCGACGAGCAGCAGCCTGCCGAGGTCGCTGAGCGCGGTCGCGATCCGGATCTGGTCTTGTGTGTCGAGGCCGATCGCGCGCGCCACCTCGCGGCCGCGCTGCCGGAGCAGGAACACGCCCTGCTCGCCGGCGAGGGACAGCGTCAACAGCTCGACGCCGCTCATCGGCCTCCCGCCTTGGCCACCACCACTGACGCGTCGTCACGGCGGCCGCCTGCTTCGCGGAGCAGGTCCAGCGCGATGACCAGTGGGTCCGCGGTCCAGCGTTCGAGCGGGTCCACGGTCCAGCGTTCGTTGATCCCGTCCGAGTGCAGGACCACCACGGCGTCGTCGGGCAGTTCGTAGTCGAACCGCCGGATCGTCCGCGCCTGGTAGCCCGCGATGCCCGGCAGGGACACCATGCCGCGTTTGCGCTCGGTCACCACTGTGCCCGCGATGTTGCCCACTCCCGCGTAGCGCACCACGCCTGCCGATGGGTCCAAGTCCGCGACGGCGACCGCGCCGCCTCTAGTGCCGCTCATCCCACCGTGCAGCAGGCGGACGGCATCTTCTGACGTGGTCCAGTCGATGTCCAGGAAGGTTCGCACCGCTGCTTGTGACGCCAAGGCCGCGAGTGGTCCGTGACCAGAGCCATCGCAGAGCATCAACAGCAGCCGGTTGTCCTGCCTGCGGATGGCGTACCCGTCTCCGCAGATCTCCTCGCCACCCATAGGTCGCGTGACGCCCACGGCGGTGTCGAAGCCAACAGGTGTGGGGCGGCGGCTCTGCTCCGGTCCGAACCTAGCGGTGAGGATCGTGCCTCTCCCCACCGAGGAACGGATCGCGTAAGCGTCCGACAGGCGCGAGATAGCGCCGAGTCCGATGCCCAGCGTGCCGGTGGTGGAATGGCCGTCCTGGAAGGCCAGCCCGGGGTCGGCCATCCCCGGTCCGCGGTCGATCGAGGCGATCTCCACCTCGGCCCGGTCCGCGGTGCGCAGCACGCGCAGCAGCAGCACACCCTGCTCGGCGTGCTTGGCGAGGTTGGTCGCCAGCTCGGTCACCGCGAGCGCGACCTCGGCGACCCTGGTCGGCGCGAACGCCAACCGCTCGGCGAGGCCGGTCACCTCGCGTCGGGCAGCCCCGACGGCGCTGAGTTCGTCGACGGGCAGCCAGCCGACGTCCTCGGCGGTGGGCAGGTGGTCGGTGGGCGGTGTCCCACTCACCGCGACCACTTGACCACGGTCACCGTCGTGCCGCGGCCCACCTCGGTGTCGAGGTCGAACTCGTCGACGAGCCTGCGCGCGCCGCTGAGCCCGAGGCCCATGCCGCGGCCGCTGGTCCAGCCGTCGGTCAGCGCGAGGGCGGTGTCGGGGATGCCGGGACCGGAGTCCTGGAAGCTGGCCCGCACCCCCTGCCGCCTGCCCTCGCCGAGCAGTTCGACCACGGCCGCCCCGCCGCCGCCGTAGGTCAGGGTGTTGCGCGCGAGCTCGCTGGTCGCCGTCACCAGCTTCGTCTGGTCCACGAGGGACAGCTTCGCCCGCTGCGCGAAGGACCGCACGATCTGGCGCACCCGGACGACGTCCTCGTCGGCCGCGATGGGGATGTCCTCCCGCGCCGCGGTCACCGCGGTGCTCGCTCGCCCAGTTCGGCGAGGATGGCCAGGCCCTTCTCCAGGTCGAGCGCGGTGCGCACCTCACCCAGGGTGAGGCCGAGCTCCACCAGCGTGATGGCCACCGCGGGCCGCATGCCGACCACGACGGTGTGCGCGTCGAACAGCCGGGAGGTGGCGGCGATGGTGGCGAACATCCGGCCGATGAACGAGTCGACGATGTCGACGGCGGAGATGTCCAGGACCACCCCGTGCGCGCCGGTCGCGGTGATCTTCTCGGCCAGGTCCTCCTGCAGCGCGAGCACGTCGCGGTCCTGCAGGTCGACCTGGATGGAGGCGAGCAGCACATCGCCGATCTTGAGGATCGGGATGCGTTCCACCGCGCTCACCGGCGCCGCTCGGCCGCGGTGAACTCGACCCCGGAGCGGCGCAGCGCGTGCCGCAGCGCGTCGGCGAGGGAGGACTTCGTGGTGATGTCGCCGAACTCGATGCCGAGCGCGACGATGGTCTGCGCGATGTGCGGGCGGATGCCGGAGATGGTGCACTCGGCGCCCATCAGCCTGGCCGCCATCACGGTCTTGAGCAGGTGCTGGGCGACCTGGGTGTCGACGGCGAGCACCCCGGTGATGTCGATGATGGCGTGCGCGGCGCCGGTGGTGACCAGCGCCTCCAGCAGCTTCTCCATCACGACCTGGGTGCGGGCGGAGTCCAGGGTGCCCACCAGCGGCACCGCGAGCACGCCGTCCCACAGCTTGACCACCGGTGTGGTCAGCTCGAGCAGCTGCTCGGCCTGCTCGTCGATGACCTCCTCGCGGGCCTTGGCGTAGCTCTCGAAGGTCTGCAGCCCGAACGCGTCGAGCAGCCGGGAGAACGCCACGACCTCGCGCAGCCCGCCCTCGACCGCGTCGTTGTCGATCAACTCGAACACGGCCTGCTTGAGCGCGTAGACGGTGACTGCGGTCTCCGAGGGCGAGAACCCGGTCCTGGCGCGGCGCCGGGACATGTCCGTCAGCAGCGCCCGCAGCTCGGCGTACGGCTCGGCGGCGACGTCGCGGCTGCCGCTGTCCACCCCGGCGAGCAGGGCGTTGTAGAGCTCGGCCAGCTCGCGCTCGAGCTCCGCGGTGGTCAACCGGCCCCTGAGCGTGGCAGCGGCGACCTCGACCCACCGCGCGGTCAGTGCCGCGGTGTTGGTCCGCAGCAGGTCCGCGAGGTTGTCCGAGCGCCCGGTGTCGATCGTCATCCTGCCTCCTAGTCGAGCCGACCGGCGGAGCTTAGCGCCGAGGGCGGAAGGGTGTTCGCGTTCGGGGCCGCGTAGTGACAGCGCTATCCGCCTGGATGTCCGAACCGCGCGGGAACCGGTGAGCGGGCTGCTGGCTCAACCTCGGCTCCGGAACATGAGAAGCCTAACCCCGTCGTGTGACGGGTTCCGCTACCGGGTAGTCCGCCAGCATGGACCTCGACGCCCTGCGCGCGTTTCTCGCCGACCGGCTCGCCGAAGACGAGCGGCGGGCCGCCTCCGGTGGCATCCCCCTCCTGGAGGAGGCGGAACGCCTCGGACGGCTGCACGTCCTGCGCACCGACGACGGCACGGGGTTGCTGCTGGCGCCGGTCGCGGCCGCCGGGCAGCCGGTGCCGTTCGAAGAGAAGGCGCCGTTGCTGCGCGCGGAGATCGCCGTGGCCGACGAGGACACGTTGCGCCTGCTCGCGACCGCTTATGACGCCCACCACGGTTGGCAGGAGGAGTGGCGCGCGCAGCAGTAGGTTTCGCCTGGCGACGTGGCGGTGAAACCTCCACCATGGACGCTGGAGTGGATCACTGTGCGAGCGCGGCCTACCCCGGCCCGGTGCGGAGGCGTTGATGGTGCCGGACGCGGTAGTCATCGGCAGCGGGCCCAATGGGCTGGTCGCGGCGAATGTCCTGGCTGACGCCGGGTGGTCGGTACTGGTCCTGGAGGCGGCCGCGACGCCAGGTGGGGCTGTGCGAACCGCGGAGTTGACCGTGCCGGGGTTCCGTCACGACCTCTACAGCGCGTTCCACCCTCTTGCCGCAGCGTCACCGGCTATAGCCGATCTCGGTCTTGAGCGGTTCGGGCTGCGATGGTGTCACGCGCCCGGCGTTCTGGCGCATGTGTTTCCGGACGACCGTGCGGTGTTGCTCTCGCGCGATGTCGAGCGGACCGCGGAGTCTGTCGGTTCGTTCGCGGCGGGGGACGCCGCGGCGTGGCGGGCCGAGTACGCCCGATATCTCGATGTACGAGACGACGTCTTGCGCGCTTTGCTGCGCCCGTTCCCCCCAGTCCGGGCTGGGCTAGGCCTGTTGACGACTCTAGGAGTGGGCAACGCCCTACGGGCCGCACGCGCCGCGACGATGCCGGCGCGGCGGTATGGCGAGGAGCGGTTTGCCGGGGAGGGCGCGCGGATCCTCTTGGAGGGCAACGCGATGCACACCGACCTAGGCCCGAACCAGGCCGGTAGCGCGGTGTTCGGCTGGCTGCTCGCGATGTTGGGTCAAGATGTGGGGTTCCCGGCGCCAGAGGGCGGGGCGGGCTCTCTTACTGACGCGCTGGTGCGGCGGCTGGAGTCCCTCGGCGGTCGGATCGAGTGTTCGCGATCGGTGAGCCGAGTGCTGGTAGCGCAAGGGAAGGCCGTGGGGGTTGTCGCGGGCGGAGACCACATACGGGCCGCTAAAGCCGTGCTGGCGGATGTCCCCGCGCCTGTGCTGTATCGCGACCTGCTCGACGAGGCCGTTGTCCCTACGTCGTTGCTGTCGGACATAGCGCGCTTCGACTGGGACGACGCCACGATCAAGCTCGACTGGGCGCTGTCCGGCCCGATCCCCTGGCGGTCCGCCGAGGCCGCCGCGGCCGGGACCGTCCACCTGGGAGTCGACGCGGATGGCCTGGTGCGGGTCGACGCGGATCTCGGCAGCGGCCGGATCCCGACCACCCCGTTCCTGCTGCTCGGCCAGATGACCACGACCGACCCGAGCCGCTCCCCCGCGGGCACGGAGTCGGCCTGGCTCTACAGCCACATCCCCCGCGGCGGGCACTGGCCGGTCGAGCGGCTGGCCGAGTGGGCGGACGGGGTCGAGGAGATCATCGCGCGGCACGCCCCCGGCTTCCGCGACCTGGTCCTGGGGCGGGTGGTCTCCGGACCGGCCGACCTCCAGCGCGGCAACCCCAGCCTGGTGGGCGGCGCCATCAACTCCGGGACCGCCGGGATCCACCAGCAGCTCGTCTTCCGGCCGTCGCCCGGCCTGGCGAGGGCCGACACGGTCGTCCAGCGCCTGTTCCTGGCCAGTGCCTCAGCCCACCCCGGGGGCGGCGTCCACGGTGCCCCCGGGGCCAACGCGGCGAGGGCGGCCCTGGCGAGCAACTCCTGGTACGGCCCCGCCTACCGGCCCGTCATGCGTGGTCTCCACCGAACCCTCCACCCGCCCGGGTGACGAGCACCGAGCGGGCGTTGGCGACGATCCGCAGGGCCGCCGGGACGAGACGCTCGGGCTTGAGCTGAGCGGCGACCTTGCTGAACGGGGTCTCCGGCGCGACCTCGGCACGTCCTGCCATGAGGTCTTGGTAGGCGCGGGCAGGGTGTGACTCCGGGCCTAGAGCAGTCACCGTCAGGCCGGTGCCGCGGAGTTCTTCGCGTAAGGCCGCCGCGTAGGTGCTGACGAATGCCCTCGCTGCCTTGTGGACCGGCTGGTTGGCGGTACCGGACGAGGTGAACAACAGACGGCCGTAAGCGCGGTCGATCATCGCCGGGAGTAAGCGATCGGTCAGGTGGACCGTCGCGCGGACCGTGGAGTCGGTTACTGCCAACTGATGCTCCTGGGTCGTGGCGTTGATGGCTACAGCCGCAGGTACACCTATGCGCGCAACGAGAGCGTCGACGCTGTCCGGGATGCCGAGGTCTAGCTGGAAGGCATCGGCCGGGGCGTCCAGATCGGCGGCAAAGGCATGAACCGCGGGGTCGTCAGCGACAAGGACGACGTGGAAGTCGCGCGCCGCGAACTGGCCAGCGACTTCCCGGCCGATGTCGGAGGTAGCGCCGGTGACGAGGGCTAGAGGGGGCTGGGCACTTCTCATGTGGTGACCTCGATAAGGAGTCAGGGCTTCGCGGCCAGGTCGGAGAGTCTGCTCAACGTCTCTCGGTTGCGCGGGACAAGAACCGCGTTGACGAGCACGCGGGGAGTCAAGGCAAGTGGCCCGCGACGAGGGTGTTCGGTCATGGTGACGGTGGTGCTGTCGCCTTGTTCCAGGAGCTCCAGTCGGACGTGGGCGGTGCCCGCGGGCCAGACCCTGGCCTCAAGGTCGATGCTGCGGCCGGGGTCCACCGCCACGACCTCGGTGACGTCCTGGATGACCAGCGGCCAGAGTCCGACGCTGTGGTGGATCCTGGTCCCCGGCTCCGGCCAGCCGGGGTCGACGCTCCTGATGTGGGACGCGCCGACGACCCAGGTGGCGTAGGTCCAGCCGTCGGCGATCACGTCCCAGACGCGGGCAGCCGTGGTGGGGACTTCGACGCGCACTTGGGCCATGCCCGGGATCTACCCGCGGATCGCCGGGTACAACCGCGGGCCGGGGATTGCGGCGGCCCGCCCGGGTCACCCTGTGCTGCCGTCGTCACCCGATAGTGGCTGGTCAGCGAGCGCTGGTGGGCGGGCCGGGTCATCATCGGGGCTTCGCGGTGTCCACGACCGCGCAGTACGTGCCCCGAGTGCAAGGAGGAGCGGATGGCCGTGTCACAGCTGGCCGCCGTCGACATCGGAGCGGGGTTCTCCGACGCCTGGCGGATGGTCATCACGTTCGTGCCGAGACTGGTCGGGTTCGCGCTCGTCCTCGGCATCGGGTACCTGGTGGCGAGGTTCGCCGCCAAGGTCGTCGGCAAGGTGCTGGCCAGGATCGGGTTCGAGCGGGTCGTCGAGCGCGGCGGGATCCGGCGGATGCTGGCGCGGTCGCGGTTCGAGGCCACGGACATCATCGCCAAGCTGGTGTTCTCCGCGATCATGCTGGTCACGCTGCAGGTCGCGTTCGGCGTGTGGGGTGCCAACCCGGTCTCGGCGCTGCTGAGCGACATCGTGGCCTGGCTGCCCAAGGCGGCCGTCGCGCTGCTCATCGTGGTCGTGGCCGCGGCCATCGCCCGCGGCGTGCGCGACTTCATCACCGCCGTGCTGGGCGGCCTGTCCTATGGCAAGGCGCTGGCCACCGCGGCGTCGGTGTTCATCGTGGCGCTGGGCATCATCGCGGCCCTCAACCAGGTCGGAATCGCCACCACGGTGACGATGCCGGTGCTCATCACCGTGCTGGCCACCGCGGGTGGCATCGCGATCGTCGGTGTCGGCGGTGGCCTGGTCAAGCCCATGCAGCGGCGCTGGGAGGGGTGGCTGGACCGCGCGGAGCACGAGATCCCGAAGATGCGCGAGCACATGGAGGCCCACCCGATGGTTCGCGAACCGGCGCGCGCGGGGGCTCCCGCGTGGAGTGCCGAGGGCATGAACCAGCAGGCCATGCACCAGCCGGGTATGAACCAGCAGCAGATGGGCCAATCGGGCATGCACCAGACCGGCTCGTACCCGGCGATGCCGCCCCAGGGAAGTCCTTACGGTGGTCAGATGGGTGGCCCGGGCCCGATGCCCGCGCCGCCGCAGCACCCTTACGGCCAGATCCCGCCTTACGGACAAGCACCACCGTCCCGCTGACAAGCCAAGAGGGCGCCACCCACGCGGGTGGCGCCCTCTTTGTTGCTGCGCCCCATAGGACTAGCTCGCCACTGGCTCCAGGATGACGCGTTGGGTGCGTCGGCCAGTGCCCACGGTCCACGCCCAGCCCGCGAGTACCGCTGCCCGGTTGCGCCAACCGACGAGGAAAGCCAGGTGCACGACAGCCCAGGCCACCTTGCCGATCAGGCCTCGAAGGTGCAGGCCGCGAACGTCGGCGACAGCGTCACCGGCGGAGATGGTGGCCATGGTCCCGAGGTCCAGGTAGCGGAAGGGCGTGATCTTCTCCCCGGTGAGCCTGGCGCGGATGGCCTTGGCAACGTACTTGCCCTGTTGGAGAGCTGTTTCCGCGACGCCGGGCAGGTCGTTGTGGTTGGCGGTGTCACCGATGACGAAGACCTCGGGATGGCCGGGCACCGTGCAATCCTCTTGGACTACCAGGCGCCCCTTCTTGTCCGTCTCCACGCCGGCCGACGCGGCGAGCTTCCCGGTAAGAGGGGCGGCACGGACACCTGCGGCCCACACGACGGTGGCGGCGTCGAGCCGTTCAGTCGGGCCGCCGTCCGATGGGGCGTAGACGATTCCTTGGTCATCGACGTCCTGGACCTTCATGCCCAGTCTTACGTCTACGCCTAGCTCGCGCAGTTTGCGTTCGGTGTGGTCGCGCAGGGACTCGGTATAAGGGGGCAGGACGGAGTCGAGAGCGTCGAGTAGGACAACGCGGACATCGTCCAGGTTCAGCTCGGGGTACTGGCCGCGCAGCGTGCGTCGCCTCATGGCCGCGATCTGACCGGCCAACTCGACCCCGGTAGGGCCAGCGCCGACGATCGCGAACGTCATCTCGCGGCGCCGCGTGGCCTCGTCTGTGGCTATGGCCGCGCGCTCGAACGCGCGCAAGATGCGTCCCCGCAGGTTCACGGCGTCATCGAGGGTCTTCATCGGTGGTGCCCACTGGCGCCAACCGTCGTTGCCGAAGTAGCTGTCCGTGCTGCCTACCGCGACGACGAGCGAGTCGTAGCCGAGCTTGCGGATAGAGCCATCGGCTTGGATGACGTCAACGATGCGGTTGCCCGCGTCTACGTCGGTAGCCTCACCGAGGATGACTCTGTAGTTCTCGCCGAGCACTTCGCGCAGCGCGGGCGCTATGTCGCCAGGTGGCAGGATCGCGGTCGCCACCTGGTAGAGCAAGGGTTGGAACAAGTGGTGGTTGACCCGGTCGACGACAACGACTTCCGTGTCCGCGCGGCGCAAACCCCGGGCGGCGTTCAGGCCCCCGAAACCCGCGCCGACGACAACAACACGGTGCCGCGCACCCGGCCGGTCGATGATCGCAGTCATATCCCAGGCGTACCTCGGAGCGGGATCGGGAAACCTCGCTCACACGGGGTGAACGCCTGATCGCGCGAATGGCCGGTGTCCCCGCGCGGGGACACCGGCCATCGGCTGTAGTACCGGTCAGACGCGGAAGCGGGTGACCACGTTGTTGAGCTCGCCCGCCATGGTGGCCAGGGAGTCGGCGGTCTCGCGGGACGCGCTCACCGTGTCGCTGGTCGAGGACGCGGCCTCGGCGACGTCGGTCACGGTCTGGGCGATCGCGTCGGCACCGGCGGCCGCCTCGGAGACGCTGCGGCTCATCTCGCTGGTGGTGGCGGTCTGCTCCTCCACCGCGGAGGCGATGGTGGTCTGGTAGTCGCTGATCCGGTGGATGATCTGCGAGATCCGCTCGATCGCGCCGACCGCCGACGAGGTCTCGCCCTGGATGGTCTGCACCCGGGTGGCGATGTTCTCGGTGGCCCGCGCCGTCTCCTGGGCCAGGTCCTTGACCTCGCTGGCGACCACGGCGAAGCCCTTGCCCGCGTCACCGGCCCGAGCGGCCTCGATGGTGGCGTTGAGGGCGAGCAGGTTGGTCTGCTCGGCGATGCTGGTGATGACCTTGACGATGTTGCCGATCTCGGTCGAGGACTCGCCCAGCTTGCCGACGATCTCGGTGGTCTCCTGCGCGGAGGCCACCGCGTCCGAGGCGACCCTGGCCGCGTCGGAGGCGTTCGAGGCGATCTCGCGGATCGACGCGCCCATCTCCTCCGAGGCCGTGGCCAGCGTCTGGACGTGCAGCGAGACGTCCTGCGCGGCCTGGCGGACGGCACCGGCGCGGTCGGCGGTCTGCGCGGCACCCCTGGCGAGGATGTCACCGGCGGTGGCCATGTCCCGGGAGGACCCGGTCAGCGCCGCGGCGTTGGACCCGATGGTCCGCACGGTGTCGAGCATGCTGTCGGTCGCCCGGTTCAGCGCCGACGCCATCTGCCCGACCTCGTCGCGGCTGGACACGTCGGCCCGGCGGGTCAGGTCCCCGTCGCCCACGGCCTCCAGCACGGCGGTGACCCGCTGCAGCGGCGCGGTGACCGCGCGGGCCACCAGCCACGCCAGCAGCAGACCCAGCAGCAGGCCGATGCCCGCGCCGCTCAGGATCCACGCGTTGGTCCGGTCACCGGTGGCGGCGACGTCCGCGGCGGCCTCGGCGGCGGCGTTGGCCTGCGCGGTGGTCAGGGCGTCGAGCTGCTTGTCGAGCTCGGCGGTCAGCTGGTCGGACTTGTTGTAGCCGTCCCAGAAGGCGTTCAGGTTGTTGCTGTCGGCGGCAGGCAGGATCTCCTGGTCGCGGACGGTCAGGTAGCTCTTCCAGGTGTTGCGCAGCGCGGTGAGAGTGGCCGAGTCAGCGGTCTCGGTGGCGTAAGAGGTGAAGGTCGACTCGATCTCCGCGTCCAGCGCGACCATGGACTGCTTGTTCTTCGGCCGCCACTCGGCGTCGGACATGTAGTAGTTCAACATGAAGTTGCGGTCGGTCAGGATGTCGGCCCGCACCTTCGCCAAGGTCTGGGTGGCGTGCACCCCGCGGTCGTACACCGCCCGCGCCCCGTCGGTCAGCTGTCCAGTCCCCGTCAGGCTCAACCCCACCACGGCCGCGAAGGCCACGAGGACCACCGCCACCGCGCTGAAGATCTTCACCGCCACCGGGAGGTCCTTGAACCCGCCCAGCACACCGCCCCGCCGCCCTGCAGCCATCAGCCGACCCTTCGTCTCGTCACCGCTCCAGCCACACATCGGCCGGGTGGCCCGGGACCTGAGGGTCGGGTTCGAACGGGTGCGCGATTCCGGGCACGGTTCGAGGGGGGTGGCGCTCGCCACCCCCGGACATGCCGGGGGCGGCGAGCCGTCGTTCACCCGTCCGGGTCAGGGGCCCGCGATCTCCCGGACCCGGGACAGCGGCTGGCCGCCCGAGCACGTCGTCTGGTTGCGGACCGTGAGGGAGCCGGAGTCGGTCAGCGCGAAGGAGAACACGCAGCCCTGCCGGTCCACCCCGGCCGCGGGCTGTCCCACGTGCACGGCGCCGAGGTCGGTCCACGCTCCCGGGTAGCCGCCGTCCGGGTCGGACTGGCGGGTGGTGCTCAGGCCGCCGGTCCCGTTGGTGCTGAACACGAGGATGCGGGAGTCGGCGATCGGCGTCGAGTCCGACCAACTGCCCGGGGCGTCCGCGGCGGCGACCTCGCCGACGCCGCCCTGGCCACCGATCTGCTCGCCGACCGCGCTCCAGGTGTTGTCCGCGTGTTGCCAGGTGTGACCGACCAGACCCGCGAAGTCGTCGGTCGCGGTGGTGGCCAGCCGGTAGAACACGTCGAGGCGACCGTCCTTGTTGTGCACGGCCACCGGCGGGCCGGCCGGTTCGTAGCCCGCCAGGTACGGCTCCTGGGTGAACGCCCCCGTCGTGTGGGTGCCCGCGTCGTACGGGGCGTGCCAGTGCCGGATGTGGCCAACGCCGTCCTCGATGGCGTAGGCGAACACGTTCACCCCGCCCTCGCGGTCGACCTGAACCGCGACCGGGTCTTGTGCGCCCGAGCCCTGGATGTCGTCCCAGGTGGTGCCGAACCCGGAACTCGGGGCCTGCTGGGTGTTGACGCTGACCCCGCCGCCACCGTTCTTCACCGCGACCCGCAGCAGGCCGTCGAAGCCCGTCGCGACCACCGGGGCACCCACCTGGAACGCGTCGTCGGAACCCGCGTTCGGGTTGCCCAGCGACACCCAGGTGGTCGAGAAGCCCGCGTCCACGGCGGTCTGCCAGGTCGACACGATCTCGTTGGTGTCGGCCCGGCGGGCGAACACCTGCAGGCGCCGGTCGGCGTTGCGGCCCACCGACACCCCGGGCAGCAGCGGCCACGGCGTCGGCAGCACCTCACCGCGGTTGATCGCGCCACTCGCGCGCTGGTACCAGGTGACCAGCTTGCCGCCTTCGACCGCGAACGCCTGCAACCGGCCGTCGTTGTTCTGCCCGACCCAGGTAGTGCCGGTCGAGTCGCGGTGGTAGAGCCGTTGTGTCCACGACAGGTAGGCGCCTGTGGGTGTCGGGTCCGCGAAACCGTCCCAGGCAGCGTAAGCGGAGAACGTGGCGCCCTTGTCGGTACGGAGGGGGCCGGGCAGGTTGGTTGGCGCGTCCGAGATGTTGTAGTCCCGGTAGTGGAAGAGCTGCGCGGACGGCTGCGTCGCGTTGTAGATCCCTGCGGCCTCGGTCGCGAACCGCGCGGTCATCACGTGGTCGTCGTGGTCGCCCTGGTAGCGCGGATCCGGGTGGGGGTCCTGCGTGCGGATCACCGTGGCGTGCAGCCGGGTGAACAGCCCGGAGAGCACCTGCGTCAGCCGCGCGTGGTCATAGGTGTAGCGCTGGTTCGTGTTGCCCCACGGCACCAGCGTGTTGGCGGTGCGGTCGTTCTGCCACAGGTGCACGAGACTCGCCCCGTCCAGGCCCGCGACGTCCGGGTTGCTGTCGGCGTTCTCCGGCAGGTTGAGGAACAGCAACTGCACGGTGGGGCGCGGTACGAGCGTTCGGCGCTCCACCCGGACGTTGCCCGCTGTGGTGAGGATGGTCACGCGGTCGGCGGACCAGGTGTCGGCCACCCCGGCCATGTTCGCCCAGGCGGCCATCGCGCCGCGCTGGCGGCAATACGCGTAGGCCTCGCGGACGAGTTCGTGGTCTCGGCAGCCCGACGCGTCCGGCAGGTCGCCCGGGTCGCCCGGTGCCAACCAGGCCTCGCCCGCGGTGACGAAGATGTTGGTGACCGCCCGGCCCGCGCGAATCGTGTTCCGCAGGTCCGGATCGATGAACAGGATGTCGTCGTCCTGGTGCGCGACGACGCTGACCACTACCGGTGTGGGTCCGGCGGCCTGGGCCGCGGGCGCTAACGCCACCAGTGCGATGGTCGCGCCGACAAGCGCAATTGCCTTGCGTGGCATGACACTCCCCGACTTCTCCGTTGTCGAAGCGGGTTCCCGACGATCATGGCAGCTTCGTCGCGGAAGAGAACGACCAAGCACGACAGCCGGAAGGAGTACCTACGCGCGTACCACGGCGAGCAAGTAATCGACCTCACCGCGCTGTTGGTGCGCCTGCGAGCGGGCGGTGGCGAACGGAGTCCGAGGGCGCGAACCACCGGATCCCTTGGCGCACCGCGACTTCAGCCATTGGTTGAACCATTGTCGGGCAGCGGACATCCGGCGTGAACGGACGGACGGGTGCCGATCCCGACTGCCCCACCTGGACACCCGGACGCGGTTGTGCCCCAGGGCTCCGCCGAGCTTGTCGACGGTCACCCGGTCGTGCGCGCCGAATCGGACAAGGGAAGGCGCGCCACCCCGGGGGAGGGAGGGTGGCGCGCCTGGTTTGGGACTACTTGGCGGTGGCTCGGGCCGCGGTGGTGATGACGCGGGTCACCTCGTCCGGGTGGGAGAGCATGGGGACGTGGGAGCTGTCGAGCTCGACGGTCTTGGAGTTGGCGCGCTTGGCCTCGAAGCGCTCCAGGTCTGGGGAGATCGCGCGGTCCTGCTTGGCGACGACGGCCCATGACGGGATGGTGCGCCAGGCCGCGGCGGGGGCGGCGTCGGCGAACAGGGTGGCGTTGATGGGGCGCTGGGAGGCGGCCAGCAGGGCCGAGGTCGACGGGGAGAGGTCCGCGGTGAAGACGTGGCGGAACTTGGTGGGGTCGATGTAGAGGTCGACGCCCGTGGAGTGCGGGAGCTGCTTGAGGGCGGGGACCAGTTCGGAACCGGGGAAGCGGCCCGCGAGCTCACCGAGGACCTCGCCGGTGTCCGGGACGAACGCCGCCACGTACACGAGGGCCTTGACCTGCGGCGACGACGCGGCGGCGGTGCTGATCACGGCGCCGCCGTAGGAGTGACCGACCAGCACGACCGGGCCGGGGATGGACTTGATCACGGCCGCGACGTAGTCCGCGTCCTGGGTCAGGCCGCGCAGCGGGTTCGCGGGGACGACCACCGGGTAGCCCTGGCGCTGCAACCGGGAAGCGGTCTCCGCCCAGCTCGACGCGTCCGCGAACGCGCCGTGGACCAGGACGACCGTGGGCTTGGGGTGGTGCGACTCCTCGGTCGCCGTCCCCGCGGAGCCGGTGGACGCGGCGGTGGTGAGCAGGGCGCCGGTGGCGGCGAGGACGAGCAGGGCGGTGCGCAGGCGGCGCATCGGGGAGCTCCTTCGGGTCAGGGGGGTCACGCGCTGAGGAAGGCGAGGAGGTCGGCGTTGAACTCCTGCTCGTAGGTGCCGACCAGGCCGTGCGGGGCGCCGGGGTAGATCTTGAGGGTGGCGCCGGGGACGAGCAGGGCGGACTTCCTGGCGGCGTTGTCGACCGGGACGATCTGGTCGTCGTCGCCGTGGGCGATGAGCGTAGGAACGTCGATGCGCCTGAGGTCCTCGGTGAAGTCGGTCTCGGAGAACTGCTTCACGCACTCGTAGGCCTGGTGCAGCCCGGCCTGCAGGCTCCACAGCCAGAACGCCCGCCGCACGCCCTCGGACTCGGCGGCGCCCTCGCGGTTGAAGCCGTAGAACGGGGCGCTGAGGTCCCAGTAGAACTGCGACCGGTCGGCGGCCACCCCGGCGCGGATGCCGTCGAACGCCTCGATCGGCACGCCGTCGGGGTTGGCCTCGGTGCGCAGCATCCGCGGCGGCACGGCCCCGAGCAGCACGACCTTCGCGACCCGGCCCGTGCCGTGGCGACCCAGGTAGCGGGCCACCTCGCCGCCGCCGGTCGAGTGGCCGACGAGCACGGCGTCGCGCAGGTCGAGCGCCTCGATGAGCTGGGCGAGGTCGTCGGCGTAGGTGTCCATGTCGTTGCCGTGCCAGGTCTGCGCGGACCGGCCGTGACCGCGGCGGTCGTGCGCGACGGCGCGGTACCCGTGCTGGGCGACGAGCCGGGCCTGGCCGTCCCAGGCGTCGGCGTTGAGCGGCCAGCCGTGGCTGAACACGACCGGCTGACCGGTGCCCCAGTCCTTGTAGAACAGGTCGGTGCCGTCGGCGGTGGTGAAGGTGCTCACGCGGCACCCCCGGTAGCGGCGAAGCGGCGGACGAACTCGAGCGCGGTGTCGGCGACGTCGCGCCAGCCGCTGTCGATGATCAGCGAGTGGCCGCGGCCGGGGATCTCGACGATCTCGGTGACCCCCTCGTTGGCCTTCTGCCGCTTGTACTCGGCGTTGGCCATCGCCCACGGCACGGTGTTGTCCTTCTCGCCCGACACGATCAGCAGCGGGCCGCGCTCGGGGTTCTCGTTGTCGACCTTGACCTCGGTCCACGGGTTGAGGTTCGCCGTCGCGGCCTGGAACAGCGGTGCGCCTGGCGCGGGAACGGCGTAGGTCTCGAACAGGTGCCTGGCCTCGTCCTCGTCCACCGCGTTGGCGAAGGCGAACCGGAACTGGTCGAAGGTCAGCGGCACCGCGCGGTGCCGGTTCGCCGGGTTGTGCAACACCGGCGCCGCCGCCCGCAACGCCGAGATCGGCAACGGCAACACCCCCCGGAACGGCGCCGGGTCAATGGCCACCGATGCGACCGACAACCCGCGCCCAGCCAGGATCTGCGTGATCAGCCCCCCAAACGAGTGACCGACGACGGCGGGCTTGCGCTCCAACCGCCCCACCAACCCGGCAACATGATCAGCGATCTGCCCGACGGTCTTGTTCGCGAACACCTCAGGATGCGCGTTGGCCTCCGCGACGGTCTCAGGGTCATCCGGCCAGGAAGCGGTAACCGCGGTGTACCCGGCTGCCTCGAACAGTTCAGCCCACCGGTCCCAGCTACTGGGCAGCAACCAGAGCCCGTGAACAAAGACAACGGGAGTCAGCCCAGAGGCGTTAGCCCGCTCAACCTGCTCGGTGTCATGTGCGTTGGTCATGCCCTAGAGCCTGTCGACACCCCCCAGGTCCCCGCATCAGTCACACGACTGCATGTCCCCTACCCGCCCTTCACAGACGACGGTCCTCGACATGCCCTTAAACAA
The DNA here is from genome assembly GCF_900111175.1 of Actinokineospora terrae. Classification (GTDB taxonomy): domain Bacteria; phylum Actinomycetota; class Actinomycetes; order Mycobacteriales; family Pseudonocardiaceae; genus Actinokineospora; species Actinokineospora terrae. The sequence goes on from NZ_FOGI01000021.1 coordinate 62,114, forward strand.
CGTTGGCCCCCACCCGGCCCTCACAGACGTTGGCCCCAACGTGCCCCTCCCAGGCGTTGGCCGAACAACGCTCCTCGGAGTCGCTGGTGCCAA